>NZ_JBBOQA010000001.1:4800000-6973943 GCF_038003885.1 Paenibacillus sp. FSL R10-2788 | reverse complement strand
AGACTGTCACTCCTTTAAATCTTCCAAATGTGGCATCAGCCATGAAGTGGAAATGTCGAAGAAAATAGGTTGGTGCTGATATTTATCCCCAGTAGGCAATATGAAGAGACAAAAAAATATGGATAAATTTGATTTGTTCACAACTTTATCCACAGCTTGTTGATAATTAAGAGAACAAACAAATCTATTCACATTCAAAAGTAATACCATCATAGCAAAACGCCCCTTATTTTTCAATGAGCAGGGCTATTTTATCCACAAATTCAAGCACTTGTGTACAATTATTAGGAACACCACTACATATTGTTGATAATTTGTTTACGGTTCGACACTTTACGCCAAAGGTTCGATAATTTTATACACAGGTTGTGCTCAACTGTGAGCAGTCGACTTTATTTTTTGATCACAGGTGGATAACTGTCATATCTTGTGGATTACTTTTTTTCTGGGGAGAGTTGTGGATAAACACCTGAGCTTGAGGGGGAGGAACAAGCCGGTTACTAGGTTGACTTTTGCTCATAAAATGTGTTTAAATATATAAAGGTGTTTTCTGTAAGGATATGTCTCGATATATAAAAATGATGATTCTTGTAGATACTGTCCCTACTATAAGGACGGCTTAGTCCGTTTCTGCTTATATGACAGTAATTAAGTTCCTGTAAGGGAGGTGCAATTATGAGACCGACATTTAGACCAAATGTGAGCAAACGTAGTAAGGTTCACGGTTTCCGTAAAAGAATGAGCACGAAAAACGGCCGTAAAGTGCTGGCAGCTCGCCGCTTGAAAGGCAGAAAAGTTTTGAGTGCGTAAGTTAGGCCACTAAGGGACCACTGCGGTGGTCTTTTTTTACTGCTTTTTATTATTATTGCTCTGCAAAAGTCTAGGATCTCGCTTAATGCGCTAGCTACACTTTGCGGGGCTATTTAACGTATATTGAGAAATATTTTGTGAGAAGTTGAAATTATTTTTCCTACTATATATAGAAGCTTAATTTCAGCACAGTGAATGTGGTCGTTTATGGCTGCTTGCAAATGCCTATACTATTAGAAGAAAAAATTCGGAGGGACACTTAAACCGGATTTTTATGAAGGAGATTCCCGTGCACAAAAAGTTACGTTTACGAAACCGTGCCGACTTCAGTCGTGTATACCGCCATGGGAAGTCATTTGCGAATCATCAATTTGTAGTGTATTGGTTTGGCAAAAAAGAGGTAGAACGATTTAGAGTAGGTGTGTCTGTTAGCAAAAAGGTCGGAAACGCGGTTGTCCGTAACCGTATGAGAAGATTAGTTAAGGAAATCGTCCGTCACCATGAACCCGAGATTGCAGGTGGCTTAGACATGGTGTTTATCGTAAGAAAAGGAGCGCTTTCCATGGAGTATGCAGAGCTCGAAAAAAGTGTGCTGCATGTGCTTCGTAAAGCCAAGCTACTCAAGGCTTCCCGCAAATAAAGGGTGCTTAAGAGGCTTGTTTATTTGTATTCATAATTATGGTATGATTTACGGTGGAATGGAATGTTTAAGAGAGGGGTTTTGAAGTGTCTCTAATGAAGACTAGACGAGGAAAATGGTTTCTCCTCATCACGGTAATGGTGTTGTCGTTAGCTGTTCTGTCGGGATGCGCTCCGTCGACTGCTGTTACGCACACTACGGAGGATTTGAAGAATGGAGGCTTCTGGCAAAGTAATGTAGTGTATTATTTCGCCATTGCCTTGGACAAGTTTGCAGATTGGTTTAACGGAGAATATGGTTTAGCCGTACTTGTGATGGTTATTATTGTCCGCACGTTGATTCTTCCGCTTACTATTAAACAGGTGAAGAGCTCGCGTGCAATGCAAGCCATTCAGCCGGAACTCCAAAAGATCCAGAAAAAATATAAAGACACACCTGAAAAGGTGCAGCAAGAAACAATGCGTTTGTTCCAAGAAAACAAGGTTAACCCAATGGCGGGTTGTTTACCGCTGATCGTTCAAATGCCTATCTTTATCGCTCTCTACAACTCGATCTACTATAATCCACATTTGCGGGAGCACACCTTCTTGTGGCTGGAGCTAGGTAAACCGGATCATCTGTTTATCTTACCAGTGCTAGCAGCATTAACAACATTTATTCAAACTAGAATGATGACCAAAATGAATCCAGTGCAACAACAAGGGCCAATGCAGTTCATGATGATGATCTATCCAGTTCTGATCTTCGTTATGTCGTACAACTTCCCTGCAGCCTTGCCACTATACTGGGTGTACAGTAACCTTTACACTATTATTCAGAACTACTTCTTATACCGCAACAATGATAAACACAAATTGGCAATCGCAAGTGCTGTAAAAAGTACAGATGACTCCAGTCCTGCTCCGAAGAGCAAAGGCGGTAACAAGTCATCGAAGGGAGCCAAAAAGTCAAAATGAGCAAAGTCGTCGCAACAGGGAAAACCATTGAAGAAGCTGTAGAACGGGGACTAACCCAGCTTGGAGTTCAAAAGGACCGGGTAACGGTCAACGTACTTGAGCAGCCATCAAGAGGATTCCTGGGATTGATCGGTGCGAAAGGTGCCAAGGTTGAACTAACCTTGATAGCCGAAGCCGCACCGGCATCAGCGGCGAGTGCTCCGTCACTGCCTCAACAGTCAGCAAGAGAGAGCAAACAGGAGGCCATCGGCGGTGTGCCACGCCAAGATTCCGGACAACCGGTGGAGGAAGCTTACCAAGAAGCCGTTCATTTCATTGTGGATGTCGCTAAGAGCATGGGGCTCGAAGTGGAGGTGGAAATCGTCCACACCAAGGAATCCACGATTCTGCAAATTTCCGGTCCAGATTTGGGACTGTTAATTGGCAGAAGAGGACAAACTCTCGATGCTCTACAGTATTTGGCTAATATTGTAGCTAACCGTTATTCCGACAGTTTTATACGGCTTGTGTTAGATGCAGAGAACTTCCGTGAGCGCCGTAAAAAAACGCTTGAAGAGCTGGCTGATCGTTTAGCCGGACGTGTAATTCGCACTCGTAAAGAGGTTGTATTGGAGCCAATGTCTCCTCAGGAGCGCAAGATTATCCACTCCAGGTTACAGGATCATCGGCAAGTGAGTACCCTCAGTAAAGGCGAAGAGCCAAATCGCCGCGTCGTTATAACCTTGAAGTAAAGACTATATGGATGCAATGACTCCTTGACCAATGTAAGGGGTCATTGTTTTTTTAAAAATAAAAGAACGTTTCTATTCAAAAAATATAAGTTTTGGGGTGAAAAACAGCATGCTTAGTGACACCATTGCTGCCGTATCGACGGCATTAGGCGAGGGAGGAATTGCTATTATTCGGGTAAGTGGCCCACAGGCTATTTCCCAAGTGGCACCATTATTTCGCAGCCGAATTCCATTAACTGAAGCGGAATCGCATACCGTTCATTACGGACATATCGTCAGTCCTGATAACGGAGAGAAGATGGAAGAAGTGTTGGTAACCGTTATGAAAGGACCACGTTCTTTTACGACCGAGGATGTAGTAGAGATCAGTGCTCATGGCGGTGTAATTTCTGTAAGAAGAGTGATGGACTTACTTCTGCAGCAGGAGATAAGGTTAGCCGAGCCGGGGGAGTTCACCAAGCGTGCTTTCTTGGGCGGACGTATCGATTTATCGCAGGCTGAGGCTGTTATTGATCTGATTCGCTCTAAGTCTGACCGGGCTTTTTCTGTAGCTTTAAAACAGGTTAGCGGATCCTTATCGGATCGAATTCATGCTTTACGCCACACACTTATTGAGATGCTGGCTCATATTGAAGTGAATATAGATTATCCAGAACATGATGTAGAATCCATGACAGCTGAATTTATTAAAGATAAAAGCAGTGAGGTTATGGAGGGAATAACAAAGCTGCTTAAGACATCTAATGAAGGAAAAATACTTCGTGAAGGGATTACGACAGCTATTGTCGGACGTCCGAACGTTGGTAAATCATCATTGCTAAATGCATTAGCTCGTGAGAATAAAGCGATTGTAACAGATATTCCGGGAACAACACGTGATGTAATAGAAGAATTTATAACGATAAATAATATACCGCTTAAGCTGCTCGATACTGCGGGAATTCGTGAAACGATGGATGTTGTTGAGAAAATTGGGGTGGAGCGCTCCAAAGCGGCAGTTAGTGACGCCGACCTGATTCTACTTGTGCTGAATGCTAATGAAGAGCTGCATGAGGATGAATTGGCATTGATGGAACAAATACACGGTAGACAGTGCCTAGTAATCATGAATAAAATGGACTTACCGTCCAAACTGGATAAGGATAAGTTGCTCTCGTTTTTTGAGGAGTCTAACATTGTACCGATGTCCGTTCTGGAAGAGGAAGGTCTAGACAAACTTGAAGATGCCATTTCGACACTCTTTTTTGGTGGAAAGCTGGAATCGGGTGACTTGACATATGTGAGTAATGTGAGACATATAGCCCTGCTCAAAAAAGCCTATAAATCACTTCAAGATGCATACGATGCTGCAGAACAGTATATACCGATTGATATGATTCAAATCGATGTACGGCTCGCATGGGAACAGCTTGGGGAAATAATTGGCGATACTGCAGCTGACTCTTTGTTAGACCAAATATTCTCACAATTTTGTTTAGGAAAATAAGATTCACGATTTAATATAATTTCAAGGGGGAAACAGGACATGAGTTATGATGGAGGCAACTATGACGTTATCGTCATTGGCGCTGGTCATGCTGGCTGTGAAGCAGCACTGGCTGCAGCCCGGATGGGTTGCAGTACGTTAATGATCACAATTAACCTGGATATGGTTGCATTCATGCCCTGCAATCCGTCCATAGGCGGACCTGCCAAAGGACATGTAGTGCGTGAAATTGATGCGCTTGGCGGAGAAATGGGCCGCAATATAGATAAGACATTCATTCAACTGCGTATGCTGAATACAGGTAAAGGACCAGCAGTACATGCTTTACGTGCACAAGCTGATAAATTCCTTTATCAACATACAATGAAGGAAACTATGGAGAAAACGCCTAATTTGACACTTCGTCAAGGGATGGTTGAGCGTTTAATCGTTGAGGATGGACGTTGTGTAGGTGTAGTTACGAAGACTGGCACCGAATACCATAGTAAGACTGTTATCCTGACAACAGGTACTTACCTGCGCGGTAAAGTGATTATGGGTGAGCTAACATATGAAAGTGGACCTAACAATCAACAGCCATCCGTGAAGCTTTCTGAGAATTTGCGGGAGCTTGGGTTTGAATTGGTGCGTTTTAAAACAGGTACTCCACCACGTGTACATCGTGATACGATCGATTTCTCTAAGACAGAAATTCAACCAGGTGACGATGAACCGAAATTCTTTTCGTTCGAAACGAAATCATCCGATAACGAACAACTTCCTTGTTGGTTAACGTATACCTCTGAGGTTACTCATCAGATTATTAATGATAACCTTCATCGTGCGCCAATGTTCACAGGTATTATCGAAGGAACTGGCCCACGTTATTGCCCTTCTATAGAAGATAAGGTCGTAAGATTCAGTGATAAATCTAAGCATCAGATCTTTTTAGAGCCAGAGGGAAAAAATACATCGGAATACTATGTACAAGGTCTGTCCACTAGTCTTCCTGAGGATGTACAGCTAGCTATCTTACGTTCCATCCCCGGTATGGAAAAGGTAGAGATGATGCGTAACGGCTATGCTATTGAATATGATGCAATGGTTCCTACACAGCTATGGCCATCTCTTGAAACTAAACGTCTTCCAGGTCTGTTCACTGCTGGACAAATCAATGGCACTTCCGGTTATGAGGAAGCAGCAGGCCAAGGGGTTATGGCTGGAATTAATGCAGCACGCAAAGTGCAAGACAAAGAACCCGTAATTCTAGATCGTTCACAGGGATACATTGGTGTACTCATTGATGATCTCGTGACTAAGGGAACGAATGAACCTTACCGTCTGCTTACTTCACGTGCAGAATATCGTTTGTTGCTTCGCCATGACAATGCAGATCTAAGACTTACACCTATCGGTTACGACATTGGTTTGATCACACAGGAGCGTTTCGATAACTTCACAGATAAGAAAGAACGGGTGGAGCGTGAAATTGTTCGTCTGCAAGAAACAAAGGTTAAACCTGTTGATGTAAACCAAGTACTAGCGCAATATGAATCGGCACCTATTGTAGATGGCAGTAATTTGCTAGTTCTGATGCGGCGCCCAGAGCTTGTATATAGTTTTGTTGATCAAGTATCACCATCACCAGAGATGCTGGATGCAGAAATGAAAGAGCAAGTAGAAATCCAAATTAAATATGCCGGATATATAGAAAAACAACTTCAACATGTGGAGCGCCTGCAAAAGATGGAGAAGAAAAAAATTCCAGATGACATTAATTATAATGAAATCCATGGATTAGCGATGGAAGCGCGGCAGAAGCTGACTAAGATTCACCCGATCTCTATCGGGCAGGCTTCTCGGATTGCGGGAGTTACACCTGCTGATATTTCCATTCTTCTTGTATATCTTGAGCATTACAACCGGGTAACCGCGGCGAAAGGATAAGCTATGGATAATACGGAAGTTCAATTCACACAACTATTACAGGAACGAGGCATATCCCTTACAGCAGAACAGTTAGCACAATTTGATCTGTATTATAAGGAACTCGTATCCTGGAATGAAAAAATGAATCTCACGGGTATAACTGAGCGAGAGCAGGTATATACAAAGCATTTCTATGATTCTATTTCATTAGCTTTTTTCCTTGATATTAACGAGGTCACCAATCTCGCAGATATCGGTTCAGGAGCTGGTTTTCCAGGAATTCCACTTAAAATATGTTTTCCTCATTTGAAGCTAACGATTGTTGATTCGCTCAATAAACGAATTTCATTTCTGCAGCATGTAAGTACGACATTGGGATTAACTGATGTACAATTGATCCATGGGCGGGCAGAGGATGTCGCGCGCAAGTTCACTCATCGTGATGCCTATGATTTGGTTACAGCACGTGCGGTAGCAAGACTGTCTTTATTGAATGAATTTTGTCTTCCCTTCACACGCAAAGATGGGGTGTTCGCTGCAATGAAGGGCAGCGATCCTTCAGAGGAATTAAGCGAAGCTAAGTACAGCTTAAAAGAGCTTCGTGCTGAACTCAGCAAAGTGGAGTCGTTCAGCTTACCAGTGGAGGAGTCGGATCGACATATTGTTATGATCCGTAAGACAGGAGCAACACCAGCTAAATATCCAAGAAAAGCGGGAATTCCTGCCAAAACGCCATTGATGAAATAATGTTTCACGTGAAACATTGCCGATACTCAAAGTTCCTTTAGGAGCATTCCCTTTGAACAAAGGGAATGCTCTTTTTTTATGAAGATGATGATAACAAAAATCGATAAATATCAATTTAGATGAAAATTAGATTTATAAGCTGATTTGGTTGTGCACCTGTAAAAATGCAGGAAAAATAGGTCTTTACGGAGAATATGATTATGTAGAGAAAAGTGATAGAATAGCATAGTAGACTTTAATTTTGTATATAACTCCTTCTCTGTACTCTTGTTCGAAAGAAGGAGAGATTATGATGCCTGTTCATTACAGGTAATTCCATAATATCAGAATGTTTTAGATTGCTGTACGATATGCTTTCCGTGAAGAAGGTCAAGAAGATCGTACTATAACGAAATTAGGTGGTTATGAACGGAATGAAAGAACAATTTACCAAGCTATTTGGGTTTAACGAGCGGAGCAGCGGAGAAGAAATCAAACAAATACCAGTTCATGAGGTCGTTAGCAGTCCTTACCAACCACGGACTATATTCGATGATGACAAAATTGATGAGTTATGTCAGACAATTAAAACTCATGGTGTCATTCAGCCTATTGTTGTACGTATGCGAGATTCTATATATGAGATCATCGCAGGTGAACGGCGCTGGCGGGCAGTTAAAAAGCTTGGTTTAGAGACGATCCCTGCTATTGTCCGTGAGTTCAATGATTCGCAGGCTGCATCTATTGCGCTCATAGAAAATCTACAGCGTGAAGGTTTGACCTCCATAGAAGAAGCTGTCGCTTATCAGAAGTTAATTGATCTTCATCAATTAACACAAGAAAGCTTAGCACAACGCTTAGGCAAGAGTCAGTCGACTATAGCGAATAAGATTCGTTTACTCCACTTACCTGAAGAGGTTAAGACAGCATTGATGGAACGTCAGATTTCCGAAAGACATGCGCGTTCACTCTTATCACTGGATAGTGTGGAAATGCAATTAAAAGTTTTGGCAGAGATTATTGCAAAAGGATTAAATGTTAAACAGACGGAAGCTCGTATTGCTTTCTATAAACAAGTCTCACAAACTAAAAAGTCAAAACGGGTCTCCTATACCAAGGATGTTCGTCTAGCTCTTAATACAATTCGTCAATCTATTGATATGGTGTCAGGCTCAGGTATGGAAATCAAAACGTCAGAAAATGACCGTGGTGACCATTACGAGATTGTAATCCAAATCCCCAAAAGATAAATTGTTTCAAAAGCTGAAGGCGGCCTTAAAGTGATTGGCCGCCTTTTGTGTGACTTGAACCAGGATGTATTGCTCAGTCCTGCATTTTAGAGTTTTAGCCTATATAAAGTAACATAGTTTGGCCGTTTGTACTTGCGATCTACGAGAAGATTCTTCCTAACTATTCGAGGTGAAATTAGTGTCCAAGATTATTGCCATAGCAAATCAAAAAGGCGGTGTCGGTAAAACAACATCCTCTGTGAACCTAGGTGCCGGTATGGCTACATTAGGAAAAAGAGTGCTTCTAGTTGATATCGATCCTCAAGGCAACACTACCAGCGGCGTTGGCATCAACAAGGCGGACGTAGCGAATTGTATATATGACATTCTCATTAATGAAGTAAATCCTCTAGAAACGATACTTGAAACTCAAAATGAAGGACTGCACATCATTCCAGCGACTATTCAATTAGCAGGGGCGGAGATCGAATTAGTATCAACGATTTCCAGAGAGTTGAAATTGAAAAAAGCCTTAAATGCGGTTAAAAATAATTATGACTATATCATCATTGATTGTCCTCCATCCCTTGGGATTTTGACGATCAATTCCCTTACAGCTGCTGATTCGGTAATCATTCCGATTCAATGTGAATATTATGCGCTCGAAGGGTTGAGTCAGCTTTTAAACACCGTGCGTCTAGTGCAAAAAAATCTTAATCCGCATTTGAAAATAGAGGGAGTATTATTAACCATGTTGGATGCCCGTACGAATTTAGGGATCCAAGTCATCGAAGAGGTTAAAAAGTATTTTCAGGAAAAAGTTTACAGAACTATCATTCCTCGGAATGTCCGCTTAAGTGAGGCACCGTCTCATGGACAATCCATTATTACTTATGATCCTCGCTCAAAGGGAGCAGAAGTGTATTTAGAGTTGGCAAAGGAAGTGATTTCTTATGAGTAAACGTTTAGGGAAAGGTCTGGATGCTCTGATTCCTTCTTTATCTATTAATGAAGATGATAAGGTAGTAGAAATCCCATTAGCTCAATTGCGAGCTAACCCTTATCAACCACGCAAGGATTTCAATGAAGAAGCAATCCAGGAATTGGCTGAGTCTATCAGACAACATGGCGTGATTCAACCGATCATTGTACGGAGTGTTTTGAAGGGGTATGAAATCATTGCCGGGGAACGCAGATTCCGGGCTTCGCAATATTGTGGTAAACCTACGATTCCAGCAGTCGTAAGAAATCTAAGTGATCAACAGGTTATGGAGATCGCCCTGATTGAGAACTTGCAACGTGAAAATTTAAACGCCATGGAAATCGCAGTTGCTTATCAAGGTTTGATGGATCAATTTTCACTCACACAAGAAGAGCTATCTCTGAAAGTTGGGAAGTCCAGATCACACATCGCTAACTTCCTAAGATTGCTTACTTTACCGGAAGAAGTAAAAGAATATGTTTCACGTGGAACAATGTCTATGGGACATGCGAGAGCTATTGTTGCCTTGAAAGATCCGGAAGTTATTAAACAATTGGCTGAACAATGCGTGGAACAGCAATGGAGCGTAAGAGAGCTTGAAGAAACGGTGAAAAATCTGGATCGAAAGCCGACGAACGGTACAAAGATTAAAGTTGTTAAACGTGATCCCTATATTGATAATGTAGAGGAAGTATTGCGTGAACGGTTTAAAACAACGGTTAAGATAAAACAAGGTAAGGAAAAAGGGAAGATTGAACTGAATTACTACAGTGCGCAGGACTTAGAAAGACTGTTGGAATTATTGGGTAACTAAATGGGTATCTATGCCAAGAACATATCCTGAGCTATCCGTAATCGGATAAGTAGGGGTATGTTTTTTCAAAATATAAGGATGTATAAAGTAGAGCTGAATATTATCCTTATATTTTCTACAGATAAGGTTATTATCAATAAAGGGTGACAACGTTATTTCTTCTTAATGAAAAAGAGTATGAGACGAGGAGCGGGGTTATGGAAGACTTCGTATATTTGGATCATGCGGCTACGTCCTGGCCTAAACCTCCAGAGGTGGCAGCTGCGATGATGAATGCTTTGCAGTCGGGAGCAAATGCTGGTAGAGGAAATTATTCGCTGGCCATGGGAAGCGGACGGGTGTTGGTGAGAGCCCGGAGTTTGCTGGCGGAGTTGTTTGGGGTTTCTAATGCACAAGACATAGCGTTTACCCAAAACACTACGATGTCATTAAATATGGCGATTAGAGGTACGCTCAAAGCAGGGGACCATGTAATCTCCACAATGACTGAACACAATTCTGTGCGGAGACCTTTGGAATATTTACGTAAGTCACTAGGAATAAGTGTTGATTATCTGAAGGTGGATCGGGCGGGTCAATTGGATTTGAAGGAATTGGGCAAAACGTTTCGACCAAACACTAAAATGGTAATTTGTAATCATAGCTCCAACTTACTAGGTAGTATACTTCCCATTGGTGAAATCGGAGATCTAACTAAAGCAAAGGGTGCTATATTTCTAGTGGATGCTGCTCAAAGTGCAGGCTCGCTTGATATTGATGTAAAAAAGATGAATATTGACTTATTAGCTTTTCCTGGGCATAAAGGATTGCTTGGACCACAAGGGACTGGTGGACTCTATATATCACCTGAATTGGATCTCGAGCCCTTAATGCATGGAGGCACAGGCAGTCAATCTGAGAATAGTGAACAACCCTCCGTTCGCCCAGATCGGTATGAAGCGGGAACGCAAAATGCGGTAGGAATTGCTGGTTTACTAGCCGGTGTTCAAAAGGTAAAATCGATAGGGACAACCGTTATCCACGAAAGAGAGTGGAAGCTGACTCAACTGCTGATGGAGGGGTTGTCCCATATTCCAAACATTAAACTATTAGGACCCACATTAGGGGCTCCGAGAACTGGAATTGTGTCGTTTGTAGTGGATGGGGAAGAATCGGCGAATATAGCTCACCGTCTAGATCGTGAGTATAAAATAGCCGTCAGAGCGGGTATGCATTGTACCCCGCTGGCACATAAGGCTGTTGATACACTAGAAAGTGGTGCTGTTCGGGCGAGTGTAGGCGTAGATACAACAGAGCATAATATAAGCAGAATGCTAGCTGCTATGGATGAGTTATATGGCTGATGCCCGCAGCAGATAAATAAAAAGGATGGTCCATTCATGTCTGAAATGAATCAATTAATTAATGAACAGTTGCAGTGGTTTGTGTTTGGTTTCGTAGTAATTATGCTAGTACTGATAGTGACTGTAATCGCCCAGGGAGCTAAGCTGCGGACTATACGGCGCAAATATGAGGCCATGATGGCAGGAAGCGGTGTGGAGGATCTGGAAGGCCTTCTGGTTGATCTGAAGAACCAAAGCGACATGCTGGAAGAAGAACAACGTGAGCAAAAAGCGTTGATAGAAGCTACCCAAGTCAAAATCCGCAGCATGAAGTCAAATATCGCTCTCAAGCGTTATAATGCCTTCGGTGAACGTGGTAATGATTTGAGCTTCTCGGTGGCTATTCTGGATGACAATAGCAGTGGCATTGTATTAACCAGCCTTCATAATCGTGAAAACTCATATATTTACTCCAAGCCTATGCAAAATGGGGAGTCACAATATGCCTTATCGCCGGAAGAGAAAGAAGTTATAACTCTCGCGTTGCAGCAGAAGTAGCATGTAGGTTCCATTGTTTTAAAGCAGAATATAGACTTGTAGCGATAATATCAGATAATCGCATGACTAGACTTAGCCGTGTATTCTGCAATACGAAATACTCCATAAAGCCGCCGACATTAACGATTCCAGTCAAATGGATATCCCCAACCGGCGGCAATTGTTTATTTACGCCAGCTCCTGGTCTGAGGGGGCCTTCAACGACTTGGATGCAGCCAACACTAGTAGAGTGACCTAAGCAGGCATCTATTCCGATGACAAACGGGTTATTATATTTTTCATTAATTAGCGACAAAGTCTCTTCAAGATTGACGGCATGAACCGGTTCCTCAAGGGTACCGTATAAATGAAACAACGGGCTATGAAAACGGGATAATGCAGTACCAACAAGAGGACCGAGAGAATCTCCGGTGGAGCGATCAGTGCCTACACAGATGACGATAATTTGAGTCTCTGGACGCGTGCGTGAAAAGTGAAAAAGTAGCCGATGAGTAATTGCGGAATAGATATCGGGATCTGTATGTGATATTTTTAAACAGGACGTTTCTTGCGCTGCTGTAGCCTTGGATGAGGAGTTCATACCATCTTCCTTTCTAAAGGTGATTCTATTTGTTGGTATCTAGTATATGGATAGAAGAGGGGTTTTATACTACAGCAGCAAGAGATAGGACGATAAACCTATGGAGAGGCTTGACGTATATGCAGGATGAGATGTTAATAGCGTTTGACTCCACCCAGCAGGCGCTTCGTGCTGAAATGCTGCTTGAGTATGCTGAAATAGAAATTGATATATTTCCAACTCCGAAGGAAATCACCGCAGGCTGTGCAATTTCAATTCAGTTTTTTCAAAATGCGCTGGAAGAGGTAAAAAAGATTATAGTTGAGCAAGAAATAGAAATACGCGGCATCTACGGAAAACACAACGAGAACTACATACTGATTTAGGGGTAGGGAGGAGTACATGCGATGAATATGTGGATACTGGAGGCTGATACACCCGGTGCGGATACATTAAAAGATGCCATTCGCTTTAAAGATAAGGTGTGGAATTGGTTTACCGATGCTGATATGTGGGCGGATGTATTATTTGCGGGTCTACGGATTCTTGTTATTTTTCTCTTAACCCGGGTTATTATTAAAATTGTTTCTAATATTATTGATCGTTCGCTTGAGCGTAAAACCGGTGGCAGACTTCTGTCCAACACACGAAGGTTTACTACGGTTGGGGAATTGATGAAAAATGTAGTGACAGTTATCTGTAATTTTGTGATGATCATGCTCGTGCTTTCTGAGTTCCACTTCGATTTGGCACCATTGTTGGCTGGAGCGGGTGTACTTGGTTTAGCAGTAGGTTTTGGGGCACAAAGTTTGGTGAAGGATGTTATTACAGGTTTCTTTATTATTTTAGAGGATCAATTTGCAGTGGGTGATGTGATTCAAACAGGTACCTATAAAGGAACTGTAGAATTAATCGGACTGCGAACAACCAGGCTGTTAAGCACAACTGGAGAAGTATTTATTATCCCGAATGGATTAATCACGAACGTGACCAACTATTCTCTCTCGAATGCATTGGCTGTAGTTGATGTTCCTGTAAAAATGGAGCGCAGCTTGGAGGCCACGCTAGGTTTGATTGGAGAAGCGTTAAAGGGAATAGAAGAGCGTAACTCTAATGTGCTTGCTTATCCTAATGTGCTCGGTATACAGTCCATGAGTACTTCGGAATATGTAATTCGTATAGCGGCTAGCTGTTTACCCAATGCAAAAGAGGTTGCGGAGAGACAGATTCAGAATGATATTAAGCAGGCACTAGAGAAACTAAGCAGTCTAGAGCAGGCTCAAGCTGCTCAAGCCGAAGAGGAAGCTCGTTTGAAGGCAGAAGAAGAAGCAAAGGCTGAAATTGAACTGGGAAAAACAGAAAATGAGCAGGAAGTATCGGATACGCCTGACACTGGATCAAGACGCCAAATCGCAGCTACACAAGAGGGGAAAAAGGGGGAAGGGTAGTGGAACGTAAAGTTTTTCAGCTTGGAGATATTGTACAGATGAAGAAACAGCATCCTTGCGGATCTAATGAGATGGAGATCATTCGTATGGGGATGGATATCCGCATTAAGTGTACAGGATGTCAGCACAGTGTTCTGATTCCCCGGGCGAAATTCGAGAAGAATATGAAGAAGGTACTGCGTTCTGCAGAGGGAAATACAGACAATAATTAAGCTTGCAAATGGCATGTCTGCATGATACAATTATTTTTGCTGCGGAGAGGTACCCAAGAGGCCCAAGGGGGCTGACTCGAAATCAGTTAGGCGTGTCACAGCGTGCGTGGGTTCGAATCCCACCCTCTCCGCCACTTCAGCATAATATAACATTTTAATGAATCCTTCGTTCCTGTAACGGAGGTTTTTTTGTGTCCAATGAGCTGTTTGCAAAAGATCATAACATGCAAAAAGAAGGGCCCTTTCGGGTCCTTCTTTAAGAGGCAGTACATCAATGATGTTGGAATTTCTCTGTATATAGCGACTAAAGTGATTTAGGCGTTGCTGAGGTTACTGCTTTTTAGACAATAACCCACTACTATTCCCAGCTAACAATAGATGCTGAATCAGATATCCTGTGATTGTGTTCGTCTACGACGGCCAACGGAACCACACCTCTCTTTTGTACTGCCTGAGAATAGTATGGTGTAATGTCGGTTTTTTTATACACATTTATTATTAATTAATGTACACGTGCTTTTTCAACCTTTTTCCACTTCCGATTTTTGTTACTGGTCTCGGGGAAGGTGTCCCCTTTTTCCATTTTAATATGCTGTGGATTCTGAATTTCGGTATGGAAGCTTCGCGCTTCACCTACCTCTGTATACATGCCTGGATTGGGGGCTTTGTCGCCTTTTTCATATTCTGTCTTTTCGCCCATCATTATCGCTCCTTCCTTAAGTGCAGATGAATTCACTGATTATTGTGCGCAGGTAGGGTTTTTTTCATGTAAAAAGAGGGTGGAGGGTTGTCCGGTATTAATATTGCTTGCACTCTGCTGCTCGTTTTGGTATATTAATCAGGTGCGAGTCTATGTTTGTGCTCGTTCCTTGCTCCTGACGTGATTAGGGGCCTCAGACCATAAGGAGGTGAAAATTATGCGCAAATATGAAGTGATGTACATTATTCGTCCTGACATTGAACAAGAAGCTGTTCAAGCAGCAGTCGATAAATTCCAAGGCATCATCTCCAATGGCGGGGAAATTACAAAGCACGAAGTGCAAGGTAAACGCCGTCTTGCGTATGAGATCAAGAAATTCCGTGATGGCGTTTATGTTTTGGTTAACTTCAATGCAGAACCTGCAGTAGTTACTGAATTAGAACGTCTTATGAAGATTTCTGACGAAGTTATTCGTTATCTCATTACGAACGACGTTGCTTAAGATCTTGACAAGCTTTGTAATGAATCGCTCTAAAGGAGGGGACCAGAATTGTTGAACCGTATCATTTTGATCGGACGGTTGACCCGTGACCCGGAACTTCGTTATACTCCCGCTGGTGTTGCCGTAACTCAATTTACGCTTGCCGTAGATCGTAACTTTACGGGCCAGAACGGTGAACGTGAGGCAGACTTCATCCCGGTTGTTACCTGGAGACAGCTAGCAGAAACCTGTGCCAATTATTTGCGCAAAGGTCGTCTGACAGCAGTGGAAGGACGCATCCAAGTGCGGAACTATGAGAATAACGAAGGTAAACGTGTATACGTAACTGAAGTTATTGCTGATAATGTTCGTTTCCTGGAATCTTCACAAAGCCGTGAAGGTGGAAATACTTCAAGTGGTGCAAGTAGTATGCCTGAAGAGCCAGCATATGGTGGCGGTGGTAACGCTGGACGCGGAAATAACAACAATAATTTCTCGCGTAACAACAATACTCAAGATCCTTTTTCGGGCGATGGTAAACCGATTGATATATCGGATGATGATTTGCCATTTTAATTAGGAAGGACTGAAAAGAATATGGCTTTTAAACCAAGAGAAGGCGCTGACAACGACAAAAGACCAGCACGTCGTGGTGGACGCAACAAGCGTAAAAAAGTTTGCTTTTTCACTGTGAACAAGATTACTCACATTGATTATAAAGATACTGAACTTCTTAAGAAGTTCATCAGCGAACGTGGAAAGATTTTGCCACGCCGTGTAACAGGTACAAGTGCAAAATACCAACGCGCTCTTACCATTGCTGTAAAACGCTCGCGTCAAATCGCGTTGCTTCCTTACACAACGGAATAGGACGTTTTATAGAAGCAGTCGGGAAACCGGCTGCTTTTTTTGTTGTGAAAAGCCAGCGTGCGGATTACGTTTGACGTTCAATCTGGAATGTGTTAAATTACAGCTATCCTATAATAAAAGGGGAAATATTGATGTTGGTGACCGTTCTTAACTAGCAATTTCATAACACTGGATTAGGAAGGCTTTAGCAGGCTCGTCTTTTGGCGTTTACGTGCTCTATTTGAGTCCGTCTCGCACAGATGTCTGTTGTTCCTAACGGTGGATGATTTAGTTAAGAACACACGAAGCGTCATATGGCCTCTTTACGGCTATTGTTCTCTTTGTAATTAACCGTGCTCTTAGAGCACGGTTTTTTTGTTTTTCGGCCACCCTGGCTTTTATAGGGGGACCTTAAAACGCCAGAGAACAATAGTATAAAAAGAAGGGCAAGGACTGCCATAGTGGCATTCTTTGTCCTTTTTGCGTTAGGGAGATTTTGTTCCAAAAAAATAGTTAGATCAATAAGGAGGATTTGCTGTGAATTTACAAAGTCTAAACACGTTGGAATACGAAATTATTAAAACCGAGCTTAGCCGTCATGCGGTATCTTATGTAGGAAAGAAAACTGTAGAAGAGCTTATGCCTATGACCTATTTGCCTTCCATTCAAAGAGCGATGGAGGAAACGTCTGAAGCTAAAGAGCTGCTGGAGCGGGGGTCCAGTGTACCGATTCCTTCATTAGAGGGGATTGAGTGGATCATGTCACTAATGGGGACTGGATATCTGTACAGTGAGCAAGACTTCACTGCAGTGGCTACATTTCTAAAGAGCTGTAGTCAATTGCGCAAATATATGGCTTCTAAAGAGCAAAGTGCTCCCCGGATTGCTGCTTATGCCTCCTCGCTGCTGGAATTAAATCATGTGCGGGAAGCAATTGACCGCTGTATCCGCTTTGGGGGAATTGATGATGGAGCTAGTAAGGGGTTAGAGCGGGTTCGTAAACGGATTGGCGTAGCTAAAGAACGTCTTCATAAAAAAATTGACGGGATCATGTCGCGCCATCAATCGATTTTGCAAGAGAATATTTATAGTCAGCGTGGTGGACGTTACGTTATCCCCGTAAAGCGGGAGTATCATAAGCAAATAAAGGGATCGGTACTTGATCAATCCACAAGTGGACAGACGGTGTTCATCGAACCAGATGAGATCGCCTCCATGCAGATTGAGCTGGATTTGTTATTAGGAGAAGAGGCACGTGAAGAAGCTGTGATCCTCAGTATGCTGACCAGCATGGTAGAACAGGAACAAACTGCACTGCGCCTAAATATCGAGGTTACAGGCACCTATGATTTTATTTTTGCCAAAGCAAAATATGCACGAACGCTGGGAGCATCTGAGGTTA
Organism: Paenibacillus sp. FSL R10-2788; assembly: GCF_038003885.1. NCBI lineage: Bacteria > Bacillati > Bacillota > Bacilli > Caryophanales > Paenibacillaceae > Paenibacillus > Paenibacillus sp. FSL R10-2788. The sequence goes on along the minus strand of NZ_JBBOQA010000001.1, from coordinate 6,956,130 downwards.
CTCTAAATGATAGGGGTTTTCTAAGGATGAACGGAGGCAGACATCCCATGCTGCAGGGCATGATTCCAATTAGCCTGGAGATAGGGAAGGGATATAAATCCCTAATCATTACAGGTCCAAATACAGGCGGGAAAACGGTGGTGCTCAAGACCCTCGGGCTGCTGACCCTCATGGCTCAATCGGGGTTGTTGATTCCGGTCGAGGAGGGGAGTGAGTTTACGGTCTTTACGGATGTGATCAGTGTAATCGGAGACGGACAAAGTTTGGCCCAATCACTCAGTACATTTTCGGCACAAATGAAGAGTATTGAGGGAATGCTGAGAGATGCCTCTAAAGGGGTGCTGCTGCTCATTGACGAGCTGGCGGCAGGTACAGACCCTGGGGAAGGAATCGCCCTCTCAATCGCCGTTCTGGAAGAGCTGAGCCGTAAAGGGGCGAATATTATCGTCACAACCCACTTTAACGAGCTAAAAGCCTTTGCCGCTGCGACAGCCGGTTTTCAAAATGCACGAATGGAATTCGACAAAGAAACGCTGCAGCCGTTGTATCGTCTGACTATCGGAGAAGCGGGGGAGAGTTATGCTCTGCAAATTGCTAAAAAGCTGGGTATCCAGGATAACGTTATCAAGCGATCGTGGGAGATCGTTGAGGCGCAGCAGCAAAGGCTGCAGAAAGGTGATGGGTCGGCATGGGCAAGTCTTTTTAGCAAAGAGGGAGAGAAAGGGAAGACTGCACCTGTTATAGAGGATTTTGAAAAAGAAGAAAAGTCTGTGGAATCACTGAGCGATAAGGAGAAGCAGACCCAGTATGAAATTGGTGATGCCGTTCTTGTAACTTCACTGGGGCGGATAGGAATTGTTTATGAGAAAAAAGATCACTTAGGAATGGTCGGAGTGATGATCCAGAAGCAAAAAATGCGGATTAATCATAAACGTTTAAAGCCATATCTATCCAAAGATGAGCTGTATCCTGAGGAATATGACTTTGATATAATTTTTGAGAGCAAGGATACCCGTAAAAAGCGTAAATTGATGCAGCGTAAGCATGTCGAAGGCCTGAGAATTACGCATAAGGATGAAGAATAATGTAATAAAAGGATCTGCCTATGAGGTAGGTCCCTCTTTTTTTATAAATACTATGAAATATGCGTAAATTCAAGCAGGAGTATAGGCCTAAAGCTTAGAAGTTATTGTAACCATTCTAAAACTTTGTTACAGTAAATATTTATTCCATAGCTTAAATGTAGATATACGTTCAACTAGAGAAGGGAAGGAACACATGAAGAATAAGAAGATATGCGGGTTCTTGTTAACAATGCTCGTGATGACTACTGTATTGTCAGCATGCAGCAGAGCAGGTACCAGCAGTAATTCATTATCTTTACATCACAATGAGGTGGTCGAAAAGCCACAGACTGGCGGAGTAGTTACTTATGGATACTCATCGCCGTTTATGGGCTTCTTTGAGCCTGCTTTTTATGAAGGTGAAGATGATTTTCATGTGCTGGAGTTTATTACTGAGGCCATGTTTACGATAGATGATGATTTATCAACGGTTCCTAATATCGCCACTTGGCAGGAGTCCGAGGATCATAGAATATTTACCTTTAAAATCAAACCGGGAATCCGTTGGCATAATGGAGATGAACTGACCGTAGAGGACTGGAAATTTGCGATGGAGACTATTGCTAGTCCAGACTACACCGGATCACGTTATTATAGTGTGGAAATGATTCAAGGTGCGGAAGCCTATCATAAAGGTGAGGCGAAGAATATAACAGGTCTTAAGGTTATAGATCCTTATACTTTGAAAATAACAATGACAGCTGCCCGCGTAAATACGATTGATAATCTATGGCCGTATCCGATGAATAAAAAATATTATACTGGAGTCGCTGTTAAGGATATGCCTGAGAGTGATCAGATGCGAAAAAATCCGATAGGGATTGGTCCCTTTGAGGTGAGCCTTATTGAACCTGGCCAGCGGGTGGAGATGAAGCGCTTTGATCAATACTATAAAGGTAAGGCTTTATTGGATGGTGTGTTGTATAAGGTATTTGATGACAAGGAAATCATCAGCCTGTTTGAACAAGGCGTAATTGATATAGAGAATGCCCCACGAGATACTTATGAAAAGTTGAGTAAACTCGATAATATTAATATTTTACAATCAAATGAGCTTGCTTATGAGTATATAGGGTTTAAATTTGGGTATTGGGATAGTGAAGCTGAAAAAATCGTAATGGATAACCCTAAATTTGCGGATAAAAGATTACGTCAGGCGATGTATTATGCACTTGATCGGGAGGGGATCATTCAATCATTTTCTCATGGGTTAGGCAAGCCTATAGAAACTCCGGTTTCCAGTGCAAGCTGGGCGAAGATCCCTGATAGTCAGATTAATACGTATCCCTATGATCCGGAAAAAGCGAAGCAGCTGCTTGATGAGGCTGGTTTTGTAGATGTTGATGGAGATGGGCTGCGTGAGGATCAAAAAGGAGAAAAGTTAGTTATTCATTATGATTCTATGCTAGGCAGTCATTCAGCGGAGTTACGAACTGCTGCTATTCTGGAGGATTGGCGAAATGTGGGACTTGATGTGCAGCTTAATGGTGGGGCGTTAAAAGAGCTCAACACCTTCTACGAAGCAGTGGAGGCTGATGATCCGTCCATTGAGTTGTTTAACGGGGTATGGGGATTAGCTAATGATCCTGATCCTTCAGGTCTCTGGAGAGAGAATGATTTGTGGAACTACCCACGTTGGTCCTCGGAGCGGAATGAAGAATTGATTCGCGATGGCACAAGTATGAAGGCGTATGATAGAGATTATCGACAACAAATCTATTATGAATGGCAGAAGCTAGTGAATGAAGAGGTTCCAATGATCTTTTTTGCGGAAAGAGAAAGCATTACTGCTGTCAATAAACGTCTACAAGGTGTGCGTGTTGATTCTTTGGGCTCCATAATTGAGCCTAATAAATGGTGGATAAAGGACTAAATTAAAAAAAATAAAAAAAATTACGCAAAAAGTGAAATCAAATTGCTGTTTCATTCGTCATATATATTATGGAGGATGACAACGATGAAGAGACGGATATTAATATGGGCTGGTGCAGCTTTGATAGTCGTTGTCTTAATTACGGTGTGGAGGCCTATCGAGTTGGGCTTTAAACCGGATATTGACGCGGGTTCAGCAGTGCTGCTAGATATGGATAGTGGAGACATATGGGTCAATATAAACGGCGATGTGCCTATGCCACCGGCCAGTGTGTCTAAATTAATGACTGAAATGATTGTGCTGGATCACATAACCTCTGGAACCCTTAGGTGGGAGGATAGAGTCCCTATTAGTGCTTACGCCAGTCAAATGGGAGGTATGAGTCTCTCATTAAAACGAGGAGATTTCTATACAGTAAGGGAGCTATTCGAAGGCATCACCATATATTCTGCTAATGATGCTGCAGTTGCATTGGCAGAATATATGGCAGGATCAGAGGATTCTTTTGTACTTATGATGAATGATAGAGCACGTAGTTTAGGTTTATCTCCTAATACGGTATTTACCAACGCCTCTGGATTGTCGAGCAAGGATCTTGGTATCATTCGTCAGCCTACGCATATCGGTGGCCAGACGATGATGACAGCGAGGGATACAGCCAAATTGGCAGCTGCGCTAATCCATAATCATCCTGATGTACTGAATATTTCCGGTCGTACACAGATGCAATTAAAGGATAAAGGGTTATATGTTAGTAATAGCAACCTTATGCTTCCAGGTATGGGCGGCGCTTACGCATACGATGGAGCAGATGGGTTGAAGACTGGATATGATAGCCAGACGGGATATTGTATTGCGGGATCAGCCCAGAGGGAGGGGCACCGGCTTATTGCGGTCGTTATGGGGGCGGAGACTTATGGCAGCCGATTTGAGGGTGCTGCTAAATTGTTCGATTATGGGTTTTTCCGCGGTTTACATTATGGAGAACGGGTAAAACATATTATACATGCCCTTGGGATTCGAAGTTAAATTTGGAGCATCATACCAGTAATTATTACTTGGTATGGTGCTTTTTCCCTATTCATGTCGGTATTTGTTGTTTCTTTTTATCAATTTAGTGATTACAATAGAAATATTGTTTTATCCCATATTATTTTAGAAACACAAAAAAACTTTTTTTCTATAATTTAGAATGACCCGAATTTCCTGAAAGGGGGGACAATAAGATAATGGAATAAGGGACAGTAAATTCGCCGCCGAGAGAAATAAAACCATGACTGCCTGAGAACGATCAGGAGGCATTGTAAATATATGGTACGTGCAATTATTCTACAATAAAGAAGGAATCAAAGATGAAAAAAATAAAGAAAAGATACATTGCGCTAATTGTTCTCGTCGTTATTATAGCGGGAGGTTTTCTCTTTCGAAATTCTTTGGCCGTATTAGCTTTTGACCTCTTTTTGTCCGATCGGGTAGAAAGCAAGCTGAAAGAAGAATCTTACCAGCCACTTAAGGATGAGAATAAGGTTAAGCCAGAGCCGGTTGTATACAAAAGCGATCCATTCTCGCTGATGCTGCTCGGGACTGATCAACGCGACAATGAAACCGCACGTTCGGACACGATGATGTATGCTGTTGTTCGCCCAGAGGATTACAAAATTCTGCTTATTTCTATTCCACGTGATACGTATACCGAGATTATTGGGCATAACGATAATAAAAAAGATAAGATTACCCATGCTTATGCTTTTGGTGGGCAGCAAATGGCTAAGGATACTCTGGAAGCACTGCTGGAGCATGATATTCAGTATTATGCCACCATTAACTTTCAAGGGCTCAAGGATGCCGTTGATGCTATTGGAGGCGTTCCGCTGCCAATCAAGAAGGACATTGTAAACAAGGGTAAGGACCATGAAAAGTTTACGATCGAGGGTGGAAAGTCGAATTATAACGGTCAAGAAGCACTTAACTATACACGCTACCGTGAAGATAGTGACTTTAACCGGACCAAACGCCAACAGGTTTTTATTGATGTTGTAGCTAATAAAATGTTATCGATCAGCCAAATCGGCAATATTCCAAAGCTGCTGGATATTATGGGCGATAATTTTAAGACCGATATAGAGCCTTCAATGATCATTAGTCTGGCCAAGAAATTCATGGGCGGCAAAGACATGGATATCTCAAGCTTTACGGTAATGGGCGAAGGAAAACGTATTGACGGACTTTATTATGATATCGTTGATGAAGAGGATTTGCGTGAAGCTAAGGCGCTGATTGATAATTGGATGAATGCAGGAACACCAGTAGATCAACTGATTGAGCCGGGAAAAGCAAGTAATGCACTCGAGCCCAAAGCAACAGCAGTTACGCAGTAATTCTAATTGGAAAGCTAAACTCATATAAATAAATTGCAGCAGCCATAAACATTCTCATGGCTGCTGCTTACTGTCTTCATGTTATAATGAATTGGAACTATTATTTAGCTGCTACGTATAATCACATTGGCATGGCAGTAAAAGGAAGTTAAAGAACCGTAATTCCTTCGGAACTCTTTGAGGAGGATCAAGAGATGAATATTGCATTTTTTTTACTTCCGAAACAGGAGGTGGCCTGCGTAACGCTCGATTCTACGCTGCGCCAAACGCTTGAGAGGATGGAGTTTCACCGCTATACAGCAGTCCCGATTCTTAACCGTAATGGAGAGTATGCCGGCACGGTAACGGAAGGTGATCTGCTCTGGTACATGAAAGAGTCGGAGGGCAAGGTTTCGTTTGAGAACGCTTCAAAATTTTTGCTGAAGGACGTTCCATTACGTATGAATAACAAGCCGGTCTCGATTGATGCGGATATGGAAGATCTAATTAATTTGGCTAAGGTGCAGAACTTTGTACCTGTGGTCGATGATATGAACCGGTTTATTGGAATTGTTCGCCGGAGTCAAGTCATAGAGTATTGCGAGAAATTTGTAACAAGACAATCACAGGAATCATTATAGTCCCAGTGTATTCGCGGTTATAGAAGCTATCGGAACAAGGCCTGTATTTCCGGCGATAACGGAATGCGGGTCTTTTTTAAAGAAAGCTCCTCTCCAAAAAGAGGCATAGTCAGCATGGATTGAAGCATACTTAAGGGGCGCGGGGCGTCCAGTGTGACACCGAATTTTTTATGCTATAATGGAGAATAAAGCTTTTTGCCGGAGGTAGAGAGACGTGTCCAATGTGCCGAAGGATCTGGATGTAGCCAAGCGCGCCAAGGTAATTGAATGGCTGAAAACCGAAGTGATTGATCAAGTTTCACGGTTATTTAAAGCGTTATGGGAAGGCAGTACTACCCGTGTCGGTGACAGTCTGGCTAGCTTGATTATGAGCTCTTATATTTTGGGCCGCAGACTAGGGATTCCTTATCGTTCTTTAGATGACTTGCTACTGGAGAAGCTTAGAAAGCACAAGCAGGAAGGGCATCAACTGGAAGATTGGTACCAAGATATATCTGCTTTAGAAGAACATATGCGTAAGAGGTGAATACTGTTGAAATTTCGCTGGTCATCTGTGGCTTGGAGCGTAGCATACTTACTTTTGCTGCTTAGTTTAACGACTCCACTCCTCATCATCACTACCCTGTTTATGATTGTTCCGGCAGTAGTGTTGTTTACTACACTGAACACGAGACAATTTGTGCTGCATGTATTGCCGGTGTTGCTGATTGTAGGCTTGATTACACCAATTTATCTGTTGATAGCTGCGTATTTCTTAATACCGGCTCTGGTTATGGGGCGCTGGTATAAAAGACATGCCCCGGCCATGTCTACTGTGATCGCAGGTACGGTTACGATTCTTGCACAGTTCCTGCTGCTTTTGCTGCTGGGTACGGCATTATTTAATTTTGACCTGTCTACCTATGTGAACGATGTATTACAAATGGTTAATTCACCTCTGTCCGAGCTCGGAACTACCAATCCTCTGCTCACTGATATTGGATTTTCAACTGAGGATGTAAACAAGATAAGTCATATGACGGTCCAAATGATCCCTATGACTCTAATCGTAAGCTCCTTCATGATTGCTGTGATTACGCATGCTATTGCCCGCCCGATTCTGAACAGTATGAATTATGCAGTGCCTAAGATGAAGCCTGCACGTGAATGGAGACTTTCGAGATCGTTTATTTGGTACTATCTGATTGGTGTTGTTCTACAGCTCTTCTTCTCAGGGTCGGAGAACAATTTCATCCTCATGATTTCTGCCAATCTTCTGCCATTGCTGCGAATTGGCTTTATGATTCAGGCCATCGGATTTTTCTTCTTCCTGGCGCATGAACGCAAATGGAACAAGATGTCTGCCGTTTTGTTAGCGATACCGGTTATTTTACTGCCGCCGCTGCGCATTATTGGTATTATTGATCTTGCGTTCCCACTGCGGGAGTATGTGACCAAATCGAAACGATAGGGTGAGAGTTCATGCCTAAATTTCTGCAAAGACGCTGGCACGGCTATCATACCGTATGGGCGTTCATGCTGCTGTTGGTCCTTATTATAATTGTCAGTGTCTATAACTGGGCGCTTGGGGTCGCCGGCCTGTTTCTGTCAGGTACTTTATGCTTCTATATGTTGAAAGCGGAGATCTCGTTCCGTCGTAATCTGGTGGAATATATTAATGGGCTGTCTTTCCGCATTAAGCGGGTAGAGGGCGAAGCAGTCAGCATGCTGCCGCTTGGAATCATTCTGTTTAGCGAGGATCGAACGGTGGAATGGAATAACCGCTATGCCGGCGATATTTTCGCACGCAAGTCTTTAGTTGGGGAATCACTGCAAGAATTATTGCCTGATATGCAGTCTTTTTTTACAGGTGCTGCAGCGGGTAAGCGGGAGGTCGGCAAAGAAGGTGTGCTCCATGACACCCGCCTTGAGATCACCGTGGATGAACGATTTTATCAAGCTGTCATTATTCCGAGTGAGCGTATTCTTTACTTGTATGATATCACTGAGCTTGTGGTGTTACGTGAGCGGTATGAGGATGAGAAGCTGGCGATCGGCATAGTGATGATGGATAACCTGGATGAATCCGCTCAAGGAATGGATGATCAACAGCGAACCTCGCTGATTGCTAAGGTGACGAGTGAGATCACTGAATGGAGTAAGCAGTTTGAGGTTTATCTGCGGCGGTTGTCCTCGGAACGTTATCTAATGCTGCTTAATCATCGTAGCCTGCAAGCGTTGGAAGAGAGCCGCTTCGTGATTCTAGATGAAGTCAGAGAAATGACTGCTGATCTCAAGGTACCTATGACACTGAGTATTGGTCTGGCCTTTGGCGCAGACTCTGCAAGTGAATTAGGGGCATTGGCCCAATCCAGTCTAGACATGGCGCTGGGCCGAGGTGGTGATCAGGCGGCTGTAAAAGCAGGCCAACGGTTATCCTTCTACGGTGGCAAGAGTAATGCTGCTGAGAAGCGTACCCGAGTGCGGGCGCGGGTCATTGCGCATGCTTTGCGGGATCTGATGCAGGAGAGCGATCGTGTGCTGATCCTAGGTCATCGGACACCGGATATCGATGCTGTGGGTGCTGCAATCGGCCTGTTAAGGGCTGCGCAGATGTATAATGTAGAGGCTAGCATTGTGATGGAGACTCCAAATCCATCGATAACTAACATGATGGAGCAGATTCGTAAGGATGACGATTTGTATAAGTCATTCATCACAACGGAGCAATCCCTACAGATCATGACAGAGCATACCCTGCTTATTGTTGTGGATACACATAAGGCGTCTATGACGATGGAGCCGCGGCTAGTACAATATGCCAGCAGAATCGTAGTGGTGGATCATCACCGCAGAGGTGAAGAGTTCATTAATGATGCTGTATTGGTATATTTGGAACCTTACGCTTCATCGACCTGTGAGCTGGTGACAGAGCTGCTTCAGTATATCCATGAGAAGGTAAAGATCAGTCCGCTGGATGCTACAATGTTGTTAGCGGGGATCACGGTGGATACAAAGCACTTTGCGCTCCATACGGGTTCGCGTACCTTTGAGGCGGCAGGCTTCCTGCGCCGGAATGGTGCCGATACCGTACTTATTCAGCGCATGCTGAAGGAGGATTTACAGGAGTATATTTCCAAAGCCGAAATTATCAAACATGCGCGAATGGTGTATGACCAAATCGCGCTCGTAGTTACGGCACCAGGCATGAAAATCCCGCAGCTTCTTATTGCTCAGACTGCGGACACGCTGCTTGGGATGACCAACGTAGTCGCTTCATTCGTCATCAGCGAGCGGCCTGACGGCCTGATTGGCATTAGTGCCCGATCACTCGGACGTATGAATGTACAGGTCGTGATGGAGAAATTAGGCGGCGGTGGGCATCTGTCCAATGCCGCAGTACAGCTTGAAGGAACATGTAAAGAAGCAGAAGCCAGATTACTGCAGGTGCTGGCGGAAATCGAATCGAAAGAGGGGTTATTCGAATGAAGGTCATTTTCATAAAAGATGTTAAGGGTCAAGGTAAAAAAGGTCAGGTTAAAGAGGTATCCGAAGGTTATGCTTCCAACTTCTTATTGCCACGTGGATTGGTTCGTCCGGCAACGGAAGGCAACGTGAAGACGCTGGAGAATCAAGCAGCTGCTGAACAACGCCGTAAAGATAACGAAAAAGAAGAAGCACAGCAATTGGGTAAGAAGCTTGACGAGTTAACACTGACAATGAAAGCAAAATCAGGTGAAGGCGGACGTTTATTCGGCGCTATTACAAGCAAACAGATTGCTGAGACACTGGCTTCCACCAAAGGAATTACTATTGATAAGCGCAAGATTGAATTAGGTGAGCCAATTCGCCATATAGGAGTATTTCAAGTAAGCGTAAAATTGCATACTGAAGTAAAGGCCACACTTAAGGTTGAGGTAACGGAGGAGTAACATGGGTGGAGATCTCTTTTTCGATCGGGTTCCCCCGCAGAATCTTGAAGCCGAGCAGGCGGTAATTGGTGCGGTTCTGTTGCAGGATGAAGCGCTCATTACTGCAATGGAACGGGTGAATACTGAAGACTTCTACGATAAAGCGCATCAAATGATTTTTGAGGCGATGGTGCAGCTCGGAGAAGAGAGCCAGCCGATTGATCTTGTTACACTTACGTCCAGACTGCAGGACAAAGGAGAGCTTGAAGATATTGGTGGTGTTAGCTACTTAGCTAAGCTGGCGCATGCCGTGCCTACTGCTGCTAACGTAGAATACTACGCCCAGATTATCGAAGAGAAAGCCATGCTGCGCCGTTTGATTCGCACAGCCACGCAAATTGTGAGCGAAGGTTATACTGGCGGTGAAGATGTAGCCGATATGCTGAGTGATGCAGAGCGGCGTATTCTTGAAATCTCCAACCGGCGGAGCGGCAGTGGATTTATTGCGATCCGCGATGTCTTGATGGAAGTGTTCGACAAGGTTGAGTTGCTTCATCAAAATAAGGGGGGTACCTCAGGTATCCCAACCGGATTTGTGGATTTAGATCATATGACTAACGGATTCCAACGTAACGATCTGATCATTGTTGCGGCTCGTCCATCTGTTGGTAAGACTGCATTCGCCCTGAATATTGCACAGAACGTGGCAGTACGCGCTAAAGAAACTGTTGCGATATTCAGTCTGGAAATGTCAGCGCCACAGCTGGTACAGCGGATGATTTGTGCTGAAGCCAACTTAGATGCCAATATTATGCGTACCGGTGACTTCAAGAGTGATGATGATTGGTCCAAGCTGACGATGGGCATTCAGTCTCTATCTGAAGCGGAGATTTATATCGACGATACACCAGGTATCACGGTAACCGATATTCGTGCAAAGTGCCGGAGACTGAAGAAGGAAAAAGGACTTGGCATGATCGTCATCGACTACTTACAGCTCATTCAGGGCCGCGGTAAAGGCGGAGAGAACCGTCAGCAGGAAGTATCGGATATATCTCGTACATTGAAGCAGATTGCTCGTGAGCTGGATGTTCCGGTTATTGCTCTGTCGCAGTTAAGCCGGGGTGTAGAGCAGCGTCAGGATAAACGTCCAATGATGAGTGACTTGCGTGAATCGGGTTCTATCGAGCAGGATGCCGACATTGTTGCGTTTCTGTATCGTGATGATTATTACAATGCGGATACGGAGAAGAAGAATATTATTGAGATCATTATAGCTAAACAGCGTAATGGTCCCGTAGGTACGGTAGAACTGGTCTTTCTTAAAAATTTCAACAAGTTCGTTAACTACGAGCGAGCACATGCGGAACCCTTTGCTGGTTAAACCTGACATGTATAATTCCCGAACGATTGCACATTTCTTTGTGTAATCGTTCGTTTTATTTGACTTTGAAAAAAACCGCTGTTACACTGAGAATTGTCCTTTAGCGGGTTAAATCTGCTTGGCGTCCGGAGGGCCACGTACATAAGAATGACGTATAGGGCCCATATTATGAAAAATAATGGTGCTAAGTAGCACCTACGGAGGAATGAACATGTCAACGGTAGTCGTCGTGGGAACACAATGGGGAGACGAAGGTAAAGGGAAAATCACTGACTTTCTAGCGGAAAGTGCAGATGTGGTCGCCCGTTATCAAGGGGGCAATAATGCCGGTCACACGATTCTGATTGACGGTGAGAAGTTTAAGCTCAGCTTGATCCCTTCGGGTGTATTTTATAAAGAGAAAACTTGTGTAATTGGTAACGGAATGGTTATTAATCCGGCTGCCTTGATCCAAGAAATTAATTATATTCACGAGAACGGTTTTGACACTAAGAACTTAGTGATCAGTGATCGTGCTCATGTCATTATGCCATACCATATGGTGCTGGATGCTCTCGAAGAAGACCGTAAGGGTCCGAACAAGATTGGTACTACACGTAAAGGTATCGGTCCTTGTTATATGGATAAGGCAGCACGCAACGGTATCCGTATTGCTGACTTGATGGACGCTGAGGAATTCGAACTGAGACTCCGCCCCTTGATGCAAGAGAAGAACCAAGTGATTACGCAGGTCTATGGTGCCGAAGCTCTTAACGTAGAAGAGATTCTGACTCAATACCTGGAATATGCAGAAGTGCTGCGTAATTATGTAACAGACACCTCTGTTATTCTTAATGATGCCATTGATGCGGATCGCAAAGTGTTGTTTGAAGGTGCGCAAGGAGTAATGCTTGATATCGATCAAGGCACGTATCCGTTTGTTACTTCATCCAACCCATCTGCCGGTGGGGTGTGCATAGGTTCTGGTGTGGGACCGTCCAAAATCAAACAGGTTATTGGGGTTGCAAAAGCCTATACCACTCGTGTTGGAGATGGCCCGTTCCCTACAGAGCTGAATGATGCAACAGGTGATTATATCCGTGAAACAGGTCATGAATATGGCACAGTTACCGGACGTGCACGCCGTGTAGGCTGGTTCGACAGTGTAGTTGTGAGTCACGCTCGTCGTGTAAGTGGAATCACAGGGCTATCTCTTAACTCGCTGGATGTACTTAGCGGACTTGAGACTGTGAAGATCTGCACAGGCTACAAATACCGTGGTGAGGTAATTACTCATTACCCTGCTAGCCTCAAAATGCTGGCAGAATGTGAAGCGGTATATGAGGAGCTTCCAGGCTGGAGCGAAGATATTACTTCTGCAAAAACGTTGGATGATCTTCCAGCAAATACACGCAGATATGTTGAACGTGTATCTGAGCTTACAGGTATTCCGATTGCTATCTTCTCAGTGGGTCGTAACCGTGAGCAGACGAATCAAGTATTGCCAATTTATATCTAAAACCTAGTTATACTAAGGAGCCCCGTTAGAGGCTCTTTTTTTTGTTCTGAGGACTATCTCTCTCTCTTTTGGTGCCTAGATTTATACCTAGACGTTTCCCAAGGCCGGTTCTAGTCAATACTGGATGTATAGAAGAACATGTACATGATCTACCAGATAGACTTGAACATAGGTGAGAGGAGAAATGAAGATGAAGATCGTGAAGCGTGCACTTAGCGTATGTCTGATTGTGGTACTTGCCAGCACTCTTTCAATTCTAACAACGGGCGTGGTTGTAAATGCTTATATTCAGTCGGTACTGGCTAGCTTCGATATTAAAGTGAATACTCCCGGTCCGGGATTTGGAGGAATGATTCGGAGCATCATTGGCATGGATAACAAATCTGACTCGGATACAGCCAATAAAGAAGTAACCACAGGGAGTACAGTTAGCAAGGAGACCGACAAAAGCACGGATTCGCCAGCTAAAGGCAAGGGCGAGCCCGTAGATGATAATACTCCGACTGATGCCTTACCAGTTATGGGGCAAGTTACAACCGAAAGTTCAGCTGATAACGGAAGTGGAAGTGTTGGTGACCAACAATTAGTAATGACACCTGAGGCACTCAGTGACTTCAAAGATAATCTTCCATCGGAAGAGAAGGTAAATATATTCAATATTTTGATGTCCAAACTACCACAGGATGAGATGGCAAAAATTTCAACAGCGATGGAGGATGGATTAACAGAAGATGAGGTTAAAGAGCTGCAACAGGTAATTGCAAAATATGTTGATGCAGACGAATATGAGAGCATAATGAAAATGCTTACACCAACTACACAATCTACGCAATAGCTTTTATAATTGTCACTTTATAGACACAAGAAAAAGGTTAAAATTTCATATTTGCGCAAAAAACCCGCGTATTTGGCGGGTTTTTTGTCATGTCTAAAGTTGAAATTTTTCTCTAAGCTATGGTACAGTAAACAAGGACCTCAAGAGGTTAAATTTTTGTAACCTCCTTAACAACCTTTTTATAGGTTCATTAGAAGCAGGAATTAAGCACTAGTATACGCAGAAATTTACATGGACGTAATCTATATAATCGAGGTCGTACAATTAGCTTGGCCGCTTTTGTCGGAAGTAAAAGCGGACTGAAAGGGAGAGTTTCATGAAGGGATTTAAGTTCATGCGTCGGATGGGCAAGCTGCAGGATGGACATCCAGCAGAATCCGAGGCGAATGTTCAACAGAGCCACAATTTCGATCACGACTCCAAACACTTTCAACAAGAGAAAGGTACTCGCAGATTTCGGCGTGCTTGGATTTTGGGATCTGTCGGCCTTGTGCTTCTAGCTACGGTGTTGGTTGGAGCAGAGAAAAAGTATGTAGCCGCTAACACGGTTACCTATTATCAAGTGTTGGTGAAGGGTGAAGAAGTCGGAAGACTTACCGATCAGACGCAGCTTAACCAGCTATATGATAAGAAACAACGAGAATATCAGGAGAAATATCCGAATTCAACCATGGTGCTGCAAACAGAGGGCATAACAATAGAAGAGCAGAAGGCATACAAGCCAGAAGTTGATAGTGAGGCGACACTTACTAAACTAGATGGAATGCTGAAAGCTTATGCGGTAGGCGTGCAATTGATGGTAGATGGCAAGGCCGTTGGCATAGTTAAGGATCAGGAGACTGCTAATGCTGTGCTCGAAGGGGTAAAAAATCATTATGTCCCACAAGCAGAAGTAGCAACGACGGCTAGTAAGCTAACGAGAACAGCTGCTTCCAGCTCATCTGCTGCAAAAGCGAAGGCTCCAGAGCAAGTAGAGTCGGTAGAGATTAGTGAAGATATTTCTATCGTTCCTATCAAAGCAGATCCTAATAAAGTGTTGGATGTGGAGGCAGCGGTCCAGACACTTACCGAAGGCAAAGAGGCGCCTCTTCTTTATACCGTTCAAGAGGGTGATACGATTTCGGGGATTGCCAAACGGTTTGAAATCACCCAAAAAGAGATTTATAGTAACAACCCTAACGTGAAAGAGCTGACGTTGAAGATTGGAGATACACTGAAGCTGAAGGTACCCCAACCAGATGTTACAGTAGTAACTGTGGAAAAAGTGACTGAGCAGATAGTGACTGAGCCGGAAGTGGTTGTGCGTTCGAGCGATCAGCTAGCGGCAGGCAAAAGCAAAGTGGTTCGTCCAGGACAAACTGGACTTAAAGAAATGGAGTATCGGGTAACAAAGGAAAATGGCACGGTTGTTCAAGAAGAATGGTTAGGCCAGACCGTTATAAAAGCCTCGCTGCCAGAAGTTGTTTATCGGGGAACGAAGGTTGTTGGTGAAGGAACAGGCATGTTCAGTTGGCCGGTAAGCGGGGCAACCCTGACAAGTAGCTTCGGTGAGCGTTGGAGCCGTGCCCATAAGGGTATTGATATGGTATCTAGCAATCGGAATATAAAAGCTTCTGATGCCGGGACCGTAATCTTTGCAGGGGTGCAGAATGGATACGGGAATGTAGTTATTGTGGATCATCGCAACGGATACCAGACCTATTATGGTCATTTAAAAAGCATCTCGGTTTCTACAGGCCAACGCTTGGAGCAGGGTGGCAAGATTGGCGTAATGGGCAGCACTGGACGTTCGACGGGTACACATCTGCATTTTGAGATTCGGAAGAATGGCACTGCTGTAAATCCAATGAAGTATTTGCAATAATTCATACTTTATCCTTTAACTGCTCGATTTCAATCGGGCGGTTTTTATTTTTTTAATCTACGAGTGACGGCAAAGCCGTTTCTTTTTGCTGGGCAGGGGGATTGCTTATTTCGTAGGATGTGACGGTTAGACAGGTATGTTAAAATAAAGGAATGATCATTAAGTAAGGATAGGAAGGTGAAGCTGGGACATGCAGATGGGAACGATTCTGGTAGTAGATGATGAACAGCCTATTGCTGATATATTGAAATTTAATTTAGAAAAAGAAGGCTACGAGGTTATTTGTGCTTTTGATGGCAACAGTGCAGTGGAGCTGGCATTGTCCAAAAGGCCCGATCTTATGCTGCTTGATCTTATGCTGCCCGGCAAAGATGGCATGGACGTCTGCCGCGAGGTGCGTTCTGCGCACTTGGACATTCCTATCATTATGCTTACAGCCAAGGACGGAGAGATTGATAAGGTACTTGGCCTGGAGCTTGGTGCTGATGACTATGTGACCAAACCTTTTAGTACACGTGAATTGCTGGCCAGAGTTAAAGCCCAGATGCGGAGACAGCATAAACCGTCACCACAGGGGATGGCGAGTGAACCAGCAGAGAATAAGCAGGGCATTTATCATTTTGATCTGTTTATAGATACAGATATGTATATGGTCTATAAGGGCGGGGAGCCGCTTGACTTGACCCATCGTGAATATGAGCTGCTCTACTATATGATCAAACATGCCGGTAAGGTGATGACTCGGGAGCATTTGCTGCAGGCAGTGTGGGGATTTGAGTATTTCGGTGATGTGCGGACCGTTGACGTGACGATCCGTCGTCTAAGAGAGAAAATTGAGGAGAACCCCAGCAAGCCCGAATATATTTATACTCGGCGTGGACTCGGCTATTTGATGCATAGCCCTAAAAATGGAGGACTGTGATGAAGTGGCGGTCCTTTATCCGGACAATTCAGGCAAAACTTATTATTATTTACGTGTTGCTGATTCTGATAGCTATGCAGTTGATCGGGGTTTATTTTGTCAGCTCGATGAAGAACTCGTTAACAGATAATTTCACCAAGGACCTTAAAGCACGTGCTGAGATGTTGTCTATCCTGACTGCTGATAAATTTGGTAGTGAGGCTGGAACCGCAGATGAGGAAACCGCTGTGGAAAGTCTGCGCGGGATGGTCAATAATCTGTACATTAACGGGGCTGAGATTCAAGTACTGGATGCCAGCGGCAAAATCATCACCACTTCCGTTCCCTCGCAGAATGACTATGTCGGGCAGCGTAACACCCAGACAGTTGTGAATCGGGCCTTGCAGGGCATCAGTGATAACGAGGAATATATTATTGCTGATGATAATGTGCGTAAAAAGGTTGTGGCTAAGCCTGTGCTCTCGGGTGACAAGGTAGTGGGAGCAATCTATATTGCTGCTGACATGAAGGATCTGTACGCCACGATGGGCCGGATCAATAGTGTATTTATCTCAGGATTGCTGTTAGCTCTAGCGTTAACGGTTGTTTTATGCGTCATTCTGGCGCACACCATCACGCAGCCTATTAAGGAAATGACGAGGCATGCTACGGCTGTCGCTGAAGGCCGATTCAATCGTAAAATGCCCGTATTGGGCAATGATGAAATTGGACAACTCAGTCAGGCGTTCAATTATATGACCGGTAGATTGCGTGAGGCACTCTCGCAGAATGAAGAGGAGAAGGAGAAGCTTACCTCTATTCTGACGAACATGAGTGATGGTGTTGTGGCTACAGATGAGAACGGAGTAGTGATTCTGATGAATCGGCGGGCAGCACTGATGCTCGGAAATGAAGGCCCGTTGCCGGAAGGCGCTCCTCTAGATAAACTGTTGGGCTTAGATTACGAACAAAGCGGATCTCTGGCTAAAGGTAATGCCCAATCTGCAATGCTTCATCTGACCCATATGGGTGGAGAAGATTCTAATATCGTAAGAGTGACGTTTACTCCCATTCATCGTCGTGAGGGTGGCATTGCCGGCACAATTGCTGTGCTGCAGGATGTCACCGAACAGGAGAATCTGGAGGAATCACGCCGGGAGTTCGTGGCGAACGTTTCGCATGAGCTAAGAACACCACTTACCACTATTAAAAGCTATGTTGAAGCACTGGATGATGGAGCACTTGAAGATCCGCAGCTGGCGGTTCGATTTGTTGGGGTTATTCGCAACGAAACCGAACGGATGATCCGTCTGGTTACGGATTTGCTGCATCTTTCCCGTCTGGATTCCAAGGAAGCTCTTCTTCGAATTCAGCAGACGGATATTACCGAGATGCTGGAGGATGTGGCGGATCGTTTTTCTTTTCAAATTCGGCAGAAGCGTATCGATATAAGTACAAGGGTCCGCAAAGATGTTACCACGGCGTGGCTTGATCGCGATCAAATCGATCAGGTCTTGGGGAATTTGGTCTCCAATGCGCTAAAATATACGCCAGAAGGCGGTAAGATTGAACTGGAAGCGTTGAAGAATGAGGATGGAATGCTCTCCATATCTGTACGTGATTCGGGGATAGGGATTCCGAAAAAGGATATCGAGCGGATCTTCGAACGATTTTATCGCGTGGATAAGGCACGTTCGCGGAACATGGGAGGCACCGGACTTGGCCTTTCCATTGCCCGGGAAATTGTGAAGGCACATGGAGGCTCCATTTCCCTGCAATCCGAGCTAAATGAAGGTTCAAAGGTAACCTTTACCCTGCCTTTGAACGAGCAAAGGGGGAGTGAGGCATGAAGGAACGAATCAAATCATGCATTCTAGCCTTGCTCGTGCTCGGAAGCCTGGTTGAAAGCTATTATTTGATCTACCGTTTGCCTGGTGCTGATTCAGCAGTGCTTTCTGAGAACCTGTATGTGAAGACAGATAATATGGGTCCGGAAGAGAAGGTAGAGAACCTGTTATACCCTGACAAAATGATCATCCATATGGGAGAAGGCAAACATACGCTTTTTTATCCGGATTCTACGTTCTATAGCTTGATCATGAATCGCTTAAAAGGTCGTGGCTTCGAAAGCTTCCAGCGGCATTCGGTACAGGATTATGATTGGGATAAGATCCGCAATGAGAATCCTGGGATTGAGCTTTCATTCGGAGCGGGCATTCCGGTAACGTTATTGCAGCGGGTGATGCAGTTATCGCCAGATTCCCTTTTTGAAGGAGAAAGCATTGATCGCATTTGGATCTATAACATTAAGAATGATTCCAAGGCCCATGCTATTTTCTTCAGTACGAGAGGCGACATCATATACGAAGCGGCAAAAGCGGATTTAACGGTTCAGGATGTGCAGCAGCATGTTGATTTCGGTAAGAATTGGACGCCTTACAAGACCGTAAGCGGGGATTATTATGTGCCAGACAGTAAGATTTCTCTGGTTCAGGTAGACATGCCTTCCGGGATGTACACCATAGAGCAAATGCAGAGTAATCTTTTCTTCGATGTTGGAAGCACTAGATATATTCGGGAGAAGAACGGCTCGGAGATTTATACGGATAGCAAACGGAGCCTTCAGGTGGACCAGGGTAAGAACTGGATGAGCTATAGTGACCCTGCAGCGCTTCCAGCTGGAGAAAGTACCCCTGCCAAGGATGCTTTGGAAGCTGTAGAATTTGTGAACCAGCATGGCGGATGGAATGGGACTTACCGTTTGGAGGCTACAGAGGAAGGCAGACAGGAGAGAAAGGTCTCTTTTCAACAATATTATGGCTCCTATCCGTACGGCTCCTATCCGATTATGAGCAATTCATCATTACAGTATGGTGTAATAAATCTGGAACTGCAGCAGGGAACAGTATCCTCTTATGAACGTTCTCTAATCTATATAGATGAAAGTAAGGCCGTAAAAAAGGTAGTGGAGCTATCTGGAGGTGCGGATCTGGAGTATAGGTTGTCTCTGGTCAGTAAAACTTCGGCAGTGAAGGATTTAACGCCTGCTTATGTGCCTGAGGTGAAGGAAGATCATCTGGAGCTGATACCTGTCTGGAAAGTTACACTTAGTGATGGCAGTGTTCTTACTTTAAATTAATGGACAAGTGGTTCATATAACAATTAGGAGGTTCGGGTATGGATTGGGGAAGAGCTAAAAATGTACTGATTTGCGCCTTTTTAGGTCTGAATCTGCTGCTATGTTACCAGCTGTGGGTCGATTTGCGCGATCAGGTTAGTGCTAATCTTGATTTTACTTCCCTGTCTGCTGAGACCCAAGCCGTAATGGAGCAGAAAGGGATTCGTGTATTGTGTCCCATTCCGGCTTCTACCCCGCAGCTTCCTAACATTACTTATCGTTATTCTGCTGAAGAGCAGACTGAACCACCAATTAAATTAGATGTACCTATAGACAGCAAGCTGATCTATTCTTCCTTCTCAGAGCTTAGCAAGGCGCTTGAGGATAAGATTCCTGATATTTCCAATTATCGCTTTGATTCACAGGAAAGTGAGGTTGGGAAGTTTGTTCTTCATCCGCTGGTTCAAAATCAGTGGTCGTTGTTCCGTGTTAGGCTAGAGTTGATTAACAGTGATCAAAAAATCGTAGCTTACCGCTGGCCGAAGATTGAAATAGGGACAAGCAGCAGCGATAAAGAACAGAAGGTGCTTCCAGCATCGCAAGCACTTAGTAGCTTGATAGAGAAGTATTTTCCGGCAGATTCCGTAGTGAAGGAGATTGAGCTGGGGTATTACGGTGAGCTGTTCAACTCGGAAAGTCAGGTAGCTTCGCCGATGTGGCGGTTTATGCTGGAGAACGGCAATGCCTATTATGTGGATGCTATTAGTGCGGACATCATCAGTCCTAAGACAACAGAGTAGAAGGAGTAAGGAAAATGGGGATTTCATTTACAGTACTGTCCAGTGGTTCTACCGGCAATGTAACGGTGGTACGAAACGGGGAGACAACACTTATGATTGACGCAGGTTTTAGTGCCAAGCGGATCGATGAGCTGTTGGCCATGCGTGAACTAACGGGTAATGATATAGACGGGATTCTAGTTACACACGAACATTCCGATCATATCAAGGGACTCGGGGCCATGGCCCGTAAATACGATCTTCCGATTTATGCGAACACCAATACCTGGGGAGCTATCGAGAAGGGAATTGGTAAAATACCGGAGTATAACCGTATGATCATGGAGTCTGGCCAGCACAAGGATTTCGGCAGTATGCGAGTAGAATCCTTTGCGATTTCTCATGATGCAGCGGAGCCAGTGGGTTACAATTTTTATGATGGAAAAGAGAAGTTATGTGTAGCTACAGACCTGGGCTATGTTAGTGATAAGGTAAGAGATGCAATTTCAGATGCAGATGTATTGGTGCTGGAGGCGAATCATGATATCGAATTGCTGAGAATGGGACGTTATCCGTGGAATACGAAACGGCGCATCCTAGGCGACATGGGTCACCTTTCCAATGAGGCAGCTGGAGCTGCGCTTAGCGAAATTCTTACAGGGCGGACCAAACGGACCTATTTGGCGCATTTAAGCCGGGATCACAATATGATGGATTTGGCAAAAATGTCGGTACGCGGCGCAATGGAGGATCGGGGCTGTTTTTTCAAAGATAGTGAGTTCAGACTGTGTGATACGTATTATGATCAACCTACGCCATGGGATAAGCTGAGCCAGTCATAAGCTGATCAAGTTCAGCGGTCTTGCGATCTAATTCTTGGCGGGAGATTAGGCCTTTTTCAATCATCAATTCGATCATTGCGCTAAAGGCAAGGGTCATGTGGTAGTGTTCATCCTTTAAGTCACCAAGCTTACCGATAAACTCGACTAAATCCATACTTGTTGAAAAAGAACTCATAATTAATCCTCCTTTAATAGTGTGAATATATAGTGTAATTAGAACTGAAAACTGTAAAAAATTCGCAGGTGTTTTAGCTGAGGAAAATCCCGAATTGCAGGTTGCCTGTGATACAATTAAAAGCGTGATGAGCAAAGCTAAAATTTTAGGGACACTTCTATTTTATTGTAGTCTTTTAAGTTGCAAAATATTCCTAATAGAGAAGATATATTAAAAGATTATCATAATCTAACGATTGATCGAAACTCTTGTGGGGTTAATGGATAAAGTGAAACTTTTTAGTGATATTTGGAGTCTAATGGTTACAGAGGTTTGGTTCGGACGTGGTTGCTATAGGTTCAGGTCTTAACAACAGTGAACGCTTGGCAATAGAAGGGGGAGATTTTCGGTGGGATTGTTTGATGATGATTTCTATTCAACTAAAGTTTCGCGGTCCAGAGGGGATGAAGCATCAAAGGGATCGTTTGCTAACCGTAGACATTCTGTACGCAGATCGCGTAAAGGGCTATCTACCTGGCAAATATCCGCCGTTTGCTCCTTAGTCAGCGCTGTGGTGGCAGTTCTGTTATTCAGTATGTTTACAGGCCAGATGAGTCATGAGACTGCTCAAAAGCCGGTTGTAACAACTGGAAATGTTGCCCCAAGCAGTAGTGATCCATTTGACCGGATTATTCAAGCTGCTGCCACGGTTCGCCCTGCAGTAGTAAGTATTATCAATCATAAAGAAGATAATGAAGAATTAAACATTCTGGATGAGTCCGCACTAGGCTCAGGAGTGATCTATAAAAAGACAGGAAATAAAGCATTTATCATTACCAATAATCATGTCATCGAAGACTCCGGTAATCTCGAGGTAGTTACAGTGAACGGAGAGACCCGTAAGGCAACACTCGTTGGAACGGATAAAGTAAGCGACATTGCGGTACTCTCTATTGATGCCAAAGGAATCGATACCATCGCGCAGCTCGGTGATTCCTCTAAGCTTCGTCTAGGTGAAACGGTCATTGCTATCGGTAATCCGCTAGGACTTGGTGATACATTGACCTCGGGGATTGTTAGCTATACTGAACGGATGGTTCCCGTATCCCTTAATCAGGATGGAGTATATGACTGGGAACAAGAAGTGATACAGACTGATGCGGCGATTAATGAAGGAAATAGTGGCGGCGCGTTAGTGGATCTCGATGGCAAGGTCATTGGAATTAACACGATGAAGATTTCAGATACGGGTGTAGAGGGTCTGGGTTTTGCAATTCCTGCGAATCATGTGATAGATATCGCTAATGAGCTGGCTGAAAAAGGGCATATTGCCCGTTCGTACTTGGGTGTATATTCAGTTGATTTGAACAATCCGTACGTTCCACTAGCAGAAGATCAACGCAATGAATTGAACCTGCCGAACAGTGTTAAGGATGGAGTAGTTGTTCTAGAAGCCGTTGGCCCTGCGAAGGAAGCTGGACTGCAATTCAATGATGTCATTACCAAATTTAATGATCAATCCATCATATCTACCCTTTCTCTTCGCAAGTACTTATATAATCATACGAAGATCGGTGATGATCTGAAAATTACTTACTATCGAAACGGCGAGGCCAAACAGGCAACAGTTAAACTTCTTGAAAAACCACAGGAATAATATGCTGGAAGTCGGTATATAATGATATAGCAGTTACGACAAGTAGAGCGGACTACCCCTTCGATTCCGAGGGGGTACCTTCTTGAAAAAGCGGATAAAAGTAACGTTTTTGGGAAAGCTATTTTTCTAAAACCATGATAATTATGCCAGAAAAAGGATCTATTTAGGGAATAAACACTAAGTGGCAGCCCTTACATTGGAAGGTAATACTTATTAGGGCAAAACCGGATATATTCGGATGCTTGCTTGCCTTTGCTAATCAGGTGTGGTAATATGATATCAATCATACATTTAGTCCCTAATTCTCGCATTGAAAAGGGCTGTCATATTTGGTAATACAACCTTTTTCAATGTGTGAATTTTTTCTTTGTTTGAAGATAAAAAGAACATATTAATTTAAATTTGTGGAGGTAACACACATGCAAACAGGTACAGTTAAATGGTTCAACGCAGAAAAAGGATTCGGATTTATCGAAGTTGAAGGCGGAAGCGACGTATTCGTTCACTTCAGCGCAATCACTGGCGACGGCTTCAAAACTTTGGACGAAGGCCAACGCGTTGAATTCAACGTTGTTCAAGGCAACCGTGGACCACAAGCCGAAAACGTTGTAAAACTGTAATAATAGAAGAAACCGTCCCAGCTTGTGAAAGTTGGGACGGTCTTTTTATATCTAGTTACTCACTATTGACTTACAGGATGGGAGGAACGGCAATGAACTACCGGAAGAAACCTTTGGAAGAAATACCGGAAGAAAATACCGCAATTTGGGCATGTACCAATGAGGGATGCAACGGATGGATGAGGGATAATTTCGCATTTGAACATGCGCCTTCTTGCCGTCTATGTGACTCTCCAATGGTTCGCAGCACGAAGATGCTACCCCAATTGCTTAATTCGAATGGCGATCTCAAATCGCTGAAGAAGGGTATTTCCATCTAACCAATACCTAAATGAGTCAAGCATTTAATAGAACGACGAACCACTCAAGACGGGTAAACCGTCTTATTTTTTTTGCTTTCTTTATGCTAAATTGTGATCTTTGTCACAAATCATTTGAATTTCACCGTTAAATGACTATCTTTATGTGACATTTATCACAAAAAGAAGCTTAAATTTTTGACAGAATATAATTAACGAAAAGGGGAGAAGGAAGGGACAAATATGGATACAGTAATGCTGTCGCGTATACAATTTGCGTCGACGACAATATTCCACTATTTCTTTGTACCGGTATCAATCGGACTAGCGCTCTTGATTGCAATCATGGAGACAATGTACGTTAGAAAAGGTAATGAAGAGTACAAAAAAATGGCGCAGTTCTGGGGAAAGCTATTCCTCATCAATTTTGCAGTAGGGGTAGTTACAGGGATATTGCAGGAATTTCAGTTCGGGATGAACTGGTCCGATTATTCACGTTTTGTGGGTGATGTATTCGGGGCTCCACTTGCAGTTGAGGCATTGGCAGCCTTTTTCCTGGAGTCTACTTTTATTGGGATATGGATATTCGGCTGGGATAAGGTATCCAAGCGAGTACATTTACTGTCCATCTGGCTGGTAGCATTCGGTACGATGTTATCTGCATTCTGGATTCTAGCGGCTAACTCTTTTATGCAGCATCCTGTGGGTTTTGAGATAAATAATGGACGTGCAGAAATGAATGATTTCTTCGCGCTTATTACGAACGGACAATTGCTGGTTGAATTCCCACATACAGTACTGGCTGCTTATGCAACAGGTGCTTTTCTTGTAACAGGTATTAGTGCTTATAAAATATTGAAGAAACAAGAGGTTTCTTTCTTTAAGAAGTCTTTTCAGATTGCAGCTATCGTAGGGATTATTTCTTCTATTGGTGTAGCTGTTGCTGGTCACGCCCAAGCGCAATATTTGGTTGAAACTCAACCAATGAAAATGGCAGCTTCCGAAGGACTGTGGGGTAAGAGTGGTGACCCGGCACCTTGGACCGTATGGGCAAACATTGATCCAGAGAATCAAATCAGTACTGGAGAATTTCAAATTCCTTATATGCTGAGTTTCCTTTCATACAGTAAATTTTCCGGTGAAGTTAAAGGTATGCTTGAGCTGCAAGCGGAGTATGAGCAAACCTATGGCCCCGGTGACTATATTCCACCTGTACGTACGACATTCTGGAGTTTCCGGATCATGGTTCTAGCAGGAACGTTAATGATTGTATTGGGAATGTACGCTATGTACTTAATGTGGCGCAAAAAAATGGACCGTCCGAACACTTGGTTTATGCGGTTCATGTTATGGGGCTTGCTGCTTCCTCCGATTGCGAATACAGCCGGTTGGGTCATGACCGAATTCGGGCGTCAGCCATGGACGGTATTCGGACTGATGACAACGGAAGACAGTGTGTCGCCTAATATTACAAGTGGTCAAGTTCTGTTCTCCGTGATTTCTTTTACAACGATTTATTTAATTCTAGGATTAGTGTTGGTCGGATTGTTTATTAAAGTGATTAAAAAAGGTCCTTATGCGATGGATAACGATCACGGCGATTCGAATGATCCATATAACGAGGAGGGTTCCCATGATATCTCTTAATGAATTGTGGTTTGTGCTGATTGCAGTTCTGTTTATAGGGTTCTTCTTCCTGGAGGGTTTCGATTTCGGCGTAGGGATGGAAACACAAATTCTCGCTAAAAATGATACAGAGCGCCGTGTTCTGATTAACTCGATCGGACCTTTCTGGGATGGGAATGAGGTATGGCTTATCACAGCTGCGGGTGCAATGTTTGCGGCTTTCCCGGAGTGGTATGCAACGCTGTTTAGTGGATTCTATATTCCTTTTGTATTTGCCTTATTAGCTCTGATAGCGCGTGGTGTCGCTTTTGAATTCAGAGGTAAACGTGATTCATTAGCTTGGAAAAGAACTTGGGATGCCTGTATCTTTATCGGCAGCTTCCTTCCACCATTCCTCTTGGCTGTAGTGTTTGCAAGCTTTATCAAAGGGTTGCCTATTGATGGGGATATGCAAATGTATGCAGGGTTCACAGATATCGTGAATGTGTACACTGTAGTAGCAGGGCTTACTGTTGTCCTTCTGTGCCTGGTGCATGGTCTCATGTTCACAACGCTGCGTACAGTGGGTGATCTACAGGCTCGCGCTCGCAAGTTGGCACAAAAATTGCTGATACCACTCGCAGCTTTATTTACTGCTTTTGTGATTATGACTTATAATATGACGGATATTTTCGAGCAACGTGGAACGGTTCTTATGATTATTGTAGCCCTGGGAGTTATCGCCTTTGTACTGTCCGGTTACTTCATGACGAAGAAGAAGGACGGCTACGCTTTTGGAATGACAGGAGCGGTAATGGCGCTTTCGGTAACTTCTATCTTTGTAGGATTGTTCCCGCGTGTTATGATTAGTTCAATTGATCAAGCTTTTAATTTGACGATCACTAATGCGGCTTCGGGCCATTACTCTTTGAAGGTAATGACGATTGTGGCACTGACCATCCTTCCGTTCGTATTGGGATATCAAATTTGGAGTTACTTTGTCTTTCATAAACGGGTTCACGAGAAGGAGCATCTTGAATACTAATGGATAAAAACTTGCTTGGGTATAAAGGAGTTAAGCCAGTCTTTCTGATTGTAGGCTTCCTTACCCTGGTGCAAAGCTTGTCCATACTTCTGCTGGCTAAATCGCTGGCAGAAGTCATCTCTGCGCTATTTGCGGGAGAACCTCTGAAGGAACAATGGGGCACTGCGCTATTGTTCCTTCTTGCATTTCTTGTGCGCCATGCTTGTGCTATGCTGATGAGCCGTGTCTCTTACCGCTTCGCGGAAGCAACGGGCAGCACTATGCGGAGGGAAATGATGGACAAGCTCTTCCAGCTTGGCCCTAGAATGGTGGGCGGGCGTGGAACCGGGGATCTTGTTACACTAGTGCTGGAAGGCGTAACTAAATTCCGCACGTATCTGGAAGCAATCATTCCTAGAATGGTAGGGATGTCTGTTACACCGGTCTTGGTGCTTATTTACGTCTTTACGATGGACACTACGAGCGGGATTATTCTTACGGTAACTATGCCGATTATTATTGTTTTTATGATTTTGATTGGGATGACGGCCCGTAAGCAAATGGATCGGCAGTTGAAATCATATCGCACATTATCTAATCATTTTGTAGACTCACTACGTGGGCTAGAAACATTAAAATTTCTAGGACGAAGTCGTAGTCATAGCGACAGCATTGCTACGGTCAGCGATCGTTATCGCTCGGCGACCATGCGTACGCTGCGAGTGGCCTTTTTGTCATCGTTCGCCCTGGATTTCTTCACTATGCTGTCTGTAGCATCTGTAGCGGTAAGTCTTGGTTTACGGCTTGTAAATGAACAGATGACATTGGTTACGGGCTTAACGATTCTAATCTTGGCTCCGGAATATTTCCTGCCTGTCAGATTGGTGGGTTCAGATTTCCATGCTACTTTGGATGGGAAAGAAGCCGCTGAAGCAATGAAGAGCATTATAGATCAAGATGAGGTGAAGGCTGAAGTAATCGGCCCTAACGGTAGTCTATCTGTCGGTTCTGCAGCAAAAACATCGGAACAAATATTCACTTGGCATGAGAATAGCGTGCTCACATTAAATGACGTTAGCGTGAAGTATGAGGAAGCAGGGCTTTCTTCGCTGGAAGCGCTGAACCTGCAATTTAAAGGAGCTAGCAAAATTGGGATTATCGGAGAGAGCGGGGCCGGTAAATCTACTTTAGTGGATATATTAGGGGGCTTCTTACACCCTACCTCAGGAAGTATCACGGTTAACAGTACAACGGTTAGTGCATTAACGGATGAGGCTTGGCGAAAACAGACCTCATATATCCCGCAGCGTCCGTATATTTTTAGCGGCACGTTAGCGGATAATATACGTTTTTATTACCCTGAGGCTTCTATGGAAGCTGTTGCCGCGGCAGTGAAAGCTACTGGTTTATCGGGGCTGGTGGATACTCTTCCGCATGGTTTAGATGAGATGATTGGTGGCGGCGGCCGTTCGTTCAGCGGTGGCCAGGAGCAACGGGTGGCATTAGCCCGGGCACTGCTTAGCAGCCGTCCAATTATGCTTCTAGATGAGCCAACGGCGCATCTGGATATTGAAACGGAATATGAGCTGAAGGAGACGATGGTGCCTCTTTTTGAAGGAAAGCTGGTCTTTCTGGCTACCCATCGCCTACACTGGATGCTAGATATGGACATTATTGTAGTAATGAAGCAAGGCCAAGTGGCAGAAATCGGTACCCATCAGGAGTTACTTGCCCGCAAGGGTGCGTATTATGAGTTGATTGGGTCGCAATTGGAGGGAATCCATTGAAACGTGAAGGATGGTTTGCTCCCTATGTATCGTCGTATTTTTGGCGTTTTGTGCTAATTATTGTGCTTGGGGCGTTGACGATATTTACAGCCTCTTCATTGATGTATACTTCAGGATTTCTGATCTCAAAAGCGTCTACACCGGTCGAAAATATCCTGATGATCTACGTGCCGATTGTTGGTGTACGTACGTTCGGAACAAGCCGAGCAGTCATTCACTACGTGGAACGGCTGATTGGGCATGACACCATTTTACGGATTCTTTCTAAAATGCGTGTGCGCCTGTACAATATTTTGGAGCCACAGGCCTTGTTCCTGTCGTCGCGTTTCCGTACTGGGGATATTCTCGGGATGTTAGCTGATGACATCGAATATTTGCAAAATGTATATCTGAGAACTGTATTTCCAAGTGTTATTGCTTTATTGATCTACGGGGTTGCGGTGATTGCGTTGGGCACCTTTGATATCGGTTTTGCGTTATTAATGGCTTTGTATATTTTGGTGTTGGTCGTGGTATTGCCGCTTATATCTTTGTTGTTCACCCAGAAACGTCAACGTGAAGTGAAGGTAGAGCGTAATCGCCTCTATCAAAAGCTGACTGACGCCGTTCTCGGTATGGGCGATTGGGTCATTAGTGGACGGCAAAGCCAGTTCGTGGAGACCTATGAAGCAGATGAGAAAAAAGTGGCCAAAACGGATGCAGCGCTGCGCAGCTGGGCGCGTCTACGTGCGTTCATCGGGCAAGCAGTTGTTGGAGTTGGCGTGCTTTCGATGTTATATTGGGCCGCCGGGGAGTATGCGGATGGTGCTATTGCAGGTACGTTGATTGCGGCGTTTGTATTGGTTGTTTTTCCTGTGGCAGATGCTTTTTTGCCAGTATCCGAAGCTGTGGAGAAAATCCCGCAGTACCGTAACTCGCTGGAGCGGTTGTCTGGAGTGGTTGGAGAAGAGCATAATATAGTTTCCGAACAGGCATCTGTAGTTGATGTTCTACCTCAGGCCATAAAAAGTGCTCATATCCAGCTCGAAAATGTGGGTTACCGCTATGGATCAGAGGATAACTGGTCGGTTCGTGATCTCAGCCTCGACATCCCACAAGGCAAAAAAATTGCCATCATCGGCCGTAGTGGGGCAGGGAAATCGACGTTGTTAAAGGCTATTCAAGGGGTTATCCAACCTTCTGCAGGTTCGGCTATGATTAATGGAATCGCGGCGGCTGCCTATGGCGATAATATTCCTTCTATTATTGCGGTGCTAAATCAAAGCCCACACTTATTTGATACTACGGTAGCGAACAATATTCGCATGGGTGATCCGAAGGCTTCCGAACAAGCGATTAAAGAAGCTGGCGCATTAGCCAAAATGGATACGCTGATCTCCTCGTTACCAGAGGGATACAATACCTTTGTCCGTGAAGCGGGGCAACGTTTCTCCGGTGGAGAGCGTCAGCGGATAGCGTTAGCTCGTATTTTGCTGCAAAATACACCTGTCGTCATTCTTGACGAACCGACCGTAGGGCTGGACCCAAGCACGGAACGTGATCTTTTGCAGACGATGTTTGAAGCTATGGACGGTAAATCTCTGATCTGGGTAACGCATCATTTGGTTGGTGCAGAGCAGATGGATGAAGTGATTTTTATGGAAAATGGCTCGGTAGAAATGCGTGGAACCCATGCGGAGCTGATGGAAAAAGAACCACGTTACCGCAGATTGTATGAGCTGGATCGTCCAGTGGAGTTTCTAGGGTAAGATGGAGAGTTGGTAGATAACATTTATAGAAATTAGAGAGATATTAGTGAAGAGATTCCTTTTGCCCGTTTGGGGTGAGAGGAATCTTTTTTTTCGGTAGGGCAAGAATATAGACAATGGATGAACAGATTGCTGGAATGGATAGATAGGAGTTCCATTTTCGTGGGAAGTATGGTAGAACAATAGAAGGAGTATAGGCCGCAGCGGCACAGAAAGGGATGCTTGGTTGAATGTATGTAGTATGTAAAGAACATGTAGAGTTAGCCATCGACAAATTTGTGGACGAGTATGAGGATGCACCTGATATTGTGGACTTGAAGGAGACCGAGTTCTCGGACTGGGACCCGCCGGCCAAATGTGCGGAATGTGAGAAGAATGCGGAATATTTAGTGGTCTAAAGGACTGTTAAAATTTATTAAAAACACCTTGCAGTCCCGGAAATGGGCCGCAGGGTGTTTTTTTGCATGAAATAATATATGTGTTAGCCGATTAGGTCTTATGCATCTGCTGCATCTACTATGTCGGTCAGCGAGCTACTTCGGTTGCCTCGGCGGTAGAGAATAGCTGAGATGATGGCGATCAATGCTGCAATAGAGAGTCCCCAGTAGATATTGGAGTAGGCTGCAGAAAGCGGCAGTCCGCGCTGCCATTCTAGTGCGCTTGCGGCCATAGCCACGCTGAAGGCGCCGCTGAAGAATTGCAGCAGCTGGAACAGGCCCATCCCGGAGCCAATTTGTGAAGAAGGCAGAATCCGAGAGATTTCATTGGATACACTACTGGACAGTGTCGTGAAGGCCAGACTCATAATCATATAGATGAACATGACGGCAATCCATGACCGCCCAGCAAAGAAAGCGAATAGGATGGTAGCGGTCAATACGAGCAATGGTGCAAAACGCAAAATCCCCGCATTGCCATAACGGTCAATGATTCGCCCGACGGAGCGGGAGACAAAGATGGCGAGCAGCGAACCCGGAAAGATCACAAGCCCGGCATGGCTTGCGCTGAAGCCGAAACGGTGAGTCAGAATCTGCGGCAGCAGGAATAACGTGGCAAAGCTGCATAGGTAGGAGGCAACTCCGATCAGAGCCAACACGAGATATGAGCGGTTACGGAAAAGATCCGGCATCACGAATGGATCAGGTGTGCTGCGGATACGGCCAACAAATAAAGCAATGGCGACAATTCCGGCGATCAAGGCAATCCACAACCCGCTGGTCAGGAACAGCAGCAGCCCGGTCGTGCCGACGCCCAAGAACAGCCCGCCAAGCACATCAAAGGAGCCACGGGTGGGTACTTCTTTGGGCAGCAGGATAAGGAACAGCGGCACTAGAAGCAGAATAGCTGCCGTTACAGAGAATAGCCAAATCCAGCCGAGATATTCGACGATGGCTCCGCCCGCGACCGGCCCAAGCCCTAGACCCAGCGAGACGGCTGACATAATTGTCGCCATTGCTTTGCCGCGGCGGGCTTGCGGGATATAGCGGGTAAACAGGACAAGCGACAAGGACATTACTGCGCCCGCGCCTGAGGCCTGGAGAATGCGTACGATAAGCAGGAAGATAAAGTTAGTGCTGAAAAAGCCGGCAACAGCCGCGAGGCCCAGCGTCAACAAGCCTATAACCAACAGACGGCGAATCGGCAGAAAATCAGAAAGCCGGCTGTACGTGATTGAGGCAATCGAGAACATAATGGAATACCCGGTGACAATCCAAGAAGCGGACGCAGCCGTAATCCCGAAGGCTTCGGTCACATCAGGCAGCGCCAGATTGAACATAGCCGTATTCATGATTACGAGAACCACAGCGACACTGAACAGCAGGGTCAGCAGGCCTTCTCGTGGAAGAGGCGCTTCCGGAACGGAGGCTTCATGATCCGCATTCGCGGAGAGGTTATTTACAGAAGTCATGTGCGAAGCACTCCTTTTATTATTGTTTAATAGTTCGATTACTTACGAACAATTGAAATATAGCATGCGTTGATATAAAATGCAATTAGGAACACCAATATTTTTTTCGCATTCATCGTACGACAAAAGGGGATAATCATCCGTGAAAATACTATTTCATCCGGACCGCAAGGACATTCAGCTTGCCTCCGTATTGTATGCACTCAGCGATCCGATTCGCTTACATATCGTATCGGATATTCACTTAAATGGAGAACAGGCTTGCAACGGCTTCAACGTCCCGATCGCAAAATCCACTATGTCTCACCATGCCCGTACTTTGCGCGAGTCAGGAGTTGTTTTTACACGAGTTCAAGGAACACAGCGCATGTTGTCCCTGCGGACTGAGGATCTTAATGCACGTTTCCCAGGCTTGCTGGACTCTATATTGAGCGCTTATGAAGCTGGGGGGAAACCGGATTTAGTGATGGAGGAGCAGGAAGAAAGTAAGTAGGGATGGATTGAACCTGCTGAGGACGAGGAATACATGAAATTCTAGATTCAGGCAATCTAGGAATACGTGGGATCAGGAGATCCATAGATTGCATGAAAAATAGGACATTTAGGGACTGCGCAAGAGTAGGCCGTTTTAATTGTCGTTTCTTTTCCACCAAATATGTGATAGAACAGAAGGTACTTACTAAAACTACAAGGGACGCCCAGTGCGCGTCCTTTTGCTATTTCTATAGAGGATTATGACAGGAGGCACTTATGCTTATTCAAATTATTGGCGTAGGAAAATTGAAGGAAAAGTACTTGATCGATGGCATCGCGGAGTATGCAAAACGGCTGACACCATACCTGAAGTTTCAGGTCATTGAGGTGGCAGATGAAAAAGCACCCGATTCTCTAAGCGAAGCAGAGGTCGTGCAGGTAAAGGGACGCGAGGGCGAACGCATCCTCGCGCAGATTAAGAGCGAGGCGCATGTCATTGCGCTCGCGATCGACGGCAAGCTGTGGAGCTCGGAAGAGCTTGCCGCAGAAATTGACCGGCTCGGCACCTACGGGACGAGCCATGTCGTGTTCGTCATCGGAGGGAGCCACGGGCTCTCCGACGAGGTCATGCGCCGCGCGCAGCAGCGCATGAGCTTCGGGCGCATGACGCTGCCACATCAGCTCATGCGCCTGGTGCTGGTGGAGCAGGTGTATCGCGCGGTGAAGATCAATCGGGGGGAACCGTATCATCGATAGTGGTAAAGCGGAGGGTCGAGTTGAAGGTGGAAGCAGCGATGCTCAATCTGCAGATTGGAGCTTAAAAACACTCCACACATGTGGAGTGCTCAATATTGATGATACTCAATAATAGTTGAGATGTGGCAGTATTGCTCAAATGCATTGTTTTAAATGATTGTATACACTAAGGCACGCTATTAAGATAGCGGACAGCTATATTATTCAATGAGTCCTTTGATATTAGATTTTAAAGGGAAGTTCTTGCGGCCACTGAAAACAATTAGGATGAATAACATCGTCCTTCTCTTTGCCCGGCTCAAATAGGCCTCTTAATGTGGGACGTTGTCAGCGCTACAGATTAAACTTAGCCGCGAAGCGTTGAATAGCATTCGCTTGCATCAACTTGTTCATGATAAGGAAGCCAAGCACTCCCCCGAGGGTATTGGCGATAATGTCGTTAATGTCCGTACTTCTGCTGCTGCCAAGAGTGATCCCGATAACCATTTGTATAACTTCAATGGAGAGGCTCAAGATTAGTACCAACTTTGCCGCTTTTTTAGTGTTATCGTATTTACGATTCAAGAGAGGCAGATACATTCCCAGCGGCACTAGCATGATGATATTCAAAATAAATGTTTTTATATCGATTGTTAATATAGGGATGAAATTAATATGTTTATACCAAGGCGTTTGGTTCGCGTATAGGCCAATATTGACATCAATCGGGAAGAGTACTAAATGGAAGACAGCTAGTAAATAGAAGCCAAACGTGACGAGTAAGGTATATTGCAGAGCTGTAAACCTCTTGATCTTCAATTTAGTCAAGCCCAACAGAGTGACCAGAAATATAAGAAACAGCGGTGCCAAGACATAATAAGATTCAATTGTATATTGGATAGACATCAGCTCGGATTCTCCTTTCAGCTCGTGAATGAACGTTTAGTCGATGATTAGTTCATTTTTTATTTCAATTAAGTAGTTTCTTCGTATAAATACGTAGTAAAACAGCTGCAGGATCAAAAAGCTGCCCATGATTAAAAAGGCGGCGGTTCCGACTTCTATCTTAAATATACGATTTAGCGTGCTCAGTGCGACTGAGGAATGAATACATGCAACGATATAGGGCAGCATGAACAAGATTCCCATCTCGATTGTGGTTATCCTTTTAATTTCTTTGAAGGTTAAGCCAACCTTATTTAACTGCTTATATTTTTTCTTATCGGTTTCCACATCGTTAAAAAATTTGTTGTAGATAAAACTGCCTGAAGTCACGAAGAAGATCATTCCAATAAATATGGACAAGAACATGATCGTACCATAAGCACTTTTTTCTGTCTCGAAAATATGCGACTTGGATAAGAATAAACCGTTAGGATTACCTCCATACTTGGCTTCATATTCATCATAGACGACATAAGTGTCAGACCAGTCCTCGACATGGAAGGTATATTGAATCCCTTCATCGCTTTCAATGAGATCATATAGCGTATCGGCAACGACATATAGGGTTGATGCTTGGTCTTGCATGATCTTCGCCTGTATTTCATCGGTTACCCGGATGGGATTTCCTTCAATCGTCATGCGATTGATATCGTTGCCAAATTCGGCAGAGGCCATTACTTTGATCGACTCATGCTCTTGAATCGAAGCAGTTCGGAGGTCTAATTGTTCGGCCAGTTGGTTATAGACACTCATCTTCATCAGGGTATAAGAAATTCCTTCCGCATCGGTAACCGATTTGTTAGCGATGGTTATTGGGGTATAGGAAGAACCGCCTTCCTTCAGCTGCTGATCAATAAAATTGATTTCCTCATGGACGGTCAGGTTTTCGCCAATTGTTTGATAAGTAAAGGCAAGAGGATATCTCTCTTCGATATTGCCTAATGTATTATCCCAGAAGGCATAACAAGTTCCGATCGATATGAATGCTGCTGTGGATGTGATCGATATGATGAAAAACACTCTAGCATTATCTTTCATGCGATAGAACAAATTGGATACCCAGATCAAATTCGTGTGCTTCAAATAAAAAATCCTGTTCTTTTTGAGGAAGGCGATAAAAAAAACACTGAACTGCGAAAACAGGAAGAAGGTGGATATGACAACCATTACCATAACCAATAAGATGATTTTTTCTAAATTTTCAATATTACTGGTAAAGGATATATAGTAAGCTACGAGCAGCAGCACAGCACTCAAGATAGCTAAAAGCACGGATGGCTTAGGCGCGAGCCTTGGAGCCATTGTTCCTTTGAGCAAGTGGAGGATGTCCTTCTCCTTGATAATCCATGAAGTGAAGAAAGATACCAAGACACATAGAAGGATAAAGGCAACCGAGGTTATCAGAATAGCCTTAATTGGAAAATAATACGGCAGAGCTTGAATCCTAAACATTTTCTCGATCATAATTAAAAAGAGTTTTGAGAAAACTAATCCTGTTACAATTCCGCAGACGGTTGCTGAAATGCTGATCAACAAATTTTCGATAAATATCATCTTTAAAATCTGCTTTTTCGATGTGCCGATCATATATAAAATTCCAAATTCTTTATACCGGCTCTTCAGAAATACGCTAATGGAATAAAACACGAAGAAAAAAAGAAAGAAATAAGTGATGATTTCTGCTGCGTAAAGGGATATCTCAATATAGGATTTGAATGCCCCTTTATCGGGGTGAAAGATAAACATGGTAAAGGAGAAAAATAAAGCGACAGAAATGCAAGTGCTCAGGAAATAAGCAAAATAGGCTTTCCCATTGCGCGTTACATTTTTTATGGCGAATTGCTTAAAATTCACACGAAGCACCTCCCAACAGAGAAAGTACGTCGATG
Organism: Paenibacillus sp. FSL R10-2788; assembly: GCF_038003885.1. Lineage (NCBI taxonomy): Bacteria > Bacillati > Bacillota > Bacilli > Caryophanales > Paenibacillaceae > Paenibacillus > Paenibacillus sp. FSL R10-2788. The sequence goes on along the minus strand of NZ_JBBOQA010000001.1, from coordinate 6,920,178 downwards.
ATCTGTTGATAAAACTGCTGCCTGCTGCTGCCTTTATATATTTCGTTATAGATGCTGCCGTCTTTAATAAATAAGATCCGGTTGCAATAACTGGCTGCTAAGGGATCATGAGTCACCATCATAGTAGTAACCTGTTCCTCTTGATTGATTTTCTCGAACAATTCCATTACGATCCTCGATGCGTTGGAGTCCAAATTTCCTGTAGGTTCGTCTGCAAGAAGGAGGGATGGCTTATGGATGATGGCTCTGGCAATAGCCGTTCTTTGAGCTTCTCCTCCGGAGACTTCAAAGGTTCTCTTGCTCAGCAGATGCTCGATGCCAAGGATCTTGGCGACTTTCGTCAGCCTTCTGTCTTGCTCCTTAACAGGTACACCGTCTAGGGCCAAGGGCAAGATTATATTCTCACCAAGTGTCAGGGTATCAAGCAAATTAAAGTCTTGGAAAACAAAGCCCAGTTCCCTTCGTCTAAAGAGAGCAAGCTTATCCCCATTTAAGCTTAATGGATTATTACCCTTAATATAAATTTCACCTGATGTGGGTTGATCGACCGTGGAGATCATATTCAACAAGGTTGTTTTGCCGCTGCCCGAAGGTCCCATAACCCCTACCAATTCACCGGCTTCAATTGAAAAGCTGATATGATTCAAAGCGCTGAACATCACTTGTTTGCCATAAGATTTGCTTAATTGACTGACCTTTAACATTTCCATAACGATATCTTCCCCTCTATGGTTAATCGCGATATCCTCTATAGTAATCGGTCGAGTCCCATTGAGCGATTCATCTTCATTACACGATTCTTACATGGATGTAAGGTTGTCAAATCGAACAATGACCTTTGTACCTCGATTCACTTCTGACTGAATTTGAATATTGTGATGCAAGTTCTCGCAGACCTTTTTGGCGATATATAGTCCCATTCCTGTAGATTTCCCCCGCACTCTTCCATTTGCGCCAGTGAAGAAGGGATCGAACACTCTTCGAATATCTTTAGGATGAATTCCGATGCCTTCATCTGTGACCTCCAGAACAACTTCATTCTCTCTCCGATAAGCGGAGATGCTCACATATTTCCCTTTTCCTTTGGAATACTTGATGCCGTTTGTGATCAGCTGTTCAATGATGAATTTGAGCCATTTTACATCCGTGTAGACCTCAATGGTTTCGTCAATGGTTGCTCTAGGTAATATGCCGTTAGTTATAAATTGTTTTTTTTCTTGATTGATGCAATCTATAATAAGGGGCTGCAAGCGTGTCTTCTCAATGACGAAGTCCTTCTCAAAGGCATCCAGACGCGCCAATGATAAGGCCATCTTAAGCCCCTTTTCAATCTTATACAGCTCCTCTTGGATGCCGCTCACATATATGGTACCAACCTGAGCCTCCAACTGCAGCTGGATAACGGAAAGAGGCGTTTTCATTTGATGCACCCATTGGTTGATGAATGTTAAGTGCTCTTGATGTTTTTGATTGGATTGCTGCAATTTCAATTCATATAAGCGGTGTTGTTGTTTGAGCAACATGGAGATTTGATGGCTCCAAAAGGAGCTCCCCTTATCCAACGAAATTTCCTCAAGAGCATAGAAGTCACGATATAGTAAGGCGTAAACCTCTTTCGTCTTCACATACTTCCAAACTAAATAAACGAGAAGGATAAAAGTGTTAAATAAGAATATGTACAGGATGTCTGGGAATGGAAAATCTATCACGAGCACACAATAAAAAGTAGATAATACCACAGAGAAATAATAGAGAAGAATATATCCCTGATGTTCTTTTAGAAATAATCGCATTGAGGGTTCACATCCTACCAGCATTTGTTTAATTTATAACCGAGGCTTCTGATCGTTATAATCCCGTTTTGAATACCAAGTTCTTGCAGCTTTTTTTTCAGTCTTGTGACATTTACATTCAGGGTGTTTTCTTCGACGAACTGGGAGTCATCCCACAACTTTTCGAGTAGATTGTTTCTGGATACCACATTCGGATACAATCGAATCAAGCTTTCGAGCAACAGAGCTTCTTTTTTCGTAAGCGTTAATGCCTGACCTTTGAATTCAAGCTCCAATCTTTCGGGATATAATACTAGCTCCTCCAAAGCAATAACCCGCTCATCCGAACGGGCATAATCGCCATAAGCTCGCCTAAGATGGCTTTTGATTTTGGCCATGATCACCTCGTAAGAAAAGGGCTTGGTTATGTAGTCATCCGCGCCGTTTTCAAGAGCCATCACTTGATCCATTCCGCTTTCTCTAGCCGAGATGAAGAGAATTGGAGCTTTAGATATTTCCCTGATCCTTCTACACCAATAGAACCCGTCAAACTTAGGAAGGTTCACATCAAGCAGCACTAAACTAGGACGATGTAAAGAAAATTCTTCTGCGACCTGTTCAAAGTTTTGTACAACCTTCACTGAGAACCCATACTTCTCTATATGTTCTTTTAAAAGTCGACAGATAGACAAATCATCTTCAACTATAAAAATGGTATATTCCATAACTAAATTATTCCTCCGAAATGATGGATTGATTCATGAACTTGGATACTATCAGTATAACCCACTTAATAATATATGTATCGATTATATGGGAACGGCTGAGTATCCTTCGTAATTACATATTTCATACGCATCTAAGCTCGCCTTCATTATTCAGGTTCTATTTTCCCTCTTTATTGAAAACATGATGTATACAGCTGATAGGTACATTATTCTGTTATGCACATTCGACACATGTCGAAGTGGTAGTGTCAACACACCGTGTTGACAAATAATCCGAGGACATCTAAACAAATGGCTATCATTTGAATATTGAATCATTGAGGGTTCATGCCCTGTAGCATGAGCCTTTTGAATCTGCTAAATACCAACTTAGACGATTGAAATACTGGACAATAAGCTAAAAGGAAGCTAATATACATGAAACTTTCAAGGAGGCGATCCACATGTCAAAGCCCATTCACCTGTACCAACTCGATATCAATCCTGCTGCCGAGCGACATCTTCTTTCCCTCACCCAGCGCCATCTCAAACTCGCAGTCGAGCACGGTCACCGCCAGACTACTCTCGACCGCCGCACTGACATCACCAAAGAAATCGAAGCTATTCGAGCCGAGCGTGACTCCATAATCGCTGGCTTGAGGCAACAGCAAGATTTGCAGGTGGCGCTATGAACAATCACACTCCCCCGCTCGACTCCAAGTGCCCTGCTGGGCGCACAGTCGCCGCACCTAGCGCTGTCTTTAGCCATTACTAACGTTTGTTCGTCATAGGAAGCGAGTAATGCTGAAATATCATGAATGATTTGTTCACTTGCTGTCAGATTCTCATGGCGAGTGGTGTAACTATAGAATTAGTGGATGCCGTCCTCCAAAGCGACGGCGATTTTGTTCAGATTCTTTAACGAGATATTCTTTTCCGCTCGTTCCACACCACCAATATAGGAAAACGTAAAGCCGCACTTCTCGGCTAAACGCTGTTATCCTGAATAAGGAAATGGTTGTAGACGCTTTGAAGAACTTCGATGCCCTGTTTGCGGAAACATCTAATGATGACTCCTACGAGCACTGATTAAAGAGATTCATATGGAAGCAGATCGCAAGAGCATTAAAAATATCGTCTTCTGGTTCACAGAAGACGATTCCTTTAGCCAATTTGCTTTACCAGTGAGTGACGTGGGGAGAACCGTATCATAAGTAGGGCGAATTCGGTATGCGTGGCAAGGGAGCCCCGAGGCCCGGGGGGAGATGGCGACCTCTGGGGAAGATCGCTATACAGGATGGAACGAATTACTGAGATCCTACAGAAATCTTCGTTGAAGTTGTCCATTTGAGTGAGATGGCGGATGAATTTCGGCTGTGTTAGAACAGACATTAAGGTGTGATAGTTTATTCGAATCAAATGCAGATGATGAAGACCCGCAGGACGAACTTTGTAAGTTCTGCCATTTTGGACGTGAACTGTACGCGGTGGTTGTCGTTCACCCCCTCTTTTTTACTGTGTACTCCTTTCGTAGGACTTAAACCTTCTATTATTCGACTATGATGTTTAAATAGAGTCGAATGATAGAAGGTTTTTTGCGTGAAGACAATCAATGTTGAAGCATCTAACCATCTATTTTTAGCAAATAATCACCAAGGAGCGAACATGAATGGAACAAACGGTTACGAATAAAGTCACAGGAGAACAAATTACTTTTCTAGAAACGGCAAAGGACACGAACGGGGAGTATTTATTAATCGAAGTTGTGCTGCCCCCATTTGGCAAAGGTCCACCTTTGCATATTCATGATCAGTTTGAAGAGGAATTCGAAGTGATTACAGGCAAGCTCACCGTAACTTTAGGTAAAACAAAGCATGTGCTAGAAGCGGGAAACCGCCGTATTGCCCCACTTAAAACGTCCCATACCTTTACGAACGAGCATGAAGAGCCTGTTGTATTCCGCGTTCGGCTAACGCCGCCAAACAAGTTCGAGCAATCGGTTCGCATTCATTACGGGCTCATGGACGATAGATTAACAGATGAAAAGGGCAAACCCAAGTCACTTGCCCATACCGCTTTCGTTTTAACACTACAAAACACCCTAATCGTGGGTATTCCCTTCTGGTTACAACGTTCTCTCTTTAAATTCATTATTAAACGAGCCCGTAAAAAAGGAGTTTATGAAGTTCTGAAAAAGTATACAGGAGAGGTGCTGTAAGGAGAATTAATCGTTCATTTCTCACACAATCTTATAGAATACTACTTTCGTAGGACTACAAACTATTATATTTCTCACTATAATGTCCAGAGGAAGTCGAATTATAGTTGTTTTTTTGTTGCTTTGATTTTATCGGGTGAAGGGGGATCAATGTGAGGAAAGTATATCGTCGTTTAATAGTTGCTGTTATGAGTTTCACATTAATTGGAGGTACAGCCGCAGGGGCTGCCGGCATTCAAAGTGAGCTGTACCTGGGTGACAGCCATGAGGCTCTTTCAAAAGTAACAGTATTTGCAGGAAGTGGTGAATTTGACGATTGGGATGGAGCGGCATCAGAGGCTTCTTTTCGTATGCCTCAGGGAATCGCTGTCTTGAAGGATGGTTCTGTGCTTGTGGCAGACACCCGGAATCATCTCATCCGTCAAGTGAAGAATGGAGAGGTTTCTACCTATGCGGGCTTAATGCTTGACGGGGAAGACTACGGAACTCCTGAGGGAGCTTGGCACGATGGTGCTAAAGAAGATGCTGTGTTCAACGGTCCTTCGGGCATGGATACGGATTTGGAAGGTAATATATACATAGCAGATACCGAAAATCATCGGATACGAAAAATATCTAAGGATGGGATGGTAACAACGGTTGCCGGTGATGGCATAATCGGCAATGAAGACGGTATAGGTAATGAAGCGGGATTCTATCATCCCCAGGATGTGGCTGTCGCTGCAGATGGAACCTTGTATGTTGCGGATACGTTAAATCATTTAATCCGGCAAATAACAGCGGATGGTCAAGTGACTACACTTAACGCTGCATCTGATCGAGTCGTCGAGGTGATTGGCGGCTATGCTGTTCCTGCAGGTGATTATGCAGATGGAGAGCTTTCAACCGCCAAGTTTAATGATCCTACCAGCATTGCGATCGACCATAAAGGCAACTTATATGTAAGTGATACGGGCAATCGAGTAATTCGCTATATTGATCTGGCCAAGCGTACAGTGACAACCGCGGCGGGTTTGCCTGCGGGGGAGGAGCCTGTGTATGCGAATGGTAGCCTGTATGCCGAAGGTGGTTATGCGGATGGTGCCGCTACACAGGCACGCTTTCAGTCTCCTAGAGGAATCGTCGTAACAAAGGATGGGGGACTAGTCATTGCCGATAGCTTGAACCACACGATTCGTTATCTTGTTGACGGGTATGTGAGTACAATTGCTGGTGTACCTGCTCAGTTTGGTCAAGTAGATGGCATTAACGGTCATAATCTGCTCCATAATCCGACAGATGTAGCGGTTCTGCCAAATGGCGGCTTGCTCATTGCGGACAGCTATAACAATAAAATCCGTGAGCTTGAGTATTACCAGCTTCCAACCAATTTGCCCCACAATGATCAGGTGAAGGTTGTGATCAATGATACCGTGATCAGACTTGACGTGCAGCCCGAAATTGTGAAGGGGCGCACAATGGTGCCCGTGAGAGCTTTAAGCGAAATGCTGGGCTATAAGGTTGGATTGTTGGATAACCAGCGTACCATTGAATTGACAAAGGGAGACGTAAGTATCAGGCTGCAAATGGAGAGTAAAGTGATTTCCATTAACAATGCCGAGACGGGTGCAGAAGAGCAGCGAGAGATTGAGACAGCGCCATATAACAAAGATGGCCGTTCCTATGTTCCGATCCGATTTTTCAGTGAGGCATTTGGAGCAGATGTACAATGGGATTCGAACACGAGGACGGTAATTTTACGGGAAATCGCGGAAGCGGTCGAGAAGCTGCCTGCAGCAGATCGCAAGTCGCGTGTGACGGTAATCGAACAGATTAAAGGAACGGTCTGGATCAATCAGGCGGGCGGTTCATTGACTTACCGGGCCTATAATGGCATGAATCTTCATCAAGGTGATCATATTCTTACGGAAAAAAATACGAGCGCGATATTAAGGACGGCCGATCGTGGGGATGAAATTACGATAAGCGAAAACTCGGAGCTGTACATTTCAAACTTAAGTGATGCGTCCCGTGTAAAGCACACGAGCTTTATGTTATGGAGCGGGCTAGCTGCGGCCAATGTGTCCTCACTGGTAAGTGCCAAGGATACCTTCAACATCCTTACGCCGACGGCTGTGACTGATGTTCGAGGCACGAATTTTATGGTGGGTATCAATCCGGTTACGTTGTTTCCGATGATTACTGTAAACAGCGGTCTAGTTCAGGGAAGCGGCAACGGAACTAGTCAGGATCCAGCCCTCCTCGTATATCCTGGGCAGCAACTGAGCTTAAATCCAGGATTAGATTCGCAAACGCCCAATGTGCCTTATGTGGTTGATCTTTCCGGTCTCGTTAATCAAGCTTCACCTGCTGTTATCGAAGCCATATTAAAGGCTAAGCAAAAAATAGAGCAGGAAAATGAGGAGATGCTGGAGAGGTTTAGAAATCAAGCCCCAGGGTCTATCCCTAGCGGAAATCCGGGTGGCTTGTCTCCAGACGATCTGGATCGATACCAAAATAATTTAGATAATCTTCTTCCTAATATTTTAAAGCAGGCTCGTGATCAGAATTTAATAGGACCAGAACAATTGCAGGCACTTATCGATGAGGCCAATAAGCAATCCGGTAAAAAGATCGATTTGAATAATGTCCTGCCGCTTCAATTATCGGATGAGGAAAAGCAGCAGCAGGCAAGGCAGAAGCAATTGGAGGAAGAACAAAAAAGACTGCTGGAGGAGCAAAATAAGCAGCGTCTACTAGACGCACAGAAGCAGGCCCTAATAGATAAGCTTCTAGCTGCAAAAGTACTGCAAGAGCAGGAGAATAAGAAGAAACTTGAAGAAGCCGGTAAACAATCGGGGGAAAAGTTGATGCAACGACTTTTGGATGCTGAGAAGAAAAGATTTGAGGAGCTGAAAAAATTTTTGGAGCAGATGAAGAAGCTGCAAGAACAAGCTCAGCGGCCGCCAACACCGACGACACCATCAGGACTATCGGGATTGACACCGACGCCGACACCGACGCCAACACCGACGCCGACGCCAACACCGACACCGACGCCAACACCGACACCGACGCCAACACCGACGCCGACGCCAACACCGACACCGACGCCAACACCGACACCGACGCCAACACCGACGCCGACGCCAACACCGACACCGACGCCAACACCGACACCGACGCCAACACCGACACCGACGCCAACACCGACGCCGACGCCAACACCGACACCGACGCCAACACCGACGCCAACACCAACACCGACGCCAACACCAACACCAACGAATACTGCTCCTGAGGCGGTTAAACCAATATCTAATCAAATGGTAAATTCTAATGCGCCATTTGAAATCGATATGAGCGAGGTTTTCCATGATGCGGATGGTGATTCGTTAACATTCACAGCCCGTTCGAGTGATACGGCAGTTGTAGAGGTAGATGTGGAAGGAGCTAGCATGCGCATTAGCCCAACTGGTTTCGGTTCAACAGAAATTCATATAACGGCCAATGACGGTAAAGGCGGACTAACTACAGCCTCCTTCCGTTTCGCGTACTATGGGGAGATACAGAATATGAGGTCTGAAGTTCAGCCTCATTTCATTGAGCTCTATTGGAATGAGTATGGGGAAGAGGGGATCAACTATCACGTTTATATGAATGAGGAGCTGATCGAAACCACCCCAACCACCCATGTTTCACTTAGGAATCTTAATCCGGAGACGGTGTATAATCTGCGTGTAATTGCGGTTACTCGCGATGAAAAGATCATAGCGTTATCCGATTATTCGGTAACGACACTTCCTATCTACTTTGAGCCTATACCAAGTGACGGCTGATTCAATTACCGTATGTGGAACAAATAAATAAGCAGCTTTTTTGGAGGACTTTACGCTCCTATCATTTGTCTATGTTGTTTAGATAAAGCGAAATGATAGGAGACTTTTTATATGGAGACGACCAAGAGGCTTCTATTAATATTGGTGGCTTCTAGCGATGAAGAATTCTTTATGCGTAAGGACAAAAGAATGATGACAAGGAAAAGTAGGAAATTAGCAATAATGTTATTGATTATCCTTTTTATAATAGGAGGTATTTCGGGAAGCGTAGAATTTGGCGGCATATCGACTGTTGCAGCCGCTACAAACATCTCCGGTCAAGATGGAATTGGGTATAGTGGCTCCATTCTTGGGGATGAAGTGTTAGGAAGAACATTTACTGGATATCAGGCATGGCCAAGCGGATTTATAAAAGGATCTTCTGCCTTTGCCGGCGGTGTCTATGACGGAACTAACACAAGGTCGAAGCGGGAATCGGTTCGAACCGGAGTCGGAGGCCACACGGGCTGAGGAGGCGGTACTTATATTACGGTTGCTTCAACAGAAATAGTCAGGCGAATGCATGTGTTTTTGCCAATAGTTTCGCTGAGCTGAACCCTATAAGGCACCCGGACCGGGTGTCTTTTTTTCGTGCGCCCATAGTATATTTGAGTTAACTTACAGGGGGGGAATTAAAACTAATGGACTCCAAAAGCATCATAGATTAATATTTATAATAAACTTATCTTCCTAACCAAAGAGATCAGGACCTTTCGAACCATCTATAACTCAAAACTTAACTTATATTTTAGGTAGGTGCGTACGATTGTCGGCTATGATTAAGAAACTAAAAGATTACATAAAGGAGCCTCCTATAGAGATTGAAGGCTTCATTGAGCTCTCCATCCCATTGACGGAATTGGTGCTCCGTGAGCATCAAGAGAATGGGATGATCGGATGCTTGAGCCCCGTTAACATCAGTATTCAATGGGATGAAAAGACGGCGCGCATGATAAAGATCGGGGTAGGTAATGCTGCTTATCGGTCTCCTGAGCAATCGGGACGGATTAATCGGGTGCCGGATGAACGCAGCGATCTATACGCAGTAGGCGTTATTTTGTATGAGCTGTTAACCGGACAACTACCTTTTCTTCCTGAAAAGGGTGAAGATTGGAGTACTACACATATTAGCAGGATGCCTCAGCCTCATAATCGGTTGGAGGGAGAAGGGCCGCTGCAAAATATTTTGATGAAGTTACTTGCCAAATCTCCGGAGGATCGGTACCAGAGCACTTACGGGTTACTTGAGGATCTGAAGTGGTGTCGGGACATGCTGAAAAAACAAGGATCGCTGACGCCCTTCGAAGTAGGCCGCCTGGACCAAATTCGTTCGCTAGGTCTATCCGATAATTGGTACGGGCGGAGCGCTGCAGTAGAGCAAGTGGAGGCCGAACTTGAGCAGGCTGCTCAAGGGATGAGTGTATTTTCATGGGTGAGCGGCCAGGAGGGAATTGGCAAAACGACGCTCGTTCGCAGATTACAGTTAAACGTCGCTCGGCGTGGAGGCATGTTTGTTGAAGGGAGAGCAGAACCTCTTCAGCAAACTGCACCGTATGAACCAATTCTTCAAGCTTTGCGACAGTGGGTGGATCAGCTGTGGAGCGAGCCGGCAGATGTCATTTTACAGCTTAAAATAAAGCTGCAGGCGGAGTTTGGACGAGATGCGTGGGAGATCGTCTCCATTTTGCCCGAGATTCATTCACTGTTTGGAACCGAGGCGGAGGTATCGGCTGCCGTGGACGAAGAGAATGGCTGGGATCGTGCCAGAGATCATCTGCCACATCTCATTCGATGCATGGCCGAATGCAAGCCTCCGCTTGTCCTGTTTATTGATAACCTGGAATGGGCCGACCATGGAACGCATGCGGTGCTTCACTCACTTGTGAAGCATACGGTACCCGGATTGTTCCTAATTGGAACGAGCCAGACGGCAGTTGAGCAAGCTCCCACTTCGGGAGAACCTAATTCGAATCACTTCCCTGAGGTTACCTGGTTAGTTGAGAGATGGCGTACCAATGCGGAGGAAATAGTGGCCCTCATGCCACTGACATACGAAGAGGTGAGCCAATATGTCTCCGATGCCTTGCATGAAAATTCTGCTCGTATTCGTCTTCTAGCCAGATCTGTCTATAATCAAAGCGGCGGCAACCCTCGGGCGATACGTCTGATACTAGAAGACTGGCTGCAAGAGAAAAAACTCAGCTTTGACGAGAATCGGCATCAGTGGTCATGGGATCCGGAAGTCATCCGGCAAATGGGCGACCTAGAAGCGAATCTCCGTCTGATGGAGGCGAGCTTCACTAAGCTATCGAACGATACAAAGCAGCTTCTAGCTATGGCTGCCGCGATTGGTTCTGCCTTCCGATTGTCGATTCTTGCCGAAGCGTGCGATATGGTGCCGGATGCCGCTTTCCGTGGGCTACAAGAGGTAGAGGCAGAAGAAATCATCTATCGTGAGGATGAGGATGAGCAGGGAGACAGACAGGATCGAATCTATTTGTTCGTCCATGAGTGCATTCACCGAATGGCATATGATTTCGATTCAGGACGCAACGCGGACAGGCACCGTAGGATCGGGCAGCTGCTGCAACGCAGCTTTCCCAAGTGGAGTGATAATACGACGCTGACGGCAATCGATCACTTGAACCTAGCCGCATCGGTTCTGTCAGGGCAAGAGGTTCGGCAACTGGTTGAGCATAATCTTCAAGCGGGAAAGAAGGCATTAGCTGATGGGCGCTATGTAAAAGGGAAAGAATATGCGGAGAATGGGATTCGCCTATTAACGGAATACAAAGAGCTCGAATCGGGCGAGCTCAATGTTCAACTGCAGTTGGTGTTAGCATGGACGGAGTATATGGGCGGGCAACCCGACCGGGCGAGAGTACTATTGTCGGATTTAAATAAGAACACCAAGGGGATGAGCCGATCGAAGCGTTCGTGCATATGGGTGCCCTTGATTCAATTTCACGCGTTTGTGGACAATGAGGCGGCAATTGCAATTGGAAAAGAAGCGTTGGAGGCTTATGGATGGAAGCTTCAGGAGAATAGCTCCTTGTTGTCCATCGCCAAGGAAGTGACTCGGACAGGGCTTATGTTGTATCGAAAACGCAATAAGTCTTATCTGTTGTCCGACGCTCTTGATGAAGAGTATACGGAGTTATGCCTGTTATTGGAGCAGCTATTTTTTCCTCTCTTTATGCATGACGCCAGAGCGTTGCTAGAATTCTATGCTCGGTTTATCCGTTACGGGCTTCAGAAAGGGTTAAACGAATCACTTGCCGTCATGATCGTAGGATACGAGTTGATCATACAGAGGGTGCTTCCAAACTATGTTCAAGCGCCTTCAATCGCCAAACGGGTATTTTCGGAAATGGTTAATTTGTCCAATTTTAATCAACATTCATTTAATTTTGCGAGTGGAATGTTTAAGCAAATGGATAAGCCCTCGGAGGCTTTCATCATGATGTATAAGTCGATGCGCCAAGGGTTAGAAAGTGGAGAAAGAGATTTCGCCAATCTGGCCCTGATTACCTGTCTCGTGACGTACAGCGGTGACCTGGATGCTTTAAAGGAGCTACTCCAGTATTATGAGGAGAATATGCGACAGTTCGCCAGCGACAAGACACAGGAAATAGTACGGATCGCAGAGAGTTACATGTTAGCACTACAGGACGAATCTAAGAGGGAAGACTTCATTTCCATTCCGCAGGTTCCGTCAAGCGGCGCTTCGAAGCAACAGGAAGAGGATAACTATGGTTGTGTCTGCAGGCTAGAAGTGGCTTACTTGTCGGGTAATTATGAGGAAGCCTTGTACTGGGCGAAGCAGGGAAGGCAGAACGAGCTGTCACTGGATTGGACAAGAATTCGCAAGCAACGCTTTTATGAGAGTTTGAGCTTAGCCGCTATATTTTTGGAGAAAAACGAGGAAGAACGCAAGCAGATACGGCAAGCTATACGTCGTCAATTGCGAAAAATGAAAAGCTGGCGAGGATTTCTAGGCAACAGGTCCTCCGCATATTTGCTAATGAAAGCGGAGGACGAACGAATGGCTGGAAATCCGATGGCTGCGGTACACGGATATATGGCTGCGATTGGGCAGGCGAGAGCTGAAAAATACGCTCTAATTGAAGGGATTGCCTGCGAGCGGCTTGCAATCTGCTATAAAGATGACTTAATTAGCGGATCCGGTGCGATGATTAACATGATGGATGCCTGCGCCGCGTTCGCCGAATGGGGCATCACCTCCAAGGTGGCCCAAATCAAAGGCAGATATGCCGATCTGTTGGTTTACCCAGCTGCCAAGCAGCAGGAGGAGCAGATCTTGGAGCAGGAAGTGGAAAGCGACCGTAAGCGCATGGACATGCCACAGCTGAATACTTCAGTGGAAGGCAGGGAAGAGGCGAGGGAAGGCGAGTATGAGCTTGTGCGACAACTCATTGAGGGGGTTAGCAAGCTGAAGCAGGCTAGCTGGATGACAAGTCTGCTGGAAGCAGCGCTTCGCCAGTCTGGCGCCGATTGGGGTCTCTTGTTGAGCCGCCAAGGTGACGGGTTTGCTATCGAAGCAGGCGGATCAGATCGGTCGGATAAGCAAACGGCATCCGGATTGTATGCAGAGAGCGTCTTGAGTCATACTGCGTTGACAGGTAAGCCGCTACTTCTCCATGATGCGATTCGGAGTTTTTGGGTGAAGGATCATTATATTGAAGCACAGCAGCCCAGATCAATATTGTGCATACCGATCGCGGTTCCGGGAGATCGAGCTTCCTATTTACTCTACTTGGAAAATCGGAAATTACCAGGTGTGTTTACGGATCGGGACGTAAAGGTGTTAGAGCTTGTCGCGACGCGGATGATTTATGTCGAGCTGCTGGAAGGCGATGTTGGGGGTGCCGTAGAAAATATCTCGTTGCCGTTGCCTGTCCCAAGCCCCGATCAAACGGAGCTGAGTGAGCCACTGACCGACCGGGAGTACGAAATCTTAATGAATATTGCTGAAGGGCTATCGAACCGAGAGATTGCCGAGCGGCTCGGTATTGCCGAAACGACGGTCAAGACGCATGTATCGAGAGTCATCGGCAAGCTTGGCGTGAAGCGGCGGGGGCAAGCCGTTGTCCGTGCCAGGGAGCTGCAATTGATAGATTGACGAACGAGGAAGCGAGCCTTTAAGGGGCTCTTTTTTTCGTTTTTTTGAGGTGTACATCTTTAGGAGGGTAAGAAATTCTGCCTTATCCGAGGATATATCTCCACACTCTAGAAAAAGGACTTTCAGTTCTATCGGGGTCCGTCTATCTATAATTAGACAGTATATTGACTAATTAAAATAATCTGCTATGATGAATAAAGACAACATATTGTCTAACTGAGAAAAGGAGGACTCATGGATAATTACAGAGAGTTATTTTTGATGCAACAAATATATGCGACTTCATTCTCTCTTACCAATAAGATTCAGGGTAAAGGTGATAACTACATGGATCATTTTACATCCAGACAGTTTATGGTAATGATGGCCGTTGCTCATATATCCGAAGATGAATCGACGTTGAACAACATTGCAAGAAAGTTAGGTTCCACAAAACAGAGTGTGAAACAGATGATCATGATTTTGGAGAATAAGGGCTACATTAAGATTTCGCCTAGTAGTAAGGATAAACGGGCTGTCAATGTGACGATTACTGACTCTGGAAAACAAGCCCTATTGGAAGACGGCGAAAAAGCAACATTCTTCTTAGAAGAACTTTTTACGGAGTTTTCTACGGAGGAATTGGAAACAATGTGGGGTCTATTAAAGAAACTATACCGCTTTGACGGTGAGCAACAAGATGGATTTGAAGAAGATGGTAGTTTGGAATTCACGGAGAATCAAAACGACACCCAGATGAAGGTACTGAAGGAATTTGAAAAACGAAGAACCCATCGAGGAGTGGAGAATAGCCATGAAGAATAAGTCTGCAAGGCTAATTAATATTGAAGAATACGCACCAATCAATGGAATCAATCAATACTTGTATCACTTGGGAACTAACTATGATAACCCTGTGATGCTATTTTTGCATGGAGGACCCGGCTCAGCTGAATCTTTGTTTACGAGGGCGTTCCAAGAAAAATGGGAAGACATCTATACGGTGGTTCATTGGGACCAGCGCGGGACTGGGAAGACTTTAACCAGAAATCCAGATAAGCTTCCAACGATTGATCTGGTGCTGCAGGATTTGTTTGAAGTCATCCAATTCTTGAAGAAGAAATATAACAAGCAGAAGATCGTCCTGATCGGTCATTCTTGGGGAAGTGTATTGGGTTCTGTGTTTATTAAGAAGTATCCAGAAGAGGTAGCTTATTATATAGGCGCCTCACAGGTTATTGATATGTTGGAAAATGAGAGAGTCGGTTATAACAAAGTTAAAGAACTAATTGCGCAAGCCGGTGATACTAAATCAATGAGAAAGCTGGAGTCCGTTGGTGAATATCCGGGCAACCGAATTATATTTAACAAACCATTTTTGAAGAAGGTTGATGTGGTAAGAAAGCTCCAAGGAAAATATGAAACAGGAATAAAGCTAGACCTTTCGACTTGGATAACGGTGTTCAAGAGCCCTATTTTCAAGTTTTCAGATATTATTGCGTTCATGAAGATTTTTCGGGTAAATGCTAAGCTGCATGAATTTCTAGGTGATTTCAATCTCCGTACTGAAACGGCAAAATATAAGGTTCCTATTTATTATATTTTGGGTGGGAATGATTGGCAGGCTCCTTATGTCATTGCCCAAAAGTATTTTGAAGAGATCGAAGCTCCGAATAAAGGAATATATATCATTCCTAATGCGGGACATATGACAATGATGGAACAGCCAGTTCTGTTCTTTGATGCTCTGTTGGAAATAAACAAGATTGAAGAAATGAATAAAACCAGTGAAACTACCTACAGCGAGAGCACGCCATTGCTGGCGTAGTAACTACATATAAATGAGATATACCCCTAAAGTAATGTTTACTGAAGGGGGTACCTGCAAGGGTGCCCCCTTCAATTCGCCGTTAGAGTGATACGGTGAACCTTATCATAAGTAGGGGGAAAAGTTTGACGTGAAGTCCTTGCTGGCAGTGGAACGAGAGGGCGTTCAGCTAACGAGAAAGTTCAAATAAAAATCTATATAAAAAGATGTGTCTGATACATCAGAAGCTTGCTTAATTTAGTTTGATCGGGATACCGAATTCCATTTCGCACTGTCCATCCGGATGGTGAAGGGAGTTGGGGAAGTAAATCTCCAGGGCCGGACGTGAAACATCCCATATATATGGGCTTAGGGGAAGCCACTCGATGGAGACCAGGTGCAGCAGATCTTTCACCATATCCAGTCTGTCTGTTATCCGCACAATGGCGTACTTGCCTCCAGGAATCGTCCGGATGCCCAGATCGCCAGTCGGCGTCATCTGTTGCTCCGTTGTAATGCAAGCATCATACCTGTGTCTGCCATCCGGCGTGATGAAAGGGTCGTCGAGGATGAGTCCGACCGTCAGACATCCTTTTTTCAGTGCTTCTCTCGCGTCCAACCACGAGGCTACCCGCTCAAAGAGCCCTGTAATGTCCGAATTGATTGTTCCTTCATTGATGGTTCCCCTATACCGGGCGTAGATAGCATTCATTGGAGCAAGGTTCCGAATCTCAATAGGGAGTTCCGCCAGCTTGCGGGACAGTTCGGTGGACTTTTCAAAGGTGAATCGGGCCCTGAACCGTTCCGCAATCGTCTGGAGAGGAAACCTGTCCCGGCATTCGGAAGCGCTCAGCCCGGTATGCTCACGGAACACTCTGCAAAAGTGGGCCGGGGTTTGCAGACCACAATCCAAGGCGATATCAGTTATGCTCCGGTTTGGGTGGAACAACAGTAGCTTGATTGCCTTCTCGATGCGGATCCGCCGGGTAAACCCGTGCACGTTCTCGCCCATCACCACTTTGAACACCCGATGGAAGTGAAAGGGGGAGAAGGCGGCCATGTCCGAGACTTCTTTAAGGGTTAATGGATTCGTAAGATGCTCCTCCATATAGTTGACGACATGGTTGACCCGGTATCGGTATTCCAATTCCAACGCTTTTGCTGCCACCATTCGTTTCACCGTCCCCCCTTATTTTCATTATTGATTCAATCCTATCTCTATTATAGCAAGAATTGTTAATCAGTTAGCAAGAAATTGGAAGATGATACGCGCCCATTACACTACCATAAGGGAAGAAAGAAGATAACCTTAAAGGATGTGTTCATGTATGACCGAAATATTCCGTTATGCCAAGCTGGCCATGTTGGCAGGGGCAGCTAGCCTGATCCTTACCATGTCCGCTTGCTCTTCCGAAAAGTCCTTAGCCCCTGTGGTGTCCCCCAGCAACTCTAAGGTGATCAACTTGCCCAACGGGGAGTGGCCGATCGGCACTCCAGAGCAGGTTAAGATGGATCCCAAGGAAGTCGAAGCAGTGATGCAATATGCCAAGGAATCGCCGGTTCTCTCCATGCTCGTTGTTAAGGACGGTACAATTGTCTCCGAGTATTACAAGGACGGCATGTCGGATTCCAAGCTGGCTATAAACTCGGTCACCAAGAGCGTGACATCGCTCTTGATCGGGATAGCTATCGACAAAGGTTATCTGAAAGGAATAAATGAGCCGATAGAGCCATTTTTCCCCGAATATAAGGAGTTGTTCAATTCAACCGATAAGAGATCCATTACATTAGAGCACTTGCTCAGCATGACAAGTGGCTTGCATTTCCCGGAATGGACTGATTGGAATTATATGATCCAGCCTATGACGGAGACCAAGGACTGGAACCAATTTGTACTCAGCCAACCGATGGATTCTAGGCCAGGTGAAATATGGAACTACAATACAGGCGGTTCCCAACTAATGGCGGCAATTCTTAGGAAAACGACTGGGCAATCCGAACTCGATTTTGCCAAGGAGCATCTGTTGGGTCCTCTCGGAATTGATAGCATGAAGTGGCCCCGTTCACCGGACGATTCGAATTCAGGGGGCTTCGGCCTGAAGATGAAGCCAAGGGATCTGGCCAAGATTGGCCAATTGGTGCTTAACCGTGGCGTATGGGATGGCAAGCGCATCGTCTCGGAAGCATGGATCCGGGAATCGACCTCTCGGCATTCGGAGGGAAATGTGTTTTTCGGCGAATATGGCCACCATTGGTGGATGAATCAGTACGGCGGGCACAAGGCAGTTTTCGGTTTGGGTTATGCCGGCCAATATCTGACCATTGTTCCCGACCTGAATCTAGTGATCGTCGTGAACTCGGCTGCCACCGGGAATCCCCAGGATACCACCCTTCCTATCCAGTTTATCGAGAGCTTGGTTAAAGCGGTGAAGAACAAATAGAGGATATAGTCCTAGCCTACCGCTGTTTTATTGAACTCCAACCAACGTTGAAATTCGAATGTATACACAATTAAAGGGCACCCACACGAATGCCCTTTAAGGGGGAAACCTATGACAAGGATGCCTGGGGAGAATCCTCCCTCTGCCCGGTAAGAAAGAAAATGCCGCTTCAGCTATCGCGGTGAACCTTATCATAAGTATGGCGAAATAAATCCGTGGCAGGCGTTGTCCCCAGGTATCGTCATCCCAATCGAACCTAAAGAAGAAAATAGCGGCGTAGGGATCATCTCCCTTACGCCGCTACTATTCTAGTTTAATTCATTTTATTCCAACAAATCGTTAACGACAGCTTGGAGCTGATTGCTGTTAGTTAAAGAAAACGGCGGGTTATATTCGTATCTGTGATCATGGGCATACCCAATAGCTTCTATGACTTGGTCTAAGTTGTTAGTGGTTACTCCCGTTATCCCTGCAACGGCAAATGTCGTTGCGTCAGGCTTAGGGGCATATCCAGGATCCCAAAAGTAATTACTGATCTCTGTCAACGCTAGTCCAGCACGAACTTCATTAACTATCGCTTGGATTTCAGTTACGGTCCATGGAGATTTCGCGTCCGCGCTCAATGCATAATCAATATAGATTAAGTTCGACTGAGTGACACCTGTTACTCCAGCAATGTCAAATATGGATTCGTCAGGCGCATCGACATTTGGCTCTGGCTGGCCATAGTAAGCATTAATCGCTTCCAACGCGGCTTGTGCAGTCATTGGTGTTGGTGTTGGTGTTGGTGTTGGTGTTGGTGTTGGTGTTGGTGTTGGTGTTGGTGTTGGTGTTGGTGTTGGTGTTGGTGTTGGTGTTGGTGTTGGTGTTGGTGTTGGTGTTGGTGTTGGTGTTGGTGTTGGTGTTGGTGTTGGTGTTGCTGTTGGTGTTGGTGTTGGTGTTGGTGTTGGTGTTGTTGTTGGTGTTGGTGTTGGTGTTGGTGTTGGTGTTGGTGTTGGTGTTGGTGTTGGTGTTGGTGTTGGTGTTGGTGTTGGTGTTGGTGTTGGTGTTGGTGTTGCTGTTGGTGTTGGTGTTGGTGTTGGTACTGGTGTTGGTACTGGTGTTGGTACTGGTGTTGGTACCGGTGTTGGTACCGGTGTTGGTACCGGTGTTGGTACTGATGTTGGTACCGGTGTTGGTACCGGTGTTGGTACTGGTGTTGGTACTGGTATTGGTGCTGGTGTTGCTGCTGGTACTGGTGTTGGCGTCGCTGTTGGTACTGGTGTTGGCGTTGCTGTTGTTCCTGATGCTTCAGCTTTAGCTTTAGCTTTGTCTATAGCTTCTGTTACTGAATAAGATCCGACTACAAGATCGGCGCGAGTAGCAAGCTTGGCTCCATTGTTGCCTACATCAAACCCGCTCGCCTTGGCAACATCTAAGTAACCCTGGTACCATGGAGTCGTCGTTTGCACCTCGGATTTTTTACCAAACCCCTTAACTAGCATTGTAGCAAGCTGCCCAGTAGTTACGTTATCCTTTGGTGCAAATGTGTTGTCCGTCATGCCATCAATGATTCCAGCTTTTTTTGCCGCTTCAATAAACGGAATTGACCAACTCGAAGAAGCATCCGAACCATCTACATCTTTAAAGGACGAAGTGGCTTCTGTCCCGACGGTTAAGTTGAAAATTTTAGCTACAAGTTTAGCAGATTCCGCACGCGTCATGTTTCCAGTAATATCAAATTTATCGGTGCCATTACCTTCCATGTATCCCTTGGCTAGCAATGCATCAATTTTGGCAAGAAGAGCCGCATCCAGACCTGCTAAATCTGGGAAATCTTTAGAAGTCTTTGTAGGTGGTGAAGTAACTTCTGCTGCAGAAACCACACTTGGAATGAGTAAGCAAGCTACTAACGATAGAAGAATCCATTTTGAAACTTTCCTTTTCATAGAATACGCTCCTTAATTTATTTTTTTAGATGTAAATCTGACGTAAGGTTTATATCGGCATTTATTTCAATTTTAAATAGATTTTGAGGAAAATAATCTACACCCGGATATCAAGGCTGGCTTGGTCAGCAGATTTTTTGCAAAGCTCGGATTCAGCATAATCAACCATGCCGGGTTTCAAAAAATGATAATTGTCCTTGATTAAGAAGTAGCTTTCACCGATATTCATCTCATGGCATGCTACTCCTACGATATCGCCGTTTTCCTCCCAGCTGCCGATCCGGTGCGTTCACGAGTGATTGGAGTAAGGATGCGTGTGCCTTAATCATAAACGGTCGTCCATAGCCGTATCATAAATAGCGGCAAATTTTTTGGAAAATCGCGCTGCGGGCTTTTTGGAATTACAAAATAATGGAGGGGTATAAATGAAGTATTTTTACGGAGTATTATCTTTTTTGGGACTCGTCTTGCCCTATTCGCAATTCATCCCTTGGGTCGTGCGCAACGGCCTCGATTTGGGTCTCCTATTTGAAGCCATAATCAGTACGCGTATCGGAGCTTTTGCATGGATGGATGTTTTAGTTACCGCGATCGTGCTTATCGGATTCATTCTGTTAGAAGGTACCAGAAAGAGAATGAAATATTTATGGCTGCCGATTGCAGGTACGCTACTGGTAGGTCCTTCACTGGGTCTTCCCTTGTTTTTGTTTCTTCGACAATTACACATGGAGAAAAACATTTTAAAATAACATCATTCTGTTTTAGTATGAAGACTTGCCGTTCGTGACGCTAATGATGAGAAGATACGCGTGGCGAAAAATGTACTTAAAGAATTATTATGTGATACGTCCCTCATAGCAAATGAGGTCATTTAAAACAAGCGCACAAGCCATTGGCTTGTGCGTTTTGCTGCAGCTTAAGTATAGTTCTTATTTTATGATTAATGGTAATAGTCTGAAATTTGAGGCGTAACAAAAAATATCTTTAATAAAGAATTTCGCTTTAACTAGCGTACAATTTATGGGTCATAAGGAGGAAGAAATGACTGAATTACTAGCTCCAGCAGGAAATATGGAAGCTTTAAAAGCTGCAATTTCTAATGGTTGTGATGCAATATACTTAGGAATGCAAAAATTTGGTGCACGTGCATACTCGTCTAATTTTGATTTAGAAACGTTAAAAGAGGCGGTTACGTATGCGCACCTGAGGAACGTTAAAATCTATGTTGCTATGAATACCATCGTTTTCGAAAACGAAGTTGAAGAGATGAAAGTGCAGATACAGGAATTAAATGAAATCGGTGTTGATGGTATTATCGTCCAGGACCTGATTGCTTTTGATTATATCGTTAAAAACTTTGTTGATATGGAAGCACATTGTTCAACTCAAATGGGAATAGATGATCTAGACGGAACTTTATTATTTAAAGAACTTGGTGCGAAAAGAGTTGTTCTGTCCCGTGAGGTCAAGATTGAAAAAGTAAAAGAGATCAAAAGAATAGCTGAAATCCCTTTAGAAATTTTCGTTCACGGTGCTTTATGTGTATCTTATTCGGGAAATTGTCTAATGTCAGGATTGCTCGGCAATCGATGCGCAAATCGCGGAAGATGTGTGGGTTCATGCCGTAAGGAGTATGAACTAATCGATAAGACAACAGATACATCTTTAGGTAAAAGCTATATTCTATCTACTAAGGACTTAAACACCATCGATTATATCCATGATTTAAAAGAAATCGATTCTTTAAAAATAGAAGGCCGAATGAAGGCGCCTACGTATGTTGCTAATGTTGTATCCAAATATCGTAAGGCCTTAGATCATAAAATAACCGAAGAAGACAAAGAAAATCTGAAAAAAACATTCAATAGAACATTTACTAAAGGGTATTTGTTTCACGAAGACAGGAGAAATATTACAAATATCTTAAAACCTAATAACTTTGGTTATGAAATTGGAACAATCAGCAAGATTGTTAAAGATAGGTATGAAATAACACTTACACGTCCTTTAAATCAGAACGATACCATTCGAATAAGTCACAACAATGAAGATGTTAATTTAACGGTTGCAAAACTGTACGATAAAGAGGGCGAATTAATCAACAAAGCAGAGGATGTCTGCTATATCAAAATCAAAGAAAAGATGTCTACGGGAGATTTAGTATATAAAACGAAGGATTATTTCTATAACAAAGAATTAGAAGCATCACTGGAAAAAGAATTTAAGCGGTTTAACCTCGATATTAGAGTGTATGCACGTCCAGATTCAAAGCTTGTCATAGATGCGGAGGGCTTAGGCTGTCATTATTCATATGAAAGCGAGGAAATACTAGGCGAAGCCATTAATAATCCAACAACAAAAGACCAGGTAATCAAGCAATTTTCAAGATTAAATGATACGATATTCGAACTTAATCATGTGGATTTTGAGGAATGCAATGCTTTTATTCCAGCTAAACTGTTAAATGCAGCAAGAAGAGATATTGTACTGGGCTTATATGACTTAAGGCTTAACAGCCAGAAGAAAAGAACCAAGGCTTTGGAAGCAAAAGAAAAAATAAGCTTTGCCCCTGAAAAACCATACTTTACGGCCTCTGTAACGACTAAGGAGCAGTATGATGCTTGCGTGAGCTGTGGAATTAAGGAAATCTATTATAAAAACGTTGTTAGAAGAAATCAGGATGATTACAAGGAAAAAGAAGGGCAGCTACTAATCGGAGGATATGGCGGAATTTATCACTACAGAGAAACTAATCCGTTTGTTACGGACTATTCTCTAAATGTTGTTAATACTATTAGTTGCTATGAATTATATAAATTAGGTGCAAAACGAGTCACTTTATCTTATGAACTGAATAAGAGCCAAATTGAAGATTTAATGAATGCCTATGTTAAAGAAAATGACGGCTATCCTGCACTGGAAATGATTGTATATGGCAGGGCTCCTTTGATGTTTACGAAATATTGTCCGATGAAAAAAATGAATCAATGCAGAATTTGCAAAACGAAGAGCTATGAGTTAAAAGATGAGCACGGAACGTTCCCTATCATTTCCCATAATGATTGTACAACGACTATTCTTAATGGGAAGACGCTTAATCTTTTAGATGAGCTACACAACATCAAAGGAATCGAGGCGCTCAGATTAAACTTCACAGTTGAATCAAAAGGGCAGGTTGTGGAAGTCATTAATATGGCGTCAGGCAAATTAAATGGCTCTATGAATAATGCTGTCTTTAATCAGGAAACAGACACAAGAGGACATTTTAATAAAGAGATTGTGTAGGTAGCCAAAGGGATGACGCTGTCTTCCTTGCTAATCGTTCAGCTTAACATAAAAGAATCGAGTAGGAGGGGGCGGCGAGCCCCCGGCCTCTCACACCACCGTACGTACCGTTCGGTATACGGCGGTTCATGAAATATTCCGTAAGGAGTTGTATCTGTCCAATACACTCTTTAATCCATTGGATTCCCAATATTGGTTATTCAATGCACGTTGTAGAATTGGACTCCCCGCAATTCGCTACTAAGTTGCTGGCAGAGTTGGGTCTGGGCTCGAAGTTAAAAAGTCTTCCAGGGGAGCTGTCAGGTGGGGAGAAGCAGCGGACAGCGATCGCTCGTGCTTTAATTAATAACCCCAATGTCATCTTGGCGGATGAGCCGACAGCAAGTTTGGATACCAAGCGCGCCCATGAAGTAGTCAGTCTAATTGCGCAAGAGGTGAAGTCACGCCAGAAAGCGGCGATTATGGTTACCCACGATGAGCGTATGCTTGAATATTGCGACAAGGTATACCGGATGGAAGATGGGAAATTGTCGTTAGCTGAATCGTTAAGATCAGGGGTGTAACCAAGTTTCGTTCATAGATGTTGCGGTAACCTTATCATAAGTAACGACGAAAAAAGGGAGTATGCGCACACTCCCTTTGGAGCTAACATTGAATATTATCAAATGTCTACTTTAGATTAATCCAATAAGGCGAACCACTCAGATCACTTAATTTGCCGTCTTATTGATAAAATCAATCTCATTTCTGATCCCTTTATGGGCGTCATTCCACAGGCCCTTTGTCAGGCGAATGCGCAGCAGGCATGTGTTAGGATCTTCGTCGTTATTGGCTTCGTTATACCAATCGGCGAATATAGTGCGCAACTTAGTCATCATCTCGGCGTTATTCTCGTCACATACCCAGCCCAGGTTCTCACCGATACCATCGGCCGTAAAGTTTTCGACGATGATACAAACGGCGACTTCGGGGTTCTGGGCGATCTGCCGCATTTTGCCTGAGGTCGCATAAGTGACGGTGTAGAACGCGCCGTCCTCATAATAGGCGTCCACTATGCGGGCGGCGGGACGGCTTATACCATTGGCCCCGGGTTCCAGCGCGATGGTAGACAGAGTAATCAGGCCGTCCTTGTTACCCACTTGTTCTTCCAGCAGCTTCATGGCTTCGTCGTACTTGCTCATTATACTACCTCCTAAAATGTCATAAGGTATACATTGTTAAGCTTATCATTGTAAAATATTGGTGCATGTGAAGAATAATACGATAAAAGATTAAATCGCCATCAATCCAAGCTTATACTCGATGGTCTTTTTTTTATGCCATTTAATCTCCAGTCTACAAATATATCTATTTTTTTTATGTAATAGACATTGTAAATTACCCTGGTCCTATTGTAGAATCAAGAAGTTGTCGAATAATGGTGTAAAATGCCATCCTTGGAACTCACTAGGACGACAGACTCATTGATATTTTTAGAGTAAGAAGGGGGAAGAAACAATGTTATTCCAAGCAGCACGCCGTAAACTCAGTCTGATGATTGTGTTTGCCCTATTAGTAAGCACTCTTACGCCACATATGGTGTTTGGTGAGGCCGCACAGTTCAAAGACATCACAGGCTCTTATGCGCAAAAGGAGATTCATTCATTAACTGAAGCAGGAATAATCTCAGGGTATGAAGATAACTCTTTTAAACCGAAAAAGGCTATGTCACGTGCCGAACTGGCGAAAATCATAGTCCTGTCGTTGGGTCTAGAAGCAAATGCTGATCAAGCCGCACCGTTTAAAGACGTTGCCGCGAACAGTTGGTATCGCGGTTATGTAGGTGCATTGGTAAAGGCAGGCATTACGGAGGGGACATCGGCGACCACCTTCAGTCCTAATGCAAATGTCACCCGTGAAGAGCTGGTCGTATTTTTCATCCGAGCTTTCGAATTGGATGAAACAGCGAAGAAGCTTCCGGTTGATAGCAAGCTGTCAGATATCTCAGAGGTGTCCGAATGGGCAAAAGCACAAGTATCCCTTGCCTTTAAAAATGGTTTCATCAACGGGGTCCAAGGCAGTGACGGCACCCTGAAATTCAAACCCAAAGAGCATGCGGAGCGCCAAGCTCTGGCTCGTCTGGCTTATGAGTTCAAAACCAATAAGTCAGTATATGTCGAGAAATCCAAACAGCTTCTGGCTGAAGAGGTTAATAAGGGCAAGAGTCCTGAGGTAACACCGACTGCCACTCCGGCAACAACTGACCACGGGACATCTGTGACAGCACCAGCGCCGGGAGCTTCAGGTCCGGGAACGCCAGCATCGGCAACCCCAGCACCGGCAACCCCAGCACCAGTGACACCAACACCAGTGACACCGACATCGACACCGACACCGGCAACCCCGGCACCGGCAAATGCTCTCCAGGTTGTGGTGAAGGGGGAGAGTTCAGATGCCATTTATGTGGAAGAGCCAACAGAAGTTATATTCCGCTCATCGATTAATGCGGCAGGAACGGTAATCGCTAGTGTCTATCAAGTAGATGACAGCGGCAAAGTGATTTCCCAAATCATTTCGTTGTACGATGACGGTTTGGAAGCCCATGGAGACAGTCTTGAGGCAGACGGGCTGTACAGTGGCAAAGCAGTATTGACTGAAAGTACGGAGGGTTACATAAATCTGCAGGCGTTTGTGGGAGATGTGCCAAGCAGCACAGTTTTTAAATTATCTGTAATGAAGCATCTTACGGATGAACAGCTTGCACAAACGGAAATCATTGAAAATAATACACAGAGTAAGCTTGATCAACTGGCTACTTCATATGGTAATTTGCAAAAAGCAAAGGAAGAAACTGTGGCTTGGCTCCAAACCCAAGCAGAAGTAGAGCATGCTGGAATTTCGGGTGAAGGAGGAAGCATCTGGTATTTGCTGGACAACGGGATTCTAGGGGGGATATCCGCAGCTCCTGAGAATACAAAAGGGTTAAGCAGCACCGTAGAAGAGGCTGCGTCCAGTACTGCATTGGCGGCTGAGGCGCTAACGCAAAATGTGGAACAAACTGTAGCCACCATAGGAAGCCAGCGGGTTGCTGTAATTTCTCCGTTCTCCGGCACACTTCCATCTTCGACTGTTTATGACGCTGTATATCACAGCTTTGACCAGTCGAGTTACCCTTTCCTTGTGGAAAGAGTAAAGGACACCGCAGCGGGCGTGAATTTCTTTAAAGGACTGAATCAGTATGGCGTCGTGGTCTTGGATACCCACGGAGATACTTATTATGATGAAATAGTGCTACAGAAGCTCCATAATAAATACGGCATTGATTTCAAATACGCTGGACCGCAAGTCATGTTCCTGACAGGAGAAAAGGCAACGACAGAGAGCAAAAAGACCTATGAGTTGGACTTGAAAAAGGGAAGATTGGCTATTATATCCGGTTATTATGCTATTACACCGTCTTTTATTACACGGTACAACGATATGCTTCCTGATACCATCGTATATAATGGCAGCTGCCGCAGCGCGTACAACGATTCCATGGCAGATGCCTTCATCAACAATGGTGCTGGCACTTATTATGGATATACCGATTATGTAAAGCTTGCATATGATCAAGCTATTGCTAAATCCGTATTTACCGCTTTAAACGATGAGAACATGACAACCGAAAAAGCCTTTCAAGCAGCAGTGGCTGCCCATGGAGCAAACGATGGGTTGGCGGCATTCTTCATGAAAGGAAGCAGCATTGGCACTAAGACCGAAGGGGTCATCAACGGAACCTTTGAAAACGGAACTTGGACCGGCTGGAATGGAAACGGCGATGTTCGGGTGATCTCCAAGCTGGGACCGCTTAAACCGACAGAGGGGAACTACATGGCTATTATCAGCACTGGCCTTGGGTATGAAAACAATGATCAAGGAGGATATGACTACAATTCAGATAGTTATATCGAGCAAAGTTTCATTGTTCCAGCGGGTGCAACAACCCTATCGTTTGATTACAATTTCATTTCTGAGGAGCCTAAGGAATTCGTTGGAAGCAAATTCAATGACACCTTCAGAGCAACGGTAACTTCCAGTGTATACATTAATACGGCTTCCCTCATTACTTCTCACATGAATGGCGGCAATACAGTGACGTCCAGTGTCTATGGCAATGATTCTGTTATTATCGGGGCTGAATCGATTAATGAATCCACGGCCTATTGGATTGAAGAGAACAAAGTAGCGATTGATTTCTACGGCGGGGATCATACAACATACATGACGAATTGGAAGCATGTACAATTTGATGTAAGCCAATTTGCCGGCAAGGGCTCCATTGTCCTTCGGTTCCATGTTTGGGATCAAGGAGATAGTATCTACGATACGGCAGTACTAATCGATAATGTAATATTAAAGTAATCAAAAAACGGCTGGATCAGGGGAACCTGACCAGCCGTTTCTTTTGGAAATAAGCTAATGGACTTGCGTTCGGATATGGATTCCAAATAAAATGTGCATATTGCACATAATTTGTGTTATACTTTATTATGTGCAATATGCACATAATATGGGGTGGA
Source organism: Paenibacillus sp. FSL R10-2788 (assembly GCF_038003885.1). Classification (NCBI taxonomy): domain Bacteria; kingdom Bacillati; phylum Bacillota; class Bacilli; order Caryophanales; family Paenibacillaceae; genus Paenibacillus; species Paenibacillus sp. FSL R10-2788. Next base: position 6,892,500 of record NZ_JBBOQA010000001.1, on the reverse strand, counting down.
AGAAGGGTGTAAATATGAAGGCAGCAATCGTAAAGGATAAGGGGACGATTCCCGTAATGGGTCATTGTGATTCCCCTGTTGGGACAGAGGGGCTAGTTATAATTAACGTTACGGCCACAGCCTTGAGTCGAGTTAGCAAGTTCCGTTCAATGGGTATGCACTACTCTTCTGAAGTTAACTTTCCAATTGTAGCCGGTATCGACGGTGTAGGAACTTTGAAAGATGGGTCTCGTGTTTACTTTGCGCTGCCTACTGCACCATATGGCAGTTTGGCTGAGCAAACAATCGTCAACGAAAAGCTGACTGTCCGTTTACCAGATGGTATTGATGATCTCACTGCTGCCGCTATCGCCAACCCTGCTATGTCGTCATGGGCTGCATTGGTATTTCGAGCTGGTTTTAAATCCGGTCAAACTGTATTGATTAATGGCGCTACTGGTGCATCCGGTAGTTTAGCAGTTCAGATTGCTAAGGGTCTGGGGGCCAAGAAGGTCATTGTAACAGGACGCAACGAATCGAAGTTGCAAGCACTTGAAGCTGATGAGGCTATTGCATTTGATATGACAGCCGACAACGGTCAAAAAATGTTTGAAAACGCCCTAATGCCAGTTATTGCTGAAGGTGTTGATGTTATATTGGATTATCTTTGGGGCGACAGCGCACTCGCTATCATGTCAGCTCTTGTTAAGGCGAAAACGGATCGTTCAACTCGTTTTGTAAGCATTGGAACTTCATCTGGCCAAGAAAGCATTCATTTACCTTCATCTCTTTTACGCTCATCAACAATCGAACTCGTAGGTAGCGGAGATAAGAGTGTTTCTAAAGCTGATATGCTATCTGCTGTTAGAGGTGTCTTTGAAATGGCTGCCGAGGGGAAGATAAAAATTACCACAAAAGAGTTCGCTCTAGAAGATATTGAAGAGGCTTGGAATGCCCCGCTAATGCCTCGTCCTGTTGTAAGGGTGAAATAAAATGGAAAACGATATTTTTAAAGCACTGATCGATTTAGTTTCCATTATCAATAGGCCAGACCGTGATAAGAAGATGATTGCTAATGCTGGCGTAAATTTGGAAGCAGCAACCTTTCGTGTCTTTGTGGGCATCGTGCATCTCCAACCGACTAGTGTTGGTGATTTGGCCGCCATGATGGGAAAAAACTATTCGAGTGTTAGCCGGCAAATTGATAAGTTAGAAAACGCGGGGTTGGTTCATACGTATCCATCAAGTGCAGATTCCCGCATTCGTGTGTCTGAATTGACGAAAAGCGGGGAGGAAATCAATGCAATGATTAGCCTCACCCGTGAACGCATTTTGCATGAAGCTTTGGATGACTGGACTCTAGAGGAAAAGAACAGCTTATTGAATAACTTAAGGCGTTTATTTGAATCGTTGCAAAGATTCGACTAGTTGCAGATTATGACTGTTCACACACAGCTCAATGTTTATTGCGATGGTGGATATTCGGGTAAAAGGAATTACGGATTCAATGGGGAACCATTCTGAAATCGGATTTACGAGGAAGCCGCAAAAATGCTAAAACGCTACTGACACAACGTTGTCAGTAGCGTTTTTGTATATTAGGGGTATAGCGAGTAGCGCAGTGTTTTGGAGATAGGGTGACCTTGCTCATAATCTTATTATAGAGGTGGAATTTATTCATGAGTAATATCAAATGGGAAGTGGATCCGGACCACAGCTCCGTCGAGTTTTCGGTGACGCATTTAATGATTAATAAAATCAAAGGAGTATTTGAGCGTTTCCAGGCTATCTTAAGTTTTGATCCCAACGAGTTAACAACTATGGGTATTCAGGCTTCCATAGACGCAAATAGTATCACAACTCGCCAAGCGCAGCGAGATGAACATTTGAGGGGCGACGACTTCCTTCATGCTGCCAAGTATCCAACCATTGCGTTTCAAAGCACCAACTGCGTCTTTGCTGGTGAGCGGCAATATGAACTTACAGGCAATCTAACTCTGCATGGAGTAACCCAATCTGTTACTTTTCATACTGTATTTGAAGGACTAAACAAGGACCCACGCGGACGGGAACGTGTAGGATTTCATTCAACAGCCAGTATTGATCGTAATGAATTTGGTTTGAAATTCAACTCGCCTCTGGAAACGGGTGGAATTATAGTCGGAAATGAAGTGAGGATCGAGCTTTGTATTGAGGCAATTAAAATACTGTGAACCGTATCACAAATTAATGTATTTTTACACCAAACGTAGTTATGACAAGGTATAAAAAAATCCCTCTCTGCGTAATAGAGAGGGACAGTAACTATTTAAGTACCAATTCATTAGAGCCTTATTAGATCATAACTGGTTGGTCTGTAAGAGCTGCGTAGGTTTAGTAAGCAGAGCAGGCCTCGCCGCTATCCAAGCCACTGAGAGTGTGGTTATAACACATAGGCCAATCCCATAAATCACCCATTTAACATCAACCAGGACAGGTAACTTGAACATAAGTTTTAGAGCTACAGTCGTTAACAACAAAGCTATCCCTGTACCAGCAGTTCCTGAGACTAAAGATAAAACAAAGTTCTCTAACAAGATTGACCGTAATGTCTTACCATTGGATACTCCCACTGCTTTGATGATTGCAATTTCTCTGCGTTTTCTTAAAAGGCTTATCACAATTTGATTCCCGATGGTAAGTATCGCTGTAATGAAGGCAAATAAAGTCACTATAGAGAAGAATACACTTATCATACGTATCATTGAATTTAAGCTTTCGGAGGCTGTACTTGATACTGAATACGCCATAGCGGATGCTGGAAGTACACCGTTTAATTCAGAGAGTAAACCCGTAGTCAGGGTCCCTCCGTCAATAGAAAACATTACCCGGTTAGGCGCCCCATATTTAGACAATATATCTTTAGTTGTTCTCATACCTACTGTTTTTACGAACCCTGATTCAAAAAAGCCAACAATTTTGAAAGGAATCTTCTTTTCTCCCATTGTAACTTCAACTGTATCGCCTGTCTTAATTCCCAACTGTTGATAATCTTCCAATAATAATGCGGTCTTGTGCGATGAATCATCTTCTATAAGGTCACGTCCACCAATAATGGAATAGGACCTTGATGCAAGTGAAGGGTCAACACCTTCAATGCTCAATTTATTGGAAGCGAAGAACTTATTCCCGTCTGACTTTTGCTGAAAAAGAGAAGTTGCTTCACTTCCGTTAATTGAACTTAAAAGACCGTTCATCTGGACACCCTCTGTCCACTTTTTAATATCGAGAGATTGAAAAGCTTCCTTGACTGCTTCAGACTCTACTAAGGAGCTTGTGATGAGTAGATTTCCTTTGGCCTCGGTCTCTAACTGTTGACTGACAGACTGAGTTAAGTTATCAGCGAAAAGTTCGCTTGATACTGCTGATGCAACACCAACACTCAAGATAAGAGCCAATAGTCCGTATCGTTTTCTTCCAGATGATAAATTATGAAAAGGGATAAACCAACGAGGAGAGATGAGTTTCCTCATGCTTCCAACCACTCTGAAAATGAAAGAGAAAGCAGAAGAACATACCTTCACAAATATACTTACCAATATAATAATCAGTAGAATCCCTAAAAAAGATAGAACGACTCTAGAACTAATGGATTCGGTTGAACCCAGAAAAAGTGTTTTTTGTAAGTAGAATGCTACAACTAGCGAAATCAGTAATAATAAGAGTCCTCTTTTCCAAAAGCGTACCCGATAAGAAGGGATCTGATGGTTTCCTTCAAGCAATAGCTGCATAGGAGAGACGATGAGCATTCCTTTTAGAGGAATCCATGTTGATATCAGTGCCATTAGCATTCCTACTGCGAAGGTAACAATTGTGACTTTCCATGAAAACTCCCAAGACAACGGTATAGCTAACATTTTGCCTACGTAAGAAGTTAACCAAGTACTCACTAGAAGACCTGTTACTATTCCAGTAATAGTTCCTATCGTCCCGATAAGAATACCTTCTGTTAAAAAGGTACCGGCAACTGAGCGAGAGCGTACACCTATTGCCTTCATAACTGCAATATCGCGCATTCTAGTGCTCATTGCCTGCTTCATTGTATTTGAAACTGTCAAAGCGCTGATTCCCAGTGCAAGCAGACTGAACAATTGTAAAAGTAAAAGAAGGGTCTTGGCTTGAGCCAAGCTTTCGTCTGTCCGCTCTTTCGTGTCCGTTAGTGTAGCACTTGGCAGATGCTTCTCAAGTTCTGCTTGCCAAGAAGTCTTTGGTGTGCCCGCTTTCCAATGGATAAGAATTTCATTTGTGCTTCCGGCTGGAGCGTTTAGCAGATTAGCTGCTTCATTCAACGGAAGATAAGCAGCTCCAAAAATATCCGCATCTCCGTAAGACTCTTGAACATTAAGTACTAATCCTTTTACCTTGTACTCATGCAGACTTCCATCAGACGCGCTCGGCAACCAAATTTTTTCTCCAACCTTTACCTGTAGGCGATCTGCTGCATTATCAGCAAGAAGGACCTCATTTGCTTGAAGTGAACGGATGCCAGGATATTGATTTTCCCCATAATAAGGGTAAGTCTTCGTATCAATTCCCTTCAAGATCACGCTTGTTGTTTTATTTTTGGATTGCACCATGCTCTGTCCGACATATGAAGATGAATGGCTGTCGATTTCTCCCATGTCTTGGAATATATCATTCACTATATTGCTCTGTAGTGGCTTAAGGTAGGACTGGACTAATACATCCCCACCTAATAGCAGTTTGGCAGAATTCTCAATAGAACGTGGCGCCAATTCAGATAATAGGAACATACTAAAGAAACTTGCACTTCCAATAATGAGAGACAATATAGTGAAAATTGTTCTTAATTTGTTACGTAATAAACTTCTCCCGGCAGAGCTCAGCCATATCATCAGATATTCACCTTCCTTTACTCAGACAAGGATCCTCAGTTTCAACCCTTCCATCTCTAATGTAAATCACTCGGTCGGATTTTGAAGCAACCTCTGGATCATGGGTAGCAATAATGAAGGTCATTCTCATTTGCTGTTTTAAGCGGAAGATAAGGTCAAGAACTTTCTGTCCGGAATCACGATCTAAATTGCCGGTTGGCTCGTCAGCAATGACTAGAGAGGGCTTATTAATCAGAGCTCTTGCAATAGCGACACGTTGCTGTTGTCCGCCGGATAGTTGATTAGGCAGGTGCTTCATCCGATCGCCCATCCCCACAAGCTTCAACATTTCTTCTGCTTTTTTACGTATTTCACTATGTCGGGTGCCTTTGATGCAGAACATGGGAAGCATTACATTTTCAAGAGCGGTCATTGTAGAGATTAGATTGAAGGATTGAAAAACAAACCCAATTTTTTGTGCGCGATAATCAGAAAGTTTTTCTTCAGATAAAGATTCGATTGACTTACCCTCAAGTGCGATTTTCCCTGTACTAGGCTTATCTAGGGATCCCATAATCCCAAGCAGGGTTGATTTTCCGCTGCCGCTGGGTCCCATAATGCTTACAATCTCACTTTTGTAAAACTTCAGATTTATTCCCTTAAGAACAGATATTATGCCGGCTTCGGATTCGTACTCTTTGTTAAGATTTTGGATGGCCAGAATCGGTTGTTCTACAATCAACTGAATTTTCCTTCTTTCTGTTAATTTTTTTAATAAGTAATATGGTGAAATGAAGAATTAATATCACAATCACTATCAAAAGGCCTTTGAAGTTTGTCCAGTTCCAAGAATGAAAGAGGGAAGTAAATGAAAAAATAAAACGTAACATATACATTAAAGCAATGCTGAAAACAATTAAGTATAAAGAGGAATACGCTAAAAACACTTTCTTGTAAGTACTGCTCATATTGATAATATTTAATCTAAATTTCTCGCGGAAAAGTCGTTTCCTACATACATATCCCAATAATCCTTGTTTTACCAATGTAAAAGTTCTAGTATGCAGGTTGGGAATTCCGAGGATATCTGTAAGTACCCAGAAACCATCAAGACGTAATAATGGATTTAGATTGCTAATAATGGAAAGCAAAATAAAATGGTTGGCAGTAAATAGTATATTGCTCCCTGTTATTATAGATGATAATTCATATATAATAAATATCCATAATTGAAAATATATACCTCCAAGGTCGATCACTACTCGCTCTTTTCTACTTGCTTTCCAAGCATCACTCAAATCCACGAAAAGAACAGGGGCTAAAAAAAACAATCCGATCCCCATATCTCTTGGTTTAACATTATATTTAAAAGCCGCCACTGTATGCCCAAATTCATGGAATATAGCCGAAAACAAAATCATGAAAAAAGTAATAATCCAAAAAAGATAAGAACCTAAATCTGCTTTATTTGCAGAAAGACTTAAATTTATTATGTAGTTGTAGAGGGCAATACTCATAAGAACTCCAAAAATACAAATACCTTTTAAAGAAAAAAGATGCTGAAAGGGTTGGGAACAGCCTTCCAGTCGGCTTGCATTTAATAGTGGAGTACGAAAACGGATGGCCGAGGAATGTTCTGCTATTTTTTCGCTCCCTACAACGATACCCTTCTCAGTTAGAAGATGTTCTAATAAATATTGTAGCTCTTCTAAGCGTGGGGCAACTTCATATTTCTCTAATAATTGCTCAGAAATCTCTAAAAGCGACTTTTTTCCGTCCATACAGTTAAAAATGGTTAAAATCTTTTCTGTTACTTTCATTTGTAGACCATTGTCAAAGTGAACTAAATAGCGAGCCCCCTCTTCCCAAACATCCATTTCATGGATAATATAGGGTATCAATTGGGGATATTTTGTTGCTGCTATCGCATTCATAATTATCCCCCTCTTTCTTTAGACGGTACCCAATTCTTCGAAAAGGTGTTTATTATGTTTGATATAAACATCTATTGTTTCATTGGCATAATTACAATAGGGCTTTGTAATATCTCCATTCCTCATTAAATTGGCATAAGCACAACCACCACCACAAAAGAGAGAGATAGAGCATTCCGTGCATTCCTTGGAATCTGTAATTCCCCGGTCCCATTGCTGATGAGCTTCAGAATTCAGCTCATATTTTGGGAAAAATGATCCAACGGCGGTCTCTGCACGGCCTACAGAGTCGGGACAGGCATAGATAAGTCCTTCTGTCCCAAATGAATAGAAACGTTGTTCGCGCGCGCTGCATTCTTTAAAATGTGGAACACTAGTGACCCCCGAGGAAGTACAAGCATCCATATCGTCCATCCTGCTCCAATCAAAAGATCGGATCGTGTTTCTAATTCGTGAGGTGCGCATGTTTATCACTGATCCCAGTCTTGCGTTGTATTTATCAATAAAAGAATCCAAGTCGCCGAACATTTCATATAGGGCTATCAACAGTTCATGTTCAGGTAAGTGGTCGGGCATTGGTTCACTGAAGTGATTAGTAACAGGCGTGACTTGCCAACCAAAGTGGGGGAACTTATTCCAGCCCTTTTGTTCAATGAAATTAGCCAGTTCGACCAGATGACCCAGATTTTCTTTGTTAACATTTGTCCTAGTAGCAACGGCAAAGCCTCGTTCCAGGGCCATATCAATATTTTGGACTATACGATCAAATGTTCCTTGTCCACCAGCCATGATACGCCGTTTATCGTGAACAGCTTTGGGGCCGTCAAGTGAAATTTGAAAGAAATCCCATTGGTCACGGTAAGGTTGAAAAATATCTAAAAATTGATGCAAGAATGTCCCGTTAGTAATAGCGCACATACGGAAACCATATTCATTAACAGCACGTTCTACCACTTCTTTAACTGTATTTTTAGTCTGCGGAAGAAGTGGTTCTCCTCCATATAAAACCATACGATGTTGTGCTCCTATGAAGCGGCCACGATTTTCTTCCATTTTAATAATTTGAGTAATAGCTTCGAACATTTTGGTTATTTCATCTGAGTCTAATGCATGATTATGGTCATGAATTTGATGGCCTTGATAGCAATAGGGGCACCTTAGATTACAAGCATATGTTGTACAAACATTGAAGGTCATACCCCATTTACTCTTTGCCGTCATTTTTTCCATTGCATCTTTAACTTTAAAAAGTATTTGTTGTTCTTCTGCAAGGCTATGAAAGATATACCCTCTTTTTTTGAAAAAAGTAAGTAGTTCAACCTCATCTTGATTATCTCGTTGCAGATTAGTCTGTTCAATCCGATCTAGCCGTTCCTTTACTAGACCATCCACTACATCTACTGCTCCACTAAGAGAATTAATCAAGATATAATTCCCATTGTTAATAGGATGAATAGAATTATATGTGCTTTTGATCATGATTTAACCTCCTCGTATTGTGCAGCTTCCTCCTGCAATTCGTGTAGATATTGACCAAGCATGTTCTTTGCATCCGGACAACAAGGAAGGTCCAGATCTCCGTATGTTGATAAAGCTTGTGCAGCGCAGCCGCCGCCGCAAATCATTGCTGCAGAGCAGTCTTTGCATTTGGGTATTTGTAGAACATTAAAATTTCTCCATTGGTCAAAAACGGGTTCCTTCGTAAAAACAGGGGAGAACTGGCCGATGCGATATTCTGATTTTCCCACTAAATCCGGACATGCATACATATTATTATCAGGTCCAAAAGCATAGGTTTTTCCTTCAGTAGCCTCACAGTAGACAAGTTGTGGCGAAATAATCCCAACTCTATCTTGTAATTCAGGATCAAGTAACATGCCTGTCCGGAAGAAACGGAACATTTCAGGACTAAGGCCGATCTTCTTTTGTTTTTCAAGTTCTGTAAAGTTAGGGACGTGTCGGATTAAAGACTTTGCAATCTCATAACCTTTCATCAAAGTAGAACTCAGACCTAGACAAGTATGATCTGTTACAGGAGCAAAGGTTATTGAGAAGGAAGGATGCCCGAAGAAGCCGCATTGATGATAGTACTTTATTAACTCAGGTACAGTTTTAATATTAGTTTGATCTATATTAATCCGGATCATAACAGGGATGTTACGGTTTAATAATTCATTAACGCCTTGGTGTATCCGTTGAAATGTACCCTGTCCTCCAGATAAAAAGCGCCGACAATCATGTATTTCCTCAGGGCCATCGACAGAAACCATAACACTTAAACAATCGCGAAAGCGTTCTAAAATGTCGGCGTAAGCTTTCAAGTGATAACCATTTGTATTACAACCGATTATAAAATTTCGTTTTTCCGCTTCTTCGCAGATTTTTTCTACCATGTTCTTGGCGGGAGGTAAGAGGGGCTCACCTCCGAATAGGTTAATTAATCCTTTGTCCATTCCGCTTTCTTTATGCAGAATATCAATTGCGGAAAACGCATGCTCTATTTGTTCTTCGGTAATGAAGCGTGTACTCTCATGAAGCAAATGATCTTCAAAGCAATATGTACAACGAAAATTGCAGGCATAAGTCGGACAAATAATATAATGCATGAATTGATCATAATTCATGATTTGTGATGCTTGGTTTAATCGTCGCTCCTTATCTTCATTATTCTCAAAAATGTAGCCTCTCCTCAATAAGAACTCGATATCGTCTTCTTTAAGCTCAGGCGGGTAATTAGATAGTTCCCAACTCTCTGCTGAATCCAGTAAATCAAGCATTTCTGCAGAGAAAAAATCTACAGCACCTGTCAAAGTATTGATAACAAGGTTTTTTTCATCAAACTCATATCTTAAATGGTATTTATTTACTATCATGATATTTTCACCTCTATACAATTTTGGAATTATTAAAAAATATTGTTTAATTGTATAATTTATTGTGAATCACTTATATTGGGTATTAAAGAATTATTCGTAAAAAAAAGCCGCAGAGAACGGCTTTTTTCATCGACTCAAATTTGGAAACAACAATTCCAGCAACAAAGATTAATGCAGGCCATTTCGTCACGATTTTCCAATGTTTCTACCTGATCAAATAATTCTGTCCATAGATCCTTGTCGTCGTTCACGGAGCGAGTTTTGAATTGATTTTCACTCGACATATGTAAACCTCCTTTATATTATTTTTATCTAGAAGAAAGATGCTTTTAGATAAAATTGTTAACCCAAACCTAATGACATCCATTGATTCTTTAGATACCCTAATAACCCATTTATTTACAATGTTATTCTATAATTTTAAATCTACTTATTATGTGAATTTAGTCACAAAATCAAAACTCTTCCAAAATTTTCGAAATAAATGTATTAAATCTCAGTGAGGAATTTAAGTTGAGGGAATTCCTGCTCACTAGAGATGCGGTAAACTAGATGCCTTGACTACTAATATTTGCATTAAATATTACCTAAATCGTATTTATCGAGGAGGAAATAACAGGAACAAAATTGAAAAAGTATACCCTATAGCAGCACTGACCGGGAGGATGGCATGCAATTTCAACCAATTTATTATAATGGGGAATTATTTCTACCGAAGATCGAATTAAATATGACACCGAACCAATCGGTTGGCATCATAACGGACTTGAAGCGAAAGCAGCTTTTAATGAATCAATTAGGGGATCATTCCCAATATTATTTATTTCGGGCTGGGCAAAACGAGTATATGCGTTTAACGGTGGAGGAACTAATCACTTTTCTAATCAGAGTAACAGAGAGGAATGAGCGTACCGCTTCGTTGATAGATTATTTTGCTTTAAAAGAAGAACGGAAGGTAAAGATCAAGGATCTAAGCTCATCGAAAAGGATGTATGTGACATTGCTGCGTGTCTTTTTTGCGCATCAGCCTACACTTGTACTGGAGGAATCCTATTTTTACTTGGAAGAGCAAGATTGTCGTCAACTCAAACGGATTCTGGATGATCTTTCTCAAGAAAAGCAGATTTTAATTTTAACTTCGAATTTAGAGGATGCCCTTATTTCCTGTGATGCCATTTATCGGTTGAACGAATCGGGATTTCATCCATTGGATATTCGGGACTTCGACGAGGATAAGCAGGAAGTACAGAAACAAGACGAGGCCAATATAACCTTGCAGAAGATCTCTACCAAAAGAAATGATAAAGTGATTTTATTTAATCCGCCTGAAATTGATTTTATAGAAAGTGTAGAGGGGTCAATCCTTGTTCATGTGGGCGGTGAAAATTATGACTGTGCGTTGACGCTGACCGAGCTCGAGCAGCGATTATTAAATTTCGGTTTTTTTAGGTGTCACCGATCTTACATTGTTAATCTGCAAAAAGTAAGAGAGATTATTACATGGACGAAAAATAGCTACAGCTTGCGATTAAATACAGGTCAAGATGCCGTGGTTCCGTTATCCCGTTCAAAATTGCCTGAATTAAAAGCACTTCTTAACATTTAAATGGTACCATTCAGGCGCTTACAGCTACATTTCGGCGCGTTTTGATGGCAGGAAGCATGTAATCTGTATATGTTTAAGCCATCAACACTAAGGATGTGGAGTTAATGAATGTTATCCGGGTAGAACGTATCCATAAGAGATTTGGAGAAAAGGATGCGTTAGCAGATGTTTCTTTTTCAATTCCTAAGGGTGAAATTTTTGGTTTCCTTGGCCCGAGTGGCTCAGGCAAAACAACATTAATTAAGATTCTAACGGCACAGTTAAATCCGACAAGTGGACAGGCAAGTGTATTTGACCAGCCGGCGGAGATGATGCAGCAGTCTGCTCAGAAGATGCGTTTTGGCATTTTGACGGATAACAGTGGTCTATATGAGAGGTTAAGTATTGAGGAAAATCTGGAGCTGTATCGTAAGTTATATGATCTTCCCAAATCTGCGGTCGACAAGGTGCTGCAGTTTGTAAACTTAAGCGGGGAGCGCAAAAAGAAAGCTAACCTCTTATCCAAAGGGATGCGTCAGCGTGTCATGCTGGCATGCGCGATTATCCATGAGCCGGAATTATTATTCCTGGATGAACCAACTTCGGCTCTAGATCCGGTAAACACAGCACATATCTATAAAGGCTTACGCTACTTAAATGAGAAAGGAACTACGATTTTTCTGACTACGCATGATATGTCTGAAGCAGAATTGATATGCAACCGTGTAGCGATTCTGTATCAGGGTCAAATCCAAACCATCGGTTCACCGAAGGAACTTAAACGGCAGCACCGGGAGAACGTAATTAGTGTGGACTTAATCAATGGGGAAACCTACGAGCTCCCGATCGATGAGGGGGCGGCTGACCAAATCGCGGATTGGATGAAGCGGGGGCTAATTGACCGGTTAGAGACGAAAGAGCCAAGTCTTGGTGATATTTTTATTAAAATGACAGGAAGTGAGCTACTATGAGTATCTCATACAAATGTGCCCGGGCGATATTTGTGAAGGATTACAAAGAGTTTTCACGTAACTACGCACTGTCCATTATGCTGATTTTTCCTATTATTATCGCTCTGATTTTCAAGAGGGCAGGTGCGTCTTTACCTGGAGCCAGCGGTTTTCTTTTTAATAGTTCGTTTGTATTGCTAACATGTTTCGCACAAGCCTGCTTGATTGCGGAAGAGAAGGAGCGTAACACTTTACGGTCATTAATGATGACACCGGCTACAACCATGGATGTACTAATCGGTAAAAGCAGTTTGGTCTTTGTCATGTCTGCTGTTGTTCTCGCTATTTCTACATTATTATTTGGCTATGAGCCAGCTAATATATGGGCGTTTGTGGCAGTAATCATTCTTTCGATTATTCTGTACACTGCAGCCGGGACGATCTGCGGTTTATTCTCCAAGACGTTGCTTGAATCCTCATTATCTATACTCCCTGTGGCGTTCATATTTATGGGGGCACCGTGGGGAGAAGTACTAGTGAAGGATTATCCGGTCTTCAAAGTGCTGGATTACATGCCAAGCAGTCAGCTTGTGCATCTGCTGGGTCTAAGCAATACAGGTTATACGACGGGCGATGTAGTGAAACCACTCCTCATTAATTTGGCATGGACGGTTGTGCTAACAGTAGTGTCTGTCATTTTATATCAGCGGCGGTTGAAGGACGAGTAAGGGAGCTCTGAAGGGACTTTAGCCAGCCTTCGGTGGGTCTTTGGTAGGGTTGAAACAAGCGGCCGACTGAGACTATACGACGATTATTTTCCAATTGAGGCTGTGATGTTGTCATGACGGGGCCTGCCGGGTAATAAAGATGATTAGAACTTTCAAATTTGGCTGATTTTGGATTGGGAGCCAAGGAAACGGGGGAAAGATCATGGCGGCACAGACAGTATCAGGCATCAGCTCCGTACAGACCATTGCGGCCTACGGCGGTACACAGAGTGATGTCAGTTCTCTGGAGAAACAGCGAAACCGGCTGATGATGGAACTGGATAAAGTGAATGCGGCACAAGGAAGTGAGATGCAGACTCCTTATCGCAGGGAGCAGCTGCAGCGGCAAATCCGGCTGCTGGAGTCCCAACTGGTACAGAAAAGCGGGAGCAGTACCTCCGTAAATTTTGTGCCTGCTTCTCCGCTTCAAGATCACCTCCCCCTTTGGGGAAATGAAGGAAAGGGAGGCCTCAAGGGCATCGGCCTGACTGATCCCCGGACGGCGACGGTGGACGCGGAGGGTCATTTCGACGCGTTAATTTAGGCAAGCGAGCGAAGGTGCGGAAAGCGTCAGGTGATAAACTGACACTCCATAATCATGAGGCTAGCTAGCCGAGCTTCCCCCGAGAAGACCCGCAGCACGGTAAAAACAACAAAATAGGCGAGAGGGAAGCTTCAACACTTCCTCCTCGCCTATTTGTGTTCATGCAGTTGCTTAGGGTTCAACTATTTTATTCTGGTGTTCCTTGGGTTACCCCATGGATATACGAGAGCGTCGGGGAATCGACGGCCCCTTGTCCCGGATTATAGGTGAAGGAGTACTCGATGGTATCCCCGTGTTGCAGGTGATTTACAGGGTAGGTATAGCTACCGTTCCCTGCCGGGGTCATGGCTACGTTTAGCTGCCCACCGTTATTCAACTTATAGTGTAAGTCGGCAAAGGTTGCGCCGTTCACATAGAACAGCAGGTCGTCACCTATTTTCTTCAGGCCCCGCACCTCATCGCCGACAATGATAACACCGGATGATGCTGCCGGTACAACAGTGATGGTGGAGAGGGCTGTTTTATTACCGTCGGCTGTTGTAGCCGTTACGGTTGTTGTGCCTGGAGTGAGTCCCGTCACGAGACCGTTCGGATTCACGGAAGCGACGTTGGTACCTGATACGGTCCAAGTGACCTGCTTATTGGTTGCATTAGACGGGGCAACATTGGCGTTCAACTGCACAGTCTGTCCGACCTCCACCTGCGCAGTGGTTTGATTCAGAGAAATACCGGTAACCGGCACGTTTACCGGATTCTCGCTGTTGCCTTCTTTATAGACACGAACATAATCCACTTGCATTGTTGCAGGAATATCCGACGGATCTGGGGTATGACCGCTGTCGAAGTGCCCGCCGATCGCCAGATTCATAATGATGTAGAAGGGTTGATCGAATGGGGCGTTCGGATTGTTAGGTGCAGCTACGGAATACCATTGATCTCTACTGACTTTAAAGAAGAACTTGCCGTCCACATACCATTTCATATTATCTTCTTCCCAGATCATGGAGTACACATGATAATCATTGGCGAAGGTCTGACCTTCAGGGAAGTGATATTCACCAGCAATATATCTGTTTACAGGCCATTGTCCGCCAAAGTGTATGGCCCCGCTGGTCGTGCCGGGCAAGCGTCCTTTGGCTTCCATAATATCAATTTCCCCGGATGCGGCCCACGCTCCATAAGCGGCATCTTCCGGAAGCATCCAAAGTGCTGGCCAAACGCCGTTACCTGTAGGCAGCTTAGCACGAATATCTACTCTGCCGTACTGGAAGGACAGCTGATCTTTGGTGTTAATCTTGCCGGATGAGTACTGGGCATACCGGCTTGGGTCCTGTGGAAAGGATTTTGAATCGTTCAAAGCTCTGATATTCAGCTTTCCGTCCTGTACAAATACATTTTGTGTACTGTCTGTATAGTGCTGCAGTTCCGCGTTGCCCCAGCCCCAGCTATTCGGATCGTCAGTAATATAATAACCTTGTTCGTAGCTCCATTTGCTCGTATCGAGTGCTGTTCCGTTAAATTCATCCTGCCAAATGAGATTCATGCCCTCTATCGCCGGGTCGTTTGGTGTTCCGATGGCAATGTCATCATGATCGGATACATCCGGACGTGGGGCATCTGGATTACCAATAAAGGTATAGTTGACGTAATTGTTGCCGACACTTCCGCCCGCCTGTCCATTTAATGGATAGCCAATACGGATTTGCACATCCTCTTGGACAGGCTGGAACCAAAGCCCATAGATGTAGTCAGCCCAATAGCCCCACTGGTTGGCATCGGACATGTTGTTATAGCCATTGCCGGCGTATACAAATCCGCTCTGGCTGGAATCACTCATAGCAACCCATTGTCCGTTGATGTTAATTTGGTATACGTAATTTCCTAGTTCAGTGCCTATTGGAGCGCCCCCATCAATCTTAGGTAGCGGTACACCTATTACACCTTTTGCATCTGCGGTAAAGGTCGTTCCCTCATAAGGAGTTAAGACATATGAATTTCTTACAGGTTTATTAAAGGTGAGGGTATAAACGACGTTAGCCGTTGAGGTTTTCGATTCTAACTTGACGTTGATAGACTCTGTTACGGTGAACCAGTAGCCACCGCCGCCTTCGGTGAATTGTCCGAAGTTGTTATCATAGATCCAGCCGCTGGCTGCATTATTGTCAATATCAATCCATGTACTGCTGCTTACAGGTTTTACATATACCTTCAGATCTTCAGCTACGGCTTCATAGGTAACGGCCGGATCATTGTTGAAGGTAGGATAAGTAAAGCCTGCACTTCCTGTAAAGCCTGCTGAAATCTGCGGCCCTTGTGTAGGGGCCATAGCAGTAATGGTCGTTTTGTTTATGTTTTGAAATACCAGGGTGTAATCAAGTGTAACTCCATTAGCCTTGGAGAACAGCTGAATCTCCGTTGTTGCGGAGAGAGTGAACCAATAGCCATTCAAGCCACCGTCGCTCCAGTGTCCCCAGTTTTGGTTGTAGGTATAGCCGCCTGCATGGTCAATATCCACCCAGTTTCCAGCAACTTTTACTTTTACACCGACGTCATCGGAAACATCATTCCAGGTGGCAGAGCCCCCATTGAATGTGGGCATGACGAAACCATAGCTAGCTTGCCCAACCCCTGATTTTGAGATGACAGGACCGTCTGCCGCTGAAAAGTAAGACATAGAGGTAACTGTGGTTCCTGCTGCCTGCACCTTAGAAGTCGGCAATAGACCAACCCCAGCCAACAGTACTACTGCTAAGAACAAACTAAATACCTTCTGCTTAAAACCACTTTCCGTATTGTAAAGTCGTTTCATACTTGCCCTCCTTTAATAAAATAATGAAGAAACGAAACCGCTTACATTTAGGGTCATCTCTATTCTATCGAATATAATAATCAGCTAAAAGGTACAATTATTTTTGTTATAACCCAATTTTTTGGCTTTTGATTATTTATAGCGCTGTGTCACGGAACTTTTCCTCGCTGTCGTGCTTCCGGCGCATCATTTGCCGGTATTCTGTGGGCTGCATGTCCATGACATCCCGAAATGATCGTGTAAAACTTTTGTAGCTTTCATACCCTACCATGGTGGCTACCTCTACAATTTTATGATCGGTTTCGGCCAGCAGCCGCCGGGCTTTATCCAGGCGCACATCGCGCAAGTATTCTGCAAAGCCTTTGCCGATATTTTTTTTGAACAGGTTAGAAAAATAGGCATAATTAAGCGACACGTGGTTCGATACCATCGCGAGATCCAGGGGTTTATGATAGCTTTCGTGTATAAAGCGTATGGCTTCATTCAAATCTTGCGAGTTGCGATAGCTGCACTTATATTCATAATAAAATTGGTTCAGCCGAAGCAGCTGTTGTTGCAGCGCCTGAATATAATCGCGAATACCCGGATAATCGAATAGATTACGTAAACATTCGATGTCCAGCGCTTCTTCCCCCATGTACGGGCGGATCACACGCACAGATTCCTCCAGCATCTGTACAATGGCACGGCATAGCTGCTGTGTGTATTGGATGTGATAGCGTTGCAATGTATCTTTGTGAAATATCATAGAAATGCCTTGGGTGATTGTACCGCTGTTTTTGGTGCCGATTAACTGGAACAGGGCATATAACTCCTCATAGGGAAGCTCCCACTGCTGCTCCAGTCGTTCAATATGTGTTGGCAAAATGCAGCTCTTCTCTGGAAACAGGTAACTGTGGCGATAGAGCTCCAACGCTTGTGTATAGCTGCGGGGCAGCTCCTTCAATCCTTGCTGCGGGCTGGTCATGGCAGTAATGGCATCTATCTGTCCTGCTTTGAGGGCGGCCGGGAAGGCTCCCGTATCTACGGCCGCATCAACCGCGAGAATCAGGTACGGGCGGTGTTGCAGGCATATACACCCTCGTCTGCCATACACACGGTAGGCAAGGGATTCCATACTGTGGCTACTGTCGGCCCCCGGTTGGTTAATCCATAATTCCTCCCGCAGCAGACACAGGCGGTAATTACTCCACAACTCTGGATTCTGTTGCTGGGTCTGGAGAACCCACGCTTCATCAATCATTGCACCCTGCATGAACATACTCAGTTCTTTGCGGTCTGTCTCCCGGGCGCGGCGGGAGATATGCTCCATATTACGCGAGAGCGCCTGCCGTGTTTTTATCTCATTTGCTACATGTTCTACTGCGGTTTGCAGATCTTCACGTTTCACAGGTTTGAGCAGGTAGCCTTTTGCTCCAAGTTCGATGGCTTTTTGAGCATAGGCAAAATCACTATAGCCGCTAATAATCAGGTAATCTACCTCAATATGCTCCTGTTTGCTCTTCGCCATCAGCGTCAGTCCATCCATATCGGGCATCCTGATATCAGTAATCACCAGTTGGATGTTGTGCTGACTCAATATATCTAAGGCCTCAATTCCGTTTACAGCACAGTAAATATTGTCCAGCTGCAGCGGAAATTGGCGCAGCATCGCCTGCAGCCCATCACGAATGTGCTTTTGATCGTCCACAATTAGAATATTGATCATGCCCTACCATCCTCCAAGATTCACATTTTCCCAAGGCAAACGTATGGTTACACAAGTATAGGCACCCTGCACACTGTCAATCCAAAGACCGCAGTTCTTACCATAATGAAGCTGTATGCGCTTATGCACGTTCTCCAAGCCCAGTCCGTTTTTGCTGGTAACAATCGGTGAATCTGAGTCGCCCCGCAGCACAGCCTGCAGACTGGACAGCATTTCCGGGTCAACACCTGCGCCATCATCTCGTATCTCAATTAGCAGAAGGCTTTCATTTTCTACCGATACGGTAATATGGATACGTACGCTGCCGCCCGAGGGCGCTGCATGATGAACGGCATTTTCGACGATGGGCTGCATGCACATTTTAGGAATTGTATAACGCAGTACCTCCTGCGGGAGATCCGCCGTCAACTCAATGCTGCCACCCTCCATAAAGTTTATGAATCGGACATAGCTGTGTATGTTGGCAAGTTCTTCGCTAAGCGCAACCGTATCGCTGCGCCATTGCATGCTGTATCGCAGTTGTGAGCCTAAAGACACCAACGCTTCGGCGATAGCGGGCTGTTGCTGAACCTCCGCGAGCATACGGATGGATTCCAGCGCGTTATATAAAAAGTGTGAATTGATCTGCGAATGCAGCGAGTGCAGCTGTGCATTTTTGGCAATCAGCTGCTTATCTACCACTTGGGTCATCAAATGTTTGATTTCGTCCAACATATTATTGTAGCTGACGGCCACCTCGTCGATTTCGTCACCGGTTTCGTTTTTATCCAGGCCGGTATCAATTTTCGCATCCAGTTGGCCTTGCCGCACCTTGCGCATAGAAGCCAGCACCCTGTCGAGCCGGCGGAAAATGCGCCGAGTGGTATGTGAAACGAGCAGTAACATTAGCAGCAATACACACAATGTGATCGCTACTACGAGCAAATACCAGCTTCGTGGGCCTTTCATCAGCGCTTGATGAGAGGCAATATCCACTACATAGGCGTTCAGTGGGGCGATGTAGCGATACAACGCGTAGTAAGTATGGTCGCCTACCTTGACCTTAATGGGGCTACTCTGCTGCAGCACATCCAGCCGCTGGTGAATGCTACCTAGAATGTTATCCAATTCCTCACCGGCATTTTGTGAAAAGATATGCTCAGGATTGTATACAGATCGGGAAGAGTCGGCTCCATCCATCACTACAGAAAAGAAATCCCCCCCGCTATCCTCAAGCAGGTCACTGAAAAAGACGCTATGCTGGGCGCGGATTTCCATAATGGTAGGGAGTTTCTGCTGTTGCCCCTGAAGGCGTACCAGCCGGTAATAGGATAGCGTATGCTCTCCATCTTTAAAAGCAAATAAGCGGTATGCCGCACCGCCTTCCTCCCGAAGTGTCACCCAGTAGTCCTTCGGCCAGAACTTGTCATAATGGTAGATTTCAGGCCAAATCTCAAATAGGTTTGGATTATCGACATAGAAACTTAGCTCGCTGATCATCTCGTAGCTTTGAATGATATTATGCATTTGCTCAAATTGATTTTGTCTAAATTTTACGAGACGCAGGCCATCCCCGCGCATATTGGAGTGAATAAAATCTACAAATGCCTTTTGATTCAGCGCAGTAGAGGAAGCGTTCTCAATAATGCCCATTTTGCTGCGCAGTTGTTCGTTAATTCGTGAGACATGGCTGCTGCCGGTAGCCATAGCGTCCTTGTATAGCTGACTTTCCTGTGTGCGGATAAATAAAAAGGATACCACAATCGCAGGGATGGCAATCATCATGCTAAAAGCCAGAAACAACTTTTGGGAGATTCGGGAATTACGGTACAGCTTCCTCATTTTAGTCAGCAGATACTTCATTTAAGTAGCCTCCTACCCTTGTAATATACCATATATTACAAACTGCCCGGTAGGTAACTAGGCTGTTTTGTTAAATGGTTAAAGAAGCGAAAAAGGGAATACCGGCCACCCTTTCGGTGGCCGGCAGCAATCTTAATACGGGCATTATTACTCTGCCATTTTGGATTTTCGCACATCCAGTTCAGCCTGGCGGTATTCCATCACCTTGCCAAAGTTGTAATTCTCGCGGCGGTCAAGGAAATTGTCGAAGATTTTATCAAATTCAGCCTCATTTTTGGCCGTAATTAGCTCAGGGAGTACTTCCTCCCAATTTTGCGAAATACGGGACCAGGCTACCGACACATCAGAATCGCCCTGTGGGTCTAAGCCCTTATAGATACCGCTATCAATATCGGCCTGCTTATTGGCGAAGTCTTCCATTTGCTTAATGACAGGAGATTTCTCCGGTCTCCACTGGTTGACGATTACAGGGTTTCGCATCATCCAATAGGTATCCATGATGCCGTATTCTTTCTCCAGCTTCTCAATATCAGTGTCGAGTAATTTTACCATTTCAGGCTTCAGTTGCGGCTTGCCATCTACCATCTCCCATGTTTCGCCTTCCTTGCCAAGGAACAAATCTCGTTGGCCTTCTTCGCTGGCCAGATAGGTCAAAAAGCGGATGGCTCGTTCAGGGTTTTCGGTTGATTTGCTAATCATCGTCACCATCCAGCCGTCCATGTTGCCAGGGAATAACTTAGGGTTATCGCCCTTGCTGTTCTTTGGCCCATCGACTGCGATGTAGTAAGAATCCGGGTTGCCGCTAGCAGCCAGCATAGGATTGACAGCCGACATACCGGTCCACTCGCGGACCATCATGAAATAGCGGGCGTTGTTTGTTTTTTCCTCTACCTGAGTATCGGAATCCACCAGGAAATCCACATTAATCAACCCGCGCTCGTAAGCCGTACGGAAGGTTTTTAGCCAGGCAATATAATCGGGATCGGTAATGCGGTCGTATACTTTTCCGTCTTTCTCATGCGGAACGGCCAGTAGGTTCTGCAGATATTCGGTCATCCCGTAAGGGACGTTCCCTTGTGCAAAAAAGGGACTGATGGGCTGGCCTTTATATTGGGAGTACTTATCCTTTACCAGTTGCAGTGCGTTCAGAAAGCCCTCTGGAGTGCTAAGGTCCGGGCTGCCCATCTCCTCATACAGATCTTTCCGCACCAGGAAAGTCTGGTTGGCGGCCGTCATGCCAGTTTCATGCATCAGGTTGGGGCTATATGAATCATTCGGAACGCCATAGGTATTGCCATTTTCTTGACGATACCACTTCAGTGTACCGTCCCCGGCCACCTTGAAGAAGTAAGGATCATATTTGTCAGCTAATTCATTTAAGGCGTAGACATGATCGCCTTCCCACAGCTTTTTGACAGCGGTTTCCCACGAACCCATTGATATCAAGTCTGGCAGCTTGCCCGAGGTCATCATCAGGGTAATATGTTCATTGGCTTCACCGGAAGGTACTTCAAGCTTGATGTTTACGCCTGTTTTTTCCGTTACGTACTTGGAGGTCAAGCTGTCTCCCCAAGTGTGGGCATACCAGTTAGCACCTACGAACCAGGTCAAATCAACAGGGCTGGTATCCAGCTTCCATGCCGGATCATCGGGATTGAGCTTTGCTTCACTTGGCGGCTGTGTACTATCTGTAGGCTGTGGTGTCGGCTTATTTTCACTATTCGCTGAATTGGAACACGCGGCTATGCCTAGCATCAGGCTTGCGGCCAGAACGAGGGTCAACCCCGGCTTAATGAGATTACGTTTCATGACATAATCATCCTTTCTTTGCTGCTTCTGAATTTTTGAATACCAGTTTCTAGACACTCACACTCTTATCCCTTAATGGCGCCAATCATCACGCCTTTGACCAGATAGCGTTGAATGAAAGGATAGACTATCAGAATAGGCAGTGTGGCCACCATCATGGATGCAAATTTAATAGAGTTGCCGGGAAGTCTTGCGCCGAATTGCGCCATAGCTTGCTGCTGCATGAAGGACATAGAGTTCTCCGCAATGATTTTGTACAGTATGGTCTGCAGTGGCAGTAATTCCTGCGAACGGATGTAGATGACCCCCTGGTAATAATCATTCCAATGATAAACGGCTGAAAAAAGCGATATAGTCGCAATGACAGCCATGCTATTGGGCAATACGATTCTGAACAGGACGCCATAGTCTGAAGCACCGTCTACCTTCGCAGACTCCTCCAGGCTGTCGGGTATGGTGCGGAAGAAGCTCATGAAAATGACCATATTAAAAAAAGTGTACATAGAGGGAATGATGAATATCCAAAAATTATCATATAAGCCCAGCTTCGTCATCAGAATAAATGTAGGGATCAGCCCGCCTGAGAACAGCATCGTAACCAATGCGATTTTAAGATACAGCTTGCGTCCGATCAGATTAGACTTGCTCATTCCGTAAGCAATAATGGCGGTAAACAACACATGCGTTGCTGTCCCGATCACTGTGCGCAGAGTGGTAATGTAAAAACCGTTCATCATAGTCTTATCATTGAACACAACGCTATAGCTGGCCAGCGATAATTCTTTGGGAAACCAGTTGACGGTGCCCAGGGATGCCTGCTGCGGAGCATTAAGCGAGTTAATGAATACAAACCACATCGGGTACAGTGTTAAAAAGCAAACCGCCAGCATCAGCAGGGTGTTGCAGACCTCAAATACTCCAATTTGCCGAAATCTTTTGCGTCTTTCCATACCTCTGTCCTCTCCCTTCTAAAAAATGCTGTCGCCGGTTAGTTTTTTGGATGTGTGATTGGCCAAAAACAACAAACCTAGCGCCACAATAGAGCGGGCGAACAGGACGGCTGTTGAGAAGGAATGGCGCCCGGAGACCAACCCCATGTTGTAGATATACAAGTCTAGGCTTTCCGCCATCCTCATGTTCATATTGTTCTTCAACATAAAGATCTGCTCAAAGTTACTGCCGAGTATCCCGCTGACAGCGAGGATGAACAAAATAGCGATGGTGGGGCGTATGCTCTGAATGGTGATATGCCACATCCGCTGCCGCCGGTTTGCGCCATCCAGCTCAGCCGCTTCGTACAGCCCCGGATCAATGCCGGATATTGCCGCTATGTAGATAATGGCGCTCCAGCCGGTTTCTTTTAACGTATCGGTGAAAAAGGTGATCCACCAAAAGTACTTAGGGTCGCTGTTAAACAGGATTTCGCGTTCCTGGAACCCGAACGCCATCATCAACTGATTGATCACACCGCCCTCGCCCAGCCAATTGAGCGCAATGCCGCCAAAAATCGTCCAGGCAATAAAGTGCGGCAGGTACGAAATGGTTTGTACCGTTCGCTTAAATCGAAGACTCCGTATTTCATTCAGCAGCAAGGCGAACAAGATAGGAATGGGAAAACCCAAGACCAGCTTGATGCTGCTCATTCCCAGAGTATTGCGAATCGAACGCCAAAAACGCTCATCCGTCAAAAAATCCTGAAAATGCTTCAGCCCGACAAACGGTGATTCTAGTAAGGGTTTGGCGATGCTGTAGTCCATAAATGCAATAATGAGCCAGAACATAGGGATATAACAAAAGATAAACATCCAGATGATTCCCGGGATAACCATGCTTTGCAATTGCCACTGCTTAAAAAGCGCTTTCATTTGTTCCGTTCTGTATTGGAACATTTTCCGTGCCCCCTTTCTATTTCATCGTATGAAAAAGCGTATAGGAAAAAAAGCCCATGATTATCGACCCTATCCCATTTTTTTAGATTTGTTTGACCAGCCGCAAAAATTAAGTATGCTGTGATTAAATGAAGGGAGTGTGCAAAGGATGAATAAACCTATATGGGAACAGAATTTCTTAGATAGAAATGCCGATTTAAAGCTATGGAATGTCCGCCTTGGCAACGACTTGTTAGATAATGAGGGTAATCCCATAGACCCAGGTTGGGGCAACGGAGAGCAGCAGTATTACACGGATCATTCCAGCAATCTGTATATCGATGAATTTGGCTTAAACCTGTGCGCGCGCAGCGAATCCATTGAAAAGGATGGGCGCAATTTTGCATATACCTCGGCTCGTTTGGATACAAAGGACCATTTTTCCTTTTGTTATGGCAAGTTGGTTGTGCGTGCAAAACTGCCGGTAGGGCAAGGGGTATGGCCTGCCATCTGGTTGCTTCCGCAGGAACAGGCTTACGGGCCTTGGCCAGCTTCCGGCGAGATTGATATCATGGAAGCCAAAGGCCGCTTGCCTCAGCAAATATTCGGAACACTGCACTACGGAAAGAATTGGGAACATCAAATCGTTGAGGAGTTCTCGCACCATTTTGAAAGCGGAACCATTAATGAATTCCATGATTATGCACTGGAATGGAATGCCAGTTCGATTCGATGGCTGGTAGACGGACATTGCTTTGCCGAGCGTTGCTTGGAGCCAGGCATTATGCCCTTTAACGAGTCATTTTATCTGGTGCTGAACCTTGCAGTGGGCGGCTGGTATGACAATGTAGCGGTTGACGAGACTGCACTGCCAGCGGTGATGACGGTTTCAGGGATATGGCTGTATCCATAATTAAAAATTTTGGAGATGCCCTCTTTTTCGATTTTCAATACCTACATCCCATCTGGTAGAATAGGGAAAACCATATTTCTCTATATTCTAGTAACTTAATTATAAGCTTGGGGAGGTAGACTATGGACAAAGAACTAGTGGCACAGCTGACACAGTGGCATGAAGATGATGAACACCAGAAGATTGTAGACACTCTGATGGAGATTCCTCCAGCGGACAGAGATTACGAGGTAGTCAGCAGTCTGGCAAGAGCGTATAACAATGTGGGATGTTATGAAGAAGCCCTTGAACACTTCGCGATGATTGCGGAACAAGGGCAGAATGATTATCTGTGGCATTTTCGTGTGGGATATTCCTACTATTATTTGAATCGATATGAGGAAGCGGTGAGAGTGCTGAGTATTGCCCATGACCTCGATCCGGATGATGAGAACACGGCCATGTTTTTGAAATTCAGCCAGCGCAAGCTTCGCAAAGAACAAGACGCCGCAGCCAGACGGGCAATCAGAGAACAGCATAATGATTCGGGGACGACTGCAGCTCCTTTTGACGGGATGGATCTCTCCGGCTTTTGGGACGATAGCGATTATGCGCTAAAAGAATATGTTTCTTCTCCGCCTACGGATGAGCTGATTGCTTCTGTAGAAGAAGAACTGGGTTACAAGCTTCCTGCCTCTTATATCAGTCTGATGAAGCAGCACAATGGGGGAGTGCCTTATAATACTTGTTTTCCGACCGAGGACGCGACCTCATGGGCTGAGGATCATATTGCGATTACGGGCATTATGGGCATCGGACGCGAGAAAAGCTATTCCATCTGCGGCGATCTCGGCAGCCCGTTCATGATTGAGGAGTGGGGGTATCCCGACATCGGCGTGGTAATTTGTGATTGCCCTTCGGCAGGCCATGATGTCGTGATGCTGGATTACCGCAATTGCGGGAGGGACGGCGAACCCGAGGTAATTCATGTGGATCAGGAAGATAATTATGAGATTACGTTTCTGGCCCAAGACTTCGAGACGTTTATACGCGGCCTGGTGAGTGATGAGGAATACGACACCTCTGAAGAAGATAAAGAGGAGGATTTGCGCAAAGTAGCCGTAGGCCAATTCTCACCTTTGCTTGCGAAGCTGTGCAGCGATGTGTCTGAGGTAGATCAGCTTGAGCAGAAGATCCGTAAAGTCTGTACCCGAATCGTTGAAGAGAAGGGACACTTCTCCTTTCATGCGGATGAGCTTTCTACTCTGATGTACGATGTACAGTTCTGGCTGTACACAAGCTCTTATCCAAATACGAGCCGTCAACAATATCTGGATGTATATGAGAAAATGATCACTTTTGGCGGCGAGTTCGGGCAAGGAGGATACGCTCCGGGATGGATCTGCGACTGGCTGGATGGGCGAATACGGGAAGAGCTAATCGTCCAGGAAAACGGGGTGCTTCGCTTCACAGATCAAGCCCGCTCTGAGGTCATTGCACGGCTGAAAGCGGAAGCTGCAAAATAGGAGACGTTGATTCGGGGCTACTCTCCCGCACGGAGCTCGGTTGATCACAATCGTATTCAAGGGTCATCCCACAAAGGATGGCCCTTAAACTTGCCGTTTCAGACAGTGCACTCCGCATAATAAGCGAAAGAAAATTAAAGCGCTTACTCGTGAAGTATTTATATATAAATGTAATTATTAACATTTTTCGACAACATTCACCTTACTTTTACATGGTAGTTATGATATATTCTGGGCGAATATGGATAACAAAAAAGAAAGGGGAATGAGTATGGAAGCGTTGGTGTGGACATCTAATCATAAGCTGGAGCTTTGCGAATGGGAAGAGCCGCAGATTGCAGCACCGGATGAAGTCAAGATCCGGATTGAGATGACAGGTGTATGTGGAACAGATTTAGCAGTCATAACTGGGAAAGAGGAGGGGGTTCCAGGGGTCATTCGTGGTCATGAGGCAGTAGGGACTGTAATCCAAATCGGCAGCAACGTTGACCGTGTTAAGGTAGGCGACCGCGTAGTTATCGATCCGAATCAAAGCTGTGATGAATGCTATTTTTGCTTGAAGAAACAGCCGCACCTCTGTACGGGCATCGATGGAAATGGGATGCCTATTGCGGGTTTGAATCGAAATGGGACATTCACTTTTTTTTACTCAACTGCACAAACGTTTGCACACCGTCTTCCCGATCATATGAGCTGGGAGACGGGGGTTTTGATTGAGCCGCTTGCCTGTGTACTGCACAATTTCAAAGAAGCCAATGTCACAGCAGACGACAAGGTACTCATTCTTGGATCGGGTCCAATGGGACTGTTAAGCCAAATTGTGAGCAAGTCGAAATCTGCGCTCACGGTAGCGACTGAAGTTAATCCCTATCGGCTAGCTTTTGCCAGAGAGATCTCAGATTTTGCTTTAACCCCTGCCCAATTAAATCAAGCTACCGTAGACAAAATCTGTGCGGGACATAAGTTTGATGTGATTATCGATACGGTGGGCACTCAACTCGAAATGGCGGAAAAGTGGATTGAACGTGGAGGCCGCATCGTTCCTTTTGGTATTAATGCGAAGTATCGCTACACCTTTTCCCCTACTAAATTCGTGCAGCATGCAATAAAAATTATAGCAGCAGGTGAATACCGCCACATGTTCGAGGAAGCTTTGCGGTTTGCCGCTGAAACTCCTGAAATGGAGAAACTAGTGACTAGAAAAGTTAAGCTCAGTGAGCATGAAGCAGCGATAGACGAGTTGATCGGCTATGAATTGAACTCTTTGAAGGTGGTTGGGAGTGAAACCGTAAAGACGGTTTTTGTTCCCTAAACGTAAGACTACAATCAATGAGAGGTGGCACTGTTGATGAGCAATGATAGCAAATTCAGATTAATTAAAGATTACTTGTCTACACAAAAGGCTAAAGACATAGAGCCAATTTGGATACCCGCAGTGTGGAATGAGTGCCAATATGAGCGTGTTCTCTTAGAAAAAGAGGGTGAAATTTGTGTACACCCGTATGATTTTTTGACAGATCATTTGAATTATCTGGACAGGCTTTCGTGGAGATATCTGCTTAAGGAACGCACAAATCTGGACGATAGCGCGATCTATTCTTCGCTTATTCGCTATTCTACGGCTTGGGATTACAACCATGACGGAAAAATTGAATCGGGTACTTTTTTAAGATTCTTTATTCTTCTGCCTCTGCTAAAGAAAATGGGCATCAATATTCTGTACATGCTTCCAGTTAACCAGTACAGCAAGTTGAATCTGAAGGGGGATATTGGGTCCCCTTACGCAGTGCAATCGTTATTCCATTTGGACGAGAACCTGCACGATAGCCTATTGGATGATATGGAGGAGTTTACGATCCACGATGAGCTCAGCGCTTTGGTAGAGGCTTGTCATTTACTTGATATTAAGACTGTTGTTGACTTCATTCCCCGTGTGACGGCGAAAAACAGTGCGTTCATTACCGAGCATCCTGAATGGGTGTATTGGATCAAAATGGATGAATTAGAAGGCTTTGCGCCGCCCGCAATTCCCCAGCTTGGATTTTTTGAGGAGTGTACGCCGGACAAATTGGAGACGGTCTACCGCAGCCAGGAGACAGCAGTATTTCTGCGGAAGTTCACGCCACCGCCCAATGAACTCCATCCAATCCTTTGGCAGCACTTGAAAGAGAAAGCTGCTAAAACAGGAGAGGAGCTATTAACTTTGGTGGAGCAAGAGATGGGGATAACGACTGCTCCAGCGCATTCGGATTGGATAAATGATGTGCAGCCGATTTGGACAGACATTACGTTCTTACGCCTCTACCAGGATTTCTCTCCGCAAGTGAGACATCTTATAAGTCCGGATCAGGCGCCATATGTCCTTTTTGATACGATTAAATGCAATGACTACCCGGGAGAGGAGCCGAATCTGGAGCTGTGGGATGTTCTGGAGGAGGCAGTACGGGTTAATCTCGAAAAATTTGGGATTGACGGCTTCCGCATCGACATCGGACACGTGCTTCCTATTCCGTTGTTGACTCGTATTTTTGACACGATTAAAGAGATGAATCCAAATGCGATCTTAATCAGCGAAGATTTGTTCAATCGCAACCACAAGAAGGCAGCAAACACCGGCTATAACATTATGCTTGGCAGTGGATGGAACGTCATGACACAAATTACTAAAGAGAATCTCATTTCATTCTTAGAAGAGCTGCCTGAGTTGAATATTCATATATTTGCCTGTGCAGAAACAGCAGATACTCCTCGGATCACCAGCCGTGGCGGTGTAGAGGTTGCTCGGATGATCGCGGTATTTAATCAATTTCTTCCGAACGCAATTCCATACGTGACGACGGGTTATGAAATGAATGAGGAGCAGCCGCTCAACTGTGGTCTTGGAGACAACACGAACGGAGAGGAGATTTCCCGAGCTTTTTTTAACGTTATGCAAATTAATTGGACCAATCCTACACCGATGCTGCCGCTGTTGGCGGAGCTAAGTGAACTCAAGAAAGATTGGCGCCACCTAGTGAAGCCGGAAAACTTTTTCGTGGCTCAATCCCCGGAAGGTATTGTTCTGTACGGGTATATGCAAGGGGATGAAACGCTGCTGTGCTGCTTTAACTTGAGTGCTGATGCTTTCTGCCAAGTTGATTTGAAGGTTGCCGTACCTGGCCGATGCCCAATGACGGTAACACTGGATAGTTCCTTAACGGGTAGCAGCGTAGGTCAGGCGTTCGATTGCTTGCTGCTTGCGCCTAATCAGGCTTTAGTGCTCGTAAACAATCATAGACAATTTAGGTAAGGGAGAGAGGCTGCAATGGAAAAGAACAATAAGGAAGTCGTGGTATGGCATGAGTTTGATGGTCCGGGAGATACCTCGATTGAGGTGCTGGAGGGAATTTGTAAGCTGTATACAGAGCGCTTCGGCGTACAAATTACACCACAAGTGATGAATATTACGGAGCTGACTGCGCGCCTGAACCAAATTAAGGACACCCAGCAAGGTCCGCATCTGGCGATGGTTCCTGCTGACATGTCCTCCTATGTGGAGAACGGTCTTTACTCCGAAGTACCGGGCGGGCTATTTGACGATACGCTGACTGAGGGAGCCCTTTCAACGATGCAAATGAATGGTGTTCAGTATGGTATCCCTGTATTGCGGGGTAATCATCTGGTTGTGTATTACAACCCGTTGATTTACTCTAGTGCGCCGACGACATGGGACGTGTTCGAAGAGGCAGCAGAAAAGTTATCCGCCCAAGGTATCATACCGATTGGAGCAGACTTACAGCAAGGCTATTGGTTTATTCCGTTCCTTACAGCTTTCGGCGGTTGGCCTGTACAGAATGGAAAGCCGAATATCGTCACCTCTGAAATGAAGCAGGCGCTTCAGTTTATTCGCGACAAGATGGATCAAGGCGTGCTCGTCAGTCTCGACGGCTCCACAGGACTGCTTGAGCAGTTCATTGACGGTAAGATCGGCGCCATTATTTGTGGCGAGTGGATTTATAACCATCTAGATAAACATATGAACAATAGGCTTGCGGTTTGCCAGCTTCCGAGCATCGAAGGGCGGCAATCATTATCCATGTCTTCTTCTATTGGCCTGATCTACCCTAATCATTCATTAACGTCCGAGGAGCGGGAAGATATTTTATCATTCACGCGCTTTATGCTGAGTGACGAATGCCAAACTATGTGGACGCTGGGTGTACAGCGGATTCCGGCTCAGGAAGAGGTGCTGAACCATCTAGCTGCCTCTGCTGCGCCTAACAAAAAGATGATTTTATCACTTTTGGATCACTCACGGCCGATGCCGACTTATCCCTTCATGATCCATGTATGGGAGGCGTTAAATGCGGGTCTTATCGAGCTGCCCTTGAGCAATCCTGAACAAGCATTGAACAAAATAGAACAGACTATTCAAGCCTCTTGGGGCGCATTTAAAAGCTAATTAGAGATGGGGAGAGCCAAATGAAAACAACGATATTCAGCCAAATTTCTATTGATGGAAAGCTCACTATGGGCGCTGGTAATTCGAGTAAAGAGCTTTTTTCTTTATTTTCCAGTGAGGATATGGAATTTATTCATCTATTCCGGGGGAAGGTGCAGGGAATTATGGTCGGCAAAAATACAATTTTGACGGACAATCCCTTCCTTACTAATCGGTATGAGGAAAATAAAAATCCAATTCGTATCATTCCGACAACTACCTTGGATATTCCGCTAGATTGCAATGTACTCTCGGACCAAGGGAAGACGATTATTGTCACGACCGAGAAAGGACGGGATGAAGAAAAAATCAAACAGATCCGGCAAAGAGGAAAGGAGTGCCTTATCTGCGGCGAGGATAAAGTAGATTTTGTGGAGCTTGAACGTCAGTTGGAGGAGAACTATGGGATTACCAGTCTGATGGTCGAAGGCGGCGGATTCTTAAACTGGCATATTTTCAATCAGGATATCGTCGATGAGATTATTCTAATGCAGCTTCCAATCATCGTAGGCGGCTCCACAAACATTACTTTAGTGGATGGAGACGGGTATCAGCAATTGAACTTTGCGAAAAAGTTCAAGGTTGTAGAAATTCAACCAAAAGATAACTACACGCTCATGCGCTACAAAAAGGTGATCTAACCTCAAACTAAGTCATAGACTGCGAATGGCTATAAGTTCTGGAAAAATCGAGAATATGGGGGTTGTGAACGATACATGTCAGAGAAAGAAGATTTCTACAAAAGTGTGTATAAAATCGCTGTGCCCGTTACGCTTCAAAGCTTGCTGATGGCATTGCTTAATTTGACGGATCAATTGATGGTTGGGCAGCTGGGAGATGTGGCAATTGCCTCGGTGGGGATGTCGACCAAAATATACGGGATCATCGCGGTTGTCTTGGCCGGTTTATCGACGGGTGTATCCATATATGCAGCCCAGTTTTGGGGAAATAAAGATTCCAAAAGCGTCTCTCAAGTACTGGGTCTCGGACTGATCACTGGCTTTGCGTTCTCGTTCCTGTTCTCTGCGGCTGTCTTTATCGATTCGCCGCTCTTTCTGAGCCTATTCACTACAGACATGAATGTAATAGAAGAGGGTTATATCTTTCTCCAGATAATGTCGATCGGTTTTGTGCCTGTCATGCTCACGATGATGTATTCCGCGATTTTACGCAGTACTGGCCATGCCAAATGGCCGATGTATGTAAGTCTAATTGCAGTTGGCTTGAATATTATACTGAATTACGTACTTATTTACGGTCATTTCGGTGCTCCTGCGCTTGGTCTGAAGGGCGCTGCCATTGCTACTCTTATCTCTAGGGTCTTCGAATGCTTGTTGATCATTGGTGCCGTGTACCGGTATCGTTTACCGGGAGCTGTCGGGTTAAAGAACTTATTCATTGTTCCTAAACCGCTCATTCGCAAGTTTTTTGGAACGACCTATCCGCTGCTACTGACTGAATTAATCTGGGTATTGGGCGAAACAGCATATGCGATTATTTATAGCCGTATGGGGACGATGGAAATGACTGCGATGACCATTACCTTCCCACTTCAGGGTCTTTGCATTGGCCTATTATCGGGTCTGGCTAGTGCAGCAGGGGTAATGGTTGGCAACCGTTTGGGTGCGAATGAATCTGATATCGCACTCGATCATGCGAAAAGGTTCATTCGTCTAGGCATCATTATCTCTCTGATCGTCGGGGTTATCATTGCGGCAGGCTCGAAGCTGTATGTCTCTGCGTTCAATATCTCCGAGGACGCTAAACAAATGAGCATGTATATCGTTATCGTGTTTGCTGGATTTCTTTGGGTCAAAGTATCCAATATGATTATAGCCGGCGGTATACTAAACAGCGGAGGAGACAGCAAGTTCGTATTCGGCATGGAGTCTACCGCAACGTGGCTGATAGGAGTCCCATCCGGGCTGTTGCTGTCATACATTTGGAAGCAACCTGTCTACCTTGTGTATCTCGTCATCTCGCTGGAGGAGGTTGTCCGCTTTGGCATCGGCTACGCCCGGATTTACTCCCGTAAGTGGATGAGAAATTTAGTTAGCGATCTGGCTGAAAAAGCTATGTAACATACGACCTGATTGAATCGATGCGGAGGATTAATCTCCCCCTAAATTGGATATCTCTTCACTTAACAATGCAAGAGGTACTGCCTCAAGGTAGTGCCTTTTGCATTGTTTTTTAAATATCCAGTTGTTAACTGCCAAATATCTTAACCACTACGTTTTAAAGCACTAGTTACTTCGTTGACGGTTATTTTGATCATAAAGTAGAATTTTTACGTCGAAGAAGTAACAAAAAACCACCAACTTACATTGGTGGTTTACGATCCATATAGTATTATTTCAATTCAATCTGTCCTTGCTCGGTTCCCCAGAACCCAGTTTGGACATTTAAAAGAAATCCAGTCATATCTTCTGGGATTTCAAATACTACATTGCCTGTTTGAGCCAATCCAGGATTGATTCCTTCATATAAAAAATAGTCTCCGGAAGAAGTAATCAACGTTGACGGGTTATACGTAACTTCATCTTTTAGGAGTTGAAAGTATGATGAGTCTGTGGTAATCATTTTTTTACCAGCATTTTTAACAGTTACATTTACTACTAGGAAAATACTTCCGTCAGCACTAGGTGAGTAGGATAAGTAATTTCCATCTTTAATTTCCTTGGTAGTAGTTACCTTGTTAACTTTAAAAACAACATCGCCAACTTGTAATTCTTCTCCTTTTTTTGCTAGTTTTTTCGCATCTTCTTTTGAGGTGCCCTTTGTTTCTACAGAGTTTGCGGTGGTATTAGATTTGCTAGTTGTGTCGTTTGAACTATCCTTATCTTTAGCAAATATACCAATGACAATGATTAGTACAATTAAAGCGATGAATCCCAGACACCCGATTTTAAAAATCTTTTTCAAATAAAACCCTCCCAATTAGGTAATTTGAACCATTATGTGTACTATAAATATATCGGAAATTCCAGAAAATTCTTTATAAGGATTATGCTTTTTTTGAAAAAATTGTTTATAAGGAAAGTTGAGTAAACCGATATGCCTTTGAGTAGTTTCTTGGTAAGTTTTTAATAGTATTAGTGCAGTGTTTGAATATTTCTCGGGAGCCGTAGATGAGAGAAAGATAGGCCGCACTCCATGAAGGAGAGCGGCCTATTTCTTTTTACATTTACTTAGGTTACTTACGTCTTCTGAGATAGGCCCAGATCACAAATACTGCTGCTAGAGCAATAATGGCGCTAATGGTGATAGACCTTGTTAGGTGATTATTATCGTCCGCGTAATACGCGGAAGCAATGGTTTCATAAATCTAAAATAGTCTATGGACTGTTCAACAAATTTTGTGAGTGCTGCGGAGATGATTTTATAGGATCAGCTCCGCAAGACGATGAATGCCCTGCTCAATCGCTGCCTCATTTACTTTTGCAAACCCTAATACCCATCCTTTTCTTTTGCTATCCAAACAATAGGGTCCAAGAGGGTACACACGTATTCCATGTTGTAGGGCTAACTTTGTCACAGCTTCTTCGTCGAATGTTTCCTCAGCTTCTAATAACATATGTAATCCAGTTTCTACTCCACTGAGCGTGAAGCGCTCCCCTAAGCGGCTAGCCATAATAGCTTTTGCCATGACCTCGTGTCTTCGACGGTACACATTTCTGACTCTTCGCATATGGCGCATAAAATGACCATTTTTAATGAAGTGGGTTAGTGTTAGCTGATCCATAATCGGAAGATGACGGTAAGTCAGCTCCTGCACCTTCGCTAGCTGAGCAATTGCCTCGACTGATCCAACAATAGCCGAAATACGAATGCCTGGTGCAATCATTTTAGAGAAACTCATGAGATACAAAGTATTATTAGATGCCTGACTAAACAGCGTTGGCAGCGGCTCCCCGCGATATCGAAATTCACTATCATAATCGTCTTCAATGATCCAAAATCGTTCTTGAACGGCCTTATGCAGCAATTGTTGCCGGCGGGGCTCCGACATAACGACCCCTACTGCGCACTGGTGGGAAGGGGTGGCAAAGACCAGTTTGGATTGCGGGTGAATATGCTCAACCACTAGACCATACTCATCAACAGGAACGGGTACCACATTCATACGGCGGTATTTCATTGCCATCCAAGCAGCTGGGAAACCTGGATCTTCTACTGAGACAGTGTTCCCATCAGCTAAAAGTGACTGTGCGATTAAGTCAATACTATGCTGAGCTCCTGAGGTCAACAGAATCTGATTGGTTTGGACATGTATGCCCCGTTCAAGTGATAAATAACGCTGTATTTGCTCACGTAATGGTGTGTACCCGTAGCAGTTACCGTAAGCCCAGCTTGATAAATCCATTTCAGCGGATGCCTGGAGCAGCGATTGCCGCCAGTTTTTTTGAAATTGTTCATCCAAATAGGGTTCATGGGGACTGAAATCAATATCCACTTCTAGCTGTTCTTTACCTCTGAACCAGTCATGTAATTGATCAACAGCTGAGTCTAGCAAGGAGAGTGACGGAGGTGTGGGGCCCTCTGTTTCTATTTCCTTCGTGGACATAGTGACTTGCTTCCACGTACTAACTCGCGTCCCTCCCCGGCGGGAGGTAACTGTATAACCTCGACTTAACAATTCCTCATAGACGATCTGTATAGTTGAGCGGGAGACACCTACGATGTGCGCAAGTTCGCGGGTAGGAATCAGTAATTCTCCTGGTGCCCAGACTCCGCTAGTAATATTATGAATCGCTTGATCAAGCAATTGCTGCCAGATCGGTCTCTTATCATTGCGAATTACTTTCATCATCGTACATACCTCCAAATAGAAACTCCAATCATAAAAAACGAATTATGGATTGCTCTAAACAGCGAATTTTGGATATTTTAATGCAATCCATTCATTGATATACTACCGTAACAACGCTGGTATCCGCAATTTAAATAAAAGGAGAGATTCGATATGAATTCGGTTCGTTACAAGACCAGGGAATGCTTAGATCAAGAGAAGATTGAAAGGTTCCTTCACCAAACGAGATTAGGTTATCTGGGGTTGGTTGATGGGAACCTCCCTTATGTTGTGCCACTTAATTATGTATGGACTGAAGGGAAACTGTATATTCATGGGGCTGGAGATGGAAGACGTAATCAGGTCATGCGTGATAATCCGGAGGTATGTTTTACGGTATGTGAGGAATACGGAACTATTACAGACCCGGTACCAGCCAAAATGGATACAGCTTATATGAGCGTAATGATTTTTGGACAAGCAGAACCGATTTCAGATTTGGATGAAGCCACACACGTACTTCAGGAATTGATCAATAAATACGTACCGGGTTATTATAATCGCCCCTTGTCCAAGCAGCATGTGGAAAAGTATAGATCGGCTGTATTTGGCGGTCCGGTTCAAGTTTATCGGGTAATTCCGTATCATATCACGGCAAAAGAAAGTCCTATTGAAGCAGAAAAAATGTATAAAAGGGGCATGGGTACTGGACGAGATGTTTAGCCGCAAGATACCATTACAAATGGTGTTATGCTAACGAGGTCTTTGGCAGCCTTTATGTCCTAATCATATGGGGAGAGGGAGGCTTTTTAGAGGTACTATCTATCAAAGTAGGCCGCAATCCAATGAAGGAGGGCGGCCTACTTATTTTTACATTTATTTAGGTTGTTTACGTCTTCTGAGATAGGCCCAGAACACAAATACCGTTACTAGAGCAATAATGGCGCTAATGGTGATAGACCTTGTTAGATGATTATTATCGTCCGCATAATATGCGGAAGCAATGGTTCCCGACCCATCCTGCTCGTCATCGGAAGAATCGTTCTGCATCGTTTGTAACACATCAATTAAATGCCCGGGTGCTTGAGGCTCCGAAATATTGCTTAGTCCTTTTGTTTCTGCTGATGAGGCTCGTTGTGGGGCGATGATTAGTTCCTGATTGTCTTTCTTGAAGGCAGCTATATATTCGTCCCGCTCACGGATAAGTGTAGGCTCACTCACTTCACCCTCAGCTTCTAGTGAATGAATAGCATAGGCCAAAGTATCAGGATTTCCTCCAAACTCAGTAACTTGATAGGACCCGTTTGAATCCTTTTGAATGATCATTTTAGATTTGGGTATTCCGCCCGATAAAATAAGAAACTCCCAGTTGTCTTGGGGTGTGACCGTTTCAATCAGACTATCGGAAGCCGCCCTAAGCTTAGCACCATCAATAAAATGAATCTGCATTCCTTGACCTACGGTAATTTCACTAATCTCTGCTTCATTGTTGTAACCATACCCTTCAGGATCTTTAGATAGCCCTTCTTTAATCAATGTTAATCCTTCTGTATTTGCAAAAGAAACAACATCTTCAGTTACGGTCTGAGCCCATACAGGTGAGAAAAAAGTCAGAAATAAAACGAATGAAGTTACAGTTAACAGCAGCGTTTTCTTAATGGGAAGCCCTCCTTAAATATATTTGTTGAAGCCATGAAGTCCCCATCTCCAGGTTCTATCGTAGCTGGAGCCACCTTTAATGTTGGTGTATAACATGGAGGTTTTTGTGCCCCCACTCGGGTTCATGTGTTGAATCCAATCATTTCCACTATATGTGTCGTACCCATAGATAACTACTGCGTGCCCGCCACCGGTAGCACTATTCCATTTCCAGCTTACATATATAGGACTGCCAACATTATCAATCTGGTTTTTTACATCGCTGTAAGATAGTGCTCCTGTATGATTCCAACTGGAGACACCATAATCATGAATGCCTTCTTGAACAGTTCCATAAGATTCACTCTCGTCTGTTGTACAGCCGGAGGTTCCCTTCACATGATCATAAAAAGAACATTGGCTTACAGAGATTCCGTAATATTGAAGTATGGTAACGCTAGTCGCAGCCCAGCACCAATTATTCTTAGCTTGTGTAGCTGTAGGGTAGCCAATTAAATTAGTCGCATATGCTTGGGAAACAAAAGAAAAAAGAAAGACTGAAACAAAGGTTCCAACAAGCATCAATCTCTTTTTTAAAGATAGTTTCATGAATGGAATCAGCTCCTTATTATGGATTAATATTCCTTTTAATAACACTATTAAAATACCATATATTAACTTATGTGTAAAGTTTAAATATTTTTTCGTTTTTATAATAGATTCTACACATTTGATATGGAGAGGGGGATACTGATATGGATAAGGAAATATTGATGCTCGTAGGAATACGTGCTCCAATGATCCAAAGCAAGCCATTCATAACAAAAGCCACTCCGCTAAGGAATGGCTTTTCTTCATATACACTGCAATTACTAGTTACAACGGAGGTTCTTCTTTGCTAACTAGGTTTGCTTTCTTTTCAATCATGAGCTTGTTTTTCGTGGGCATAAATAATGTTATAACAAATGCGGCAATGGATAAAATCATCATGAAGTAGTAGGCGTCACTTGCCCCAAGAATCGATGTAAGGGATTTAAAGATCTCAGGAGTAGCGGAGGGATTATTCTGCATCAGTGTAGTTGCATGACTGGTTGCCTGCACTGTATAAATTGTAATTACGACAGCAGTACCAATGGCCCCGGCAATTTGGCGAACGGTATTATTCACAGCTGTACCATGAGTGCCGAGTTGTTTGGGCAACGCATTTAGTCCGGCTGTATTGAGTGGCATAGTAATGAAGCTTAATCCAATTCGCAGGCCTATGGTACGAATCATTAGATAAGTATACGTGGTCGATTCAGATAAATCTGTTACCGCCCACATAGATGGAATAATAAACAATAGGCCAATGATGAACAGCGGTTTCGCACCGAAACGGTCGTATAATTTACCGGTGACGGGTGACATGAACGCATTTACGAGTGCGCCCGGCAACAATAGTAGTCCTGCATCAAATGCTGTAAACCCGCGACCATTCTGCAGATAAATAGGCAATAAGATCATATCTGCGTACATCATCATTGTGATTAATACGTTAATAAGAGATGTCATCGTAAACACTTTATTTTTGAAGACCGACAGGTTTAGCAGTGGATCATCCGATTTGATTTGTCGAAGACAGAATACGGCTGTTACCACGACCCCAATCCCTAAGGTTAGGATCACGATTACATCATCCCAGCCTTTACTTCCTGCACTACTGAAGCCGTATAAAATTAAGCCGAATCCGACGGTTGATAAAAGAACACTTACCACATCAAGCTTCGACTTAGACGTCTCAGATACATTCACTAAATACTTGAACGCCAACGCTATAACAATGAGGACAAGTGGAATAAGCCCGATAAATAACCAGCGCCAAGAGTGGTATTCGACAACAAAACCCGCGAGCGTTGGCCCAATAGCAGGAGCGAATATCATCGCCAGCCCAAGCAGTCCCATAGCGCTGCCACGTTTTTCAACGGGGAAGATGGCGAGCACAACACTCATCATGAGCGGCATTATAATCCCTGCACCGGCAGCTTGGATCATCCGTCCGATTAAGAGTAGACTAAAGCTCGGCGCTGCTGCACAAATTATAGAACCGATTAATAAAAATGACATGGCACTTATAAATAATTGCCGTGTTGTAAAACGTTTCATTAAATAGGCCGTAATCGGAATCAAAATCCCGTTGATCAGCATAAATCCTGTTGAAATCCATTGTACGGTTGTTGCTGTGACATCAAAAACATCCATCAAACTACTTAAGGCGACATTTAAAAGCGTCTGATTGAGTGTGGATAAGAAACAACCAAGGATTAAGATGGTTAATAAGATCCCTTTATTTATGTTCTTAGTGTCTTCTTGCATGTTGCAGTCCTCTCTTCATTGCTTTTTCGACATAGTGTCAATAAAATAAATCATATCAGGATTTAAAAAGTATTCCTATTTGCAATTTTATTGAAAATGTCGACTAATCGACAGAATAGGCAAATTAGTTGATGAAAGGCCATTTAAACGATAATAGAGGGATGAAATGACTGAACATAAAAGAGTTGACCCACGAGCCATTCGCTCAAAAAAGATGTTGAAAAACGCTGTTTTTTCATTATTGTCCGACAATGTGGAGATTTCGCAATTGACCGTCCAAAAAATCGCCAACCGCGCGGAACTAAATCGCGCAACGTTTTATTTGCATTATGAGGATATTAACGATTTATTGCGCCAGATCGTACATGAAATCTTCGATGACCTATCCATGAAGGTTGAACCGCTATTACAAATGAAGAGCAACAACGAACAGGAGCAGCTGATCACCTTTTTAAATTATTTTTTTGAATACCGGAAAGTTTTTGCTGTATTGATTGAGCATAAAGGCTTCAAAAACCACTTGACCAACCTGTTAAAAAATACTGTCGAAAAACGAAGAAACGCGAGGAACATTGACTCTACTAAGGAGGTAGTCTCCGTTGATATTATTGCAGCCTCACTACTGGGGATTATTATGTGGTGGATTAAGGATGGCAACCAATATAGCGCTGAATACATAGCGGGGCAAATTACCTTGATGTATAAAAGAAGATATTTATAAGGGCATTTATGATATATTCAAGTAAAGTTTGAGTCCCTAGCCAATATTCATAAAAAAGGAAGTGCGAACAATGGATTTAGAAACGGTCATGCAAGAGCTTGAAGCTCTCGGCAAGGAACGCACCAAGAAAATATATCTATCCAATGGCGCGCACGAACCGCTTTTTGGTGTGGCCACAGGCCAGATGAAGCCTATCTTCAGAAAAATAAAACATAATCAACCCTTGGCCGAGCAGCTTTATGCTACGGGAAATTACGACGCTATGTATTTTGCCGGGGTGATCGCGGAGCCTAAAGCAATGTCAGAGTCGGATTTTGAGCGGTGGATTGCTGGGGCTTATTTCTATATGCTATCGGACTTTGTGGTGGCAGTAACGTTGGCGGAGACGGATATTGCGCAAGAGGTTTCTGATAAATGGATTGCAAGTGATATAGAGTTGAAAATGTCGGCGGGCTGGAACTGTTACTGCTGGCTGCTCGGAAATCGCCCGGACAGTGAATTTTCCGCAGAAAAATTGGCCGCTATGTTGGAGCTTGCTAAAAATACGATTCATGATGCCCCTGAACGAACGAAATACGCAATGAACAATTTCATCTACACTGTGGGCGTATCCTATCTGCCGCTTCATGATAAAGCGGTTGAGATTGCAAAGGAAGTTGGCCCGGTGGAAGTCCATACCGGTAGTGCAAAAAGCAAGATTTTGAATGCTTCAATTAATATTCAAAAGGCAGTTGATAAATCGAAGCTGGGCTTCAAACGAAAACATGTAAGGTGTTAGTCAGTCATGGAGTGCTAAGGAGAGCGTATTGAAGGTTGTGCCTGCAGACAGAAGAATTGGCGGCTTGGCTGACAAGCCCTTAATTGTGTGCAATAAAAGTTAATGGAACAATAATAAAGCGGTAATTAATGTTATTGACAAAATATTTGACAATGATTAGTATTGAAAAATATTAAAAATGAAGTTAGCGACATAAAAATTAAATAATTCGCAAGCTATGATTGCTATGGATCACACTATAGCAGGAGCAGCTTCTGGAGAGACCGTGGGGGAATCCCCCGGCGCCGAAGGGTTCACAATCTCAGGCAAAAGGACAGAAGAGTACTAGATAATTCATTTGTTATTCTGATCATCGTCAGAATAAATAAATGTATTTTATTTATTATTCTTATACCTAAGAGATTGGAGCGTATCCAATCTCTTTTTTGTTATCATTTTCACTTGTTATTTTTTTCACATAAGGGGGGGTTCGAAATGGCAGCACAAGAATTAAAGAGAGATTTAGAGAATCGACATGTTCAGCTCATTGCGATTGGTGGAACCATCGGTACCGGATTATTTTTAGGATCTGGAAAAGCTATACAGCTGGCAGGACCATCGATCATTTTTGCTTATTTAATCGTGGGTATCGCTATTTTCTTTGTGATGAGGGCATTGGGAGAACTTCTGTTGTCAAAAGCAGGTTATCAATCTTTTACAGACATTGCCGAAGACTATCTTGGACCGCGGGCGGCGTTTGTAACTGGATGGACCTATTGGTTTTGCTGGATCATGACGGCTATGGCCGATATTATAGCTGTTGGGGTCTATGTACAATATTGGTTTGATATCCCGCAATGGATACCCGCAGTCATTTGTTTAATTATTTTATTAGGACTCAATTTATTAACTGTAAAAAGCTTTGGCGAATTGGAATTTTGGTTTGCTTTAATTAAGGTAATCACTATTCTCGCGTTAATTGCCATAGGGGTAGTTTTACTGGTGATTGGATTCAAAACAACTACCGGAACGGTTGCGCTCAGTAATATTTGGGCACATGGGGGAGTATTTCCAAACGGGATTTCCGGGTTCTTACTTTCATTTCAAATGGTTGTGTTTGCTTTTGTGGGTGTGGAATTGGTGGGGGTATCAGCAGCGGAAACATCCAATCCAGAAAAAACTATCCCATCGGCGATTAATAAAATACCTTTGCGAATTCTATTTTTCTACGTGGGTGCTATTATTGCCTTATTATGCATCAACGCTTGGACAGAACTAAACCCGGCAGAAAGTCCTTTTGTTAAAACATTTAGTTTAGTGGGGATTCCGATTGCCGCGGGGGTTATTAATTTCGTTGTATTAACTTCAGCTGCTTCCGCTTGTAACAGCGGGATGTTCTCAACAAGCCGGATTCTATACAATCTAAGCAGAAATGACCAGGCTCCAGCCAACTTTGCAAAGCTTAATAAAAATCATGTGCCAAGTAATGCTTTATTCATATCCACGCTTGTCTTATCTGTAGGGGCTTTGTTGAGTAAGCTGATTCCGGAGACGGCCTTTGGCATCGTGACAACGATTAGTGCCATTTGTTTCATCTGGGTTTGGGGCGTCGTTCTAATTTGCCATTTGCGATATAAAAAGACGAAGCCGGAATTGCAGGCCAAATCAAAATTCAAGGCACCGTTCACACCTTTTGTGAATTATGTTGTTCTAGCCTTGTTTGCAATCATACTCATAATTATGCTGTTTGCTGATGAAACTCGTCCGGCATTATTGTTGACGCCTTTATGGTTTATTTTATTATTTGTTTTGTATTCGATAAATAGAAGAAAGAGGGAAAGAGATAATAAAATAATCAGGACCGAAACACCTCTCTAGTTTATGAGGAAAGCTTTAACCGGCGCAGAAGCCGTGGTTATATTCAACCGCGACTGGGCAGGGAGCCCTTGCCGGTTTCAAGCGTTCCTACATGGACGTTTGCTTAAAGAATATGCAAAGTTAAACAGAAAACCGGAAGATACTGTTAAAATGGTATCTCCCGGTTTTTTAATTTTTTACAAACTATAATATCATCGAGTTTACAGTTTTTTTCAGTTATTGTTTATTACTATTTCAACTGATATAATTCTTATTTCGACAATAAGTTTACAAGTAAGATAACTATCGTAATGGTAAAATCAATTTAAAAGTGGTGAATTCATGAGAGAGTTCTACAGTCGGGTGAATCGAAAAACCTATTACATATTAATGTTAATGATCATCGTTCTTATGATGTTTGGATTGATACTATCTACCCTAGAGTTAGATGGGATTGATTTTGGTTATATCATTCATTTTTTATGTGTGGCGTTTCTAACGGTTTGTTTATGGATTTACCCTAAGCATGAGACACATACTTTTAGAAAGATTATCATTCTATTTGGATTTGCGTATTTTTATACGCTATTCTTTTTATATCCTCAAACATGGACTACCTATATCCTCATTTGTCTTATTCCTGCACTGTCTATTC
The DNA here is from genome assembly GCF_038003885.1 of Paenibacillus sp. FSL R10-2788. Lineage (NCBI taxonomy): Bacteria > Bacillati > Bacillota > Bacilli > Caryophanales > Paenibacillaceae > Paenibacillus > Paenibacillus sp. FSL R10-2788. Next base: position 6,849,285 of record NZ_JBBOQA010000001.1, on the reverse strand, counting down.
TATTTTTTGATTTAAAATTGTTCTATTTTTCCTTCATTATAAATGGGGTACTAATGGTAATTACATTTGGCTATATCCTCTTGATTGATAGAGGGGATTTATATACATATTTACATTATGATATGCTAGGCAATTTCATTAATATAATAGCGGTTCAAGTGTTATTATTTTTCATTTTTCAAATATCATTTAAACGGATGAAAAAACAGCAGCTTTATTATGAACAATTACAGCAATCTGAGCGTTTAAAGATGGTTGGACAATTAACAGCTGCCGTTGCGCACGAAATTAGAAATCCAGTGACAGTGGTTAGAGGTTTTTTGCAGTTTTTTGATGAGGATCCTTCATTTGATGATCCTATGAAAAGAAAATTTAAATTAATGATTGATGAATTAAACACAGTAGAACAGATTATCTCGCAATTTCTAACCCTTTCAAAGCCAAATGGAGAGCAAAAATTAGAAAAAGTAGATGTGAAGGATGTACTTGAAAGTGTTACAGGATTGCTCCATTCCTACGCAATGTTATCTGATAATCAAATCGTTACCTACGTAGAAGAAGATTGCATGATTTCTATTAATAAAATTGAATTTAAGCAGCTGCTTATTAATATAATAAAAAATGCTTTAGAGGCTTCGGAAGTTGGTAAATCTGTCTCTATTATGGCGAATAGGAACAATAATTTTATTGAGATAACAATCATCGATGAAGGAAGCGGGATGTCAGAAGCAGAGGTTAAGTCGCTAGGCACTCCTTTTTATTCATTAAAAAGTAATGGAACAGGTTTAGGATTAATGATTTGCTTTAATATCGTAGAAAAATACGGCGGGGAAATTTATTATAGTAGCTCTGAAGGTAAGGGGACAACAGCTACTATCCGCTTTTTAGCTATAAATGATCAGTAATACGGAACCTTCTTTCAATTGAACAAAGGGGATTACCTCAAGCCTTCGGCGGAGAGGTAATCCCCTTTTCCTAGATATATATGTTTATGTTTGCTGCGTTAACGATTATTTTAGAGGGATTTTGATCTCCAGTTGCTTGTTATAATTTTTAACTACATTGCCTTTGGCATCTAATTTATAAGCCCCGGTGTTGCCTTTTTCAAATACGGCTTGATAAGGTCTGATAACTAGATATTCAGCGGCTGAGCGAGGTGCTTCGAACAATAAATCTTCAGAAACCGTATTTTGAGTTGCTGCAATAGAATCTCTTGCAATAGATTCTAATTTATTGCCCAGATTATCATAAATGTCATATCCTAAAGCCTGGCCTTGGGTGGCAACCCCTTTAACCGCTAAAGCGATACGCACAGAAGTCTCTCCCGCAGCAACACGGGTGGTTTTGATTTCAAATTGGTTGTCATTCTTTATAGCAGGCAGCTGAATATTACGCACTAATCCTGCTTGCTTGAGGGAAAATTTAAGTACATACGGGTTTTCGATTCCGTTAAGCTTCACATAGATACTCAATTCAGAGGAAGCCAGGCTTGCCTTTTGTTGCTCGGTTAGCCATCCGGTCTGCAATACAACAACCGCCTTGTTGGCATCTCCGTCACTGATCCAGCGTGGTGTTTTTAAATCGATGCCTCCTGGTTGAGCGAGCTTGGCGTCTATTCCCACAATAGTACCTTCTGCAAGATAGGGTTCGCCTTTATCATTTAAGGTTACTCCTGCGAGCATTCCTGAAAATAGCGATCCCTCACGGCTCAGGTCGATCTTAATATAATTACCGTCAAACTGTGCACTGCCCTTTAAAGTAAGCTGATCGTGTGAATCGGCCACTTTTGTTGTATTCAGGGAAGCTTCAACAGCGGGTTGGGCACTGGATGCTTGAGTTAAAGCTGGCATTCCCAACGCTCCTAGGCATACAGCAGCACTTAAAATTACAGACATCTTCTTAGTCATTTTTTTCATGATATTATCAAGCTCCTTAATTTTTATTTAACTAGCACGTTTATCTCTAGACCGTCAATATAATGCTTCACTGGGTTTCCAGAACTGTCTGTTTTAAATGCTCCATTCTTACTTTGTGGGTTCTCAAACTCATAAAGATAGCCACGGATTGTGAGCATATTAGGGTGTTTCTCAAATGGCTCAGTAAGCAAATCGACATTAAGTGACCTATTGGAAGTCGAGAGGACTTTCTGCGAAATATCTTTCAGCACCTGTCCTTGTTGATCCTTTACTTCAAAGCCCACTAAACTCAATGCTGTATGATCTTCGTCTGTATCCTGTTCCAGCATGAGCGACAGGCGTGTCGTTAATGGACTATATTCCAGCTTTTTCAGGATCAAACTCCATCCTCCAACTTGTGCGCGTATATCAGGTGTGGAAATTTTATTAATCGTAGCCTTCCGCGCAGGAATTTGGAGAACAAACGGTTCATCAATACCGTTTAAGTCAAGGGTTACGGTCAATACAAATCGATCAGGAAAAGGTTTGTTGGAGATCCCCGAATTCGAGGAATCCACTAGTCTAAAAATAGCTGTGTTGCTTTCAGCACCTTCTATCCAGCTTAGAAACGGCATAGCTTTCCAGAGACCTTCTGAAAATTGCTCCAGGGAAGCCCCGTCGATCAATACTTCTGCAGAGGTTATCGCACCTTCCGCTAGAAAAGGCTTCCCATCCGCTCCAATCGTTACTCCGGCTAGCTTACCTTCCAGTTCTTCTCCCTCACGCTTCACCGAGAATGCCAACCGGCTGCCATCAAATACAGCCTCTTCGGCAGACAAGGTGATCCCTTCATGCGTATCACTGCTGTTTAGACGGGAAGTCAGTCCCAGACGCTGGGCCGCTTGTAATCCTATATCTTCTGCCCGTTCAAAAATACCACCTATCAAGGGAAGCTGCTTGAGCGCATTGGCCAACGTAGGCGGATAGATAGCCGTTAGCATAACACTTAACAATATCGCCGCAGTCACAGCAGCTGTGATTTTTGGATAAATCCGCTTTTTCTTTTCCTTTTCCACAGGATCCTGGACAATGGTGGCCAGCGATGCATAAATCGAATCCTGCCGTGATCGTAGTAAAGGAGGAAGCTCCTGTATATTAGCTTTCCCTAGCTCCCTGATCTGCTTTTCTAAATTGTTATTATTCATTAGCAAGACCCTCCTCCGGCACAGGATGTATCTGTTTGGACAACAATCTCCGTGCGCGATGGAGTCGCGCCCTGACCGCTCCCTCGGAGATGTCGAGCACATCTGCAATCTGCTTAATGGATAAATCGTCATAATAAAAAAGCACGATAGCAAGCCGCAGGGATTCGTCCAACTGATTAATGAAGCTTTGCAGGTCTACGTTGCCTGAATCTTCAAAATGCACATAGGAAACGACCGGTTCCTCGGGAATTTCCGCCACAGCTATAGTTCGTTCTCGCATACGAAGTAACTGATTGCATTCATTAATCAGGATGCGTATAACCCAGGTTTTGAAAAACTTAGGCTGCTTAAGGTTGGCCAACCCTTTATACACCTTCAGTGTTGTTTCCTGAAGAGCATCCGCGCAATCTTCATCTTTTAGCAGAATGGTTTTGGCTAATCTGTACAACTGGGATTCCAGTTGCCTGAAAAGACGGGTAAACGCCTCGTGGTCGCCTTTCTGCGCTTTTTTGATATCCAGTTCGTTTTCCAGCAAATGATTTTTCCTCCTTGAGGGCCCTCTGTATAATTAGATGGAGAAGACATACAAAAAGTTATATTTAGGATAAAATTCATTCTCCTGGACAAATCACTTACCTCGGTAGTGGTATAAAGTCCGTGCAATTCATTGTTTTTGGCAAGGGGAGTTTCAAGTGGATAAACTGAAAAAAATCCAGAATTACCACCTTAACTGAAAAGAAGTAGTGGGGTAATCCTGAATTAAAAAGTGTATACATATACCTTGGTACGCAGTGTGTCCGTGCATGTTATGGTACGGACAGGCTGCATGCCTGGAAGGGCAAAACAAATGCTAATAACCACCGCACCCGGCAGTAGCTCACGCTTGAACTTTTCCGCCAGCGGTTTCATCGCTCCGGGAAATAAGTAACAAAGAACAATATCCGCATGCTCGTAAGAACTGCTATAAATATCCCCACGTACATAACGGAGCCTTCCGTGGAGTAGATTCTGGCCTTTGGCTGCTCGCAGCATACGTGTGCCGAACCTAGTAAGCAACTGGGATGTCCATAAGGGAATACTGGAATTTTCAATGCCTGTCAGCCTTTTGCCTGGACATTGGCGAATAACATCCATACCAAGTGTTCCCCAACCCGATCCCGCCTCCACAATGCTGCTATATCCCGGAATCCGATTCACCTCAACGGCAACAGCCGAGCGTACAGATTTTGACGTAGGCATCGGCGATATCCCGTTCCTCCAGCTCACCAGCACAATCGACACCATGGATAACAAGGCTGCGAAGGCGATGAGCCAAGCGATGGCTTGAATCACAATCAATACGATCATTCCTTCTTCATCTGCTAGAAGTTGGCTTCAAATTCTCTTACTTTCTCCCAGCATTTCGTTTATCAACTTGATATTTATAAAGATCCTGAATTTCCTTGCTTTCAATATCTTGACCTACATAAAAAATCAGAGTGGGATCATTTACTGGATGGGCATAAGAAAGGTAAGTGCGATGTATAAAATCAAAATCCATCTTACCCAGCTGGAAATCGATTTGATATTTATCTTCTAAATAGATTTCAAATTGCTTTTTTAAAGCCAGAGACTTCCACGGAAGTCCAAAGAATAAAAAGTAGACTCCTATAAGAAATATCAAAAAAATTAAGAGGAAAAGCGACTTTTTACTGAGAATGGTATGTTTTATAATTCATAACCCTCCCTAGCGTTTATTCTACATGAACTTTGCTGGACATATCAAAATCAACCTCTTCAAGAAATTCAATAACTTCTCCATTGGGACTGTGAATGATCGCGTTTTTTATTAGAAGAGGCGGTTCGCCCAGAGACAGAGAGTCCGGTGCTATAAAAGCTTTTGCCCCATGTGCCAGGGCTTTTTGATACATCTCCTCTACATTATCTACATAGAAGGCAAGATGTAATAACGCTCCGTGCGCTATATCTTCATCAGACAAGGCTTTTTTTCCTTGAGCGGCGATGACTGCATCATTATCAAAAATCTCAATGCAGGTTCTGCGGTCAGGTGAAATCAGCATGGAGGCTTCTTTGATCTGAAAGGATGGCAGACTCCAATGATGACCTAGCTTAAATCCTAAAACGTCAATATAGAATGAAATAGTTGCTTTATAGTCTTTGGCTTGAATTGCTACATGTGCAAGGCCTTTTACACTCATTTATAATCGCTCCCAACTTTAATATATATTTATTATAGTTGTATTAAAATATGATATATATATATAAGATAAGTGTTTTGTAGTAATATGGTTATTAAATTTAAGGTATTTTAGTGGAATCAGTTTATTTTATAAAATGGGTCTAGGAGGCGCTTGCTATGGAACAACTTATAGATGACATTGATAAAAAGATTATGCAATTACTTCAGTACAATGCCCGAATGTCCATTTCACAAATCAGCAAAGAGGTTTCGATGTCACAACCCTCTGTTAAAGAACGAATGATCAAGCTGGAGGAAAGGAATATCATTTCTGGGTATCATACAGCTTTTAATCTACGAGATCTGGATCGGGGCACAACTACGTTTATTCTATTAAAAACAGAACATTGCCAAGAGATTACGGATTTTTGCAAAAATGCTATGGAAGTTACCGATTTATATCGGATTAGCGGTGAATATAATTATCTCATAAAGGTGCAAACCGCGTCGATTGAGGAGTTAGCTGAATTCCAAGACAACCTTATAAAGTTGGGACCTTCAAAATCTCATATCAGTCTGAAAAATATATTGGAAAACAGGGTGTTGCTCTAAAGCCCATTTTCCAAACACAATATCTAGTAACCGCTTTCATTGCATTGTAGAATGGATGAAAACAACGTTAGCATTGACTCGGATACAAGGGAGCATGGGTATGGAGAGGTTTTTATTTAGTAAAAAGTATATTCCGTTCACCTATAAGATGATGATACCGTACCTCATTCTAGTATTGCTGACAGATGTATTGGTGGGTTATATAGCTTATACGATGCTCGTAGAGTCCAGAACGGAAATGGCGGAAACGAATGTCCGGACAGCTTTGAAGCAGACGAGGAACAATATCGAATATCAGACAGATGAAATCAAACGAATGACTAACTCGCTGTTTCTCAATACGAATTTTCAGAATGCTCTGCAGTTTAGGGGAGATGCATTGGAAAACATGCTCAAAATGAGGGATGACATCGTTCCTTATATGAAAGCCCCTCTGCAATTGTATGGGAACAATCTGAGACTTGTGCTTTATACCGCGAATGAGACGATGCTTGAAATCCCCGGTGATGATATGTCTGTACCTATCGGTAGAAGCGATTATTATATTCTTTCTGATCAGGTTATTGAAAATAAGGAATGGTTCAAGTCGATCGTTGCCAATAACAAAGACAGCTTGTGGCTTCAGGCGGACAGCGACAGTGAACTAAGCAATATTTCGTATTTCCGCAAGCTGGTTTCTTCCAAGGGAGGCCCGTCGATTATTGGTTATATTCGCGTCACGGCGAGAATTGACGAGCTTTTTGGCAATTTCGATACTTTTCCAATTGAACAGGGCATAGACCTTCGCCTAGTGGATAGGGTTAGTGGATTAACGCTTTATGAACAAGGTATTGTCGATGAACATGCGAAGCAAGATGCTTATCTGATCATTAGTGAAGATATTCCGTTGTCTGACTATGCTATCGAGGTACGGGTGCCGCGTGCATACTTAAATAAAGATGCTAGCCGAATGCAGAAGGTGATCACCACTGTTTGTTTAATCAGCTTTTTAGTCATGGCGGTGATCGGCCTCCTCGTTGCCCGCATATCAGGCAAAAAAATTAAGCGAATCGTATATTTGGTCCGGTCGTTTCAGGAAGGGAATTTTTATAAAAGAATTGGGTTTGCCGGGAACGATGAATTTGTCTACATTGCTAATAGTTTTAATCAGATGGCGACTAGCATCCAGGACTTAATCCAGAACGTCTATGAGCAAGGTATTCAGAAAAAGCAAGCAGAACTGGATGTGCTTCAAGCTCAGATCAGTCCGCACTTTTTGTACAATACATTGTCGACCATTGGCAGCTTGGCCAATTTGGGCGAAGTTGAGAAGGTTACACAGATGGTACAAGGTCTTTCTAAATTCTATCGCCTCACCTTGAATGAAGGACATGTCTATATCTCTCTTGAAAAAGAGCTGGAGCAGGTAAGGATGTACCTTGAAATTCAGAGGGTAAAGTATGCCGATGCTTTTGAGGTTTATTATGATATTGATCCTGATATTTTACAGGTTCCCATCATCAAGCTGATTTTGCAGCCATTTGTAGAAAATATATTCAAGCATGCTTGGTTTGGGGAGACGATTGCGATCCGGATTACCGGAAAACGGCTGGGTGAACGCATCGAGCTTAAGGTCATCGATAACGGAATTGGTATGCGGGCGGACACACTGCGAAATATGCGTTCGAGCTCATTCCATTCGAGCAGCTATGGACTGAGAAACGTGGAGGAACGAATCAAGCTGAGATACGGCAATGATTTCGGCATTCATATCGGCAGTTACTTTGGGGCAGGAACGACCGTTCAAATTATCTTACCGGTGGATAATGCGGAAATCCGGGAAGTTATGGGGGAGTAAATAGTATGGCGATGGAGATCAACGTTCTGCTGGTGGATGATGAAGTGATCGATTTGGAATGGCTGAGACGGCGGGTGGCGGGCAGTGATCATTTGCCTTTGCATAGCGTGAGAACGGCAACGAGCGGTTTTTCCGCTTTAAAAATGATGGAGCAGCACCGCGTTGATATCATTCTCTCCGATATCCGCATGCCGATTATGTCAGGTGTGGAATTTGCCCGGAAAGCGAAGGAGATTAACCCTGAGGTCCATCTGCTTTTTATTAGCGGACATCAGGATTTCAACTATGCCAAAGAGGCGATTCAATTAAATGCCTCCGGTTATTTGCTTAAACCCGTCGATGATGACGAGTTGAATAAGACGCTGACTGAACTCTGCGCCAAGATTGAGAAGGAGAGGAAGCAGCATATTTCCTTGTCGGAAACACTGACGCTTGTGAATCAGGAGCTGCTGCTGCGCTGGTTTAACGAGACTGCCCCGGGGCAGGTCGAGACGCACATTCACAACGTTCTCACGTTATACTTACAAGGCGCGTCGGCGGTCGCCATCGTCGAGATCGACGATATGGCACGGAAAATCCAAACTTGGACGGAAGAAGAGCGGAGTTTATGGAGCAGCACCGCCAATCAGTTTATCCGGAAGTTCGCGCAAGATCAAAATTTAGGCATGGTCATCACAACCTATGACTATCATTTTGTGATCCTAGCTGCGGTTCAGGAACAATATTTTACCGCTTTGATGGAAGAGCTCATTCGGTCATTCTATCAGGAGTTCTCCTGTTCAATTACGATTGGAAGAGGGATGTACACAACAGAACTGGGTAAGCTGCATGATTCCTATCGGCAAGCTCAGGCTGCTTTAAGTATTAAATGGATTGTTGGGAAAAACAGAATCATCCAAGATGCTTCGGAATGGAGCCCGAAGGAAAAAATCGCCTCAGATTTAGAGGTTATTGTGGACCGGATGCTTAAAGCGATGCTCGACTACGACCTTACCACCATTGATGATTGTTTGCTGAAGCTGTTTGCCGGGGACAGTCCGCTCTCCCAGAAAAACGACATCTACGATATCATTATTCGAATTACCTCCAAGCTTCATGCCGATCTGCAGCAAATGAACGAGCATCTATACGAGATTTTAAATTGGGATTCGCATCATCCCTTTGTGCTGTTTCAGTTCGAAACGGTGCATGATATTCTCTCGTGGCTGAGAAGAAGGTTCTTTGAGTTGTCGGAGCTGCTTTATTTGAAACGGCAAAGACAAAAGCGGAAGTTAATTGATGAAATCACGGAATATGTGAAAGAAAGATTAGATCAAAAAATAACGCTGAACGAAGTGGCCGCCCACTTCGATTTTACGCCTAACTATCTGGGTCATTTGTTCAAGCTTGAAACCAACAGTTTATTCAGCGATTTTTTAAGTGAATTACGGATGAAACGGGTATGCGAGCTGCTCGAAGATCCGACTAAGAAAGTGTATGAGATTGCGGAACAAGCCGGATATAAAAATATTATTTATTTTAACAGACAGTTCAAGCACTACATGGGCATGTCGCCCGGCGAGTACCGGAAGAAAAATAAAATCTAACAAAACAGCGGTGAAATGAAAACCCGGCGATGATTTTTCTGTTATTGGAGAATCGCTGCCGGGTGTTTTTGGTTTATCCGCTAACCTTTTTTTGTCGAATCGTTGAATTAGTATTATGTTTAGTTGTTTCGCTGAATTATCTAAGCGTCTTCGCCCTTTTATAATGAGAGATATAGAGAAGAGAGGGGTGCAAAGATGAAAGGGCATACATTTTGGAGCGATTTGAAAAATTACAGGGTTCTCTTGCTGATGCTGGCTCCGGCGGTTGCTTTTTTCCTTCTGTTTGCCTACGTCCCGATGGCGGGTATTATTATTGCCTTCAAGCATTACGATTACGCGGGCGGTATTTTTGGAAGTGCCTGGAACGGACTCGACAACTTCCGCTTTTTCTTTGAATCAGGCGATGCTTGGCGGGTAACACGAAATACAGCACTATATAACATTGCGTTTATCGTCGTCAATAACAGTTTGCAAATTTTTGCAGCGATTATGTTGTTTGAGGTCGGTGGTAAATGGTTCCGCAAAATCACACAATCGGCGTTGTTCCTGCCTTACTTTATCTCATGGGTCGTTGTCGGAGCGATTGCTTATAACCTGCTCAATTATGATATTGGCACCGTGAATGCTTTGCTCAGAGGTATCGGACTCCAGCCTGTCGATATTTATAATACGCCTTCCTATTGGCCGTATATCCTGGTTATAGTTTCTGCATGGAAAAGTCTCGGATACGGAACGGTAATGTACTTGGCTGCGATTACGGGGATAGATACAGAAATGTATGAAGCGGCCGAAATTGATGGGGCTAATATTTTTCAGCGAATTATGAAAGTAACCATTCCAAATTTGTATCCGACGATTATTATTCTGGTGCTGCTGGCGGTCGGAAATATTTTCCGTGGTGATTTCGGGATGTTCTATAATATGATCGGCAACAACGGCTTGCTGTTCTCCTCGACAGACGTTATCGACACTTTCGTATTTAGGTCACTGATTACTTCGAATGATATCGGCATGTCAGCTGCAGCTGGTGTTTTCCAGTCCGTTCTTGGCTTTGCGACGATCATGTCAGTGAACTATGCTGTCCGTAAATACGACAAAGACCGCGCTCTGTTCTAATCGTATCAGGAGTTAAGTCTTTCATAATGGAGGTAACGATATGAAGCAGCTCGATCGTAAAATATTTTCAGGTATTGGTTATGTGTCCCTGATTTTTCTCTCAGTTTTATGTATTTTCCCTTTTATACTTGTCGTATCTTCATCCTTTACGGAAGAAACCAAAATCCTAACGGATGGTTATCAATTTATACCGACGGCCTTCTCAACCGAGGCCTACAGCATTTTGTTTAAGTATCCCGAACAGATGATTCAAGCCTATATAGTGACAATAGGGGTTACTATACTCGGCACGGTGCTTGGCTTGTTTCTGACTTCGATGACTGCTTATGCGCTATCCCGAAAAGATTTTAAGTGGCGCAATAAATTTTCATTCTTCTTTTTCTTTACGACTTTGTTCAGCGGCGGTTTAGTTCCGTGGTATCTGCTTATGGTCAACTACCTGCATATGAAGGATACGCTGATGGCCTTAGTGGTTCCGATGATGCTCAATGTCTTTTATATCATTGTTATGAAGTCTTTTATGGGCAGCATTCCGGAAGCGATTGTAGAATCAGCAAAAATTGACGGCGCAGGCGACTTTAAGATCTATGCTCGTCTAATCCTGCCGCTGTCCAAGCCGGCGTTAGCTACCATTGGATTGTTTCTAGCGCTAGCCTACTGGAATGACTGGTACAATGCATTGCTGTTTGTATCGAATGAAAACTTGATGCCGCTTCAATATTATTTGTATAAAATGCTAGGCAATATGGATGGCATGCGCAAAGCGATGATGGGTGCAGGGGCAGTCGTAACGACATCGATCCCAACCGAGAGTTTGAAAATGGCGATGACAGTTGTGGCCACTGGCCCGATTTTGCTGGCTTATCCATTCGTGCAGAGGTATTTTGTCCAAGGTTTGACGATTGGTGCTGTGAAAGGATGAACCCGGGGACACTCGGTTTATCAATATAATTAAACACAAGGGGGAAGGCTTGAGATGCTGAAGAGAAATAGATTGATAATGCTAGCGCTCGTTTTAACCTTCGTAATGATTCTAAGTGCATGTGGTGGTGGAAACAACAATGCTAATACTTCTGCACAGGCTACAAATAATGCGTCAGAGGGGGGAAGCGACACTACGAACACCTCAGAACCTGCAACTACCTCAGACACCCTTGATACCTCAAAAGAAGTGAAGCTGAAAATGATTTTTGTTGGCCCTAAACCGATAGACTATGATAGCGTTTTTGCTGAGATTAATAAAAAGCTGAAAGAAAAAATTAATGCTACTGTAGAGGGCGAGTTCCTGGATTGGTCGGACTGGGCGCAAAAATATCCGTTGAAGCTGGCAGCAAATGAAGATTTTGACCTCATCTATTCGGCAAACTGGGCTGGCTACAATGACCAGGCGTTGAAAGGCGGATTCCTGGAATTGACTGATGAGCTGCTTACCAAATATATGCCGCAGACTTTAGCAGCCATGTCTGATGTGAGCTGGGATCAGGCTAAAGTAAACGGCAAACTGTACATGGTTCCACAAAACAGAGGGGAATCCGTTGAAAAACTGATTTTGTACCGTGAGGATTTGCGTAAGAAATACAATCTTCCTGAGATCAACAGCCCAGAAGCGTATGCCACTTACTTGAAAACCATAGCGCAAAACGAAAAAGGAATTACACCGTTCACTCCGGAAACAGGAGACTGGAAATTTCATAATTTGGACCGTGTATTGCTGAAGCAGCAAAACGAATGGAATATGTTTGATCTCGACCTTCCGTTTGCTTTCAAATTGACGGATGAAAAAGGGCAAGTATTTAACGTATATGAAACCCAAGAGTTTAAAGATCTACTCGTATATTACAAAGATCTTGCTGATAACAATGCATGGTCGAAAAACGTCCTTAACAGTAAAAATGATCATCAGGCCGATTTTAAAGCAGGCAAAACAGCATCGATTACACACAACAACGGAACACTTGGAGCACTTATGGCTTTGATGCGCCAAGAGAATTCCCCTTATGAAGTAGCTTTGGCTGACATCAACCAAGGCAAGAAGAAATCAGTGGCAATTTCAACACAAAACGGTACTTCGATCCACGCTACTTCCAGAAATGTGGAACGCTCCTTGATGTTCCTCGATCTGATGCAAAATGATAAAGAACTGCACGACCTGATGATGTACGGCCTTAGCGGTGTACATTACGAAGCGGTTGGCGATGACAAATATAAAGCACTTGAAAAGAATCCGAACTTTATGGGCTTCTCTAACTGGAACTTCAACTCGCCACTTAACCGTGACAATGAAGCATTCCCGCAAGAAGCAAACGATCTGGCTAAAGGCTGGGAAGCAAATGTCTATCACTACGCGCTTGAAACCTTTGTATTCGATAACAGCAAAGTGAAAACGGAAATTGCCAACATTGGTAACGTAATGCTCCGTTATGCGATTCCGCTCGAATACGGCGTAATTAAAGATATCGATAAAGGTCTTGAAGATCTGAACAAGCAACTGAAGTCCGCTGGCATTGATAAAATCCAAACCGAACTGCAAACTCAAATTGATGCTTTTTTGGCAAACAAATAAGATAAGGAATAAGGGAGACCTAACAGTCATCAAATGGCTGTTAGGTCTCCCTGTTTAATTGAACTCATCCGCGGGTGAAGTCGCTATCGGACACAGCGGACCCCACAGTCGCTATCAGCCTAAAACATGCCTAGAATGAAGCTCAGGATAAAGAATAGCTGCACTGGAGTCCGAAAGTCTGCTTTAAAGGCTGAAAATCAGTAAACTCAGGAGAACGGATACTCTTTGTGAAAAGGAATAAAAAAGAAGAACCAGCATGAGCTGCCGGTTCTTCTTAATATATAATTTGCGCACAACGAAATAACGTGATAATATGAGAAGATCACTGTTAATACGTGTATTTTAGACAGATTTACTACATCTTATTTATACATTAATAATACCATGCGGATTAGCAGTTTGTCAAATTTGTATTTTTGCTTCTTGATAACAACCTTGAAAAGGAGCGTGTTAGTAAAAATGTTAAACGAAAAAGATTGGCAGGGAGAACAGAAACGGCTAGATTTGGTCACGGAAGAATTGCAATCAAAGATTGGCGAGCTGGAACCGGAAGTGACAGGATTACGTGAACAGGTGACGGACATCCGCAAGCAGTTTTGGGAGGAAGTTACGGTCAATACGAGCACACATGAGGATTTCGAGGAGACCTTTTACAGTATAAAACAGCAGGAAGCATTGTTGTCTGAGCGGGAGCGTAGCCACCGCCAACGGATGCAGCGTTATAAGAACATGAAACGGCTGCTGCCGTCACCCTATTTTGGACGAATGGACTTTCAAGAAGATGGATTGAACTCTAATGAGCAAATCTATATCGGGGTGGCGTCTTTCATCGATGCAGAAGGTGTCAACTTTCTGGTATATGACTGGCGGACACCTATTGCAAGTATGTATTATGACCATTCGCCAGGCGCCGCCTCTTACGATACACCCGGAGGACAAATTTCGGGGACAATGATGCTGAAGCGGCAATACCAGATCCGTCAGGGTCAGCTTCAGAACGTGTTCGATACGAGCTTAACGATCGGTGATGAATTACTTCAGCAGGTGCTTGGTAAGGGTGCGGATTCACAAATGAAGAGCATCGTGGCGACTATTCAGAAGGAACAGAACGCTATTATCCGCAACGACAGTAGCCATATGCTAATTGTGCAGGGGGCGGCGGGCAGCGGAAAAACATCCGCAGCGCTGCAACGGGTAGCCTATTTACTATATAAACACCGTGATAGGCTCAAGGCAGATCAGATTGTTCTTTTTTCGCCTAATCCGATGTTTAACAGTTATGTATCTACGGTGCTTCCCGAGCTTGGCGAGGAGAATATGCAGCAAACAACCTTTCAGGAGTATGTTGATTATTGGCTCGGATCTACGGTTCGTTTAGAGGACCCGTTCGAGCAGATTGAATTTGTACTGACGTCCAAAGCTTCTCCAGAGTATGAAGCGCGCCTAACTGGAATGCAGTATAAAGCTTCAGAAGCTTTTCTGCATGCTCTGCAAAACTATGCGTTGTGGTTAGGGAAGGAAGGGATGTTGTTTCATAGTATCCGTTTTCGGGATCGCGAGTTGATTACTGCGGAGCAGATGAAATCACAATTTTACAGCTATGATAGCTCCATTCGTTTGGCTAATCGCATCGTTTTATTGCGTGAATGGCTACTGCGTCAGTTGGCTTCGCTGGAGCGTCAGGAACAGGAGGCATTCTGGGTTCAAGATGAGCTTGATTACCTCGATACCGATCAGTATGCCGAAGCTTACAGTGAGATACTTAAGAAATATCGGCGGGAAGAAGCCGTCTTTGATTTTACGACTCAGTATCTTGAGAACTATGGGGATTTTCCTAATCAGGATCAAGGGGAAGAGAATGTTTTTGACTTTGGTCTGCAGGAAGAAGAACTGCTGCGCCGCATGATTGTGAAGGAGCACTTTAAACCGCTGAGACGGGATACCAAACGGCTTAAGTTCATAGATACGATTGGGTTATACAATCAGTTATATAGCGACGATGTCATTTATCGAAGAATGACGAACGAGACTGAGGTACCTGCTCAGTGGCTGGAAATTTGTAAGCAAACGAAGGAAAAGCTGAGCCGCGATGAACTCTTTTGCGAGGATGCGACTCCATTCCTGTATTTAAAAGAACTTGTCGAGGGGACTCGTATGAACACAGAGGTGCGGCATCTGTTTATCGATGAAGGCCAGGATTATTCGCCGTTCCAATACGCGTTTCTCAAACAGCTGTTTCCCCGCGCGCGCATGACTGTGCTCGGCGATTTCGGCCAAGCGATTTTCCCGCAAGCAACGAATTTGCACGAGGTGGATTCGCCTTTGATCCGGCTTTATGGGGAAGATGAAACGAGCCTGATCCGTCTAATTCGAAGTTATCGATCAACTCGTCAGATTGTGGAGTTTACGAAGGCGTTGCTGCCTAAGGAGGAGATCGTACCTTTTGAAAGAGAGGGTGAGAAGCCGTTCCTAGTGAAGGCGAGTAGCGACGTAGAGCGGGCGATAAGAATTAAAGAGGATCTCGCGGCGCTGATGGCTGAAGGGCTCGACTCTATTGCCGTTATTACCAAGACTGCAGCTGAAAGCCGTGCGGCCTATGAAGAATTAAAGAAACAAGGATGCGAAGCTCTGCGGCTTATTACGAAGGAGACGCTCACTTTTGAGAAGGGCATTTTAGTAATTCCCGCTTATCTCGCAAAAGGGGTTGAATTCGACGCCGTACTGATTTATGATGCTTCCACACAGACGTATGATCGGGAAAGCGAACGCAAGCTTTTTTATACAGCCTGTACGCGTGCGATGCATCGGCTTCTGCTGTACACAACGGGTGATTGGTCACACTTTATTCAGCGGTTAGAGGTATCTTTATATGAGGTCGTGCAATGAGATTGGAGAGATAAATGAAAAGCATATTGTATAAGTATATGAGTAAATTTACATCTCTTAACGAAATGGAACAGCAGGATATTGTTGAAGGTATTCCTATTGAGGAATACAAGAAGGGAACGGTACTCCTTAGACAAGGAGACGTTCCCTCAAAATGTTTTTTTGTGTTAAAGGGATGTGTGAGGCAGTCCTCGGTAGATGAATCGGGCAAAGAAGTCACATCTAATTTTTATACGGAAGAGCAAGCGGTTTCGATTTTTAATCGGCATCAAGAGAGTAGACCCTCAGCGTACACCTTAACCTGCCTAGAAGACAGCATATTGGTGGTTGGTGATCTTAATGCGGAACAGGATATGCTCCATAAACACGCTCAGCTGGAAACCATGATACGCAAAATGGTAGAGGAAAACCTGGGTGAGGTTCAGGATGAGTTGACTTCCTTTATTGCTTCCAATCCTGAAGAACGTTACAAAGCCTTGTTACAAAAAAGACCTCATTTACTTACCCGTGTCCCCCAACATCAACTAGCCAGTTATTTGGGGATTACGCCAGAGTCATTAAGTAGAATTAAGAAGCGGGTTCATTCCGGTGATGAATAGCAAAATCGTTATACACTTTTGGGGATTTTTCCACCTCTAAGCAGTAGCCATATCCCAAAGCCTAGTTCTCCTACAATCATAGGAATAGTAAAAATAAAATTAAGTGTTGTAATGACTGCCTCATATTGTGGGAGAAACATTTTGCTTAGATGAATGATAATATAGCCTATTGAAGCAAGCAGCAGCAGGATGCTGATTACTTTAGGAATGACATCGGATTTTAAAGCCACATAGCCCACTATTAACAAATGCCCGCCAAAAACGATTAACCCCATAGACCAAATGAATTGAAATGCATCCAGAAATAACATCATAAATGCTTGAGTTTGTTCGATTGTTAATGTGGAAAAGCCATTTGTGTTTCCCGTGAGCAGCAGCACAAATATCAAGGTTAAGATAGAGATTGCCAATATAGCGGAATAGGTTAAACGGAGCCATGCGCCGAGTAATGAAAGATTTTGGTTGACGGGTTCTAGAAACATATAAAACGCCCAGGCGACCAGAATGTCAGCAATCATAATGATGATCCAGCCCAAGATTTCCCCTTTGAAAAGGTTGTTGGAAGATACGATGTTAATAAATGTGGCACTGGCATCGCCTTGCACAACAAGAGTCCCATGGACAAAGCCATATGAAAAAAATGAAGCAATGGTCATGATGATCAGTGATATTCCAGCTGTTAAAGCGGACTTGCGCTGATTCGACAGGTCTTTTTCTGAGATAGCCATAAGATAGCCTCCTAAAGGACTTTTATTTCATTGTAATTAGGAGTACTATGTCGGGCATTGACTTAAATCAAGACTCTGAATCAATCAAGCGAAGTAAGTATCATTGTTATCGCGTTATCAACAAAGGATCGCTCCGGGCGGGATTTCAAGAGTACAGTAAGCCCTATTAGCGATACGATTAGTGCTTGTGCCAAGGCCTTCGCATTTACACCACCCTTAAGCTCACCTGATTGTATACCGCGTTCAATAGTTTCTTGAAATATGACCGATAGATACATTTGATGTTCTCTTGTAAGGATCTCGAATTTCTCATCATGAGGTGCCAGTTCGACCATTGTATTGATGCAAAAACATCCTCGGTTCACACTGCCTGAATACTCCTCCGCCACCACATCTTCAAAAAAACTACGAAAGGCTTTTTTCACGGATGGATTGCTTTGAAGTTGGGCTCGGACACGAGAAGCATGGGACATCGTATATTTACGTAGCGCAGCTTCGAACAATTCTTTTTTGTCTCCAAAAGCTGAGTATATACTGGGGCGTTGGATGCCCATTCTGGAAGTTAAATCACTTAATGAGGTAGCCTCATATCCCTTCTCCCAAAATAGCTCCATAGCTGATTCTAATACTTTTTCCTCGTCAAATTCACGGGTTCGAGCCATTATAACACCCCTCTTTATATTTGATTTCAATAATTGATTACCGAACAGTATTTTATAATACTAGAACTAGTCGTATAAATTGTCAAATGAAAGTCGGTGGCATCAAATATTTATGTTGACATCATTTGTTTTGTGAGATAAATTTACTGAGCACAATAACATACTGATCGGTATGTAATGTGTTTGCGATTTAAATTTAACAGAGAAAGGGTGTGTCCAAAATGCAAGGGACTAAAGAGAAGCTTTCGTCACAAGAGACGCATACGCCATCTGATTCTATTCATGCTTCCTCGATGCCTCGTTATATGACACTTTTGTTTGCCGTTGTCTGCGGGATGTCGGTTGCAAACATCTACTTTGCACAACCGTTGCTTGATCATTTGTCGAGAGAATTTGGTATTGATTATTCAACCATTGGTATTCTTATTACTATCACGCAGATTTTTTATGCAGTGGGGCTGTTACTGCTCGTGCCACTAGGAGATTTACTGAATCAGCGCCGCCTGATTATCGGCCAGATGTTATTATCTGTGGTGGCTTTGATTATCGTGGGTACTGCCTCTTCCAGCACGGTACTATTCGTAGGTATGGCCTCAGTGGGACTACTCGCTGTTGTAACACAGACGCTTGTTGCGTTCGCGGCGACAATGGCTGCCCCTGCCGAACGCGGGCGAGTCGTAGGCATGGTCACAAGTGGAATTGTGATTGGAATACTTCTTGCGCGATCCAGTTCAGGAATACTTACAGATCTTGCAGGTTGGCGTTCCGTATACCTTGTTTCTGCTGCTTTAATGCTTTGTATGGTGTGTACATTATTTAGGGTGTTGCCAAATGTGGAACGTGAGGTAAAAACACTGTCATACGCTCAGCTGCTTAGTTCAGTGTTTATGTTGTTTGTGCAAGAGAGAGTATTGCGTATCCGCGCTATTCTGGCTTTGCTGATTTTTACTGCTTTCAGTATTCTGTGGACTTCTGTGGTCTTGCCTCTTAGTGCTCCGCCGTTATCACTTTCACATACTGCAATTGGGGCATTTGGTCTGGCGGGAATTGTGGGAGCATTAGCTGCTGCGCGGGCGGGAAAGCTAGCTGATCAGGGTCATGGACAGAGAACGACAGGCATAGCATTACTTCTATTGTTGATATCATGGTGGTTTATCAGTTTTACGGAGCAGTCGCTGTTGGCATTGGTCGTTGGTATTGTTCTGCTTGATTTGGCTGTGCAGGCGGTGCATGTCACCAATCAAAGTATCATACTTACCTTGCGCATGGAGGCACGTAGTCGGCTCACCGCAGGGTATATGGTTTTTTACTCCATTGGAAGTGCTACCGGATCGATTGCCTCCACTCAAATATATTCTCACTATGGCTGGAACGGGGTATGTTGGCTTGGAGCTTCTGTTAGTGCTGTGGCTTTTTTATTTTGGGCTGTAACCTTGCGTGCTACGAATGCCGCGTTGCAACGGCGCCCTGCTTGGAAATAATCGGGGCAAGTCAATAAGGGTGGAGGTTCCGTTTTCCGGGCATGTTATTTAAAACAGGTTTGGGAGGGGATAAGGATGTCTAGAAGAAACAGGAAATATGCAGTGCCGGGAGCCAGCCGCGGAATGCAAATTTTTAAAGCGGAAGTGATGCGGCGCGAGGGGTATGATGTAGATCCGGAGCGGCCTGATGATGTGAAATACGAAGTCGCAAAAGAACTGGGTGTCCCTTTGGAGCACGGTCAAAATGGTCATTTGAGCACAGAATCGGTGGGCCAGATCGGCGGTAAAATTGGTGGATCGATGGTCCGCGAAATGATTCGTCTCGCACAGCAGCAATTGGTGGATCAGGAAAGGCAGTAGCATTTTTCTAATATATGTTGCAGAGATCGCGGGAGGCGGTTTTCGTCCTATATTGTACGGGACTGAGGCCGTCCTTTCGGTGTTTGCGTTATTTTATAATTGTATAGTAAAAAAATTCCTGAAATTCCCTAAAACAACCTGATTCATGGTAGAATTTTACCGATGTTCCACGGTATAGTGGAGAAGGATATATCATCATTCAAGTCTGTAGTGGGAGAGGAATTATCAGATGAATCAGAGATATCGCAAACGCAACACGGCTGCTTTTACGGGGGCATCGTATTTTGCATTGGGGGCAGGACTTTTTCTATTCTGTTTGGGAGTGTACAACGACACTTGGGAGCTAAACGTAAAAGGGTATTATTTGCTTTGTATGGTGTTAATTACGATTTCCTGTATCGTTGTGCAAAAGGTGGTCAGGGACAATACAGAGGATAAAGAATTTCGTTTGGATAACCCTAAACACAGGATGAGAAACACAGGGGCCTTCACAATTATGGCTTTTGTGGGTTTGATTATCGGGTATGCGATGTTTTTTATTGGTCTTTACAATGCTCCATTTGAATTAAATGTAAAGGGGTATTACATAGCTGTTATTCTCTTGATTTCTTATAGCGCTATTGGCGTTCAGAAAGTGACGCGGGATAACGCGGAAGATAACGAGATTCTTGCCGAGCAAGAGGCGAGACGGGACATCCAAGGATAAAGAGGGATATAGCCAGCTTTCTCGCTGCCAACAGCAAGCTGCTTCAACTTTACTTACCATCATAAATTGTAAACAGGAGCTTCGTGTATTAACGGAGCTTCTTTTTATTTTTTTGAATAGCAGCAAGAATCTTGCCGATCTAAATATTATGAGGACTATTTGTTAGAACAACATCCTTAGTTTGGATTGTTTTTTACTATACGGTTCTCTATACTCTTCATAATACTTGAAGTAGGAGTGGATAATGGATGATCCGTCTGAAGGATATAGGGAAGTTCCAGGAACTGCCGCAAATGGCCATGCATATTTACAATGGAAACATTCCGGAATTAGAGGCTGCCATTAGAGCAGGCTGGGATATTGAAGAGGGCATCGTCCTTAGCCAATATACTACGTTAACCCCGTTAGATTTGGCGCTTATATCAGAGAGAATGGATGTCATAAAGCTGCTGGTACAGCACGGTGTAAATCTGAATGTGAAGAATAATCCGGCTTTTTTGCTCGCGGTTCGCTATTGCAAAGAAGATATCGTCCGCTATATTGCAGCACAAGGGGCTAAACTGGACAAGCTTAATCAGGTCAAGTCAGGTGCATATTCGCAGGCCTACTATGGCAACAAAAACAATATCCCGCTCATACATGAGCTAGGATTAGATATTAAGCAGCATGGTGGGGGCGTATTACGCAAAGCGGTGTCAGATCATGACCTTAAGACCGTTACTTATTTACTGGATCATGGGGTGGACATTAATTACAACAAATCCGATATGGTCTATCCTTATCAAGCGACTCCGTTAACAGTTGCCACGAGAATTGGTAATCAAGCGATGGTACAATTTTTGATTGAACGTGGCGCAGACGTTACCTTGGCAGAAAAAGATGGCGATCGCCCGTACACCATTGCAGTGAGTAATAAGAATACAGCTTTGGCTGACTATTTGAAATCGTTAGAGCCGGCTGAATTTCATGATATCGAGAACAAGAAGTTTGAGCTGAGAAAATATAAATTGTCTGATGAATTGGTTAGCTTTCTTACTGGAAAAAATCTGCGAATTGAGCTAACACAAAATGAATATGAAATTAGATATATCGACTTTTTCACATTAACTGATACCATTGAAATGAAAATCGGCCGGCAAAAGCTGCTCCGTCTGTCAGCCGATATAGATAATTACTCTGATCTGCTGCTTATGTGGAATCCGAAGAAAAAAGGCCTGATCGGCTGTTACGACGTGGAACATCAGACGTACGCGGATTTATGTAGTTTTGCAGAATTTCTCACGCAGCCGGAGATATACCTTATTAATTTTCTTGAAGGAACATAGTTGTTAATATCTCTTGATCTGCCTATTTCTTTTGCAGGAATCATTCTATTCGTCGTTGAATATATCCCGGTAACCGTATTACGTATTCAAAATACGTAGCCACAGGAGGAGAACAACATTGAAATCGATTACCGTTCAAAGCCTTACGGAAACGTTTAAGCTGGAAGTGCTTGCGGGTGCTAGCTGCATGGACCGTGAGATTACTCGCTCAAAGACACATAGACCTGGCCTGGAGTTCGTGGGTTACTTCGATTTTTTCCCCATGAAGCGAGTACAAGTATTGGGCCGCAAAGAAATCAATTATCTGCTAAAGCTAAGCGTTGAGCAACGCAAGTTACATATTGGCAATATTGTTAAGTATCATCCCCCATGCTTTATTGTGACGACGGGTCAGCAGGAGATTCCTTATTTGACTTTATTCTGCGACCAAGAAGGTATACCACTACTTCGAACGGAAGAGACGACGTCAGAGTTCATCGCAAAGATTGATACTTATCTGGTGAAGGCGCTGGCGCCTGAACTTTCAATTCATGGAGTGTGTGTGAACGTGTCCGGCATAGGGGTCCTATTGAGAGGCAAGTCCGGGATCGGAAAAAGCGAAACCGCTCACACGCTCATTAGAAGAGGTCATCGGTTTGTGGCCGATGATGTAGTTGTGCTTAAGAAGCTGGGACCGGCTACGCTTCTTGGCACACATAATGAAACGACCCGTGAATTCCTAGCGCTGCGCAGTATTGGTCTGATCAACGTTGTACGGCAGTACGGGCGTAGAGCTTTTCAGGAAGAGACACGAATTGTACTCGACATCGAGTTGTCACCATGGCGGGAGAATTCCCTGAACAATGAGCTCGAAATCGAACCTCAGTTCACAGACTATCTTGGCGTGCAAATTCCGCATATTGAAATTCAGCTTCAGCCTGGCCGTGACGTGGCTGGCCTGATCGAGGCGGCTGCGAACAATTGGTACCTTAAGCAGCTTGGCTATAGTGCCGCTGAAGAGTTCCTGCAGAGGATCGAAAACGGGATGCAGTCGTAAAGGCAAGATAGAAGGCAGCAATTATAGTTACCCATAAATAAATGGTTTTCTGTATACGAAAAACAGGCCGCAGATAAACGCTGCGGTCTGTTTTTCACAGCAAAAAGGGAAGTTGTCTTTTGATTGATATGGCTAGGACATGCGTTATTGGCTGGGCATAGGTTAGAAATGGTATAATTTCTAATAGGTATTTTGAGTGATCGTTAATAGGAGGTATTAATGATGAGTGATGAGTTATTGGCAAAATTGGATGAATGGCATGAGGAAGATGAATTTCAAGAAATCGTGGATGCAATCGCGGAAATTCCTGAAGAGGAAAGAGATTATGTTCTAACTAGTCATTTGGGCAGGGCGCTTAATAATCTCGGTCAATATGAAGAGGCTTTAGAGCAGTATTTGAGCATTGAAGAAGAGGGTGAAGGTGACCCGCTCTGGCATTACCGTATCGGGGTTTCTTATTATTATCTGAAAAGATATGACGAAGCTTTAAAAGCGTTTACGATTGCCGATCAGCTGGAGCCTGATGATGAAGACACATTGGAGTTTCTGGGCTGGATCAAACGTAAATTGGCTAAAAAAGCTGCGAGAAAGCCTGTAAACAAACCTGCAAAGAAGCCTGTAATAGCGTTGGATACCACTAATTTCTGGGATGACAGCGAGTATGCGTTCTCAGAATATATCTCTGATCCGCCTTCAGATGCGTTGATTACTTCAGTACAAGAAGAGCTGGTTTTCAAGCTGCCTGCTTCCTATGTGGATATGATGAAGTTACATAATGGGGGAATTCCTCATAACAATCGTTATCCGATTCCGGGAACAGGAGAATTTATTACGATTTCTGGTATCCTCGGAATTGGACGAGATAAGAATAAGTCGCTGTGTGGAGCTTCAGGCAGCCGGACTGTGATTGAAAATGGACGTTATCCTGAAGTTGGCGTGGTGATTTGTGATTGTCCTTCTGAGAATGAAGTGGTGATGCTGGATTACCGCGAATTCGGGAATGATGGCGAACCTGAGGTTATTCATGTAGATCGGGATAACAAATACAAAATCACACGTTTGGCTGATAATTTTGAGACCTTTATCAGCGGACTGGTGAAATAGTCTATTTCGCTGGCTAAGAATACTTATAATCAAATCAAGGCATTCCTTAAGAGGAGTGCCTATTTCTATTAGGTGATTATAAGGGGAGCGTCTTTCGGACTCAGCTGACCTTAAATGCAGCTTTTTCGCATATTTGAAATGCCAACGGACCGCATAGCAGCTATTGGCATAAAAAACACCCAATATGAACCCGATTCATAGGAATAGCGTCGCTGGAGTCCGAAACTACGCACAAAAGGCTAAAAATATGCCAATAACGTCATCTGGATCCGAAAGCCTCAGTGGACGAATACGATTCGGCGATTTAGCTGAAGGTGGGGCTGATTCGAAGTCGTTGGGTTTTACTAGCCAATAATCGGTCTTGAGTCAGCTAACCAACGACCCAAAACACAGAGCAGCGGTGCCCCCATTAATGGGGAACCGCTGCTCTGCTGTCTTTTTCTCGGATCATTGCTGGGTGCTAAACACCTTAGATTGCAGGATATCGAGGGCATGGTTAATCTCGGCTAATTCCTCTGGGGGAACCTCTTTAATCCGGTTCAGAAAACGTTCACCGATCCGTTCAAAAGCCTCGTTCATCATCGCTTGTCCAGCATCAGACAACCGAATCATTTGCTTACGCCGGTCCTCGGCGACATCAAGCTTCTCACACAGGTTTTTTTCTGTTAATTTCTTGAGCTCACGGCTGGTATTCGGCATAGAGATATTCTTACAATCGCTGATTTGGCTGAGGGTAACAGGCTGGCTAACCGCAATATATTCCAGAATACTATATTGAACGGGCGTAATGCCTTCCGGTCTAACATCTTTGGTAAAGTCAAATGTTACTTCATGGACTGCTGTCGTAAAGGTAACAATTTTCTGAAAAAACGCTTGTTTGTCCATAAGGATCACCTCTTATTGTAAACCTTAACAAAATAATTATCATAATACAATTATCATTTGACAACTAAATAACGGTTGTGATACCATTTTGTTATCAAATGATAATTAAAGAGGTGGAGCAATGAACGTTTTAGTCATCTATACACATCCGAATCATAAAAGTTTAAGTTATGCTTTTTTCAATAAAGTCATTCAGGGAAGTAATGAGAATCAAAAGATCACGAAGATAGAGGTCCTTGATCTTTACGAAGAGCAATTTGATCCTGTGCTGGTCTTTAATGAAAATAAACGTAGAAGAGACATGCATATTGATCCCAAGCTCGAGAAGTATCGGGAGCAGATTCGTCAGGCCGATAAAATTGTGTTTGTGTATCCAATCTGGTGGGGACGTCCCCCCGCGATGTTGCTCGGTTATATTGACCAAATGTTTGCTTCTAATTTCGCTTACAGAGAAAAGGGTGGCCTCATCCCCGAAGGGCTGCTGAAAGGAAAGTCAGTGGTTTGCATTTCCAGCATGAAGGGGCCGACCCTCTATCCTTTATATTGGCTGAATAATTCCCATAAAGTGCTGATGAGAAAAGCATTATTTCAATATTGTGGCATCAAGAAAGTGAAGTTTTTCGAATTTGGGAATATGGAGAGTCCGAAAGGGAAACATGATAAGAAGTTAAATCAGGTGTACCAATATTTTAAAGCTGTGGCTAATTAATACCTCGAAAATATCTGCTCTATGATTATTCAAGATAACACTGGAAGTGGATGTCTCAAGCGATCCCATAGTTGGATGGTTCAAAACAACGGTGGGATCAAACCAAATGTTCTCCACGATATAAATACGCGCATACATTGTAGTCATACATTTCTTGCACCGGATGCTTTTTCATTTTTTTTATAATACCTAGATGAATCTAAAGGAGCTTGTGTACTCAGATGAAGATGGAGAAATAGCTCTCACACCGGTGTAAGGTATGGTGTCGCTGGCTAATTTTTTTTGTTGGCTTTTGAAATAAGGGCTGTTATATTTGAAAATACTATGTAACTTAAGGTTCAGCAACTGGGTATCGACACAATGGAGAGGCGGATTCACATGCAACAAATGTTAGACAGTATGATTAGCGCAACAAATGACTTTCTTTGGTCGAAAATTTTGGTGGTTCTGCTTATTGTTTGTGGAATTTATTTCACCATTCGATCGAAGTTTGTTCAGTTTGGCATGTTTAAAGAAATGTTTAGGGTCCTTAAAGAGTCCAATGAAAGGTCAAAAGATTCCATTTCGTCGTTTCAGGCTTTCTGTATCAGTATGGCAGCAAGGGTTGGGACAGGGAATATTACAGGGATCGCAATTGCTATCGCAATAGGTGGACCAGGAGCTGTTTTTTGGATGTGGGTCATAGCTATTATTGGATCAGCGTCCGGATTTATTGAAAGTACTCTGGCACAGGTGTATAAAGTGAAGGACAAGACTGGATTTCGTGGTGGTCCCGCCTATTATATGGAGCAAGGCCTGAAAAAACGTTGGATGGGCGCGGTATTTGCGGTTTTGATCACGTTATCCTTTGGTCTTGTATTTAATGCAGTTCAATCCAATACGATTACAGTGGCCTTTGAGAATTCATTTGGCACTAATCGGGTGATTCTTGGACTTGTAGTCGCTGCTGCTTTTGCGGCTGTTATCTTTGGTGGGGTTAAACGTATTGCTAGAATGTCCGAATATATTGTAGTGGTAATGGCAGGGATCTATATTGGGGCCGCTGTTATTATTATGTTAATTAATATTACGGAAATACCGGCGATTCTGGCGCTTATTGTGAAAAGTGCTTTTGGATTTGAACAAATCGCGGGGGGATCTTTTGGGGCAGTCATTCTGCAAGGGGTGAAAAGAGGACTATTCTCCAACGAAGCGGGGATGGGTAGTGCTCCAAATGCTGCGGCAACTGCAACAACTAGTCATCCGGTGAAACAAGGGCTGATGCAAGCGCTGGGTGTACTTACAGACACGTTACTTATTTGTTCGAGTACTGCTTTTATTATCTTGTTATCTGATGCGTATAAACAGCCAGGGCTGGATGGAATTAAGCTGACACAAGCGGCATTAAGCGAACATATTGGTTCGTGGGCCTCTGGATCCCTAGCGATCATGATTTTGTTGTTTGCTTTCAGTACGTTAATCGGAAATTATTATTATGGTGAGACCAATATAGAATTCTTGAACTCCAATAAAAAAGTATTACTATTCTATAGATACAGCGTCTTGGCGATGATTATTTTTGGCTCCGTAGCTAAGGTTCAATTGGTATGGGATTTGGCTGATTTATTTATGGGCTTCATGGTCATCGTGAATTTGATCGCTATTCTTCTATTATCTAAGGTGGCCTTTGCCGCCCTACAGGATTATAAGCGCCAGAAGCGTGCAGGCAAGGACCCTGTCTTTTATAAAGATAGCATAGAGGGTTTGGAGAACGTGGAATGTTGGGACAATTCTTCAGATATAAAAACATAGTAGGGTAAGTATTTGAGGGCTCAGGAAACTGAGCCCTTTTTGGTATAAAGGGGTAGTTAGAAAAACGAGCCTTTAGAATCGCTTCTAAGGCTCGTTTGGTGTACAGAAAATTAAATTACTCCCTCTTGATTTAGGGTTTAACCAGCAGCCCATACATCTAACTCAATTTTTAATTCAGGTAACCCTAATCCTTTAATATAAGCAATTGTCATTGAAGGAGGTGTCATGCCGAATACTTTATTCCAAATTTCATAGAAATGGTTCCAATCGATTTCTTCCGTAGCCCAAATGTTGATTTTGATTACATTATCAGGTGTTAGCCTTTGAGAAGAAAGGACTTCAACAATATTACTCATCGTATTTGTTACCTGTTGGTTAAAATCTGTAGGGATATGATTGTTTTGATCGATTCCAATTTGGCCAGAAAATACATACATTTCAGCATTTCTACTTATTTTTGTTACATGACTATAGTTACCAACCGGTTTAGCAATATTCTCTGGATTATATCTTGTAATAACATTATTATTTAAGTTCATTTTGTGAATTCTCCTTTAAATAGAAGATACATACCGATATCTAAGTTATATATCTCCGCTGTTTTTTAGTTTCTTTTAATTTTTGACAGACCTATCCTATCAATAATTAATTCTAGAAAAAAACAGCAGTAGAATACCCAATACCAAAAGATAGATATTTTAGCGATCTCTTTTTCACCGGGTATTCCTCCTTCATATTTAAAGTAAGATAAGTTTCCTCAGAATGATATCATTAATCCAAGTGATACTGCAACAATTCCACTTTCGACACAATTTTCTAAGCTTTTTTTGCTGTTATAAATGAAAATAATGAAATATTTTTTGAAAAAAAAGCAAAAAAGACTTACATTATTCTTTTTTATATTGTTATAATAACAAACAGACCGGTTGGTATGTTAGGGGGAGTACGTTATTGTGGATACAAAATCGCTAATGATTGAGACGGCGACACTTCTTTTTCAGCAAAAAGGATATAAAAATGTAGGCGTGAGTGAAATTTTAAAAGCCTGTAATGTGACCAAAGGAGCGCTTTATCATCATTTTCCAAATGGAAAAGAAGAACTATTAATTGCTTGTTTAAAGGGCTTAAATGAAGCAATTACGATAGATATTGAGGATATTTTTAAAAAGCATTCATCGACGTTAGAAGCTACACAATCCATGATTGACAAGTTAGTTCACAACTTAGAAACTGAGGGCACGATTACCGGATATACCTTTAGCAGTATTGTCAGTGAAATGGCTACGGTGAGTGAACCTGTTCGCCAGGCATGTAGCTTGCTCTATGAGAACATGGAACGAATTTACTGCGATAAGCTTGTAACTGAAGGTTATTCGCAGGAATCAGCCTCCGATATGGCTTTGTGGATGACGGCTTCGATTGAAGGGGCGATGATGTTGTGCATAACGCAAAAATCTACAACTCCCTTAAAAACTATCGCCAAACTATTACCGACAATATTGAAAGGAAGAACATCATGAATCAAGAAGCAAGATTACCAAGAAACGGTAAGGAGGGGGCATTATATGGTGCAATCATTTGTACACTGACGGTACTGTTTATGTCTTCAATAAATATCATTTTAGGGGTTGGAGAATTTAATGGTGAGGTTGCCTTAACGATTCTTAAGGTGTTTCCGATCATTTGGGTAATTGTCATGATTATTGAGCCTGTTGTTATTGGCCGTATTGCCGAAAAGCTGACAGCTACATTCACACAACCCACAGATAGCTTCAACGCCAAAATCCTATTCCGTATCTTGTTCACCGTACTAGGGATGTCATTTTGTATGACGTTTATTGGAGACATTATCGGAAACGGGTTGAGTTCTCAAACGTTTAATCACTTCTTAGCCAATTGGCCAAGAAATTTCCTAATTGCACTGTTCGCTGAAAGTATATTAATACAGCCGTTTGCAAGATTTGTGATGGTAAAGCTACATGCTTCTCAGGACAAAAAGAAATCCAGCGCTGTTGGCGTAACTATACATGGATTATCAGAACAAAATTCCTAACCTAAATAAGCTCTCAGGCGAAGCGATTCGTTTGAGAGCTTTTCTATTACCGTGTATAATGATGTTTTGGTTGAATAATTGAAACTCAAATCTTTGCCCGATATCTTTCGGGTAAGCCCTCCTATATAACAATGAAAGCATAACAATGAAAGGTGATTTTCTAACATGATGATCTATAGTCGTCTTGCCATAATGATGCCCCCATTTCCCTAGCTAGGCTCATATTCTTGTAGTTGTTCGAGGATATAAGCTTGTAGGAGGGCGAAAATAAGATGAAAAAATATGCAGCACCATCGTTACTTTTAATGATTGTTCTTGTGGCTTTTCCGCAAATTAGTGAGACGATTTACACCCCATCGTTACCGGATATCGCAGTAGCACTTGGGGCCACCAATAGTTCTGTACAGTTAACGTTAAGTATATATTTTATTGGATTTGCTTTAGGTGTTTTTAGCTGGGGTTGGTTGTCTGACTTCATCGGGCGGAGATCTTCCATGCTGGCTGGACTTCTTGTATACGGTATGGGAAGCCTGATGTGTTTTTACTCAGAATCCATTCATCTGCTGTTAGTCAGCCGGTTTATACAAGCGTTTGGAGCAGCAACAGGTTCGATTATTACCCAAACCATTCTTCGTGAGAGTGTCTCCGGGAATAAACGGCATGTTATGTTTGCCCAAATCTCGGCGGTCATTGCTTTTACTCCCGCAGTAGGTCCGTTAATTGGCGGATGGGTGGATCAAGCTTTTGGTTTTCGAGCGGTTTTCTTTACATTAGTGATGATGAGTGTGTTGTTATTTATGTATGCTTTTTGGAAGCTGCCAGAAACCACTGATGTTTCCATGAGAAAAAAGGTGGCTATTCTGCCTATAGTCAAAAAAATGCTCGCATTGCCACGTGTATTGGTGTTTGGATTACTAATTGGAGGCATTAACGGAATCTTGTTCAGCTATTATGCTGAAGCTCCTTTTATATTTATTGAACACTTTCAGATTTCGCCAGGAGTCTATGGTTTTCTCGGCATTATTGTGGCTTTGGCGTCGATTGTAGGAGCAATGATCTCCAAAAGGTTATTAACCCTCTATGCCCCAGAAAAAATAATCCATATCGGCTGTCTAGTAATGGCGGGCGGAGCCTTGCTATTAACAATCGCAAGCAGTCTTGTCTCGTTGCCGGATATGATAGTGATCGTATGTATTCTAATAACGCTGTTTGTCCTATTAATGGGTGCAGGGATTGCTTTACCTAATTGTCTAAGTCTTGCTCTTGTTCAATTTCAGGATGTTGTAGGAACAGCAGGCGCAATATTTAGCTTGGGCTATTATTTGCTTGTTAGCTTGGCGACGTGGGGAATGAGCACTCTCCATAATGGTTCATTACTGACGATGCCTATTTATTTCTTAGGGATTAGCGGCGGAATGTGGTTATTAGGCAAAAAATTTATTGTAGTGGAATAGAAATAACTTCTTAGTCATTTGATTAGTAGGAAGATATGGATCGGGGCGTCCATAAATTAAGGGCAGCAGTCTGGAACTTTTTGAGTTCCGGACTGCTTTTTGTTTGTTAGTCCACTTCTGGCACAATGACTTGGATATGACGAGGGAGAACACTTAGTGTAATAGGCAAAGTTGGACCTTCTTCGCCATCTACATTGGTTCTTACGGTTTCTGGAGAGCTTACACTTACATTGTGGGCTGTGAAATAGACAACGTCTTTATGATCTTTGAGGGTACCCAGCAGTAAAGATATACTGGCTGTAATGGTATTGAATATACTGAGGTCCAAAATAATAAAACAATGAAGCAGACCGTCGTCAACCGCAGCATCCGGTATTAGATTCTCGAACCCGCCGACTGAGTTGGTTAATACGGCGAGAAAGAGTAAGGAGTCTCCTTGCCATATTTGTTCATCATGGTGAATGACAAGGGGGTGGGCTGTAGGGCTTGTAAGTTGTTTAAGACCTTCTTTCAAGTATGCCAATGAGCCGAGTTTGGTTTTATCTTCGGAGGATACAGAGGATAATGATCCGGCAATTGAACCTACAGCAACAACGTTGCCGAATAGGCGGTCATTTAAGCGACCGATATCTACGTTTTTTAGGTTAGAGGAGGCAAGGGTTTGAATGGCTATTTCGGGATTCAGTGGAATTTGTAATGCACGGGCGAAATCATTAGCCGTTCCTAAAGGAACCACACCTAATATTGGGTGGTGTTCCTGATCGATAAGACCATTAATGGTCTCGTGAAGCGTGCCATCCCCGCCGATAGAGACAACCAGGTCATAACCTTCCTCACAAGCAGTGATGGAATAACGAGTGGCGTCTAGTTCTTTTGCCGTCTCGTTGATCGTAACGGAGTAGTCTTTGTCACTTAGGACTCTTGTTGCGTATCTGACATATTGGCTGGCTTCCTCTTTACCGGATGAGGGGTTAATAATAATCATAGCTTGCCGCATAAGGATAATCCTCTCTATTGTGATCTAATAGAAGTTTATTCTTACCATTACCCCAAAGTAGGCCAGCGGAACTCGTTCTCATAAAAAAAGGTGAGCAAGATTGACCTAAGTCATCCTGCCCACCTGTGTATTCAATTAATAGACTTTATCTCCATTAAAAATGGAGTTCTTAACGATAACGTAATCCACATTACGGATAGCCTCTAATTTATTGCCACCTGCATAAGAGATGGAGGATTGAAGATCCTGCTCCATTTCTCTTAGGGTTTCTGCTAAAGCCCCCTTATGCTCAACCGCAATTTTCTTACCTTCGACGTTCTTCTTTTCACCTTTTTGGTATTCTGAAGCGGAGCCAAAGTATTCTTTATAGAGCTTCCCAGCGATTTCGATGGTTTCACCCGGAGATTCTTCATGACCAGCAAATAGTGAACCAATCATGACCATAGAAGCGCCAAATCGTACGGATTTAGCAATATCACCGTGTGTGCGAATGCCTCCATCGGCAATAATAGGCTTGCTTGCAGCCTTGGCACACAAGCGTAGTGCAGCTAACTGCCAGCCGCCTGTACCGAATCCAGTTTTGATCTTAGTGATACATACCTTCCCTGGTCCAATCCCAACTTTAGTAGCATCAGCCCCAGCGTTTTCTAATTCTCTAACGCCTTCAGGTGTTCCTACATTTCCTGCAATAACAAAACTGGCAGGCAGGTATTGTTTAATATGTTTGATCATCCGAATGACTGCTTCGGAATGGCCATGTGCAATGTCAATTGTAATGAATTCCGGAACCAGCTGTTCTTTGGATAATTGTTCGACGAAATCATACTCTTCTTCTTTAACTCCGACGCTGATGGATGCGATTAATTCACGGGAGTGCATGTCTTTGATGAAAGACGTACGTTTCTCCGGTTCAAAACGATGCATAATGTAGAAATAGCCATTTTGCGCCAAGGAGATAGCGATCTTCTCATCAATGATGGTTTGCATGTTGGCAGGTACCACCGGCAATCTAAATTTATGCCCACCGAGGGTGACTGATGTATCACACTCCGAACGGCTGTTTACGATACATTTTGCAGGAATTAATTGAATATCTTCATAATCGAATACTTCTTTCATAATTTACACCTCTAAATGCGAACATTATAGTATTTTGGTTTGTTAATTGTTCGTCCAAATTGTAATGTACCTCATTCTGCGCCGTAAGTCAAAATTCTAGTACATTATGGTGTAAATTGGACATAATTATACGGCAAATTCGTGTACGGCATTCTTTTTCCTCCATTTAAAAAAGCTTGAAGGCAATATAAGCAGCAACGGTCCAGATAATGATCGCGGAGATCTTATTAATGATCCGCATGATTTTGCCACTTGAGTCGATTTGTCCTACGGTTTTTCCGGCTACAGCCAGCCCAAAGAACCAAATCCATGACACTAGGATAGTCGCGCCAGCAAATACAACTTTGTCTACACCTGTGTAACTAAGCGAGCTAGTGCCGATAACGCCAATAGTATCCAAAATCGCATGTGGATTTAATAAAGAAACGGACAGCGCGAACAGGATTTGTTTTTTGGAGGATAAAGGGGTTGCGTCTTGCGCTGACGATGCCGGTGTACTTTTCCAGATAGACCATCCCATATACAAAAGAAATAAAAGTCCTACAGCAAATAAAGCGGTCTGCAGAACGGGGATGGCAAACACAAGGACTGAAACACCTAATACGGCTAATAAAATAAGCAGGGTATCGCATAAAGCGGCTGTAACAATAACGGGAATGGCTTTTTTAAAATGTGGCTGCGAGGCCCCTTGGTTAAATACAAAGACATTTTGTGCGCCAAGTGGAAGAATTAATCCAAAGGCTAGTGCAATGCCATGAAGTAGTGCGGCTAACATAGTTATTATTCCCCCGATACTGGTCATACGTTATAAAATTTACGGACCTATTGGTTTGATTGGTTTACTACAATTTTATGGACAAATAATATGTACTATCATACAGTCTGGGCTTTGCTTTAAAAAGCTGCTTATTCAGAGGGACATTGAATGATCAATTACACTAATTACACCATTAGTAAAAATGTCATCTCAACTCATGACTTTTTGTAACTAGTGAGTCCTTAAGGGGTTACACTATAATAAAGATTAAGTCAGCAGAGTATATAGGGGGAAATGTCTTGTTTAATCTGGTCAAACAGTGGTTCTGGTACGATTGGCTCGTCCTCCTGTTTCGGATTTGTTTTTCTACTTCTTTTTTGGTCACCATGTGTTATCTTTCGGAGGATTTTACGATTCCGTTCTGGATCGCGTTTGTTTGGGGCGTGGTCTCTTTTTCTGTGCCTTGGTTTTGTTTGCAGCTGCACTACAAGTATTATCTGATGGCGGAGATCCTCTTTTCGGGTGGACTTTGCTTATATTTGGCTGCTTTGTTTCCTGAATCGTACGTAACTTTTCTGCCTATCGCTTTTATGATTGCCAGCAATAGTGCAGAGAAGTCCTATCGTTGGACAGCTCCGATCACGGTCATTTTGATTCCAATTATGTTATCTAGATTGTCACAACAAATGGATGCTGTATCAATGATTTTTAACATGGGTTTAGTGTATACGCTTGGGTTCGCTTTTCATTTACTAGTGGTGAATCACAAGCAGGGTAGAATTATTAAGGAGCAAAATGCTGTTTTAGAGCAGTATATCTCGCAAGTTGAACGTATGACACTTCTGGAAGAACGAGATCGTTTATCCAAAGATCTGCATGATACGGTGGGGCATTCTTATACTTCAATTATTATGGGGCTAGAGACTTTACGTTCGGAGGTGAACACCTCTGAAGGAGAGCACAAAATAGATGCCTTGTTAAAGCTAACCCGCAATGGCTTGGATGATGTTCGGCGATATTTGCACCATGTGGGCGCTTCGGAGGATGCAATGACGCTTATGCAGTCCCTACAGAAATTAGTGGATGACTTCCAGACCTTCTCCAAGGTTAAGATTCGCTTAAGAACATTCGGAGAGCCGTATACAGTATCTAAGCAGGCCCAAATGGCACTATACAGATGTTTGCAGGAGTCGATAACCAACGCTGCACGTCATGGTCACGCCACTGAAATTGTCATCAGCTTACATTATGAAGAGAAGTTGATTCGGCTGGATGTGCAGGATAATGGATTAGGCACTGAAGATTTAAAAGCAGGATTTGGTGTCAATGCGATGAAGGAGCGTGCCTCCAACTTGCAAGGACAGGTGTATTTCTACTCTAAGCCAGGGGAAGGAACCTTAGTGACCTGCAGTTTACCAAGGCTTGAAGAGATACAGGAGGAAACGGTTCGTTTATTGCTGGTGGATGATCAACCCTATATCCGCGATAGTCTGCGAATTATTCTAGAGCAGGAGCCGGATTTTGCGATTATTGGGTTAGCTGAGAATGGTGAACAAGCAATAAGCCTCTGCGAGCAGGAACAACCTCACGTGGTGCTGATGGACTTAAATATGCCAGGCATGGACGGTGCAGAAGCGACTAAGCTTATTAAGCAAAAGTGGCCAGGGGTACGAGTGTTGATCCTGACTACTTTTCAAGAAGCAGATATGGCAGTCGAGGCACTGCAAAATGGGGCAGATGGTTACTTGTTAAAGTCTACCGAGCCGCAGGAGCTGTTCGAAGGAATACGTCTCGTACATCGGGGCGTAAAGATGATTACACCCGATATTACGAATGTATTAATTGATCACTATGAGATGCATCCAGCTTCAGAGGCGCCGCCGACGGAGAAGAATAATGAATATGGGCTGACCTCGCGTGAGCTGGAGATTCTAGAATGCCTCTCGAAGGGAATGCGTTATAAATCTATTGCCGCTAAACTATATCTGTCCGATGGAACGGTGAGAAATTACGCGTCCACCATCTATGCTAAGCTCGGGGTACGAAACCGTGAGGAGGCAGTCGAGAAGGCTTTTGGCATTTCGGATTAACGCTGACTAAATCTAAATCAGTTAAAATTGAGAAACACCTTATTGTTTGCTTTCCCTTGTGGGAGTGGGCAGTAGGGTGTTTTTTTTGTCATATGACATTATGGCACTGGTCGATTTTACACCAAAAGCACTAGCATAAGAGTTGCTTAGATATGAACAATTTTTTATTGCAGAGAGGGAGAGAAAAGCATGAATCAAATGATACGGAAACATGTGAGAAATTTCTGTTTCTTATTAATTACTTTTGCCACAGGGCTATTTTACTTTTGTTTTTATTTGGTGGGCATTACCTTTGGAGTTGCGATGTCCTTCACCTTAGTGGGGATTCCGATCCTCTATTATGTTTTGCGTTCTACCGAGACTTTTTTACAGTATGAGCGAATTCGAACTAAAGTCTATACGGATATCTCCGTTCGCACGCTACCAACCCGATCTCACGAAGAAGGCAGCTTGTGGGAAAAGGTGAAGATGGAGTTGCAGGATAATCATAACTGGAGAGCGATTATAGGGTTGATGTTGCAACTTGGCATCGGCATGGTCAGTCTCATTTGTGCCACTCTTTTTTACTTGACCCCTATTATTCTCCTGTTGTCACCTATCCTGTATTTATTAGATGTATCCTCTATAACGCTATTTGGGATTGAAAATAAAACATTCAACATCTCACTTTTCTTCATGTTGTTAGGTGCAGTGTCTCTATGGATAGGTGCTTATCTCGGAAACAGTCTGGTAAAGATGATCGGCAGGTATACGCGGCGTTTAGTGAAGGATTTTGCTAGAAGATAAACTCAAACAGGAAAGAAGGAAAAATGATGATAACCTCAGTTCCATTTATAAAATTATTCTCACAATCCCTTTGGATGATGTGGGAGAACATATTTGCTGTCATCACCAAATTTCGTAGTCAGTCCGTGCGTAGATACGGGATATGTAAATTGGTAGTGTTGAAATATCACGGAGAAATTTTGGTCTGCCAAGATGGGCAACGGATACTTCCTGGAGATTGGGTGGGTGAGCTTCATTTGGACAATCGCCAGATCGTGCAGCTGACACGGACGCTTGGTGCAGATCGGGCCGGAATTCGTACGGCACGCATGCTTCGCGAGGCTATGAAGGAGATCAGTCGTGATCTAGACAGCAATCCGGAACTAAGCAAAGTAAATGCGCTAACCGGGATTACGCTGCTTCACCGGGGGATTATTCATGGAATAGGTTTTGAGCAGCGCCCCATCAAGTCCAAATGGCAGCGGCACTGGTTCGGGATATACCTTCGTTTCTTACTGCGCATGCTGCATCCGGAAGGGAAACATCGTGTAGAGGACAGCACAGAGAAGTTATCTCCCATGATGCTTGTGCTTAGTAAGCAGTCCTTGAAAGCGCGGTTTGCCCCGCGTAAGACAGAGGCGGCTTCCTAATGTGGGCCTTCATAATTTTAGCAGTGGATGTGATTGTTCTTTATATGATCGTTCCTTTTGCACTTACCCGAATATTGGGATGGGGGGTTCACTCGGACGTAGGTGCAGAGAAGGAAATTGCCTTTACGTTCGATGACGGTCCGGATCCTTGTTATACACCTGAACTTCTAGATCTATTAAAAGAGCATGGCATAAAGGCGACCTTCTTCGTATTAGGCAAAAAGGCAAAGCAATATCCGGAATTGATCGAGCGTATGCACAGAGAAGGACACCAAATCGGCATTCATAATTATACTCATACACCCAACTGGATCCACTTCCCCTGGACCAATAGACGGAAGCAAGTAGATCGCACAGCAGACATTGTTGAGCGAATTACAGGAGAGCGGCCTATCTTTTACCGCCCACCTTGGGGGCTTCTTAATTTAGGGGATTTCTTTTTGCTAAGAGAATCTTATCGAATCGTATTGTGGTCTGTCATGGTCGGAGATTGGAAAGCTTCACTGAGTGCAGAACAATTAAAGGATGCCTTAATAAAAAAAATAAAACCAGGCTCAATCATTGTTCTACACGACAGCGGAGATACACCGTGGGCAGATGAAGAAGCGCCCTTGAATATGATCACTGGATTAGAAGAAGTCTTAAAAGAAATGGATAAAAAGGGTCTGAAGTGTCTTCGGATGGATGAACTGCTGAACAAGGAAGTTAGTCATAGTAGAGAAGCTAGATCCAGAGTCAAACATCGGGGGCAGATTGATCTGTAGCTATTGAAATTTCTCAATCATTTTTTATATGGCAAGGGCTATGGTAACATTTAGAGTAAAGCGGTCCGTACCTATATAAATTGTTGAGAAAAGGATGGGGTAGCATGTTGAATGCTTCTTACTGGTTAACCAATATAAGATTAGAACAAGGTTATGTTATTGAGGATGGGCAAGTAGCGGGTACGAATACGAAGATTTGTCATCTCCGCATTGACGGGGATAAGATATCAGAAGTTGTTGGAGCAGACATAGAGCTTCAGAGCCAGCTCCCGAAATATGACTGTAAAGAGTTGTTGATGTTGCCTTCTTTCGAAGAAGCACATATCCATTTAGATAAAACGTATTACGGTGGACCATGGAGAGCGGTAAAGCCTGCGTCCAGTGTTTTCGAACGGATTGAGGAAGAGAAGGTATTATTGCCTAAGCTGCTGCCCATGGCGAGACAACAAGCAGAGAGCATCCTGACGCTTATTCAGGGGTTTGGTGCCACACATGTGCGTAGCCATTGCAATATTGAGCCTGTCAGCGGTTTGCAGCGATTAGAGGCAACTGTACAAGCATTAAATACATTCGCGGGCACAATTTCAGCTGAAATTGTGGCGTTTCCCCAGCATGGCCTGCTGCGCTCGGATTCTGTGCAACTGGTAAAACAATCTCTGGCAGAGGGGGCAACCTTTGTAGGCGGAGTAGATCCTTATACGGTGGATGGAGATATCGAGAAGTCACTTCAGACGATGGTGGAACTAGCAGTGATGAGTAATGCCGGCATTGATATTCATTTACATGATGGAAAAGAAGCGGGAAAGAAAACACTGACGCGGTTAGCTGATCTGACGGAAGAAGCTGGCTTGCAAGGAAAGGTCACGGTCAGTCATGCGTTCTGGTTCGCAGGAGCTCAGCAGCAAGAGGCAGAAGAGGTAGCTAAACGGATGGCATCACTGGGTATGACTATTGCATCCACAGTGCCTATTGGAAGAATGATGATGCCACTTCCGATGCTGCATAGCCAAGGGGTAAAAGTGAAGCTGGCAACAGATAGCCTTACCGATCACTGGTCCCCTTTTGGTAATGGAGATCAATTGGAAAAGGCAGGACGTTACGCGGAGTTGTACGGCTGCAACGATGAATTGGCATTATCTCAATCCCTCGGATTTATAACAGGAGGATTAACACCCCTTGATCCAAAAGGCGAGCAGGTATGGCCAAAGGTTGGCGACACTGCTAGCTTTGTGCTGTTGCATGCCAGCTGTTCGGCAGAAGCAGTAGCCCGAAGAGCGCAGCGCCAAGCTGTCTGGTACGAAGGCCGTCTGGTGAGTGGTTCGATAACAAATAGAGACCTGTGAGGCAGATGATATGCTCCTCTCTAACTATCTGCATCAGTATAAATCGGCGATCCTCTCACTCCCGAAGGGTACAGTGCTAACTAAAGAGGATCTGCAGGTGGATAAGCTTCTAATGGAGCGTAATGGCAAGGTGGAAATGTATTATGCCCCCCATAATGAATACATTAATCCTTCTGCTAAGATGATCATTATAGGGTTAACGCCCGGGTTCACACAAATGGGCATAGCGATACAAGAAGCGATCATAGGTCTGGAAGCTGGTTTATCAGATGAAGAGGTATGTAGGACAGCGAAGGAAGCGGCGAGATTCGCAGGCTCCATGCGGAACACGTTAATTCATATGTTAGATACACTTAAACTGCATCAACACTTGAACCTAACCTCTTGTGAAGAACTATTTCAGCAGCAGCAGACGATCCTGCACACCAGCTCTTTATTGCGTTTTCCTGTGTTCGTGGATAAGAAAAATTATAGTGGGACCCAGCCCAAGCTACTTTCAAATTCATTCCTCAGGGCGCAGGCATTATCTTCCTTGCGTGAGGAGCTGAACATACTGAGCCGGGCCTTAATTATTCCCTTAGGAAAAACAGTGGAAAGTATACTTCAACTCCTTGTGTCCGCAGGTGAGCTAGATAAACAACGCTGCTTATGGGGATTTCCCCACCCCTCGGGCGCCAACGGACATCGATATAAGCAGTTCGCCAGCCATCAAGAACAGATGATGAAGATACTGCATAATCATTCATGGAAGGGCTGATTCAAGCTCACAATCAGATAATTTACATGAAGTCGAAAAAATAACGAATGACATGAAAAAAGACCGGTGAAGTGTAGGTCAAGCTATCGATCCGGCTTAAATGGCTTTGCTTCAAAGCCACGAATTTATCGCCATCGCCGATTAGCAGATCCCGCTTTAACACGGAAACCGTTAAACTGCCAAAGAAGCCGCTCAAGCTGACCAACATGCCTGACAGTAACCCGAAGATTGGGTTGAGCGGCGTCAGGTAGGGATAGATTAGATAGGAAACTCCTGTCGTGATGACAAATGCGAAAGCGAAACCCTCCCAAGTCAAATACGGATTGGCGGTGGGAACTATTTTACGCTTCCCTACATAAAGTGATGCCAGATAGTGGACCACATCATTGAGCTGCGTTAGCACTACTAGAAAAAGTACAAGCCCGGCTCCATACTCCGGTGTAGCAAATTGAAAGTAGGCCAAGTGACTAAGCCCGAATACCATCAGCATTAGCCCCCATTGCGTGGAGCTGACACTACGCATAAAACCAACCGTGCCTTTATTAATCATTCTGGGCAGTGGTAGGAGCAAGAATACATAAACTGGGATGAAGACAATAAACATTCCGTACCACTCGATATAAATCCAGTAGAACTGTAACGGAATGGATAAGTACGCCCACAGAAATAGCCTGCGGTCGGATTTTCGTGATTTCATCATGGAGAAATACTCCTTCAGTGCAAAGAAGCAGAGCACCATGAGAGAAAGAAGAGAGACGACGGGATTAAATAGGGTAGCTAGGCAAAAGATAAAAAGCATTCCCCACCACGTCTTGATGCGAAAGCCAATGCCCGTATAATCTTTATTTGGCTGTAGCTTCCCTATAACTACATACATCAAGTGAATGGCCGATAGGGCCGCAAAGATAAGAATTATAGTTAATAAAGAGCGGTCGATAACTGATCACCAACTTGTCCTAGAGTAGATTCCATTAATGGGTTCATATGTTATTATGAAGGAAACGTTCAAACTTGATAAGGGGAAAATTGTAAATGGCAGCAGATCCATCGGTCTTTATATTACTGACGAATACCGGGACGCTTTTTACGAAGCTCATTCAAGGCTATACAAAAGCACCCTATAATCATGCCTCGATCTCCTTTAATCGAGAGCTTTCCGAGCTGTATAGCTTTGGCAGGAAGCATCCGAGCAACCCCCTGAATGGAGGGTTTGTGAAGGAGGATATTAAGACAGGTACGTTCAGCAAATATCCAAATACAACATGTGTCCTATATGAACTTCAAGTTACAGCCCGCGAAGTGGAGAA
Source organism: Paenibacillus sp. FSL R10-2788 (assembly GCF_038003885.1). Lineage (NCBI taxonomy): Bacteria > Bacillati > Bacillota > Bacilli > Caryophanales > Paenibacillaceae > Paenibacillus > Paenibacillus sp. FSL R10-2788. Next base: position 6,807,964 of record NZ_JBBOQA010000001.1, on the reverse strand, counting down.
AATGGAGCGGGTCTTGCAAGTCTTTATCCGAAGCCGTCAAAAGTATCTCTATAATATTCTCGGCGTAATTGGCATTGCCCTGAAGGAGCCTGTCGAATTCAGCAACTCTTATTTTTGTTCGCAATTTGTAGCGGAAATTCTAGAGCGGTCGGGTATTAAGTTATGGAATAAGCTGCCTGCACTCGTTACTCCGGATGATTTTCGCCAAAGTGATCGGCTGAGATTGGTTTACCAAGGTAAATTAAGTGAATATGAACCTGAGCGCCTAGGAGGAGACGAAGGATGAATAGCAAAGAAATATTTTCTAATCGGGTAGATTCGTATGTGAAATATCGGCCGAGCTATCCTGGAGAAGCCATTAATTATTTGTACAATACTATTGGGCTCCAACCCAATTGTGATATTGCTGATATTGGTGCAGGAACAGGAATATTCTCAGCATTACTTCTGGAGCGCGGGAGTTGTGTGACTGCCGTTGAACCCAATCCGGAAATGCGTAGAGCTGCGGAAGAGAAGTTCGCAAAGGATAACCATTTCTCTGTATCGCCGGGGTCTGCTGAACATACAGAATTATCTGACCAGTCGATGGACTTTATCGTATGCGCCCAAGCGTTTCACTGGTTTGACAGGGACGCAACGCAATTGGAATTCAAGCGGATTCTAAAACCTGGCGGAAAAGTGGTTCTGATATGGAATTCCCGACTCACTTACGGTACCCCATTTCTGGAGGAATATGAGCAGCTGCTGCAGACCTTCGGGACGAACTACACTCAAGTTAATCATAAGAACATTACCCCTGAGATCCTTAGTTCCTTTTTCAAAAAAGGACAGATGCAAGTAGCGCATTTTAGCAATCAGCAGGTGTTTGATTTGGAGGGCTTAAGCGGGCGGCTTCGATCGTCTTCCTACACTCCGGTCCCCGGAGATCCAAGCTATGAGAATATGATGACTGAGCTGCGGAATATATTTGAACGAAATAACCAGAGTGGGCAAGTGTTTTTTGATTATAAGACCGAAATTTATTGGGGCGAAGTGTAAAATAAATAAAAAGACTCAAACCTTAGTGATAACAGGGTTTGAGTCTTTTTTATTTGTAGTTATGAAAGATGTACGTAAAACGTGGTGGACTCGCCGACGAAACTTTTGGCATAAATTTTTCCTTTATGCTGTTCAACAATGGATTTGGCAATCGCCAGTCCTAGGCCATATCCCCCTTGTTTACGCGCCCGGGAGGCATTTGTACGGTAGAATCGGTCAAAGATGCTCGCTAAGTGCTCCGGTGCAATGCCCTCCCCCGTATTAGTGACTGCTAACACCATGTCATTATGCTGTTTTTTAAGGGATAAGGTGACTGAGCCTTTAGGGTTCGAATATTTTACAGCATTGTCCAAGAGGATCATAATCACTTGTTTGATCTGTTCACTATTGCCTAGCACTGTCAGATCAGGCTCGATGTCATATTCAAGGGAGATATGCTTCTCAAAGATTACAGCTTCCATCGTTAAAATGATATTTTCAACCACGTCGCTCAGATTGAATTTCGAATAAATCATTCTCGATCTGGAATCGTCCATCTCGGTCAGGTACAGCAGATCATTGGTCAGGCTGGTCATTCTCTCTGTTTCCGATTTGATATAGTGCAGCCACTTGGACTGATTGTGAATGGTGTCATCACTGTTGGACAGGAGAACATCCGCATTGGTGTTAATAATGGTCAACGGCGTCTTTAACTCATGGGAAGCATCCGCAATAAATTGTTTCTGTTTCTCAAAAGCCTCCTTTACCGGCGCAATTGAACGATTAGCAAAAAAGCGGCTAGCGAAGTACAAGATAATCAGCATCACCGAACCAACTACAGAGAAGGTATAGATTAAATTGGTGAGGATTTTTTGCTCTGCAGTGATGTCCAGAAATACAAGCATCGCCCCATCACTCGTATGCTGGATGTTGAAGATCCATTTGCTGCTATCCAAGGTGAACCTTCCGGTATCTTTACCGGCACTTAGCGCTTCTTGCAGAGCCGTATTATAAAATTCATCGTCCATAGTAAATTTGGAATCTTTCCCTATGAGGTTCGACGCTGTATCTATCTTCAGCATAAATGAGACTGACCGTTCAGGAGGTGGAGTCCCGTTATCCATACGTTTATTATCAGCATGGGGTAACTGGGAACTTCCCTTAGTTGAGCCCATTCGTCCTGTATCACCACCGGGAGACTTGTAGTTTTCCATGATTCTGTGAAGATCCATCTGAATATTGTTTTGGACATCTTGGTACGTAATTACATAAATCGAGATGAAGGCCACCAGCATGATCACCGAGATAGTGACTAAGTTAACAATAAGAAACCGATTTCTGAGCTTCGTGAACATTAGGTCGTCACCTCTAATACATACCCTACGTTTCTGATCGTACTAATACGTACGGTCGAATTTAAGAAGGTCAGTTTTTTTCTCAAAAAAGAAATATACACCTCTACATTATTGTGCTCAGCATCAGAATCGAAGCCCCACAGCTTCTCAATAATTTGTTCTTTGGAGGTTACGGCTTGTTTCCTCAAGATAAGAAGCTCCAATAGTTCACATTCCTTTAGATTGAGCTTGATCTCTTTGCCACCCACGGTAAGCTTCAGATTGGATGTATTCAGTTCAATATCCCCGAACTTTAAAGCATCATCCGGTATCACCTCGCCTTTACGTCTTAGTACAGCCCTTATTCTTGCCAATAAGATCTCTGAGGAAAAAGGTTTGGCGATATAATCGTCAGCCCCATAGTCCAGCCCAGTGACCATATCTGTAATCTCACCCTTTGCAGTAAGCAGGATAACGGGAGTGGGTATCCCCTTTTTTCGCAGCATCTTGAGGACGCTAACCCCATCCATCTCAGGCAGCATAATGTCGAGCAGCAGCAAATCATAGATTCCACTCAGTGCATAATCCAGACCCGACCTGCCGTCATGGACTGCATCCACCGAATAATTATGTTTTTTTAATATTTGAGTTAAGGCTTCAGCGAGATGAAGCTCGTCTTCTACTATTAATATTCTCATGGTTTTGCCATCCCCTACATAGAACCAGTATTTGTTATTGAGGTCATTATATCAGTATTACCTTTATTGAACCTTAATGAAGAGAGACAACAGCGGCCGGAAGTCCAACATACACCGCAGTTACGATGTACACCTGTGTTAAGGGAATGTAAAAGATAATCAATAATTTGTAAAACCATTTAAGATTCATTAAAGGTTTGGGATCTAAGATACATTCATAAGCACACGAGACAACGATAAACAGAAAGGATTGATCACATATGGCGATTGAGGTATTCAACCGTTATGAGAACAAATATTTGTTGGACAACGAAGCCTACTATAAATTTTATAACCAATTGCTTGAATACATGGAACTGGACGATTTCAACAAGCAACATGAGTTTTACTCCATAACCAACTTATATTATGACACGGAGCACAACACCCTGATTCGTAACAGTCTTGCGAAGCCCAAGTACAAAGAGAAGCTTCGTTTAAGAGCTTACGGTGTTCCAAATCAAGATACGAAGGTGTATCTGGAAATCAAGAAGAAGGTATTTGGTCTTGTTAATAAAAGAAGAACGTCGCTTAAATTAAACGAGGCTTATGATTTTGTCGCCACCGGTATGGAACCGGAATTCAAGGATTACATGAATAAACAGGTGATTGAAGAGATCAAATATTTTCTGACACGCTATGATTTGCAGCCCAAGGTGTATCTGTCTTATGACCGAAAAGCGTTGTTCTGTAAAAACAATCGCGATCTAAGAATTACATTCGATACAAATATTCGCAGCCGCCGGTACGATCTGAAGATGGAGCAGGGTGTTCATGGCGAACCCTTGCTGGAGCCGGGGCAGTGGCTTATGGAAGTAAAGGCTGAGAACACGATTCCGGTCTGGCTGGCCAGAATGCTCTCAGAGCATCAAATGTACCGTACAAGCTTCTCTAAGTACGGCAACGAATATAAAAAAATGCTGAAGAACAGTAAAACAGAACGGGAGAGTGCCCTCTATGCTTGATTCATTATTTACCGTAGCAACTAGTACAGAGTTAACGTTTACCAACGCACTGCTAACTATTTTTATAGCTATTGTTCTTGGCGGAATCATTAGCTACACCTATATGAAGACGAATGCCAGCGGCTATTCGCAAAGCTTCACACTGACGATGGTACTGCTGCCCGTAATTGTGGCAATCATCATTTTGCTTATCGGCAGTAATGTTGCCAGAGCTTTCAGTCTTGCCGGGGCGTTCTCCATCATTCGCTTTAGAAGTGCGCCGGGCGATCCGAAGGATATCACATTTGTTTTGTTCACCATGGCTTCTGGACTTGCCTGCGGAGTGGGTTCCTTTGGATATGCAGTTTTGTTCACCCTTATCCTATGTGCCCTTATGTTTATCCTTAACCGGACTAACTTTGGCGTAAGAACAACGTCGCAAAAAACATTAAAGGTAACCATCCCGGAGAGTCTGGGATATGAGGAAGCCTTCGCTGAAGTATTCAATAAATATAATGTTGGGTACGAGCTTAAAAAGATTAGAACAACTGAGCTTGGCAGTTTATATGAGCTGGTCTACGCTGTAACGCTGGGTGAGGCTGTGAACCAGAAGGAATTTTTGGATGCGATTCGTACCCGGAACGGTAATTTAGACCTCTCGCTGACCATGACTCCAACTGTTAATGACTATTAAGATAACGAAAGGATGGATGAAAAATGGATAAATATATAACCGGAAGTAAAGTAGGAATCTTGCTATTGTGTGCATTACTTATGTCGGCTTGCAGCACCAATTCCACAACAACACAGTCTGAAGCGGCGGGTACAGCAGCAGCCTCGGGAACAACGATAACTCAGAACGGGGCTGCCACGGGAGTACAACTGGCAAGCGCCAAATTGTCCGATCTGGTGACGTTCGATGAAGAGGATTCTAATACAACTTGGACGGCTGACCAATCGACGGAAATTGCTTTGGCTGGAACAAGTGCGCTTGTTGACGGCACCGGGGCCGAGTCTAAGGATGGCTCAGTGACAATTACTGCAGCAGGAACTTATGTGCTGTCTGGTAAGCTGAGTGATGGACAGATTGTAGTTAATAATCAGGATGAAGGTAGTGTGCACTTGGTACTGAACGGTGTGAACATCACGAACAGCGATAGTGCTGCAATTGATATTAAAGAAGCGGGCAAAGTAATCATTACCTTGGAAGACGGGACGGAGAACTCCGTATCTGATGGAGCAACTTACGTGTATGCCGATGAAACTACAGATGAACCAAGTGCGGCTATCTTCAGTAAAGCGGATTTAACGATTAATGGTACCGGGAAGCTGTCTGTTTCCGCTAACTATAATGACGGAATTACGAGCAAGGACGATCTGAAAATTATGGGTGGCACTATTGAAATTAAGGCTGCCGATGACGGGATTGTAGGTAAAGATCTTGTCGCTGTACAAGACGGAAATATCAGCATAACGGCAGAAGGCGATGGTATGAAATCAACCAACGATACTGAGACGGACAAAGGCTTCATAGCAATAGCAGCAGGAACATTTGATATTACGGCTGGTAATGATGGAATTCAAGCTGAGACTTCACTTGTAATAGATGGCGGAACATACACCTTAGTTACGGGTGGGGGCAACGAGAAGGGTGAAGTGAAAACAGGTGATCAAGGGCAAGGTATGGGCATGAGAGGTGGCCGAGGTCAGGGAACAGGGGATCAAGCACCAGGAACAACAGGAACCTCAATACCTGAAACAAAACCAGAGACGATGCCAGAAACAAAACCGGAGGTACCAACAACGGAAGCACCAACAACGACAACAACGGCAACAACTACAGAATCGGAAACACCAAGTACTAAAGGATTGAAGGCTGGAGGAGATATTAGCTTAAACAACGGAACCTTTACCATCGATTCTGCTGATGATGCAGTGCACAGCAACAGTAACATTGCTATAGCTGATGGAGAATTCAACATCAAAACTGGCGACGATGGAATCCATGCGGATGCCTTGGTGGCGATATCTGGTGGCAAAATTGATATTACGAAGAGCTACGAAGGGATTGAAGGAGCAAACATCGAGATTTCCGGTGGCGAGGCTCATGTGGTTGCTTCTGATGATGGAGTGAATGTAGCAGGAGGTAACGATGAGGCGACTGTAGGCGGCGGCCCTCAGGAGCAGGATCAATTCAGCGATTCTGCTAGCAATATGCTAACGATTAGTGGAGGAACACTAACGGTGGATGCTTCAGGTGACGGGCTGGATTCGAACGGCTCCATCACAATGTCGGGTGGCACGGTTATTGTCAATGGACCTACCAATAGCGGTAACGGTGCACTTGATTTCGACGGTAGCTTTGAACAGAGTGGAGGAATTTTGGTGGCTGCGGGAAGTTCGGGCATGGCACAAGCACCGTCTGACACCTCTAGCCAACATGCAGTGAGCATGACTTTCCCTCAGACCCAGGAGGCTGGAACCTTGGTTCATCTAGAGGACAGCGAAGGCAACACAATCCTGACCTTTGCTCCTTCGAAGAGCTATCAAACGGTGGTGATTAGTTCACCGGATCTGAAGGACGGAGGTTCTTACACCCTCTACTCGGGAGGTACCTCGACTGGTAGTGAAGCGAACGGACTGTATACGGATGGTGAATACACAGGAGGAACAAAAGTAGTAGCGTTCGAAATTACCAGCAGCGTAACTTGGCTAAATGAATCAGGAGTAACAACCGCAAACACTAATCAAGGTCCAGGTGGCGGTGGTGGAAACAGAAGACCTTAGTTTATAAATTGCATATCAAAAGCCACTCCAGCATTATTTTGGAGTGGCTTTTGATAGTTTGAGGTAAATCAGTCGCCGTTAACAGGGATGGAATTCTGTTTAATCGGTTGATTTGAAGTATTGATGATCACATTATGTGAATTAAAAGACAGAATCTCAATCAGCTGCTCTGCCATATGGTTAGCTGTATATTTAAATCCGCCTTTTACCCATTCTATGATTAATCCAAATAGAGCATAGGCGGTATAACTGGAAAACAATTCGATATTAACATTGGTATTAGTGTTATTAACTGCGACTAAGTCCCGCTTGGTGAGCTCCTTTAAGAGGTCGCAAATCCTATTTTGGAACCCTGGCAGAACATTGGAATTTATAATGATGGTATAAAAATTAGAGTAAGAGACCACATGTTCAAAAATCTTGATGCTCGAGGTGGTCAGCTCACTAACTATAAATTTATCGGTATGAAGATAGGGTTCTTTATAAGCCTTAATTAAATCCTCCAACACATCATCAATTAGCTCATTCAGAAGTTCTTCTTTGGTTTGATAATGTTTATAGAAGGTTCCGCGGTTTAAATCGGCAAGGGTAACGATATCGGTTATCGTAATGGTGCGGAAATTCTTTTTTTCCATGATTAATATCAATGCGTTTTTAAGCTCTTTACGCGATTTGCTAGTTCTCCGATTATTTTTAAGCAACAGAAGACCACCTAACTGTCTATTTTCTAATCCTATTTGAACAGAATCCTGCATTATATATATTTATGAACATTTGGTGTCCCATTTGTATATTGATAGTTAAATTTTAGAGGATTAAACTTGAGTAGTATAAATTTTAAGCGTTAAAGAGATTTTATATATTGATATTTACATTATAGATAAACGTAAAGGAGACTTCCAACATGAAACTTCAAGACAGAGTTGCAGTGGTTACCGGGGCGGCATCAGGTATGGGGAAATCTATCGCAGAGTTGTACGCTAAAGAAGGGGCGAAAGTGATTGTAGCCGATCTTAATCTCGAAGGTGCAGAACAAGTAGCTGCAGGGATCAACAGTAATGGTGGAGTAGCTAAGGCACTGAAAGTAAATGTTGCCCTAGTTGAAGATATCGATAGCATGATTGATACCGCAGTAAAAGAATACGGAACACTAGATATTCTTGTTAATAACGCCGGTATTATGGATGGGTTTGAGCCAGTTGGCGACATTAGCGACGAGAAATGGGATCTTATCTTTGATATCAATACCAAAAGTGTAATGCGGTCCACTCGTAAAGCAATGCCTATTTTTCTGGAAAAAGGAAAAGGGGTTATCGTTAATACCGCTTCTACAGGTGGCGTAAGTGGTGCCCATGCGGGAGCAACTTATACTGCCTCTAAACATGCTGTAGTAGGCTTGACGAAAAATACAGCTTTTATGTATGCCAACAAAGGGATTCGTTGTAATGCTATCGCACCGGGAGCTACTGCCACAAACATCAGTGCTTCAATGAAAAATATAAATGAATTCGGCGTGAGCCGTACACAATTAACACAGGCTGTGATCCCTCGTGTAGGTACACCTGAAGAAATCGCACAAGTTGCGTTATTCCTGGCTTCGGATGATTCCAGTTTTGTGAACGGAGCTATCATCGCTGCTGATGCGGGTTGGACTTCTGCATTCTAAATGTTGGTTGTCTACCTCTGCCTCAACAATTTATCCACGGAGTCTTAGGGACCCAGATGACGTTATTCGCAAATTTTCAGTCTTTTGAGAAGGGATTCGGACTCCAGAGACGCTATTTCATATAAATCGGCCCATATTTGGTGTTTTCGCGCCAATAGCTGCAGTGGAGTCCGATAGCAATTCAAATATGGAATAATGGCGCATTTAAGGTCTGCTGGGTCCGCCAACCAATTTTTTCGGGCAAAATGTTATCGGATTAAACGAAGGAGTGCCCCAGCACGCTACCATTATGCCAAATGATGACCCAAACGGGATGTTACATAAAACTCCGCTAGAGATTAATCTAGCGGAGTTTTTTATACGCTTGATATTTCCAGGGGAACCCTGCAAAATAGAGAGAATGCTAACTATAGAGGAGTTATATGAAATGAACGATGTTATGGTGCGGAATCATGTAAAAGTCATTGGAGCAGGAGAAAAAACTATCCTTTTTGCGCATGGATTTGGGTGTGATCAAAGCATGTGGCAGTTTATTACGCCATCATTTGAGAAAAAGTATCGAATCGTTCTATTTGATTATGTAGGCTCAGGCCATTCAGATTTAAGCGCATATACATCGGATAAATATCATACTCTCCATGGTTATGTACAGGATGTACTAGATGTCATCGAAACATTTGAACTCAAGGATATTATTTTTATAGGCCATTCTATTAGCTCTATGATCGGTTTGCTTGCTTCAATCGAGCGGCCGGATTATTTTGATAAAATGATTATGATCGGACCTTCCCCACGTTATTTAAATGAGGGAGATGCTTATTTCGGGGGCTTTGAAAAAAGTGATATTACTGAGCTTCTGGATATGATGGAGATGAATTTCGCGGGCTGGGCTAGCTTTATGGCTCCACTTGCGATGAATAACCCTGACCCAATGTTGACTAAACAGCTGGAACGAAGTTTTATTTCGGCCGACCCTATTATCGCTAGAGAATTTGCGGAAGTTACATTTTTTTCGGATCATAGAGAAGATCTGCCTAAAGCGACAGTGCCTACACTCATATTGCAATGCTCGGATGATAGTATCGTTCCTATAGAAGTAGGAGAATATTTACATAGACACTTGAATAATAGTACGTTCCGGTTAATGGAGGCCAAGGGCCATTATCCGCATATTAGCCATCCACAGGAGACCATTACTTTGATTAATGAGTATCTTAGGTGAGATGGAGAAGATTATGGTGTTGAAAGGATATTTAGACAATGGATGACCGGTTAAAATATGCGCCGTGCGGATATGTTTCCATTACCCATGAAGGAATGATCCTCAATGTGAATCAAACCTTTTTGGATGGGATGGGATATCAGCAGGTTGATTTGGTAAATAAACATTTTGAATCTATCATGTCTACGGCGAACAAGCTTATTTTTCATTCATACTTCTATCCTTTTATCAATCTGAATGGACATGTAGAAGAGCTATTTATCAATTTGAAGGACAGCAAGGGACAAGCCGTCCCTTACTTGTTAAATGGTAGACGCCTCGAGTGTGAAGGTGTAGAGGTCATTGATTGTATTCTCGTACAGATGGGCAAACGTATTGATTATGAGCTAGAGTTACGATCTGCGAAGAAGCAAATAGAAGAGGCCTATTGGGAAAAAGATCAGGCACTGGCAAAGCTCAAACAAATCCACCTTGAAATCGAGCAAAAGCAAGCTGAATTGCTGGAGATGAATGCCGTTTTAGTAGAGCTATCTACTACAGACAAGCTTACTGGATTAAAGAATAGAAGGTTCCTGCAAGAAAAGCTGGAAGAGCAGATTGCAGCGTATCACCGTGATCAGGCGCCTTTTTCATTATGTATTTTAGATATTGATCACTTTAAAAATGTGAATGATACCTACGGTCATCAGATGGGTGATTATGTCCTGGAGAAATTGGCGAGTATCCTGAAATCCCAATCTCGTAAAGAAGATATCGTAGCTAGGTATGGTGGTGAGGAGTTTATCCTTCTGCTGCCTAATATAGATTCATCGGATGCCAAGGCTATAGCGGACAATTTGCGGCAATTCATTGCCAGCTCCACTTGGGAGATTGGCAGGGTTACGGTAAGCGTCGGCATAGCTACTTTTGAAGCAACCGATACAGACATCACTCTTCTGGAAAAAGCTGACCATGCGCTTTACGCTTCGAAAGAACAGGGGAGAAATCGCGTTACGCATATTATGGATTTGAGTGAAAAGCTTCTTTAATCGGAGGCTTTTTTGTTATTTATAAACGATACATCCTCTTTGCTCTAATTGCTCTAATAATTCTGTTCTTCTTAAGCTGTGATTCCATCTTAAATCCAGTTTCTCTAATCGTCCAAGTTGTAGAATCGAATCCGGGATTTCTTGCAGATGATTATCTCTTAAATCAAGCTCAACAAGGCTGCTTAATTGACCTATTTCCTCAGGAAGCTGATTAAGTTTATTTTTTCTAAGGTTCAGTCTTCTTAACTTGCTTAAATTACCGATAGATGAAGGCAGCTTAGTGATTCGATTATCACTTAAATCAAGTATCCGAAGTTCTTCTATAGCACCCAAATGTTCTGGTAACATGACCAGTTGATTACCATAGAGATGGATCTCTCTTAGCCCTTTTATTTGTGTGATCGAATCAGGTAAACATTCTAGCTGATTATAATAAAGCCGCAATTCAATCAGACTGCTCATTTCGCCTATACGGGCAGGCAATTGCTTGAGATGATTATCTGTTACGTTCAGATACTTAAGTTTCTGGAGAATACAGAGCTGCTCCGGCAGCTGTTCGAACTGATTATTGCTTAGGTATAGAAAAGAATCCAACCCCTGCAATCCGCCAATGCTCTCCGGCAACACCTTCAGCCGATTATGGCCTAAATCCAGCATTCTTAGGTGAACTAAGCGACCGATGTTCTCGGATAACTGTTCGATTTCATTGCCCGCATAATTAAGTACCTCTAATTCGTCATGAAGGAAGAGCTGATCGGGAATCTCTTTAATATGATTGTTGTACATGCTCAGTTCTAGTAGCGGATTGCTCTCAAACACGACATCTGGCGTTTCAATAAGTCCTTTTCCGTCAAAATTATATTTCATGAATGGATCTCCTTTGTAATTTGTATTGGCATCAAGCCTATGTGACAACGTTACGATAGAATATAACAGGATGATGATTTATTATCAGTATGTTGGCATACAAAACTATGGAATCTGTTAGAAAGGAATAATGAGATGGAAGCTTCTTTTTGGACTGGCACTCGCTTTTTTCAAGGTTTACCCTCGGAGAAGATCGAGGCGGTCTCAGGATTATTCACTTATAAGGCATATTCTAAGGGGACCCTGGTGTTTGCAGAATCAGATCCGGGGGATTATGCCTACATTATCTATTCGGGGATTATAAGGGTGTACGCTACCACGAAAGGGAAAGAGCATACCGTAGATCTTTTTGGAAAAGGCGATTTCTTTGGCGATCTGGAAGTGATCCATCCCTCCAATATAAGAGTGCTGTCTGCGGTGGCTATGAATGATACTGTATTATTTGAGATTAAACATGAGCTTTTTAAGCAGATGCTTGCCGATTACCCGTTGATTAAGGAGCAATTGATGCTGCTGCAAATGGACCGTTTATTTTTATCGAATCGGTTATTACATGAAATGAAATTTCATGATGCGAGAGCGCGTGCGATATTTACGCTGAGAAGACTATACCAAAGATTTGGAGTAGAGGAGCAAGGCAAACAGAGGATTGATCTTCGATTGACCCATCAGCAGTTCGCGGATATGATCGGAACGTTAAGGGAGACGGCTACCCTTGTGCTTAAAGATCTGCAAGAGCAAAAGATTATTGAGATTCAACATCAGCAGATCACCGTGTTAGACGCGACATATTTACTGGAGTATACGGATTTCGATTGAGAAGAGCCGTTCCGGGATCTTTTTCAGAGAATCGATTATTAAAGGGGTTATGAATATGGCTTGTAATCATTGTGTAGTAAGAGAGCTGAATTTTCAAATCAAGCCTCATGGTGAGCTTAATCTTAGGGTTTTACCTAAGGTTATTCATCACTTGAGTAGAAGTAATACGATACATAAGGTAGAAGAAAATGTGATTACGATTAAGGAAGCTGAAGCGCGAGATCTTCTAGATTTCTGTAACGATCATATGGAGTCCGGGAAAATTGAATTTCGTATAGATGACCAAGCATGGAGACCTCTATCCGAGATGTCTACTGTAATGGATATGAAGTGGATTGATGAGGTTATCACTAAGGGTCTTGTTACTTGTTACTTCCAACCGATTGTGAACGTAAGGGAAGAGATTTTTGCATACGAGCTTTTATCGAGATTTAAAAAAGAAGATGGATCCCTTATCTATCCTAATGAGATCTTTGCGGCAGCACGGAATCGTGGGCGTTTATATGCTTTAGACCGGTTATGTAGAATGACTGCCGTAAAATATGCTGCGCCCTTAAATAAAAAAACGTTTATTAATTTTATCCCTACATCAATTTACGCTCCAGAGTTCTGCTTAAGATCAACGGTTGAATTGGCTAATCAATTAGGTGTCGATCCCTCTCTTTTTGTCTTTGAAGTTGTTGAAACGGAGAAAGTGGATGATCTCGCTCATTTGAAAGCTATTTTGACATATTACAAGGACCGGGGATTTGAATACGCTTTAGATGATGTTGGGGAAGGCTTCAGCACAATCGAGATGTTATTGGAGCTTAAACCTCATTACATGAAGTTAGATATGAAATATGTTCAAGGCGTGTCCAGTGATCCGAACAAACAGAAAATAGCTAAACAATTTTTAGAAAAGGCTTTAGAAATCCAATCTGTTCCTTTAGCAGAAGGTGTGGAGTTTAGAGAGGACTTTGAATGGCTTAAGCAGAGTGGTTATCAGTTGTTTCAGGGATATTTATTTGGAAAGCCTGATCCTATTCCCAAACAGTAATCCTAATGAGTATATATCGGTCCAGAGGATGAGATGAATTTCAGGTCAGAGTCTGAGTACAGCCAACCCCCGGGGTTGTATAATTTAGGTAATTTGAAAAGGGGGACGGGATGGATATGAAATGGCATCAATTTGTAACGCGCTGGGCGGATTCTAGGGGCTTTGATGGACGAGAAATTGATTATCAATGGCCTTCTCCCTCATTTCCGGTCATCAGTATTCGTAGTAATTTAGGGCGATACTCAGGTCAAAAGTATGGTCATGGAAGTAAACCCCGTGTAAAGACAGCTGTTGGTTTAATCGCTATTGGAGATGTAGCTGTCGGATTGATTTCCATAGGTGCGATAAGCGTGGGCGTACTTTCCTTAGGAGCAATATCACTGGGAATGTGGTTAGCGATTGGAGCAATAGCACTTAGCTGGCTTGGCTTCGCAGTGGGAGCGATTGCGATTGCAGGAGTGGCTGTAGGAGCGATCGCAATCGCGGAAAAAGCGTTGGGGGCCATCGCCATAGGGGATACGGCGTTTGGTGCGATAGCGATAGGCAGGATCGCTGGGGGTGCCATAGCTATCGGACAATGGGCATATGGTGTAATCGCAGTTGGCGAACATGGTTTCGGATTAATTCCCATCACGGGCGATGTGTGGAATTGGTTCCGGCGTTTGTTCGGATCGGGGAGTTAATTAGACCTCCAGTCCTAAAGGATCCCATTCTCTTCCGGGATAGTCGATAAATAATATCTATCACATGAGAAAAACTAATTGCAATTACCTATACTCATTTCATACCAATTAATCATGCGATCAGATCTAGGCTTATGTTACTCTTTGAATGTATTCGAAACTTCATAGGCAAACCTATGGAAATGTAGGGACGCAAAGCTATAGGGACTAAGGTTATCATAACTATTGTCAGCCAGCTGCCAAAGAGTGTGTAACGCTTTTTGTTAAAATATAAGAAAGTATAAGTTATACACCTATACTTAATATCTTATATTTCTCGCTTAAACGCTTACCGTCCTTATAAGGACGCCGAAGGCGTTTATGCTTGTTAAGGTTTAATAAAAATTAAGTCTTAATTTTTAGGCGACTTTATACGCAATCAAGCTACTCTTTTGGGGTAGTTTTTTTTGTGCCCATTTTTGGGCACTGGAGAGATTCATATGACATCTGGGGGTAAGAAGAGATGAAGAAAATGATTGCGATCGCTACATCGGCGGCCATGTTGGCCAGTTTTTCGAGTGAGGCAGGTTATGCTTTAGCAAGTGAGGCAAGCAAGGTAAATGTAACAAAAACAGTGGCGCAAAGTAAGGTTAACTTATTAAGCAACGCCTCGGTTATTCCGTTTGAGCTGTACGGCAAGGATGCTCTAAATGCCTATAATGAGGTTTTTAGAATGAATCCAGCAAATATTAAATCCATCACAAATAACGGTGGCAACTACTCAGGCTCGCCTATAGCTAAGGCTATGGATGGGGATATGAGCACGCATTGGGAGACTGGCAAACCGAATAGTTCAACGTTTACGAATGAGGTTGTGTTTGTTTTCAATGAGTCCACTGAATTAAATAGAATGGTATACGCGGCTAGGCAATCCGGTGCGAAAGGTAAAGGTTTTGCTCAAGAATTTGATATCTACGGCTCCACTACCGATGCGGGTGATTTTACGCTCGTGTCTTCTGGAGAATATACAGGCTCAACCGGTGATGTAGTGGAGATTCAGTTCGCACCTACGGCTTTTAAGAGACTTAAATTTGTCTTCAAAAAAGCGAACCAAGATTGGGCGAGTGCGGCTGAGTTTTCTTTTTATAAAGAGGATAGTGTCTCTGCTAAAATGAAAAAATTATTTACAGATGATACCTTGAGCCAAGTTAGTGCTGCCTTTAATACGACAGAGAAATTAACAGCTTTAGAGAATGAAGTGCAGGCACATCCACTGTATGCGCAGTTTAAAGAAGAGATAGAGAATGCAAAGATCCTTTTGAAGAACCATCAGGTAGAGGCAACGGCAGCCAAGGTTTCGAAGCTAAAAGGGTATGGAACAGCCTATGAAAATGCCTATAGCCAAGCTTATAGAATGCCGAATGCAAACGTATCAAAAGTAACGGTGAACGGTGGAAGCTACCCAGGTACGAAGCCTGAATATATGCTGGATGACCAGCCCACTACGCATTGGGAAACGAACAAAAACAATGATGCAAGCTTCACGAATGAAGTCGTGTTTGAACTAGCGCAAGCGGAAGTGCTGGACAGAGTGGCTTTTTTGGCTAGAGATAACCGCAAAGGATTCCCAGAGGCTTTTGAAATCTATGCATCAGAGACGAGTAAAGGAGAGACCTTCCAACTTGTATCTAGCGGAACCGCGATTAGTACCAATGACTTTCTGGAATTTAAATTCGAACCGACGAAGTTTAAAAGATTAAAATTTAAGTTCACAAAAGCTAATATCAACAGACCTTTTGCGGCTGAATTTAGATTTTATACAGAAGATAAAGTAAGCGAAGCTGTAAATGGTATTTTCACAGATGGAACGATGAGTGCGGTTGTGCCTGCTTATAATAGCGTCGAAGCAATCAACGAATTAGAAGAAGCGGCAAAAGTACATCCGCTCTATCCAATCCTGAAAGATTCTTTGGATTTAGCTAAGAGGCTAGTGAATGGTGAAGTTGAAACCGAAGGCACCATCATTGAGGCGGAACAACGTGGAGATATGAAAAAGCATGCGCAGGAAAACCTGAGAATTGGTTTTGGTACGAACAACCAGCCTACAGGTCTCGTTGCAATGCCTGGAGATACGATCAACGTTTATGTGGATGCAGCTTCTAACGATAAGCTACCTTCTTTAGTCTTTTCTCAACAAGAGGCCGCTTGGAATGTTTGGGCTAGAGGTGTGCAATTGCGTCCAGGTAAGAACATTATAACCGTTCCTGAATTTGCTATGAATAGTTATTATGCACATGAAGTGACTAAGGGCGGCACCGTTTATATCGTAAATCCCTATACAGCAGAGGAACAAGGGAAAGCGCCATTGATCCGCTTCGAAGGTTTAGAAAAGATTCCTTTTATGACCAAGACCACGGATCCAGAACAATTCAAAACCTTCTTAATCACATACAAACAAAGACTAGACGAAGATAAAGCGGCTCATCCAAATGTTCAAGATCGTAAACTCATAGATGTGGTAGAACTGGCCAGCGATCATGTTATTTTCACAGGAACGGCGACGGAGGCGTACAACAAATATATTACGCAAGGAAATAACCCGCTGGACACCGTAACTGGGTATGACACCTGGATGAAGAGTATTTTTGCCTTCTATGGCCTGGATGGCAGTAGCGAGATTCATGATGCCAAGCTAATTCGTGAGAATATTCGCTTGATGCAGCCTTATGGTGCGATGTATGCAGCGGGAGATCATACAGGGATCCAACTTGGAACAGTAGGAACCATGTTAGGTGATTTTAACAAAGCTTATCCGGGCTGGGGACTGAATCACGAAATCGGGCATCGCTTGGCTATGGGTGAACGGGAATATGGCGAAGTAACTAATAATATGGTGTCTATGTTTATGTCTGTCGCGGCGAATTCGATAGATAATCGTATACCGTATGAATCAGATATCTATAAATATGTCCTCGAAGAAAACAAAGTGGTTATGAATCAGCAGGGCTTATTTGCACAACTCGGAGCCTATTGGCAGCTGGAGCTGGCACATCCGGGATACTGGACAGAGCTGACCAAGCTATATCGGGAGCGGAAGGTCATCCTTACCAACGGTGACAATTCTAAGCAGCAGTATTTGGTGGAGTTCTCCTCCGAAGTACTGGGATTAGATTTAAGCAGCTATTTTGCCAGACATGGCTTCACTGTGAATCCTGAGACAAAAGCGAAAGTAGCCAAGTATCCGGCACCGCAAAAGTTATGGTATTTAAATAACTCGGTGATTAATTATGAGGGAACTGGAATAGCGGATAAAAATCTGGCCATTAAGGTTAATATCACACCTAACACCACGGCTAGAACGAACACGTTAAGTTTCAGTATAGATAAAGAGCTTAAGCAAGACTTTTTAGGATATGAAGTGTATAGAAATGATGTGTTAGTTGGTTTTACAGGAACTGAGCAATTTGTGGATCAGAATGTAGATGCGAGTATCAACTATACGTACAAGATCGTCGGTTATGATAAAAAGCTGAACCCACTGAAGCCCGTACAGGTTAAAGCCTTTAAGCCAGCCTTGTCTGTTGAAGATCAGCTCACTTTAAAGCTTAATCAAACCTTTGATCCGATGAGCTATGTAAAAGCGGCTAACTATCTAGGAAACGATATTACTGCAGATGTCTCTCTGAAAGCCAATAACGTTGATGTAACGCAAAAAGGCAACTACGAAATTGTATATGAAGTGAAAAGCGAAGGGGTTACGGAAACGAAAACCACACAGGTTACGGTAACGAGCGACTACGCCTATATTTCCGATCTCAATGCCAAGTCAGTCGTTGTAGGCTGGGGTGAATTAAAGAAAGATAAAGCCGTTTCCGGGGGAATCATAACCCTTGTTCGCCAAGGGTTGGCTGCGACGTACGCGAAAGGGATTGGTGTTCATGCCAACTCTGAGGTAGTTTACGATATTGAAGGTAAGGGTTACGACTTCTTTGAAAGCTACATTGGGATTGATCAAGCCATGAAAGGGAAACCTTCCTCGGCTACTTTTGCAGTGTATGTGGATGGAGAACAGAAATTTGAGAGTGATGTTTTCCGGGCAGGAACAGAACATCAATTTGTGAAAATCCCTGTGACTGGCGCAAGAGAGGTGAAGCTGGTTACAACAGATGCTAAGGATGGCAATGCTTCAGACCATACGGTATGGGCCGATGCGAAGTTCTCGAATAATTCAAGCAAACCTATCATTACAGTGCCGGAAGAGACAACCTTCGTTAAGCTGAACAGCGAATTTGATGTGTTGAGCGATGTTACGGCTTTTGATACGGAAGATGGTAACTTAATTGGAGCCGTTGATGTAAACCCAAATGGGTTCACATCAAGCAAAACAGGGACTTACAACGTCGAGTTTTCAGTCACAGACTCAGATGGGAACTCCGCTGTGCAGGCCAGAAAGATTGTTGTATACAGCGCTAGTAAATACCTGAGTGATATAGATTGGCAATCAGCAAAAACGGATTATAATGTGGTTCGAAAAGATAAGGCTAGCTCTAACAATCCGATTAAGCTGCTGGTAAATGGTGAGGTCAAAGAGTTCGCTAAGGGCTTAGGAACCCATGCCAGCTCTGAAATCGTGTATAATCTGGCGGGTGCAAACTATGAATATTTTGAAACGTATGTAGGGGTTGATAGAAATATCCCTGAGCAGAGCAACTCCAGTGTAATTTTCAAAATCTTTGCCGATGGGGCAGAGGTTTATAACAGCGGACTGATGAAATTTGTTACAGAAGCCAAGCTTGCGCGGATACCTGTTAAGGGTGTAAGTGAATTGAAACTGGTGTTAGATAATGCAGGTAACGGAAATGCTTCAGATCATGGTGATTTTGCTGATGCTAAGTTTATGATCTTGAACAACACACCAGAGTTTACCATACCTAAATCTGTCTCAACCAAAGTGGGCCAAGCAATTGATATCAATGAAAGCTATTCGGCAATGGATTCGGAAGACGGTGACTTGACGGCTCAAGTGAAGGTCACAGGCCTAGAGCAGGTTAATTTCAACCGGGCTGGAAAGTATCCAATCACTTACACAGTAACAGATAGTGATGGAAATACGACCACGAAGATTAGAACGATAGCCGTAGTAGACATGACGGACTTTACGTACCTGACGGATTACGACTGGAATTCTACTCAGAACAGCTATACTGCACCTTTGAAGGATAAATCTATTAGTGTCAATACGCTGAGATTAACAGATGAGAACAATCAGGTAGTGTCCTATGAAAGAGGAATTGGAGCGCACTCTAACTCGACGATTGTATACGATCTAAGCGACAAAAACGTGGACTATTTCACTTCCTATGTAGGTGTAGATAGACAAATGTACGGTTCTGTTGGTTCGGTGAGCTTTGAGGTGTTTGTCGATGGAGAGAAGAAATTCGATAGTGGGGTCATGGGTTCGAGAGATCCGCAGAAATTCATCGAATTGGATATTAATGAAGCAAAAGAACTGAAATTAGTCGTCACAGACGGGGGAAATGGCAACGGATCTGACCATGCTACATGGGGTGGAGCCAAACTACATTTCGCGAATGGAGATCACTTATTCACTAGAGATCTTGAACAGGCGATTGCAGCGGCTAAAGCAATTTCTCTAGAAGGCTTCACACCTGAGAGCATCGCGGCATTTACGTCCAGCCTCTCGATAGCAGAGACAGTGTTGGTTAACTCTTCTGTTACGCAAAGTGAAGTAGACGAAGCTGTAGCAGCGTTGCAACAAGCAACCGAAGGTTTGGTCCAAATAGATCTTACGCAAGTGATTACTGTGGCGGACCCGTATTTAAGTGCTTCGATCAAGACTACATTGGGCGTAACTGGAGAACTAACGCTAGGGGATATGTATAGCCTTACAACGTTAACCAGCGAAACCAGAAGAGTCAGATCCTTGGAAGGTTTGCAGTACGCAAAGAGCCTAGAGACACTTGATATTACTGGAAATGAAATTACAGATTTCTCCCCATTACAAGGGTTAACTAAACTAACGAGCTTATTGGCCGACCCACAAGTGGTAGAGGTAGGAGAATTTAAGGGACCTGTGGTTGAAGTAGCTAATCTGGTGAAAGGGCTCGATGGCAGCAAAGTGATCCCTAATTCCGCTGGGGTAAGAAACACTAGAACATCTAAAGAAATTGTGTTTGATATGAAGGAATGGGCTGCTAATCCGGATGTGTTCACTATTGACCTATCGAACGAGGAGAAAGGAACTTACATGCTGGGGTTAACTTACCAAGTCGCAGGTAATCTCGTGCAAATCATTTCTTTTATTGATAATAATTAAATTCCCAAGAAAGCAGGCGGATTGTGGTCTCTATAACCATGGTTCGCCAGTTTTTAAATGAGGGGTTTTTATGTAAAAATATCCATTTTGTCATATGACAAAAGAAATGACAACGCTCACTATAAGCGGTGTAGTCTTTTAACTATACTTAATCAGAAATGCGTCAAATTTAAATGAATACTCTAATTGAAGCTTTTTATACAAAGAAGTAAATAATGTATGCGGTTTAGAGAGAGGTGTTTCTGTGAAAATCATCATTGTAGATGATCATCCTTTAGTTAGAAGAGGGCTGGCATCTGTCATTGCAATGCAATCGGATATGCAATTTGCAGGTGAAGCTACGACTGGCCCGGAAGCACTTGATGTGATTGAAGAGACAAAGCCAGACATTGTCCTCATTGATCTTAAGCTTGCTGATAAATCAGGACTGGATGTCATTAAGATAGCACGTACCCGCGGCATGGTTAGTAAATTCATACTGTTGACTTCCTCTGCGAGCAGAGAGGATTTTTTGAGGGCTGAAGAAGTACTGGTAGACGGATATGTACTGAAAGAGGCACTGCCGGAGGAATTACTCTTTGCTATCCAGTTGGTGTACAAAGGGAGAAAATATTACGATCCTGGCCTAATGGAAGAAAAGATGCGAATGAGCGCCAGCAGTCCAACAGATGAATTGACACCAAAAGAGAAGGAAGTCCTGATTCAGCTTGGACAAGGTGCTTGCAATAGAGTGATTGCCACACGTCTTTTTATCAGTGAATTTACGGTGAAGAAGCATGTCAGTCAGATTTTAGCGAAGCTGCAGGTTACTGACCGGACACAGGCGGCACTGTGCGCCAACGCGATAGGATTAACGAAATATGAAATGTCTTACGAGTAGAACGGCAAGATCAGATGTTATAATGGCTTTAACTACTTTGCAAGATTGAGTATTCTGTCTAATTGTAATTAGGGAGTGCTGTTGATGTTTGAATTGCCAGGATACCAAACCTTAGATCTGATAGATAATACCGCGGATATCAGATTATACAGACTCCTACGTCAAGAGGACGGCCTAAGGGTTATCGCTAAGACAACAATAGGAGAATACCCGGGAGCTGCCATGGTCGATGCTTTTCGTCATGAGTATGACATGCTTAAGCGACTTTGCGGACGTGGTGCAATAGAGGCGTACAGTTTGGAAATTATGGCGGACCGACCAGTCCTTCTCTTAAAAGATATAGAGGGGAGTACTCTTGGGCAGATCCTGCGTATGCCTGTTAATTCACTGGGTCTTCCAGCGCTGCTTCGGATCGCTACAGCTATTGCTGATTGTCTTATGCAAATTCATCGTGAAAAAATAACACTAAATGAACTAACCCCCGCTCATCTAATCGTCAATCCCATTACTTTTGAAGTGAAATTTATTGATATAAGAATGTGCTCTACCGAAAACATCACGAGTCCTTTGTCACCGTTAAGCGGTCGGCCCGATGTTCTGCTTCCTTATATAGCTCCAGAACAAACGGGACGAACCGGAGTCAAACCGGATTACCGTTCTGACTTTTATTCGCTTGGGATCATCCTGTATGAATGTCTCTCAGGCAGCCGCCCCTTTGAGCTGCATGATGTTGTTGATATTGTATATCGTCATCTTGCAGATACACCTGAGCCTCTGCACCGCAAGTTCCCCACTATCCCTCTATCGGTCTCTGATATTGTTGGTAAATGCATGGAGAAGATGCCTGAAGCGAGATACGCCAGCGCATTAGGCATTAAATCGGATCTTGAGGAATGTCTATCCCGTCTAGAAGAATCCGGGCATATTGAGCCTTTTCCACTAGGAAGCTGGGATATCCCAGAGCGATGGATGGTATCAGGACGCTTCTATGGAAGACATCTTGAGCAACAAAGCTTAAGGGAAGCGCTGCAACGAGCATCACAAGGTGCCGTAGAGACGGTCTGGATTAGCGGGGAGAGTGGTATCGGCAAAACAACCTTTCTAAAGGAGACCCTTAGAAATACAGTCTCTTTGGATGGTTTCTTCGCCAGAGGCAAATTCGAATCCCGACATACCTCACTCCCTTATGGCATCTGGCATCAAGTCATAGAAGAGTTGGTTAGTCAGCTGCTGATGGAAACAAAGCTGCAAGTGGAGGTTTGGAAGCTGCGTATTCTACAAGCAGTGGACAACTACGGTCAGTTGCTGATCGATTTTGTTCCTAAGCTTGAACTCTTGATTGGCCCACAACCCTCCGTGCCTTCACTGCCACCGCTGGAAGCTCAGCATCGCTTTCAATTAATCATGAGCCGATTTATTCAACTCTTTCCTCATGAGGATCATCCATTGATCTTGGTATTGGATAATTTGCAATGGGCTGATGATACGTCGCTGCAATATCTCACTTCGCTTATAGAGGATACGGCAACGACTCATCTGCTAATCGTGCTTTCCTATCGCAATCGGGAGATTACAAGGCTGCACCCACTCAGTAGGCTGGAAAAGCATCTGATTGACCGCAACGTAGCGATGAGCAGAATTTCTTTACAAGCGCTTGAACTCACCGATTTAAAACAACTGCTACTTGATGTTATGCGTTACGAGGCAGCTGACTTGGACGAGCTGGCGCGTGTGCTGCTTCATAAGACAGATGGAAACCCGTTATTTATTAAGCAATTCCTTCAAGATTTGATAGATGATCAGCGAGTGGAATTTGATGAGAATATTCGAAGCTGGAAATGGGATCTCCAGCGTATTACTGAATTAAATGTTCCCGATAACGTAGCTTCATACCTTTCAAGTAAATTGAAACAATTTCCTGAACAGACGGTATATGCACTTAGCAGAGCCGCATTCATAGGCAGCCTATTTGATTTACGTACACTTGCTGATATTACGGAGACCCCGATAGAGGCATTGAGCGAAGCGTTGGCGGTTGCTGTACATGGGCGCTTGTTGCAGCCCGTTAACGGGGAGGAATATCCGCATTATAAGTTTCAGCATAACCGCATTCATCAGGCAGCATATGCCTTTATTTCCGAAGAGGAGCGTTCCGAGCTGCATTGGAAGATTGGTCTGTTATTGCTAGGCCGCAGCCCGCTAAGTGAAGGAACGACCCTATTTGAAGCTGTCCAGCATTTGAATCAGGCACTTACATGGTTAGACCGCCCTGAACAGAGGCTTCAACTGGTAGAGCTGAACTTACAGGCAGGGGTAAAAGCGAAGCAAACAACCGCACATGAGACAGCCTTGCAATATATGCTTCAGGCAACGTCATTATTAGCGGAGCAGAGCTGGGAGGCGCAATATGGGCTAACCTTCCGGGTATTTCGTGAGAGGGCGGAGCTCGAATATTTATGTTCCCATTTTGATACGGCTAATGAATTATTCCATCTGTTAATTGATAAAGCTACGACAAATATGGATAAGGCTTACGTCTACGCAATGAAGGTGCAGTTGGAAGCAAGTAATGATAACCACGAAGAGGTGATCTCCTTAGGCCAGCATACCTTATCGTTACTGAAAGTGAAGCATCAATTTGATCCTGGTTATGTTCAATTGACGCTTCAATGGTTACGATTGCGGCGTAGACTCAAGAAGGTCTCACTCGAATCGCTTACTCTTTTACCTCCAATGACTGATGAAGCACGTAGAATCGCAATGTCTACTTTAGATCATTCGAGCAATGCTTGTTTCTACGTCAATCGAGAAGGGTGGCTTGCTTCTTCCTTCACCATGATTGAATTAACGCTTGATTATGGGATGACTCCGGAGGCTTCCATTGGATTCATAGGTTATGCAATGTTTCAATACTATTACTTCCGTAATGATGAAGAGACATTTAAATGGGCCATGCTGGCGTTCAGCTTATCCGAACCCTATCCGAAACAGCATATGACAACCTTAGCCGCGTTCGCCATGTGCTACGATAGCTGGCGGCATTATGATCCTGCTATGCTCCATACATTTACCGAGAAGGCTGGTAAAGTGGGACTGGAATCAGGTGACTTATGGAAGGGCAACCAGAATGTGCTGATCAACTGTGCCTCCCTTTTGCAATTTGGTCATCCTCTCGGCGATATCTATGAGCGATTAATTACTCATTCCGGAGATTTGCTGCGCCATAACAACAGTCTTCATTGTAAGCAGGCTATTGTAGCGGCGGCCATTCTTGTTCGACTGACAGGTTATCGCTCTATAGATGATCCCTTTCCTATCGCGGAGATTAGCGAGCCTGATTTTGCACAGTCGGTTCATGGGGACACCTTTGATTTTATACAAGAAATGGTCTGGATCTATCAGTATTTGACGGGCTATGTATTTGGAGAATACCGAGAAGCCAGTGAGGCATTAGCCAAATCAGCGGCCATTATAAAATCACGCGAAGATGGCTTAGACAGTCCCATGCAGATCATGTATGAATGTTTAGTCTGGGCTCAGTTGTATGAGGAATATAACGCTGAAGAGCAACGTACATATCGGGCAAAAATGCGTAAATGCTTGAAGAAAATGAAAAATCTTGCCAGGCGTTGTCCGGGGAATTATCAGCATAAATATCTGTTGATGAAGGCTGAGTTAACTCGTCTATCGCGAGATCCCCGCCAAGCTGAAGCGTTGTATGAGCAATCCATTGAGACCGCCCGGGTCCACGGTCATATTCACGATTTAGCGATGGCGGCGGAATGTTATGGCAAATATGGGCTTCGTCATGGCAAAATGCATCTGGCAAGAATCTATATGACTGAGGCCTATGAGGCTTATCTGCAATGGGGCGCAAAGGCTAAAGCGGCTGACCTGGAGCAGCAGCATCGCCATTTGCTGCATATTAAACGAGAGCCCGGGCTCGATCGTGTGGATTCCCTTTCTGTGGTAATGTCTGCCCAAGCATTATCGGGCGAGATGGAGATGAGCCGATTATTGGCCACGCTGATGCGAATCATGCTCCACAATGCTGGGGCAGAATATGGGGCTGTTATTTTTGATCATGACGGCAAATGGATGGTGGAAGCTTATGGGACCTCAGAAGCCCAGCATATCGAATCTGTTCCACTTGGGGAAGAATCGGGGTTGGTCCCGGCAGCGATTATAGCTTACGCGGCAAGAACACAAGAACAGGTTGTATTACATGATGCGCTCAGTGAAGGGATATTTACACGTAATACTTACGTTAGGAATAATAGACTGAAATCCGTTCTATGTCTCCCCATCATGAATCAGAATAAATTGGTTTGCCTGCTCTATTTGGAGAATAATCTATCGCCGGGTGTATTTACTCCAAGCAGACTCGATGTGCTCAAGCTGCTTGGTTCACAATGCGCAATCTCAATCGCTAATGCCAAGCTATATTCGGGAATCCAATATCTCAAAAAAAATCTGGAGGATCAAGTGGTAGAAAGAACTCGCAGCCTGGAGCGTTCGATGCGGGAAACATCTGCGGCTTTGGCCGAAGCTACTGTTTTTGAGGAACGCAATCGTATTGCCCAAGAGATTCATGATATTGTCGGGCATACCCTTACATCGACGATTCTGCAGATTGAAGCTGGCAAGCGGCTGCTTCAGAAGAAGGAGATAGACAGCGGCTTTCAGCGTCTGGCAGAAGCCCAGGATCTTGTGCGGCATAGCTTGAATGAAATCCGCGGCTCTGTCCATATGCTGAAAGAGGACAGGTATTCTGACCTAACCGTGATGCTGAGGCAGTTGATTAAAGATACAGAACGCAATGCAGGCGTTGTTGTTCATGCAGTTATTTATGATCTGCCGGAAGCCATGTCAACAGCCTATAAAAAGGCAATCTATCATGCTTTGCAGGAGGGCTTAACTAATGGGATCAGACATGGAAAGAGTGCCGAGTTCCATTTTAGTCTGGAGTCTGTTGGAGCGAACTTGCAGTTTAGACTCAAGGATTGTGGGCTAGGGATGAGTCCAATCGTGATGGGATTTGGACTTAGGACGATGAAGGAACGGGTTGAGCAACTGGGAGGCAGCTTATCCATCGATTCAGAAATGGATGAAGGCTGTTTACTGGAGATTGATCTGCCCATGCGAAGGGTTGTGGATAGAAATTGAGCAAAATAAAAATTGTAATTGCCGATGATCAATTGTTGACGCGGGAAGGACTTCGCACCATTTTGGATCTGGAAGATGATATGGAAGTGGTCGGTGCTGCCAAGAATGGAGAAGAAGCTTGCGAGATGGTTGAAGCACTCCAGCCTGATCTGGTGCTGCTCGATATTCAAATGCCAGTTATGGATGGCCTTAGCGCCTTGAAGCGAATAAAGCAGGTTCGGCCGAACATCTTCATTCTGATTCTGACTACTTTTATAGAGACTGATTATATTGTAGAGGGAATGGCCTACGGAGCAAGCGGCTATATGCTGAAGGACATGGATGCAGATAAAATGATCGCTTCGATTCATGATACGTTATCCGGGCAATTTATTCTGCCAGCTCCGGTAGCAGCCAAACTGGCGTCGAGGATGAACAGGTTAACAGAGGACTATGAACATTGGCAGAGATCGGGTCTGGATCGCATCAGTCTGACAGAACGGGAAGAGGAGCTGGCACAGCTCATTATCCGGGGACTGAACAATCGTGAAATCGCCGATACATTACATATTGCGGAAGGTACGGCGCGTAATTATATTAGCAATCTTTACAGCAAATTAGAAGTGGTTGATCGGGCCCAAGCGATTGTGCGACTGCAAGCTATTTTGTAATAGTTGTTGCTGTTAACGAATTACTGTCGGGGCCAAATATTCAAACAGCGGGAGATTCCTCAGTATTCCAAATGTAACGGTCAGAATCAACATTATAGCCATAATTGCCTGGCTAAGAGGCCGGATTTGCTTCTTATTAGTAATCCAATACAACATATACAGAGGTGCTAAAATAAACAGCAACGGGTTAAATCTAAACGCTTGAATAACGTCGAACTTCAGCAAGGAAAGAATAACTCTTGTCACTCCACATCCGGGACAATACAATCCAGTCCATTCATGAAATGGACAAGGGATACTAATCTTGGTTAAGGGTATCCATGCTTTGAGATAAACTACGCCGACGAGACTTAAGGACACACCCCAAAATAGTTTAGGATGTGTCCTTTTATAAGTCGTAAACTTATACCAGTTTATTAACATCGGATTGTACCAAGGCATACGTGACAATACCCAGACCAAAGAGTGTCAGGATCACATAAAGCACTGAATTATCTGACGGGTATTGGCCGCGCTGTCTTTGAGCTTCAGCAATATGCTTACCTACCTGATAGGCCCAAATGAAGCTCCAGATCCCACACGTAACCAACGTTAAAAGAAAATGTTTTCCTCCTGTAAATGTATAGTCCCCACTCAGTTCGCCTACCTCATTGGTTAGAACAATAAACCAATATATTGTATAGAGCCCACATGTAATTAATGACAAAATAATGGCGAATGCAACACTTCTGCGACTAATCATTACTCACTCTCCTATGTATTTACATAAAAATTCGACATTTCCATCTTATTGAATTAGGAAAAAATATACAAGACAATATTTGAGAATTACTGTCCGCTGTCGAAATCTAGACAAACTTACTGCTGATATCTAGTGGAAACCTTACCAAATATGAAATATACTTTTGAGGCTATGCACTGGAACCACAACTAGATTTACATTAACGAATGGAGGACACTTTGATGTCTACTTTGCCAAATTGCCCGAAATGTAATTCAGAATACACTTATGAAGATGGTAGTTTGCTCGTCTGCCCGGAATGTGCGCATGAGTGGAGCCTCGACACAGAGGCTGAAAGCAGTGAAGAGAACAAGGTTGTCAGAGATGCCAACGGAAATATTTTAAATGATGGAGATGCTATAACTATTATTAAAGACCTTAAAGTAAAAGGAAGCTCATCCGTTCTGAAGATAGGAACAAAGGTGAAAAACATCCGTTTAGTGGACGGAGATCATGATATTGATTGCAAAATCGATGGTTTTGGAGCTATGAAATTAAAGTCCGAGTTTGTTAAAAAGATCTAAAAAATAAGAATCAGCTTAACTTCAACAGAAGTAGGCTGATTCTTTCTTTTTGATATGGTCATTCGCTCAAAGGAGTGTTATCTATTAATCTCAACAATCTGATTTCGTCCGGCATTTTTTGCTTGATATAAGGCTTTGTCCACAGATTCGAATAAATCATTTAGTTGATTGGTCAGGCTTTCTGTATATTGAGCTGCAAAATTACTAATGGACAGCAGTCCCATACTAACAGTAATTGATAGGGCATGAGCAACATCCTCTACATGTACTTTATTAGCTTCTATTATAGATTTGATATGCTTTGCCAAGTGGTTTGCTTGTGTTTGATCTGTATTTGGCAAATAAATGATAAATTCTTCTCCGCCATAACGCGCCAGAATATCCGTCTCCCTCAGCGTTTTTTTAATTACCTCTACCGTGCTGCAAATAACTACATCGCCAATCAAATGGCCGTAATTGTCATTCACTGTTTTGAAAAAGTCGATATCCAGAAGAATAATAGCAAAAGGCTGCTTGAGTTTCATATTTTCTATGATTTCATGCTCTAAGTGTAACGTTAAGTAATGACGATTATAACAACCGGTTAAGCTGTCCGTTATGGCCATCTGCTTAAGTTTTTGGTTGGTCTGAGATAGTTCATTCTGGATTTCAGTTAATGCAGCATTACGCTCTTGCAGGGTCTCGTTCTGGTGATTGGTCTCGGCTATGAGGCGATGCAGCTCGCTTCTGTCCTGAAAAGTAAGAATGCGTCCAACCCTGATTCCACCTACCACAATCGGCGCGGCAGTAATGTTAATGTATGCATTGAGTGAGGTGTAGAATAGTTCAACCTCGGTTCTCTCCATGGGCTGGTTCAAGTATGTATGAAGGAATAAATCGAAAGCTCCGGAAGTTTGCTCCATGGGTGCGATGGTCGACACGTCAAAGCGAGCACCGGTTTGTAGATTGATTCTTGGGAAAAGCGAGCGATTGATTTCTACTACAGTCTCACTATCATCCAGTACAAGAATTCCTTCTGTAATGGTGTCAATGATATCCTGATGGGCGATGGTTACGAGATCAAATATTTTATCCCGATGAATAGCAATTACGAAAAAAATTGCCGAGATTAAGATCCCCAGAGAGGTCAGCCCCGGAATAACTGGATCAGATTTAAGCAACACCACATTAAGAAAAACATCCAATAATATAAATACCGTTAGCACCAGCACCCCTTTGAGCACATGAGCAACCTGTTTTTTGATCCGCTGTGTAGTGTTTGAGACTAGGGCTGAATAGATGATATACAGAGAAATCATTACGCTGGTGGTTAAGAAGATAATAAGCAGCCAAAAAATCGGACCATAATATCTTTCGATATATCCGCCGTTCATAGGGAGAACAAAATTTCCGTTTGGATTAGCGATCACTACTACTATGATCAATGCTGCGAGAATGTATAGGATCAGCGTGTTCTTTTTTCGAAGGAGATGTGAATTTCCAGTGAGAAGTATCGTAAAAAGAAGCCAGCCAATCGTTAACAGAACCGAGTCGATAAATGCGAGCTTCACATAAAACAATTGAAACCTGGGATTGTCGGTTGTTTTGATAGCAAATTGACAGAAGGGCCATAACATCATAGTAAAATGAAATACTAAGTATGCTTTATGTAGGTTAGTGATGGTTACAGACGCAAATATGTAGATGAACAAAGCGAACAAAACAAAAAATAATAATAAATCAATCCATGTCATGATATTCATTTCAGTGACACCTTCTCCCACCCGGTTAACAGTTCTTTCACGTTACCTTGAATTTTAATGGTTTGCCATATGATCATTTGTTCTACGAGAACGGCTATTTGTTTAAGAGTGTTTCAACATATTCCTTCAAAATCCTCTATTTGTAAGCGTGGTTTTGCAAATTTTAAGGATGAGTTTCTCGACAAACTGGGGTTGGACAGAATGATTAGCTTTTTTAACCTTAACTTGTGTTATAATCAAACAAACAATTTAAAGAGGAAATTATAGTTAAGGGGGATTTGTAAGTGGAAATAGGAATAAGCACGTTCGTAGAAACAACACCGGATGTCCAGACAGGTGAAGTGATAAGTCATGCGCAGCGTTTGCGCGAGGTCGTAGAGGAGATTGTGCTTGCAGATCAGGTGGGTTTAGATATATTTGGCGTGGGCGAACATCATCGTAAAGATTATGCGGCTTCTTCTCCAGCAGTTTTGCTGGCTGCGGCGGCCTCACAGACGACACGGATTCGGCTAACCAGTGCGGTTACAGTACTTTCCTCTGATGACCCCGTACGTGTGTTTCAGGATTTCGCTACTCTTGATGGAATCTCAAATGGACGCGCAGAGATCATGGCAGGCCGGGGTTCTTTTATCGAGTCGTTCCCGCTGTTTGGGTATGATTTGAATCATTATGATGAGCTGTTCGATGAGAAGCTGGACTTGCTGCTCAAAATACGGGAATCCGAAAAAATAACATGGAGCGGTGCGCACCGTCCTGCCATTAATAATCTGGGGATTTATCCGCGTCCCGTGCAAAATCCTTTGCCAGTATGGATTGGCAGCGGGGGAAATACAGAATCTGTAATTCGTGCGGGGTTACTAGGATTACCGCTTGTGTTGGCTATCATTGGTGGCAGTCCGCTACAGTTTGCTCCGCTAGTGAAGCTCTATAAGAAGGCTGCAGCACAAGCGGGACATGATGTGTCGAAGCTGCCCGTTGCTTCACACTCACACGGCTTTATTGCAGAGGACAATCAGCAGGCTGCCGATATGTTCTTTCCTTCTACGCAAGCTAGTATGAATGTAATTGGCCGGGAACGCGGATGGGGTCAATACACTCGTGCAAGCTATGATGCGGCACGTAGATTTGAAGGCGCTTTGTATGTAGGTGACCCGGAGACCGTTGCTGAGAAAATCATTCACCTGCGCAAGCAAGTAGGCATCACACGTTTTATGCTGCATGTGCCGCTTGGCACGATGCCTCATAAGGATGTAATGAGAGCCATTGAGCTATTGGGTACCCAAGTAGCACCAATTGTTCGCGCTGAAATATCGAGATGGGAAGCAGAGGTTGAAGCTAAGTAGTAACTATGATCTTACTAAATTATTGATGCTGTTGATAATGGAGGGGGAGATGGGTATGACAGAGCACACTATAGCGAGCAGACTTGAAGCATTAGGAATTGTCCTGCCTGAGGCTAGTGAACCCGCGGCAAAATACGCTAACTACGTAATTGTTAATGGCTTATGTTTTGTATCGGGAAAAGGACCGGCGGGCCATCCCAAAGGAAAGCTGGGACAAGACTACACTACCGAAGAAGGCTACCATTTTGCACGTTTAACGGGTATAGAGATCCTTGCCGTCCTTAAGACAGCTTTAGGTTCTTTGGATAAAGTGAAAAGAGTAGTCAAAGTTCAAGGCTTCGTTAATGCAGATCCCCTCTTTGAAGAACATCATAAAGTGCTTAACGGTTGTTCAGATTTAATGCTGGAGGTGTTCGGAGACAAGGGTCTTCATGCTCGTTCTGTATTGGGTGCTGTTTCTGTAAGGGACAATCTTCCGCTCATTATTGATTCCATTTTTGAGGTAGAGGAACCTGTCTAGCGGGCTCCATGAGGGCATACTTAAAAAGAGGACTGTGGTACCGAAAGGTGATCGCAGTCCTCTTTTTTTAGGTGCTTATGCTGTAGCTAGATGCTCACCCCAATATTTGTAACAAAACTAATTACCCTTTTTTTAGTAACAATAGGTGCACATATCAATCAACGAGGTGATGACATCATGAAGTTTCAAAAGAAAGCTATGTTACTTTTACTACTTACATCTATGCTCTATACTGCTCCGGCCTATGCGGGGACAACGCCTCAGACTCCGGTTACAGCCGTCTATCTGGATGATCAACAGCTACAATTAGAGGCTCAGCCCTTGCTCGTAAACGATACAGTACTAGTCCCTATGCGCAAGTTATTTGAAGCTCAAGGGGCAAAGATTACTTGGAATAATGATACCAAGACCGTTAAGGCAACCAAGGGAGACCTGGTGCTGACCTATCATATTGGCGATCAAGCAGCGAATAAAAATGGCCATTCCTTAAGTGTAGCCGTTCCCGGCCAGATTGCCGGCGGTTATACGATGATGCCACTGCGTTTTGTCAGCGAAGCTTTGGGCAGCACTGTGAAGTGGGATACTGCTACTCGTGCTGTTCGTATCTACTCGGCAGTGGATTACGATACGACAATTCTATATGGAGTTAATCTGCGAAGTTTGCCAGATTCGTCAGCCCAATCAACGGTTCAGCAAATGTTGTCGGCAGGAGATAAGGTACATGTGGTTAGAGAAGTAGATGCTTTATGGTTAGAAGTGCGAACGCAGGATAACAAGAGTGGATATATCTCTGCTAAACCCAAATATAGCAATTATACGAGTGCTGCTCTTGTAGAGCGGCAGGGAAACGAGCTGCTTGCTTACGGAGAAAAATATCTGGGAACGCCTTATGAATTTGGCGCTGCTACTGACCAGACGTCAACCTTTGACTGTTCTTCTTTTGTAGGACATGTATTTAAGGATATGTTGGCAATTGACCTGCCACGTGTCTCTTACAATCAGGCCAAAGAGGGCAAAGAGGTTGGAATTAACGAGCTGCGCAAGGGGGATCTGTTATTCTTCAGTGCACGTGGACTTGATATTGGACATGTGGCGATTTACGCGGGAAATAATCAGATCCTACATACGTACTCCAAGGAGCTTGGCGTTCATTATGAAGCCTTAAGTGACAAGTGGAAGAAACGTTTGGTGACGGCTCGCAGATTGTTTTAGCTAGGTAATAATTAGGCTATAATTATCACGGTGAATAAGCATCCGAATACATTTGGGGGATGAAGCAGATTGGCTAAGACCATAGTAGAAAAGTTGAAATCTCCTCTCCATTAAAATTTATCAGAAAAGAACTCCAGCAAGATGTGTTGAAAGCCTTAAACACCCTATCAGAAGCTAACCGTATAGTCACAATTCTCTACTATATCGACAATTACAAGGTTAGGGAAATCGCCGATTTCCTTGATTTATCCAGCGAAGCTGTTGAGAGTAGACTCCGCAGATCAAGAGCGATCTTAAAAAGGGAGATGTTGAGTACAGTGAATAATAATCTTAGTGAAAACAAATTACAGGACGAATTTAAGAAGAGAGTCTTTCAGGATGAAAGAATGACTGAAACGAATTTTCGTCGTGTGGCTATGGGCCAGAGTGAATTTGATGATATTGATATGCATAAAACAAACTTCTCCAATGTAAATATGGAGGGGACCGGATTCGATAATATTAATATGAGCAGTACTACCTTTAATGACATCAATATGCATTCTGTTAAGTTTAATGAAGTGGGGCTGTGGGAAATAGAGGTTAGTAATAGTGAACTAGGGGAGGCTTATTTCCACGATATTCATTTGTACGGTAAAGGCAATAAGTTTGAGCGATGCCAGCTAAACGGGACATCCTTTGTAGATTGTGATCTTTCGAATGTGGATATAAGAGACTGCAATCTTTCAGGCGTCACAGTAAATGGGATTTCATTAGAGCTATTGTTAGACAGCTATAATAAAAGGAAATAGACTATATAAATCATAGATTTAATCGGAAACCACTTCTTTCTAGGAGTGGTTTTTGAGTTTAGGGTATAATGGATGAAGAGTGTACAGCACAACCTATAGGAGTGAAAAATAGATGAAGCGCATCACCATTTTAATTGCGGATGATGAGGCGGAAATTGCCGACTTGGTGGCCTTGCATTTGCAAAAAGAGGGGTATCATATCCTCAAAGTGTCCGATGGAAGGGCAGCGGTACAAGCCATTGAGTCGCAAACGATAGATTTGGCGATTCTGGATATCATGATGCCGGGGCTGGATGGTTACGAGGTCACCCGCCATATTCGGGAGCATCATCATCTGCCGATTATTTTTCTGAGTGCTAAAACTTCCGATCTTGATAAAATCACCGGACTGGTTATGGGCGCAGATGATTATATGACCAAACCGTTTAACCCAATGGAGCTGGTCGCCCGGGTCAATTCCCAGTTGCGGCGCTCCATACAATTCAGTCAGCCCGCAGCCATACCTAAATCGGTGCTAGAGGTTCGGGGATTGATGATTTCACCGGATGAGCATACGGTTACTCTTTATGGTGAGGTTATTGAGTTAACTCCAAAAGAGTTTGATATTTTGCACTTATTGGTCAGCCATCCTAAGCAGGTGTTTAGTGCGGAGAACATTTTTCAACAGGTGTGGGGCGATGCTTATTATGAGAGTGGGAACACGGTCATGGTGCATATCCGTACCTTGCGCAAAAAGCTCGGTGAAGACATCAATAAGAATAAATTCATTAAGACGATCTGGGGCGTTGGATATACTTTTAATGGGTAAAGCCCGTGAAATTTATTTATTTTAAGAAAAACTTTATATTTGTCCCGCCTTTTCTTTAAAGTGTCTTCGTTATTCTATTCCTATCAAGGAAATGGGAGGACATTGCTGATGAAGAAGTGGGGCTTTTTGGCGTTGGTTGTGTTGTTGCTTGGGTATGCAGCGGCTCGTTATTTACCGAATACGGGTAATTTAGGATACGATGATAAGATTCGCAAAGAATCTATTAGAAATAACAATAGCTTAGAGGTAGTAACACAAGATCAAGTGTATCAAGGGGATTTGTTGCTGGTGAACAAACAATACCCGGTACATGAGGATAGTGTGAAGTCTGATATCGTGACCTTATATGAGCAGGCGGATCTGGTGCAGGGTTATGGGCTGCTGGATACCTCGATTCGTTTGTCTGAAAGTGTAGCGCATAAATTCAATAAGATGGTCAAAGCTGCCGAAAAAGAGGGTGTGAATCATTTTTTAATTAGCAGCGGGTACAGGGACTTTGAAGAGCAAGAGAAATTATATCAGGAAAAAGGTTCGGACTATGCTTTACCGGCGCAATATAGTGAACATAATTTAGGATTATCTCTGGATATCGGGTCGTCCCAATCAGAAATGAGTAAAGCGCCTGAAGGAAAATGGCTGCAAAAAAATGCCTGGAAATACGGCTTTATTCTCCGCTATCCGAAAGACAAAACCGAGATTACGGGGATAAAATATGAACCCTGGCATTTCCGTTATGTAGGGTTGCCGCACAGCGCCATTATTCATGAGAAGGGGCTTGTGCTAGAACAATATTTGGATTTCTTGAAAGAGAACAAAGAGATTTCAACAACAGTAGACGGCAAAGCTTATACAGTAAGTTATTTTCCGGTATCCAAATACACTACGATCAAAATTCCACAGGAAGGGCAATATATGACGTCAGGCGATAACATGGATGGCATAATTGTTACTACATATTAATGACTAAAGAGCCGAAAAAAAAGTCTGCTATAAACCTTTTGCTGGCAGCGATATTTATCGTCTATATGTATTTTTTAATCCGAATTATTTTATTTAAAGGTGCACCGGTGAACTTATTATCGCTTTGGGAGCAAGCGGGACGTATGTTTGAACATCCAGACCGGATTTTTAATCGCCGAGGCAACTATATCCCTTTTAAGGAGATCTCCCGGGGGATGGACAATCTGTCGCTTTCAGATCCTTTTTCATCGATTAATTTAGTAGGGAATTTGTTAGCCTTTATTCCGTTTGGGATCTTGGTGCCCATGCTGTTATCGCAAAAAGTAAGGCTGTTTCGAAGAGTTTTCTTCCTCTCGCTGGCGCTGAGCTTCTGTTTTGAATTCACACAATTAGTATTGTATATCGGCACCTTTGATGTGGATGATCTTATTTTGAACACTGGCGGCGGGGTGGCTGGTTACTGTATCTATAGACTGTTGACTTCTTTCGGATGGATTGCATCTATATCAAAGCGGTGTTAGTATTTGTGGATATAGATCTAGGGTAGAAGGGGCATGGTATGAAAAAGCGTATTTCGGATATTGTTTCCATCATTGTAGGAGCTTTGTTATTCTCCTTGGCCGTTAATTTGTTTGTGATTCCGAACGAGTTCGGTGAAGGCGGGGTCACGGGACTGACTATGATTACTTACTATTTGTATCAGTGGTCACCCGGTATTGTTAGTTTGATTCTTAACGCTTTATTATTAATTGTGGGGTACAAATTTCTAGACAAAACTACGACGGTATACACGATTATTGCGGTGTTTTTCAATTCGTTATTCCTGATTCTTACGAAAAATTGGAATATTGGCAGCGATGAGTTGATAATTAATGCAATATTCGGGGGTATCTTCTCAGGTGTGGGTATCGGGCTAATTATACGAGTGGGTGGAACGACTGCAGGGTCAACCATCATCGCCAGAATTCTACATAAATATTTGGACTGGAATGTTAGTTACGCGCTACTGCTCGTTGATTTAATTGTGGTGTTCGCTTCGTATTTCATCATTGGAGTACAAAGTCTGATGTTTACGATCGTGATGCTCTATGTAGCCACTAAGATAATGGACTTCATTATTGAGGGAGTGAACCCTAAGAAGGCTGTTACGATTGTATCCCAAGAGCAGGACAAAATTGCTGAACAGGTTAATGGAATTATGGATAGAGGCGTCACAGTAATATATGGCCGTGGGTACTATACCAAGACACCTAAAGAGCTGCTGTATATTGTGATTAGCAAGCAGGAAGTGACTATGCTTAAGAAAATCGTCAAATCCATTGATAAAGAGGCGTTTATTACCATCCACGATGTACGAGATGTATTCGGAGAAGGTTTTGTGGAGCTGTCAAAATAATAAGATAAAAAGCTATCCCGGAAGCTATAATGGCTGCTTGGATAG
The DNA here is from genome assembly GCF_038003885.1 of Paenibacillus sp. FSL R10-2788. Classification (NCBI taxonomy): domain Bacteria; kingdom Bacillati; phylum Bacillota; class Bacilli; order Caryophanales; family Paenibacillaceae; genus Paenibacillus; species Paenibacillus sp. FSL R10-2788. The sequence continues at coordinate 6,770,687 of NZ_JBBOQA010000001.1, read as the reverse complement.
TTTTTTTGATTTCGGGTACGTTATTGTGATGGATATCATTGCAATTATTGAATCGTTCACATTTTTTCAATTTCCCGTGTGATTGAACGCACACTATGGGATGTTCAGCTTCTATATGCTTTTTATAGAGGAATTAATTTATTGCAGGAAAGAGGGTATTTAGATGTTAGATCAACAAACCATTGAAATCATAAAATCAACGGTGCCCGTATTGCAGGTTCATGGGAAGACCATCACAACTACTTTCTATGGCATGTTATTTGAAAATCATCCGGAGTTACTAAATATATTTAATCATGCCAACCAACGGGAAGGTAAACAGCAGACTGCACTTGCTAACGCCGTACTCGCGGCGGCAATGAATATTGATCAGCTGGGAAATATTTTGCCTGTGGTAAAACAGATTGCGGAGAAACATCGGGCATTGGGAGTATTACCTGAACATTATCCCATCGTAGGTGAGACTTTGTTAGCTGCTATTGGGCAAGTACTTGGCGATGCGGCGACGCCGGAAATTATTGATGCTTGGGCAAAGGCGTATGGCGTGATTGCAGATGCCTTTATTGGTGTCGAAGCAGAGAAGTATCGTGAAGCTGCCGAAATTCCCGGGGGTTGGAGTGGATTTAGAAACTTTGTGGTTACTAAGAAGGTTAAAGAAAGTGAACTTATTACTTCCTTCTACCTTTCTCCTGAGGATGGAGGGGCTATAGCTTCTTACTTGCCGGGTCAATACATCACGGTTCGTGTTCAGCCTGAGGGAGAGGAATACACCCATGTTCGCCACTATAGTTTGTCCAGTGCGCCGGGACAGTCGTATTACCGCATCACAGTTAAACGGGAAGGTGAAGGGCCGGATAAACCGGCTGGAGTCGTATCTACTTTCCTTCATGATGTCGTACAAGTGGGAGCTATATTGGAAGTAAGCTCGCCAGCAGGTGATTTCGTACTAAATAAAGATAGTGATCGTCCAGTGGTTCTTATCAGTGGTGGGGTTGGACTAACCCCTATGGTAAGTATGCTGGAGACATTAATTGCTATGCAGCCAGAACGAGAGGTAACGTACATTCATGCAGCCATCAATGGAAGCTTGCATGCTATGAAAGAAATGGTGGCGGATTTGGAGCAGTCCCATCCTACCCTACGATCCTATGTATGTTATGAAACTCCAAGTGAAGGAGATACGTTCCATAAAACAGGTTATATTGATCTAGCTTGGCTGCAAGAAGTAACAGACGTAAACTCTGAATTCTATTTCTGCGGACCGACTCCTTTTATGAAGGCGATATATAAGGCTCTTAAGGAATGGAAGGTGGCTGAAGACAGAATTCATTATGAATTCTTCGGCCCGGCTGGAAGTTTGGAAGCCTAAGCTGTAAAACCAAAAGAGCGTCCCAGTCCTAATGACTGTGACGCTCTTTTTTACAATAGAAGTTTATTTGAAGGCAGCGAATGGGTTAGTTCCCTTTGGTAATATTGAACTGAAATTAAAGGTGTACGTAGGAATTCCAGCCGCATAAGGGGCAATTTCGTACTGTTGGTAGAAGATTGCAAGGCCACTCTCGGAAACGTAGAAGTTTGGTTTTTCTGTTAGTCCGCCAGGTGTATCTGGAAAAGCTAGCTCCTTGGTGCTTTCCTTCAACATTTTATCTAATTTTTGTTTGTAGTTTGGCTCTGCCTTCAGCAGGTCCTTAAGTTCAATTGGTTTGCCGTCTTTCAGCGAGAAGGTAAATCCTTCACGAAGGGCTCCACCATGTGCTCCACCAGTATAGCCATATTGATCAGTCACGATGCTCAGAACCCCTTCACGGTTAAAGGAGACAACAAAAGTTTGAGAGAAGTCATATTTATTCTCTATAGTACCATCTCTACGGCTAGCCTGTTCTTCACTCTCTGCGACGAATTGTTCAGCTTGCTTTTTGAAGATCGCATTAATCTTAGTCTGCACTTCATCCGTTAAGCCACTGATTTTTGGATACTGTACTTTGATACTAGCATTTTTATTGCTCTTATCTAAGGTTTCAGAGGTAATTTTGATGTCATTCATTACTTTTTTACTTAGATCAAGTGATTTCAATGAAGGATTATAAACGCCTTGCACTCCTAAATAGTCAGACAAGAGTTTGAACGGAACATAAATCCGGTCGTTGATGACCTTCACATCATGACTGCCGGTCATGCTATAAATGTAATAGCCATTCAGGGTTGTACTAACACCGTAATCTGAGACCTCCATGTCCAGCTTCATGGAATCGCTGCCTACACTATAAGTTTTGGTGCTTGCATTATAGTTAATGGAGAGGCCAAAAGCATCCCGTAGTACAGTTAAAGGGATCATGGTGTTACCGTTTACTATTTTCGCTTGCTGCGATAAGGTCTGGCCTTTATATTTAAGCACTACAGAGGGTTGCTGTGCGGCTTGTTTTACCGTATTTCCTCCGGTAGTTGCGGCTTGAACTGAAGTTCCTCCTACTAGTCCCGACCCTCCAAGCAATACTCCAGCAGCCAAGATGGCTGAGGTCCATTTCATACTTTTATTCATAACTTAATCTCTCCTTCCCAAGGATGGGCTTATGTAGTTGCAATATGATATTTTTTCCTCTATCACTCCTACAATTATACCTAGGTCCCAAATAGATTTGATTACAAAGACGGTTACAGTGTTGTTGCATAGATATGCAAAAGGTATATACTTTTTAACCATTTTGTACGATTAAGACACTAGCATTAAGAATGTAAAGTAATTACGGTGAGCTCGGGACGACAATTAAAACGAACAGGCATACGAGTTACTCCTATCCCGCGAGTGGTATAGACCTGAAGTTGGCTGTTGGGCAGTTGATATAACCCACTTGAATATTTACTTCCGTGAGGCGGGGTATATAAAGCTCCGACAAATGGAAACCGCACTTGGCCTCCGTGGCTATGGCCAGACAATTGCAGATCTATAGGCAGCTTGCAAAAGTCATCGGCGAAATCAGGTTCATGGGCTAGGAGAATTGTGCAAGCCTCTTCCGGGATATGAAGCAGCGCTTGGGCGATGTCTGCTTTTCCGACCCAAGGATCATCTATTCCGGCAATATAGAGCTTGTCCGTACCTTGGGTTAGGACGATATGTTCATTATGGAGCACGTGGAAGCCCGATTGTGTTAGCCCTTTCGTTACAACCTTTCTGGTCCCAAAAGCATCATGATTGCCTAATACTGCAAATTGTCCAAAAGGAGCCCGCAACTGAGAGCACAAGGCTACGGCTTCTGAAATATAATCGGCTGAATGATCTAATAAATCGCCGGTGAAGCAGATCAGATCTGGCTTTACCTGTTGAATTTGTTGCGCTAGCTCCGTTAAAGCTTGCGGCTTGGAATATACCCCCTGGTGTAAATCACTAAAATGAACGATACGAAATTTATCGAAGGCTGGAGAAAGTCTAGGGAGTGTAATATCTACGTATTTGATTTCCAGCCAGTAGGGTTCGATCCAATGTGAATAGATACCGGATGCACCAGCTGTTCCAAGAAGGCCTAGAGTTACTTGAGCGCTTTTCTGTAGAAATTGTCGTCTGCTAATAGTATTCATAAACAAATCATACGTGGGGATTGTTACTCTACTATGACAATATTCATTTAATAACCCATTGTGACGATAAAACTACATATACATTTTTTTTATATGGGAGATGAAGAGATGAGTATTATCGATGCCTTAGTCCTCGCAGCACCTTATTTCAAAAAGATTCACTCGCAGGATATTATGATTGGAATCACGGACAGGGAGATCTTCCATTATTACGCACCAAGTAAAGTTATTGATCTCGGATTGGTTAAGGGTAACCCTATCCCGCCTGAAGATCTGTCGCTTTCAAATGGACTGAAAGGTATAGCAAGCTCTAACCGAATCCCAGCAGAAATTTATGGAGCTCCTGTAATCTCAACATGTGTACCTATCTACGGAACGGATGATGATGTAATCGGGGTTTTTGCCATTGCCTATACACTAGAGAACGAGAATAAGCTTGAAGGATTCACAGATGAGATTAATGAGATAAGCAGTCATCTAATGGAGATGGTGCAGAGCGTAGCTGCCCAATCTCAGGAATTATCAGCAACCTCGCAGCAAATATTAGATAATACGCGTAGAGCCGTAACAGAATCACAAGAAGTGAATAAGGTTGCCGGCTTCATTCGTGAGATTTCTGAGCAGACGAACCTGCTTGGGCTGAATGCGGCAATCGAAGCCGCGCGTGTAGGAGAGCAAGGGGCAGGTTTTGGGGTGGTTGCTACGGAAGTACGCAAACTGTCCGTTAACACTAAAGAAGCAACCCATAATATTGAAAAATCACTGAGTGATGTTCAAAAGTCCATTAAGCAAATGGAGCAAGAAATTGAAGCGATCTCTGCTTCTTCACACTCACAAGCAGAATTGGTCACTGAATTCAGCGGTGTCATTGAGCGCCTGAATAAAGCGAGTAATGAAATGACGTCCTTTATGCAATCCATTATCCAGTAGATAGTGAATGCATAAGATGACTTCACCCAAACCATGCTAGAAGAGAACAGGCGCATTTCAGAAGGGAGCGTATTTCATTTATGAAACAACCCGATTCCAGTCTGCAAGCGAATGACAATGTAACTCAAGCCAAAAATTCTTTGGGCAAGCTTCATTTCTCTGTCTCTCAGGCACTTAGTCATCCAACAGAACAGACTTTGGCACAGGCTGAGAACCGCCTGGCACATACTGAGCAGGCGATTCAGCAAGCTCAGGACTGGCTAGGTCCTCAAGGTGTGGAGTTGGCTGAAGAACTGTTGACCGAGGATAAGAGCAGACTTGCCTCATTGAATAAGCAAGGGAAACGTTCAGAGCGCTAAATGTTCCTGCCACAACCTGTGAAGCTCCAAGCTTCACGGGTTGTTCTTATGCGCTGTTCCCTGAAAGATGTGGCATAGGAAGAGGGATGTTATACTGGATTGAGAGTTTAAGCAAGGGTTTAGATGGGGGATAAGGGATATGAATGGCAAGCACATCGAAGAATTAACCCGGCAGGCGGAAGCTTTCATTCGACAATGTTACGCTGAACTAGATAAGTCTGAAGCCGAGACGGATCATCGCATCCTAGCCGTACATGAGGAAATTAACCAATCAGGCAGTTACACACATACAACGGAAGAATTAGCGCATGGTGCAAGAATGGCCTGGCGCCATAATAGCCGCTGCATTGGGCGTCTTTTTTGGCAATCCATTGAGCTAATCGATGAACGCCAAGCAGAGACTGAGGAACAAGTTGCTGAAGCGTTGCTGCGACATCTGGAAAAGGCGAACAACGGAGGACGTATTCGTTCACTCATCACGGTTTTCCGCAGCGGAGAAGATCCGAATCAGCGGATTCGGATCTGGAACCACCAATTGATTCGTTATGCCGGTTATCCTGGCGATGAAGAACACGGACGTGCAGGCGATCCGGCATCGGATGAATTCACAAAAATGTGCCAGCAACTAGGTTGGCAAGGAACGGGTGGCGATTATGATGTGTTGCCGTTAGTGATCAGTATTGGCAACGGGCATCCCTGCGTTTTCCCTATTCCTGATCACTTCATTCAGGAGGTACCGTTAACACATCCTGAAATTGAACGTTTTGCTGAGCTTCAGCTTCGTTGGTATTCTGTACCCATTATCGCGGACATGCAGTTGGAAATTGGCGGTATTCTGTACACGGCTGCTCCTTTTAACGGTTGGTACATGGAGACTGAAATCGGCTCGCGTAACTTGGGGGATACCGGACGATACAACACTTTGCCAGCTATAGCTGATGTGATGGGACTGGATCGCTCCAGCAACACAACGCTTTGGAAGGATAGGGCGCTTCTTGAGCTGAATCGCGCAGTGCTGCATTCCTTCAAGCAAGCAGGTGTCAGCATCGTGGATCACCATACAGCAGCAGATCAATTTGTTCGATTCCAGCAACAGGAGAACGAGCAGGGGCGCCAAGTCTCAGGGCGCTGGTCCTGGTTGATTCCGCCTATGTCACCCTCGTCTACACCGATTTGGCATGATCGTACGTTAAAAGAATATGATTTCAGCCCTCGTTTTCTTTATCAACAATCACCCGTCGCAACCTGCCCATTTCACTAGCTAACGAAGGCAGTATATAGGTCGCAACTTGAATCTGGATAGAGGCAATTTCCTTGGAAATGTCTCTTTTTGTTTTGACTATAGAAAAAGCGCCAAGTTCCCCTCCTAAGGAAACTGGCGCTTTTTAGGCTTTTAAATGATCCAGAAAAATTTGTTTAAGCAGCTCAAGCTGATCGTCGGAGTCTAGATCCGATTCCAGCAGGAGAATGTTTTTTTTCATCGTTAGTTTTCTGGAAAAGAGGGCAAAGCTATTCATGAGCGTAATTAAGGTCTCTTTTACGGGGAGACCCGCACGAATAGAGCCGTCTTCTACCCCATTTTGAATGATCCTGGAGTATTCATGCCAAATTTTGCGGTTGAGTGCATTGAAGCTCAGAACATCCTCAACAGGTTCATTTGAGTGTGAGGCGTAGCTTTCGAAATTGACCATAAAAATAATACTTAGATGATTTTGATCCTGAATAAAGAAATCAAATAATTTCTCGATTTGTTCAAGACAAGTAAGGGGCAAGTCAGCTACGTATTTAAAATGATCGAGCATAGGCTCCAGCATTCGGGTGGCTACAGCCACTACGAGTTTTTCTTTTCTGGGAAAATAGCGAAATAACGTCGCAATCCCGATATTGGCTTCGCTTGCGACATCTTGCATCGTCGACTTTTCGATTCCTTTTTGTGATAATACTCGTTCTGCGGATTCGAGGATCGTAATTAATCGTTGCTGCTTACCTTCGGATCGTTCTTTTTCATATCGTGTTTTAGGATTCATGAGGGCTAGACCCTTCCATTTTTTGATTGGGATTTTCAATTATTAGTATTATATCCACCGTTTATTGGATTAAGCAAGGAGTAGTTGTAGTTCTTTTACAAAAATGATATGATGTATATCACAGTGATAGTATGACTATCATCACTCAAATATTATATCACAATACGATTATAGAGGAGACCTAATTATGAATCGTCTAACTAATAAAGTAGCAATTATTACAGGTGCAGGCAGTGGCATGGGCCGTGAAGAAGCCCTTTTATTGTCCAAAGAGGGCGCTACAGTTGTGGCAACTGATATTAACGAGGCTGCCGTACAAGCAGTTGTGAAGGAAATTGAAGCAAATGGTGGACAAGCAGCAGCTTATGCACATAATGTGGCTTCCGAAGAAGACTGGATCAAGGTTGTAGAAGATGTGATTAGCAAGTTCGGGAAAATCGACATTTTGGTAAACAATGCAGGGATCTCATTCCCGGTTCAATTGCTCGAATCGACTGTTGATCAATGGAACAAAGTAATGAACATCAACGTGAGCAGCGTATTCCTTGGCATGAAGCATGTTGTTCCTCAAATGAAGAATAATAAAGGTGGTTCTATCGTTAATATTTCATCCATCGCAGGTTTGACTGGCAGCAGCGGTGCTGGTGCTTATACAGCTTCTAAAGGTGCAGTTCGTATGCTAAGTAAAGCAGCAGCTGTAGACTTTGGTAAAGATAACATTCGTGTGAACTCTGTTCACCCAGGATTTATCGAAACCCCAATGAGTGCTGAATTTGTAAATAACGAAAAAATGCATAGCTTCTTTATGTCTCAGACTGCGCTGCCACGTGTTGGTCGTGCTTCTGAAGTAGCTGAAGCTGTATTGTTCTTGGCTTCTGATGAAGCTTCTTACATTACAGGTGTTGAGCTGCCGGTTGATGGCGGAGTCGTAGCTAAATAATAATCTTTAATTAAGAAACACTAAGAAGCCGTCCCATACGTAGATTTTCTCTACGCGCGGGACGGCTTCTTTTGCTGTTTTAGGCCCATTTCTACCGAACATTAGCCTACACCCCTGCATACCATATAGCACTCGGATAGTAGGAGAAGGGTGTGGTGCAGAGATGGGCATCCAGTTAACAGCGCTCCATTATGTATATCTGGCATTTATCATATTTATAATGGCACTTCTGATCAAGAGACGGGACACAACGATGATCTGTATTGCGGGCATCTTTGTACTTGGGTGGTTAGCCACGGAAACCGTCAGTGGTTCAGTCACAGGTGTATTCAACTCTTTTGTATATGCAACCAAGGAGCTAATGGGTACGATCATGATTATTTCGATCATAGTAGCCATGAGCCGGGTATTAACACGCACGGGGATTAACGAGATCATGGTTGCTCCACTTACCCGCTTTTTGCGCACACCGTTCATAGCCTTTTGGGGGATCGGTCTGATTATGATGGTCACCTCATGGTTCTTCTGGCCTTCACCCGCAGTGGCCTTGATCGGGGTTGTGCTGCTGCCGGTTGCCATTCGAGTGGGACTGCCTGCTCTTGGAGCGGCGATGGCAATGAATTTATTTGGCCACGGGATTGCACTCTCAGGTGATTATATTATTCAAGGTGCGCCTAAATTAACAGCAGATGCGGCCGGACTTCCAGTGACCAGTGTCATGGAGGCGAGTGTTCCGCTTGTAATTGTTATGGGCGTGGTGACTACGATAACGGCGTATTGGATGATGCGCAGAGATCAGAAGAAGGGAACTTGGCGAGACGGGCTTATTGCCGGGAAAAGTGCCGTGAGTGCGTTATCTGCAGAGAATGATACGGCAGAGGATCCAGCGGTGATTCATCCAGCATTGAAAAAATGGCTGGCCATCGCCATTCCCATCCTGTTTTTAGCCGATGTAGCAGGCATGTTCCTGCTCGATTTGCAGGGTGGAGATGCAACTGCCTTAGTTGGTGGAACTGCGGTATTCATTCTGGTTGTAGTCACCTTGTTGGCACATCGTAATAAAGGATTGGAGCAAGTAACTTCTTATCTGATTGATGGACTTACGTTTGGCTTCAAAGTATTTGGTCCTGTGATACCGATTGCCGCTTTTTTCTATCTGGGGGATTCGGCGTTTGCTGAATTATTCGGCAAAGTGCTGCCTGCCGCATCTCAGGGGATTGTAAATGATCTAGGGGTCGCTCTAGCTCATAACGTCCCTCTGAACGGCGCTGTGGGTGCAGTAACCGCGACCATAACCGGAGCCATTACAGGCCTAGATGGTTCAGGGTTCTCGGGCATTTCACTTGCCGGGTCCATTGGGAAATTGTTTGCGGTGGCCACACATTCCGATGCGGCGACTTTAACTGCGCTAGGTCAGGTAGCTGCAATTTGGGTAGGTGGAGGCACGCTGATTCCGTGGGCATTGATTCCGGCCGCCGCTATTTGCGGAGTAAGCCCCTTTGAGCTGGCGAGACGGAATGTTAAGCCTGTATTGATTGGGCTGGTAGTCACGACGATTGTCGCCATGTTTCTGGTGTAGAGGTTGGATAACTATAGGAAACCAAAAAAAGGCTGCCGAGAGAATCTCGGGCAGCCTTTGGGTGTGTTTAATGTATCCCTTTCATGAAATTCTGAATTTTGGAAGAGAATAGGAAGAGGACAAGCGCAAGGAGAAGGGCCACTCCGCCAATTACTCCAAAATACATCATTTCGGTATCCGGGGTATAGAACTTCACAATCTGAGCATTAATTGCTTGGGCAGCGGCATTCGATAAGAACCACATACTCATCATTTGAGCGGTAAAAGCCGCCGGTGCCAGTTTGGTCGTTGCTGATAAACCCACAGGGGACAAGCATAACTCCCCGATTACGATGATAAAATAGCTGAGTACCAGCCATAATGGATTCACAAGTGAATTAGCTCCACCGAAATAAGCAGGTACTAGAATCACCAGGAAGGATAAACCTGCAAACAATAAACCAAGCGAGAACTTTTGCGGAATCGAGGGTTGACGGTTACCGAGCTTTAACCACAACCAGGCAAATATAGGTGCAAGAGTGATAATAAACAGCGGGTTAAGCGATTGGAACCAAGCAGGAGAAATGTGTAAGCCTGCAAAATCCAATTGGGTCCGTTTATCAGCAAAACTAGCTAGAACTGTGGAAGTCTGCTCTTGAATCGCCCAGAACATAATCGATGCGATAAATAAAGGAATGTATGCGAGAATTCTTGACCGTTCAACGGCTGTTGTCTTGGGACTGCGGTACATCATAATGAAATACATCGTAGGAATAAGTAAGCCTAACACCCCTACTATTTTTATTAATGTTTCAAAGGTAAGCACTCCGGTAAGAATGCCGATCGTAATCAAAATTGCAAGTACAACTAATCCTACACCAATCCAAGTAAAGATTTTTTTCTTCTGATCTGCAGGAATAGGGTTGTGTACAATCGTACCGGCCAGACCCAGATTTTTTGTGCGAGTCATAATATAAACGACTAGTCCAATAAACATTCCGACTGCGGCAATCGAGAAACCTAGATGGAAATTATTCATGCCTACTGCGCCAACAATTAGTGGGGAGAGAAATCCTCCCAGGTTGATGCCCATATAAAAAATGCTGAAGGCAGCGTCACGGCGGTTATCCTGTTCGCTATAAATTTCGCCGACAATACTTGAAACATTGGGTTTCAGTAGACCCGTTCCGAGTACGATTAAAACCATCGAAGCAAAAAATAATGTGGTATTGCCTGGAATAGCCAGTAGTATATGCCCGAACATGATTAAAACGCCGCCGTAGAAAACAGCCCTCGAAGTTCCGAGAAGCCGATCTGCAAGCCAGCCTCCGATGATCCCTGACATATATACAAGCGATCCATAGATAGACATAATAGAAAGTGCCATATCTTCAGGTAATCCGAGGCCGCCTTGGCTCACTTCATAATACATGTAGTAGACAAGGATAGCTCGCATGCCATAATAAGAGAAACGCTCCCAAAATTCTGTGAAGAAAAGGGTGAAAAGTCCCTTAGGATGTCCGAAGAAACCCTTTTGAGGGACACTATCTACTATTTTTTGCCGGTCTGTTACTGCCATGAATCAAATCCTCCTAGATGACAAATATCTATATATCATGATGCAAACGCCTCTATTTTATTTATAATCCTCTCCTGTCTAAGACCGCAACCCTTGGGCAGGAAGGTTTTGAATAATGCCATATTTTTTAGTAATATTTCCATTAGGTCAATCGAACTTGCTTTTATTGTATTTATTTGACTGCGCCAGATTGAATGGTCTTACTTAGCGATTTATGATACTATTTACTCCTATATAGAAAGAGGACGTGAGCTAATGATCAACATAACGATTCCCAAAGCGGATGTTAGTATTACTAAACAAATTAACCCGCAGTTAAGCAATATTTACGGATTTACGGACTTTCACCTGATTCCGAGAGATTACGGCGGTATCTTTATGTTCTACAATGATCAAGATGAGTTGTTGTTTGTAGGTAAAGCGAGAAAGCTAAGACCAAGAATTAAAAAACATTTTGAAGACACCGTATCTGACATCAAGCAACATCGGGACGAGGTCACCAGAATTGATGTATGTTTAATCGAAAGTCCAGTTCATAGAGAGATCTACGAAACCTATATCATTAATGAACTGAAATCTAAATACAATGTAGACAAAGTGATGTTTAGATAATAGTTAGACTCAGGCGCCGTCCACGTGATGGTGCTTTTTTTGTGTTCTGAGATCAGCTGTGAATGAAATGGAAGTAAAGGTGCACAATATACAAGATATTCAAATCCATTACTGTTCACAAGGAGATAGGTCATATTGAAAAATAAGAATTTGATGTTGAAGCTAACCTTATTGTGTATGTTTCTGGTTGTAAGTGTTACACCTACAATTGCTGATGCTGCAGCAGCTAAAGAGAAAAAGAGCTCCCACAAGCAATGCTTAACCCCTTCCGTAATTGAGCTTAAGGATAATCTTAGGAAGTTATGGATCGATCATGTGGTATGGACAAAAAACTACATTGTTAGCGCCTTTGCAGATTCCGAGGATAAGGAGAAGGTACTGGCAAGGCTGTTACAGAATCAGCAGGACATAGGGGATGCCTTTAAACCGTATTACGGTGAGGCAGTTGGAGATAAGGTAGCTCAATTATTGCGGGAGCATATTCTTATTGCCGGAAAAGTCCTAGATGCTGCGAAGGCTGGAAATCAGGCCGATGTGGAAAAATACAATAAAGAGTGGTATACCAACGCCGATGACATTGCCAAGTTCCTTAGTAGTCAGAATCCCAAATATTCTTATGAACAATTAAAGGAAATGCTTCATGAACATCTGGAATTGATTACTGATGACGTGACGGCTAGAGTTAAAAAGGATTGGGATGCCGAAATTGTCGCATTTGATAAAGGGCTGGAGCATATGATCATGTTCGCAGATATCTTAACCGAGGGATTGATCAAACAATTTCCCGATAAATTCAATTGAAATCAAAGCACCCGAAGGGGTGCTTTTTTTATTTTGCAGAAGAAAATAGGTCTTTAGGTGCATTTCAGAAAGTTAGATATAAAGGCTCACTTACATACAAGATAAGTAAACTATAATAGACTCGTGGGCACTCGACATTTTTTGACATTTTTTTATAATTGAGGTGATAAAATCGATGATTTCCCCCTTTTTTAAAAAGAAAGATTCAGTGGATAAGCAATCCAAGTCGGATATGGTTCAAAAGGTACAGTTATTAGATGATCAGGTCGAAGAAATAGAAGAAAAGACCTCGGACGAGACTTTAGCTGGATTGGTTACGACAGGCAAAGCTCAGCTTGATAAAAAATCACTCGATTTGATCTTCTCCGTGGAGCAGATTATTCAGGCCAGACAACATGCGGAGACCAATATTAATGAGCTTCAGGATCGGTTGACCCATTCCAGCAGTCATGTGGAGCGATTAAACCGGGATATGAAAAACCTTAATAAGGTCATTGAGGAAAGAGAAAAGAATGTCCGCGAGCTTGAGCATAAGTTGATTGAGAGAAATTTGAAGGTCGATCAAGTGCTGGAGGATTACCGCGAGCTTCAAACTGCGCTCACAGCTGAGATCGAGGAATTAAAGAGTACCATTGAGCTGGAGCAGCAAAAATATGTAAATCTGATTCAAAAACATAACGAAGCCCATGCAGAGAAACTTAAAAAGATGAATGATCTGGAAGAGAAAATCGGACGGGTTGAGATTGAGAATGCACATTTAAAACAGAAGTACGATACGATTCGCCAAGAAAAGGCGTATCTCTCGGGTATGATCAGCGATTTCACCAATCGGATGACGGTTCCTTTTGGGAGTGGCAGTAGTCTGACGGATCGAAATGATGGAAACGGAGATACATAGGATTCATGGCATCTAAGGAACCGGACACCATTCTAATGATTGAGTTACTGTCGCTTGAGCATGAACAGGCCGGTTATCAGATTGAGGTAGGTCTAACCCGTAATGTTGGGTACGCAAGAAGCAAGCTCACCATAGATGAATTTACATACGAACAATTGAAGGCGCTAGGTCCCTTTTCCGGAGGGAGAATGAGATTGTCGCTGTATCCGAAGTGGGATCCTTTTCGGAATAGTTACTACAGCACACTGATTATAATGAACAGAGCATACAGCGAAACATTGTATTTTGCCTGTTCTGAATATTATGTAACCCAACTTCTTCAATTAAAGCAGCAGGACTATCCTCAAGCAGAAGAGGAGAGGGTAGTTCAGACCATGCTTCCCTCTACAGAACCAGGGCATAGGATAAGCAGAAAGAAGACCAAACGAATTGGACTGGTTGCACTGCTGTGTCTCATGTTCGCTTGTTTGATATTTGTGTTACCTCTGCGAATGGATGGACAACTCGTAGATAGTGCTGAAGCGCTGGAGGAACCCGTATTAGGGGCCGACTCTGAGCCATTACTTTCGGTGCCGTTCGTTACCCTTGCGCAGACGATATCGGTTCATAACCAGCAAGCCGAGCCTACACCAGAACCTTCGGCCCCTCCTCAGGAACAGACATTGCCGTACGAAAAGTATGAATTACCCGAGAATGAATTTTTGTATAGCTTGCCAAAGGGTTACGTTGCCTTGTCATTTGATGATGGACCGTCAAAGTATACGAAAGAGATCGTAGATATTCTAGTAGAACATAAGGTGGCTGCCACCTTTTTATTCATTGGGAATAAAGTAGCTCATAATGCGGAAGCCGTTAGGTATGCTGATGAGCATAAGATGTCGGTTGGGAGTCATTCGTGGGATCATAGCAAAATGACTGCTAATAGCGTTGAGGAGAACCGGAATAACTTGGCGAAGACTAATCAGGCGCTGGAGCAAATTACACAATCGCCGATTACTATTTTTCGGCCGCCATATGGGGCGATCAATGACAAGTTAACCGCCAAGGTGACGGAACAGCAGATGAAGGTATTATTGTGGAATCGTGATCCCGAGGATTGGAACGTCAAGAACCCAGAGGATATTCTTCAATATGTTCATCATGCCGATCCGTCCGGCGGAGTCTATCTATTTCACGAAAAGAAGATTACTGTAGAAGCTTTGCCTGCTATCATTAAGTATTTTCAAGAGAAAAACCTGAAATTTGTTGTGTTTAAATAGAATCAGAGAATCCATGTTATTGCAGAATAAAAGTGGCTGTTACAGGGTTGTGATCACTGTGTTCGAAGGATAACTCATGACCCTGTACGCCGCTTATGCTGACGTTTGGTGAGACTAGAAAGCCATCAATCACTGCGCGGAAATTCACACCTTCTGTATAGGCAACATCGAGCGTCCGGACGGAGGGTACCTTGGCATCTACAGCCCACTGAAAGCCCTGTTGAAAATGTTCAGGGAATTCTTGCAGCCATTGCGGCCAATCCTGCGTTGTCTCGAAAGCATCAGGAGCTGTACCCGGAAGGGAATGGTTCCAATCTCCCCCTAAGATGAGGTAATTCCCTTTGTCATTCTCCTTCTTGATATAAGCCGATAAATACTCCAATTGCTGTTTGCGAATCGTTCCGCCTTGGTCAAAAGCTGATAAATGAAGATTGACTAGAATCAGTTCTTTTCCATTATCAACGGGGAATCTGCTCTCCACAAAAGCACGGTCGAGATCAAATTGTTGGCGAGGCCAGGTTTCTTTGCCCGGGAGATCATATCTAATATTACTTGTGCTGTTAAAACGGGATAAAGTTAATAAACCGCTGTTCACCGAGCCCATCGGATCAAGAACTGGAAGCGGTACCCAAGGTACCTTGTAGTTGGTCGCGAAAACATTGCTGTAATCAGCGAACTTATTCGACAAGAAAGAGACTTCATCTATACCGTTGCTACGGGAAGAATCGACGTCGACCTCCTGCAACATGAACAGGTCCGAGTCTGTAGTTGTCATAAGGGACGCTACGGCCTCAAGGTTTGTCTTCGTTTGTTCCCTACTGCTTGAGCGTGACTTTGTTCCGCCATCCATAAAGAAATCTTGGCCTTTATCCAACCCGGCGTAGCCAATATTAAAGGTGGTTACCGAGAAGGACTCTCCCTGCTTCAGTACTTGCTGCGGATTATTGTTTACAGTAAGGGTAGTAATCTCCTGTGGTTTATAGTCAGTGAGAGTAATATACACTAAAAAACCGCCAAGGATTAGAACGGCAGCTAGAAGGGTGAGGCTGATTGCTTTTATTCTTGTTGAACCCATATGATTCCATCGCTCCTTAGATACATGTTCATAGAACAGACTTTAATGGTGTAAACTTCGACACAACCCAATAACTCCCCTTGTTTTAATAAAAAAAATTTGAGACAATGAGTAGTGATGGTCTGAACTTTAACGTTTTGAAAAGAGGATAACGAATGAACATAGAATCCATTTATGGATTAACTTTTGATCAACTGGCGGCATGGCTGTTAGAACGTGGACATAAAAAGTTTCGGGCTACGCAGGTCTGGGATTGGCTTTATCGGAAGCGGATTACAGACTTTTCGGAAATGCTCGATGTAAATAAAGATTGTGTAGAATTATTAGAGCAGAATTTTGTCATTCATACCTTGGAAGAACATGTGAAGCAGGAATCTGCGGATGGAACGATTAAGTTCCTGTTCCGCCTAAAGGATGGCAACCTGATCGAGACAGTGCTTATGAGACAGAAATACGGCTTGTCTGTATGTGTAACCACGCAAGTGGGCTGCAATATCGGCTGCAGCTTCTGTGCAAGTGGGCTATTGGCGAAGAGCCGGGATCTCTCCAGCGGAGAGATTGTGGAGCAGATTATGAAGGTCCAGCAGCATCTGGATGCGGCGAACCTGGATCAAAAGGTCAGTCACGTCGTAGTGATGGGCATTGGCGAGCCATTCGATAACTTCAAGAACCTTCTCGATTTCCTGGCGATTGTCAAAGATCACAAGGGACTAGCAATTGCGGGTAGAGGGATTACCGTATCAACGAGCGGATTGGCTAACAAAATCGTTGAATTTGCGGATGCGAATACGCAGGTGAACCTGGCGGTTTCTTTGCATGCCCCTAATAATGAACTGCGGACGCAGATCATGAAGATTAACAAGGCCATTCCAATAGAGAAGCTAATGGAGTCTATAGATTATTATTTGGAGAAAACCAAGCGGAGAATTACGCTGGAATACATTCTGATGAAGGATGTAAACGACGGCAGAGAGCATGCGCTTGAACTGGCCGAGCTGATTGGCGATCGACGCCCGCTCGTCAATGTGAATTTGATTCCTTATAACCCGGTGGATGAACACAGCCAATATCAAAGAAGCGAGCGGGAGACGGTGCGGGCCTTTTTTGATACCTTGAAGAAGCAGGGTGTCAGCGTAAGCACTCGTCTGGAGCATGGTGTGGATATTGATGCTGCCTGCGGACAGCTGCGAAGCAAACAAATCAAGAAATCCAAAGCCATGGCTTGATGGACTACCTCGACAACAATATGTTACTTTTTGTGATACAATGACGTGGCAGGTATTAGGAAAAGAGGTTGATTGAGTTATGTTGACATTTACGGGCTACAATGTGGAGAATGTAAAAGATCCTTTCGGTATACTAACCGGTAAACGGTATGAATTTGTCGTTCAACTGGACGTTCCAGAGGATGATGAGCTGTATGTAGAGAACGGAGTATCCGCTAGAGCGATTATTAAGGTGGATGAAGATCAAGTCAGCATCGTAAGTTATGATCTACAGGAGACAACTTCAGGTCAACTGCTCGATTTCGATATGGAAGAGGACGAGGAAGAAGCGTTACTCCTTTTTTGTAAAGAGCATTTGCCAGAATAATTAAGCAGCATTGACCTCCTTGCCCAATGTTCAATTGTGGCAGGGATTTTTTTAAAATATAAGCATTTATATGTTCAAGCTGTAAATTATCTAAATAGGAGTTGTATACATGTCTAATGAAGAAGTGTTCTTGACCAAAGAAGGGTTGGCTCAATTAGAGGAAGAGCTGAAGGAATTGAAAGGCGCAGGGCGTAAGGAATTGGCCGCACGGCTTAAATTGGCGATCAGCTATGGAGACTTGAAGGAAAATAGTGAGTACCATTCGGCCAAGGACGATCAATCGTTCATGGAGACTCGTATTATGATTCTGGAGAAAATGTTGACCAAAGCCAAGATCGTGGATGAGAGCCAAATGGATCTGTCAAAGGTTAGTATGGGTTGTATTGTTATTCTGAATGACATCGAATATTCGGAGAAGATCGAATATAGAATTGTTGGAGCTGCTGAGGCAGATGTTCTTAATAACAAGATTTCCTATGAAAGCCCGCTAGGCAAGGAATTGCTGGGTAAAAAGGTCGGCGATATTGTTAGTGTAAATGCACCGATGGGCATCATTAAATATGAGTTGCTTGAGATCAAAATGATGTAACAATATACCGAAAAGCTCCCAACCCTTTGTAAGGGTTGGGAGCTTTTTTGCTGGTATGATAGGTTTTGGCTATGAGGTATATTGATTTCATATCTTAGACGTTCTGTGCTGTTACGCTTATAGTTTGAAGTAACCTACAGCAGAGGAGTTCTATTCATGATCCAAAGTGTGTTATCGACGTTATACCAAGTCATCGTGCCTTTGTCCATTCCTGTGATCGTGGGTGCGCTACTTGGGCGGTTTAAGAATCTGGATACGAAGCCGTTATTGACGCTTTATCTATACTTTTTAACGCCGGCAATTATTTTAAATACATTGGCTACTGCCGAGATATCCATGAATGATATTTATAAGACGCTCGCCTTTTCGCTTCTAAATCTAATCTTCTTATGGGCGATTGCGAATATAGTCGGAAAATTATTGAAGCTAGATCCATCCGAAGTATCCGGTCTGACCTTGATTTCAACGTTTACGAATAGCGTGAATTATGGACTTCCGCTGGTGTTGCTAGCTTTCGGACAGCTTGGTCTCGATAAGGCCTCTGTATATGTGATCGGACAGATGATTATCGTGAATACGATAGGCGTTTATTTTGCAGCAAGATCTCAGTTCTCGGTAAAAAATGCAGTAAAATCGGTCTTTTCACTTCCTGCCATTTACGCAGCTCTGTTGGCCCTTCTTCTCCGTATCTTTGGCCTGCATTTGCCTGCAGAGGTGGCTACAGGGGTTGCCTTGGTAGCTGGAGGATATTCACCGGTGGTACTGGCGATCCTTGGCGCACAGATGGTTAAAGTGAGAAACATGCCATCCGCACGCAAGGGTCAGTCTACTTTTTGGACTGGGCTGTCGATTCGATTAATCTTAGCGCCGCTAGTGGCTTACCTCGGATTATCGATCCTGCAAATTACCGGAACCTTGTTCTCTGTGCTGCTGATTTTGGCTTCTATGCCAGTTGCCGTCAACGCCGTCGTGCTAGCCGAGCGTTTTAATGCCTCACCGGAGCTGGTATCCAAATGTATTTTGTGGACGACGCTTGCTTCGTTTCTCGTGTTGCCGGTGCTTATAGTGTTAGTGCAAGGTGCGTAATCCCTTAGAAATCAAAATGATCTGGGTCTGGACCTACCCGCTGATCTTGGTTGAGAGAGTTAATTAGAGTCATATCCTCGTCAGATAATTTGAAATCAAACACGTCTACATTTTCGATGATCCGGTGTTCTTTAGTAGACTTAGGAATGGTGATAATCCCCCGTTGCAGGTCCCAACGGACAATAACCTGAGCGACGGATTTGTCATGTTTGACGGCAATTTGTTTCAGTACAGGCTGATCGAACAATTGACCTTGCATTAACGGAGACCAAGCTTCTAATTGGATTCCTTGCTCTTTGCAGAAGTCGAGCAGCTCTTGCTGATTCAAATAAGGATGTAATTCAACTTGATTGACCATCGGCTTAATTTCAGCATCCTTCAGTACATCTTCAAGATGGTGAATCTGGAAGTTGCTGACCCCAATGGCTTTTACCCGGCCCTCTTTATACAACGTTTCAAGCGCTCTCCAAGACTCTTTATATTTTCCTTTTACAGGCCAGTGAATAAGGTACAGATCCAGGTATTCAAGTCCGAGTTTAGCTAAGCTAGTCTCGTAGGCGGCAATGGTTTCTTCGTAGCCCATATCTGCGGTCCAGACCTTTGAGGTTACGAAAAGCTCTTCTCTGGACAAGCTGTTCTCTTGCAGAGCCTCTTGGATGGCTTGTCCCACGCCTGTTTCATTCTCATAAATTGCGGCAGTGTCAATGCTGCGGTAACCGTGTCTAATAGCGGATTTGATCGCTTGTATCAGTTCTGCGCCTTCTTCCACTTTAAATACGCCAAGCCCTAGCCAAGGCATATTTACACCGTTGTGTAATGTAGTTGTATCCTGTAGATGTTGAGCCATAATAAAGTAACCTCCTAAGATATTTAAAAGTTTGTTTGGGTTGTTAATGGACTGCTCTTTAAGCAGCTTTAGTCTGGAGAGGAGCCTCATCTTTCTTCTCCAGAGCACGGCTCCATGCCGTTAGTAATACAGCGGACAGAACCATGATGGCACCTACCCAAGTGGTATGAATCAGTCCCATATGATCTGTGACGATGCCGCCAAGGTACGCACCAATGGCAATACCAGCGTTAAAAGCAGCAATATTTAATGCAGAAGCTACATCTCGTGCACTTGGCGCATATCGATCTGCAAGCGTAACGACATGTACTTGCAAGCCGGGCACGTTCATGAAAGCTAACAGTCCCATAAAGAAGATCGTAATCAGTGCGGCAACCTTGTAAGGTGCGGTAAAAGCTAAGACAAATAAGACGACAGCTTGGACTGCAAACATATAGAATAGAGCATTCATCGGTTTGCGGTTGGCGGCTTTACCTCCAATCACGTTCCCGATGGCAACCGCAATGCCGTATACAAGCAAGATTACGGCGACTGTATTCTCTTTGAAGCCGCTGATCTCATGCAGAAGGGGTGATAAATAAGTAAAGACTACAAATGTGCCCCCATAGCCCAAAGCCGTAATTGCGAAGGCAAGCAGTAAACGCCCATTGGTGACCAGCTTAACTTGCTCACGAAGGGGTGTATGGGTGCCTTTGCGCAGCCCGGATGAAGGAACAAGGATCAGATTGCCGATGAGTGCTATAAGCCCGATAGCAATAATAGCAACAAATGCAGCACGCCAGCCGAGTTGTTGGCCAAGGAACGTACCTAGTGGAACGCCCGTAACAGTAGCTACTGTAAGTCCAGTGAACATGATGGCAATGGCACTGGCCTTACGATCCTCAGGCACGAGATCGGCGGCAATAGTCGAAGCAATCGACATGAACAAGCCATGGGCCAGAGCGGAAATTACTCTCGCGATTAACAGCAATGTAATTCCGTCCGCAGCCGCCGCAAGACTATTGCCGATAATAAAGACGATCATAATGCTTAGCAGTAAGGTTTTGCGCGATATCGACGTGGTTAGCGACGTTAAGATGGGTGCGCCAAAAGTTACTCCTAAAGCGTATAAAGTAACGGTCAACCCGGCTGTGGTTACCGGTATATGCAGATCCGTGGCGATTAGAGGCAGCAGCCCCACACTGATAAACTCAGTGGTACCAATCGCAAAGGCACTAATGGCTAGAGCTAAGAGCGCCAAGGTGCTTCTTTTTTTATCTAAGGACATTTCTTTCACTCCTACGCTGTGTTAATCACCGGCCGGTAAGTGCTATTATGAAGAGATCTGTCCATTAAGTATAGTACGTACTTTAAAGTGCTATAGGTACTAAAAAGTACCTATAGCGCAACTCGCCAAACCGCAAAAAGCATGGGCACCCTGATCTCGTCAGGTTTGCCCATGCTTTTTGCTATGCTTGTTATATAGTCCCAATAGGGTTAACGAGACCGTTGTTTGAGGTGGCGCCGTTTAGTTGTGCCTTTGTTAGTGGCGTGCCCACCCGATCCTCCACCAACCGCCTGCTGCTGTCTTGTTCCTGGGCTTTCAATAGCGGAGTTTGTTCCACCGGTGCTGAACGTTCCGCCTCCGCTTGCTACCTGAGTTGCGGAGGCATTCTGGCTCCGTTTAGGCAGTTTAACCGTCTGGGTATTGATAACGACCACAACTTCTTTGCGATACGGATATAATAAGAGGGGCTTAGCTTTGCCGCGTTTGTAGCCCCCGCTGCCTAGGTTAGTCGCATCACCGCCTGCGCCGACACTTTGTTGTTGGCGTGTATAGGGAGAAGCAATGGCGGCATTATTGCCGCTTGCGCTGCTGCGCCCTGCACCGCTTGCAATTTGTGTAGTGTTGGGGGCGTTCGTATATTGATTGTTGATGACAAAGACTAATCTGTCCACTCCGTGGAGGGGGGTCCTTGTAATTATGCGCCGTTTTCCTTTTTGAATAATGACAACGATCCGGTCTCTTTTATAGGCCACCCATATTCACTCTCCCATACTTTGACTTCATTAACATTAATGCAGATGGGGGGAATAAGTGATGAATACGGGCGATCTACCTCGAAAAACAATCATTTGCCTAAGTTACGGTTTATTTATTCAAAGCTATATTTGATCCCCCATTGCTCCCGGACATTGCTCATAATGTCCATGACATCCAAGGAGAGGTTGAGGGTCTCTTTATGGCTTTTATCTGCAATATACCGCTGCATATCTTCAATCTCGTATTGCAAAGCTTTGGCTGTATCTCCAGCTTCAATCGTCTCTACTGTGCCATCCAAATATTGAATGGTGGCTTTGCTGGCCCGCGGGAAATTGTCTACGGTAATAAATCCGAGCTCTCCTGCAACCACCCCCCGTTTAGGCATTTTGGAGCGCATTGTAAGGGAGATTACCGCCATTTCATCTGCCGCATTGTTAAGAATAATACCGGATTGCTCGTCCACTCCTGTCTCGAATTGTTTTACCGTAGTAAGAATCTCATGGGGCTGTTTGGACAGGAAGAATCTTGTGAAGGACAGCGCATATGTCCCAATATCCAGCAGTGCTCCGCCCGCCAGATCTTTGCTGAAGAAACGGTTGTTCACATCATATTCTTTATGGCTGCCAAAGGAGACCTGCACCATTTTGAGGCGCCCGATGATGCCGTCATCAATGAGCTGCCGCAGTTTCTTATACAGTGGCATATGGTAGATGGTCATAGCTTCGGCCACAACCAGATCCTTTTCAGCGGCAAGTCGGGTGACTTCTTGAAGTTGTTTGCTGTTCACCGTGATTGCTTTTTCGCAGAGAACATGTTTGTTATTCTGTAAGCTTTCAATGATGTATTCATAATGATTGCTATGTGGCGTAGAGATGTACACTACATCAATTGCAGGATCTTGCAGCATTTCACTGTAACTTCCATAAGCTTTCGTGGCTCCATATTGATTAGCGAATTGTTGTGCTTTCTCCAAGCTTCGCGACCCAACCGCATACAACGTTCCTCCCGTTTCATTCAGCGCAGCCGCAAATTCGGCAGCTATACTTCCTGGACCGACAATTGCCCACTTTAAAGGGTTCATTTCCAGCACCTCACTTGTTTGATTTTTTGTTTTTATTTAGAGATACCTTGATTCCATCTGAACCATTCATCTTCATAAAAGTTTTAATATTAAGCACATTTGTGCAATATAATAATAAATGTGCAAAACAATCGTCTACAGTATAGCGGGGGGGTCTAAATCCGTCAAACTGTTGAATACGCGGGGGTGTTGTAACATGGATCGAAAAGAAGATAAGAAGCTGCTTATTAAAATAGCACAAATGTATTATGAACAGAATTTAACGCAGAGTGAAATCTCCAGCCAACTTGGTATATATCGTACCACCATCAGCAGGATGCTAAAGAGGGTACGTGAAGAAGGGATTGTTACAATAACTATTAATTACGATACTGGCGATCATTTTACATTGGAGCAGGAGTTAAAGGAGCGGTTCGGGCTACGGGAAGCCATTGTTGTGGAGGTAGATCCTGCACAGTCCAGCACGATTAAACGCAAAGCTATAGGACAAGCCTGTGCGAGATGGCTCGAGCAAGTGCTTCTCCCGAAAGACACGATTGGATTTTCTTGGGGAAGCAGCTTAGCTGCCGTCGTAGAAAGCCTAACACAAGCCCAGAGACCTTTTGTAACCTGTGTACCTACGGTCGGCGGCCCATCAGGAAAGATGGAGAGCGGGTACCATGTAAATAACATCTGTTATCAAGCTGCTCTAAAATGGGGTGCGCGCTCGTTAATGATTGATGTTCCAGCGATCACGGAGCAAAAGGAAACTAGAGATCAACTGATGAATTCGCAGTATTATCAGACCATTGCCAAGGCGTGGGACCATCTGGATATCGCTGTGTTCGGCATCGGATCGCCGGAAATGAAAGGGGAAGAGGCGTGGCGCGGTTTTTATGGTGATGCAGTGATTGCTGAGCTGGAGAATGGAAAGGTCGCTGGTGATATCTGTTCACGATTCTATGATGGCAACGGGATTCCCGTGCATACCGGAATATCGGATCGAACACTGACCATTGAGCTGGAGCAAATTAAGCAAGCACGGTATTCGATTGGTGTAGCGGAGTCACTTGAGAAGGTAACGGGGATCCTTGGGGCACTAAATGGGGGTTATATGAATGTACTTGTAACGACCCAAGAAACAGCGCAGAAGATATTGGAGTAGTAACTACTAAATGTAAACAATTGAATTTCGTGAAAATAACCTGAAAATGGCATGCAAATTGCTTAAAATTTTGCTTGTAAGCACCAGACAGAGCGTGTAAGATATACAAGGTATTCATATTGAACATTTATAAAAATATAAGTTTCACATTATACATTATCCTTATATTTGCTTGTCAACTCATATAATCTTGGGAATATGGCCCATAAGTTTCTACCGGATAACCACTGTAATTATCCGACTATGAGTGAAATAGCGCATCTAGGGTTCCGCTTCCTGACTATGGAAGGACTGGACCGAGCGATGCGGACACTATGCAGTGTTACACCACTAAGGGACAAAAACCCAGAAGGACAAATTCACTTGAGAGAAACGACTCAAGGGATTTGTCCTTTTTTTGTTTTTAATTCAGAAGGAGAGATCAAGTTTACTATGAAGGTACTTCAAGAGCGCATCAGACAAGAGGGTCTTATTTTATCAGATACGGTACTAAAGGTAGATTCATTTCTGAATCATCAGGTGGATACGGAGCTTGCCTTACAAATTGGACAGGAGTTCAAGCGGTTGTTCGGACATTTGCCTATCACTAAAATCATCACTATTGAAGCGAGTGGCATTCAATTCGCCATGGCTACGGCCATCGCCTTAGGCGTACCGTTTGTATATGCGAAGAAGAAGAAAGCAGTGACCTTATCTGAAGCGGTCTATTCCGCGCCGGTACATTCTTTTACACGCAAAGAGGATTATATGGTTAGTGTCTCGCAAAAATATATCGGACCAAGCGATAAGGTGCTTATTGTAGATGACTTTTTGGCTACTGGTGCTGCTCTTGTTGGACTGGTTGATATCGTGCAAGAGGCTGGCGCTGAACTCCTTGGCGTTGGTTGTGTGATTGAAAAATGCTTCCAAGA
Organism: Paenibacillus sp. FSL R10-2788; assembly: GCF_038003885.1. Taxonomy (NCBI): domain Bacteria; kingdom Bacillati; phylum Bacillota; class Bacilli; order Caryophanales; family Paenibacillaceae; genus Paenibacillus; species Paenibacillus sp. FSL R10-2788. The sequence goes on along the minus strand of NZ_JBBOQA010000001.1, from coordinate 6,745,802 downwards.
AGGCCGGAGTCTACTCGAGGATAGAGGGATAGAAGTCCATGCTTTAGCCCGGATTACATCTATGTCACCAGGTGAAATTCACTTCATTGATAATGAAAGTTCAAAAGAGCCAATCAAGGAGAGTGCGAGATGTTAAGCAAGAAAAAAGTATTTGCGTTAGGATTTCAGCATGTACTGGCGATGTATGCCGGAGCAGTTGTTGTTCCGCTGATCGTAGGGAACGCGTTGAACCTGAATGCCACCCAAATGGCCTATCTTATCGCAGCTGATTTGTTTACTTGCGGGTTAGCTACTTTGCTGCAGATTATGGGCACTAAGTATTTTGGCAGCAGGCTGCCGGTTATTCTTGGATGTACCTTTACGGCAGTAGGGCCGATTATCGCTATCGGCAGTGCCAACAATTTGGCGACGGTGTACGGAGCAATTATTTTATCTGGTTTATTCGTGGTACTGGCGGCCCCCCTTTATGGGAAGCTACTGAGGTTTTTCCCAACGATAGTAACGGGCTCAGTCGTGACCATTATTGGGTTATCTCTTATTCCTGTAGCTATGAATAGCGTAGCTGGCGGAGAAGGCAGTGCTGATTTTGGGAATCCCCGCAATTTGTTGCTTGCACTGATCACGCTGCTGGTCATTTTAGCGGTTAACCGTTTTACTACAGGATTTCTTCGCTCGGTCTCTGTCTTGATAGGTCTTTTAGTGGGTACAATTATTGCTTATGGAATGGGCATTGTTAGTTTCTCTACAGTAGGTGAAGCCTCTTGGGTAAGTGTTGCACAGCCTTTCTACTTCGGATGGCCTCAGTTCAATCTTACGGCTATTTTCACTATGATCATTGTTAATATTGTTAGTATGGTGGAGTCCACAGGTGTTTACTTTGCGATTGGTAAAGTGACGGATCAGAAAGTGGAACAAAAGCAGATCGTAAACGGGCTGCGTTCAGAAGGTTTGGCGATTATGCTGGGCGGGATCTTTAATGCATTTCCGTACACAGCATTTTCGCAAAATGTAGGTCTGGTCTCGCTGACTCGGGTCAAAACTCGGAATGTTATTTTTGCAGCCGGCGGGATTATGGTTGTGCTTGGACTACTGCCTAAATTGGCGGCTCTGACAACGGTTATTCCCAATGCCGTACTGGGCGGAGCGATGATCGTGATGTTCGGATCGGTTGCTGTTTCCGGGATGTCGATTCTGTCAGAGGTAGATCTTCGCAAGGATGGTAATCTGCTGATTGCCGCTTGTAGTATCGCTGTTGGATTGGGTTCGGCAACTGTACCTGCGATGTTCGATCAATTGCCTGAATTCGCTCGGATGCTGCTGCAAAACGGTATCGTCTCTGGTTCCCTTACAGCGATTGTGCTGAATATCTTCCTCTCCAAGACAAAGGATAATGTTCTGGCAGAAGATCCTGCTGCCCCTATTCTAACGAAAGAAACTCAAGTTTCTTAATACGTCTAATTCATGTTAAAAGACCAAGCTCTGGTGTGCTGAAACCTAAGCTTGGTCTTTTTCTCATGCTCAGAGCTTGTGCATATGCACAAAAAAATAGGTTGTCCCGTCAATATTATTGGGTTTGTAAGCGCAGTATACTCAGTTTAGAAAGCGTTATCAAATTACACACTGTATAGTGTCAAATTCTTATACTAGGGGGCAACTAGAGATGGAAGGCACAGTAATTAACTGGATGGGTGCGATTGCGGGATTGATTCTGGCCGTCGTATTGATTTTCAAAAAGGTTAACCCGGTCTACGCACTCTTTTTAGGCGCGATTGCCGGAGGAATATTAGGCGGGGCATCCATTGCAGAGACAGTACAATATGTCATCGACGGAACGAATAGTGTTATGGGTGCAGTTGTACGTGTTCTCGCAGCTGGTGTGCTGGCCGGGGTATTGATTGAATCAGGGGCAGCCGAACGAATGGCCGAGACCATAGTAGATAAGCTTGGCGAAAAGAAAGCGTTATTATCTATAGCGCTGGCAACTATGATTATTACAGCGGTAGGCGTATTCATCACAGTCGCTATCATTATTGTCGCTCCAATCGCTTTGTCCGTAGGTAAGAAGATCGGCATTTCCAAAACCGCTTTGCTGCTCGCACTGGTCGGTGGCGGTAAAGCCGGTAACATTATTTCACCGAACCCGAACACCATTGCCGTAGCTAAAGGCTTTGATGTAGATTTGGCTCAGGTCATGATTCATGGATTCATCCCAGCCATTGCGGGTCTGATTGTCACTGTTATTATTGCTAATCTGCTGGTCAACAAAGGTGTGAAAATTGCAGAGGGTGACGTTGTAACTAAAGAGGAAGACAGTACTAAGGTTAAACCTAGCTTTGGCCGTGCCATCGTCGCTCCAGTTGTCGCTATTTTACTTCTAGCCATTAACCCAATCGGAAATATTCTAAATATTGAATTGCTGAAATCATTTAAAGTCGATTCTATGATCATCTTGCCTCTTGCCGGCATTATTGGATTGATTGCTATGAAACAAACGAAGAACATCATTTCTTTTACAACCTCAGGGTTAAATAAAATGACAGGTACAGCCATTATCTTGATTGGTGCTGGTGCTATTGCTGGTATTATCTCAAAATCGGATTTGAGTGCTACTGTTGTAGATGCAATAACGGCTATGGGGATTTCCGGAACGTTCCTTGCGCCAATTGCAGGGATCCTGATGGCGGCTGCTACAGCATCAACCTCTACGGCTTCTATCGTGGCTGCCGGATCATTTGGTCCCGCTATTCTTTCGATGGGCACAGCGCCGCTAAATGCAGCAATTATGGTGCACACCGGGGCTACAGTCATTGACCATCTGCCACACGGTAACTTCTTCCACGTGACCGCTGATTCCGTTAAGATGAACATTAAGGACCGGATGTCACTGATTCCTTATGAAAGTCTCGTGGGTCTGACGATGGCTATCGTCGCCACTATATTATACGGCTTCATCCTATAATTTATATTTGCAACTAGAAGGGACGGATATTCTATGAATAAAGACTTTGTCATCGTATTGGCACCGGATTCTTTCAAGGAAAGCATGACAGCCAAAGAAGCTTGTGAAGCCATGGAAAAAGGCATTCATAAAGTAAATTCTAATATTACTTGTATTCATGTACCCATGGCAGATGGCGGCGAAGGAACGATGCAGTCCTTGGTCGATGCAACGGAAGGTACAGTATATATAACAAAAGTTAAAGGGCCACTGGGCAATGAAGTTAGCGCATCCTACGGAATCACAGGAGACGGGCTGACAGGGGTGCTGGAAATGGCTAGTGCGAGTGGCATTCAGCTGGTATCCCCTGAGACACGTAACCCGTTGATTACAACCACCTACGGGACAGGACAATTAATCAAAGCATGTCTGGATCGTGGGGTCAGCAAGCTGCTGATCGGTATCGGTGGCAGTGCCACCAATGACGGAGGCGCCGGGATGGTGCAGGCATTAGGCGGCAGGCTGCTGGATGCCGAAGGCAATGAGCTGTTGTTTGGTGGTGGTGAGCTCGGCAGATTAGCCCGTATTGATCTGAGTGGATTTGACCCTCGCCTTAAGGAAGTACAGGTTGAAGTGGCTTGCGACGTTACGAATCCATTATGTGGTCCGACCGGGGCTTCCAATGTATTTGGTCCGCAAAAAGGGGCTACTTCGGATATGATCAAACAGCTGGACAGCAATCTGCATCATTATGCGAGTGTCATCAAAGAGCAATTGGGTTTCGATATTATAGATATGCCTGGTGCTGGTGCAGCGGGTGGCCTTGGGGCAGGACTGGTGGTGTTCTTAAACGGAATATTAAAAAAAGGCATTGAGCTTGTGATCGACTATACTGGACTTGAAGAAAAAGTGCAGCAGGCGGACATGGTGTGGACCGGGGAAGGAAGCATCGATTTCCAGACCCAATATGGCAAGACTCCGCTTGGCGTTGCTGAGGTAGCTAAGAAATATAATAAACCTGTGCTGGCTTTTGCGGGACGGATCGGCGATCAGACGGAAGTGTTGTATGATAAAGGGATCGATGCTATTTTTGGCATCATGCCAGGTGCAGCTTCATTGGAGGATGCCTTGAATAAAGGGCAAGAGAATCTGGAAAGAACGGCTGAGAATGTGGCTAGGTTAGTCATGCTGAACCAAGGAAGCTGATTGAATTATACAAAGTGATAGAGGGGCTGACTGAACGGAGTCAGCCCCTTTTTCTTTTTTAAGGTAGAAGCTTTCTGAGTAGAATATAAAGGGACAGGAGGTACAGACATGAAGATATCGAAATCACTTGCAGGACAAATAGCACAAGAAATGATGAGCGTAGTTCCTTATAACATTAATGTTATGGATGAGAGCGGCTTTATTGTAGGAAGCGGAGATCTCAAACGGGTCGGAACCTTACATGAGGGAGCGAGAATAGCCATTCAAAGTGGGCATGTCTTTGAAGTGTACGAGGATGGCAGCGGCATGAAGCCGGGGGTGAATGAACCCATTATTATAGATCATAAAGTTTTGGGTGTGGTAGGTATTACGGGACATCCAGATGAGGTTAGGCCGTTTAGTAAGCTGGTCAGAGTCACTACTATATTACTTATTGAGCAGGAAGCAAGGAACAAGCTGGAACAGGATGAGCGAGTAAAACGTGTGAAATTTTATCATGAATTGTCTTATCGTAAAGAAGCATATGATCTTGAGTTTCTGGAACGGGCGGGCAGCTATGGGCTTGATCTTAAGAAAAAATGCTGGGCGATCCTTGTGGAAGGCGATGTGAACGGAAAAGAATTCAAAAATGTATTTAGGTCTTATCCACATTACTGGAATTTGGAGAATGATAAGGCGGTTTTTTTCATAACGGATGTTTTTCTTTATAAAGAGCTTATAGGAAAACTAAATTCATGTGCGAATGTGGGGCGAATAGGTTCTGGCGAAGCAGAGGAGTTAGCTGCTTATTCACTTGAACAGGCCCAGGCGGCGATTAGTGTTGGTAGTAGAGTCGACCCGCTCAAGATACTGTACACTTATGAAGAACTAAGATTCTTAATTCATCTCTCCTATGACGGGGCAGAACGGCCCGGGACGATTTATGCTCTACTGGATCAGTCGGGCGATAAGACAGGCCTGATTGAAACACTGCAAGTATTTATTGCTGAGAATGGGGACCATAATCGTACTGTACAGAAGCTGAATATTCACCGAAATACACTGAACTACCGGCTTAATCGCATTCATACATTAACGGGCAAAAATCCACGCAACTACATGGAGTTGTTTGAATTGTTGTGCGGATTGATGTGGCGTAAGTAGTCTAAATCCCCCTATTCCAATTGCCATCCTGATTTTATAGGCATAAACTTAGATAAGCTTGTATAGATAAATTAGGACAGGGATGGATAGGAATGAATGAGAAAGTAGTAATGAATGATAAAGTAGTCATGCCATTATGGACCATGTGCCTTTTTATCGTAGTGATGAACACAACGATGTTTAATGTATCACTTCCAACCATTATTCAGGATCTCCAAATTTCTGCTGATCTAGGTTCATGGGTAATTTCGAGCTATTCGATTGGATATGCTTTATCGACGGTTATTTATAGCCGCTTATCAGACGTGGTGCCGATTCGGAGACTTTTGACCGTTGGCTTAATTACTCTTGGGTTAGCCTCAGTGTTTGGATTATTTGCGCATGACTTTAATACATTATTGATAACGAGAATAGTACAATCTGCCGGCGCGGGTGCGATGGCTGGATTGGGTCTCGTACTGGCCAGCCGTTATGTACCTATTGAAAGACGTGGTGCGGCTATCGCCATGATCTCCGCAGGGAGTGCAATGGCCTTTGGGTTGGGCCCTATTTTCGGTGGCGTCATCAGTCAGTATTTTGGCTGGAATGGGTTATTCGGAATTACTTGCCTTGTGCTTGTTGTATTGCCAGTGCTGCTGCGGTTATTACCTAAGGAACAGCCTCAGCCTGCAAGCTTTGATGTTATTGGGGCGGCGTTGACCGTTGTAAATGCGGCAAGTCTGCTGGTAGCCGTAACTACCCAATCTCTGGTATGGTTAGCAGTGGGCATAGTATCTATTATCGTGCACGCTTGGTATTTGAAGAAGGCGAAGGAATCCTTTATTAACCCGCAGCTGCTAAAAATGCCGGGATACTTGAAGCTAGTTACCATAGGCTTTTGTATTCTGGTGCTGAACTTGGGGAATTTGTTCCTGATGCCGCTTGTGCTCGCTAATCTATTTGGTAAATCGGCGTTGATGATTGGTTTGTTTATCGCACCTGGTGCGTTATTATCCGCATTTCTTACCCGTTTTGTTGGACGTTTTATTGACCGGTATGGCAACTTGCGCTTCTTAATCATAGGACATTGTATCCTTGCCGCTGTTATGGCTGCATTTGCGCTGAACCTTTCTGTATCTCCTGTAGTTCTTCTGCTTGGTTATCTTTGCTTCTCTCCTGCCTTCTCGGCGACAATGGCATCCTTAAATAATGAAGCTTCTCGGGTTCTTCCGCGAACTTGGATTGGTTCAGGTATGGGGCTTTTACAACTGATTCAGTTCTTTGGAGGTTCTGTATCTGTTGCGGTCTGTGGGCTGTTGCTGCATGCTCAGCGTGATCTTGCGCCGGCAAAAGCATATGAGCATGTATACGGACTGTTGCTTCTTGTCAGCTTGTGTTCGTTAGGAGTTCTCCTTTTATACAGACGTTCTTATTCCAAAAGTAATACTGGGCAATCTATACAAGCTTAGAACTGAAACGAAAAGGTGATAAAAACGTATCAGATGCTATAGCAGATATAAGGAAGGAATGGTAATAATGGATAACGGGATGAGTGTAGTTTTAATCGAAAAAATGCCAGAGGGTGATCTGCGAGTAATTGAAGAGCGTACGTGGAGCATGAATATGATAACTGCACTTGAACATGTCAATTATATAGTGGTGGGCAGTAAGGAATATGAAGCGGTTGAAGGACGGCTGAATGTGGATGAAGGCAAGCTGGAGCTTTTGCTTGTTCCGATGCACACTGAGGGATAGAAGATCATCAGGGAAGGAGAACCTTACGATGGCTAAAGAAGAAAGGGATAAGGAATTGCCTGCATCAAAATTATTTACCGCCGATGGCAAACCCATCCGTGTATTATCAACATCGCTAGGCATAGCCTTATTAGCGAATGCTATGTTTATTCCTGGCGGAGCGGGGGCTAGCGCGAATACTTCTGCGGGCGAACCACAGCTAGTCTCTTGGTCTAATGAAGAGGTTAAAGCTTATTTTGATAAAAATGTGGATTGGAATATTCCCTACCCCGAAGAAGGTACGAAAGAGGTAGAGGAGCAAGGCCAAGGCGTAGTAACTTCAAACGGGACAACTGTAGTGAATAACTATGGCGGTTATCATTCAGGTTTTGGCTGGACGGATTTGCTTCTGTATCATATGTTGTTTAACAGCGGTGCCAATTACTCCTCCAGAGGATGGGCTAAGGACCGTCCTACCTATTATGGAGGCACGAGAACCACTTATAAACCACCTACTTATAGCAGCGAAAAGTTTCAGAATAAAAAGGTGCCCGGTTCTGTAGTGAAACCTAAAACCTCAACCTCATCCACGGGTTCCATCACGAGAAGGGGTTCCTCTTCGAAGACCGGAATCGGGGGCACTTCCAGTGGCTTAAACTCTTCGAAGAACTCTAAATCAAGCTCAGGCTCGAAATCTTCATCGAGATCAGGTTCAAGCAAGAGTGGTTTCGGCGGATGAGTGATCAGCAGAGCGTGTTTGAGATCCTGGATTTGTCTGATCTGGAGCGGGGCCCACGGGTACAAGCGCTGTATGAGCTTGGGTTCACTTGGGCAGATCTAGAGGAAGAAGAGTATTGGATGGATGCAATAGCTGTGATGCGCAGCGACATTTACAAGGAGCTTGAGGAAGCCTCCGCAAAGCTTTGGGCTATCCTCGATAAGGCGGTTCGGTATATACATCTAAAACGCGATTTGTATGAGCTACTGGGCATTCCCCCTGTTCTTTGGGAGATGCTTGATGGGTCTCCTATTCCGGAAGAAGGCTTAATCAGCCGGTATGCAAGGTTTGATTTTGCGATAGCTCATGATGGAACCATCAAGCTTCTGGAACTGAATGCCGATACACCTACAGGTTATGTGGAGGCTTCCATAGCAACACCTTGGATCTGTGAACAGGCGGGTGTGGCTAGTCCAAATCATGCGATGAAGGAACAACTTGCCGCAGCATGGCAGATAGAACGTCCAGATACCGCAGCTTGTGTTGCTTATGGGTCCCATCTTGAAGATTCAGGTACGATTGAAGCCTTGGTCAGACATAGCGGACTTACTATTCAGTGTGTGGATTGCCTCGACCTGTGGGTCGATGAGGGCATTCTGAAGGATGGGGAGGACCGGGTGATACAGCGGATGTTTGCTCTATATCCTAAAGAGTGGATGGCCGTCGATGAAGGTGGAGATGCACTTGCCTATGCCGTTGAGCAGGGAAATCTTCAGCTTTTTAATGGACCTCACAGTATCCTGTTGCAGTCTAAGGGATTGATTGCAGCTGTGTGGGGAATGTATGAGCTTGGCTTATTATTTGACAATGAAGAGCGTGAGGCGATCTCACGTTATATTTTGCCGACTTATAATAAGCCTGTGTTCTCTGGCAGCTTTGTGTCCAAATCTGTATTTGGCCGCGAAGGCGGTTCTGTACGTCTCTTTGACGATAGTGGAACTCTGGAAATTGAGGACGAAGAGGGTTATGATAGCAGTCAGCTTTTTCCCTCTGTATATCAAAAAAGAGCTGAACTAGCCCGAATACACACCGCCGAAGGTGAATTCCACCTACTGACAGGCATGTTCGTCATTAATGGGAAGCCGTGTGGGCTGCTCGGCCGGGCTGGCGGACTGATTACGGGCAATGCCAGTCATTTTATCGCGTTGGGAGTGAGATAGTTGGATAAAAGTAAGGCTATAAACAAGTCGTCTACTAGATTAGTAAAGGCCCGGATCGGCGCTTTATGTATGATGCTTCTAACGGTGCTGCTGCTTAGTGCATGTTCCAGTAATCAGGGGAGTGTGTTTGATTCAGGCACTGCCGAAACTTCTGACAGTGTTGCACGGGTACCTTGGGATTACCGGGTTGTGGAGAGTACTGTAGGTGATCTAATTGGCAGCGATATGACGGTGTTGCCGGATAATGAGCTGCTGCCGAATGATGAGAATTATGCTACTGGCGATAAAATATGGACATTGCAGTTCATGGACGCTGAGCTGATCACAGATGCTGACCAGCGCAATGAAGTCCGCCTATCTTCCTGGACGACCATTAAATCGTATCCCGATGAAAAAACAGCAGTAGAGGACCTTACCAACCTTAAGGTATCGGTAACTACGGATGTTGATCTTGTAGGAGTATACAAGACAAAATATAATGAGAAGACAAGAAACTTTGCCGTCCTTGAGCTGCCTTCCGGCAACCGGATCAAGCAGCCGATAGACGATGAGCGTTATGCAGCATTAGAGAAAGAAAAGACCGCTTCCGTAGTCCTTGAGGAAGTACATGATTTCGCCGATTATGACTCGGCATATGCGAAATTTCGGGGGTGGGCAAAGTGACGATTGTTGTTAATTTGATAGTCAGTATATTTGTGATTATTCTTCTGCAATTGTTGGGTATGGTTATCTTTGGCTTGATGACCCCGTTCAAGGATATGGAAGAGCTGAAAAAAGGGAATGTGGCTGTAGCTCTAGCGCTTGGCGGCAAATTTCTCGCCACAGCAATTATCATTGGAGTAGCGGCGTATACGAATACCTCTATTCTGCATATGATCATTTGGTTTGCTGTCGGTTATGTGTGCCTCATCGCTGCTTACTGGATTTTTGAATTGGCGACACCAAGCTTTAAAATTTCAGAACATCTGGAAAAAGGCAATGTGGCAGTAGGCACTATGCTCTGCTTGGTGTTTATCGGCACAGCGTTTGCAGTCAGCAGTTTGATTGTTTAGTTCAAAAATCGCAGATGAACATGGATAAGGCTGCCCTCAGTAATAACCTCGAGAGGCAGCTTTATTAATGTGAGGAAGGGATGGCAGATGCATTTTTTTCTGAGAATATCCACCAGGATGATGCGTTTACGCAAACGGTCGATCGGTTTGATTATTTTGATCTTTATAATTCTTAGCGCATCGATAGCTTACCTGCTTGAACCGAGTACATTCCACAACTGGTTTAATGCCTTCTATTGGGTCATGACAACGATGGCCACCGTTGGGTATGGGGATTATTTTGCCGAGACTGTAGTTGGTAAGCTATTCACCATGTTTCTGTATATTTTTGGGATTGGTCTTCTCAGCTTGGTTATTGGCAAGGTCATTGACTCTATTGCAGAAGTGCAGAGAAGGAGAGGAGCAGGAACATTGAGCTTCCGGGGAAAGGATCATGTGATATTAATCAATTGGAGTAAGAAAGCACAAGCTGCGGTAGATGAGGTGTTATGCTATTCACCTAAATGTCATATCGTCATCATTGATGAGATAGGACGGCATCCGCTGGAGCATATGGAACAGGTCCACTTTGTGAGCGGTGATGCTTCCAGCGATGAGATTCTCCTTAAAGCTAACATACACGAAGCCCGGGCAGCCATTGTGTTCGGAGACACACGGATTGATGAAGCATCGCTAATTGACGGGAAGTCTCTGCTTATCGCCTCCAGCATTGAGCGCATAGCGCCACAAGTACATACTACCGTAGAAATTATGCAGGAGAAGAATATACAGAATTTCAGGCATGTTCAGGTCAATGAATTCGTTCTGTCGCATGATGCCATTTCTAGATTGGCTGTCCGATCCGCTCTACAAGAGGGGAATTCAGAGGTGATTACGCAGCTGCTGAGCCGCCAGTATGGGGATGATATTTATGAGATTCCAGTGAATAGTGCATGGAAGACCTATGGGCAGGCGTTTCAGGAATTGCTCCTTCAAGGTGCAACTTTACTCTCGGATCGTAGTGACCTTAGCATCAATCGCAAGCTGGGCCAGCCTATTCCTAAAGAGGCTAGATTATATATTGTTTCGGATGAAGAGACGTACCGGAGAATTAAAGGTTAGGTCAGAGATAAGCGAGTAAGCGGATTTTCGGGAGAAGGGCTTCTCGGAATTCCGCTTCTTTTTGTTTGCCGTTCCTTCCTTAAGGGTAAGAGATGAATATTATCGTTACTCTACCTTTCGGAAGGAGCCATTGTTAATGAGTGAACAGCAAAAAGTGAACGGAAATAGCAAAAATGAGCAACTGGAACAGTTTCGCAGTAAGGACGAAGGTCACGCTTTAACAACCAATCAGGGATTGAAAGTGTCCGAGGATGAGTTCTCCCTAAAAGCCGGTGACCGGGGGCCAACCTTGCTGGAGGATTTTCATTTTCGGGAAAAAATGACCCATTTCGATCACGAGCGGATTCCTGAGCGGATCGTGCATGCACGCGGATTTGCCGCCCACGGGGAGTTTGAAGTATATAAATCGTTGAAAGAATATACGAAGGCGAAATTCCTTCAAGATCCGTCCGTAAAGACCCCGGTGTTTGTCCGGTTCTCAACGGTAGCAGGATCACGGGGTTCAGCCGAAACTGTGCGGGATGCCCGGGGCTTCTCGACCAAATTTTATACCGAAGAAGGCAATTATGATTTGGTAGGCAATAATATGCCGGTCTTTTTTATACAGGATGCGATTAAGTTCCCTGATCTAGTGCATGCGCTTAAGCCGGAGCCGCATAATGAAATGCCTCAGGCGGCATCAGCCCATGATACCTTCTGGGATTTCATCGCCAATAACCAGGAATCGGCCCATATGGCGATGTGGCTGATGTCTGACCGCGCCATTCCGCGAAGCTTCCGGATGATGGAAGGGTTTGGGGTTCATACCTTCCGTCTGATCAATGAGCAGGGGAAAGCACATTTTGTTAAATTCCATTGGAAACCAGTGCTTGGTGTACACTCTTTGGTGTGGGACGAAGCACAGAAAATATCAGGAGCGGACCCTGACTTTCACCGACGTGATTTATGGGAATCGATTGAAGCCGGCAACTTTCCGGAATACGAGCTGGGCTTTCAGCTTCTTAGTGAAGAAGATGAATTCAAGTTTGACTTCGACGTGTTGGACCCTACAAAGCTATGGCCAGAGGAAGACGTGCCCGTGCAGATCGTTGGGAAAATGACCTTGAACCGCAACGTGGATAATGTTTTTGCCGAAACGGAGCAGGTGGCTTTCCACCCTGGACATGTAGTGCCTGGTATTGATTTCACCAATGACCCCCTACTTCAGGGCAGACTATTCTCTTATACGGATACCCAGCTGATTCGGCTTGGGGGTCCTAACTTTCATGAATTACCGATTAATAGACCGGTGTGTCCTTTCCACAACAACCAGCGTGACGGATATGGGCGGCAGACGATTAATCAGGGCACTGTGAGTTATCATAATAATTCTCTGGCCCAAAATACACCGAGACCTGTCCCAGAGGCTGAAGGCGGTTATGTGCATTATCAAGAAAAGGTTGAGGGCCGTAAGGTACGGAGCCGGAGTAAAAGCTTTGAGGATCATTTTTCACAAGCCAAGTTATTCTGGAATAGTATGAGCCCTCCGGAACAATTGCATATTATCGAAGCTTATTCTTTTGAGCTTGGGAAGGTTAAGAGTAAGTCGGTCCGACAGCAGGTCGTAAATATGCTTGCTAACATTACCTCCGAGCTTGCTGTACCTGTGGCAGAAGCCATTGGAGTAGCGGCTCCAGAAGTTGGCGGTTCTGAGGTCACTCAAGCTTCCCCAGCCTTAAGTCAAGCTAATACGAAAAAACATCCCAACACGCGGAAAGTAGGCGTGATTATCGGGGATGGTTTTGATGAAGCTGCGGTAATGCCTGTATTGGACACGCTTATGGGAGCTGGGATTCAACCGGAGCTAATCAGTGATAAGCTTGGATTTATTAAAGGCTCAAACGGCACAGAGCTTGAAGTCATCCACACCTTATCCACTACAGATTCGGTGCTCTTCGATGCGATTTATGCGGCTGGTGGAAATGCAGAACGCAAGAAATTCCATAAAGATGCAGCGCTATTCCTCAACCAAGCATATGCACATTTTAAACCCATCGCGATGACCACAACACTTGCTGAGCTGCTTGCAACAGATGAACACAGAAGCAGTCCGGGCGTCGTAATAGGCGATGGTGGGGAAGTTTTTGCGGCTAGCTTCGTTGCGGCCATTTCTGCCCATCGTTTTTGGGAACGTATGGAATAAAGTAAATAGATGATAGAAAAAGAGGGGTCTGCTCGTCAGAAGGCGTGTGGATGCCTCTTTTTTTCATCTAATGGTTTCATAAATTTAACATTTGGATTAAGTATGTGATGTATATTACCGTTATAGATAATACTAGGCAATATAAGCAGATGCTTAGGGAGGTGATTTTTTGAGGAAAGAGATAGCTGTTGCTGTAGTGGTACTTATAGGTTTTACAGCATTAACAGCATGCGAGCAAACAGAAACGCCGGCATCAACACCCTCGCCCTCCGCGAATGTTCATACAACAGAGCCACCGAATCCTACGGGTTCGGCTAATAATGATGTGGGGGACCATTCACAGGAATTGGATGCTTTAGAGCAATTTATTGTTACGAAGCTTACCGGCTCGTCCGGTGTTTATACGAATTTAATTGAAACAGAGCAATCCGGGGAAGCGGCAAGCGGCCATGAGATTCTAAGTGAGTCTGCCTCTCTGAGGATGCTGGCAGCCGTACGGAGTGGTGAGAAAGAGCGATTTGCAGAAGAATGGGCGCTGGCTAAGCAAACCTTTGATATGAAGGGCGGTTTTAGCTACCGATATAGCCCTAAACAGCAGAAATTATATCCTGTGAATGCTGCCGTTGATGACTTACGTATCATTCGTGCGCTTTATGAAGCGGGGGATACGTTTAGGGATAAACACTATACAGAGGAAGCGGATAAGTATGGTGAAAGATTTTATAACTATAATGTAAAAAATGGATATATGTATGACTTCTATGATGAAAATTACAAAAAAACCAACACATTCGTTACTTTATGTTATATTGATTTAGGTACAATGCGAAAATTGTCGGTTTCTGGAGAATCTCGTGACTTTTTGTTGAATAATATGAGCGTTATACTGAAAGATGGATATTTATCAGATGAGTTTCCCTTCTATGAAACAAGGTTTAATTATGAGAGTGGAACCTATACTTCGGAGAATATCAATACAGTAGAATCGCTACTGTCTATTCTGGCTTTGGCAGAGGTAGACCAGCAGAAATCCTCCAGCATTGATTATATCAAGCAGCAGGTCGAAGCTGGCACATTATATGGACAATATTCGCGTGAGGGAAAGCCGCTTAACGATATTCGCTCAACAGCCATTTACGCTATTACGGCTATGATTGGTGCCGAGATCGGAGACGATGCACTCTATCGCAAAAGCATTGAAAGAATGAACGAGTTCAGAATAACCGATGCCGGCAGCTCACTGTATGGAGGCTTCGGCGATGTAGCTAGTGGCCAAGCCTATTCCTTTGACAATCTGATGGCATCATTGGCCTATGTCTATTAATTTAAACCTATAGTAACGAAGGTGAATCTGCATGATAAACAACACGGTGAAGTCACCTCTGAGGCAGGGGATGACACTCGCTAACCTACCTTTGCCATTGTCCCCGGCTTTTATCACTGCTGTTGGAGTGTTGCTTATAACCATCATAGCCTTATTTACCGCCCCGTATGTCGGAATGGCGGATAATGGTGATTTTTTTCGCAGCATCTATAGTAACGGAATTTATTTCAATCTGCCGGATTATGACGAGCAATACTTTGGTTATTTTGTAAAGCAATATGGAATCTTTCAATATTTTAATGAGAATGGCGCGACATTATTTTCTTCGCAGTCCCTATTTATCAAGCTGGCCATTGGACTTAATAAGCTGTTTTTTAGCAGCGAGGTTTTCGATATCCGGTTTCAAGCAGTCATTTATACGATTTTATATGTTGCGGCGATCTACTTATTAATAGAGGCTGTTACATGGGGGATGACCCGCAAGCAGGGATGGGTCACTGCAGGTATTGCTATTTTTATATTTGGAGATACCGGGTATACCGCTTATTTCAACTCCTTTTACGGCGAGAGCGTCGTGATGATCACGATGATTACTATGTTCGCAGCTTGGTTGTTGTTATATCAAAAAAGATACAATGACTATGTGCTGCTGGCCCTGTTCTTGATCAGTACGATCATCCTGACTACTTCCAAGCAGCAAAATGCGCCAGTGGGTATAATCATTGCGGTTCTGGGGTGTTCGCTCCTTTGGATTCGCAGGGATAAAATATTTCGCATTCTGACAATGGTTTCCCTTGCTTTGATCCTGTTCGCGGGTGTGTTCACCTATTTGAATATCTCGGATGAGTTCGTGAATATTAACCAGTTCCATGCCATGACCCGCGGGGTGCTGAAGGATTCCTCCGATCCGGAGAAGGCACTGAAGTCATTCGATATTGATGAACAATATGCCATCTTGAAGAATAGCATTTATTACGAGAAGTACGGAACTATTGATGTGAATTCACCAATCCTCCAAGAGAACTTTTACAGTCGTTACGGATTTGTTTCGATCCTTAAATACTATATATCGAATCCGGATCAGCTTAACTCGATTCTTAATGTTGCTGCTCAAAGTGCATTCTCGATTAAACCAGCGGCGATGGGCAATTATGAGCAATCCGTTGGGAAGGAATTTCGAGCACAAAGTCACTTTTTTACTGGATATAGTCAGCTGAAAAAGGCTTTGGCACCACGAACGATAGGTTTTATCTTCCTTTGGACAGTGCTTGTCATTGGTCTGTATATGCCTTCCCTCGTAACAGCCATCAAGGCACGCAATTTTAGAGGATTGCAGCGGATGGTATTGATTGTCGCTACGATAGGCATTGGTCTTTCAGGCATTTTTGTATCGATTATTGGTGCCGGTGATGCCGACATTTCCAAGCATGAATTCTTGTTCACTTTATCTTTTGATTTGGTGACCTTTCTGACAGTATCTAGTGTGATCGGACGCAGATTCTCGAAAAATCGCAAAAAGCCGGTTAACGAAAGTCCCACCACTTCTAGTCCATATACAAAGCCTCAAAAGGATGTGAGTGTTTGAAGCGCAGAGGGATCTTATACTGTATATTGCTGCTGACCCTGAGCTTAACCATCCTATTGCTTCCCGCCACTCCTGTTCAATCTGCTGCATCACCACAACAAGTCTTACTGCTCTATGACAGCCTTGCCAAGGGGACCGCTAAGGATGGAAATGTGACTGAACTTCAACGTCTGCTGGCGGCTTACTCGACAAGGGTTACACTTCGAAGCCTAGATCAATACGAGCAGGGGATGCTGAAAAATTACTCCAGAGTGATCATGGTCCGTAACGAAGCGGATATTTCGATCACGAATAAATCCTATATAGAGGATTGGGAGCATTATCAGGGGCAGTACTTGCATATTGGGTACAACCCACCCGCTAGTCTAACGAAGGCGTTACAGCTAACCACTGATGTGATCTATGACGGGAGTGCTGAGCTCGAAATTGGACAGTTCTCCGGAATTCAGGCTAAGGTGCAGGATATGCCTTATATTGTAGCGAGTCAGGCGGTCAAATCCTTCGGGCAACTCTCTTTTGCGGAGGAGGGTCTGCAAGCACCGTACGCTGTGAGTAAGGGGAATGATACATATGCCCCATATTTTGAACAAGGGAATGTCAGTACGCTGGGGATGGCGTATGTTCTGAAGGATTGGCTCCATATCACTGCTGCTCCTAAAATGTACCTTGCGATCAAAGAAATCTATCCTTTCTCTGATCTGCGATTGCTGGCAGAAACGGGTGAGCGGCTATATCAACTGGGGATTCCGTTTCTTGCAAGTGTGCGGCCTGTGTTCAGCAATACCGATTATCCGGCCATGCAGCGCTATTTAGTGGCCATGAAAAGTGTGCAATCCAGCAATGGAAGCATTCTGGTCAATGCCCCAGTGGTGATGCCAACGATAAGCTCCAGTGACCATACGCTTAAAGGAAAGATGAATGATTTCATCAATCTGTTGGCCGAAAACGGGCTTGGGCCGCTTGGAGCCGGAGCGGAGATGCATTGGTCGTATGACAAAGAGTATTCAGAAGCGGGGATGAGCTTTTTTGATTCCGTGGTGTTATATCCGGATGAACAGATTGATTATATGGAGCAGAGCGACACCTCTAAATCCTTTCCATCCTCTTTATATAGCGTTCCGCTGGAATTTCTTCAGGCTTTGCATACATCCAATAAAGTGATCCCGCAATTGCCGCTGGATACTGTAATCACCGTCGACATGCCCGAGGATGAGCGTCAGCTTGAAGAAATGCTGCAAAGTCTGGAGCGGAATTGGGTTTCTTTTGCCGATTATAAGCAAGAAGAGCATCAGGTGGTTACTGATCAGAACACAATCTCCTCATTAGATGGAATGATTTCTATTAATGGACAACCTCTAAGCCTGGACTATACACCGGAAACAGTAGATAGCGATTATCGCTACACAGAGGAGCAGCAAAAGAGCTTCACCCGACTTTTTAATATTCAGAATCAATTTTTTATTGTTGTGATCATGATTTCTCTGCTGCTGTTTGGCGGATTGTTGATGATCGGATACCGGTTATATCGCAGAAAGTTTTTGAAATGAGACAACTAATCGTGATTTGGAGGACCCTATGACGATTTCAGACGTGCTGATGGTGATTGCGGTGATCTGTATTTGGTCTCTGCTGCTGGTGAATGTGACCCTCATTATCGCGGGCTATCTATATTACATTAAATCCGAAAATGAGGACATACCAGAGATAGAGGGTGAATATCCTTTTGTTTCAATTATGGTTCCCGCTCACAATGAGGGGGTAGTGATTTGTAAGACGGTTGAATCTCTGCTGGCGCTGGATTATCCGCAAGATCGGTATGAGATTATTGTGATTAATGATAATTCCTCTGATAACAGTGCTGAGCTGCTTGCGGGCGTACAATCCCGAAATCCGGGGCGTCAGCTGGTAGTCATTAATACGGATGCAGTTACAGGAGGCAAAGGCAAATCCAATGCCTTGAATATAGGCTTTACCAGCTGTAAAGGGGAGCTAATCGCCATTTATGATGCCGACAATACTCCGGAGAAAACAGCTTTGCGTTATCTGGTTGCTGAGATCATGCATGATTCCAGCCTCGGTGCGGTGATTGGGAAGTTCCGGACCCGTAATCGTGATGCAAGTTTACTGACCCGGTTCATTAATATTGAGACCTTATCCTTTCAATGGATGGCTCAAGCGGGGCGCTGGAAGCTGTTCAAGCTTTGCACTATTCCGGGAACAAATTTCATTATGCGCAGGTCTATTGTGGAAAGCATCGGTGGCTGGGATGTCAAAGCGATAGCCGAGGATACAGAAATCAGCTTCCGGATTTATATGATGGGTTACCAAATCAAGTTCCAGCCCAAATCCGTCACGTGGGAGCAGGAACCACAGACCCTGAAGGTCTGGTTCAAGCAGCGAACCCGCTGGGCGAAGGGCAATATTTATGTCATTGTCAAAAATATCCCGCTGCTGTTCAATAAATCGGCCGCAAAGGTGCGGTTCGATATTCTTTATTTTCTATCCATTTACTTCTTGTTGCTGCTGTCGTTAATCACCTCGGATGTGCTGCTGATCCTGCATGCTTTGGGTTATGTGCATACTACTATTGCAGGTCTTAGTAATTTCTTATGGCTGCTCGCTATTATTTTATTCGTTGTGGGGACCTTCATTACGCTAACAACAGAAAAGGGCGAGATGAGCTTGTCCAATCTAGGGATTGTAATGTTGATGTATGTGTCTTATTGCCAGCTGTGGATGGTTGTCGCGGCTAACGGATTATATCTATACCTGAAAGACCTCATCTTCAAAAGAGAAGCCAAATGGTATAAGACGGAGCGCTACTAACGAGGCACCAAAAAGTCATATGAGAAAAATGTAATCACAGGAGAAACAGAACATGAAGATAAAAAAACAGCTGGTTATACTGTTAATCTGCCTCTCCCTTTTCTTAATTCCAATCCATCCTGCTGCCGCAGAGACGTTGCCACAGGATCATAAGTCTACTTATACAACCTCATTCACGGGAACAGACTCGTCCTTAACAGGTTCGAGTGCCCAGCAGCAATATTTTGAGGTTCTGGATTATTGGAATGTGGATCAAGTAAAGATCAAACTGCATTTTCAAATTTCACAAATTACCGAAGAGCAGATTTCTAGTGTTACCTTAACGCTAAACGGCAGCCCGTTCTATACGTTTCGTCCGTCACTACAAGACAACGGCGAACAGCTGTTGACCCTTGCGGCGCCCAAGGGGTTTCTGAAAAAAGGGACGAATACGCTGGGCATTCAGGGCTATTTAAAGACAGATCGTAAAGATGACCTCTTTTGTTCGGTCGATGAAACGTCGGATAATTGGCTGCATCTGTTCAATACGTCCAGTGTTAACGTGATTTATACCGCAAAGCCCTTGAGTGGAGGGATCAGTGACTTCAGCGAGCGATTCGCCGGGATAGATACCTTAACGAAGAGTCAGAGTATTCTGACTGTACCGGACAAAAGCACAGCGGCAGAAATGGAAGCAGCCACTTATGCGCTCTCCGGGTTTGTTAAGGGGATTACGTTAAATGATAAGACTATTCCCCTACTTCCCTACTGGGCAGACACTGTGCAGAATAAGGCCGCAGTTGTACTGGTAGCTATGTATGACAGAGTACCAAGCGAACTGAAAGCTAAGCTAAGCTCCACTGAAGATTTGGGTACGCACGCGCTGCTCCAGCTAGTGAATAAGGATACCCAGCCCACCTTGGTTGTAACCTCGAAGGATGAGAACTTGCTGATTAAAGCGGGTCGTTTGATTGCTAATCCAGAGCTGATCGGGCAGATCACTAGTGATCTGAAAACAGTAACGGATGCTACAGAAGTGTCAGCACCTGCGCTTTCGATTAGCTCTAACATCACGTTCACTGAGACAGGTGATAAACTGACCGGGGCACATCATCAGGAGCAGACGTATTTTATTTCATTGCCAGCGAACCGCTCGATTGCCGATTCCGGTAAAATCAGCCTGGATTTCCGTTATGCACAGAATTTGGATTTTACTCGTTCATTGGTTACCGTGAGCATCAACAATACTCCGATTGGCAGTAAGAAGCTGACTAAGGAACTGGCGAATGGCGATATTCTTAATCTCTCGGTGCCTCAGAACTTGAATATCTCCGGAAATTTCTCGGTGACAGTGGCTTTTGATTTGGAGATCGAAGGAGCCAGATGTATTATCGATCGGGATCAAATGCCATGGGCTTATATCAGTAAAGATTCTGTAATGCAGCTGAATACGAAGGATCGCACGGATCTCTTATTTAATAACTATCCATATCCGTTCATCCGCGATGGGATCTATAATCATGTAGCGGTTGTACTGCCCGAACAAATGGATGATTACGCCTATTTAAGTGTATCGAATATCTTTAATCTGCTTGGTAAATATGCCAGCGGAAATATAGGGAATATCCAGTTCTATACCGATACTGTCAGCGCCGATCATTTGAAAAATAATAATATCATCGCTATTGGTGCTTATAAGAATAATAAGGTGATCCGTGATCAGAATGCTAAGCTTTATTTTCAATATAACGGAGATGGAACCACAATTCGCTCCAATGAGAAAATGAGTATTGAAGAGCAATACGGTGCACGAATCGGAACACTGCAGCTGATTGATTCGCCATTTGAGGCGGGACGTGCATTGCTCGCGGTTACGGGAGTCAGCTCGGAAGAGTATTACTTAGGATCGAAGCTGCTCGCTACAGAACGGGACAAGTGGAAGGTGTTTGGCGATGGTGCAATCGTTGATAAAGACGGTAATGTCAGCGCACACCGTTTCAAAACGATCACTGGAGCAGCCGAGGACTCTGTGGCCCAGAAAATAATGGAACGGTCGGATGTACTCAGTTTTATCATCGTGATTTTACTGGTGCTGACGCTGGTAGTTCTATCGCTGATCCTACTGCTTCGCAAACACATGAAGAAACGTGGTGATAAGCGTGAGACGTAATCGCAGCTTAGTGTCGGACATCGCTCTCTTATCATTCCTGGTGTTATCGTTCCTCTGTATCGTCTTCATTGCCGGGGCACCGGATGATTACCTCCAGAATATTATCATTTTAACGGTGGCTTTTATTCTGGCCATTGTTACGTATTTTACAACGGTCACTGCGGGTCTGGTCTTGAATCTGGTGTTTATCTTTGCTTACGGATTCTACACGATGTACCAGACGATAACGCTAGGGGAAACGATTAGCCTGAATACTTATTTCTGGTTAATTATGACTCCGCTATTAACGGTCGTTCTATGGGTATTCACTTTAAGCAGCCGTGATTTGCAGGTGGAGAATGAGCAGCTACGCAAAAAGACTGCCAATATGGCTATCGTCGATGAAAACACAAATTTGCGGAACAGTATTTCTTTTCAGACGGATGCTACATTATTTACAAGCATTTCGACCCGCTATCAGATTCCGCTCACCCTGCTAGTGGTGAAGGTGAAGTATTGGAAAGAGATCAGACGGATCATTCCTGAAGATCAGCTGGCAGAAGCTATCTATGATGTGTCTCAGCTTAGTCAGGCGAGTATTCGTACCAATGATGCACTCTATCTGCTAGATAAGGATGAAGCAACATGGGGCCTGCTGCTGTTCACGGACAGCGATGGGGCGAAGATTGTGATCGAGCGGATTAAGCTCAAGCTTCAGGAGTTGAATGACAATAATTTCTCCAGAAAATATAAGGTCAGCCTGGGTCTTAAGATTGGGGCGGTCGAATACCAAGCCGGCACGATTGAGAATCCGCTGGATTTCATTGTTCAGGCCAAAAAACAGCTGGAGTACGACGTGTAGGCCAGCTTAAAAATCAACAGTTTCACTATCAGCCTCTGTATGGATGGCGATGAGCACGCTTGCCGGCTCATCGCCTTTATTTATGACCAGATGTGGCACACAGGCATTCCAGCTAAAGGAATCCCCCGCTTGGAACATCCCGAAATCTTCACCTTGCTCCGCATAAACCTCACCTTTTATCACTAAATGGACCTCTTTGCCTTCGTGCGCCTGCGGAGTTTCACCCGTAGAAGTACCCGGAGGGAAATGGACAAGCACCATTCGTACACCACCTGCCGAGCTTAAATGTTCAACTTGCAGTTGATCACTTCCACTGCTGGTGATTTGCCGCTCCTTGGATCGTACCACCTGCATCCGCTCTTCCTTTTTTAACAGCAAATAAGCCAACGGAACGTTCAGTGCATCAGCAATCAGGCTAAGGGTAGCGATCGAAGGAGAGGTCTTATTAGTCTCAACTTGGCTCATAAAACCTTGTGACAGGCCAGTAGTTTCACAGATTTGGGCAATCGTTATATGTTTTCTTTTACGGATTGTACGAATGTTTGAACCTATATTCATAAGTAAAGCCCCTTTTAATATTAGTAATAGCAAATATATTTTTATATTAACAAATTATTAATTGACATACTAGCCAGAGGTTTATAATATTATCCTTACAAATATTATTTTTGTATTACAAATATTTTGAAGGAGTGTTTAGTATGAAGGCACCTTATATATATGATGTCAGTCTACCTTCCGGCTACGATGTGAATCGGGTTTATCCGGTTATCTTCACCTTGCATGGCAAAGGTTCCAATGAGAAGAATATGTTCGGACTTGTCGAGCCCTTGTCTGAAGAGTTTATTATTATCGGGATTCGGGGAAATATGATTTTAGGGGCTGGATTTCAATATTATGATCTCAAAAGTCTAGGTCATCCCATCCGTGAGCAGTTTGATCAGGCTGTATCGCAATTGCAGCAGTTTATCGAATACGCCACCGACAAATATCCTATAGATGCTAAACACCGTTATCTGCTTGGCTTCAGTCAAGGAGCCATTTTGTCCATGACACTCGCTCTTACAATGGGGAATTCGCTTCGGGGAATTGTGGCGCTGAACGGTTATGTTCCGGGGTTTGTGAAGACAGATTATGAGCTGAAGAGTGTGCAGGAGGTATCGGTATTCATCTCGCATGGTGAATATGATTCTGTATTTCCAATTTCAGTGGGGACAGAAACAGCCGCTTATTTCGAAGGTCTAACCCCATTATTAACCTTTAAAACTTATCCTTCGGATCATGGTGTATTACCGCAGAATCAGCAGGACCTGATCGCTTGGTTACTGCAGAACTTAGGGAGTGATAAACTATGATACCTTCTTACTTTATTGCCCACGGTGCTCCTTCTCTGGTACTTGATAACAATGCATATACGAAATTTCTTGGGGATCTCGCTGAGAGGAATGTCAAACCTAAAGCGATTGTTCTATTTTCTGCACATTTTGAAGAACACAAACAGTCGGTTGGAGTTATGGAGACTTTCGACACCATCTATGATTTCTATGGCTTCCCAGATGAGATGTATCGAATGACTTATCCTGCCAAAGGAGACAATGAGGTTGCACAGCAAATTATGTCTCTGTTCCACAAGAATGGGATTGTCAGCAAATTAAATACAGAGCGTGGACTAGATCACGGAGCTTGGGCTATTCTTAAATTAATCTATCCGAATGCAGATATTCCTGTCGTGTCTTTGTCAGTTAATCGAGAGCTGTCCAATGAACAGCAATATTTAATGGGTAAGGCTTTATCTGAGCTGCGTGAGCAGGATATTATGATTATTGGCAGTGGTGGAACCGTCCATATTTTGCGTAGCGTGAAGTGGGGAATGGAGAACGTCGAGAAATGGGCAGAGACATTCGATGACTGGCTGCAGCACAGGGTGGAAGCTTGGGATACAGAGTCACTATTTAGCTATCAGGAGCTTGCTCCCTATGGTATTGATGCAGTGCCGACTAATGAGCACTTTATCCCTCTGATAATAGCTATGGGAGCTGGCGATAAAGGGAAAGAAGCGAAGCTGCTGCACCGAAGTTATCAGTATGGCAATTTAAGTCTTAGCTGTTGGGAGTTTAATTAAGAAGGAGGCATTAATGGTGGACTTGGGACTTCGTGGGAAATCAGTTTTTGTAGCCGCAGCAAGTAAAGGGTTAGGACTCGCAACTGCGCTGGAGTACGCCCGTGAGGGGGCGAAGGTAATGATCGCCAGCAGGAGTATGGAGCAGCTTGTAGACGCACAGAAAGAGATTCAGGCAGCCACAGGACAGCAGGTGAACATTGTTCAGATGGATGTGACTGTCCCAGAGGATATCGTACATGCTATTCAAACGGTTGTAGCCCAAAACGGTGGGCTTGATGTTGTAGTGACCAATGCGGGGGGGCCTCATGGCGGAGGTTTCGCTGATATGGAAGACGCGGATTGGAACCAAGGATTTGAGCTCACACTGATGAGCACCATTCGTTTGATCCGTGAATCACTGCCGCATCTGCGCTCTTCTGGGGCAGGGCGAATCGTTAATATAAGCTCGATTTCTATCAAGCAGCCTATTGAGGGACTAATTCTTTCCAATGTTTTTCGCGCTGGCGTGTATGCCTTGACCAAGAGCTTGGCTACTGAGCTGGCTGCGGATCGCATTTTAATTAATACGATCGCTCCAGGGCGTATTGCAACCGACAGGATTCTTCAACTAGACGGCAAACGTGCACAAGCCGAGGGGATCCCTATGGAGCAGATTCAAGAGGAAGCGCTGCTGCAAATCCCGTTAGGAAGATTGGTCACGCCCGAAGAATTCGGCAAGGCTGCTGTTTTTCTAGGCTCTTTTGCGAATACTTATGTTACGGGACAATCTCTTTTAGTCGATGGAGGAATGGTGAAATCGCTCTAACCTCCGGCGTTATGGGTAGGCTTTGAAAGGTTATGGAAATATTAGTAATTTCAATATTAGTTGCTTTGTGCTCTAAATAAGCGTATGATGGAGCGGTGGTCTAAATCGTAAGATTTACGAATTTTCCTACGTTTATTAGGTTATACTATATATAAACCTACAGATCATTTGGATAATTTACCATAAAGGCTCCACGAATTTATTCAGAAGGAGGACGATTAGAATGAGAGAAGGCATACATCCTAAGTACAACCAAGTGATTTTCTTGGATGCAAGCGTAGGCTTCAAATTCTTGAGTGCATCTACTAAATCATCCAATGAAACTATGGAATGGGAAGACGGCAACACTTACCCAGTGCTCCGTGTGGACGCAAGTTCCGCATCCCACCCATTTTACACTGGTAAACAAAGAGATACAGAACAAGGCGGCCGTGTTGACAAGTTCAAACAACGTCTTGCACAAAAGAAATAAGAATCCTTACGGATTGAAGAGGGACAACCCATGTAGAAGCAATCGCTTCGGGGATGTCCCTTTTTTGTGTTCAGGCATGTTAAAATGAGATGAATTTAAAAATATACATGGCGTCGAGGGAGCGATCAGTGATGGAAAATGTAATAAAAGTAGATACAGTCCTAAAGAGTGAAGACGTTCAGGAGTTTAATTTATGGTTCAGCTTGAATAGCCGGATTATACTCAACTCTTTTAGCGTAGTCGCTTACTTTATGATTTTGTTATTAATTACTAAGGATTACAGTACTCAAAGCATCTCAATCCTGGCTGTGACTGCTATAATTCTTGCCGCTGTCTTATGGTATATGACCAAGGCAAGCTTGATCAAAAAATCCAAGAAGGCGTTCAAAACAGATAGCCTAATTCAGCAACCGCAAAATTATACGATTTCAGATGAAGGCATATCTTATCTTTCCGAAGCGGGCACTGGACAAGTGAAGTGGGAAGAGATACATAAGATAGGTGAAACTACGAACTTGTTTGTGTTTTTTGTGTCCACACAGAGAGCGCTGATTATCCCTAAACGTTTCTTTGAATCGGCACAAGATAAAATAACATTTAAGGATTTAGCCAGAAAATATATGTTCTCCAATCGGGTGAAATTTAAGGCATAAGATGTGCTGTTATTGTTGATTCATTTGTACCAAGGATTAGGCTATAATGATAGGAGCGACTTGAAAAATAGGAGAAATATGGCATGCCATGGATTCAGGGATATCCGTATTACTTATTAATGGGCAGTGTTCTAAGTCTGTACATGGGCGTCAGCTCCTATCGGCACCGTAAGTTAGCAGGGAGACGCTATTTGTGGATCTTAATGCTGTTAGTCAGCCTTATATTTGTTGCAACGGCGGGAGAGATTATGTCACTCTCTTTTCAGTCTAAGCTGTGGTGGAAGAATGTGCAGCAGGCTCCGCTTTTTTTTAGTGCGCTCTTTACTTATGCTGTGGTAAAAGAATACGTATCTCCTTCCACAGGGCGCCTGCCCGTGAAGCTTGCAATCTTCTCTATCCCTATTGTTATGGATGTACTTCTTATTTTTACGGATAGCTATCATCATCTGATGCGCAGTGAAGTGGCCGTCCTGACGGTCGCGGGTGTTAGTGGAATTGCTGTAAAGCCTACGCTCCTTAGTATGGCTTTTATTGCGTATGATCAGCTTTTTGGGCTATATGCAGTCTGCTTGCTGGCAGTTTCCCTACTGAATACCCCGAGAGTTTATTTGCGGACTAATTTGCTGCTGTTGGCGGGTTTGCTAGTTCCAGTTACTTCCGTATTTTTACTCCCCCTCTTGAAGATTACCATTACAGGTTTTACGGCGTTTACTTATTTGCCTGCGATTATAGCGGCTTATTTCGCACTTTTTGTTAGCTCCAAATTAACCATCTTCCCTCTAACCAAAAACAAAATTCTAGAGCACATGAAAGACGGCGTAGTTCTGACTGACCGTTATGATAATATCATTGGCATAAACGATGCGGCGACTGCTATTTTATACGACATTACCGGAATAGCGAACGATAACTGGATGGGAAAAAACATTGATCTTTTTATGAAGTCTCACGAAGACATTGCAGCTCATTACAGTCAGAGGACGGAGGGACAGTTTGAGGTAGTTTGTTCTGGCGCAGGGGAGCTCTGTTATGGGGTTTCTTTAATTGCTACGGAACATGCGACAACAGAGAATAAGGGTATGCTTATTGTGTTTAGTGATCATAGTGAGAAGAAGCGGTATGAGCGTGAGCTGGTCTATCAGGCAACGGTTGACGATCTGACAGGGCTATATAATCGCAGGCATTTCATGCAAAGGGTCCAGAATCAAACGATCCCGGATGGATTAGGATTGGCTCTGCTGTTATTTGACATTGATGATTTTAAATTAATTAATGATACTTATGGTCATTTAGCGGGCGATCAGGCGTTAGTTGATTTCTCGAATAAAATACTTCAGGTATACCAGAATAAAGGTATTGCTGGAAGAGTGGGTGGCGAGGAATTTGCCGTATGCTTTTTCGCTGAAGATAAATGTGCAGCCTTAAAAGAAGCAGAGAATTTTCGTACAATGATGAGTGATTACACGATAATCTTGAATGAACAGGATAGCATTCATCTTACCGCAAGTATCGGAATCTCTTTTACGGAGCGTAGAGAGGTGACTTTCGAAGATTTATATCGGGAAGCGGATGAAGCGTTATATCACTCTAAGAATACAGGGAAGAACAGAGTTACGTTAGGTCGTGAACCGATCATAAGAGAAACAGTAAAGGGATAAGAACATCGAAGATAAGGGAGTGGCCTAATGAATCTGACTGTTGATGAAGTGATGAGCAAGCTTGAGGAGATGGGTACAGAGCAGACGAAACGTACCTTCTTACGACATGGCGCAGTGGAACCTTTATTTGGAGTAAAGGTAGGGGATATGAAGAAGCTGGTTAAGGATGTGAAAAAAGATCAGAGTCTGGCAAGGGCTTTGTATCAGACAGGCAATTACGATGCAATGTATTTGGCTGGGCTAACCGTCAATCCCAAGACTATGACGAAGCAAGAGCTTCAAAGCTGGGCTTCGGCGGCCAGTTGGCATGCGGTAGTGGAATATATAGTATCCCCTCTCGCCGCAGAGAGTCCATATGGATTGGAACTTGCGAGAGAGTGGATTCGTTCCTCGGATGAACTAATAGCCGTTTGCGGCTGGAGCACTTATGCAAATTACATTTCAATTACACCGGATGATAAGCTGGACATCGCTGAGATTAGGGAGTTGTTACAACAAGTAGGCGCTACTATTCATCAGGAGCGGAATCGTGTCCGTTATACGATGAATACTTTTGTAATTATGGCGGGCAGCAGTATCACAGAACTGCATGAGGAGGCAGCAAAGATCGCAGCAGGTATAGGTAAGGTCCAGGTGAACATGGGACAAACCGCTTGTAAAGTTCCCATGGCTGTTGATTATATTGCTAAGGTTGAACAGGCTGGGAAGCTAGGTGTGAAGAAGAAAACTTGTATTTGCTGAGTTAGATATTTAGGTAACCCTTCAAGGAGAAAGGCACTTGTGGGGTTTTTTTTTATTCCGGTAAAAACAAGTGTTTCAACCCTGCGGAAATTGTTTAAATTAGCAGCAGTCAAAATTTACATAGAAGAATTAATGAAGCCTTATTCAAGTAATCTTTTGCAATGATGTAGAATAGAAAGGGGTTTATAGTTAGAAGACAGGACGGAGGCTAGTTGTGAACAAACGTCGATTCACTTTGCAGTATAAAATACTGTCAATTACAGTTTTAATCGTGATCTGTCTATTAGGATTTGTTTTTGTCATGCATGGAAGAATCAATGCTCTACAGCGGGAAACCAGCTTCATCTCTCATCAGGATCGAGAGATTACTAATTTGGCTAATCTAATTGAGAAGAATATTTTAGATATGGAAACCGGACAACGTGGATATG
Organism: Paenibacillus sp. FSL R10-2788; assembly: GCF_038003885.1. NCBI lineage: Bacteria > Bacillati > Bacillota > Bacilli > Caryophanales > Paenibacillaceae > Paenibacillus > Paenibacillus sp. FSL R10-2788. The sequence continues at coordinate 6,716,922 of NZ_JBBOQA010000001.1, read as the reverse complement.
TCATCACCGGCGATAACAAGTATCTGGAGCCCTACAATTTGGGTAAGGCTGAATGGGAAGCTAATTATGATAAGCTTTACGTGCTGACTGCTAATGATTCTTTACAGTTACAGCGTCTGTTGGGTATTGAAAGTAAAATTAAGCAATGGATCGAACAGTCGGGAAATTATGTGATCCAGTTGAAAAAAGAGGGACAGGACGCTGAGCTCCTAAGATACTTCAATTCCGACGACGGCAAAGATCAAATGGACCGGATTCGTAATCAGATCAGCACTTACCGCGAGACGATGAAAGAGAACACCAACAGTCTGATTGCTAGACAAGCAGACAAGAATAAATTATTGCTAGAGCTTCTTTATATTGCTTGGGCAATTATAGCGGTTACCGCGATGGTCGCTTCGTGGATCAATTCACGCGCCATCGTTAGTACGGTTCGTAAAGTTACCCATACGATTGCAGAATTGGAATCTGACGAAGATATGAAGACAAGGATAGAGATCACCACGAATGATGAGATCAGGGATCTGAGCGTAGCTACGAATCATCTGATAGACACGCAACAAGAGCGGATATGGATTCAGGCTAACGCAAACGAATTGTTGGCGAGGTATCAGGGCATCACACATATCTCGCAACTGGGCGACATTTTTCTTGGCAAAACCGCAGAAGTCCTCGATTACCCATATGGTTCCTTATATGTTCGAACACAGGACCATGATCGAGATTTCTTTAAGAGAGTCTCTACTTTTGGCGGAAGCAGTAACATTCCAGATCAGCGGGCATTCCAGATCGGAGAAGGTCTAGTTGGACAATGTGCTAAAGAGGCGCGCTTGATGCAAATACAGGATCTGCCGGAGGATTATATTAGCATACAATCTGGGTTGGGTATTTCTGCGCCGAAGGCGCTTCTACTAATGCCGATTTCTTTTTCGGGTGAGGTAGTTGCTGTGGTGGAAATCGCCGCCTTTGCTCCACTTACGCAATTGCAGGTTAAGTTCCTAGGGTCTATTTCGAATGCCTTTGGCTCCGCAATTAACAGTACGATTAGCATTATGAAGATTGACCAACTTCTGGCACAATCTCAGCGTCTAAACGAAGAGCTACAGGTATATACCGAGGAACTACAGACTCAGTCTGAGGAGCTGCAAATCCAGACGGAGTCACTGCATGCAACGAATAGAAAGCTGGAGGATAAGAAACTGCTGGCGGAACAAAAGTCACTAGAGGCGGAAAGAGCTCAAACGGAACTCAGTGAATACACAGAGTTATTGCAGCAAAGCTCACAATATAAATCAGAGTTTCTGGCTAACATGTCTCACGAACTGCGAACTCCGCTTAACGGCATTCTGCTGCTCTCCGAATTTCTTATGGAGAATCAGTCGGGAGCTTTAAGCGAAGAGGATATTGAATTCTCAAAAGCCATTCATTCTTCGGGACAAGATCTGCTGGCGCTGATTAATGACATTCTGGATTTGTCCAAGGTTGAGGCAGGAAAGCTGAATATTGAAATTGAAGCGATAAATATATCGGAGATTCCGGAGGCAATGATCCAGAACTTCAGTCAGCTTTCCCGTAAAAAAGAGATTCCTTTGCAAATACAGCTGGGAGAGAACTTACCCCCGCTGTTTTATTCGGATGCTCAAAGAGTGCGGCAAATTATTATAAATTTGCTGTCCAATGCGTTTAAGTTTACAGCGGAAGGCGCAGTCACTCTGGAAATCCGTTCAGCAACTAAGGACGAGCTGCTGGATTTGGCAGATTCGTATACAGGGGAATTTATTGCCTTCGCCATCAAGGATACTGGAATTGGGATTTCAAAAGAAAAGCAGTCGATTATCTTCGAGGCTTTTCAACAGGCAAATGGAAATACAGAACGTCAATATGGTGGAACAGGGCTTGGGTTATCCATATCTAGAGAGCTGGCAACCCTGCTCGGTGGTAGAATTATAGTGGAGAGTCAAGAAGGAGTGGGTAGCGTCTTTACAGTGTATTTGCCCTTGAAGCTTGAGGCCCCAAGCCTTGAGGAAGTGGCTGATCAAGCGACTGTTATTCAAGAGATTGGGAATGGAGTGGTACTTGCCGCTACAACGGCTGAGGATACACGTAATGACTTCACTTCTCTGAATCAAAAGCATGTACTTATCGTGGATGATGATGAACGGAATTTGTTTGCTTTATCAAATACCCTAAGAAAGCGCGGGCTGCATGTAACTACAGCTACTAACGGAGAGAGCGGCCTGTTTGAACTGGAGCAAGCGGCTTCTATAGACATCGTTCTTATGGATATTATGATGCCAGTGATGAACGGATATGAGGCAATCAATCGGATCAGACAAATGCCCGCAAAGAAGGATATTCCCATCATTGCACTGACTGCAAAAGCGATGAAGGAAGATAAGGCTAAAATCCTTCAGGCAGGTGCAACAGATTATCTTAGCAAGCCGATTAACCTGGAACGTTTATTAGCGTTGATGCAATTGATTCTAGCTAGCGATTCATGAAATAGATAATGGACGGAAACAATCATGGGGTGTCCTAGTAGTCATGACAATGGCTGCTGGGGCACCCCTGTTTTGTTGACGTTGAACTAGACCTCTAACTTCGGATAATTCAAACGAAGTTGCGCGAACGAAGTAACTATAATCTGCTATCGGACACAGCTGACCGTTAACGCAGCTTTTTACCACATTTGTAATTCTAACGGACCCCACTGACGCTATTGGCATAAAAAATACCGAATATGCCCTCTTTTTAATGAATGGTGGCGCTGGAGTCCGAAACGCTGCTCTAAAGGCGGAAAAATCGGAAATAACGTCATCTGGGTCCGTAAGCCTCGCAATTATGATCATCCAAAACTCTGCAGCAAGGCGAGCAAAAGTGTACCTAGGCGTTCAGCCGGCTTTCGTTTGCCTCAAATGCTCTGAAGTGAGTCAGCCACCCTATTGCCCAAAACGCAAAACAGCGATCCTCCGATAACGGAAGGATCGCTGTTTTAATGTCTCTTTGGAATCTTTTTAATAAGATTCCAGTCTCTCTCTTATTGTTGTGCAGAATCTACTACAACTTTGACAGCTGTGCCGATGGGTGGCAGGCTTCTGGTCAGCACTGGGCTGTAGAATCCGATAACTTTTGTGCCTTTAACAAGCTCGCTGCTTTTAACAGCTTCGCCGTCTTTGTTAATGAGCACTGTGTCTTCGCTAATGCGCAGTACTACTTCTTTTTGTGACAATTCGCTCAGGCCACTACCTTTAACAGTGATACTGATATTTCCCTTATCGTCTTTTTGAACTTCTTCAATAGTACCAGCAGTACCTAGAAGATCATCTTGTTTTTGCTTATCCAGAACGGTGATTTTGTAAGTTGGTGTTTGTGGCGGAAGACTCATAGTCATGACCATGGAGTGTTCTGCTTTTACTGTCATCCCGATATGGAGATCTTTGAGTGCAATTTTAGTGCCGTCAGCCATCTCAATAGCCGTATCTTCCCCTACATTTAATACGATTCCATCCGTACCTACACCTTGGATTTGAACGGATTGGTATTTACCACCATCATAGACTGCTGTAATCACACCAGTCTTAGTCATGTGCTGCTCGGCGGCATTTGTGTTGATCACAATGGAATCTCCCTTCACAGTCATGTTTTGATGAATTACTTCGCTTAAAAAGGAAGCTGGGACATACAAAGTGGAGTCAACCAATTGTGGTGCAGTTCCAAGTGTTGTATTCATTTTGTTGATACTATAACGATCTTCTCCAGCTTTCACTGTAGTGAATACAGCGCCATTGATAAGTTCAACGGATTTATTCTGTGCATTCCAGGTTAATTCAAATCCAAGGGCTTCAGTAATTGAACGTAGTGGTACCATCGGCTCTTTACCGCTTGTGCTTTGGAAGCCTGTTTCTTTAATAGTCGATCCGTTGATTTCAATCGCAAACGTCTTTTGATTAACGCTAGCGGAGGTTTGTGTAGCCTCATTTTTAGCAGAAGTTGTGGTGGGTGCAGCATAAGCTGCTCCTGTAGAAAGTGCTAGGGACAAAGTTAAAAGAACTGTACTTGTTTTTAAAATGTTGTTCATGGTTGTGAGCTCCTTTTAAAATCTTTTGTTAGTGTTGTTATTATTCTGACGGGACACCCCTCCAAAATGTTGCAGTTTTTTTGCATCCCGATCGTAATCTTCATTCACTGCAAATATAAAAAAAGCATAAGACCCCACAGCTATATGTAGTAATATGTAAGTATTAACAATCGCTCACATAAGGAGGCGCTATGGAGTCATTCAAAGATCGACTGAGATTCATGAAGGTACAGCAGGACGGGCTTATTAAGGAATATGAGGCTCTGATTGCGGAATATGAAAGTCACGATCTGGTCAACGAGAATGAATACTTGAAGAAGCAATATGAGAAGCATAAGCTTGCTTTGGTCGAGCTAAAGACTCAGGTAGGTAAGCTTCAAGAAGAGAATACTGAGCTAAGAGTTGCGCTAACGGAACAGATTTTAGATGAAAAGCTGGGCATTCTTAAAGTGTCGAGGCAGAAGCTGCAGACTTATTTTTCCTCTAGAAGCCATGCTCATACAGATCGTCTGACGGCTTTTGAAGTGGAGACGAAACGTCATATTCAGCAGCTGTACCATACAGCCTCCAGGCAGCTGGGTGAGGAACAAGCAGAGATATCCAGTCGACTTGGGGCGTTGGCGGCAGAATTAAATGAGCGTGTGCTGGCACAGCGGCAGAGAATGAGGGAAGCGGAACTTCGCCTCAACTCGGGCATGGATAATGGATTACATGATTTTGCCTCGGAAGAGATCAGTGAAGAGGTGCTGAAGCGCCGAAGAAAACAAAATCAGATCGAAATGAAGATTGGACTAAGTTGGATTAACAAGCTGGGTATTCTGCTGTTGATTTTGGCGGTGGGGGCAGGCTTCCGGTATACCTATTCCAACTGGTTCACAGGTTATATGAAGGGAAGCGCTTTTTTTCTACTGGGGTTATTGATGCTGGGAGGCGGGGAGTGGTTATACCGCAAAGGAAAAGGCACCTTCGCTTTAGGGCTGCTTGGCGGCGGGATTTCGGTGCTGTATGGCTCTATTTTTTATAGCTATTTTCTGCTTGATATTATTAGTATATATGTAGGGTTATCCTTGTCTGTACTCGTTACTTTAACTGCGGTACTCCTGTCTTTAAGGTATGAATCACGGAGTATTTGTGCACTGGGCTTAATCGGAGGATATCTGCCCTTATACTCTTATCTGGGGGCGTTTGGCCTTTCGGGCAACGCGGTTTATGTAGCTATGGGTTACTTGTTTCTATTGAATTTATTCATCTTATTGATTTCTTTCCGCAAACGCTGGAACGTTGTCAATTATATCAGCTACTTATTTAATACACCCTCCATGCTCATATTAATAGCTTTGTCGGATAGCAACGGAATTAATATGTGTTATGCTGTTTTGACTTTTGCGATGTATCTGGGAATTACCTTGTGGTACCCGTTCAAATATCGTTCCAAGCTGTCCTGGTGGGATTTCTCTCTCTTAGGATGTAATACGTTTATTAGCTGTCTCACCTTGTATATTTTATTTATGGATGCAGGACTGAAGGATTACAATGGTGCACTGGCGTTGCTTTTCTGCCTGCTGTATCTCGGTCTGGGTCGAGGGCTTGAGAAGCTGATGCCACAGGAAAAAGAAAGCATACTGCTGTTCTACGCCACTTCACTGACCTTCGGCATATTGATGATTCCATTTCAATTTGGAGCGGCTTGGTGGTCCATCGGTTGGCTGATTGAGGGCGTCGTTCTTACGTTGTATGGCAATCTGAACCGCTTTAAGGGGATGGAAAGGGCAGGCTGGGGCATTATGATGCTCTGCCTTGTAGTATTCTTCTGTCTAAATGTACCGACGCAGTGGGTCGCAGACTATCAATGGACGAATTTTAGAGATGTCTACTTCCCGCTAAAATATGTCTTTATCACAGCAGGCATGCTGATTGTCGCGGTGTTGTATGCAGTTCAGCATAACCGCAAGGATGCTCTTCAGCGCAGCGAACCTTATGAAATCACCTTAGCGTTGTGGTTTAAATATGCGGCGTTATTAAATTTCTGGATTTACGGCTTGTATGAATCGAGAAGATTGTATCATCTGGTTGTACCGGAGGACTTTGCGCATAGAACCTTCTATAATTTACTGCTGTCCGCTGTATGGACCTTGGTTCTGGCGTACGTGCTGCCAAAGGTGAAGGTGCTGTATGACACGATTGTTAAATATTTTGTGAGATTTCTGTTTGGGGTTGGCTACGTCATTTGTATAGTAATTACAGTAGGCCTGCCAAGTCTGCAAAATAATCTCGCGCAAAATACAGCAGCTGATTATATCGCACTAGCCGTACTGATTATCTTTAATATCTTTGTTTGGTTTAGCGGACGTGATCTGCTGATTGCAGCGCTGAATCGCCAGTTTAAGAGTATGGAGATCTATCCTGTTTTCATGGCGATTTATCTACTCGGCATTATCACCGCTTTCCTAGGAGTGCAATTGCAATTGAGTGATGCAGGGTTAATTTTTAGTCTCATTTATCTACTATTAGCCGTTCTGTTTATCATGTATGGCTTCCGCAAAAGGTATGTGTACATCCGGCGCTTCGGCCTTGGATTAACACTGCTGGCTACGGGCAAGCTGCTGCTCTATGATTTGGGTCTACTGAACACTGGCAGCAAAATCATAGCTTATGCCAGCTTTGGCATCTGCCTGCTCGGTATCTCTTATCTCTATCAAAAGGTGTCAAACCGGATGGAGGAGGGCCAGACAACCGCCGATAATGGTACTAAAGGATAAAACACAGAGAGAATAATAGGAAGGAAGACGGTGGATGTACGAGACTTATATTTTCGACCTGTATGGCACATTAATCGATATTCAGACAGATGAGGAGAAGCCGGAGGTATGGGATCGATTATCGCTCCATTTCGGATATCAGGGGATGTCCATAACAGGAAAAGAGCTACAGGCACAATTTCTGCGGGAGAGGGATTTACAGCTCACCAAAGCCGCGCGGAATTGTCAGTATCCAGATTTCGTAATGGAGGATGTGTTTCGTTCTGTGGCCCGTCAATTGGGTGGAGAACCGGATCAAGCGTGGTTACATGAAACGGTTAGATGGCTGCGGACATTATCGATGATCCATATCTCACTTTATGAGGGTGTGGTTGAAATTCTGCAAACATTAAGAGAACGTGGCAAAAAGGTGTTTTTGCTCTCCAACGGCCAGAAAACCTTTATAGAAGCAGAATTAACGATGCTGAATATTCTTCCTTTATTCGATGGCATTGCCATTTCCTCCGAAGCAGGAGTGAGTAAGCCAGACCCGCTATTTTTTCGTTATTTAGTTGAGCATTATGGAGCGGATTTGCGTTCGGCCATTATGATCGGGAATGATCCCCGTACGGATATTGCAGGGGCACTAACGATAGGAATAGATTCCTGTTACATTCGTACGGCTTCTTCACCCCCCAATACGACTGCGGAGAGTACTCAATCGATAGGGGACGGGGATTTGCGGAAGATCCCCGGATGGAACGCTTAGACATACAAAAAGTCCCCGTAACCGGATTCTTACTGACCGGTTACGGGGACTTTTGTATGTCGGGCGTTCGTGTCTAGAGCGCCGGTAATTTATTTAGATTACACCTTCAGCCAGCATAGCGTCGGCCACTTTTTTGAATCCAGCGATGTTCGCTCCTGCAACAAGGTTGCCGGACTGTCCATATTGCTCTGATGCATTTACAGATTGTTCGTAGATGGAAACCATGATTTCATGCAGCTTCGTATCTACTTCTTCAAAGCTCCAGGACAACCGCATGCTGTTTTGTGCCATTTCAAGCGCAGATACAGCTACGCCGCCAGCATTAGCAGCTTTAGCAGGTGCGAATAGTACGCCAGCTTGTTGGAACTGATGAATAGCTTCAAGGGTGGATGGCATATTGGCACCTTCGCCTACTGCTTTTACACCATTCTCAATCAGTTTCAATGCCATGGCTTCATCAATCTCATTCTGAGTAGCACTCGGAAGGGCGATATCACAAGGAATGGTCCAAATTTGCGTGGAATCTTCAGTATACACAGCGTTAGGATGTTCATTCACATATTCACTAATCCGTTTTCTTTCGACTTCTTTTAGGCGGCGGACAGTTTCGAGGTTAATCCCATTTTCGTCATAGATATATCCGGCCGAATCACTACAAGCTACGACTTTAGCGCCTAGCTGTACAGCTTTTTCGATAGCATAGATCGCTACATTACCAGAACCGGAAACAACAACGCGGCTTCCTTCAAAAGAAAGGCCTTTTGCCTTCAGCATCTCGTTTACGAAATAAACCGTACCGTAACCAGTAGCCTCTGTCCGAGCCTGACTTCCGCCGTAACCAATACCTTTACCAGTCAATACGCCAGCCGGATATCCTCCGCGGATCCGCTTGTATTGTCCGTACATGTAGCCGATCTCACGACCACCTACACCGATATCTCCTGCAGGAACGTCTTGGTCAGGACCGATGTAATTTTGCAATTCAGTCATGAAGCTTTGTGCAAAACGCATGATTTCGCCTTCGGATTTACCTTTAGGATCAAAGTCGGATCCGCCTTTACCTCCACCGATGTGTTGGCCGGTAAGAGCATTTTTGAAGATTTGCTCGAAACCAAGGAATTTGATAATACTAGCATTAACGGATGGGTGAAAACGAAGTCCACCTTTGTAAGGTCCAATTGCACTGCTGAACTGTACACGATATCCACGGTTAACTCTGACCTTACCTTGATCGTCTGTCCAAGGAACACGGAACATAATCAAACGTTCTGGCTCAACCAATCTTTCCAGAATGGCATTTTCCTGATACTTAGGTTCAGCAGCAAGGATTGGAAGCAAAGATTCAAGGATTTCCTTTACGGCCTGATGAAATTCGGGCTCAAAAGGATTACGCGCAACAACCTGTGCGTATACGTCTTCGATATAACGATGTGCCTTGTTGCTGTTTGTGTCTAATTGCTGGGTAGATACAGAGCTCATGAATTCAACCGCCTTTTCTAGTATTCATTTGGTCCAACACTTTTTTTATATTTTGGCACAAGTCAATGTTCCTCACAACTGTTTTTATTAAATAACTTACTTCAAGTGGAACGTTATAGACGCTGGGATGATAAGAAAAGTGTGAATAAACCGCGGTATACTTCGCGTAATGACGCGTTAAAGCGCGAAATATGCTACAATGATTGTGTAATAATTGTAAGGAGATGAAATTTAAAAAATGAGTGACAAAGTAAATGAGCAGGAGCTAGTAAATGTATTATCTGCCAAAACCAAAGTGGATCCGCAAATTATCCGCTTAGTATTGAAGCATGAACAGACCTTTATCAATAAGGCCAAGGCGAACGCCAAGGGTGAGGTAGACATCGACAGCGATGATCTGGTCGACTATGTCACTGCCCAACGTGATGTGAAGCTGGATGAAATCACAGTAGAGACCATTCTTGATGCAGAAATGGATTACTTGATGGATAAAGGATTGGCAGGTTATATCGACTAACATGGGTATTCGTCCGGCTCGGCTGCTGCTGTTTACAGGCAATAAGAGCCGGAGTGAAAATTAAATAGGCATACGCATTGCTTTTAGTGATTTAGTGTGGTACAATGAAATCAATCATAAATTTAACCCTTAATTCACATATTGTAAAAGGTTATCATTTGTGCGTATGAGTCCTTTTCCAATGTGTGAATTTTTATTTGTTCGTACACTACGTAGGAATAAAAGGACATGTGTTAAATAAAATATTGGAGGTAATATCATGCAAACAGGTACAGTGAAATGGTTTAACGCAGACAAAGGATTCGGTTTTATCGAGGTTGAAGGTGGAAGCGACGTATTCGTACACTTCTCCGCAATCACAGGCGACGGATTTAAATCTTTGGACGAAGGCCAACGCGTTGAGTTCAACGTAACTCAAGGCGCTCGTGGACCACAAGCCGAAAACGTTGTAAAACTGTAGTTTAAAAATCAGGCTGCCCTTAACACAAGTTGAGGGCAGCTTTTTTATTTTCATAGTATGAATCTGCCCCTAATAGGGTAGCGATATCGTCTCGATTCGATCCAAGGAGGGGTACTTATGTATTTTCGTAAAAAAGCACTGGAGGAACTTCCGCAAGAAGACACAGCAATTTGGTCCTGTACCAAGGAAGGTTGCACAGGTTGGATGCGCGATAATTTCGCCTTTCAATATGTACCTACCTGCTGGCAATGCAACTCTCCCATGACTAGAAGTATGAAGATACTGCCAACGCTTGTGAATACGAATGCAGACATGAAGGCCATGAAGAAGGGCATTTCGATTAAGTAATCGAAGAAGCTAATATACTCAAACAGCTGGACCCTTGGACGGGAGCAGCTGTTTTTTTGTTTGAGTATTTTATTTACTGTGCAGTAATTTCTCCCATTCCGTTAAGGTTATGTTCTCTGAAATAGGCTTCAGATGTTCAGGGACCTCTACGTGGCACATAAATTCCAAGCTGTTGCCGTCAGGGTCGTTGAAGTAGACAGAAGCATTTCCTTGATAAGCCCGGATAAAAGGCTCAACAGAAGTCCGGTTGCGGAACGGAACAGCCTCTACCCCAATCGATTCCAGCCATTGCAGTGATTGCTTCAAGTCCTCGTAAGTGACACGGAAGGCAATATGCCGCAAGGACGGGTGGTATGGGGTTTGAACCTCCTGGCCTTCCCAAAGACCAATCCAGCTCCGACCTTCCTCGATCCAGAAGAATACAGTTTCTTCATCCCGCCAAGCCATTTTCAGACCTAATTTCTCATAAAATTCGATGGATACTTCAAGATTGCTTACTGGTAAATGTGCTTCATATAGTCCTTTGATCATTGGATAGCACCTGCCGATCTGTCGATTTTGCGGGCTAAATTCAGGAATGCTTCTAATACTAGGTGAATGCGATCTTCGATTTCTTGCCCACCCTCGTATCCGTCGTACCCGACCTCGAACCGCTTGCGTTGCAGTCCGCCGATGGAGATCCAGTCTGGTGTATTAATACCGTGCAGGTTACGTACGATGGCTTGCAATTGAAGTAATGAGCTTATCCCTACCGCTCCCCCGGCTGAACTGGCGGATAACACAACTTTACCGTTGAAATGCGCCTGGCCTAGATGATCAATCGCATTTTTTAATACGCCACTTACCGAGCCGTGATATTCCGGAGTAACCAAGATTACTGCATCCGCTGCTAACATCTCTTGTTTAAGCTCGTTTAAATGTTCATGCTCTGTGTAAATCTCGTCTGGTGAATAAAAGGGAAGTGGGCGTTTGTAGAGGTCAAACATGGTAACCTTTTCCCCATGCTGACTAATGAAATGGGCAGCATGTTCTGCCAGCTTCGTGCTGGTTGCTTCTTTTCGATTACTGCCTGTCAGGATCATCACTTTCATCTGTATCCACTCCTATGTGAGGTCAATTGCTATAAACCAATGATAGTTGAATCGGCCTCTGTTAACATCAGCACATGGAATGAACATACATAATAAAAACGCTTAGCCATTGTGCTGAGCGTCTAAGACTAAAGTTGTAGAGGAGTTTTGATTCTAGGCGTTATAGCCGCCTTTCAATGCGAAAATGGCAGCCTGAGTCCGATCCGCTAAGTTTAGCTTTCCGAGAACGTGGCTGACATGGGTCTTAACGGTTTTTTCGGTGATGACCAGCTTGCTGGCAATCTCTTTGTTACTCATACCGAGCGCAATCAGGTCTAATACTTCTTGCTCGCGTGGAGTAAGAAGCTCTAATCCGGTGATCGCAGCAGGTGTTGCGTTTGGGTCGTTCGGATCGGAAGCATTAAGTTCCAATTGCTCTAGTGTAGAGGTCGCCATTAGATTCATCAGTTGGCTGGCAGCCTCGGAATGTAGCTCCACTTGCCCGTTATGTACCTTGCGGATCGCAACTACCAGCGCTTCTGGTTCTATATCTTTAAGCAAATAGCCTTTGATTCCTACGCGGATAGCCGGGAGCACATGATCCTGATCCGAAAAGGAGGTCAATACAATGACCTTGACCTGCGGGTGGGAGATCCTCAGTGCTTGAGCGGTCTCAATGCCGTCCATAATGGGCATATGCAAATCCATTAATATGACATCCGGGTTCAATTCAGCTGTTTTTTCCAGTGCCTCGCGGCCGTTGGAGGCCTCCCCAATAACCTTGATATCGGGTTGTGTGGAGAGAAATACTTGCAGCCCACGGCGTACCATTGCATGGTCGTCTACTAATAATAAGTTTATCGTCATTTATGATCACCCGACTTCATGTAGATTGGATGGGCAGAGGTATGATTGCCTCAACCGTTGTGCCTTGATTTTCCACACTGTGGATATGAATACGACCGGAGAGAGCTTCTGCTCTTTCCTTCATAATATGCAGTCCAAGAGATTCATTAGTGTCTGTGTTAGAACGCCGTTTGGCCCCGCCTTTACCTTGGTCGGCAACGCTCAGTACCACCTCGGCTGCATTCAGATGCAGAGATACCTGCGCTTTAGAGGTTTCGGAATGCTTTCGTACATTATTGAGCGCTTCTTGGCCAATGCGCCACAGCCCTTCCTCCACATTGCGGGGAAGTTCGTGAACACCGCTCCGTTGCGTCTGTATCAGCAGCCCTAGCTGCTGGCCATGAGCCTGCAGCGCAGTCAATAAACCGGCTTCCAGTCCGGCAGGCCGAAGCTGCATAATTAATGCACGCATTTCTTTGAGTGCTGACTGGGATAAAGCTTGAATATCGCGGACAGCTTCAGTAGCAGGATGGGAGATATGCTCCTGCTTCAGCATGCTTTCCACGCCTTTGGCGGTCATTGAGAGGGAGAAGAGGATCTGGTTCACGGAGTCGTGCAGGTCACGGGCCAGACGATTCCGCTCGTCAAGACGCGCAATTTCGCGGCGTTTCTCTCCAAGCTGAGCACTTTCCAATGTAGCGGAAATATGTTCAGCGACAGCCTCAAGCACCTCTCCATCCGCAGTTGCGGAAGCTAGTGCTTTGGGTGAGGTGATCAGTAGAATTCCTGCACCTTGTGCGGCAATCTGCCGAAAGGGCACAGCGAGCATCACAACACGCTCCGCAACAGGTTGTTCAGAACAGCAGGACTTCGTAATTTCCTGCTCTTCATCAGGGGTTAATGTCGCAAAGCGTTGTCCTTTTGCGATATCTCCTAGACGTACTTTAAAAGAATCCGAGAGCTGGAAGGGAGCTGTTTCCGGCGTTATATTAGCCGCATAGGCAGCATGGACTTCGAATTGTCCCTCATGCTGCCCGATAATCGCTGTAAAGGGCCAATCGAAATAGTCGCCAATCAGGGCGGCGCTTTTCTCGATTAGAATACTGGGCGAGATACATTGGTTGGCGGTTAGATTTAAAGCTGCGCTGAATTCGCCTAATTTGGCGTACAGATTCGCGCGGCGCTGCTCGGTGCTATATAACTGCATCCGTTCAATAGCACTGCCAATTTGCAAAGCCACGGATTGCAGCAGAGCCAGCTCGCTGTCGGCGTAATGTGCTTTGCCTGGTGCAGCCACATTCATAAGTCCCAAGTAACGCTCACCTGAATGCAGCGGGACGGTAGCGTGGTGGGTGATCCCCAGCGTGTCGCCCCAGTTATACTGCCTGGCGTTACTGAGCCGCTTGCAGCTTAGAATGTTGACGGCATGCTCGAGCCGATCATCCCATAGGCGGCTTAGGCACCAGCAGCTTCCGCACTGCATTGGTTGTTTATTGTCGCGTTGTAGTGCAGGTGGCAGACCTCGATCAGCGGCACACTCATATTCCATGTATTCTTCGCTCAGGAAGATCCAGCCTGCAGTGTTTCCGGTTAACTCAAGTAGCTTGCCCATGACTGTATCGAGCATGGGTCTCAGCTCATTGGAACTGTTCAAAGTCTCCGCAATCGTTTTGAGCGTCAGTAACTCATGAATTCCGGTTTCCTCCGGCATGAAGCTCTCTCCTTTAGCTTTGTTAATTATGTTCTATCTATTGTAACGTAGAATGGCTCATTCATTCTCAAATTTTATGTAATGTTGGCGTAAATAAAAAAGAAGGTTCCTTAAGATCTGATATGACCTTAAAGAACCTCTGAGTATACATGTTAATTTACAGCTGCGGGAGTAGCGGAAGGCGTACAGTGTTCTGGAGCTTCGTGTTCAATAAGTCCATGTTTCTCCCAAGCTCGGCTTTTCCAACGGAAATACATAATGACGGCTCTCACCCACTCGTCCACCGCAGTGGCAATCCACACGCCGGCTAACCCGAGATCAAGTTGGAACACCAGGAAATAACCAAGAGGTAAGCTCATGCAGACCATAGAGATCAGTCCCATATATACAGGGAATTTGGCATCGCCCGAGGCGCGTAAAGAGTTAATGATAACCAGATTGGTTGTGCGCCCGGTTTCCAGGAAGAAGCTAAGCAATATGACCTGCGCCCCCATCCTAATGATGTTCTCATTGTCTGTGAAAAGCCCGAATAGCGGTACCCGGAAGAAAATCACCACAGCATCTATTATTACGGTAACCAGCAGCGCCCACTTTACACTGGTGAATACACGCTTATAGGCTTCATCAGGGCGTCTAGCTCCCACGAGATGTCCTACAACGATGGAAGTTCCCATAGAGACAGCTACACTGAATAAATAAATATAATTGGAAATATTAAGCGCGTACTGGCGAGTAGCCATAGCTTCAGCGCCTAAATAAGTAATATAGAGTGTGAATACAAGCTGGCATGATTGATAAGTGATGGATTCAAAAGCGGACGGGATGCCGATTTTGAGAATTTGCAGCACGTATTTTTTAGAAAGATGAATGTAATAGGTTACTTTCACCCGTACCTCCATCACTCTGTAGAGCAGCAGGAAGAAAAGGATCAGGCAGATAAATCGACTCATCACTGTTGAGATAGCCGCACCCTCCACACCTAACGCCGGAAGTCCGAAATGACCATAAATGAGCAGGTAGTTGCCCACCACGTGAATAATGTTCATCAGCAAGGATACGACCATCGTCTGTTTGGTGAAACCGTGAGTACGGATAGTAGTCGCCAGAGCATTGATTAATGCTTGCAGAAAAATACCGCCACCAACAATATTCATATAGGCTTTGGCGTAAATGAGGATATCCCCTTTTACATTCAGCGCAGTCAGTAGCGTCCCTCCGAATATCAGCAAAAACGTACTTAGAAGAATGCCGACTAACAGGTTTAGGGTAATGGCATTGCCGGTCACTTGAGCGGCTTCCAGAGGTTTTTTGGAACCGAGATATTGGGAGACCACAATAGCTGCACCGTTACCAATTACACTGAGGACTAAAATTGCTATCGCAATGATCTGATTCGCTGCGCCGACACCAGACACGGCATCGTCGGACACTGAACTGATCATAAAAGTATCCACACTACCCATGAGCATAAAGAGGAATAGCTCGAGGAAAATCGGCCAGGTCAGTTTGACCAGGTTGAATTCCTGGTGATTATTTTGCTTCATTGTGCACCTTCTTATATTATGATGTACTTCCTAAAATTTCATAAACAAACTGTAATATTAGCACAGCTTTCATGGAAATGCAGTATTTTTACAGAAAAATGACAAAACGTTTTTAATTTAGGTCGAAAAGAGCCCTTTAACCGCGCATTAGTATCCTCCAGGTAACTACATCACAATAAAGTGCCTACTTCCCTAGAGGGATGTAAGGAACTACAATTTGTACATGACTTACTAAAATATATTAATGAGGAGTGCAAATAAATATGAAATTACAATTAGCGTTGGATTTAGTGGACATTGCGGGAGCGAAAGAGGTTGTCTCAAAAGTTGCCGAATTTATAGATATCGTTGAAATTGGAACACCTATCGTTATAAATGAAGGTTTGCATGCAGTGAAAGCAATTAAAGAGGCTTTTCCTGCTTTGACTGTGTTGGCAGATTTGAAAATCATGGACGCAGGTGGATATGAAGTGATGAAGGCCGTGGAAGCGGGCGCGGATATCGTTACTGTACTTGGTGTTTCTGATGATTCTACCATTAGAGGTGCAGTGGAGGAAGCGAAGAAAACCAATAAAGAGATTCTAGTTGATCTGATCAATGTGAAGGATATCCAAACAAGAGCGGCTGAAGTAGACGCACTTGGCGTAGACTATATCTGTGTGCACTCTGGATATGACCATCAAGCGGAAGGTAAAAATTCTTTTGCAGATTTAAATGCGATTAAGAGTGTGGTTAAGCAGGCAAAAACAGCTATCGCTGGAGGGATCAAGCTAAGCACACTTCCAGAAGTGATCGCCGCGAACCCTGATCTTGTCATCGTTGGCGGAGGCATCACAGGTGAAGCGGATCAAAAGGCTGCCGCAGCAGAAATGAAACGTCTAGTTAGTCAGGCTTAAGATTACAATGGATACAATGAAATACGCGCAGCAAATTATAGAGGAGCTCCAGCGCTCCATATCTCAGCTTGATGAAGAAGAGACTGAGCGAATGGCGGAGCTGCTGCTTCAGTCCAACAAGATCTTCGTGGCTGGAGCGGGCAGATCTGGATTGATGGGACGGGCCTTTGCTATGCGGTTAATGCATGTTGGTAAAGAGGCTTATGTTGTAGGCGAAACGGTGACTCCGGGGATTGAACAGGGGGATGTGTTAGTCCTCGGTTCCGGTTCCGGTGAGACGAAAGGGTTGATCTCTATGGCTGAGAAAGCCAAAGGGGTGGGTGCAGAAGTTGTTGCCGTTACCATTGCGCCGGATTCGACGGTTGGACGTTTAGCGGGCTACACAGTGAAGCTGCCGGGATCTCCAAAAGATCCGGCCAGTGGAAGCTACAGCACGATCCAGCCGATGGCTTCTTTATTCGAACAGACGATGTTGGTCTTTTATGATGCTATTATTCTGCGAATGATGGAGAAGACGGGGCAGACGAATCAGCAAATGTTCGGCAAGCATGCTAATTTAGAGTGAACGTACAGAAACGAATGCCTTCCTATAAGGAGGTTATTCGTTTTTGTGTTAGTATGATAACAGGAGAGAGGAGGCACTTTAGGAATGGCAACCGAGATTAAAGATCGCATAAACTTGAAGGGAATTAACTGTGAGAAGGAATTAACGCTTGCGGTGATCGGAGGGAAATGGAAGCTGATTATCCTCTGGCATCTTGGGCTTGAAGGGACAAAGCGGTTCAGCGAGCTGAAAAAGCTAATTCCTCATATCACGCAAAAAATGTTGACCAATCAGCTTCGCGAGCTTGAAGAGGACCAGTTGGTTCTAAGAAAAGTGTACGCTGAGGTTCCACCA
This sequence comes from Paenibacillus sp. FSL R10-2788, assembly GCF_038003885.1. NCBI lineage: Bacteria > Bacillati > Bacillota > Bacilli > Caryophanales > Paenibacillaceae > Paenibacillus > Paenibacillus sp. FSL R10-2788. The sequence continues at coordinate 6,699,568 of NZ_JBBOQA010000001.1, read as the reverse complement.
AAAGTAGAGTATTCCCTGACTTCATACGGCCAAAGTCTGCTTCCCGTCCTTCGATTGATGTACGATTGGGGTAAAAATTACGGAGAAAACGTGATCTGGAAGGACACGCCGCCGGAAGAAAGATGCTAATCGAATAGTCTAAGAACATTAATAATCCCTGAGAGGTCTGGATCGGCCTCTACAGGGATTTTTGGTGTTTTAAAGGAGTGATGCGGATAATGCTTTAGGCTTTCTGTTCGAATAGCTTAGCAATCTCCACGATAACATTTACCGCTTTTACCATATTGTCCGCAGACGCATATTCGAATTTGCCATGGAAATTCTCGCCTCCGGTGAAAATATTAGGTGTCGGCAAGCCCATGTAGGAAAGCTGCGAGCCATCTGTACCTCCGCGAATCGGGCGGATGATCGGTGTGATGTTAAGGTTCTCCATCGCCTCATGGGCAATATCGACGATATGACGCACAGGCTCGATTTTTTCGCGCATATTGTAATATTGGTCCTTCATTTCAAGCACGATGTTCTCTTCGCCATGGATGCTTTTGAATTCTTCTACGACAGCTGAGAGATAAGCTTTACGTGCCTCGAATTTCTCACGGTCGAAGTCGCGGATGATATATTGCAGCTTGCTGAATTCAGGTGTGCCTTCTATAGAGCTTAGGTGATAAAAGCCATCATAACCGTCTGTATATTCGGGCGCTTCCTCAGCAGGGAGTCTGAGATGAAGTGCCATGGCGATTTTGGCGGAATGAATCATCTTTCCTTTTGCAGTACCAGGGTGAACATTAACGCCGTAGACTGAGATTTTAGCAGACGCAGCATTAAAGCTTTCATACTCTAATTCTCCGAGTGGACCTCCGTCTACAGTGTAAGCATAGGAAGCATTAAAAGCGGCTACGTCAAATTTATGAGGCCCGCGGCCGATTTCTTCGTCTGGTGTGAAGGCAACTCTAATTTTGCCGTGTTTGATTTCTGAATGTTGAATGAGGTAATGCATGGCGGTCATAATCTCAGCAATACCGGCTTTATTATCTGCGCCAAGCAGGGTCGTGCCATCAGTTGTAATTAAGGTGTGGCCTTTGTATTCCGCCAGCTCCGGAAAGCTCGCTGTGGACAATACAACATTCAGCTCTTTATTCAAAAGAATATCTTGACCATCATAGTTCTCGATAATCTGTGGCTTCACATTCGTTCCGGTAAAATCAGTCGCCGTATCCAAATGGGCTAAAAAACCAATGGTCGGAACATCCTTGTCCGTATTCGCAGGGAGTGTCGCCATAACATAGCCATGCTCGTCCACCTGAACTTCCTCCATGCCGATTTCCTTAAGCTCTTCAACCAGCTTGTGGGCCAGAACCATCTGTCCCGGAGTGGATGGGCAAGTCTCATTATCTTCATTCGATTGGGTATCCATTTGTGCATACGAAATAAACCGTTCTACAACCTCTTTCTTCACCTTGGGTCATCTCCTCTTTACTATTGTATATATATAGTATCACTTTCCATATAAGGTCTCATCCCTGAGGAAGAAGATTGAGGTAATATTTAGGTTTAATGCGGTAATATTTCTTGTTTCACTAACTTCGCTGAAAGTAAATAACGGTCCGGTGCAGATCCCACATATGAAAAGGGATAACAGGTAATCAACGTGAGGATGGCCTTATCACTTGGCTTTATAGCACCACGTTCGTCCCCGTCAACAATTGTGCTGCCTGTTACTTCATAGGTAAAAGTCCCGTCCGTACTTTCCAGCTCGATAAGATCTCCAGCCACGAGTTCTCCCAGATTACGGAACACTGTATCGCGGTGGCCTGCGAGCACACTATTGCCGGTGGCACCGATAGCTGCGCTGCCTTTATAATGTCCGGCTCCCTTTTTTAGCTCGGGGCTTTCCGTGCCTTCTAGCACTGCGATCTTTTTGTTTAATTTGGGGAAACGAATCTCTCCTATGATTTCACCTTCTGTATAGGAATGAGCGGGGGGCGGCTGTTCCTTGGCTGAACTGACCATTCCCAAGGGAAGAGGGGTTTCTTCGGCAGAACGGGAGTGGGCGACTGTTTCCTCCCTCTTTTTTGCCCAATCATTTAAAGCCTGTTTAGCTTCGATCGGTGCTTTGACCACCTGTACAACCGAGTAAATCAACACAACTAAAGAGAGTATGAAGATTAGCTTCACGGCTAGCAAGACACCATTACGCTCCTTCATACTCTCTCACCTCCAGACTTATGCTGCAAAATGTGGTTATTTCTTCGATTTCAATCTGCGCATGATAATCACGCTGAGTACCGCAATGGCTAAGCTGGCAAGAATCAAGTTATACCAAGGCTCAGCGGTATTCGGAAGCTTGTTGCCAACCTCTGGTGCTCCCAGTGGAAGCTCATCATCAGGCAGGGCGATTTCATTGCTTGGCTGCGGTGTTGCGCTGCTAGTTTGGCTGCCAGCACTTGGTGATGCTGTTGGCTCATTATCGCCTCCACCCAGTGGGATCGGCGCTTCAGTAACACTAATTTCATCTACTACTGTTGAAGCTGTAGGTGTTGGCGATGGTGTTGGTGTCGTTGATTGCCCTGGTGTGGCGACTGCCGTTGCAGTTGGTGAAGCGGTAGTTGTCGGTGAATCTGTCGGTGTCGTGGTTGGTGATGCTGTTGCTGTCGGCGAAGCTTCAGGTGTAACTGTAGCCGTGGCAGTAGGTGTCGAAGTTGGCTCTATTGTAGGCGTAGTAGTCGCTGTCGGTGTTGGCTCAGGTGTAGGCTGAGCTGTGGCCGTTGCTGTCGGTGAAGGACTAGGTTCAGCGGATGGCTCCGGTCCTCCAGAAGCGGAGAACTCAAAGGCTACAGTTGTGGTTTTACCTTGATATTCGTTCCCTGCTTCCCACGGGAAAATTACATCCATTTGGATTACACTTTGTTCTCCCCCGGCAAGTGAACCGATGGTAACTCTTCCGGCAGCCTCGCTCATCACCCCTGAATAGATGATTACTCCCTCTTTTTCGAGTGTCATTTGGAGAATATCGTATAATTCTGCGTCTCCAGAGATGAATTTGAAGTCCACATAGTAATTAAAGCCCTCACTACCTGCATTAATAATTGTGTATTCTGAGTTCGTTTCATCACCAGGCTGCATATTGTTCATGGTGGCTGTGCTCGTCGTATGCGAATTCACCGTAAGCTTAATGGTATCTTGCGCACTAACTCCGCCAGCATGCCAGATGACTCCTGCTAGAATAGTCAGGATATAAGCAGCTATGAAAGCCGAGCGATATTTCTTCTTCACTTTACTCGCTCCTTTCTCCTGAACCCCATATTAAATTTTGTAGACATCATTTGCGGGCTTCCGGCAAATTCTTCTTTTCTAATCGTATTTTCCATCAAACATTGTCGAAATAAGTAGTATCTCACAGAACCACTTTTTTTGTGCGCATGCAGGAATCTCCGTGAAAGCGGAAGGAGAGGGTAGAGATCTACCGTCAATTCGTTCGTTATAGCGAATAACTAAAGTATAATCAAAATAATATCTAAACAAAAATGGGATATTAGAAGAAAATTCATCATATTTGATCAAATATCAGTTATATCAATGGATTTACAGCAGTTTTCTCTATTTAACTCTTTATTTTTATATAATTCATTGTTTTAATTGTGTTTTATTGAGAACGATTATGAATGCAAAATAAAAAGGCAAGACATACATCTGGAATAGGGCTCAAACCCCGATACCAGACCTATCGTCTTGCCTTAATTATGATGATAAATTAGATTTCCTTCATAGCTTCGGCTACAATCTCATAAGAGCGTAGACGAGCGTTATGATCATAAATTCCACCAGAAACAATCAATTCATCGGCCTGTGTCTCTTGCAGAATTTCTTGAAGCCGTTCTTTAATTGCTGCTTTATCACCAGCGAAAGAGTAACGCTGCTTCTCAAGCATGGCTGCTTTTTCTTGCATCGTCCATAGCCCCTCCATACTATCAACCGGTGGTTGTAACTTCCCCGTACGTCCGCGGATGATATTAAGGAATTGCTGCTGCTGCGAGGTAGCCAGTCGTCTTGCCTCATTCACAGTATCGGCCGCTGTAATGCCAACTCCGACCATCACATAAGGCTTGTCTAGTGCTGCTGAAGGACGGAAATTGCTATGATAGATGTGTAAGGCCTGTAGTAAATACTCTGGTGCGAAATGGCTGGCGAAAGCAAAAGGTAAACCTAGTTTTCCTGCCAGCTGAGCACTAAAACCGCTGGAGCCCAGCAGCCAGATGGGGATATTCAAGCCTTCACCGGGAACCGCACGAACTCCGGCCGGTCGTGATCCTGCACCTGCAGGATCGAAGTAGGCTCTGAGCTCACTTAACTGCTCGGGGAAGTCACTGCCGTCGCTTCCGAGACCACGGCGTAGCGCACGGGAAGCCGGTTGATCCGATCCCGGGGCTCTGCCCAGTCCTAAATCAATCCGTCCTGGATATAGGGATTCGAGGGTCCCGAATTGTTCAGCAATGACAAGTGGTGCGTGGTTGGACAACATGATGCCTCCAGAGCCTACGCGTATGCTTTTTGTGCCGCCAGCAATGTGGCCAATTAAGAGTGAGGTAGCAGAACTGGCAACACCAATCATGTTGTGATGCTCAGCAAACCAATACCGGTGATAGCCCCATTCCTCAGCATGTTGAGCTAAAGCTAAAGAGTTATGAAAAGAGTCTGCCGCTGTGCCACCCTCCACAATAGAGGCTAAGTCCAGTACGGAGAATCGAATATCGCGCTGTTGCTTCAATGTAATCCCTCCTATAATAAACGCTCAGATAGTCTAGAGCAGTATTTGTAGCTGCGAATAATGCTACTCGCCTAGTATACCATGTAATAAAACTATATACACACTTTAAGTAAGTTATACGCACTTTGTAATGATTAGATAAGGAATAAGTATGTCTTTTAAATAAAATGTAAGCGCTTTAAAAAATCTGTTGTTATTTCTTAACGGGCTTGCTATAATCACATCGAAAAGTTACCTGAAAAAAAGGAAGTTATCGTTATGAAGCCAACCATAAGAGATGTTGCCAGAATGGCGGAGGTGTCGATCAGCACCGTATCGCGTGTTATGAATGCACCGAATACGGTCGTAGAGAGCAAACGGAATCGAGTGATGGAGGCTGTAGAACGTTTGCAATATCAACCAAATGCGTTTGCACGGGGCCTGATCTACAAGAAGTCTTTTACACTGGGCCTGCTGATTCCGGATATTGAGAACCTGTATTTCGCAGGGGTTATTCGGGGAATGCAGGATGCATGCATCAAGCTTGGATACAGTTTAATGATCTGCAATACGGACCGCGACAAAGAACGGATGTTGTCTTACATTGATAACTTCCATGAGAAGCAGGTGGATGGGATCGTGTTCGCCAGTGATGTCCTTTATCCTGAGACACATGACAAATTAGTCGGTTGTAGAATTCCTTTTGTGTTGGTATCCTCGCATTCTGATGAGTACGACATTCCATCTGTGGAGGTAGATGATGAACAGGCGGCTTACGATGCGGTAAAGTTTCTGATTGATTTAGGGCATAAGGACATTGGCATGATTGGTTTTAACCATGATAACTCCGTATCCGGCCCGCCTCGTTATGAGGGTTTTGTAAGAGCGTTAACAGAGTTTGGACTACAACAGAATATTGTGAAGAGCAAGTATGCCAATCACCGGTTCGAACACGCTTATCAAGCGGCGCATGAGTTGTTTACTGATTATCCCGAGCTGACTGCCGTTTTCTGTGTTGCTGACGAATTTGCAATGGGGACGATTTCTTATCTGAAGGATCGTAATATTCTAGTTCCGGGGCAGGTATCTGTGATTGGATTTGATAATTTGCGAATGTCGAGTATGTTCATTCCAAAGCTGACCACAATTGCACAGCCGATTTATGAGTTAGGTTATCGGGCGGCGGAGATGCTGCATGAATTGCTCACAACAGGTGGTGTCCAGGTATTGAATGAAAAGATGGAGCATAAGCTGATTGTGCGGGAATCCACGCGGGAAAAATAAAGGCCCTTTATTTTTGTGACCTTCTTCTGAAAAGCTTTTCAGAGCTATGTATCGGTCTTAATTAAAATTTAAATGTTAGGATAGAAAATAGTATGAATTCTTATGAAAAACATCTCATTTTCCGATTGGAAACGGTTATTAATTATGATAATATAAAAAATGTAAGCGCTATTATTAAATTACATTTGTGATGGAGTTTGATTTTAGGATATTTACCTGTCTTCTGAAAAGCTTTGCAAGGAGGTGATCTGCTACAAGCTGCTAATACATGCCAGGGTGCCCGGATGATTGAATAAGATGTTATCTCTATAACCATTAAAGGGGATGTACAAAAGATGAAGAAGATCTCAGGACGTAAAAAGTCGTTGGCTTTAGTACTGTGTTTATCCTTCACAATGACGCTGAGCGCATGCGGCGGAGGCAACAATAATGCGGCGCCTACAGATCCACCGGCGGCAACAGTCAGCCCAACAGCAGATAACACCGAGAAAGCGACAAACACACCTAGTGCAGAACCTTCGGGTTCCCCGTTAGATTTAGCGATGAAAGGTGAATATAAAGGGACTAAAGTAACAATGTTTGGCCCCTTCGTAGATGCTGACCAAGTGAAATTTGAGAGCAGCATTAAAGAATTTGAAGAGAAGACAGGGATCGATATTCAATACGAGGGCTCCAAGGAGTTCGAAGCTACAATAAATATTCGTGTGGACGGCGGTAATGCTCCTGATATCGCTGACTTCCCGCAGCCGGGACTGCTGGCGTCGATTGCTAAGACGGGCAAGGTTATCGATTTGACCAGCGTGCTGGATCAAGATAAATTGACGGCTAATTACAACAAGAGCTGGCTCGATATGTCTACGATGGACGGAAAAGACGGGAAGATCATGGCGGGGATTTGGAACCGCAGTAATGTAAAAAGCTTGGTATGGTATCCAAAGAAACAATTTGATGATGCAGGCTACAAGGTTCCTGAAACTTGGGATGAGCTGATGGCGCTGACGGAACAAATTGCTAAGGATGGCGATCCTGCCTGGGCTATTGGCATTGAGAGCGGTGCTGCAACGGGTTGGCCAGCAACAGACTGGGTCGAAAATATAATGCTTCGTACGACTACGCCTGAGAACTACGATAAATGGGTAAAAGGTGAACTGCCATTTACTTCACCAGAAGTAAAAAATGCTGTTGAAATCATGTCTAAAATTTGGCTCAACAAGGATTATGTTTACGGTGGCGCTAAGTCCATCGTGACGACATCCTTCGGGGATGCCCCAGCGCCAATGTTCACTGATCCGCCTAAAGCCTGGTTTAATATGCTTGGTAACTTTATTACAAGCTTCTTCCCTGAAACGGCAAAGGTTGATCAGGATTATGATTGGTTCTACTTGCCGCCAATTGATGCGCAATATGGTAAACCAGTGCTGGTTGCAGGTGATATTTACGCTATGTTCAACGATCGTCCAGAGGTTCGTGCAGTCATGGAGTTCTTCACCACTGGAGAGTCGATTAAGAGCTGGGTACAATCTGGCGGCGTAATTGCTCCTATGAATGATGCTTCCCTTGATTGGTATACCTCTGAATCCGATCGCCGGATGGCGAAGTTGGTTCAAGATGCTTCCACACTGCGTTTTGATGGCTCTGATTTGATGCCAGGTAAAGTGGGTGCAGGAACCTTCTGGAAAGGGATGACCGACTATGTGAGCGGTACAGCGACACTGGATCAAGCCTTGGAACAAATCCAGTCCGGCTGGAACAACTAACCTAATATTTAAAGCGCACAGTAAAAAGAGGGGCAGTGGGAAAAGAGGATTGTCTGCCCCTCTTTTTGTTTTCTAACTAGTGAGTTCGATGCTTATGATAAGAGTTTTGCTCCGCAAAACTTATAGGAGGAGCTGGAGCTAATATGGGTGCACAATCACAGCCACAGCCACAAATGCCAACACAACCACAAGCTAGGCCAACCGTCAGCCTGAAGGCGGTAATGCTGTCCCTAGTAGTGTTGTTAGCGAATATTGTTGTTAACGGCGCAATCTTTTTATTCTTCCGGGATTCCACATTAAATCCGCTGCTAACAGCGGTTCTGGCTGTCCTCTGGGGAGTTCTAGGTGTTTATCTGATTTACTATACGCTGACTTGGGCGGTTGAGCAGTACCCTGATCATATCCGGCGAAAGGTGCTGCCTTATATCTTTATTGGTCCGGCAGTGATTATTCTGGGCTGGTTACTGGTCCTGCCTGCACTACGAACATTATATTTGAGCTTTTTTAATGCTTCTTCAGAAAAATTTGTGGGCCTGAGCAATTATGCAGCGATCTTTAGCGATCATCTGATGGCAACGGCATTGCGTAACAATTTACTTTGGGTATTCGTCGGTACGCTGGCCTGTGTAGCATTCGGGCTCTTAATTGCTATTCTTGCCGATCGCAGCAGCTATGAGAAAATTGCCAAATCGATCATCTTTATGCCGATGGCTATTTCCTTTGTAGCGGCAGGGGTCATTTGGAAATTCGTATATTACTATCAACCGGGTGACGAACAAATCGGGCTGTTGAACGCAATCGTTACTTATTTTGGGGGAGAACCCCAAGCCTGGACGAGTATGCTTCAGCCGTGGAATAACTTTTTCCTCATTATCATTTTGATCTGGATGCAGACTGGATTTGCAATGGTGATTTTCTCGGCGGCAATCAAAGGGGTTCCTGACGACATTTTGGAAGCTGCACGAGTGGATGGAGCAAATGAGGTGAAGATTTTCTTTGGAATCATGATTCCATATATTTCATCAACCATTCTGACAGTGACAACGACCATTATCGTCTTTACGTTGAAAATATTTGACGTCGTCATGGTGATGACAGGAGGTCAATACGATACAGAGGTTGTTGCTACACAGTTCTACCGGCAATTCTTTATGTACCGTAATTTCGGCTACGGCTCCACGCTGGCTATTGTTCTACTGATCGCGGTGCTGCCTGTAATCATAATCAATCTACGTCAGTTCCGTAAGCAGGGGGGATTCTAATGGCTGGCAAAAAGAAGAGAAAAGGCAGCAAAACGATTGTAAATATCGTGCTGGGTGTGATCTGTTTTATTTGGCTGCTTCCGACTCTTGGGCTATTTATTTCCTCCTTCCGTCCGGCTGCTGACATTCTGCAGACTGGATGGTGGAAAGCTTTTCCCCATCAGGAGTGGAAGGCTGGAGAGACGATTCAGCTATCCAAGGACGTGGATCTTCGGGAGCCAATTGAGGTGAACGGTAAAACTTATACAGATGATGAGCTGAAGGCTGGCGTGAAGGCTGATGGCAGCCGGCTTATGTGGGAGAATCGTAGAGCACGTACCGTAAATGAACAGATACAAGGTTGGAAGATGACACCGGATCTCACGCTGGATAACTATAATAATGTGCTTTCCGGTAAGGAATACAAGCTGAAACAGGCTGATGGCAGTGAAACGGTGCAAAAAGGCTCCGGATTGTCACAGGCCTTCTGGAATACGCTAACGATCGCTGTTCCAGCAACGGTTATTCCGGTGTTGATCGCTTCTTTTGCTGCATATGCTTTTGCCTGGCTGCGGTTTCCTGGGCGCAAAATCCTTTTTGTCATCATTATTGCAATGCTCGTCATTCCAATACAGGTTGCGCTTATTCCAGTGCTTAAGGATTATACCGCACTTGGGCTAAACGGAAGTTATCTGGGAATTTGGCTGGCGCATACGGCTTTTGGATTACCGCTGGTTACGTACTTTATGTACAACTTTATCAGTCAATTGCCGAAGGATTTGTTCGAATCGGCTTTCATGGATGGGGCAAGTCATTTCACTATATTCAGCAGGCTAATTCTGCCTCTATCAGTGCCAGCACTGGCTTCTATCGGGATCTTCCAATTCCTATGGGTGTGGAATGACTATTTAGTCTCATTGATTTTTATCGGCAATCAACCGTCTGTGCAAGTCATGTCGATGAAAATTGCCGATTTAGTAGGCTCACGAGGCAACGATTGGCATTTACTTACTTCGGCTGCATTTATCTCCATGTTGATGCCGCTCGCTATTTTTTTCCTGCTGCAAAAGTATTTCGTCAGAGGGCTTATGGGTGGGTCGGTGAAAGGTTAATGATTTAGAACCCGAATGAAACTGTGATCAGGGGGAGCTTAGAGAGATGAAGATGAAACCATACGTACATCCGGCGGCGGTATATCCTTACCGGGAGTGGAGTCTTGATGAGGAAGCTTATAGTGAAGAGAACAATCAAAGAAACGAGAGTATTTTTGCTCTTGGCAATGGATATATTGGCATGCGCGGTAATTTCGAAGAAGGTTACCACGGCAGCTCAGGCTCGTCTGTAACAGGCAATTATTTGAATGGTTTTTTTGATTCGGAGCCCATTGTATATCCAGAAGGAGCCTACGGATATCCATCCCGCAATCAAGCGATGCTGAACGTAACAGATGCCAAGATTATTGAACTGAGTATTGAAGGGCAGACCTTTCAGTTAAACAGTGGGCAAGTGCACCATTATGAACGAAAGCTGGATATGCGAAGCGGGGTTCTGCACCGGCAGGTAGAATGGGAATCTCCAGCTGGTCACCGGGTACAGCTTCATATCCGGCGGATGGTGACTTTGCAGCACAAACATCTGGCGGCGATAGATTATGAGGTTAAAGCACTGAATTTCAGCGGAGTGCTTACCTTCACTTCATCCATCGACGGCAAGATCCAAAAACCTAAGGTAACGGATGATCCCAGATTGGGCTCGGGAGGCAAGGAGCCCAGTCTGCTCCTGAAGGATACCGGTCATGAACCGGGACAGTCCTTCTTATGGATGAAGCAGCGGACGCGGCATACCCAGTTTGCCTTATTAACAGGGGTAAGTCATAAGCTCGATTCAAGATCTGAGGATAAAAGGACCGTGCAGCATGAGGGGCAGAAATTATCCATGCAGTTTGTCGTCCCGGTGGAGCGTGGGGAAAGCGTCTCACTAACCAAATATATCTCTTACCATACCTCTAAAGATTATCCGGAAGACGAACTACTCAGTAGAAGTACTGAAATATTACACTTAGCAGACCATAGCGGGTTTGAAGCGCTTGCCCAGGAACAGCAGGCTTATCTGGATCGATACTGGGCACATACGGATGTGGAGATTCATGGTGATCTTGCGCTTCAGCAGGGGATTCGCTTTAATGCTTTTCAACTGCTTCAATCCGTAGGCCGTGACGGGGTTACGAATATTGGGGCCAAGGGATTAACGGGTGAAGGATACGAAGGGCACTATTTCTGGGATACCGAAATGTATATGCTGCCCTTCTTTACGTTCACACAGCCGGAGATTAGCCGAAAGCTGCTCGAATTTCGTTATGCCACGTTAGACAAAGCACGGGAGCGTGCAGCGGTAATGTCGCAGAAGGGTGCCTTGTTCCCTTGGCGGACTATAGACGGGGCAGAGAACTCTGCGTATTTCCCGGCAGGCACGGCGCAAATGCATATTAATGCGGATATTGCGTATGCCATCAAGCAGTATGTACTGGCTACCGGAGATTATGATTTTTTGGTTACGAAGGGAGCGGAAATTTTATTCGAAACTTCCCGCTTTTGGTTGGACTTGGGGTACTTTAATCCGGCTAGGGGCGGTGCCTTTTGTATTGATGCAGTAACGGGTCCTGATGAATATACAGCTATTGTCAACAATAATGCATACACCAACTTTATGGTCCAGGATCAGCTTTATTATGCACACGAGATGGCAGGGATATTGTCTAAACAGTATCCGGAGCATTTTGAACGCCTGAAGCAAAAAATCGGTCTGACTGGGCATGAGACATTAGTGTGGCTGGAAGCGGCGGACAAAATGTTTATCCCCTTTGATGAGGGACTTGGCATTTATGCTCAAGACGACACGTTTCTCTCCAAGAAAAAATGGGATTTCGAGCATACACCAGCCGATAAATATCCGCTGCTGCTCAACTACCATCCGCTGGTAATTTACCGGCATCAGGTGTTGAAACAGGCGGACTTGGTAATGGCGATGTTTCTGCTGGGTGACCAATTCAGCTTGGCGGATAAGATCCGGAATTATAATTATTATGAGCCGCTGACGACGCATGATTCTTCATTGTCACCGTGCATTCACAGTATAATATCTGCTGAGATTGGTGATTTGACGGGAGCCTATTCCTATTTTGACCGCACGGTACGGATGGACTTGGATGACATCAACCGCAACGTCAAGGATGGGCTGCATACTGCTGATATGGCAGGCTCCTGGCTGTCGATTGTGAATGGTTTTGGTGGCATGCGCTTATGCGGCGGGATGTTATCATTTAATCCTAGTGTGCCAGCGCAGTGGGAGAGCTATCGGTTTAAAATAACAAGTGCTGGACAGCTATTGGATATTTTTGTGAGTGATACAGAAGTGATCTATACGCTGCTGGAGGGCGAAGAGCTTGAGATTATGCATAAGGGAAACCTTATACAGTTGTCTGCGCAGAAGCCGCTGAGGCTTTCGAATGTGAAGCAGCTTGAAGCTGTTATTTTCGAGCTGGACGGGATAATTACTGATACTGGAGAGTATCATTATGAGGCTTGGAAGGATCTGGCGGATGAGCTTGCACTTTCTTTTGATCGAGAGAAGCATAAGAGTCTCAAGGGCCTAAGTCGAATGGAATCTTTAGAAGTCATTCTGGAGAGTAGTGGACTGAATTTGCCGCAACCGGTAAAGGGAATGCTCTGCAACAAAAAGAACGAGAAGTACAGACAGCTTGTTCAGCAAATGACGCCTGCTGAGCTGTATCCGGGTATCCACAGCGTGTTGTCCGATTTACAGCAAAGAGGGATCGCTATCGGACTGGCCTCAGTTAATGAGAATGCGCTGCTGATTCTCGAACGCTTGCAGATCGGGCATTGGTTTCAGGCGGTGGCTGACCCTGGGAACTTGCGTAGAAGCAAGCCAGATCCAGAGATTCACTTGCAGGTTGCAGAGATGCTGGGCATATCCCCAGACTGCTGCGTGGCGATTGAGGATACCGAGGAGGGAATAGCCGCAATTAATGCTGCTGGTATGAAGTCAGTGGGAGCTGGAGTGGCGCTCGTGACCGAGACAGCGGATCTATGTCTGGCTTCCACCGCTGAGATAAGTGTTGAGAAATTGTTAGAGCTGTTTGCGTAGTTACCCTGATAAGCAGCAAACCTCCCGATCATGGGAGGTTTGCTGCTTTGTTTATTTCATTACTTTTCGAACCAGCTTCACTTTATTGCCATAAGGAGGATACACGATTCCGAGGTCGATCCGTGTTCCTCGCTTGACGATGCTTTTACGATGGGAGAAGACCTCAAAGCTATACTTCCCGTGATAACCCCCGATTCCAGAGTTTCCTACTCCACCAAACGGAAGATAAGTGCTCGCCACATGTGAGATCGTATCATTGATACACCCTCCCCCGAATGAGACCCGGGACAGCACCTCTTGTTCTACACTCTTATCCTCCGTGAATAGGTATAGTGCCAGTGGCTTTGGGTGTTCATTAATGCTCTGAATGGCCTCATCCAATTGATGATATTCCAATATTGGGAGGATCGGACCGAAGATCTCATCTTCCATAGCAGCATCCGTCCAAGTAGCAGGATAGATTAGAGTTGGCTCAATATAACGTTCTTCTGGTACGATGGTGCCGCCCATAATCAACTTGTTTTGATCACGCGCAATGAGGTCGGCAAGTCTTTGCAGCTGGCGATCATTCACGATCCGGCCGTAATCTGTATTAGGCTGTGCATCCTGACCGTAGAACTCAGTGATGTGATGTTTGATTTTGGTGATCAATTCTTTGGCAATATCCTTGTGGACCAACAGATAATCCGGTGCGATACAGGTTTGGCCCGCGTTCAGCAGCTTGCCCCAGACAATCCGTTTCGCTGCAACATCAAGATTAGCGGTCTTATCAACAATAACCGGACTTTTCCCGCCAAGCTCCAAGGTTACAGGCACTAAATTTTTCGCTGCCGCTTCCATTACGATTTTGCCGACAGGCACACTGCCCGTAAAGAAAATATAATCAAATTTGGCGTGGATCAGTAAATTAGTGGTCTCTTTTTCACCCTGAATTACGCGGATATACTGCGGCTCGAAGGTCTCCTGAATAAGCTGCTCAACCACGGACGAGATGGCAGGTGTGCTCTCAGATGGCTTGAGGACAGCGCAGTTACCAGCGGCAATGGCGCCGATCAGGGGCTCAATTAGCAACTGAAATGGATAATTAAACGGGCCAATAATGAGCGTTGTGCCGTAAGGCTCACTTAAAATATAACTTTTTGCAGGAAATAAGTGCAGCGGGGATCTAACCTTTACAGGCTTCGCCCAACGCTTGAGATGTTTCATCATGTAGCCGATACTGTCCAGCGTAAAGCCGATTTCTGTGGCATAGGCTTCGAACTCACCTTTTCCTAAATCCTGTTGTAGTGCGGTGATGATTCGTCCTTCGTATTGTTTAATAATATTCTTAAGCTTGAGCAGCTGCTGGAGACGAAAAGAAACCTCCTTAGTTACGCCGCTATTAAAAAAATCCTTATGCTCTTCAAGCATCCCTTGAATGCTGTCAGCTGTATAGGTTGTCATTAATCTTTCCTCCATCCTTGTAAGAAGTTAGAGCACGAGACTCTATGGGAGTCGGTAAAAGGCGAACGGCTCGCCATACCGGAAGGAATCGCTGGCTTCCTCCAGCTTGGCCGAAGTTTCTTCATTAAGTACAAGCGAGGTACTAAGCAAATTTTGTTCCAGCTGTTCCACACGTGTAGCCCCGACAATAACCGTCGAGACGGCAGGCCGATTCATAAGCCAAGCTAAGGAGAGCGCAGTAGGTGAGGTTTCCATTTTCTCAGCAATTTGGCTCACTTGGCTTCCGAGCTTGATCCGGTCATCATCAAGGAATCTTTTGAAATTAGGATCGGTATGTGCTCTGGACCCTGATGGGGCTGAATCGCTTGTATTATATTTGCCTGTGAGAATTCCGCCAGCTAGTGGAAAGTAAGGAATGATCCCTACCCCTTGATCCAGGCAGAGCGAAAGAAGCTCATTCTCCGGTGTCCGGTCTGCTAAGGAGTAGCTGCACTGAATTGAAATGTACTTGGTGAAGTTGCGTGCTTCACTAATCCCAATCGCCTTCATTAATTGCCATGCTGTATAGTTGGAGGCCCCGATATAACGGATTTTGCCCGAGGATACCATATCGTCCAAGGTTCGTAAGGTTTCTTCAAGCGGCGTATAGGGATCAAAGGTATGAATCTGGTATAGATCGATATAGTCCGTCTTTAGGCGGCGAAGGCTATCTTCAAGCTCCTGCAGCAAATGGCGACGGGAGGAGCCGCTGCCGTTGGGACCCTCATTTTTAACTAAACCTGCTTTAGTTGCGAGAACAGCCTCCTGTCTCCTACCTTCCAAGGCCAGACCAATGATTCGCTCGGATTCTGAGCCAGCGTAAATATTAGCAGTGTCTATGAAATTAATTCCATGATCAAGCGCAGCATGTACAATCTGAATGGAGGTCTCTTGATCCGCACGTTTGCCGAAAGCGTTCGTTCCCAGTCCTAATGCGGATACCTGTAATCCGCTATTTCCTAGTCTTTTAAAGTTCATCCTCAGCACTCCTTATCATCTATTCATTAATCCATTTATTTTTGAGTGAAAAGATCCAGCGCTGTCTCAATGAAGAGCCTTACAGCAATTGAAGTGTCGGCAAGCGAGCTGACCGCAATTTGGATATCTCTATAAGCATCCGGCTGCAGCTCACGGGTAACCACATTTGGAGGCAGAGATAACAAGGACAGTTCAGACATCACGCCGATCGCCAGCCCCTCCTGAACCATATTAAGAGCTGTTGCAAAGTTATTAACCACATATTTTACATTCAGATGGCTATTACTTCTGCGGAATAGCTCTACAACAGGCGGTTCATATCCTGCTTTGCAAATCAACATGGGCTCGTTCGCTAATTCTTGCACACATACAATGGATCGCTTTTGCAGGGGATGGTCATCTCTAAAAACGGCAAACAATTTCTCTCTATATAATGGAATGGTTTCGAATTCTGCACTGGGAGCGAGCAATAAGCCAACATCAATTTCTTTTGAATCCAGCCATTCTCTGACTTCAGCGATAGAGCCCTCCTGTAGGCTAATCGTAATGTTTGGATATCTTCTAGTGATAGAGCTAATAATCTTCGGTAGAAAATGAGCAGATGCCACAGGAAAAGCCCCAATGCGGATACTCCCTTTTTCAAGACCTCTCTCTGC
This sequence comes from Paenibacillus sp. FSL R10-2788, assembly GCF_038003885.1. Taxonomy (NCBI): domain Bacteria; kingdom Bacillati; phylum Bacillota; class Bacilli; order Caryophanales; family Paenibacillaceae; genus Paenibacillus; species Paenibacillus sp. FSL R10-2788. The sequence continues at coordinate 6,683,262 of NZ_JBBOQA010000001.1, read as the reverse complement.
ATAAATCTCCTGATTGACCTTATCAAAGCCCATTAGAATTTCACGGAAAATAACAAGAATACGTTTGCCGATATCCGTAAGCATCAGGCCATTACGCCGATCTCGAAGCAAGAGCTTCACGTCTAATTCGGCTTCGAGGGACGAGATCGCCCGGCTGACCGCAGGCTGGGTCATATTCAGTTCTACACCAGCTTTAGTAAAGCTGCCGCTTTCGGCGATTTTGACGAATAAACGAATTTGAGTATTGTTCATAACAAATATGATATGCCCCTTATGATTATTATTCATTTCATTTATGCTCTTGTTTATTGTATCATTTGTGATGAATCTACACCAAGGAAGTGAACAAATGAATCAGCAGAAGAAAAGTATGATCCTTCTTATTTTTTTGGTGATTGTATGGGGCATTAATTGGCCTATATCCAAAATCGCCTTAGACTACGCTCCACCTCTATTATTTGCAGGTATTCGAACCGTCGTAGGCGGTATTATTCTGATTCTAATTGCACTGCCCAAGGTGAAGGAGCTTCGCTTCAAGCAGCTCTGGCCGATCTATCTGATCTCGGCGGTCCTTAGTATTGTGTTTTATTATGGATTTCAGACGATTGGCTTGCAGTATGTTCCGGCGGGATTGTTCTCATCGATTGTATTTTTGCAGCCTGTATTGTTAGGTATTTTTTCTTGGCTGTGGTTAGGTGAGAGCATGTACGGGCTTAAAATGGCTGGTTTGCTGCTTGGTTTTCTCGGGGTAGCCTCTCTTAGTATCGGTGGAATTAATGGGAGTATCTCCATATGGGGAATTGTGCTGGCTCTAGCCAGTGCCTTAAGCTGGGCATTAGGAACAATATATATGAAACGGAATGCTGTACGTGTGGATATGCTGTGGATGACGGCTATGCAAATCACGATCGGTGGCATCATTCTGCTACTTTCGGGATCAGCTACGGAGAAATGGTCGGATATCACATGGAGTGGAACCTTTATTGTGGATACCTTGTTTATCGCAATCTTTGTTATTGCTCTGGGCTGGCTAATTTATTTCAAGCTGATTAACGAAGGAGAAGCAGGAAAAGTAGGTTCATTCACCTTCTTGATCCCCCTGATCTCGATAGCAACCAGCGTAGTTTTTTTGAAAGAGCAGATTACCATAAACCTTGTGATCGGATTATTGCTGATTGTCAGCAGTATTGTACTGGTAAATGTGAAGATAGGGCGTGCTGCCAAACAATCAGTCAGTTAAATTTGTTGGATGGTTGTAGTAACCAATCGTGCTAAAGGGCATTATGTCTAATAGGGATTGAACATAAAAAAAGGACACTCCCAAGCTTAGAGCTTCTGGGAGAGTCCTTTTTTAATTAAGCGTATAGCGCGTGTGATTTCAGCTGTTGAAGGCCGAGCTGCAACTACGTAAGTAGCAGAACTAGCACGTTCCACTTCTTCGAGTACCCGGTTTAAGTGACTGAAGAGCGCTCCTAGATCACGAACAGATGACAGCGAGCACCGTCCTTGCAGTTCAGAGAAGCTGGCCGCCTGCAAGTCGCGGGCACGATGCAGACAATCTGTAAGTGAACGTTGGCATTCAACCTTGGATAAGGTCTTCGTACCATAAACAGCTATACAATCGGCTGTTGCCTCCAGCACTTCCAGCATCCAGTCAGAATTGGCATGATGTGCTGGCAGCAAGCAAATATCGTCGGAAATTTCTTTAACATAGGAATGAATGGTCTTTAGATGTGCTGTGGCTTGTATAAGCCCCTTTAGATCACCACGACACTGATAATGAGCAATGGTGTAGAACATTTCCTTCTGTTGTTGATTGCTGGCAGACAGCAGTTTACCTGCTTGCTCCAGCATATTATTATCCTTTGAAGAGTCTCGTCTTATGCCTACGAGGCCTTTTAATGCATCCGAAAGTAGAAGGCTTCCATCGAGTGCCAATGCTTTTACCTTGACGAACCTGTTTGGTGGAACGATAATCATATTGATGATCAAGGCAATGAGCACACCAATAAAGGTTTCGGCGACTCTCCACAGCACGTAATCATTGTGATAAAAGGTAAGGGCCAGAACCGAGGTCACCCCGACCTGCGAAACCGCTTGGATATTCATCCGACAGGCTGTGGCAATTCCGATCCCGATGAGCAGAATTAGCAGAATGGAAAATGCACCTACATCGAAGAATTGGCCTACAATCAGGCTGACAATTCCACCGATAATAATGCCGATCAGGCGGTAGATTCCTTTTTCGAGTGATGCCTTCACACTGGCTTGAGTAATGAGAATGGCTGCAAGCGGTGCAAAGTATAGATATTGGTCACCATATAAACTGTGTACGGCTACCCAGGATAGTGATGCGGCAAGCGTAATTCGTATCATGTAAAGTGAGAATCCATATTTTTCAAGGCGGTCTAGTAACCCCTCGTTCATTATCATTCATCTTCTTTCGCAAAAATAAGAAAACCACACTGGCTTTTCAGTTCGTTTTCATTATAGCACCTCAAAAAGGGCATGGAAGACTGGAATTTTTACAAACTTGTTAAGTTTATGCTTAGCATTTAACAATGTAAGCTATCGCATATAATGGTACAATCTAATATGCTATATCTATTGGAGCGTCGAAGGAGAGGGGAAATTGTCGCTTATTAGCGCTGAGCATACCCATTTCGATTGTTCTCCGCAAGATGCGGGTAAAATAGTATTGTATTACTAAGGTAAGGGAGGTTGTTAGCTATAGCTATTCAGGAAGGTACCATCATTTCATTTGAAGAAGTTACTAAGCAATATGACGACGAAGATCCGGTGTTAAAAGGAGTCAGCTTTGAGATAGAGCGCGGCAAATTCTATACACTACTTGGTCCATCTGGCTGTGGTAAAACAACTATTCTTCGATTGATCGCCGGGTTCGCTGAGCCAACGAGCGGTTCTATCTATTTAAATGGAAAAGTAATTAACCACATTCCCGCCAATGAGCGGCAGGTGAATACGGTATTTCAGGATTACGCATTGTTTCCGCACCTGAACGTATTCGAGAATGTGGCTTTCGGACTGCGCATTAAGAAGCTTAAGAAGGACGTAATCACGAAGAAGGTACAGGAAGCGCTAAGCTTCGTTAACCTTGTGGGTTATGAGCAGCGTGCGATTAACGAAATGTCCGGCGGTCAGCGCCAGCGGGTCGCCATTGCCCGGGCGATTGTGAATGAGCCACAGGTTCTATTGCTGGACGAGCCTCTATCGGCGCTAGACCTCAAGCTGCGCACGGAGATGCAGTACATACTGCGGGAAATGCAGCAGCGGCTAGGGATTACCTTTATTTTTGTAACCCATGACCAGGAAGAGGCACTCGCGATGTCCGACTGGATTTTTGTCATGAATAAAGGAAAAATCGAGCAAAGTGGCACTCCTAATGATATTTACGATGAGCCGATTAACCGTTTTGTGGCGGATTTTATTGGCGAATCGAACATTGTGCCGGGAGTTATGATCGAGGATTATCTGGTGGAGTTTAACGGCCGCCGCTTCGAATGTTTCGATGCCGGGCTGAAACCGAATGAATCCGTAGAGATTGTTATTCGTCCTGAGGATTTGGAAATTTCTACGCTGGAACAGGGTAAACTACGTGTGCGGGTTGATTCCCAGCTGTTCCGGGGCGTGCATTATGAAATCAGCTGTTATGATGAATCCGGGCATGAATGGCTTGTGCATTCTACACGTAAGGCGACTGTAGGCAGTGAAATTGGCCTTTATTTTGATCCGGAAGCGATCCATGTTATGCGTTTCGGTGAAACGGAGGAAGAATTCGACAGACGTCTGGAAGCTTATGGCGAGGTGGAGAGTCATGAAGAATAAGGGCAAATCGTACTATCTCATCCCTTATTACCTCTGGATCGCATTGTTTGTAATTGCACCGGTAGTGCTTGTCATCTACTATTCGTTATTTGATTTGGATGGCCATATTACTCTGGATAATTACGTCAGTTTCTTCACCCCTGTATATTTGAAAATGACGCTGACCTCGTTCTGGTACGCGTTTCTGATTACAGCATTCTCTTTGCTGGTTGCTTATCCGGCGGCTTATCTACTGACAAGAACCAAACATAAGCAGCTGTGGTTATTGCTGATTATTTTGCCGACATGGATTAATTTGCTGCTAAAAACCTACGCTTTTATAGGGATATTCGGTACATTTGGTCCGATCAATAATTTCTTTGATCTGCTTGGAATCGGAGAACAGCAAATTTTGTTTACGGGCTTCAGCTTTGTATTTGTATCTGTCTATATTTTTATCCCGTTTATGATCCTGCCGATATACAGCGCTTTGGAGGATTTGAATTTATCCTTGCTGGATGCGGCACGTGATTTGGGGGCTTCGGGCTGGACCACGTTCAGACGTGTTATTTTTCCGCTGACCATTTCGGGAGTACGCTCAGGCTGTATGGCAGTATTCATACCGGCGCTGTCCCTATTTATGATTACCCGTCTGATTGCAGGCAACAGGGTCATTACGCTGGGCACCGCAATTGAGCAGCATTTCCTGGTCACTCAGGACTGGGGCATGGGTTCTACAGTTGCAGTGTTTCTGATTGCCATCATGGCGCTGTTTATGATTATCACAGGCGGATCGCGGAAAGGGGCGCGGAATGAGAAATAAAAATGGATTCTCTAACCTCTACCTAGTTCTGGTGTTCATTGTTCTGTATGCACCTATCTTCTATTTAATGTACTATTCGTTCAACAGTGGGGGGACGATGCATAAGTTCGAGGGCTTTACGCTGGATTACTACCGTGAGGTAGTCCAAGATAAGCGCCTGATCATCATCGTAATCAATACGCTTGTGATCGCGCTGCTATCCTCGGCTATTGCGACCCTTATCGCTATTATTGGTGCGCTGGCCATTAAAAGTGTGCAGAATCGCCGCGCCAAGAACACCTTGCTGTCTCTGAATAACGTGCTGATCGTCAGTCCGGATGTCATTATTGGTGCTTCGTTCCTTATCCTGTTCACCATTGCTGGCATCAAGCTGGGCTTCGCGTCTGTTCTGCTCTCACACGTTGCATTCAGCGTGCCGATTGCCGTATTGATGATTTTGCCGCATCTACAGGAAATGAGCCCTACATTGACGGATGCAGCCCGTGATCTTGGGGCAAGCCGTAAGGATGTGCTGACAAAAGTAATTTTGCCGATTATTAAACCAGGGATCTTCAGCGGATTTTTTATGGCGCTTACGTATTCACTGGATGACTTTGCGGTTACGTTCTTCGTAACAGGCAACGGTTATTCGACGTTATCGGTTGAGATATACTCTAGAGCCCGGCAAGGGGTGTCGCTATCGATCAATGCGTTGTCGACAATGATCTTCCTGTTCACCATTCTGCTCGTGGTTGGTTATTACTTCCTGACCCTTAAGAAAAATCGTCATAACACGGCAGAAGCTGTGGCGGAGCCTGTTGCAGAAGCGGGGGTGCCTAGATGAAACAGCTGATTAATGCTTTTCTGGCGATCCTTATCACGGCATTTGCGCTCATGTACTTGGGCTCTTGGATGAATTCGAGAGAGGGATATTCAGGTGGAAACACATTGACTATCTATAACTGGGGCGACTATGTTGATCCCGATCTATTGAAGGAATTTGAAAAAGAGACCGGCTTAACAGTCATTTATCAAACCTTCGATTCTAATGAAGCTATGTTGACCAAGGTTGAGCAGGGGGGAACTACCTTTGATGTTGTAATCCCTTCGGATTATGCCATTGCCAAGATGAAAGAAGAAGATCTGCTCATCCCGCTGGATCATAGCAAGATTTCGAATCTAAAGAATATTGATTCACGCTTTATGGACCTTTCGTTTGATCCGGGTAACAAATATTCTGTGCCTTATTTCTGGGGGACCGTTGGGATTATTTTCAATCCGGAAATGACTAAAGGCATGGACTTCACCAGCTGGGATTCTCTTTGGGACAGCAGACTGCATAATAACATCTTCCTGGTGGACGGAGCCCGTGAAGTGATGGGCATGGCCTTGAACAGCCTGCATTATTCCGTTAATGACAAGGATGAGGTACATCTGCAGGAAGCACTGACCAAGCTCAACAAGTTGTCTCCTAACGTGAAGGCGATTGTCGGTGATGAGATCAAGATGCTGCTGGCAAATGAAGAAGCTGCGGTTGGGATTGTCTGGTCCGGCGATGCTTCCGAGATCATGGACGAGAATGATAAGCTGGATTATGTAGTGCCGGAAGAAGGCTCGAACAAGTGGTTTGATAACATGGTTATTCCTCGGACAGCGAAAAATGTGGATGGAGCGCATCAGTTCATCAACTTCATGCTCCGCCCAGACGTTGCTGCTAAGAATGCAGAATACGTAGGTTATTCCACGCCTAACATTCCTGCGCTGGAGCTGCTTCCTGAGGAAACTTCTGAGGATACCCGTTTCTATCCACCTGCTGAAATTACGGACCGGCTTGAAGTATACGACAACCTTGGCAAACGGATGCTTGCTCATTATAATGAGCTGTTCCTAATGTTTAAGATGAATAAGAAGTAAGCTGACTAAAGCTAAAGCAATTTCGACATTAAGAGCGTCTACATACGGGTAACCGTGTTAGACGCTTTTTTCGGTTTGATCATTGTGTAGCCTCAAGACAAACGACAGTTTAGCCGAAAGTATAATATAGTATAATAGTAAGAATGGACAACAGGAAAAGAGGAAACGAATGCCTACTATACTGGTTGCTGACGACGATGCGAACATTCGCGAGCTTGTCTGTTTATTTCTCCGCAATGACGGATTCGAAACAGTTGAAGCTGTGGATGGCAAGGAGGCGCTCGCCGTATATGCTGGAACAAATGTCGATCTTGTCGTGTTGGATATAATGATGCCAAATATGGATGGTTGGATGCTTTGTAAGGAGCTCCGCCGAGCTAATCCCGATCTTCCATTACTTATATTGACTGCCAGAGGCGAAACCTGGGAGAAAGTGAAGGGCTTCGAATTAGGTACGGATGATTATTTAACTAAACCCTTCGATCCGTTGGAGCTGACGGTCCGTGTTAGGTCATTGCTGAAACGATATCGGATCGGCTCCACGCAGATGATCCAAATTGGTAACGTCATCTTTGATCGGCAGACCTATAAGGTGATGAGAGGCACGGAGTCATTTGCCTTACCCCTCAAGGAGTTCGAATTGCTGTACAAGCTTGCTGGGACACCCGGACAAGTCTATACGCGCGAGCAGTTGATCGATCAAATTTGGGGAATTGATTATGCTGGAGATGATCGGACGATTGACGTGCATATTAAACGCCTGCGTGAACGCTTTGCGACTACCCCTGATTTTCGTATTGAGACGGTGCGTGGACTTGGCTACAGGCTTGAGGTGTACGAATGATTAGATCCATATATACACGCGTTGTACTGACCTTCCTAGCCTCCGTAATCGGGGGCACAATCATTGCTTTGTTTGTGGCAACTTGGGTATTCGAAGATAAACTGAACGAGAACACGCGAATTCCCTTATTGCATTTTGGACAGGATATTGTCAGGGTTTACGAGACCTTCCCATTTCGTGGAGCCAACTCTTTCGTAAGTGGAATGAAGCAGCTTGATTCCTACCACATCCGAATTTTCGATGAAGCGGGTAAATTCCAATCTTATGGAACGCTTAATGGGCACAAGCCGGTCCCTGTAACTATGGAAGAAATAAAAAAAGTTCTCGCAGGAGAAGTTTATCAACCTCATAACAGGAATATTTCTGCGCTTCTCTTAGGCTTGCAGTTGAGAACGGAAGACGGCACCAAAGCGATGTTTGTGGAGACGCTTAATCCCCCTTCCATCACTGCCAGAAGGAATTTGGTATTAAATTTCTTACTCTATTCATTGATAGCTGGAAGCCTCTTGATTCTGGTAGCCGCGATGTTCTTAGTCAGACCTATTAAGAAGCTAACCAAAGCGACCAGACGGATAGCAGCTGGTGATTTTAACGTCGAGCTGAATATTAAGCAAACCGGTGAGCTAGGTACCTTGGCTCGCAGCTTTGAAGAAATGATGCACGATCTGCAGCAGCTTGAGCAGATGCGTAAAGAGTTTGTATCCAATGTGTCGCATGAGGTCCAGTCTCCGCTCACTTCAATATCTGGGTATGCGATTGCGCTCAAGCGAGTAGATCTTGCAGAACAAGAGCGAAATCGTTACCTCGATATTATTATCGCTGAAGCAGAGCGGATGTCTAAAATGAGTGACAGCCTGCTGAAGCTGAGTTTATTAGAATCGCAGTCACAACAGCTACGGCTAATTACATTCAACCTGGACGAACAGATAAGAAGAGTAATCGTAGCGATTCAGCCGCAATGGGCGGCTCGTAACATCAGCTTCGACCTTGATCTGAAGCCTATTATCCTACTGGCTGATTATGACCTGTTAAGTCAGGTATGGACCAATCTCCTTGGCAACAGCATCAAGTTCTCTAAGGATAACAGTGTAATTAACGTCAGCCTCAAACAAGATATCAACAACGTGACCGTTCGGATAACAGACACTGGCATTGGGATTTCACTTGAGGATCAGCAACGTATATTTGAACGGTTCTTTAAGGCTGATCGATCCCACAGTCGTAAATATGGTGGCAGCGGGATGGGACTTGCCATTGTTAAACAGATCGTAACGCTTCATAAAGGGGATATCCGCGTGGAAAGCGAACCCGGTCAAGGAACGACCATCATTGTCACCCTGCCAATTATAGCGCCGACAGAGTAATTAGCTTCCAGGCGGGGCCTTGTGAGGGCTTGAATGCATCCCGCATTTTTCATTGCTACAGCAGTACAGGCAAGTTTTCTTGTCTTGTGCTGCCGTAGCATTTTTTTTACCTGTTCATTTTCAGTTCATATTGCCGTCATGAGGGGTACATCTTTGTTAGTTATGATCTCATTAGCGAAATGTTAAGAGGGCTTAATAAACAGATTAAAGACAGGAGAAGATGAGGGTGACACAACAAGCGGACAAAAAAACGGGGAATGGACAGAAAAAACATAAACTGCGTAACCTGTTGCTCAAAATATTAGGAGCAATAGTGATCGTGGTCGTACTTTTTCTAGCCGTTGTCTATACAGTTAATGTGATCAGCAACAAAACAGACCAGAAAAAAATACAGCACTATGGTCAGTTAGTCCCTGTTGACGGGAAAAATATGAATGTTTTGATTCAAGGAGAAGGTAAACAGACGATCGTGCTCATACCAGGCTTTGGAACAGGAGCACCAGCACTTGATTTTAAGCCGTTGATTGATGAGTTATCACCATTCTACAAAGTGGTGGCGGTTGAACCGTTTGGGTATGGACTCAGTGATGAAACGAAAAAAGAACGAACCACAGAGAATATCGTTAGTGAAATTCATGAAGCCGTTCAGAATCTTAACATTGACCAATACATTCTAATGGGCCACTCGATTGGAGGTATTTACGGATTGGAATATGCGAAGAAATATCCAAACGAAGTGAGTGCTTTTGTGGGTATTGATAGTAGTGTTCCGGAGCAAGGCGGTATGGATGTTAAATTCCCAATTAAAAAATTAAAGCTGCTTAAAGATTCAGGGATTATAAGATTGGGCTTGCAATTAAGCGGTGACCCTTATGATGGACTGCCATTTGATGATGAAACCAAAAAACAAATGAAATTGATTTCGCTTAAAAATATGAACAATTCCACTACCTTAAATGAAATGGAACATATTTATCCTAACTTTGTTGCCTCCAGAGGCTTAAAATTCGACAAGAATCTTCCCATTATCTTCTTTATACAAGCAAATAATACTACTGTGAAAGACTGGATCCCTCTGCATGAAGGGCAAGTCAAGGATTCTGTGCATGGAAAAGTAATGACATTTGAAGGCGGACATTACTTACATCATTCAAAATCCAAAGAAATCGTGGAGAACCTAAGGGTATTCATGGAAGAAGTTAAATAATAAACAGAAAACGCTCCGAACTCCTCATATGAGGGGGCGGGGCGTTTTTTTGGTTGCGATCGAAGATTATTTGATGCCGATTCTCATGCGATAGCTGATCAGAACCTCTAATGTTCTGCCTTTAAAATGCTGTTTAACTGCGGCGGTGTAATCGGCGATGTCTTGTTCAAGCAAGGTGGCGTCTAGCTTCATTACGGTTTGCACTCCCCCTTGACTTAGGGTTAAACCGATATATCGCTGGGCATCGCAGGACTCTAGGTTGTGGAATACGATTTCTCTGGCAAAAGAGAAGGCCCCACTAGCTTTGATCCGTGACAAATGGCCTTCTTTGTCCCATTTATGTGCTCTCTCCTCATTAGGTAAAAGCGAGGCCAGCCATTCTTCTGTTTTGGAGATTAGCTGGTTGTATCGTTCTTCTACATTTTGCTGAAGAGATAAAGGCCAATCGCAATCGTAGGCGGCAAAGACTCCGCCTTTTTTTAAGACCCGGGAGATTTCTTGCAGTGTACTCTCAGGGTCCATCCAGTGGAATGATTGTGAGCAGGTAACTATGTCTACACTATCTGATGCAAGCGGAAGCTGGTTAGAGTAGCCTTGCACAAAAGTAATTGATTGGGGTTCTTCTAATCTGCTAAGTTTATCGATTGCTTTTCCCAACATATCTGGATTGGGTTCGATACCGATTACGCGTTCTGCAACATCGTTCCAGAGAAAAGTAGACAAACCCGTACCGCAGCCTATATCTGCGACGAGTGAAGGGGTGGTACCCAAGTAATCTGTTAGCAATTTGATAATCATCACAGGGGCTTCGGGACGGTAGCGGTCATATTCATCTTGAAAGCCCAGAAAGCGGTCGATGTTTTGTTTGCTGTTTTTTTCAGGTATCATGTGATCCTCCCTCATAGATCATGTTTATAGGTCTATTGTATAATCACTGGTTCGATAAGCCAAATAATGGCTGGCTGGGAATGTTACGTAGAATAAATAAAATCCCCGGAGAACACCTTTTAGGTGTAGCCGGGGATTGTTAAACTATCTAGTGAATGTTAACGAAGCAGTGCTGGATCAATTGCAGGCACAAGTCCTTCTGCCGCAGCACGATCAAGCAGGGCAGAGATTGCGGCATAGCCGTCATCACCCAGATTCATCGAGAAGTCATTCACGTAGAGATCGATGTGGGATTTAGCCACTTCAGGAGCCAACTCTTGAGCATGGCTAAGCACATAGTCTCTGGAATCGGTAGGATGATCCCACGCATACTGAAGAGAGCTGCGAATCCAGCCAGTGATAGCATCGGCATCTAAATCACGGCGGGCAATGATAGCGCCGAGAGGAATGGGCAGTCCGGTATCGCTTTCCCACCAGCTGCCTAAATCAGTTAGCATATTAAGACCATACGAGGCGTAAGTGAAGCGGGCTTCGTGAATTACCAGCCCTGCATCGATATGACCATCCCGTACGGCAGGCATAATCTCATCGAAAGGCATTACGACTATTTCGCCGATGCCTCCAGTTACATTTTGTGCTGCCCATAATCGGAAAAGCAAATAAGCCGTAGAGCGTTCGCTAGGCACAGCAATCCGGCGTCCGGCTAGCTTTTCTGGGCGTTTGATCGCATGGGGTCCACTTGCTGTAAGCAGCAGCGGGCCGCAGCCGCGACCTAAAGCGCCGCCGCATGGCAGCAGTTTGTACCGCTCCAGAACCCAAGGCAGAGCAGCGTAGGAGATTTTGAGGACTTCTGGTCCTTCTCCGTCAGCGGCCAGCGTATTGGTAATATCAATGTCGGCATAGGTTACATTCAGCTTAGGTGCATTCGGGACAAGCCCGTGCGCCCAGGCATGAAATACAAAGGTATCGTTAGGGCAAGGGGAAAAAGCGATATTAAGCTCAGTTGTCATTACAGCACCTCCAGTAATATAGCGGCTGCCGCCGTTAATGCTTCCATTGCATCACCGATCTTCCAAGCGGCCCGGTCGCGGGGACCGACCGGGTTCGAGATGGCGCGGAGCTCCAGTACCGGGAGCCCCAGCGCCTGGGCGGCCACGGCGACTCCGTGGCCCTCCATCGCTTCCGCGACGGCATGGGGATGCCGCGCGAGATGGGCGGCGGCCGTCTCCGCGGTGCCGGTCGCCGTCGAGACCGTAAGCACGGTGCCCGTGCTTACGGGTAACCCGGCCGCAGCCAGCGCGGCCGAAACCGCTTGCACCGTGCCGCGGTCAGCCGGCACGGACACGCTGCCGAAGCCGAGCTCGGCAGCGCTGCGGAAGCCCTCCGGCGTCTCGGCCCCGAGGTCGGCGGCAATCATCTCGCTGGCTACAACCAGCGAGCCTAAAGGTGCCAGCCCCGGGAATCCGCCGCCGATCCCGACGCTCAATACGCAGCCGTAAGAACCGGCTGCGAGTGCCGCAGCGGTTCCCGCCGCCGCCGCTGCCGGCCCTGCGCCGGCAGCGATAACATGGAACCTGTCGCTGCCTTGCAGGCCGCGCAGGACCGCGTCACGCTCCGCGTCTACGGCTGTCACGATCAGCACGCGTCGTGCTCCAGCCTGCCCTTCCATAGCTTCTTCGGTAGGGGTTGGATTGAACGAACTCATCAGGTCGCCTCCTTTAGGGTATTGAAATCGCTTACTAAATAGTCATTCGTAAAGACAAGAATACGCCCTTTTATAGGTCAGGTCAAACTTGGGGTGATTTTTATCACTCCCTGTAAAGTGTCAAAGGAAACTTACCGGTCTCTAGACGGAAGTGACTTTTTTAGCGATGAGGTTGACAAGGAGGATGGGAAGTCGTATAGTTATCTTAACTTAAAGATATTTAATGTAAAGACAAATAAATGGATTGAATACAAGTTTGATTGAAGTGGAGGTGGAATTGATGAGTGATAAACAAGTAAATCTGCGTAATACAGAGAGTGCACCTGACGAAGAACAAGCCGCCTCACTGAAATTGTTCGTAGTCTTATCTAAGGCTTATAAGAGCCTAATGGATCATGCGGTGAAGGATATGAAGAGTTATGGCTTGGCTTCGGCTGAATTCATGGTGCTTGAAGTACTTTACCATAGAACGCGGATTCCGCTGCAACAGATCGGGGAGAAAATTCTCGTTACGAGCGGAAGCATTACCTATAATATCGACAAGTTGGAGAAAAAGGGACTGCTGAAACGTGTACCCTGTAGCGAGGATCGCCGCGTTACTTATGCGGAGATTACGGATGCAGGCCGTGAACTGTTTGATGAGATTTTCCCTCGTCATGTAGCCTCAATTCATGATTTGATGGGTGGATTAGATAAGGAAGAGAAAGTCCAGGCTAGCGAATTAATGAAAAAGCTTGGCAAAGGTGTGTAGGCGCTGCGAACATGACGAATAACTAGGCGCCTCTATAAGGTTGGAAGTAGTTCGGCTCCATCCTCATTCTCCCAACTCCAGTAAGTATAAGTGAAACCCTGCTTTTTTGGGTATATCACTAATAAGATATTTAACTTAACGAAGCCAGGTAGCCATTTACTTAAGATTACCTGATATTTCGACTGGGGGCTTGGCCATGAAATGGCAGGGAAGAAGAGGGAGTTCGAACGTGGAGGACCGCAGAAGCATGAGCGGCGGCGGCAAGATGATTGGTGGCGGGATCGGAGGAATTATCCTTGTCCTGGTCATCACGTTACTCAGTGGAGGCAATGCCGGGGATATCCTGGGAAGTTTGACTTCCACAGGCTCCAGTTCAACGGCCCCTTATGAACAGACCGCAGAGGAGCAAGAGCTTGCGGAGTTTGTATCGGTAGTTCTTGCCGACACAGAGGAGGTTTGGGGTGAGATTTTTCAGCAGCAGGGAATGACCTATACGGACCCCACCTTAGTGCTATACAGTGGGAGTGTAGACTCTGCTTGCGGAACAGCGACCTCGGCAGTCGGTCCGTTCTACTGTCCGGGTGACGCCAAACTATATATTGATCTGAGCTTTTATGATGAGTTGCAGCAACGCTTCCATGCGCCGGGCGACTTCGCCATGGCTTATGTTATTGCCCATGAGGTTGGACATCATGTACAGACATTACTAGGCACCTCGAAACAGCTCGATTCCCTTCGTCAGACGTTGAGTGAGAAGGAGTACAACAAATATCAGGTTCGTTTTGAGCTGCAGGCTGATTATTTCGCCGGTGTCTGGGCCAATCATGCTCAGGGTATGAATCTGCTGGAGGAAGGCGACTTAGAGGAAGCTCTGGCAGCTGCAAGCGCCGTCGGCGATGATACGATTCAGAAGCAGGCTCAGGGCTATGCAGTGCCGGATAGTTTCACTCACGGTACCTCAGAGCAGAGAAAGCGCTGGTTCTACAAAGGTTTTAACTCGGGTACGATTAAGGGCGGCGATACGTTTAACGCCTCCGAGTTGTAGATAGAAGAGGGAAGAGGAGAGCAGCCCATAGGTTATTCCGGTTCGCCGGGCGCTCTTTTTTATCCAATATCTTAATGTTAAGATAATTAAATCAAAGGAATAGGGGAATGTAAAAATGATAAGTGTAGGACTGTTATTAATGAGATTGGTGATTGGACTTGCGTTTATAGGACATGGTGCACAAAAGCTATTTGGATGGTTCGGAGGCTACGGTCCGAAGGGTACGGGAGGCTGGATGGAGTCCATCGGAATCAAACCGGGTGTGACTATGGCGATTTTAGCAGGGATTATGGAGCTGGTGGGCGGATTTATGTTCGCGGCAGGACTGTTAACGCCTGTTGCAGCGGTGTTGATCGCTGCCACGATGCTGGGGGCAATCGTTAAGGTTCATGCTCCAAATGGTTTCTGGTCCACTTCGAACGGGATTGAGTTTCCGCTCACGGTTCTGGTATTTGCGGTAGGTGTGGCGCTTACGGGACCAGGTTCGATTTCTCTAGATGCATTGTTTTTTAACTAAGAAGGGAGTTTATAATAATGACACTTCAAACTGCAGGAATACACCATATTACAGCTTTTGTCGGAGACGCTCAGCGCAATGTTGATTTCTACGCCGGGATTCTGGGCCTACGGCTCGTGAAAAAAACGATTAATTTTGATGCTCCAGAGGTCTATCATTTATACTTTGGGAATGAGCAGGGTGCTCCGGGAACGATTATTACATTTTTCCCTTCACCTGTAGGGCGTAGAGGCAGAATCGGCAGTGGTCAAGTTGGCGTAACGATCTACGCAGTGCCGGTTGGTGCTCTGCAATTCTGGGAACAACGCCTTGCTGAATACGGAATTTCGGTTACAAAAGGAAGTCGGATCTCGGAACCCTATTTAGCTTTTGCCGATTACGACGGTCTGCGGATTGAACTGGTGGAACGTGAGGAAGGCCCGCTCAGTAAGTGGTCCTTTGGTGGGATTCCTACTAAATACGCGATCAAAGGTTTTGGCGGGGCTGTGCTGTATAGCAGCAATCCGTTGCAAACAACTGAGACACTTGTTCATACGCTGGGCATGGAACAAATTGCTGACGGAGATGGATATACTCGGTATAGAACCAACGGGGAGCTAGGTAATATTATTGATTTGAAGACATCACCCGTTCCGCTCGGAGCGGGAGGTGCAGGGACAGTTCATCACATCGCGTGGCGGGCAAAGGATGATGCAGAGCAACTGGAATGGTCGCGCCATGTACAGAGTCATGGGCATAGACCTACACCCGTTCAAGACCGTCAGTATTTTAATGCGATCTATTTCCGTGAAAGAGGAGGAATCCTGTTCGAGATCGCTACAGATCCTCCAGGTTTTGCCCGTGATGAAGCCCCAGATGCGTTGGGTGAAAAGTTGATGCTGCCGTCCTGGTTTGAGCCGCATCGCGCGGCCATCGAAGAAAACTTAACGCCTATTCAAGTAAGAGAAATTGAGGTGAAGCAGGGATGATTCATGTATTCCATAAAGGTAAAGATATAACTAAACCTACGTTAGTGTTGTTTCATGGTACAGGTGGTAATGAGCAGGATTTGCTGCCGCTGGCTGAGATGTTATCCCCAGATTCATCGGTGCTAGGTATACGGGGCAATGTGCTGGAGAATGGCATGCCACGATTCTTCCGTCGGCTGGCAGAAGGAGTGTTCGATGAAGCGGACTTAGTTTTCCGTACCCATGAGATTAAGAAATTTCTGGATGAAGCGTCAGAAAAATACGGGTTTGATGCCAACAATCTGGTAGCGGTTGGTTACTCTAACGGTGCAAACATTGCTGGTAGCCTTTTGTTTCATTATAAGGACATTTTCCGCGCGGCAGTGCTGTTGCATCCGATGGTGCCATTACGCAATGTGGAGCTTCCTTCTCTTGAAGGGGTGTCTATCTTTATTGGGGCAGGTATGAATGATCCGCTAATAACATCTACGGAAACTCAGGAGCTAGAGGGGATTCTGCAGAAAGCAGGCGCTGAGGTTACAACCCATTGGGGCAACCAAGGTCACCGTTTGAGTATGGCGGAAGCCGAAGCCGCCAAAGATTGGCTGCAGGGATTTAGCACATCTCAAAATGCATAAAACAATTAGGATAACCGCCTTTTGGCGGTTATTTTTAAGTTATTAGCCCCGAATGAGGCCTTATAAAAGGATTGATCATTTGAGTTCCTTTACGTTAGTATGAAGAATACAAAAAAAGGCCCCCGGGTTGCTTTAGAAAGGTTGACGTAAGGATCATGATTGGAATGCAAAATGCTAATAAACTTGCTGTAGATGGACCCTCTAGGAAGCAGAGATTGCAACTTGCTGTTATTCTGGGCTCCATTACAACCATTGGGCCGTTGTCGATTGACATGTATTTGCCGGCGCTGCCTACACTTGTCGACGATTTCGGTACGACGGCTGCTTTGGTGCAGCTAAGTCTCACCTTCTTTTTATTGGGACTGGCCTCAGGTCAGTTAGTAGCTGGACCACTGAGTGATGTATATGGACGTCGCCGTCCACTGCTTATAGGGATGTTCATCTATGCCGTTTCCTCAGTGCTATGTGCTTTTAGTCCTTCGATTGGACTTTTAATTGTTTTGCGGTTTATTCAAGGTCTTGCTGGTTCAGTGGGTGTAGTTGTCTCTAGGGCGGCTGTGCGTGATCTGTATAGTGGCTCTGAACTAACGAAATTTTTCTCTTTATTGATGATTGTTAATGGTCTGGGTCCGATTTTGGCTCCAGTCATTGGAGGACAGCTTTTAAGAGTGACTACATGGCAGGGGATATTCCTCGTATTATTTGCTGCCGGAATTATCTTCTGCTTGACGATTCTCCTGCGCTTGCCTGAGACATTGCCGAAGGAGCGGCGCTCCAAGAGCGGGTTGAAGGGTACTCTGCTTACCTTTAAGGTGTTACTTGGCAACCGCAAGTTTATGGGTTATGCCTTGTCCCAAGGCTTTGTTACAGCGTCTATGTTCGCTTATATCTCAGGGTCATCTTTTGTTTTGCAAAATATTTTTGCGGTTACTCCGCAGGTATACAGTTTGATCTTTGCTGTGAACGGGATTGGGATTATTATTACAGGTCAAATCGCCGGCAGACTAGCTGGTAAGGTGAGTGAGACGAAGCTGCTGCTTAGCGGGTTGCTGCTCTGTACAACGGGGGGCGTCTTGCTGCTGCTTACGATCCTGGTAGGGGGAGGGCTGATCCCTATTCTAATCTGTCTGTTCGCTGTTGTCTCCAGTGTGGGGATTGTCGGAGCAACCAGCTTCTCACTTGCAATGCAGGACCAAGGAGAAGCCGCAGGCAGTGCTTCGGCTTTAATCGGACTGTTACCGTTGCTGCTTGGTAGCTGTGTAGCACCGCTTGTGGGCCTTGGGGGCGTAGACTCAGCACTTCCGATGGCGATTGTGATTGCCTGTACGGGTGTTCTCTCTATTCTGTCTTATTTTCTGTTGGTCAGACGGGGAAACACCAATTCCTAACAGCTTATCCTTATAACCTTGAAAGCGAGCAATACTTTCAGCAAACTTTCAGCGGGTTTTAACGTTCCTTATCTGCAAAAGGATTATATTGGAGGTAAGAAGGGAGGGATGATTATGAGTATATCCGCAGTCTCAGGTTCTACATCGTATACCACCTCGACGTCTAGTACTACAGATACCAGCGCGCTCGAGAAACAAAAAGCGAAGCTGGAAGCCGAATTGGACAAGATTGATGCCAGCTCGGATGACGCGAAGACCAAAGAAACGAAAACGAAACAGATTGAGCAGCAGATCAAGCAGATCGAGGCACAGATTTCCCAGAAGTCGCAGAGCAGTGCTTCCGCAGCAAGCAGTAGTGCAGAAGCACCTGCCAAACCTGCAAACAATGCACTTGCTGCGGCAAGCCCGCAAGAGATCGCTAACGCAACAACGGATAGCCAAGGCAGATTTGATATCCGTGTATAAATCATACTAAATCGTGTTACATAACAAAAAGGGCATCCTTTGCCGTGAGGGATGTCCTTTTTGTTATGTATTTTTAAGTTTAGACTACAATTTAAATGTTCTTTTATCACATTGTTGGCTAATACTAGAAAGATACCGCTAAAATAAAGTTCCGTCATATTGATCAGTCCAGCTTCGTAATATATTAACTATGCTTATCCTCATTTTCCATAAAATCTTTAACTGTTGCAGGGGTTAGGGATTTGCTGGCAGTCTAATAGAGTAGGTGTTGATTATCACGGGTCTTCTATTCCAAGAATTGCTATAATGGACTAGTTGTAAAAATTGTCTAGCACAACGTGTGTCAGCGGTAAAGGCAGGTGGGCTCATGTATTCAAAGCAACAGACACTAGAAAGATTCAAAATTGTAAGACTGATCTTATCTATCTATCGGATCCGGGCGGTCAGAGCTCTTTTTCCAGTGGCTATCATAGCGTTCGTATACTGGGAGGGGCAACATGAGCTGAAGCAGGTTCATTTAGGACTTATAATGCGTGAACTAAGGCGAGTACCTACGTCTGCTATTTTGCAAATGATTGGTTTTGCACTTCTTTCCGTAGCTGTGATGAGTGCTTATGATTATTTGATTCGGGCACATTTTCGTTTAAAAGTAGGGCTGTGGAGTACCTTTCGGTATGCATGGATTGCTAATACATTTAATAACTTGATTGGGTTTGCAGGTCTGGCTGGAGTTGGTTTAAGGACGCTGCTGTATAAAAAAAGCGGAGTGCCGACCTCCGTGCTAACGCCCGCCATTGTATTTCTGTCGCCGCTTATGATTACCGGGTTATCACTACTTTCATGGGCGAATATCTTTGGTTTACTCCCGGCCACGGCTTTGCTGGAAGAACATCGCTGGCTGGTATTTGCAGTATGGGGTATGGCGCTTTATTTACCGGTTTTTGTGTTTGTGCAGCGCTCATCGCTTTATGCGAAATGGATTAACCGGGGAAAAGGTAGAACACCATGGCTTACAGTCGTTAATTCCGTCGGTGCTTCCTTTCTAGAATGGAGCTTTGCTGGCGTGACGTTTTGGACCATCAGCAGCCATCTCTTGGATGAGGTCCATTTTATAGCTATCTTTGGTATATTTACGATTGCTGCCATTGCCGGCATCTTGAGTATGGCACCCGGCGGTATCGGTGCATTTGACCTTATTGCCTTGCTCGGGCTGACACAGCTTGGCTACCAGACCGATAAGGCGATGGCGGTGCTTGTCATCTTTCGATTGTTTTATTATGTCATTCCTTGGTTGATCGGATTGGTGCTGGCTGCACTGGAAATTGGTCTGCAAGGAAAAAAGGATCAAGATCGTTCAGTTCCAGGGTTCGAACCCTCTCTTAACAAATGGCAGAAGATCTGGGGCTGGCCGGGTCAGTATACCTTTCTGAGCGATCTTGGAATGTGGGCTCTTGGCAAGCTGGTACTAGCTAGCGGGCTTATTCTCTTACTATCTGCAGCAGTACCCGGATTGCTGTATAGGTTGAAGATTACGGAGGAAATATTGCCGTTTCCGGTAATGCAGCTATCTCATCATCTGTCTGTACTTATTGGTTTTATGCTGATTTTATTGTCGCGGGGCATTACATTGCGGGTTCATAGTGCATATGTATGGACTAGCATACTTCTGTTTATTGGATCGTTGTTTGCAGTCACTAAGGGTTTTGATTATGAAGAGGCACTGTTGCTACTTATAGTAGCGCTTATTCTTTGGATATCCAGATCGCGGTTTTATCGGATTAGTGCGCCAATCAGCAGGCAGAGCGCGATCCGGTGGTTTGTCCTCACTTCAGTGATTGCACTAAGCTACTATCTGATGGGCTGTTATGTACATCGTGGATTTCTGAAGCATCTGCCTCCGGGTGTGCAGCCTGAATGGTTGCAGCGGTATAGTCATGTTGCATTTACGGCAGTGGGGGGATTGGTCTTGTCTTGGGTACTGCTCATAATGTGGGTAAACCTCAGGCCCCATCATAAGGAGAACGAGCTGTTCGGGACCTTGGATGTAGCTAAGCTGAAACATTTTCTAGATGGAGTTCAAGGCAATACCTTAACGCATACGTTATTTTTGGGTGATAAGGGCTTCTTCTGGGCTCAGAACGATAAAGTGCTGCTCGCTTTCGCCAGAGTTAGGGATAAGCTCGTTGTGCTGGGTGATCCGCTGGGAGAGAGAAGCTTAATAAATGAAGCCATCAGTGAATTTAGACAAGCTGCAGATCAGTATGGTCTGGTTGTAGTTTTCTATCAAGCTTCACCTGCTTTTTTATCGGTCTATCAGGAGCAGGGCTATCGCTTTTTTAAGCTGGGTGAAGAGGCAGTGATAAGCCTTGATAACATTGCACTCAGTGGTCTGAAGAAAGGTGATCTGCAAAGTGTAAGCGATCGTTTTGAACGGGAAGGCATGTTTGTTGAAATTACAGAAGCGCCGCTTGCTGATAGTTTGCTGAGAGAACTGCGAGCGATTTCGGACGAGTGGTTGAATGGCCGAGCGGAAAAGGGTTATTCGTTAGGCTGGTTTAAGGTCGACTATCTGCAACTGGCTCCCATTGCGGTGCTGCGGAACGCCAAAGGTACAATACTGGCATTTGCTTCTATTGCCCCGGGGTATGATCAAGGATTGACCCTGTCCGTAGATTTGTTGCGCCAGCGGAAGAATGTCCCAAACGGGACGGTAGATTATTTATTGGTTTGTATGCTGGAATGGGCGAAGTCCAAGGGGTATCGGCGATTTAATCTAGGCAACACTCCTCTATCATCCAGTGGGGGGCAGGACCCCGGAGCTCTGAAGGAGGAGAAGCTGGCTCATCAAGTGTTTAATAGAGGTGGGCATGGGCATGGTTACGGTTTTGCCAGATTGCGTCGTTACAAGGAAAAGTTCAATCCAGAGTGGGAGCCGCGTTACTTGGCTTATCCAGCGTCCCTAACATTACCCGTCTTAACGCTGGATCTGGTGAGGCTTGTATCCCGACATCCGGAGCATAAAGCGAATAACTAAAAAAAGGTGCCCAACGCCAAACGGCGTTGGGCACCTTTTTAATCAGGTACAAGTGATTTACTTCTTGTCAGCTTCTGCATCCGGCAGAGCCCAGACGGAGACGCTGCCGCCATTGACCGGGAAGGTCGCCCAACCATCTTTTTCAATGGTTATGGTGGCTTTATGGTTATGGGTGAAATCCACCCATGCTTCACCGGCGCGATGTTCTCCTACGAACATTCTCTTCTGGCCATTCTCACCATTACTGATCACCACCGCACAACCGGAGTGTTCAATATCCTCCACGCCGAGCCGTGTCCAGCCAATCGTGTTAGGATGATCGAAATAATCCTTCTGTTCACCATAAGCTTTGTGATAGCGGGTATACAGCAGAGGGTCAATCGCATCTTTTTTACCTGCTACAGGTGTTGGTCCTTCGATCCCATAATAATCCCCGTAAAAGACCACAGGATATCCATCCCGTCGCAGCAGGATAAGCGCGTAAGCACTTTGCTTGAACCAATCATCAACCCAGGATTCCAGGGCTTCGTGAGGCTGAGAATCATGATTGTCAACGAAGGTTACAGCATTGGTGGGATGGGTCTGCACCAGTGTGTCATCAAGAATTTTGGTCAGATCATAGTTTCTGCCCTCCAAGGAAGCTGAATGCAGCTTGTAGTGAAGGGATACATCGAAGAGGTCAATTTTATAATCGACGGTATTCAGAAATTGTCGGCAGGACTCTAAGTCGGAATTCCAGAATTCACCGACGATATAGAAGTCCTTCTCACATTTATTAAACATCTCTACCGCGAATTCTTTAACAAACTCATGGTTGATATGTTTGATGGCATCCAAGCGGAAGCCGCTGCAGTGGAGGGTGTCCACCAGCCATTTTCCCCATTGGATCATTTCTTTTTTGACTTCCGGATGGCTGTAATCAATATTAGCGAACATTAGATAATCATAGTTTCCGAACTCGTCGTCAACATTCTGATTCCATGCTTTATTCTCGCCTACTATGCGGAATACGCCGGTTCGCTCTTCTTTGGCGTCAAAGTCAGTGCCGTTAAAATGATTGTGATTCCACTTAAAGGCAGAGTGTTCATTCCCGCGGCCAGGGAAGGTGAATTTTGTCCAGCCCTCAATCTCGAAAGGTTTCGAAATTTCTTTCATCCGATCATTGGGGTCGACCTCGATGACTTGGAATACTTCTTTTTCATCCGCGCCTGCCTTATGATTCATGACCAAATCAACGTAAACGGCGATGCCATTCTTTTGACATTCCGAAATTGCGTTGATCAGTGCTTGTTTGGTGCCATATTTGGTGCGTACCGTACCTTTTTGGTCATATTCGCCCAGATCGTATAGATCATACACGCCATAGCCTGTATCTTCTGCGGAGACGGCCTTTGTCACAGGAGGTACCCAAACAGAATCAATGCCTACGGCTTTTAGCGCGGGTGCAGTTTCTTTTAAGCGATCCCAGTGTTTCCCGTCCGCAGCAACATGCCATTCAAAAAACTGCATCATTGTATGGTTCCTCATTATTTCTTACGCCTCCATATCCCATCAAGCAAATTTTACTCTCAACACTCTGATTAGTTTTTCAGATAACTCTTATTAAACTTAAAAACAGACTATGAAAAATAAGGCCAGTTGTTGAATGCGCAGGAAGGGACATGATTGTCATTAAACAGGTTTGAAAAGAATGATTTCTGACCTTTGGGAGAGATGCACAGCGTTGCGTCCATTCCGTTTAGAGCTATACAGAGCATGGTCGGCCTCAGATAGCAGTTCTTCTAGAGTAGCCTCTGGACTTAGGGCCTCCACAACTCCAAAGCTGGCGGTCACATTAATGGGCCCGATGACGGTATATAAGGTGCTTTGTTCAATATCCGCGCGGATAGTTTCGCAGAGCAATGCAGCTTGCTTAAGCGACGTCTCTGGCAGACAGATCACAAATTCCTCGCCACCATAACGGCCAAAGAGATCTCCCTCCCGCAGATGTCTGCTGCACACTTGGACAATATGCTGGAGAGCTTGATCTCCGTATTGATGTCCATAGCGGTCATTAATGCTCTTGAAGAAGTCCACATCCAGCAAAATCATAGATAATGAACTTCGCAGGTTGGCGGACCGGGCAAGCAGAGCTCGACTCAGCTCCAAAAAATAGGAGCGGTTATAGATACCGGTTAGGCTGTCCATCGTAGCCAATAGGCGCAGCTTCTCCTGAAGCAGTATTCGTTCAGTCACGTCAATCAGCATGATCATCTGTCCTGCTATGTGCCCCTCTTGTTTTTGTACCGGAGAGGAGCGGATTTGATAATAGCAGACCTCCTCTGCTTTGTTCCAAGCCACTTCCCGTTCTTCGCGCAACAGCGGCTCGGCGTCCATCACATAGGACAAGGCGTCTTTGCCTGCGTTAAGAAACAATTGCGCTAGCGGTTTGCCAATCGATGAGGAGTTGAGCCCCTCTATCATATCCGCGGCTGCACGATTGTAATCGACGAGCATGTCCGAGCGGTCGGTGACAAGCACTCCCTCCCGCATGCTCTCGAAGAGATTCTCACGAGCAATAGGCGCAGCCGTTAACATGCCCCGGGATAAAATAGCCCAAATATATAGGGAGGAGGTCAGGCTCATAATGATCGGGACGGGATCCATTCCGTAAGGAGTCAAGCCCATCAGATACAAAAAAGAGCCAAGTGTTGGAAGGCTTAACCCGATTATTATTGTGATGATCTGCCTGCGGTATACCCGCTTCATCCGGTTCCACTGCCATATCATGAGGCAAATGGCTGCCAGCAGACAGCCAAAAGTAAAGCTGCCGTGAACGATATACCAAGGTCCCATCACAACATCAACGAGTGGGGTGGGCGTATTTTCCCGTAAATAAATGGATTTATAGAAGAGATGATGGTAATCATTGGTCCAAACCAGCAGCGTTGTAATGAACGGAATGATAAATAACGCCGCCCGTATGCCTTTTTTAAACAGCGTCTCCAGCCCAACGAAATGGATCACCATGATTAGACTAGCTGGCGCAATGAAGGGCATCCCCAGATATTCTAACTTAATCCAGAAGCTGATTTCCTCCAGGGTTTTCCCCGATAACTCTAATGCGAAGCCGAAGGTGTAAATAGCAGAGGTAAAGGAGCTTATAACAAAAGCCCTGATTCCTAAGAAATCAGTTTTTTTATAGTAGGCGAAAAGGGCTAGTAAGACACTCAGCACACCTGATATAGCAACAATTACAATATAATTCGAGATTATAGATCCCATGGGTCTATTGTCACCTGCCGAGGAAAGATATGGATAAATATTACCACATATCTGCGGATATAAAAAAATACTTCGGGTTTGTGGTCAAAAAAATGTCTCCTAGACAAAATGACGCAATTTAACAGGAGCTATTTTACTAATTGTCTAGTGAGAGTCCAGTGAGCAGCGTGTAACATGTTAGTTAATACTACATGCGATAGAAGTTTTCTTGATCTTATCTATATTACGTCAGTTTATATAACATTATAAACATGACTTATTTTGAAAAGGAGGGCTGAGGATGTCATCACTAGCGACAAATATTCCTGAGATTCAGCTGGAGAATGTTGAAATGCGTTATCGGACAGAAGCTGCGGAAGTGCTTGCCCTGCATCAGGTGAGTCTTGATATTGCCAAAGGGGAGTTCGTCTCCCTGCTCGGACCTTCCGGATGTGGCAAAACGACGCTGCTTAGACTGATGGCCGATCTCATAGCACCAACAGGCGGGAACATTGTGGTAGCTGGGAAAAGTGCCAGAGAAGCCAGGCTGGCGCAAAAATATGGCATTGTTTTTCAAAGTCCAGTGTTATACGACTGGCGGAAAGTGAAGCATAACATCACATTGCCGCTGGAGCTGATGGGGGTAAAGAAGTCAATCCGTGAGGAAAAGGCGATGGAGCTTCTTGATCTGGTGGGGCTGCAGAGCTTTGCGGATAAATATCCGTGGCAGCTCAGCGGCGGGATGCAACAGCGTGTAGCGATTGCCAGAGCGCTATCGATGGAGCCGGAAATTCTGCTCATGGATGAGCCATTCTCTGCGCTGGATGAATTTACGCGTGAGCGATTGAATGAAGAGCTATTGTCTGTCTGGAGTAAAGTGCAGAACACAATTGTTTTTGTAACTCATAGTATTCCTGAATCTATATTCCTCTCTGACCGGGTGTTTGTTCTTTCCCCGCATCCGGGTCGCTTGTCCGCTGTGGTTGAAATTCCTCTGCCACGTCCGCGAACGGCGGAAATGAGAAATAGCCCAGAGTTTTTCGAACTGATCGCACGTATTCGCGACAGCTTCGAAGGGGTGTAGTGATGAAAGGGGGCAGTATCTTTGTACGAGGTCGTCTGCTGCCGTTGTTCGTCTGGATTTTTGGTCTGCTGCTAGTCTGGGAAGGGACTTCCTGGATGCTGCTCCATGTGGTGGAGACACCGTTAGCACAGTCCAAGCTGCCATATGTTCATGAGGTGTTAGCTACCTTGTGGCAGTATGGAGGCACGCTCTTGAAGGAGGGGGCCGCGACCTTCGGTAATGCTGGCGTTGGCTTCCTGATTGGAGCGGTAGCTGGTGCCTCATTGGCGGTGCTGATGAGCTTGTCGAAGACAATAGAGCAATTAACTTTTCCTTATGCTATTGCCTCGCAGATGATTCCGATTCTGGGGTTGGCACCCATCATCTACGGGATTGTGCGCGATGAGCAGACCTCGCGGATTATTATTTCGGGATATATCACCTTTTTCCCGGTGGCTCTGAACATGCTGCGCGGCTTGCGGAGTGTAGATCCATCAGCGCTCGAATTGATGCATTCTTACGCGGCTAAACCTTGGGCGGTCTATTGGAAGCTCAGATTCCCAGCGGCTTTGCCGGGTTTGTTCGGTGGACTTAAGATAGCTGCCCCACTTGCTGTGACTGGAGCTATTCTGGTGGAGCTTATGGGTGCCCAGCATGGCATTGGTGTAATTATGCTGCGCAATCTCTATTATGGAAGCTCTCACACCTATATGTTCTGGTCTACGGTGATTGTGGGTGCTTTGCTGGGGATCGTAAGCTACTGGTTAATTAGTCTGATAGAACGCCTAGTAACGCCTTGGCAGCCTGAATATCGTCCGAAAGGAGGCAGCCGCTAATGGAAACGAACTCTGTTCGGGAGACCTCGTTTATAGGCTCTACTGGTAAAGAAATGGCTCAGCCGGCGCTAACGGCTACACAAAAGAATGCTGTAGCCGTTCCGAAACCTGCGGAAGCTACGGCGAGTCGAGGCGGCTCACGAATGCTGAAGAGGATATTTAGTGCAGGGGTGCTGCTGCCTGTACTGGCAGGTCTGTTATTTCTTGCACTATGGGAATTTCAATTTTTTCATAAGATCTTTGATCTGAAAAAATATCAACTCCCGCTACCTACAGCCATCGCCGAAACCATGCGAGATAATTTCAGCTTGTTGTTGTCCTATACCGGATACACGCTTGCTGAAGCTGTGCTGGGAATGTTGGTTGGTTCTGCTATCGGCTTCCTGATCGCTTTAGTCGCTACGGCTTGGCCGCGCTGGGGGAGTGGAAGCTTGACGCTGGTTGCCGCCCTAAATGCTGTGCCCATCGTCGCCCTCGCGCCCATCATGAATCTGTGGTTTGGAGATGGGATAGGCTCACGAATTGCCATAGTAACAGCAACTACAATGGCAGCGATGGCGATCAACGCCTATAAGGGCATGGCGGCGATTGATCCATTGGCGCTGGATCTGATGCATTCTTATGCGGCAGGTAAACCGGCAGTGTTCCGTTATCTGCGGATTCAGAGCAGTCTGCCCTATGTATTTACAGCACTGAAGATTAATGCTACTGCCAGTATGATTGGCGCCATTGTTGGGGAATTCTTTTTCTCCTCAAAGGGGCTTGGATATCTGCTCTCCAATTCCATTAAAGTTGCCAAAATGCCACTGGGCTGGTCCTGTATTGTGCTGGCTGCAATTGCAGGCGTGCTCTTCTATTTAGTGGTTGAGCGGCTGGAGAAAGTATTCATTAAGTGGCATCCTTCGCAGCGTACTTAATCTCACCCTCATTACATCCGGCCATAGTGGGAATGGAAAAGAGAAACCGCCCGCGGCTGTATGCATAAACGCACCACGATGCTTGTCCATACTGTGCTTGTTACAAACTTAAATTACGATAGGGGGAGTTCGGTTGATGAACGGGAAAAAACGCAAATTTCGTGGTGGTTTGTTGGCAATCGTGATGATGTTGAGTGTTTCTTTAATGGCGGGTTGCGGTGGCAACAATAATAACTCGGCAGCTAAAGCTACGACTGCCCCTGAAGCATCAGCAGCTCCTGACGCAAGTGCTGCTACTGAACCGGCTGCTGATCCAGTTACAGTGAAGCTACAGCTGAAATGGGTGCCGCAGGCACAATTCGCTGGGTATTTTGTGGCGCAGGATAAAGGATATTACAAGGAAGAAGGCTTGGATGTAGAAATTCTGCCGGGTGGGCCTGATATCGTTCCGGAACAGCAAGTGGCAGGCGGCTCCGCAGATATCGGTGTGGGTTGGGTAGCCAGCTTGCTGCCGAGTCTTGAAGAGGGAATGCCGCTGGTGCAGATCGCGCAAATCTATCAAAAGAGCGGATTGGTCCTGGTTTCCAAAAAATCGGCGGGCATCAACTCAGCCGCTGATCTTAAGGGTAAAAAAGTAGGCAACTGGATGGGCGGCAACGAGTTTGAACTATTAGCGTTATTCGATAAATATAAGTTCGATCCGAATAAGGATCTGAGCTTTACGAAGCAAGGGTTCACGATGGATCAGTTCTTGGGCGATCAGATCGATGCGGCCTCAGCGATGACCTATAACGAGTACCAAGTAGTGTTGGAGTCAGGCATTAAGGCTGAGGATCTGAATGTCATCGACATGAATACGGAAGGCGTTGCGATGCTTGAGGATAACTTGTTCGCCAATAAGGAATGGCTTGCGGAGAACAAAGAGACTGCGGCAAAGTTTGTACGTGCCTCCCTGAAAGGCTGGAAAGATGCAATTGCTGATCCTGCAGCCGCAGTGGACAGTGTGATGAAACAAGCGGAAGACGGCAGTACAACGAAGGAACATCAGCTGACAATGATGACTGAGGTTGCTAAGCTGATTCTGCCTGAAGGCTTTGACAGTGCCAAGATGGGATATACCGATGCGGCGGCGTTCCAGCAAACTGCTGATATTTCGCTTAAATTTGGTGTCATTAAAGAACCGGTTAAGGTAGATGAGGCTTACACGAACGAAATCGTAGAAATGGCGGCAAAATAACCAGTTGAGCTCAAATGTTACAGTGGATGGCCGCCTGATCTGGCGGTCATCTATTATAATCAGCAGTCCATCAGTGCATCTGAAACAGAGAAAGAGGTGCGAGCTATGTCTCTCCTAGTAACGCAGGCTGAAAGAGTTAAGAATTATGTGAATGGAGCTTGGGTAGAATCGTCGTCCGGGCGAGATGAAGAGGTATATAATCCGGCGACGGGTGAAGTGATTGCCTATGTGCCTATTTCCAGTAGGGAAGAGCTGGGTGCGGCGGTAGATGCGGCTGCAGTGGCATTTCAAGTGTGGAAAAGGGTCGCTGTGCCGCGTCGTGCCCGCTACTTTTTCCAATATCAACAGCTGCTGGTGAAGCATTGGCATGAGCTGGCCGAGCTGATCACGCTGGAGAATGGCAAAAGTCTGGAAGAGGCGCAAGGTGAGGTGCAGCGTGGAATTGAGTGTGTGGAATTTGCCGCAGGCATCCCCACGTTGATGATGGGCAGCCAGCTCCCGGACATTGCTACCGGAATTGAATCCGGGATGTACCGCTATCCATTGGGTGTTATCGGGGGAATTGCCCCTTTTAACTTTCCGATGATGGTTCCTTGCTGGATGTTTCCGCTTGCCATTGCTTGTGGAAATACCTTTGTGCTAAAGCCTTCCGAGCGTACGCCGTTACTGGTTAATCGGTTAGCCGAGCTATTTGCCGAAGCGGGCTTTCCTCCAGGTGTGCTGAATGTGGTACATGGGGCACACGAGGTTGTGAATGGGCTGCTGGAGCATGATGAAGTGAAGGCGATTTCGTTCGTGGGTTCGCAGCCGGTTGCGGAATATGTATATAAGGCAGGGACGGCGCAAGGGAAGCGGGTTCAGGCATTGGCAGGCGCTAAGAATCACTCGATTGTGCTGCCTGATGCGGAGCTGGACAATGCGGTCAAAAATATCATTGCGGCCTCCTTTGGCTCGGCAGGTGAGCGGTGTATGGCTTGCTCGGTCGTAGTGGTTCATGAGGATATCGCTGACGAGCTAGTGAACCGTCTGGCTGCGGCTGCGGATGAGCTTAAGATTGGTAATGGCGCCGATGACGGGGTGTTTTTGGGTCCGGTAATTCGCCAGTCGAATAAGGAGCGGACGCTTTATTACATTGAGACTGGTGAAGCTGAGGCAGCCAAGCTTGTGAGAGACGGGCGGAAGGATGCTGCTACGGGTGGTGCGGGTTATTTTATCGGGCCGACGATATTTGATCATGTACAGCCGGGAATGACCATCTGGAAGGATGAGATTTTTGCACCGGTATTGTCAGTGATTCGTGTGAAAAGTCTGAGTGAAGCGATTGGGGTAACGAATCAGTCCCCATTCGCGAATGGGGCTTGTATTTATACAGACAGCGCAAAGGCGGTTCGTGAATTTCGGGAAGAAATTGATGCAGGGATGTTGGGTGTGAATCTGGGCGTGCCTGCGCCCATGGCATTTTTCCCCTTCTCGGGTTATAAGAAATCGTTCTATGGAGACCTGCATGCCAATGGGCGTGATGGGGTGGAGTTCTATACGCGTAAAAAGATGATCACTGCCCGTTATTAGAGAAAATGAGCTGCTGAGAGGAGAAAATGTTATGCAGAGTCTGGGGAACGATAGCGAGCTTGCGGTGAAGAAGGATCAGGAATATTTATGGCACAACATTACGCCTTATAGTGAAAAGAATCCGCCTATGATTGCCGCCTCGGCGAGTGGGTCGTGGATTACGGATATACAGGGCAATCGATTTTTGGATGGGATGTCTGGCTTATGGTGTGTAAATGTGGGATACGGGCGCAAGGAGCTGGCGGAAGCTGCTTACAATCAGTTGCTGACCCTGCCTTATTTTCCTCTGACACAAAGTCATCTCCCGGCGATTGCGCTGGCGGAGAAGCTGAATGAATGGCTCGGAGACGACTACGTGATCTTCTTTTCCAATAGTGGATCGGAAGCCAATGAGGCTGCTTTCAAAATGGCACGCCAGTACCAGCAGCAAATCGGCCAGCATTATCGCCATAAATTCATTGCCCGTTATCGTGGATATCACGGCAGTTCGCTTGGTGCATTATCTGCAACAGGCCAGGCCCAGCGCAAATATAAATATGAACCGCTGGCGGGTGGGTTTCTGCATGTAGCTCCCCCGGACAGCTATCGCCGCCCGGCCGGGATGACTGTGGAAGAATTCAACCTCCAGTGTGCACAGTCCATAGAGGATATGATCATCTGGGAAGGCGTGGAGACGGTAGCTGCGGTGATTATGGAGCCTGTAATTACGGGTGGTGGCGTCATTGTACCGCATCAGGTTTATTTGGATCGGGTGCAGGAAATCTGCCGTAAGCACGGTGTGTTGCTCATTATGGATGAGGTGATTTGTGGATTCGGACGTTCTGGACGTAAGTTTGGTCATCACAACTTTAATGTGAAGCCTGACATCGTAACGATGGCTAAGGGACTGACTAGCGCTTATCTTCCTTTATCCGCGACTGCTGTTCGTAAGGATATCTATGAGGTATTTAAGGACAATAGCGATGACTATGGCCATTTTCGCCATGTGAATACTTTTGGTGGCAACCCTGCTTCCTGTGCGCTGGCGCTGCGTAATCTGGAGATTATCGAGCAGGAGAAGCTGGTGGAACGTGCGGATCTTTTAGGTAAAAGAATAAATACAGAATTTACCGAGCTGCTTGATCACAAGCTTGTAGGTGATGTCCGCAGCTTTGGTTTGGTGACAGGGGTTGAGCTGGTTGAAGACAAGGTCAGTAAGAAGCCGGTTGATCTGAATATTGTGAAAGGAATTATTGCCGAATGTAAGTCCAAGGGGCTTATCATCGGCAAAAATGGCGATACCGTAGCTGGGTTCAACAATGTGCTTACCTTCGCCCCGCCGTTATCCTCCACGGATGAAGATATAGAATTTATTATCGATACCTTTAAATCTGTGCTGAACGGGGGCTAGGTAAAGTGATTTTGTCTGGATATAGAAATTGGTAAGCGCGCAGGGCGACTTGAATGGAGATCCGATTCTCTGGCTGCATGAAGTCTTCACCCAGTAGCTCTGTTATTTTGTCCAGGCGATAATAAAGGGACTGTCTGACAATGAATAAGTTTCGAGCGGCAATTTGTTTGGAGCCATCATGATCCAGATAAACACGAAGGGTAAGCAGCAGCTCGCTGCCTTTGGTTTGGTCGTGGTCGATTAGCGGGCCGAGATAACTGCGAATGAAGTTCTGCAACGTTTTTCCGTCAT
Source organism: Paenibacillus sp. FSL R10-2788 (assembly GCF_038003885.1). NCBI lineage: Bacteria > Bacillati > Bacillota > Bacilli > Caryophanales > Paenibacillaceae > Paenibacillus > Paenibacillus sp. FSL R10-2788. The sequence continues at coordinate 6,651,382 of NZ_JBBOQA010000001.1, read as the reverse complement.
TTAAGCTCAACAGCAACTGGAATACACCCAGCTCTTCATAGAAGAGCAGTGACTTCTGGTAACAGGAGTATAACGACAATGCCTGTAGGGCTTCCTGATAACCGGAATAGGCTCGTTTTAGGCGCTTATGTGATTTACTGACTCCAATGACGAGCTGCAAATCCTTGAGTTTCTCATCGGAGCGGATGTTCTGCAGGGCCTCAAGTGCTTGTTGAAGTCGCATTTTGCCAGGCGTTTTTGATTGGATGTCGAGGGCGATGACGGTGAGGCGATTGTTCTTAAGGGTGATCAGCGGACGTAAAGAATATTTCTCAAAGATGGAACGCAGGATGAGCGAAAGGTGGAAGGTGATGGACTCCCATTCGTTCTCCGAGCTGTTCCATTTTACATCTCTGGGGTTCTTGATCTCTATAAGGCATACACGGTAAGGGAGCTCGTTGACCACATTGAAATTAGAGCCTATCAGGCCCTTTAAGCGGTTATCATCTTCGATGCGGCCATTGATCAGCTCGTCGACCCATAGATTTTCTGAAAAAAGCTTGCGCTCCTCCATATACCGGGTTCGCAGCAGCTCCTGAGCAATGGACAAAGAGGCGGAATCCAGCAGCAGACAGTCGAATTCCTGTGGTTTGTGATTGCATACCATCAGAATGTAAGCCCAGGTCTGATCCAGCGCACCTACAGGCTTGAGCGCGATGGTCTTCTGTCCATATTCCCGGATATAGGGGGCAGCGTCAGGTTGAATTCCTTCCAGCTCGTCGCCGAAGGCGGTGAAAAAATTCAGCAATGGAGCCTGCTCTTCCGGCGGAAGTGCCGGAAAAAATAAGGGTTTGCCTTGCAGCTGCATATAGACAATTTGTGAGCGGGTGCTTTTGCACAATAATTGCAGCACTTTCAGCGTTCCTTGTGAAGTTAAGGTCAGACGGTGGAATTCACGTGAGATTTTTTCAAGTTCTTGGAGCATCCGGTGATGCCGGTTGATGATAATCGAATGAAGATCCAACGTGATATCTACGAAACGAACCGTGCGGGTGAAGATGATTAGCGGAAAGTCATGCCTGTCGGCTAAGTCGATCATCTCTTGCGGGATGGTGCTGAAATACGTACCTAACTCAATACATAGGCAAGCTGCATTTTTGTCGATCAGGTTCTGCATAAACTCCAAGGAGGAAGGGAGATCGACACTTGCACCAATCCCCGTAGTCAAAATCATTTCTTCGCCATGAATCAGAGTCTCGAAGTTGGCACTTTCCAGCACATGCACCCAGCGAATGGCACGGCTTAGGCCGCTTTTCCCGCCGATCACCTCGGCTTCTGCGAATAGTGGTCTTTTTAAAGCGTCACGAATGGTTAATACAAGCTCCCAGTCCATAGTTACTCCCCCTCGATCTTCTGCGCTCTGGCCTTCGGTTAATGCCCTGTTATTCTCAGCCTATTCTCACACGTAAAAAATACAGTTTTGAAATTAGACAAAGTGTCTAATGCAACGAAAATTCGAAATGACTATAGTTTGATTAACGGATGTCAGTATATATAACCTAATCAGGGAGAACGTTGAGAGATAATTTCTGTTAAAGCTTATATTACTACAATAATTAAAAGATGTAAGCAAAATATTCAGACAAAACTTGAAATAATGTTATATTATATAACACAAATATGAAAAATTACCCATAAGGAGGGACTAGTGATGGAGCATTCTTCTCCGTTAACAGCATTTACACCTGATATGTTCATGCGTAATTTCGCCGAGGCTGAGCCGCCTCTGACCCATAAAGGTGCCATGGATGAGTCCAATCGCTGTCTATATTGCTATGATGCCCCATGTATAAAAGCATGTCCGACCAGCATTAATATTCCCTCCTTTATCAAACGGATCGCCACTGACAATCTGAAAGGCTCGGCACAGACGATTATGGATTCCAATCCTGTGGGTGCCAGCTGTGCTCGTGTTTGTCCTACAGATGAGCTGTGTGAAGGCGCCTGTGTGTTAAATGATGCCTCGGCGCCGATCCAAATCGGACTGCTGCAGCGTTATGCGACAGATTGGGCGATGAACAGCGGAGTTCAATTATTTAAGGCTGGCATTCCTAATGGGAAAAAGGTAGCCGTTATCGGCGGTGGTCCTGCGGGATTGTCAGCGGCTAGGGAACTCGCCCGTGAAGGTTTTGCTGTTGTGATCTACGAAGCGAAGGCGTTAGCGGGTGGGCTGGATACACATGGGATTGTATCGTTTCGGCTCCCGCAGTCTGTATCTCTTTGGGAAGTAGAGCAGGTAGAGAAGCTGGGTGTGGAAATACGTACAGGTGTGAAAGTCGGAGTAGATGTTTCTGTAGATGAGCTGAAGTCGAATTATGATGCCATCGTTTTGGCAGCGGGTATGGGTTATGTGCCTCCAATAGGGATTGAGGGTGAAAAAATGGCTGGAGTTTATGATGCTATTGCGCTCGTAGAATCCACTAAGACGGGCATTCCTCTACTAGAGCTGATGGGTCAGCGGGTCGCTGTCATTGGTGCAGGGAATACGGCTATTGATGCAGCGACTTGCTCAGTGCGGCTGGGAGCCACCAATGTGAAAATGGTCTACCGCCGGACCCGCGAAGAGATGACGGCTTATGACTTTGAATATGAATTTGCGAAGCAGGAAGGTGTGGAGTTCAACTGGCTTACCTTACCGAAACGTATCGTGGGTGATGGGCTTGGGAATGTAACTGCACTGGAATGTGTGCAGATGAAGCTGACGGAGGAGCTGGGCAAAGATGGGCGTCCAATACCTATGCCGATCGAGGGTTCTGAGTTCTTGATTCCTGTAGATGCAGTTGTAATAGCTATTGGTCAAAAGCGTCGTCTGGATCTAATAGATTCCTTAGGTCTTATGCATGACCGTGGGGTTGTGAGGGTGAATGAGGTCACCTGCCAAACCTCCGATCCGCAGATTTATGCCGCTGGGGACATCATATTTGGTTCAGGTAAAGGCGAGGCCATGGTTGTATCAGCGGCACAGCAGGGAAAAGATGCAGCCCATGCGATTGTTAAACAATTCTCAGGCCAGCAGGAGGTCGTTGTTAGATCTGCGGGCTGAGCGTAGAAATCATATTGGATTTTACATGACAGGGAGGGAACATCAATGGCAGATTTAAGTATTAATCTCGCAGGAATCAAATCACCGAATCCGTTCTGGCTGGCCTCCGCGCCGCCTACGAATACAGGTTATCAAGTGCAGCGGGCCTTTGAAGCAGGTTGGGGCGGGGCGGTGTGGAAGACGCTCGGCGATCCGATCATTAATACCTCATCGCGTTTTGCGGCAGTAAATTTCAATGGGCAACGGGTTGCGGGCTTTAACAATATTGAACTGATCACCGACCGTCCGCTTGAAGTTAATCTGAAGGAAATCTATGAAACGAAAAAAAGATTCCCGAATCATGCGATTATAACCTCCCTGATGGTAGAACCAACGCAGCATAAATGGCATGAGATTGTTAAGCGGGTAGAGGATGTGGGTGTAGACGGTCTGGAGCTTAACTTTGGCTGTCCGCACGGGATGGCTGAGCGTGGAATGGGCGCTGCTTCGGGGCAGCAGCCTGATCTGGTGCAGGCACAGACCACCTGGGTAAAAGAAGTTGCGACGACCCCGGTGATTGTGAAGCTGACGCCTAATATTACGGATATCACCGTCGTTGCCCGCCATGCGGTTAAGGGTGGAGCGGACGCGATTAGTATGATCAACACGATCAACAGTCTTGCTGGTGTAGATATTCATAGCTGGAACACCATTCCGAATGTTGGGGGTCAGGGTGCGCATGGCGGTTACTGCGGGCCGGCTGTGAAACCAATTGCGCTTAGTATGGTGGCCGAGTGTGCCCGTGACCGGGGAGTCGGCATTCCTATCTCCGGTATTGGAGGGATTTCGACCTGGCAGGATGTTGTTGAATTCATGTTGATGGGTGCAACGGGCATTCAAGTATGTACAGCGGTCATGCATCATGGCTTCCGGATTGTGGAGGAAATGATCGATGGCCTGAACAACTATTTGGATGACAAAGGTTTGGCTTCCGTAACAGAGTTAATCGGTAAATCGGTATCCCGGTACTCCAACTGGGGTGATCTGGATCTCAACTATAAGGTCGTTGCCCGTATTAATGAGAACAACTGCATTAACTGTAATAAATGCCATATTGCCTGCGAAGATGCTTCACATCAGTGTATTGATATGTTAACTAATGCAGATGGGAAAGCTATTCTACAGGTCCGCGAGGAAGATTGTGTAGGTTGTAATCTTTGTTCTATTGTCTGTCCAGCAGACGGCGCGATCGATATGGTTCCAGTCGATACCGGGGCAGCCCCACTGACCTGGAACCAGCGGCAGAAAGTGATCGGGAGTTTGAATGGCACCTATTCGGAAGTGGAGGTGGTGTAAGGATGAAAAAGATTATTAAAAATGGCATCATCGTTACCGCAGCAGATACTTATACAGGCGATGTGATGATTGAAAACGGGGTTATTACGGAGATTGGCCTTCATTTGGATGTCCCTGGTGCGGAAATTATAGATGCCTCGGGGTGTTATGTTTTTCCTGGAGGCATTGATCCTCATACGCATCTGGATATGCCTTTTGGCGGCACGGTTACAGCTGATGATTTTGAGACGGGAACCATTGCAGCTGCATATGGCGGAACGACCACTGTCATTGATTTTTGCTTAACCACCAAAGGACAACCGCTACAGCAAGCCGTAGATACATGGCATCATAAGTCGCAGGATAAAGCGGTGATTGATTACAGCTTCCACCTGATGGTCTCAGAATTAAACGATAAAGTACTGGGTGAGCTTCCGGAGATAATTGAGAAAGAAGGCATTACCTCGCTCAAAGTATTTATGGCTTATAAGAATACTTTTCAGGCGGATGACGGCACACTTTTTAAGACCCTTCAAGCCGCGAAAAAAGAAGGTGCGCTCGTTATGGTGCATGCGGAGAATGGAGATGTCATTGAATATCTTGTTGAGCAGGCCTTGGCCGCAGGCAACACTGATCCGATCTTTCATGCGCTGACCCGCCCGCCGGAGCTGGAGGGTGAAGCTACGGGACGCGCAGCTTATCTAACCGAACTGACAGATTCTCAGCTGTATGTTGTACACGTGACCTGTGCGGAAGCCGCTTGGAAGATTGCTGAAGCGCGTAAAAAGGGACTGCGCGTATACGGTGAGACTTGTCCACAGTATTTAGTGCTGGATCAGACGGCGCTGGAAAAGCCTAATTTCGAAGGTGCCAAATACGTGTGGTCTCCGCCCCTGCGTGAGCAGTGGAATCAGGATGTTCTGTGGGATGCGCTATGGAGCGGCAGCTTGCAGACGATTGGCTCTGACCAGTGCTCGTTTGATTTCAAAGGACAAAAGGATCTGGGGCTTGGCGATTTCTCCAAAATCCCGAACGGTGGGCCGACCATCGAGGACCGGTTTACGATTCTATATTCGGAAGGTGTGCAGAAAGGCCGGATCTCATTGAACAAATTCGTAGACATTATTGCTACCTCTAGCGCCAAGCTGTTTGGCTTGTATCCGCAAAAAGGCACGGTCGCAGTAGGTAGTGACGCTGATCTGGTCATTTTTGATCCTTCTGTAGAAAGAACCCTTTCTGCGGACACGCACCATATGAACGTAGATTATAATGCGTTTGAGGGCTTTGAAGTGAAGGGAGAGCCTGTTTCTGTTCTCAGTCGAGGTGAATTTGTTATTCGTGACAAACAATTTGTCGGCAAAGCAGGTTCGGGAAAATATTTGAAACGCAAACGTTTTGCAGCGGAGGCTCCTCTTCCTTCTAAGGCAGAAATCAGCGGAGGTGTAGTCTAATGTCTGCTTTTGCGGAATATGCCAAAGAACAGCAGGAGATTGATGGGCTGCTTTTTAAAGGGTATACGATTGCCGGCATCCAAGAGGATTTGGACGGTGCCCGAATAAAGTTTGTCAGAGGGGAGCCGGCTAAAAGCTCGGTAGATCTGTTACTGCTCACAGCGGATGCCCGTAAGTACGTGACAACCCTTGTGGTTGCGGGGTTGAGGGCGGAAGGTGAGCAGGCGGGTTGTTACAGTGGAGAGGTTTGAAGGGAATGGAATTGAAAGCTGAGTAGTGAGCCCACGTAGGATAGGGAACTTGCCGCTCGGCTTTTTATTGTGCCCATGAAAGGGTGCGAGGAGATAACCTACCTGAAAATAGCCGATTATCGTCTCGGAATATACTTTTTGGGGAAATCCTCCCTAAAAAGTAGCTGATTAGGGTCCCAAAATAGACGTTTTAGGGAAAATATCCCTAAAAATCAGTGAAATATGCCGATTTTGCGCAAATTCGCTGAATATTAGGGAAGTTTTCCCTGATTTGCAGTTATAGGCACCTGACAGTCCAAAAATCAGGGAGGATTTCCCTAATTTATTTCTTCTGCTGTTGCTGCTCACGCTCTATATACCCATGCCGTAATATGGACATGATATGCAGAGATTCAAAATGTCCCTCAACCTTTATACAATCACGTAGAGTGCCTTCCAGTGTAAAGCCGCAGCTTTCGTAGACATGGCGAGCCCTGTGGTTGTGATCTCTAACATCTAACCATAGCCGATACGTCTCGGTGTGCTGGAAGATCCAGTCGCTCACGAGATGAAGCGACAGTTTGCTATAACCAAAGCCCTTTGGAATGGATGACGATTCGTTTAATACAAACGGTAAGATAAATATCTTGAAGTCCTGTTACGATGATATAGCCGACTCTTTTCCCGGACCTCTCCCAAATTGTAAGATGCAGGATATCTGGATCCTGGATAGCCGTATTGTGCTCCTCTTTACTCCACTGTCCGATATAGGCACGATTAAGCTCACTTTGTTCAATGGCTAGAACGAACGCTAAGTCCTGCTCGGTGGTAGTTTATAGATCCAACGTTTCTGAATGAATGATCATAACCTTATGCACTGTAGGAATGAACGCAACTTCGTGTATAATTGAGACCAAGTGTTAAGAATTCCAATCGGATGAGGAGATCAGCTGGTTATGTATTTTCTTGATATTATGTCTTGGCTGACAGAGGATAATCTGCGGCATCTGCTGGAACAATATCGTTCGTTTGGGCCCTTTCCGGGCATTGCGTTAACGTTTATGAAATCATTTATACCACCACTACCAACTATTGCGATCGTAGGGCTAAATGGGGCCGTATATGGTTTATGGTTAGGTTTTTTGTATTCTTGGATCGGTCTGGTTGCAGGTTGTGTGACTACCTTTTGGATTATCCGCAAAGTAGCCTCCCATCGTTATTTGCGAAAATGGGCAGCACGGCCCAAAGTAGCCAAAAGCATGACATGGGTGCGGCAAAGCGGATTCAGCTATGTTTTTCTGCTTAGTATATTTCCGGTAGGACCTTTTGTTGTGATTAATATGGCAGCAGGGCTTGCCGGGATGAGGTTCCGTTCGTATCTTCTTGCGCTTACGGTGGGTAAAGCGATTATGGTATTCGCAGTTTCATACATTGGCAATGATCTGGAACGCTTCATTCGCCAGCCGTGGGAGATTATCTATGTTCTGTTGTTTATCGGGCTGTCGTTATGGGGAGTCAAAGCCATCGAAGCGCGTTTTGCTAGAACAGCACAGGATGGGAACAAGATAGCTTAGTATAGTGTCAGAATTAACTTGAATTCCTAAATCTAAATAGAATAAAGGAGGAAATGATGATGAAATATCGTAAGCTTGGCAGTACAGGAATGAATGTCTCGGTGATTGGCCTAGGGACTTGGCAGTTTGGCGGAGAGTGGGGCAAGGATTTCACTCAGGCTGAAGTCGATGCCATGCTGGATAAGGCTGGGGAGCTGGGGATTAACCTGATTGATACGGCAGAATGTTACGGAGATCACTTGTCGGAGAAGTTCATCGGGGATTATCTGGCGCGCCGCAAACGCGAGGACTGGGTTGTAGCTACGAAATTTGGCCATCATTTTCAAGGGCATTTGCAGCGGGAACAGCTATGGCGTGCTGAGGATGTGCTTAAGCAGCTGGACGACTCCCTACGCGCACTCCAAACAGAGTATGTCGACCTCTATCAATTCCATTCCGGAACGGATGAGCAGTTCGATAATGATAAGCTGTGGAGTATGCTCGACAGACAGAAGCAAGCCGGTAAAATCCGTCATTTAGGCGTGTCGATCAGTGCATCGGGCTCGGGGGTGCATCAGACCTCTGCGGCAGCGGATGTGCAGGCAGAGGCCATACAAGTAGTATATAATCGGCTGGATCGTCAACCTGAAGAAGAGATTCTTCCGCTGTGCATCGAGCATCAATTAGGTGTGTTAGCTCGCGTTCCGTTAGCCAGTGGTTATTTGAGCGGCAAGTATAAGCCAGATGCGATTTTTGCTCAGGGTGATGTGCGAGCGAACCATAAAGAGGATGTAAGACAAAAGCAGCTGCGCGCAGTAGCAGAAATTGCTGCCAATGAAGTGCCATCAGGTCTGGATATGGCGCAGTGGGCTTTGGCTTGGTGCCTCCAGCATTCCGCAGTAACCAGTGTAATTCCGGGCTGCAAAAATGTAGAACAAGTCATCTCCAATGCCAGTGCTGCTGATTTGGACATGGTGAAGGGCAACGTGTGATAAGTTAGAATGTTACACGGTGAAGAGTTCTTGGAGCTTCATCTCGGGTGAATGCTTCACGTAGATATGATTCCAGCTGTTCGTGGAAGTATCGTAAAGATAGTCCTGCTTCCATTGCTGGACATGGGTCGCAATACTCCTTACAGCGGATACAATTCTCTCTACTTCCTGATTAGTCATAATGGGATGTAGAGAGATGCGAATCCACCCTGGTCTGAAGGATTGGTCGCCGCTCATGATTGCTCCGGCAATCTGAGCGGATTGCGTCCACCCTAATCCGAGCAGGTAATGTCCGTATGGACCTGCACAAGAGCAGCCGCCTCGAGCTTGTATGCCGAAACGGTCATTCAACAGCTGGACAGCAAGGTTGTAATGAATATCGCGCAGTGTAAAAGAGACGATTCCATGACGTTCTGTATGATCTCCGGCCAGCAGTGAGCACTCCGGTATGTCGCTGAGTCCTGCCAATAATTGCTGACACAGCTCGTGCTCTCTCATCACCATATATTGACCGTTTCCATTCATCTGCTCCTTCAGCTTCACGCAAAGTGCCGTGCGAAAAGCCTGTAAAAACCCCGGTGTTCCCCCGTCTTCCCGCATCTCAATCGCATTAGTGTAGCGGCGTCCTCCCCAAGGGTTGACCCAGGCTACTGTACCTCCACCCGGTTCGTCAGGAATACGTCCATTGTTCAGCGCTTCATCAAAGATTAGAACGCCGTTTGTGCCCGGCCCACCCAGAAATTTATGCGGAGAAAAAAAGATCGCATCAAGCTTCTCCAATGGGGAAGGTGGGTGCATATTGATAGGCACGTAGGGAGCACTGGCGGCAAAATCCACAAAACACACGCCCCCATGACGATGCATAGCAGCCGCTAGCTTTGCGTAAGGCGTCTGAATTCCAGTCACATTAGAACAAGCTGTAAATGAACCAATCTTGAAACGGCGATTGGGGTATAATCGCAGCTGGTCTTCAAGCTGCTGGGGGTCAATATTTCCGTCCTTTCCGGCGGGAATGGTAACGACGTCACCAAGCCCCTCCTGCCAAGGAAGAATATTGGAATGATGCTCCATATGGCTGGTGAAGATAACGGGGCGATCTTCCAGCGCGCGGTTATTATGTTCCTGTAGCCATTCCGGGAGCCTTAATCCCATGATACGCTGCAGCTTGTTCACGGCTCCTGTTGTTCCATTGCCGCAGAAGAGCAGTACATCCTGAGGGCCGGCATTTACATGGTTCTTAATGATTTGGCGAGCTTCATTATAAGCCTGCGTCATGATTAGTCCGGTGGTGTTGGAATCTGTATGTGGATTGCTGACGTAGGGACCGAAGGCTTCCTGCAACTTGCGTTCGATCGGTTCATATAGGCGCCCGCTTGCGGTCCAATCGGCATACAGAAGCGGTTGTCTGCCATATGGGGTGGTGATCTGATGCCGAATGCCGATGGTGTGACCACGAAAAGTATCAAAATGGTCTTGTAATGAAGCGGGCGTCTCTGCAGAAGAGGCGTGGATGATGTTTAGCACGGATATTCCCTCCAGCCCGTACGCCGTCAGTGCTAAGTTAATGGGGTGTATTTTCGGCGTGCCAGTAGTTTCTATGGCAACAGTATATGCCTGCATGGGGGATTGGGTTAAAGCCTAGTCAGACTTTAAATAAATAACTGTACATCACTTTCTAAAGCATCTTTTAAATATGCCGCAGCATCGATGATTTCGACCTCTGGCAGCAGTTCCTCGGGCTTAAAGCCCATGATCTCCACAGAAAGCTTGCAGGCATAGAATTTGATGTTTTTTTTACGAGCCCCTTTTAGAAAATGAATCAGCTTCGGTGCGCCTTGTTCCTCCATCATTTCCTCCAGCATCATTCGTCCCAGCCCGCTGAAGTTCAGATGAGAGAGTGGCAACTGCCCAGGACCCTTCGGTGTAATAACATCCATCAGCTTCTCGTAGATACTCTTGTCCTCAAGGGTCATTTTCTCCGGATCACGCACCAAAAATAGACCCCAGAATGAAAAGAACATGGTAACCTCGGCATCGATATCTCTTGCGGCATTCGCTAGGATCAGTCCAGCCATCGCTTTGTCGTATTCCCCACTGAACATTAGCAGATTGATTTTTTTGCTCACCCTGATAATCCTCCCGTTACTTTTATTAGAATGTCATTAGTATGGTTGTGGTGGGGAGAACTATGCGAAGAAGCTTTCTGAAATTATAAAAAAAGCCCCCTTTCGGGAGCTTGAGATTTACTAATGTACTTCAGGATCTTTAGATTCTGGATCTGCATTGCGACTGATGTCGTAATAACGGGCGGACAGCCAAATAGCTCCGGTAAATAACACGATGAGTCCAAGGACGATAGAAAAGCGCCAATCGCCTGCCTTGAAATTTAATTGAAGCACCGTTAGTACCAGTGAAACTTGGGTCCAAACCAGTGTTCTTTTGCGAAAAGCCGCAATATCGCCAACCATCTTCGGGATATTCCGAATGATCAGATAGGCAATAACTGCGAGAATAAGGGCGAAAATAGCAGTTACCGCTAATTCAGAAGAGGACAGGACATGCATAGTCTCAGCATCCTTTCGGCTTGCAAAAGTATTAGTTTCAGATCAGAACAATTTCTATTTTTTGAAGATGCCCAGCGGAGCTCCAATTGGTAAGAAGCTACGGCCGAAATGAGCGTTTAGCACGGATGCTCCACATCCGTAAAGGGACACAATACCAATACCAAGCTCAGCACAAGCAGCAAGCTTATGGAAGAATTCTGGAGCGATCCCAAAGGAATCAAAGGTTAGTCCGATAAAAAGAAAATCTATCAATACAAAAATGATAAGCAGAACTCTATTTGCCTCAACGGCACCAATCGTCATAAAGAGTGTGAAGATCAAGTAACCCAAAAATACAAATCCGAGCTGCTTAGGATCTACAGCCTCCGCAAGCGTTGGACCAAATACGCCAAGCTTGATCAGCCAGCTGCTAGCCATGCCGAACCAAAAGAAAGCGTAGGCGCCAAAGGCGGTCATACCAAAGGTATTGTTGTGCTTAGCATCCTGAATGGCGGCGAATAGCTGCGCGAATGCTCCCAGGAAGATAGCCCAAGGAATAACATAGCTAAGTCCTGTTGTAAATTCAAGCTTCTGTGAAGAAGCGACCAATGTGACAATAGCCAGTCCGAATAGCCCGATGGCGCTAGGGTCGGCAGTGACGATTTTGACAGATTGGGTGTTAGGGGATTGCGCTGACATGACAGTAAAAGCCTCCATTATTATATATAGTTTTACGCTCTTAAAAACAGCCCGTAAGGGGCGCTGTTCATAGGCTTGCCTATCATATCATATCGGTATGTGCTTGCCTATAAAACAACACTCATTTTTTGTCGTAAAATAGGGGTCCTGCGTGAAATAAGGAATTGTTTACATTTTTATCTTCCATTATCAAGTTACTTGACCAAACAAACGGAAATATTATGTCAAGAATAGACATTATATGCAGTGATAATCTTCACAATCTATCGAAAATTGATGTATAATAGTCAGTGATAATTATTATCAAATCATATGAAAAAGGCGGTAAGCTTGAAGTGAACAAATGGACATTATTTACCAAGGCGACCCGGTTTTGGAGTTTTTCTGTTATGCTCATCCCGATTGTTTTGGGGACCGTTGGGGCATATGTATGGGAAGGGACATTCCATCCGGTTTTATTTATTCTTACATTAATAGGGGCGATTTCGGCGCATTTGTTCTCCAATATGGTGAATGATCTGTGGGACTTCCGCAACGGAACCGATACAGAAGCAAAGAATTCCGCTGGTGAAATCAGCACAAACTCCGGGCTACTGACAGGTGGGATCCTCTCGGAGTCTTTTTATGCAAGGATGACCTGGAGTATGCTGGCGATTGCCCTTATCTGTGGTGGGATTCTTAGTATATATAGCGGTTGGAATATCCTCTGGTTTGTACTTGTTGGTGCTTTAATCGCTTATTTCTATGTGGCTCCGCCACTGCGTTATGGCTATCGCGGCAAAGGTTATAGTGAGATGGCCATTTTTATTGCTTTTGGGATTATGCCTGTATTAGGCTCCTATTTCGTACAAACCGGTCAGTTTAGCATGAAGCCTGTAATTCTCTCGCTGCCTGTCGGATTTTTAACTACATTATTGTTGTTTAATCACCATTTCCTACATTGGAAAGCGGATGAGCAGGCGGGTAAGCTTACGCTTGTTGTAGTATGGGGAGAACAAAAGGCACTTGTATTCTCACGTGTACTTCTTTTCACTGGCTACGCTTCGGTGATAGTCTGTGTGCTGTTGGGTGTACTTCCTGTTTACGCACTGCTGGCGCTGGTTACAGCTTTCTGGCCGCTGCGCATTTACAGTAGTCTCAAGCAACATAATGCTTCGCCGGCTTATATCCCGCTGATGGGTGCTTCACAAAAAGCCTCCGTACGCTGCGGAGTAGTAATGGCAATAACTTTATTAATTCAAGGCTTGATCTGATACTAATAGATGGACTACAGAAGGAGTGAGCTTTCATGGAAAAGAAGGACAAGGTATTGATGGCAGAAGAACAACAAGTTAAAGGCAATCGCATGGTTCTTGGGGATTTCCACTCCATTTTAGAAGAAGGAAAGGTCTGGAAGACGGGTGGATTTACACTGCCTGACGGATCATTTTGGGCTTACCGTGAGCCGGAGGCTGTAGTTATCGTTCGTAATGACACCCTGTATGTACGTGCGAAGTTATCTCGCGAGAATCATCAAGTGCAAATTCTGGACAATGCCAAGCACATGTATTATTCAGCCAAGCCAGTGGAGATTCCGGAAGCAGGAGAGATTAGCATTGAGCTGCAAATTCGTTGCCGTACACAAGAAACTGCACCTGGAGATCTGTATGATGGATATGTATCGCTGAACCTGCTGGATTTCACGACAGGCGCTGCGCTTGATTTCTTCGCGGGAAATGATAAATACGCTAGTGTATATGGTATTTTGCCGTTCCCGGGTGTACAAGTACCAGAAAGCACTGGAACGAAATACTTCTGCATCTTTAAAGAAGATACGGATTTCAAACCACGGGAATTCAATACGTACCGTATTACCTATCACCGTGGCAATGATGAGGCTGTATTCTATTTGAACGGCAAGGAAGTACGCCGCGAGAAAAATATTCCGCTTAAATTCAATAACTTCACTGTAGCGCTCGGAATTATGACAGAGAAGGATCTGAGTCCTGAAGGCAGTGTGTCTGTACATGGACAAACAGTTATTGCAGAATGGTCCCCAGTGACGGTTACAACAACTGAATAGTAATGCCTCGCAGGCTCATTTGACAGATAAGGGTGTATGGTGTGAATATTAAAAGCTTTCTAAGATTTGTGGAGCTGCCGACGAAGGTAGCCAGTATTATTCCGTTTCTAATGGGAACGTTGTACGCCCTGTACCGGTTTGAGGATTTTTACGTACTGCGTTTTGGATTGATGTTCGTGTCTTTGCTTAGCTTCGATATGGCGACGACGGCGATTAACAACTATTACGATTTCAAAAAAGCTTCTAAAACCCACGGCTACGGCTACGAGACGCATAATGCGATTGTTCATTTTAAGCTAAAAGAGCGCACCGTCGTGGCGACGATTGTGATTTTGCTGGCGCTGGCAGCAGGGGGCGGGATTGCGCTTGTCACTCAGACGGGTTTGCTGGTCTTTTTGCTGGGTGGACTGTCGTTCTTGATCGGTATACTTTATTCGTTCGGGCCGATTCCCATCTCGCGGATGCCGTTAGGTGAGCTGTTCTCCGGTTTGTTTATGGGCTTTGTTATTATTTTTATCTCTGCCTATATCCATACGGATGAGCATGTGGTTTCACTGCTGCTCCAGAACGGCTGGGTCAGCTTGAATATCAACATCGTGGAAGTGCTGTACCTTTTCTGGTTTTCCATGCCCGCTATTTTGGGGATCGCAGGGATTATGCTCGCTAATAATATTTGTGATATTGATGAGGATGTGGAGAATCGAAGGTATACGCTTCCGGTGTACATTGGCCGCCGCAATGCGCTTGTGCTTTTTAAATATCTCTACTATGTCTCTTATCTGGATCTTGTAGTGCTGCTGATCTTAGGGATTAACCCTATTCTGGTTCTGTTGATTCTACTTACGCTGATCCCGCTGCGCCGAAATATTGCCTTGTTCACAGAGAAACAGGAGAAGGCGAGTACCTTTATTCTTGCCGTCAAAAACTTCGTATTGATGAACCTTGCACGTATAGTTGTGCTGGGTGCGGCTGTGCTGTTAAATGCACTAATATAAACATTCATATTTTATAAAAAAGCAGTGTCTATCGGGGTTGGAGCTCCTTTTGGCACTGTTTTTTTGCAATTTGCAGGCTTCTTTCTGTTAGAGAAACGTTTCATTCTATGATAAGGTGGCTTTAAGTATAGTAAGTAATCTATAAGGAAGAAGGTTAGCAACGATGGTGCAAAAACTTCGCTGGGGAATCATGGGCTGCGCGCAGATTGCGACAGGTTCAGTGATGCCGGCTATAATGGATTCGGAGACGGGAATGATCACAGCGGTAGCCAGTCGCGGTTTAGAAAAAAGCAGCGCTGTAGCCGCAGAGTTCGGAATAGATAAAGCTTACGGCAGCTATGAGGAATTACTGGCGGATAAGGATATTGATGCAGTGTATATTCCACTGCCAAATCACCTCCATCGGGAATGGGTAATCCGTGCGGCGGAAGCTGGCAAACATATCTTATGTGAGAAACCGATCGCGCTGAACAGTGAAGAAGCGGCTGAGATGGTAAAAGCTTGTAATGATGCTGGAGTCCATTTGGCAGAAGCTTATATGTATCGGCATCATCCTCGGATTGCGGAATTGCAAGAGATTATCTCTAGCGGTGAAATTGGCGAATTACGCTCCATTCGAGGCACTTTTACTTATAATGACGCTACAGATACCTCTAATATTCGCTTTAAATCCGCTTGGGGCGGCGGCTCGCTTTATGATATCGGCTGTTATCCGCTAAGTGCAGCACGACTGCTGTTCGGAGCTGAACCGGAAGCCGTGACAGTACAGGCTATGTTCTCTCCGGAGCATGACAATGTAGATATGATGGCTTCAGGGCTGGTAGAGTTTCCGAAGGGGCTAAGCCTGATTTTTGATTGCGGGATGTGGGCATATAACCGCCAGCTGTTAGAGATTCTGGGGACCGATGGAATGATTGAAGTGCCTATGCCTTTTAATGCTAGAGATGAGGATGCCGAATTTTTTGTGCATACGGGAGAAGGGGTAAGACGGGTTGATGCCACCGGGGCGAATCCCTATACACGGGAGGTCGATGATTTTGCCGCCGCAGTATTTACAGGAAAAAAATTATTTGCACCTGAGGATGCAGTGCTGGGCATGCAATTGATCGAGACTTGTCTAGCTTCTGCTAAAAAGCGGGAAAGAATTAGTATGCTATAAGAAGATGAATCCAATATGAATCTATGCAAAAAAAACCTCCGGGCGCTCTCCTTTACGCAGCTTCCGGAGGTTTTTACAGTCTCAGCTTTTAAACGGTGCTCAAGAGAATATCATCGTCATCATTGCTATTAAACGCTTCGCGGTCAAATTCACCTTCGGAATTAGCTACTAACAGAGCTGTTACAGCTGTTCCAGTTGCGTTTACAGCGGTACGGCCCATATCGATGAGCGCTTCAACACCTGCAACGATAGCGATTCCTTCAAGCGGCAGGCCGAGAGCAGTTAAGACTACCGTGGTGGAGATTACGGCAGGTCCAGGTACGCCAGCTACACCAATGGAAGAAATAATACTTACTAATACCAGTGTAATATAGTCGGTCCAGTTCAGATCAATACCGAATACTTGAGCGGTAAATACAGCCACAATAGCTGGCCAAATCCCACCGCACGCATTAAAGTTCACAGATGCCCCTAACGGTGCAATAAAGCTCGCGATCCGCGGGGAGACATGAAGCCGCTTCGTAATCACTTCGAGATTGACCGGAAGGGTTGCGTAGCTGCTTCTGGTTGTGAAGGCAACGGTAATGGTTGGGTACACTTTGCGGAAGAAACGAATTGGATTCACCTTCGCTACTAATAGAACCAATCCGCCAAAGATAAGTACAAAATGTATAATCATTGCTACGTACGAGGTTATAATTACACTGCCTAGCTCCTGCAACGTCTCCCAGCCATAACGTGCGGTGATTCCGGCAATCAGTGCGAATACGCCATAAGGGGTCAGGCGAATAATGAATTTCACAACCTGATGCAGTATCAGTGTCAGGGATTCAATAAGATCACGTACAGGCTTGACGGCTTCGGGTTTCTTGGAGCCAATCTTGATTATAGCTACTGCTAAGAAGATGGCGAAAATGAGTAGAGGCACAACCTTACCCGTAGCTGCTTCATTAACAGGGTTAGATGGAACAAGATCGAGGATAACCTGGGAGAAGGTCGGGATTTCCCGGGCAGCAAAATCTGCGGGTACATCTTGTTGTATACCTTGGCCGGGATTGAACAGCAGCGCAACCGATAGGCCGATAATAGAAGCGATGCCAGTTGTTCCGAGGAACCAGGCGAAGGTTTTGATCCCGATTTTGCGTAGATACTCCAGATTGGTTAAGGAAGAAATACTGTTTAATACGAGTACGAATACTAAAGGAATGACGAGCATGCGGATCAAGCTGACATAAATGCTGCCGAATGTGCTAATAGCTTTGGTCTCTAAATCGAAGTATTGAAAGAATATACCGGCAATAAGTCCGATGCCAAGTCCGATGAGTACCCGGGTGCCAAATCCAATTCGTTTACGTGCCAGTAGAAACAAAATTGCAAACACAAATATGGAAGCGACAAATCCATACCAGTTCGTTTCGATGGCGGATAATAAGTTGTTATCTATGTTCACTACCAATACCCCCTTAAACCTAGTTTTTTAATGTGATTAATCCTATTGAGATCAATCTATATAGAATTTATAGTAAAGTCAATGTAATTATATGTTAAAAATAATTAATTCCGATAAAAACCATGCGAAAAATAAAAATTGATTGACAAGGCACTATGGCATGAATAATATGGAACTTAATCACAAGCCAATTGGAATCGACTGGACAGCCGGAGATTCAACGAAAGACGCGTAAATTGCGTCCCGTTGAGTCTCTTTTTTTTTAACTTTAGAGAAGGGAGAGTTACGGATTTAAGGTACAAGAATGTAATGAAGGGGTCTCTTATTTTATTTGAAAAGGATGGTACACATATGAAAAAGCTTTCGATCTCTTTGGTTGCCGCCGCTATCGTCTTCTCCGCATTGACGTATGCCGCGGTATCCGCTAACAAAAAAACAGCAGAGGCAGCACCCATTCAAGAGAGTAGTAATACAGCAGTAACCGCAGCAGCTTTACCAGTAGCTACTTCTGCGGCAGCAGTTGTTGTTCAGGCAGAAGCTACTGCAGCTCCTGTAACAGAAGCTGTCCAGCCGGAAGCTTCGGCTCCAGCAGCAGAGACAGTCACGGCAGAAGCTACTGCGGCCCCAGCAGCTGTTGATTCTGCGGCGAAGGTTGTTGCTTCAGCAGCTCCAGAAGCGGGCGCAGCTCAGCCTAAAGCAACCGCATCCCCGGCTGCGGACACCGCTAAGACGGCAACAGCTGCAACAACGGTATCTGCATCTGTTAAACCGCAAACCAGCGCGGCAACGCCTGCGCCAACTGCTGCGCCTACGACTGCTCCAAAAGCAAACGTAACCGCTAAAGCCGTTCAGCCGACCGCAGCTCCTGTTGTATCTGAACAGCCTAAGGAAACCGCCGCTCCTGTAGCAAAAGCAACGGAGACACCTTCCAAAAAAGCTATAACCTTCTCTACAACAGAGGTAGTTAAAGCGACCCCGGCTCCGGTAGTTGAGTCTTCTCAACCGAAAACATCGTCTTCTGCACCTGCATCCACGGTCAGCGCACCAGCAGCTGCTCCAGCGGAAACGGTTCAGGCACCCGCACCGGCACCAGCCGCTGAGGAAGAGGTTTGTCCTTGATGAGCAGCAGGCTCATTCAGGATTCCTTTCAGCCCATTCATCCCATAAACCTATTTAAGGCGAGGTGCACATAATGATACGACCATTAACTATCAAAAAAATTGTAACGCTGCTGCTGGCAGCCTCCCTGCTCTTCCTGCCTACACAGGCAGGAAGAGCTTATGCTAATCCGGATAACGCAGAGGTTATAACCTCTTCCCAAGGTGGCGTTAACCAGTTTGACTATTTCAGTCATGTCTATGACCATCTAAATGATGCTAACCATGTATTTAAAACAGCAACGTATGAAGATATCGTTCATCTTTTTGAGAGTGAAGGCACATACGCTGTTCTGGTTGGCGGCGCTTGGAGCGAGAATACACAGGCCGATATCGGCTTTATCAACGAGGCAGCCAAGGAATATGGCATCTCTACGATTTATAACTTTGATACTAAGCTGGACGGGGACACCCTTCAGATTGCAGACAGCAATAATAAATTTGCCTATAAATATGTTGATCTGGTCAACAAGTATTTGAAGAATTTAAATCTGTCTTCCAAAGATGATCCAGAACGCAATGTCAGCTATACCAATAAAAACGGGGAAGTTGTGACTGCTAACAAGCTCGAGTCTCCATTCTTATTGGTATACAACAAGGATCACAAGGATGCACAGGGAAATAGTGCTCCTGTCGTATCCTACCTGGATAAGAGCTATTCGTGGAATGAGTTCCTGACGAACGGAACACTTGATGCGGCGAAGGTTAATACGTATAAAACATCAGTAAGTGAGGTGCTGGGTGCCGCTTCCCGATATGACACTATCGACGAGTCGGCTTATATCAAGGCTGCATTTAATAAGAACTATGAAGGGGAAAATGAGGGAAAACCTACGATCTTCAACGAAGCGGATGGCACGCTTGTTTATGAACATGTGACCTATCATCAGCTGAAGCAAATTTTAGCGAGTGAGGGAAACTATGCGATTTTGTTAGGCGGGTCGTGGTGCCCTAACACGCAAGCGGTGATTAAATATATCAACGAATATGCCAAAAAACATAATATCAATAAGATCTACTTCTTCGACACTAAGTTGGATGCTGGTGTGACCGTTGCTGAGCCTAATAACAACAGCGGCACTAAGGGCAGTGCAAATCCGCATAATAATAATGAGCTTCAGATTAGAACCACTAATCATCCGTATGCGCAGCTTTATGTTGATCTGGTTCGTACTTATCTGACCAATATCAAGACCGAAAACAATTCAGCTGCCAAACCAACTGTAATTAGTTATGTAGATGGACTTGGAAACACCGTGAGCGGAGACAGACTTCAAGTTCCATATCTGTTCACTTATAACAAGGACAACAAGGAGGCAGGAGGCAAAAACTCACCGATTCTAGGGCATGTTGAACTTATGTACAGCTGGACGAATATCCAACCGGATTACGTGCAGGCTAATTACCCAATCGGAGCCAGATACAATAACACTACAACAGCGCTGGATAAAATATTCTCCAGACTCGAAGCTGTACCGGCAGGACTTACCGGTGTAGCACCAACAGCGGCCGACAATAAGGATGGGCAAATTGTAGGCACCAGTGCAGCATTGGAATTTAAGCTTGCTGGAGACGAGGCTTACACCCCAGCTTCGGGATCAGCCATTACAGGGCTTGCACCTGGTGTTTATAAGGTAAGATATGCCGCTACATCGGGCTATCAAGGGCCAACTTCCGCAGCTGGACCCACAATCATTCCTTATAATGCTGGCGAAGACGTAAGTGTGGAAGTTCCTGCTTACACCCATCAACAAGCAGCCCCGACAGGACTGGTAGGCGTAGCACCTACTTCTGAAGCTAATGATGATGGGCAAATTACGGGTTCTGCTGAAGGACAGGAGTATAAAGGCGTTGGAGAAGCTGATTATAAACCTGTAACAGGTACAGCTATCACTGGTCTTACTCCGGGCTTCTATAATGTGCGATATGCGGCAAAAGAGGGATACAGCGTAGGTAAAGACGCTACAGTTGAAGTCCCGGCATATGGTGAGCAAGCGGCACCTACAGGATTAGTAGGTATAGCACCAACCAGTGCAGCCAATGACGACGGTAAAATTATAGGAACTACGAAAGCGCTGGAATATAAGCTGTCTACGGTTACCGATTATGTCTACGCATCAGATGTAGAGATCGTTGGACTGGTGCCGGGTATCTATCAGGTAAGATACGCAGCTAAAGAAGGATTTAACGCGGGTAGAGCAGCAGATGTAATCGTTCCAGCATTCACTGCGGAACAAGCAGCTCCAACTGGGTTACAGGGAGTTGCTCCTACCTCAGCAGCGAACAATGATGGAAGAATTACGGGAACCACGACAGCCTTAGAATATAAGCTGTCGAGTGTAACTAATTATGTGTATGCACCAGATAAAGAAATCACAGGATTAATACCGGGCACGTATCAAGTGAGATACGCAGCCAAAGAAGGTTATAAGGCAAGTCCAGCGACTGACATTGTTGTTCCGGCCTATGTGCCTATTTCAGATCCTGGAACAGGTGGAACAGGTGGCAATTCTACACCGAGCACGACTACACCAACACCATCAGCAAGCCCTCAACTGGTTGCTACGGCAACAGCAGGGAGTACCGTGAACCTATCAGCAACAGCAGCAACTAAAACGGATAAAACCACAGGAGTGACTACTGCAACGATCACAAAAGAAACGGCTGCTGAATTCGTGAGTCTCGCTAAGAAGGCAGAAGCTGATGGGAAGAAAGCTGTTCTTGAAATTAGTGTTGCAGCTACTTCAGATACTCAAACAGCTGAACTTACTCTTCCAAGAAGCATAATTAATGAGTTAGCCGCCGGAACGAAGGCGGAGATTACCATTGATTATGAGAATGTGGGTACGATTACGTTTGATGCCAAATCATTGGCAAGCATTAGTGCAGCTTCAGATGCCGGAGACATCATTATTAGAATCGCGAAGGTGTCATTAACGGCAGAAGGCAAGGCTGTTCTCGGAGACAGACCGGTTTATGACTTGTCGGTTATAGCGGGTGAAAGCACGATTTCCACCTTCGGTGGGGGCAGTGTTCGTGTCAGCGTACCGTACGTGCTGCAAGCGGGAGAACGGTCAGATGCGGTTATTGTGTATCACATTAACAGCACTGGAAGTTTGGACAATGTACGTGGAAATTACAATACCGCTAAGGGAACTGTAGATTTCGTAACCACACATTTCTCCCAATATATTATTGGATATAATCAAGTGAGCTTTGCAGATGTTCCAGATGCCTCATGGTATAGCCATGCAGTAGGTTTCTTGGCAGCACGTAGTATCACATCTGGTACGGATGCTGAACATTACAGTCCTAATGCTGCAATCACTAGAGGGCAGTTCATCGTCTTGTTGCTCAAGGCTTATGACATCACACCGGATGCCATTGCTGCTGATAATTTTGCAGATGCAGGCAATACGTATTATACGAATTATCTTGCTACAGCTAAGCGTCTTGGGGTAGCAACGGGTTCGGGTGATAATCAATTCCAGCCAGAGATTCAGATCACTAGGCAGGAGCTATTTACACTCTTGTACCGCTCGCTTGTAGCGCTAGGTGAACTGCCATCTGAGAAAACAGCGGCCACGCTTTCCGGCTTTAGTGATGCTGGACAGATCGCTGGTTATGCACAAGAAGCCCTTCAAGCGCTGGTAGAGAGAGGCGTAGTGACCGGAGCGAACGGTAAACTCAATCCGGAGGAAGTCACTACAAGAGCAGAAGCAGCACAGGTTATTTACAATTTGCTATCCAAATAATCAGCGACTAAGACATAGCGGACGTCACGTAAGTAGCGTTCAACTATGAGTGCGGCGACTCGGCTAAGACAGCAGAGCAGCGATTCCTCTTTTATTGGAGTATCGCCGCTCTGTTTTTTTGTTTGTTAGCTGGCTGGTTGCCCTTGCCCTGTCCGCTTGCACGCTTGCCCTCTTGCCCGCTTGATTCAGCAGCTCATTCATTATCGGCGCGACTTTCGGACCCAGATGACGTTATTTTCCACATTCCAGCCTTTGGGGCATAGTTTCGGACTCCAGCGACGCTATCGCTTAGAAAAAGGTGCGTTTATGGTGTTTTTCATGCTGATAGCGACTATGGGGTCCTTTAGCACTCCAAATGTGGTAAAAATCCGCGTATAAGGTCAGCTGTGTCCGATAGCGTGCTCGCTCTCTTACGCAAAAATGCTACCCCACCAAACGGACTCTGATCTTAGCCCGGTTTACTAAAATAAAGGGGGTGCCAACAGCCATTTCGTGGCATCGGTGGCGCTGCCTTTCGCTATAAATCTCTAGGGGGTGGCCTAATGGCCACTCTTTTTTTAACTAGACATAAGATTAGCAGACTAAATCATGGAAGAGGATTCTACTAAATGATACAATTATTGTAATTACATAAAGTAGTAATATTTCACATTATTGATTAGTTACTAGAAAGGGGACTGAGATATGGGTTTAGCTGACGATCCGGTCATAGCGATTTCAGGTTTATGGATGAACTATACAGACCGAATGGTGCTAAAGGGAATTGATCTTAAGGTATATAGAGGACAAATTATTGGTTATATCGGCCCTAACGGGGCAGGTAAGAGTACAACGGTGAAGATTATGCTCGGTTTGGTAGAAGGATATAACGGTAAAGTGGAGATTTTCGGTAAGGATATTGCTGATGGAGATGTTTCTTACAAGAAACGTATAGGTTATGTGCCGGAGGTAGCCGAATTATATGATAGCCTCACTGCAAGAGAGTATCTAACCTTTGTTGGCGAGCTGTATGGGCTAGGTCGTGCGGAGGCGGACTACAAGGCCAAAAAATTAACCACACTGCTAGGTTTGGAGAAGTCTTACGATATGCGGATTTCTTCGTTCTCAAAAGGGATGAAGCAAAAGGTGCTGCTTATCTCCAGCATGCTGCATGACCCCGATATTTTATTCCTGGATGAACCGCTGAGTGGTTTGGATGCTAATAGCGTGATGATAGTGAAGGAGATTTTTGCATCGCTGGCGGCACGGGGGAAGACCATTTTTTACTCCTCACATATCATGGATGTGGTTGAGAAAATCAGTAGCCGGATCATTTTGATTGATGGCGGGGATATTGTGGCGGACGGAAGTTTTGCGGAGCTGAAGGAGAAAGGCCGCGAAGGGACGCTTGAAGATATTTTCAATCAATTAACCGGATTTGATAAATACCGTGATATCGCTGGTGAATTTGTTGCGGTCATGCAAGAGCAAGAGGTATCCTCTTATGACTGATTTCTTCGTGCTGAGGCTGTTGGATAAGCTGCGGGGTGCATTTATAAGATTTGGAGTCGATTATGACACCATGCGGAGTATTCTGCAGATCAAACTGACCATGGACGGAAGAAGAACGCCTACAGCGCTTGCAGGTATGCAGAAAAAGGAGAACGTTAAAGAAGGTTCGCCTTTGCGATTGCAGTGGATTTACTTACTGTTTGGTTTAATATTAATTCCGCTAACGCTATCCAATGATCACTATATGCTGCAAATGAGCTTAACCTTTGGGATCATTATGTTTTTTGTCTCCACAACCCTGATCTCTGATTTTTCTTCAGTAATGCTTGATTTACGTGATAAAAATATTCTTTTTTCCAAACCCGTCAACCGAACCACCTTAAATATGGCCAAAAGTATCCACGTTCTTCTCTACTTAGGGACAGTTACATTGTCGATCACTGGTCCATCTTTGGTATTTAGCCTATTTAAGCAGGGGATCGCTTTTTTTCTGATGTATGCGGTGACAATTGTCTTGTTAGACTGTTTTATCCTCGTAATAACTGCACTGCTCTACCTGATGATCATGCGGTTTTTTGATGGGGAGAAGCTCAAGGATATTATAAATTATACGCAAATCCTTCTAACGATCGGAATAATGGTGGGCTATCAATTCATCTCCAGGTTGTTCAACCTCACTGAGCTTGGTGCTGCTTATCATCCTGCTTGGTGGCAGTACTTTATTTTTCCGGTTTGGTTCGCGGCTCCGTTTGAACTGTTGCTTGGTGGAGCGAGAGAACCCTATTACTTCATTCTCTCATTGCTGGCTTTGATAACCCCACTTGTACTGATCGTAGCTTATATTAAGCTGATGCCACAGTTTGAGCGGAATTTGCAAAAGCTGGCAGAGCAAGGCTCCGGTGGAAAAGACAAGGGCCAGATCGCAGAGTGGCTCTCTCGCAGAGTATGTAAGGAACCGGCAGAGGGAATTTTCTTTCGGTTTACTTGGTCCATGATGAAGAATGAGCGCGATTTTAAGCTGAAGGTCTATCCTGCACTTGGCTTTTCTATCGCATTCCCGTTTATTTTTATATTTGGTATATTACAGAATAGTTATGATGGTTCCCTTAAAGGTTCAAAAGTGTACTTGTTAATCTATTTCTGCACGATGTTAATGCAGACTGTAATACAGATGCTACGCTACTCTACAAGTTATAAAGGAGCTTGGATTTATAGGCTGATTCCTTTACCCGATAGCACGCCTATTTACCGTGGGATGCTTAAGGCGGCGCTGCTGCGGCTAGTCTTACCTTTATTTGCTGTAGATGCGGTATTGTTCATTCTGTTGTTCGGTGTGCACATTGTACCTGATTTAGTAGTGGTATTATTCGCCATGCTGATTTTCTCAGTCATCTGCTTTCGTGTTTATCCGCGGAGCTTACCTTTTTCAGAGCGTTATGAGGCAGCCAAACAAAAGGATTACACTGGAGTCGCCTTCATGCTTATGTTTTTGCTGATGGGGATGGCGGGTATTCACTATGTCTTCACTTTATTTACCGGAGGAATTTACATCTATCTGTTAGTTCTGGTAGTTTTGAATCAATGGTTATGGCGAAAGACCTTCCCCAAAACCCCATCAACCACAGGTCACATATCCAACTTTCCGGGGTGAGTGAATGCGTCAAATATGGACATTTTTTGCCGACATAAAAAAAGGGTATAAATTCCAGTATTTTCTTAGACAATCGGCTGAATACAAGGTAGAATACATCTAAAGTTGCTTTTCAGGGATAACCTATAATCTTTACGCACTCTTCCATTTATCTGATATTCGTGTACTGATTTTTTACTTGAGAAATACGCTGCAGCGATTACGGTATTCAAAACCGGTGAAGAGGTTAACTAATGGATAAAATGGGAATCCACTATAACGTTTGGATTGTTTTACTATCATTTGCGCTAGCGGCGACTGCAGCTTATTCCGCGCTGAATCTGATCTCGCAAGTCCCTCGCTCGTTTGGGAAAGTTCGTCGCTTATGGTTAATATCGGGGGCATGTGTACTCGGCAGTGGCATATGGTCGATACATTATGTAGGGATTATGGCGAGCCGTTTTCCTTTTAGCGTGAATTATTATCCAGGCAGGGCTGTATTATCGTTATTGGTTGGTGTATTGTGCTGCTATTCGGCATTCCGGATTACGTTTGTGCCACGTTTAAGAAAAAGTTGTTTAATAGTTAGTGGTGTTCTACTGGGCAGCGGGATCTCTGCTATGCATTATATCGGGATGTCCTCCATGAAGATCGCAGCGGAGATCCATTATGAGATATGGACTCAGACATGTGCTGTAATCCTCGTTATGCTCTCGTCTTTTATCGGATTATTTCTATTTCACAAGTTTAAAGACTATGTGGGTTTTAACCGCTGGAAGTTATACTCTGCTCTCTTTATCGGATTTTCGGTGACTGGATTGCATTATACGAGTGTAAGGGCGACTCATTTTGAATATAACGGTCTGCTAGGCAATACAACTTTTTTTATGGAGACTGATGTTATTCTTTTAATGGGAGTATCCTTGGTAACGCTATTTATGCTTGCGATTTCTGGTGGTGCTGTATTTCTGGACCGGCATGTGCTGGAACGGATGGCTTATTATGATCCACTAACTGATCTTCCGAACAGACATGGTCTGGTACGTTATTTTAAAGATGAATTTTTCGGGAGTAGATCCGGCGCCGTATTTTTTGTGGATCTGGATCGGTTTAAGTCGATTAATGATACGCTTGGACATGATATAGGGGACTTGTTACTGCGAGAGGTCGCTATAAGATTAAGACGCTCTGTAGGAAGTAAAGGCAAGGTCTTTCGTTTGGGCGGAGATGAATTCCTGATCGCTCTTCCAGATTGTACTGTGGAGGATGCGCAAGAGGAAGCAGAGCACATTTTATATGAACTTAAGAAATACTACAGCATTCAGGGTAATGAGCTATATGTTACTGCAAGTGTGGGGATCAGTATGACCCCTATGCATGGAACTGACCGCTCAGCATTAATGAAGGCAGCCGATACAGCTCTTTATACCTCTAAGGATTCGGGTAAGAATAAATTCAGTGTGTTCGATCAGGAGATGAACCGCCATCAGCTGCGACGGATGTCGCTGGAGAAGGATCTTCGTAAAGCGCTGGCACGCTCCGAGTTTATGGTTGTTTACCAGCCGAAATGGGATTCTTATATGAATGTTACGGTTGGTCTTGAAGCACTGCTGCGTTGGCGGCACCCTGAACATGGGATAATTTCCCCCGCAGAATTCATTCCCATCGCAGAGGAAACGGGACTAATTGTCCCTATTACCTATTGGATGCTGCATGATGTATGCAGCCAGAACATGCTTTGGCATAAGGAAGAGATAGCAAATGTCGCAGTCTCTATTAATATGTCAGCGCGGATGTTTGAGGGTGGGGGCTTATACGATGTCGTAGAAGAAGCACTCACACGTTCAGGCCTAGAACCACATTTCCTTGAACTGGAGATTACAGAGTCCATTGCGATGAATAACATGGAAGAGACGGTTGCGCAGCTCTCCAGACTTCGGGCACTTGGGGTAAGGGTATCACTGGATGACTTTGGGACAGGCTTTTCGTCCCTTGGTAATTTAGATGAGATTCCAGTCAACACACTCAAAATTGACCAGGTATTTATTCGTAAGAGCAAGATGCATTCCAAGAAAGCCATTATCAGTAATATCATTGCGATTGCCACCAATCTTAATATGGAGGTCGTGGCGGAAGGTGTGGAGACACCAGAGCAGATTGAGCTGCTGCAATCCTTAGGCTGCAGAGTGATGCAGGGTTATTATTATGGGCGGCCAATGCCGGTGCATGAGCTGGGCCAGTGGTTTATAGCGAATACAGCAGTATCGTGACAGATGATCTCAATACATAGAACAAGGGGCTAGCGTCTAAGCAGAATTTCTCTGCTTGGACGCTAGCCCCTTTGCTATTAAGAAACCTTAAATCGTTCAATCAGAATTTGCAGCTTCTCAGCTAGTGAGGACAGGAAAGCTGCTGCAGACTCAACTTCTTCCATTGCGGCAAGCTGTTCTTCTGAGGAAGCGGATAATGTCTCTGCACTGCTGGCTGTCTGATTAGCGACATTTACGATATTCTGAAGGGTTGTAACGATACGGTCGGAAATTAGCGAAAGCTGTCGAACTGTTCCGGAGATCTGCTGACTTTGTGAGGCCATTCCCGAGACAGACATTTCTATCTCCGAGAAGGACTGGCCTGCCGTGGCAATCATTTCTCTGCCGTGCTCCATCTCTTCTGTAGAGCGTTTCATTGTTTCTCCTGCTTGATCCATCTGGTTCACGATGATGTTTACCAGCTGGCCAATTTGCGCAGCGGAATGGGCTGAACGCTCAGCAAGCTTACGCACGGAATGGGCAACGACCGCAAACCCTCTTCCTTCTTCTCCAGCTCTTGCGGCTTCAATCGCTGCATTTAGGGACAGGAGATTGGTTTCCTCTGCGATGCTGGCAATAGTACCCACGATATTTTCGATTTCTTTGGAATAACCACCCAAGGTTTCAATAATGATTGCTAGGTCGGTAATGCTGTCACTTACGACTCTCATCTGCTGTGTGGTGGAATCCATTGCTTCACGGCCTGTACGGGCTTTATTAGCGTTGCTGACCGCATTATTCATCGCGTTATCTGCATTGCCTGCAATCTCTGTGATGAAGCGAGACAGGTCCTGTACAGACTTATATTCGCCCTCCATATTCTGCAGCTGTGAATTCGCGCTATCCGCAAGCTCAATTGTAACATTGACGCTGTACTCACCGGCCCGGTTGGTTTCCTGTGCACTGGCAGAGAGCTCTTCGGACGAGGAAGCTACCTGCATGGAGGTCTCATTGACCTCGGTAATAAGCAAGCGCAGGCTTTGGGTCATGTCATTAAAATTACGGGCTAATGTACCAATCTCATCCTTACTGTTGAATAAAATAGGATTATGAGTAAGGTCGCCTTGTGCAACAAGATTGACCCCTTTAGACAGCTTCGTTAACGGACTTATCATTCGGCGGATTAACAGATAAGCTGCCACGATAGCTATAACCAGAATGGAAGCTCCGATAATAAAGGGCTGAACTATGATATCTTGGGTTCTTTCTTGAATTATGGAGCCATCGAAATTAATAGCCATCAGCGCAACTATAGGTTTGGATGGATCATGATCCTGATAGATGGGGCCGTAACCTGTCTTAAGTGAGGTACCTTCGTATGTATAAACCTTGGAGTAGGAGGAATGCTTGGACTGAGTGATATGTTGCTTAACTTCATCTGGGAAATAAAAAGTATCGCCTGCTTTATAACCTCTAGCCTGGAAGCTTGAATCTGCGGCAAGTACTTTTCCGTCTAAGGATAAGATGAATGCCTCTTTAAAAATAGCCTTATGTGCCACAATCCAACCGATTCGATCCTCTACAGCCTCCAGTTTACTTTGATCGCCTGCCAACAATGCGGAAATATCTGCGGGGTCAATCAGGCCGGTTGTAATATTAGCGCATCCTACCAATTCGATACCTGCGGCTTCGTCTACTTGCTTATAAGCTGTACGGTATCCGAAGAACCCGATGGATGATCCTACAAGAAGTAAGACGATGAACATCATCCAAGTTAATTTAGTTGCTAATTTCATTCTTCGCACCAACCTTGACAAATTATGTTCTCAGTGATAATAGCTCTCACCTCTACGATTATATCGCATTGATATGCTCATAACCTTACATGGAATATAGTATTTCTGTGTCGGAAATTGGAGATTCGTGGAAGTTTGCGCTTTCCAGCATGCTTTCAATGGTTTAGTAGACAAAACCATTGAATCATTACCAGTTCTAGTGGTACGCTTGAGTTATTAAAAACGGATTGGGGTTGAACAAATATGCCACATCAAATAGATCCGTTAATTGATCGTCTTGGACTATCCATGTGGAGAGTACAGCGTAAGATTATGTCTCAAATGTCTTTGCACAAAGAACTCGGACTTACGGTGCCTCAGATGGGTCTGTTAAATATGATAGCGAAAGAAAAGAAGTCGCGGGTGGTACAGCTGGCAGAAAGTATGGAGGTCAAATCCAGTGCAGTGACGGTGATGCTGGACCGTTTGGAGGTGCTGGGTTATATCAAGCGTGAGCCGGATGGGAAGGATCGGAGAGCGGTTGTAGTAACGATCACCGAGAAGGGTCAGCAGGTGCTGGAAGAAGGACATTTCCGGTCCAAAGAACTGCTGGCTGAGCATTTGTCCATACTGAAGCCCGAAGAACTACGCAACTTTGCAGAGTATTACCGTATGATCGAGGATCAGGAGCGTTAGTCAGCTAAGCTTCGGAATGGATATCTTTATAAAAAACAGCAGAGCAGCGGTTCTCCATTATTGGGGAATCGCTGCTCTGCTGTTTTTGTTCGTTGGTTGCCTACGCCCTGTAATTTATTGTTTAGGTTGTTTGTCGGGCAACTGAGTGATATAGCTGTGGGAAAGCTGTAAAAGCCTCAAGGCACGGTTATATTCGTCCTCAGTGGCACTTGGTGTTGTTCCATCGTTATAAATAGAGTACTGAGTGTTGTCTTCAAAGCTGTTACCAGGAATAAGCAATCCTGAGCTGGCAATGAATGAACCAGAAGGTAAATAATATCGTTCTGGCAGCAAATTATAAGTCTGACTGAGTAGATCTTGACCAAAATATACGTTATTCTCTAATGAAATCCCAAGCAGACTTGCAGCGGTTGGCATGATATCCACTTCTCCGCCTACTTCATCAATGGTCTGCGGCGCTACGCCATCACCTGCATGAATAAGCAGAGGGATGTTCATCATATCCGCATAACTGTATTCATGACCATAGATTTCAGTCATCAATTCTTTATCATCATGATCGAGGGAATAAATCGGCAATCCCATATGATCTCCATAAATCATGATTACACTATTGTCCCAGACACCTTTCGCTTTAAGCTCTTCTACAAAATGTCCAAAAGCATCATCCGCATAGTTCTGGGAACGGATATAGTCACCAACAAAAGTACCTTCATAACGCTCTGGCAGCTCCATACGGTATTTTTCTTCCGGAATAGTAAAAGGGTGATGCGCTGACATTGAAATGACTTGAGCGTAAAAAGGCTGCTCCTGTTGGTCCATTTCTTTTAGTTTGTCGGCTGTCTTACTGTAGAGCGTATCATCAGAAGCGCCAAAGAAAAAGACATCATCTTCACCAAAAAATTTGCGATCATAATAATGATCGAAGCCCAGGGAGTCATACAGCTCGCCGCGGTTCCAGAATTCTACGACATTGGTGTGGAAGGTTGCAGTCTGATAACCATTTTCTTTAAGCACACGTGGCAGACTCGGCAGTACCTTATCTACATAGGACATCGTTGCCGCTCCACGTGGAGGGATGTAGAAGGAAGTATTAACTACGAACTCTGCATCCGACGTATTCCCTTGACCAACCATTTGATAAAAATTAGGGAAGTAAAGACTGTCCTTCATCACCTTGTTCAGGTTCGGTGTGATTTCTTGACCGTCTAATTTAAGTCCTAGCAAAAAATTCTGGAAAGATTCCATTTGAATAATAATAAGGTTCTTATCTTTCGCGATGCCTTGAAGTGGAGAACTAGCCGTAGTATTAATCCCCTTCAATTTGTTAATGGCATCTTGTGTAATGTCACTTGAATTGACTAGCTCAGGCTCTTCTTTAGCGAAGATCGTATAGGCTTCATAATTAAGAATTCCCATTTCCTGGGCTTTCTTAATTTCGTTCATGCTGGCCTTATTAGGCAAGATGTTGAACAGGCATAAAGCAAGTGAGACTGCAAACAGAACGCTGTACTTAAGTTTTCCGCCACGGCGGCGGTTGATATTCTCTTTCTTATAGACCCGGCCTTTTTTATTAAAGAAGAAATAAACTCCGAGAATAATGATGTCTGTAAAAATCAGCAGGTAGTATGGATCCATAAGTGAGAATACGCTGTTGCTGACGGCGGTGACTTGATTCACCTGCTCCGCTGCATGGTAAGTCACAATAACACCATAATATTTAAAATACATAATGGCTGCGAAGAAAATGGCTGTCACTAATAAATTTACGGTCATGTAATATCCGAGCTTGCGCTTGGAACCAAAACGTTCAATGATACAGAAGAGCGCCCAAGCAAAGGGGATTTCAGTTAATAATGATTTCCAGGGCAATATATCGTCAAAGATTACGCCCCATGCCAAGAAAGCTTTTAGAATAAAAATTATTGTGAAAAACACAAAAGGTTTAACGATCCACTGTTTAAAGTTAAAGGATGACACAGCTTCGCCTTCTTTCTACATGATAAAACGCTATTTCCCGGCTAGGAAGAAACAGCGCCCCAGACAAAATAATTCCATAGTAATAAAATTTATTATGCAGGGCTAGCTATAGAATGTCAAAAATCGAGATCCTAAGTATAAGCTTAGCGGAGCGCGTAAAGTTAAACACATAGGGTTGAAGCTGACGCTCCTGCTCTCATGCAGGGTTATACAACGAATTCAGGACTAAAATGGCGATTGGGAGCAAAAAGAATATATGGAAAATTAAAGGATGTGATGCCGGATGGGCTCTACAGTAGCTTTATCAGTTAGAACTCTCGTTGAATATGTTTTTCGCAGCGGAAGCATTGAGCCTGGCTTTCATGGAACGGGCGCTATGGTCGAAGGCACAAGAATTCATCAGAAAATCCAAAAGCAATATAAGGAAGGTGACCGCAAAGAGGTTTATTTGAAAACGGAAATTTCTTATGGAAACCTGCTTTATGTTGTAGATGGGCGATGTGATGGATTGCTTGTCTCGGAGGATGGGAGCTTTACGGTCGAAGAAATCAAGTCAACCTCCGGACTGCTGGATTTACTGGATGAGGGACATGAGGTTCACTGGGCACAGGCGCTGATGTACGCATATATGATAGCTCTGGAGCAAGAGCTTTCTTCTATTCAGGTTAAGCTTACCTATGTCCACCGGGCCACTGATGAGCAAAAAAGCTTGTACCGAACGTTGTCTTTTGAAGAGCTGATTTCATTTGTGAATGACACAGTAGCTAGATATGCTCCGTACGCCGAGATGATGGTTCATCATGAGGCTAAGAAGGAGCAGAGTCTTCGGGAGTTGAGCTTTCCGTTCTCCTCTTATCGAAAGGGACAACGTCATTTTGCAGGAGTCGTATATAAGTCCGTCGTGGAAAAGGTCAGTCTGTTCGCTCAAGCACCCACAGGTATTGGGAAAACAATGTCGACGTTGTTTCCTGTCCTTAAAGCGATGGGCGAAGGACAAGCTAAGGGATTGTTCTATTTAACGGCAAAGACGGTTACCCGTTTTGCCGCGCAGGAAGCCATCTCGCTGTTGCTAACGCAGGGACTTCAGCTGCATGTCATCACTATTACCGCTAAAGAGAAGGCCTGTTTTCGCGAAGAGGGGGTTTGCGGTAAGGATTCCTGTCCTTATACGGATGGTTATTATGACCGGATCAACGAGGCGTTGATGGATCTGTTAGAGCACGAGACGCTCATGAGCAGAGACACCATTGCACTGTATGCTCACAAACACAAAGTGTGCCCATTTGAGTTCTCATTGGATGCGGCCTATGCCTGTGATGCTGTGATCTGCGATTACAATTATATATATGATCCTCGCATCAGTCTGAAACGGCTAACAGAGGAAAGAAAGAGAGAAACGGTACTTCTAGTAGATGAAGCACACAATCTGGTAGACCGGGGACGGGAAATGTTCTCCGCCTCTTTGCTGAAAGCCCCTTTCCTGGAGATCCAGCGCCAATATAAAGAAATGAACCGGAGTTTGAGTAAAACCGCTAAATCGGTGAATGCTTTTTTCATCTCCCTTCGCAAAATTTGCAATGAAGAGGGGCAAGGGCAGTGGGACTCGTTCCCGGAGGAGCTGCCAGCTTTGCTTGAGATATTTTCTTTGGAGGCGGAACAGGAACTTATTCACCCCAGCTCCAGCATTGTCTCTCTGAATGGAGAAGATGAAGGGGAAAATGTCCTCTTGGATACATATTTTGCAGTTCAGGGAATGCTCCGCACCTTTAAGACCTATGATGAACGCTACATTACCTATGCTGAGGTTCGTAGAGGGGATGTCTATCTCAAGTTATTCAATTTGGATCCCTCGCATCTGCTTCGGCAGATGTCCAAGAGCTTTCGCAGTCAGATCCTGTTCTCAGCTACACTTTCTCCATTATCTTACTACCGGGATATGATTGGTGCGGTGGAGGAAGATTACAGTTTAACTGTTTCTTCTCCTTTTCAGAAGGAGCAGTGGGAAGTAACCGTCTTACCTGTCTCCACACGTTATCATGACCGGGAAGCTTCCCTAGTTCCGTTGACTAAAGCACTAAGCCAAATGGTCTCCAAGAAGGGCAATTATCTGGTGTTTTTTCCTTCGTACCTCTATTTACAAAACGTATATCAGGCCTTTACGGAGAATTACCCTGAAATCCGGACATTGATGCAGGATACGGGCATGAGTGAGCAAGCTAGAGAAAGTTTTTTAGCTGCATTTAGTCCAGACAATGACGAGACGTTATTGGGATTTGCTGTACTTGGAGGAATTTTTTCAGAAGGTGTGGATCTGCCAGGGGATCGCCTCAATGGGGTTATGGTTGTTGGCGTTGGCCTGCCACAGCTTGGTCTTGAACGCAATCTGCTGCGTCAATATTTTAATGCCAGAGGAAAAAATGGCTTTGATTATGCCTATGTCTATCCGGGAATGTGCAAGGTACTGCAAGCCGGAGGCCGGTTGATTCGCAGCGAGACGGATACGGGCATTATCGTGTTGGCTGATGACCGTTTTTTGCAGAGTCCATATATGCATTTGCTCCCCGAAGAATGGAGAGATTATCTTATCCGCTCGTAAGAGGTTATAATCTACGAAAGGGTATTCATAATCAATCGGCAGGGGGAAATAATATGACATTAAAAGTGGGTATTGTGGGTACGGGTTGGTTCTCTAAGGTACATGCTGATTTGCTGGCAGGGATGGATGATGTCCAGTTGCAGGCAGTCTGTGGAAGCAGTAAAGCCAAAGGCGAAGATATGGCACGTCCATACGGAGCTGCTGGATATGGTGATATTACAGAGATGTTGGATGCAGAGACGCTTGATGCTGTTTATATCTGTGTGCCTCCACAATCTCATGGTGCGATTGAACGTTCATTAATCAAGAGGGATATTCCTTTTTTTATAGAGAAGCCGCTTAGTATGACTACTGAAATTCCTGCGAGCTTGCTGCAAGATATTAAAGAACATAATTTATTGACCTCGGTAGGTTACCATTTCCGTTATCAAGAGAATGTCAGACGGCTCAAGGAAACACTACGTGGTGATAAGATCGGTATGGTTATGGGCCAGTGGATGGGCGGCATGCCGGGCGTAGCTTGGTGGCGTGATCAGGAGCAATCCGGAGGACAGTTCACCGAGCAGACTACTCATATCGTCGATTTAGTGCGTTATCTGGCAGGAGAGGTAAAAGAAGTATACGGCATGTTCGGAAACCGAATTATGCATGAGCAGCATGAAGGTGTGAGCGTAGCCGATGTAGGTACCGTATCTCTGA
Organism: Paenibacillus sp. FSL R10-2788; assembly: GCF_038003885.1. Taxonomy (NCBI): domain Bacteria; kingdom Bacillati; phylum Bacillota; class Bacilli; order Caryophanales; family Paenibacillaceae; genus Paenibacillus; species Paenibacillus sp. FSL R10-2788. The sequence goes on along the minus strand of NZ_JBBOQA010000001.1, from coordinate 6,615,824 downwards.
AGCTTGAGAATGGAATCATAGCTAATATTTCAAATACATGTGTACTGCCTGATCCGGTGGGAAGTGTAGGACTTAGTTTCTATAATGATCGGGGATTGCTGGATTGGAACCCGGATCGTCTCTTGGAAGTGCGAAGTGGCAATAGCACCGAATTTGAAAACACAGGAAATCCATATTTAGTGGAAAGTGAAGCTTTTCTGCATGCTGTACGGACAGGTGATCGTTCACGTATTCTCAGTGACTATGAGGATGGATTCAAGACGCTTAAAGTAACCTGCGCGGCTTACGATTCAGCACAAAGTGGACTTCCGGTTAAATTCTAGGTTTAGATCTCTTAAAAAAAGAACATGTCGCCTTAGATGTGCTAAAGAGACATGTCCTTGGCTCAAGCTGGGTTAGCCTAGTGGAGGAATACCGCGAGTAAAGCTGGCGCCACACCTATGGATAACAGCGCGGACAGAATCATCGCAATACTGGAGATGGTTCCGGTCAGTGAACTAAGCTCGAAGGCCTTGGATGTTCCTGTACCATGCGCAGCGGTTCCCAGCGATACACCACGCGCGATTTCATTGTCAATGCGGAAGATGCGGAGCACTGTAGGGCCCATCATTGTACCGAGTATCCCGGTAATGATGACGAAGACTGCAGTAATACTCGGTACACCGCCGATACTTTGCGAGATGCTCATAGCGATCGGCGTAGTCACCGAACGTGGAACCAGACTGGCTGCCAGATCGCCGCTGACATGCAGCCATTTGGCGAGCAGAATAGAAGAGATCACCGCTGTTATCGTCCCTGACAGCACGCCTGCCGCAATTTCGGCGGCGTGCTTTTTGAGCACCTTGAAGTTTTTATGCAAAGGGATTGCAAAGGCCATAGTTGCCGGTTGCAGCAAATCCGTCAGCCATTTGCCTCCCGCATTGTAAGAATCATAAGTAATGCCTGTGATGAGTAAGAAGATAATCATAAGCACTGGTGTAATGATCAATGGAGAGGTGTACACTTTGCCACTAGAAGCATAAATGCGTTTCGCCAGTAGATACACAGCAACCGTAAGACCGAAGAATAACAGAGCGTTTAACATGATCCTTTCCGCTCCTTTGCTTTGTAAATTCTACTGGTAAGTAATCCGGAACTGGCCATTACAACAATCGTACCCAAAATGACCACCGCGAGGATTCGTAAACCATCAGTTTCCAGAATATTCGCGTATTTCATTACGCCAATAGCAGATGGAATAAAGAACAGCAGGAGCTCAGCCAGTAGCCAAGAAGCACCAACTTCAACCCAATTCAGATGAATGACACCAAACTCAAGCAAAAGAAACAATATAATCATTCCGAGTATGCTTCCGGGAATAGGGATATGCAATAATGGGGTTACAGCATTGATTAGTAATGAGAATAGGGTAAGTCCCGCTACCTGCAGCAAGCCTATAACAATCTTTTTCATAAGGCTTCGCTCCTTTCATGATAATGAAAGTTTACAACAATTGTTTTCATAGGTAAAATGAATAGATTGAATAAATGACATTCCTTTTGTCTATGTATCGGAGGTTGGAAGATGGATATCCGACAATTAGAATATTTCGTCCAAGCAGCACGAATGAAAAGCTTTACTCGGGCTGCCGAATCCTTATATATTTCTCAGCCAACGATCAGTAAAATGATCCGGAATATGGAGATCGAGCTGGAGGCGGATTTGTTTTACCGTGAAGGGAAAAGTGTCCGGCTTACAGATGCGGGGGAAATTCTGTTCACCAAAGCGCAAAATATCGTGGAGTCGTTCGCCAGCTTGTCTTCTGAGCTGGATAGCTTACGAAATTTGGAGCAGGGCCACATCCGCATCGGTCTGCCTCCAATGGTAGGGGCGAGCTTTTTTCCTTCGGTGATTGGTCAATTTCATAAACGTTATCCGCAGGTTACTATTCGTCTGCATGAGGATGGCGCGAAAAAAGTGGAAGAAGATGTAGAAACGGGCTTGCTGGACATCGGAATGGTTGTGCTGCCTGTAAATACAGCCAAACTTCATTGTTTCACTTTTGTTGAAGAGAAGCTGAATCTTATTTTACCTGTAGGACATCGGCTGGCCGGTGCAGACTTTGTTCCTTTAAGTGAACTGGCCGAAGAGGAGTTTGTGCTGTTCCGGGAGGATTTTACGCTGCATGATCGGATTATTACGGAATGTGTGAAGGCGGGATTTCAGCCTAAGGTAATCTATGAGAGCTCCCAATGGGACTTAATTAGCCGCATGGTGGCTGCCGGTATGGGAATCGCATTGCTGCCAGAGACCATATGCCGGGATATGGATCGATCACGGTTAGTTGTTGTGCCTTTGACGGATCCGGTAATTCCGTGGCAGCTTGCTATGGCGTGGCGTAGAGACCGTTATTTATCTTTTGCGGCACGCGAATGGATTTCTTTTGCAAAGGGACTTTTGCGAGAACAGTATCCCAATGAGCTCCCTGACCAGCATGCGGAGGACTCTGAATAAATAGTAATTCCGTTTTTGTTAGAAGCTCTACAATTTTTCTTTTTTTTGAAAATATGTTTTTTGGTATCATGACTTATGATAGGAGAAGATGTTGATAGAGAGAAGGAGAGAGATGTGACACAAAATCCAAATTCCTCCAAGAATAATCATAGAAAAGATTATAAAGAAGATGAGCTACTTGTAACTATAGAGAGTCTTAGATGTGAATTGCTGGAGGTTGCAGAGCAACGGAGTCTTAGTGACCGTGCTGTTTTAGAGCTTAGTGAGCGATTAGACAGCTATATTTTGCTGGCACAAAATAAGATGATGGAAAATTTGCGCAACCGGAAAGCCGGCATTACATCCTATAGTAGAAGTTCCAAAAGCGCCATCACTGTTAGCTAAACTACCAACAACATAGAATTATAATACTATGAAGATGTTACTGATCTAGAGGAGCGTATTAGGCTCCTCTATTTGTCGTACAATCTATTTGTTGTACAATCCATAACTTTCACCTATAATGTCAATTAATAGAATCTTTTCAAGTCAAACTTTGGGGGTGCCGAGTGGAGGGAAAGTTAACAACTATACGCTCAGAAATTGAGAAAAATTTGTCCCGCTCCGGCCATAATCTCGCCTCATTTTCAAAAATTTGTGGCCTGAATCGAGGCAGCCTCAGTGCAATTCTGCATGGAAATCCGCCGAAGCCTATGTCCTTGGGACAAGTAGATGCAATTATAAAAGCCTTTGGTTTTCCAGAAGGTTGGTTATATCCTCTATATGTTGATGAATGCTTCAATGATGAGAAGGTCTCACGCCGTAGAGTGGAGCCTTTTTTGATTCGTTGTGCTGAATTGGGCAAACAGCCTTGTATTGAGGACACTTTAAGCAGATTACTGGAATATCCGAAGTCTCTGGATATCGTTTATTCGGTAGCTGATAAATTGTTTAAAAAAGGTAAAATAGATGAATCGATATTTTTTTATAAAGTTGTAGCTGAGAATGAGTCCGACAGTTACTCGGAGCGGCTCGCAATAAGTCATTATCGTATTTTTAGAGCAATTTTATCCATCGTCGATTCAGACGAGAAGTTACATGCAGTTATTACTTTTGAACCTTTCAGGAATCGTCTACCAGAAAATATGCAATTGGATGGTCTCTTAACTTTGACACAGTTATGTTTCGATCTTCGTCGTTGGAATAAAATGGAGTCGTTCGCTGATGAGCTAAGAACGCTGGCTAATGCTGTTTACCGCGAGCAACTGCGAAGTAATGTGGATAAACGTAAGGAAGTTCTTCATACGGAACGTCCACTAGTGGTTTATTACGGTCATGGGTATTTGCTTAAAGCAATTTCGCTGACCAAGCAAGGTAAATATGAAGAAGCTAAAAAGTATACTGCAGGCTACGCAGATCTTGGCTGGTTTGAAATGATGAATGAAGAAGGTCGTCAGGCGGTAGAACAATTTCGGTTATTCGCAATGGGCAATGGTTTCACAATTGAGTTGTTGATGGGTAATGTGGATGTTCTATCTTCCTACGCGGCCTTTTTAGCAGATCACCCAGGTGAAATCTTAGCTGGACTTATAACTATTATGGATGCTGCTAATCGTTACGGGTTCTCTGCTGACAGTGTACTTACACGATTCTCACGAGAAATGTTGAGGTTTGAAGGGTTCCAGGAGCCTAATAATGTAGATCGTGTATTTCGTTTGTACTATCAAGTAGCAATCTATGAAATAAATAAGCAATGTTATAGCACAGGTGTAGATTATCTTCTGAAATCTTTGGAGTTATCTATAAAGCAAAACAACGGAAAAGATTTCATTAATTGTATAACTTTATTTGAGACGAGCAGGGATTACGCTACTGCTTCTCAACAGGATAAATATAGAGAACTAGTAAAGGGGGTGAGAAAAAATGAAAAAATCACTGTTGATGATGGTAAGCGTGTTAGCATTGTTTAGCTTCATTATCATTGGACCTGTGGGCTCTGGAAGTAATGGAGGCATTACAACCTATGAGCACGGAGCTTGGTTCTAAGGGATGAAAACATCTATTCAATCCTTAAAATACAGAGCAATACATAAACCGATAACTACTCCCTTGCACTCGTGCTGGGGAGTTTTCTTTTTCGTAATAATTGATAGCGTATTCATAATTTGACAAAGCAATCCGGCGAAAATATAATTAGGTAGCCTAAATAATATAGTGTTTAATAATTAGTTGACCTAACTAAAATAGAGGTGAAGGAAATTGGGATAAACGGAGGAAATACAGAAAATACTGAAAATTCAGTCGCACACGGGCTTTTTGCGGCGATGAAACGCCTGCATAAAGCTCAATGGCAAAAGGGCGTTGAGGGCCACAAGCCAAGTGAGATGACTTTAATGATATGCATTGAAAAATGGAATCATTCTGATGAAGAGGGTCTTAAGGTGTCTGAAATCAGCCGACTACTTGGATTCACTCCTCCTACCATCACGCAGCTGATTAACAGTCTTGAAGCGAAACAGATGGTGGAAAGACACGCGGATCCTTCGGACCGAAGAGTTGTACGCGTAAAATTGACGGAACGTGGAAAAGAACTCACACGAAAAGCGGAACATTATCGTGATGTGATGCTTGATAAGCTTGTACAACACTTAGGCGAAAAAGACACTAAACAGCTCACAGAGCTATTGCTTAAAGTACATGAATACGTTGAGGATAATCCACCACCTGATTGGGATAGGCTACAAATGAACGGAGATGAGAAGCTTGATTAAATTATTTAAACAACTGAAGCCTTTTAGGGTAGCTATTGGTGCTGTATTAATCCTTGTATTTTTGCAGTCCATGGGTGATTTATACCTTCCTACTCTGATGTCTGACATCGTCGACAAAGGGATCGTTCAAGGAGATCGCGCTTATATTTGGAAAATAGGTAGTTTCATGCTCATGGTTGCAGGTGGCGGTGCTTTATGTTCGGTAATTGCCAGTTACTTATCGGCAAAAGTGGCGGCTGGGTTTGGTAAAATCACGCGTGCTCGAGTCTTTAATCATGTAGAGAATTTCACTCTGCATGAATTCGATAAGTTAGGTACAGCGTCTTTGATTACACGTACAACAAATGATATTACACAAGTTCAAACCGTACTTACTATGATGTTGCGCATGATGATCGGGGCACCGATGATGATGATTGGTGGTATCATCATGGCAGTATCTGAAGATGCTAAATTATCATTGATTTTTGTAGTCGTTATTCCTGTACTTGTTGGGGCGATCTTCTTTATTGGGATGAAGGGTCTGCCACTGTTTAAAGCCATTCAGATTAAGCTTGATAAATTAAACCTGGTGCTGCGTGAGCATCTGACAGGTATTCGTGTTATTCGTTCTTTTAACCGGATTGATCATGAGAATAGACGTTTCACCGAAGCTAACCGTGATCTTACGGATACAGCTATCAAGGTCAACAAAATCATGGCCGGCCTGATGCCGCTGATGATGATTGTAATGAACTTTTCTATGATTGCTATTCTTTATTTTGGTGGAATTCGAATTGGTGACGGCGATCTGCAAGTTGGGTCCCTGATGGCATTTATCCAATATGCGATGCAAATTATGTTCTCTCTGATTATGGTATCGATGATGTTCGTGTTAATTCCGCGTGCTTCAGCTTCAGCCGTGCGTATCAATGAGGTACTGGATATGCAGCCTGAATTTACAGATCCTACTGAGAGTGAACTGCATACAACAGCTCAAGCTACTAAAAAAGACGGACGCGATTCTTTACGTGGTTTTGTTGAGTTTGAGAATGTATCTTTTTCCTATCCAGGGGCAGAACAGCCTGCACTTTCGAAAATTAGCTTTAGTGCTCGTCCGGGTGAAGTTACCGCAATTATCGGGGGTACCGGATCGGGTAAATCTACGCTGCTTAGCCTGATTCCAAGGTTCTATGATGTTAATGAAGGTGCTGTACGCGTAGACGGAGTGGATGTGCGTGAGATGACACAGGAAGAGCTGCGGAGCAAAATCGGTTACATCCCTCAAAAAGCAGTATTGTTCTCGGGTACGATTAATGAGAACATCCGCTACGGTAAAGAGGATGCTACGGATGAAGAAATCATTCATGCATCCAAGGTGGCTCAAGCCTACGATTTCGTATCCGCGATGAAGGATGGGTTTGACTCGGAAATTGCCCAAGGCGGGAATAACGTCTCTGGTGGTCAGAAACAGCGGTTGTCCATTGCTCGGGCGCTTGTGAGAAAACCTGAGGTGTATCTGTTCGACGATAGCTTCTCAGCTCTTGATTTCAAGACAGATGCCAAACTTCGCGCGGCTCTCAAAGCTGAAACTACGGAATCCACCGTATTGATCGTAGCTCAGCGGGTTAGCACCGTTATGGATGCGGACCGGATTATTGTAATTGATGAGGGTGAAATTGCTGGAATGGGCACTCACCGTGAACTGCTCGAGAGCAGTGATGTGTACCGCGAGATCGTATCCTCGCAGCTGTCAGAGGAGGAAATAGCATGAGCGAACAAAACAGAGAACATAAGCCTGCAGCTCCCCGCGGCCATAAAGGTCCGGGTGGACCGGGTGGCGGTCCTGGAATGAGGATGCCGGCAGAAAAGGCTAAAGATTTTAAAGGTACACTTCGTCGCTTGATCAAATATTTACGCCCACGTATGGTTCAATTGATTATTGTACTAATTATGGCGATTGCCAGTACGGTGTTCAGTATCTTCAGTCCGAAGGTTATGGGTAAAGCTACAACCAAACTGTTCGAAGGTGCTTACGGCAAATTGATGGGTGTAGAGGGTGCCTCCATTGATTTTGGATATATTAATGATATTCTGATCCTGCTCGCGGGATTGTATCTGCTTAGTGCTTTGTTTAGTTACATTCAGCAATATGTAATGGCTGGAGTAGCGCAGAAGGTAGTTTATGACATGCGTGAGCAGATCAACAGCAAGCTGGAGCGTTTACCTTTAAAGTATTTTGACTCCCGTACACACGGGGAAATTCTCAGCCGTGCTACGAATGACGTGGATAACATCAGTACCACGTTGCAGCAAAGTTTAACGCAGCTGATTACCTCAATCGTCACTATTATTGGTGTTATTGTGATGATGCTTACCATCAGCCCATGGCTGACTTTAATCACGATTACTACGTTGCCACTCAGCTTTATTGTGATTATGGCGATCTCCAAACGTTCGCAGACTTATTTTGTGAGACAGCAGAAATCGCTTGGTCAGTTGAATGGTCATGTAGAGGAAATGTATACAGGGCACCGGATTATTAAAGCTTTCGGCCGCGAACCGCAGTCGCTTAAAGATTTTGATGAAATAAACGATAAGCTATATGATTCTGGCTGGCGCTCCCAATTTATGTCGGGTATGATTATGCCGCTTATGATGTTTATCGGTAACTTGGGTTATGTGCTTATCTGTGTTGTGGGTGGTATTTTTGTTACTAAAAAAATGATTGATGTCGGGGATATCCAAGCCTTCATTCAATATTCACGTCAGTTCACCCAGCCGATTGCACAAACGGCTAATATTGCTAACATTATTCAATCCACCATTGCTTCCGCAGAACGTGTATTTGAACTTCTGGATGAAGAAGAGGAAGTCAAAGAAGTTAATACTACACTTGTGAAGCTTGATGAAGGTGCTCCGGAAGGCTCCGTTGAGTTCCGTCATGTGAAATTCGGATATAAAGAGGATGCTATTCTGATTGAGGACATGAATATTGAGGTTAGTCCAGGTCAGACTATAGCTATTGTCGGTCCTACTGGTGCTGGTAAAACCACTTTGATTAACCTGTTGATGCGCTTCTACGAGCTTAACGACGGGGAAATTATCATTGATGGCGTCAACATTACCGATATGAAACGGAGTGACCTACGCAGTAAATTTGGTATGGTGCTTCAGGATACCTGGCTCTTCAACGGTACGATTCGTGATAACATTGCTTACGGTCATGAAGGTGCATCAGAAGCTGATGTGGTGCGGGCGGCCAAGGCTGCGCATGCTGATCACTTTATCCGCACACTTCCGCTTGGCTACAATACGGTGTTAAATGAAGAAGCTTCTAATATTTCACAAGGACAGAAGCAGTTGATTACTATTGCTCGCGCTATTCTTGCTGATCCATCGATCCTCATTCTTGATGAAGCAACGAGCAGTGTCGACACACGGACTGAATTGCTGATTCAAAAAGCGATGAATGCGCTGATGCAAAACAGAACAAGCTTCGTTATTGCCCACCGTCTCTCGACGATTCGTGATGCGGATCTCATTCTTGTCATGAACCAAGGTAGTGTAATCGAGAAAGGCAACCACGAAGAACTGCTGGCACAAGGCGGATTCTATGCGGATCTCTATAACAGTCAGTTCTCTGAAGGGGATTTGGACGTAGGCTAAATTGAAGTGAAGAAAAAAGTATAGTTAATCATAAACCCCTCTTTTCACATGATGCTGATTTTTTATGTGAAGAGAGGGGTATTTTATATGTGATGAGGTGCTTTAATTTTTCTGAAAAATAAAAAAAGTTTGATTAAAAATTAAAGCATATATATGATAGAATAAAAAATGACCCGCGGCTCATTTTTAAGGCTGCAAGGTAAAGGAGAGGATGAAGGGAATGTCAGGCTACGGAAAATGGGTGGCAGGAAAAAAGACGAAGTGGATTACTCTTCTCGTATGGATAGTGCTTGTAGGTGCACTTACCCTGTTATGGCCTGCAGTGAATTCTCAGGTTGCTAATAATGCGCCTAACCTCCCAGATGATTCACAATCGGTACAGGCAGCAGCTATTGCAGAACAAGAATTCCCTAGTGGAAGTGGAGTGCCGGCGCTGCTCGTATGGCATAGAGAAGGTGGGCTTTCACAAGATGATTTAGTACATATCACTGCTGTGTACAAGAAGTTGGAGCAGCAACCATTGCCCCATCAGAATTTTGTTCCCCCATTAGGACAACTGCCGCCACAAGCATTACAAGCCTCGTTATCTGAGGATCTTAGTACGCTGGTAACCCCAGTGCTTTTTGATAAAACGGCAGATAGTGATCAGCTCGGCGAAGCTGTGACAGAAATGAAGAAGATCATAAACACGGAGACGGGCGGAGACCCCTCTGCTGCTAAGGTAGATGGAAAAGACCTGAGTTTACGTGTTACGGGTCCAGTGGGCATCTCCATAGATGCTACAGGGCTGTTCAAAAACGCAGACGTTTCCTTGTTAATTGCTACGGTTATGCTTGTTCTGGTGTTCTTATTGGTGATCTATCGTTCGCCGATATTGGCGTTTATTCCGCTTATTGCGGTTGGGTTCGCTTATGGCGTAACTAGCCCGATTCTTGGAAAAATGGCGCAAGAAGGCTGGATCACAGTGGATTCACAGGCGATCTCGATTATGACCGTTTTGTTATTCGGAGCTGGTACGGACTATTGTCTGTTCCTGATTTCACGGTTCCGGCAGTTGTTGAAGGTAGAGGAGAGCAAGAGTCGTGCCCTTCTTCGCTCCATTACCGAATCTTCAGGTGCAATTGCTATGAGCGGCTTCACCGTCGTGCTCGCGCTGTTCGCATTATTGCTGGCTAAGTATGGAGCTTATCATCGTTTTGCCATTCCATTTAGCGTGTCGATCTTCATCATGGGAATTGCCAGTCTAACCCTCGTACCAGCACTGCTGGCGATCTTCGGACGGACCTCGTTCTTCCCATTCATTCCGCGCACACCGCAAATGGAGGTAGAACGGGCTAAGGCTAAAGGCAAACCTGTTCCTGAGCCCAAGGTTTCCCGTAAAAAAGGCATTGGCGGCTTGGTAGTAACCCGGCCTTGGGCTATCGTAGGTGTGACCGTTATCGGCCTGGGGATTCTGGCTTCATTCTCCAGTGGCATCAAATTTACCTATGATATCCTATCCTCTTTTCCTAAAAATATGGAGTCCCGCGAAGGGTTCGACCTTATTGGCAAACAGTTCTCCCCCGGAGAATTGGCTCCAGCGAAGCTGATTATTGATACCCAAGGAAAAGCGAGCGGAGAGGATCTAAGGGTCATTCTGGGCGGACTCACCTACGTGGACACGGTTTCCGATCCGCAGCAGGGGGCAGTAAACAAAGATATTGTGGGTTTTGATATTGAATTTAAAAGCAATCCTTACTCACTAGAAGCGATGGGGCATATTCCCACCCTTCTTGCTACCGCAGAGCAGGCATTAATCGATGTAGACGTTGCGAACCCTGCGGATCATGTGTGGGTAAGCGGACAGACGGCAACACAGCACGACACTAAAGAGATTGGAGATCGGGATACCGATCTGATTATCCCCGTGGTCATCGGAATGATCACCTTACTGTTGTTGATATATCTGCGTTCAATAGTGGCCACCATCTATCTGGTCGGCACCGTTATTCTCTCCTTCTTCTCAGCGCTTGGCTTAGGCTGGATTATCATTCACTATGTGATGGGAGCTGATGCCATTCAGGGAGCGATCCCACTGTATTCCTTTGTTTTCTTGGTGGCACTTGGAGAAGACTACAACATCTTCATGATCTCGAATATCTGGAAAAAGCGTAAAACCATGCCGCTTAAGCAGGCTATCGCGGAAGGTGTGAATGAGACCAGCTCGGTAATTACCTCTGCCGGCCTCATTCTGGCAGGTACATTTGCTGTATTGGCAAGCTTGCCGATTCAGGTGCTTGTGCAGTTCGGTATCATCACCGCTCTTGGTGTTCTGTTGGATACCTTCGTGGTGCGTCCGTTCCTTGTACCAGCTATTACGACGCTCTTTGGTCGTTGGTCGTTCTGGCCGGGTAAACATCAAGAGGTGGAGACTCCTCAGCCAGATGTAAGTAAATAATGAGTTTATAAACAACAAACAGGGATGTCCCAGAGCCATATTGGCTCCGGACATCCCTGTTTGTTTTAGGCTTAGGTCCAGGACATCGCTGGATAATAGTGCTGCTTGTACCAACTAATTGAACTGTATCTAATAGGCTAATCAATAAGTCTGCTGGACGATAATTACTCTAAGTTTTTACTGTAGCAATTAGCATTTAGAAGCGATAACTGTGTTAATTAGCCCGCTGCATTGGTTAGCCAAGAGGTAAAGATAATTAGCCCGCTGTATTGGCTAGCCCGGCGGTAAGAGTTAACTAGCGCGCTGCATTGGTTAGCCAGGAGGTAAAGCCAATTAGCTCGTATCACCGGTTACCTAGCAGTAATAGTCAATTAGTTAACTGTACTTATCGGGCTACCATTCCGTACACACTGCTGGTTCAATCTAGCTACTGCTCTGTTTGGGTGGTCCAAATCCTTAGTTACTGGGCGTGCGGCTGATCATTAGCTCATATTTATCGATGGAAGCACCCAGGATTGCGTCATTACCACCAGCACCACGGTGCGACTGACGGAAGGACTCGCTGGAGGTCCAGCCTTTGAACGCATCCTCATTCTCCCATACGGTGCAGATTTTTAATTCCTCGATACCTTCTTTGGCATTTCCGCGCCATACCTCCATACGTACAAACCCAGGCATATCCTGTACACCATTATTTCCTCCGAAACGTTGAGCAATAGCTTCGCCATGACCTTCTTTTACTTTAATAGTATTAGTTACTACCAGCATGATAGATAAACCTCCGATCAGAAAGTTAGTATATTCTCAGGACATTGTGAATCGAAATAATATAACATGAGAACCTCGGAAATTAGTATCAAGATCTCAAGGTAACATCGTGATTCTCAAAAGCACATTACACCCGAAAGTACGGAGCAATGGTATATGACACAAGGCACAAGACACAAGGACAAGGCGCAAGGTACAAGACACAAGGCGCAAGGCACAAGACACAAGGACAAGGCGCAAGGTACAAGGTACAAGGCACAAGGCACAGAACACAATACACAAACCACAAACCAACTAACAAAATAAAAGACTACCCCAAAAGACACAAGAACGCGGGCGCTTAATTGCACTTTGTACACTTAAATTATCCGTCACACCAGAAACGATCGAATAAGTGTATTCTCTGCAACTAATTTGTGCGAATCTGGTGAATCGACGAGAATAGCCTTCTTTTAACTGTATAGAGTGCAACTAAAGTATGATTTCTCCTCTAATTGCGCTGAATAGATGTACAAAGTGCAACTATTATCTATTTAAACGTTAAGTATTGTGCAAACTCAGGTACCTGCGAAAAATCAAAGTGTCTACTGCAAGTAAAGTGGCTATAGCAAGTTAAAGTAACTACTGCACGTTAAAGCAACTACCGCAAGTAAAGTGCCACCTTAACCGTAATGTTACTCTAAGCCAAAGTGCCAACCCAACTCCAAAGTTTTTACTCAAAACCACCATTACAGCTAGCACCTAATTCCAGTCCCAGTTCCCTAATAAAGCCCCCAAATGAAGTTGCATTGCAGAATGTGCAACAGAATAGCCTGAATGTTATCTGAATAAGGCAGTCTGTTGCATTCTGTACAATAGAATCAAGCCCAAATCGCCTAAAAAGGAGGGGAGCCACTAAACTGATTGCACAAAGTGCAATCACCCAAGGCCTCATCCTCGTCTAGAGCGATTCTATTGTACAAAGTGCAATTAGATAACGGAGCAGAGCAAGCCTGAGGCGTTATCCCGCACAAAGTGCAATCACCCAAGGTTTCACCTTCGACTAGTGGGATTCTATTGCACTAGTGCAATCACCCAAGGCTTCGCCCTCGTCTAGAGCGATTCTATTGCACAAAGTGCAATCACCCCAGATCATCCGGCTCCCTACGCGTCCAGCGCGATTTTATTGCGGATTGGTGGTCCACAGTCCTGCTGTTTTTAGGAAGACGCGATCCGGCAGCTTCAAAGCTGTCAGTGCCAATTCAGCAACATCTTCAGGTTGCATCATGCGGTCTTCGTCACCGATTTTAAGTCCAGCATTGGAAGCTAGGCCAGTGTTCACGGTGCTTGGAGTCAAGGCTACGACGCGGATATTGTGTTTGCGCACTTCTTGTGCGAGGGCTTCGGTCATGCCCATGAGAGCGAACTTGGATGCGCAGTAAGCAGAACCTGTCGCGAAGCCGCGTTCTCCGGCTGTGGATGAAATATTGATGATATTTCCGCCATTTTTCTCAATCATCGCAGGCAGTGCAGCACGGGTTACGTAATAAGTACCGTAAAGATTAACTTGGATGTGGCGCTCCCAGTCTGCAGGGTCCATTTCTACTAAAGTGCCGAATTTTGCAATCCCGGCATTGTTGATTAATGCATCAAATGCTCCAAGCTCATTTTGCAGGGAAGCAACAGCACGTTCAGCTTCTTCACGTACGGCGATATCGGCCACGGCAATGCTGACTTTAACATCATATACTTCCGTTAAGGCTGATTTTAACGCTTCGAGATCACCTGAAGTTCTGGAGATCAGGCCTAAATTAGCACCTTCCTTAGCCAGTGCCATAGCCAAGGCTTTTCCGATCCCTTTGCCTGCACCAGTAATTACAACACTCTTTCCTCTCAAATCCATCTCTATCGTCACTCTCCTTCAAACTTTTTTGAAGCAGCTGCTTCATTCAAGTCTTATTATACCTGAATGCTGTAGGGCAATTACAATCGCCCCTTAGAAAAGGGACTGCAATTTTTCATGAATCCGAACTGCCTTTTCATGAAAAGTATTATTCATGGAGTTTCGTCAGCGGTACCGAAGCTGGGCCCTCTAAAACCTCGCCATCGTAGGAGAAGCGGGAACCATGGCAAGGGCAATCCCAAGAGCGATCCCCGTTGTTCCATTCGCATTCACAGCCCATATGGGTGCAGGTTCTATCCACCAGATGAAGTTTACCTTCTGGATCCTTATAAGCTCCTACACGTTTGCCATCATGGAACACAACGGCTCCTTCGTCAGCTTCCAAATCAGTTGTCTTTTTATGGACGATTTCCACTTTGCCCGCCACGAGCTCTTTTGCCACATTGGCATTTTGCACGATGAAGTTTTTTAGGCTGGTGCCAGCTTTGAAGCGGGACGGATCGTACAATTCGGTATACGGATTATCTTTGCGCTGAATCTGATCCGAGATGATCTGTGCGGCCAGCGTACCGCTTGTCATGCCCCATTTTCCAAAACCTGTGGCGATATAAATCTCTGCGTTGTCCGAAATCTTGCCGATGTAGGGCACTCTGTCTAAGGTGATTAAATCCTGTGCTGCCCAGCGGTAAGGGATTGTTTTGATGCCGAGCAGATTTCCTGCGAATAGCTCCAAATTCTCATAATGTCCTATCGTACAGATGCCTTGGCCTGTCTTATGATTGTCTCCCCCGACAATGACCAGATTCCTGCCTTCCCACTCTACTGCACGCAGAGAACGGGTGGGTTCGCTTGCGCTTAGATACATTCCACCCTCAAAATCCGTTTCAGGCTGGATCGCCAGACAGTAGGAACGTTCAGCATGCAGCCGCGAGAAATATAATGCTCCTCCATCGTAGAAGGGGAAATGAGAAGCTGAAACGGCGTAGCGGCAGGTGATCCGATACTCGTCCTTTTCAGTAAAAAGCGTAAGCTTATCGTTCTTCTCCACCTTATCTGCCATCATCGTATGCTCATAGATTACGCCACCTTTATCCTGAATGACCTTCAGCAGGCCCTTCAGATATTGCAGCGGGTGAAAGCGGGCTTGTCCTGGTAATTTAATGGCACCACTGGCCATCAGAGGGATAGAGACGTTATCTAGCCACTCTCCGGGCAGACCCAATTGTTCATAGGCTTTATACTCTTCCTCCAGTTGTTTAAGCGTCTTATGATCTTCAGCATCCGAGTACAGAAAAGCTGCCTCATGTTTCATGCCGCAGGATACTTCAAGTTCCTCAGCCGTATTCTGGATCCAATTCATAGCCTCGCTGTTCGAACGATAATAGAGCCGGGCTTGTTCCTGCCCAAAATGTTTTATCAAATGATGATAGATTAGCCCGTGCTGTGCTGAGATTTTTGCACTGGTAAAACCCGTAGTGCCACTTAGAATTTCCCCTGCTTCCAAGAGCGTGACTTTGTAGCCTGCTTTGCTGAGGAGATAGGCTGTTGTAATGCCTGTAATTCCACCGCCTACCACTGCCACATCTGTAGAAATATCTTCAGCCAGCTTTGGAAAAGTCGGTAAATCCGTGGTATCTCTCCATAATGATTCCGGAAATTGTGGAAGACTTTGCGTTATCTTACGGTTTCGGTCCATCTATTATCCCTCCATCTGTACAATCCTCATCTCATTTATTACCACAGTCCTGTGAAAAGAAACTCCCCGTTCAATTGTGCAGTGCATGAATTCAAAGAAACAGTGCCAAAATAAGGGGGGAACCGGGACGTAAAGGACAAATAGGAGGGATGATGTTCCATGTCAGTTCAACAGGATAAGGACAATATTTCTCTGGAATGGATCAAAGACCAGCTGAACGGGTTCGCGGATTTAATCGATAAGACGATCGTTACCTCTTTTGGGCAGGTCGACCTACTTTATATCAAAAGCGTTGCGGATTCGCAGATCCTCAGCCGAAATGTAATCACACCGTTCTATGAGATGGAGAATATCAACGCTTACCAAAATTACATTATGACGTATCCGGGCAGTGAAGAGGCGACTACGAGAGATAAAGCGATCGAGCTTTTGCTCAGCGGTTATATTCTTCTGGGCTTGAAGGATACGTTCTGTTTCTTTGATGCTATGAATACGGAGATTAGTGGGGTTAATGAAACATCTGCAGAAAGCATTTCTCAGGGACCTTCAGATGCACTAACTGAGGATATTGCAGTGAATATGAACATGATTCGTCGGCGATATCAATCCACCAATCTCAAAATGGAGACCATGGTCATCGGCGATGTCTCCAAAACAAAGATAGCGATTCTATACGATGACAGTCGGGTGGATAAGAATGTTTTAAAGGAATTACGTGAGAAAATGGGGACGTTAAAGGTTGATATTTTGCAGGCTACAGGCGAACTTGAGAAGTTTATAAGCAGTGATAAATTAAGAATACTCCCGAAGTCCATTATCACCGAAAGACCGGACAGGGTTGTGTTTAATTTGTCTGAAGGAAAAGTAGCGATAATGCTTGATACTACGGGTTATGCGATAGTACTGCCGTCTATTTTTAATGACTTTTTCACATCCATGGATGATAAAATCCAATTTCCTATCGTGGGGCGTTTTCTGAAGCTTTTGCGGATTATCGGTGTAGGCATGACACTTTGGCTGCCTGCGTTCTATGTAACCCTCACCTCGTATAATCCAGAAATTATTCGGGTGCAGATTGCACTGCTTATTTCGGGTAGTCGTGCAACAGTACCTTATCCATCTTTTGTGGAAGTGCTTTTAATGCTCATGATGATGGAGTTTCTGACTGAGGCGAGCTTACGGCTCCCCAAGGCGATTGGTCCAACGGCTACAACTGTAGGGGGGCTTATCTTGGGGCAGGCAGCGACGGCAGCAGGACTTGTAGGGAATATCATGATTATATTGGTTTCAGCTGTTGCGATATCCAATTTTCTAATTCCGCTGAATATGATGAGCTTGTCCATACGTGTGCTGAAGTATATTTTTCTTATTGCCGCAGCTTTTTTAGGATTGGTTGGGGTAGTGGTCTGTGTCGTGGGATTTGCCATGTATTTATGCAAACAGCGCAGCTTCGGACAACCTTATTTCAGATTGTTTTTTCTCGATAATCTCGGCAAGAAGAAGGGTGGAGAGCATTGATGGCCAAAAGCCGTTATTTCTACTGTCTTTTTCTGATGAACAGCCTGATCAACATCATTAATTTTGTTCCAAGGGAACTAATAGACAGACGTTTTGGTGGTGCTTTGATGTCCATCCTAATCGGAACGATCTTGGGCACTTTGTTTGTCTATATATTTACTGTACTGATTGCTAAATTCCCCGGCAAGGGATTTCCGGAAATATTTGACTCTTTGCTTCCTAAGAAGTTAGCCAGAATCTTATTGGTCCTTTTTGCTGGCTTATGGTGTGTGGCCGGGGGAGTTACATTGCTTTCCTTTGTAGATATCACGCTGCGGTTTATCAGTCCCGATTCGAGTCCTTATACGGTTGTGATCAGTTTTTTAGTCTTGGTCTGCATCTGCTGTCGCTTCGATTCTTTATCACTCTTGTATGGGCTTGAAATCATTCTCAGCGTATCCTTACCGTTAATTATTTATGGCCTCGTAAAAGCGTTGACCAATCCGGACTTCAATTGGGATTCTGTTTTGCAGGTCACTACATACTTCTGGCATAAGCCGGACCTAATGAGCCTTGCGGCGGCTACCTTTTCGTTTAGCGGTTACTTAAACCTGGCCATATTTAATCGGGTATTTCATGGGCTGAAGCTGAAGCATGCCTGGATTTTAGGGGTGGAGGGTCTTTTCGTACTGCTCTTGACTTTCTTAGTTCCCATCGGATATTTCGGAACCGTTGCTATTGATAGGCATGTGTATACATGGTTCTCGACGGCCGACAGTATTCGGATGGAATCCTTTATTATTGAACGGATGCTGTTTATTTTTTATTTTACCTATTTAAGTTTATCTCTGGTGAGTGTAATTGTTCATTGGCATGGAGGTTTAGAGCTTTTTAAAGGTGCCCTTTCATCTGTAAAAAAACAGTCCCCAAAAGCAGAGCACTGGAAAGAGTGGGGCATTCTAGGCTTGTTTAGTGCGATGGTTCTGTCCTTAATGGGGCTGGATCAATATCAACTTAATATGTTTGGTGCCTGGTTTCTGCAAATTCGCTGGTTTGGTGAGATGTTCATCATCGCTCTGCTGTTTTATTGTTATCGCAAAGTTAGGAGGGGGAAGCTGTGAGAAGAGTACTTGCTGGAATTGGGATTATATTACTCCTTCTTCTTCCTGGTTGTGACTTCAAGGAGATTGATTTGCGGATTTTCGTGTTAGCGATCGGCGTTGACCAAGGTGCAGAAGAAGGGAATTTTAAGATTAGCTTAAAGCTTGCCATCCCTCAGGGGGATGTTACCAAGATTGATGAGAAGATGCAGATCTTGACGGAGGAGTCTCCAAGCATTTCGGAAGCCCTCCGTAGAATGAAATCCAGAGTGGAAAAGGAGCTTGATTATTCCCATTGTAAATCAATTATTTTGGGGGAGGGGGTTGCCCGTAAAGATATTCTCCATGTTATGGATTGGGCTGTGCGACGTAGAGATATCCAACTTATTGTCAACTTTGCAATAGGGCGTCCGGAAGCACTTCAAGTGCTGAAGGTAAGACCTGAATCGGAGCGGATTCCATCGAATTCTCTTATTCTGGCTATGAGTGGACAAGGCACGGAGTCTCCATTTATTTCTAGTGTGTATTCCTTTCAGCTGATGAGAAATATCTTTGAGGAGGGGATTGATCCGATCCTGCCGATTATCGAGGCCAAAGGGGATAAGGAGTTTTTAATTGATAAAATTGCTCTGCTGAATAACGAGAAAATCAAAATGGTTCTTACGCCCAACGAAACCCGGCTATATAATCTGTTATCACGCCCGAATCTGCGAACCAACTTACCCGCTCATTCCGAAGGTATTATGTATCAATACTACACAGAGAGATCATCTTCAGACTACAAAATCCTGACACCAGAGCATGGGAAAGCCACTATTCGTTATCGTATTAAGATAAAAGGTATTCTCGAAGAGAGCAGTAGCCCGGATTTGGTGACACATCACATGTTGAAGAAGATCCAGGAAGCCGGGGAAAAAGAACTGGAAGAGGATATCTTAGCATTGCTGACCAAAATTCAAGCAAGTGGCCTAGATCCCTTTGGTTGGGGGCTGCATTATGGAGCAAGACACTTTAATAACGATACGGAAATGAAAGTGTGGAAGGGGCTCTATTCAGATCTTAAATTTGAGATCAAAGCTGACGTGAATATTAAATATTCAGGGATGATCAAGTAGCTGGGAAAGAATGTGTGGATAAAAATGGGATTGACGTCCCCATTCACAAGATTTATACTTGATCTAAAAATAAGTTAGAGGATGATAGGAATGAAAAGTCTAAATTTGACCTCCCAACGTCAAGCCGTTTACGATATCGTCCTTAATTCACATGACCATCCTACTGCTGCGGAAGTGATGAATCGGCTAGTAGAGCAGGGACATAGCTTAGCATACGGTACTGTATATAACTCTCTGCGTTATCTTTCAGATAAACAAATGATTCGTGAGCTTAAGCTTGGTGAAGCTGCCAGCAGATATGACGCACGTATGGATGATCACCAGCATATCATTTGTGAGGTTTGTGGAGCAGTAGATGAGGTTATGAATCAAGTTCCGCGTGAATGGATGGATACAGTGGCCAAGGATACCGGTTATACCATTGGTCATGCCCATGTAGTATTTGGGGGCGTCTGCCCGAACTGTAAGAACAAAAAGAATAATTAGGATAGAGTTGCCGGAGCCCTGTGCCGCGGCAATAATAAGTATATCGGAAGAGACCGCTTTCATTGAGGCGGCCTTTTTTGTTGCATTTATATGACAATTCTCAAAAAAAATGAGAAAAACGAAGAAAGATAGGAGGAAAATCGGTTCCTAAAACAGATATAAAATTATATATTAAGTCTGGTAAATGTATCCTTGCCTAAGACTCAGATGAGAGAGAGATGATGACATCTATGAAAAAAAATGCGGGTATGACTATCCGTACCAAGTTAATTCTTACATATCTAATAATACTGCTGCTGCCCAGTATTATAATAGGCTGGCGAACCTATCAAGCTGCCAGCCAGGAAGTGGAAGATCAACTGGTGAACAATGCTACCGAAAGTGTGCTGGCCGTAAATGAAATCATTAACTCTAATATTCAATCCAAAATAGATGCGATTTCTTATTTTGCCGCGGAATTTTCATCTGAGGGGATCAACAGTGAGGGATCTGGGGGGACTTCCTCTGCTGTAAAAGCCAGACTGAAGGAATATGTGGCGCTGCATCCGGATGTACTGGACATTTATGTGGGTACAAGCAATGGCAAGGCTATTCATGCTTTAGATGCTAAGCTGCCGGAGGGTTATGATCCAAGGCAGGAAAGCGCCTATATTAATTCTCTGAAGCAAGGGAAAGGGGCTGTGATTTCTCCTGCTTTTCAAACCGTAAATAAGGAAACCGCGGTTGCGATATCAACGGTTCTTAAGGGCGGTGATGGGGTGATCACAATGAATCTCAACCTGTCTACTTTAGGGGAGCTGACCTCAATTAAGGTAGGGAAGGAAGGTTATATCCTCATCGTTGATAACAGCAAGAAGTTTCTAGTTCACCCTACAGAGGCTATCGGGCAGGAATCGTCCGATGATTTTGTAAAGAAAATGTTCGAGAAAGAACAAGGGGTCTTCGATTATGTTTTCAAGGATACGTCCAAAAAGATGACCTTTATGGTCAATGAACTGACGGGTTGGAGAATCGGAGGTACGATCAGCATTGATGAGGTTAACTCAGCAACTAGTGGAATCCGCGATACAGCTCTGCTTGTTATTGTAGTTTCCGTTCTGCTTGCGCTGGTTGTGATCTATTTTAATATTCAATCGATTTTGAGACCGCTTTTCCGGCTGCGGAAAGCAACTGCAGTGATAGCCAAAGGTGATCTGTCGGAAGACATGGGTGTTTTCCGTAAAGATGAAATAGGGCTGCTGGCAGAGAATTTTCAATTAATGGTGATTAGCTTGCGCGAGATGATTATTGGCGTGCAGGAGATGACAAGCAATGTATCCTCCTCAGCGGAAGAACTGACGGCTAGTGCGGATCAGACTGCCCAAACGATTGAGCAGGTAACCATAGCGATTCAGGACGTAGCAGCAGGGACGGAGCGACAGGTGGGTAGTGTACGAAAAGGAATGGAGAGCACAGCCGCTACAGCCAGCGAGGTCGAGCAGATTTCCACATATATGGAGCAAGTATCTACAATGATGGACAAGACCTCACTCTCAGCATCAGAAGGCAATGATTCGGTTATCAGCGTAGTGGACAAAATCAATGGTATCCATGAAACGGTCGGAGAGCTAGGCAGTGTAATTGACAAACTGAATGAGAGAACCAGTCAAATTGAGGGTATTGTTGGCGTTATCACAGGGATTGCCCGCCAGACCAATCTGCTGGCCCTCAATGCTTCCATTGAGGCAGCCAGAGCCGGGGAACAAGGGCGTGGATTTGCGGTGGTTGCTGCCGAGGTGCGTAAGCTGGCAGAGGAATCAGAGAGATCCGCACATTTGATTGCCGAGCAGATTACCGCTATTAATAGTGAAATGCTGCTGGTAACTCATACGATGGAAGACACCAGACAGCGCGTATCCGAAGGCATTGAGGCTGTGGATACTTCCGGCCGTTCTTTCTCCCGTATCCGAAGAGCAGTAAAGAGTGCCGCGGAGAAGATTGAAGCCATGGGCGGGGTTGTGCAGACCTTATTGGTGGAGTCTAATCATATGGAGAAGGCTATTGGGGAAATTCGCGGCATATCGGAAGAGGCGGCTGTGAATACGGAAACTATCGCAACTGCCGCACAAGAGCAGCTTGCTTCTGTAGAGGAGATGGCATCTTCGTCTACCGACCTTAGCCGTCTTGCAGAAGAACTGCAAAAGCTGGCGAGCCGCTTTAAGATACACGCTTCTGGCAATAAGAATGATTTCTGATAGGAGAACCGGCTTTTTATCTTCCCTTTTCAACTCCTTTGCAAGTATACTGATAAACAATAATGTTGGGTTAGGCAATGGAGAGAGGAGAGATAATAGGAAATGGCAGAGCAATTAAAAGGGTTCACTGTCGCCTTGGCGGGTCCACGCAAATCGGAAGAAATGGCCAAGTTGGTTCAGAATATGGGGGGGACGGCAGTATGCCGACCTGCTCAAGGGACTGTATTTCTTGATGATGAGGCATTGCAGGAAGGTTTGAATGCATGGATCAATCAGCCTCCCTACTTGGCGATCCTGACTACAGGGATGGGACTTGATGCTCTCTTCGATATGGCTGAGCGAATGGGGATCGAAGAACGTTTCTTAGAAGTACTTTCTGGTTCTATTATTGCCGCACGGGGTTATAAGACAGTGAATGCTTTGAAAAAAAGAGGACTTACGCCGGAGATTCGTGACGACGACGGAAGTACAATCGGATTGATTCGTGGGCTTCAATCCCTGAATTTGCAGGGGAAAGAAGTCGTTCTTCAGCTGCACGGAGATCCAGCTCCTCATATGCTTGCATGGCTGCAGGAGGCTGGGGCTACTACCCGCCAAGTGTTGCCTTATCGCCATACCCCACCTGAGCCGGGCGAACTGGAAAGATTGCTTCTAGAAATCATATCAGGCAAAATTGATGCCGTGGCTTTTACGAGTGCACCACAGTTTCGTTTCCTCTGTCAATTTGCCCGGGAACAGGGAAAGCTGGACGAAATGCTGAAGTCTTTCGAGGATAAAGTGCTTGCTGTTTCTGTAGGGCGGATTACCTCTGAGGCTCTTAAAGAAGAGGGCGTACAGCGTATCATTATGCCTGAGCATGAACGGATGGGAAGCATGATTGTAGAGCTAGGCAAATATGTGGCGGCGAATCGCTAAGTCACAAGTTGCGTCAGCTTTACACGAATGACGTTATCACACAGAAGCATTCCCGCCTGTTATCATGGCCGGGGATGCTTTTTTACCCGGGAAAAATAAGTCCAAAGAGCAATATACCTGCCATCTGCATGGACATTCGCGGCAGTTTTCCTTAGAATATAGGCAACATGTGACGAATAATAACAACGAATAAGGAGGAGGATCCCATGGACAAGAGAAAATGTCTATTACTTGGTGATTACACCCATCCCCGGTTTCATCCACTTCAAGGAGTGGACCAACAAATTAGCGAGATCTTAAATGATTTATTAACCGTGCAATGTTCAGAAAATAAAAAATTAATGCGCATTGAGCATTTAGCAAGTTATGACCTATGTATCGCTTACAATGAATTGTGGAACGAAACAGTCTCCCCTCAACAAACGGCTGGTTTGCTCAGCTATGTAAGTGGAGGAGGAGGACTCATTGTTCTTCATACGGGAGCTTCGTTGACGAAACGTAACGAGCTTGCTCAGCTAATAGGGGGTCGTTTTAACGGACACACGGCTTACGAACCGATGAACTTCAAGGTGCTGGAGCATGACATCACCGAAGGTGTGGAAGATTTCCAATTGGATGAGGAGCCATATCATTTTGAATTTGACCCGTTCACAGAGCGGACTATTCTGCTTCAATATGAATCGGAGGGTCAATGGATTCCAGCTGCATGGTGCCATAGCTACGGTTTAGGACGAGTAGTATTCCTAATGCCTGGTCATCATGAACCCTCCTTCCGTCATCCGGCACTACGTAAACTAATTCTACAGGCGGCTACTTGGGCTGCCCGTATTCCGGTCACTAACTAAGGAATGTTGTGTTTTTTTTGAAATACGTACACAGTGGGGTATACTTTAATCATAAACTCCGTTATGTAATGAAACGGAATCTTTGGGAGGAAAGTGCCATGAGTGATTTGTTTAAAAAAGCGATCTCTTTAGGAGTGGGCCTCACCATTGTCAGTAAGGAAAAAGTAGAGAAGGTTGTTGAAGAACTAGTGAAACGCGGGGAGCTTGCTCCTTCGGAATCTAGGGCTCTCGTCGATCGGTTGATTGAACGTGGTGAGGAAGAACGAGGCATGTTCAAGTCTGCTGTACAAGAGCAAGTACAACGCGTGCTGAAGGAAATGAATGTGCCTGTACAAAACGATATTGCCGAGCTGGAAGGGCGAATTGCAGTATTGGAGCGCCGGTTGGCCGAGCTAGAGGGAATTTCCCATCTAGAGGGAACATCGGCGGAAACGCGTTCGGACTAAATGGCAGTACGCATTAGACATGCCGGACGTTACCGGGCAATCGCCATGGCGCTTATGCGCCATGGTTTTGGCTATATGGTGGAAGAGCTGGGGCTCTATCACTTACTATCCCTTCCACGTCGTCTTGTAACGCAGGAAGCACACACAAGCCTTACGCTCGGGGAGCGGATTCGGCTGGTGCTGGAGGATTTGGGTCCAACCTTTATTAAGCTGGGACAACTCGCCAGTACCCGTTCAGATCTGCTGCCTGATTCTATTATTCAGGAATTGGTAAAACTACAGGATAATGTGCCTCCTTTTCCTGTCGACCGCGTGCGCGCGATCATTGAGCAGGAACTGGATCAGCATATGGATGAAATTTTTAACTCTTTTGAGGATACGCCACTTGCTGCGGCATCCATTGGTCAGGTGCATAGGGCTGTACTTCACAGTGGACAAGTCGTAGCTGTTAAAGTTCAACGTCCTGGTATTCTGCGAACGATGAGCAGGGATTTGGAAATTCTCAAAGATTTAAGCACACTTGCTGAAAAGCGGCTCAGCTGGGCGAGGCAATATCAGCTGTGCCGTATGGTAGAGGAGTTCTCTAAATCGCTGCTTGGCGAGCTGGATTATAGCCAAGAGGGACGTAATGCAGAGAAAATCGATCAGCAGATGGATTATGAGGGAGTGTACATCCCGGATATCTATTGGGACTATACGTCAGCACGAGTGCTGACGATGGAATATGTGGTAGGGACAACGCTGAGTCGTCGCGATGAGCTGCTGAGTAACGGCGTTAAGCTTAAAGCCATCGCACAGCAACTTGTGGAGATGATGCTTAGACAAATCTTCATTCATGGTTTTTTCCATGCTGATCCTCATCCGGGCAATGTTATACGGATGGGTGATGGAAAGCTGGCTTTGATTGATTTTGGCATGATGGGTCGGCTGAATGAGGAGATGAAGGAGCAGCTATCTGCACTTATTATCGCTCTAATGCGCAAAAATACGGATGCAATGGTCCGGGCAATTTTGCGTCTTGGAGTCATTCCTGAGGATGCTGATCGAAGCGCGCTGCATGATGATATGGATCGGCTGCGGGATGAATATTATGATGTTCCATTTAGCAAAATGAGTATAGGCAAAGCCCTGAATGATCTGTTTGGCATAGCGCGAAAACATCGTCTAGTGCTGCCGCCAGATTTGACGATGTTAGGGAAGACAATGCTCACGCTGGAGGGAGTTATCAGCAACTTAGATCCAACCATCAGTATTTTGGAAATGGCGGAACCCTTTGGGCGGGAACTAGTAAAGCAGCGCTTTAGCGGCAGTCGTTTGCAGCGCAAGTTTCTGGGAGGCGTAGCGGATTTAACAGAGAGTCTGCTGGAGCTTCCTGGGCAGGCTAAGCAGTTATCCGCGCTGATCAGTAAGGGAAAGATTAAGGTGGAGATTGTGGCACCCGAGATGCAGAATCTGGAGCGTAAGCTGGACCGGGTAGGTAACCGTTTAGCATTCAGTATTGTGATGCTTGCGTTTAGCATCATCATGACAGGACTCATTATTGGTACTGCGATGCGTGGACAGCCTTCAGTGTTATGGAATTTCCCTACAGTGGAGATTGGCAGCGTGGTGGCACTTCTGATGTTCTTATGGCTGATCTATGCGATTTTTAAATCGGGAAGGTTCTAGCTTAAGGGATTTGAATAATTATTCTTCAGCAGTTTCACACAAATGCCTTTCTATCAAGTACAATATAAAAGATAACTTTCTAAGCTTAACTTTACTTCTATTGTATAAAGTGGAATGGAACGCAAATGGAGTGCCGTCTTAACGTCCGGTGGATCGCTGCTGCCCAGAAACCGAACTTTGACCGCACTCTTTTAACGGGTCAAGGGATACATGGGACGGAAGGATGCCGGTGACGGTGTTCTTCCGCTTTTGTTTGAATATAGCTGAATCTGAAGCATATGCCCCAGAACAGGACAGCCTATGCAGGCTGCCTCATACAGGGCTTTTGAAGACGGAAGTTAAGAAAGAGATGTAATCAAATTAAACCGAGAAAATAGTGAGGTGGAGAATTTGCCGGGATTTAAAGATTTAGGAGTTTCAGAATTACTGTGTACATTGCTTCAAGGTCAAGGCATTGTTAAGCCTACGCCAGTGCAGCAGGAAGCCATTCCGCCATTGGTGCAGGGTTTGGATGTAATAGCTAGAGCGAAGACAGGTACAGGGAAGACTTTGGCCTTTTTGCTGCCAATTATGGACAAGATCCATACGGAGCGGGCTTATCCTCAGGCGCTGATTATGGCTCCTACACGTGAGCTGGCTTTGCAGATTACAGAAGAGGCACGCAAGCTGGCGCGTCATACGGATATCAAAATATTGGCGGTTTACGGTGGTCAGGATGTAGAGAAGCAACTGCGCAAGCTGGAAGGCGGCAGACATCTTATCATCGGTACACCGGGCAGACTTTTGGATCATATGCGCCGGGAGACGCTGGATCTTAGCGGCGTAAAAATGCTCGTTCTGGACGAAGCCGATCAAATGCTGCACATGGGCTTCTTGGAGGATGTTGAGACAATCATTACGGCTGTGCCTTATCGTCGTCAGACTATGTTGTTCTCCGCGACAATGCCTGATCCGATTAAACGTCTCGCTGCTAATTACATGAAAGAGCCACTGGATATCATCATTAAGAGTGGTTCTCCAATTCCGCTGGATAATATCAAACAGCAAGTAGTGGAATGCTCGGACCGTAATAAAGAAGAAGCGCTCAAATCCCTCATTGAACGGGATCGTCCTTACTTGGCTATTATTTTCTGCCGGACGAAACGGCGGGTGTCCAATCTGAACGAAGCGCTGCAAGCAGCCGGTTATGAGTGTGACGAGCTGCACGGTGATTTGTCCCAAGGTAAACGTGAAGGTGTGATGAAAAGATTCCGTGATGCGAAGCTGCAGCTGCTAGTAGCGACAGACGTAGCAGCTCGGGGTCTGGATGTTGAAGGTATTACTCACATCTTTAACTATGATATGCCACTTGATGTGGATAGCTATATTCACCGGATCGGACGGACTGGCCGTGCTGGAGGCAAAGGGCTTGCAATTACTTTCGTATCTCCACGTGATCAAGAGGGTCTGGATTTGATCGAGCATGGCATCTCGCAGCGGCTGGATCGCCGCCGTTACGAGAAGGATGAATTCGGCGTTGGCGAATTCATCCCTGTGCAAGGCGGCGGACGCCACGGCGGTCGCCAAAGCGGCGGCGCTGAGGCAGCGCGCACGGGCCGCGGGCCGAAGACCGGCGGCTCTGGCCGCGGCGGAGCTCCGCGCGGCGAAGGCGGAGCGCGGCAAGGTGGCCGTGGCCGCGGTAAAGAAGCAGGCGGCTGGGGCGCGCCTGCAGAAGGACGCCGCGGTCGTTCCGATGCGGCGGCTGGCAAGCGTGGCGGCAGCGGTTATGACGCTGCTGCTCCTAAGGGCGGCGGCAAGGCTGCCGGTGTAGTGCGAGTAGGCGGCGGCTATGGCGCCTTCGCCTCCAGAGGCGAAGCGTCTGCCAGCGGCAACGCGGCAACGCCTAGCACCGGTTCGCGCGGTGCGAACCGGAAGGGCGGCCCAAGCACTGGCTACAGTGAGAACGTAGCTAGAGGAGCGGACGGCGGTGCCTACACTGGAGGTACTCCACGTGGCGGCTTAGGCAGCGGCTATGGTTCAGGCCCGTCTAGAGGCGGCAAAGGTGGTAAAGGCAGCAAAGGTGGATACGGCGGTGCCAAGGGTGGCGCTGCTGGCAAAGGCGGCCGCAACAGCGGTGGTGGATCTTCACGCGGTGGCCGTAGCAATGGATCCGGTGGCTTTAAAAGCGGCGGTCGCGGCACTTCCAGATAAAGTTAGTAGAGTTTTATAGATGAAACTTGTTACCATAGGGTAGTTAGCGCTGAAGCTAATGACCTATGGTAACCTTTATTTTATAGCGTGAACATATTGATTTTTATTTTTAAATTAGGTTCTTAGTGAAACATTTATGAAGGAAAGCCTGTCTAATAGATAAATAGAATGTTCGGCTTCGAGGAGGAAGAACTTACAGATGTCAAAAAAATTTAAAATTATAATCTTGTTAATTGTCGTTATTGCTGTCGGTTGGGGAATAGGAAAGTACACGTCTCCTTCTGCTTCGGAGAGTAACGGTTCTAATATAAATGTGGGGGATAATCTTCAAGGTGAGCCTGGGAATATGGGGGAAAGTGATGGAGGGGGGATTACAGACCCGGCAGTAGCTGATCCATCTGATACTCCAGATTCATCTAATCCATCTGAACCCTCTAATCCGCCTGAATCAGGCGGTGATAATGCGGGTAGTGTTCCAGATCCTATTTCTGCAGAGCCTGATAGTATTACAGTGATGGTAAATAAGCAGTACGGCTTGCCTGATAATTATAAACCAACGGATCTTGTCTATCCTGATGTCCGTTTTACATTCAAAGAGAAAATCGAAAAGCGTATGATGCGCAGCGAAGCTGCCAAAGCCTTGGAGAAGATGTTCGCAGGTGCAGAGGAAGACGGAATTTATTTAGCAGGCGTTTCTGCATACCGCTCACAGGCAACCCAGACGACTTTGTATAACCGTTATGTGGAGAGAGATGGGGAAGAAAAAGCCCGTACTTACAGTGCAGTCCCCGGCTATAGCGAGCATCAGACCGGGCTGGCTATAGATGTCTCGGGAAGTGATGGCAAATGTGCCGCCGAGAGCTGTTTTGGTGGGACGAAGGAAGCCGAGTGGTTGGCCAAGCATGTAGGGGAATATGGTTTTATCATCAGATATCCTGAAGGTAAGCAAGACATTACCGGATATAAGTACGAGCCTTGGCATATCCGTTATGTAGGTAAGGACATTGCTGCCTATATCAATGAGAAGGATATTACGTTGGAAGAATATTATGACGCAATTCCGGTATCGAAATAACATAGACGCAGAGAGCAGTCCTATGAAATTTGTAGGGCTGCTTTTTCTATGGCAATAAAAAGAGTTCAGAAGTTGCATTCCCTTACAGTTCGGGTAAGATACGTAGTGTAGTCCAAGTACAAGGAAGGAAGGGGAATAAAGATGTTGATCTACAATTTTGCCGGCGTTACACCTTCGGGTAAAGAAGTGCCGTTTGCGGAGTATGAAGGTAAGGTGCTGTTGATTGCTAATACGGCTAGTAAGTGCGGACTTACACCACAGTATGGAGACCTTCAGAAACTATACGAACAGTATAGCGATCAAGGACTTGTAGTATTAGGATTCCCCTGCAACCAGTTTGCGGGTCAGGAGCCAGGTACGAGTGAAGAGGCTGAGGAATTCTGTCAGATTAATTATGGAGTTACCTTTCCGGTCTTCGCCAAAGTTGATGTTAATGGACCGGATGCCAGCCCGCTTTTCAATTATTTGAAGGAGCAGCAGCCTGGTGCTGGAGACAGCAGCGACATTAGCTGGAATTTCACGAAATTTCTTATTGATCGCAGCGGCAATGTAGTGGCTCGTGTGGAGCCCAAAGAATCGCCGGAAACGATGAAACAACATATTGAGTCACTCCTGTAGACCCTTTATGGGGTTAGTTGCAGAGTGATCTTCCAAGTATCCCTTCGACTCGGTTTCGACCGATGCTCGCGGGGATTTTCTTTTTTTTAAAGGATTAATGGAGATTGCCTTGAATTTTTATTGTGATAAATTATACTTGACGCTTTAAAAAGACCATGTATCCTTTGAAGAGAATATAGCAACTGTGCGAACATGCATAAAAAAGTGGAGTACAGCAGGATAATAACGGCAGGAGGGTTTTATACAAGCATGAAGTTAATTACAGAGGTAGCAGCACAAGCAGGGATCGACGAGCAGCATCTGGAACTATACGGCAAATATAAAAGCAAACTCTCGCCAACCTTATGGGAGGAAATGAAAAACAAGCCAGATGGCAAGCTGGTTCTGGTCACTGCGGTGAATCCCACCCCTGCTGGCGAGGGTAAGACCTTAACAACCATCGGGTTGGCGCAGGCAATGAATGCAGCAGGTGTGAAGACTGTGGCTGCTTTACGTGAGCCGTCGCTCGGGCCTTGCTTAGGGATGAAGGGCGGCGCAACAGGCGGCGGGAAGTCGCAGATTGTTCCGGCTGATGAGATTAATTTGCACTTTACCGGTGATATTCATGCGGTGACTTCTGCGCATAATTTATTGTCCGCAATGATTGATAATCATATCTTCCAAGGCAATGAGCTGGGACTGGATCCGCAGCGTATCGTTTGGAAACGTGTCATGGATATGAATGACCGCAGCCTGCGCAGTATTGTGACTGGGCTCGGAGACGGAAACGGAGCCGTACGGGAAAGTGGCTTTCAGATTACAACGGCTTCTGAGATTATGGCTGTGTTATGCCTATGCGATAGCCTCATTGATCTCAAGAAGCGTTTGAACCGTATTCTAATTGGTTATGACCAAGAGGGACAACCGGTGACAGCCGAGCGAATCGGGGCCGTTGAAGCGATGACAGCGCTGCTTAAGGAAGCAGTTAAGCCAAACTTGGTACAGACTCTGGAAGGTACGCCTGTTATTGTGCACGGGGGTCCGTTTGCGAATATCGCTCATGGCTGCAGCAGTGTTATTGGCACTCGTTATGCCCTTAAGCTAGGGGATGTTGTGGTCACCGAAGCAGGCTTCGGAGCGGATCTTGGTGCAGAGAAATTCATGGATATCAAATGCCAACAGGCCGGGTTAACCCCTTCTGCTGCTGTTCTTGTCGTAACTGTTAAGTCCTTGAAATATAACGGTGGTGTGCCTAAAGGTGAGCTTCTAACCGAGAATCGGACGGCGCTGCGCGCGGGATTGGTGAATTTAGAACGCCATGTAGAGAATCTCGGTAAATTTGGAGTCCCTGTTTTAGTTGCCATTAATCATTTTGAAGGGGACAGTGAGGGCGAGATTAACGATGTACTGGAGGCCTGCCGCAATTTAAACGTGCCGGCTGCAATCTCAAAAGTATGGGCGGAAGGTAGTGCAGGTGGACAGGAGCTGGCTTCTGAGCTGAACAAGCTCTTGAATAATAGTGGCACGAGCCACTTTGCTCCTTTGTATGAGAAAGATCTCGACATTTCATCCAAAATCAACAAAATTGTCCGTGAGATTTACCGCGGGGCAGAAGTGAACTTTTCTCCGGCGGCTAAGCGTAGTCTGGCGGTTATTGAGCGGCTTGGGCTAAATGATCTTCAAGTATGTTTGGCGAAGACGCCTTATTCCTTCTCCGACCAGCCTAGACTCCTCGGAGCACCGGAAGGTTTTACGATTGGTGTCCGAGATATTACTCTTTCGCTTGGTGCAGGCTTTGCGGTAGTTATTACAGGCAATATCGTTACGATGCCAGGTCTGCCAGCTAAGCCAGCTGCTGAGGGACTATGGATGGACGAGGACGGAGAGATTCACGGTCTGGTGTAAAAGTGTTTAATAAAGGGCTTCTCCTTGTTGTATTAGAGGGGAAGCCTTTTTTATGCTTCCTTTGGATTCCTGCAAATGCAGATCATAATGTACCTCTCACGTGGCAAAGCTAATGAGGTCGTCGCATTCGGCAGCAGTGGCGGAAAAAACTTAAAATTGTGAACAATTTGAGGATATAGGCGGAAAAGACTTGTAATGTGATAAATATCACAATATAATCAATTTATAAAGTGAAATAAATCACAACTAACCCATTGTTGATCAGATTCCATCATTGATCGGTCATGCAAGTCAAATATATAACCCGATTGTCCATTTGAAGGAGGAAGAAATAATGAAAGTAGCTGTCATTGGATGTACCCATGCCGGAACCGCCGCAATTGTGAATACTGCTCAGCTTTACCCGGATGCCGAGATTACTGTATATGAGCGTAATGATAATATTTCCTTCTTATCCTGTGGAATTGCCTTGTATGTAGGTGGAGTGGTTAAAGACCCAGAGGGGCTATTCTATTCTTCACCAGAAAAGCTTGCAGAGCTTGGCGTAAAGACCAATATGCGTCATGAAGTAACTGCAGTGGATACGAAGTCCAAAACATTGCGTGTACGCAATCTGGAGACAGGCCACGAGTTCGCTGACACCTACGATAAGCTGATTATGACTACAGGTTCATGGCCGATTGTGCCGAAGCTTGAAGGATTTGAACTCGAGGGGATTTTACTTTCCAAGAACTATGATCATTCCAACACTATTATAGAAAAAGCTAAACAAGCGAATAAAATCACCGTCGTCGGCGCTGGATATATCGGCGTTGAACTGGTGGAAGCTTTTCAAATGAATGGGAAGCAAGTTACGCTAATTGATGGTGAAGATCGCATTCTGAGTAAATATCTGGATCAAGAATTTACTGCACCGATCGAACAATCTTTTCAGGATCATGGGATTAAATTGGCCCTGAATGAGAAGGTCAGCTCTTTTGCGGGCAAAGACGGTAAGGTAACAAAGGTTATTACAAGCAAAGGTGAGCATGAGACAGATCTGGTCATTCTCTGCATTGGTTTCCGTCCTAATACTGAACTCTTAAAAGGTCAAGTCGATATGCTGCCTAATGGTGCCATTGTGGTCAATAACTATATGCAGACTAGCTGCCCAGATGTATATGCCGCGGGCGACAGCTGTGCGATTCACTACAACCCTACAGGCAAACACGCCTATATCCCACTGGCAACCAATGCTGTGCGGATGGGAACCTTAGTTGCACGCAACTTGGTAACAGAGACCATTCCTTATATGGGTACACAAGGGACTTCGGGCATTAAGATTTATGAAGATAATATCGCTGCAACAGGGCTTACTGAAGAAGGAGCTAAGGCTGAAGGAATGGACGTGGAAACCGCCATGATTATTGATAATTACCGTCCAGAATTTATGCCAACCTTTGAGCAGGTTCAGTTAAAAGTAGTGTTTGATCGCGCCACACGCCGTATTCTCGGGGCACAAATTATGTCCAAGATGGATCTGACGCAATCGATCAACACAGTGTCTGTATGCATTCAAAATCATATGACAATCGACCAACTAGCCTTTATCGATTTCTTCTTCCAACCGCATTACAACAAACCTTGGAACTTCCTGAATACAGTGGGTCTTCAAGCACTGCCGACAACAGTACCAAGCAAAGAGGCTGTAACGGTTTAAAAAGGAACGTTGTTCCTGAGTGATTTATTGAGGAAAAAGACAACCTTATAAAGCTAGAGAAGCAGCGATCCTCCTGTAACGGGAGGGTTGCTGCTTTTTTTGTTAGGTGCAGAATGATTAGCTGCATAGGTAGGTACAATCCAATGGCTTCGGCGATGGTAGCGAGCCAAATGTGCTCGAAAGCTACAGTTAAGGTCATTTGAGTCCGATGTCCGATAGTAAGCCAAATGTGTTCAGAAGCTACGGTTAGGGTCATCTGAGTCCGATCGTGCTGAGTCAACGCCCACCGCAGAAGCTATCGGACCCAGAAGCCGCTATTTGGTAATTAATCGCCTATTGAGCGTGATTTCGGACTCCAATGCAGCTATTGCATAGAATGAGGTTCATTTAGTGTGTTTTTGGTGGCAATAGCGACTATGGGGTCCGATAGCAAGCCAAATGTGCTCGAAAGTTACGAATAAGGTCATCTGAGTCCGATGTCCGATGGCGAGCTAAACGTGCTCAAAAGTTACGTATAAGGTCATCTGAGTCCGATCGTGCTGAATCACCGCCCTCCTTAGAAGTTTTCGGACTCAGAAGCCGCTATATAGCAAATAATCGCTGTTTGAGTGTGATTTCGGACTCCAATGCAGCTATTACATAGAATGAGGTACAACTAGTGTGTTTTTGGTGGCAATAGCGACTATGGGGTCCGATAGCAAGCCAAATGTGCTCAAATGCTACGAATAGGGTCATCTGAGTCCGATGTCCGATAGTAAGCCAAATGTGTTCAGAAGCTACGGTTAGGGTCATCTGAGTCCGATCGTGCTGAGTCAACGCCCACCGCAGAAGCTATCGGACCCAGAAGCCGCTATTTGGTAATTAATCGCCTATTGAGCGTGATTTCGGACTCCAATGCAGCTATTGCATAGAATGAGGTTCATTTAGTGTGTTTTTGGTGGCAATAGCGACTATGGGGTCCGATAGCAAGCCAAATGTGCTCGAAAGTTACGAATAGGGTCAACTGAGTCCGATGTCCGATAGCGAGGTATAGCTACAGTGAGATATAGCTGCATATAAGGACAACTGTGTCCGATAGCTGCTGCGTACGCTCAAATGTAATCCAACGAAACAAGATATGCTGGCTTAGTCGGTCATACATAAACTTCTATTTGTGCACAGGTCGCAGTAAATTTGACATGTCAGTGAAAACTTTCACTTAGTTTTCTCAAAGTGATAATTATCACGTTAATGTGTTTTACGACACGCTACAATGGTCATAAAGGAACAAATTTGAAGTAAATAGATGAAGGAGATAGGAACCATGGCTTATAGCAAACCGCAGCAAATTGCCGAAGTAACTGTAGAGAATGGCATAAAAAAAGCTCATAATCCGCTAAGTACCGTACTTATTCTGGGCTTTTTGGGAGGAGCGTTTATTGCGCTCGGGTTTTTATTGGATATTCGCGTCATTGCTGGCGCACCACAGGAATGGGGTTCCATTGCTAACTTTATCGGAGCCGCAGTCTTCCCCGTTGGGCTGATCATGGTACTCCTTGCAGGTGGAGAACTGCTGACAGGGAATATGATGGCCGTGCCGCTCGCTTTTATGGCTAAGAAGATTTCTTTCTGGGAAGTTGTGAAGAATCTTTTGCTCATTACGATTAGTAATCTGGCTGGGGCATTATTTGTAGCTTATTTCTTCGGTCATGTAGTGGGGTTAACTTCAGAGGGTGTGTATTTAGAAAAATTGGTGGATATGGCTGGTCATAAAATCGATGCAGAATTCTTTCCGGCATTTGTTTCGGGTATCGGCTGTAACTGGCTCGTTGCGCTGGCCGTATGGCTTTCCTATGGAGCAGATAACTTCAGCGGCAAAATCCTTGGTATTTGGTTCCCAACGATGGCCTTTGTTGCGATCGGATTCCAGCACGTTGTAGCTAACATGTTCCTAATTCCAGCAGCTATTTTTGAAGGTTATTATTCATGGGGGCAATACTTCACTAACTTTGTTCCCGTCTGGCTCGGCAATTTAACGGGTGGAGCAATATTTGTCGCAGCTGCCTATTGGATGGCATACTTGCGTAAAGCACCTACGGCTATTCAATCCGTAGATAGCATGTCCGGCAGCAGTGTCAAAAAACACGCTTAAGCTCGTCTTATAGAGCACTCCATAGAACATTCAAGGTCTGCCTTATTGGTGGCGTTAATGTTTAAGGGGTGCTTTTTGTTATGTAGACACAAAAAAATCCGCCGTGATATATCCGCGCTCGGGGGAACGAAATCGGATCACGGCGAATTTTGAAGGGGGAGTGTTTCTAGGCTCTATTACCCCGTCTTTCTAAAAGCGAATCAGTTTCTTCTTGTTTAGTTTGCTTTACGGACGACAGCCACGGCTTTAAAATAAGAATAGATATTAGAACTAGGGAGGACTGCGGACGTGAACCCCAAGGGAGACGGGATAATTCATGCGATATGTGCGTTTTATTCTCTAGATTTCATGCGTACTTTATCGCGATAAAACGTCAATGTGTATGCTTGCTCATAACCCTGTTTTGGGATAATACTGGATGAATTAATGACACATATATAACAGGGGATGTACACTACTTATGAAGTTTTTACAGGCATATCCAAAAGAAGTGAAAATATTTCTAATTGCCAGCCTAATTAATGCAACAGGTAGTGCGCTGATGTGGCCGCTCGTTACGATGTATGTATTTGATGAGCTTGGACGCAGCATGTCAGATGCTGGACTGGTGATTCTTATTCAATCGGTTGGTGGGATCGTGGGTCAACTACTCGGGGGCTCACTCTATCATAAGGTAGGCGTTAACCGGCTGATTGTCGGAGCGCTCGCCATGAATGCTTTGGCACTGTTCACCTTGCCGGCAGCTAGTAACAACTGGACGTTATTTATGGTTGCAATGGGACTGGTAGGATTATTTAATTCCTTATCATTACCTGCCATTCAGGCATTTATCGGCTTTCGTTTCACGAAGCAGCGTGGTGAGCTGTTTAATGTTATTTATGTCGCCAATAATATTGGTGTAGCACTGGGTACGGCATTAAGTGGTTTTTTGGCCGATATTTCCTATATGCTAAGCTTTGTAATGAATGGTGTAACTTCGGCGGTATTTGCGGGTTTCTTTTTTATATATCTGAAGAAAATCGGTGGAGAACCTGCGCATGAGGTAATGGGGCATCAGAAGAATGAACCAGAGAAACAATCCACGTGGAAGCTAATGGGGCATACTCGTATTTATCTTTATATGGGGATCGGTTCTTTGTTCCTGCTTCTCGGTAACTCTATCTGGAATACAGGGGTATCTCCGTTCATTATTTCAGAGGGCTGGCCTAAGAAAACTTATGGTTTTCTCTGGACACTGAACGGTATTTTGATTTTTGCAGCTCAGCCATTGGTAACAATGATTAAGCGCTGGTTCGCGTCTACCTCAACGGCGCAAATGACTGCAAGTGCCCTGTTTTATTTGGGTGGCTATGCGTTTCTTTTGTGGATGCCTAATTATCCTGGCTTAGTGCTCGGAATGGTGCTTGCTACACTGGGAGAAATGCTGATTTCTCCAGCGATGCCATCCTTTATCTCGGATCATGCGGGGCGCAGCGCACCATTTTATTTGGGACTAAGCGGAGGGATTGGTGCAGTCGGGAGAGTCATTGGCCCTTACTTCATGGGCAGACTGTATGATAGCGGTGGTTTGGCACCAACAGCCTGGCTGGCCTGTGCGATGGCGCTGCTGTCTGTAGGATTTTTCGTCATCCATTCTTTAGTCAATCGTAAAGGCCATTCGTTAGAGCGGTCCGTAAGATAACTATACACAGTGGATTCCAACATCTGCTGTGAATTCTATAGAGGTGCAAGGCAAGGGGTGTACATCTTATGAAACAAATCAACAAGGCAAGGTTAACTATTAGACCATCAGAGATTAAAGACGTGCGAGAACTGATTGATCTGGACCATCTGATTTGGACAGAGGACACTAGCCCGGGACCTATGTTGTGGCGCTCACAAGAGGATTTCTTGCTGAATGCTCCTCCGGGCTCTCAGCTCGTAGCGCTGCAAGATGACAAGCTATGCGGATATGTCGGGTTTGGCTGCCCTAGTAGAATGGAGAGCAACCGGCATGTGTGCGAGGTTAATATTGCTGTTCATCCGAACTATCAACGTTTAGGCATCGGCCGGCAGCTCATGGAAGCCATTAAGGAACATGCTGCGGCGCATGCTATTCGTAAGCTTCGCCTGCGTGTATTATCCTGTAATGAATCAGCGATTTCTTTTTACCGGAAATGCGGTTTTGTGGAAGAGGGACGTCTGCGGGAGGAGTTTTATCTTGGCGGCCGTTATGTGGATGAGATATTTATGAGCTGTATGCTGACAGGAGGAAATGGATATGGAGATCGTCTCGCTTAATGTCGGTCGGCCGGTGACGGTGGATTATCGGGGAAAACCTTTGGAGACCGGAATTTATAAAACGCCTGTAGAAGGATCGGTTCGGCTGCATACCAATGGATTTGTTGGAGATGGTCAGGCAGATCTTAAACATCATGGAGGCCCTGACAAGGCGGTGTGCGCCTATCCCATTGAGCACTATCCTTATTGGGAACAGCAGCTGGGAAAGAAACTGGAGTACTCGGCTTTCGGAGAAAATATCACCACAACGGGTCTGCTGGAGACAGAGGTGTGTATTGGCGATGTATATGAATTAGGCACCACTTTGCTTCAGGTTAGCCAGCCAAGATATCCTTGCTTCAAAATCTCACAAAAGCATGGACCCGCAGATCTTCCGGCTCAAGTTCTGGATACAAGGTATAGCGGATTTTACTTGCGTGTACTTCGTGAAGGAATGATTTCAACCGGCGATGCAATTGTCAAAAAAGAAAACGGAGACAGCAATGCTTCCGTGGCGCATGTACTGCATTTAATGCAGGTTGGGCTGCAAGAGGAAGCTGCTCTGGCAGAGCTTGTGGAGCTGGAAGCCCTCTCAGCCGTAGTACGGAACAAGTTTCGAAAACAGCTGGGTATGCCAGAGATCTAATCTTGGTCTGCTCAATAAAATAAACCTGGGGGCGTATGCCAGCCAGGTTTATTTCTGCTTGTGTGTTTGTTTAACTTTGCTTACGTAACTTAGCCGAGCAGCTGCCACTCACTACGCAATAAACCATATACGGCGTGATTCACGTAGCCATCGGGCAGCTTTTCTGCCTGTCTGATCACACCTTCGAGCACAAAACCAAGCCGTTCAGGAATTGCCCGGCTAGTTACGTTGGCGGTCGCGCAGCGAATTTCTACCCGCTGCAGCTCCATTTCCAGCAGTGCGTAGTCTACTAGAACTCGGCAGGCGCTGGTCATATAACCTTTGCCTTCATAGCCATCACCAAGCCAATAACCAATCCCTACGGAACGGTTATGCCAGTCAATCTGGTGATACCCAATGACACCGGCGAGCTCGCCGCGGACCCAAAGTCCAGCAGTGAAGGCGCCATTGTCGGTGCCTTGTTTTATAGCATTTTTAATGAAATTAAGGGTGTGATCCTGTTCCGTAACGGCATCAACCCAAGGAAGCCATTGCCTAAGTCGTTCCCGCGAGCGCTCCACTAACGCGAATATGTGCCTAGCATGCTCAGGCATGAGTGGCTTTAAGATAAGCTCTTCGTCGATGACATAATTAAACAAGCGGTTGCCTCCTTTTCGGCACAAGGCCTTATGTATGATTATGGATTTTTTCTTATGATTATCATGCTACTCTATCGCCCGCAGAGAAGTCAAAAGGTCTAAAGATGCTAAAAATTGATCCAGGCCATGTGCCCCCTTTTATTGAACAATCTACAGTTAACGGGTATATTAGTAGGAAACATGTTTATACAAGAAGTAGTGTAACACTACAGAACGAAAGGTTGATAGCTGTGGAGAACCGTACTACCCCCTCCAATTTTATTAAAAATGTTATTACCGAAGACCTCCGTACGGGTAAAGTAAAAGAAGTTGTCACACGCTTTCCGCCGGAGCCGAACGGTTACTTACATATCGGACATGCCAAGGCGATTTGGATTAACTTTACACTGGCGGACGAGTTCGGTGGCAAGACTAACCTAAGATTTGACGACACGAATCCTGCCAAAGAAGATACGGAATATGTGAACTCCATTCAGGAAGATGTAAAGTGGCTGGGTTATGAATGGGAAGAGCTGCGTTTTGCATCGGATTATTTTGAGGAAATGTACAAACGTGCCGAATTATTAATTACTAAAGGCAAAGCTTATGTAGATGACCTCAGCGCGGATGAAATTCGCCAATTGCGGGGAACGCTGACGGAGCCAGGACAGAACAGCCCACATCGTGAGCGCGGCATCGAAGAGAATTTGGATCTGTTCCGCCGTATGCGGGCAGGGGAATTCAAAGATGGTGAGAAGGTTCTTCGTGCCAAGATCGATATGGCTTCACCAAATATTAATCTGCGTGATCCTGTCATCTATCGGATTACTCATGCGCATCACCATAATACAGGGGATAAATGGTGCATCTATCCGATGTATACATTCGCTCATCCACTTGAGGACGCTATTGAAGGAGTGACTCACTCCCTTTGTTCGCTTGAGTTTGAAGATCAACGCCCATTTTATGATTGGGTCGTAGCGGAATGTGAGATGCCTTCTGTTCCGCATCAATATGAATTCGGCCGTCTGAATCTCGCTCAAACCATGACTAGTAAACGTAAGCTAAAGCTGCTGGTAGACGAAAAACATGTGGATGGCTGGGACGATCCGCGGATGCCAACGATCTCCGGCCTGCGCCGCAGAGGATATACGCCGGAAGCGATTCGTAAGTTCGTGTTCGAGGCAGGGATCTCCAAGAGTCAGGGTCTAGTGGACCTGCAAATGCTGGAGCACTTTATCCGGGAAGACCTTAAGTTAACTGTGCCTCGCACTATGGCTATACTTCGTCCGCTTAAGGTTGTTATCACCAATTATCCGGAAGGTCAAACAGAATGGCTTGAAGCGGAAAATAATACAGAGAATGAAGAAATGGGCGTACGCCAAATTCCGTTCTCTCGTGAGATTTATGTTGAGCGCGACGACTTTATGGAGAATCCGCCCAATAAATATTTCCGCTTGTTCCCCGGCAATGAAGTACGCCTGAAGCATGCTTATTTCATCAAATGTAATGAAGTCATTAAAGATGAGAATGGCGAGGTTGTTGAACTGCATTGTACGTATGATCCGGAAACAAAGAGTGGCAGTGGATTTACAGGCCGCAAGGTAAAAGGTACTCTGCACTGGGTAGAAGCTAGTCAAGCTGTGCCTGCAGAATTCCGTTTATACGAGCCACTGATTTCTGCTGAAGAAGTAGATGAAGCTGCAGAAGTTGAAGGTCTGGATTCCACGGTAGAGAAAGCGGAGCCT
This sequence comes from Paenibacillus sp. FSL R10-2788, assembly GCF_038003885.1. NCBI lineage: Bacteria > Bacillati > Bacillota > Bacilli > Caryophanales > Paenibacillaceae > Paenibacillus > Paenibacillus sp. FSL R10-2788. The sequence continues at coordinate 6,574,977 of NZ_JBBOQA010000001.1, read as the reverse complement.
AGCTTCTTGGATCAGCTTAATCCTAAATCCATTGAAATCTTACAAGGTTTTGTGGAACCCGCACTTAAGGACAGTGTGGCTCAGGATAAATTCCAGTTTTTCCGTCATGGCTATTTTAATGTAGATAGCAAATATTCGGCGCCTGGGCATCTCGTATTCAATCTTATCGTTTCACTGAAGAGTTCATTTCAGCCTCCAAAACAAGGCTAACACTTGATTAGTTCAGGTTCTTTATAATAAAACAGGCTCAAACGTCCCGTTTAGGTACGTTTGAGCCTGTTTTTTATATTTTCGCTTATAATATTTCGATGTGAGAGAGTTCTTCCTCATCCTCTGTAGGGGGCCGGTAGCCTCCACGGTTTACAAAGAGCCACATGAAAGTAAAGCCTAGCGTTCCAAACAGTGTCAAGAAGACACCCGCTTGATACATGCTCTGTGCACCTAGATTCTGATACATCCACCCGCCGAGAACTCCTCCAACAATACCGGCTATACCGCTCCAAGTCAGTGTGTAGAGTGCTTGTCCTGAAGCACGGTAAGGTCTTGGAATAAGAAGCATGGTCAGTTGAGTGCCTACATAGAAGAAACCACCAAATGTTATGCAGTGTAAAATTTGAATGAGCACTACTTGGAGGGCTGTAGTCGCGTCCGCCATGAACCACCATCGTAGTACGAATAAAGCGCTAACCAGCGCAAGCCAGCCGAGCAGAACAGATATTTTACGTTTAAGGAATCGGTCGCAGAGAACAAATACACCCACTTCCAAAATAGAGGAGAGGAATACTGCGAGACCAATCATTCCCTTGGAGCCGCCTAGATCCGTAATATACAAAGACATGAATGTAGTGTTCATGGTGTTCGGTATGGAAACTAGGATACCAAACAATATGAAACACAAGAAAAAGGGATTATAAATTAGCTTGCTGAAGCCTCTATAAGGCATGGGAGCCATGCCAATGGTATGGTTAAGTTTCGGTAATGCAAGAATGGATAACATTGATGCACATAGTAAGCCTGCAAACAGATAGGACAAGATAGATACACCAGCCCAGTCAAGGACCAATCCGGCGGCAATTGCAATTAGTGCCCACCCCAATGAACCCCAAAGCCGAAAAGAACGGAAGCGATAGTTAGTTCCGTCAATATAGCTGAGAATCATCGTATTGCTCTGAGCAAATAACGGTCCTTGGAAGAAATAGAACAAAAGAATGGAGATGTAGATCATCTCATATGTATTTGCCCGAAACATAAGCTGGGATAACACTAACGTTCCGATTAACATAAGCAAAACGATTCGCCGGATATTCTGGTATCGGTCAGTCCAGATCGCCCAGAATGGATTTGCAAAGATGGATACTAGCGCACCCATAGAGAATACGGCACCGATCTCTAATTTGTTCATCCCTACATCCAGCAGGTATAGTTGAAAGAAGCTGGAGAAGAGGACCATGGTTCCGTATACAAAAAAATTGAACCATTTTAAAGACGTGAAAGAAGATGGATAGTTAACGCCTTTCCGCAAATGCGTCACTCCTTTCCCACTAGATGTCTTGCATGGATATACTGACCAATATTAGGCCCTTCTATCACTGTAACACGTGTTGAAAAGGGATACAAACTTCCTTTTTTACTTTTTTACATTTTTTTAACGTTTATTTAAATTTGATCCGCTAAGTGACAAAAATCGCATATAACAAGTTTGCAGGTGGCAGAAATGTTAAGAGATCGCTCCTCCTTACTAGGAATATGCCTGAGGATTACCCTATCTACGTCGTACAAAAGCGGATCAACGGGTTTAACTTCAGTTTACAATTCAGGGCTAGGATGGGGTTAAGCGAAACAGAGATGATACACTCTTCTCGCAGAGTCACCAAGAAAAGGGGAGTTTTTGCATGAGAAAATCCGAAGCTAAGGGGAAAACGGCGCTGAAGCCATTCCTCACATTATTAAAAGAGACCAAGCCTTCATACGGCTTATTGGCAATAGCCATTGCACTAAGCATGATCTCGACATTGGTTAGTCTGGTGATCCCAATGTTCACCAAAAATCTGGTGGATGGCTTTTCTTTGGCCTCCGTCAGCAAGCTGCAAATTGCGGGTATAGCGGGTGCTTTTATCGCGCAGACGATCGCCGGGGGAATTTCCATCTATCTGCTGAATTACGTGGGCCAGAAGATGGTTGCAGGTCTACGTGACCGGTTATGGCGTAAATTTTTAGTATTGCCAGTAGCTTATTACAATGATAATCGAACAGGAGAAAGCGTCAGCCGGATGACGAATGATACAGGGATCATCAAAACGCTGATTTCTGAACATCTGGCCAGCTTATTTACCGGAGTGATCTCCATTGTGGGCTCCATTGCTGTGCTGTTATTTTTAAATTGGAAAATGACGCTTGTTCTATTCACCGTTCTTCCACTATCTGCGTTGATTCTGGTGCCGCTTGGACGGCAGATGTACAAAATCTCCAAAGGCATGCAGGACGAAACAGCCTCTTTTACCGCGACACTTAGTGGTGTATTGTCAGAAATCCGTCTGGTCAAATCCTCGGGTGCAGAGAAAAAAGAGTACGAAGCAGGCAAAACCGGAATTATGAACCTGCTCTCCTTTGGTATTCGTGAAGGCAAAATCAGCGCTATGATCAGTCCACTTGTCTCTTTTGTTTTTATGATGTTACTTGTGGTCATTATCGGTTATGGCGGAATGCAGGTATCTTCCGGGGCTTTGACAGCTGGAGAGCTGGTAGCCTTTATCCTGTATCTCATTCAGATTATTATGCCGCTTACTCAATTGACCACGTTCTTTACACAGATTCAGAAGGCTAAAGGGGCATCAGAGCGCATTATTGAAACCCTGGCAGCAGAAGAGGAGGTATATGAGGGCCAGGAAGAGGCGAACGGTGCAGAAGGTCCTATCTCGGTAGAAGATCTAAGCTTTGGATATAAAAATGGTGAGAATGTGCTAACCGATGTAAGCTTTCGGATGCTTCCGGGTCAGGTGACGGCTATTGTTGGACCGAGCGGGGGCGGCAAGACTACATTATTTTCACTGCTCGAACGATTCTATGAGCCTCAGAAAGGTATGGTTAAGTTAGGTGATAAACCAGTGTCAACCTTCTCTTTACGCTCATGGCGGAAACTGATCGGGTATGTCTCACAGGAAAGCCCATTATTGGCAGGTACGATTGCTGAGAATTTAACCTATGGATTGGATCGCGACGTTAGCATGGAGGAGATGCGTGCAGCAGCAGCAATGGCTTATGCAGATGGCTTTATCGATGAGCTTCCTGAAGGATATAATACGGATGTTGGTGAGAGAGGTGTGAAGCTCTCAGGTGGACAGCGGCAACGGATTGCTATTGCTAGAGCGCTGCTGCGGAATCCAAAGATTCTTATGCTTGATGAGGCTACCTCCAGTCTGGATAGCCAATCAGAGGCCGTAGTACAGAAAGCACTGTCCAATTTGATGAAGGGCCGGACTACGATTGTAATTGCGCACCGTTTGGCTACTGTTGTAAATGCTGAGCAGATTATTTTTATGGAAAAGGGTCAGATTACCGGGATGGGAAGACATGAAGAACTGCTGGAAAACCATGAGCTGTATCGTGAATTTGCCACCCAGCAGCTGCAGATGAATAACCTTGAGATTCAAGACAATAAAGAGGAGGCTCCAGTGATACATGACAAAAATACTAGTAGCGGACGACGATCCGCACATCCGCCAATTGGTAGAAGTATTTCTGAGAGCTGAGGGGATGGATGACATCTATGGAGCTTCTGATGGACTGGAGGCTCTTCAGATTCTGGAGAGCCATAACATAGACTTAGCCATTATTGATGTGATGATGCCCAATTTGGATGGCTGGGAGCTGTGCCGGAAGATGCGCCAAACTTATGATTTTCCGATATTGATGCTGACGGCTAAGGGTGAGACCTCCCAAATTGTGAAGGGCTTTGAACTGGGAAGTGATGACTATCTCGTCAAACCCTTTGAGCCAGTGGTGCTTATTGCGCGAGTAAAGGCGCTGCTCAAACGTTACCAAATCTCTGCTGCACAAAGTGTGGGGATCGGCCGGCTGCGAATGAATCGTAAAACCTACGAGGTATCCTCAGAGTATGGAGAAGTCACCTTGCCGCTTAAGGAATTTGAGCTGTTGTTTAAGCTGGGCAGCTATCCGGGGCAGACATTGACTAGAGACAGGCTGATCGAAGAGATATGGGGTTATGATTTTGAAGGGAATGAGCGGACGCTCGATGTGCATATCAACCGTTTACGCGAACGGTTCGCTCCAGATAAATACGGGTTTGTTATTCGTACCATCCGCGGATTAGGCTATCGGCTGGAGGCAGAGGCATGAACCGGTTTAAGGAGCTTCTTAAGCGGATTGGGATGACTTTTATTTACTTCGGTGGCGTTGGGATTAGCTGGAGTGCAGCTTATTTCTTGATGAACTGGATATATGGCAGGGTTGGACGCCCCTCTTCGGAGTATTTGACCCAGTTAATCGGCGTGATGGTCGGAATTGTGATTTTGTTCATGATGGCATTGGTAACCTCCAAGTTATTCCGGGGCTGGGAACGTGTTTTTTATAAATCAATTATCGAAGGTTTAGGGCGTATTGCTAAGGGTGATTTCAATGTGGTACTCGATAATACTAAGGACTATGGTGATTTTGGTGAGATTGTAGAGAGCATCAACGTAATGGCCAGCGAACTGAGTCAGATGGAGACCATGCGTCAAGACTTTATCTCTAATGTATCGCATGAAATTCAATCTCCGCTAACCTCTATTCGGGGGTTTGCTCTTGCGCTGCAGGATGAAACTTTGAGTGTGAAGAGCAGGAGGCACTACCTTAATATTATCGTGGCTGAGAGTACCCGTGTATCTGGGCTCAGTGATAATTTATTGAAGCTGTCCGCGCTTGAATCGGGCAATTTTCCGTTTGAAAATCAGATTTACCGCCTGGATAAGCAGCTTAGAGATACGATTCTGGCTTCTGAACCACAGTGGTTGGAGAAAAATATAGAGGTAGAGGCTGAACTGGAAGAAGTGAATGTATCTGCTGTAAAAGATTTAATGAGCCAGGTCTGGACCAATCTACTGCATAACAGCATCAAGTTTACTCCGCAGAACGGTTACATCCATATTAGCCTTCGCATGGTGGATGAGCAGGTAGAGGTGGAGATTCAAGATAGCGGGATTGGCATCTCGGAGGAAGATCTGCCTCGGATCTTCGAGCGTTTCTATAAGGCAGATAAAGCTAGAACCGCAAGTGGTGGCGGTAGTGGACTGGGTCTGTCACTGGTTAAAAAAATCGTTGAGCTGCATGAAGGCAAGGTAACTGTACATAGTCGTCCGGGGGAAGGAACCGCCTTTAAGGTGAGCTTGCGAGTACGAATGAAATAAATTTGCTGTATGTGAAAACCAGCTGAAGCTGGTTTTCTGGGTGGATTCGAGGATAACACCTTCCGTCCTAAGAATAATGCCACAAGAGCCGAGGCAGGGGCGACTATTTATAAGCTGCTCGAAGCTCTGTCTCTCTAATAGTGATTGAATAGTTCATCGCTAAGCTTTAAACCAAACGCCGCTTTCCCAGATTGCTCAGTGGGAAAGCGGCGTTTTTTGTATTTATGAAATTAAAAGAGGAACTATAATACCGGGATGGACGTTTATCCACCAATTTGAGACATGCGCCGAGCTGTCGGCGTGTGGCTTTGTGCTTTTTTCTCCAGAGCTAAGGCCATTTCATGGTTATGAGGTTTGTTGCCCAGCGCTTTCCGGAATAAGGCCTGCACAGCAGCAGGATCGCTTATTAAAGGACGGACATTGTATTCATCTGCCCAATACAGGCAAGCTTTGATGTGCCCATCTGCGGTAAGTCTCAGGCGGTTGCAATTATCGCAGAAGTGATCGCTCACCGGATGAATCAGGCCGAATGTACCAGGGGCTCCAACAACCCGCCGATTCTGGGAAGGGCCATTCCCGGAGGGCATTTCTGCCGCTTCCGTTTCCCAACCAGCCTCAGTACAAGCTTCTACAACCCTTTCCAGAGGCAGATAAGTTTGGCGCCAAGCATCAGTAGCACTGCCAATCGGCATGTATTCTATAAAGCGTACATTTAGAGGACTCTCCAGCGTAAGGGAGATGAAGTCTTTGATTTCGTCGTCATTAATTCCTTTCATCAATACAACGTTAAGCTTTATCGGTTGAAGTCCGGCGGCTTGTGCGGCCTCGATCCCCTTTAATACCTTGGCGACTTCACCGCCACGAGTAATCATAGAAAATCGATCCTGCCGTAAAGAGTCTAGGCTGATGTTTACCCGTGACAGACCAGCCTCTTTTAACAGCGCGGCTTTGGCTGGAAGCATTAAACCATTTGTAGTCAGCGAAATATCTTCTATACCTGGAATCGCGGATATCATCGCAACAAGCTTTTCCAGATCTTTGCGGACAAGAGGTTCTCCGCCAGTTAGTCGTACTTTACGTAATCCAAGAGGGGCTAGCGACTTAACGACTGCGGTAATTTCCTCGTAACTTAGAATCTCGTCCTGCGGTTGGAATTGCATCCCTTCCGCTGGCATACAATAGATGCAACGCAGGTTGCAGCGGTCGGTAACCGAAATGCGGATGTAATCGTGTAAACGTCCAAAAGGGTCCGTCAGCGGCTCCATGGCGTTGCTCCCTTCCTTTAAATCTGGCTGATAAATTGCTCTTAAATTTTCTCGTATAAACGCCTAACGTCACTAACAGGATAGAACGCGAAGATGTTTATACTTGTTTAGAATTTTAAAGATTGCTTGGATTCACGTCAATGAGCAAAGTTCTGGACGACAGGGTTTCATTACATAAAACTGGACAAACTAGATAAGAAGATAACGCATATTGAATAACGAAAAGTGTGACAAAAGTACGACAAATAAAGTTTTTAGACATAGAATGCTCACGGAAAGCGCTTTTAATTTCCGATATAATCTAGGTGCGGATTAGTTTTAACGTTCACTTTTGCGAAAACAGATAGGATACCGGAAACCGCACGTCGGTAATGTGTGTGACGGAGAGTGACCGGGAAACCATTGAGGAGGATTTGCAAAATGAGTACACATACTGTTCCATCGCTCACCGTTCCGGAGGCTTTTAGCCGTTGGTTGGAAAGTCGGGGATTAATATATCAGCTTTTAGTGGATTTTTTGGGTAGAAAACCATCACTCTCTCTAGTGGCTCAATGGAGCCGCCATCGCCAGATGAGTGTAGCGGCAGAGATGACAGAAGGCGGTCGGGAGCTGAAGCGCTATTTGAGTCAGGAACCGAACAAGCTGCCAATGATATGCGAGAAAGAGAGCAAAGAATATAAACGGCTTATGCAAGAACAGTCCGTTAGTTCTTTTAAATTGCGCGAAGCAGCGATTTTAGGTCGTTCGGAGGATTTCTGCAACGTGCTTGCAGATGTGTACACCTCCGCTGGAATTGTATTCAATAAGTGTAATGGTGAAGCCGATGATCATATTGCTATTGAGCTCGAATTTATGGCAGTCATGCATGAGCGTATGCTTTACAATAGTTTTTCAATAAGAAGTGCTATGGAGCTGCTTGATATTCAGGAGTCCTTTTTGGAAAAGCATCTACTTCAATGGACACCGCAGTTCTGTCAGAAACTAAATGCAGCAACAGATAGTCCGCTATATCTAGGCCTCTCTCATATGCTTGAGGAGTTTCTGCCACTTGATCTGCAAATGCTTCGTTCCTGGAGAGCTTCATTGGAGAGCAGTGCAGCTACAAGCATTTAATATTAGAAAGCCCGACCTAATTGTGAAGTGACCCCTTAAAGTTAGACAGGTATATAATTAAGCGACTTGTTGGGCCTGAGTTCGGTACTGTACCGGACTCAGGCCTTTTAGTTTTGCCTTAATTCGCTTGTTGTTGTAATAATCGATGTATTTTGATAGCTCTTGTTTGAAATGTGTGATACTTTCGAATTCCTTTAAATATAGAAATTCAGATTTCATGATACCAAAGAAGTTCTCAATGATGGCGTTGTCGTAGCAATTACCTTTACGGGACATACTTTGCTTGATATCTCTTTCTTCAAGGGCATGACGATACTGCTTCATCTGATAGTGCCAGCCTTGGTCAGAATGAATAAGGAGGTTATCTTCATCGGTTAATCGTCGGAATGCCTGATCTAACATCGTTGAAACAAGCGAGTAGACCGGCCTTGAACCGATTGTATACGTAATAATCTCACCATTATATAGATCTAGAATTGGAGATAAGTACAGCTTTTCTCCAAATAATTTAAACTCTGTAATATCCGTAACCCACTTCTCATTTGGATTCTCAGCGTGGAAGTTACGTTCTAATATGTTCGGTGCGAGTTTGCCAATCGTCCCTTTATAGGAACGATATTTCTTCATACGTACCACACACTTTAAACCCAATACCTTCATCAAGCGTTGTACCTTTTTATGATTCACATGGTGTCCTCGATTCACTAACTCGTCACGAATACGACGATAACCATAACGCCCCTCATGCTCCTCGTAAATCGCTTGAATAACGTCTTTTAGCTCCTTATCTCTATCGGGCATACCAAACGTTTTTACCACGAAATAATACGTACTACGAGGGATATCTGCTAGCTGCAGGAGTGCTTTCACCGAAAATTCGTTCCTTAGTTCATAGACTACTCGTGCTTTGTCTTGTTTGGTGATTTTTCCTTGTTTTGAACTAAGGCATTCAACTTTTTTAAATATGCATTTTCCATTCTCAAACGCTCTACCTCTGCTTGTAATGCCTCAACAGACCCTTCTTTTAACGTTTGAATCTTTCGTTTATTAGGTTCTTTTTTCATGGATGGACGCCCCTTCTTCTTTGGTTGTAGGGCGTCCATTCCATGTAACTCTAAGCTTCTATGCCAGCTTAAAATGGTACTATGACTCGCAATATTAAATATCGCAGCCGTTTCTCTAACAGACGTCCCGAATTCGTTCATATAATTAAGTACGTCTAGTTTAATCTGTGCAGGATATGATGTATAGCCCTTTTTAAAAGCTTCTTCACCATGATGCTCATATTGACTAATCCAGTTTGAAAAGACAGAATGGTGAATCCCGATTGATTTTGCAATGGTTTTCAAGCTCTCGGATCCCTTTTTATAACGCATAATAGCTTGGATTTTTTCGTCTGTACTGTACCTGGTCATAAAAAAACTGCACCTCCAAATGTTAGTTGTGTCTAACAATTGGGGTGCAGTTCAATTGATAGGTCGGGCTTTTGCGTGCTATTCAAGTAGATATGAAGCTTTAATAGAAGCTCTGTAGAAGCACAAATAGAAGTACCATGTGAAGCATCCTAGTGATGATCTAGTTAAACTCCGATAGAAGTAGAGGCTGACACACCAACTGAAGTAGTAATTGAAGTACCAACCGAAGCGTCTTATTGTTGCCCAACTGAAGCACCGATAGACTAATTGGGGAATTTCTCCCTGAAATTCTGGGATTTTCAGTCATCAGACTAATAATTAGGGAAAACCTCCCTAAAATATAGCTGATTCGGTGGTAATTAAAGAAATCCCCTTATTATCAGGGAGGAAATCCCTAATTTCGTTCATTTAGAGAAAATATTGGCTTTTTTCAGGGAATTTTCCCCTAATTAGTTTAAGATCCACTCCGCACATCGCCCAAACACAGAACGCAGTAAACACAAATGTACGCCGTCCAAACGACCCACGCAGATCACCCGCTGTATGCCGCGAACCCCACCATAAATCGCACATCGTCCACCGCTCTTCGTATATCATCCAGCGCTCACGGTACATCGTCTGCCACCACAATGCTGCAAATGCTCCACCGCCTGTCGCCACAAATACCGCATATCGCAAACCCCCCACCATAAATTGCATATCATCCAGCACCCACAGTACATCAGCTATCACACATCACGTATTTTTCACCGCTCAACTCTCTCCACTCACCACCCAACCTAATGACGTTGAACATTGGCACAGCACACAGTCTATTTGCTAAAGTAAGAATCCAATGTACAGCCTATTTTCTAAAAAAAGAAGCTGCCTCATAAGTAGAATTCACTACTTTGGAGACAGCCTCTTGTTTAAATCTAATTTACTTGGTCACATCAGGTGTTCTAATCAATTACCTTTTTGCTGCGGAATTTCATCAGGAATTCATACACGACTGGCACTACTACAAGTGTCAGCAGCGTGGAACTGACCAAACCACCGATTACGGTCACGCCGAGCCCCTTAGAGATAATTCCTGCACTGTTTTCAAGTCCAGTAACCAATGGCAGCAATGCACCAATCGTTGCAAGGGCAGTCATCAGGATTGGACGTAAACGTGTGCCACCTGCTTCAAGCAAGGCTTGACGCGTAGTGAGGCCTTCTTTTTCCTTATGAATAACGCGGTCGATAAGGACAATCGCATTCGTTACTACGATACCAATCAACATCAGCGCACCCATGAGCGAGGACACGTTTAAGGTTTCTCCAGCGATGAGAAGGGCAACGAGTACCCCGATCACTGTGAAAGGAAGTGAGAACAGGATAGCGAATGGTGCTAATCCACCGCCAAATGTAACCACAAGCACGAAGTATACGATGGCAATAGCAGCTGCCATAGCAATTCCTAATTGACCAAATGTATCATTGATCTGCTCGGTTACACCGCCGAAGGTAACAGTTACACCATCAGGCAATTCCATAGCGTCTACTTTTTCTTTCACGCTGTTCGAAGCGCTATTCACGTCACTCGAAATAATTTCGGCAGTAACATCGACCTTCATTTTACCGTCCATACGAGTAATCGAGTCAGGGGAGGAGCCATTTTCAATTTTAGCGACTTGCCCGATTGGCACGGAGATGCCTAGTGGCGAAGTCAAAGTAGCCTCTTCCATTTCTTTAATGCTCTTATACGTTTCTTTATCTGTTTCGATATAGACTTTGTAGTTCTTGCCGTCCAATTCTACTTCTGTGAGCACTGGACGTGTGCCTGCTGGACTCAGCTTCATTGCAATTTGTCCGGCTGTAAGTCCAAGGGAGCTAAGCTTCTGTTGATCCGCTACAATCGTATATTGATCGTAAGCTTCCTTGAGACTTGTTTCTGCGTCTTTGAAATTAGTGGTGTCAGCCTGTACGATTGAGGCAATCTCATCCGCGACTGGCTTCAGCTGATCCAGTTCATCTCCGAATACATTCACGGTCAGAGTGCTTCCACCCATGCCTCCACTCATCAGAGCGGACATGTCACCCCATACACCATCTGGCACTTCTGCGGTCAAACCTTCAATAAGTTTCTCTTTAACAGCTTCGAAATCAGGAGTATCACTATCATAAACGATGAAAAATAGTCCTGAATTGCTGGATCCACCCATACCCATCGGGCTTCCACCGCCGATGGAATATTGCATCTTGTCTATATGCTTCTGCGCTAAAATGTATTTTTCAGCTTTCAGACCTTGTTCTTGAACTTCCTCAATCCGTTGTCCAGCCTTTGGTGAATAAGTAAGCATTACAGTTTTATCCTCTTGGGATGGCATGAAGCTTACACCAATAGGCTTGATTAAGAATAAGCTGCCCGCAAGGAGAAGAACGGCAACTCCAAACGTAACGAGTTTATGAGAAAGACACCAGTTCAGAATCTTTTGATAACCAGCAGAAAGTTTGTCTGGTTTCTCGCTGTGAGTTTTTTTACCTTTCAATCCATTACGGAACAACGAGTGAGCCATTGCAGGAACTAGGGTAATCGCAACTACTAATGAAGCGAGCAGGGCGAAGACCATGGTTAGAGCGAAAGGCAAGAACAGCTCACCAACCATACCACTAACCAAAGCAAGTGGTAAGAACACCGCGATGGTTACAATTGTAGATGACATGATAGGCACGAACATTTCACGCGTGGCTGCACTGATTAATTCTCTGCCCTTCAGTTTCTCACCAGATAAGGAGAGCCGTCGATATATGTTCTCTATAACTACAATCGAGTCATCGACTACCCGCCCGATCGCGACCGTCATCGCTCCAAGTGTCATCATATTAAGCGTAATGTCCATCTGCCGCAGACACAGCACTGCAATCAGCAGGGATAATGGAATAGAGATGATAGAAATAATCGTCGAACGAATATTCCGCAGGAACACCAAAATGATAATTACTGCGAATAAGGCACCAAACACAGCTTTGGACAACATCGTATTTACGGAGTCCTCAATGGGCTTACCTTGGTCAAGCAGAACAGTAAGGTCAATGCCTTTATATTGTGCTTTTAATTCTTCAGTTTTGTCTTTAACGCCATTTACAACATCAACAGTGTTGGCATCATTGGCTTTGACAATCTGAATACCGATCGATTCTTTACCATTTGTACGGGAGATGGATTCGGAATTCCCCACAACCTCAATCGTGGTCAACTCTCCGAGCTTCACGGTTGGAAGTCCCATACTTGCAGCTCCGCCAGGAGCAGCATTTCCAGCACCTGCACCAGCAGCTCCGTTAGCAGCACCAGCGCCGGTAGCTCCAGCACCTGCAGCACCTGCAGCACCTGCAGCGTTAGCGCCAGTTGGCATTACCGGTATGGTCACATTTTTAAGATCTTCAACGGTAGTGATGTTGCCGTCCACGACAACTGCTTTTTGAGCCTTGTCCATCTCGAATAGTCCTAGTGGAACACGGAGGGAAGAGCCTTGAATGATACCTTTAACGGTATCTTCAGTCAGTCCATATTGGCTGAGCTTATCTTGATTGAATTTAAGTGATACTTCTTTGACGTATTGACCAGAGATTTGAATAGAAGCCACACCCTCAACATCCTCTAGGGCTGGGCGAATATCGTTCTCAGCAATACGTGTCAATTCCTCAAGGTCCTGGGTATCTCCATTGGAAAGACTGAGCGAAACGACAGGCATTGAGCTAAGGCTAAAACGGGAAATGGAAGGCTTCTGCACATTGTCTGGCAATGAGACCTCATTTAGCGATTCGCGCACTGCTGCTGTAGCATTATCCAGATTTGTTCCGTAATCGAATTCAATTTGGATACTGGAGGCATTCTCCAGAGAAGTGGAGGTGATCGTCTTTACACCATCCACATTGCGGAGCTTTTGCTCCAACGGTTTGCTGACATCATTAACGACGCCTTCTGGTGCGGCCCCCGGATAAATGGTTGTTACGCTAAGATAGGGTATACTAATATTAGGCAAGGTTTCTTGCTTCATCGTCAGTCCGCTATATAAACCGGCAAACACAATAATTATCGTCAGAAGCCAAATGGCAAATTTGTTCCTGAGCGAGAAATTAATTAAGCTTTTCATAAGTTTCGTTTCTGCTCCTCTCGGCCCTTTTCTTTACGAAATAAGGCGCCATTATAAAAATTCATAATACTCACTATCCATGACTTTCTCTCTACCGAACTCTTCTTAGAGTCAATTAACGAAATACACATGAATTGTGCGGAATTGAGGCAATTAGCTTCCTCAGCTCTTCTAATTCTGCTGTGAGCTCAGAGCAGGATTGGAGGTTGGACAGCATCCCCTGAATGATTGCTTTTCGTGGGTGAGGTATAAGCACTTCACCTTCCAGAATATTGAGCGATTCCAGCAGATCGGCTGCTTCTTCGGATTCTATACTATTTAATTTACTGACCACAGTCTTCATTTCTTTAATGAGCTGTAATGGATTCTTTCGTTTATTCTCCTCATTCTCCGCCATCCAGTTCGCTAAAGTAGCAGAGTTGATTAGTGGAACCTGTTTACTAGTGAGTAAGCCAGACACAATCATATCCATTAGATTCATTAGATGATCTGCCATATCGGCAATGGGTACCTGCGTATCCTTACGAAAAATAACCGCAATATAAGACTTGATGAGACCATGTCCGATCATACATAAATCTCCGGTATAGGGAACGACGTCTTTTCCATAGAGCAACTCCATCTTCACCTGGAACCATCTTAAGAAGGAAGCGTTGTTTCTCCGCAGCCAGTCCGGGACTTCAGTATCAAATCCTTTGCCCGCAACCTCCTGAATTTGACGCTGCAAGAACTCGCGCAATTCGTACACGTGACTTAGCAGAATTTCTATCTGATTCCTAAGCTTCTCACGTGGTGTTCGTCGGGTTTCCTGTTCTTCACGTAACAAGGGATCACGAATCATCCGATAACAATAAAGGAAGATACTGCGCTCCAGTTCTTCTTTTGATTTAAATACCAGATACAAACTGCCCTTCGAAATCCCACATAATTCAGCGATCTCTTGCATGGATGTGGACGAGGAGCCTTTCACAGCGAATAACTGCATGGCGATCTTAATAATTTGTTCCTGCTTGTCAATAGTTTTATCATTCATTAAAGGATTAACCTCCTTTCTGACTACTGGGTTCTATAATTGACTAGTTGGTCAAAATTATTATATTCCATCCAACCAGGCAATACAAATATCGGAACAGAAGGGTTACAGTTTTGTCGTAAATAGACTTTTGCACAGTAATTAGCTAGGAAGAAAAGGGTTCTTCATGTAATATATAAAATGTGTCAATTTCGTGTTGCTTGTATGAATAAGAAGGTAGGTAGAGTATGAGAAGAGGACTTCAATCTATAATTATCATTGGGGCATTCATAGCATTTTATTATTTTGGTTTCGGCATTTTTGGGAGTACTGCGGGAACGATTATTAGTATCTTCTCCACTCTGACAGTTATTTCGATTAGCTTGGCTATTTTTATGGAGAACCGTAATCCTTCTACAACAATGTCATGGATCTTATTGCTTGCGTTGATCCCAGTGCTGGGACTGGTCTTCTATTTTCTATTTGGGCAAAATGTGTTCAAACGCCGTAAATATGATAAAAAGGCACAAAGAGACCTTATGGCCTACGAAAGAATTGAGAATGACGCTTTACGTACGCACCAAGATTGGTCAGTCTTTGATCCCTCGCGCCAAAAACTGTTGCTGTTATCCAAGACTTTAGCACGTACTCCTATTTCCTTTGCATCAGAAACTCGTATCCTCACTAATGGTGAAGAGACGTTTGGTACGTTATTGTTGGAGCTCCGTCAAGCTAAGCATCACATTCATATGGAGTATTACATCTTCCGGGCGGACCACATTGGAACACGCATTAAACAAATTCTGATCGATAAAGCTCGTGCCGGTGTTGCAGTCAGATTTATGTATGATGCCGTTGGCAGTTTTCAGCTTTCCAAAGCTTTTTTGAAGGAAATGAGTGACGCCGGAGTTCAGGTGGCTTCTTACGGAAATTCAACATCCTTTTTTTCTAGCCGTGTGAATTACCGGAATCACCGTAAAATTGTTGTGATCGACGGAGATGTCGGATTCATGGGTGGTCTCAATGTAGGCGATGAATATTTAAGCCGCAGTAAGACTTATGGATTTTGGCGTGACACACATATGTTGGTTAGAGGCGAAGCGGTACGGACGATGCAAATTATTTTCCTGCAAGATTGGATGCACACTACGGGTGAAAAAATACTGGAGCAAGACTACCTCACTCCACAACTTCGCTTTATGACAGGTGATGGAGCCGTACAGATTATTGCTAGCGGACCGGATAACGAACGTCGTGCGCTCAAAAACATTTTCTTCTCCATGATCACTTCTGCCGAGAAATCGGTGTGGATTGCCAGTCCATATTTTATTCCTGATGAGGACATCTTAACTGCACTGCGTGTAGCCGCTATTTCTGGTTTAGATGTGCGATTGTTATTCCCGGCTAAGCCGGATAAATGGATTCCTTTTCTGGCTTCACATTCTTATTTCCCGGCATTGCTGGAAGCTGGCGTCAAGATTTATGAATATGAAAAGGGATTTATCCACTCTAAGCTGCTTATCGTCGATGGTGAAATAGCAACAATCGGTACGGCCAATATGGATATGCGCAGCTTCCACCTTAACTTTGAAGTGAATGCATTACTAATTCAGACGGAGAGTGTTGCTCGTATTGTGGCTGATTTTGAGCGGGATTTATTATCTACCAGCTTAATTGAGCATGAGGAATTTATGAATAAGCGTATGGTGATCCGTATACTGGAATCTGCTGCTCGACTTATGTCGCCGTTACTATAACCAAAAACCACCGCAGAGGGTGTTGTGCCTCATCTGCGGTGGTTTTTGCTTTAAAAAGTAGTTAAGCCCAAGGTGGTCTGCAACCGGAACAGGATATATTTGAACCAGGTCACTTCGCCCTGATAAGCCTCAAGAGGTAGGGTATACTCATGATCCTCGTTATTCCACAGTCGATTGAAGTAGGCTTCCATCTGGGCATAAAGAGGCTGATCTTGCTTTACAGATACCCACAGATTATTCTCCAGGTTGTAGTCATCAAGATTGCGTGTCGTGAAATTGGTGGAACCGCCAAGAATGATGGAACTTCCAGTCTGTCTGGCAATGAAAAGCAGCTTCGAGTGATATTGTTCTTTGGTCGTGTTGTACCAGCGAATAGAGATTTTTCCGTTCGTGCGCTTGTTCAGGTTCATGGCAACTGGACGGTTAGGAATGCCGATTTTATCACGGCCGAAGGCGTTCTGATTGGGGTCCAGTATCAATCTTACCGTAGCCCCTCGTTCGGTAGCTTCTACCAATTCATCGAGAATTGCCTCATCGGCAAGGTAGAACATACCCATCCAAATGGTGTCACCCTCCTGTGCAGATTGGAGGGCTTGTCTTGCATATTTATATACCTTTCCTTCCGTTAAATAGCGGACTCCCATAGATTCTTCAGAGTGCTGGTCCTTATCCTTGGTGAAATCTGGCTCATAAGTGAGCAATGGCCCTGCATCCGAAAGATTGACCGCGGCCTGTTCCGTCTGGAGAATATCAGCAATAATTGGACCTTGTACTTCCAGAGCGATATTGGAATGATAGGCGCTGGCATCATGGATATTTCCTGAGGAGATTAGAGCGCTATTCTCACTAACAACCACCTTACGGTGGTTAGCTTTTACATTGAGTAGCTTCATATAAGAACGAGCAGTAATATCCGGTCCGCCGCTGGCCATAAGATTCGGAATCCGGCCTTCGCCCGACTGTCCGAACCATTGAATAAAGGTACGCCAGACAGCAGAATAAGCAGGCGTAGAATCGCGTAGAGCATTTACATCAGTCATTATCACTTTAATCCCTGCAGCCTTCATCTCTTCCAGGAGATGATTAGGTGCAGAATTGTAATTGGTATTAACCTCATCCGTAATGAAGACGATCTCCATCTCAGGATAAGTAGTTTTTTGTAAAATAAGCTTGTCCGTCAACATTCGACTGACTGGAGGAAATGACTGATCTTTATGGGTATAATCATTGAAAAGAAAGAGGTCAATCACCAAAAATTCATCGGACTCCTCGATAATTTGTAGAATCCTCGAAAGAATCTGACTTTCTTGAGTGCCCGTGGCTGTACCGTCCGAATAGGTTAAGTCGTGCCAGAAGGATACATGATTTGTTTTGTATATGGGGCTTTCAAAGGAAATACCGCTGGGTAGAGGTTTGTGCGTCTGATAAATCATTACGCCGGTTAACCAAAGGAGTAGAATGACGAAAGCCCATAACACCCGTGTACGGCGGCGTGAAGTGGAACGTTTCTTCGTAGTTAAACCGGGAGCGTAGTTTATATCTTTAGGTTTATGGGGGTGAACGGGTTGCTGACGATCTGAATTCATGGAAGTTCCTCCTGAAATTATTGCAGAGCACTTCCTTAGGATTGTGATGCTCCGGTGTATTACCAACCTATTAACACCTAGTGGAGCGAAATGAAGCAGCCCAAATATCCTTAACATTAATAAATAACATTCAGCTAGCTATAATGAGTTTGAACGATTAGTACGAAGTTTATGAAATTAATGATTACTAAACCGGAGAATTGTAATCGCTAACCTCATATTGTAAATTCATCTGTAGGGATATGTTATAATAAATCGAGTTTGGGAATAGGAGGAACGCAGCATGAATCATACGCCAGAAGAGGCCGTGCCATATGATGCGACTAGGCAGTCTGGCGCAGATCATGGCAAGGACCTGCCGGCTGTAGAGGCTTCTGACAAAAGATCTTTATTGCCTACATCGAAGACAGGCGAACGCAAAATTGAACATGTACGCCTTTGCCTAAATGAAGAAGTAGGTGGCGTCGGTGTGACTACAGGGTTTGAACATTACAGATTTCAGCATAATGCTCTTCCAGAGCTGAATTTTGACGATATATCATTGCAGACTACGTTTTTGGATCGCAAGCTGCGTACACCGCTGCTCATCAGCTCGATGACAGGTGGCAGCGCAGCTACAGGAGCGATTAACGCCCGGTTGGCCACAGCTGCACAGCGTCGTGGTTGGGCGCTGGGTGTAGGCTCGGTCCGGGCGGCAGTGGAGCGCTCTGAGCTTACGGCGACCTTTTATGTGCGGGATCAAGCACCTGATATTCCGGTTATCGCCAATATTGGTGCTGTACAGCTGTCCTATGGTTTTGGGATTGAGGAATGTCGCCGGGCTGTGGATATCGCAGGTGCTGATTTTCTTGTACTGCATCTGAATGGGCTGCAAGAGGTCTTTCAACCGGAAGGGAACACTGGTTTTGCCTCTTTGCTATCCCAGATAGAGAAGGTATGCCGTGCACTTGAAGTCCCTGTAGGTGTGAAAGAAGTAGGCTGGGGCATTGATGGAGATGCAGCTGCACGTCTTTATAATGCAGGTGCGGCTTTTATTGATGTTGCGGGTGCAGGCGGGACATCCTGGAGTCAGGTGGAGAAGTTCCGCAGTGTAGATCCTATACGGCGGGCAGCGGCGGAGGCTTTCGCGGATTGGGGTACTCCAACAGCTGATTGTATCACAGAGGTGCGCACAGTTTCCCCGCAGGGCGCTTTGATTGGCAGCGGCGGACTAAAACATGGCGTGGATGCAGCGAAAGCACTGGCACTTGGAGCTGATCTGGCAGGCTTTGGCCGCAATCTGTTAGGGCCGGCTGTCGATTCTGAAGAGGCGCTGGATGCTGCATTGGCACAGGTTGAGCTGGAGCTAAAAATAGCAATGTTTGGTATTGGCGCTCCAGATTTAGCAACTTTACGTGGTACTTCCCGTTTAATACGTAAATAGGATGGTAAATATTGAAGCGAGGAAGTGAGTAAGATTATGATTAAACTGGTCCATATGGATGAGTCGGCCTTTCAATTTTTCTTAGGTCAAGCTACCCGGGATTATGCGGAAGATAAGATCAGCGCCGGTGCTTGGGATCCGGAGATCGCGATGAAGCTGTCTGAGGAAGCCATAACACGCTCTTTGCCAAAAGGGCTGCACACAGATGGTGCTTATCTATATTCTATAGTAGAAATAAGCAGTGATGAACAGGTCGGTTATATCTGGTTTAACGTAAGTGAAGGCCGAGGCGGCCGCGAGGCTTTCATTTATGATTTTTATGTTTTTGAACCGTTCCAGAGTAAGGGTTATGGCAAGCAGGCTATGATCGCACTCGATGAAGAAGCCCGGGAGATGAATGTTACCAAAATCGGGTTACACGTCTTCGGCCAGAACAATCGCGCATTTGAGTTATACAAAAAAATGGGATATATCGTAACTGACATCACGATGTCTAAAGATCTATAGTCCATAAGTGTGGGGACCTCGAAAGAGGTCCTTTTTTGTTGTTCTACTGAATTATTATGTAAATAATTGTGATAAATATATTTGATTTAGGATGATTAGGAAAATATGATTAAAAAATAAATTCCTGAAAATGGATTAAGTCATAAAGAGAGAAAAGGGGGGATTAAGGTGAGGCCAAGGACTGTATCGTGGGTGGTTGTTTCTGCAGTAGTATTACTATTACTGGTCAGCTGCAACAGTGGCGATTTACCAGGAAAGAAGAAATCTGAGTCTGAGCAAGTTCAGGCAAGTCCGGTTGCACCGCTAGCCTCTTCAGCTGTAGTTGAAGAACCATCAGAAATAGCTTTGCCTTCATTGACGGTAGAACAAAGGCTAGAGGATTTTGATTATATGTGGAAGATTATTGAGGAGAACTATCCTTTCTTAGAGGTGAATAAACGTCTCAATGGAGAGGATTGGCTTGCTAAAAAAGAGGAATACCGCAATAAAATAGCAGCCGTGAAATCGGATGATGAGTTTTTGAAACGTATGAGATTTGTCCTTAGCAGATTAAACAATGGGCATACAAATTTTATATCCAAGGAAGAATACCCCTGGTATCTACATACGTATGCTCAGTTAGGTTTTGGTTTTGAGCCTTGGGTCAACGTGTTTCAGCAGCCTAACGTATTGGCCCGTTACAACCAGAAACCTTTAGCGGAGCAGCAAAGCTCTAATGATATCAATAACGATATGCATAATGGTGGAGATGGAGTAGGAGATGTAACAAAAAAGACTTCTGGGAATGTAAAAAAAGTCATTATAGAGCCCGATCGAATCGCTTATCTCGGCATGCAAAGCTTTGACGGGAGTCTCATGGAGATGGACAGCTCCGAGATCCATGATTTTTTAATAGAGGTAAAGGACTATAAGACATTAATATTAGATATCCGCGGAAATGGGGGAGGAAACAGTAATTATTGGAGAATTCATCTTGTCCCTATGTTGATCAATAAACCTATCGAATACAATACATACTTACTTTATACAAGAGGCAAATATGCGGAGACCTTTATGCAAGCACGTCAGATTACAAAGGGGCAACAACCTATTGCTGGCATCAAAGATGAGCAACTGCCCAAGCTGCCAACCGAAGCTTTAAAGATGTTTAAGACATATAGAAAAACAAATGATGTAGTAACCCCTAATAAATCTGTTGGATTTAAAGGGAAAATCTATTTGCTGGTAGATAGCTCTGTGTATTCATCATCGGAAGGTCTTGCAGCCTTTGTAAAAGGCACCGGGTTTGCAACGGTTGTAGGCGGCAGGACAGGTGGGGATGGACTAGGGATAGATCCGCTTGTTGTTGCATTGCCTAATAGCGGTTATCTCTTCAGGTTTTCCTTTGAAATGGGTCTGAATTCTGATGGAAGTTGTAATGAAGAGGTAAAGACTGTGCCTGATGTGGAGGTTGATCCGGATAAATCTAAGCCATTACTGGACCAGCCGGCGATAAAAAAGGTATTAGAGCTTGCGCGTTCGGACACATCTGCCTGACATCCGGTGTTGCTGGCGAATATGTTCTAATATATAATGGTTTAGATCGTATAGCTTATTCGGATGATCAATTTAGCTGAAAATAGGAGTTGTCATATAAATGGCTTTGAAAGCTGGAATCGTCGGTCTTCCTAACGTAGGAAAATCCACATTGTTTAATGCGATAACGCAAGCGGGAGCAGAATCCGCTAACTACCCTTTTTGTACCATTGACCCTAACGTTGGTGTTGTTGAAGTTCCAGACGAACGTCTTGATAAACTGACTGAGCTGGTACAGCCGAACAAGACCGTACCTACTGCTTTTGAATTTGTTGATATTGCTGGTCTCGTGCGTGGTGCCAGTAAAGGAGAAGGACTAGGCAACAAGTTCCTGGCCCATATCCGTGAAGTAGATGCTATCGTGCATGTGGTTCGTTGTTTTGAAGATGAGAACGTTACCCACGTTGATGGAAAGGTGAATCCGATCAGCGACATCCAGACCATTAATCTGGAGTTGATTCTTGCTGATATTGAGAGCATTGAGAAGCGGATTGAGCGTTCCCGTAAGAATATCAAAGGCGGCGACAAGAAATACGCTCATGAAGTTGAGCTGCTAGAACGCGTCAAAGAAGTGCTCTACGAAGATAAACCTGCACGTAGTATAGAATTGTCTGATGACGAGAAGCTTATTATCCGTGATCTTCATTTGTTAACATTGAAGCCAGTGCTGTATGCGGCGAATGTAAGTGAAGATGAAGTGGCAAGTGCTGAGGACAATCCTTATGTACAGCAAGTTCGCGATTTTGCAGCTACTGAAGGTGCAGAAGTTGTTCCGATCAGTGCTAAGGTGGAAGCAGAAATTGCTGAGCTTGAAGGTGAAGATAAAGCTATGTTCCTGGAAGAGCTGGGACTGGAAGAATCCGGGCTTAACCGGTTGATTAAAGCGGCTTATAAACTGCTTGGCTTGTATACGTATTTCACAGCAGGCGTTCAGGAAGTTCGGGCGTGGACGATTCGTCGCGGCACCAAAGCACCTGGAGCTGCCGGTGTGATTCATACAGATTTCGAACGGGGATTTATCCGTGCTGAAGTAGTGGCTTACGCGGATCTTGTGGCAGCTGGTTCCATGAACGGTGCGAAGGAACGTGGTCAACTGCGTCTTGAAGGTAAAGAATATTTGGTGCAAGACGGCGACGTAATGCATTTCCGTTTTAACGTTTAAGAAGGTTTAAGTGTACGAATGATATAGGGGTCATCTCGAGCAGTGGGAGTTTCTATTGCTGGGATGATCCTTTTTAAAAATATAAGCTTTTTATTAAGGTATTGTGCGTACGGAACTGTAGCCATTTCACAATATCTTTGGTATAATATAAAGTCGTATATCTATTTTTATGACAGTACAAATTTGATGTTATATTTGCGAATTTGAAATTGAATCAGGAGAGGTGAATTCCCTTGTTGGACCGATTGCAATCCCTGGCGGACCGCTATGAGAAGCTCAGTGAACTGCTTTGTGATCCGGATGTTGCAAACGACAGTAAGAAACTGAGGGACTATTCCAAAGAACAATCAGACCTACAGCCTGCATTTGAGGCGTATACTGAATATAAGAGCGTAATGGAAGAGCTTGAAGCTGCTAAGCAGATGCAAGGCGAAAAGCTTGATGATGAGATGAAAGAAATGGTCAAGATGGAAATTGATGACCTTTCCAAACGTCAAGTGGAGCTGGAAGAGAGAATCCGCGTGTTGCTGCTGCCTAAAGACCCGAATGATGATAAGAACGTAATCGTTGAAATTCGTGGTGCAGCGGGTGGAGATGAAGCAGCATTGTTCGCTTCAGACCTTTACCGGATGTACACTCGTTATGCTGATGCACAAGGATGGCGCGTTGAGTTAATGGATGTTAACGCGAGTGATCTTGGTGGATTCAAAGAGGTAATCTTCCTTATTAACGGCCGTGGTGCATACAGTAAGCTGAAATACGAAAGTGGTGCGCATCGCGTACAACGTATCCCAGCGACCGAATCCGGAGGTCGTATTCATACCTCTACTTCTACGGTGTCCGTGATGCCGGAAGCTGAGGCTTTTGAGATCGAGATCCATGATAAAGATATTCGCGTGGATACCTTCTGTTCAAGTGGTGCAGGCGGACAGTCTGTAAATACGACCAAGTCTGCAGTACGTGTAACCCATGTACCTACAGGCATCGTTGCTACCTGTCAGGACGGTAAGTCACAGAACTCCAATAAAGAAAAAGCGCTGCAAGTGCTTCGTGCCCGTATCTCTGATATGAAACGGCAGGAAGAAGAAGCGAAGTATGCTGGTGAACGGAAGAGTAAAGTAGGTACGGGTGACCGTAGTGAGCGCATTCGGACGTATAACTTCCCGCAGAGCCGGGTTACAGACCATCGTATTGGCCTGACACTGCACCGTTTGGAGCAGGTTATGAACGGAGAAATCACTGAAATTATCTCAGCCCTTTCAATCGCTGAACAAGCTGACTTGATGGATAATATGGATAATGGAGAATAATGCTTTGAACGATGGCGTATATGTCATGTCGGAAGTCAAAAGCATCCGGGAAGCCTTTGCGGAGGCTTCTTCTTTTTTGAGCCGGAGCGGCTGCAATGAACCGCAGCGCAGTGCACAATTGCTGCTGGAGCATGTGCTTGGAGTGTCTGGCGCAGCTTATTACATGGCGTTGGCAGATTCTTTTCCAGCAGCGGTTAAAGAAGCATTTGAGGCGGGAGTTACCCGACGGGGCGCTGGTGAGCCGGTGCAGTATATCATCGGCGAGCAAGAATTCTACGGGCGTCCTTTTGAGGTGATGTCTGACGTGCTTATTCCGCGGCCGGAGACGGAGCTGCTTGTCGAGGCGATTTTACGTTACGGCGCGGAGCTTTGGCCGAACGGCGTTGTAACGCCGGGCGAAGCGGCGCTGGATAGCGCGGGCGGAGATACGGCCCGCAACGGAGGCGGCGCGGGGGACGTGCGCGCCGCAAGACCGCTGACCGCCGTCGACATCGGCGCCGGCAGCGGAGCGATCTCCGTCACGTTGGCGGCGGAAGCGCCGGCGTGGCGGGTCTGCGCCGGCGATATTTCGCCGGCGGCTCTGGCTGTGGCCGAGCGCAACGCTTTGCGCAATGGCACAGCTGTGGACTTTCGGCTCGGCGATCTGCTCGAGCCGTTCGCGGGGATGGAGACGGATATTCTCGTCTCCAACCCGCCGTACATCCCCGGCGAGGATATCGCCGGGCTGCAGCGTGAGGTGCGCGACCATGAGCCGCGCACTGCGCTGGATGGCGGAGCGGACGGGCTGGACCCGTACCGCCGCATGATGGAGCAGCTGACGCTGCTCCCGGCACCGCCGCGCCTGATCGGCTTTGAGCTTGGCTTCGGTCAAGCTGAGCAAGTCGCTGCACTCCTTGCGGCAGCGGGCCATTGGACGGAGATTATCACCATTAATGATCTGGCTGGAATCCCGCGTCATGTGCTAGGCATAACGAAATAATATTGCCTACTTTGCAGAGGGTTCCTTTGTCCAGGGTAGAGAAATTGTATTTTCAATCCGACTTCCTTTATAATAGTATTTAGCAGGATTTCTCAGGGGATCATAAAGAAAGACCGGATATAGAGTAGGGAGGCAGAGCGTGCTTCAGAAGATTAAAAAGATTGATGGTGCTATTGTAGTCGTTCTGTTATTACTCATGGTGGTCAGCATCTTCGCCATATATAGTGTTACTCATGGAAGAGAGAAGCTGGACGGACATCATATTCGTATGATGATGTATTATGCTATTGGTTTTGTAGCTTTTATTGGAATGACCTTTTTGGATTACAGAATATTAGTGAAATATGCGATATATATTTATTTGTTTGGGATAGGGATGCTGGTGCTCGTCAGCTTTTTGGGCGAGACTAAAAATAATGCACAAGGCTGGTTGACCCTGCCTGGAGGACTGAGTCTGCAGCCTGCTGAGCTGTTCAAGTTGATATTAATTCTTTTTCTGGCGGCCATGCTTGTCCGCAAGAATAAGAGTAAGCTTCTGTTCTGGCGGGATGTTGTGCCACTCGGCCTTCTGACCTTGTTTCCATTTCTTATTGTTCTTACCCAAAATGACCTTGGGAATGCCTTGTCTTACGTTGTGATTCTTGCGGGTCTGTTGTGGATTGGCAATATTAAATACACGCATGCATTAATCGGGCTGGTCATCGTGGCTAGTTCTGCGATTGCGGGAATTATGAGTTATATCCATTATCACGATGAAATTAAAACCTTTCTTACGGATATTGGGCGATCTCACTGGATTGAACGTTTTGATCCTTGGCTTGTTCCCGAAAAGGCAACAGAAAAGGCTAAGTATCATACCACCAATGCTAGAATTGCTATTGCTTCTGGAGGAATGAGTGGTGATGGCTATATGAAGGGAGATTCCGTTCAAACGAATCGTGTGCCATATACCTACTCGGACTCCATTTTCGTGCAAATTGCCGAGGAATTCGGTTTTGTGGGGGCGGCGCTGCTGCTGCTGCTGTACTTTATCCTCATTCACCGAATGATTCTGATTGCGCTGGAGTGTAAGGATAGAGCCGGGCCGTTCTTGATTGTCGGAATTGTCGCCATGATGCTATATCAGATTTTTGAGAATATTGGCGCGTTTATTGGTCTGATGCCTTTGACAGGTATCACGTTACCTTTCATCAGCTTTGGAGGTACATCCCTGCTTATCAACATGGCCAGCATTGGTTTGGTAATGAGTGTACGTCTGCATGGTCAGCAAGAGGAAGAAGATCTTCCAGACCCGGTCATAAATCATGTATCGGTTAAAGGTGTTTAGAATAGTCAAGGGTGAGAACCCGAAAGAAGCCTGATACTAAAAAGATCAGTAATGAGATAATATTTTTTGAAACTTAACAAAAGCGCATGCTGATTATCAGCATGCGCTTTTGTTAGTTAGTTATTAAATTCGGTATATTACAATAGGATATATCTCGCTTTAATGAATAATGCTACAGGAATTCTATGCCTTACTTTCCGTCGGATTAAAATATGGAAGCACCCATGGAATCTGCCTCGATTTTATTGTATTCAATTTCGCTTATCAGTAAGCGTTTAGGAATCCTCCGCCGAATATTTGATTGGGTCCCAGATTAGTGATTAGTAAATAGTAAGTTCCTGGAAGAACATTACTCCAACCGATAGTATACGGGCTGCTTTCTGCATAAGGCCAAGACACGTTTCTAACCCCTGCCGATTTACCGCTACTTTTGCTAATCAATTCATAAGAGATGATCGGAACTGCTTCGGTAGGAAAGGAAGTTCTTTGATGTATCGTTGCATAGACATCAGAATTTGAGGTGAAAGTTATTTCACCATTCGTTCTCTTTTGTGTGCCTGAAGCCCATCCATCCATTGTAAAAGTGAAACCTTCCGTATAGGAGAATATGCCTAATGAGTTATTGTTATTTTCATTAAAATTTGGCTGGTTTATATTTTGAGTTAGAGCTGCTTCTTCTTTAATCGATTCAATCTCATCAGCAGTAACTGTTTTTACAAAAGTAGTATCTGATGAGGTGACTGAGGTCGTAGCACTTTGTTCAACTTGATTAGAAGAGGTTTCTGCGGCAAATGAGCTTGTAGTATAAATGGAAGTTGAAGCAATGAGTGCCAAAGTCAGAGTAGATACAGTTTTTACTAGTTTCATAATGAACCTCCTTAAATTTATATAAATTGGATATTAAAGAAAAACATGAGCAATATACCGAATATGCCCACTATATCATAATTATTTAAAAAAAGTAAAATATTCCCTTTATTTTCTTTTATAGGACTGTTAAGATCTCACTGAAACTGCTCGTTTCTTAAAATCATAGATTCATAGGTTTGCAGTCTCTTATCTCCGGGCATACTACTAGCATGAGAGTTAAGAGGAGAGGGGCTGCAACAAATGAACGATAATCATATGGATAAAAGAGATTCCTTACGTGTAACTTTTAAGTATACTGCCATTTTAATTTGTTTTTTTATGGTCCTCATGATGGCTTGGGAATGTCAAAAAACCGATGCTGCAGTAGCTGAAGTATCTATTCCCCAAGAATCTATCCGGTTACGTATTCTAGCTAATTCTGACGGAGCGCAAGATCAGCTGGTGAAACGGCAAATTCGCGATAAAATTGTGGAGCAAATGAACCAGTGGGTATCTGCTCTTGAGGATCCGCAGAGCTTGGAGCAGGCACGTGCTCTGATTAGAAATCATCTGCCGGAGCTTAACGCTTTGGTTGGATCAGAGCTCGAGAAACGGGGCATTGAATATTCCTATAAAGTGGAGCTGGGCGTAGTCCCTTTTCCAACCAAATTATACGGTGGTACCGTCTATCCTGCTGGGGAGTATGAAGCTGTACGGGTCACGCTTGGTGCAGGCAAGGGACAAAATTGGTGGTGTGTACTGTTTCCTCCGCTTTGCTTTATCGATGCGGGCTCTGGAGATGCGGCAGCGCCTGCTGCTGACAAAGGTACAAAAACAGTGTCTGCTGCTGGTGCGGATAACAGTGCTAAGGTGAAATCGGCAGCTGCAAAAACAGTGCAGGCTGATTCCTCGGCAGGAAGTGCTTCATCAGGAGAAACTGCTGCTGAGCCAGAGGTACGGTTCTTCGTCTGGGAGCTGCTGCAAAACCTTTGGAACTGGATCAGTGGATTATGGTCGTAAGACCCCAGATATGTTACTATTTTATAAGCAGATCTATCACGGCTCCCTACTGGGGCCGTTTTTTGCTAAGATAAATTATATCTTCTAGAAAGCCTGTGATGAGAATGAATGAACACAATAATCCTTTATTCGCCGTTCAGCGGCGGAGTGGAAATAGAGCTGAGACTGTATACTGGAAGTTGAATTCTGTTGAGGGAACGAACTCTGAGGTATTTCAGCCGAATGAAGCTGACAAGCTGGCGATAGCGGAGGCAGCAACAATGCTTCGCGAAGGCGGAACAGTGGCTTTTACAACCGAAACCGTCTACGGGCTAGGGGCGGATGCCCGAAATACGTCGGCAGTTGAGGCTGTTTTTGCAGCAAAAGGACGGCCCTCTGACAATCCGTTAATTGTACATATTTCGGATACGGCAGCTTTGGACGAGCTTGTTGCAGAGGTGCATCCTAAGGCGGCCGCGCTGATGGCAGCTTATTGGCCTGGTCCGCTGACAGTTGTGCTTCCTGTTCGTGAAGGTGTACTGTCGCCTTGTGTGACGGCGGGTTTGGATACGGTTGGTGTGCGGATGCCGGATCATCCGGTAGCTCTGGCGCTGATAAGTGCCGCAGGTTGTCCGGTTGCGGCGCCCAGTGCTAATCGTTCGGGTCGCCCGAGCCCGACATTAGCTTCGCATGTGATGGAAGATTTGGCTGGATACATTGATGGCGTCCTTGATGGTGGTGCTGCTGGAGTGGGACTAGAGTCAACAGTCGTGCAGGTACAGCCTGACGGAAAAGTTGCTGTGCTGCGCCCCGGCGGGATTACTTCGGAGCAATTGGCTGCAGTGGTGGGAGCAGAAGCTGTAAGCTCAGAGCCCGGTAATGCTGAGGCAACTGCTGCCTCTACTACTACTGTCATGGCTGATTCGGGGACGACAATCTCTGTTGTTGATTTAAGTACTGCTGAGCCAATCACAGCTAAAGCAACTACAGCACAATCTTCAGCGGATTGCCTGAATGTTAACAATCGTGAGCCTTTCGAAAGGGCATCCGCATCTATTGAGCAGCATGGTGCGGATGCTGCTGGCGACAGCTCGGCGCCGCGCGCGCCGGGCATGAAGTACACACACTACGCACCGCGCGGCTGGCTTGGTGTAGTGCGCGGCTCTTCCCCGCAACGCGTGGCGGACGAAGCCGCAAGTCAACTTCAGGCGGCGCAGCTAAACGGCGAGATCACGGGCCTGCTCCTCTTTGAGGAGCATAAGGCCCTTTATCCCGCCGACCCTGCCGCCTGTGTCCTTTCCCTTGGCTCGTTATCCTCGCCGGAGGAAGGGGCCCGCTCCCTATATGCCGCTTTGCGGCGGTTCGATGAAGCGGGAGCGACTTACATCTTAGCCGAGGCTTGCCCGTATACGGGCCTCGGCGCTGCCATCATGAACCGGCTTATGAAAGCCGCCGGTGGATCCGTCATCGACGCCGGATAACCACGGCGTTGCTTTTTCGTACATGACTCCCATATGAAGTCATGATTACCCCCTTGTCCGCATATCGTTGTTGTACAAGATATTTCCGGACTTGGGGGGTTAAGCATGGGCTTAGGAGATGTATATACCGAATGGGGGCAGATTGTTACCATTACTATAATGGCGGTTGCATTAGGGATGGATGCCTTTTCGCTCGGTGTAGGGATCGGGATGAAAGGTATTCGTCTGCTGCATGTTCTGCAAATGAGTCTGCTCATTGCTGTTTTTCATATGCTGATGCCTCTCCTGGGTTTGTTGACAGGAAGTTATGTCGGACACTTGTTAGGTCAAGTAACGACTTATGCTGCTGGAGGTCTTCTAGTTCTTTTGGGCGGGCATATGGTGTACAACTCCTTTCGTCCGGATACGGGAAGCTCGCGAGCTATGGATCATCGAACCTTGTGGGGGATGATACTTCTTTCGCTCAGTGTGAGTATTGACTCTTTCTCCGTGGGTGTATCACTGGGGATGTTTGTGAATGGAGTGCTTTTGACCATCTTAGCCTTCGGTGCCTGCGGGGGACTAATGTCGATTCTAGGGTTGCTAATTGGACGGCATGTCAGTCGTGGTCTCGGGGATTATGGAGAAGCACTAGGCGGTGCAATACTTCTGGGGTTTGGCTTGCTATTCATCTTTTGATACAATAACGGCATTAGAATATTTAATTTCATGGGGGTGCAAAACATGCTGCATATTTTATTCGTCTGCACCGGAAATACATGCCGAAGTCCTATGGCTGAGGGGCTTTTACGAAAGCTCGCGAAGGAACGTGGAATCGACCTGGAAGTGCGGTCTGCAGGTGTATCCGCCATTTCCGGTACTTCTATATCAAGACATGCTGCAGCTATACTGCAGGAAGAAGGAATTCATGATTCAATGGAGTCGTCACAATTGACAGGTCAAGCTGTCGCTTGGGCCGACCTTGTGCTGACCTTGACGGGTGGGCATAAGCAGCATTTGCTGCAGTATTTTCCGGATGCTGTAACGAAAACCTATACATTGAAGGAATACGTGCATGATGAAGATGCGGTGACGGAAGATATCAAGGAATTGGACAGCCTTTACGCAGATGCGGAGTTGAGCTTAGCCCTTGGTGGTGAACCGAATGCAACGGATCTGCAGCGGATGATTGAGATTCGCCAGCGTATTCCGAGCTTCGATATTTCTGATCCATTTGGTGGCACGCGTGAGGACTATGAGCTAACTGCTGCTGAGATTCGCACTGCGCTATTCAGTTTGCTGGATAAGCTGGAAACCTTCCGCCATTTGTAAATGGTTGATTTTCAGTTCACTTTGCTTTAAGATGAAGTTACAAATAATCGGTTCCGATGTAACTGGCGACAAATGTGGATCAAACCACGATGGAGCATCGGAATAAACGGCCGGTCGCCTGGGCAAAAGAGCAAATCCGCAGCTACCTGCGGACTGCTCTTTTTTGTTTAAAATAAGCTTGTTTGAAGTTTGAGGAGGTAGAGTGATGGACGAAGTTGTAGAGCTATCATTAACTGATGCCACCGTCACTGTGTTAAGGGAGTTGGCGGAGGCTGGTAACCTTGGGTCAGGCGAAATTGTTGTCATCGGAGTGAGCACAAGTGAAGTTGCTGGTGTCCGGATTGGAACTGGTGGTGCACTTGAAGTTGCAGAACAACTGCTTGAAGGTGCTCGTTTAGTAGCAGCGGAAAAAGGATTTCATCCCGTGTATCAGTGCTGCGAGCATTTAAATCGTGCACTTGTGATGGAACGCTCTCTGCTAGAGTCACTTGGTCTGAAGGAAGTATCAGCTGTACCTATACGAGGTGCTGGAGGTTCGATGGCTACGGCTGCTTATCACGCTATGAAAGATCCTGTTTTGGCGGAAACGATAGAAGCTCATGCTGGTTTGGATATTGGCGAGACACTGATAGGAATGCATTTACGGCGGGTAGCCGTTCCTTTCCGTCCGACTCTACGATACATTGGAGCAGCCAGAGTGAATGCGGCATGGACCAGACCCCCACTAATTGGCGGTGAACGTGCGGTATATCGTGCTCCAGAACAAAAAGGTTCACAGTTTTGTGATTAATGAACTTTAGTTTTATATTTTTTGCAGAAACGAAGACCTAAGTCTCTTTATAGCGGGCAAATCGTTTCTACTTAAATACAACATATCTACACACACTAGGGAGGAAATAAGAACATGGAACAATTGCGTAAGAGTGACCCGGCAGTACTGGAAGCGATGGAACTGGAACTGAAACGTCAGCGTGCCAACATTGAGCTTATTGCCTCAGAGAATATCGTTAGCGAAGCCGTAATGGAAGCTATGGGCTCCGTGCTTACGAACAAATATGCAGAGGGTTATCCAGGCAAACGATATTATGGTGGCTGTGAAGATGTAGATATCGTTGAGAACCTTGCTCGTGATCGTGCAAAAGAATTGTTTGGTGCGGATCATGTTAATGTACAGCCACACTCCGGTGCTCAAGCTAATATGGCTGTTTATCTGGCTGCGCTTAAGCCTGGCGACACTGTTCTTGGAATGAATTTGGCGCACGGCGGTCATTTGACACATGGTAGCCCAGTTAATGCTTCTGGATTGCTTTATAACTTCGTTGCTTATGGAGTACAAGAAGATACTTTCCTAATTGATTATGATGAAGTACGTAAAGCAGCCTTCAAGCACCGTCCAAAAATGATTGTAGCTGGTGCCAGTGCCTATCCGCGTATTATTGATTTCGAAAAACTTGGCGCTATCGCCAATGATGTGGGTGCGCTATTTATGGTAGATATGGCCCATATCGCAGGATTGGTTGCTGCTGGTCTTCATCCGAGCCCGGTTCCTCATGCTCATTTCGTTACAACTACTACACATAAGACTTTGCGCGGTCCCCGCGGAGGTATGATTATGTGCAGACAGCCGTGGGCAGTTGCTATTGATAAAGCGGTATTCCCTGGTTCCCAAGGTGGACCTTTGATGCATGTAATTGCTTCAAAAGCAGTCGCATTTGGTGAAGCATTGCAGCCATCTTTTAAGACTTATGCTCAAAATGTAGTGAAGAACGCTAATGTTCTTGCAGAAACGTTGATCAGCGAAGGGGTTAACATTGTATCCGGAGGTACAGATAACCACTTGATGCTGCTGGATACCCGTAATCTGAACATTACCGGAAAAGATGCGGAAAAAGTACTAGATTCCATCGGGATTACTGTGAATAAAAACGCAATTCCATTTGATCCTACAAGTCCTTTTGTAACAAGCGGTATTCGGATTGGTACACCTGCAGTCACATCCCGTGGTATGGACGAGCAGGCAATGGTCACTATTGGACGTATCATTGCTAATGTTCTAAAGAATCCGAAGGATGAGGCAAACTTGGCAGAATCTGCCCGTCAAGTGGCTGAGTTGACTGACCAATACCCTCTTTATCCAGAGTTGAAATACTAAATTTTTGCTTCCAATAAGAAATGATTCTGCCTCCATTCATACCCTCTTCCGGGTTTGATGGAGGCTTTTTTGTTGCATATTGTTCACAAATATTACTGCAGTTAATAGATGAAATTGAATGAAATTAATCTTGAAAGTTCATGGAACTTTCAATAAAATTAGTGAAAATAATGTGAATAGTATGAAAAAGCCAAAGTTGCACAACATAATCTAGGTTTTATAAGTGATTGGTTTCCTAATTAAGCCAATCATTACCTTTAAAAACAAGGAAATACAAAGGAATATGTTCAATGTGAGTTCAAGTACCATTCTGAGGTGAAATGCAGCGGCGGGAGTGCTATAATAGACAGGATTTAGCCACTGAGAAGCAAAGCGCTTTCTATGGCTATAGACAAGACTTACAATTACCGGAGGGACAGTAAATGGGAAAATTGGTGATTTGCGATCATCCTTTAATTCAACACAAACTAACATTTATTCGCGACGTTAGAACAAACACGAAGGATTTCAGAGAACATGTTGACGAAGTTGCCACATTGATGGCTTATGAGATTACACGTGATATTCCACTAGAGACAATTACGGTACAGACACCGGTCACTGAGACGGAAAGCAAAGTGATTTCGGGAAGAATGCTGGGGCTTATTCCTATTCTTCGTGCGGGTTTAGGTATGCTTGAAGGTGTACTGAAGCTTCTACCTGCGGCTAAAGTAGGACATGTAGGGCTTTTCCGTGATCCAGACACTCTTCAACCAGTGGAGTATTATATCAAGCTTCCAACTGATGTACAGGAACGTGAGTTGATAGTGATTGACCCAATGCTTGCTACAGGCGGATCCGCAATTGCTGCGATTACCTCACTGAAGAACCGTGGTTGTACACAGATCAAAATGATGAACTTGATTGCAGCGCCAGAAGGTGTTGCTGCAGTTCAGGAAGCTCATCCGGATGTTGATATTTATGTAGCAGCGCTTGATGATCATTTGAATGAACATGGATACATCGTGCCAGGTCTTGGAGATGCTGGTGACCGTCTTTATGGAACCAAGTAATAAGTAATTAAGTATTAAGTATAGTAATGCGAGAATATTTGATGAGAGGGTAGGGGTTATGTCCAAAATCAAAGTAATGACTATTTTCGGAGTGCGCCCCGAGGCGATCAAGATGGCTCCTCTGGTTCTTGAACTGAAGAAGCATCCTGAGCATATCGAATCAATAGTATGTGTAACAGCACAGCATAGAGAACTGCTCGATCAAGTGTTGGAAGTGTTTAATATCACCCCTGATTACGATTTGGACGTGATGAAGGACCGTCAGACCTTGAACGAGATTACTATTCGTGTGCTTGAAGGTTTGGAACCTGTACTGAGGGAGGTTAAGCCTGACCTCGTGCTGGTGCATGGGGACACCTTAACAACGTTTTTAGCTAGTTACGCTTCCTTCCTGCAGCAAATTCAGGTTGGGCACGTAGAAGCAGGACTTAGGACATGGAACAAATTGTCTCCTTATCCTGAAGAAATGAACCGCCAATTAACAGGTGTATTAGCCGATCTGCATTTCGCTCCAACCGATTGGTCAGCTAGTAATCTGAGACACGAGAACAAAAAAGAATCAAGTATTTATATCACAGGCAACACCGTAACTGATGTGTTTCAATATACCGTACAGCCGGATTACCGGCATCCTGTTTTGGATTTTGCTTCAGGAAAAAGACTTATTTTGATGACTGCTCACCGCAGAGAATCTCAAGGTGAACCGCATCGTAATATCTTCCGAGCTATTAAAAGAATCGCTGATGAATTCGAAGATGTCGCCATTGTTTACCCTGTGCATCCGAGTCCTGCCGTTAAGGAACCTGCACATGAGATACTGGGAGGACATCCAAGAATTAAGCTGATTGATCCGCTGGATGTCGTGGACCTGCATAATTTTTATCCGCATACCCACTTGATATTGACCGATTCCGGCGGTCTGCAAGAGGAAGCTCCTTCTTATGGAGTGCCTGTTCTTGTGCTTCGTGATACAACGGAGCGTCCCGAAGGGATAGAGGCTGGAACGCTGGAACTTGTGGGCACGGACGAGGAGAAGGTGTATCAACGGACACATGCTCTTTTGACTGATAATGAGCTCTATCAGTCGATGAGTCGGGCCGCCAACCCGTATGGAGATGGCAAGGCTTCCCAACGGATTGTCAATGCGATTTTGCACCATTTTGGTGTTAATAAGGAACGTCCTGAAGAGTTTCACAGAATGTTCACAAAAAATAAATAATTTCAATTAAACTAATATCTGATCTGATTAAAATCAACATACAGTGAAACTGTACGGTTTATATGGTTTTGGAACGTTTTGCTGTGATTATTTTCATGTTTTCAAGGGTTTTTAGGCAATGTTCAATGAATTGACAAAGACTCAGGAAATTCAGTAAAATTAGTTGGGATTGTAGCCCATGAAAGAACAAAATAGCAAGGACAGCTTGTTACAGACCGCGCTTGTCATTGGAAGTGCAGGCACTTTGCTTGCCGCTTACATTCTTATTGGTTTTTTTGCGGCAAGATGGCTGAAAGACCTGATGGAGGGGCCAAAATATTGGCTCGCCATTGGCACTATAACTGGAATGATTCTGGGAATTGTGAATGTCGCCTTGTTAATTAAAAAATTTTTGGGGGAGCAGAATGGATAATATGACTCCCATGATCAATACCGTCACTAGAGTTACGCTCGTCCTTATGGCAGGACTCTTAATGGGCTGGGTGCTTCATCATGAGACCCGGGCAATTACACTGGGCATGACTCTGGGTCTGGTGGCGGGATTGGTAAACTTTCGTTATCTGGCCGTCAAGGTTCGACGGGTTACGCAGTCGATTGCGAGCAACGAAGGGAATGCCTTCAGCCTCGGTTTTGTTACACGGATTAGCTTCGCAATTTTGGTCACCATGTTCTCGGTCAAGATTGAGCATTTCTCCCTGGTAGCAACTGTTTCGGGCGTATTCATTCCTCAGCTTCTCGCCATTCCTGCGGGGATATATCTGAGTGTGAAGAATAAGCTTTAACCAGATTAAAGAGAAAGGGGGATGATACTATGCATGACATGCCGAAAATATTTGTCGGGGGAATACCGATAGATTTATCCGCCGTGTTGATGCTTCTGATCAGTTGTACAGTGGTATTTGTTCTGGTTATGCTTTCGGTTCGTAAGCTTTCCGTTGAAAATCCATCCAAGCTTCAGAACTTCATGGAATGGGTTGTGGAATTTGTAGAGGGTGTCATAAGCAGTGCCATGGATCTGAAGAAAGGAAAACCTTACATATCTTTAGGGTTGACATTGATTCTGTTTATCTTTGTTTCCAATCTACTTGGATTGCCTTTCTCCGTTGTAACTGAGGCGCATGGACCTGTAACAGTGTTTGGCCACGTGATTGAAGCAACTAAGAACTTGGCGAATGGTGAGCATGCAGAAATTTTATGGTACAAGTCGCCAACTGCTGACATTAATGTCACTGCAGGATTGGCAATCATAGTATTTGTACTGATGAACTTTCTGGGCATTAAGCTCAACGGCAAACATTATTTCAAACACTACATCGAGCCGTTTCCAATCTTTTTGCCACTGAACATTATCGAAAACCTGGCAAAACCTGTAGCGTTGGCTATTCGTCTATTCGCTAACATTTTCGCCGGAGAAGTACTGATTACAGTCATTTTGAAGCTGGGGATTCTCAGTATTCCGTTCCTGGCTGTATGGCAGGGCTTCAGTATTTTCGTCGGGGCACTACAAGCGTTTATCTTTACGATTCTGACGATGGTTTATATCGCACAGATGACGATTCACGAAGAAGAAGCACATTAATGAACTGCTGCGAAGAGAACGGCTATCGTCTGATTTTCCTTCGTGGGAGATATCTTATATCATTAAACACAAATATGAACCGAAATTAAAGGAGGATATTTACAAATGGAATTTTTAGCAGCAGCAATAGCGGTTGGATTGGGTGCACTTGGCGCAGGTCTTGGTAACGGTATGATCGTTAGTAGAACAGTTGAGTCCATCGCTCGTCAACCAGAAGCGAAAAATGCTTTGCAAACAACAATGTTTATTGGTGTAGGTATCGTCGAAGTTATTCCGTTGGCAGCAACAGTTATCGCATTCCTGATTATGTTTACTTAATAAACCGTAGTTACGGTTTGGCGGGGACGGCCGATGCCATCCGCGCCTTACTTTTGTATACGTCCGCATGACGCGGTAACGGAAGGGAGTGACCTCAGTGGATATTGTTTGGACAAACATAGTATTTTCAATTGTCGCCTTTGGGATTTTATATTTCTTGCTTAGCAAGTATGCGTTCAGCAAACTTTTTGCAGTTATGGAGAAGCGCCGTGAGCTGGTAATGCAGCAAATGGACGAAGCTGCGAAGACTAGAGAACAAGCGGTCGCGTATGTGGAAGAGCAGAAGCAAGCGCTGAACAGTGCACGCCAGGAAGCTCAACAGATTATTCAACAATCGCAAATCACGAGCAATCTACAGGTAGAACAAACTTTGGCACAAGCCAAAGCAGATGCAGCACGTGTCAAAGAAGAGGCTGTGCGCGATATCGAGAACGAAAAGAACAAAGCAGTGGAAGAGTTGCGCAGCGAAATTGGAACGGCATCTGTTCGTATTGCTTCCAAACTTCTTAAGAAAGAAGTTAGTGCTAGCGGCGAGCAGGAGCAACTTGTGAACCAATACCTCAAAGAGGTAGGAGGCCAATCATGAGCCGCGATACGGTAGTTGCCAAGCGCTACGCTAGAGCATTGTACAGTGCAGCGGTAGAGAAAGGGATTACCCTTGAAGTAGAAGAAGAGCTCAAGGCAGTGGTTGGATTATTACATTCCGACCAAGAGATAAAGCGGTTTATTCTTGCACCGCGCATCTCGGAGTCCGACAAGCTGAAAGTGCTGCGCACAGCGCTTCAAGATAAGCTCTCTCCCATCGTGATGAACATTGTAGAATTGTTAGTAGAGCGAGGCAGAACCGATATTTTTGCCGATCTGCTGGATACGTATATCAAGATTGAAGGAGACGCTCTTGGCATTGGTGATGCTAAGGTATACTCTGTTTATTCTTTAAGTGAAGAAGAAAAAGCAGCTGTAGCTGCAGAATTCGGCCAACTCGTAAACCGTAAAATCCGGATTACGAATGTGGTGGACCCAAGCCTGTTGGGAGGACTGAAAGTTTATATCGGCGATAAGCTGTATGACGGCAGTCTGTCTAACAAATTGGAGCGTCTCGAGAAATCCTTTAATGATAAGCATAGAAGATAGGGGTGAGGATATTGGGCATCAGACCTGAAGAGATCAGCACTTTGATCAAAAGTCAAATTGAGGAATATAAAGCCGATATCGAAGTTGCCGAAGTCGGCACCGTCATTCAAGTCGGCGACGGTATCGCCCGTGTCTACGGTCTGGAAAACGCAATGGCAGGCGAATTGCTAGAGTTCTCCAACGGAGTAGTGGGCATGGCGCTCAATCTGGAAGAAAGCAACGTCGGTGTTGTTATTCTGGGTGAGTACAAGGAAATTCGTGAAGGCGATCAAGTAAAACGTACAGGACAAATTATGCAAGTTCCTGTTGGTGAAGCTCTGCTCGGCCGTGTAGTTAACGCACTTGGTATGCCGCTTGACGGCAAAGGCCCAATTGCTACAACTGAATTCCGTCCTGTAGAAAATAATGCACCAGGTGTTATCGATCGTAAATCGGTACATGAACCGATGCAAACAGGTCTTAAAGCCATTGAT
Organism: Paenibacillus sp. FSL R10-2788; assembly: GCF_038003885.1. NCBI lineage: Bacteria > Bacillati > Bacillota > Bacilli > Caryophanales > Paenibacillaceae > Paenibacillus > Paenibacillus sp. FSL R10-2788. Next base: position 6,536,456 of record NZ_JBBOQA010000001.1, on the reverse strand, counting down.
GCGATGGTACCAATCGGTCGTGGACAACGCGAACTTATCATTGGTGACCGTCAAACAGGTAAGACTGCAATCGCAATTGACGCGATTATCAACCAAAAAGGCAACGGCATGAAATGTATTTATGTTGCCATTGGTCAAAAGCAATCCACAGTAGCACAGGTTGTAGAAACTCTTCGCCGTCATGGCGCTTTGGAATATACAATCGTTGTAACTGCATCGGCTTCCGAGCCGTCCCCATTGTTGTATATTGCTCCATACGCAGGCTGCGCAATGGGCGAATACTTCATGTACAAGGGCGAGCACGTACTGATCATTTACGATGACCTTTCGAAACAAGCTTCGGCTTATCGCGAATTGTCCTTGCTGCTTCGTCGTCCACCGGGTCGTGAAGCATTCCCAGGTGACGTATTCTACTTGCACTCCCGTCTTTTGGAGCGTGCAGCTAAGCTTAGTGATGAGCTTGGTGGTGGTTCATTAACCGCACTTCCATTTATCGAAACACAGGCATCTGACGTATCAGCTTACATTCCTACGAACGTAATCTCGATTACAGATGGTCAAATCTTCCTTGAATCCGATCTGTTCTACTCTGGTCAACGTCCGGCGATCAACGTCGGTATCTCCGTTTCCCGTGTAGGGGGCTCCGCTCAAATCAAAGCGATGAAGAAGGTAGCCGGCTCGCTCCGTTTGGATCTTGCCCAATATCGCGAACTTCAAGCCTTCTCACAGTTCGGCTCAGATCTTGATAAATCTACACTTGCCCGTCTGAATCGCGGGGCACGTATGATGGAAGTTCTGAAACAAGGTGTGAATCAGCCGTTGTCTGTTGAGCATCAAGTGCTTAGCTTGTACACAGCTGTAAAAGGATATTTGGATGATATTCCAGTTAAAGACGTAAAACGTTTTGAAAAGGAATTCCTTGCTTACATGGATAGCAGTGCTGCTGATGTAGCTCAATCCATCAGGGATACAAAAGATTTGACAGCTGATAACGAAGCCGCTCTAAAAGCAGCGATTGATACCTTTAAAAGAGGTTTCGCTACTAGCTAATATAGATAGACTTTAACGGATTTTACTAAGTGAGCTTTGGCTCTGCCGAAGCTCAGGCTGTGCTTATGAAGTAGCTTTGACTCCGTCAAAGCTAAGATGATGCTTACGAAGTTAGCTTTGACTCCGTCAAAGCTTTAAGGTGGTGAAATCATGGCAAGAAGCATGCGTGATATTAAACGTCAAATTAAGAGTGTTCAAAACACAAGACAGATCACAAAAGCGATGGAAATGGTAGCCGCATCTAAGCTGAGAAAAGCTCAGGAGAAGGCAATTGCCGCCCGTCCTTATGCTGAGAAGCTAAAAGAGGTTGTATCGAGCATTGCTGCTGGCACCGAAGGTGTTCAACACCCTATGCTGGTTAGCCGCCCTGTGAAGAAGACTGGTTATCTAATCGTTACCTCTGATAGAGGGCTTGCAGGTGGTTACAACGCTAATATTTTGCGTAAGGTGACGATGCTCATCGCGGAGAAGCATAAGTCCAAAGATGAGTACGCATTGTTTGTTATTGGTCGTAAGGGCCGTGACTTTCTACGTCGCCGTGAATATCCGATTGTACAGGAAGTCACTGAGCTATCGGATGCGCCGAAGTTTGCTGACATCAAGTCTATCGCGAATTCGGCAGTACAGCAGTTTGTAGATGGTACGTATGATGAGTTGTATGTTTGTTACAATCAATTCGTCAATGCTATCACCCAGATCCCAACCGTTGAGCGACTGTTGCCTATGGATGGAGTAGGGAATCAAGAGCATCATGAAGCTTCTGCAAACTACGAATATGAACCTTCACCGGAAGGCGTACTAGAAGTATTGCTTCCAAAGTACGCTGAAACTTTGATTTATAGCGCAATTCTGGATGGCAAGGCCAGTGAGCTGGGTGCGAAAATGACAGCTATGGGCAGTGCAACGAAGAACGCGTCGAAAATGATCGGAGAACTTACCCTTACGTACAACCGTGCCCGTCAGGCGGCAATTACGCAAGAAATTACCGAGATCGTGGCCGGAGCGAACGCGCAGTCTTAAAATACAAGAAAAGTTAAACCAAGTGCTTAACTTGTCTTGTGTTTTACGAGAAACAGTGTCGCTTGCTTAGGGTACATAGTTCCTTAAGAACGGCGCTGTAAGTTCTTCTTACAATATAAGAAAGTATAGGTTTTACACTATACAAAATGCTTATATTTCTACGAGAAACGGTTGTCATCTTTATATGACGACAACGTCGTTTCTTCTTGATGTAACAGCTTTCGAGGAGGGAAAAGAAGATGAACAAAGGACGCGTTGTAAGCATTATGGGTCCGGTTGTCGATATTGAATTTGAACGCGGCCAGTTGCCCGAGATTTTCAACGCTATCAAAATTGAAACCGTCTTGGACAATGGTCGTCAGCTTAACCTAACACTTGAGGTTTCCAATCACTTGGGAGACAATCTGGTACGTTGTATCGCGATGTCTTCTACTGATGGTCTGGTTCGTGGACTGGATGCGATCGATCAAGGAGGTCCAATCTCGGTTCCTGTAGGGGAAGCGACATTAGGCCGTGTATTTAACGTACTTGGCAATCCAATTGATAACGCTGGTGAAGTTCTTGCTGAGAAAAAGAACCCGATTCACCGTCTCGCACCAACATTTGACGAATTGTCAACACAAGCGGAAATCCTGGAAACAGGTATTAAAGTTATCGACTTGCTCGCACCTTATGCTAAGGGTGGTAAAGTCGGCCTCTTCGGCGGTGCCGGCGTAGGTAAAACAGTAACAATCCAAGAATTGATTAATAACATTGCCCAAGAGCACGGTGGTATTTCCGTATTCGCAGGTGTCGGTGAACGTACTCGTGAAGGTAATGACCTTTATCACGAAATGACGGATTCCGGCGTTATTAAGAAGACAGCAATGGTCTTCGGACAAATGAACGAGCCTCCAGGTGCACGTCTTCGTGTAGCTTTGACCGGTTTGACCATGGCGGAATATTTCCGTGATGTGGAAGGCCGCGATACGCTGCTCTTTATCGATAATATATTCCGCTTTACCCAAGCGGGTTCCGAAGTATCCGCTCTTCTCGGCCGTATGCCATCCGCGGTTGGTTATCAGCCGACTTTGGCTACTGAAATGGGCCAGTTGCAAGAGCGTATCACATCGACTAAAAAAGGTTCCGTTACATCGATTCAAGCAATCTACGTACCGGCGGATGACTACACTGACCCTGCTCCGGCTACAGCGTTTGCTCACTTGGATGCAACAACTAACCTTGAGCGTAAAATTTCCGAGAAGGGGATTTTCCCAGCGGTTGATCCACTGGCTTCCAGCTCGCGTTTGCTAGCTCCAGAAATTGTTGGCGAAGAACATTACAACGTAGCACAAGGTGTTAAACAATTGTTGCAACGTTATACCGAGCTTCAAGACATCATTGCCATCTTGGGTATGGATGAATTGAGTGAGGATGATAAGGTTATCGTAGCTCGTGCTCGTAAAGTTGAACGCTTCCTGTCGCAGCCGTTCCACGTGGCTGAACAGTTCACTGGCTTTAAGGGTAAATATGTACCAATCAAAGAAACTGTACGCAGCTTTAAGGAAATCCTGGATGGTAAGCATGATGATCTTCCAGAAGCAGCCTTCCTATTTGTAGGTACGATTGAAGAAGCAGTAGAAAAAGCAAAATCGATGTAACCTGAGCTTAGCTAATGCTTTCGATGCAAGCTTTACTTCGTAAAGCTTAGTGCATGCTTTCGAAGCGAGCTTTACAATGTAAAGCTTTAAGGAGGAATGGAAGTGAATACCTTTTTGTTGGAAATTGTCACGCCGGAGCATCTCGTTTACTCCAAGCAAGTGAATAGCTTGATTGTAAGAGGGGTCGAAGGCGAGTTGGGTATTTTGCCGGGACACATTCCGCTTGTGACTCCACTTCAGGTTGCTCCGTTATCCGTCAAATCGGACGGTGTTACGATCTCCATCGCTGTTCATGGCGGGTTCGTTGAAGTGCATAAGGACAAAGTAACCGTGCTGGCTGAAAGTGCCGAGCTGCCAACAGATATCGATGTTGAGCGCGCCGAAGCGGCTAGAGAACGGGCTCAGCGCCGTCTCCAGACTCGGAGCAAACAAGATGATATCGATCACCGCCGTGCGGAATTGGCGCTGCAACGCGCTGTTACACGGATTAAAGTGTCCACTGGAAAAGGACAACAATAGGAAAAAAGCAGTCAAGCCTTATGGTTTGACTGCTTTTTTTTTATAGTAATCTATTGAAAAAGGTTAAAATTCCTTCATTATTTTGGATAATGGCGCTGAATTGTTTAAAAATTTGTAAAAGTACTGGATTCTTTTGCCCTTCACAAGTATGATATAAGAGTCGATTTCCGAGTAATACGAACACGGAGGGTTAGCATGGAGGATATATTGTCGGGTGGGTTGTCTAGTGCAGTTGGAACCAGCAGTATGGTCTCAATGATTGTATCTTTGCTCAGTGTTGTATTATCTTGGTGGGCATTGCAGAACCTTAAGCTCGATTTGGTCATAAGATATCCCAAGAGTCCTCAGGGAAGGCTGCTGCACTTGCTGTTGGCCATTGTACTTGGTCGTTTTGTAGCGGGGTTCTTCCTGGATTACCTGAGCTGGAGTGGGATGATCCGATATATGTTTTAAGGGGATGTAGTTTGGTTATAAGTGTCTTAGGTCGCAGTGGTCAAAAGGTGTCGAATAATAAGGTTTTATTATGTCAACACTGAACTTTAAGGAACATGCCCGAGTAAATGGGCGTATTGATGGAGTAGAGAACTTTTTTGCAATTACTTTAATCTAAAAAAATAATTTAAGAAATAATGGACGCGGAGGGAAACCGAAAATGAGCAAATTTATCGTCCGCGGTGGCAACAGATTGACCGGGAGCGTGAAAGTTAGCGGCGCAAAAAATTCCGTATTACCGATCATAGCCGCCTCTCTATTGGCAGAAGAAGGAGTAAGCGTCATTGTAGACGCACCTCCGCTTGATGATGTGATGACGATATCAAAAATGTTGGAATCTCTGGGTGCAGGGGTTACATATCAGAACGATATTATCCAGGTGGATGCTACAAACATCACTTCCTGTGAAGCACCTTATGAATGGGTTCGAAAAATGCGGGCGTCTTTTTTAGTCATGGGCCCACTGTTATCTAGACTTGGTCAGACAAGAATTTCCCTGCCAGGCGGCTGTGCCATTGGTACACGACCGATTGATCAGCATTTGAAAGGGTTTGAAGCACTGGGTGCGGAGATTAGTCTCGGCCAGGGCTACATTGAAGCGAAAAGCAACGGACGCCTGCGCGGTGCCAAAGTGTATTTGGATGTAGCAAGCGTAGGTGCGACCGAAAATATAATGATGGCAGCTACACTAGCTGAAGGCGTGACCGTTATCGAGAATGCGGCTAAGGAGCCTGAGATTGTAGACCTAGCTAATTACTTGAATGGTATGGGCGCTATCGTGCGTGGTGCGGGAACAGGCGTTATTCGTATTGAAGGGGTAGAACGTCTGCATGGGGTCAAACATCATGTAATCCCTGACCGTATCGAAGCAGGTACGTACATGGCGGCTGCAGCAATTACCGGTGGCGATGTATATGTGGAAGGCGCAATTGCAGATCACTTAGGTCCTGTTATTGCTAAGATGGAAGAAATGGGTGTAACCATTATTCCCGACGAGAACGGTATTCGTGTAATCAGTGACAAGCCTCTCAAAGCTGTTGATTTGAAGACTTTGCCGTATCCAGGTTTTCCTACGGATATGCAGTCGCAAATGATGGCATTATTGCTGCGTTCTGAAGGTACCAGTGTCGTTACAGAAACCGTATTTGAGAACCGGTTTATGCATGTGGATGAATTCCACAACATGAACGCTGAGATTAAGATCGAAGGTCGCTCGGCGATCGTTACAGGTAATGCACAATTGGTCGGAGCTAAGGTTTGTGCTACGGATCTGCGTGCGGGAGCTGCGCTTATTTTGGCAGGTCTGGTTGCTGAAGGCACTACTGAAGTAAGCGGAACTCATCATATTGACCGCGGGTATGTTCATTTGGCTGAGAAGTTGTCCGGACTGGGTGCGGAAATTTGGCGCATTTCCATGGAGGATACTTCAGCGCAAACCGTGAAGGATGAAGTTCTTAAACCGGAAGTATCCAAGAGTGAATCGACTAAAACCGAAGAGGTTAAACCACGCTTTCAGGTTCAACCAACTTGGGTATAATATCACTCATTAGGAGAGACCAGGCTGCAGATTGCAGCTTGGTCTTTTTTTATGGAATCCTCATCTGATGGGGATTTTTTTGTGCGCAATTTAATAGCCTGCGGTCTAGTAATAGATTGAGGACAGGAACTCTCTTTCTCTCAAATTGTGTTCTAGCAGTTGCTGTAATTTCATATCTATAAGAATCACCAGTGATTCACGGAAGGAGCCATAGAGATGAAAGATTTCCGCTACTTGCGAAGAAACAAGACAACGCGCTGGCATTCGCGTCCCCTTGCTCCCCGGCGCAGGCGACTCATTCCCGTCGCCTGGCTCGCAGCGCCTTTCCTGGCGGCGCTGCTGATTCCGCTGGCGGTTGTCCCGCTACACCGGGGACAACCGGCGCCTGTGGCCGTGCCGGCGGTCACGGCCCCTCCGGCGGCGCCGGAGACGGCTGCGCAGGAAGCGCCGCAGCCGAACGTCTCTGTCTATTTGTCGCACAGCGGACAAATAGAGACATTGCCGCTGGAGGACTACGTCCGCGGCGTGCTAGCGGCCGAGATGCCGGCCGACTTTGAGCTTGAAGCGCTCAAAGCGCAGGCCGTAGCGGCCCGCACCTTTATCATGCGCCGCCTGGTGGCTGGCGACAGAAGCGGCGTACCCGTTCCGGAGGCGGATGTAACCGATACGGTAAGCCATCAGGCTTACATATCTAAGGACACGCTGGAACGGCAATGGAAGCTCGGCGGAAGAAGCGCCGACCTCGCAAAGCTGCAGCGCGCGGTCCTTGAGACGCGCGGAGTGATTATGACTTATAAAGGGCAGCCGATAACGGCCTCCTTTTTCGCCTCCAGTGGAGGATATACTGAGAACTCAGAAGAGTATTGGAATGCAGCGATTCCCTATCTGCGCAGTGTGACGAGTCCTTGGGAGAAAGAGATTACCCCAAACTATGCGGTGACTAACACTTTTACTGTTGCTGAGATACTTACTAGATTGGGTCTAGACGATAAAGTCATTCCTGCCTCCAAAGAAACTACTAATTCAGGAACTACAACGAAGATTTCATCATCTTCGAGATTACCTATGGAAGTGTTGTCTCTTACCACTGGACATCGGATTAAAGAGATCTCAATTGGAGGCTCTATATTTACTGGACGTGAAGTGAGGGAGAAGCTAGGCCTACGATCCAGCCAATTCAGTTGGAGCCGTAAGGGGAATAAGATCTTGATCACGACCTTCGGAAATGGGCATGGGGTAGGGATGAGTCAGTGGGGGGCAAATGGGATGGCCAAAGAGGGTGGAACAGCTACCCAAATTCTCAAACACTATTATAGTGGTATCTCATTTACACAAATCTCAACTCTTCTGAAAAAATAACTTGAAAGATACGTATAAAAGAGAAAAGCCCGGTAACACTGGTTACTGAGGTGATAACCATATGAATGAACAAGACAAAAACAAAACAAACCAAGATGAATCTCTCAAAAAAACTCAGGGAGATTTACCTGGTGCAAAACCTTCTTCATGGAACAGACTGGTATCTAAACGTTGGGTATTCCCAGCAGTCTACACGGCGGCAGCGGCAATTATACTAACCTTGGTGTGGGTCTATCAGGATGCCGGCCAAAAGCCGCTCAACCAGGACACTGCCGCCACTTCGCAGCAAGTAGGAACTTCCGCTAATGAAGCTGGTACAACAACCGGAGGTCCAGATGCACTTGAAGTTGTTGCTTCAACGGAAAGTATGACTTGGCCAGTAGCTAATCCAGGTGAAGTAGAAGTAGTTAAGCCGTATTATGATGAGAATGGTACAGAGGACAATCACGTTGCCGCTATGGTGCAATATAACGACAAATTTATTCCTAATGTCGGAATCGATATTGCCCGTGAAGACAACAATACGTTCGATGTCAAAGCAGCGCTCAGCGGTGAAGTGACCAGAGTGGAAGATGTTGCGGTATTAGGTAAAGTGATTGAAATTACCCATCAAGGTAATTTGAAGACTGTATACCAAAGTCTTGGTGAAACAAAAGTTAAACAAGGCGATGTAGTGAAGCAAGGAGATACTCTTGCTACAGCTGGTCGCAGTGAGATCGAAAAGAACCTTGGAAATCATGTACACTTTGAAGTGTACGAAGATGGCAAAGTAGTCAATCCATCGGATTTACTGCCACAGCGATAAAAATTTCTATAGCAGGGGGCGAAAGCCCCCTATTTTTTTGTGTATATAGGGATTTTTAAGGTTATGTTTGTGATGAGCCTTTTGTTTACGCGGGAAACGGTTGTTGACCTAAAGGGACAGCGACGGCTTTTCATCATGCTAATAACACGGGTTATTAGGTTGTCCATTAAATAAAATGAGCCCTCCATAGCTTGTCATGTCTTGAAAGCGCGAATATATAAGCCCGCCCCTCATATAATGTACCAAACTATCCACAGTTGGGAGGCGGGAGCGTGCACGATTACATCAAGGAACGTACGATCAAAATCGGACGCTGCATCGTGGAAACCAGGCATACGGTCCGGACCATAGCCAAGGAATTTGGCGTTTCAAAGAGCACGGTGCATAAAGATTTAACTGAGCGTCTGCCAGAGATCAACCCTGATCTGGCCGATCAGGTGAAGCACATTCTCGAATATCACAAGTCCATCCGACATCTTCGGGGGGGAGAAGCCACAAAAATCAAATATAAAAAATCGACGGGGAAAAAACGTGAGGTTGCTGTAGCATCAAAGCCATGAGATTTTCGGAAATTTAAGGAAATATTCAGCTTTAATACATTGTGTACTTCCCCTAAAGTATGGTATTTTTAAATTTAGTACTAACTGCTGTTTTTTCAATTAAAATAACACTTTGGGGGCTCTTTCATTATGTTTAGCAAGGATATCGGAATCGACCTCGGCACGGCCAATGTGCTCATACATGTTAAGGGAAGGGGAGTCGTTCTGGATGAACCTTCCGTGGTCACACTTGAAAGTGATACGAAGAGAGTCCTTGCGGTGGGAGAACAGGCACGTCGCATGGTTGGACGTACACCTGGAAATATTATAACAATCCGTCCTCTCCGGGATGGTGTCATTGCAGATTTTGAAATCACAGAAATGATGCTTAAGTATTTTATCGACCGCGTTGGCGGCCGGTCCTGGTACGCACGGCCCCGTATTCTGATTTGCGCCCCTACAAATATTACATCTGTGGAACAGAAGTCCATACGGGAAGCGGCGGAGCGGAGCGGGGCTAAGGAAGTTTTTATGGAGGAAGAGCCAAAAGCCGCTGCAATCGGAGCGGGAATGGATATTTATCAGCCTAGTGGGAACATGGTCGTCGATATCGGTGGCGGAACGACGGATGTAGCCGTACTTTCTATGGGCGACGTCGTTACCGCTTCTTCGATTAAAGTCGCAGGAGACAAGTTCGATGAGGCCATTTTAAGATATATTAAACAAAAGTATAAGCTGTTAATCGGCGAACGTACGGCAGAGGATATTAAGGTTACAATTGGCACCGTGCGTCCAGGCCTGATGCAGGCTGAAATGGATATTCGTGGTCGTGATATGGTAAGTGGACTCCCTCAGACGCTCACTATTACTTCAGGCGAGGTAAAAGAAGCACTATGGGATCCGGTTTCTTCTATTGTGGCAGCTGCTAAGTCCGTTCTGGAACGTACACCGCCTGAGCTATCCGCAGATATTATTGACCGGGGTGTTGTTCTAACTGGTGGTGGCGCTTTACTTAATGGATTGGACGAGCTCCTCTCGGAAGAATTACATGTTCCGGTGTGGATAGCGGAAGACCCGATGCATTGTGTAGTTAAGGGAACAGGAATAATGCTGGATAATTTGGACAAGGTCGTTAAGAAAAAGTTCTAAGCAGCCGATATAAAAGGTAGCAAAAGATTCGGAAGGGGACTACCTTCATGATAAGAGGATTATATACAGCCGCTGCAGGTATGGTTACACAGCAGCGTAGACATGATACGGCAACACAGAACATCGCTAACTTGAATACAACGGGGTACAAGCAGGTTGACAGTGTCAATCATGCTTTTCCGGATGTATTGATCTCTGCTATGAGTAATGGCAATACCAAGCCAGTGGGGCGTCTTAACACTGGGGTTTTTGCAGAACAGTCGATATCCCAATATTTACAGGGTGATTTAAGGGAGAGCGGCAAGACCATGGATTTTGCTTTATCTACGGATTTGCAAGTAGCTGATCCTGTGACAGGTCAAAATATCTCCTTTGATGGTTCGGGCAAATATGTAAGCCCTGAGGGTGAGGTTGTTTATCGTCCACAGGCCTTCTTTACTGTACAGGATGCTGAAGGGAATAATCTGTATACGCGAAATGGGAGCTTCTCAATAAACGCGGCTACAGGAGAGGTACTGAGCAGTGGTGGCTTCAAGGTTCTTGATTCCACAGGCAAGCCCCTTGTCTTGACAGGAAATCAGGACACCCTTAAAGTGGACGGGCAGGGTAATTTGCTTAATCCAGTAACAGGACTTCCGACAGGGACCAAGCTTGGTGTGAGTGTAGTAACAAAGCCACAGGAGCTTGTACGTGACGGTAATGGTGTATTTCACGCTGATGATGTAGAGGCGGCAGATATCCGTTTCTCTATCGGAACAGATAACATGCAAGTACGCCAAGGTTACTTGGAAAGCTCCAATGTAGATCCTACTCAGGTTACTGTGGATTTGAATGCCGCCTATCGGGCTTATGAAGCGAACCAGAAGATTGTTCAATATTATGATGGCAGCTTGCAGAAGGCTGTAAGTGAAGTTGGCAGGGTTTAGGCAGTGCTTAGGAAATGAGCTTTACAGGTAGAGCTTATAGGAGGTTTGATCTATGAACAACTCAACGATTAGTGCAGCAGTCTCCATGTCGAGCCTTCAGCAGCGGCTTGATATTATAGCGGATAATCTAGCCAACATGGATACCAATGGTTATAAGAGCAAGCAGGGCTCTTTTGAGGACGTGCTGACTCGTGTACAACAGCAATCGGATGATTATGACCAACCGGGCCGTTCTACACCCCTAGGCTTTAATATGGGTTTTGGGACTTATGTGCCTTCGATCTCAACGAATTGGGAAGAGGGTCCCCTTAAAGAAACAGGGAGTCCGACCGACTTAGCCATTCAGGGCAACGGGCTTTTTGGTGTTCAGGTCAATGGTACTACGGCGTACACACGTCAGGGTGATTTTCACTTTATTCCTGACACGACTGATGCCAAGATGATGGTATTGGTTGATAACACAGGAAACTCCGTTTTAAATACAGAGGGCAAACCTCTAACGGTTCCTGTAGGTGTGAATGCTGCTATCGATGAATCCGGTCGTGTGTTAACGAAAAAGACGGAGAATGGACCTGTTCAGGTAGCGGGTACTATAATGATAGTAGAACCTAAGACACAGAATGTCTTAAAGGCTGTCGACGGGAATTTCTATATGCTTGCAGATGGAGTTACAGCACAGCAGGCTTTTGTACAAAGAGCGGCAGGCGAGGCATCTGGAATTGGAGTGCGCTCAGGATGGCTGGAGCAGTCGAATGTCGATATGACCTCAGAAATGACAGAAATGATGCAGATTCAACGCACGTATCAACTCGTAGCTCGGGCACTTTCGTCCAGTGATCAGATGTTTGGTCTAGCCAATAACATGCGCGCGTAGAGGTGAAGGAATGGATCGACAGGAAAAAGTTAAATCGGAAGAGAAGAAAGAACCCTCTCCACGAGGGATCTCCAAATGGACCATGATACAATGGGTTCTTATTCCCTTGCTTCTCGTAGCTGCACTTGGAGGCGGCCTGGCCGTCGGTTACGTTGTCCTGGGTAAGAAAGAGTTAAGCGATGCTCTGCAGTGGAGCACGTGGAGACATGTATATGATTTGGTTTTTGCTCCATAAATGAAGATGATTTAACCACTCCCTTGTTATACAAGGGAGTTTTCTTTTTTATGCTGAAAAATGTATAATGGTGGGGGGCCTCGGGCAGCAAAAAGGGCCCTCTCCGCCATGCTGCCGCATCCGGTGGAGAAAGCCCCTTATCTCAACCTCCACTTCTGCAGTTGGTGAAGGATAAATATAGTTTTTACCGAACCTGCCTAATTTTATGCATTTCGGCAAAGAATAAAAGAAAATGTGCAACATCCGAAAGGAGTTTTGTCATAATGCTGGATATCAACCAAATTCAAGAAATCATCCCCCATCGGCCTCCATTTCTGCTGGTGGACAAAATTATCGAGATTGAAATGGGCAAAAAAGCTGTAGGAATCAAAAATGTAACGATCAATGAACCGTTCTTTGTAGGTCACTTTCCGGGCTATCCGGTAATGCCGGGTGTACTGATTACAGAAGCCCTTGCACAAGTGGGTGCGGTTGCTATCCTGGGAGTAGAGGCTAATCGCGGCCGAATCGGTTTTTTAGCTGGGCTGGACGGATTCCGTTTCCGTGGTCAAGTGGTACCGGGCGATACACTTACTCTTGAAGTAGAGATCACCCGTCTTAAGGGCAGCATCGGAAAAGGACAAGCTACTGCTTCCGTTGAAGGTAAGGTTGTAGCCTCTGGAGAAATTATGTTTGCTCTGAGCTAAATATTTTATTTTTTTATAAATATATCTAAAGGAGAGATTCATATGACTCAATTAAGTGCAAAAGCGGCAGACACATTATCCCGCTGGTTGCAGGACCCTTCTGTTGACGAGGCTACAAAGGCAGAGCTTCGCGCTCTGGAGAATGAGCCACAGGAGCTTGAAGAGCGTTTTTACAGAGACTTAGAGTTTGGTACAGGCGGCTTGCGTGGGGTTATTGGTGCGGGCAGCAATCGTATCAATCGTTATACTGTTGGCAGAGCTACACAAGGCTTCGCTAATTATATTCTAGAAAAGCATACTGGAGAAGGCAGACCTTCGGTTGTTATCGCGCATGACTCTCGCCGCTTCTCGCCTGAATTCACACTTGAGGCTGCTCTCGTACTGGCTGCTAATGGTATCGAGGCGCATTTGTTTACTTCCCTTCGTTCAACACCACAGCTGTCATTCAGTGTGCGTTATTTGAAAGCAACGGGTGGTATTGTAATCACCGCGAGCCATAACCCTCCTGAATACAATGGTTATAAGGTCTATAATTCGGAAGGCGGACAGCTTGTACCACACGAAGCCGAAAAGGTCATTTCTTACATATTAGAGGTTGACACTTTTGATGGTGTGAAGCGGATTTCGCAAGAAGAAGCTGAAGCTCAAGGACTGTTGCACTGGCTAGGAGAGAAGGATGACGAAGCGTTTACCGATACTGTTGCTGCGGTCAGTCTTGCAAGTGAAGAGATTGCCTCTACGCTTGGAAAAGACTTCAAAATCGTATACACTCCGCTGCATGGTACAGGTAATTTGCCAGTCCGCCGTGTACTTGAGAAAATCGGCTTCACCCAGGTGCATGTTGTACCTGAGCAAGAGCAGCCGGATTCTGAATTCTCTACAGTGAAATCTCCGAACCCGGAGGAACGTGAAGCTTTTACGCTGGCTATGAAGCTGGGCGAAGAGTTGAATGCTGACCTTTTGATTGGTACAGATCCTGATGCAGACCGTATGGGTGCGGTAGTTCGCGACAATGAAGGTAAATTTGTTGTTCTGTCCGGCAATCAATCCGGAGCACTGATGATTCATTACTATTTGAGTCGTTTGCAGGAACAAGGAAAGCTGCCTCGCAATGGTGCGGTTGTAAAGACTATCGTTACTAGCGAAATGGGGGCTGCTGTAGCTTCTCATTATGGTGCAACTGTATTTAATACGCTGACTGGCTTCAAATATATTGGAGAAAAGATGACGCAGTTCGAACAATCCGGAGAATACACATATCTTTTCGGATATGAAGAAAGCTATGGTTATCTTGCAGGCAATTATGCTCGTGATAAGGATGCTGTTCTTGCTGCTATGCTTATCGCTGAAGCAGGTGCTTATTATAAAGCTCAAGGCAAAACATTATATGATGTTCTTCAGGAATTGTACGAGCAGTTCGGATACTTCTTGGAAAGCTTGGAGTCCCGTACGCTGAAAGGCAAAGATGGCGTTGCGCAAATTCAAGGAATCATGAATGATTGGCGTTCTAATGCACCACAAGAAATTGCTGGATCTGCCGTAACAGAAATTCAGGATTATTCTCTGGGCTTAAATGGACTGCCGAAGGAAAATGTACTGAAGTATTTGCTGGCTGACGGATCTTGGTTCTGCCTGCGCCCTTCCGGCACAGAGCCTAAGATTAAGGTTTATTTTGCAGTAGTGGGTGACTCCCTGCAGAATGCTAAGGATAAGGTTGCTGCACTGTCGAAACAGGTTATGGCTCGCGTTGACGGGGGACAATAATAAATATAGAGTGCCTTCTATATTGTGAATTATATTTTATGTAGAAACGGGTACCGTCTCTAAAAGGATGACGATCCGTTTCTACTTTTGTTAAAAGAGTTTTTAAAGCGAAAGAGGAGGTACTTTTGGTGCGGCAAAAATGGCAACGTTGGAATATTACTTCCCGAAAGTGGCTGTGGATCATAGTTGTGGTTGGCGTTATAGCAGCCTTGCCTGTGGTCTATGATCGACTGCAGACGGAGAAGTCTTCCAAGACAGTAGAATTTGTATTTGATTATCGTGATCTGGTTGATGTAGCCAGCTATCGTGCAAATCCACAAGATTATATTTCCGAGCAGTTAGATCGCCTTAAAGACGCGGGTGTTCAGAGTATGGCGATTTACGAAAGCACATTGGAAGATTATCGTAAGGCGCGTCGTCTGATGATATGGGGTGCGGCTGATATAGCTAATCTTACGGACACGATCATTCCTGAAAATGAGAACTATACCTATATTCTTTTTACCAGTGCTGATTACAGCGATACTTTAGCGCCTGTAATTAAAGAAGCATTTAGTAATCTTGGGATTAATTCAAGAGACTGGAGTTTCCGCGGACAGCAGGGTCTTATCATTGAGACCCCGCTAGAAGATGCTACATTGAAGCCGCTCCAGCCCGATCCATTTACATTGGAGATGCTGCACAACAAGGGATTCAGTATTGTACCTCGTCTTGTGGATTCTCTGACTTATAATGAAGCCACGGTAAAGAAGCTGTTGGATCGTTATGAGGAATTGGGTGTTAAACGGATTCTATTTGAAGGTGAGTCTGTTAAAGGGTTTAATGATGATGCCGATACTGGCAGTATCACTGACTTTGCTAATCTCCTTAAGGAACGTGGAATGGGGATTGCAGCAATTGAGAATATTAAGAAACAGCAAAAGGGCTTTAACAGGCTCGCTTATTTGCTGGATTATAATGTGACGCGTTTATATTCCCTTAGTGAGGGTGATTCTGCTTTAGATCCAAAAGTGATTTCGGACCGTTTCGCTCTGGCAACAAAGGATCGGAATATCCGCATGATCTACTTAAACACGATTCCTGCAAGAAATACTGCTAAGGCACAGGTAACAGATACATTAGATAATCTTATTACCAGCCTAAGCGAACCAGGCGGAGCTGTTGAGCAGATTGAAGATAATGGATTTAAGTTGGGACAAGCTACGGCATTTGAGGTTGTAGATTCCTCTTATCAACGTTACTTTAAGTTAGTTGCGGTGGTTGGAGCAGTGTCTTTAGTGGCTCTGCTGGTCTCTTACTTCATTCCACAGCTCACGCTTGCTGCCTGGGTGTTAGGTCTGATTGGAAGTGCAGGCCTGATGCTAGTGAAGCCTGAAATGTTTGAACAAGCGCTCGCGCTTGCCGCTGCGATAAGTGCACCAACGCTTGCCGTTGTGCTTGCCATTCGTAAGGTTAATGAAATGGGGCCACCTCTACGGAGCAATCCCCTTACCTATAAGGCTATGAGCCCGCAACGCCGGTTTACACATAGCTTAGTGCTTTATTTTAAGACTTCACTGATCTCTTTGAGCGCTGTGCCGTTTATGATAGCACTGCTTAATAATGTTACTTATAGCCTGGTTCTCAACCAGTTCCGTGGTGTCAGTCTGCTTCATATGGCGCCTATCGGTCTTGTGGCACTTTACGTACTTTTGTATCGCGGGGATTTTGTCTTTAACAAGACAGGTAAGCTGCTGCGGACACCAATCACATTTGCGATGATTATCATTGCCTTTGTTTTGGCGGTTGTTGGCTATTATTACATGACCCGTACAGGTAACGGTGGCAGTGTGAGTCCGCTGGAAATGGTTTTACGTACCTTCTTGGAAAATACGGTTGGCGTTCGACCGCGTAATAAAGAGTTTTTGCTAGCGCATCCGTTATTAATTCTTGGTGCATTCTTGGCCTTTAGATACCGGAATGCAGCGTTTATCATGATTATTGCTGTAATCGGTCAGCTCTCCATGGTGGATACCTTTGCACATATTCACTCGCCAGTTCTGATCTCGCTCATTCGTGGCTTGCTCGGTCTTGGATTAGGACTGATCATTGGTGTGATTGCCGTAATCGTATGGCAAATTGCAGAAGGGTGTTGGAAACGATGGTCGCCACTCCTAAAAAGATAGTTATTTCCGGTTATTACGGTTTCCATAACAGCGGGGATGAGGCGGTACTGCAATCTATATTGATTGCACTGCAACAACATTCTCAAGCTGCAGGTATAGAGATCGAACCCATTGTCTTGTCCATCGATCCTGAGTGGACTAGCGCCACATATGGAGTGAAATCTGTGCACCGGATGAAGCTGGTTGAAGTCCGTCAAGCTATTTATGAGAGTTCTGGTCTGATCAGCGGTGGAGGTAGCTTGCTGCAAGATGTAACAGGAAGCAAGAGTATTCCTTACTATTTAGGTATTATCAAGCTTGCGCAGTGGATGGGTAAACCGACCTTTATTTATGCTCAAGGAATCGGACCTGTGAATCGTAAGCTTTTCCACCCATTAATCAAATCAGTGTTTCGCAAATGTACCTATATCTCTGTGCGGGATGAACAATCCCGCGAGCTTTTACTTTCTATGGGATTAGAACAGAAGAACATAGAGGTTGTTCCTGACCCGGTGATGGGCTTATCTTTACCTGATGATACTGATGCTGCTGAATTACCAGAGTCTTCAGATTCACTTCCGGTAGTAGGTATTTCGGTACGTTATTGGGAACAAGATCGCAAGGAGCTGGACGCTCTTGCTCAAGGCTTGATTAAGGCGAATCTTGAGAAACCATTGCATTTAAGATTCCTTCCGTTTCATCTTCCATCGGATATTGAAGCCTCACGTTATGTGATGGAGAAGCTGGAAGAAAATATAAGCCAGCATGGGGGGCAGGTCAGTATTTGTGAAGATGCCAGTCATCCGCAACACATGCTGCGGGAAGTAGGGCAATGTGAAGTGCTGATCGGAATGCGTCTTCATAGCCTGATTTATGCCGCAGGGCGGCGAGTTCCGCTGATTGGTATCTCTTATGATCCGAAAATTGATCATTTTCTAGACAGAGTTCGGTGTCAGCCTGTGGGCACGACCCAATCATTAGATGCTGGACAAGTTGCTGCTGAGATAGGCCATCTTTTGGAAACAACAGAGGGATGGAGAAATGAGCGGGAGACGATCCTCTCCTCGTTGATTCAAGAAGCAGGGGCTCCAGCACGGCAAATCGTAGAATATTTCCACCATAAAGGATGATCTAAAGTGAAAGCAGAAAGCGCGGTACCTACAGTTCCTATTTTTGGGATTAGAGTCTCCAAGGTGGATATGGCAGCAACTGTTGCTTATTTGACAGAGGCGGTTCATACCCGTATCCCGCATCAAGTGATTACAGCTAATCCGATTATGGTTATGGCTGCTTTGGAAGATCCAGCTTATATGGAGATAATGAAGTCAGCTGAATTGGTTGTCCCAGATGGAACCGGTGTGGTATGGGCTGCTAATTATTGTAAGGAGCCTGTAACCGAACGGGTAGCTGGGTTTGACCTGTTACATGAATTGATGCAACAGGGTGAAAGATATGGATGGAAGGTATATCTCCTTGGTTCTACACCTGAGGTGATTCAGGAAACCGCTGAAAGGTTACAATTGCAATATCCGCGTGTTATTATTGCAGGATATCATGACGGTTATTTTGGTCCGGAATCGGACGATGAAATTATTGCTGGAATTGTTAAAACCAATCCTGACTTATTATTTGTGGCCAGAGGCGCGGATAGTCAGGAACCATGGATTGCAAAACACAAATCCAAGTTAGGTGTTCCGATCATGATGGGGGTCGGCGGCAGCTTTGATGTAATTTCTGGCAAGAGCAAGAGAGCGCCAAAAGTTTTCCAAAAAATGAGAATTGAATGGTTGTACCGTTTATTAAAAGAGCCTACGCGGTACAAAAGAATGCTTGCGTTGCCGAAATTCGCATTAAAAGTGGTGCGTGAGAAAGATAAAGTAACAAAAGTCTAGTCAAATGCCGATATTCACCTTGAAAATCAGATGAATAGCCTAAAAAAGGGATTGGAATTTGTTTTTGTAACAGCGTATAATTCAATGCGGTAGAGAAATGGGGGTCGACTGATCAAATGTTAATCATATACATCGCTGGATTTATCGTATGCATGGGACTCGCACTTGGCCTCACACCTTTGGTGAAGAAATTCGCCATTAAGATTGGTGCGACAGATGTGCCGAATGCTCGTAAAGTGCACACGAAAATTATGCCCCGCCTTGGCGGATTAGCTATTTTTCTGGCGTTTGTGTTAGGCCTGCTTGCCGTATTGCCGATTATTCCATATGAGTTCACTCCGCGGGAGGCCAACTTCATCAAAGCGCTGCTGTGTGGCGGCGGACTGATTGTACTTATCGGAGGTTTGGATGACCGATTTGAATTATCAGCAAAGTTGAAGCTGCTGGGCCAAATTGTTGCAGCATGTATTGTAGTTTTCGGTTTTGGTATTACTGTAGATTTTGTGAATATTCCATTTAACAATACGTATTCTTCATTGGAAAGCTGGATTGCTATCCCGCTTACGATTTTCTGGATTGTTGGTGTCACCAATGCTGTTAACCTGATTGACGGGTTGGACGGGCTTGCTGCTGGTGTATCAGGGATTGCGATTGCTACGATTGCGGTAATGGCTTTCTTGATGGGTAACACGATGGTTGCCATGTTATGCCTGTTGCTTCTGGGTAGCATAATCGGATTCTTGTTCTTCAACTTCCATCCCGCCAAGATTTTTATGGGGGATACGGGATCGCTGTTCTTAGGCTTCTGCTTAGCTTTACTTGCTTTGCTAGGGTTTAAACAGATTGCCGTGGTTTCGTTTATTACACCTTTGCTTATTATTGGTGTACCGTTGTCGGACACGTTCTTTGCGATCGTGCGCCGTAAGCTGCAGAAGAAACCAATCTTTGCACCAGATAAAGGTCACTTGCATCATTGCCTTCGCGAGCTAGGCTTTAGTCATCGTCAGACTGTGCTCATTATTTATGGTATTGCTGCATTTTTCGGAGTTTTAGCTGTTATTCAATCCTCTGCCGCTCTTTACGAGGCGAACTGGGTTACCTTTGTAGTCATCTGCATCATGCTCTTCTTCTTGCAGATCGGTGCGGAAGTTACAGGTTTGATCGGTAAGACTAAACGTCCGCTGATTGATTTCTTTTTAAGAATTCGTATGAAGGCTAATCCGGAAAGAGGTTCCAAATCTTAATTTATTAATGGTATTATTCTAATATTTTCTATAACTAACAAAACTCATCCCTTTTCGGATGAGTTTTTTGTTGTTTTCCCTAAAAATATCGCTTCCTATGACCGATAAAGAACAAAGTGAAGGTTTACGAGAATTTATACTCAAAGGAGAGATATAACACATGCAACGCTTTAAGAGACCGTTCGTTTGGCTGATGCTGGCGGCTTTGATCGTTTCTATGTTCCCAGGTAAATACACGCCCATAGCGGCAGCGGCTACCACGAGCTCCACGACTTTCTTCAGTCCGGATGATCTCACATTACGTAATACTGTTCTGTTGAAACAGGATGTTGTAGCAACAACAGCTAATCCTAATCCTGAGGGACTTATTGACCGTTCTAGTGTTTACAAAGTAAGTAGCCCTACCTTTTCAATTACAGGAACCTACTCTCAGGTAACATCTTCCACGATGAAGGTTACTGTAGAGCAGCTTACAAAAGATAGTCAATCTAATAAATGGGTAACAGATGCTACTCACCTGACTACGGGAGCGGTAACAACAGATACCAATAGCCCGGATAACCGTTTTGTAGCATCTGGTCTTGTTTTGTATACAGGTTTTAATAAGGTGACCTTTTCTGGTATGCAAGGGAATCTCCAACGTTCAGAATCATTTTATGTTCTTTACGATAAAGTTCCCTATGTAACAGAATTAAAAGTTTTGGGTGGTCCTTCTGCGCTTAATTTAAATGAAGGAACACAAGTTGTCGTACCAGTATCTACAGTTACTCTTCAAGGTAAAGTAACGAATGCCACTAAAGTCAGTGTCTCCGTGAATGGAGGAACTGCATTACAAACTTCCCTATTGGAAGACGGAACATTTTTCACCCCCGCGCTGAACTTGAGTCCGGGATTAAGTACGCTTAAGATTGTTATTCAAAATGCTTCGGATTCAATAACAATAGACAGATCCGTATATTTCTTTGATAAGGATCAACCGTACGCTTCTTTGAACATCAACCACGACAATGCGGACTATAATATCTTAAATGATAATGTGCCTACGTTGACTGCTGATTTGACTCCAAGTGTTGCAGGTTTTACTGGACAGATCTTAGTTCCATATAACGTGGCTCCGTTTGCAACAAATGCTGTGCTAACTCTTAATAAAGGTAATAGTTCCGAAAAAGTTGTAACGATTAGTGCTGTGACAGAAGAATTAACAATTCCTGGTCCTGATGGCGTTACGCCAACGTATAAATTGGTTAAATTTAAGACTGCAGCTGATTTAGAAATCTTGGCGGGTGTAAATGACTTTAAATTGTCTGTAGATTATGGCAGCCACAGCAGTTCTCATCTTTATTCATATAAATTTTTGAAAAATGAGACTGTTATAACAGAAATGTACTACCTTCCTGGATATACAGGCTCAGGTGATCTTACCAATATCTCTAAATTGCCTTTGAATGGCCAACAGTTAGAGACGGATAGTTTCTATATAATGGCGAAGACAAATAGATCAACAACCCCAGCAGATATAACTGCAAACTATTTGCCTTTGAGTAATAAACCACTATCCATAGATTATGTAACTGCAGGCACAGGAACAAATGAATATATTTATAAAATATCAGGGTTCTCTAATGGTCAACAAAAGGTACAATTCCGTTATAAAGGATCCGAATCCTTCTATAATGCTGATATTTCATATGTATCGAAAAACTATATATATGTAAGTAATCTGCAAGATGGTCAGACCTACGAATT
Organism: Paenibacillus sp. FSL R10-2788; assembly: GCF_038003885.1. Lineage (NCBI taxonomy): Bacteria > Bacillati > Bacillota > Bacilli > Caryophanales > Paenibacillaceae > Paenibacillus > Paenibacillus sp. FSL R10-2788. The sequence goes on along the minus strand of NZ_JBBOQA010000001.1, from coordinate 6,514,835 downwards.
CGATTCCAGTGTAGAAAGAAAACTTAATGTCGCTGGGGAATATATCGGGTTCGAAAATATAGAAAATGCACAAGTGCAAATTAACGGTACAGACAGTAACTCATTATCTAGCAATCCTTTTAAGCTTGAAGTAGAAAAAAACTCAACAGTAAATAAAACAACTTTTAATTTCACTGTGACAATCAGTCAGACGGGACCACTGGTATACGGTGAGAATAAAATCGTATTTACTGGAGTCTCAAGAGATAATGCTGGTAACCAACGTATTATCAAAAAAGAACTTAAAATCTACATCATTGATACCAATATTTCTGGGGTGAAACAATTCCATCCTACTTTAGGGGATAATCGTTTACCATTTACAACTACAACCCTTTCTAATGAAGTCGAGCGTAATGCCATGCTGGCATTGCCGGCTGAGATTGTATATAAGGATGAAAAATATACAACAAGCAAAGATAAATTCGACTTGGTACTACAAGGTAGTGGTGCTACAACGCTGAATCTTTATCAGGGTTCTACTCTGGTGTTTACTTCGACGGGGCAGGATAAGCTGCTAATTGACGGTACGGAATCCGCTGGACCTATTGGTCCTAAACGTTATCCTGATGAAGTGGCTGCAAATGGTTTGTATTATGACTACATTGGCAGTGCTAAAAACTTTATTTTAAGATTACGTGACATTAAGTTTGATGCCCCAGGAAGTCAAGTTTATACCCTAGAGCTTATTAACAAAACAGGAGCAAGAACTACACAACGTCTTGAAGTAGTGCGGGAAGTTGCTCCATATCGTCTTCTGTCACCTGTAGCGACGGTAGGTGAGCAAATTGTTGTTAACAAAAACTTTGTTCGTTTTGATATTGAGGCTGAAGGTGCCACTAAAGTAATAATTGGCAAAGAAGAAGCAATTAAACGTACGGATTTGCCAAATCAAGATCGCTTCACCTATGATTATGTGGGCTTAAAAGCAGACAAATCGAATCCCATTAAGATACAAGTGGTTCGTGCTAACTCCACAATAAGCGATACTATAAATGTGTATTATGCTAGTGCAGTGCAGATTGATACACAATATATGGCTGAGAAGGTAGCTACGAAGTATAGTGTCTTTAATAAAACCTTGGAATTGAACTTCCCTAAAGGCACGATTATGAAGGGATATACTAGCTCTGGTGCTGCAAAATATTATCCTAATACAAAACTGTTGTTTGGTATCGCGGATCCCGCTGATGGCGTTGTTGAACGTAAGAATGATTACGGGAACATTATCAACGTAACGGGTAGTGACGACAGAACCGAAGGCGGGGGCGGGCAGCTTGTGATTCCACAGGATCTTGCTCTACGCTTTACATCAACCGTTTCTACTAATAACTTTTCGAGAGTATCGGATATCTATTGGCTTAGTGGTGGTCTAGGAAATGATGGCGTTAATCTTGAGACCAACGGGGTTACCCCGCATTTCGTGGATGCCAGTGGAAAGACTGGATACTTTACGCAGTATAGTCAAACAAGAAAAATCGTACCTTCCCAACGTGGTGAATTGACGCTTACTTTCAACTCCAGCATTGTGGATGAAGTGGGATCGACTATTACAGTATTCCGATATACAGATTCAGGTAAGTGGGAGAATTTGGGCGGCGTCGTAGATACGAAAAAACATACCATCACCGTTCCATTCGATGAATTTGGTTATTACACTGTTATGAAGCTGCGCCGTGGTTTTGTTGATATTACGAATCATCCTTGGGGCAGAAATATAATGAATGGATTGTATTCCAAAGGATTTATGACTAATCTTCGAGCAGATGCATTCGGGGCGGATGATTTGACCACTCGTGGTGAATTCGCTACATTGTTGGTGAAATCATTAAGTATTCCTTTGAACTATGATGCTAATAAACAAACCTTCTTTGATATTGTGCCAGAAGCCGTAGCGGCTACATGGGATTTCAAACACATTGAGACAGCTGCTAGGGCAGGTATTGTTACAGGCCTCAGTGATGGCTTCTTTGGGCCTGATCAAGCCTTAACACGTGAACAAGCCGCAGTAATGATAGCTAGGGCGTTGAAACTCAAGATGTCGTTGAATGACAGTAAACTGTTGGCAAGCTTAAGCAAATCATTTGTTGATACAAGCAACATGGATTTCTACTCACGTCCTGCAATTGAAGCTATATCTAAAGCTAAGATTATGGAAGGAAGTGCTGTGACCGTTACAGGCCAAAAGAAGCCCGTCTATAACTTTAACCCGAAGGGTAAGTTGACTAGAGCAGAGGCCGGTAAGATTACTGTGGCACTCTTACAGAAGAGTACAAGCATCTTCCCTAAGAACTTTAACTAAAGAATAAAAAAGTGCTCCGGCCTGCGAAAAGTATTCGTAGGTCGGAGTTTTGATGTAAAGATAACAATTACCAGCGACATAAATTTTGTAATCTGCACCGATTTACGATACAATAATGTAGAAAATATTATTTTCTGAAAGGTGAAAGCCATCGATGAAACCGATTTTATCAAAAGCACAGTTGGATTACATGAAAGCCAAGAATATGTTTGAGAATAGAGCAAAAGTGTTGGAGAAGGAAATTGCAGCTAAACGGGCACTACAGGAGATCACTCAAGAGGTCATGGAGGAACTGGTGCAAGCAACAGGATTCCACGATTCATACAACGAGCTTGTTGTTACTGAGAATGCTCTGATCGAATGGTCTCATACTACAATCAAGCATGAGAAGAGCTACCGCGAGAACCGCGCAGCTATTGATGCAATGTATGACAATGTGAACTCGAGTCCTGAGAAGCGTCAGGAATTGATCCAATTATCTATGAAGATTCGTTAGAAACAATGTAATAGAAGCAAGCGTCGGCAACGGCGCTTTTTTTGTTTTTTGTAGGAATGTTTAAATTAATAGTACAAGTGTTAATGATTCTTAGTAAATATTGCATAATGACGTTTAGAAAGCGACTATGATATACTGTTTTCCGTAGGCACCCATGATTAACAATAGTTAGTAGAACATACATATGTATCTTCTAATGGGATCACACCGGAAAATATAAAAAAGAAGATTTTTTTTGAGAAACCGCAACTTTTTCAAATCTTCTGCGTTTAAGGTGTAGAGTCATTTACACAGAGGCTGAAATTAACCGCTGGTAAAGCCAATTTAACAAAATGGAAAAATTAGCTTTACGTGACTTGAGGCACATTGTATAATACTTAGGTATAATTAGGAATCTAGTATTGTCATGTCCTAAAATCGTTTACCAGTTTCTGTGATACCCGTCACAGACATTATTTATACTTAATTTGCTCAACTCGGGAAAGGGGGTGCATCGGCTAATGAGTGACATGAGCTACTCAACTAAAGAAAAATCTCAGTTTATGAACGTCCAAGGAGGAGAAAAAAAGGTTATGAAGAAAATTTTATCCGTAGCATTATCTACAGCAATGGCATTCTCGATGTTTGCCTCTGTAGCGTTTGGTGACGCAGCAACAACTCCGCAACAAAAATTTGATGCTTTGGCAGCGAAAGGTATTCTCAACGGATACCCAGATGGTCAAGCTCACCTTGAAAAAGATCTTACTCGTGCTGAGTTCGCGAAGATCGTTACTAAATTGTTCGACCTTACTGAAGTAAGTAACAAATTGTCTTACAAAGACAAAGGTTACAACGCATCGAACTGGGCTGTGCCTTACATCGAAGCTGTTACTGCAGTAAACTACATGCAAGGTAAAGATACTGTTAAAGGTATCTTCGATTACAACGGTAAAGTAACAGTTGAAGAAGTTGCGGCTGTATTGTTCCGCGCTTTGAAATTGGAACAACCAACTACAACTGATAACTCTGCATCCGCATGGGCTAAAGGTTATGCTCAAGCAGTAATCAATGCAGGTTTGGTTGCTAAAGACACTAACTTCAAAGCTAACGCTAGCCGTTCTTTGGTAGTTGAAACAGCTTATGCTGTGGATCAATTGAGCCAAGCAGCTACAATCGTTTCTGCTGAAGCATTGAGCCCAACTAAAGTAGTTGTTACTTTCTCTGACAAAACTACTACAACTGTTGAATTGACAACTGCTCTTGTAGCAGGCGTTGAAACTACAATCAACTTCAAACACAATGATCATGATTACACTACAAAAGTAACTTTGGCAGCTCCTAAGGTTGTTTCCGCAGAAGCTCCAAATGCTAAACAAGTAGTAATCAAATTTAACCGTTCAATCGATGTTGATACACTGGCTGAATCCAGCAAAGTTATCGACGGCGTAGTAAAAGTAACTAAAGTGGGTAGTGATGTTAACGAAGTAGCTAATGCTAATGTTACCTTCAACGCTGACAACACTGAAGCTGTTATTACCCTGCCAGGAGTTAAATTCCTTAAAGGTAACTACACTGTAGTTCTTAACGATGCTGTAACAACAACATCTGCTGAAGCTATCCCAGCTTACACACAACTGATCACTGTTGCTGATACAGTTGCTCCAACACTTGCTTCTGCTAGCTCTACTGCAAAAGCAACTACTAAAGATGTATACGTGAAATTCAGCGAACCAGTTAAAACTACTGGTATTGTTGCTTACGTAAATGGTCAAGTTGCTACTGTAACTGTAACAAATGATACTTACACTGAGTATAAATTGTCTGCAGGAACATTGGATAGCGGCAAAACTTACGATGTATCGTTGCTTAACGTTACTGACTTTGCAGGTAATGTAGCTAATCCTAACCCAATCAAAACTACTGTAACTGTAGTTTCTGATGTTGCTGCTCCAGTAATCAAGAGCGTAACTCCAGTAAGTGACAAGTATGTTGAAGTTGAGTTCGACAAAACAGTTGATCGTGCTTCTTTGGTTGGTAATGTTCGCTTGTTGAACTCCGTTGGTGAAAGCCAAGGTACGTTCCAAGTGTTGACTACTGACAATGGCAAGAAGTTCACCCTTCAAAGCCCATTGACTAGCTTCCCTTCAACTGGAACTTTCACTGGTTCTGTAGTATTCGGAGCTTCTGTAAAAGATACTCTGGGTAACATTTTGGGAACAGCTGCTAGCCAAGCAATTACCTTTACTAAAGACACTGTAGCTCCTACTGTAACTGGTGTTACTTACACAACTACAGCTGTTAATAAAGGTCTGGTTCTGAAATTCTCTGAAAATGTTGTATACAAAGGTAAAGGCACCCTGCAACTGATTAATGATACTACTGGTGAAGCTACAACTGTGCTTCACAATTCTAGTCTTGTTAAAGGTAGCGGAAGTACTTTCACTATCACTGGTGTAAGTGTACCAACTGCTGGTAGCTACACATTGCGTATTCCTGCAGGATTGTTCGTAGATAAATCCTACAGTGCAAATGAACTGACTGCTGCAGTATTGCCTGTAACAATCGGATCTACTTCAACTGACGATAAAGCTCCAGAATTGTTGGTTGTTAATGGCGCTGCTCCTATCAAGTTCTATGATAGCAAATCTGTTGGTGATGACACTTATGGTGATGCTTTGATCACTGTTGATCTGTTTGATGCTAGCGGTTTGAAATCATCCACAATTCTTGATAAAAACAGCTACACATTGAACAATGCTGGTCTTCCAAGCACTTCTTACGTTACAATTAAAACATTGAACGAAAAAGGCGAAGAAGTATCATCTGCTACTAACCCAACTCGTGCTCGTGCATATGTATATATCCCTAGCTCCAGCATCACAGAAACTAAAGACTATGTCTTTGCTGTGAATGGTGTTACTGATACTGCTGGTAACGTAATCGATGGTACAGTTGCACAACAAAAAGGTAAGCTGACTAGCAGAATTAGCCCTGCGTTTGATTCAGCTGTAGTATCCAGCGGAGGTTCAACTGAACTGATTCTCGGATTCTCCAAAGACCTGAATGAAGCTACAACTGAAGCTGACTTGAAAGCGAACCTGGAATTCTACATCAACACTGATGTTAATTCTAGCAACAAAATTTCATCAGAAAACATTCTTTCTATCACTCCGATTAAATACGGATCTGATAAAGGAAAATGGTCTGTTAAATTCTCCAAGAAAATCATTGATTCCGCTGCTGGTGCTAAAGAAGAACTTGATCTTAACGCCAACGGTGTTAACAGAATCATTGTTAAAGTTAAGAAAGACGCTGCAATCTTCGATGCTGATGGCAACAAGATCAAAGGCGAAACAGAAATCTCCGCTAAGTAATCTCCGATTACCGAAGCACAGAATAGCCTCTTCGGAGGCTATTCTTTTTTTATAGGTTTTTATCCCCAATAATGAGGAGGAACTTCTTTGAAATCGGTATGGAAAGTAACAACCGCTGCTGTTTTGCTGGCTGGTGGTATATGGGCTGGGTCTTTGCTAAACATTACTGCTGAAGGTGCAGGTGTTGGTTCTCAGCCTGGCACAACGGATGATCCTGTAGTTACGAAAAGCTACGTAGATCAGCAAATTCAGAAAGCACTATCAGGTGGTACAGTGACGACTCCGGTAGCGAGTGCTACACCTGCGCCTAGTGCAACCACAGCGCCAGTAGCTACACCTGGTCAAAATAGCAGTAGTGAATCTGTGATTGTTGATGTGAAGCCCGGCCAAACTTTAATTGCTTCTGCAGGCGCTGAATTTATCGTTCGCGCCGGTAAAGCAGTAATCGTTTCACAAGATGCCAATGGTGTGGCCGATTTAACAGACGGTAAAGATCTTACAAACGGACTAGCTGCACCATCTAACCACTTATTGTCTTTCCCTCGTGATGGTCGTGGAATAGCTGTTCAAGAGGGTCAAACGCTTGGTCTTGTTGTGATGGTTCGTGGTGGATATACCTTGAAATAATGTGTAATGATATATATTCATAATGCCCGTAAACAGACGTAATCATACCTTCAAACTGTTTTCCAAAGTTACAAATCATTGGCGCGATTGAAGATTAAGTGATGGACGCACAATATTCCTGTAATCTTACAAATTCACAGGAGGTGCTGTAACATGGCACGTAATAATCGTACAGTCGTACCTGAAAGTCGGACAATGCTGAAACAAATGCAATATGAAATTGCAGCTGAATTTGGTTTATATGGGGCTCATTATGGAGGCGGGGCAGACACGGAATTTGCTTCTGAGTTAGGAGCAGTCGGAGGTAGTGGTTCTGGCCGTAGTCAGTACCTTGGGCATCTAAGTTCAAGGGATAATGGGTCTGTTGGAGGAGAAATTACGAAGAGACTCATTAAGCAAGCTGAACAGTCTCTTTTTCAATAATATCAGGGGTTAGGATGGCCTTATTCCTTGTCTGATATTGCTTTTTTATAGCGTGAAATCAATATTCATACTCTCACGGGGGGCTCTGTGTTTAATTGACACCACCCCCTAAATAAGATAATATGACTTTTGAGGAAAGCCTTAAACCTTTTCCATATGGAAAAGGTTCATTTTTTGAAGAGTTTAGTGAATGTAGGCATCAAATTTTGCAAAAATCCTTCATAAAAAGAAATCAGGCAAACCTGAATTATTTATATTATTTAGTTTTATTATTTGGCCTGTTATCATTAAGGAATCCCTTATACAGTGTCAGACTAACCATATGGGAGGTTGTTATACTTGTCTATTAAAGGGCGTCATTTGTTTACTTCTGAGTCCGTTACGGAAGGGCATCCGGATAAAATCTGTGACCAGATTTCCGACGCGGTATTGGATGCATTTTTAGTTAATGATCCTAATGCACGTGTAGCCTGCGAAGTAGCAGTAGCAACAGGTCTTGTACTGGTGATCGGGGAAATCAGTACCAAATCAGAGTATGTTGATATTCCTGCCATCGTACGCAATACCATCAAAGAAATTGGATACACACGTGCAAAATATGGTTTCGACTATAATACATGTGCTGTGTTGAGTTCTCTTAACGAGCAGTCCGCTGATATTGCCCAAGGTGTTAACTCTGCTTTAGAACACCGTGATCCTGCTCAAGTAGCTGAAGAAACAGCTAATATTGGTGCAGGCGATCAAGGACTCATGTTTGGTTTTGCTACGAACGAGACACCTGAACTGATGCCACTGCCGATTGCTTTATCACATCGTATTGCACGTCGTTTATCTGAAGTTCGTAAGAACGGAACCTTAGACTATCTTCGTCCAGACGGCAAAACACAAGTTACGATTGAGTATCAAGATGAAAAACCTGTACGCGTAGACGCTATCGTAGTATCTACACAACATGCAGAGGAAATTTCTCTTGAACAAATTCAGGCGGATATTAAAGAACATGTTATTTTGCCTGTTGTTCCTGCGGAACTGCTTGATGCAGAAACCAAATACTTTATTAACCCAACCGGACGTTTTGTTATTGGGGGTCCTCAAGGGGATGCTGGTCTAACTGGCCGTAAGATTATCGTCGATACATACGGCGGTTATGCTCGTCATGGCGGCGGAGCATTCTCAGGTAAGGATCCAACTAAAGTGGACCGTTCTGCGGCTTACGCGGCTCGTTATGTAGCTAAGAATCTTGTAGCTGCTGGTTTGGCCGACAAATGTGAGATCCAACTTGCCTATGCCATCGGTGTAGCTACTCCTGTCTCGATAAATGTGGATACATACGGAACAGGTAAAATCAGTGAAGAGAAAATGGTTCAACTGATCAGCAACAACTTTGATCTTCGCCCTGCGGGCATCATTTCTATGCTTGATTTGCGTAAACCGATTTATAGACAAACTGCAGCTTACGGTCATTTCGGACGTACTGATGTTGATCTTCCATGGGAACGCGTAGATAAAGCAGAATTGCTAAGAGATCAAGCAGGGTTGTAATTCATCATACGGTCTTATAATATGTTAACCCGCAAGTTGGCCATGGTGTCAGCTCTGCGGGTTATTTTGCGTGCGAAAACGAGCAAGGCTAGTGAATCTAACCATAGAGAAGTAGACTACTAAACTTTGCCAGCCTTTTAGCCGAAATATAAGAATATACATAAAGACGATAGTATGGCTTGAGAGGAGTCTATCACGGAATGAAAAGAAAAATTTCAATATGGACGGCACTTATTCTAGCGGGAGAGTTAGTACTTGGTTCGGGTTATCCTGCTATTGGAATAGGGAATTCAGCAGTGTACGCTGCATCAGAGTTTGGTATAACAGTCTCACCAGCGCCTGGAGCAAGTTATGTAAGTATAGGATCATCCCTTAGACTGAGCTTTGATCGTCAAGTAAACCCGCAGTCAGGTGAAATTACTATTACGGGTCAAGGTGATAGCTCACCTTTTTTAACGATTCCTATTGGTAGTTATGGTCTAATTGGTAGTTCAAAAGATTACGAGCTTAAGCTAAATCAACAGTTTACTTCAAACAAGACTTATACAGTGACAATTCCTAAGGGGTTGTTCAAGGATAATGATGGTAATGAGTCAGGTGTTACTTCATGGGCATTTACCACTGCGCCTGAGAGTAATACAGCGATTACGGCAGGCAACTTTTCACCTGCTAATAATACAAGAGTGGATGCAGGAGCCCTTAAGGAGCTAAGTCTAACCTTAAATAAAAACCTGATAAAAGGTGGAGGTTCCATTCGAATTTTGTCGTCTGCAGATAATGCAACCGTACAAGAGTTCAAAATTAAGGATGATGATACTAGAGTTAACGTTCAGACTGATGCTAACTCTACTACAGTTAAACTAACATTGGATAAAACATTGGCCTCCGGAAGTAACTATTATGTTCTTATAGATTCTTATGCTTTTAAGGATGTTGATAATCGAACGTATTCCGGGATTTCAAGCGGTGATGTGTGGAGCTTCTCTACTAAAGGTGTTGCAGAGATTCCAGTGACTCCTGCACCGGCAAACGGATCAGGTGGGTTATCTACCACTGGAGCCCTACAGCTTACATTTGATCGTCCTATGATGCCTGCAGCTGGAACCATAACAGTATCTCCAGGTGCAGCTAACGATGCTAGAACGAGATGGCTTAATGTAAACTCCCCAGCCGTTACAGGAGGAAGCAGCAGAACTATAACATTGCTTCCAGCATCAGCAGCATCACCCTTGCTAAACAGTACGCAGTATACGGTGACGATACCGCAGGGAGCTTTTTACGATCAAGACGGAAATGTATTTCCGGCTTCGGGTGCGTATACCTGGACATTTACAACGGCTTCTTTGACAGGACTTAACGTAAGCGCGCTAAACCCGGCTGACCGGAGTGAATCCATAGCTAACAACAGATCATTTTCTGTCACATTCAATCGTAATGTGAATTATAACAGTGCTGTGGAAAATGGCGTAGCACTTTATAAAAGTGGCGGCGCACAGGTTCCGGTTACTGTTAACCGGAGTACAACTGTAGCAAACGAATATGTAATTACGCCTAAAACAGCTTTAGATAGCGACTCAACCTATTATATTGATATTGCTAAAGGAGCTTTCGTAGACGCTATTGATGCTAATGTTATCTATGATGGACTAAGCGGCAAAAATTCATGGAGCTTCCGGACCTTGTCTCAGGACAAAACAGCTCCACAGCTCACATCTGCATCACTCGAGAACAATCGGACCATTCGTTTAAAATACAATGAGAGTCTCAACTCTTCCATTGCACTGTTGATCTCCAGCTTTGGTGCTACGGTGAATGATGAGAGTCGTACAATTGAAAGTGTCTATATCCAGGGAGACAGCGCCTATGTGGTACTCAGTACAGGGGTAGCGGTTGGACAGAACGTGAAGGTTAGCTATACAGGGGGTCTGCGGACCATTCAAGATCCAAGCGGAAATGCAGCCAGCACCTTTAGCTCAAAGCAGGTTACTAACACTATCGAGTCCTCCATGCCTACACCCAAAGATGGACGGATCACGGGTAGAACGGTAGCGTTGAATTTCAATGACTCCTTAAAGGCAGTTTCCTCTTACGCACATAGTCAGTTTCTAGTGACTTCAGATGGGGGATCCCTAGGGGTCAACTCCATAAGCTCCAGCGGGAACACTGTATATTTAGGGTTAAATAGCGATGCTTCTAATGGCCAGACCGTTCGTGTCTCCTATTATGCAGGCTCTTATCCTTTGCAGAATTCTTTTGGACAAAATATTGCGGATTTCACAGATTTCTACATTCGCAACAGCAACGATACAATTCCACCCGTGTTCCAAAGTGCAACCGGAGGTGGCAATAAAATCCTTCTGAATTACAATGAAGGCTTGTCAACGACAAACCTCCCGATGAACAGCCAGTTCTCTGTGCTTGTTGGCACCACTCCTAACTATGTTACGAATGTATCGGTCAGTGGCTCACAGATCACGCTAACGCTCCAGAGTGCTTTGACGGTGAATCAGAATGTTACTGTATCCTATGTTCCGGGGACTACCGGAATAAGCGATTTAAATGGAAACCGTGCAGCTTATATTAACCTGCAGCCTGTGTCCATCTCGGAAAACAGCGGAACTAGCATACCTGAGATTAGTTCTGCCACCATCAATGGCGACGAGCTTACGGTTACATTCAGTAAAAACATGCAGGCATCTGGTTCCCTCTACGCTAATCAGTTCGGAGTTAGAGCAGATGGAAGCAGTATAGGTGTACAAAACTACACTTTGTCAGGGGATATTTTGAAAATAACAACATCCTCAGTAGTAAAGACCGGGCAAACTATCGATTTGTCCTATATGTCAGGTTCAGGTACGATCAAGGATTTGAACGGTAATATACTGTCCTCATTCTCTTCTCTCTCTGTTAAGAACCTAACCGGCGTGAGCACCGGAACGGGAAATCGTCCATCCTATCTAGGGACGCTTGCAACAAGTGAGTTTGGAAAAGAATACGCGCTGCTGAAGAGTGACTCTTCACAAATCGTGGATGACCGTTCGTTATACAATCAATCTGTAAAAAGATATACCTTAAACACAGATCGCCTGACGGCCAGTTATGAATATCTGTATAAGGCAAGTAGTGATACATTAGCTTTTGAGGTGCCTGCTACAGAACAATCGGCCTATGTGACTGTTCCTTTAAAGCCTTTGCTTGATGCTGTAAATCGCAGTAAAACCACAAAATTTATGATACGTTATGGCGATCACTTATATAGCGTAGGACTAGACGATATCGATATGAACGGATTAGCGACTAGCTTGATTGCAGACAGTAAAAATATCTCGCTGGTGTTCCGCTTAGAAAAGGTTCCGGCAGGTACGTTCTCCCCATTTGAGCAAAAGCTAAAAACTATGGGGATGCAGAGCGTTACTAGTCTTATGGATGTCCGGGTGACTGCGATAGTAAGCAGCAATTATTCTAATGCTAAGGCATTATCGGTACCTGGAGAATACACTGTGCGTACAACTTCTTCATTGAACAATGCGCAGACATCTGCTGCTAGACTGGATCTTTCCTATTACGATGCAGCTTATCTGCCAACAAAAGTAAGTACGGTAGGTAGCTATACGATTATTCGTGCTCGTACGGAGGGTAATCAGGTGTTAGGAACCTTTATATCAACCCGGGCCTTCTCAGATATGAGTAAGCATTGGAGTAATTCGATCGTAGCTGAGCTTAGTGCAAAGACTATCATCGATAGCAGTTACGGGACTACATTTAGTCCAGAAAAAAAGATTACCCGTGCAGAGTTTGCAGTAATGCTTAGCCGGGGACTTGGTTTGCTAGGCGATCGCGAGACCGCACAGCGCTTCCGGGATGTGCAGCCTTCCACACAAACTGGAGACTATATTGGTGCAGCAGCCAAGGCTGGTATTATTACAGGGAACACGGATGGCTCCTTCCGGCCTAACGATAATATCACTCGAGAGCAGATGGCAATCATGATGATTCGGGCAATGGAATACACCAAACATCCTATTACTTTAAGCGGCACTTCTGCCTCAACACTGGCTCGCTTTAAGGATAAGTCTAAAATTCAGAATCAAAGTGCAGAATTCGTAGCTAAAGCTGTGCAATCTGGGATTATTTTGGGAATGACCACAAGTGAGTTCCAACCTCAGGGTAATGCCACTCGTGCACAAGCTGCTGTGATGTTGCATCGGATGCTGAAGCAAACAGATTATTTGTAGAATAAATAGATTGGTAAAGCCTGGCATTCTGCTGGGCTTTTTTTTATGTTAATAGTTTGTGTTACGAGACTCTATAAAGCTTGAAATCTCTCAATTTCGCAACTTTTTCGCTTATTTTCAGTCTATTAAAAGAGTACTAGAAAAATAGGAACCAGTTTCCAGACTTTTGATAACGGACTTGAAGAGTAAAAAAGAGATGGGAGAGTTACGTCGAAATGAATGAAGTTTTCATGGAGAAGAAGAGTAGAGAAGTTGTTCGGGGAATAAAATTATCATCTACTAAAAAATGGGTTGCCGCTTCATTAGCAGGTGTGTTGTGGATTATGCCGGTAATTGGCAGTGAAGGCTTAGCTATGTTTGGTCATAGTTCCACACCAATTGCTGCCGCAGCCACATCTAATTTTAAAGTAAGCAAGCTGGGAGAAGAAGTAATTACTTCGGGCGCCATTATGATGAAATACAAATATACGGCTACACGTTCAGGAGCGAGTGCTTCTGGCTTGGCGGATGTTATTCGCGTTGACCTCAACAATCCATATGTTTCATTAGATGTTATGACAGGTAAAGGTGGAAACCTGACAACACGTCAAAGTACTGGCGGGATGGCTAAGGAAACTGGAGCCGTGGCTGCAGTAAACGGAGATTATTTTAATACAGGCGGGGAAGGCGCTCCGATTGGTGGACAAGTATCCAGTGGAGTATTGGTATCCACCCCTTCGCAATTGGATGGAATGTATGCCTTTGCAGTGACTAAGGACCGCAAGCCTCTTATTGATGAGTTCAGCTTTGAAGGAATGGTAACCGCACCTGACGGCGCACAGTTTGAGATATCCGGTATCAATAAAGGTGCTTATAGTCCTGAAGGTGGAAGCTCTACTTATAGCCATGCTAATGCAATGTACATCTATACGGATGTATGGACCGCACTCGATCGTCCCAAAAACAGCTCAACCACACCGACAGAGGTGCTCGTTGAGAACGGCGTAGTTACTCAAATATCTGAAAATGCTGCGCTTCCTACAGCGGTTCCAAAGGGAGCTTATATTTTGCGGGCCCATGGCTTAGCCGCACGGTATGTTACTGCCCATCTGACTGTAGGACAACCGGTAACAAGTGTGTACTCCCTGAAATCCAAGACTACGCAGCAATCGCTAGATCCTGCTAATCTGCAAACAATGATTGGTGGACATACGATTCTTGTAAATAACGGAAAAGCTGCAACGTTCTCTCGCTCGACTAGCAGCATTGGCGGTTATCGTGCACGTACGGCTTTAGGATACTCTCAGGATGGACGTTATGTTTATATTATAGCTACTGAAAAAAATGGCAACAGCTCAGGAATGTCATTGACCGAGCTGCAATCTTTTATGACCAATATTGGAGTCTGGAAAGGGCTTAACTTAGACGGAGGCGGCTCTACAACGATGGTAGACCGGCCTCTTGGTGAAAGCTCAGCCACACTAACCTTTAATACAGAGTATGGCACAGAGCAGCGCAGCATTGTTAACGCGCTTGGTGTTTATACTAACGCACCACAAGGTGAAGTAAAAGGAATTAAAATTAGCGGAAGCACTTCGCTATTAGTTGGACAAAAGGCTACTTATTCGTTAAAAGGTTATGACACTTACTATAACCCTATAGATGTAGCAGCAGGCAATCCTACTTGGACATCAAGCGGAGGAAGCGCAACTGTAAGTGCAGGAGAAGTAACGGCAGTGAAGCCAGGCACCGTTACCTTAACGGCTAAAAGCGGCGTAGCAAGCGCTTCTACAACCCTTACAGTCTTGGGTGGAGATGATCTATCCAGCATGAGTGTAGGCACTGCTACAGCGCCACTGACAGCTGGGACAACTGTATCTGTCCCTGTAAAGGCCTCTACGAAGAGTGGAGCAACCATAAGCGTTCCAGATTCAGCGCTGAAGTGGGAGTTTGTAGGCTTTAAGGGAGTCGTGCAAAATGGCAAGCTTACTGTAAACTCTGTGGATGCAGGGGTTACTACAGGTTACGCTATTGCTCGTTATGATGGATTTAGCACAGCGGTTGTATTATCGACAGCAGCAGCTACAACATGGGAAGATTTCGAGAAGGTAAGTTATCCAGTCAACTTTACTACCAATGTGCCAGCGGTACAGGGGACTGCAACGATAGTAGACGGATCGGCTGAAAGAGTAGGCTCCAAGGTGCTGTCACTCAGTTATGATATGACGGCTGGCAGCGGTAAAATGTACGCTTATGCTCAACTTAACGGCACAAGTGGAAAAGCCGTTCCAGCGCTTGCAACTTCGATGTCAGTTGATGTGATGGGCGATATGAGCTTAAATTGGCTGCGTGCTGAGTTTGTAGACAATAGTGGAGCTACAGCCTATGTAGATCTTGCGAAGATTATCGATTGGAACGGTTGGAAGAACATAAACATCGACTTGTCAGGATCAGGGATTAAATTCCCGGCTACGCTGAAGAGACTTTATGTAGTCAACGTAGAGGAAGGCCAAGATGAACGGGCGAAGACAGGTACCGTTGCTTTTGATAATATCACCTTCACAATGCCTTCACTTTCCAGTGATGCAGGGTTACCAAAGGGTACGGCTTCGATGAGCATCGGCTCCAAAGCAATGACCGTAAACGGAAATAAGAGGGCTATTGATGTAGCTCCAATTGTGAAAGACGGCAGTACTTATGTGCCGATCCGTTATGTGCTGGATGCTTTTGGAGGGAATGCTACCTGGGATCAGGTGAATAAGAAGATCATGGTGTTGCGCGGAGCCAAGGCACTGGATCTGACGGTAAATAAAAAGGAATACCTGTTAAATGGTAAGCGACAAAGTGCTGAAGTAGCACCTATTATTTTACAGGGTAGGACTTTAGTACCTCTGAGACTGGTTTCTGAACAGTTAGGATTAACTGTAAAATGGGAACAGAAAACGAAGACCGTAACTATCGAATCGTGATATGTTAATATATAAGGAAAACCTTAATACGATCCGATAGAAAAGGGGCAAGCATCCGTGGAATTTCAAGCCGATGCGATTGATCGCGTTATTAAAAATACCATCGACGTGATGGAGAGCAGCAAGTATCAGATTTTTGAAATATTGCAGGTTGCACGTGATGAACTTGCTGCACTCAACAAGGAACTGCAGCGGGTCATGGACGAAACGGATGAAACGTTGAAAAAGGTAGACAAGCTGGAGTTACAGTATCACCGCTCCAGAATCCGGCTGACAGAGGTCAGCCGGGACTTTGTCCGCTACTCAGAGAAGGATATCCGTATTGCTTATGAGAAGGCTACAGAGCTTCAGCTCGAACTCATGATGACGCGTGAGCGAGAGGTCTATCTTCGAAGCAGACGTGATGAATTACAAATGCGAGTGCGCAGTGTCGAAAATTCTGTAGAGCGTGCAGAGTCAATTGGTTCGCAAATGAGCGTAGTGCTCGAATATTTGTCGGGAGAGCTAGGCCAAGTGACGAGAATTGTCGAATCGGCGAAGAACAGACAGATGATCGGACTCAAAATTATCCTGGCTCAAGAAGAAGAACGGAAGAGAATTGCCCGGGAAATTCATGATGGTCCCGCTCAAATGCTGGCAAATCTAGTCCTTAGGACGGAAATTGTAGAAAGAATGCTGGTAAAGCAGGAATTTGGGCTGGTGCAGGACGAAGTAGTAGATTTAAAAGGGCAGGTTCGTAACAGCCTGGAAGAAATGCGTAAGGTTATTTTTAATTTACGACCGATGGCTCTCGATGATTTGGGCTTGATTCCGACTTTGCGGAAATATGTGCATGATTTTGAAGAGAAGACGAAACTGCGGACGACTCTGGAAACCCGGGGACAGGAACACCGACTATCCTCAGCGATGGAGGCGGCGGTATATCGTCTTGTTCAGGAAGCATTGTCTAATGCAGCAAAACATGCCTACCCAAGCTTCGTATTGGTGGAGATTACATACCAAGCGCAGTTAATTAAGATTGTGATTAAAGATAACGGATTAGGCTTTAATGTACAAAAGTTAAAAAATCAGCAAGGTAATCGGGAAAGCTTCGGGCTAGTAGGTATGCGGGAACGTGTAGAGCTGCTTGAAGGAAGAATGGAAATTGTATCAGCCGAGAATCAGGGGACAACAATCGTGATCCATATTCCGACGAATGTGGAGAAGGGGAAGGAGTAGTGTGATGGAGAACTTAAACTCTAGTAAAACGCCCATTAAGGTTCTTTTGGCGGATGATCATCAGCTTTTTCGTGAAGGGCTGAAACGCATTTTGAATATGGAGGAGGATATCGAGGTCATAGGGGAGTGCGGCGACGGTATTCAGGTATTAGAGTTTTGTAACGGGACTAAACCGGACATCGTATTGATGGACATCAATATGCCTGTTGAGAACGGCGTAGAAGCCACTCAAAAACTTCGGGAAATGTTCCCGGAGGTTAAGGTAATTATTTTATCCATTCATGATGATGAGAGTTATGTATTTGAGACCCTTCGTAAGGGCGCCAATGGTTATTTATTGAAGGATATGGAGGCCGAATCCCTTATTAATGCCATTCGTTCGGTCTGTGAAGGACATGCCTTTATCCATCCAAAGGTTACTGGAAAGCTTATCAATCAATTGCGGCGTATGACTTACCTTAACGAGACTGGTGTAACTACAGATACAGTGGTGAAGGAAGCTGGTGTCAAATTTATTGCTGGCGACAACAATCCTCTGACCCGTCGTGAAGCAGAAGTGCTGCGTCTAATGGCTGAAGGTAAGAGCAACAAAATGATTGGTGAATATTTATTCATTAGTGAAAAAACAGTTAAAAACCATGTTAGCAGTATTTTGCAAAAAATGGAAGTGGATGATCGGACTCAAGCCGTTATTAATTCGATTAAATATGGCTGGGTAACCTTGTAGAAGCTTCACGGTAATACGTTACATATAGGAAAGAAATTAAGTAGACACAGCTTGCTTCCCTGATGGGTGTTCTAGGCAGTCACCGACCTTTTAATGCCGGCATATAGTGTTGGTATACAGAGGAGGTGCATCTCCATGGTAGCCCAGTTGATATGGATTGCGGTTGTTTATGTATCCGCTGCAGTGATGATTCATATGTTGCATAACCGGCAGAAGGTGCGTAAAACACCGCAGTCCGGAAAATGGATTCATTATATTTTTATTACCCGCAATCATGAATCTGTTGTGGAATGGTACATTCGGGCACTGACATTTCAAGCTCTTCTAACCGGAAAACGATTGCGAGTAACGTTCATGGATGATGGTTCGAGCGATGGAACACTTGGGATAGTTTCCAAAATGGCCGCTAGCGGCTGCTCTATCGATCTTGCAACATCTTTGTACTCTCTTCAGATGAGTGAAGAATTGCAGCATGAAGGAATTGTAGTAGACTTGCGGCTGTCAGGGCAGTCTGTATCGCTGCCTTTTATGGGGATGGCAGGAAGTAGGGGATGCGAATCAAAGCGCAACAGATCTTAAGTAAATATGTAAGTAACGGGTGAAGCACACTCTCCAAGAACTGGGGGAGTGTGCTTTTTGCGTTTGGGGAGACGGAGTCGTGAATTTGGGATCAAATATGGAGCTGCTAAGTACAAGCGAAAGGTAGGAGGGATTATTATGCAAGTCGCTGTATATGCTGTGGAATGCAAGGGGAGCTGGAGGGTTAGAATTTCATTAGATCTTAGGGTAGATAGATGGTGGTGGTCTGTAGCTAGACCGGAGAAGAAAGATGGGAGTTCCTTAGCGGCGAATAGTTTGGTTCTGCTTTCTTCTGCGTTGCCGCTAAGTTGGGCTGTGAAGCTCCGGGACAGCTTCAAACAAAGAAGCGTAATGAGCACCTGGGCGATTAAGGAGTGGGGGCAATATATTAATAGAATGCTCGAGGCTGAGTTGAGAGAGGAGAAAGAGGCAGGGGGACTGTGGGAGTCACAGTGGCTGAATGATGGAATATTCATATGGAAGCCTAATAAATCGAGTTTCGGAATAGAACAGGACAATAAGAAGAACGAAAGGTATTGCGGGAGTGAAAAAAAGGGTTTTGATTCTGGATTGCTAGAATTCGATTCAGAGCAATTATTGCGGGCTGTGGCCGGGCGCTCTTTATTGGAGCCGGAAGTAGAAGCGCTGCTGGCAGAAGAATTGCCAGAGCTAGGGGGTTGCTGGCGCCAGGCGGCACAACTGGCGCATCTACAGGGGCGGCTGTTGCTTACAGCCGCCGTAGGCAGTGCGACCCCGGCTGCGCAAGGGGCGCGGGCCCGCCAGCTCCCTGCGGGTGCTGGCGTTATGATGCGTGCGGCGGCTAGGCTGCCGCACGTATTGTGGCGCGGCGTTGTCGCTCGCCGCACGGTTTCGCGCTGCCTGCGTTGCGGCAGCGTGCCCACCGGCCGCACGGCATGCGCCGCGTGCGGGCTTATGGGCTGCGCCTATTGCGAGGCCTGCCTCGCGCTTGGGCGCAGCCGGGCTTGTGCGCTGCTGCTGCGCAGCGCAGCACTTCCGGCCGTGCGATGCACGGCCGCCCTTGACCCCGCCGCGGCCGCAGGCCGGTGGGGGCTGAGCCCAGCGCAGGCGGGAGCCGCTGGCGCTGCGCTGGGTTTTCTGGCGGAGCCGCGCAAGCGCTCCGCCACTTCATGCCCAGAGCGGTTTCTGCTCTGGGCGGTAACGGGAGCGGGGAAAACGGAGATGACCTTCCCGCTCCTAGAGGCAGTGCTCGCCGCCGGAGGGCGGGCGCTGGTAGCGACGCCGCGACGCGACGTCGTACTTGAGCTCGTGCCGCGGCTCGCCCGGGCTTTTCCGGCGGAGGTTATCGCCGTACTCTATGGCGGCAGCGCAGATCGCTGGGTGAGCGGTCGCTTAACGCTCTCGACCACCCATCAGCTCCTGCGCTTCCATCAAGGTTTTGATCTCGTAATCATCGACGAGCTGGATGCGTATCCTTACCACAATGATCCTATGTTGGCCTATGCCGCTGAACAAGCCTGTAAAGTGGACGGCTCTTTCATCTATTTATCAGCTACTCCACCACAAGAAATGCAGCGTTTGGTCCGGTTAGGCAAGCTTCCACATGCCAGAGTGCCTGTCCGCTTCCATGGTCATCCCTTGCCTATCCCGCAGCATTTGAGTATACCCTCGGTTCTGACCTGTCTAAAGCGTGGAAGTTTGCCAAGATCGCTTATACAAAATCTTCAAAAGTCACTGGAGCGAAAAGCACAAATTTTTCTATTTGTGTCTCGAATAGCTCATATCGAAGGATTGCTGATACTACTTCGTCGTAGCTTTCCCGGCGTGGTTATTGAAGGCACCTCGTCCAAGGATTCATTTCGGGCAGAAAAGGTAACTGCTTTTCGCAACCGTATCATCTCTTTGTTAGTGACTACTACGATCCTGGAACGGGGAGTTACCGTGCCACGCAGTGACGTATTTATTTTGGATGCAGACAGTGGTCTTTTTGACGAAGCCTCTTTGGTACAGATGGCAGGCCGTGCTGGTCGTTCTAAAGATGATCCTGATGGCCATGTTGTATTTGCCTCCCCTCAGTGGAGCCGATCCCAGCGTGGAGCGATTGCTCAGATTCGTACTATGAATATCATTGCTCGCCGCCAAGGATATATTCGTAAAGGTGGGGCTATATGAATACCAAGCTTACAAGGTTCCGAAAATCCCTGTCTTTCCTCCTTACCCCCTCCGTGCCTCAATGTCTAACCTGCGGGAAGCACAGCCCACAGTCCTCACAGCTGCCTGGTATCTGTAAGAATTGTGCGGAATCCATTCCTTGGATACGCGCTCCACGTTGCTTGATATGTGGGCGGCATGTAGGCTGTCCAGACTGCACTCGCAGCGCTGAGCCCTCACCCATTGTATGTAACCGGAGTGCGGTTGCCTACACTAATGAGATGAGAGAATGGCTCGGTCAATATAAATATCGCGGGAATGAACAATATGCCCCTTTGCTTGGACTCATGCTGGATAGAGCTTATTTAACCCTAAAGGAGGAAAAGCAGCAGGGGGCTCTTTTATCTCAGAAAGCATCTTTTTTTCATCTTATTCAACATAAAAGGTACACAAAAAACAGCCTTTGGTCAGCTGATTTATTAGTTCCGGTACCTGTCAGTGATTCAAGGCTTCTAGAACGGGGCTTCAATCAAGCGGAAAGATTGGCCGATGTCCTATCTCGTCATAGAAAGATTCCACAGCTACCGCTACTAATTCGTACGCATCATACAGGTAAGCAGAGCTTTAAAGGACGTGCGGAGCGACTGGCAGATATGAAGAATGCTTTTGGAGTGAATCCGGCAGTCTCCACACTATTTAAGGATTGGCTGAAAGATAACTCACCTATAAGTCGTCCTATTCGAATTATTATTGTTGATGATATCTATACAACGGGAAGCACGATTCGTGCTTGCGCCGAAATTCTAAAACAAATGGTTTCAAACCATGATTATGCTGCAGAAATCTATAGCCTAACCTGGGCGCGTTCCTAAAACGCGAAAAATGCATGATTGTGAACAGCTATATCCATTCCATTGAGGATTAGTTGCGGTTGGTAGCGTTTCTTCTGTCCCATAGACGAATTCCTTGCAATCATGTAATCTAGGAGCATAAGAATATTATGCATTGCACAGAATGTACGGAGAGGAGCGGCTGCTTGTTATGAATCTAGACAATTGTCCAAGGTGCGGCCGGTTGTTTGTCAAGAATCTTATGGGGTTGTGCCAGTCCTGTATTAAAGAGCTGGAGCATGAATATGAGATCTGCGTGAATTATTTACGGGAAAACAAAGGAACCAACATTCAGGAGCTCTCCGATGCTACGGGGATTTCTATTAAAGAGATTACCCGCTTTATTCGAGAAGGCCGGATTTCTATAGCTAATGCACCCAATATGATGTACCCTTGCGAAGTGTGTGGTACACTGATTCGGGATGGCCATATGTGTGACAGCTGTCGTAGTCGGCTCAGGAAAGATCTCACGAATGCTGTCAAGGAAAATTCTGCTGAGGATACTACTAAAAAGACATCTGATGGTGCATATCGTGCCATAGATAAGCTGCGTGACCTATAAAATCTGCAAAAAAACGTTTGCAGCTATAAAGAATGTTTCAGTCTACGCCGATAAACTTAGTAAAGATTATCGGCTTTTTTATATTAGAAGGAAGGTGGAAGTTATGAAAATTAACGAGACCGGACGAATTAACGCGATTAATCCGTATCAACGCAGCGCGGAAGCGCAAAGGCAGGAACAAATGAAGAAAAGCACACGCAAGGATGAGGTTTCGATCTCTGATGAAGCGATTCAACTCTTGCAAGCACAAAACACTGGCAAGAATGATCCAGAACGCGCACTTAAGATCGACAATCTAAAGCAGCAGGTCTCCGCAGGTACCTATCAAGTTGATGCATCTAAGCTAGCAGAGAAACTCGCCCCTTACTTTAAGCAATCCTCCGAGAATTAGGTGAAAACATCCATGGCATTGACGACATTAATAGAACTATTGGAGCGGCTAGATGGAGTGCATGTTCAAATGCTGGATCTGGCCGCTGAGAAGAAACAGACAATTATGGATAACAAGGTGGATGCGTTAATCGACATCCTTAATCGTGAATCCAAGCTAATGAAGGTAATTGGGCAGCTCGAGGAAGAGCGAATATTAGCCGCATATACCGTTTTGCAAGGTGTGGGTATTCGTTCTAACCTGAACCTGAACCTAACGGAGCTGTCCAGGCTTATATTTGACCCTGAAGACAAGGCACGACTGCTGCATATTCAGCAGAAGCTTTCGGGCACTTTGCATCGCCTGAAAGAAGCCAATGACCTAAATCAGAAGCTGATAGAGCAGTCGCTTACATTTATAGATTATTCTTTGGATCTGTTGGTCGGAAGACCAAATCAGGATATCACTTATCATCGTCCGTCCGACAAAGGTAACAACGTAAATCGGTCGGGGATTTTTGATGCACGAGGTTAGAATTGTACTGATGAAGTGTTCTGCCGGAGCAGAACATAAGGAGGAGTAAGAAGCATGACATCCACATTTCACTCGATAGAGACGGCGAGACGCAGCCTTTTTACTCAGACCGCAGCTCTTAATACAACTGGACACAATATCGCTAATGCGAATACCGAAGGTTATACTCGTCAACGTGTTAATATGCAAGCCTCTTTACCTATTGAAGCGTACGGATTGTTAAAATCTACCGTTCCAGGTCAAATGGGTACAGGGGTGGAATTCTCATCTATCGATCGGATTCGAGAAATGTTTCTGGATGATCAGTACCGTGGTGAGAACGCTGCTTTCGGCAACTGGAGTCTTCAAGCGGATACGCTCTCTAAGCTGGAAGCTATCGTTAATGAGCCATCGGATACAGGCATTCGTACAGTTTTGGATAACTTCTGGAAATCGTGGTCGGATCTAAGTAAGAACCCTGAAGATCCAACAGCCCGTAAGATTGTAGTGCAAACTGCACAATCTTTGACGGATGCTATGAACTATATGAGCACGCAACTGAATAATCTGGAGCGGGATCTAACCACTAATATAGATGTTAAGGCAAAAGAAGCTCAGGGTTATCTGACCGCTATCGCAGATCTAAATAAATCGATCTATAAGATTGAGGGTATGGGGGATCATGCAAACGATCTACGTGATCAACGCGATCTGATGGCGGACAAGCTCTCCAAAATTGCTAATATTACTGTTGTAGAGACGGAAGCGGGTTATAACATTTCTTTGGGTGGACAACCTCTCGTAGAGGGTGGAGAAGTAACTGCAACCGTAGATGGCGCGTTTCTTAATAATGCTTATGCCTCCGGAACTTTGAAGGGCGGCGAGGCTTACGGAATGATTTTTTCCAATAATACCTATGTTGCCGATTACAAGAAACAACTCAATGATTTGGCGAGCACTATTGCTACAGGTGACGTTGAAATTACAGTGCCAGCTGGCTCCAATCTTCCTGAGGGCACAGTGTTGACTAGTGATGCCAAGATTACACAAGCTGACGGTACCGTAGTTACTTTGACCGCTGGTCAGGCCATGCCTAAGGGCGCAACAATGTATGAGGACGCCAAGACCATTGTCAAAGGGTTAAACGGACTTCACAAGTTAGGTTACGCGATGGATGGAAGCGTCGGACGCGATTTCTTTGTAACATCAGGTGAGGCTGGAACGATCAAACTGAATCCGGAAATTGCAGCTGACGTAAATCTATTTGCAACTTCGCTTCGTACAACTGTTGATGCGAATGGAAATACGCAAGTCGTTAAAGGAAATAACACCTTGGCGCTTCTATTGACGAACCTGAAGGATAGTAAATTTACTAAGCCGGACGGCAGTGTGAGCAACACTGTGGGTGGACTTTTTGGCTCTATGGTTGGTCAACTCGGTATTCAATCACAGGAAGCTGCACGTCAGACCGATAACTCTGATTATCTGGTAGAGCAAGTTAACTCCCGTCGTCAATCAGTCAGCGGAGTATCACTAGATGAAGAAATGTCGAATATGCTAGTATTCCAGCATGCTTATAGTGCCGCAGCGCGTTTTATGACTACTTTTGATGAACTGCTCGACAAATTGATTAATTCCACCGGCACAGTCGGCAGATAAAAGGAGATATAGCGTATGTTGAGAGTAACCTCTAACATGATGAATTCACAGCTTCTGCTTAACTTAAATCGTAATGCACGTACAATGAACGATACACAGTTACAGCTTTCCAGCGGACGCAAAATCAACAAGCCTTCCGATGATCCAGTAGGGATCACGTATTCCCTGCGCTACCGTGCGGAGCTTTCCTCTAATGAACAATATACTAAGAATGTAGATAGCGCACTTTCATGGCTTGATTTCAATGATACAGTTCTAGGACAGGCTGGAGATGTCGTTCAAAAGATCCGTGAACTGACTGTACAAGCTTCGACAGGTACTAATCCGCAATCCGCACTGGACAGTATCAATGCAGAAGTGATGCAACTAAAAGAGCAGCTTGTGGATATCGCTAACAGTACACTAAATGGTAAATATATCTTTAATGGTGAGCAATACACCACCAAACCATATGATTTTGCTAAAGGTGCAGATGGAACTTACGATGTTTCTAAAGCAATTACTACGGATACTGGGCAGATTCAGTTCATTGTGGGTGAAGGTGTCCGTTTGCCAATAAGTACAACTGGCAATGATGTGTTCGGGAATACCGGGGATGCGGACAATTTGTTTGCAATCATTAATAATCTTTCTGCAGGATTAAAGGCTGGCGATCTCACGGCTATTTCGGGCCAACTTGATGTAATTGATACGCGTATGGAATCCATTCTGACTGCCCGTTCTGAGATTGGAGCCAAAACCAATCGTGTAGAACTAATGCAGGAACGTCTGAGTGACTTAAATGTAAACCTGACTGATTTACAGGCAAAGACAGAAGATGCCGACTACGAGGGTTTGATTATGGAGTCAAAGATTCAGGAGAATATTTATAATGCTTCCTTGTCTGTGGGCGCGAAAATTATTTCCACAACTCTCGTAGACTTTATCAGATAACGGAGGTGGTTTTTGTGCTTCAGCCGATATTGCAAATACGTCAGTCTCCTGCAGTAATTGGTATTGATGCTGATCTAGGCACATACTCGATTACTCAGCCTAAGGCTGAGGTCGATATAACAACCACTCCGGGGAAACTTACGGTCCAATCTTTTAGGCCAGAGCTTACCATAGATCAATCTCGTGCATGGGCAGCCTATAATGGTGGCAATATGCTCGATATGAACAAAAGAATATACTCAGGTATTCAACATTTGTATCTTCAGGGTATTGCAAAAAAGGTCGAGCAAGGTAATCGAATGGCTCAATTTTTCAAGCCTGGAAATACTATTGCAGAAGTATATGGAACAGATACCGAACCAAATTCTTTTCCAGAGATTCGCGGACCGGCATCATTTGACAATGTAGATATTCATATAGAAACGAGAGCACCACAAATTGATTTTCGAGCCGCAAAAGTGAATATTCAAGTAGAAAGACATGATCCCGAAATTGAATATACTCGTGGCAAGTTAAATATTTATATGCAGCAATATGCTTCTATTCAGTTTATTCCACCTGAATTGAATGTCCAATTGTAGCTTCTTAAGCTATAGATGTGCCATTAAGCGCTTCTATAGCTTTTGTGTTTTGTATTTTTAGCTATATATAATTTTAGTGAATTTTATAAGAAGTTAGTTTTGCACAGCAAAACTTTTAAGGAGTGAACAACTTGATTATAGAAACGCTGTCTTGGGGGAAACTTGAAGTAGATGAAGAGCAGTTATATCACTTCCCCAAAGGATTACCTGGATTTGACGAAGAAACAAATTTTGCTTTGATCGCGATGGCGGAGACACCCTTTTGGTATTTACAGTCAATTAGCAATATGGAGTTATCCTTTCTGTTAGTTGATCCTTTTGTTTTTTATCCCGCTTATGAATTTGAACTGCCGGATGATGAGGCGGAAGAGCTAGAGATCAGTTCTGATGTAGTTATCCGCTGTATTATTACTTTAAAAGAGCATGTTGAACAGTCTACGATTAATCTTCTTGCACCTATTGTATTAAATCCTGTAGGGCATTCTGGTAAACAAATCGTATTACATAAAGCGCCTTATCATACGAAGCATAGCCTACTGCAAG
Organism: Paenibacillus sp. FSL R10-2788; assembly: GCF_038003885.1. NCBI lineage: Bacteria > Bacillati > Bacillota > Bacilli > Caryophanales > Paenibacillaceae > Paenibacillus > Paenibacillus sp. FSL R10-2788. The sequence goes on along the minus strand of NZ_JBBOQA010000001.1, from coordinate 6,488,165 downwards.
AGCAACCAGTTATCGATGGAAAGGATGGTGGATGATATGCTCGTACTTTCCCGAAAAAAAGGGGAGTCCATTGTCATTCAAGATCAGATCGAGCTGACAATCTTAAGCGTGGATGGTGACACAGTAAAGGTTGGTATTTCTGCACCAAAGCATGTCGATATTTTTCGTAAAGAGGTATATCTCTCGATCCAAGAGGCTAACCGTGAGTCCGTCGCTCCTCAGCAGTCAGATCTGAATGCATTGATCCATCGACTTCGTGGTGTGAATAAGAATGAATAATTGACATGTAGCATACACATAATCCAGAACCTGGGACTGTTTAATCGCGGACTCGGGTTTTAAATTTTATTTTGGAGAATTTAACCAAGAAATTTCAAAAAAAATTCGATTTGCTCTAAATAGTTGGGTGCATACCGTCGATATATGTATTAGACGCTGAGCCAGCAGGGCGGCCGACCTTAATGGATCAGCGTTTACCACATGGATGTGGAACTAATTTAATTTCAGGGAGGAAATATTATTATGATTATCAATCACAATATCGCAGCAATGAACACACACCGTCAATTGGGTACTAACACTACGAACACTAACAAAGCTATTGAAAAATTGTCTTCTGGTCTTCGTATTAACCGTGCGGGTGATGATGCTGCAGGTTTGGCAATTTCCGAAAAAATGCGTGGTCAAATCCGTGGTTTGGATATGGCTACTAAGAATGCTCAAGATGGTATTTCTTTGATTCAAACTGCTGAAGGTGCGCTGAACGAAACACACAGCATCCTGCAACGTATTCGTGAACTGTCTGTACAATCAGCAAATGATACGAATACTGATACTGACCGCGCTGAGCTTCAAAAAGAAGTAGATGAATTGACTAAGGAAATTACCCGTATCTCCAGTGACACTGAATTTAACACTAAGAAATTGCTGACTGGTGGCGTAACCAGTGCTGTCTTCCATATTGGTGCTAATACTGGCCAAGCTATTACATTGGCAATCGGTAATATGGATGCTGGAGCAACTGGACTTGGATTGCAATCCGTTGCAATCGGAAGTCAAGCAGGTGCGAACTCGGCATTGGCTATTCTTGATACTGCAATTTCTAAAGTTTCTACAGAACGTGCTAAACTGGGTGCTAACCAAAACCGTCTGGAACACACCATCAACAACTTGGGAACTACTTCTGAGAACTTGTCTGCTGCTGAATCCCGTATCCGTGACGTTGACATGGCCAAAGAAATGATGAACCAAACTAAGAACAACATTCTTGCTCAAGCTGCTCAAGCGATGTTGGCACAAGCGAACCAACAACCACAAGCAGTACTTCAATTGCTTCGTTAATAGCAGAACAAACAAAGGAGCCTTCGGGCTTCTTTTTTTTGTGCTCCTTTTCCTAATTACAGGGATCATCAAGTCCGATATATATAATAACAACAACTAGTAGTAATGAGAGGATAATCTTATGTCGAAGACAATTTCTTTATGCATGATCGTTAAGAATGAAGAGAAGTACTTGTCTAGGTGTTTAGAGAGTGTATGCAATAAAGTGGATCAGATAATTATAATAGATACTGGATCGACTGATAATACAATGGAAATTGCCAAGAAGTATACGAATGAAATTTATCATTTCACTTGGGTTAATGATTTTGCTGCAGCAAGAAATGAATCGATAAAGTACGCAACTTCTGATTATATTCTTATATTAGACGCTGATGAGTATCTTGATCCAACTGCAGATCTACAAAGGGAGATTTCTAGCGCATTTGATTATTATTTTATTAGAATCATTAATGAAATGTCATACGGAAGAACACTTAAACATACGGCTATACGGTTGTTTGCTAATCACAAAAAGCTTGTCTATCATAATCGCCTGCATGAGCATTTAAATGTAATGGATGATAATAATGATTATAAAGGAACATCTGGAGAATTAATCGTATATCACACAGGATATATAAATGAAGTAATTCAGGATAAAGACAAGAAACAGAGGAACTTGCCATTAATGCTGGATGAGGTGAAGGAAAACCCGACTGGTTACAATTTATTTAATATGGGAAAAACATACATGTGGTTAGAGGAGCATGAGAAAGCGATCCCTTACTTTCAAAAGGCTTATTCTTTAAGCAAGAACTTGATCATTATACCGGAAATCATTGTTTCACTATGCTCATGTTTGAAGGAATTGCACAGATATGAAGAAGGACTGCAGATTTTAAAGGATGCGATTCCTCTTTACCCTCAAGAAACAGATATGAGATTTGTGCAAGGATGTTTGTATATGGAGTCAGGATATACTAAGGATGCTATTATGGCTTTCGAAAAATGTCTGGAACTAGGCGACCAAGGAATTACAGTTACTGAAGGGAATGGCAGTTATATAGCGCGTTTTAAAATGGCTGAAATTTATGAGGGGGAATTTCAACTAACAAAAAGCTATGATCAAATCATTCAAGCTTTTCAAACTAAAAAGTCCTTTGCCCCAGCTTTAATTAAATATTTTGAATTGGTATCAAAGGCTAATATTTCTTCTGAAGAAGTATATCAGAATGTAAATATGGTTTATAACGTCTCCAGTATAACTGAACTGCAATTGTTATTGGATTCGTTATATAACGTGCGTCACCCATTACTAAATAAATTTTTAAAAACTTACAAGGGTGTAAATGTACAATCTTTTGTACTAGCCACCGCAGCTGAATACGATAAGGATTATGAACAAGCTAAAGAGCTTTGGTTGAAAGTATCTTTAAACGAAAGTTATCGGTCAGATGTAATACTGCTGGCATTTATATTAAGAGATATAGAATTATATAACCTTGTCGTTCCATTGTTCAACTTAAGCAACAAAGAGGCTAAAACTCTAAAGGGTATTATTTTAAATGAACCGGTGAACAAGATAGTTTTGAATTCGGCAATTGAAGAAATTATTTTATCAATCATTACAAAGCTAATTGTTTTGCAGGAATTTGATTTATTCGAACAATTAACAAAAGTATTGCTATCAAGCAATAATACGGCTATTAAATGTAGACTATGTGAAATTCTTATATCCTACGGGTTTATGGAGGTTGCTATTGACATGTTAGCGCAATGTTTCAAAGAAGAACCGAACAATATATCGGTACTTCGCTTATTAGGGGATTGCTGTTTAAGGGTTGGTTATCTTGAAGATGCCCAGTTGTTTTATTCCGAGTTGCTTAATTTGAACTCAGATTACTCAACCTATGAAAGATGTTATGACTTGTATGAGAAATGCCAAGACGTCCAGGGTATGAAAGTAATAAAAGGAGAAATTAAGAAATATTTCCCGCTGGCAGAGTGGATTAGGGGATTTAATGTTCTGTAACTCTTCAAACACCTTATATATAACTTACCTGAAAAAAATGCTGCTTGGAGATGAGATGAAAAGTGACCAACAACTATAATAATCTTGAACAGGAGAAAAAGTTATTTAAAGATAATATAGAATTCCTTATTAGTAGTGGAGACATAGAGAATTCTAAAAAACTAATTAAGGAATATGAAGCTATAGAAAAATACGATGTTGATATCTTAAGCATGAAGGCTGTTATTTTCATTATAGAAAATAAACTGGATGATGCAGAATACTTACTCTTGAAAGGGATTAAATTAGATCCTGAAAATAAAGATGTGTTATTTAATCTGGCGTATATATATGAGACTAAAGGAGAAATCCAAAAAGCAATTAACTTCTATTGGTTGGTCTATAAGATGATTGATGATTTTAATCAAAGAAATGAAATTAGAAATACTTTGCTAAGACTAAAAACGATAGTTAACACCTCAGAAAAGAAATTTATTATCCTTTCATCCTGTCCGTGGGGAGGGGTGTTGCAAAGACCTCACCAAATCGCCAGGGCCCTATCCAAGCTAGGTTATGTGGTTGAATATGTTCAACCAACCATTCAGGTAACTTCATCAGATGCCGCAGTAGGTATTGAGGAGCGAATGGAGCTAAGTCGTAACCACGCTAGTGCAATTGAATTAATAAATATTCATACACCTGTTTTAGTTAATGATAATTATATTCTAAATAACTATAAGGAAATAGTTCAAGAGTTAATTGATACCTCAGATGAAGAGGTTATAATCTTATGTTATTTACCGTCCCAAGTGAATATAATAAATCAACTTACTGGTGATTTTCGAGTAGTTTACGAGTGTGTTGATGATCATAGCGATTTAGAGTATTCGTACTGGAGCAACAAACATGATCGAGAATATGAGTCCTTATTGCTAAGTAGAGCGGATATTGTAACCACAACTAGTTCCGCGCTGTATTTGTTAAAGGGTATGTACAAAGATAATGTCTACCTTTTGAATAATGCAGTTAATATTGAAGACTTTAGTGGAAATAGAAGCGATGGTATACCTGAAGATCTCGCCAATATACCCGGACCAAAAGTATGTTATGTTGGGGTGGTCGATCGTTGGTTCGACGAAGACTTATTTTATAGGCTAGTACGAAATAATAAGGATAAGTCATTTGTTGTTATAGGGCCTGTCAAAGATGGGATTTTGTCAATTAAAGAGAACAATCTATTTATCCTTGGTGTGAAAGAACATAGTGAATTAACAACATATCTGAGAGTTATGGATGTAGGAATTATACCTTTTAAAGATGATGTAGATATAGTTGTTAATTGTGATCCAATAAAGATGTATGAATACGTAAAGAGTGGATTACCAGTGGTAGCAACCAATATTCCTGAACTGATTGTTGATCTGGATTTCGTTAAAGTAAGTAATGGAATAGAGGAGTTTAACCAGTTATTAAATGAGGCTGTTAAAATAAAGGTTGATCTTCAAGAACAAAATAAGTTTATTAAAGAAAATACTTGGGAACTAAGATGTAAATGTTTATTGGATATTTTAGATGGAAAAAAAGAGAAATACACTAAAGAAAAGGTAGTTCCACTGTTAAGAAAAAAATGGTGGGAATTTATAAGTAATGGCAAAAATCCTTTGTTGGAATCTTTATACTCTCTTACCTTTGCTGAAACTGATATTAAGAAGTATTTTGATCTGGCTAAAGTCGCTTATAATTGCTTAAAGGTACCATTTACTACAAATAATTTTATTTACTCTTCTGTACTAAATAATCACATAATAGAGTGTGCAGAGACTATTCTGAACGATGTTAATCTACAAAATGTCGAACGAGCAGAAATTTTATTCCTCCTTGATAATAAGGAAGTAGAATTACTTAAAGTCAGGTTGCTTCACATTGCAAAACAGTATATTCGTGTTAAAGAACTTATTACAGCTTATATAACAGATAGTGATCAGTATTATCTATATAGTCTCGGTAATTACTGTTTCGATATCGGATTCTACGATCAAGCTGTGAATGCATATGAGATGCTATCAACCAGTGGGGAAGGCTTATTACTTAAGAGTCCCTACTTTAATAAGAATATGTGCGACATGTTAATAGAAAATGGAAAGATTATTGAGAGTAGAAAGTATAAGGAAGAAGAAAACGCAGTAATAAAAAAATATATTTCAATAGCTAATAGTCAAATTAAACAGAGATGTAGATTCAGTGTGGTTATACCAACTAGAAATAGTCATAATGTACTTAAATATACGCTAAAGACTTGCCTTGATCAGAAATTTGAGGACTATGAAATTATTATTAGTGACAATAGTAGTAATAATTTAACTATGGAATTAATAGAAGAATTCAGTGATCCTAGAATAAAATATTATAGAACTGAACGAGAACTGGCAATGACAGAAAATTTTAACTTTGCAATTTCGAAGGCAGAAGGAGAATACATTCTGGTATTGGGCTCTGATGATGGTTTGTTACTTCATGCGCTGAACACGTTAGATAATATTTTATATACATTAGATACCAAAATACTTCATTGGAATCCTGTTTTTTATGCTTGGCCAGACGTAAAACTCAAAGGATTAGAAAACTGCCTTTATATTCCGAAAACGACAGTAGGTAAAATAAACCAAGGTGTTTTTAACTATAGTGAGTTAATAGACAATATTTCAAATTTCGAAGTACCTTATAATGTAATGCCTATGTTATATTGCAATGCGGTAGTGCATAGAGATTTGGTGTTCCAACTGAAAAAGTTAACTGGTAATGTATTTAATGGACTTAGCCCAGATGTTTATTCAGGGTTTGCTCTAGCGTGTACACAGGAAAAATATGTTTCTATTGACATACCTATAACCATTGGAGGATCTTCAGGTAAGAGTAATGGTATAGCTAACTCGAATCCGAACCAAGATACTGAATCAAAAGAAATACAAGAGGATTATTTAAAACTAAATAATGTTGTGAAAATGGATCGATTTAAAGTTATTCCTGATGTACCAAATGTTGCAGTTGCAGTTGCAGAATCTTTATTTACTATAAAAGAATTATTAGAACCCTACAGCCGGAATTTTAGTTTAAATAGGAAAAAAATGATACAAATATGTGCAGAAGGACTTGACAATGCAGATATTGAGTTTCCAATCTATACACAAAGAATTTATGAAAGTCTAGAGGATGATCCAGTCCTTTTGGAATGGTTTGTTAAAAATTATATTAATAATTTTGATTATAGTAAAAATAAGCAGGCTTCGAAGGGATATCAAAAAGGTTTCACTGCAACTGGAGACCTTTTGTTAGATTTGAGTGACTTTAACATTTCCGATGTTTATGGTGCTGCAGAAATTTACAGGCGCGTTACTGGATGGTAAGGGGAAAGTCTGCACGTTGAATCTAGACTAGCATGGGATGTGGAAAATTATGAAAGCAGTTATCTTAGCAGGTGGTTATGGTACAAGGATAAGTGAAGAAACACATCTAAAGCCTAAACCCATGATTGAGATTGGTGGTAAGCCTATCCTTTGGCATATTATGAAGACATACTCTCATTATGGAATTAATGATTTTATTATATGTCTTGGGTATAAGGGTTATATGATTAAAGAATACTTTGCTAATTATTACCTGCATATGTCAGATGTGACTTTTGATATGCGAGATAATAATATGAAGATACACAATAATACCAGCGAACCATGGCAGGTAACTCTCGTGGATACTGGACTGGAAACAATGACTGGCGGTAGATTGAAAAGAATAGAAAAATATATTGAAAATGAAACATTCTGCTTTACGTATGGTGATGGGGTTTCGAATGTAAATATTAATAAACTTATTAAGTTTCATCGGCATAACGGAACAAAGGCTACTCTAACTGCCATACAGCCTCCTGGACGCTTTGGGGCAATAGACATTTTGCAGAACAACAGAATAACCAGCTTCGAGGAAAAGCCTCAGGGAGATGGGAGCTGGATAAATGGAGGTTATTTTGTTCTTGAACCCGAAATTTTTGATTTAATTGAAAATGATACTACAGTTTGGGAACTTGATCCCCTAGAGAGATTAGCAAGAGATAATGAGTTGTCGGCATTTAAACATAATGGATTTTGGCAGCCTATGGACACTTTGAGAGACAAAGTGAAATTAGAGGAAATATGGGATACAAGAGAAGCTCCTTGGAAGGTATGGGAATCATGAGGTCATTTTGGGAGAATAAAAGAGTCTTAATTACAGGGCATACTGGGTTTAAAGGTAGCTGGTTATCACTTTGGTTGCAGAAACTTGGTGCACAAGTGACAGGGTACTCGCTAGCCCCCCCAACCATGCCCAATCTTTTCACTCAAGCTGATGTGAAGAATGGAATGACTACAATATTTGGGGATATTGGCGATCTATCCTTATTAAAAAAAACAATTGCTGAGTTTGACCCGGAAATCATATTTCATATGGCAGCGCAGTCTCTTGTAAGAAAATCATATCAAGAACCGGTAAAGACATTTTCGGCGAACGTGATGGGTACGGTGAACCTTTTTGAAGCAGCTCGTAGTGCTGTAAATCTACGTGTCATCATTAACATTACGAGCGACAAGTGTTATGAGAATAAGGAATGGCAATGGGGATATCGAGAAATAGACCCAATGGGGGGGGATGATCCTTACAGTGCAAGTAAAGGTTGTGCGGAGCTAGTAACGGCAGCCTACCGGCGCTCTTTTTTTCCAAAGGAAAATTATGATCTGCATAAAGTAGCTATTTCCAGTGTGCGAGCTGGTAATGTAATTGGCGGAGGAGACTGGGCTGAAGATCGTATAATTCCCGATCTAGTTAGATCAATACAATCTAATGAGCGTCTAGTGATTAGAAATCCTCATTCAGTTAGACCATGGCAGCATGTATTAGAACCTCTTTATGGATACTTACTGTTAGCTGAAAAAATGTGGAATAATGGTACAGAATATGATGATTCATGGAATATAGGCCCCTCTGATAATGACGCTATCTCAGTAGAAGCTCTATTAAATTTATTTCAAGAAGCATGGGGACAAAAATTAAAAATTTGTGTGGATGATGGAAATCATCCACACGAAGCCAACTATCTCAAATTAGATTGTTCTAAAGCAAGACAGCAATTGGGTTGGACGTCTAGACTATCTATTGAACAATGTATGCAATGGGTTGCAGCATGGACTCGTGCATACTTGCAAGAGGAGGATATCCGCGATTTTACAATAGACCAGATATCATCCTTTGAGGAATTAATAAAGGAGCATAAATGATGCAGACCTGTCGTTTTTGTGGTGAAATAGTTACTCAGAATTTTGTGGATTTAGGGATGTCTCCACTCTCAAATTCTTTTATTAAACCAGAGAATTTATATGCAGCAGAAACTTTTCTGCCACTGCATGCATTTGTATGTAGTCATTGTTATTTAGTTCAACTTGAAGAGTTTGAAACACCGGATCATATATTTCAGGATTATGCATACTTCAGCTCTTTCTCCCAAAGCTGGCTTATGCATGCACAGCAGTACGTTGACAAGATGATGTCAGAATATCCAATAAATTCAACTTGCCGTGTTGTTGAAATTGCAAGCAATGACGGCTATTTGCTTCAATATTTCAAGGAGAATAACGTGCCTGTTTTGGGTGTTGAGCCTGCAAGAAATGTCGCTCAGGTTGCTATTGATAAAGGAATAGCGACTATTTCTGAATTTTTTGGCAAGAGTCTAGCTTTAAATTTAACTGAACAAGGAAAACAAGCAGACCTCCTTCTTGGTAACAATGTACTTGCTCACGTCCCTGATATTAACGACTTTATAGCTGGAATGAAAATTTTGTTGAAGCCTAGTGGGATAATCACGATGGAGTTTCCACACCTGTTAAGATTAATAGAAGATGTGCAATTTGATACGATTTATCACGAACATTTTTCTTATCTTTCTCTAACCACTGTAAACAGATTATTCGTTGTACATGGTTTGAAACTATTCGATGTAGAAAAAATCAATACACATGGAGGATCCTTGCGCATTTATGTAAAGCATTCGGAGGATTCCACAAAGCAGATCTATCAACGCGTGCAGAACTTATTGGATGAAGAAGAAGAAGCAGGACTTAATCGGATTGAAACCTACAATGATTTTTCGGACAGAGTCAAACAAGTTAAACGTAATCTACTAGAACTTTTGATTAGTTTGAAAAATGAAGGGAAATCAATTGTAGGTTATGGAGCACCTGCAAAAGGAAACACTCTGTTCAATTATTGTGGGATTAGGTCTGACTTTGTAGACTATACTGTGGATCGCAGTCCTTATAAGCAAGGATTGTTTCTACCAGGTACTCATATTCCAATCCACTCCCCTGAGATGATCCAAGAAACCAAGCCGGAATACGTACTTATTCTGCCTTGGAATTTAAAAGAAGAGATTATGGGACAATTATCGTATATTCGGGAATGGGATGGAAAATTTATTGTTCCGATCCCTGAAGTAACGGTTATATAAGATGATATTTCACGAAACGAATTTAAAAGGTGTATTTGAAATTGATATACAACCGATTGAAGATGAACGGGGCTTTTTCGCCCGAACTTGGTGTGTCAATGAATTTGAAAAACATGGGATAAATTCGAAGTTTGTTCAATGTAATATTTCCTTCAACAAAAAGAAAGGTACACTCAGAGGAATGCACTATCAATCAGCACCTTATGGGGAAATGAAGTTAATCCGTTGCATTAAGGGTTCGATATATGATGTGATCATTGATTTACGTCCTGATTCTTTAACCTATAAAAATTGGTGTTCAGTTTTTTTAAGTGAAAACAATCGAAAAATGTTATATATTCCAGAAGGATTTGCACACGGTTTTCAGACATTAGAGGATAACACAGAAGTTTTTTATCAGATGGGTGAGTTTTATCATCCAGAAAGTGCAAGGGGTATTCGGTGGAATGATCCAACTATAGGTATAGAATGGCCTATTAATGATTTGATTATTTCAGAGAAAGATAAAACCTATCCAAATTTTTCAAGCTAAAAGGTATATTTCTTTTCGCCACTGGGGAGGAATAGTATGCTAATTGGATCAAAAATAAAGCTTCGCGCGCCTATTTCAACAGATATCGATTTCCTGTTCAAATTACGAAATGATTTCGAAATACAAATGTCACTAATGTCACTTCCCAGAGCTAACACTAGGGAACGAGTTAATACTTGGATTGCTGGAATCCTAAACGACCCGGATTGCGTTTTTTTTATTATTTCAGAGTATCTAACAGACAAGCCAATGGGCTTCATTCAGCTTACAAAAATGAACTTCATACATGGAACAGCAACGCTTGGGATTTGCTTGGGTAATCATGGACAGGGTAAGGGGAATGCAAAGGAAGCTTTTATGTTGCTTTCTGATTATGCCGCAAATGTATTTGCTATAAGAAAGATTCAATTGGAAGTTATCTCAAGTAACACTAGAGCAAAACGGTTTTACGACAAAATAGGTTTTAGAAAAGTTGGTATAAGGAGAAAAGATTTTTATCAAAACCAACTGTATCATGATGTTCTGATAATGGAAAAATTCTTACATGAAGAGGATATAAAATGAAAAAAGTCGTCATTTCTCAGCCGATGTTCGCCCCTTGGCTAGGATTATTTGAACAAGTAAAACTAACGGATATTTATGTTCACTTGGATGATGTGCAGTTTCCTCAAGGTAGAAGCTTAACGAATCGAGTTCAAATAAAAACACCACAAGGTCCTAAATGGTTAACGGTCCCCGTTCAACATCAGGGAATTGAATTAATTAATAATGTACTAATTGATAATACTCAGAACTGGAAGGAGAAGCACTTAAATATCATTAATTCTAATTATAAGAAGACACCATATTTTAAAGAAATGTTAGAGATTATTGAACTATCATATTCGTTTCCGACAGACAAATTATCGGAATTAAACATTTTCATGATTGAAAAGATTGCCGATTATTTTGGTTTACATCCAATCTTTGTACGTTCATCTACATTAGGTATTACTTCGAAAAGTACAAATCGTTTACTAGAAATTGTTAAGAATTTTAATGGTGATACTTATATTACAGGTCATGGAGCTCGAAATTATCTGGATCATGAGTTGTTTGAGAATAACAATATTAAAGTAGAGTATATGAATTATAATAGATCGTCCTATCCACAGTTACATGGGGATTTTGACGCGCACGTTTCCTCTCTGGATTTAATTGCTAATGTAGGGAGGAAAGGAGAGAAGTTTATTAATTCTCAGACCAAACAATGGAGGGATTTTATTAATGAATGAGATAAAAAAATTTCAAGAAGAAGTAAAATTGAATATTCAAAAAATGAGTGAAGACCAAGAATTGCAATTATTAAGCAATAAATGGATTGAGGAAATATCTCCTTATAAATATTCTTACAACTTTTCTTGGATGGGTAGACCTATAATTCAGTTTCCTCAGGATATTATCGCTTTACAAGAAATTATATGGTCAGTACGCCCAGATTTAATAATAGAAACAGGGGTTGCTCATGGTGGATCCATTATTTTTCATGCCTCAATGCTTGAGTTATTGGGAGGAGACGGCGAGGTAATCGGTATTGATATAGATATTCGTAAACATAATAGATTAGAAATTGAGAATCATCCTATGTATAAGAGAATCAAATTATTAGAAGGATCTTCTACCGATGAAGGCCTCATAAATAAAGTTAAAGAAATAGCTAAAGATAAAAAAAATATAATGGTCATACTTGATTCTAGCCATACACATCAACACGTATTGGAAGAGCTAAAACTTTATTCTTCTTTAGTGACCAAAGGAAGTTATATAGTGGTTCTTGACACCATTATAGAGGACATGCCAGAAGATTCTTTCCCTGATCGCCCTTGGGGGAAAGGGGACAATCCGAAAACTGCTGTATGGGAATTTTTGGTGAATAATGATCGCTTTGAAATTGATAAGGCAATTCAACATAAGCTTCTGCTAACTGTTGCACCTGACGGATATTTGAAGTGTGTGGAGGACTGAAGACTAATGAGCCATCTTGGAAGAATTCCTGTGTCAGGTCCTTGGATAACGAATAAGGAAATCGACTATGTAACAGACGCTGTGACCAATGCATGGTATGATAATGCAAACAAGTATAACCAAAAGTTTGAGGAGGCATTTGCTTCGTATATAGGTACGAAGTATGCAATTGCTTTGCCCTCATGTACTTCAGCTATTCATTTGTCCCTCCTAGCACTGGGTGTTGGGCCAGGTGATGAGGTTATCGTACCAGATGTAACCTGGATAGCAAGTGCTGCCCCTATTCAATATGTAGGGGCTACTCCGGTGTTCGCAGATATAGATGAGAATTCATGGTGCTTGTCAGCTCACAGTTTCGAGAATAAGATAACGGATAGGACTAAAGCGGTAATACCGGTTGATTTGTATGGGAATATGGCTAATTGGGATCAAATTCGGAGTGTTGCATTAAAACATAAAATTGCAGTTATCGAGGACGCTGCCGAAGCCTTAGGGAGTGAGTATAAGGGTAAAAAGGCAGGTTCTTTGGGAGACGTTGGCGTCTTTAGTTTTCACGGTTCAAAAACATTAACCACAGGGGAGGGTGGAATGTTGGTGACCGACCGAGTTGATATTTATAACGATTGTCTATTTTTGCGGGATCACGGGCGAAAGCCAGGTGATAAAATGTTTTGGAATACAGAGGTAGGTTATAAGTATAAAATGAGCAGTATGCAAGCGGCTTTAGGATTGGCGCAACTAGAGAGGGTAGAAGAAATAGTTAGTAGGAAAAGAGAAATTTTTTCTTGGTATGAAAGTCAACTGCTTGATTTAAGTGATATACAATTAAATTTTAATGACCCATATGTCAAGAGTAGTTACTGGATGATTACGGTTATTTTGAACAAAGAGCTTGGTCTCAATAAAGAGACTTTAATTTCAAAATTGTCAGATCAGAATATAGATTCTCGACCATTTTTTTATCCTTTGAGTATGCTTCCAGCGTTTAAAGAGTTAGGTTCGGTACAGGAATCTCAGCGGAACAATAGAAATTCTTATTCAATCTCGCCATGGGGAATTAATCTACCTAGTGGTTTGAACTTAACCAAAGATCAAGTTGGATACATATGCGATAAACTTATTAAAATAGTAAAAGAATAATAAATTTTTCTTATGGCTTTTGGGGACTCCAACTAGGATTCCCCATTTTTATTAGTGTTATATATTATAGACTCTACACGCTATTCATGAAAGGCACAGTTTATTCAAATGCTTAGTTGTTATTCTAGAATAGAAATGTTCTTATTTTACATTGGTTTTTTGTTTAAGCTATTCATAACCATAGGTTTTAAGCCGATAATTAAGTTAAATCGATTAACGGAGGTTGACAATGAATCTGCAATTTTCGCTTAATACAAGTACGGCCAATAATAAGGTTAGCACTGGCAGGCAATACAGCGATAACAATGCGGCATATCAGGTGAATTCTCAACTATTAAATACAGTCAAAAGCGGATCTGAACTGACTAAACTTGAGACCCAAGGGATATCCATCCCTATCGGAGAGGAACAATTGATTCGAAATATTGATCGAGCCGTTAAAGCTCTGCAAGGACCAAGCACATCTTTAGAAATTAGCATACATGAGAGAACTCATTCAGTGATGGTAAAAGTAATGAATAAAGAAACAGGAGAATTGATTCGTGAAATACCGCCTGAAAAAACATTGGACCTAGTAGCGAAAATGATGGAAATTGCAGGAATTCTAATAGATCAACGTGTATAAGGAGGAGTAGAGAAATGGTTCTTAGGGTTAATGGCTTTTCATCAGGAATGGACATTGATAGTATTGTCAAACAAATGATGTCGGCAAAAAGACAGCCTTTGGATAAGCTTAATCAGCAGAAAACTCTGTTAGAGTGGCAAAGGGACAGTTATCGTGAGCTTAACAGTAAACTTGTAGATTTTAAAGTTAATAAGTTAAGTGGTTGGAACAAAGAATCTCAAATGAATGTGCAAAAGGCAGTAGTGAGTGGAAATACTCTTGCGGTAAAGGCAGAGGCAAATGCTGATGCTAATGGAGTAGAAATGAATGTTCAGGTAACGAAACTAGCTACAAAATCTTCTTTGGAGTCAACCACACAGCTTACTACTAGTTCATCCGAAAAAGCAACGATTAGAACAAAATTGAGCGACATGCTAGGTGCGACTACTCCATTAGAATTTAAAGTTGATGGAGGGGTCACTCTTACTTTTACTGATGAGGACACCTTATCCTCAGCGATTAGTAAAATTAATAGTAGTTCAGCTGGTGTGACGGCAAGCTTTGATGAGGTGAGTGGACGGGTTACTATTTCGGCAAAAGAATATGGGGCTGACAACGTATTAGAGAAGAATAAGTTGAGCGGTTCTTTTTTAAGTCTAATGAATGTTGGTGCTTTGAAAAATGCGGAGAACGCTGAAGTTTATATTTCTAGTGGTAAGCAAGGAAGTACGGAAACCCCTGTTAAATATACTCCATCTTCTAACACATTCACGGTCAATGGCACTCAATTAACTTTGCAAGGCTTGTCTGGAACAGCTGGAAATACAACGATTACTACACAGACAGATCCAACTAAAGCTATTGAAACCATTAAATCTTTCGTGGAAGCATATAATGAACTTATTAGCTTATTCACTAAAAAAACAGACGAGAACAAGTATCGTGATTTCACGCCATTGACATCAGAGCAAAAGGAAGCGATGAAAGAGAGTGAAATCACAACATGGGAGGAAAAGGCAAAAAGCGGATTGCTAAAGAATGATGCAATACTCAAGTCTACAGTTTCTGACTTTCGATCCGTTATAACTTCTAAGCTTGGAGATCTTAGTTCATTTGGGATTACTACAGGACAGTACTTTGAGAACGGTAAATTATATATAAATGAAGAAAAATTAAAACAAGCATTGACTGATAATCCGGAAAAAGTTACATCCTTGTTTCAGACTTCTTCTGGAGGTTCGGGTATATTTACAAGTCTTTCAACCTTAGCCGATAAAGCTCTGGATAAAATTGTATTGAAGGCGGGCACATCTAAATTCTCTGCGGATATAAATAGCACATACAAAACTGAGAGTGTTATGGGAAGACTTCTGAAGGATTATAATTCCCGAATTGATGCGTGGGCTGACAGATTGACTGATATGGAAACCAGATATTATAAGCAGTTTACTGCTATGGAAACTGCAATGAGTAAGTACAATTCCCAATCAAGTAGCTTATCAAGCTTTATGTCTAGCTAGTAAGAGAAAAGGGTGACACAAATGATAAATTCTCCTTATGAAAAATACCGTCAGTCATCGGTAAAAACATCGACCCCTTCACAGTTATTGATTATGTTATTTGATGGAGCGATTAGATTTGTAAGGGCGGGTATGGAAGGAATCGATTCAGTTGACTATCAAAAGACAAATATTAATCTGGGGAAAGCGCAAACAATTGTTAGTGAATTGATGTCGACACTGGATCCTACCTATGATATATCTAAAAGTTTGAATGATCTATACGAATATATAAATCATTTGTTGATTCAAGCTAATGTGAAGAAAGACAAGGTACCTGCAGAAGAGGCGCTACAGTATTTGACTGAGTTTCGAGTAACTTGGTTAGAGGCGTCAAAGCTGGTACCAACACATGAGAAAACCCATGGATAATTGTATCTTAGAGTTAAATAAGATTACTCAAGATATTATCATTAGACTAGATAATTGTTCATATGAAGAATTAACTGATTTCGTCGAACAACGTCAAAATTTGATAGATCAACTCGAACAGCATGTGAAAAAACAGTCGATCGGTGTAATCCAGCAGTATCAGTTACGAGAGTTGTTGGAGACCGATCCTATGATAATTGCAAGAATGCAACAACTTAAAAGCGAGGCAGCTAAGTGGCTTCAACAGAGAGAACAGGCCAAAACCCAACGCAACGCCTACGAGGCCGCCTACACCCCAGACAGTTTTCTTATGGATCGCAAAAAATAATTTATCGGTGTTTCACTATAGGAGTAGACGGGTATTAAATACCGTCTGCTCCTTTTTTTGATCATTGTACCGCATCTATTTCTTGTTTATGGAAAATTTAATAGTTTATTTTACGTGGTAAATTATTGAATGTAAACATTTTCTTTTCCAATTGACAATAAAGAAGTTACGGTGGTATAGTCGAATTGTGAGCAAGACTCACGTTCATCTGATGACGAAGGGAATGTTTAATCAATGGAAGGTAAAGTAAAATGGTTTAACGCAGAAAAAGGTTATGGTTTTATCGAGACTGCAGACGGTGGCGACGTATTCGTACACTTTTCCGCGATTCAAACTGATGGTTTCAAGACATTGGATGAAGGTCAATCCGTAGAATTCGATATCGTTGAAGGTGCACGTGGACCACAAGCAGCTAACGTAATCAAATTATAATCATCCGGCGAAGCCGAACTACATATAAGTAGATGGTTAGCAATTTAGACAGCGCTAGCAGGGATCTTGGAATCTTCCAAGATCCTTTTTTTGTGCGTTCATATGTGTCTAGTATAGCCAATCCTAGTAAAGAAAATAGCCTGTTTTGTAAATTCATTTTATGGAAAATGTTAGAACTCTGCAAAAGGTGGGTAATAGATATACGTTGAGCTGTTTATCTTACCTCGACACACACTATGTTAGCCTAGGTTACTACATTCACGAAGAAATTCAATATAGCCTAAGCTATCAAAACAATTAGGAGGGTGATTAGCAGGATGAAGAAGATGTGGCGCGGTCTTATGACCGGAATATTAGGTACTAGTATGTTATTGGGGTCTCTCGGCAGCGTATCTGCTGCAGCTGTACCTAAGGATATTCAAGGCCACTGGGCGCAAGGTCAGCTGCAGGAATGGCTAGATAGAGGTTACCTTGGAGGCTACCCAGATGGAACGGTAAAACCAAACAAAGCAATTACGCGTGGTGAGTATGTGACTATGGTAAATCGCCTGTTAGGGTTTACAACTAAAGCAACAGTAACTTTCAAAGACATGAAGAGCACAAACTGGAATTACAGTGAAGTGGCTAAAGCCGTGGAAGCTGGATATATCGGAGGATACGAGGATAATACGTTCCGTCCTAATAATCCGCTTACAAGAGAAGAAGCAGCTGTAATTACTGCAAAATTACTTAAATTGAGCACCAATACAACTTCGAACAAATTTAAAGACAATGCACAAATTGCAGCATGGGCAAAAGGTGCTGTAGCAGCCGCAGTGGAAAAGAAGATTGTTAACGGTTATCCAGATGGAACCTTTGGTCCTAAGAGATCGTTAACACGTGCCGAGGCTGTAGGTATTATCAATACTTCAGCTATCTATTATCCTGGTAGTGGCACAGGTGGTGGTGTAACACCTACACCAACTCCAACGGCTACTCCGACACCAACAGCTACACCAACCCCAACTGCTGCTCCAGGTGGTAGTACTGGCGGAGGTTCTGGCGGTGGTAACGGTGGCGGAAGTAGCACAGCGCCAACAGTAAGTGGGGCAACCTACGGTAATGTTGGTTCGGTCACAGCGGATGTATACCTGACACCTTCCGTAACTGGTGCAGTATACTATGTTGTAGCTCCTTATAATGCTGATGTAATTGCTCCAACTGCATTACAGGTGGAAAAAGGACAAATTAGTAACGGGACTGCAAGTGGTATCCATGGTAGTGTTGCGACTGTAGCTAACACAACGGTTACATTCTCTGTTTACGGATTGAATCCTGGTACAGAATATGCAACATATATCACGCTTGCGGATGCAGCTGGTAACTTGTCTACTGTAACGACAGTTCGGTTGACTACTGCTCAAGCTACTGCTAGCTCGATTTCGCTTTTTGAGCCGGGACAAGTTAGTACAGTTACAGCAGATGTATATGTTAAATATGGTGTAACAGGTGGCGATACAACCCCAGTTAGATATGTAGTATTGCCGGCAAATGAGAAGGCACCTACTGCAGCGCAGATTGCCTTAGGTCAAAATGGTAGCGGTACTGCATTGGCTGCTCCATGGACTAACACGCTTACGTTTGCTCCTGGTGTAAAGCATACACAGACTTTAACTGGTTTAGCAGCAAATACTGCCTATAAGGTATATGTTATTGCAGGATCGGGTTCTCAATGGTCCCCTGTAGAAATTATTCAAATTCATACCAAATAGCCTGACCTTATGTGATTTCATTCGGAGAATATAAGAGTGGAATCCGTACTATAATAACGACAGGTTTACTTTTGGTCCGGTAGGGCGATTGGTTGCTCTTACCGGACTTGTTTTATTTGTGAACGCTATGACAACATTTGTTATCTAAATGTAAGGGCTGTAAGGAATTGCTTTTTACTTAGCGCTTACAATTTGGTATAATGAAGGTGTAACTAAAGGAGGAGTGGCCATGCAATTCACCATTCGAGGTCAACAAATTGACGTGACCGACGCTTTGAGAGAGTATGTTGATAAGAAGCTCAGCAAACTTGAGAAGTATTTCGAAGCACCCCCTACCTCTGAAGGGTCTGTGACGCTTGGCGTAGTTCGCGGCCTTCATACGGTGGAAGTAACCATTCCGCTTGCTGGCGTGACGCTTCGTGCGGAAGATCGCAGCGATGACATGTATGCTTCCATAGACGCCGTTGTGGACAAGCTGGAACGTCAAATTCGCAAACACAAAACGAAGCTGAATCGGAAGTTCCGTCAAGAGGGACTCAAAACGCTGTTTGTGGATGGAGCTAGTGCCGCTGTTGCTGTAGAAGAACAAGATTATGATGATTTAGAAGTGGTTAGGAACAAACGCTTTACGATGAAGCCGATGGATGTGGAAGAAGCGATTCTTCAAATGAACATGGTAGGACATAATTTCTTTGTGTTTTCCAATATCGACACCTCGGAAGTTAGCGTAGTTTACAAACGTGATGATGGTAAATATGGACTGATTGAACAGGGCTAAGTTATAATGATGCCAGTTATGCTCTAAGTATAAAGGGCCTCGAGAGTTAGTCAGAACCTAAGAAATTTAAACCGAGCCCCTATTCGCTTATTGCGAATAGGGCTCTTGTGCGTATAAATGAAAAATGTGGCTGTTACACCTTGTATTGCGGCATCTCTTACAAACTGTTACAATTTATGAAGCAGCGGAATCGAATTTATAAATGGCCCTTTCAATTTTGTGAGGATGGGCTCGGTTCCACCATCTGTGTTGCATGAAAGGGGTTAACCATGCTAGGACTTGTAAAGAAAATATTCGGAGACACAAACGATCGTGACGTTAAACGTCTCATGAAGACAGTCGATGTAATTAATGGATTGGAGCCGGAATTTGTAGCACTATCCGATGAAGCTTTAAAAGCTAAGACGGAAGAGTTCCGCGCCCGTATTGAGAAAGGCGAAACCTTGGAAGAAATTCTTCCTGAGGCGTTTGCAACCGTACGTGAAGCTTCCAAACGGACGCTTGGCATGCGGCATTTTGATGTACAATTAATTGGTGGTATGGCTCTGCATGAAGGCCGAATCTCCGAGATGAAGACTGGTGAAGGTAAGACTCTAGTAGGAACATTGCCGGTTTACCTGAATGCTTTGCTTGGTAAAGGCGTACATGTAGTAACGGTCAATGACTATTTGGCTCAGCGCGACAGCGCACAAATGGCACAAATCTATAACTTCCTGGGCATGACGGTTGGGGTTAACCTAAGCGGTATGGACCATGCTGATAAACAAGATGCTTACGCCTGCGATATTACGTATGGCACGAACAACGAATTTGGTTTCGATTATTTGCGTGACAACATGGTGCTTTATAAAGAACAAATGGTTCAGCGCCCTCTTTATTTCTGTATTATTGATGAAGTGGACTCCATTCTTATTGATGAAGCCCGTACACCTCTTATCATTTCCGGACAAGCTGAGAAGTCTACTGAATTGTACTTTGCAGCAGACCGTTTTGTGAAAAAGCTTAAAGCTGAAGAAGACTACACAGTTGATATCAAAGTGAAGTCCGTAGCCTTGACTGAAAAAGGTGTAGCTACTGCTGAACGCGCTTTTGGTATTGAGAACTTGTATGATCACAGTCATGTAACCTTGAATCACCATATCGTCCAAGCCCTGAAAGCAAACGTAATTATGCGTCGTGACGTAGACTACGTTGTTAACGAGGGTGAGGTCGTTATTGTTGATGAATTTACGGGACGTTTAATGTCAGGCCGTCGTTATAGTGACGGTTTGCACCAAGCGATTGAAGCGAAGGAAGAAATCGAAGTACAGAATGAGAGCATGACGCTTGCTACGATTACTTTCCAGAACTATTTCCGTATGTATCGCAAATTGGGCGGTATGACAGGTACAGCTAAAACTGAGGAAGAAGAGTTCAAGAAGATTTATGGTCTTGAAGTTCTTCAAGTTCCTACGAATAAACCAAATCAGCGCATAGATATGCCAGATGTCGTCTACAAGAGTGAGAACGGTAAGTTCAACGCTGTTGTGGCAGAAATTGTAGAGCGTCACAAAAAGAACCAACCTGTACTTGTTGGTACAGTATCGATTGAGAATTCAGAGCTCGTATCTGAAATGCTGAAGCGCAAAGGCGTTAGACACCAAGTGCTTAACGCGAAGCATCACGCTGCTGAAGCTGAAATCATTACACATGCAGGTCAGCCAGGTACAGTTACGATTGCTACCAACATGGCAGGTCGTGGTACGGACATCGTTCTGGGCGAAGGTGTGACAGATCTTGGAGGTCTGCATATCATTGGTACAGAGCGTCATGAATCGCGCCGGATTGATAACCAGCTGCGTGGTCGTGCGGGTCGTCAAGGGGACCCAGGTTCTACACAATTCTACTTATCCCTTGGTGATGAGTTGATGAAGCGTTTCGGCGCTGACAACGTTTTGAGTATGATGGATCGCCTTGGGTTTGAGGAAGATCAGCCGATTGAGAGCCGCATGATTACGCGTGCTGTGGAATCTGCTCAGAAACGTGTTGAAGGTAATAACTTTGATATTCGTAAAGTCGTATTGCAATATGATGACGTTATGAATCAACAGCGTGAAATTATTTATAAACAACGCCGTGAGATTCTGGAGTCTGAAAATATTAAAGATATCGTGCTTGAAATGATCAAGCCGGTTATTGAACGTATTGTTCACGCACACTGCAGTGACGATATTCCTGAAAACTGGGAGCTGCAAGAAGTTGCTGATTACGTAAACAGCAAGCTGCTTGAAGAAGGTGCTTTGACTCGCGATATTCTGTGGGGCAAGGAAGCAGAAGAGATCATTGAGTACATCTTCGAACGTGTACTTGAGAAATATGCTGCTCGTGAAGAACGCCTGGGTTCAGAATTGGTACGTGAATTCGAGAAGGTAATTGTGCTGCGCTCCGTGGACAGCAAGTGGATGGATCATATCGATGCGATGGATCAATTGCGTCAAGGGATTCACCTGCGTGCTTACGGTGGTACAGATCCACTTCGCGAGTATCAATTCGAAGGTTTCGAAATGTTTAATACTATGACGGCTACGATTCAAGAAGAAGTAGCTACTTATATTATGAAGGCTCACATCGAGACAAATCAGGAGCGTCAATCCGTTGTAGAGGAAAATAAAATTTCCACTAACAGCGAACCTGCTGAGAAACGTCCGGTACATGTTGAGGCTGCGGCTGGTCGTAATGATCTTTGCCCTTGCGGAAGCGGCAAGAAGTACAAGAACTGCCACGGTCAAAACGCATAAGACAAACGTTTAGTAACGCTCATATTCAGGTGTTGAAGATGTAAGTCTTTAACCCTGATCTCTATGGGTATACTAACCATAAAGAGCGGCTGGGCCCGGGGGTATCCCCCGTTTACGGCCCAGTCGCTTTTTTTGGATATTTAGCACTTTGAGTGAATGTGGAATGGAGAGAAGGTTTGGAACTGGAGAAACGGAGTGTTCGCCTTTGTTTCGGGATTCCAACCGCTATGCGGTTATCAATTCAAGGAATCTGGAAACAACAGCGATCGGAAGTCCAATCCTTCTCGGAATGGCTGAACATTCACTCATTACTAACTTTCCAATAGCGAAGACCGTAACAACCAATTTTGAAAGGTGAAGTGACCTATGATAGAACCAAATGTAAAGCAGGATCTGCGTGAAATAGG
Source organism: Paenibacillus sp. FSL R10-2788 (assembly GCF_038003885.1). NCBI lineage: Bacteria > Bacillati > Bacillota > Bacilli > Caryophanales > Paenibacillaceae > Paenibacillus > Paenibacillus sp. FSL R10-2788. Next base: position 6,465,615 of record NZ_JBBOQA010000001.1, on the reverse strand, counting down.
CAAGAAACTAACTGACCTTAGGGGGTCTCTTTGACTTAGATCTTAAGCAAGAGATGATCTCGAACTTTGAAGAAAAGATGGCTGCTCCCGGCTTCTGGGATAATTCAGAGCAGGCACAGAGCGTGATTGGCGAGATGAATGCCGTGAAATCGTCCGTGGATCAATACGAGAAGCTACAACAAGAATACGACGATGCTGCGATGATGGCGGAGCTTGCGGATGAAGAAGGCGATGAAGATCTTGCGGCAGAGATTGGAGAGACGATCAGCAGTTTAGGCAGCAAAGTGGATGAATTCGAGCTGCAATTGCTACTTAACCAGCCGTATGACAAGCTGAATGCTATTCTTGAGCTCCATCCGGGTGCGGGCGGTACGGAATCCCAAGACTGGGGCCAGATGCTGCTACGGATGTATACTCGTTGGGCTGAAAAACGTGGATTCAAGGTTGAGGTGCTGGACTACTTACCGGGTGATGAAGCGGGAATTAAGAGTGTCACACTACTTATTAAAGGCTTCAACGCCTACGGATATCTGAAAGCTGAAAAAGGTGTACATCGGCTAGTACGGATTTCTCCGTTTGACTCTTCGGGCAGAAGACATACTTCTTTTGTATCCTGTGATGTCGTTCCGGAAATTGCCGATGATGTAGACGTTGAAATTCGTACTGAGGATTTGAAAATCGATACGTATCGGGCGAGCGGCGCCGGTGGACAGCATATCAATACCACAGACTCTGCGGTGCGGATTACTCACTTGCCGTCGGGTGTGGTGGTAACCTGTCAGAACGAACGTTCACAGATCAAAAACCGCGAACAAGCGATGAAAATGCTGCGTTCCAAGCTATATGAGCGCAAACTGCAAGAGCAACAGCAGCATTTGGATGAGATTCGCGGTGAGCAATCCGATATTGCTTGGGGCAGTCAGATCCGTTCCTATGTATTCCATCCGTATAACATGGTTAAGGATCACCGTACTTCCGTGGAAACGGGGAATGTTGGCGCTGTGATGGACGGAGATATTGATGCATTCATTGATGGTTACTTGCGTAGCCAGATCAAGATTGAGGCAGAATAAAAGAGAGTTTCGGGGAAACGGATACCATTCATGGATTAGGATGGGATGGCCGTTTCTTCTTTCGTAGAGCAAGATGACACTTTAAGGAGAGCCTTTGAAATGCAAAAAGTCAATTCCCGTAATAAACCCCCACTGATTCCTCTGAATGGGCCACTCCGACATGTGGTGGATACGATGTTAATTTTGCTCGGATCGCTAGTTACAGCGCTGGGGTTTAATCTTTTTTTTCTGCCTAATCATATTGCTTCTGGTGGTGTATCCGGTCTGTCGGTATTGGCTGAAGCTTGGTTTGGGGCTGAACCGGCATTTACGCAATGGGCGCTTAATATTCCGTTGTTTGTACTCGGGGTAATCTTCTTGGGTAAACAATACGGAGTTCGCTCGCTGCTTGGGAGCTTTGTGTTACCACTCTTTATTTTGTTGACAAAAGATTTGCCTGCACCTACCACCAATCCACTCTTAGCCTCCATTTATGGCGGTATCTGTGTGGGGGTGGGGTTAGGTCTTGTGTTCCGCGGACGGGGCTCGACAGGTGGACTTACTATTTTGGCGCAGATTATTCAAAAGATATCCGGTCTCAGCTTCTCGATTTCCGTAGTGCTGTTGGACGGGACGGTCATTGTGCTGGCTGCTTTTATACTCGGTATGGAACAAGCACTCTATGCACTGATCGGTCTGTTTGTTACAGGTAAGGCCATTAATGCGATAGAGGTAGGCTTCCGTTATACAAAGGTGGCTTACATAATCTCGGACAAGACGGAAGAAATATCTGAGGCGATTTTGAATGATCTGGATCGGGGTCTGACGAAGCTGGATGCACATGGCGGTTATACTGGTGATGAGCGTACGGTGTTAATGGTTGTAGTAGGCCAGAATGAGGTTTCCAGATTAAAAGCAATTGTTCAATCGGTAGATACTAGTGCTTTTGTGATTATAACTGAGGCGCATGAGGTGCTGGGTGAAGGCTTTAAAAGAGAAGTGTAATTTCTCCTCAAGGAGAAGCTATGCTTCTCTTTTTTTGTAAATACAATTATATTTAGGAATAAAGAAAGTTAACACTATGTGTTGTATTTATATTAATTGAGTCGTATAATAATACATATTTCTAAGACGGTATGCATTATATTATTTATTATAATTCATGATAAGCAGGAAGTGGGGATGACAGTGGAAGGCAAGCTGAGAGCGGCGATTGTTGGATCAACGGGTTATGGGGGCGTAGAGCTGATTCGGCTGCTACAAAGTCATCCTAAGGTAGAGATTACTTCGGTAATTTCCTCATCAAGTGCAGGGGATGCTATAGAGGAAGGTTTTCCGCATTTGACGGGCATCATTGATCGAAGGCTGGATGGCGTTGACCCGGCTCAGATGGCTGAGCGGGCGGATGTGGTATTTACGGCGACGCCGTCGGGTGTGAGCGCAAAGCTGGTACCGCAGCTGCTGGAAGCTGGACTTAAGGTCGTGGATCTGTCCGGTGATTTCCGATTGAAGGATGGTGCAGAGTATGAGCACTGGTATAAACATCCCGCTCCGGCTGATGAATATCTAGAGCAGGCTGTATACGGACTTTGCGAGGTGTTTGGAGAGCGTGCGGCTGGGGTAGATTTTATATCTAATCCAGGCTGTTATCCTACAGCTACACTTCTTGGACTAATTCCTGCAATTCAGGCAGGTTGGATTAAACACGACAGTATTATTATTGATGCTAAATCAGGAGTTACTGGAGCAGGACGCGGAACAAGCCTGATGGTGCATTATGCAGAGATTAATGAGAACTTTAAAGCTTATAAAATCAATAAGCATCAACATATACCAGAAATTGAGCAGACACTAACAGAGGTTGCTGGAGAAAAGGTAACGGTAACGTTCACCACACATCTCGTGCCGATGAGCCGGGGAATTATGAGTACGATGTATGCAGGGATGACGGACAATTATACGGAGCAGGATTTTGTGAATTTATACCGTGAATATTATGCGGGCCGGCCATATGTGCGGGTGCGTGATGTAGGTGTGATTCCGGCGACAAAAGAAGTTAGCGGCTCTAATTATTGTGATATCGGATTTGCAACAGATACTCGTACAGGGCGGGTGACCATAGTCTCCGTCATTGATAATGTTGTAAAAGGTGCGGCAGGGCAGGCAATACAGAACCTTAATTTGATGATGGGATGGGAGGAAACCCTTGGCCTCGGCTACACACCTGTGTATCCATAAGGATCAGCGGTACAAATAATATGAGCGAGATTGAGTTATTTACCACCTTGGAGGGTGGAAGCATCACTTCACCTAAGGGTTTTAAGTCCGGAGGATTGCATTGTGGATTAAAAAAAACAGATCGCAACGATCTCGGAGTGATTCTGTGTGAAGTTCCGGCAACAGCTGCGGCCGTATATACGACGAATGTTTTTCAGGCAGCTCCGCTGAAAGTGACTCGCGAAAGCCTTTCGAACGGAGTATTGCAGGCGGTTATCGTGAACAGCGGGAATGCCAATGCCTGCACAGGCGAACAAGGTGAAGCAGATGCTTATGAGATGCGCGCTGCTGCGGCTCAGCATTTAGGTGTGGCCGTTAATGATGTGGCAGTTGCTTCGACCGGAGTTATTGGTGAACTGTTGAAGATGGACTGCGTACGTAGCGGGATTACTGCAATACCAGAGAAGCTGGACGGTGGAGCTATTGGCGCGGAGGAATTCTGCCAAGCTATTCTTACCACCGATTTAGTTAAAAAAGAGATTGCCGTGAAGGTGCTCGTTGGCGGTGTAGAAGTTACAATTGCGGGAGCAGCAAAGGGCTCAGGGATGATCCATCCTAACATGGCTACTATGCTTGGCTTTATGACCACGGATGCTGATATTGCAGCGGAGGATTTACTTAGTCTTTTGCGTTCAGCTACGAATGTTACTTTTAATATGATTACAGTCGATGGAGATACTAGCACCAATGATATGTTAGTGTCGATGGCGAGTGGGCTTGCCGGTAATGAGAAGCTGACACGGCTGCATCCGGATTGGGACGCTTTTGCTGCTGGATTCACTTATGTGTGCCAGACGCTTGCCAAAGCGATTGCTCGAGATGGCGAAGGTGCAACTCACCTGATTGAGGTTCAAGTGAATGGTGCTGTTCATGATGAGGCGGCGGCAGCGATTGCTAAGACAGTGGTTGGTTCTAGTCTAGTGAAATCTGCTATTTTTGGAGCGGATGCGAACTGGGGGCGGATTATTGCTGCGGTTGGACGCGCGGGTGTTCCGGTATCGCCGGAGCATGTGAACATTTCGTTAGGGGATATTGAGGTGCTTTTGCACTCGAAGCCAGTTGCTTTTGACGAGGAAAAGGCTTTGGCCTATTTGCAAAAAAGTGAAACTGTGCTGATCACTGTAGATCTGCATGATGGAAGCGGAAAAGCAACGGCTTGGGGCTGTGACCTAACTTACGATTATGTGCGTATTAACGCTGCATATCGCACTTAATTTATGGCGTGTTAAGCCCATAAGGGAAGGATACCGATCATATGACGCTAAATAGCGAGCTTGAACTTATAGATGCTTTAGATGGTAGTGGATTGTTTGTAATGAAATGCGGCGGCAGTACACTTGCGGCTCTACCTGATTCTTTTTTTGAGGATTTGCGAGATTTGCAGGAGGAGGGCATTCAGCCAGTAATTGTTCATGGTGGAGGGCCAGCCATTTCTGAGAATCTAGCGAAACTGGGCATTGAAAGCAGCTTTGTGAATGGCCTGCGAGTAACCACCGAGGAAGTACTAGATGTTGTAGAGATGACCCTGGCAGGGAGTATAAACAAGGCGATTGTCCGGCGAATTCAAGGGAGCGGCGGTCTAGCTCTGGGGCTTTCGGGCATCGATGGGAATATGATCCTTGCTAAACCAGTGGCGAACAGCGCCGAAGTAGGTTTGGTAGGAGAAGTAACGGAAGTTAAGGCTGAGATCATAACTGGTATTGTTGGGATGGGTTATATTCCTGTCATTGCTCCTATCGGAGTAGATGCAGCAGGTCAGCGCTACAATATTAACGCAGATACGGCAGCAGGGGCAGTTGCTTCCTATGTGGAGTCTCCCAAAATGATCGTCGTCACAGATGTGCCAGGCATCATGAGTACAGTGGAAGGTGAAAAGATTGTGCTTCCCTCCGTTACTGTACAGGAAATTGAAGCCTTGATCGAAAGTGGAGAAATCTACGGTGGCATGATCCCTAAAGTGCGGGCAGCTATAGATTGCATTCAGGGCAGCGTATCAGAGGTTATCATTGTGGATGGAAAAGAACCGCGGGTACTTAGTCGAGTACTGCAAGGTGAAGCGATAGGTACACGTATTATTCGTTCGTAGAATCATAGATGAATACAAATTAGAGGCGCAGCCTGTTCACAGGAGCAGCCGATGGGAGAGTGACTTAGAATGAGCAAGCTTACACAAGCGGAGTTGGATTCGCAAGCAGGGGCACAGCAGACCGATACAGTAGGATCAGGTACACCGGATGTTACAGCAGGCAAGCTGAGTGCAGTGTTCCCTTCTTACGCCAGATATGATATCAGCTTAGTTAAAGGCAAGGGTACCTGGGTATGGGATGATAAAGGCAATAAGTATCTGGATTTCACCAGTGGATTGGCTGTGACCAGTCTAGGTCATGCTCCTGAAAAAGTCGGCGCTAAGCTGAAGGATCAGATTGATACGCTCTGGCATGTCTCGAATCTGTTCCATATTCCGGGACAAGATAAAGTTGCCAACCTTCTGACAGAGAATAGCTGCGCTGATCAAGTATTTTTCTGCAATAGCGGGGCAGAAGCGAATGAGGCTGCTATTAAGCTGGCCCGCCGTTACCATCAGAAGATTAAAGGTGTCGACCGTTATGAGGTTATCACATTCGAACAATCCTTCCATGGACGTACACTAGCAACACTAACAGCTACAGGCCAGCAAAAGGTAAAAGAAGGCTTCCTGCCGCTTCCAGCAGGTTTCAAGACCGTACCCTTGCATGATCTCCCAGCGTTAGAAGCTGCTATCGGAGATCATACAGCTGCTATCATGCTGGAGATGGTACTTGCAGAGGGTGGCGTGCTTGAGGTAGAACCTGAGTTCTTGAACGCTGTAGTGGCCTTGTGTAAGAAACACGGATTGCTTCTGATTGTAGATGAAGTACAGACAGGTATGGGACGTACAGGCAAGCTGTTCGCTCATCAGCATTATGGAATTGAACCGGATATTTTCACCTTGGCAAAGGGGATTGCTAGTGGGTTCCCGGCAGGTTTAATGCTTGGCAAAGGATATTTGCGTGAAGCCTTCTCAGCGGGCAGCCATGCGTCCACCTTCGGGGGAACACCGCTAGCAACAGCTGTTATGGCAGCGACGATTGAGACGATGCTGGAAGATGAGCTTCCACAGCGCGCCGAAGAAATGGGTAAATACCTGACAGGCCTTTTGAAAGAGAAGCTGGCGGACTGTTCTTTTGTGAAGGATATCCGTGGTAAAGGGCTGTTGATCGGGATTGAATGTCAATCCCCAGTAGGCGATATTGTACTGGCTGGACAAAAGAAAGGCCTGTTGTTCGTGACAGCCGGTCCTAATGTTCTTCGTCTGCTGCCAAATCTATATGTAAGCAAAGAGGAGATCGACCAAGCGGTGGACATCCTATGCGAACTCATTCATACTTATGCTAAACAAGCAAACGGGGAGGTAAGCTCATGAGTCAGGGCGTACAGAGTAATAAACACACCATTGCGCAGCAACTGAAAGGCCGTGATTTACTGGAGCTGAACGACTACAGCCCGGAGGAAATTACGTATCTGATTGATTCGGCGATTGAGCTGAAGAAGAAACAGAAAAATGGCGAAGAATTTCAGCCGCTGAAGGGAAAGACGATTGGTCTTATTTTTGAAAAATCCTCTACACGTACGCGTGTGTCGTTTGAAGTTGGAATGTATCAGCTGGGAGGGCATGCCCTTTTCTTAAGCAAAAATGATATCCAGCTTGGACGCGGAGAAACTGTTGGTGATACAGCGCAAGTAATGTCGCGTTATCTCGATGGAATTATGATCCGTACCTTCGGTCATGACAAGGTCGAAGATCTCGCTCGTTATGCTTCTATTCCCGTAATCAATGGTCTTAGTGACCTGGCACATCCTTGCCAAGTGCTGGCGGATTATCAAACGATTTATGAGCACAAAGGAAAGCTCAAAGGCCTGAAGCTGGCTTACATCGGCGATGGCAACAATATGGCGCATTCCTTAATGATTGGCGGAGCTAAGCTGGGCGTGGACGTATCTATCGCCGGACCGGAAGGTTATGAGCCGGATGCAGCGGTTGTCGCAGAAGCTCGTGAGATCGCTAAAGAAACCGGAGCGAAGATTGTGGTCACTCGTAGCCCGCAAGAAGCTGTACAAGACGCTGACGTCATCTATACAGATGTATGGGCGAGTATGGGCTTCGAAGAGGAGCAAAAGGCACGTGAAGCGGCATTCAAGGACTATCAGGTCAATGAGGAGCTTGTAAAAGGCGCTAAGAGCGACTATCTCTTCCTGCACTGCCTGCCAGCCCACCGTGAGGAAGAAGTCAGCACAGGCGTGATTGACGGCCCTAACTCGGTGATCTTTGATCAGGCTGAGAACCGCCTGCATGCGCAAAAAGCTTTAATGGCTGCGTTGATGAGTTAAGGAATTTTAAAAATATAAAATATAAATCACTATATAAATTGAATTAATGTTGGGCGAAGTTAGACTTTGGACGATGGAGTAATGGAGCGGAATTTTTGGAACTGTAGGAGCGTAGCGTTCGCCTTTATCATCAGATTTTATCCGCACAATGCGGTTTGAAATAAAAGAAATCTGATGATAACAGCGACCGGAAGTCCAAATATTCAGTGTAATTGCGATTTATCGTCAGAGTGCTGGCAAAGGCACGTTTATTTTAATTTATATAGCCCACACGAAAGGAAGTTGCCACACCATGGCTAAAGAAAAAATTGTACTCGCCTATTCCGGCGGATTGGATACATCCGTTATTTTGAAATGGCTTAAAGAAACCTATGACGCGGAGATCATCGCCTTCACAGCCGATATCGGCCAAAAAGAAGAGCTCGACGGTCTGGAGGAAAAAGCACTTGCTACTGGCGCATCGAAAGTATACATCGACGATCTGCGCGATGAGTTCGCTAGCGATTTCATCTACCCGATGTTCCAATCTGGCGCACTTTATGAAGGCCAATACTTGCTCGGAACTAGTATTGCTCGTCCATTGATCGCTAAGCGCATGGTAGATATCGCCATCGCTGAAGGCGCAACGGCTATCGCGCACGGCGCGACAGGCAAAGGGAACGACCAAGTCCGTTTCGAGCTTGGCGTAGCTGCATTGGCTCCGAACATCAAGGTGATCGCACCTTGGCGTCTAGAAGAGTTCCGCAATCAATTCCCAGGTCGTGCGGAAATGATTGCTTATGCGGAAGCTAATGATATTCCGGTACAAGCCTCTGCGGCGAAGCCGTATTCGATGGACCGTAACTTGCTGCATATCAGCTATGAGAGCGGCGTACTGGAAGATCCTTGGTTTGATCCAAGTGCACCAGAGAACAAAGGAATGTTCCTACTGAGCAACGCTCCAGAGGATGCTCCGGATGAAGCGGAATATTTGGAACTCGATTTCGTTAAGGGAGACTGCGTAGCGCTGAATGGTGAGTCCTTAAACCCACTTCAAGTGATGGAGAAATTGAACGAGCTGGGCGGTAAACACGGTATCGGACGTGTGGATATGGTTGAGAACCGTTTTGTCGGCATGAAGAGCCGTGGTGTGTATGAGACTCCGGGTGGAACGATCCTGTTCGTCGCTCATCGCAAAATGGAATCCATCACGATGGACCGTGAAGTGATGAACCTGCGTGACAGCCTGATCACTCGTTACAGCACTTTGGTGTATAATGGTTTCTGGTTCGCTCCAGAGCGTATCGCACTGCAAGCTCTTGTAACACAGAGCCAGCAAAATGTAACAGGTACTGTTCGTCTTAAACTGTACAAAGGCAACATCATCGGCGCTGGAGTGAAGAGCCCAGTCAGCCTGTACAATCCTGAGATTGCAACGATGGAAGCTGATCCTACACAAGCTTATGATCAAGGGGATGCCACTGGTTTTATCCACTTGAACGCTTTGCGCCTTAAAGTTTCTACAGGTGTAAATGGAGCTTCTAAATAGTACGATAACATATACTTAAACGGGCAACCCCGAAGGCCGTTCCTCCCGTCAGGATAGGAGCGGCCCTCTGGCGTCCAAGAGGAGGAAACAACAGGTGAGCAAGCTTTGGGGCGGACGGTTTACTAAAGGAACGAACAAGCTGGTGGAGGAATATACGGCTTCCATTGGCTTTGATAAGGCTTTGGCCAAAGAGGATGTGCAAGGCAGTCTGGCACATGTCACGATGCTGGGCAAATGCGGAATCCTTCCACAAGAAGACGTGGAAACAATCAAACAAGGTCTGAACAAAGTGCTGGACAAGGTTAATGCTGGAGAGGTTGTTTTCTCAGTATCGGATGAAGACATCCATATGAATATTGAAAAACATCTGATCGAGGAAATCGGTCCAGTTGGCGGTAAGCTGCACACAGGACGTAGCCGTAACGATCAAGTGGCGACGGACATGCACCTTTACTTACGTGGTCGTGTAGTTGAGCTAGTTAGTTTGTTGCATGAGCTGCAGGAAGCTTTGATCGAACAGGCAAAAGACAATGTGGAGACCATTATCCCTGGTTATACGCATTTGCAACGGGCACAGCCGATCCTGTTTGCTCATCACTTGCTGGCTTACGTATCGATGTTCCGCCGCGATGCAGAACGTCTGACGGACAGCTACAAACGGATCAACGTGCTGCCACTCGGAGCAGGAGCGCTTGCTGGAACGACCTTCCCGATTGACCGTCATTTTGTAGCAGAACAACTGGGTTTTGACAGTGTGTATGAGAACAGTCTGGATGCTGTCAGCGACCGCGATTTCATCGTGGAGTTCTTGGCGAATGCTTCCCTTATCATGACACATCTATCCAGACTCAGTGAGGAACTGGTGCTGTGGAGCAGCACAGAGTTCAGCTTTGTAGAACTGGATGATGCTTTCTGCACAGGCAGCAGCATTATGCCGCAGAAGAAGAACCCTGACGTACCAGAACTGGTACGGGGCAAAACAGGCCGCGTTTACGGCAACCTGATTGGTTTGCTGACGGTGCTGAAATCATTGCCACTGGCGTACAACAAGGATATGCAGGAAGACAAAGAAGGCATGTTCGATACGGTTACTACGCTGACTGGTGCACTACAATTGTTCGCGCCGATGATCTCCACTATGAAGGTGAACAAAGGTCGTATGCGTGAAGCGGTGAACACGGATTTCTCGAATGCAACGGATATCGCCGACTTCTTGGTAGGCAAGGGGCTTCCTTTCCGCCAAGCGCATGAGGTAATCGGGAAAACGGTACTCTACTGCATCAACGAAGGCAAATTCTTGTTGGATTTGACCCTGGAAGAGTTCAAGCAATTCTCGCCGCTTTTCGACGAGAATATCTATGCTGTTCTTCAACCGGAAGCTGTAGTTAACGCTCGTAACGTTTATGGCGGCACAGCCACCGTGCAGGTGAAGGCTGCAATTGAACGCGCAGAGCTGGCATTGCACGAAGCTAATGAATGGGTTGTACAACACGGGGATGCTATATTGTAAACCGTATTAATATCAAATCTCGCCTCAGACCTTTATAGGTGTCAGGCGGGATTTTTTTTATTAACTAAATGAACTATGACTGGATTAGCAGTGTTCTTTACGGTTATCCTTAGGTTAGGATAGGAGGGTTCGTAGATATGAACAGAAAGCAAATCCTAGACGAGCTTAGATCGGAATTAAAAGTAGGCAATCATATTATTGGAGTAGCCACCGGTGCTGGTATAACGGCAAAGTATGCGAAGCAAGGTGGAGCTGATTTTATTCTGATGTTAAACTCGGGTAAATTTCGCCAGATGGGGAGGAGCTCTCTCGCTGGTATTTTACCATTTTGTAATAGCAATGATATGGTGATGGACTTTGCATCTAGAGAGATCATACCGTTGGTCAGAGATATCCCTATTATTTTTGGCCTCAATGCAACTGATCCGACCAAAGATATGGAATCCTATATAAGTGAAATAAAGAATAGAGGCTTCGCCGGCATTAATAATTACCCCACGGTTGGTTTAATAGATGGTCAATTTGGAGAAGCGCTCGAAGAAGAGGGGAATGGTTATCTACTTGAAGTAGAAGCCATAAGAATAGCCCATGAGAAGAATTTGTTTACCATTGCTTTTGTATTTGACGAAATCCAGGCAGCACAGATGATTGAGGCTGGAGCGGATATTATTTGTGCACATCTAGGTCTAACAGAAGGCGGGTTATTAGGCGCTAAAAAAGTATTCTCTCTGGAAGCGGCCAAGGTTAAAGCGGACAAGATATTTAATACATGCAATGAGCTAAAGCCAGATTTAATTAAGCTGGTTTACGGTGGTCCGGTGAAAACGCCAATTGATGTGCAATATATGTACAGCAATAATCAAAACTTGATGGGATATATCGGAGGCTCTGCTTTTGAAAGAATTCCATCGGAGAAGTCCATTACGAATATAACCAAAGCTTTTAAAGTGTCGGGGACGCTGGATGAAGATGATTTTATGGTCAAAATGTTAGACGGCATCACAAAGCACTATGATTATGTTGAATTTGTAAAAGAATACGTAGCTCAAAATTATATGAATGAGATCTTGTTTGCAGATTTAGCTAAGGTGGCACATGTATCCCGAAGTTACTTGAGTAGTTTGTTTACCAAAAAAGTAGGTTGTAGCTTTCAAACGTATCTCGTGCAATTTCGGATGGATAAGGCGGCGGAAATATTACATAGAGACCATATCCAGTTATCTGAGCTAGCGCCATTAGTTGGATACCAGGATTATGCGCAGTTTAGCAAAATGTTCAAGAAGTATAAAGGGTTCTCTCCAAAACAATATAAATCTAACATAAACACAAAAACATAAGACATAAAAGCGTTTTCATCCATAAATCAAAGAAGTATGATTAACTCATAAGTTGATCATGCTTTTTTGAAATATAAGAAAGCATAAGTTTCACATTATACATTATCTTTATATTTCTTGTTGCAGATATTTGAAGAGGAGGTTGAAGAAATGAAGACGATTGCTATTGCCGGAACTTTTGACACCAAGGGTGAAGAATATCTCTACATTAAAAATTTACTGGAAAGCTTGGAGCTGGGTACGTTTACAATTCATACAGGTGTGTTTGAGCCCACTTTTACACCGGATATCTCTAATAGAGAAGTAGCAGCAGCCGCGGGTGTAAGTATAGATGAGCTCGTTGCCAAAAAAGATAGAGCACTAGCAACAGAATTATTAGCCAAAGGTATGGAAAAATTAGTGCCTGAATTATATAAGCAAGGCAAATTTGATGGAATTATCTCCTTTGGGGGCACTGGAGGCACTTCACTTGTAACCCCTGGTATGCGGGCATTGCCTATTGGTGTACCAAAAGTGATGGTTTCGACCGTAGCTTCAGGGAATACTGCTCCATATGTAGGCACTAGTGATATTGTCATGATGCCATCAGTTGTAGATGTTGCTGGTCTGAACTCCATTTCAACAAAGATTTTTACCAATGCAGCTTTCGCCATCGCCGGTATGCTTAAATTTGAGAATAAACAAGTGATAGAGAAAAAACCATTAGTAGCTACAACAATGTTTGGGGTAACAACCCCCTGTGTGACGGCAGCCCGTAATTATCTTGAAGCTAGAGGATATGAAGTGCTTGTATTCCATGCAACAGGTGTAGGCGGCCAGTCCATGGAAGCATTGATCGAGGCTGGTTTTATTGAAGGCGTATTGGATCTGACAACAACAGAGTGGGCGGACGAAATTATTGGCGGTGTGCTGAATGCAGGACCTCATCGGTTAGAAGCTGCTGGTAAACATCATATTCCACAGGTTGTCTCGGTAGGCGCGCTTGATATGTGCAACTTTGGCCCTTATGATACGGTACCAGCCAAATTTGCTGGACATAAGTTTTATAAACACAATCCAACAGTTACTCTGATGAGAACAACAGTAGAAGAAAATGAAGCCATCGGCAAAAAGCTTGTCGAGAAATTAAATATGGCCAAAGAGAAAACGGTGTTAATGCTGCCGCTTAAAGGGATATCTGGCATTGATGTTGCAGGGGAAGCTTTTTATGGCGTAGAGGAAGATCAAATGTTATTTGATACCTTAAGAAATGGTGTAAACAGAAATGTTGTCGAGGTTATCGAAATGGATTGTGCCATTAATGATGTGGAGTTTGCAGAAGCAGCAGCGCAGAAGCTAATAGATCTCATGAGCAAATAAGGCTTTTATAAGATAAATAAATATTTAAATGGAGGCGTTACACATGAACAAAAATACAAGAACTGAAATCATGGCGAAGTTTAGGGAAGAAGTGGCAAATGGAAAGATTCTTTTAGGCGTGGGGGCTGGCACAGGAATTACTGCAAAAAGCAGTGAAGCTGGCGGAGCAGATATGCTGATTGTTTATAATTCAGGAAGATACAGAATGGCAGGCCGTGGATCACTGGCAGGGTTATTATCTTATGGGGATGCCAACCAAATTGTAGTCGAAATGGGCTCGGAAGTATTGCCTGTTGTAAAAAACACCCCTGTATTAGCAGGCGTATGCGGAACAGATCCATTTAGAGTAATGGAGGTTTATTTAAAACAACTTAAGGAACAAGGTTTTAGCGGCGTACAAAACTTCCCAACTGTAGGTTTGATCGATGGCGTATTCAGACAGAATCTAGAAGAGACCGGCATGGGATATGGTTTAGAAGTAGATATGATTAGAGCTGCGCATGAATTGGATATGCTCACCACTCCTTATGTATTTGATCCTGAGCAAGCAAAAGCTATGGCAGAAGCGGGCGCAGATATTTTAGTGGCACATATGGGCTTGACTACCAAAGGTACAATTGGAGCTAAGACCGCACTGACATTGGATGATTGTGTAGAAAGAATCGAAGCGATTATTAAAGCAGGGAAAGCAGTAAATCCAGATATTATGGTGATTTGTCACGGTGGACCGATTGCAGAGCCGGAAGATGCGGCGTACGTAATTGAACGGACAGAAGGCATAGATGGATTCTTTGGTGCATCGAGTATTGAAAGATTTGCTGCTGAAAAAGGAATCACAGAACAGACTGGATTATTTAAAAATATCACCAAACAAGCATAATTGCCTTCGGCGTTCTTATAAGGACGGTAAGCAATTAAGCGAGAAGAACCCTCCGAAGAGGGCAATCTGAGTAGAACAGATATTAAGGTGCAGCTTATGGCTGCATCTTTTTGTGGTCTATTAAGTACAGCTAGTTACTTTTTAAAGGTAGCCATGCCAGCACATCGCGGATTTTGGCATCCCAGTATCCCCATTCATGTGTCCCCGGACCTTCTTCATAGGTTAAAGAAAGTGAGGTTGCCTGGCAGGCATCGCGGAATCTCAAGTTATCGGTATATAGGAAATCTTCTGTGCCACAGCATTGATACAACGCTGGTTTTGGCCCCGTGGAGCGGTTCACTTCCTCAAGCAGCCAAAGAAGGTCTTCCGGCGTTCCAGCGGTATCTTCTTTTCCGAAGATCATTTCGTATTCTTTGCTTTTAGTGGTAGCACCTTCCCCGTTCAAGAAATTATGCGCCATATCAAGTGCTCCAGACAAACTCGCTGCTGCTGCAAAAGATTCCGGTTTACGCAGTCCCAGCTTAATCGCTCCATAACCACCCATCGACAACCCGGCTACAAAGTTCTCCTCGCGTTTATCGGAAAGCGGGAAAAATGAGCGCGCCAGCATCGGCAACTCCTCACTAATGAAGGTCCAATAACGGCCCCCCATGGCCATATCTGTGTAGAAACTGCGGTGCACATTTGGCATTACCACAGCTATCCCCATCTCCGCTACATACCGTTCTATGGAAGTCCGGCGCAGCCAGATCGAATCATCGTCAGACAAGCCATGCAGTAAATACAAAGTAGGGTGAAGATCACCTCTTGTTACATTACTCATCCCGATTTGTGTAGTTGTTTTTTGCGGCAAAATTACAGTCATTGAGGTATTCAAACCTAGTACTTCAGAATAAAATTTGCACTCTATTAAAGCCATTTCATTCATCTCCTCTCTTTCCAAATCATAGCATAGACCAAAAGGGAGAGATATTGTAGAAATATCTGAATTATAAGGGTTTTGAGGATTGCTGTAGCTGGATATGAGAGAATATAATGGAAGTAGAAAATTTAGGAAAAACGTGCAAATACGAAAAGTATTTTCATAGGCGAGAGGCGGAAAGTAGGATGAAACCGGGCCTAAAGCAGGAAAAAGGATTTACATTAATCGAAGTGCTGGCAGCTATTGTAATTTTATCGATAGTTTCACTGGTGCTTACGTCTTACTTTACTAACGCCATGAGTTACTCTAAATCGAACCAGAACAAAACGATTATGGTCAATCTGGCGCGGAATGCACTGTTTTATGTGGAGAAGCAGGATTTTGAGGCGATGCAGAAATTTTTTATAAAGCAGAATCATGATGCGATAGAGGCGGCGAAATGCCAAAAGGATACGGATGATTCTCTGAAATGTGAGGATTACAAGGGGCTTGTTCAGGATACAGAAATCTTAAACCAGGTTTTGAATCCTGCAATAAATGGTGTGAACTATCAGATAGATATTAAATATCAGCGTGATCTACATAACCAAAGCTTGGAATCTAGTGATCCGGAGAAACAGAAGATGGCAGTATATTTGTTACCTGTGTTGGTCAAAGTCAGCAGAGCGGATTCTTCTGGCGGACCTCAAAGTGAACCTGTTGTGGAGGGATATATTACCGATGAGAAAATTCGTTAATCTTCTTCGCAGAGAAGGCGGCTTTACCTTAGTGGAGCTAATTGTGGCACTATCGTTGTTTACAGTTGCAGCGGGAATTATTTCGGGGATAACAATGCTGGGCTTACGAAGCTATCATAAAATATCGATTGAAAACTCATTACGAGACGAAGGTGATTTGTTAATGTCCGCGATTATAACGGAGTTGTATACATTTGCTCCTGAGAAGGTCACTCCAACTATTCTCAAAAATGATGCAGGGACTATTATTGATAGCTACATTACGTTAGAACGTCAGGATGGAACTAAGTCTCAGATTCGTATTGTTAATGGTGCTCTTACAATAGCAAATCCTGATGTAGTCGATCCACCAGTAGATGCAAGAACTGAGACGATATCTAAATTAGAACAGGGTTCTGCTATAACTTTAGAGTGTCAGAATAGCATCCCTTGTGATAGCGGCTTGATATCTATAGATTTATCGCTAGTTCAGAGCTACGACGGAAGGGATTACCCATTGGAGTTGAAAAGTAAATTCGGATTCTAGGAGGAGCAGGAGGGATGAAGAATAATGAAAGAGGCTCAGCCCTAGTATTAGTTATGTTTGTTGCTCTTCTACTTACTATACTCGGAGTAGCTGTACTCGGGGCAACGATGGGTGGCGCACAACGAACGGAGACAAGGGAAAACGACGTGCAGAGCCTGCATCTGGCTCAAAAGGGGCTCGATGAAGCAGCGGCATACATACAGACGAAGTTGGACGGGCGTACGGATATTGATCCTGATCATATGGAAGATGAGATTAAAAGTATTGTTAATGAGGTGACCACCAAAGTTGTCGGCGTTAACAATGGCGTAAGTACGGGGCTATCTGGAGCTGGCGGTACGATCAAAAGCATCACCTATGAGAAGCAGGATAAGCAAAAATATTATGTCGATATTGAAGCACAAGCCACAGTTAATGGCGTCATCAGACAGCTGAGACAAAAGATAGTCATTGATACCTATCCTGATTTTCTTAAATATGCTTTTGGATCGGAAAAAGTATTAACATTAAACGGAGCACCTGGTCTCCATGGCAATATATATGCGGGTGAAGAACTAAACATCAGCGATACGGCTGTTTATACGTATAAGAAAGTGAAAGATCTTAAAGAAAAGACTCAATATCCTAAAGTAGAATTACTAAAAGACCCTGCCAGTCTAGCATCTACGGAACCTCTTCCTGAGGTGCATGTGCAATCACTTGAAAGTATTAAATATTCCGGAAATGGAATTATTAATGCAGCAGTAAATAAAAACAACGCCTCAATTATTCTTCCTAACATACTGGGAGTTAATAAAGAGCAGGTGTTTATCAAACCGCAAAAAAAGTTCGTGCAGATTAATGTGCTGGAATCGTTTCTTGATAAAGTGGAGGAAGCGACAGGGTTGACCGGGAAAAGGTCTGAACTTAAGCAAGCTATTAAGGATAATCAACTGGGGAATTATTTAAGCACAACAACATTAGATAGACTACCCGATGAGAATCCACCCTACACTGAGCCAGTACTTGAAGATAATCCGACAAAAGAAGAAAAGGATAAGTATGAACTAGAGTGCAGCCAATACGAAGAACAATTGAGAATATATCAGAACTCCTTGTTGGATAAAGATTTGAATAATTCTACGTTTTATAACGGTAATCTGCTTATCGATGGAATTGATTACAAACAGTTAAAGTTTAGTGATGAAGCCAAAACAGGTAATCCTTCTAATAAGCCCAAATGGCTTATTGTTAATGGTGATCTGGAGGTAAATAACTATAGCCCAGATATAACTAAAATTTTGGAGATACAAGCTAATATTCTAGTTACAGGTAATGTTACTATTAAAGGTCAGGTGAAATTCAACTCTACTATGTTTGTTTTAGGAGAAACGAAAGTAGAGGATGCCGTGATCCAAGGTTTAAGTAGTAAGGAGTTAGTCCTCATATCTCAAGGAGATGTGCTCATTAACCGAATTGATACTTTTACTAATCCACCTAAGAAAAAAGTTGAGCAGGATTCATTTTATATGAAAGCTTTTTTTTACACGGATAGTGACGCTGATTTGTACGGAGTGGGGTCAATCTTTTGGTTAAATGGTGGCTTCTTTGCCAAAGGGAATCTTACAGTAAACGCAGTACTAGGAGGAGTAACTGAGCCCTTAGATCCGGCTCTCGGCTTTAATTTTGAAAATCAGGATGCGGATCGATATAATTTGGGTCACCGTTTTCAGATTCAATATAATCAGGATGTTTTTACTCATCAGCAGTCTAGCCTCCCGCGTGTGCAGCAGGTGAATGTAACTGTAGGCCCTCTGGAGCTTGTGAGTCATTGAGACCAATTGAAAAAGGGTATCCTTAAGCGAGTGCTTAGGGATACCCTTTTTTTCGTTGGAAGTTTCTTATTTTTAAATGTAAAGATTAGTAACGATCGTCATTCTGGGGTTCTACAACCTTAACCGTAATATCTGCTTCTGCTGTTGTGCCTGTGCTTCCGGTATAAGTCACTGTAATGGTGGTTGATCCCTTTTTGACACCGGTAACAATTCCTCTGGTATCAATATTGGTTCCATTATCGACACTGGCGATTGAAGAATTGTCGCTTACCCAGCTCAAGTTATCTTTGATGTCTTTTATCGAGACGGAGGTTGGGAATGCCCATAAAATATTGGTTAATTGGAAAGTATGGCCCACTTCAATAGTAATAGACTGTTCTTTAAATCTTATTCCCGTTAACTCAACGATGTTAACCTCATGTGTTGAAGTCATATCTTTGAATGAAACCTCAATCAGCAGTCCTTCTTTAGCGGTATCACCAGCCGTCAATTTAGCGGTTGAGCCATCACTAGAAGGCGTAAGAGTAGCAATATGATCATTCGTAATAGTGTCATCCGTAATATTTTTATCCGTTGATTTCACGAATCTCCATCTTAGCGTTGCTGGATCAGCATACGTAGGATTTCTACTTGCGCTTAGATCGATTTGCCCTCCTATCAATACCGTTGTTGGACCTGTAATCGACAATGAGGTTAGTGGGTTAGTAACTGTTATGGTTTTCTCTTGGGTAATTGGAACCGGGTTACTTGAATTTACAGTAAGACTTACTAGGTAAGTTCCTGACTGCGTCGCACTGAAAATCTTTTCGGTATCATCACCGGGATACTCTGGATTGGTATTAATTACAGCAGTGCTTGCCCCAGAGGTAATGTTTTTAACGGACCAGATATAGGTTATGTTGGTCTCAGGTTCTTTACTGTCTTGAACGTACGAGGCACTTAACGTAATGGATTCATAGATTCTCCCTGTTTCATATCCTTTAATTGATAGAGAACGAGAATTACGTTTTTCTACAGTTATGAATGCAGTACCAGTAACTTCGCTACCATCAAGAGCCTTAACAGTGACTTGTGCTGATCCTTTGGCCAAACCGATAATATCGCCACTGTTGGAGTCTATTTGCACAACTGAAGCATTACTAGTTGTCCAGAGGAATGCAGAATTACTTAAATCTGAAGGCGTAACTATTGGGATTAGTCGAATCTCATCTCCTACATAAATAGTTTTGTCATCCAATTGCAGGGCGTTAATCTTATATTCGGCTGTAAAAGTTAAAGTCTCAAACGAAATTGTAGTCCGCGCTAAATTAGTCGATGAAGGATCTGTTGGGATTGGAACAGGTAGCGGATAGATTTCCGCTGGTAGGCTACCGGCAAAAGGGAAATGGTATAAAGTGGCACTACTCATATTCATTGAAGCTCCAATGATTGTTCCATACACCTGTCCTCCATCAAAGTTTATAGTAGATCGTGGTGCCAGAATGGTTCCGTATACGTTGGCTTGGGAAATTAGCAAAGGCTTGGCGTTAGGGAAGTTGTATAGCACACGGCTACCGTCGCTCCCCAGTGGGAAATGTAAGAATGGTTCACTGTTACTGTCTTGTTGTACATTAACAATTACCGTTGATCCTTGCGGAACCTTAAGCTCGGAACTGTTAAGCGTATTTAACGCTGAACTAGAAATATTAACAATATTGATATCTGAGTTACCTGTGACCGTAAGTTTTCCGTATTCATGAGTCGCCGTGGCATTGGAAGGCAGCTTGGCAATAGCATCAGAGAGTCCAAGGAGATAACTCTCTTGCTTGTTGAAATCGAGAAGTTCTCCGTAATTGATGGTACCATTTTGGATAGAACCAGGACGTTGGTCTTTAACGGTGCCTTTAACCATTAGGTTTCCGTAAACTGTTCCTTCAGGAAGGGAAACATCTCCGCCCGTGACAATACCATATGGCACTTGGTCTTTAAATTGTTCATTTACTGTAATACCCGCGTTGTTGAAGTTGACTGTTCCCCCGGAAGCCAGTGGTCCCTTGATAGTTCCACCACGAAGTGAAGTGGTATGAAGGATAAGTGCATTGTATTTACCTAAGATTCCTAGCGGTGGCAATGTGGCATGAATATCGATATAACTAAGTTTGGAATCATTTAAAATATAGGTTTGGGTCTCGGTCGGTTTAACTGTGATTTGGAACGTTATAGGCTGTTCAGAGTCTGGTTTATAGATTTGGGCGCCGTTCACCGTTTTTAATGAATAGGTTATGTCATTTAGATTGCGTGTCAATCTAAATCCACTGGTTGCATTTCCAGTGACGATCGTACCGGCAGGTAATTCTCCTGAAATCTCCAGGTTAGGTGGGAGATTCTCGGTAAATACAATATCCGATATTAATTGTGTGTTAGAGGTCTGGTTGACCGTGCCGACTTTATCAAACGGTACAGATTTTGGGGTGATGGAATAACTAAGAGTGACCGGTTCTCCCTTTTCTATTTTGCCATTCACAACATTCTGAGAGAGAGATCGTGTTACACTCAAATTGGTGTTTGACGGCAGGACATTTACTCTGAGCGTTTTACTTGAGAGCGCACCATTTTGATCCCAAGCTTTAATTTCGATGTCGAGTAGACCTCCGTTTGGAAGCGGATTGTCAACTGTTCTATATATATTTTGACCGGATTTGATGTTCATCTTACTTATTTCAATCTTGGGAAAGTACGTGTTCCCTGATTTGAAACGGACTTCAGTTGTTAGATCACGATCGTTAAAGTCCAAATCAGTTACTGTATAGTCGACAAGGAGTGTTTCTTGATAAGACGGAATCGATGAATCATTAGCCGGCGTATGCACGGTAATCTCTGGAGCATGATTGGCCCCAATAAAAGCACGATACATAGTATTAACGAACAATTGTTGTTCCCAGTCCGGGAATTTCTTTAGATTGGCTGGAATATCACTTACTCCAAAAAAGTGACCTGTACCTGAGTAGGTAATATTTCCTTTGGAATATGTGTAATATTGATTCCAGCTATCCTCGGTATCACGTTGGTATTGATTATATTCTCCATTTGGTTTTATCCTCGTACCTGATGCTTCACTTTGAATGTTATACCAAGATACTACTTCAGGATCTTCCAAATTAAGTGTGAAGTACTGGTTATGTGTTGGTGCAATTTGTGGTGTGGAAATATCGATTTGCTGGTTGCTGTCGTCCCTCTTGCTTAGATAAAAAGGATATTGCATCAAAAGCCCGTCATTCACCGGCTTAACCTTGGTGGAAAGATTGATGGCATTATGGCCTAAGTTGGTCTCAGGATTCACCTGACCAGTAATCCCCATGAAATTATTGATCCAGTTCTTTTTATTTGCATCTAAATTAATGATGGTATCGTGAGTGAACAAGGCGCTTTGCTTGAAGGTACCAGTAAATTGTGTAATAGCGTTGATCGCATTAGTGTTTAAATTAGATTTTTTGTAGTATTCGTCTACAAATCCAAAGATGAGCATGTCATAAGTGCCATTTAGTCCGTAACTATGTGTTGCAGCATAGCTGTCATCAATATAGTTTTTGAATTCAGTCATCGTTTTGATTTTTATATCGAGCTTATAGTCAGATGTATCGAGAAAATTCGGATTCATATTACTAGTGTTCAGGAGGCTGCTTTCTGTTAGAGTGTCAGGCATAACCTGAAGAATATTTACTATGGTTTTCTCGCCACGGTAACGAATTACACCGCTGTCGAAGTCTTTTAATTGTGTACTGTGGTAATCATTAACTTCTAGCTTCCAGTAGAGTAACCCAGAGTATGTTTTTGGCAAAGTGTATTCAATAGTTCCGCTGGATGTACTAATCTCAGTTTCAGCAACGACCTGTTTTTCTCCCATTTTGATGGATTTATCAAGACCAACGTACAGTTTGACTGAGAGCGGAGCACTATTTTGTGTAGAGGGTGTGGTGACATTGAAATTAAAAGAAAGCTTCTCCCCAGGAACATAGATTTTGCTGTTAGTTGCATTAGGGTCATAGTTGGGAATTCTATTCGTAATTTGTAGATGAGGGCGTTTCTTCAAGTCGTTTATGTATTTGGAGTCTTGTTTTTTTAAATCGGCAAAAATATCCGCGAGTTCACTGTCATCTACAAACTTAACATTTGGGTTGGAGGTGGAAAGACGATAACTGTTAAAAGAGCTGTACAGTATACCTTGCTCAGTTTGAGGTTTTGCATCTTTGTCTTTAAAGGGCTGGCTATGAAAAAAAACATATAATCCCTTGTTGATAAATTCCTTTGTAATTTGATCAGCCTTCAGATGAGTAATGTCGTTCTTCATACTTTTGGTATTAAGGGCCTTAGCTCTATTTTCCTCAGAGGCGGGTTGTTGATTACTTACCTGTGCAGGATTGTAAGTTCCCTTCCCGATATATACTGCATCATATCTCCCGTCCAGATCATCCCGCAGCGCCACAAAGCGCTTCATACTCATCGTGTCAATGGTAAGGTTAGATATTCCCGTTTTTAGAGACGCAAGCTCACTAACCCCATTCTCCGTAACCTCCAGCATACGAATTTGGTATTCATTTGAACTGGCATCGACATTCATAAAGTGATTTTTGATCGGCAGAACAAGCAGAAGGAGAAGCAGGGTAGTTACTGTAAAAATAAAAACTTTTTTGTTGCTGGCAAGTTTCATTGTCATCTCTCCCTGATTGTTAACTATTGGCAGATATGGTTGTATTCCGTCTCGTATATGCTAGATTCCGACAGCCTTTTTCATTCCGTGTCGTTGTAAAATTATCCAATCTATGTTATATACATTCTAGGACATTCAGCATTGATAGACAACATAAATCTATTGAAATATACCTATTAAATTATAACTAAAGTCCTAGTTAGATTGAAAAATACTCAAAATTGACAAATTTATGGAAGGCGTATTTATGGTAATTATATCTTTCGTTTTTGAGCGAATTTTGCTGGGAGTTTGATTTCTATTTATATAAAAAATATCCATTATTTCAGCCGGCATAAATAACGGCATACGGAGATGAATAGACTTGGCTATCGCGAAAAAGAGACTGGGAGACTTGCTGGTAGAAAATAATATTATTTCGCAGGACCAGTTGCTTGAGGCTCTCGCGGAACAGCGTAAGAGCAAACGTAAGCTCGGCGATCTGCTAATCTCTCAAGGCTATATTACGGAGCAGCAGTTGATTGAAGTGCTTGAATTTCAACTCGGCATCCCGCATGTCAGTTTATTTAAATACCAGATAGATCCCGCAATCACGCAGATAATCCCTGAAAGTATGGCTAAGCGATATCAGGTGCTTCCATTCTTAAAAGAGGGCGGCAAGCTGATGGTTGCGATGGCGGACCCGCTGGATTATTTTGCGATAGAAGATTTACGTATGAGTACTGGCTTCCGGATCGAACCCGCTATTTCTACGAGAGATGAGCTGCAGCGGGCGATTGCGCGTCACTATGGCATGCGCGATTCTATGAATCAGATGCTGGTAGAACTCCCGACACAGGAAGAAATAGAAGAGACAGAGATTACAGATGAGGACTCCCCAATCGTACGTTTGGTCAACCAGATGATTCAGCAGGCAGTTGCTCTGCGGGCGTCTGATATACATATGGATCCAGGTGAAAATAATTTAACCATCCGCTACCGCATTGACGGAACCTTACGGACAGAGCGGATTATTCCTAAGCAGATGCAGGGCTTTATCACCGCCCGTCTGAAAATAATGGCCCGCCTGAATATTGCAGAACGGCGTTTGCCGCAGGACGGACGGATCAAAATGCAGTTCGATTACAAAATGGTAGATATTCGTGTGTCTTCATTACCAACGATGCACGGAGAGAAGATTGTGCTGCGGTTGCTAGATTTAAGCACAGGGGTCAAATCCATAGATGCTTTGGGATTCAGTGAGGGGAATGCAGAAGCTTTTAAGGAGATGATAGCTCGTCCTTATGGGATTTTGCTGATCACAGGACCTACCGGTAGCGGAAAAACAACAACTTTATATTCAGCGTTGAATCAACTTAATGTAGAAAGCGCAAATATTATCACAGTCGAAGATCCAGTGGAATACCAGCTTGAAGGAGTAAATCAGGTGCACGTAAACTCGGCTATTGGACTAACCTTTGCAGCTGGGCTGCGTTCGATTCTTCGACAAGATCCGAATATCGTAATGGTCGGTGAAATACGGGATGCGGAAACTGCAGAAATTGCTGTTCGCGCCTCATTAACGGGTCATCTAGTGTTGTCTACTTTACATACAAACGATGCGATTAGCTCCGTCTCCCGACTGCGGGATATGGGGGTAGAACCTTATTTGATCGCTTCTTCGCTGATTGGTGTGGTAGCACAGCGGCTGGTGCGCAAAATCTGCACTGACTGCAAAGAAACCTACAAACCATCTGAACAGGAAGCAATTATGCTACGTAGCTTAGGACTACCTGCGGAAGAATTACAGCGTGGACGCGGCTGTGGTAGCTGTAACAATTCTGGCTATCGTGGACGAATAGCGATTCATGAAGTACTCAGTATTGATGATCACTTACGGCAGCTCATAACAAACACTGCCTCAGTAGAAGAACTGCGTGCAGCAGGTAAAGCGCGTGGGCTTGTTCAACTGATGGATGACGGACTGCTCAAGGTCAGTCAAGGAATTACAACGCTTCAAGAAGTCATGCGCGAGACGGTCTCACATTAGAGGTTAACAGGGATTTAGCATTCTGACTTAGGGGGAGCGGCTAATGCCAACGTATACGCGGGATATTAGACAACTATTACAAACGGCTTACTCCTCCAAAGCTTCTGACTTACATATTTCCGTAGGATCACCGCCGGTTATTCGGATGGATGGAAAGCTGCACTCGCTTGAGGGTGAATCCGTGGCTGCTGAAGAAGCGGCAGATATGGCCAAAACGCTACTTGGTAATGAACGAATTGAAGCATTTCGGAATGCGGGCGAGTTGGATTTTTTATATCCGCTTGATGGTGGGGTAAGATTCCGGGTGAACGTTTTTCGTCAGCGGGGCGAGGTTAGTATCGCCGCCCGGGCCATTCCTGCAGAGATTCCGAGTCTGGAACAGCTGTCGATGCCTTCGATTTTAACTACTTTGTCGCTTAAGCCACAAGGTCTAATTTTGGTTACAGGACCCACAGGCAGCGGCAAATCTTCTACGCTTGCAGCTATGCTGAATTATATTAACCAGACGGAGAGCAAACATATAGTGACTCTGGAAGATCCGATAGAATTTCTACATAACCATGGAACCTGTCTAGTGGATCAACGTGAAGTGGGCTGCGATACCGCAAGTTTTGCTAATGGATTACGTGCTGCCTTACGTCAGGATCCGGATGTCATTCTCGTTGGTGAGATGCGGGATTTGGAGACCATTTCAGCAGCAGTTACGGCCGCAGAAACAGGTCATCTTGTGATGGCTACCTTACATACAACAGATGCACCACAGACGATTGACCGAATTATCGACGCTTTTCCGGGACATCAGCAGGGACAGATTCGTTCACAATTAGCATCAGTGCTGCTGGCAGTAGTCAGTCAGCGGTTGTTCCCAAGGGCTGGAGGTCGGGGGCGTTTATGCGCTACGGAAATTTTGCTCAATACACCAGCCGTAGCCAATCTTATTCGTACCGAAAAAACACATCAGATCAAAAATGTGATGCAAACGGGACGCTCACAAGGCATGCACACATTGGACATGAGCATCCGTGACTATTTATCGCAGGGGCTTATTGATCCAACAGCAGCTAAGGCGTTTATGGCGGAGGTGAGCAGCTGATGCCTCTTTTTGAATATCAGGTGAAGACATCCGCAGGCAAATCTATCAAAGGGAAACTAACGGCAACCGATAAACCTACGGCGATGGAGGAGCTACGCAAGCGGGGACTTACGGTATTTTCACTGATTGAGCGCAAAACCACGATTTTATCGATGGACATTTATATTGGTAATCCCGTTAAGCCGCTTCATTTCATCATTTATTGCAGGCAGTTTGCCACGCTTATGCGGGCGGGGGTATCGATTGTGGATGCAACGCGTATTTTGGCAGAGCAGACCGAGAGTAAGCCACTGCGCAAAGCGTTAGTAGATGTTAATTCCAGCCTGATGCGCGGGATATCGTTCTCACAAGCCGTTCAGGATCATAAAAAAATCTTCCCGCAGCTATTTGTCAGCATGATCCGTGCCGGTGAGGAATCCGGTGATATTGAGGGGACGTTGGACAGGTTGGCTATGTTTTTTGAGAAACAGCACACCACGACAGAGAAGATAAAATCAGCGCTTACGTACCCGATTACCGTAGGGGTTATGGCGATTGCCGCGGTTATCTATCTACTTTGGGCGATTGTGCCGCAGTTTGTAACGATGTTTGAATCGATGGATGCCGAGCTTCCGGCAATTACACAGATGGTCTTGGCACTTAGCAAAAGCATTCAAGGTCAATGGTATTTCTGGATACTCGGAGTACTTCTCCTAGTGATAGCTTTTCAGATTACAAAACGTACGGAAAAGGGTGCTTACGCCCTTGATTATGCCAAGTTAAAAATTCCTGTGTTCGGCAAGCTGAATCAAAAGGGCTCGATTGCTCAGTTTACGCGCACTTTTTCTTCTCTTTATGCCAGCTCTGTACCGATTCTACAATCCTTGGTGATTGTTGAGGAGGTAGCAGGAAATAAGGTCATCGGGAGATTCATCCGTAGTGCAGGCGATTCGCTGAGACAAGGAAACCCACTATCTGAGCCGCTAAAAAAAGCTTGGGTCTTTCCGCCACTAGTTACACAGATGATAGCGATTGGCGAAGAGACAGGGGCGCTCGACACGATGTTGTCCAAGGTAGCTGATTTTTATGAGATGGACGTGGAGAATACCGTCGACCGTCTGAAATCGCTGCTTGAACCGCTGCTGATTGCTTTTTTAGCTGCTGTTGTAGGTGTCATTGTAGCTGCCATTATGCTGCCGATGTTCAGTCTGTACGGTAATATGTGAACCTCTTGGTTCCTTGTATATATTGAGAGGGGTGACGCCGGGGAGGCGGGGCAAGATCCACGAACTTACGCTGGCGATTAGACGACGATGGACGAGCTGTTTCCGTAAGCACAAGAAAGATGATGTTGGATTCACTGAAATGAAGAATATAGGTTTTATCACTCACACACCACTTAGAGGGGGAAATCAAATGTTAGCACAAGCGATTAAAAGAAGATTAAGCAAAGAGGAAAATCAAAAGGGTTTTACGCTGATCGAGTTGCTGGCGGTTATCGTTATTTTGGGGATTATTGCGGTTATTGCAATACCTTTGATTGGGAATGTAATATCGAATGCTAAAGAAGATTCTGATGTTGCTACTGCTCGTCAAATTTATGATGCCTCCAGATTATATATTGTTGGTGAAAGCAATGGGAAATTTAATGATTCAACAAATGCAGTAACAGTAACTATCGACCAAATGCAAGATAAAGGGTATTTGGATAAACCTTTAAGTCTCCCAAGTTCGAAAAAGGTAATCAGCGGAGGAACTGTAACATATACACCGGAAGGTCAATTGGCTTCGGTATCGATATCTCCACAACCTGAAGGTTCTACACCAATTACTTCTGGAGGTACTACTACTGGGGGTACATTTACAGCGGAGCAGGTTTTGAAATCTAAGACTAAGTAATAACTCTATAAATATATGTTCTATTTTTCTGAATTATCTTGGTTTATCCTTAAGGAATCGGACTTCCCGATTCCTTTTTTAAAATCCAGAAGCTAATAGAGGACAGCCATGACGATATTTATCGCAAGTTACATCACATTACTGGGTCTGATTCTAGGCTCCTTCTATAACGTAGTGGCGTTACGGGTGCCGGTCAAGGAATCCTTGCTTAATCCGCCGTCACATTGCCCGAACTGCAACACGCGGCTGAAAGCGCGGGATTTGTTTCCGGTGCTAAGCTACCTGCTGTCAGGAGGCAAGTGCCGATACTGCGGCACAAGGGTATCGCCATTATACCCGCTTGGAGAAGCGGCAACGGGTTTGCTTTTTTTATGGGTGTATTTACAATTTGGCCTGACGGGTAAGGGAATCATCGGGTTCATTCTTGTAAGTTTAGCGGTTATCGTGACGGTTGCGGATTTGAAGTACATGCTGATTCCCAACAGGGTATTGTTGTTTTTTTTACCGCTGCTGCTGATTCTTGTACTGCTATTTCCGGATGGACCGATATGGCATCATCTGCTAGGAGCTGTGCTTGGGGGAGTGGTTCTTATCCCTTTTGTTCTATTAGGTGGCATGGGGGCTGGAGATGTGAAGTTATTTGCGCTGCTGGGCTTGGTGATTGGCTTTCCGAATGTGATTTTGGCTTTTTTTGTGGCTTGTCTGCTTGGGAGCGTGGTGGGCGGACTGCTGATGCTGCTCGGTGTAATCAAACGTAAACAGCCGGTACCCTTCGGCCCATGGTTAGCTATAGGAGCTTTAAT
Organism: Paenibacillus sp. FSL R10-2788; assembly: GCF_038003885.1. NCBI lineage: Bacteria > Bacillati > Bacillota > Bacilli > Caryophanales > Paenibacillaceae > Paenibacillus > Paenibacillus sp. FSL R10-2788. The sequence goes on along the minus strand of NZ_JBBOQA010000001.1, from coordinate 6,436,776 downwards.
TAGTTTTGGATATGGTTCACACATCATCGGCGCGTATCTCTCGCTTATCGGATAGGAGGACATTGATCACATGCTTGGATTAGGCTCCAAAGTGGCCGGACTTTCAATTGAAGCTGCCGGAATCCGTTATATTAGTTTTAAGAATAAACAGTCATGGGAAGTCCGTAAAAAACGGTTTCTCCCGCTCCTTCCAGGCATGATCATTGAGAATCAGGTGGCGGATAGCGAGGCGCTTTATGATCGGGTAAGGCAGTGGGTGAAGAAGGAAGGGTTACGGGGCAGTAAGGTTTCTTTGTCCATTCCCCCTTCACAGATCATTATCCGTAAAATGAGTATTCCTAGTACCAACGACAAACAGGTAGAACAACTGGTGAAGCTGGAAGTGGAGACGGGACTGCATTTACCTTTTGAAAATCCTGTCTATGACTATGTAACGCTCGAAGTGGATGAGGAGCAAAGTCACCTGCTCGTATTTGCTGCTCCGCGAAAATCGATTCAGGATTACGTAGAAGTTCTGGAGCGGGCGGGTCTTCGGATAAGCAGTGTCGAAATTTCGGCAACCGCCTTGGCGCGTGCTATAACCACTGGGCACGGGGAGAGCTTTGCGGAGACGATGCTGATTAATATGGAGCCATCGGTAATGGACATTTATATGTTCAGAAACGGGAATCCGGTCTTCATTCGTACGATAAACTTACTTGATCTACATAAAGGAAGAAATTTAGCGGGAATGGATCTTTTGACAGACAGTGAAACCTTGGCAGAAACAGCTGTCGCTGTAGAAGAACATTTATCACCCGAGCAAATGGTGGAAATCACTGCGGAAATCTCCCGTATGCTCAGCTTTTATCAATACAGCTTGCATGACGGTTCCACTCGTATCAACAATTTAGTGATTACGGGCACTCCCTCAATTCGTAAACAACTGGACCTAGAGCTCCAGCAGTCCCTAGCAGAACTTGAAATAACACCAATAAGTCTGGAACAGATGGCTAGTGCTGCTGTTTCTGACCCTGAACTAAATGATTACCGTGTAGCTGCCGGGACCGCTCTAAAAAATAGCATCAACACGGATACGATTGATCTATTGCCGAGAGAAGATCGGGAGACATTGCTATTTCCTTATGTCACGATGGGGCTTGTAGCGATTTGGCTGCTGGGGATGATCGGAACGGGGATTTATTTTTCTGCCAATAAGGGTCAAATCTCTAACGGTAAAGAACAGCTGCAAGGCCTGCAGGATCGCAGTTTTATGCTCCAAGTTGAGCTCGCGAAGCTTAAGAACAGCGGACCTGGACAGCTAGATCGGAAAGCAGCCATCACAGTACTTCAGGACAATAAGGTGATTGCAGTCCCTATGTTGGACGAATTAGTGGAAGGATTGCCTAAGGAGGCACTAATCCGTGATATTAACTATACCTACCGGACCTCTATAGATCTGACTGTAAATGTATCCACTATGGAGGATGCTTCCAACTATTTAAGACAACTTCGCCAAATGTCTTTTACGACCGATGCCTCTATTCAAAAGCTTACTGAAGGAGCCGCAGATGCCATTTCATACCATACGTATACGGCTATTTATAAAGTGAACTTAGCAGCGGATAAGCTTCAAAACAGTGAAACGGATGCCAGCCAAGGGGAGGTGAGCAGCGATGGAACAGATCAATAAGTATCGCTCGCCGATTGTTCTGGGAGTGCTGATTTTGTTCCTGATATTGTTTGCATTCTATATGCTGGGTGTTCAGCCGACCAATAAGGAAATTTCCGCACAGAGCAGCGAGATCAGTCAGTTGGAAAAGGAAGCAGAAATGCTCCAAAACAAAATCAATGAGCTGAAGGGCAGTGGCACTGAGGGAGACCTAGAACAGAAGGAATTACTGGGGGAACTCCCAAAGGGCGATGACAGCGAAGGTCTGATTGTTGATTTGCGGGAGGTTAGCACGTCCTCACAAGCGCGGCTAAAGGATCTTAGTTTTGTTATGGATGAGGCTAATCCGATTCAGCAAATGACAGGTTCAGCTGAGGTGTCATTCCCGACGGTCAAACAGATCAAAATGACTGCAGTGGTGGAAGGGACATATTCGGGGATCCGGCAATGGATGGATGAACTACAAGCCTTACCCCGTATTGTGAATGTGGACTCTTTCAATTTTCAGCAATCCTACGAGGATCGTACTAAGAACAATACGGAGAGTATTTTGACTGCTAACGTAGCTTTTACAGCGTATTTTGAGGCCACCGCAGCAGCATCCGATTAGGGTTCTTGTACTACTTTATTTAACTATATTACTCCGCTTTTCCTGTGAATCAGGAGGGTGGAGTTTTTTTATATTTTCAAAAGAGTTGTAATACGTTTTCATTCCTCTGTTTATTGGGTATTTTAGCTTGCGGGGTGCATAAGCTGAAACAGTGGCGATCGCCTGTATTTTTCAGATGAAAGAGGAGGAACTTCAGATGAACAAAAAATGGATGCTTGGTTCGTTGGCCCTATCCTTAGGCCTTTTATCAGCAGGTAGCGGAGTTATGGCAGCTTCATCATCAGTGGGAAGCTCGGCAATAAAAAATGTGGCTGTGATTGGCACAGGAAAAGAAGGCCCAGCTACTATAAACAATTTGACGGTAAAAAGTGTGGTACCGCTTGTTGTACATGCCAGAGCAATCTATTTCTATACTAGCCGTGGGGGCAACTTTTTCCCGATGGAAACCTTCATGTATAAAGCGCAAGAGTACCGTTACCTTTCCAATGATATTGGGACAAAGGCGAAGCTGATGAATTACATAAAAAAAGCCTACACGCATAATGCAGCAGCTTATTATGTGCAGACTCAATTTTTGGAGCATGAAGGTAGAATGTCACAGGTGAATGCGGATCTTGGAAACTCATTAATGTTTGAAAAAGCCACCGCCCGAATGCTCTCCAAAACTGCAACAACCGCTGAATTTGACTTAACAGTTCCTTATTCGAGCGGGCAGGAAGGCAGTGAGTCGGTGTATGTGAAGCTGAAAAAGGTGAATGGATACTGGAGAATTGATACGTCACCGGATATTCTTTTTTGAGGAAGGGTTAGGGTAGAAGAGGAAGAGCAAAGAGGTTCTACGCTTGGGCGCGGATAAGGTCAGAGGTATATGCAACACCAACGAATTTACCTTTGCGAGTGATAATGACACAATCACTTTTCATAGGGTCTGGGCGGTTCATAGCGAGGCTCAATACCGTATCGAGTGGAGTGGAAATGTCAAGAATGAGCGGGGTTTTGTTCATAAGCTTCATGGCAGGTTCTCTGTAGAATAGATCTACTCCGGATCTTCCTGTAGCTTTTAAAAAGAAACGTTCGCTCATCAACAATCCGAGGGGTTCATTCATAGCATTGCAGACGACGATACATTTGGATTCTGGATGCTGAAACATGACGCGAAGAGCTTCTCTGCAAGTGCGTGAGGCAAAAATAGCGGGAGCACTGCGGACAATACCAGTAAGATCATTTACAAGAGCTGTTGTCATAGGATGTTCATCCTTTCTGATTATGGGTCTACTTCTAATGTACCCCTGAATCGTAAATTTCAAAGCCGGGTAACGTAAGCTACAGGTAAAATAGATTGCTGGCAAAAATAACCGGTCAGACCTTAGGGGCTCTGACCGGTTATTTGTTGTTAGCTATTCACTGCGGACCCCGTCCTCCACCAGCTGCTTTCGGGGGACATCGGGGATTATGGATTTGCTCACGCCTCCACGATTAATGGCGATTAATCGTTTTTGTGCGTAATATACGTCGCGGGACAGTTTATTCACCTCAGTGGATTTACCGTCAACATACTTTGTAATGTAGGTTTCTACAATATATCCGGTTTTCCCATTTTGAATAACGCGTGAGCTGCCACGAGGCAGTGAAGAATCGTTTACGTATTTATCGACTGGAGGGAGCACCTCTACTGTTTTTGAATGAACTTTGTAAGTGACATTTTGCGGAAACGTGCCGAACAGCTTTATGGTCAGTGATTTACCCTGCACAGCTGCTTTAATTATGAGATATTTGCTAGTCGTATTGCGAAAACGAAAGTTGATATAACCTTCAGCGAATGTTGCGTCCTGACCTTTGGGCAAGTAGTTGACGGGCAAGGAATGATTACGGCGTTCCACAATTTCTAGCCCTATACGCAGTGCGGCATTGTAAAGAGTGCTCGACACTTGGCAGATCCCTCCACCAACACCTGCTTGCAGCTTGCCGTTCACAATCACCGGCGCTTCACGGAAGCCGTAATTCACCTTTGCTTTTTCTATAGCTTTTCCATAATCAAAGACGGCTCCAGGCGGGAGAATGGTTCCATCCACAGCTTTGGCAGCAGCTTCTACGTTGTAGCTTCGTCCAGGTCCACTTGCACCTAGAGAGGTGCTGAATTGCATTACTTTTCGCTCGATACCTTGTTCCTTTAATTTCTTTAATGTTATGTCAGGCTGCAGGATTAACAAAGGGACTTCCATCGTGATTCCCTTCTCCAACAGGGTATTCAGATGATTGAAGCTGGTGGGGGCAGCTGCTCCTAAGGAAGTCTCCAGAGCTGTCCAATCGACCTCCAGGGAAGTTTTCTCAGAAGTATATACGATTCGGTCATCGCCTGTAATTCGCCGCGTAGCGTCCACTGGTTCACCAAAGGACTCCTTCTCCCAAGTGGGACTTAGAATTTTCTGGAATTGTGCGATTTCCAGATGCGTTTCAAGCTTCCACAGCTGAGGGAAGTTATAGCGTGCCTTTACCCGCTCCCAAAGTGTTCCTTCGGCAAGCTCTTTTAAGCCCTGCTGAAAAGCAGCGGCTTCATAACTCAACCCAGTCTTACTAAGAGTTAGGGGTAAATCTGCATTGCCCTCCACTTTTAGCACTAGAGGGACGGATTCGAGGGCACGCAGCCGCTGATCCAGCTGGGAGCGGACCTCGGTGAGGGTCATGCCTCCGACCTGCCAGCCGGCAAGGGTTGTACCCTTTGGAAGCGTAGTTTTGCTGCCATATAGATGAAGCCCTCCGTAAATGCAGGAGCCGATAAGGACGAGTGCGATGACCACTATGAGGGCAGCATGGATTTTTTTCATAATTAATCTCCTTTTGGGGATTTGGATTGCGCTAAGCAGGCGCGGCCCTGTAACAAAACTTAAAGAACACTTCGTGGGATACCGATAATAACTTAGTAAGAAACAAGTAGTCTCTAATAAAGGGAGTTACGACATCTGATAACAGGCACCGTTAGGTGCTTTTTTATATGTATATGTCCAGTCACTACAAAACTTTCGAATAGTCGTGCAGTTACGGGGTACTCAATCAGTTACAGATTTGTTACAATAGATACATTGCGGAAATATTGAAGTTTATGGAAACTTGAGGTGGACAATGTCGATTCGCACAAGTGGAAAATGTCATAATTGGGAAGTGAGAAAATGATTGAAATGCAAGATGTATGGAAAACGTACCCTAACGGAACTCACGCACTGCAAGGAGTTTCAGTGAAAATCGACCGCAATGAATTCGTGTACGTTGTCGGCCCTTCCGGCGCGGGTAAATCTACTTTTATGAAATTGATTTATAGAGAAGAAGTGCCTACCAAAGGACAGATTTCGGTGGGAGGTTTCAATATAGGAAAGCTAAAACCACGCAAAATCCCTTATGTCCGCCGTAATATCGGCGTTGTATTTCAAGATTTTCGGCTTTTGCCCAGAATGACGGCATACGAGAATGTAGCTTTTGCTATGGAAGTTATTGAAGCACCGAAAAAAGTCATCAAGAAACGTGTGAATGAGGTTCTTGATTTGGTTGGGCTGAGAAGTAAAGCGAATCGTGAGCCCTCACAGCTTTCTGGTGGTGAGCAGCAACGGATCGCTATTGCACGGGCTATCGTCAACAATCCTTCTGTTATTATTGCGGACGAGCCTACAGGTAACTTAGACCCCGAGACTTCATGGGGCATTATGCAGCTGCTTGACGAGATTAATTTTCGCGGAACAACGATTGTAATGGCTACCCATAACAGAGATATTGTGAACAAAATGCGCAAACGGGTGCTTGCGATTGAGAATGGAAACATTGTCAGAGACCAAGCGAGAGGGGAATATGGTTATGAGTTTTAAAACCTTCTTGCGACATGTGCGGGAAGGCTTTAAAAGCGTATTCCGTAATGGCTGGATGTCGATCGCCTCAATCACTTCGATTGTTGTTTCTCTTTTTGTTCTAGGTGTATTTATTCTTCTTGTCCTCAACGTAAATTCTGTAGCTGATGAGGCAGACAGTCAGGTACAGATCAAAGTGCATCTAGCTTTGAATACAGATCAGAAGATGCGCGAGACCCTGCAGACTGAAATTGGCAATATGCCGGAGGTCAGCAAGATTACGTTCATCTCCAAGGAACAGGGACTTAAAGATCTCCGCGCGGATATGGGCGAGGAGGCCGCAGAGCTTCTGGAAGGGTTCGATGAAGATAATAACCCGCTTCCAGATACCCTTCAGGTAGAGGTTATTGAACCTACAACCGTTGCTTTTGTGGCTGAGAAGATTCAAGCCCTTAACAAGACACATACCGAGCAGCCTATCTACAAAGTGAAATATGGCAAAGGCTCGATAGAAACATTGTTTAAAATCACGCGTGCCGTACGTAACATTGGCTTTATTTTTGTAGCGGGGCTGGCACTTATGTCTATGTTCCTCATCTCCAATACTATTCGGGTGACGATTCTTGCCCGGCGTAAAGAGATTGGGATTATGAAGCTGGTAGGCGCGACAAATTATTTTATTCGTTGGCCTTTCTTTATAGAAGGGGCATTAATTGGACTCATTGGATCATTGATTACTTCGGGCGTTTTATATGCCGGCTACAACGGTTTGGAATCTTCGGTACAGGGAGATCCTATGCTCGGATTGCAGTTGATCCCTTTCAGTGATATTTGGCTGCTGCTCGTAGGTCTGTTAGTTGGACTAGGCGTGCTAATCGGCGTCTGGGGAAGTACGGTTTCTATTCGTAAGTTTTTGAAAGTTTAATTTAAGAGTGAAGGATGGGGAGTGCGAGTTGAAGAAGATTGCCGCCGGACTAGCCGTAATGTTACTAGCTGTCACTATATTCCAACCCTCTGATGGATATGCCAAAAAAACAAGTGTTGCCGAGATCGATAAGCAATTAAAGCAGCTGCAACAAGAGGTGCAGGAAGCTAAGGCGCAGCAAGAGAAAGCGGAGTCCCAAACGCAGGAAGCGCAGCACTATAAGAATAAGACAAATATTAATTTACAATATGTATTGCAGCAAGTGGATCAAGTTAAAGGTAAAATGACCGAAATCTCTAACAAAATTTCCGATACAGAAGAATCCCTTAACGTTACAGCAACGGAATTGGATGAAGCAGAGGCACGAGTGGCCTCAAGAGAAGAACTCTTAGGATCCCGTGTCCGGTTGATGTACACGGATGGAGCGGTGTCTTACCTAGATGTTTTGCTCTCATCGACAAGCTTCTCTGATTTTCTGGGCCGCACCGATTCGCTTAAGATGATTGTGGATCAGGATCAGGAGCTGTTAGTCCAACACAAGCTGGACAAGCAGACAGTTGTAGAGAAGAAGCAGGAGCTTGAGGGGCAATATGCTCAAGCCAAGCAGTTATACACCTCCTTGGAAAATCAGAGAAGCCTGCTGAAAGAGAAGGAAGCGGAGAAGCAGGAGCTTATCGCATTTTATGATAAGCAGATTCAAGAAAGCGATGATCTAAGTGAAGAGCAGAACGAGAAGCTGGTTAAGCTGGCGAGCGAACGTTCTGCTTTGGAAACCCAAAAGGATAAGATTAAAGCTGAGGAAGCGGCTCGCAAAGCAGCAGCCGCCAAAGCAGAAGCAGCACGCCGGGCAGCAGCAGCGGCCAAGAAAGCTGCAGCTAGCAAGGCAAGCAGCAGTTCAAGCTCCAGCTCCTCAACCGCGTATGCTGGTGGAGATGGACCCTTCCTGCTGCCTGTAGGTTCGGCAAGAATCTCTTCCTCCTACGGACCACGGACACACCCAATTACGGGTGAGAAGGGGAAAGTACACACCGGGGTAGACTTTGCAGTTCCACAAGGAACCAATATTCATGCGGCTGATTCCGGAACGGTAATCGTAGCTGAATGGTATAGCGGCTATGGATATTGTGTAATTGTTGATCATGGCGGCGGAGTTTGGACCCTCTACGGACATATCCGTAAAGGTGGTATCAAGGTTAGCCCTGGGGATAGAGTCAATCGTGGGGATGTGATTGCTGAATCCGGTTCTACAGGTAATTCGACGGGCCCCCATCTCCATTTTGAAGTTCGGATCGACGGCAAGACAGTAAATCCGATGCCTTATCTCTAATTTTTAAGAACTTATAACTCATATTATTTGAACGTACGGCATATACTGGAAGAGATACCGTACCTTTCAGGACGGACTTATGGAGTTGTTTGCGAGATGGACAAGAAGGGACGGTGGGAACATCATGTTAAAAAAAAGCACAGCGGCGTTTATGATTATCGCCGCCCTGCTATGCGGTAGTCTGGTGACCTTGGGCGTGACGGGTTATAGTCATGTTATTGGACAAGCTGCAGGAGAAGGACTGGCCTCAGCATTGCAGGTTACTGGCCTTCAGCAGAAGGAATCCCAGAAGCTTGGAACTGCTCTCAGTCTGATTGAGAGCAATTACTACGAGACAGTAGATCGGGAGAAGCTGATAGACGGTGCTGTCAACGGTATGATGGAAGCGCTGGGCGATCCTTATTCCAACTATATGGGTAAAGAAACAGCTGAGAAATTCGAAGAAAGCATTGAGGGTTCCTTTTCAGGTATCGGTGCGGAGGTCTCTTCGGATAATGGCAAGGTAGTCGTGGTCTCTCCGATCAAGGGCTCACCTGCTGAGAAAGCTGGGATTCAGGCCAAAGATGTTATCTTGTCCGTTAACGGTGAATCGCTGGAAGGTATGGAGCTGAATGCAGCTGTTGCCAAGATTCGCGGTCCTAAGGGCAGTAAGGCCACTTTGAAAATACAACGTTCCGGCGCTGTAGAGGCGCTGGAATTTGTTCTTACCCGGGATGATGTGAAGCTCGAAACAGTCTACGCTACCATGGAAAAGGACAATGTGGGCGTAATCGAGGTTACGCAGTTCTCCTTGAATACCGCAGAACGATTCAAGGAAGAGCTGGAGAAGTTAGAGAAGCAAGGCATGAAGGGACTTGTTATTGACGTCCGCAATGATCCAGGTGGTGTTCTTCCGATTGTTATTGAAATGGCAGAGCAATTTGTTCCAGCTGGCAAATCTATAGTGCAAATAGAATACAAAGACAAAAAACGCGAAGTTAGCACCTCAAAAGGATCGAGTAAAGCTTATCCAGTGGTCGTGCTGATGAATAAAGGTAGCGCAAGTGCTTCGGAAATATTGGCGGGTGCCTTGCAGCAGTCGGCAGGAGCTAAGCTAATCGGTGACAATTCTTTCGGTAAAGGCACCGTGCAGACGAGCTTTGACAAACAGCTTGGAGACGGCAGCTTGCTGAAAGTTACCATTGCCAAATGGCTTACGCCAGACGGCACATGGATCCACGGTAAGGGCATTAAACCGGATATCGCGGTAGCGCAGCCGGATTACTTCTCGGTGGCTCCGATTAACAAAAGCGTGGCGCTGCAGTATAATATGAACAACGCTGATGTGAAGAGTGCACAGACGATGCTGGACGGTTTGGGTTACAAGCCTGGACGTAAAGATGGCTATTTCGATGCTGGCACTAAGGACGCAGTGAAGAAGTTCCAAAGTACAGCAAAGCTCCAAGTCACAGGCATAATTGACGCCAAGACAGCGGAGGCGCTGGAAGCAGCGCTGATCAAGGTCATTCAAGACCCTGCTCACGACAACCAACGGAATAAAGGGATTGCTGAGATTCAGAAGGAAATTAAGGCGGCAGCGTCGAAAAAGTAAGAAGGCTGAATTCAGCCTTCTTTTTTTCTTTTAGATAAGAAAATGCCAACCGACGTAGAGGAATTAGAATATATACAAATCAGTCATCGGACGAAAAGGAGTGTGACGAACAGTTTGAATGTGATTCAGGAACTGTTGGGAAGCTTGGGCACTGCGTTCTTACACTTATTGATCCAGCCGTATTACTACATTGCTATTATATTTATTGCGTTATATTACCGTAGGCAGGTGGCATTAGAACGAAAGCTGATACATGTAAAATTACATAGCTGGGGTCAGGAAACGTGGCGGACGGTATGGAGTGGTCTAGTCATGGGTTTGGTCGTCTCTATAGCAGCCGTTCTGCTAGGAATATCGTTATCAGGTACCGCTGTAGCCTGCATTTGGGTAGTTAGTCTCGTGTTGTCACTACTGCGTGTGCGGTATTTGTGCTTTGCGTATTCTATAGGCTTGTTAGGTATCATTCAATTTGTAATTTCTTTCTTTCCAGATGCTTTAGATAGTGGAACGGTAGGGAATATTACCACCGCCATACGGGAGATGGATATTCCTGCTTTGCTAGTGTTAGCTGCGCTGCTGCACATGGCGGAGGCACTGCTGGCCCGCAGACAAGGGGCCAAGCTTGCAACGCCGCTCTTCCTGAAGGGAAAGCGCGGCATGGTCGTTGGCGGCTATCAGCTGCAGGCCTTCTGGCCGCTGCCGCTGTTCCTGCTGCTCCCTTCGGGTGCAGGAACGGATTTGCCATGGCACTCGCTGCTCGGCGGCAGCCTTGGCATCGTCTCTTTGCCCGTCATCATCGGCTTCAGCGAGATGACGCAGGGCATGCTGCCCGGGCGCAAGGCGGCCCGCACTGCAGGACGACTGCTGATCTACAGCATCGTCCTGCTCGGCTTAAGCCTGCTTGCCGCTTGGTGGAGCCCGCTGACCCTGGTCGCGGCGCTCGCAGCCATTGTGCTGCACGAAGGGTTAAGCTGGTACAGCGCTCTGGAAGAGCGCAGCATCAGCCCCATCTTCGTGCATCCACCGCGCGGCCGCAAAGTGCTGGCCGTGCTGCCGGGCAGTCCCGGCCAGGAGCTGGGCATCCTGCCCGGCGAGATCTTACTGAAGGTCAACGGGGTCCTGTTGACCGATGCGGCGCAGCTACATGAGGCGCTGCGCATGAATCCAGCGTTCTGCAAGCTGGAGGTGCTGAACCGTGAAGGGGAGAGCAAATACCTTCAAAGCCCGATCTATGATGGGGATCACCATCAGCTCGGTATTATTTTGGTGCCGGAGACGGATGGGATGATTACCGCTGAGGCGAAGCCTTCCAGCATCTACAGCATCATCGGGATGAAGACAGGCATACGCAGCCGGAACCTTCCGGACGGCCAACTTAAACGAAAAAAAACCACTGAAGCCAAGCAGGAATCAGCGGAAGGATAACTAGAAGATGCCCCATAGGCCATGAAATGGTGAATGGGGCATCTTTGTTTTTGATTAGATGGTAGTTTCGCGTGCGAGAAGTTGCTATCGGACCCATTTGCCCCTAATCGCAGCATTTTCGCTTTTTTAGAATGGTAACGGACCCCAAAGCCACTATTGGCATTAAAAACACCCCAAATGAGCCTCTTTCTGAGGAATAACGTCGCTGGGGTCCGAAACTCTGCTCAAACGCCGATAAAATTGTAAATAGCGTCGCTGGAGTCCGAGCCCGCCCGCGCCAAGGAGTAACGTCGCTGGGGTCCGAAACTCTGCTCAAACGCCGATAAAATTGTAAATAGCGTCGCTGGAGTCCGAGCCCGCCCAAGGAGTAGCGTCGCTGAACTCCGAGCCCGCGCCAAGGAGCAACGTCACTGGAGTCCGAACCCGCGCCCAAGGAGTAGCGTCACTGGAGTCCGTAAGAAAAACTAACTTTGGCAGTGGCCTACTCACAGGCTTTATGTTACTAGTTCAACCCCGCATATTCTTCAAATAAAAAATTGCAATTTGCGTACGATCGCGGAGCTCTAATTTGCTTAATATATCCGTTATGTAATTTTTGACGGTACCCTCGCTTAAAAAAAGCTGTCCGGCGATTTCTTTGTTGCTATGCCCCTCAGCGATAGAAGACACTACAGCCAGCTCTGTTTTGGTCAATCCGAATGATTCCAGTGGCTGTACCTGTGGCAATTCTTGCCGTGCCGTAGGCTGCAGAAAGGTTGCCAGCTTGCGGGCGATATCAGGGTGGATAAGCATGTTCCCATCAAAAACCGTTTTAATGCCCTGGATGATCCGGTCTGGCGGTATGTTTTTGAGCAAATATCCACTAGCTCCGTTACGCAGTGCTTCAATGATATATTCATCGTCATCGAAAGTGGTCAGCATCAATATCGCAATTTGCGGAAAAGCCTGCTTAATCTTCTCCGTTCCTTCAACGCCACCGCAGCCGGGCATGCGGATATCCATCAGAGCTACATCGGTCTTTAATCCTTTTTGAAGTAATTCCAAGGCCTCGTTACCTTCACAAGCTGCTCCGGCAACTTCAATATCTGGGTCCATACCTAGCAATACTTGCAGACTTTGGCGAATAAAGGGGTCGTCATCAACAATCAACACTTTAATCATTAGCATGGCTCCTTTCGTTATACAATCTCATCTTGCTTATAAATGGGCAGCCGTGTAACGACTGTAAAATGTGGCGCCTGCCTTAGTTCGAGTGTTCCGCCGATCAGATGAGTGCGCTCGTACATTCCTTTCATCCCGTCTCCACCACTCCCCAATAATTTGCGGAGCTTCTCTTCTTCTGGAAGTGATCCATTGTTGCTAACCTCCATAGTGATTCCTGCTTGCGCGTAGTCAATTTTGATCCGGATGGACGTTGCTTTTCCATGCCGCAAGGCGTTGGTTATAGCTTCACGGGCGTTTTTGTACAGGATTACTTGAATACTGGGATAGAGTGGATAAGGTATGCCCTGTACTTGGTATGAGGTCTCGATCCCCGTCTCACGTCCAATTTCTTCGAGCAGCCGGTCTAACGCATACGCTCCCTCAAGCTTCGGAGTGTAGTTGATACGTTTAACTGCGGACCGCATATCGTCCATGCTGGCCGACAGCTGGTCACGAATCAGTTCCATCATTTGCATTCCGCTCTCGGGAGAGGTAGGCAAGGTCTGGAGGGCGGCCTCCATCATCATTTTAATCCGGATTAGCCGGTGGCCGATATCGTCATGGAGCTGTCGTGAGATGCGGACGCGCTCTTTGGATTGGGCAGACTCTTCTACTTGCGCGCTGAACTCCAGCAGGCGGTTGCGAGCTTCGTCGAGTTCGAAATGCTTTTTGCGCAACTCATCATATAGAAGAAGAGTGTCTTCGCGCCGCTGGCCAGCTTTTAATAATAGCTTATTTAGGTAGGCAGTGAGCAGAAATGAAAAGTTAATGTAAGTTACTACGAGCGATGGAGAATTCTGGAGTGCAACGTTCAAAGCTATCAGATGTACACCTGTGAACACGTAAGGCACTGCTTTAGGCTGGAGTCTGGAATAATAAAGCAGTGCTGATATAGCGGGGAAAATCATCATGCTGCCATATTGATAACATAACCAGGCCGTGAACAAGATTTCAATGATACTAATCAGAGCATGAATGGATCGAGGGAGCTTTGGCACCATGACCACAAGGAATAGAAGCATCAGGATATGCAGCGTGAAGATTCCATAATCGTTATATTGATAGACATAAATGGTAATAAACGCAGGGATTAAGATGAGTCCGTAACGCAATAAGTTTAGCTCTCTGGGCACGCCTTAGTCATCCTTTATGTTTTTTAATAATCTTAGCATATTATCCCACTACTTCAGGAGATGACTTTAGTCACCTTCAAAAAATGACCTTTCGTACATCCGTAAAAATTCAACCTAGAATAAAATTGAAAATATAGAAGCACACACGACAGGGGAGATAAAAGATGGCAATCGCGGTGTTGACCGATGTGGTGAAACGGTATGAGAACAAATTAACGGTAGATCATGTGAATGTTACGATTCAAGCAGGAGAGATCTTTGGCCTGCTAGGGCCGAATGGGGCGGGCAAAAGTACAACTATAAGTATGATTTGCGGCCTGCTAAAGATTGATAGTGGAGACATTGTTATTGATGGGTTATCAGTCTCTTCGTATGCACTGGAGGTTAAGAAAAAGATCGGCTTAGTTCCGCAGGATTTGGCTTTGTACAATACAATGACAGCAGCTGAAAATGTAACTTTTTTCGGAAGATTGTATGGCTTGCGGGGAAAATTGCTGAAAGAGCGGGTGGCGGAAGCTCTTGCTTTCACAGGACTTAGTGACCGGGCCAAAGAAAAACCAGCCACCTTCTCCGGAGGGATGAAGAGACGTTTGAATATCGCTTGTGCCATCATGCATCATCCAAAGCTGATTATTATGGATGAGCCGACCGTAGGGATTGATCCGCAGTCTCGTAATCATATCCTTGAGTCGGTCAAAGAGCTCAATCGGCTTGGCTCAACCGTCATCTACACTAGTCATTATATGGAAGAGGTTGCAGCCATTTGTGATCGGGTAGCGATTATGGATAAGGGACATATCATTGCTTGTGGTACGGAAAAGGAGCTGCGGGAACGGGTTTCTCAGGAAGAAAAAATAGTGGTCAAAGCAACGAACATCACCCCGGAGCTAATCAATGAGCTTAGTCTACACCCGCGGATCACGAGAGTGGAAAGTAAAGAGGGAACGGTAGAAATGTATCTCCCCTCCTCACAGGATGAGCTGCAGGATATCTTATTTATTTTTGCTAAACATGAAGGGGTTATTGGTTCTTTGAATATAGAGGAGCCGGATCTGGAGACATTATTCCTTAGTTTGACAGGACGGACATTGCGCGATTAAAGGAGGGAGAGAACGCTTTGAGAAATATTTGGACAATTATGATTTATGAGCTTCGCAGGCTGTTTATTTCACGCTCAATCATCATTAATATGTTTCTGCTACCGCTGCTTTTGATCTTTCTGCTGGGTGCCTCCCTTTCCAGTGTAATCGGTGATAAGGCAGCGTCTGAGATTGATCCAGTACGTGTTGGTATAGTTAATCTTTCTGGAGAAGGATATGAAAGCTCGGCGATGATAGACAGCTTTTTGAAGACGCCGGAGCTTAAGGATATCATCATTCCGGTCAAAGTAGGGAGCCGAGAGACAGCGGAAAGCGGCTTGCGTACCGGAAAATATGGTTATGCGGTTATTGTTCCTCCAGGCTTCGATAAAAAAGTACAAAGCGGTGATACTGCACAGCTAGAGTTTATTCTGGGTAAAGATCGGACAGATAATATGGTTGCGGGGACGGTATTCGATAACTTTTTGAACAATATTAACTATAAGCAGTCCGTAGCTATGACGCTGGGTCCAGAAACTTTGACTGTTACTGCACCAAGTTCGGGGGAGCAGCCTTCTGTTAAGGTTGGGGCGCTCAGTGAAGGTGGCCGATCCTATACAGCCTCCCAATTCTATGCGGTATCCATGATGCTGATGTTTCTGCTATATAGCGGTTTGACCGTCAGTACCTCTCTTTTTAATGAAAAAGAAAATCATACCCTCTTCCGAATAACTTCAATGCCGGTAAAAGGTTCTGAGCTGTTTATTGGTAAAATGTTAGGTGTAGGGGTTGTAAGTGTAGTGCAGTGTGCAGCGATTATTATCCTGACTCACTTGTTGTTTGGTGTAAATTGGGGCAATCGTCCGGGCTTGCTGCTGCTCTTCTGTCTCTTAATGATCATTGCTTCCATGACGTTATCGATTGTCATTTCAATGTTTAGCAAAACTAAAGCAAGTGCAGGAAGTATTATTAATGTTATCACTGTGGTCATGACCTTTATTAGTGGAGGGATGGCTCCACTTCCGGAATCATGGGTGAACTCCGTCGGGGCATTTACCCTGAATCACTGGGTGCTACAAGCTGTTCTAAAAATGATGCTGCATGCAGAGGTCTCAGAGATTTTGCCGAATCTGCTGGTCATGTCGATCATCTGTCTAGTTCTATTCAGTGGAGCGGTTATCTCGTACCGGAAGGTAGGTTACCATGGATAAGATCTTAACGATTGCTTGGAATATGGTGAAAAGAACGATCGGTTCTCGGAATGGGCTGCTTACGTATATTCTTCTGCCCTGTATTGTCGTGTCGGTGATAGTAGCAATTAGTGGAAGTATGGGTGAAAGACCGGCTACTATTTTATATTCGAATATGGATGATGGTGCAGCAGGTAAACATTTGCTTACCGAGCTGGAGAATACCGGTGATTATAAGCTTGTAGAGAAGACAGATGAGGCTAATTTGAGGGAGAGTATTATCGATCAGAACGGAGAAGCCGGTGTTTTGATACCGCAAAACTTCACCTCCGCACTGCTTGCTGGAGAAGAGCCGCAAATTAGTGTGTATGAGCTTAAGGCTACCGAAACATCAATTATGGTAAAAATGAAAATCAGTGTAATTGCTGATGAAATGCGAAACACTGCTGGACTAATTGGAGCAGCTCGGGCTGAGGCTACTGGCTCGGACTCACAGTTTGCTGCCGTAATGCAGAGAGCAGAGCAACATAGTGTAGGCAGTATAAGAACAGATTATGATTTATATCCAAAAGAGGGCTTAAGCATCGTCACAGGATTTACTTTGATGTTCTTAATGGGGCTGGTTACAAGTTCAGTGTCGCTTATTATGGATGATCGAAGAGAAAGAACGATGAAACGTATGTTCAGTGCCCCGGTTCGTTCGTATGAGATTGCCCTCGGTAATTTTCTGGGAAGCTTCATCGTTGGGTTAATTCAAATCATTGTAATACTTGCCTTAGGCCGTTATGTGCTGCAGTTTGACTTTGGGTTACCGCTCTACTTGTATTTCTTGGTTCTTGCAGCATTTATGCTCGTTTCCATGGGTTTAGCTAGTACGGTAGCAGGTCTGATTCGCAATCCCAATAATACGGGCATGCTTAATTCGCTGATCCTGACCCCGACATGTATGCTTGGAGGCTGCTTCTGGCCGTTATCCATTATGCCGGACTATATGCAGAAGGCAGCTAATTTTGTACCGCAAAAATGGGCGATCCAAGCGATCGATATCGCTGCCACAGGTGGGGGCTGGAATGAATTATGGCTGCCCTTTGCCATCTTGGGCCTTATGGCCGCCGTGCTTCTGGCGATTGGTTCTGCTATTCTTCGTCCGAGTGAAGCCGGAATTAACGCTTAAGAAATTTCCAGAGAATATAGATATGCATAGCTTGGACTACTCTATTCAGGTACAATAATAGGTATCAAATGTCCCTAGTTCTTAATATGTGCAAAAGAGGGGATTTCTAGGAGGATGAGCAGATGAGCAGCAATAAATTGGCTTGGACATGGCGGGTGAAGGAAGAATGTTTAGAGGAGTATGTAGCTATGCATTTAAATCCTTGGCCAGAAATTTTGGAGGAGCACAGTAAGGCTGGTATTTCTAACTATTCCATCTTTCAGAATGGCAATCAATTTTTTTACTGTTATGAGTGTGAGGATAGTAAGGCGGCTTTTGATTACATTGCCAAAAGTGATGCCTGCAACCGCTGGAATGCGATTACCTCTAAGATGGTTGAAGGGTCATTTGATTTCAATGATGAGGTGCCTATGCAGCCCTTACGTGAAGTGTTCTATCTGAAATAAGTAATTGCATTCTAGAACAAATCAAATGTGCATAATTATATTATCGGCGCATCTGGTTTACAGTTATTTTAAATATAGGTATAATATAATTTATAAAGTTAAATTGAATAATTATTTGTTTTTTGGAGGAGCCTGTCAACAAGGGCTCCTCTTTGTCTTTTTTTGGCTTGGAGAAGCTCCTGGTTGGCAGTTCTTATATACAACAAGGGAGTGGATAGAAAGATGGAGTTTGTTTTATATCTTATGCTGATCATATTGTTCACCAAAGTAGCTGGTGATCTATCTGTGCGGCTTGGGCAACCAGCTGTGCTAGGCAAGCTTATTGTGGGAATCATACTGGGGCCTGCGGTACTGGGCTGGGTTCAGGATGGAGAGTTTATTCATTATATCTCTGAGATCGGTGTTCTACTGTTAATGTTCATAGCAGGGCTTGAGACGGACCTGGATCAATTGCGCAAGAACTGGAAATCAGCTTTTGCAGTAGCCGTCGGTGGAATTATATTACCCTTTTTGGGTGGGTTCGCCTTAGGAGAAATGTTTGGTTTTGCTTATCATAATGCATTGTTTATGGGCGTTATTCTTAGTGCAACATCGGTCAGCATATCGGTGCAGGTGTTAAAAGATATGAATAAGCTGAACACACGTGAAGGCTCTACAATTCTGGGGGCTGCTGTAGTAGATGATATTCTGGTTGTTATTTTGCTCGCTGTTCTGATGAGCTTTTTCGGTACAGGGGCAGACGTTTCTATTGGTCTTCTAATTGGGAAAAAGGTGTTGTTCTTTGCCGTAGCGATTGTTGCCGGCTGGTTTATTGTTCCTCGGGTCATGAAATGGATGGCTCCGCTGAAGGTGACAGAGGCAGTTATCTCAGCAGCGTTAATGATTTGTTTCGCATTCGCCTATTTTGCTGAAATCATGGGGATGGCAGGAATCATTGGTGCCTTTGCGGCTGGGATTGCTATCTCGCAAACTTCCTTTAAGCACACGGTAGAATCCAAGCTCGAGCCGATTGCTTATTCGATTTTTGTGCCAGTCTTTTTTGTAAGTATCGGACTTAGTGTTTCCTTTGAAGGGGTAGGCAGTCAAATAGGCTTCGTGATCTTGCTTACGGTGGTTGCCATTCTGACCAAGCTGTTTGGTGGCGGTCTGGGCGCGCGTCTTACAGGCTTTGATAACCACTCGTCTGCCATTATTGGGTCAGGGATGATTTCACGGGGGGAAGTTGCGTTGATCATTGCCGCCACAGGGCTGCAAAGCGGCTTGTTACAGCAACAGTATTTTACTTCGGTCATTATTGTTGTCATTGTAACTACACTTGTAACGCCGCCACTATTGAAATTTATGTTCCGTGATCCAGTACGTGCGGAAGGGAAATAAACCATAACAAAAGGGAGTCCTGTTGGCCATTTATATGGCTAACAGGGCTCTTTTTTTATGCTCACGTTCCAGTTGCCATCATCAAGAAAAGGTACGGGATCTGTCTGCAGAAGGGGAAAGTTCCCCGTCTTAAGACTGAGTACGAAACCAGCCGTAGGGCTGTTTTGACTTCAGCCAAAAATGACTAAACTAAATCTCGGGATGGAAATTAATACATAATCAAACAGACATAAGGGGAGTGCCAGAAATCATGTGGAGTGGAAGGGGAAAAAGAAAATGAAATGGTTAACAAAATGGTCGTTCGGTAACAAGGCTGCGGTGGGGCTTTTAGTAGTCATGGCTCTTGTGGTGGGAGGGATGAGCTACACTTCGTTACCGATGGAATTTATGCCAGAGGCGGATAATCCTCAAGTGACTGTAACTGTGCTGGGTCCTGGCCAGGATACACATGCTATGGAGACTAATGTAACGAAGCCGATAGAAGCTGGAGCAGCTTTTGTGAAAGGGAAGAAGGAAATACTGTCCACTTCCGGAGACGGATATGCGCAGGTGAATATTTTTTATGATTCGAAAACGAATATGAAGGATGCTGCGCAGGAGGTCCAGAAGGTCGTCGATTCATTGAAGTTCCCGGAAGGGGTAATGGCTCCTTTTGTACTTCAGTTGAATACCTCCATGATTCCTGTATCCCAGGTTACCCTTGCTTTTGACGAAGGCCTGACTAAAGAGAATCTTAAGCTTGCGGAAGAAACTATCATTCCAGAGATGCAAAAAGCGGAAGGGGTAGCGAACGTTGCTTTATATGGTAAGGTAACTCCGCAGGTCAGTGTTAAGCTGGACCCAAAATTAATGGCTGAGAAGGGAGTCACGACTCCACAAGTATTAGGTTTACTTCAAGGACGTAATGTATCGGCATCCCTTGGGGAGCAAACGATTGGTGGGCAGACCGGCAATGTTAACGTAGTTTCTACGATAGATAGTATGGATACTTTGAAAAAGCTTCCTGTATCTGCGGGCGTTAAGCTGCAGGATATCGCTGCTGTCGAATTGAAGCAGGATCAGGAAAGTGTCAGCCGTTCGAACGGGAAAGACGTTCTATTCGCCATAGTGACCAAAGAGGCTAATGCGAATGCAGTCAGTGTCGGAGATAACATTCAGGCTGCCGTAGATCATATTAATAAAACCTTTCCTAATGCAGAAGCAGCAGTGGTGTTCAGTACATCGGATATGGTAGTTACCTCGGTGAACAGTATGATGCGTGAGGTATTGCTAGGTGCATTATTTGCGACGATCGTGATTCTGTTGTTCCTGCGTAACCTGCGGGCTACTCTGATTACGGCAGTATCCATTCCGCTTTCGTTAGCGGTCACCTTATATCTGCTGAACATTTCCGGCATAAGCTTAAATATCATTACACTCGGGGGAGTTGCGGTTGCGGTAGGCCGCTTGGTCGATGATAGTATCGTGGTGATTGAGAACATTTACCGTAGGCTGCAAAAAGAACCCCTTTCCCGTGAAATGATTATTAGCGCAACTGGGGAAGTGGCTAGAGCGATTACCTCATCAACCATCGCTACGGTAGCAGTATTTCTGCCGATGGGTCTCTTACGTGGTAGTTTGCAAGCTTTCTTACTGCCGTTTGCTTTAACAGTGACCTATTCATTGCTTACTTCACTCGTAGTAGCTTTGACGGTTGTTCCTCTTTTAAGCTCATGGCTGCTGAGAAGGACATCAATGAAAGAACATGAACCTTCTAAATGGTTTATACGCTTTCTGGACTGGAATCTTCGCCGTAAATGGGTTAGCTTATCGTTGGGTCTCCTGCTTCTGATTGGCTCCATTGCTGCTTATGTGACTATGCCAAAAGGGGCACTCGATGCTTCAGATGCCAGCTATGTTTCTGTTCAGATGAATTATCCGAAGGATGTTCCTGTCAAAGATATTTTGGAAAAGGGAAAGCAGTTAGAACAAGATTTGATGAAGCAGCCACAAGCAGAAACGGTAATCATGCAATCAGGGAATAGTGCGGACGCCGCTAAGTGGGGGAATGTTACCTCTGAAACCTTAGTGGACTATACCGTTGTTATGAAAAAAGGTGCAGATGCTCAGGCTTTTATTGATCATGTTCGTGAGGTAAAAGATTCATACACTGGAGCAACGCTTGTTGCCAACCAAATGAGCATGATGGGATCCAGCTCTACCAGCGAATATATTGATATTGTTGGAGATAATCTTACGGATATTACTACTGTAGCAACAGAAGTTACCGCTAAGCTGAAGACCGTAGAGGGGATTCAAAAAGTCAGCAGCAATATGGAGGATACGAAACCTGTATTTTCCTTTAAGGTAGATCCGGCGCAAAGCAATGCGCAGGAGATTTCGATGCAGCTGTCAGCGATGCTTAATCCAATTCCAATGGGGCAAATTGAGCTCGATGGTGATGCAGCAGGTGTAGTGTTAGATCCTATGGTTCAGCCGCAAACGGAGCAGGATTTAAAAGCACTGACGCTCATGACGGCTGAGGGGCCGAAGCCACTGTCTCAGCTCGCAACTTATGAGGTTCGGAATGAGCCTGCAATGTTGTTCCATAAAGATGGGAAGCCGTATGTACGAATTACAGCAGAGGTTGATCCGAAGAAGGTATCTGAGATCGGTGCGAATATTAAAAAAGAAACCGATAGTCTTACACTTCCGAAAGGCGTGACCTTATTTGCAGGCGGAGCGTCAGTTGATCAGTCAGAGGATTTCAACGACCTGGGTATGACGGCATTAATCTCCATCGGGTTGGTGTATCTGATCATGGTACTCACCTTTAAAACCCTTCGGGCTCCACTGGCGATTATGTTCTCCTTGCCACTAGCGGCGATTGGTGCAATTGTTGGACTTATCGTGTCCGGTGTAACGCCTGACTTCACTGCTCTGTTCGGGGCGTTGATGTTAATAGGTATTGTTGTTACGAATGCCATTGTGCTCATTGACCGGATTAAGCAAAATGAAGCCAATATGAGTATTCACGAGGCTATTCTAGAAGCTGCCGGAACACGGATGCGTCCGATTCTCATGACGGCGATTGCCACCATTTGCGCCATGACACCGCTGCTGTTCGGCCATGCCGAGATGGGCAGCATCGTCTCGCAAAGCTTGGCGATTGTGGTCATTGGCGGCTTAACCGCAGCAACACTGCTTACGCTGATTGTAGTGCCGGCGATTTACGAGTTGTTCTACTTCCGTAAATCGGCAAAAGAGCGTAAAGGAGCAGAAAAAACTAATGCTCCAGCGCTTTAAATAGGCAAACGGCAAGCCTCCGGGTTAATGGGGCTTGCCGTTTTTATGTTTTGTTACAAATCCTTATAATTATGGAGTTAACTTGTCTACACTAATCGGATAGGTCTGATCCAGCATCCATTTGCCTGCTTTGGATTTCTTCAGCGTTGTGACAGAGGTGGAGCGGTTATCCTGAAACTCAGGACCCTTAAGCTTGATGCTCGTCTGAACCATATATACGGCTGTGGTATCCTGGGTATAATGAATGATTTTGGCAGATTCCAGAGTGAACTTTAGATCATAGACTGTGAAAATTTGGCTGAAGAGCTGTTTGGTTTGTTCGAGAGCAGGGGACTCAGGATCAATAGTAGATAGCACACCTTGAATATTCTCTGCATTGGTATAGTCCAAGTTGCTCTTAAGCACAGCTAATATATCCGTTTCATCCGACTTCGTCACAGCTGGCTTAGCGTTCAGCAGTTTATCTGGGAGTATATATTGTACGCCTTTAATCTGCAGGTTGTTGATTTTCCAGTCTTCAGTGCTGGCAGTACGCGTTAAGCTATAAATATATTCAGAGGTATTGTCTAAGGTGAATGGACCGCTGAGGTGTGTAGTCGTTTCAACGGCGTGAACCGTAGCCTCTGTGGGTTGAAGGCTGATAACCTCTAATTGATCAAGTGAAGTGGTCGAATCGTATTGTTCCATTTGGCTCTTAATCTGTGGCCCGATGACCACAAGAGGAGACTTGCTATCGATTAGGCTCATGAACCCTTCATAATTCTCATTGTTGGTATAGGTTACGTATTTTTCAAAAAAAGCATTGATTTCCTGCGGGTTTACCTGGTTAGTCTTGCCTGTAATGGTTACTGTCTTCGAGTGTGCATTCCAGGAGACTTCATTACCTGTAGCCTCCCCAACGAAGCGCAGCGGAATGTAAGTGGAATTATTGATGAGCTTAGGGGCAACAGAAAGTTGGGTTATTACACCATTGACACTGGCCTGCTTGCTGCCTAGTTGCAGTGTAATCGTAAGCCCTTCCTTAGTACCCGTTATGGTACCTGTGGTTTGATTCCAATCGATTGAAAGTCCTAGTTTTTCAAAAACCGGGCGAAAAGGAACGACAATTGTACCATTATCATTGAAGGGAGCCTGTCCCTTCAGTGCGAGCTGTTGCTGATTGATCTGAATGGAGATTGGCTTCTCTGCGGCATGGACAGGCCATGCGATAGCGGTAGAAAGAAGAGTTGCTGCGATTATGCTGGATATGGTTTTCATCTTGTGATTTCTCCTTTGAGTTATGAATGATAATTTAATGGTTATTAGAGGATGACTCCACTAAGAGCCAGAGTAACCTTTGCTTGGAATAAAGCGTACTTTACTTTTTGCTTATCGAATTGCCGATTTAAGTTGAGTAAATCGAGCTTGTTCTGATCTGCCTGAGCCGCTGAGATTAACCCGCTATTTAGGAGAGTATCATTATCCTGGGAGACGCGTACGAGTTCCAATTGCTGCTCTTTTAGTTCTGAATATTCAAAATCAATTTCATTTGCTTCCGGCTTATAACTAGCCAGTTTTTCTTCGAGTTGTTGTTGTACTATATTTTTGTGTGCAATCTGGCTAGACCATAGGACTGAATAATAAGTGATGAGTTCAGCATCGGAAGCTTTAGCTGCATCAAGATTATCTTTGGCGAGTGTGATTCGTGCATCTTCCTCGCGTAAATCATAATTGCTAGAGAGGCTGACTACAGTGTTCCAATTCACAGGCTCTGGTGCACTGGAGATGACATCATCCAGCAGGACTTCTGAATAGGATGATAATCCTAACTCAAGCTTAAATTGTTCTAGCTGAGCTTCATAACTCCTAAGGTTACGTTCAAAAGCAGATTTTCGTTCCGCATTTTTACGATTAAAATCGTCCAAACTTCTCTTAGACAGTAGACCATGCTCGTATGATCGCAAGGTATCCACAGAATGTTGAAACCAATATTGGCTTTCTTGTTTGTCATACTCAATCGTTTTTTTTAGAGAAGAGAGTTGATAATATTTCTGCACAGCGTAGTAGCGGATGAGGGCTTCTGTTTTTTGAAGTCGTAACTGATTAATTACTTTATCTGTTTCTAATGTGCGCAACTGGTCACGAAATTCCTTGAGCTGCGCTGTTTTAGTCTCTTGATTGTAACTGTTTTGGCTTTCAGTCTGAGCGCTAACCCATTGATTCAGAGATGTGTTAATCATAATTTGAATGAGAATGGATTGATTAACCCCTGCCTGTTCTTCTTTACTTAAATCAGAGTAACCAGGAATACTACTGATAAAAATATCAGGATTTACTGGCAGCAGTCCGCTAGTTATGACTACATTTTTTTGTTCCAGCTTTTTCTTTTCAGATGATACATACGAGAATTTGGAATCCGTTTCTGCAATATTCCATTGTGAGAGCTTGATATCTACATAGTTAGTTAATGCTAGCTGGATTGTTTCTTCCATGGAAAGCAATTTTGTTGCACTAGATACCTGCGTATCAGCATGAGCTGTAATGGAATGCGGCAATAGAAGTAATAAGAAGGAAAGTATCAAGAGAGCTGTTTTCTTTAACATTTAGCTGGCAACCTCACTATTCCTTTAAGTTGATTTTTTCAAGAACAAAATCAATGATCTTCTTGGAGTCGGTAATAACAGAGGCTTGCGCTATCATCCCTACACGAAGCTCTCCACGTTCACCTCTGCGATTAACAAGTGGGTCATTGGATATCGTTGCTTCCACCAAATAGTAGCTTAGACCGTCTTGCTGAACAATTGAATCTGTGCTGATAGATGTAATCGTACCTTTTTGGGAACCGAAACTTTGTTTAGGGAAGGCTGAAAAGCTGAAATCAACTTTATTGCCAATCGCTATTTTTCCTGCTTCTGCGTTAGGTACGGCGATGCTCATTTTATATTTTGACTCGTTGCTAGGAATAATGGAGATCAAGGCTTCGCCGGATTGTACCATGTCCCCGATGTTGGTTTCTTTTAAAATATTAATGGTCCCAGAAATTGGTGCTATGAGCAGTCTTTTGTTTCGTTCAAGCTCAAGTTGCTTAATAGCCTCTTGCAGCGTAATTAAGGTTCTTTTATTTTCTTCTATTGCTGAATGAATCTGTACAATACGGTCAAGTTTCAACTTTTCCAATGAGGTTTTTTCGGTTGACCGGTTAAGTTTCTCTTGATTCAGTAGATCATTTTGCTGCTCAGCCAGCTGTTTCTTTTGCATTTCTAAAGTTTTTCGTTCTGAAACTGAGGGATCATGCCCATTTATTAGCAAATCGAGGCTGACCTCTATCTCAACCAATTGTTGATTGTAATTGGTGATATTGCTTTCTGCGCTGAGCACGGCTTCGGTTTGGAATTGGTTGATTTGCAAATATGAACTTTCATATAGATGCTGTTCATCTGTAATCTGAGATTGAGGCACAAGGCGGTCCCCCAAGCTGAGCGAACGGTTGTAGATTTCTTTTTTCTCAGCAGATTGTTTAGATAGTTGCACATATTTAATTTGGTATGTATTATATTGTTCCGTCCGTTTGGTATCTGTAGATGGAAGCAGATTTTGATTCTCTTTGATGGATTGCACAAGCAATTTCTCGTTTGTAATTTCAACATTCAGCAGTTTCTTTTTTCGTTCCAGTTCAATTTTATTTTGAAGAGATTTATCCAAACTGGATTCGGCACTAAAGGCAGAAGATTCTTGCAAACCTATATTCTCGTGAATGGCAGCTGTAAGCTGATCCTGGGTTCCTTGATAGGTCTGCTGCTGCTGGCTGTATTCAAGGAGAAATTGTTCTACCATGTCATAATAGTAAACTTCGTCTGCATGTTCAGAAGAAAATTGATTGTTTAAATTGCTAATGCTTTGTTTATAAAGCTCGAGATAGTGCAGTTTCTTAGTGAGCTTATTGATTTCGGAGTTACGATTGGATAATTCTATATCGAGTTCTTTATGCTCAAAGGAAATTAACTGCTCGCCCTGCTTAATTTGCATCCCTTCATGGATATATACCTGTTCCACTTTTCCCACAGATGAAGTCTGAATGGTACTGACTTTTTCATTGGGCCTAACTACAGCAGAGGCTTTGGCGACTTCATCGATCTGGCCAAAATAGGACCAGACCAACGCAGACCCCAATAGAATAAATAAGATAAGTATGAAAATAGAAATCACAGGACTGGTCTTGGATTCCATGATTTCTCTGCTATCGGTCATTTCTGATAAGTTATGTATTTGTGCGCTCATACGAGAGACACCTCGCCTACTCCTGCAGCAGCATATTGAATGGTGTGATCTTGTTTTTGTTCAACCCCGGGGAGTTGATCTTTCCACAAGCCGTAGTACTTTCCACGGTAATCTAGAAGCTCCTGATGTGTCCCACACTCAATAATCCGCCCCTGATCCATGACATAAATTCGGTCACAACGCATGATTGTACTCAAACGGTGAGCGATAATAATCGTAGTCATGTCTTCAAAAGCATTGATCGTCTCCGATACTGCCTTCTCCGTTGTAGAATCCAGGTTACTAGTGGCTTCATCCATAATAAGAATATCCGGCTGTTTGAGCACCGCTCTGGCGATAGCCAGTCGCTGCTTCTGTCCTCCGGAAATATTGGTCGCATTCTCTTCTAACAAAGTGTTGTAGCGGAGTGGAAGCTGATTGATGAATTCGTGAGCCTGTGCGGTTTGGCAGGCGGTAACAATCAGTTCCAAATCCATATCCTGATCGACACCCAGACATAGATTTTCCCGAATTGTTCCGCTAAAAAAGAAAGTATCCTGTGAGATATATGCGATCCGCTGTCTTAAGCTATCTAAATGAATATCTTTAATGTTGTAGTTGTTAATTAAGATATCGCCTTCTTCGTGTTGGTAAAATTGCATAATTAATTTGATTAGTGTGGTTTTACCCGAGCCGCTCTCACCGACAAAGGCAATTTTCTCACCCTGTCTAAGTGTCAAATCGATATCATGAAGTACAAGGGAACGTGTACCGTATCTGAAGCTGACACGATCAAATTTAATATCACCTTTTAATGAAGCAGGTTGAATCTTCTTGTCCTCATCATTATGCTTCTCCGCTTCCAAATCAAGAATTTCTCCTAATCGGTCAGCAGCGACAATGGCCGTTTGCAAAGTGGGCTGGAGGTTGATTAAGTTCTGGATGGGTTGCAGGAAGTAAGCCAATAACGAGTTATAGGTAATCAATTGGCCCATTGTCATATTGCCTTTTATCACTTGTCTTGCTCCGACCCACAGTATGGCTACTCCTCCAACGAGTTGTACAAAACTCTTGAGGGAGGCTTGAATGTTATTGAAAAGACCAAAACTGAAGACAGATCTCAGAAATGAGATGAACTTCTGTTCAGTTTCATAGCCCACTTTCGATTCTGCATGATAGGCTTTAACTGTCTCGATACCATCTATTGATTCAACAATATAGGAGGTGAGCTGAGCATTTTTTTCCATCTGTTCGCGGTTTAAACGGTCAAATGGTTTGTGGAAGCTCCAAACCAATACCAGATACATTGGCACCATAAGTATAGTAATTCCGAATAAAAGAGCACTTTGCGAATATAGAATAATTCCACCGGCAATAACCATGATAATATCGATCATGATGGTTAGTGTTGCGCTGGAAATGGCATCTCGTACTTTCGAAGCATCCATAAGCCTTGATATTATTTCTCCTGTCTTACGTGTACCAAAAAAATTCATTGGGAGCTTTAACACATGGTGGTAATAGCCAAGTATGAGTGAAATATCGAGTTTTTGGCTCAACGTCAGTAAGATATGGCTACGAAAGGCATTTAATAATATTTGAAATATGTAGAGAATGATGACTCCAACAGATATTATGTTAAGTGTCTTTTTTAATCCAAAGGGTAGAATTTCGTCTAAAAGAAATTGGAAATAGAATGCAGCAAGTATACCTAAGATAGTGTAGAGTATAGATGTTAGAAAAATTCCTCCTAGCATTCTTTTTTGAGGAATCAGCAATCCAAAGAAACGAGCAAATAGACCTTTTGTTTGGTCCCCTTTTTTGAATTGAGGAGTGGGTACCATTAAGATAAGGACACTTGTCCAGATTTGGAAGAAATCTTCCGGTGTATATTTAACTATGCCTTGGACTGGATCCGCAACAATTATTTCCTTATTTGATATTTTGTGGATTACAACATAGTGTAATAATGTCTGATCTATAATGACATGGGCAATAGCGGGAAGTGGGAAGTTTTCGAAGAAGGCTTCATGGCTTCCCTTGACTCCTTTTGCTGTAAACCCAAGTTTTTCTGCTGCTTTTATGAGTCCATATATATTGGTTCCCATTTTATCAGTTCCGGCTACTTCACGAATTTTAGTGATTGGATATTTGAGACCGTATTGTTTGGAGATAGTTGCTAGACAGGCTGCACCGCAGTCTTTAATATCAAGCTGTTTAATACAATAGTATTTCTTAAACAGAATAAACCCCACCTACTATTAGTGATTTGTACATATTCATTGGGATCAACAATATCTTATCCATGTAGAGAATGATTTCGTAACTGAAACAAAATCTTTTTGTAAATAAGCCTCACTAGAAGATTGCTTCTCTGACCTAATAGAAATCATAATAAGCTCCAAGTGAATGATATTTATTCTCTTGGAGCTACTAAATATTCAGGAAAGTGTTTTATATATTTTTATTAGCAATTCCTGCGGAAATTACAATGATACTAGATGTAGTTAAGGCAGTATAGCCAAAGGCGCATGCTGCTACTACTGGAAGACTAACTGGTGCTGTTGCCGCAACTGCTATTAAAGTGGCTCCAGCAATAACTCCACCTATACCAGTTGCAATTTGTCCCCAAAGAGCACCGCCCTGAATATCGTACAATTCAGATCCTTTTAATAATTCAAAACCACTACTTGAAATTTCCAATTCAATCCCCCCTTATCCAAATATTGCGACTCCTACGCCTGCTACTGCAGCAGCTAAACCTAATGCAGGAAGAGCTGGTACTGTGGCAATTGCTCCTAAGATTGCGCAGCTACTAGCGATTGCTGGTACTCCAGCAGCAGCAACCCCAACGCCCACTACTGAAGAGGCTACGCCGACTGCTTTAGTTAACCAGCCACCACCATTAAGATCCATCAACGAAGATAAATCAAGTTCTTCAAACGTACTATGATTAAAACTGAGTTCCATTATGTCACCTCCTTTAATCATGATTTATATTAAATCGGGAGTGAATGATCAAATGAAAATCCCTGATTTAATTCCATATTCATTTTTCGTGTTTGGCTAGAAAATTCAATCCAATTAATATGAGAGCGATAAATCCTGTGAAACAAAAGGGTATCCATATGGGACCATTAGTAATCCTATTCATTTTGGCTATCAATATAATTCCTGAGCAAATAACTGAAAAATACACCTTCCAAAGCTTAATATTTTGATTTCCCAGTCTAAGCTTATTCCATTCACTGATGATAAATAGATTCAAAATCAAAAGAGTTCCTAATACAGTAATTGTAGTATCTTGAAAGGTATCGATATAATAAATAAAACTCAAGATAGTGAAAATTAATGTGATACTAAAACAGAAAATCACTATTTTTTTTTTCATAGCCGGCTCCTCATTTTTATAAAATAGATGGATTTACACCTACATAAATGTCAATAATCATTTTTTCTAAGGAAGCTTCAGAGTTATCTGAAGTGTACACATTATAAAATGCTGTGATTTGTTGAAGTCCCTTATCTGATATGTACTTTATAATAGATTCATATGTACTTTGTACTCCAACAGGGTTCCCCATGAATCTGCAGGATAGGGCATTAACTAAGTGGAAAATTTTTTTGTGTTTATAAGTTTGATCTGATGGAAAAGGCTTATTGAGAGGAATCATAATCTCCATGTCCATTAAATATTCCCCATTAACAATCTCCGCCGAGAATGTGCTCGTAATAAGGGGTCCTGCTTTCACTGCTTGATATTTTTCTATTATTTTTGCAGTTTGAGCTATTTCTATTTGTAATTCTTCTTGATTCATCTTCTTTCTAACGGAAAGGACATTTTCAAGCAAAATTTCTTGATTTTTTTGAATTTCAAACAATTCAGCACCTCCTAAAAAAGATCATAACTATGTGAATTTTCACAAACCTATCGTAATTGTTAAACTCCCTGATGAGTGGATTAATAACTTTATAGTAACTAGAATATCTATTAAGATACATATCCCTCAGTACATATTCCCTTTTGAGTTAATCTGTGCTAAAATATATTTTTTTTACAATAAATCCACTTTATTTAACAATTTTTTATCTTTTTGATCTAACACAAACCTCACGACTTATGTCATTGTTTTCTTTTGAATGGAGTGTTATGCTCTGTTTAATTAATACCATAAGTTGGGAGAATGGTTTGTTTTGGATATTCTTGAATGTGAACGAGCTTGGTTTACGGTAGATGATTTAGATAAAAAATCTAATAATTCCTTGTGTGAATTTTGCCAACCTTGGAGTAACCTCAAAACAGAAAAATCCTTTTCTATAGAAGAGCTGGTTCCCTACGAGGTATTGGTTGAAGTACTACATTCAGAATTGGCGAAAGTAACGGAATTTCTCTTATTGCCCTTTGTTTTTTTCTTAACAGATCAAGCCGGCAATATTATTAATATTGTTACTCCTTTCGAAGCGTTTCAGAAGAAAGTAGATCATTTTGGAATTAGGAGTGGAACTAACCTTTCGAAGCAATTCTCTGGAGTAAATGCAGTTTCACTAGCGATGGAGGTTAAATCAATTGCAGTAGTGCGTGGAGAAGAGCATAGTATGCCAATGTTTAAAGAGTGGAATTGTGTATGCGCTCCTATAATGATAAATGGTTGTATATGTGGATATATCGACATTTCATTTGAAGCCGAGAGGCAAATTGGCTTTTCGATTCTCTTTATTAAACAATTATCCGAAAAGATTGTTCTGAAGTTGAAGGAACGAAGCCCAAAGTTAATTGAGTACAGATTTCAGGAAAAGTGTGATTCGTATCGATTATCGCCCAGAGAAAGGGAGGTAGCGTATCACTGGTCACTAAGAAAAGGTGCGTTGCAAATTTCCAATGACCTTAATGTGAAAGAGGGGACTGTGCGGAATATCGTTAAGAGTATTTATAGTAAGATGGATATCAGCGAGAGATGGGAATTGATAGAAATACTTAAGTTGTAAATTTTGATGATAAACATCAAAATACTCGTTTGTACATAAGATATAAAAGCCATCCTCCGAAATTAATCAACAACGGAGGATGGCTTTTATCTGTCTAGAACATTTTTTTGATAAGTACTTAACCGCAAGAACAATTCAAAACTGGCTTACGCGCAGCCTGTGTCTCATCCAAACGGCTAATCTCTGTGGTATGCGGTGCGTTGATTACAATTTCTGGTGTCTCCTGCGCTTCTTTCACAATCTGAATCATCGTATCGATGAAGCCGTCGAGCGTTTCTTTACTTTCGGTTTCCGTCGGCTCGATCATCATGCATTCCTCAACAGTCAGAGGGAAGTACACGGTTGGCGGGTGGTAGCCGAAGTCGAGCAATCGTTTAGCAACGTCTAAGGTGCGCACGCCATATTGCTTGAGGTTTTTGCCGGACATCACGAATTCATGCTTACATACACCCGGATATGGGATTTCAAAATACGGCGCCAGACGGTGCATCATATAGTTCGCATTCAGCACAGCATTTTCGGATACCTCACGCAGTCCGTCTGGACCATAGGTCCGGATATAGGCATAGGCACGAACCAGAATACCAAAGTTTCCATAAAAAGCTTTCACGCGTCCAATAGATTCAGGATCACCGAAGTGAAGTGAGAAGCTGCTATCTTCATTCTTTACCACAGTAGGTTGTGGCAAGAATGGAATGAGGATAGATTTTACGCCGACTGGTCCGGCTCCAGGGCCGCCACCGCCATGTGGGGTGCTCATTGTCTTGTGCAAGTTCAGATGCACAACGTCAAAGCCCATGTCGCCAGGGCGGGTAATGCCCATAATGGCATTGGAGTTGGCTCCATCGTAATAGAGTAAGCCGCCTGCTTCATGCACAATCTCAGCAATCTCGACGATTTGGGTCTCGAACAAGCCGAGTGTGCTTGGGTTAGTCAGCATCAGTGCGGCTGTGTCACTGCCAACAGCTGCTTTGAGTGCTTCAAGATCAACCATCCCTTTATCTGTGGAAGGGATCGTGATCGTTTCAAGTCCTGCTGCTGAAGCACTAGCAGGATTGGTGCCGTGTGAGGAATCCGGCACGATAACCTTCGTGCGGGTCTCGCCGCGGCTTTCATGATAGGCGCGGATCATCATGAGGCCGGTCCATTCACCATGAGCACCTGCGGCAGGCTGTAAGGATACTGCATCCATGCCCGTCAGCGCGGACAGATCATTTTGTAGGGTATACATTAATTCCAGTGCGCCTTGAATACTTTCTTCTGGTTGGTAGGGATGAATTTTGGCGAAGCCGGAGAAGCGGGCAACATCTTCGTTAATCTTCGGATTGTATTTCATCGTGCATGAACCGAGTGGATAGAAGCCATTGTCTACACCAAAGTTGCGACGTGAAAGAGAAGTGTAGTGGCGAATGACATCCACTTCCGATACTTCTGGAAGTACGACGGGTTCGCTACGGAGTAAACCTGATGGAATTAGGGACTCCAAGGTTTCTTCCTGTGGCACATCGCATAGTGGCAAAGAATAGGCCGAACGGCCGGGACGGCTTAATTCAAAAATTAGACTTTGCTCCGGTTTCATAAACAGCCCTCCAGTGCGCTAGCGAATTGGTCGATTTCGGTTTTGCTTCTTTTTTCCGTTACGGCAACCAGCATATGTCCAGCAAGTTCAGGATAATCACGGCCCAGATCATAACCCCCAAGATAACCTTTCTTCAGCAGCTTCGAATTAATAGAGGTCACACTGCTGCCTTCAGGAAGCTTCACGACAAATTCGTTAAAGAATGGGGAGGAGAAGGCAAGTTCAGCACCTGTTAGTCCGCTAAGTTTATTAGCAGCGTAATGGCTTTTGCGAATATTTAGCTCGCCTACTTCACGCATGCCTTCTTTGCCCATAACGGACAAGTAGACGGATGCGCAGAGAGCCAGCAGCGCCTGATTGGAGCAGATATTCGATGTCGCTTTTTCACGCCGAATATGTTGTTCACGCGCTTGAAGTGTAAGAACGAAGCCACGTTTACCGTTACGGTCTACCGTTTGGCCAACGATCCGGCCTGGCATGCGGCGCATCAGGTGATCAGCTACGGCAAAGAATCCGCAAGTTGGACCCCCGAGAGAAGCCGGAATACCGAGTGGCTGAGCATCACCCACTACGATGTCGGCTCCAAGTTTGCCCGGAGTTTCAAGTACACCTAGAGCTATTGGGTTCGCGCTGACTACAAGAAGACCTTTAACCGCGTGAATCAGCGGCTCAACCGAGCGAAGATCCTCGATGCTGCCGAAGAAGTTAGGCGATTGAATAAGCACTGCGGCAGTATCTCCCTCGATAGCTTCAGCGAGTTTAGCTTGATCGGTAACACCGTCTTTATAGTCAATCTCCACCACCTCCAGACCCCAAGCATTAGCCGAAGTACGTAGCACTTGGCGAGCCTCAGGATGAACGGTACGGGAGACGATTAATTTTTTGCGTTTGGTAGCACCAGCCGCGAGAACCGCTGCTTCGGACAAAGCTGTAGCGCCATCATACATACTGGCATTGGCAACTTTCATACCGGTTAGTTCGCAAATGTAGGATTGGAATTCGAAGATCGCTTGCAGCTCACCTTGGCTGATCTCCGGTTGATAAGGAGTGTAGGCAGTGTAGAATTCAGAACGGGAAATGACATGGTTGATGACCACAGGGATGTGATGATCGTATAATCCGGCGCCGAGGAAGCTGGCGTGAGAATCAAAGTCGGCATTTTGGTCAGCCAAACCTTTCATGTGGCGCAGCAGGGCGTATTCATCGAGTGGTTCAGACATCGGCATAGTGCCTTGGTAACGTACCGCTTCAGGAATATCGGAGAACAGCTCATCTATAGACTGAATCCCGACGGCCTCCATCATCTCTACGCGGTCCTGTTCTGTCATGGGCAGATAACGGTGCTTCATTAAGGTTTCACTCCTTGGCTTTTTTAAAATATAAGAAAGTACAATTTTCACGCTATACTTTATCCTTCTATTTCTCGCTTAAAAGCTCACCGTCCTTATATGGACGCTAAAGGCGTTTATACTTGTAAAAAGGGGCCTTGATCACTACAGCCTTAAGCTGCTTGCCGCGTATCTCCACGTAAACCTCTGTGCCTATTTCACTGTAAGCAGCATCAATCAAAGCCAACCCCAGGTTCCGTTTCAGCGTAGGGGACTGTGTTCCGGTTGTGACCTCACCAATCTTAACCCCATCTGCCCAAACAGGATAATGGGAGCGTGGAATGCCTCGATCAATCATTTCTAGGCCGACAAGGCGACGGGGAATCCCAGCTTCTTTTTGCTGTATTAGTGCATCGCGTCCGATAAAGTCTATTTTGTCCAGCTTCACGAAGAACTGTACTCCTGCTTCAAGCGGGGTGATGTCAGCGGATAGCTCCTGACCGTACAGTGGTAATTTTGCCTCAAAACGCAGGGTATCCCGTGCACCCAGTCCAGCAGGTGTTAATCCGTGAGGCGCGCCTGCAGCAAGCAGTCCGTTCCATAACGTTTCTGCACCTTCCAGCGAAGCGTAGATCTCGAAGCCATCTTCACCGGTATAACCCGTACGGGAGATAAGTACCTCTACACCGCAAACGGTGGCGCGTTCGATGAAATGGAAAGGCTTGAGTGTTGAAATAGGAGCATCAGTAACTACCGCGAGAATGGTCTCTGCCAGAGGACCCTGCAAGGCGAGCAAAAGCGTCTCGTCAGAGACATTAGTGAGCGTGACTTCACCGAATTCAGAGGTCAAATGCTCTTGCAGCCACTGGAAGTCCTTGTCGATGTTGGAGGCATTAACGACGAGCATATAACGACCTTCACTAAGGCGATACACGAGTAGATCGTCGACAACTCCGCCATTTGGATAACAGAGCAGCGTATATTGTGCCGCACCATCCGTGAGGCGGCTGACATCATTGGTTGTCATTTTTTGCAAAAAGGCTTCTGCACCGCTCCCAATCACCATGAATTCACCCATATGCGAGACATCGAACAGCCCAGCCTGCTGGCGAACGGCTTCATGCTCTTTCACGATACCTGTAAACTGTACTGGCAGCTCCCAGCCACCGAAGTCAATGCACCTGGACTCCGCATAAGCGGAATAGAGATCATAAAAAGGTGTTCTTCTCAAAGCATCCATGTCGTCACTCCCCTTGATCTGATTACATACGAAAAAAGGACAGGCAGAAGCAATCATGCATAAATGCACAAATCGCTTTCTGCTCTGTCCTTTGTACCTGAGAGTTACCCTGCCGTAACTAGCTTGCAGGTTTCCCCGTTGGTGATCTGACGCATCTAGCCTTGCGTCTGATGCTCTCCAGAGATACGTCCGACAAAGGTCCTTTTGCCTGAGAGATTCACCCCTGTTAGGGCTTACTCCTTCGGCGCCGTCTTCAAGTGAGACAGTCTCTCCCTATGCCATCATCCGCAACTATATTTATTTCAAATATAAGAAAGTATATGGTTCACATTATACATTATCCTTATATTTCTCCGAGAAACGGCGATTGTCTATAAAAAGACGACAACGTCGTTTCTTCTTGTATGTCTCCATTAAACGGGTATAGTCGGGCGCTGTCAACAAGAAAACGTCGAAAAAATGACAAATTTATATTTCCTGTTAGTAATATTGACATTGTGAGCCGGGATAAATTAGGCTATAACTAAATTTAGAACTCCAAATTGGAAATGAGGCGGCTTGAAATGAGTGAAGTATTAGACAACCTTCTTTACAGCGAAGAGCATGAATGGGCACAGCAAGTAGAAGGACGAGTAGTACGTGTTGGGATTACGGACCATGCTCAGCATTTATTAGGCGACATCGTATTTGTTGAGTTTCCTGAGGTAGGATCAACCATTTCGGCCGGTGACAGCGTAGGCAGTATCGAATCCGTTAAGACGGTATCGGAATTGTATTCGCCCGTCTCTGGGACGGTTACCAAGGTGAATGATGGATTAGAAGCTAGTCCGGAGCTTATCAATGATCAGCCATATGGCGGGGGTTGGATTTTTGAGATTGAAGTTGATGGAGAATATGCTGATGCTGTAAAAGGTCTGTTAGATGCAGCCGGTTATAGCGCGTTAGTTGCTGAATAATTGGAAATTGGGGACGGGAAATAGTCTGATCAAGTGTGATGTTTTTAGCAGCAAGTTTCTGCGATTTGGGGACTTGCTGTTTGTGTTTCTTATGTAGATTGTGCGAGTATTCGTAAACCCAATCGAGTGGTTTGAGGGTCTAGTGGAGTATGGAATTAGGGAAAACCTCCCTCATTTTAGACGATTATAGCTTGAGAGTTAGGGTTTTAGGCAATTCCTCCCTAATCATCTCGGTAAAACCACTATTTCAGACTAAAAAGAGTAATAATCAGGGAGTAATTCCCTCATTCCGCGATTGGATACGATAATAGGTGAATAATCAGGGAGGTTTTCCCTAATTAAATTAGGTGAAACCCCTTTGTTGGTCAATGTGGTAATTGCAAAGGCTCCTGCCGCCGAACTTAGCTCTGAGCGCAAACAACTATATTTTATTCCACCTCTTGAAGCTGTCGAAGTACAATGATCTCTACGCGTCGATTTTTCTGTTTGCCTGCTAGCGTATTATTATCTGCTGTTGGTCGGGTATCGGCATAACCTGCATATTGAAAAGTGTCCGGGTTCAGTCCTTCATTATCTAAGAAAAAGCGCAGCACAGAAAGCGCACGAGCACCCGATAGCTCCCAATTGTCGTTATAACGTGAAGCTGATGACACTGGTGTATTATCCGTATGTCCTTCAATGCTGATCGTTGCCCCGATATCTTTGAATAAGCCTGACAACTGCTGAAGAGCAGGAAGGGCTGGTGACTTCACATCTGCTTTACCCACATCAAAAAGAAAACGGTCGCTGAGCGTGATTTCTATGCCCTGCGGTTTGTCGGCTACAAATATTTGTTCACCGAGATTATTCTCCTCCACATAGTGGGTGATCACACCCATTAACTCAGCAAGCTTCGCCTCTTGTTCTCGAAAAGCCAACTCCCGTGCTGAAGGTGTTTCATTCTCCGTTTGTTTATCAGAACCGTCATTTGGTTTTGCAGTTGCGTTCCCATTCCCATCTGTACTCTCTGGTTTGTTGTCAGGGGTCTTTCCAGCATCTAAAATACCATCTCCGCCTTCAAGAACAGTGCTGCTCGACTTGAAAGTCTGGGATAAAGAGCCGGTTACGATATTGTATTTGTCAGTGTCCAGGCTGCTCATCGCATACAATATAACGAAAAATATAAGTAAAAGCGTAATTAGATCTGCGTAAGTAATCATCCAACGATCACGGCTTTCTCGATTCTCTACCCGCCGTTTGCGCCGGTCTCTTTGTCTCATATAAAACCTCTTGCTTCTGCACGGTCATCTGTGGTGGTGTCTGAAATGAAGGAGTTCAGTTTTTTACGCACCAGCAACGGATGATCCCCGTTTTGTAGAGAAAGAATGCCTACTAGCAGCATCTCCATGCTATGCAGCTCACTTTGGCTGCGGGATTTGATTTTGGAAGCAATGGGTAAAAATATTAGATTAGCGATGGCTACTCCGTACAGTGTTGCAGTGAACGCTACTGCGATAGAGGTACCTAGATTTGATGGGTCTGTAAGGTTGCCCAGTACCCTAATGAGTCCCATAACTGTACCGATGATCCCCATCGTTGGAGCATATCCGCCAGCGGCTTCAAAAATCTTGGCGTAGCTTTCATGCTTCAATTCTTTCGCATCCATTTCCAATTCCAAAATCTGTCTTACCTGCTCAGGGTCAGTGCCATCGACGATAAGCAACAGTCCTTCGCGCGTAAAGGAATCGGGATGTGCTTCCGCTTGTTTTTCGAGCATTAAAACGCCGCCGCGGCGGGCCACTGTGGCCATTGCGATAAGCTCTTCTGCCTTCTCTTCATCACGTTCAGGATTGCGGCCAAAAGCCATGCGCAGAGCGGTGGGAATGGAGCGTAGCTTAGCTGCCGGGAAGCTGATCATTACGGCGGCAATCGTACCTCCAAATACAATCAAAGCTGCATTAAGCTGCAGCAGTCCGGAAAGGCTTCCGCCTTCCCAGAGGTAGCCGCCGATTAGCGCAGCCAGTCCGGCCACTAGGCCGATTATTGCGGTAATATCCATGCTTCAAGCTCCTAACATTTCTGTGTATTATGGTTTGCATCGATCTAAGCAACACTGTATAATGAACGGGAACACATATTCTTATCTTCCATATTTTTTACTATCGTATGGAGAGAGAAGATTCAGACAACAATTATAATATATTAATCTAGTTTAGACGATAGAGGGGAGACGGGCAAATGAGTGATATTGTCGTCAGTACGAAGACTTTTGAATTGGAGTCCGAGTATACACCCCAGGGCGATCAGCCTCATGCCATAGATGAATTACTACAAGGCATCCGGCAGGGTAAGAAGCACCAGACGCTGCTGGGAGCGACAGGTACAGGGAAGACCTTTACTGTCGCGCAAGTTATTTCCAAATTAAATCGCCCCACGCTGGTTATTGCGCATAACAAGACACTGGCTGCCCAGCTGGCAAGTGAGTTTAAGGAGTTTTTCCCGAATAATTCGGTAGACTATTTCGTCAGCTACTACGACTATTACCAACCAGAGGCGTACATTCCCTCCTCCGATACTTATATTGAGAAAGATTCCAGTATTAACGAAGAGATTGATAAACTTCGCCACTCCGCGACAAGCTCCTTGTTCGAACGGCGTGACGTTATTATTGTAGCGAGTGTGTCTTGTATTTACGGTCTCGGTTCACCAATGGAATACGGAAGCTTGCTGTTGTCCTTGCGGGTTGGGATGGAGAAGCCGCGCAATGAGATTCTGAGCAGACTGGTGGATATTCAATACCAGCGCAATGATATCAATTTTGTACGCGGAACATTCCGTGTACGTGGTGATGTGGTTGAAATCTTCCCGGCCTCTCAGGGTGAACATGCGATTCGCGTTGAATTGTTTGGGGATGAGATTGAGCGGATCACTGAAATTGATGTTTTAACGGGTGAATTGATCGGTGAACGCGACCATGTCGCCATTTTTCCGGCTTCTCACTTTGTTACCAAGGAAGAAACGATGCGTGTAGCAATAGTCAATATTGAACGGGAGCTGGAAGAGCGGCTGACCGTGCTTCGTGACGCAGGCAAGCTCCTGGAAGCGCAACGTCTGGAACAACGGACACGTTACGATATTGAGATGATGAAGGAAGTGGGTTTCTGTTCGGGGATCGAGAACTATTCCGGGCCGCTAACCTTCAGGGAGCCAGGAGCAACTCCATATACGTTAATGGATTATTTTCCTGATGATATGTTAATCGTCGTAGATGAATCCCATGTTACCCTTCCGCAAATTCGGGCGATGTATAACGGTGACCGGGCGCGTAAGACAGTGTTGGTAGAGCATGGTTTCCGTCTGCCTTCTGCACTGGATAACCGTCCGCTTCAGTTCGAAGAGTTCGAAGATAAAGTGAACCAGATCATATACGTCTCCGCGACACCTGGACCTTATGAAATGGAACACTGTGAAACTATGGTGCAGCAGATTATCCGTCCGACTGGGCTATTGGATCCAATCATTGAGGTTCGTCCTACAGAAGGCCAGATCGATGATCTGATTAGCGAAATCCGTGACCGGGTCGAACGTGATGAACGTGTACTCGTTACCACTTTGACGAAGAAGATGTCGGAGGATCTGACAGACTACTTTAAGGAAATCGGTATTAAGGTTCGTTATATGCACTCTGACATCAAAACACTGGAACGGATGGCGATCTTGCGGGATCTTCGTCTCGGTACGTTCCATGTACTGGTAGGGATTAACCTCCTGAGAGAAGGTCTCGACTTACCGGAGGTATCTTTAGTTGCAATTCTCGATGCCGATAAAGAAGGGTTCCTTCGTTCCGAACGTTCACTAATTCAGACGATTGGCCGTGCGGCTCGTAACTCTGAGGGTCGTGTAATCATGTATGGTGATCGTATAACTGATTCGATGGAGAAAGCGATGAGCGAAACATCGCGCCGTCGCGCCATTCAGATTGCTCATAATGAGAAACATGGCATTACCCCAACCACCATTAATAAAAAAGTGCGTGACATCATCGAGGCGACGAAGGTTGCTGAGTCTAAAGCCGATTATCTCACAGGTGTTGGTGGCAAGATGAATAAGAAAGAAAAACAAAGTCTGATCCAACGTCTGGAAGCTGAAATGAAGGACGCTGCCAAGAACCTGCAATTCGAACGTGCGGCAGAGCTGCGTGACGCATTGCTGGAGCTTCGGGCTGAGTAACAAACCATTAATGCATCACCGATATTTAAAATAGGTATTGAACGGTGCTGTCCTAGACCGTTCTTTTTGAATCAATAGAGGGTCGCGTATCCAGTAATGTTTATGGCACTTAAACGTATCCCGCAGGGACAGCGCCCGCAATGTACTTGGCACTTACGCGTATCCCGTAGGGACAGCACCATGCAACGTCTATGACAGTTGCTTGTACCTGCTTTTAGGTAGTACGAGAATGTCCAAGCGGTCCCGCAGGGATAAGCGCTCTGAGCATTATAGTCACTAAGTTACGTCCCACCATACTCCTTCTCCAGAAA
Organism: Paenibacillus sp. FSL R10-2788; assembly: GCF_038003885.1. Lineage (NCBI taxonomy): Bacteria > Bacillati > Bacillota > Bacilli > Caryophanales > Paenibacillaceae > Paenibacillus > Paenibacillus sp. FSL R10-2788. The sequence goes on along the minus strand of NZ_JBBOQA010000001.1, from coordinate 6,395,682 downwards.
ATGCGGGTGTCCAGAGGGTGCAACCCTTGGGGCCCTCCCTTGGAAGGGAGGGTTTGGGAGGGATCGAAAGGCTTTGAAAAGGCTTTGAGAATATTTTGAAATAAAGTTGAAATAGTTTTTTAAAGGAGAGGTTCCGTTGGCGAACGAAAATATTGTAATTAAAGGCGCGAGGGCGCACAATCTCAAAAACATCGATGTGACGATTCCACGTGACCGTTTCGTCGTGCTGACGGGACTTAGCGGCTCAGGTAAATCATCGCTTGCATTTGATACGATTTATGCTGAAGGACAACGGCGTTATGTTGAATCTTTGTCGGCTTATGCACGTCAGTTTTTGGGACAAATGGAGAAACCAGATGTGGATTCGATTGATGGTTTGTCCCCGGCGATATCTATAGATCAGAAGACAACAAGCCGGAACCCACGCTCCACGGTAGGTACAGTGACGGAGATTTATGACTATTTGCGGTTGCTCTTTGCACGTATTGGTCATCCCCATTGCCCAGAGCATGGTATTGAGATTACCTCCCAGACCGTTGAACAGATGGTAGACCGGATTATGCAGTATCCCGAGAAAACTCGGTTGCAGATCCTGGCGCCAATCATTTCAGGACGTAAAGGTGAGCATAAAGGACTCTTCACAGATATCTCTAAGCAAGGCTTCGTACGTGTGCGTGTGGACGGGGAACTAAGAGATCTGTCTGAGGATATTGAACTAGAAAAGAATAAAAAACATACAATAGAAGTTGTGGTAGACCGGATCGTTGTTAAAGACGATGTGGAGACCCGGCTGACGGATTCACTGGAGACGGCGCTTAAGCTTTCGGGCGGTAAAATCCTTGTGGATATCATCGGCCAGGAAGAGCTGCTTTTCAGCTCTAACTTTGCTTGTCCAATTTGTGGTTTTAGTATTGAAGAGTTGGCACCACGGATGTTCTCTTTCAACAGTCCGTTTGGAGCTTGTACAGAGTGTGATGGACTTGGCATGAAGATGGTGGTCGATCCAGACCTGCTTATTCCTGATGCTGAGAAATCCATCGAAGAAGGTGCTTTTTTAGCTTGGACTGGAAGTACTTCTAATTACTATCCGCAATTCCTGAAGTCGGTTTGTGAACACTTTAAAATTCCACAGAACGTTCCGGTAAGCAGTCTGACATCTGATCATATGAATAAATTACTGAACGGAACAGGCAGTGAGAAGGTCCGCTTCCGTTATGAAAATGATTTCGGTCAAAAGAAAGATGCGATGGTTGCCTTTGAAGGGATTATACCTAACCTAGAGCGGCGTTACCGTGAAACTGCTTCGGATGGTATTCGTGAATTTATCGAAGGATTTATGAGTGCTAAGCCATGTCATGTATGTAAAGGTAAACGTCTGAAAAAAGAAATATTAGCTGTGACTATCAATGATCATAATATTTCTGATGTTACGGACCTTTCAATAGGAGACTGCCAGCATTGGTTTGAAGAGATAAAATTGAGTGAAAAAGAAACAGCCATCGCCAATCTCATTCTAAAAGAGATCTGCAATCGGCTTGGATTCCTTGTGAATGTGGGCTTGGATTATTTGACGCTTAGCCGTGCGGCGGGTTCGCTTTCCGGTGGTGAGGCGCAGCGTATTCGGTTGGCTACTCAGATTGGTTCAAGTCTCATGGGTGTATTGTACATTCTGGATGAGCCAAGTATTGGCTTGCATCAACGGGACAATGATCGCCTGATCTCTACGCTTGCGCATATGCGCGATTTAGGCAACACGCTAATTGTTGTAGAGCATGATGAAGATACGATGATGGCAGCGGATTATATTATTGATATTGGTCCGGGCGCAGGTATTCATGGTGGACAAGTTATGGCTCAAGGGACGCCAGAAGAGATTATGAAAGATCCAAATTCATTAACGGGTGAATATTTAAGCGGACGTAAATTTATTCCGGTTACCGCTAAACGCCGTCCTACCGATGATCGATGGGTAGAAATACGTGGTGCTAAAGAGAATAACCTGAAAAATGTGAATGTGAAGATTCCATTAGGTGTATTTACAGCGGTGACAGGTGTATCGGGTTCCGGTAAATCCTCGCTTATCAACGAGATTCTTTACAAGAGTTTAGCACGGCAGCTGAATAAGGCTGTGAAGGTGCGTCCTGGTCAGCATAAAGAAATTCGTGGACTAGAAAATCTCGATAAGGTTATTGAAATCGATCAGTCACCAATCGGGCGGACACCGCGCTCCAACCCAGCAACTTATACAGGTGTATTCGATGACATCCGTGACCTATTCTCCAAGACAAATGAGGCTAAGGTACGTGGTTTCCAAAAGGGGCGCTTCAGCTTTAACGTAAAAGGCGGACGTTGTGAAGCTTGCCGTGGAGACGGGATCATTAAGATTGAGATGCATTTCTTGCCGGATGTATATGTCCCTTGCGAAGTATGTAAAGGCAAACGGTATAACCGCGAGACACTAGAAGTGAAATATAAAGGCAAAAACATTTCAGATGTGTTAGAGATGACGGTAGAGGACGCAACAGAGTTTTTTGTGAATATTCCGCGTATCCATCGTAAAATGCAAACACTGATGGATGTAGGACTTGGTTATATTAAGATTGGTCAACCGGGAACCACTTTATCCGGTGGTGAAGCACAGCGGGTAAAATTGGCTTCTGAGCTCTACCGTCGCAGCACGGGTAAAACACTTTATATTTTGGATGAGCCTACGACAGGTCTGCATGTAGATGACATTGGTCGTCTGCTTGAGGTATTGCATCGTTTGGTGGATTCCGGAGAATCGGTTCTTGTTATTGAACATAATCTGGATGTAATCAAGACAGCGGATTATATCATCGATATGGGACCGGAAGGTGGTAGCGGCGGTGGTACCGTCCTGGCAACAGGAACACCGGAGAAGATCATTACTGTCACAGAGTCTTACACAGGTAAATATCTGAAGCCGGTTCTGATTCGTGATACAGAGCGGACCGAAGCGCTTATGCTTGAGACGGCGGAAACCAAATAAACAGTAAGTAATATAACCTATGTATAAATAAGGCCTCGGTATCTTGCCGGGGCTTTTATTGTAGGTTGTAAGCAATAATTTCTTGAAGGGAAACATCTGACAACTAACAGCTAATAGATAACCTCGTCCTCTAGAATGGAGTCAAAGCGACTTAAGGCGTTGTAGGATTATCTGGTAATTGTGCGAAAGATGGCTCATAGATATATGATGTGATATTTCTAGCAAAAGTTATACGAATTCTATAGAAAAAATGGATTTAATAATAGGCAAGGTAGGCATATGTAGGACATGTTCGTAGTAAGATTCAATGAGGAGTATTCTGTTGATAGGGTTAACAAGTAATTGATTAACGTTAGGGCCAAAAGTTCCTTGAAAACCGAATAATTAATCATCATATCACTCTATCAAATAACTGTTTGTTAGATTAGGGAAAACTTCCCTGAAAATCCGAGTTTTTAGATCATATAAGGTGAAATCCGGGAAAACCTCCCCAATTATCGGGTGAATTTACTCATATACCCGGTTTTCTAATGATTTTTAGGGAGGAATTCCCTGATAACCACAAAATGAACTGTTAATCGGACAATTTTAGGGAGAATTTCCCTAATTCTTTAAAAACCTAAATTTTGAGCTCAGAATGTTAAGTTCTAAGTTCTAAGTTCTAAGTTCTAAGTTCTAAGTTCTAAGTTCTAAGTTCTAAGTTCTAAGTTCTAAGTTCTAAGTTCTAAGTTCTAAGTTCTAAGTTCTAAGTTCTAAATTTCAATTCACTGCTCAATTTATCTCAACTCTAAAGCAGTTAACGGACTTTCTATTGTAACCTTCACGACGAAAGAGATGATTGGGCTCATAGCACTTTTTCACTATGTTGCACTCAATTGTCAGTGATCAATCTCATCAATATTACGGATTTTGCAGGGATAAAATATATTTTTTGCGACAAATACATAATTTTTCTACAAAACCTATTGCATCGCCCAAATGGTAGCGATAACATAGAAGGTGATATGGGGATTACTGGATCTTGCTTGACAACATTTTTGAGGAGGTAAGGTTATGCTGCTTGCAGAAGTTGCCGCGCAAGGACCGTCTAAATTTCATACCTTTGATGTGTTTATGATTTTATTTACCATCTTGATTTTGGTCGGGGTTGTTCGACTATTGAAAGCTCCCCAGAAGAACAAATTTGCCATTGGTTTTGGAGCCGTTAGCTTGCTGGTTTTTGTGATCTCTGACTATGCCATGGTGATGCATTGGTTAAGTTAATGAAAGAACTAAATTGAACAGCTTTGCACCAAAAGACTCCTTTAACGCCATGGGCGCATTGAAGGCGTCTTTTTTCAAATTATATAATGTTAAATTTATCCATTTGCAAAGAGAGGGTCTGGTGAGGAATGAGGAGTATTGGGGAGAAGCTGGTGAAGAAAGGATTAGGTCTATTACTGTGCGGCGTAGTGCTGTCGGTAGCATGGAGTCAGTCGGTGTTTGCTTTTGATAGTACTAGTAAGGTGGTTAGTAAAGTAGCGGCAGAAGATCCGATACCTGGAATTATTAAAAGTATCACTCCTTCTGTTGTGGGCATTATCGGCAAAGATGAGAGTGGCGGGAATAGTGGCCTGGATGATCGGTACAATCTGACGCATGGCTCCGGCATCATTGTGAAATCGAACGGATGGATTATAACCAATGCTCATGTAATCAAGGATCTGCAAAATGCCATAGTAGTCACTTCGGACTCCAAAACCTACAGCGTTAAAGAAACATATCTGGATGAAGTTAGTGATCTGGCGCTGATCAAAATCAATGCCACCCATTTAAAGCCCGCCAAGTTTATTCCAGCGAATAGCAAAACAGTGGTTGGGGAGAAGGTTATTGCTATCGGAACACCGATTAGCTTTTCTCTACGAAATTCAGCGACAGTAGGCGTTATAAGTGGTCTTAACCGTGAGGTAGATGCGGCTTATCGTCTTATCCAGAGTGACACAGCGATTAATCCCGGAAATAGCGGAGGGCCGCTAGTAAATATGAAAGGTGAGGTGCTGGGAATCAACAGCCTGAAATACTCAGCAGTGGGCGTGGAAAATATGGGGTTTTCGATTCCGGCGAATACTGTGCAGTATATTATGAACCAGCTTTTAAAATATGGTGAGGTGCAGCATCCGAGTCTGGGGCTAGAGCTGGAGGCAAGCTGGTCTACGATTGTGGGATTGCCAACGCTGGACCCGCTGTCCGTCACGAAGGTGGTGTCTTCAGAAGCGCTCAAGTCAGGGGTTGCTGAAGGGGACGTCTTGTATAGCATCGATGGGCATCGTGTGGTCTCACTAGTTGATATTAATGAATTGTTCAAAAGCTACCTGCCGGGAGCAACTGTGCGGCTGGTTATGCAAAGCGATGGGGATATCGTCGTCCGTAAACTCGTGCTCACTCAAGGTGATCCGTTGTTAACCGGAGATGATTATGAAACGGATGGGGACGAGCACGCGGAAGAGTGATTAGCAAACTGGAGAGGGGGACGGTAAATGGGCTTGAAAATTTTAAAACAAGGATTTTGTGCGATGCTGGCCTTATTACTGCTATTTTCTATATTACCCATACAAACAGCATTAGCTTCACAAGGAGATAAGCTACAGCTGAGTCTAAAAGTTGGCAGTACTTCAGCTACGGTGAATGGTAAGAAGGTGGTTATCGAGCGGCCTTATACGGAGAACGGAACGGTTATGGTCCCGCTTGGGGTTTTTAAAAAGACGTTTGGCAGCACTGTTTCCTTAGAGCAGAACAATGTGGTAAAAGTAACCTATGGTGCTCATTCAGGGGCGATGACGATTGGGAGCGATATCGCTTGGAAGGATGGAATCAAAGTTAAACTGGGTTCAGCGCCCCGGATGGTTTCAGATGTGCTGATGGTACCGCTTCGCTTTGTAGCTGATGTGTTAGGTGCGACACTCTCTCAAGGGAGTGGGGATGAGCTAATGGTTACCCTAGTTCCTATAGACAGCGAAGAAGATACGCCAGAGGAGACTGGGATTGACAGCGATGTTGGTAAGACTCAAATTGGAAACAGCTATTTTCAATGGACACTGAATTATCCCTCAGGGCTGATTGCTGGAAATAGCGGTGGAGATGAAAGTGTGGCTACCTTTTCAAGTGCGGACAATCTATATTATGTGGAGATTCATGTAAGTGACCAGGCGGTTGCGGTAGATGCGGATGGGCTGCTGGAACAGCTGGTTCGGGAGGTCGAGGCAGGTGGGGAGTTGATATTGGATCGGGAGTCGTTCCCCAAAGCCGCGATACCTTATGCTAGATTGATCAGTAAAGATTCCAGTGGAGCGCTCTGGGAAAGCAGACTGTTATATGCTGAAGGTCGACTCTACGAGATTTATTTGACGGATAACAAAGCAGTTAATTATAAAGATTTTGCTAAATACACAGGATTACTTAACTCTTTCCAGCCTTCTTTTGATACTAAAAACAAAAAAATCCGTGATCTTTCTACGGTGAAAAGTGGATTGCGTGACGCGTACAATGAGGACTATGGGATTTCACTACAGGTTCCCGCAGATTGGAGTAAGGACGACCAGCATCTCTATTATGAGAGTAAGCAGGGAAGTCATCTGAGTGTGGCGGTTACCTCGGCACCTGCTGGTTCTACACTAGAGAGCTGGGCTGAAGATCTGAAAACGAAAACTAAAGAAAACTTTGTAGCGGATGCTTATGTTCTGAAAGACAGCAACAAGTCGGAGATCTCCGGTGTATCTGCACAAATCAATGAGCTACAGCTAAATTACGGCAACGGTGTTACTACAGAATATCAAGCTCTCATACTCAAAAATGGGTATCGCTATTATTTTGAATATGTAACAGCTGCTGGGCAAGATGACGATAAGGCAAAATTCAAAGCCATCATATCCTCTATTGATATTGATTTTGATCTGCTGAAGGAGAACTTCGGGCGACTCGCTAGTGATGATTATAAGACGCTCAAAAATAAGACATTAACCAAAGTATCCAAAACCTACGGTTATGCCATTGATATTCCAAGTTTATGGACACCTTATCAGGATATTTTTGAGACGCAGTCGATTGAATATCGCTTCAGCGGAGGACGTCTACAGATCAACTCAAAATCCGAGGGTTCAGTGGATTATACAGTTAATGTTCTCAAAGATGCTTATCAAAATAAAAATAATGATCCCAAAGGCCCTCGTATAGAAAGTGTAGTGGAGTCTACCTTTGCGGATGTCCCTGCTACGATCATAACTGCACATCAAATCAAAAATGGCATCCCTTTTCGCAGCAAGCAGGTTGTTTTCGGCAAAAATGATGTGGTCTACACGATTACCGTTACGCTGAATGATGCCAATGCCACTGCAGAACAGCAGGCTCTATTAGACAAGACGTTACAATCGTTTCGGTTTACAGGCAGCAAGTAGTTAAAAGAGTACCAATGTCGTAGCTGACACACGAATAGAAGCGTATAATTCAATCAGACGAAGAACGTCCCAGTTGCCGATTTGGCTTGGGGCGTTCTTTTTTTGGATAAAGAGGGAAAAGTAATGATTAATTCGGATTTTGAAAATGAACATCGGTTGTTACTAGAGCGACATTTGAGTCTCAGAACGGGCGAACGGAGAGGAAGATTACTTAGGGGGCACCAATACGCTGAGAAACTATTACTTAAAAATGTCTGGTGGCCACTATCCGGCAACTTAAAGCATTTGCATCCGGAATATGAGGTGTACGATTGGAATCGCAAGTCACAATTTCTTGATGTCGCTTTCCTCCCACCTTTTGGCCGGTTTGGATTGGAATGCGACGGATTTCAGAGCCATGTTAAAGATATGGATCGGGAGAGGTTCAGCTACTCTTTAAACAGAGAAACTTTTTTAACAGGTATGGGGTGGAAAATCATCCATTTTTCTTTTGATGATGTTCAGAACCGCCCTGAGATTTGCCGAATGCTACTTCAAACTGTTATTGGACCTTCCTTAATCCAGAAAAGTCCGGCGAATTATACCTCTCCCTTAGAACGAGAGATTATACGATTAGCGTGGAATTTAGGAAAAGGGATTCGACCCAAGGATGTTATGAACCATTATGATGTTAATTTTCGTACTGCTCGTAAATGGTTGCAGAGTTTAGTGGATAAGGGATACCTGCGGCCTATTATAAATAATACATATATTTGTTACTATGAACCGATAGAAGGGTTGTCGGAAGGGTTGTTTTAGGAGGTTTCGATCCAATGCTATCCAAGTTGGGCATAATGTGAATAACTAAAGGGTGGATTAGTGTATTTGATACAACATTTTATTGTATGTCACGGAATTCCTAGTGAATTGTTGTAAATGTTGCAACTTTTTGTACCGGTTGTCGATACTAGAGTGTGAGAATGATGCTTTATGTACAACATTTAGTTGTCGAAGCGCTGAATTGGGCAATAAAGTTGCATGTTCTACAACATTCATGGAGTAAAGAGCAAGAAGTCAGCTTCCTGACAGCATTATGACTTTTATTCTATATAAATGTTGGTAAACGCATAGCGCTCAAGTGTGATATTTGATACAATTATCAAGTTAATCAACTAGAAATGACCCGTCAAATGGCGGTTTGGGAGGATATAAATGAAAGAGCAACAAATACGCAGAGAAGACGTGGAGCTATTGGCACCCGCAGGTGATTGGGACTGCATGCGTGCAGCGGTAGCAAACGGAGCGGATGCTATCTTTTTTGGCGTAGAGAAGTTTAATGCACGGGCCAGAGCGAACAACTTTCGCATGGACGAGCTGTCGGAAATTATGGCGTTTTTGCATAGCTATGGTGTGAAGGGCTTTTTGACCTTTAATATACTGGTTTTTGAAAATGAATTGTCTGATGCAAAAGAACTGATTGATGCATGCGTGGATGCTGGCGTGGACGCAGTAATTGTACAAGATTTAGGTTTGGTCAAAATGATCCGCGAAATCTCACCGGATTTCCCGATTCACGGATCGACACAGATGACCATTACTTCGCCGGAAGCGGTCGAGTTTACTAAACCTTTTAGTTTGGAACGTGTGGTATTAGGTCGTGAGAACAATCTGAAACAAATTCGTACGATCGGGGAGCAAGCCCGCCTGCCGATGGAAGTATTCGTACACGGTGCTTTGTGTGTTTCCTACTCCGGTCAATGTCTGACCTCTGAAATGTGGGGCGGACGTTCTGCCAACCGCGGTGAATGTGCGCAGGCTTGCCGCCTGCCTTATGATCTGATGGTGGATGGTGAGGTAAAACCTATGGGAGACGTAACTTATTTGCTCTCTCCTAAGGACCTGGCAGCAATTGATCTAATGCCTGAGCTGATCGAGGCGGGTGTGACTTCTTTTAAAATCGAAGGTCGCCTCAAAAGCCCGGAATATGTAGCGAATGTAGTTAGTAAGTATCGTAAAGCGATTGATCGGTATTTTGAAGGCGATCTGTCTAAACCTTCGAAGGAGGAGGTGCGTGAGCTGCAACAAAGCTTCTCCCGCGGGTTTACACATGGTTTCCTGGATGGAACGAACAATAAGAAACTGGTAGACGGGACTTTCCCAAAAAGCCGTGGTGTATATTTGGGGACTGTTGAGCAAATTCTGCGTGACGGAGTGGTCTGCCGTATTCATGCACCGCTTAAGCGTGGGGACGGAATTGTTTTTGACGCTGGGGATCCGACGAAAAAAGAAGAAGGCGGTCGTGTCTACGACCTTCGTCGTAAAGGTGTGAAGCTGGAAGGCGAAGCCGGAGAAGGTTGGATCATCGACATCGTAGCCGGTCGTAATGATGTAGATCTTCGTCGTCTAAATGTCGGTGACCGCATTTGGAAGACAAATGACCCTGCGTTAGATAAGGCGCTGCGCCAGACTTATGAAACCGAAAAGCCGTACCGGGTATTTCCGGTACATGTTAGAGTGCAAGGCTGCGTCGGCGAGAAGCTGACGACTTGGTGGACGGACGTTCAGAAGAACGTTACCGTCCGTGTGGATTCGGAGCTCGCGCTGGAAGCCGCGCAAAAGCGTCCGATGGATACCGCGCTGCTGGAAGAACAATTCGGCCGCCTGGGCGGGACCGTGTTCCAGCTTGACGCGTTGGAGTCGCATCTGCAAGGCGACGTCATCGTCCCTATGCGCGAGCTGAACAGCATCCGCCGCCAAGCGGTGGAGCTGCTTGCGGGCGAGCGCCCGAAACCGCCCGTCTACGTGAAACGGGCGATCGAGGTTTACGGCGACGCCACCCGCAGGGGTGTCGCTCCGCAGCGCGCTGGTGAAGCGGAGCTCACCGCGCTGTGCCGCAGCCTGCCGCAGGTGCAGGCTGCGCTCGAGGCCGGCGTGAGAAACATCTACGCCGACTTCGAGTTTATCAAGCAGTTCCCGGCAGCGGTAGATGCGGTACGGGCTGCAGGGGCCAGCATAGCGCTGGCCACGCCGCGCATTCATATGCCGGGCGAGAACGGCTACCACGCGAATATTCTTCGCTTGCAGCCGGATGCTGTGCTCGTGCGTAATACAGGCGCGTTGTATTATTATCTGTGCCGCCGCCAGGAGCAACCGGATGCTGTGCATCCACGCCTGATTGGCGATTTCTCATTGAATATCGCCAATCATAAAGCAGTGGATTTGTTCCTTGAGGCAGGCTGTGACATAGTAACGCCATCCTATGACTTGAACATTCAACAGATGGTCGATCTGCTTGAGCACAGCGATACTTCCCGGATGGAGGTCGTTATCCATCAGCATTTGCCGATGTTCCATACTGAACACTGTGTGTACTGTACCTTTATGAGTGAAGGCACGGACTTTACGAACTGTGGTCGTCCTTGTGAAGAACACCGTGCTTCTTTGCAAGACCGTATTGGAATGTCACATCCAGTTCGTGTGGATGAAGGCTGCCGTAATACCGTCTATAACGCTGTTGAGCAGTCTGGTGCGGAGTATTTGAACAATTTCCGTGACCTAGGAGTATCTTCATACCGTGTGGAGTTCTTGGAAGAGACGCCAGAGCAAGTGGCTGAGGTAATCAGCCTCTACAGCCGCGCTCTGCGTGGTGAAATCTCTGGTACGCAGGTATGGAAGAGCCTAAAGGCTACTAACCAACTTGGCGTAACGCGTGGGCAATTGGTGAACGCGAAGTAATAAGAGTTAAGAGTTAAAGAAAAAGGGCTAAGTAACTACCAGGTAGATGCTGGTATTGCTTAGCCCATTTTATTAGATTTGATCTCGTCCTCACCCTAATTTGCATATACTAAATAATAGTATATTATGGGGGCAGCAAAGTATTTAAAATAGCAATTTGATTATAATTCCTGCCCTCTTATTTCATTGGAATAGATATACAAATATAACAAACACTCTGACATAAATGTGCTGTAACTGCTATAATTGAAAGAAATATGCCATTTTAGGGTACTTACAGATATGTAATTGAAAAGAGTATATGATAGAAGGAGTTAATGTGATGAAGATCCGTAAAGCGATTATTCCCGCCGCAGGTCTCGGCACTCGTTTTTTACCTGCAACTAAAGCAATGCCTAAAGAAATGCTACCGATTGTAGATAAACCGACGATCCAATATATTGTTGAAGAAGCTGTTGCTTCCGGGATCGAGGATATTATTATTGTAACAGGGAAAGGTAAACGTGCGATTGAAGACCACTTTGATAACTCTTTTGAACTGGAATTTAACTTAGCAGAGAAGCAGAAGTGGGAGCTGCTTGAATCCGTTCGTAAATCTTCCGAAATGGCAGATATCCACTACATTCGTCAAAAAGAACCAAGAGGTCTCGGACATGCAATTTGGTGTGCACGTAAATTCATAGGAAACGAACCGTTTGCTGTCCTGCTAGGCGATGATATTGTTGAAGCGAATAAACCTTGTCTTAAACAGATGATAGATGTTTATGACGAGTATAAATCTTCTATCGTGGGTGTTCAGCCTGTTCCATGGGAAGAAGTATCACGGTATGGTGTTGTAGATGCTTCGCCTTTGGCAGAACGGGTATATAAAGCTAATCGTCTAGTAGAAAAGCCAAAGAGAGAAGAGGCTCCTTCTAATCTAGCAATTTTAGGACGATACATCTTAACTCCACGTATCTTCGATATGCTAGGTGAGCAGCAGGTAGGTGTAGGTGGAGAGATTCAACTTACTGATGCGATAGCACGTCTAAGCGAGGTTGAACGAATTATTGCCTATGACTTTGAAGGTAAACGTCATGATGTGGGTGAGAAAATGGGCTTTATCCAGACTACCATTCATTATGCACTTCAACACGAGGAACTTAAAGATGACTTGCTTCGTTATATGAAAGAGCTTGTCGAGAGCGAAGCAGCTAAGGTCGGGCTATAAGTAAATCTCATATAATCTAAAAAAAGGCGCGCCGCTGTTATTACAGTGGCGCGCCTTTATGGTTTCTTTCTTTTATTAAAATAGTGAATTTGTAATGGCCTCAACTTGTGCTGCTTCCGCAGGATCAGCTGCGATCAGCGAATCGTATAGTGCCTGATCCTCGCCACCAGTTTTCGCCAGTGCAGCAAGGTACCAACGAGCAATCTCACGATTGGTTGCATCAGCGAAATCTTGGCTTAAGGCTGTTTTTAAGATGGAGGCTGCAATTTGTATCTTTCCAGACATATATTGCATTTTTCCTACCTTCAGTGTCACATCCGGAGTAAATGTCTTCGAAGGATCATTATCCGCAAGTACATGATCGTAGGCCAAAAGCCCAATAACAAAGCCAGCTTTCATGTTGTCTATTCTATCTGGATTATCTTGTTGTGCATAAGCTGCCTGCCCCAAATCAAATGAACGGCTGATGAGTGAACTGTACCAATTTATATCCCATGGAGTTTCACTGTTCATAATATCCGTGTAATTAGCATCTGAATTAAGCTTGAGAGTGGTCTTCGCCGCATCCTCTTGTCCGGATAAAAGTTGCATTTTGCCAACGTTTAAAGCAATAGTTGGCGTTACTGAGAAAGGACGCCCTTGCAGTTGTTCTGGTGGAAGAGTCTTCAGATGTTCAATCCCAGCTAGAACGTGGTTATATGCTTCTTGCACTTCATTGAAATACTCTTGTTTCTTTGTCTCATCCTTTTGATTAAGTGCTTGCTGACCTAAGGCAAAGGAACGGCTGATTATTGCATCATACCAATCGATATCCCAGTTGAACTTATCTGCGTTGTCACGGTAAATACCCAAGGCGACGTCGCTTTGACCTTTCAGATCGTAGTAGCTCACTAATTGGAGCAGAAGATTTTTGTTGTATGGCTCATCTTTGAGTGCGCGAGTTAATACACTGTATGCCTCGTCAAGGAACTGTTCCTGTTGTGTTTGACTAAATACCTGCTGATCCAAGGCCGATAGATAAATTGTCGATTCTGGATGACTTGGACGTTTGTTCAAAGTCTCAATCAATGGGGCTCTAAGCTCTTCGTAGGAAGTGCTATAACTTCTCAATTGTTTAGCTTTCAAAGCAGAGTTACTGGAGCCAATATAGCTGATTGACAAGAACACTAGGAACAAGGTTCCTAAAGAAAGCACAGCGAGGTATCCAAAACGGATGCCCGCTTTATTCCAATTTTTCCGCAGTGGCTTGCTATCCATAACGGAGGCCATTCCGGCAAGGCCAATAAAAACTAGTATGCCCATAAAGGCATAACTCATGTTGAAATCAAGTAGACTGTGCACAAGAATAGATAGAGCAATAATTAGATAGAAGAAACCATTCTCAAATTCGTTTTTATCCCGTTTTACATATCCACGAATATATTTATAGAAGATATACAGAATGAAGCTCATAAATATGATAAATCCAACAATACCTACTTCAATGAGGAATTGTAAGAAGAAGTTATGCACCTGCCGGCTTGTATAAGGGTTGTTCTGATAATGCTCATACAGTGATGCCCAGCCTCCTCCACCAGCACCGAGGACCGGATAATCCTTAACCACCTTCACGGCATCCTTATAAAAAGTAATCCGCTCGAGTACGCTATGTTGCTGGAGATTGATGTTCTCGAGGCGAGTCTCCATATTGTCAGGTAAGATGCTTTTTGCACTCGTACCGATAAGCAAGAAAGCTACAATAGCAATTAGAGCGACAGATCCGAGCGGAATCCAAAGACCTGTCCGTTTACGTGACGACACTTTCTCCAATTTCATATGTAACCATGGAGATACGAAACGTTGGATCATCCAGCCGATAATGGCAACAACTATTGAAGCACCCAGCAGGTATCCCCAACCCTTTAAGGCAGCGGATGAAGTGAAATTTGTATTTAACTCTAAGCCCAGATTGGTCACTGGAGTTGTAATTAGTAGCGAAGCAATACCAGCAACTCCTAGATGCAGAATCCAAAGGATTTGCTGTGCAGGTTTTAGGAATAGAAGTAGGAGTATGAATACTACAGGTAGCAGGACTAAGCCGCCACGAGATAACGTCAGTAAGATAGAAACAATGATAGGTACCAACATAAAGCTGTGTGTTAACGTTCCATACCAATTTTTAGAGCGAATAAGCGCGAATATCGCTACAAATAGAAAGGCCATCAAGAAGGCAGCGTACGTATTTGCGTACTGAAAGATCGAAGTCAGACGAAGTCCGTTAGAGTCAGTCATAACAGCATCTAAATAGACATCATTTCGGACGGTGTTTGAGAACCAACCTATAAGATCTCCTGCTAATTTACCACTGCCTAGCCAATTTAAAAGTCCAAAACCCACTATAAAATACGCAATCGCTAATATAGCATTTTGAATGACAACATTTACTTGCTTTTGCTTCATGAGATAAAAGGCTATAATGAAAACTGCGGCATATGTACACTGAATGAACAGCATATTCATCGCCGTATAATGCGAAACTGCGACAAACAGTGACAGAGCATAGGTCACAGGGAGCAATAATGCTGCCCAAGCTACTAAATCACTCTGCTCTTCAAGCTTGAATTTTTTGTAGTTCAAGCCAACACAGACTAGCAGCATCAGTGCGCTTAATAGTGCGGATACGTATATTGGCTTCTCGTAATCTACTAGCGATCCATTAAACAATCCCACTTGAAATGGGGTCCAACACAAAAATAGAATAAAACCAACAACTAATGCCCAAATCGGACTTGCTATCTTTTCAACATTTCTCGACTGAGCGGCGTTTTTACCGTATACTGGTTTCGACACGTTATAATCTCCTTTTCCTGTAATTACATGAGTATTAATAGCATACATGTAGTATTTTACTACAAGACTAGTAAACAGTAACAGTTATTCCTAAAGAATAATAACACTAATTAATGAACGAGGCGATCAATTTTGAAAGGCATAATATTAGCAGGAGGTTCTGGGACTAGGTTGTATCCACTAACAAGAGCTATATCAAAGCAGATGCTTCCGATTTACGATAAACCTATGATTTATTATCCGCTATCAGTTTTGATGTTGGCGGGTATAAAGGAAGTTTTAATTATATCTACTCCTCGAGACTTACCTTTTTTCGAAAATTTACTAGGAGATGGTTCAGCTTTAGGAATGAAGTTGATGTATAAAGTTCAAAGTGAACCCAATGGATTAGCGGAAGCGTTCATTTTGGGTGCTGATTTTATTGATGGTGATGCTGTTTCTCTTGTATTAGGAGATAATATCTTTTATGGTCTTAATTTCTCTAAGATATTGCAAGAATCCTCTAAACTAGAAGAAGGAGCCTTAATATTTGGCTGCTACGTAAATGACCCTAAAGCGTACGGTGTGGTAGAGTTTGATCAGGATAAGAGAGTGATTTCAATTGAAGAAAAACCACGAAATCCTAAATCGAATTTTGCAGTTCCTGGGCTCTATTTTTTCGACAAAGATGTTGTGCAAATCGCGCGTAACGTAGAACCATCTGCAAGAGGGGAATTAGAGATAACTTCTGTAATTGAAAAATATCTGGAGCAGGATAAATTAAAAGTTGAACTAATGGGAAGAGGTATGGCATGGCTAGATACGGGAACACATGACTCCTTACTGCAAGCTTCGAATTTTGTAGAGGCCATTCAGAAAAGACAAGGGCTTTATATATCTTGTGTTGAAGAAATAGCGTTTCGCATGAATTATATTGGGAAAGAACAGTTAGTAGCATTGGCGGAGCCTCTTTTGAAAACTGATTATGGAAAATACTTAATTGATGTTGCGGAAGGTAATGTCTGAGATTGTTATATATAATTAGCAGAGGGGCACTATATAGTGAGATTTAGTAAAAAAAGACTTGCGAAATTTGGAATTGTTGGAGTGATATCTCTTTTTATTTTTTACGCTTTTTTCATATTTTTTATTCAACCATCTAACAAAATGAAATTGGAGCTAACTGTAAAGAGTGGAGAAAAAGATTATTTTCAAGTGTATTTTTTAAAGAATAATGAGCAGTTAAATGAGGAACAGTCGGTAGTTGCGAATTATAATAAAGTGGGAAAGTTTGAACCACTTAAGTTCCCTTTAGATGATGATGTTCAAAAATTAAGATTAGATTTAGGTACAAAACCTGGAGATTTATTTATAAGCAATATATCTATTAGCTCACCCTTACACTCTTATGAAATCAACATGAAAGATATTGATTTAAAAAACAGTAATCAAGTAGAAAATTTAAAATACGAACAAGGAAATTTGTCTGTTTCAGTTTTAGGAGAAGATCCTTATATTGAATTTGTTCCTTCGAACGAGATAAAAGAAAATATAATAAAAGATAATCAAACAGTTCAGCAACTTCTTGCCTTTGGTATAGCATTATTAACTGCTATTATTTTTTTAGTTTTTGTGAAATTACGTTCTGATATCAAATATTTATTTCAAGAGCTGTATTACAATAAGAAGATGCTCTATTTCTTATCGGTAAATGATTTTAAAACAAAGTATGCAGGTTCATATTTGGGTGTGATTTGGGCATTCGTACAGCCAGTCGTTACTGTTTTGATATATTGGTTTGTTTTTGAAGTTGGATTTAGATCGGGTTCGGTACATAGTGTTCCTTTTATACTATGGTTAGTGGCAGGTATTGTTCCGTGGTTCTTTTTTGCGGAAGCCTGGGGAAGTGCGACAAATTGCCTAATGGAGTATAGTTATTTAGTAAAAAAAATAGTTTTCCAAATTAGATTACTTCCTTTAGTGAAGATAACATCTTCTTTCTTTGTACATTTATTTTTTGTTATTCTGACCTTTATTATCTTCCTTCTGTATGGTGTTAATCCCTCTATGTACGCTACACAGGTAGTGTACTACTCATTGTGTACGATCTGTTTTGTCTTTAGTTTATCGCTCATTTCGAGTTCCCTCATAGTCTTCTTTAAAGATTTAGGACAAATTATTAGCTTGATATTACAGTTTGGTATGTGGTTAACCCCAATTTTGTGGAGTTCAACTATGCTTCCGGCCTCTTATCGTTGGATACTTAAAGTGAATCCTGTCTATTATATTGTCGAAGGATATCGTGATGCTCTAATTAATAAGGTATGGTTCTGGGAACGGTATAACCAATCTATTTATTTTTGGTTACTCACATCGATATTGTTCTTAATAGGTATTACAATTATGAAGAGAATGAAACCACATTTTGCAGATGTGCTTTAGAAAAGGTGAGGGATATGAGTAAAGAGTTGGCTATTAGAGCTGAAAATATAACAAAAGTGTACAAGCTTTATGAGAAGCCTGTACACCGTTTAAAAGAGTCTTTGAGTATTCGGAAAATGACTTACCATCGTCCCTTCTATGCACTTAACGATGTTAGCATGGAAATATATAGAGGCGAAGTAGTTGGTATAATTGGAAAGAACGGATCAGGGAAGTCTACAATTCTAAAAATTATTACTGGTGTGTCATCACCTACCTCTGGAGGGGTTTATGTTAATGGCAAAGTCTCTGCATTATTAGAACTTGGTGCAGGATTTAACTTGGAGTATACAGGTATAGAAAATATATACTTGAATGGTATGATGATGGGGTTTGGTCGAGAGGAAATGGATGCAAAATTAAATAGTATTCTGGAATTTGCAGATATAGGTGATTTTGTTTATCAACCAGTTAAAGCTTATTCCAGTGGTATGTTCGCAAGGTTAGCTTTTTCAGTAGCTATTAATGTGGATCCAGAAATATTAATAGTCGATGAGGCGTTGGCAGTTGGTGACCTGAAATTCCAAATAAAATGTATGGAAAAGTTTAGTGAGTTTCGAGACAAGGGTAAAACTATATTATTTGTTTCTCATGATATAAACAGTATAAAGCGTTATTGCAACAGAGCAATCTGGTTGAATTCAGGAAGGATCGAAGCACAGGGCGACACCGACTTGATATGTGATCGTTATACCGATTATCTGAAATACGGCGAAAAATCTACAAAATCTAATGAAAATGAGGATAATAAAGAAAAATTAAAACTGAATGATGATATGATAGGTGTTATCGAAAGATTTCAGATTATTGATACTAATGGTAAGGAAATTGATGAAATCGAATATAACTCCAATTTCAATTTAAAGATTGATTTTGAAATGAATACTGATAATTTAGATATAGTTATTGGGGTAGCTATTCATACTATCGATGATATCTACGTCTGCGGTGTTAATACTTTATTAGATAAAGAAAAAGTTTCTTATAAAAAAGGAATAAACACTATTTATTTGGAATACGAAGGATTTAATTTATTGGGTGGCAGCTATTATTTTGATGTAGCAATTTTTGAAAACAATGCTCATGTACCCATTGATTATAGAGCAAGAATTAAAGAGTTTTTTGTAAGATCTGCTTATATAGGTGAGGGTATTTGTGTTCTTCCGCATAAATGGAAAATGGATGGTGATTGATAGTGAAATATGATTTCGATTTGGATGTCTCGTCTAAAAACTCTTTGTCACTTATTATAAAAAAAATCAGACCAGGGTCGACAGTATTAGAATTTGGTCCTGCTGCTGGAAGAATGACAAAATATTTAAAGGAACAATTAAATTGTAAAGTTTATATTGTTGAGATAGACGAAGTTGCTGCAAAGAAAGCTTCATTTTTTGCTGAAGATGTAGTAATAGGTAATATCGAAGATTTTAAATGGTTTGAGCAGTATGAAAATGTGAAGTTTGATCACATTATTTTTGCTGATGTATTAGAACATCTCTACAATCCTCAGATTGTTATGAACAAATGCGTAGAACTCCTAAAAATAGGGGGTTCTTTGTTGATTTCAGTTCCCAATATTGCCCATAATAGTGTCATTATTGATTTGCTGCACAACAAATTTGAATACAGAAAAACGGGTCTACTTGACGATACTCATATACGTTTTTTCACATATACCAGTTTAATAAATATGATATCTACCTGTAATTTAGCTGTTAAGTGGGAAGATGCAATTATAAAACGCGTGGGTGAAACAGAATTGGGTAATTTTTTTGATGGGTTACCAAATGGTGTTGTTAAATTCCTGAAAAATAGACCCTTATGTGATTTATACCAATTTGTTATGGAACTACAACCCCAACAGGAGAATTCTAGCAAAATAAGAAATGTTGTAACTAAGGGAGATTACTATTATTCGCAGCTATATGTTGATTGCGGTGATGGTATCACAGAAGAACAAAGCTTAACGATAAGAGCGAATGCTTCTTCTCGAGAGTATGAATTTGATTTAATAGGATACGAGGGGATCGAAAGATTGCGATTTGATCCATTGAATGTGAATTGTATCATTAATATAGAGGAAATCGTTTGTATTGATAAAAACGGTGAGCAACTAGTTATAGATAGATATGGTAATAACGCGGATTTTTCAGATGGGAGTACGTTTTTGTTTCTTCATGAAGACCCACAAATTCTCTTTGATTCACCACGAATGGAACTAAGTAGAATTATCGTTAGACTGAGTTGTATAGATTATGAGTTTAGTAAGCCTGATTGGTTATTAGGAAAACTCAGAGGTTCTGAATATAAAATACAATCGATAGAAAAGGAATATACTGATCTCCTGTTGGAAAATTCGAATTTAAAGCTGAAAAATAAGCAATTTGAAGTTCTTCTTGAAGATAGTCTGGAGAAGAGTAAAGAAAGTATAGAGGAATTGTTGCAGAGAATATCAAGTGTAGAAGAAAGGTCAGACAAAGAATTAATCTTGAGGAAACAAGAAGAATTGAAGGTTAGTCAAATAACTGAAGAGTTAAATATGAAAACTGAAGAATTGAACGTGAGAGTTAATGAACTCAATAAAATATATTCAACAATTCTAGGAAAACTAATTGCTAGAATGATTAAATAAACGAGATTGGTGTGATAAAAGTTGAATGAAGCTACAAATTTAGTACAGAATATTATCGAACGAAATCATATCAAAAAAAATATTTTAAGGCAAACGACTCGGTTAAATTCTTTAGAAGTTGAGAACGCATCTGTAGGTACGCACGGACTATTAGTTTCAGAAAATAATAAGTCAGTATTTATTAATTTCAAACTTGAAACCAGTAAGAAATATTATAAATTAGTATATAATATTTCGAATACAGAGACTACTGGAGAAGTTATATTACATGTGAAAGGCAATAATCAAAGGCATGAAAAGTACCATCTAGGAACATTTTATGGAACTCCCATTGTGTATTTCTTAAAGTGTGATTTTGATGCGGAGATTATTACATTGGAAATAGCAGAGGCTTCTTCTTTTACTCTCGGTCAGTTGGAACTAATTCAGATATCCAATTCTGAGTATAAGGCGAATAAATTGAAGCAATATACGGGGAAGTTACGCAGGGTTGTTAGTAAACAACCACATCTGAGAGCAAAATTCTTTAAAGAATTGAAGGAGAACGGGCTAAAGCAGGCTATCCAAAAAACGAAGAGTAAACTCTATCAGAACGTGGATAGTTACAATAATATTCAAGTGAGCGGTCAGGATTTTAAAAGGGAAATCTCGTTAAAACAGAGTAATACTGTTTTATTTGTTTCTCATGATGCGCAAAATGCGGGGGCATCTATCCTTTCTCTTAACATTGTAAAAACGTTAAAGAAGGTTTTTAATAAGGATGTTATTGTTTTGTTACTAAAAGGCGGTCCACTTGTTAATGAGTTTTCCAAGTATGCTACCATAATTAATTTCAATCAGAATTCTCTCTCCTACTTAGAGAATGAAGAAGAAGTTAACAAAATAATTAATGAGTTTAAGGATAAAGGAGTAAATATTTGTATCTCTAACTCCGTTGTTTCAAATATCCTTACTAAATTAATGTTTGAACATGGTATAAAGGTTATTTCACTTGTCCATGAACTACCCACTTCTATAAAGACTTATGATTTTATAGAAGCAGCAAATTATGCTGTTCAATATTCTGACAAAATTGTGTTTCCAAATAATTTTGTTAGAGAGTCTTTCGCAGATTGTTTTCCAGTAGATGAAAAGAAGGTACATATAAGACCTCAAGGCATATATAACAAACGTAGAGGTGCTTTGGATAAACAGGCTGCAAAAAAGAAACTTTGTGAAAATTTGAAGATTGAACCAGATTCGACTATCCTCTTAGGCGGGGGATACGGTGATCTTCGTAAAGGGTTTGATATTTTCTTCTCAATAGCAAAAGAAATGTTAGTGGGGGAGAATGGAGGAAAACTACATTTTGTATGGGTTGGGCAAGTCGAACCAATACTGGAAAAGTGGATGAAACATGATGCGGAAATCTTAAAGTTAGACTCATATATCCACCAAATTGATTTTCAAACTAATCTTTCCCCGATCTTACAGGGAGCTGACTTATTCTTACTTCCTTCACGGGAAGATCCATTTCCTTCTATTGTATTAGAGGCAATTGATAATGGTACGCCTACAGTTACTTTTGAGGGGAATGGCGGCATGGGGGAATTTATTAAAAGGTTAGGTGTTAGACCAGCCCCATATTTGAATACTAAAGATTTTGCATCAGAGATTTATAGGATTTTAGGCGATGAGCAATCATATGAAAGTATAAAGCAACTTGGGCTGGAATTAATCGAAAAGGAATTGGATTTTTCAGATTATGTTAACCAATTGTTGCATATGACACAAGGTGAGGAGACTTTTAGCAAAGAGGTTTCTGTAATCATCCCCAATTATAACTATGAAAATTATATCGAAGATAGATTGAACTCTATTATTTATCAAACAGTGAAACCAAAAGAAATTATTTTTCTGGATGATATGTCTACTGATAATAGTGTGCAAGTGGCAGAAAGAATACTAAAGAGATCTAATATTCCTTATAAGATAATAAAAAATGAAGTGAATGTGGGTTGTTTTGGCCAATGGATCAGAGGAATTAAAGAGGCTACTGGAGATCTAATATGGATTGCTGAAGCTGATGATTTATGTGAGAGTAATATGCTAGAGAAGTTAATCCCATCATTTGATGATGACGAGGTGAACTTGGCTTATTGCCAATCTGAAATTATAGATGGAAACTCTACTAAAGTTGGCTATATTTATTCTGAGTATACAAAGGATTTGTCATTAACTAAATGGGATTCTTCATATTGCATTGAAGGTAGAGAAGAAGTAGTCGAGGGGCTGGCTATTAAGAATACCATCCCTAATGCTAGTGCTGTATTATTCAGATCTTCTGCACTTGAGGGACTGGAAGAAATGCTATGCGATTATAAGATTGGAGGAGACTGGTTAGCGTATTTATATGCGCTAAAATTAGGAAAGATCTCTTTTGTTTCCGATATATTGAATTATCATAGAAGACACTCTAGTAGCATTGTAAGCAGAAGTGAGCAGAAGCTTGAATTGTTTAAAGAGATGTTAGCTATCAAATTATTTATTTTAGAGAACTTTGAGATCCCCGGATTTATAGTAGATAGATTTCTTCAACATATTCCAAATGAATATGCAAGATTAGGCTGTAAAGGTTATGAGAGTAAGGATATACTGAAAAACGATGTATTAGCTGATAAATTCTTGAACTTAGAAAATGAAGCTAGAAAGAAAGTTAATTCGGTTAATTATTTACGTATCAAAAAAAGGATACTATTTGTTGCTCCTGATTTTGAGGTGGGAGGAGGACAAATGTTGGTTGTTAGATTAGCCAATTTTTTTGCTTCCTTTCAAGATGTGTATGTGTACAATGCTAGACCTTGGTTAGAAGATTCAATGATGTCAGGTATGATTTCAAAAAATGTGAATGTTTTGAAAAGTAATGGTAACCCGGATGAACTGAGATCATATATTAATGATTTGAAAATTGAGGTTATAAATAGTCATATTTGGTGGTCCGATAAAATTACCTATCATGCAATTCAAGGTAATCAAAATATTAATTGGGTGTTAGCTATGCACGGATGCTACGAGGCATTAATAGAAAATCCTGATTGGGATAATGATTTTTCAAGTCTAGTTAAACCTGTTCTTGATCGAGCTAACAGTATTATTTATGCAACTAATAAGAATAAAAGAGTATTTGATACTGTTGAAGTAAATAATATCGATAAGTTATACAAAGTGTATTATGGATATCAATTACAAAATATCGGTTTAAAAGATAAGACGGAACTTGGTATAGCAGAAGACGATTTCGTATTTGGCCTTGTATCTCGTGCAATAAAAGAAAAGGGTTGGGAAGAGAGTATCACCGCTGTTATTAACTTAAATGAAGAACTTGAAAGAAAGATTCATTTAATTTTAGTAGGGCATGGTCAATACGCTAATGAGATGAGAGAGAAATATAAAGATAATAAGTTCATCCATTTTATCATGGACTTGAAAAAACCATCTGAATGGATCGGATGGGTAAAAGCATTTGATGTAGCAATCCTTCCGAGTTATTTTATATCTGAAAGTCTTCCCAATTCTATCATTGAATATCTTGCTTATGATAAGCCTGTAATATCTACTAATATTGGAGAAATTCCAAAAATGTTACATTCTGTAAAAGAGGATAAATATGCAGGTATCATACTTGAACTTAACGAGGAAAGAATAGTTGATGTTCAAGAACTTACAGATGCAATGCGAGTGATGGTTACAGACTCAGGACAATACTCTGAATATGCAAAAAATACGAAATTATTATTCGAACAATTTAAAATGAGCAATTTTGCGTCTGCGTATTTTAGATTGTTCTGATTTTCCCCCTTTTATAAAGAGGGAGAGACCGACGAAAGGGTTGTTTAACTTATGAATGTTTTTATATTGGGCGGGGCTGGATTTATAGGGGCACATCTAACGAAAAAAATGTGTGAAAGTAACTATAATGTTACTGTGTACGATCGACACATCACCGATAAAAGTTTGCCAGATGTTGAATTCACTGCAATAGAAGGGGATTTCTTGACGGAAGATCACTTTGATAATTTACTGGAAAACCAGGATGTTGTTATACATCTGATAAGTACGGTATCTCCTTATTCTTCCATGTTAAATATTACCGACTCCTATAGGAATGATGTTATAAAAACCTTAGAACTGCTTGAAGCAGCGAAGAGAAAGAGGATAAAGAAAGTGATTTTCTTGTCCTCGGGAGGAACTGTTTATGGAGATTTCAATGAGGTAGATCTTCTAAATGAAGACAGCAACTCTCACCCTTTGAATCATTATGGGATAATGAAACTTACTATTGAAAAAATTCTATTAATGTACAATCAACTATATGATATGAATAATATTATTTTGCGTGTAGCCAATCCGTATGGTCCTGGACAAGACCCTGAGAAGAAGATTGGTGCTATTTCAGTGTTTTTAGACACTATATTAACTCGTAATACTATTACCGTTTGGGGCGATGGTTCAACGGTAAGAGATTACATTGAAATATCAGATGTGATTGAGGCAGTTATGTCTGCTGTGGAATATATTCATACAGAGCATAGCGTTAAACCTATTTTTAACGTGGGCACAGGAATTGGTACAAGTATTATTGAGATAATCAAACAGATTGAGATTATCACTAAGGTTAAAGCACATGTGGATTACAAAGGCATGAGAGATATTGATGTGAAGCGAAATGTACTCGATCCAAGAAGAGCTAAAGAATATCTGGGATTCGAGTCTAAAATTAATGTTGATCAGGGGATAAGAAAACTGTTGTCCGAACGTGACAAGTTTTTAAGGGAATAAATCATGAATGTATCTATCGTTATTCCTAATTTTAATGGCGAAAAATTTTTGATTGACTGTCTGACTACTTTAAAAGAACAATCATATCAAGATTATGAAACTATATTGGTTGATAATGGTTCGACAGATGATAGTATTAAACTTGCACTAGAAATAATGCCGGAAATTAATTGCCTATTACTAGATGAGAATAAAGGATTTAGTGCTGCAGTAAATCAAGGGATTTTAAATAGTAAAGGTAAATATGTGGCCTTACTAAATAATGATACTCTTCTAACGGTCAAATGGCTTGAAAATCTTCTCGCCTGTATTGAGAGCGATGAAAATGTTTTTTCTTGTTCCAGTAAAATGATCCAATTTCATGATAATAAACTCATAGATAATGCTGGTGATGCGTTTACTGTGTTTGGATGGGCATATCAAGAGGGACATGGTGAAAATATAAATAAATACTTGGATAATAGGTACATTTTTACTTCTTGCGCGGGTGCGGCAATATATAGACGGGAAGTTTTTGATAAGATAGGTTATTTTGATGAGCAATTTTTTGCATATTTAGAGGATGTGGACATTGGTTATAGAGCTCGTATAGAAGGTTACGATAATTTATATTGCGCAGAATCAATTATCTATCACATAGGAAGTGCTACCACAGGAAACGGATATAATTCTGTGAAAGTAAAATTATCTGCCAGAAATAATGTATACCTGCTCTATAAAAATATGTTAGGGATTCAACTGCTTCTCAACGCCCCATTCCTAATTGTAGGGCATTTATTTAAATATCAATTTTATAAAAAAATTGGTTTTCAAAAGGAGTATTCTGAAGGAATACGTCAAGGTATTACCAATAGGAAAAACCTTACCAAAACTGAATTTAAAATTAGTAATATGCGTAATTATGTTAGTATACAATGCTGGCTTATTAAAAAGGGTTTGCAATACGGAATTGTGAAAATTAAGAAGATGTTAAAATTGAAAAATGATATCTGATAATATTTATAGAAGAAATAGTTCCTAGGATATCGTACTCACTAGAGTAACATTAATAATTTAGCGATCAATTATGGAATGATATTTTAATATTATCTGATTGTGAAAAAGTGTGTGATTTATAGTGAATTAATGTTTTTTATTTATTTTACGCTATAGATTTTTTCTTGTTTAATAGAATAATTCGGATAAATAGAGAAAGAAGGTGGGTACAAGAATGAGTAGGAAATTAAAGCCTCAAAATATTTTTTTGATTTTAGCATCTATTTTTGGACTGATATGGGTGGTGTTTGTTCCTCCATTTCAATCAGCTGATGAATTCGCCCATTTTTATCGGGCTTATGAAATTTCAGAACGTAATTTAGTAACTGAAAATATTAATGGTGAGATTGGAAATTACCTTCCTATTGCAATTAGGGATTTTGAAGCTGCGGTTGGAGGAGGGACCATCACACGGAATTATGAAAACAAAGCAACGATTGAGAGTTTGAAAAATGCTGCTAAAATTCATGTTGTTCCTGGTGAAAATGATTTTTTTCTTTTTCCAAGTTCCGCGGTTTATCATCCAATAGTATATTTACCACAAGCAATTGGGATCAAATTGGGAAATTTACTGAATTTTAATTTATTATTTACTTTCTATTTAGGTCGACTTTTCAACCTATTTACGTACATAGCGATGACCTATCTCTCGATAAAATTAATCCCCAAGTTGAAATACACTTTTTTATTGCTCGCTATTATGCCGATGACTATTAATCAAGCAGCATCCCTTAGTGCAGATGCGCTAACAAACGGAGCACTATTTCTGTTTTTCGCCTACCTCATGTATTTAATTTTTGATCCCAATATTAAATTTATTTCTAGAAAACAATTTATTTCTTTATTAATAATAACTTGTATAGTGGCGGCTTCTAAGAATGCATATTTCCTCATTTGTCTTTTGGTATTTCTATTACCAAAAGAAAAGACAGCCAGTTTCAAGCAGTATATTACTTACGTCGCTACTATAGTAGCTTCAAGTTTACTTGTTCTGTTGTCATGGGGGCTAATATTAAAGAGTATTAAAGTAACTTTTCCAATTGATCCTATGATGCAATTGAGTACAGCTTTGCATCACCCTTTTGATTATATTCATAAATTGGTAAATACTTTTATCGATTTTGACTATTTATATGTTCAATTTGTTGGTGTTTTTGGTTGGGGAGAGACTTCTGTACATTATTTCAGTGCCATTATCTACCTATGTATGCTCGTGACGTCTGTAATTATTGAAATGAAAAATAGCGATAATAATCTTCTTCATATTAAGAAAGGATTTATTTTGTTTGCAGTATCATTACTAACTGTAATTATTATAGCATCCACGTTATATCTTACATGGACGCAAGGTGAGGATAATGTCATATATGGATTGCAAGGAAGGTATTTTATACCGATATCCATAATATTTCTGTATTCTATTTATTTATTGACTCCAATTATTAAAAGGATACGGCAACAATATATCTACATGGCTTTGATCTTTATTGTTTTGTTGTTATCCTTGCAAAAAGTTGTGCATCGATTTTGGTAAGGTATTATTTTCCTGGAACCAGTTAGAACAACACATCTTAAAGGGAGTAAGTATGAATAAAAAGAAAATCCTATTGATAATACCTGCTTATAATGAAGAAGATAATATTTTGCGGCTTTTAAACAATATCAAAGCAACTAACATTCCGAATTCAGAGATATTAGTCATTAATGATTGTTCAGCTGATACTACTAGTCGTATGTGTAAAAATATAGGGGTTTCAGTTGTGGATCTTCCGTGTAATTTGGGTATTGGTGGAGCAGTTCAAACGGGATATAAATATGCTCACAATTTTGGTTTTGACATTGCTATTCAAGTAGATGGGGATGGTCAGCATAATCCTAAATATATTTCCAAATTAATAGAGCCCTTATTAAATGATGAAGCTGATTTGGTAATTGGTTCTCGTTATATTGAGAAAACGGGATTTCAAAGTTCAAGGATAAGAAGAATTGGTATAAATTATTTTTCTAATCTTTTGTTGCTCCTTACTAATCAAGTCATTACTGATCCGACATCTGGATTTCGTGCTTGTAATAAAGGTGTAATTGAACTTTTCTCGAAGAGATATCCTACAGATTATCCAGAACCTGAGTCAATAATGTATCTAAAGAGAAACGGGTTTTCTTTGAAGGAAGTTCCTGTGGAGATGAAATCGAGGCAGGGAGGAAAATCGTCCATCACAAAATTGAAATCAGTATATTATATGCTGAAAGTCTCTTTAGCTATACTTATTGATAAAATGAGAAAGCAAATTGTATAAGAAGGAAGTAAAATATGATATCTTATAAGCTTCAAGTTATTTTGTTAATTGGTTCTGTTCTTTGCTTTGTTCTTCTTATCAATATGATTCGTAAATATCGTATTGAGTTGAAGTACTCAATGTTATGGTTATGTATAATGTTAATTGTCCTTGTTCTTTCCATATTCCCCAGTTCGTTTGAAACGATTGCTGGTCTGATGGGTATAGAGATACCTGTAAATGCACTGTTCTTGCTTTCTATTTTTGGAGTTACTTTAATTTTATTTTCATTAACTATAGTGATATCGAGGTCAACAATAAAAGTGAAAGAATTATCACAAGAAATTGGGTTGCTTAAGTACGAAGTGGAAGAGTTAAAACGAACAAAAAATAATGAAAAATGAGGTGATACTACGTTACGTTCATCTGGTATAATTAATGCTTTGTTGCTTTTATTTAACATTGTCATGTTAGCTTCGGGACAAATTTTCTTTAAATTAGGACTAGAGAAAATGGGAGGGGTTAGTTTAAATAATGCATGGAAAGCATTATTTAATATCCAAATTATAGCAGGTCTACTGCTATATGTTTTTGCAACATTAGTTTGGTTTGTTGTTTTATCTAGAGTGCCTTTAAGTGTTGCTTACCCTGTACAAAGTATAGCTTATGTTCTAGGCTTACTCGCTGCTCTGTTCATATTTAATGAACCAGTTTCACTTATGAAATGGCTAGGAATGATAGTAATAATGGTTGGCGTTTTTGTAATAGCAGTGGATTAATCTATATGGATATTATTTTTGATCAGGTGAAGATATATTTATTTTTTTATCCAAATACAGCGTAATATAAAGATTATTATTTTCACACCGTGAAGACTTAAAAAATCCTTGTGACTGAAACCGATGGACATAATTCTCAATGAAAGCTAGTGGTTAACACAGGTAATCACATGCCGAAGAATTAGGAAAACTGGAACTTTAGATGTAAAGGAGTTTTGTGATTATGAAAGTTACACCTCTACAACTACAAGGCGCTAGTATACTAGAACCTGTGGTCCACGGCGACAACCGGGGTTTTTTTATGGAAAGCTACAACGAAGAAATCATGCACAAGCTTGGCGTTAACTATCAATTTATCCAAGATAACCAATCTCTTTCTGCAGAGGTTGGGGTGTTGCGTGGCTTACATTACCAGTTAAACCCTAAAGCTCAAACTAAATTAATTCGCGTCTTATCCGGTGCTATTTATGATGTTATCGTCGATATCCGTCGTACTTCTCCAACATTTGGGCAATGGGTGGGAGTAATTCTTAGCGAATATAATAAGCGTCAGCTACTGGTGCCTAAAGGCTTCGCGCATGGTTTTTGTACGTTAGTGCCTAACACCCAAGTATTATATAAGGTGGACGAATATTATTCCCCTGAAAATGATCGTGGCATATTATGGAATGATCCAACCTTAGGTATTGATTGGCCGACTTCTAGTCCGATATTGTCGGATAAGGATCAACGTCATCCATTACTGAAAGATGCGGAAATAAACTTTGATTAACAGTGGTAAGCAAGAACTTGAATATAATCTCAAAGAACAAAAGGTGGGCTATAAATGAAACTGCTAGTTACTGGCGGGGCTGGGTTTATCGGCAGCAACTTTGTGCTGTACATGTTACAACAACACCCTGATTACGAAATTGTTAATGTAGATGCATTGACGTATGCAGGTAATCTAGAGAATCTGAAAGCAATTGAGAATAATCCTAATTACACTTTCGTGAAGGCCGACATTACAGATGTTACTCTGATGGATGAACTGATTAGCCAGGGTGTGGATGTCGTTGTTAATTTCGCGGCTGAATCGCATGTGGATCGGAGTATTTTAGAGCCGGAAGTGTTTGTGAAGACGAACGTACTTGGAACACAAGTACTTTTGGATGCGGCGAAAAAATACAGTATCACTAAGTTTGTTCAAGTATCTACGGATGAGGTATATGGATCACTGGGTGCGACTGGATTATTCACCGAAGAAACTCCTTTGGCTCCTAACAGTCCATATTCAGCAAGCAAAGCAGGCGGAGACTTGCTAGTACGTGCATATCACGAAACGTTTGGACTGCCAGTGAATATTACCCGCTGCTCAAACAATTATGGCCCGTACCAATTCCCGGAAAAACTTATTCCGCTGATGATCTCCCGCGCACTTGCTGATCAAGCGTTGC
Organism: Paenibacillus sp. FSL R10-2788; assembly: GCF_038003885.1. Lineage (NCBI taxonomy): Bacteria > Bacillati > Bacillota > Bacilli > Caryophanales > Paenibacillaceae > Paenibacillus > Paenibacillus sp. FSL R10-2788. The sequence continues at coordinate 6,365,053 of NZ_JBBOQA010000001.1, read as the reverse complement.
CTGTTTATGGCGATGGAATGAATATCCGCGACTGGTTGTATGTTGAGGATCATTGCAGCGCGATTGATCTGGTTATTCACAAGGGTGTGAACGGCGAAGTCTACAACATTGGTGGTAATAATGAACGTACGAATGTGCATATTGTAAACACGGTATTGCAGGAACTAGGCAAGCCTGATTCTTTGATTACTTATGTTCAAGACCGTCCTGGTCATGATCGCCGTTATGGTATTGATCCAACTAAGATTATGAATGAACTGGGATGGAAGCCGAAACATACATTTGAAACAGGTATTAAAGAAACTATCCAATGGTATCTCAATAACCGCGAGTGGTGGACCCGTATTCAATCTGGGGAATACCAAAAATATGCTGAACAGCAATATGGTGATCGATTAGGTGACTCATTGTAATTTTGATACGGGGGTAAAATAGCTATGAAGGTACTTGTTACAGGTGCGGCCGGACAACTAGGTCAGGACGTAGTTTTACTGCTCCAGCATCAAGGTCACGAAGTGTTGGCTTGCGATCGTCAGGAGATGGATATTACTGATCTGGATCAGTGCATCCAAGTTATTGGCGGTTTTGGACCGGATGCGGTTATTCACTGTGCTGCTCATACGGCAGTAGATGCGGCAGAAAGTGATATTGATGCAGCTTATTTAATTAATGCTACTGGAAGCCGAAATGTAGCGCTAGCTTCTGAAAAAGCTGGAGCCAAGCTGGTGTATATTAGCACGGATTATGTGTTTGATGGTATGGGAGCACAGCCTTACCATGAATATGATAATACAAACCCTAAGAGTATATACGGCAAATCGAAACGTGCGGGTGAGGTACTCGTTCAATCCCTCTCCTCTAAGTATTTCATCGTACGAACATCATGGGTGTACGGCAAATACGGGAATAACTTTGTCAAAACAATGCTAAAGCTTGGTCAAGAAAAGCCAATGCTTCAAGTTGTCGATGACCAAAAAGGTTCGCCTACTTATACAGTCGATTTAGCTCGATTCTTGCTTGAGCTTGTTCAAACTGAGAAGTATGGTGTATACCATGCGTCAAATAGCGACTCTTGTACCTGGTTTGAATTTACACAGGCGATCTTTGTAGAGGCCGAGGATATTTTGGGTTTCAAATTCACTGCTACGCTTGAACCGTGTGCCACGGAACAGTTTCCGAGACCTGCACCACGTCCTCGGAATTCGGTGATGGAGCATCTGTCGATACGTACGAATGGTTTTGAGGACATTCGGCCTTGGCGTGAAGGCTTGAGAGATTTCCTCTTAGAGCTAAAAGAATAGAATAACACCAATTGAAACTCCCAAATCGTTTATAACGATGCGGGAGTTTTTTGTGTTCTTTCGTTATAATAAGAAGGAAGCAGGTAGTTAATTAGAAATTACAAAGTCGAGGATACTCATGAATAACAAAACAGTTAGTGTACATATCGTGACCTACAACAGTGCGGATGACATTATAGATTGCTTAGAGGCAGTAATGGCACAGGATTATCCTATTGAGAAAATTGTTGTTGTGGATAATGCGTCTTCGGACGATTGTGCAGAGAAAGTGAATATGTTCTTTAACGCGATCGATAAAGGGGCTTTTTCAAGTAATTCACTAGAGGATTTAGAACCGTTCAATTCACAAGCTAACATGGAAGCGCCCACGAGCCTGCTACTTATCCAAAATCAAAAAAACACAGGCTTCGCCCCAGCTCATAACCAAGCTATAGCTACTACAGAAACAGATTATGTGCTCGTTCTCAATCCGGATTTGACGCTGGCTCCAGACTATATCTCTAGACTAATCGCACAAATGGAAGCCAACCCGCAGATCGGCAGCGCCACAGGTAAGCTTTTGCTAAAGGTTGATCACGGATCAGTAGATAGCACTGGTCTTCAGATGAACAAGGCACGTCGTGCGTTTGACCGTGGTGCAGGTGAGCCAGCAGAACAATGGACACAGTCGGGGACAGTATTTGGCGTTTCTGGGGCTGCGGCGATGTATTCTCGGCGGATGATTGAAGACGTTAGTGTTGGTGGGGAGTTTTTCGATGCAGATTTTTTTGCCTATAAGGAAGATGTGGATGTGGCTTGGAGGGCGGAGTTATTCGGCTGGCGGGGATATTATGATGCTGAGGCAATTGGGTATCATGAACGTGGGTGGAAAACGTCTGGCCGCAGTACCAAACCGATGTTTATCCGACGAATATCTTACATTAATCGCTACAAAATGATCTACAAGAATGAATCGGCTCGAACTATGCTGAAGACAATCTTGGTTTCTCTTCCCTATGAAATTGCCGCTCATGGTTATATGCTTCTGAGAGAGCCAAAGTTAATCGTAGCATGGAAATCCTTTTTTACTCAGCTCCCAGCGTTGAAAAAGAAACGAAAATATATACAGACCGTCGTAAAAGAGAGAAAGAAACCCGTAAATTGAACAGTATCTGGTAAAACCTCCCTGAAAGGTCATCTCCTCTCAGGGAGGTTTTATGTTATAATAATTGTCGGTAGATTACTATATTTGTCAGGAGCGTTACGCAGTGAATGTAGATGTAAGCATACTTATTGTCAATTACAACACGTGTCGCCTGACGATGGACTGTATCAGGTCGGTATATGACTCAGAAACGAACTATTCCTATGAGATTATTTTGATAGACAACAATTCCCATGATGATTCGGTAGAGATGATTGGTAGAGAGTTTCCAAGTGTCATGTTGATCGCAAATAACGACAATGTCGGTTTTGCCCGTGCAAATAATCAGGGGATGGAGGCTTCATCCGGACGTTATGTGCTTTTGCTCAATTCAGATACGGTGGTACGCAGGGACACGCTGGAGACGATGATCTCCTTTATGGATGGTCGGTCCGATGTTGGGGCGTCAGGATGTAAGATTATTTTGCCAGATGGGTCGCTGGATAAAGCGTGTAAGCGTGGATTTCCTACACCGTCAGCTTCCTTCTATTATGCTTTTGGTTTCAGTAAGTTATTTCCAGATCGACCGAAGTTTAACGGTTACCAGTTAGGTTATCTGGACCCTGATCTTGATTACCCGATAGATTGTCTGGTGGGTGCGTTTATGTTGTTGCGGCGGGAGACGATTGATCAGGTCGGCGGATTAGATGAAGAGTTTTTTATGTACGGTGAGGATTTAGACTGGTGCTATCGTATTAAAGAGGCTGGGTGGGAGATTTATTATTATCCGAAGACTTCCATCGTACATCTTAAAGGCGGCAGTGCCAGACGTAGACCGTTCAAGATCGTCTATGAATTTCACAGGGCAATGATTTTATTTCATCGTAAGCATTATAGTAGGAAGTACAACAGTATTATAAATGGAACAGTATATGCTGGTGTTGGTGTGAAATTTGCTCTGTCCCTTTTGCGGAATGCCCTAATCTTTCCTAAAGCAGTTCCATCACCTGCACAGAGTCTTAGCTCTGCTACGGAAACTGGCGCTCGTAACGATAAGAATACTGAGGTGAGATTATGATTCGGCGGAATCAGAAATTTTTGACACAGCTCTATATGGTTGCTGACTTTCTTGTCATCCAAATGTCCTTTTTAGCGGCTTGGTGGATCAAGTTCAAGAGCGGATGGATGGAATCCTATAACACGCTGCCCGTAGAGTCTTACGCTTATTGGAGTTTAATTTATGGCGGAGTGGCAGTTCTAATTGGTATACTCCTGTCACTGTATTTGCCTAAGCGTAAGAAACGTTTTGTCGATGAATTTCTGAAGATTTTTCAAGTGCATATAATTGGTATTTTTATTCTGCTGGGTTTGATGTTTTTTGTGAAAGAAATTGATATCTCCCGTGTCTACCTTGCTATTTATATGGGATTTAACGTTCTTTCCATTATGCTTTACCGTTATGTGCTGAAGAAGATGCTTAAATCTTTGCGCGAAAAAGGATTGAACCGCCAGTTCGTACTTATCATCGGCGCAGGTACTCTTGGTAAAAGATTCTACAACAATTTGGAACAATATCCTGAGCTTGGATATGAAGCCATTGGCTTTTTAGACGATTACCATACTTGGGACGGGATTGAGGAGCAACGGTATAAACCTATCCTGGGAACGGTCGATCAGTTATCCGGAATGCTGGAGATGCTGCCTGTGGACGAGGTTATTCTAGCCTTGCCGCTCGATGCGCATTCTAAATATCCTTCGATTATTGCGGCCTGTGAAAAAGCAGGGGTACGCACATTGATTATTCCGGATTTCTTTGATTATTTACCGGCGCGTCCTTACTTTGATAACTTCGCAGGTATGCCAATGATTAATGTTCGTGATATTCCACTGGATATGACGGGTAATAAGATGGCAAAACGTTTGTTTGATATCGTGTTCTCTCTATTCGCGATTATTATGATATCTCCCGTGATGCTGATCGTAGCTCTCGGCGTACGTCTTACCTCACCGGGACCGATTATATTCCGGCAGGAACGGGTGGGACTTAATCGGCGTAATTTTATGATGTATAAGTTTCGTTCAATGAAGATGCAGCAGGACGGGGAAGAAGATACAGGTTGGAGTACGCGGGAAGATCCGCGTAGAACTCGATTTGGAACCTTTATCCGTAAGACAAGTCTGGATGAGCTTCCGCAATTTTTTAATGTGTTACTGGGTCATATGAGTGTAGTTGGCCCACGGCCAGAACGACCATTTTATGTAGAACAATTCCGTGATGAAATTCCGAAGTATATGGTGAAGCACCATGTGCGTCCAGGAATTACGGGCTGGGCACAGAGCAATGGGCTGCGCGGGGACACTTCAATTGAGGAACGGATTAAGCACGATATTTTCTATATCGAGAACTGGTCCTTACTGTTCGACATTCGAATTATTTTCAAAACGATTCGCAACGGCTTCGTTAACAAAAACGCATATTGAGACCTGCACTTATTTAGATTTGTGAAATTTTAATAATACCCCGTTTTGCCACTGGCAGAGCGGGGTATTAAATTTCTAATCTAAACTTTGTAAAGGAAACTCACAACTATGAATAAGAAAAAGATTATTGCAACCGTAGTAATGATTGTCGCACTAATAATGATATTTGTAATAACGTTGAACAAAGAGGAAGAGCAACCCGTGAGCGGCTTTGAAGCGCACAAAATCGTTGCACATGCCATGGGGGGAATCAACGGCTATGCGTATACCAATGCTTGGGAGGCATTTGTCGCTAACTATGAACGGGGCACTCGCGTATTTGAAGTTGATTTTTTGCTATCGAAGGATGATCAGTTGGTTGCTCGGCATGAATGGACAGGCAATATGAGCAAGCTTTTAGGTCAGTTGGAGGTTCTCCCTGCTAATAAACAGGGTGTGGCACTAGATTACGAGGAATTTATGGACAGCCCCATCCTGAATATATACTCTCCCCTTGATATTGAGAAGGTGCTTGATCTAATGCAGAATTATCCAGATGCTTATATCGTTACGGATACCAAAGAAATCCAACCGGAACTTATAGAGAAGCAATTTACATTGCTGACCCAAGCGGCGCAGCGTCGGGATCCAGCGTTGTTGGAGCGGATAGTTCCACAGATCTACAATCAGCCGATGCTTGATGAGATCAATAAGGTGTATTCTTTTCCAGAAGTGCTTTACACCCTGTACCAATCTAAGGATACGGATGAACAAGTTATTGAGTTTGTTAAAAAAACAGGTGTGGATATTACGATGCCAGTTAGCCGGGCCACCAAGAGTTTTGTCAAACAGTTAAAAAATATTGGAGCTCGTGTATACGTTCATACAGTGGATGAAGAGGATGAGATTAGAGAGTTATCTCGTATGGGTGTAGACGGATTTTATAGTGATTTTGTGCCTGAAAATGATTTGAATAACCTCAGAGGTATACGCTAAAATCTTTCTCCACTCATTACAACTAATATATCCCTGCAAAGTGCTGCTTTCCTCAGATGCGTATTCAGGTACTTTGCAGGGACCCCAAATTTATATACGAAAAAATGTTCGTATTTTTGTTCGCTTTAAATTGACACACCTCCTGTGCTGGCATAGACTAGATCTATATCTTTTGCGGCGGCAGGAGTGTTTTGTCTTGCCCAAATGACAATTAAGGATGATTCTCATGAAATCAGTACAGCAAATGATCAAACCTTGGCGGCATGTGTTTAAGTTGGACCCGGATCGTATGATTTCTGATGAGGATTTGGAGGCCGTTTGCTTGTCCGGCACGGATGCCCTATTGATAGGGGGCTCTACAGGAGTAACCTATGAGAATACAGTAGATCTCTTATCAAGAGTAAGACGTTTTGAGCTGCCCTGTGCACTCGAGGTATCCGAACTTGAAGCTGCTGTACCCGGATTTGATCTTTATATGATTCCTATGGTGCTAAATACACCCGATCCAGCTTGGATTGTAGGTCATCATCGTCGAGCTATAGAGCGTTATGGATTTATGATCCCATGGGATCAGCTGCTAACGGAAGGTTACGTCGTTTTGAACAGTGATTCTTCAGTTGCGCGGATTACAGGGGCCGAGACAACCATTAATGCTGAAGAGGCGGCTGCGTATGCCCAGGTTGCGGACAAGCTGATGTCTCTGCCAATAGTATATCTTGAATATAGCGGTAGATTTGGGGAGATGGAGACAGTACGTATAGTGCGTGAGATGGTGGAGCAAGCCCAACTATTTTATGGAGGCGGCATTACTTGTGAGGCGGAGGCCGAGCAGGCAGCAGCTCTATGTGATACAGTAGTTGTCGGCAATATTATTTATCGGGATGTAGAGCAGGCAATTCGTACGGTATTAGCTGTTAAAAAGACGGTGCAAGAGCAGTTCGAGTAGCGGCTAGCTTATGGACTACTTATGATTTGTAATTTCATTTTTGGAAAGGAGCATGTTACACATGCAACTTATTAACATACAAGACGCGGTCAGCCGATTGAATCCTCCACAAAGGCAGGCTGTCGAGACTACTGAAGGCCCCCTTTTGATTATGGCTGGTGCGGGCAGTGGGAAGACGAGAGTGCTGACTCACAGAATTGCCTGGCTGATTGCCAATCGAAAGGCGCCGCCTTGGGCGATTTTGGCGATTACATTTACGAATAAAGCTGCGAGGGAAATGCAGGAACGTGTATCTAAGCTCGTTGGACCTGAGGGAAGAGATATTTGGGTATCTACCTTTCACTCCATGTGTGTTCGGATCTTGCGGAAGGATATTGAGCGGATTGGATTTACCTCCAACTTCTCGATTCTGGACTCTACAGATCAGTTATCAGTCATTCGTAATTGCATGAAGGAACTGAATATTGATACGAAAAAATTCGAACCGAAAGCTGTACAAGCCATAATTAGCGCATCTAAGAATGAACTGATTACTCCGGCGCAGTATGAGCAAAAAGTTGGTGATTATTTCGAAGGTTTAGTTGCTAAGGTTTATAAAATGTATCAAAGACGTTTGAGAAGCAATAACTCGCTTGATTTTGATGATTTGATTATGAAGACTATCGAATTATTTAAGGAAGTTCCCGAGGTTCTGGATTTTTACCAAAAGAAGTTCAAATACATCCATGTGGATGAGTATCAGGATACGAACAGAGCACAATACATGTTGTGCCGCATGCTGGCAGACAGCCACCACCGCATTTGTGTGGTAGGGGATAGTGACCAGTCGATCTATCGCTGGCGTGGTGCGGATATTACGAATATTCTTAATTTTGAAGAGGATTATCCGGAAGCGAAGACGATTCTGCTAGAACAGAATTACCGTTCAACCGCTAATATCCTGAATGCAGCCAATGGGGTAATCGCGCTTAATAGTGGCCGTAAACCGAAAAAGCTGTGGACCGATTCCGAGGAAGGCGCCAAGATTAAGGTGTACCGGGCGGATTCCGAGCATGACGAAGGATATTTTGTAACCGGAGAAATCAGCAAAAATGTGAAACAAGGTCAAGCCTACCAGAATCACGCGATTTTGTATCGGACGAATGCTCAGTCACGGGTAATAGAGGAAATTCTGATCAAATCAGATATTCCATATCAAATCGTTGGCGGGATCAAGTTCTATGATCGTAAAGAAATCAAGGATCTGCTGGCGTATCTACGTTTATTGTCTAACCCTGATGATGATATCAGCCTGACGCGTATTATTAATGTTCCTAAGCGTGGATTAGGAGATACAACGGTTGGTAAGCTGGCAGCTGCGGCTGGTGAACGTGGTGTTTCTATTTTCCGTGTTCTGCAAACGGTCGATGATTTGGGCTTTGCTGGACGGACGCGGAATATGCTAGTAGAGTTCTACGATATGATTGAAGCTCTGCATCGTATGGTGGAGTTCTTGTCTGTAACCGAATTGACGGAAAAAATACTGGAGATGTCGCAGTACCGTTTGGAGCTGCAAAATGAAAATACACTCGAATCACGTTCGCGGCTAGAGAATATCGATGAGTTCTTATCGGTGACGATGGAGTTTGAAAAGAACAATGAAGACAAGTCGCTGGTCTCCTTCCTCACGGATCTTGCACTTATCGCAGATATCGATAGTGTGAACGATGATGAAGAGGATCGTAGTGATGCGGTTGTGTTAATGACGATGCACAGCGCCAAAGGTCTGGAGTTCCCCACGGTATTTATCGTCGGAATGGAAGAAGGCGTGTTCCCACACAGCCGTGCCTTTCAGGACAACGACGAGCTGGAAGAGGAACGCCGGCTTGCGTATGTAGGGATCACCCGCGCGGAGAAACAACTGTTTCTCTCTTGTGCGCGGATGCGCACGCTCTTTGGGCGGACGACGGCGAACCAACCGTCCCGCTTCTTGGAGGAGATTCCGGAGGAACTGAAGGAAGATACCGTTAAGACTCAAGACCGCTTCCAGCGCGGAGGCGCGGAGGTAGGCGGTGCTTACGGCGGACGCGGCTTCGGCAGCGGTGGCCGTGGGAACTTTGGCGGCCGAGGCGGAGCCGCCGGAGCTACGCCGGCAGGCGGCGGAAGCACGGCGTCAGCGGCGGCAAGCAAAAGCAGCGTGACCGTGACCTCCGGAGGCGCACAGCGTGCTACCGGAGCAGGGGCTGCAGCAGCTGGCGATTACAAAGCGGGTGACAAGGTCTCCCACGGCAAATGGGGTACCGGCACCGTTGTATCTGTTAAAGGCAGCGGGAATGACACGGAGCTGCAGATTGCTTTTCCGGCACCAGTGGGTGTCAAACGTCTGCTTGCGGGGTTTGCGCCGATTACCAAAGTGGAATAATAGCAGACAACGATTAACGAACGATATTTAGACCACGCTAACTTTAGGAAACTTATTGACGGAGGGATGTACCTGCATGGATGCTATGCATGTGATGGAAGAGCTTGTTGCGGAATTAAATAATTATAATTACCACTACTACACGCTGGATGCACCGCTAGTCAGCGATAAGGAATACGATGTTTTATACGATAAGCTTGTAGCACTGGAGGCTGAGAGTGGCTTCGTGCTACCAGATTCGCCTACACAACGTGTAGGTGGAGAGCTGCTTAAGGGCTTCACGCCGCATCGGCATCTGGCACCGCTTTGGAGTCTGGATAAAGCACAGAATATTGAACAGCTGCGCAGCTGGAATACCCGGGTGCTCCGGTTAGTGAATGAATACAATCTTAAAAATCCAGACAACCCTCTTCCTGATCCTTGTTATGCAGTAGAACTGAAGTTCGATGGCTTAACGCTGAATTTAACCTATCGTAATGGTGTTCTCGAACAGGCATCGACGCGTGGCAATGGTGTAGTTGGCGAAGGAATACTTGCACAGGTGAAGACCATCAAATCCGTTCCATTGACGATTCCCTTCAAGGATGGGGTCATTGAGGTTCAGGGTGAAGGGATTATGAATCTGTCTGTGCTGGCTGATTATAATACAAGGGCTGCTGAGCCGCTGAAGAATGCGCGTAATGCAGCAGCAGGTGCACTGCGTAATCTTAATCCTAAGACTACTGCGGACCGCCGTTTGAACGCTTTTTTCTATAATGTAGGCTTTGCAGAAGGTGCGGAGTTCGCTGATCATCAGGAAATGATGGATTTTCTGCGGAATAACAAATTTAAAGTGAACCCATACCTGACCTACTGCAATGATTTTGATGATGTAACTGAGCAGCTTGCTGGAATCGAGGAGAGTCGTTCGAGTCTCGATTACCTCATTGATGGGGCTGTAATTAAGGTCACGGATTTCAGAATCCGTGAGGTGCTAGGATACACTGACAAGTTCCCGCGTTGGGCAGTAGCTTATAAATTTGAAGCCGAAGAAACGACGACCGTGCTGGAGTCCGTTAGCTGGAATGTAGGTCGTACAGGTAAAGTGACTCCGCTGGCTCGGGTTGAGGCTGTAGAGCTTGCTGGAGTTACCGTTCAGAACTGCACCCTGAATAATGTGGGTGATATTGAGCGCAAAAACTTGAAATTTGCCCTAGGTTCGCGGGTCTTTATTCGTCGTTCCAATGATGTTATCCCAGAAATTCTCGGCAAGGTAACAGAGGAGAATGACGGTGGAGAGATTATTTTCCCTGAGGACTGTCCAGCTTGTGGATATCCGTTAGAAATGCGCGGAGCACATCTTTTCTGTAACAATAAACTGAATTGTAGGCCGCAGATTATCAGTCGGATCACCCACTTTGCTTCGCGTGATGCGATGGATATCGAGACGTTCAGTGAGAAGACGGCGGGTCAGCTCTATGATGAGCTTAATGTACATGACTCTGCGGATCTGTATGAACTGAACTTTGAGCAGCTTGTACAGCTGAACCGTTTTGGTGAGAAAAAAGCACAGAATTTGCTGCAAGCTTTAGAAGATAGCAAAGGTAGAGATCTTGCTTCATTTCTCTTTGCGTTAGGGATCCCTAACACAGGTAAAGCAACGACGAAGATGTTGGCTGATCATTTCCGCGATCTGGATGCTGTGATGCAAGCCAAAGCCGAGGAGCTCGCTGAGTTACCAGACATTGGTGGGATTGTCGCCGAGAGCATTGTCAGCTTCTTCGCAGACCCAGTTGTAGTAGCTAATGTTTCCCGCTTGCGGACGTTGGGTGTGGAAGCAAAGGCTCCTGAGGCGCCACGTCCTGTTAGTACCGATTCCTTCTTTAGTGGCAAAACGGTCGTATTGACCGGTTCCTTGCAAAAGCTTACCCGAGATGAAGCAGCTGAACGTCTGGAAGCACTCGGAGCAAAGGTGTCGGGAAGTGTGTCCAAGAAGACGGATTTAGTTATCGCTGGTGAAAAAGCTGGCAGTAAGCTGGCCAAAGCCCAGCAGTTAGGCATTCAAGTCATTGAGGATGAAGATGAGCTAATTCGCTTGTTGGATATGTAAGTAACAAACTATATTCGATTCCAAAAGGTTCCCGGTTCCATTTCGTTTAAGTACGAGAGGAGCAGGGGCCTTTTTTGCGTGGATTACAACTAAACGTTTCTTTTTTAGAAAAAAATTCGGTTGATCTGCTAATATATAGGCTATAGATATTTATTACTATATTTGAAAGGAAACCCTTCCTGTGAAGAGAGAAACGATATTGTTAGTAGACGATGAGAAGGAAATTGTAGAACTGTTAACGATTTATCTCTGTAATGAAGGCTATAGACTGCTTAAGGCTTACGATGGAATGGAAGCGCTGGAATGTCTGCAGAAAGAGGAAGTTGATCTAATTATTCTTGATGTCATGATGCCTAAAATGGACGGGCTAGCTGCATGTATGAAGATCCGTGAAGAGCGGAAAATGCCAATTATCATACTATCAGCCAAAAATACAGATATGGACAAAATCTCCGGCCTGAGCCTCGGGGCAGATGACTACGTGGGCAAGCCGTTTAATCCTTTGGAGATTGTGGCACGAGTAAAATCACAGCTGCGCCGTTATCACGGATTTAATAAGGATAGTAATACGTTGGGAAACGACAGCAAACTAAGCTTTGAGGATCTGACTATAGATACGTCTAAGCATGAGGTGTATGTAGACCAGCAGAAGATTAAACTGACTCCGCGGGAATTCTCTATTCTAGAGCTTTTAGCGAGACACCAAGGTCAAGTGCTTAGCTTGGAGCAAATTTACAATAAGGTATGGAATGAACCCTTTTTAGATGGCGGTAACACAGTGATGGTACATATTCGTAATCTCCGAGACAAAATCGAAATCGATTCGAAACGCCCACGTTATATACAAACCGTCTGGGGAGTTGGCTATAAATTAGACGGACCTTCCTGAAAGGATTAGGTGAGGCTTCTTGAATTCTAAATATATAACGACGATTCGCTGGAAGTTTATGTTTGCTTTTTTGCTGAGTGTGCTTTCGGGCGCTTTGCTGCTCATGGCAGGGTACCAACTCGTCAACTTTATGATCTATCTAAATCCGGCTTCAGAGTCGGCTCCCTATTCACGCATACTGCGCTGGATTATTAATCATATTGGCTCTATGCCACTAATGACAGCAGCGGGTATTATCAGCTTTTTATTATTCTTTTTTATCTACACTCGTAAAGTTGTGCTGTATCTGGAAGAGATCACAAAAGGGATTCGAGAAATTACAAGCTCCGGGATGTCCCATAGAATTGAAGTCAGAACCACGGATGAGCTGGGTGTGCTGGCTGAGAATATTAATGAAATGGCTGAGCGTTTGCAGCACTCCATAGAGGAGGAACGTAAAGCTGTAAATGCGAAAAATGACTTGATCACAGGTGTTTCCCATGATTTACGCACCCCGCTCACCTCTGTCTTGGGCTTTTTGGAATACATCGAACAAGATCGATGTCAGGAAGAAGCGGAAATCCGGTATTACGTGGACATAGCCTACAACAAATCCCTGGTGCTGCGTAAACTGATCGATGATCTTTTTGAATACACACGTGTAAATAGTGGAGAGTACCCTTTGGTTATGCAGAGATTGGATTTGAAGGCCTTCATACGGCAGCTGGCGGAGGAGTCAGTTCCTGAACTAACAAAGGCGGATATGATCTATGAGATCGAGGACGTTGCTGATGAGTTATGGATAGAGGCTTCGCCTAAAGAATTAGTACGTGCTTATGAAAATCTGATTACTAACGCGATCCGTTACGGCAGAAGCGGCGGGAAATTGGAGATAGGTTTCAGTAAAAAGGAAAATGATGCTGTGGTCCGTATTAGCAACTTCGGAGAGAGGATTGCGGAAAGTGATATCCCTTTTATTTTTGAACGATTCTATCGGGCAGAAAAGTCGCGTTCACAGCATACAGGCGGCTCAGGGCTTGGACTTGCGATTGCCAAAAGTATCATCGAACGCCACAATGGCGTTATTTATGTAGAAAGTACATCTCTTCGCACGGATTTTATTACCCGTTTCCCATTCTTCATAGAATCTTAAGAAAACTCTGGCGGGTTCTTAAGATTTGGAAGTTATCCTTGTGGCACAAGGAGGGAACTACCATGCCAAAACTTCGGACGGTTCGTATCAGCTATTTATATATTTTTATGGGTTGTGCTCTTTTGAGTGCTGCCTTTCTTTTTGTTGTCCAGCGGGCTGTCGCTTTGCTGTATTCTCATTATTCGGGTCAACCAGGAGCCTTTTTTGTCCGGCTTATTCATTGGGTTATTAATCATATGGGTCAAACCCCTAGTGCCATCCTTCTATTTATTCTAGTCTTCGGTGGGCTGTATGTTCTTCGTTCACAGAAAATGGCTGATGATTTGCGCTCGCTAGTGGTGGGAACCACGGAGCTGGCAGATAAAGGAGTCGCCCAGAACATCAAGGTTCTCTCTGGAGGAGAAATAGGTGAAATTGCTGCTAACCTCAATCGAATGCAAAGAATAGAAGTTCCTGATAGAGGTGCAAGCTCAAATCGGATAGAGGACACACCAGCAGTAGCTTTATTAATAAGGACTAGGGCGATACTTCGCACTCTCCGTGAGGTTGAAGAGGATGGGGCGGAAGTACATACACTTCTTGCAGCAGCGAATGATGAAGTACGCAGTATGGAGCGGTTCCTGGAGAACCTGATTATCGAATCATGAGCAGATGGAATGCACGCACCCGGATATTGCGAGTAGGGTACCTATTATTTGATGTGAGTGTTATTAGTACGGTATTGGCGCTTTTGATTTTGTTTTATGTATACCAGTATGGGGGGATTGTACTTAACCGGCATGAGGATAGGCTGCAATTGCCAGAATCAAGCCTCATCACAGCTTCAGATGGAACAGTTATACGAATGACTCCGCTACCGAGCTCGGGTTATAGGCTTACAGCAGAGCTTGAGGAGATGCCGGCTTTATTAATAGATACCTTTTTAACAGTAGAAGACCGCCGTTTTTATAGCCATCAAGGGGTCGATTATAAAGGGATATCACGCGCGTTCTTAAAAAATATCTTGGACATGAGTTTATCAGAAGGTGGCAGTAGTATTACTCAACAGCTTGCTCGCAATCTTTATTTGAACAGAGATAAGAATATGCTGCGCAAGTTAAATGAAACCTCTATTGCTTTTGCCTTGGAGCAGCGACTGACGAAACGTGAGATTTTGCAGCTGTACCTCAATCAGATTTATATGGGGCGGGGACAATATGGAGTAAAAGCAGCAGCAAAGCGTTACTTCGGCGTGTCTGATCTGAAAAAATTGGAGATCTGGCAAATAGCCACTCTGGCGGGAATCCCTAAAGGCCCCTCTATTTATAACCCAGTAGACAATAGTGCATTATCCAAAACGAGAAGAAATCTAGTGCTAAAGATGATGTTCAATCAGCGACTAATCACGTATGAGCAAATGCAGGAAGCTATGAATAAACAATATCAGTCTCCAGCTGCGGTCGAAAATGGGGTTGCCGGAGTGTATTATGTGGATGCAGCCCTTAAGGAAGCGGCTCAGATCACAGGGGAATCCGTAGAGGAGCTTCGTACAGGCGGCTACACCATAGTTACAGGTTTGAACATCAAAGCACAGCAGGCACTTGAGCAGGCCGTTCTCAAAGAGGCTTCATTTCCACCTGACGGAAAAGATCAGCAGGTAGAAGCAGCTATGACCATAATGGATCATCGTACAGGAGAAGTAGTGGCATTGATTGGTGGGCGAGATCAAAACGAGGGCAATTTGAACAGAGCTATTATTGATGCACGTCAGCCGGGTTCCAGCTTTAAGCCGATCATTGATTATGGACCTGCACTCGAGAGCGGGAAATTCAACCCGAATAGTATGCTGTCCGACCGTAAAGTTGCTTATGGCAGCTATAAGCCTGAGAACTTGAACGGTATATACCAAGGTCAGGTTACAATGAATACAGCTTTGAAAAAGTCCATCAATGCACCAGCTGTTTGGCTATTGAAGCAGGTTGGAATCTCTTCTGCGCGGCAATTTGCCGCCAAATTAGGAATTGTACTGACGGAGGAGGACAATCATTTATCTATAGCTTTGGGGGGGCTTCATAATGGGGTTTCTCCACTAAAAATGGCCCAGGCCTACAGTGTCTTTGCTAGTGGAGGCAAATTTAATGCGGCTCATATGGTGCGCTCCATAACGGATTCAAAAGGGAAGGTCTTGTATACTCATCCCTCTGAATCACGTCAGGTAATCTCGCCGCGTACCGCAGAAGCGATGACGGCTATGTTACGCAATGTTGTTAATGAAGGAACAGGGAAAAAAGCGCAGATGAACAGACCAGTAGCGGGAAAGACCGGTACGACCCAATTGGACTTGGCTGGCGTGAGCAAGAAAGCCAATCGGGATCTTTGGTTTGTAGGCTATACTTCGGAGTGGACAGCTGCGGTATGGATGGGTTTTGATCGTACGAATCAGGATAATTATATGACTGAAGGCAGCGGGAAGGCTGCCGCTCTATTTTCTACAGTAATGAGTAAAGCCTTAAGTGATCATTGAGAAGTTATTGCGCCGCCCATTCTTCTAATTTCTCATCTCTAGGAAGCAGCAAGGCAAGAAACCCAAGCAGCGGGAGGAAGCCGCAAGCGATGAACACTTTAGCAATCCCGATATTATCAATGAGGTTGCCGAGGACTAATGAGCCGATCCCGCCGAGTCCAAAAGCAAGTCCCGTGATCAGACCTGAAACTGTGCCAATGTTGCCCGGATATAGCATTTGAGCATAAATGACGGTAACCGAGAAGCTGGACAGAAGTATGAAACCGCCAATCAGCAGCAATACAGCCGCCCATAATGGACCTACAAAGGGTAGAGCAAGCGCAAAGGGGACGGTTCCGACCATTGACAGTAAGATGAGATTACGCCGTCCAAAACGGTCAGCCAGCGGACCCCCAAAAAATGTACCCACTGCGCCAGCAGCCAAATACATAAAAATATAGATTTGGGCTTTATCCAGTGTCATTTGATATTTGTCCATTAGATAGAAGGCGTAGTAGCTACCGATAGAAGCGCCATACCAAGACCTAACAAAGACTAGGAATACAAGAATAATCGTTGCTGTTCGTATGCTTTTTCGGCGGGTGGGGTCGATTGCTCGTGCTGTTGATTTTTTATGAAAGGTATAACCGGCATCTAGCATTTCTCTATACCAGCGAGCTACATAGGTCTGAACAGCGATTCCGGCAGCCGCGACGATCGTGAAGCCTAGGGCACCAATCTGGCCAAAGGGGATGAATACCCATTTCGTAAGCATTGGACCAAGGGACTGTCCAGCATTGCCGCCCACTTGAAAAATAGATTGCGACAATCCCTTTCGCTGACCTGCGGCCATATGAGCAACACGCATACCCTCTGGGTGGAAGGTGGCTGAACCGAATCCGATCAGGATAACCGAGAATAAGACCAGAAAATAGCTATTGGCATAAGCCAATAGAAGTACACCTAAAAATGTGCTGCACATACCTAGTGGTAATAATATAGGACGGGGTTTACGGTCTGCAGCATATCCAATGACGGGTTGGATTACTGATGACGTCATATTTAAAGCGAATGAGATCCATCCAATCTGGGCGAAAGAGAGCAGTAGATTATCTTTGAGAATAGGGAAGATTGCTGGAATGACTGCCTGTATAGAATCATTAAATAAATGAACAAAACTGACAGCTAACAAAATTTTATAAATCGTTGCCTGCTGCAGATTACGCTGCTCCTTGTCCTTGCTGTCTACCGTGGACGCAGCGTCTGTAGGTTTGGTCTTCATTTTGACTCCTCTCTGTACTGTTAGTTAGAAGGTAAGATTGGCGAATACGATAAATTCTATTTAGCCACAAATAATGGATGAATGGTATCAATTTGTGTTGTATCGAAGTTATTTATACGAATGATTTTTTTATTTCAAAAAAAGCTTGCAAACTCAATGACAGCATGGTATATTATCTCTTGTGCTTACGACGCATCGCACATACGAAACACAAGCGATGAAAAAATAAGTTGACAAGATAGAAACAAACATGATACACTCTAATTCCTGTGCAAGAGACATTGAATGTCGAAATGCTGGGAGCAAGTTCTTTGAAAACTGAACAAATGGAACACGTTAATTTTTAAAGAGATTCATTTAATGAATCGTCAGTTTCAAAATGAGCATATCGCTCTTTTCAATACTAATTGGAGAGTTTGATCCTGGCTCAGGACGAACGCTGGCGGCGTGCCTAATACATGCAAGTCGAGCGGAGTTACTTTGAAAGCTTGCTTTCAAAGTAACTTAGCGGCGGACGGGTGAGTAACACGTAGGCAACCTGCCCTTCAGACTGGGATAACTACCGGAAACGGTAGCTAATACCGGATAATTTCTTTTTTCTCCTGAGAGAAGAATGAAAGACGGAGCAATCTGTCACTGAGGGATGGGCCTGCGGCGCATTAGCTAGTTGGTGGGGTAACGGCCCACCAAGGCGACGATGCGTAGCCGACCTGAGAGGGTGAACGGCCACACTGGGACTGAGACACGGCCCAGACTCCTACGGGAGGCAGCAGTAGGGAATCTTCCGCAATGGGCGAAAGCCTGACGGAGCAACGCCGCGTGAGTGATGAAGGTTTTCGGATCGTAAAGCTCTGTTGCCAGGGAAGAACGTCCGGTAGAGTAACTGCTACCGGAGTGACGGTACCTGAGAAGAAAGCCCCGGCTAACTACGTGCCAGCAGCCGCGGTAATACGTAGGGGGCAAGCGTTGTCCGGAATTATTGGGCGTAAAGCGCGCGCAGGCGGCTATTTAAGTCTGGTGTTTAAACCTTGGGCTCAACCTGAGGTCGCACTGGAAACTGGGTGGCTTGAGTACAGAAGAGGAAAGTGGAATTCCACGTGTAGCGGTGAAATGCGTAGATATGTGGAGGAACACCAGTGGCGAAGGCGACTTTCTGGGCTGTAACTGACGCTGAGGCGCGAAAGCGTGGGGAGCAAACAGGATTAGATACCCTGGTAGTCCACGCCGTAAACGATGAGTGCTAGGTGTTAGGGGTTTCGATACCCTTGGTGCCGAAGTTAACACAGTAAGCACTCCGCCTGGGGAGTACGGTCGCAAGACTGAAACTCAAAGGAATTGACGGGGACCCGCACAAGCAGTGGAGTATGTGGTTTAATTCGAAGCAACGCGAAGAACCTTACCAGGTCTTGACATCCCTCTGAATCTGCTAGAGATAGCAGCGGCCTTCGGGACAGAGGAGACAGGTGGTGCATGGTTGTCGTCAGCTCGTGTCGTGAGATGTTGGGTTAAGTCCCGCAACGAGCGCAACCCTTAACTTTAGTTGCCAGCAGGTAATGCTGGGCACTCTAGAGTGACTGCCGGTGACAAACCGGAGGAAGGTGGGGATGACGTCAAATCATCATGCCCCTTATGACCTGGGCTACACACGTACTACAATGGCCGGTACAACGGGAAGCGAAGCCGCGAGGTGGAGCCAATCCCATCAAAGCCGGTCTCAGTTCGGATTGCAGGCTGCAACTCGCCTGCATGAAGTCGGAATTGCTAGTAATCGCGGATCAGCATGCCGCGGTGAATACGTTCCCGGGTCTTGTACACACCGCCCGTCACACCACGAGAGTTTACAACACCCGAAGTCGGTGGGGTAACCCGCAAGGGAGCCAGCCGCCGAAGGTGGGGTAGATGATTGGGGTGAAGTCGTAACAAGGTAGCCGTATCGGAAGGTGCGGCTGGATCACCTCCTTTCTATGGAGAATCGTTCTCTGCAATGAGGACATTCAAATCGGAAGCTAAGCTTCCAAAACTAATTAACGTGTATCCATTTGTTCGGTTTTGATGGAATTTGCGGGGCCATAGCTCAGCTGGGAGAGCGCCTGCCTTGCAAGCAGGAGGTCAGCGGTTCGATCCCGCTTGGCTCCACCAACAAACTTCATCTATTTGTTATGTCTATACACTTGATCCTTGAAAACTGGATACCGAAACGAATTTGCGTTTTAGAACATCTTTTAGCAACTTGTGCAAACAAGTAAATGTTATTAGTGAGATTTTTCTTCGGAAGAATCAAGGTTAAGCTAATAAGAGCACACGGAGGATGCCTAGGCGCCAGGAGCCGACGAAGGACGTGGCGAACAACGAAACTGCCTCGGGGAGCTGTAAGCAAGCTTTGATCCGGGGGTGTCCGAATGGGGAAACCCAGCTGTGGTAATTCGCAGTTACTCATTTCTGAATACATAGGAAATGTAGAGGCAGACCAGGGGAACTGAAACATCTAAGTACCCTGAGGAAGAGAAAACAATAGTGATTCCGTCAGTAGCGGCGAGCGAACGCGGAACAGCCTAAACCAAGGGGCTTGCCTCTTGGGGTTGTGGGACGTCTCACATGGAGTTACAAAGGAATATGGTAGGTGAAGAGGTCTGGAAAGGCCCGCGATAGAGGTAAAAGCCCTGTAACCTAAACTGTATTCTCTCCGAGACGGATCCCGAGTAGTGCGGGGCACGTGAAACCCCGTATGAATCCAGCAGGACCATCTGCTAAGGCTAAATACTACCTGGCGACCGATAGTGAAACAGTACCGTGAGGGAAAGGTGAAAAGCACCCCGGAAGGGGAGTGAAATAGAACCTGAAACCGTGTGCTTACAAAAAGTCAGAGCCCTATTAATGGGTGATGGCGTGCCTTTTGTAGAATGAACCGGCGAGTTACGTTTAACATGCAAGGTTAAGCCGAGAAGGTGGAGCCGCAGCGAAAGCGAGTCTGAATAGGGCGATTGAGTATGTGGACGTAGACCCGAAACCGTGTGATCTACCCCTGTCCAGGGTGAAGGTGCGGTAACACGCACTGGAGGCCCGAACCCACGTACGTTGAAAAGTGCGGGGATGAGGTGGGGGTAGCGGAGAAATTCCAATCGAACTCGGAGATAGCTGGTTCTCCCCGAAATAGCTTTAGGGCTAGCCTCGGTATAAGAGTAGTGGAGGTAGAGCACTGATTGGGTGCGGGGTCCGCAAGGATTACCAAGCTCAGTCAAACTCCGAATGCCATATACTTATTGCCGGGAGTCAGACAGTGAGTGCTAAGATCCATTGTCAAAAGGGAAACAGCCCAGACCATCAGCTAAGGTCCCCAAGTGTGTGTTAAGTGGGAAAGGATGTGGAGTTGCACAGACAACCAGGATGTTGGCTTAGAAGCAGCCACCATTGAAAGAGTGCGTAATAGCTCACTGGTCGAGTGACTCTGCGCCGAAAATGTAACGGGGCTAAACACACCACCGAAGCTATGGCTAGATACGTATGTATCTGGGGTAGGGGAGCGTTGTGTAGGGGTTGAAGGTGTACTGAAAAGAGCGCTGGACACTACACAAGTGAGAATGCCGGTATGAGTAACGAAAAGATCAGTGAGAATCTGATCCGCCGAAAGCCCAAGGTTTCCTGAGGAAGGCTCGTCCGCTCAGGGTAAGTCGGGACCTAAGGCGAGGCCGAAAGGCGTAGTCGAAGGACAACAGTTTGAAATTACTGTACCACCGTAATCCGCTATGAGCGATGGGGTGACGCAGGAGGGTAGTGACGCGGACTGATGGATGTCCGTCTAAGCAGTGAGGCTGATGTGTAGGCAAATCCGCACATCGATAAGGCTGGGCTGTGATGGGGAGCGAAAATTGTAGTAGCGAAGGTCATGATCTCACACTGCCAAGAAAAGCCTCTAGCCAGGAGAAGGTGCCCGTACCGCAAACCGACACAGGTAGGCGAGAAGAGAATTCTAAGGCGCGCGGAAGAACTCTCGTTAAGGAACTCGGCAAAATGACCCCGTAACTTCGGGAGAAGGGGTGCCCCGGTAGTGTGAATAGCACGAGGGGGCCGCAGTGAAAAGGCCCAAGCGACTGTTTAGCAAAAACACAGGTCTGTGCGAAGCCGCAAGGCGAAGTATACGGGCTGACGCCTGCCCGGTGCTGGAAGGTTAAGGGGAGTGGTTAGGGGTAACCCGAAGCTATGAACCGAAGCCCCAGTAAACGGCGGCCGTAACTATAACGGTCCTAAGGTAGCGAAATTCCTTGTCAGGTAAATTCTGACCCGCACGAATGGCGTAACGACTTGGGCGCTGTCTCAACGAGAGATCCGGTGAAATTTTAATACCTGTGAAGATGCAGGTTACCCGCGACAAGACGGAAAGACCCCATGGAGCTTTACTGCAGCTTGATATTGAATTTGGGTACGATCTGTACAGGATAGGTGGGAGCCGTAGAAATCGGAGCGCAAGCTTCGGTGGAGGCGCCGTTGGGATACCACCCTGATCGTATCTAGGTTCTAACCTAGTACCCTAATCGGGTACGGGGACCGTGTCAGGCGGGCAGTTTGACTGGGGCGGTCGCCTCCTAAAGAGTAACGGAGGCGTTCCAAGGTTCCCTCAGAATGGTTGGAAATCATTCGCAGAGTGCAAAGGCATAAGGGAGCTTGACTGCGAGACCTACAAGTCGAGCAGGGACGAAAGTCGGACTTAGTGATCCGGTGGTACCGCATGGAAGGGCCATCGCTCAACGGATAAAAGCTACCCTGGGGATAACAGGCTTATCTCCCCCAAGAGTCCACATCGACGGGGAGGTTTGGCACCTCGATGTCGGCTCATCGCATCCTGGGGCTGAAGTAGGTCCCAAGGGTTGGGCTGTTCGCCCATTAAAGCGGTACGCGAGCTGGGTTCAGAACGTCGTGAGACAGTTCGGTCCCTATCTGTCGTGGGCGCAGGAAATTTGAGAGGAGCTGTCCTTAGTACGAGAGGACCGGGATGGACGTACCGCTGGTGCACCAGTTGTTCCGCCAGGAGCATGGCTGGGTAGCTACGTACGGACGGGATAAGCGCTGAAAGCATCTAAGCGTGAAGCCCCCCTCAAGATGAGATTTCCCAATTAGTAAGACCCCTTGAAGACGACGAGGTAGATAGGTTGGAGGTGGAAGTGCAGCAATGCATGGAGCTGACCAATACTAATCGGTCGAGGGCTTATCCTATACTTAGAATGCAGATTCGTTTCGGATTCAGTTTTCAGGCATCAAGCCTGAAATACGCTTAGAAATTCATTGTCACTTCTGGTGATGAACCGAATTTCACGCGGCAGCGTCTGTTTCACAGACGCATGTTTGGTGGCGATAGCGGAGGGGTTCCACGCGTACCCATCCCGAACACGACCGTTAAGCCCTCCAGCGCCGATGGTACTTGGACCGAAGGGTCCTGGGAGAGTAGGACGTTGCCAAGCACAAATAGACCACTGTTGATAACTCGACAGTGGCTTTTTTGCGTCTATTATAGATTGTGGAAAACTTGTGGATAATTCATTGGAATTTGCAGAAAACTTACGCACATGTGGATAGATGATTAAAAGGCAAAAAATCACCGAATGGTGTGGATTAAGTACATATTTATGTAGATCTGTCAACAGAAAACCTAAGTAATACACGGGTTGCTGTGGATATAGTCAGATTTATGTGGATAGAGGGATTGATAAGTGGATAATTATTTTAACTTGAATAGGACAAGATTACAAGACTATTTTTGAAACTGCTTAAAGCTGTGGATAACTAAAAAAAGTTCGAAAAATATCCTTATAATTCGCACACAATACACTCTCTTGTTATACTAACCATAAAAGTAAATTCATAAATGGTGAGGTGAGTTTTGTGGATATCAGACAGTTGCACTCAGAAGAGTTTAATCTAAGCATGGATTTATCTGAATATGCTTTTCAATACAAGCTGCCCAGTGAGAAAAGGGCTAATGCTAAGGAAAGATTTAAAGCAGAACGCGTATGGGGTGCTTTTGAAGAAGGTACTTTGGAAGCCAAACTTACTCTTCTTCCATTCCAAGTGTACATACAAGGTAGATTAGTACCTATGGGAGGGCTCGCTGGGGTAGCGACATGGCCAGAGAATCGCAGACAGGGTCATGTGGCAAAGCTCCTAGCGCATACGCTGCAAACGATGAATGAGGCGGGGCAGACATTATCTTTTCTGCATCCGTTCTTGATCCCCTTTTATCGCAAATTTGGTTGGGAAGTTTATTGTGAATATAAGAAATACTCTATTCCTGTTGCCAAGTTTCCCAAGAAGGTTGAAGTTGAGGGCAAGGTAAGACGCGGTGTTAAAGATATCGGAGTATTGGACAACTTATACAATCGTTTTGCAGTTAGATATAACGGAACACTTAAGCGTGATTTGGACTGGTGGGAGAACTCTGTTCTGGATGATGAAGGTCAGACTGCGGTATTTTATTCACAGCTTGGGGAACCTGAAGGATACGTATTATATAAGATAGAAAATAGAGAACTGGTCATTGATGAATTTGTGTTTTTGAACGAACAGGCCCGGCAGGGGCTGTGGACATTTCTTGCGAATCACGATTCAATGGTGACCGGTGCATCGCTAAAACTGGTGCCATCCGATGATATGTTACCCTTTTTGCTGCCTGATCCGCGTATAGAGCAGGAGAACTATCCTTATTTTATGGCGCGTATTGTGAATGCTAAAGTATTTGTGGAGAGTTATTCTTTTAAGCGTCACAGCAGTCAGAAGAAACAGGTTATCTATATTGAAGATAAATATGCACCATGGAATGACGGGTTGTGGGAATGGACGGTCTCAGAAGAGGGAGCAGCAGCTTTCTTGCGTATAGAGGGTGAACGGGATGCAGCTGACTTAAGCTGTGATATTGGCACGCTGACGATTCTAATGTTTGGATATAAACGCCCGGCAGAGCTGGCTCGTTATGGACTTGTGACTGGTAGTCCGACGGCTCTGGAATGGCTCGAAGAAATCATTCCGCAAGCTGAAACCGCACTTTTTGATCATTTTTAGAAAATAATTAGGCTCTCCCCTTCGAAAGATGCTGGGAGAGTTCTTTATTTCCGAATACATTCGCTGAAAAAAGTGAAAAATAAGAGAATCCTCTTGGAATTAGCACAGAATATGTTATAATATTAAAAAGTCAAAGAAAGTCAAAGTCAACGCACCTGATGACATACAGTGCGATCCTCTGAATCGTGAAGTTTTCTTCAGACTTATATGAATGAAGTTCACTAATGAATGTCATTAAGGATGCGGGCCGCAACCGATATTATGAAGCTTTAAAGAGCACTGGAGGATGAGTGATGCGCAATATCTCTGATATTATTGAACAATATCTGAAGAATATTTTGCATGAAAGTCCCGAAGGTACGGTGGAAATCCAGCGAAATGACCTGGCGGACCAGTTCTCATGCGTACCGTCACAGATCAATTATGTTATTAGTACACGCTTTACACTGGAAAAAGGCTATGTGGTGGAAAGTAAGCGTGGTGGCGGGGGATATATTCGTATTCAACGTTTTGAATTGCCGCCCAACGTGGCACTGCATGCCCATTTAAACCATACTATAGGTGGCGGGATAGATCAGAACGCTGCCGAAGGGTTGATTTATCAACTGGAGGAAGCTGGTTTTCTAAGCAAGCGTGAGGCGTGTCTTATGCGCGCTGCTGTTTCTCGGGATTGCCTAACGGTTAAGATTCCATATCGGGATGAGATTCGGGCCAAGATTATGAAGGCGATGTTAATCTCTTTGTTAGGCAAATAATTGTCAATCATAAGGGAGGGGCTTTCGCTTATGCAATGTCAGGAATGTGGCGTCAAGCCAGCAACACTCCATTTCACCAAGATCGTGAATGGAGAGAAGACAGAATTTCATATCTGCGAGAGCTGTGCGCGGGAGAAGGGTGAACTGATCCCGGGAACTGCTGGAGGATTCTCCATTCACAGCTTGCTGTCCGGTCTGCTTGATCTTGAAGGGGCCGGTAAGGAAAAGACGGCTGCTACGAAGACTACGCAGAGTCTGCAATGTGAGAATTGTGGGATGACGTACTCGCAGTTTAGCAAATTGGGTCGTTTTGGCTGCAGCTCCTGTTATAAATATTTTAACAGTGCACTGGACCCGCTCTTTAAACGGGTGCATGGCAGCACTTCGCATGTAGGCAAGATTCCCAAACGTGCTGGAGCACAGATTGTGTTCAAACGGCAAATTGATGAATTGAAGCTGGAATTACAGCAAAGTATCGCACAGGAGGAATTCGAAACTGCGGCAGAGCTGCGGGATCAAATTCGCCAACTTGAAAAAGAAATGGCACAAGAGTAAAGTCTTTGATATATAGGGGGGATATGACATGTCAAGTCTCCGATTTACTGAACAAGCGCTTAGTGATTGGATGCGCTCGGGAGGCAGTCACTCCGAGATTGTAATTAGCAGCCGTATGCGTATTGCACGTAACTTAGAGCATCTTCCATTCCCTATGCTTGCTTCCTTAGAGCAATCGGAAGAAGTATTAGAGCTGCTGGCCCCTGTGTTTCATGGGGAAACTGCTGCCGAATTCGGATCTTTTCAACTGATAAAGCTTGCTGAAGTGAATGAACTGGACAAAAAGGTATTGGTCGAGAAACATCTCATCAGTCCTAATCTGGCTAATGATTCACGTGGTGCAGCTGTGATATTAAATGAAGATGAGTCGGTCAGCATCATGATTAACGAAGAAGACCATCTGCGGATCCAATGTCTGTTCCCGGGTCTTCAGGTAAGAGAAGCATGGGAACGTGCGACAGCCATCGATGATATCTTCGAATCGGCTGTTAATTACGCTTTTGATGATAAAAGAGGATACTTGACCAGTTGTCCCACCAATGTGGGTACAGGGCTGCGTGCCTCAGTAATGCTGCATTTGCCAGCACTAGTAATGACCCAACAGATCAATCGCATATTGTCAGCAGTGAATCAAGTGGGATTGACTGTAAGAGGAATTTATGGTGAGGGCAGCGAAGCAGTAGGGAACATCTTTCAAATTTCCAATCAGATTACTCTCGGTCAAACGGAAAGTGAAATCATCGAGAACCTTCACAGTGTAGTCACCCAGATTATAGAGCATGAACGAAATGCCCGTGAAAGGCTGCTGGTAGATTCCGCTTTAAGAATTACAGACCGAGTGAAAAGATCTTATGGGATTTTGTGTTATGCAGCTCTAATGGAGCTTAAAGAATCCGCACAACGGCTGTCTGATGTGAGACTTGGGGTCGACCTTGGCATACTGGAAGGCCCTTCGATTTCCGTGCTTAATGAGCTTAACGTTAAGACACAGCCAGGATTTCTGCAAAAAATGTTCGGTGACGAGATGAACGCCACTGAACGGGATATGTATCGGGCGAAACTGCTCCGAGAAACACTGGGAACACAACTTTAATATAGATATTTATTATTCATGGAGGTGCAGGAGATATGATGTTTGGAAGATTTACGGAACGCGCACAAAAAGTGCTAGCTCTAGCGCAGGAAGAAGCTGTTCGTTTAGGACACAACAATATTGGCACAGAACATATTTTGCTAGGACTTATTCGTGAAGGAGACGGCATTGCTGCTAAAGCATTAATCGCTTTGGGTCTGGGTCTTGAGAAAATCCAGGACGAAGTGGAGACACTGATTGGCAGAGGCCAAGAACAACCTACGAACATTGCTTATACTCCTCGCGCCAAAAAAGTAATCGAGTTGTCGATGGACGAAGCCCGCAAGCTGGGACATACGTATGTCGGCACTGAGCATATTCTGCTAGGACTTATTCGTGAAGGAGAAGGTGTCGCGGCTCGTGTGCTTAATAACCTCGGCATCAGCTTGAACAAAGCTCGTCAGCAAGTGCTTCAGCTTCTGGGAAGCAGCGAGGCTGCATCCAGTCATAGCGGAACACCTGCTAATGTCAGCACACCGACTCTAGACGGCCTAGCACGCGATTTGACGGCTTATGCCAAGGATGGCAACCTGGATCCAGTTATCGGTCGTAGCAAGGAAATTGAACGTGTTATTCAGGTACTGAGCCGCCGGACGAAGAACAACCCCGTGTTGATAGGTGAACCTGGGGTTGGTAAAACAGCTATTGCTGAAGGCCTGGCCCAAAAGATCATTAATAATGAAATTCCAGAAACACTGCGCGACAAACGCGTAATGACGCTCGATATGGGTTCTGTAGTGGCTGGTACTAAATATCGCGGTGAGTTTGAAGACCGCCTCAAGAAAATCATGGATGAGATTCGCCAAGCGGGGAATATCGTACTCTTTATCGATGAGCTTCATACGCTGATCGGTGCTGGTGGCGCAGAAGGTGCTATTGATGCATCTAACATTCTTAAGCCGGCTTTAGCCCGCGGAGAACTTCAGTGCATCGGTGCGACTACGCTGGATGAATATCGTAAATATATTGAAAAAGATGCAGCTTTGGAGCGTCGTTTCCAACCAATTACGGTGGATCAGCCGTCTCCAGAAGAAGCGGTACAAATTCTATTTGGACTTCGTGATCGTTATGAAGCACATCACCGTGTGAAAATTACGGATGAAGCTATCGTGGAAGCTGTAAAGCTGTCTGATCGTTACATTCCGGATCGTTTCCTGCCGGATAAAGCCATTGACCTTATCGATGAAGCAGGGTCTAAAGTAAGGCTTCACTCTTACACTATCCCGCCAAATCTGAAGGAACTAGAAATGCGCTTGGATGATATCCGCAAGGAGAAGGATTCCGCTGTTCAGAGCCAAGAGTTTGAGAAAGCGGCTGCCCTGCGTGATACGGAGCAAAAAATCCGTGAAGAGCTTGATACGACTAAGAACCAGTGGAAAGAAAAACAAGGACGCACGGATTCTGAAGTTACTCCTGAAGATATCGCACAGGTTGTAGCAAGCTGGACGGGGATCCCTGTAAGCAAGCTGAAGGAAGAAGAGACCGACCGTCTGCTTAACATGGAGGCTCTGCTGCATGAACGAGTGATTGGTCAGGACGAAGCTGTTAAGGCTGTCAGCCGGGCATTGCGCCGGGCGCGTGCGGGTCTTAAAGATCCGAAACGTCCAATGGGCTCGTTTATCTTCCTCGGTCCTACGGGTGTAGGTAAAACTGAGTTGGCACGTGCGCTTGCTGAAGCTATGTTCGGCGATGAGAATGCGGTCATTCGTATTGATATGTCGGAATACATGGAGAAGCACTCCACGTCCCGTTTAGTTGGTGCCCCTCCTGGATATGTCGGCTATGAAGAAGGCGGCCAATTAACAGAGAAGGTACGTCGTAAACCATACTCTGTAGTACTGCTTGATGAAATTGAAAAAGCGCATCCGGAAGTATTCAACATTTTGCTGCAAGTGCTTGAAGATGGTCGCCTTACCGACTCTAAAGGCCGGGTAGTTGACTTCCGTAATACACTTATCATTCTGACCTCTAACGTAGGCGCACAGGCAATCAAGAAGAATTCGACACTTGGATTCACGGCTGTGCAAGATGCAGGAGCAGAATACGGCAATATGAAGGGCAAGGTTATGGAAGAGCTCAAGAAGAGCTTCCGTCCAGAGTTCTTGAACCGGATCGACGAAATCATCGTCTTCCACTCACTCGATGAGAAACATATCGCTGAGATCGTTACGTTGATGTCTGATGAGCTCCGCAAGCGCCTGCGTGAATATGATGTTGATTTCGTACTCACGGATGCAGCGAAGGCCTTCTTGGCTAAAGAAGGTTATGACCCAGCCTTTGGTGCACGTCCATTGCGCCGGGCAATTCAGAAGCATATTGAGGACCGTCTTTCTGAGGAATTGTTGAGAGGAAATATCCAAAAGGGTGATTCCCTCAATATTGATGAGGTCGGCGGAGAACTTGTGGTGACTAAAGTGGACGCTCCAGTAGCGCCAGCGCTTGAAAAAGAAGTAGAATCCGAATAAAATAAACAAGGCTTTCGCTCCTGATTTATAGAGGAGCGGAAGCTTTTTTTATTGGAAATAGATCAATTTAAAATATACATTTAATGCAAATACCGAATGACCTTTCGTTAAAGGGGTAGAAATGGTAAACTTTCATTAGAAGAAAATGATCCGAATTGTAAACAGTTCGGACCGTAAGGAGAACAAATGGCTAAAGCAAAAACAAAATTTTTTTGCACCGACTGTGGATACGAATCGCCAAAATGGTTCGGGAAATGCCCAGGGTGCCAGGCTTGGAACTCCATGGTGGAGGAAACGGAAAGCGTAGTCAAAACACAGGGAATGAATGCCCCTATTTTTCATAGTAAAGAAAAGGCACAGTCGATCATAAGTATAGAAAGTGACAAGGAACCGCGCATACTGACAGGTATAGGTGAGCTTAACCGTGTTCTCGGTGGGGGGATCGTACCAGGATCGCTGGTACTAGTAGGGGGAGACCCAGGAATCGGTAAATCTACGCTCTTATTACAGACCTCGCACGCCCTTACAACACAGGGATTGCGAGTACTGTATATCTCGGGCGAAGAATCGGTAAGGCAAACTAAGCTGCGCGCGGATCGCCTCGATGCGTTGTCAACGGAGCTTTATGTACTATGTGAGACAAATATGGAAAGCATAGAAGAAGCGATCGAACAAATCCAGCCACAATTTCTTGTCATCGATTCTATTCAGACCGTATTTATGCCAGAAGTAACGAGTGCGCCAGGCAGCGTGACCCAGGTTCGGGAGTGTACGACAAGATTTATGCGTATCGCTAAGATTCGTGGAATTGCAACAGTTCTCGTTGGTCATGTTACCAAGGAAGGGGCTATTGCTGGACCACGGATGCTTGAACATATGGTGGACTGCGTGCTGTATTTTGAGGGTGAGCGGCATCATACGTATAGACTTTTGCGGGCTGTAAAAAACCGCTTTGGCTCTACGAATGAAATCGGCATTTTCGAAATGGGTGAAGCGGGCCTTACCGAAGTAGAGAATCCATCGGAGCTCTTTTTATCGGAACGTCCGCTTGGCGTGGCTGGTTCTACTGTGGTGGCTAGTATGGAGGGAACTAGACCTGTGCTTGTAGAACTTCAGGCACTTGTTGCTGCCACCCACTTCCCTTCCCCACGGCGAATGTGCACAGGCATGGATCACCAGCGGATGGCACTTATTATCGCTGTACTCGAGAAACGGATGGGCATGTTCCTGCAGAATCAGGATGCATACCTTAATGTTGCCGGGGGAGTAAAGCTGGATGAACCGGCGATTGATCTAGCTGTAGCTATTAGTATCGCCTCCAGTTTTCGTGATATTTCAACAAAACCTTACGACGTTTTCTTCGGAGAAGTAGGACTTACCGGTGAGGTAAGAGGCGTTTCGCGCGCGGAAATGCGCGTTAAGGAGGCCGCAAAGCTTGGCTTCCGGCGGGTGATTATGCCTGAGAAGAGCATGAAGGGATGGAAGCACCCGCAAGATATCCAGATTATTGGCGTCAGTACCGTAGCAGATGCACTATCGGTCGCGTTAGATTAGGGGGCACAAGGATATGAAAGAATATAACCAATTAGAGAATATGAATGATCTGCTCAGACTGGCGGCACCGGGTACACCTTTTCGGGAAGGTTTGGAGAATGTGCTGCGCGCTAAGACAGGGGCACTTATTGTCGTAGGGTACAGTCCTGAGGTGATGGACGTAGTGGATGGCGGATTCTCCATTAACTGCGATTTTTCGCCCAATTATTTATATGAGCTAGCTAAAATGGACGGAGCTATTATTCTAAGTGAGGATTTAAAGCGTATATTGTATGCTAATACACAACTTATACCGGATTCCTCTATCTCATCCATCGAGACGGGGATCCGTCACCGGACCGCGGAGCGTGTAGCGAAGCAAACGGGTAAGCTGGTGGTTTCCATTTCACAACGCCGCAATATCATCACGCTTTATCAAGGCTCGATACGTTATGCACTCAAAGAGATCGGCGCTATTTTGGCAAAGGCTAACCAAGCGATTCAGACACTCGAGAAGTATAAAGCAGTGCTCACGCAAGGACTGACGAATTTGTCAGCTTCAGAATATGAGGGCATTGTTACCGTTGCTGAAGTAGTGGGTGTTATCCAGCGTGTAGAGATGGTTCTGCGCATAAAAATGGAGATCAAACGTTATATCAACGAATTGGGCAACGAAGGACGCCTGATCAGCATGCAGATGGAAGAACTGGTTGGAAATACAGAGGAAGAAGCATGGCTTCTATACAGAGACTATGCTAAGGAAGAGCAGGAGGATAAAATCCGTGAAATTATCGCCGGTCTCAAACGGATAAGCGATGATGATCTGATGGATGACAACCATATTGCCCGTATACTGGGTTATTCTTCTACGGCAATTACCTCTGAAGAAGTGGTGACTCCACGTGGTTATCGCCTGCTTAACAAAATTCCGCGGCTTCCGAATGTGATCATTCACAATCTGGTGGAGCGGTTTGAAATGCTGCCTAATTTGATGTCCGCAAGCATTGCTGAATTGGATGAAGTGGACGGAATTGGGGAGGTGCGGGCCCGTAATATTCAGGATGGGCTCAAACGTTTACAGAAGCAAGTTCTTATTGACAGGCAAATGTAAATAACATACAATCACGTAATATTGGGGACGTTAAAGGCCAAAGTTAGAAAATTGAGGTGAAGAAATGATACAAAAATCAATTCCGAGTCTTTTTACGATAGGTAATTTGATGCTCGGAATGTTTGGTATCATGATGGCGTTTGACGGTAAGATTAGCATGGCCGCTATCATGGTTATTATTGCTATGCTGTTAGACGGCTTAGATGGTCGAGTAGCTCGCGCTCTAAAATGCGAAAGCGAATTTGGCAAGGAGCTGGACTCCTTATCTGATGTCGTTTCTTTCGGAGTCGCACCGGCCGTTATTTTGTACGTCTCAAGCCTGCAGGATTTGAACTCTGCATTAGGCTGGACAGTAACTGCGATTTTTCCGGTGTTTGGTGCTTTGCGCTTAGCCCGTTTTAATGTTCGTCCGGGGGTTCCGGGTTATTTTATCGGTTTGCCAATTCCTGCTGCAGGTGGTGTACTGGCCACATTAGCTCTTTTTAATAAAGATGTTTCGGCTCCGTTTATGATCGTTGCTACACTGCTCTTATCTTATTTGATGGTCAGCACTGTTAAATATCCTAATTTCAAAAAGATTGGATTGCCGAAAAAAGCGGTGGTTGGAGCGCCAGTGGTTATTGTTGTTGCAGTGGCTGTAGCTGTAGTGTTCCCAGAGCAAATCGCTAAGCTGATCTTTGTCTTACTTGGAATTTACGCATTATACGGCTTTAAGCAAAATATTGATCGATTGACAGCCAGACGCCGTCATCGTCGTCGTAGCCGTTCAGAGGATAAAGTGTATCACTCCAAGAACGGTTAATCGGTCCATAAGGTAAGGTAACTGAATAAATTATGACCAAAGGTTTTGTCTTCCCTAGGGGATGGCAAAGCCTTTTTGCATTTCCAGCGCTACCCCAAGTTTATCGTCTTGAAAATTGGAACATACTGGTGAGGAATAGATCCATTTAGGATGAATAAAAAGGAGGTGCGTTAGGTTATGTGGAAAAAAGTGATTTTGTCTTTTGCCTTAATATGTGGTGCTTGGTCAGGTTTTTCGCTATACCATGCGCTCGAAAGAGGATTCCCCAAGGGGATGGAAAAGCTGGGTGAAAGCTTACCTGTAGAAGGAAGCATTTTATTTACGGTGCTGGGTGCCATTATTTTTTTGTTTGCGGGGTCTTTATGCGCGGAATGGGGAGGTTCAAAACTGCGGGAGGCGGTTCACTACTGTTCGCGTATTCCAATGAATGAATTAGCTGCAAGTGCAGCTGGGCTTACAGGGGGGCTTCTGTTATCTCTTCTGTTATACCCTGCAATGATCTGGCTTGGGAAAGCTGGGCAGCTGCTGCAAGTGCCAGCTACGTTAGCTTTTGGATATCTGGGGCTGCGGATCGGTCTGGAGAAAAAAGAGGAGCTAGCTGCACTGTGGACATCTGGACGCTGGGGTCAAGCGGCTGAGCCGGAAGGCCGCGGGCTTGAGGAACATAAAATCCTCGACACAAGTGTTATTATCGATGGAAGAATCGCTGACATTTGTAAGACGGGATTTATTGAGGGAACCATTGTCATACCTGAATTCGTACTAGAAGAGCTCCAGCATATTGCTGATTCTTCGGATTTGTTGAAGCGGAACCGGGGACGGCGTGGGCTTGATATTCTAAACAAAATTCAAAAAGAGCTTGATGTGAAGGTATTGATCTATGAGGGAGATTTTGAAGAAATCTCTGAGGTTGACAGTAAGTTAGTGAAGTTGGCGAAGGTACTGCAAGGTAAAGTAGTCACTAATGATTTCAACTTAAATAAGGTTTGCGAATTGCAGGGCGTTTCCGTACTGAATATTAACGATCTGGCGAATGCTGTGAAGCCAGTAGTGCTGCCTGGTGAGGAAATCGTAGTTCAGGTCATTAAGGATGGCAAAGAGCATGGGCAAGGTGTAGCCTACTTAGACGATGGAACGATGATTGTTGTAGAGGGCGGACGGGAATATATCGGGACTACGATGGAGGTTCTGGTCACTAGCGTGCTGCAAACTTCGGCTGGCCGAATGATATTTGCTAAGCCAAAACTTTTGGAAAAAGCGCAATAAGTGAAGATAAAGTGTATGGGGACTGTCCTATGGGTTGGAAATGCCCGCCAAACACGTTATGATGGGATTATACGTGAAAGACAGGAGCCAGATTAATGTCAAACAGTGTGGGCGTCGTCATTGTGGCGGCAGGCAGAGGAACGCGAATGGGAACTGCGGAGAGCAAGCAATATTTGTTACTGCAGGGGAAGCCGATTATCGTTCATACGCTGGAGGTATTCCAGCAGCACGAATTGATCTCTGAAATCGTGCTCGTAACCGGTGAAGAGGATGTTGAACGCTGCCGGGAATGGATACAGCTCTATAAGCTGGACAAGGTTAAGGCTATAGTAACTGGTGGATCTGAGCGTCAGCATTCCGTACATAAAGGGTTGTTGAAACTTACGACACAGTGGGTAATGGTACATGATGGTGTTCGTCCGTTTGTACAGCCGAATGAAATTGAGGCTTGCTACGAACGAGCGAAGCAGATGGGTGCTTCGGTTCTTGCTGTACCCGTCAAGGATACGATCAAACAGGTGGATAATGAAGGACAAGTACTGTCTACGCCGGATCGGCGAAGTCTGTGGGCGATTCAAACCCCGCAGACTTTTCGTCTTTCTGATTTGCTGGAGGCTTATGCAGCGGCGGAACGGGATGGCTTTCTGGGCACCGATGACTCCAGCTTGGCGGAGCGTGCGGGGATTCCGGTTTCTGTGGTAGAGGGAAGCTACAGAAATATTAAGATTACGACACCTGATGATTTGGATTATGCAGAATTCACAGAAAGAAACAGGGGAGAGGGACAATCATGATCGCTGTAGGACAAGGATTTGATGTGCATCAGCTGGTAGAGGGCAGGCCTTGTATTATTGGGGGAGTTACGATTCCTTACGAAAAAGGATTGCTTGGGCATTCCGATGCAGATGTACTGCTGCATGCAGTTAGTGACGCGATTCTAGGCGCACTTGGACTTGGTGATATTGGCAGACATTTTCCGGATACAGATCCAGCCTTTAAGGACGCAGATAGCTTGAAGTTATTAGAAGAGGTATGGGCACTTGCTCGTGAGCGAGGATATAAGTTGGGAAATATTGATTCAACGATTATCGCCCAAAAGCCTAAGATGGCTCCGTACATTCCACAAATGACCGAGATTATCGCACGTGCGCTTAATGCCGACCCGTCCAAGGTAAATGTTAAAGCTACTACAACTGAGCAGCTTGGTTTTGCCGGACGCGGCGAAGGAATTGCCGCACAATCTATTGTCTGTCTACTCCAAGATGTGATATCATCTTGAGATGGTCTAAGTAGTAAATTAAGTTCAACCATATGAAGCGGAGGGAATACAATGACGGATGAAGTCCGGGTGCGTTACGCACCGAGCCCTACGGGACATTTACATATAGGTAACGCCAGAACGGCGCTGTTTAACTATCTGTTCGCCCGTAATAAAGGCGGTAAATTCATTATCAGAATTGAAGATACAGACGTAAAGCGCAATGTCGCTGGTGGTGAAGAGAGCCAGCTTAAGTATTTGAAATGGCTGGGTATGGATTGGGATGAGAGCGTTGATGTGGGCGGAGAGTACGGACCTTATCGTCAGACAGAACGTCTTGACTTATATCGTGTACATTGGCAGGATTTGCTGGACAGAGGTCTGGCTTACCGCTGCTATTGCACAGAGGAAGAGCTGGAGGCGGAACGTGAAGAACAGACTGCCCGCGGAGAAACGCCTCGTTATTCTGGCAAACATCGTGATCTGACTGAAGAGCAACGTCTAGCTTTTG
The DNA here is from genome assembly GCF_038003885.1 of Paenibacillus sp. FSL R10-2788. Lineage (NCBI taxonomy): Bacteria > Bacillati > Bacillota > Bacilli > Caryophanales > Paenibacillaceae > Paenibacillus > Paenibacillus sp. FSL R10-2788. The sequence continues at coordinate 6,329,517 of NZ_JBBOQA010000001.1, read as the reverse complement.
AAGCTGAGGGACGAGTTGCCAGCATTCGCTTCTGTGTGCCAGAAGATCGTACGTATGCGTTTGATGATCTCGTAAAAGGCAGTATTTCTTTTGACACAAAAGAAATGGGTGACTTTGTTATTGTGAAGAAGGACGGAATTCCGACCTACAACTTCGCGGTAGCTGTTGACGATCATCTGATGGCTATTACCCACGTATTGCGTGGAGAAGACCATATTTCCAACACACCCCGCCAGCTTATGATCTATGAAGCGCTAGGCTGGGAGCCACCTTTATTTGGTCACATGACGCTTATTGTTGGCGACAACCACAAGAAGCTCAGCAAACGGGATGAATCCGTTATTCAGTTTATCGAGCAATATGATGAATTGGGTTACTTGCCTGAGGCTCTGGTTAACTTCATTTCTCTGCTTGGCTGGTCTCCAGAGGGAGAAGAAGAGATCTTCAGTAAAGAAGAACTTATTTCTATTTTTGATGCGGACCGTTTGTCCAAAAGCCCGGCTGTATTTGATAAAAACAAGCTGGCGCATCTGAATAATCATTATATTAAGCATGCTGATCCTAAACGGATCTCTGCACTGGCTATTCCACATCTGCAAAAAGCGGGTAAAATACCTGCTGAGCTGAACGAAGAGCAACAAACATGGGCGGAAAGCCTTGTCGCGTTGTATCAAGAGCAGATGACTGCAGCTTCTGACATCGTGGCGCTATCGGAACTGTTCTTCCGCAGTCACCTAGAGTTAGAGACGGAAGCAGCGCAGGTTCTGGCTGAAAGCCAAGTCCCTGAGGTATTGTCTGCTTTCCTGGCTAAAGTTGAAGCCTGTCAGGATTTCAGTGCAAGCAACATGGCTGTTCTGATTAAGGAAGTACAGAAAGAAACAGGTCATAAGGGCAAAGCACTCTTTATGCCAATTCGTGTGGCTCTGACCGGACAAACGCACGGACGTGATCTTAATATAACCATTGCTTTGCTCGGCAAAAATCGCGTTATCGAACGTTTGAAATCACAAATTAAGGGCGCTTAAGGTCGTATTTCATACGACTAAACCCCCTTGTCAGTATCTTGTCTTTTGCGCTAAGATAGAATTATATGATAATAGCTGTGATCAGGAGAAGTACGTCCATTGAAGACAATTGCCAGAGAGAATAACCGAGAAAGGGACACCCTTTCGGGCTGGGAGTTATTCATTTGTCCGGGGCAGAACATGCGCCTGTGAGCTGCACGGTTGAATGACCTTTTAAGGCTCATTAGATCGCGCCGGGAACGTCGCCGTTAATGATGCCAAGTGGAATGAAGAAATTCTGCCGTTTGTTACAATAGCGGCTCAATTGATTCGTTCAAGCAGAGTGGAACCGCGGTTAAACGTCTCTGCAGCATTATGCTGCAGGGGCGTTTTTTGTCTAAATATAAGCAAAAATAATTTTCATACAATACTCTTTGTCTTATATTTCTACGAGATAACAAACCAAGCGAACACTCACAGCATATGTATGATAAGGATGATGGGCCTGGAGACAATACCTTTCTTGTGTACCTGTAAACAGGAGATAAGGAAGTTAAGAAGAGAGGAACCGTGATGTTTAAGCATATTAAGTCGGACATTCGGGCGGTATTTGATAACGACCCTGCTGCCCGCAGCTGGTTCGAGGTTGTCTTCACATATGCCGGCTTGCACGCCATTTGGGGTCACCGGATCGCCCACTCTTTTTTCAAACGCCGCTGGTATACAATGGCCCGTATGGTTTCGCAGTTTAGCAGATTTATGACTGGTGTTGAGATCCATCCCGGAGCTGTCATCGGAAATAGGCTGTTTATCGACCATGGCATGGGGATAGTTATTGGAGAAACCTGCGAAATCGGTGATGATGTTATAATCTATCAAGGGGTTACGCTTGGAGGAACAGGAAAAGAAAAAGGTAAGCGTCATCCCACGGTCGGCAACAATGTAGTTATTGGTTCCGGTGCGAAGGTTTTAGGATCTTTTCGTATTGGTGACAATTCAAATATAGGCTCGAATGCTGTTGTGTTGCGTGAAGTGCCTAACAACAGTACAGTAGTAGGGAATCCAGGTCGTGTGGTAAAACGTAATGGAGAACGGGTATCCGATCGGCTCGATCATACGAAGATGCCTGACCCGCTTGTCGATTCACTGCGGTTTTTGCAGAAAGAAATCGAAGAAATTAGGGAAAAGCTTGGCGCAGAAGATAAACAAAAAACCGCACAGCGGATAGCAGAAGCTCAGCAGTATATTGGTGACTATGAAATTTAAGCATCCCGGTATTAAGGAATCCGGAAGAACAGAAAGGGCTGGAATAAGGATGGCTTTACAAATATATAACACAATGACACGCAGCAAGGAGCAGTTTGTGCCCCAGGAGCCGGGCAAAGTTAAGATGTATGTGTGTGGTCCAACCGTTTATGGATATATGCATATCGGAAATGCTAGACCTATAATTGTCTTTGATATGGTCCGGAATTACTTGGAGCAGTTAGGTAATGAGGTGCGTTATGTTACGAATTTCACGGATGTTGATGATAAACTGATTCGCAAAGCCGAAGAAATGAACACTACTGTAGCAGAGGTAGCGGAAACTTTCATTGCTGCTTACCGTGAGGATCTGGAAGGGCTTGGTGTTAAACCGGCAACCTTGAATCCCCGTGTAACGGAAAGCATGGAGCTGATCATTGGATTTATTAAAGAGCTTGAGGAAAAAGGATTCGCATACGAAAGCGGTGGCGATGTATATTACCGCACTTCAAAATTTGAAGACTACGGTAAATTATCTCGTCAGAATCTGGATGAGCTGCAGTTTGGTATCCGTGTTGAGGTGGACTCACGTAAGGAAAAACCGGAGGATTTTGTGCTTTGGAAAGCAGCCAAACCTGGTGAAGTGCACTGGAGTAGCCCTTGGGGAGACGGACGTCCCGGCTGGCATATTGAATGCTCGGCTATGGCGCGGGAGTTCTTGGGGGATACGATCGATATCCATGGTGGTGGACAAGATTTGCAGTTCCCGCATCATGAATGCGAATGCGCTCAGACTGAAGCTCTGACTGGTAAACCACTCTCTAATTACTGGATGCATAATGGATTTATCAACATTGGTGATGAGAAAATGTCGAAATCGCTCGGTAATGGCTGGCTTGTAAAAGACATCCGTGAGCGTTTTAAAGCAGGAGCTATCCGCTATTTCATGCTATCGACCCATTACCGCAACCCGTTGAATTTCTCAGAGGAATCTATGACTTCCGCCGAAAAGAGCGTTGAACGGATCACGCTTGCAGAGAGTAACGTTAAACATCGGCTTGAACTCGCTGCTGATGGTGCTCAAGGTGAGGTCAACTCAGAGATTAATGATAAGCTGTCGGCTATAGTGGCCAATTTCCATGCTAGAATGCAGGATGACTTTAATACGCCTGATGCGATCACGGCTATGTTCGATTGGGTGAGCCTGGCAAACCATACGCTTGCGAATAACGAGGCTGCTCCTGCTGATTTTGCTGCATTACTGCAAGCTTTTGGCGAAATGAATGCTGTGCTGCGTTTGACGCCTGAACTGGAAGAGGAAATTGCAAGTGAAGAAGTTGAACGGTTGATCGCCGAGCGGGTTGAAGCTCGTAAGAATAAGAATTGGAGCCGGTCTGACGAGATCCGTGATGAATTAGGCCGCTTGGGCATATTGCTTGAGGATACTCCACAAGGAATGCGGTGGCGTCGTAAATGAGTGAGGAACGCAAGTTTGATAACGGATGGTTTCCTTATGAGCCTTCCAAACCTGCGCGACTACTTTCGCCTATTGTTCTAGCTTATGTAGGAGATGCTATCTATGAGGTGGCTGTTCGCCAGTATTTAGTATCTCTTCCGAATTTGCGTCCGAACCATTTGCATCGTTCTGCTACAGGGCTGGTATCCGCTAAAGCACAGTGTGCAATTCTGAACTTTTTGGAGCCTAGTCTCACGGAAGAGGAGAAGGATGTCGCCCGTCAGGGGAGAAATGCGAAATCGGGAAGTGTTCCTAAGAATGCGGATGTGCTTGAATACCGTCATGCTACAGCTTTTGAGTGCTTGATTGGTTACTTGTACTACACAGGACAACAGGAGAGAATAGAAGAAATTGTGCACAAGGGTATACAGTTTATGTTGAAACAGCCGTGATAGGCTTTGGCGAAATAGAAAATAGGAGAAGTGAACATGGAAGAAGAATTGAAGACTGAAGAGGAAATATTGGCAGGGAAGCATTCTGTGCTTGAAGCGCTTCGTGCTGGTCGTACATTAAATAAAATATGGATCGCAGAGACAGCCCAGAAGCATCTGACAGCACCCATCGTTGCCGAAGCCCGGAAAGCGGGAATTGTCATTCAGCATGTGGACAAGCGTAAGCTGGATCAACTGGCACCAGGTGTGCAGCATCAAGGGGTGGTTGCACAAGCAGCACCATTTGCCTATGTTGAAGTGGATGATTTGTTAGCTATAGCAGAAGCCAAAGGAGAACCGGCATTCCTTATTTTGCTTGATGAAATTGAAGATCCTCATAACCTGGGTTCGATTCTGCGGACGGCGGATTGTACTGGAGTACATGGGGTAATCGTACCTAAACGCCGTTCGGCTCAGATAACTGCGACCGTGTCCAAAACATCCGCGGGTGCTGTGGAGTATGTTCCGGTTGCCCGGGTTACAAACCTGGGTCAGACCATTGACCGTCTAAAAGAGCAGGGAGTCTGGGTAGTAGGAACAGACGTGGATACCGATCAGAATCTATACCAATCCGATATTTTCACGGGTCCGGTAGCTGTTGTAATCGGCAATGAGAATAAAGGAATGGGACGCCTGATTCGTGAAAAATGTGATGTGCTTCTTAAGCTGCCGATGGCCGGAAAGATCAATTCATTAAATGCCTCTGTCGCCGCAGGAGTCATTATGTATGAAGTGATACGCCGCCGGCAACTGCAGGGATAGCTATGGCCGACTGGCGCGATGTGCTGCTTGTGGATGGATATAACATGATCGGTGGCTGGCCGGAACTTGTGGCACTGTCCCAGATTGGTATGCAGGAAGCACGCGACCGCTTGATGGATTTGCTGGCAGATTACCAGGCTTTCTCTGGACGAAGAGTTATTGCTGTTTTTGATGCATACCGTGTTCCGGGGTTGGGAAGGTCTTTTGTCCAGGGTAAGGTCCAGGTGTACTTCACCAAGGAAAAAGAAACCGCAGATGAATGCATTGAGCGACTGGTTGGGGAATATAGCAATCGGCGCCGGCAGATCTATGTGGCTACGAGTGATTTTATAGAGCAGCATATTATTTTTGCACAAGGTGCATTGCGAATTTCGGCAAGGGAATTGCATCTGGAAATTGAAGAGAATCAAAAACAAGTAAAAAAAGCTATCGAACCTGGCGGTGTCAGTTCTACTCGTCATTCTTTGGAAGACAAACTGCCTCCCGATGTGCGCAGTAAGCTGGAAAAATGGCGCAGACAGTGAGATCGAGGAAGAATCAGGAAATATTTTATTCCAATTTATGCTATTCTAGATTGATTTTGGACAAACTCCGGTTGACGGTGGAAGGTAACATAATATATACTGATCCTATATTTCGCGAAGTAACGATGTGTCTTGCGTTGCAGCCGGGGGGATTCTTGGTGAGTGTCGACCTCAAGGAAATAATGCTGTCTGAGTATGATTTCATAAGTGATGAAGATATTGTCGAGGCTTTCCGTGGTGGCGACAGTGGCGCATTAGAACACTTGATTAATAAATACCGTAACTTTGTACGTGCTAAAGCCCGCTCTTATTTCTTGATCGGGGCAGACCGTGAAGATATTGTACAAGAAGGAATGATTGGTCTATACAAGGCTATTCGTGACTTTAAAGGTGACAAGCTCTCTTCATTTAAGGCTTTTGCTGAGCTCTGCATTACACGACAGATTATAACGGCTATTAAGACGGCCACTCGTCAGAAACATATTCCGCTGAACTCTTATGTTTCCTTGGACAAGCCCATTTATGACGAAGATTCTGATAGAACACTTATGGATGTCATTTGTGGAACACAGGTTCTAGATCCAGAAGAGCTAATTATTAATCAAGAAGAATTCATTGGTCTTGAAGATAAGATGGCGGAGATTCTAAGTGACTTGGAGCGCAAGGTTCTGATGTTGTATTTAGACGGAAGATCCTATCAGGAGATTGCTGAAGATCTTAAGCGGCATGTGAAGTCTATTGATAACGCTCTACAACGAGTAAAAAGGAAATTAGAAAGATATCTAGAAGTACGTGACAATTGATGATATAATGAACAAGAGAGGGCTCGGACATCGAGTTCTTTTTTTTAGTCTTTTTGAAATCACTCGGATAGAATTAGGTGCTTGCACCATAAATTTCTATTTGAGCCGATTTTAGTCGTTGCCGTTGAAGGTAGGTTTATACACAGACGGAATACCCCATAATGGTAAGGAAGACAGCGAAGTGTGAGGAAGAGATAGACCCAAAGACAGGGTACGGCCATATGACTACTAAACCCGGAATTACCCAGTGCAGAACGGAATTCTTTCGTTGACACAGACCTTGACATTATGCTAAAGTGTTTTAGGTAGGCCTAAATTCGCGGCTTTTTTTTAGGATCAATATTTGCGTCTTCTAATGTGAATTAGAAGGACGTCTCGGGAGGTGCACATCATGCGGGTAATTATCACTTTGGCTTGTACAAGTTGCAAACAAAGAAACTATGCGACTACCAAAAACAAGCGAAATCACCCCGACCGCATGGAGATGAAGAAATTTTGCAAGTATTGTAACTCGCAAACTCCTCATCGCGAAACCAGATAGTCTGTGGAGGTGTAGTCGGCATGAAACGTAGTTTCAAGTCTATGTTTTCCTTTTTCACTGAGAGCTGGAGTGAACTCAAAAAGGTTCGCTGGCCAAGTCGTAAAGAATTGACCAACTATACATTGATCGTTCTCGGTACGATTGTAGTTGTCGCTATTTACTTCTGGGTTCTGGACATCGGTATTTCCGCTGTGATTGAAGCGATTATTTAGAGAGGTCCCAGGTGGCTTGATATGGAAAAAAGATGGTATGTCGTTCATACCTATTCTGGGTATGAGAATAAGGTCAAAGCCAATTTGGAAAAGCGCGTTGAGTCCATGGGCATGGAAGACAAAATATTCCGCGTTCTTGTTCCTATGGAAGAAGAAATCGTAAACAAAGACGGTAAGAAAAAAACCGTTATGCGTAAAGTTTACCCCGGATATGTTTTGGTGGAAATGGTTCAGACTGATGATTCCTGGTATGTTGTCCGCAATACTCCGGGCGTTACTGGATTTGTTGGTTCGACAGGCTCAGGGTCTAAACCAACAGCTTTGCTTCCGGAAGAGGTAGAACAAATTCTGAAGCATATGGGCATGGTTGAACCTAAAGCGAAGATTGATTTCGAAATCAAGGAATCCGTACGTATTATGGTTGGTCCGTTTGCGAATTTTGTGGGCTCCGTGGAAGAAATTTTGGCTGACAAGAGCAAGATCAAAGTGCATGTTAACATGTTTGGACGGGAAACCCCGCTAGAGTTGGATTTCACTCAAGTGGAGAAAATATAACATAAGCTAGGGTTTCTTGTGGGAGAGCGCTATTGGCGTTCGAAGACCACTATTTTTGCAAGGAGGTGTCACTCATGGCTAAAAAAGTTATTAAAATGGTGAAACTGCAGATTCCTGCAGGGAAAGCGAATCCAGCGCCTCCAGTAGGTCCGGCGTTAGGTCAAGCAGGTGTCAACATCATGGCATTCTGTAAGGAATTTAATGCTCGTACTGCCGACCAGGCTGGCTTGATCATTCCGGTTGAAATTACAGTATTTGAAGACCGTTCCTTTACTTTCATCACTAAAACTCCTCCGGCTGCTGTTCTGCTTCGCATCGCTGCTAAAGTAGAAAAAGGCTCCGGCGAACCAAACAAGAAAAAAGTAGCAAAAATCGGCCGCGCTGCGGTACGTGAAATTGCTGAAACAAAAATGCCTGACCTTAACGCTGCAACTGTTGAAGCTGCAATGCGTATGGTTGAAGGTACTGCCCGCAGTATGGGTATCACAATCGAAGACTAGTAGTTTTCGAAGAATCGGTCATTCGTGACCCGCAAGTATGTGGGAGGAATTTCCGCTAACACCACAAAGGAGGAACATTTTCATGGCTAAACATGGTAAGAAATACCAAGAAGCTGCTAAGCTGATCAACAGCGAAGCAACTTACGAGCCTTCAGAAGCTGTAGAGCTTGTGAAAAAGGCAGCGACTGCTAAGTTCGACGAAACCGTTGAAGCAGCAGTTCGTCTGGGTGTAGACCCGCGTAAACAAGACCAAGCAGTTCGTGGTGTTGTTGTCCTGCCTCACGGCACTGGTAAAACACAACGCGTGCTTGTATTTGCAAAAGGTGAAAAAGCGAAAGAGGCAGAAGCTGCTGGCGCTGATTTTGTTGGTGATCAAGACATGATCAACAAAATTCAACAAGGCTGGTTTGAATTTGATGTCTGCGTAGCTACACCTGATATGATGAGTGAAGTCGGTAAACTGGGTCGTCTGCTTGGTGGTAAAGGTCTTATGCCTAACCCTAAAGCTGGCACAGTTACATTCGATGTTTCCAAGGCTGTGCAAGAAATCAAAGCCGGTAAAATCGAATACCGTCTCGACAAAGCAGGTCAAATTCACGCGCCAATCGGTAAAGTGTCCTTTGATGCTGCACAATTGAACGATAACCTTAAAGCTCTTATCGACGCTTTGAACCGTGCGAAACCAGCTGCTGCTAAAGGTGTATACCTTAAAGGCATCTCGATTTCTTCCACAATGGGACCTAGCGCTCGTGTGAACACAACCGTCTTCAGATAATTAAGGGTTGACTCTTTGAGTCAATTTTGATAATCTATAACAGTTGTGAAACTTAAGGTATCAATCTTAACCTTGAATATGCTTACCGTAGACAGTAGGTGCCTTAGTGCTTAATTTCCTACCGAGGTGTTGTGATAGAAACAAGAAGTAACGAGCTTGCTCGTATAACTTTCGTTTTATCAAGCCTTCGTGATTCTGCGGAGGCTTTTCTACTGCCTGCGTAGGAGCGGTGAAGCTTTCCTTGGAAAGAACGCCGACACATAAATTTTCAGGAGGTGTATACATTGGCAAATGCAAAAGTAATTCAAGCAAAACAAGACGCGGTTGACGTCGTTACTGCAAAACTGCAAAACAGTCTTTCGACTGTTGTAGCTGACTACCGTGGATTGAACGTTTCCCAAGTGACTGAACTGCGTAAGCAACTTCGTGAAGCTGGCGTTGAGTTTCAAGTCCTGAAGAACACATTGCTACGTCGCGCAACTGCTGCGGCTGAGTTGAGTGAATTGGATGAAGTTTTGACTGGTCCAACAGCTATCGCATTCAGCACAACTGATGCAGTAGCACCAGCTAAAATTTTGAACGATTTCGCCAAGAAAAACGACGCTTTGAAATTGAAAGGCGGCGTAGTTGAAGGTCGTGTCATTGACGCGGAACAACTGAAAGCACTGGCTGAGCTTCCATCCCGCGATGGTTTGCTGTCCATGCTGCTTAGCGTACTTCAAGCTCCAATGCGCAACTTCGCGCTTGCAGTTAAAGCTGTTGCTGAAAAAGAAGAACAAAGCGCGTAAGCCTTTGACTCTTGCAGCATAATCAATACCACAAATAAATTTAAATATAAAATGGAGGTTCAATCATGAGTAAAGAAGCAATCTTGGAAGCAATTAAAGGCATGAGCGTATTGGAACTGAACGACCTGGTTAAAGCAATTGAAGAAGAATTCGGCGTAACTGCAGCAGCTCCAGTAGCAGCTGGCGGTGCGGTAGCAGCAGTAGCTGAAGAGCAATCCGAATTTGACGTAATTTTGACAGGCGCTGGCGCTTCCAAAATCAACGTTATCAAAATCGTTCGCGAAATCACTGGTCTTGGCTTGAAAGAAGCTAAAGATCTTGTAGACAACGCACCAAAAGCAATCAAAGAAAAAGTAAGCAAAGACGAAGCCGAAGCTACTAAAGCAAAATTGGAAGAAGCAGGCGCAGCTGTAGAAGTGAAGTAATTCCTTCTATTACTGAAAACCCCTTGAACTTGTTCAAGGGGTTTGTTTTATAAATAGAGTTAGTAGGGCGTATATACCAACTGCTAACATAATAGGAAAGGGAGGAAAGAGATGTCGCAACATTATTATTCGCAGCAGCCGGAAGTACGTCATGACAGACGTAGCATTGATACCGTACTAAGAGGCAAAAGCTTTCGTTTTACGAGCGATGCCGGTGTATTCTCTAAAGGAGACATCGATTACGGTAGCCGAGTTCTTATTGAAGCTATGATAATTCCGGACGGTTCAGCGGTGCTTGATGTAGGTTGTGGTTATGGGCCGATTGGCATAAGTGCAGCATACCTAGCTCCCAAAGGACATGTGACCATGATTGATATTAACAGTCGTGCGGTAGAACTGGCGCGTGAGAATGCTCAGCACAATGGAATCCGGAATGTTACGATAATGGAAAGCGATGTGCTCGGCGCATTGAATGAGCAGCAGAAGTTCGATGTGATTCTAACTAATCCTCCGATTCGTGCAGGAAAAGCTGTAGTGCATAAGATTTTTGAAGATGCTTATGAACATTTAAATGAGGGTGGCTATCTGTGGATTGTAATTCAGAAGAAGCAGGGCGCTCCATCAGCAGTGGCAAAACTAGAAAGCTTGTTCTCAATGGTGGAAGAAGTGGGGAAAGACAAAGGCTATCGTATTATTAAAGCGCAAAAATAAAATACAATAGGTTATTGACATGTGATAGTGATAATGGTATTATTATAAAATGTCAGTATTAAGATAGGCTCCATGTCTTTAGTTTGCTGAAATGTCAAGCAATATATTGTCGCCCGGCTAGCGCATGCCGCACGGCAAGTTTTTGCGAGTTGGTTGTCTATGCTCTAACGCAGCGAATGCTACGTGGTAATAGATAATAGCGCATAAACTATTGCTTGGTGACGTATAATATGTACGTTTTGGGCAAATCTACTTGATAAGGAGTATTTTGGTCATGGATAAATGCGCTCTTTTTTCGAAGATTTCGATAAGGGCTTTTCTTTTATTTATGACTGAATCCTTGTAGTATGGTTCCATTATACGGTTCCAAACAAGGGTTCGCAATCAATTTTTAAGTGAGTAGACATGAGGGGTGAGTAAAGTTGGCAGGACATCTTGTTCAGTATGGTCGACGCACTCGGCGGAGCTATGCGAGAATTAACGAGGTACTCGAGGTCCCGAACCTGATCGAGATCCAACAAAAATCTTATGATTGGTTTTTGGAGGAAGGATTGCGGGAAATGTTTCAGGACATCTCGCCGATCCAGGATTTCACAGGTAATTTGGTACTAGAGTTCATTGATTACAGCCTGGGTGAACCGAAATATACGGTTGACGACGCTAAAGAGCGGGACGTAACGTATGCGGCTCCTCTGCGTGTAAAGGTGCGGCTCATTAATAAAGAGACCGGTGAGGTTAAAGAGCAGGAAGTGTTCATGGGAGATTTCCCGCTGATGACGGAGACCGGCACTTTTATTATTAATGGTGCGGAACGGGTTATTGTCAGCCAGTTGGTTCGCTCTCCAAGCGTCTATTTCAGCACAAAAGTGGATAAGAACGGCAAAAAAACCTACACCGCCACAGTAATCCCGAACCGCGGAGCCTGGTTGGAACTAGAAACCGATGCTAAGGACATTATGTATGTTCGTATCGATCGGACTCGTAAAATTCCTGTTACCGTACTTTTGCGTGCTCTCGGTTTCGGTAGTGATGCCGAAATTCTGGAATTGCTTGGCAATGATGAATATATTCGCAATACGCTGGATAAAGACAACACGGACTCCACGGAGAAGGCGCTTATTGAAATTTATGAGCGTTTGCGTCCGGGCGAACCGCCGACACTAGACAATGCCAAAAGTTTGCTGGTTGCGCGTTTCTTTGATCCAAAACGCTACGACCTAGCTAATGTAGGCCGTTACAAAATCAATAAAAAGCTACACATTAAGAACCGTCTTTTCAATCAACGTCTTGCTCAGCCTTTGGTTGACGACTCTACTGGAGAAATCCTGGCAGAATCCGGCCAAATGGTCGATCGTAGACTGCTTGATGAATTGATTCCATATTTCGAAAAGAATGTTGCCTTTAAAAACTACCGTGTTACTGGCGGAGTTATGGACAGCGAAGATATTCCTCTTCAAACAATTGACGTGTTCTCGCCAATTGAAGAAGGCCGGGTTATTAAGCTGATTGCTAACGGCAACATCGACAAATCTGTTAAGCATATTACTCAAGCTGATATTATATCCTCAATCAGCTACTTTATTAATTTGCTTCACGGAATTGGCAATACCGATGATATTGACCACTTGGGTAACCGTCGCCTGCGTTCTGTGGGTGAACTCTTGCAGAATCAGTTCCGTATCGGTTTGTCCCGTATGGAGCGTGTTGTTCGCGAAAGAATGTCAATTCAGGATGCTAATGCGATTACGCCACAGGCTCTGATCAACATTCGTCCGGTCATCGCGTCCATTAAAGAGTTCTTCGGTAGTTCCCAGCTGTCTCAATTTATGGATCAGACGAACCCGCTTGCGGAACTTACGCATAAACGTCGTCTGTCCGCACTCGGACCTGGTGGTTTGACACGTGAACGCGCGGGCTTTGAAGTTCGTGACGTCCATCACAGTCACTACGGTCGGATGTGTCCAATTGAAACGCCGGAAGGTCCAAACATCGGGTTGATCAACTCCTTGTCCACCTTTGCCCGCATCAATGAATACGGCTTTATTGAAGCTCCGTATCGTTGGGTGGATCCGAAGACTGGTAAGGTGACTGAGCAAATTGACTATCTGACTGCTGATGAGGAAGATAATTATGTAGTTGCTCAGGCTAACGTGTTGATCGAAGAAGATGGCACCTTTAAAGAAGATATGGTAATCGTTCGTTACAACAAAGACTCAGACAACATTACAACGATGCCAAGTAATCGTGTCGATTACATGGACGTTTCGCCTAAACAGGTTGTATCTGTCGCTACGGCGCTTATTCCGTTCCTTGAGAACGATGACTCCAACCGCGCACTGATGGGATCTAACATGCAACGTCAAGCCGTTCCGCTTCTAATTCCAAAAGCTCCGCTGGTCGGAACAGGGATGGAACATAAATCCGCTAAGGATTCTGGCGTATGTATCGTTTCCAAGTATGACGGTATTATCGAACGTTCTTCAGCTAATGAAATTTGGCTGCGTCGCGTTGAGACTGTCGAAGGCAAGGAAGTTAAAGGCGATATCGTTAAATATAAATTACACAAATTTATGCGTTCTAACCAAGGTACCTGTATTAACCAACGTCCTCTAGCTAAAAGAGGGGACATTGTTAAGAAGGGTGATATCCTGGCAGACGGTCCTTCCACAGAAATGGGCGAACTTGCTCTTGGCCGTAACGTAGTCGTTGCGTTCATGACTTGGGAAGGTTATAACTACGAGGATGCGATCCTGTTAAGTGAAAAGCTGGTTAAGGAAGATGTATATACTTCGATTCATATCGAAGAATACGAATCTGAAGCTCGCGACACTAAACTGGGACCTGAAGAAATTACGCGCGATATTCCGAACGTCGGCGAAGAAGCTCTGCGCAATCTTGATGAGCGCGGAATCATCCGTATTGGTGCGGAAATCAGCGCTGGTGACATTCTGGTTGGTAAGGTTACTCCTAAGGGTGTGACTGAACTGACAGCAGAAGAACGTCTCCTGCACGCTATCTTTGGTGAGAAAGCTCGTGAAGTACGGGATACCTCTTTACGCGTTCCTCATGGTAGTGATGGTATTATCGTGGACGTTAAAGTCTTTACACGTGAGAACGGCGATGAGCTGCCTCCTGGTGTAAATCAATTGGTTCGTGTCTACATCGCTCAGAAACGTAAGATTTCTGAGGGTGACAAGATGGCCGGACGTCACGGTAACAAGGGTGTCGTTGCCCGTATCCTGCCAGAAGAAGATATGCCGTTCCTTCCGGACGGTACGCCAGTACAGGTTGTTCTTAACCCTCTGGGCGTTCCTTCTCGTATGAACATCGGACAGGTGCTTGAGGTCCATATTGGTATGGCCGCATTGCGTCTGGGAATTCACATTGCAACGCCGGTATTTGACGGAGCGCGTGAGTACGACGTGTTTGATACGATGGAAGAAGCAGGTATGCAGCGTAATGGTAAGACTGTATTGTATGATGGCCGTACAGGTGAACGCTTCGAACGTGAAGTTACTGTTGGTGTCATGCACATGATCAAACTGGCGCACATGGTTGATGATAAGATTCACGCCCGTTCAACAGGACCTTACTCACTAGTTACGCAACAACCATTGGGTGGTAAAGCTCAATTTGGTGGACAGCGTTTCGGGGAGATGGAAGTGTGGGCGCTTGAAGCTTACGGTGCTGCATATACATTGCAAGAAATTTTGACCGTGAAATCCGATGACGTGGTTGGTCGCGTGAAGACGTACGAATCCATTGTCAAAGGTGAAAATGTACCGGAACCAGGTGTTCCTGAGTCGTTCAAGGTATTGATCAAAGAACTGCAGTCCCTGGGTATGGATGTTAAGATTCTTAGCGGTGACGAGCAGGAAATTGAAATGAGAGAATTGGACGATGAGGACGAGACGTCAGGCGACAAACTAAGCCTCAATTTAGAAGGTTCAGAAGTCGGAGTAGAATAATCAAGCTGGAGCTTAAAAGTTCCATTTTATAAAGGATCGCACGCCCTCTTTTGATGTAACAGTCAGAAGAGGGTAAAGCGGTACTAAATCAGGATTAGGTTAAGGAGGGTTGCTCCTTGTTGGACGTTAACAATTTTGAATTTATGAAAATCGGACTCGCTTCTCCGGAGAAGATTCGTTCATGGTCCCGCGGAGAAGTTAAGAAACCGGAAACCATTAACTATCGTACATTGAAACCGGAAAAAGAGGGTCTTTTCTGTGAGCGTATCTTTGGACCACAAAAAGACTGGGAATGTCATTGCGGTAAATACAAACGTGTCCGTTATAAGGGCGTAGTCTGCGACCGTTGTGGCGTTGAGGTTACCCGTGCTAAAGTTCGTCGTGAACGTATGGGTCACATTGAATTGGCTGCTCCGGTATCTCATATCTGGTATTTCAAAGGTATCCCAAGCCGCATGGGGCTTGCACTAGATATGTCTCCAAGATCACTTGAAGAAATTATCTATTTCGCATCTTATGTTGTAACGGATCCAGGTGAAACTCCACTGGAAAAGAAACAACTTCTGTCCGAGAAAGAATATCGTAGCTACCGTGAAAAATACGGTTACGGGTTCCAAGCCGGCATGGGTGCTGAAGCTGTTAAAAAGCTTCTTCAAGATATCGACATCGATAAAGAGCTGGAATTCCTCAAAGAAGAACTGCGTACGGCCCAAGGCCAACGTCGTAACCGGGCGATCAAACGTCTGGAAGTCATTGAAGCATTCCGTAACTCCGGCAACAAGCCTGATTGGATGATCATGGATGTTCTTCCGGTTATTCCTCCGGAGCTTCGTCCGATGGTTCAGTTGGATGGTGGCCGTTTTGCTACGTCCGATTTGAATGATCTCTATCGCCGTGTTATTAACCGGAACAACCGTCTGAAAAGACTGCTTGATCTCGGTGCTCCTGACATTATCGTGCAGAACGAAAAACGGATGCTCCAGGAAGCTGTCGATGCTCTCATCGATAACGGCCGTCGGGGACGTCCGGTAACCGGTCCTGGTAACCGTCCACTTAAATCGCTCAGCCATATGCTGAAAGGTAAACAAGGACGTTTCCGACAGAACTTGCTCGGTAAACGGGTTGACTACTCTGGACGTTCCGTTATCGTTGTAGGACCGTACCTCAAGATGTATCAGTGCGGACTTCCTAAGAAAATGGCGCTAGAATTGTTCAAGCCTTTTGTTATGAAAGAATTGGTTAATAAGGGCCTTGCCCACAACATAAAGAGCGCGAAACGTAAAGTTGAACGCGTAAGTCCTGAAGTTTGGGATGTACTCGAAGAAGTAATTAGAGAACACCCAGTGCTTCTAAACCGCGCACCAACACTTCACCGTCTCGGTATTCAAGCATTTGAACCGATTTTGGTGGAAGGTCATGCTATTCGTCTTCACCCACTCGTATGTACGGCGTACAATGCTGACTTTGACGGTGACCAAATGGCGGTGCACGTTCCTCTGTCTGCAGAAGCTCAAGCGGAAGCACGCATTCTCATGCTTGCATCTGGTAATATCTTGAACCCTAAAGACGGTAAGCCAGTTGTAACACCTTCCCAGGATATGGTCCTTGGTACTTTCTACTTGACCATGGATAACAAGGAAGAAAAGGGTAGTGGTATGATTCTGCGTACCGTTAACGAAGCTGTATCAGCTTACCAACGCGGAACTGCAGGACTTCATGCTCGTGTTGCTATTCCGGCTAAAGCACTTGGCAAAACATGCTTTACGGAAGAACAACAAAATGCAATGTTGATTACTACGATCGGTAAGATCATCTTTAATGAAATCTACCCAAGTAGTTTCCCTTATATCAACGAAGCAACCAAAACCAACTTGCTGCACGGCACACCAGAGAAATACTTTATCTACGAAAAAGGCGCGAACATTCGCGAGCTGATTGAATCCGCTCCAGAAGCCAGTGCTGTAGGTAAAGAATATCTGGGTCTGATTATTGCTCGTTGTTTTGAAACTTATCACACAACCAAAACTTCTATGATTTTGGATAAAATTAAACAGCTCGGATTCACTTACTCCACACGTTCTGGTGTTACAGTTGCCGTGTCGGACGTTATTGTTCCTGAGGAAAAGGTTACCATCCTGAAAGAGTCTGAAGCTAAGGTTGATGTGGTTGCTAACCAATATCGCCGTGGTTTGATCACCAATGACGAACGGTATGACCGTGTTATTGAGATCTGGTCGAAGACTAAGGATGATCTTACGAACATCCTGCTTAAGTCGATGGACCGTTTCAACTCTATCATGCTCATGGTTGACTCTAAAGCGCGTGGTAACAAATCGCAGATCACTCAGCTGGGTGGTATGCGTGGTCTGATGGCAACACCTTCAGGTCGGATTTTCGAATTACCAATCAAGGCGAACTTCCGTGAAGGTCTTACCGTCTTGGAGTACTTTATCTCCACTCACGGAGCGCGTAAAGGTCTTGCCGATACCGCACTTCGTACCGCTGACTCAGGGTATCTGACTCGTCGTCTTGTTGACGTTGCCCAGGACGTTATTGTCCGTGAAGAAGATTGTGGAACCGATAAAGGCTTCACAGTTAGTCGTATTCAGGATGGTAAAGAGGTTATCGAGGATCTGTATGACCGTATTGAAGGTCGTTACTGCTTCGAAACTGTTCGTCACCCAGAAACAGGCGAAATCATTGTTCACCGCAATGATTTGATTGACTCCGATAAAGCGGAGGCAATTGTAAACGCAGGCGTAACTAAGCTGCAAATTCGTTCTGTACTGAGCTGCCGTGCCCGTCATGGTGTTTGTAAGAAATGTTACGGACGTAACTTGGCAACTGGTAAACACGTTGAGATTGGTGAAGCAGTTGGTATTATTGCCGCACAATCTATCGGTGAACCAGGAACCCAGCTTACAATGCGTACTTTCCATACCGGCGGTGTTGCCGGTGATGACATCACTCAAGGTTTGCCGCGTATTCAGGAGTTGTTTGAAGCTCGTAACCCTAAAGGTCAAGCTACAATCAGTGAAATCGATGGCGTAATCAAGGAAATCCGTGAAACCAAAGACCGTCGCGAAATCGAGGTTCAAGGTGAAGCTGAATCCAAGACTTATTCCATTACTTATGGTTCACGTCTACGTGTTAGTGAAGGCCAAGAAATCGAAGCCGGCGATGAGCTGACAGACGGTTCGATTGACCCTAAAGAAATGCTGCGTATCAAAGGGATCCGTGGGGTACAAAACTACATTCTGCAAGAAGTACAGCGTGTATACCGTAACCAAGGCGTTGAGATCAATGATAAGCACATTGAAGTTATGATCAAGCAAATGCTTCGGAAGATCCGTATTATTGACGCAGGTGACACAAGTCTGTTGCCAGGTGCATTTGCGGATATTCATGAGTACGAAGGTGCTAACAAGGAAGCTATCTTGTCTGGTAAAGAGCCTGCTGTTGCTAAACCAGTCTTGCTCGGTATTACCAAGGCGTCTCTTGAAACTGATTCCTTCTTGTCAGCTGCATCATTCCAAGAAACTACTCGTGTCCTAACAGACGCTGCTATCAAAGGTAAAGTAGATAAGTTGCTTGGACTTAAAGAAAATGTTATTATCGGTAAGTTGATTCCTGCAGGTACTGGGATGAACCGTTACCGTAACGTTAAGCTAAGTGATCCAAATGCAGAAAGCGAACTTGAATCATTAGAGACGGTTCCTGCTGAATAAATTAGCAATCATGGTAGTGTGCTCATGTCATACCTACTCATAGGTGTGGCATGAGTGTTCTGCTGTGTATAATTTCTATAAAAATTGTTGCTGAATTTCTTGACACCATCTATTGATAATGCTAAAATGTCTAAGGTGCGTGAGTAGCCATGTTATCCTTGTTCATTGGAGGTAAAGAGAATGACTGATGATAGAGGACTACAGGATGCTCAGGTCAAGATCGGTACCAAACAAACCGTCAAGGCGGTAGAGTTGGGCCTAGCCGCAGAAGTCTATGTGGCAGAGGACGGAGATCAAAGGCTTACTTCCAGGATAGTTTTGCTTTGTAACAAACAAGGTGTTAAGATCACATATGTGGATACGATGCTGAATTTGGGCAAGGCCTGCGGAATAGAAGTTGGCGCTGCGATGGCAGCCGTCTTAAAACAATAGCTACAGAAATGTTTTTGTACTGGGGTGAACACCAGCGGCAAGAACTTTTCATTTGTCTTTTTATGAACCGCCTGGGTCTGTGGGCTTAGAGTTCTTAAATCGACTATCATTTCAGGAAGGGGGTGGCAACAACATGCCAACAATTAACCAATTGGTTCGTAAAGGCCGTCAAGCCAAAATCGAAAAATCTAAATCTCCCGCTCTTCAAAAAGGGTATAACGCCCTCAAGCGTGAGGCTACAAATTTGAGCGCTCCGCAAAAACGCGGTGTGTGCACTCGTGTAGGCACAATGACTCCACGTAAACCAAACTCAGCGCTTCGTAAATATGCCCGTGTTCGTTTGACGAACCGTCTCGAGGTAACAGCTTATATCCCGGGTATCGGACATAACTTACAAGAGCACAGTGTTGTATTACTTCGCGGAGGTAAAGTAAAGGACCTTGCAGGGGTTCGTTACCATATCGTTCGTGGTGCTTTGGATACAGCAGGTGTAGCTAACCGGATGCAAGCTCGTTCAAAATACGGTGCAAAACGTCCTAAAGCTAAGAAGTAAGATAACAATATCTGAATAATAAACATTTAAGAAAGGGGGATATCCATGCCACGCAAAGGTCCAGTTACAAAGAGAGACGTATTGCCAGATCCGTTGTATAATAGCAAGTTGGTTACTCGTTTGATTAACCGCATTATGCTGGGTGGTAAAAGAGGTGTCGCTCAAAGCATTCTGTACAATTCATTCAAATTGATTGAAGAACGTACGGGTAAAGATCCGATGGAAGTTTTCGAAGCTGCCATCAAGAATATCATGCCGGTTTTGGAAGTCAAAGCTCGTCGTGTCGGTGGTGCTAACTATCAAGTACCTATCGAGGTTAAACCAGAGAGACGTACTGCTCTGGGATTACGTTGGCTCGTAAACTACTCTCGCAACCGCGGTGAGAAGACTATGGAAGAGCGTTTGGCGGCTGAGATCATCGACGCTTCCAACAACACAGGCGCTTCTGTTAAGAAACGTGAAGATACACACAAAATGGCTGAAGCAAACAAAGCGTTCGCTCACTACCGTTGGTAGGATTAAGGTCATTCAAATAACTTATATTTTGAAGGGAGATCCATTTCATGGCTAGAGAGTTCTCCTTAAAAAATACACGTAACATCGGGATCATGGCGCATATTGATGCTGGTAAAACAACTACCACAGAGCGGATTCTTTTCTATACAGGCCGTACGCACAAAATCGGTGAAGTTCACGAGGGTGCTGCTACAATGGACTGGATGGAGCAAGAACAAGAGCGCGGAATCACGATTACGTCCGCTGCTACGACTGCTGCGTGGAAAGGTCACCGCATCAATATCATTGATACCCCAGGACACGTTGACTTCACTGTTGAAGTTGAACGTTCCCTGCGTGTATTGGATGGGGCAGTTGGTGTATTTAGTGCAAAAGAGGGCGTTGAGCCTCAGTCTGAAACCGTATGGAGACAGGCAGACCGTTATAACGTTCCCCGGATTGCATATGTAAACAAAATGGACATTATCGGTGCGGATTTCCTTAACGTAATCGAAACTATGCGTGATCGCCTTCAAGCCAACGCAGTTGCTATTCAATTGCCAATTGGTGCAGAAAGTGATTTCACTGGTATTATCGACCTAGTTGAGCAAAAAGCACACATGTTCAGAGATGATCTGGGCCAAAACATCGAAGTAACGGATATTCCGGAAGAATATTTGGCCAAAGTTGAGGAGCTGCGTCTCGAGTTGATCGAGAAAGTTGCTGAACTTGATGAGGATCTGACTATGAAGTATTTGGAAGGCGAAGAAATTACAATTCCGGAAATTAAAGCTGCAATTCGCAAAGGCGTAGTTGAAGTTAAATTGTTCCCTGTAATTGCTGGATCTTCCTACCGAAACAAAGGGATTCAGCTTATGCTGGATGCTGTTGTTGATTACTTGCCATCTCCTCTTGACGTTCCAGCTATTACTGGACATCTTGATGACGGTACAGAAGCTGTTCGTCACTCTTCGGATGAAGAGCCGTTTGCAGCTTTGGCATTTAAAATCATGACAGACCCTTATGTTGGTAAACTTACGTTCTTCCGTGTTTACTCAGGCGTACTTGAGTCCGGATCATACGTAGTTAATGCAACTAAGAACAAGCGTGAACGTATTGGTCGTATCCTTCAAATGCATGCGAACAGCCGTCAAGAAATTTCCATCGTGTATTCTGGCGACATCGCAGCTGCTGTTGGTTTGAAAGATACCAGTACAGGTGATACACTGTGTGATGAGAAGAATCCAGTAATTCTGGAATCAATGAACTTCCCTGATCCAGTTATCGAGATCGCTGTTGAACCAAAAACTAAAGCTGACCAAGATAAAATGGGCGTTGCTCTCGGAAAGTTGACTGAAGAGGATCCAACTCTTCGTGCTCACACTGATGAAGAAACAGGCCAAACAATCCTGGCTGGTATGGGTGAACTTCACTTGGACATCATCATCGACCGTATGCGTCGTGAGTTCAAAGTAGAAACCAATGTGGGTAAACCACAGGTTGCTTACCGCGAAACGTTCAAGGCACCTGCTCGCGTCGAAGGTAAATTTGTACGCCAATCTGGTGGTCGTGGTCAATACGGTCACGTATGGGTTGAATTTGAACCCCTCGAACCAGGTACTGGTAGCAAATTCGAAAGTAAAGTTGTGGGTGGCTCGGTTCCTAGAGAGTACATCGCTCCTGCACTTGCGGGTATTGAAGAACAAATGAAAAACGGCGTACTTGCTGGCTTCCCGCTAGTAGACGTTAAAGCTACCATCGTAGATGGTTCTTATCATGATGTCGATTCCAACGAAATGGCATTTAAAATTGCCGGTTCGATGGCACTCAAAGCAGCTAAAGACAAGTGTAAGCCTGTCCTGCTTGAGCCAATCATGAAAGTAGAAGTAACTGTTCCTGAGGAATATATGGGTGATGTAATGGGTATGCTGAACTCCCGCCGTGGCCGTATCGAAGGTATGGATTCCCGTGGTGGAGCGCAAATTATCCGTGCTAAGGTGCCTCTTTCCGAAATGTTCGGATACTCTACAACACTTCGTTCTGGTACACAAGGACGTGGCGTATTCTCAATGGAGCTTTCTCACTATGAAGAAGTTCCTAAATCCATTGCGGAAGAGATCGCTGCAAAGAACAAAGGCGCTGAATAATTACCAGTTTTAACTTGCCGTCCCGGGTATAAACACTCAGTCATCTAAGATTACACGTATGCGGGCGGCTCAAATATAAGGAACCCCACATTAAGGAGGAACTGTTCAAATGGCAAAGGCAAAGTTTGAACGTAACAAACCGCACGTTAACATCGGTACTATTGGTCACGTCGACCATGGTAAAACGACTCTGACTGCTGCAATCACTACTGTATTGTCCAAAACTTACGGTGGCGCAGCTATCGCATTCGATCAAATCGACAAAGCTCCTGAAGAGCGCGAACGTGGTATCACAATCTCCACTTCCCACGTTGAATATGAAACTCCTAACCGTCACTACGCTCACGTAGACTGCCCTGGTCACGCCGACTATGTTAAAAACATGATCACTGGCGCAGCGCAAATGGACGGAGCTATCCTGGTTGTATCCGCAGCTGATGGCCCAATGCCACAAACTCGCGAGCACATCCTGTTGTCCCGTCAAGTAGGCGTTCCTTACATCGTTGTCTTCTTGAACAAATGCGACATGGTTGAAGACGAAGAGTTGTTGGAATTGGTTGAAATGGAAGTTCGCGACTTGCTTAGCGAGTATGACTTCCCAGGCGACGATACTCCAATCATCCGTGGTTCTGCTCGTGAAGCTCTGCAAAACCCAGATGGCGATTACGCTAAAAAAATCATCGAAATGTTTGAAACAATCGATGAGTACATTCCACTTCCTGAGCGTCAAACTGACAAGCCTTTCTTGATGCCTGTCGAAGACGTATTCTCCATCACTGGCCGCGGTACTGTGGCAACTGGTCGCGTAGAACGCGGAACAGTTAAAGTCGGAGAAGAAATCGAAATCGTTGGTATTCACGAAGATACTAAGAAATCCGTAGTTACGGGCGTAGAAATGTTCCGTAAATTGCTGGATTCCGCTCAAGCTGGGGACAACATCGGAGCATTGCTTCGTGGTGTTGACCGTAACATGATCGAGCGTGGCCAAGTATTGGCTAAGCCGAACTCCGTTAAACCACACACTGAGTTCACTGCTCAAATTTACGTTCTGACAAAAGAAGAAGGTGGCCGTCACAAGCCTTTCTTCACTGGATACCGTCCACAGTTCTACTTCCGTACAACTGACGTAACTGGTATCATCAACTTGCCAGAAGGTACTGAAATGGTTATGCCTGGTGATAACATCTCCGTAACCGTACAACTGATCTCCCCAATCGCTATTGAAGAAGGTACTAAATTCTCCATTCGCGAAGGTGGCCGTACAGTTGGTGCTGGTAGCGTAGCTTCTATCCAAAAATAATAATTCGACTTCTATCTGCGGGTAGATTCCGAATTACAAACACCCCTGATTCTTCTTGCGGAGAATCAGGGGCTTTTTTTTTCTGAGAATGATTTATTATTCGACAAAGATTGATAATCAAAGCATACTATTATGATCTTTTTCTACATAATTCGTCAAATTACAACAATCGATTGTTTACAATTATACTAATCTTAGAGTAAAATGAAGGAGGTATAATAATGTAAAATAATAGGAGTTGTGGGAGGGTGTTAATATGGGGAAATGTCCTTTTTCCTTCATGCATGCGTTAACTGCACGTAATAATAATGTGGATTCTCCTGCCTCTCGTTCCTTAGACTTCAAGGATCAGAATCATTCTGTTGCGGAGTCTTTTCATAAACTGGAAGGACATGGCGAACTTAACGAGCAGATGAGGATGATTGATCTGACTGAAGCAGATCTGAACTTACTACGCAGGGTGAAACCTGTTGTTGAGCAGAATATAGACTATATCATTGATCAATTTTACAATTCTGTATTAGGTGTAAATAAACTCGAAGCTATTATTTTGGAACATAGCAGTATAGATAGGTTAAAAACTACTCTGCGTGGTCATATCCTAGAGATTTTTAATGGAAAGGTTGACGATGAGTACATAGCAAAGCGTCTAATGATCGCTAATATTCATAAAAGAGTAGGGCTTGAGCCTAAATGGTACTTATCTGCTTTTCAGAATCTTCAGAACGTATTTATACGCGTTATATATAATGAAACAAACGATGACAATATACGCCTTCGAGTGGTTCAGACGGTGACTAAACTGCTTAATCTTGAGCAGCAATTGGTGCTAGAAGAATATGAGAAGGAGAATATAAGAGAGAAGGAGGAGCAATATTTATTAGTAAAAAATGAATTGAAACAAAAAATTTCAGAGTTTAGCGTTGAACTGATAGATTATAGCATCGATACTAATGCTGCTGTGAAGCAGCTAGTGGCAAGCAGCAATGAAGTAAGTAGAACATTCCAACGTACGGCTTCATCCGCTCTGGAGTCACAGGGATTAGCTGCAGATGGGCATGAACACTTGGACGATTTGACTGAGCAAATTAATCTTATATATCAGACCACCAGTGAGATGGAAGACTCGATCATTGAGTTAAGCGATTCCTCTAAACAAATTCAAAAAATCGTGAACTCAGTAAGGGAAATTGCTGATCAGACTAAAATCCTCTCACTTAATGCAACGATTGAAGCCGCAAGAGCTGGTGAGCATGGTAGAGGGTTTAGTGTGGTTGCTCAAGAAGTTAGCCGGCTTGCGGAGGATACTAAGAATACTGTGATTCAGATCGTAGAGCTAACAAATAAATCAGGACTCCTCACTCAGCAGGTTGTAGAAGAGATTCGTAAGGTGCAGGACTTAACTAAGAATGGGAAACACCAATCGGTCGAGACTAGTCTTTTGTTCTCTGATATTGTAGACGCTATGCGTAGCAGTACACAGGAGATTGTAATAGTGGAAGAAGAAATAAGAACCTTAATCCAAACCATTGAGGGGATCGAAACTGCAACGGCTCAGACTGCTTCCTCCGCAGAGATTTTTAAGTCTGCGACAGAGAATCTTTAACATATATATAGTAGAAGAACAGCGCATGAAAAAAATATGCGTTGTTTTTCTATTTTTGCTTGCAATACTGCTGCCTATTATATATAATAATAAATGTTGTTCTGAGACGTTGCGATGATGTGAGAGGTTACTGACACACCCGGCCCCTTTGCCATGGGGACGAGGTCAGAAAATTTTCACGGAGTATGTCCGATACCAAATTGGGCGATAGAAGGAGGGACTAAAATGGCAAAGCAAAAAATTCGTATTCGCTTGAAAGCATACGACCACAGAATTCTTGATCAATCCGCTGAGAAGATTGTTGAAACAGCAAAACGTTCGGGTGCAGGTGTGTCCGGGCCGATTCCGTTACCAACTGAGAAGCAAATCATTACTATTCTCCGTGCGGTACACAAGTACAAGGATTCCCGTGAACAGTTTGAACAACGGACTCACAAACGTTTGATCGATATTGTGAACCCAACACCACAAACTGTGGATGCCTTGATGCGCTTGGATCTACCGTCCGGTGTAGATATCGAAATCAAATTGTAATTCTATTTTAAGTAACTTAGGAAAAGAAAAGAGGTGTCAACATTGAAAGGTATCTTAGGAAAAAAACTCGGTATGACTCAAGTGTTTACTCCAGAAGGTAACGTAATTCCTGTTACTGTTATCGAAGCAGGACCTTGTGTAGTACTGCAAAAGAAAGACCTGAATATCGACGGATATGAAGCAGTGCAATTGGGCTTTTCTGATAAAAAAGAAAAACGCTCCAATAAGCCTGAACAGGGTCACGCCAAAAAGGCAAATGCAACACCTAAGCGCTACGTTCGTGAAATTCGCGGTGTTGATCTCGGGTCTCTCGAGGTTGGACAAGAACTGAAGGCTGATATCTTTGCTGAGGGCGAATTTGTTGACGTAACTGGTACATCTAAAGGTAAAGGTTTCCAAGGTAACATCAAACGTTGGGGACAAAGCCGCGGACCAATGGCACACGGATCGCGTTACCACAGAAGACCGGGTTCCATGGGTTCTATCCAAGCTAACCGTGTTCCTAAGGGCAAACGCCTTCCAGGACATATGGGTCACACGACTATTACGGTTCAAAAGCTTGAAATTATCAAGGTTGATGTTGAACGTAACGTATTGCTGGTTAAAGGCGCTATCCCAGGTCCTAAAAACAGCTTCGTGAAAGTTAAACAAACCGTTAAGAAATAATTATTGAAGAAAGGAGGAACATGAAATGCCAAAAGTAACACTTTTTAATATTAGTGGCAACGAAGTTGGTGAAGTGGAACTGAGCGATACAGTATTCGGTATTGAACCGAATGAGCACGTTCTACATGAAGCTGCGCTTATGCAAAGAGCTTCCCTACGTCGTGGTACACACAAAGTAAAAGGACGTTCTGAAGTTCGTGGCGGTGGACGTAAACCTTGGAAACAAAAAGGTACAGGTCGCGCTCGTCAAGGCTCCATTCGTTCTCCACAATGGAAAGGCGGCGGCGTTGTCTTCGGACCAACACCACGTAGCTATTCCTGGAAACTGCCTAAGAAGGTTCGTCGTTTGGCGATCAAATCCGCTTTGTCCTCGAAAGTACTCGAGAATGACATTATCGTATTGGATAGCTTGACAATGAATGCTCCGAAAACGAAAGAATTCGCAGCAATCTTGAACAATCTGAAAGTAGATCGTAAAGCGTTGATCGTAGCTACTAGCTATGATGATAACGTAGCACTTTCCGCTCGTAACATCCCTGGGGTGAAATTCGTAGCGGCTGACGGCATTAATGTTCTTGACGTACTGACGTACGACAAACTGATCATCACTAAAGAAGCAGTTCTGAAGGTAGAGGAGGTGTTCGCGTAATGAAAGATCCTCGTGATATTATCAAACGTCCGGTGATTACGGAACGTACTTCCGACTACATGAGCGAAATGAAATACGCTTTTGAAGTGGATATCCGTGCTAACAAAACCGAAATCAAAAAAGCTGTCGAGGCTATTTTCAAAGTAAAAGTAACAAATGTGAACACAATGCGCGTACCTGGCAAACTGAAACGTTATGGTAAATATTCTGGTTACACTCCAGAGTGGAAAAAAGCCATCGTTAAGCTTAGCCCGGACAGCAAACCGCTTGAATTTTTTGAAGCGGTAGAATAATACTCTGTTGAAGTAAGGAGGGAACTACAGTGCCAATCAAAAAGTACAAACCGACCTCTCCGGCAAGACGCGCTATGTCCGTGTCTACGTTTGAAGAAATTACAACAAACCAGCCAGAGAAATCGTTGCTTTCTCCGCTGTTCAAACATGCGGGACGCAACAACCAAGGTAAAATTACGGTTCGTCACCATGGCGGCGGACATAAACGTAAATACCGTATTATCGACTTCAAGCGGACTAAAGACGGCATACCAGGTAGCGTTGCTACAATCGAGTATGACCCGAACCGCACATCTAATATTGCTTTGATCCACTATGCTGATGGAGAGAAACGTTATATCATCGCTCCTAAAGGTCTAAGAGTTGGGGATAAAGTAGAGTCCGGTCCTGCGGCCGACATCAAAATTGGTAACAGTCTTCCACTGGAGAACATTCCAGTAGGTACAGTTATCCACAACATTGAGTTGAAACCAGGTAAAGGCGGACAATTGGTTCGTGCAGCTGGTACAGAAGCTCAATTGCTTGGTAAAGAAGAAAAATACTGTTCCGTTCGTTTGTCATCCGGTGAGGTTCGTAAGATCCTTAGCGTATGCCGTGCAACTATCGGTTCCGTAGGTAACGAAGATCACGAATTGATCAAAATCGGTAAAGCTGGACGTAGTCGCTGGCTCGGCCGTCGTCCTGAAGTTCGCGGGGTAGTAATGAACCCTAACGATCACCCACACGGTGGTGGTGAAGGTCGCGCTCCAATCGGACGTAAATCGCCAATGTCTCCATGGGGCAAACCAACCCTTGGTTACAAAACGCGTAAGAAAAACAAGGCATCTGATAAATATATCGTTCGCCGCCGCACTAAATAAGACGCTTCTGGCAAGTTAATAAAGCGCGAAGCGTCGATTCGCGGTTTGAAGAACCGGATGAAGGGAGGATTCACACATGGGTCGCAGTTTAAAGAAGGGGCCGTTTATCGATGGCTACCTGCTTAAAAAAGTTGAGGAACTGAACGAGGCTGAGAAAAAGGTTGTAGTTAAAACTTGGTCCCGTCGCTCAACCATTTTCCCTCAGTTTATCGGACATACGTTTGGTGTATATGACGGCCGTAAACACGTGCCTGTATACGTAACAGAAGATATGGTAGGTCACAAGTTGGGCGAGTTCGCGCCAACACGTACTTACAAAGGCCACGCGGGTGACGATAAGAAAACAAGAAGATAATAATAAGGTCTCTGTTTGAAAGGAGGTTAAACAATGGAAGCAAAAGCACATGCAAGATCGGTGCGAATTTCCGCTCGTAAAGCGAAACTGGTTGTTGACTTGATTCGCGGTAAGCAAGTGGGGGAAGCAATTGCTATTCTTCGCCACACTCCGAAATCCGCTTCTCCGGTCGTTGAAAAGTTGCTTAATTCGGCAATTGCGAATGCTGAGCATAACTATTCTTTGGACGTGAACAGTTTGTTCGTTAGCGAGGTTTTCGTTAACCAAGGACCTACTATGAAACGTTTCCGTCCGCGCGCCATGGGCCGCGCAAGTCGGATCAATAAACGCACGAGCCACATTACACTGGTGGTATCTGAGAAATAAGGAGGGATAACACGTGGGTCAAAAGGTAAATCCAATCGGACTCCGAATCGGTATTATTCGCGATTGGGAATCTAAATGGTATGCAGGAAAAGATTTCGGTACTCTTCTGATGGAAGACGTCAAAATCCGGGAATACCTTAAAGGCAAATTGAAGGATTCCGCTGTTTCCCATATCGAGATCGAAAGAGCGGCTAGCCGCGTGAACGTTACAATTCATACAGCTAAACCAGGTATGGTTATTGGTAAAGGCGGAGCAGAAGTAGAAGTACTTCGCAGCGCAGTTACAGCAATCGCTGGTGGCAAAAAAGTACACATCAACATCAATGAAATCAAGCACCCTGAATTGGATGCAATTCTTGTAGCTGAGAGCATTGCTCAACAATTGGAACGTCGTGTATCGTTCCGTCGTGCCCTCAAACAAGCGATTCAAAGAACTATGCGTTCTGGCGCAAAAGGGATTAAAACTCAAGTGGGCGGACGTCTTGGCGGAGCTGAGATTGCTCGTTCAGAAGGTTATAGCGAAGGAACAGTTCCACTTCATACGCTTCGTGCCGATATCGATTACGGAACGGCTGAAGCACATACAACTTACGGTCTTATTGGCGTAAAAGTATGGATCTACCGTGGAGAAGTTCTTCCCCCAGCTAAGAAACAAGCTGCTCAGGAAGGAGGCAACTAATCATGTTGGTACCAAAACGCGTAAAACACCGCAAGCAACAACGCGGACACATGAAGGGTATGGCAAAAGGCGGTACTGAATTGAACTTCGGCGAATTCGGCCTGGTTGCACTTGAACCGTCTTGGATCACTAACCGTCAGATCGAAGCTGCTCGTATCGCGATGACACGTTATATCAAACGTGGCGGTCAAGTTTGGATCAAGATTTTCCCAGATAAACCTATTACTCAAAAGCCTCTCGAGGTTCGTATGGGTAGTGGTAAAGGTAACGTTGAGAAATGGGTAGCCGTAGTTAAACCGGGCAAGATTATGTTCGAACTCGGAGGCGTGTCGGAAGAAATCGCTCGTGAAGCGATGCGTCTTGCCGCTCACAAGCTGCCTGTAAAGACTAAGTTTGTGAAACGTGAAGAATTGGGTGGTGAAGCAAATGAAAGCTAATGAACTTCGCAACTTAACCACTGCTGAGATTGAACAAAAGATCGCTGGATTCAAAGAGGAACTTTTTAATCTCCGTTTTCAATTGGCAACTGGCCAATTGGACAACCCAACTCGGATTCGTGACGTGCGTAAGGAAATAGCTCGTGCTAAAACCGTGATCCATCAAAGAGTGCTTGGGATTAGTTAAGTGAGACGGATCGCAGATCCGTATTCAGGAAGGAGGCTAACTAATGAGTGAAGAACGTAATGCACGTAAAGTGCTAATCGGTAAAGTGGTCAGTGATAAAATGGATAAAACCATCGTAGTTGCTGTTGAAACCTATAAAAAACACAATTTGTACCACAAACGCATCAAGTCTACGAAGAAATTCAAAGCACATGATGAGGGAAATGTTGCAAAGATTGGCGATACCGTAAAACTCATGGAAACTCGTCCGTTGTCTAAGGACAAACGTTGGAGACTAGTTGAAGTGGTAGAAGCAGCGGTTATCATCTAAGATAATCAAGAGAGTTTTTCCGGAAGGAGGAAATTATAATGATTCAACCATTTACACGTTTGCATGTGGCTGACAACTCTGGTGCGAAGGAACTGATGTGTATCCGCGTACTGGGTGGTACTGGACGCCGTACAGCAGCAATCGGTGATTTGATCGTTTGTTCCGTAAAACAAGCAACACCAGGCGGCGTTGTCAAAAAAGGTGATGTTGTTAGAGCGGTAGTTGTTCGTACGAAACGTTCCGTTCGTCGTAAAGATGGATCTTACATCGCATTCGACGAAAACGCAGCTGTTGTTGTTAAAGACGACAGAAGCCCTCGTGGAACACGTATCTTTGGACCAGTTGCTCGCGAACTTCGCGATAAAGACTACATGAAGATCGTTTCCTTGGCACCGGAAGTTATCTAATAAACACGGCACCAATAAGTTGAAGGTTAGTTATAGGAGGTGTAATAAATGCCTAGAGTGAAAAAAGTTCTGGAATCCCATAACAATAAACTGCACGTGAAGAAAGATGACGTGGTGCTTGTGATTAGTGGTAAAGACAAAGGCAAAAAAGGCCGTGTCATCGCTGCTTATCCTCGTGAAAACCGCGTTCTGGTAGAAGGCGTCAATATGGTGAAAAAACACCAAAAGCCGAACCAGCTGAATCCACAGGGTGGAATTATTGAGCAGGAAGCTTCGATTCATGTGTCCAACGTAATGCACATCGATCCGAAGACCGGCAAAGTAACCCGTATCGGTTACAAAGTTTTGGACAATGGTAAAAAAGTTCGGATTGCTAAAAGATCCGGAGAGATTATCGACTAATCTAGCCCTTAAGAAAGGAGGTTAAATCTTCATGGCAGCAAGAATGAAAGAACGTTTTCTTAACGAAATTACACCTGCTTTGATGCAGAAGTTTAACTATACAACTGTTATGCAAGTGCCTAAGATCGAGAAGGTTGTCATCAACATGGGTGTGGGTGACGCTGTTCAAAACTCCAAAGTACTTGATGCTGCAGTTAATGACATGCAGTTGATCGCTGGTCAAAAACCAGTAATCACTAAAGCTAAAAAATCCATCGCTGGTTTCAAACTACGCGAAAATATGCCGATTGGGGTTAAAGTAACACTGCGCGGAGAGCGTATGTATTACTTCTTGGACAAATTGTTCAACGTAACACTTCCACGTGTACGTGACTTCCGTGGTGTTTCCACTAAAGCCTTTGATGGCCGTGGTAACTACACACTTGGTCTTAAAGAACAATTGATCTTCCCCGAGATCGAATATGACAAAGTGGATAAAGTCCGCGGTATGGACATCGTTATTGTAACGACTGCTAAGACGGACGAGGAATCCCGCGAGCTGCTGGGTCAGCTGGGAATGCCTTTCGCAAAATAAAGTCGGTTAATCCATTTTCTCCGAAAATGTTTAGGAGGTGTCAGGCTAAGTGGCAAAAACTTCGATGAAAGTTAAACAACAACGTACGCCTAAGTTTAAAGTACGTGCATATACACGTTGCGAACGTTGTGGTCGTCCACATTCGGTACTGCAAAAGTTCAAAATTTGCAGAATTTGTTTCCGTGAATTAGCTTATAAAGGCCAGATCCCTGGCGTGAAAAAAGCAAGTTGGTAAGAAGTTTATAAACGGGAAGGAGGTTTACACACATGACTATGTCTGATCCTATTGCAGATATGCTTACTCGTATTCGTAACGCTAACATTGTGCGTCACGAGACGGTAGAAATGCCTGCTTCTACTATGAAGAAACAAATCGCTGACATTTTGAAGCGTGAAGGTTTCATCCGCGATGCGGAATTCGTTGAAGATAGCAAACAAGGGATTATCCGTATCTTCTTGAAATACGGCCCTAACCAAGAGCGTGTTATTTCTGGTTTGAAAAGAATCAGTAAACCAGGCCTTCGCGTATACACGAAGAGCAATGAAGTGCCTCGTGTACTCGGTGGTCTAGGAATCGCGATTATCTCCACATCTAAGGGAGTTATGACCGACAAAGAAGCTCGTCAATCAAAATCTGGCGGAGAAGTTGTCTGCTACATTTGGTAATAAACGTCACAAGATAAGGAGGTGCAACACATGTCTCGTATTGGTCGCAAACCAATCGCAGTACCTAGCGGTGTAGATGTCACTTTGGACAACGCCGTTATTACAGTAAAAGGTCCAAAAGGTTCTTTGACTCGTGAGCTTCATAAAGACATGAAGGTTACAGTTGAAAATAACGAAATTACCGTTGTTCGCCCGTCGGATAACAAATTGCATCGTTCACTTCACGGCACAACCCGCTCCGTTGTCAACAACATGGTAGCAGGTGTGACTGAAGGTTTCTCGAAATCTCTGGAACTGGTTGGGGTCGGATATCGTGCAAGCAAATCCGGAGATAAAATCGTTCTGAACGTTGGTTATTCCCACCCGGTTGAAATTACACCGGAAGCTGGTATCGAGTTCGAAGTTCCTGCGAACACGAAGATCATCGTTAAAGGTATCGATAAAGAACGCGTTGGCGCATACGCTGCTAAAATCCGTTCCGTTCGTGAACCAGAACCGTATAAAGGTAAAGGTATCAAATATGAAGGCGAGCGTATCATCCGCAAAGAAGGTAAAGCTGGTAAGAAGAAATAACCAGTTTAAACTTAATTGTAAGATACCCCGTGCATCTTAAAGTGAAGCTGTTTACGGCAAACTGAAGGGAGTGAAAGGGAAGTCATGATTACAAAAGAAGATAAAAACAAGGCTCGTCTCAAAAGACACCTGCGTGTTCGTAAGAAGATCCAGGGAACTACTGAGCGTCCACGTTTGAACGTATTCCGTTCTTCGAAACACATCTACGCTCAACTGATCGATGATGTTAAAGGGGTTACTATCGTATCCGCTTCTACACTTGATAAAGATCTGAGCGCTAACATCGGTAATGGCGGCAGCGTTGAAGCTGCAGCGAAAGTTGGCCAATTGGTCGCTGAGCGTGCCAAAGAAAAAGGATATGCAGTGGTCGTATTCGACCGCGGAGGTTACTTGTACCATGGACGGATTCAAGCATTGGCTGATGCAGCTCGTGAAGCTGGTCTTGAATTCTAGAATAATTCTTAAAAGGAGGTTAACGACTTGCGTGTAGATCCGAACAGTTTAGAACTGACAGAAAGAGTTGTACACATTAACCGTGTTGCAAAAGTTGTAAAAGGCGGACGCCGTTTCAGCTTTAGTGCACTTGTTGTTGTGGGCGACGGCAACGGCTACGTCGGTGCTGGTATCGGTAAAGCCGGCGAAGTTCCGGATGCCATCCGTAAAGGCATTGAAGACGCCAAGAAAAACCTGATTCACATCCCAATCGTAGGAACTTCGATTCCCCATCTCGTTACTGGACACTTCGGCGCAGGACGCGTGTTGCTGAAACCAGCATCAGAGGGTACTGGCGTTATCGCTGGCGGTCCAGTTCGTGCGGTATTGGAATTGGCAGGCGTTGGCGACATTTTGACAAAATCACTGGGTTCTTCGAATTCCATGAACATGGTCAATGCAACTTTGGAGGGACTTTCCCGTCTGAAACGCATTGAAGAGGTCGCGAAACTTCGCGGCAAATCTGTCGAAGAATTGCGCGGTTAAGGAGGGGAACGTCAATGGCAAAATTGCAAATTACCCTCGTACGTAGTGTAATCGGACGTCCAGAAACACAACGTGTTACTGTTAAGACGCTCGGCCTGCGTAAACTCAACACGACAGTGGTTCACAATGACAGTCCTGCAATTCGCGGAATGATCAATAAAGTGAGTCACTTGCTATCTGTAACTGAAATTGAAGGCTAATCGCCTCGCATAAATTAACAAACATAAGGAGGTGCAAACGATGAAGTTACATGAACTTGCTCCAGCTCCTGGTTCCCGCAAAGAACGCAATCGCGTTGGTCGTGGTCCTAGTAGCGGAAATGGTAAAACTTCCGGTCGCGGTCACAAAGGTCAAAACTCACGTTCTGGCGGTGGTGTTCGTCCGGGCTTCGAGGGTGGACAAAATCCGCTCTATCGTCGTCTGCCTAAACGTGGTTTCGTCAATCCTACCCGTAAAGAGTATGCGATTGTGAACCTGGAAGATCTGAATAGCTTTGCAGAAGGAACTGAAGTGACTCCGCAGTTGTTGCTTGAAACTGGTGTTGTCAAGAATTCCAAAAGCGGCATCAAGATTCTCGGCAACGGTGAGTTGACCGTAAAATTGACTGTACAAGCAAATAAGTTCTCTCAATCTGCGGTAGAGAAAATCGAGGCTGCCGGCGGTAAAACCGAGGTGATCTAATGTTCAAGACGCTTAAGAATATCTGGCATGTTGAAGATTTGCGCAAAAAGATCCTGTTTACCTTGTTCATTCTGTTTATCTACCGTATCGGTTCGTTTGTTCCGGTTCCTGGTGTAAACAAAGATGTACTGGCAACAGCAAATCAGAGCGGTGACGCTTTGATGGGACTCTTGAACACCTTCTCGGGCGGAGCGCTCAAAAACTTCTCGATATTTGCGATCAGTATTTATCCGTACATTACAGCATCCATCATCGTGCAATTGCTGTCGATGGATGTTGTTCCTAAGTTTGCTGAATGGGCTAAACAAGGGGAGCACGGAAAAAAACAATTGGCGCAAATCACTCGTTACGGTACAGTGATATTAGCCCTGATCCAAGGTTTTGCTACGTCGATAGGGTTTAACCGGATATACAATACTCAAATGATGCCGAATGCGACATTTGCTGATTACTTGCTGGTTGCCATTATCTTGACGGCAGGTACTTCTTTCTTGATGTGGCTTGGTGAACAGATTACCGAAAAGGGAATCGGGAACGGGATTTCGATCCTGATTTTTGCGGGAATCGTCGCCGGTATCCCGGGATATATCACAAGTACGGCTAACTCAAGCTTTATTCAGCCGGATCAGGTGTTCCTGAATATTCTTAAAGTCGTTATTGTGCTGATTGTGATTGTAGCGATTATTACAGCAGTTATCTTCGTGCAGCAAGGTATTCGGAAGATTCCTGTTCAATATGCTAAACGCGTAGTTGGCAACAAAATGTACGGTGGACAGAATACACATATTCCGCTGAAAATTAATGCGGCAGGTGTAATTCCGGTAATCTTCGCCGTATCATTGCTTCAGTTCCCAGTTGTTCTCTCCAGTTTCTGGTCAACACATGCCTGGGCACAATGGATTACCAAATATTTGGCAACCGATGCTCCGCTTGGTATGCTTCTGTATGTAGTGATGATCATCGGGTTTACGTTCTTCTATACGTTCGTACAGATGAATCCTCAGCAGATGGCTGATAACATGAAGAAGAATGGTGGTTACATCCCAGGTATCCGTCCTGGTAAAGCTACAGAGAAATATCTGACTAGAGTAATGTCTCGTTTGACTATGTCAGGCGCGTTGTTCCTAGCTTTGATCTCTGTACTACCGATGTTCTTCGGTGCTATATCTGGATTGCCCAAAGAAGTTCGAATTGGTGGCACTGCGCTGCTTATCGTAATCGGCGTGGCATTGGATACTATGAAGCAGATCGAGAGCCATTTGATCAAACGCCATTACAAAGGCTTCATCAATAAATAGGTGATAGGTTCCGGTGAAGCTTAAGTTTTTATTCTTCCCGGCACCTATTATGCTGTTTCTTGCTTGGTGGCGAACTTTTGGGGGGAGAGAGAAATCGTGAACATTTTATTCATGGGCCCTCCTGGGGCAGGCAAGGGAACACAAGCGGCAGAAATCGTTAAAGAATTTGGTATTCCTCATATTTCGACAGGAGATGCTTTCCGTTTGGCAATCAAACAGGAAACTCCGGTAGGATTGAAGGCCAAATCATTTATAGATCAAGGTTTGCTTGTACCAGATGATGTGACCATTGGGATAGTCGAAGAACGGTTGCAGCAGTCCGATTGCGAAAAAGGATTTCTATTGGATGGTTTTCCAAGAACTCTTTCGCAAGCGGAAGCGCTGGATGATATTCTTAGCCGTTTGAACACATCTTTGGATCATGTCATCAACTTGAATGTTGACCGTGGATTGCTAATGGCGCGTCTTACTGGACGTCGTATCTGCAGCGTTTGCGGAGCATCCTACCATTTAATCTTCAACCCGCCGAAGCAAGATGGCATTTGCGACATTGATGGCGGTGAATTATATCAACGTCCGGATGACAACGAAGAAAGTGTAGGCAAGCGCCTGGATGAGTATGATAATAAAACAGCGCCGCTGCTTGCGTTTTATGATAATAAAGGTCTTTTGCGTCAGGTAAACGGGGAAAACGAAATTAATGTCGTTACTTCTGAAATCGTGTCTTTAATGCGGGGTTAATGTAATGATCATTTGTAAATCCGAACAGGAACTTGCCTTTATGAGGGAAGCTGGTCGAATTGTTGCCGAGAGTCACCGTCTTATTGCTCAGACCATTGAACCTGGCATTACAACGGGCGAGCTCGACAGAATCGCCGATCAATACATTCGCAGTCAAGATGCTGTGCCGTCTTTCAAAGGCTACAACGGTTTTCCTGCCAGCATTTGCGCTTCAGTCAACGAACAATTGGTGCATGGATTTCCAGGTAAACGTAAACTGATCGAAGGCGATATTGTTACGCTGGATATCGGTGCAGAGTACCGCGGTTATCACGGTGATTATGCCTGGACCTACGGTGTGGGCAGCATTTCCGAAGAGGCTCAGCGTTTGCTGGACGTTACGGAAGGCTCCTTGTACGCGGGACTGGCGTTAGTTAAGCCGGATGTGCGCTTGTTTACAATCTCCCATGCTATTCAGCAATACATCGAAGAGGCTGGTTTCTCAGTCGTACGTGAGTATGTTGGTCATGGTATTGGGGCAAAACTGCATGAAGAACCGCAAATTCCGAATTATGGCATAGCGGACCGCGGACCACGTCTGAAACCGGGTATGGTGCTCGCGATTGAGCCGATGGTAAACGCAGGAAAGAGACATGTCAGAACACTGGAAGATAACTGGACTGTCGTTACGGTTGATGGCTCACTATGTGCTCACTTCGAGCATACAGTAGCAGTTACTCCGGACGGCATGGAAATTTTCACAAAACTGAATGCGTAGGTGATCTCCTCTTGAATACTGTGAGCAGCCCGCAGGTTGGTCAATTAGTGAGAATTCTCAAAGGCAAAGATGCCGGAGAGGTAGCCGTTGTTATCGCAGTTGTTGATAGCAGATTTGTATACATTGCAGATGGAGACAAACGTAAGTTTGATGGGCCAAAGAAGAAGAATATTCTTCATCTTGAGCTCATACCCTTCATCAGCAGTGAGGTTGTGGACAGTTTGAAGGAAACTGGACGGGTAACAAACGGAAAGCTGCGATTCGCAGTCATGAAGTATGCTGGACCCACCGGAATAAGTGCTGATGAGAAAGGAGACTAACTGTGGCTAAGGAAGATGTCATCGAAGTAGAAGGTACTGTCCTTGAACCGTTGCCAAACGCAACGTTTAAGGTTGAGCTTGAGAACGGTCATCAAATACTTGCCCATGTATCCGGTAAATTGCGGATGCACTTTATCCGTATTTTGACCGGAGACAAAGTGGTCGTGCAGTTATCGCCTTATGATTTATCAAAAGGTCGTATAACTTACCGTAAATAGATGGGAACTACGAAAAAAGTTTTGCTTCGCAAAACTTTGAGGAGGTAATTAACATGAAGGTAAGACCTTCTGTAAAGCCCATTTGCGAGAAATGTAAAGTAATCCGCCGCAAAGGGACTGTTATGGTGATTTGCGAAAATCCGAAACACAAACAAAAACAAGGTTAAGAAGGGGGTGTAGCGTAAAATGGCTCGTATAGCTGGAGTGGATTTGCCACGTGACAAACGCGTTGAGATCGCCTTGACTTATATTTTCGGAATCGGTAAAACGACTTCTCAGAAAATTCTTAATGAAACAGGCATTAGCGCTAATACACGTGTCCGTGATTTGACGGAAGATGAAGTCAGCAAACTGCGTGAAACGATCGACAAAACGGTTAAGGTTGAAGGTGACCTGCGTCGTGAAATTTCCTTAAATATTAAACGTCTTACTGAGATCGGCTGTTACCGCGGTGTTCGCCACCGTCGTGGATTGCCTGTTCGCGGTCAACGTACTAAAACGAATGCCCGTACCCGGAAAGGCCCGCGTCGTACGGTAGCAAACAAAAAGAAATAATAAGGGGGGATAAGAGACAATGGCTAAACCGAAAAAAGTCGTACGTACCAAACGTCGCGACCGTAAAAATATCGAATCCGGCGTGGCACATATTCGTTCCACGTTCAACAACACCATCGTTACCATCACGGATCCTCACGGAAATGCAATTTCCTGGGCAAGCTCCGGCGGCCAAGGATTTAAAGGTTCCCGTAAGTCCACTCCATTCGCAGCGCAAATGGCAGCTGAATCAGCAGCTAAAGCAGCTATGGAGCACGGCATGAAGTCGGTTGAGGTTATGGTTAAAGGACCGGGCGCGGGCCGCGAAGCAGCCATCCGTTCCCTTCAAGCTGCAGGGCTTGAAGTTAACCTTATTAAAGACGTAACTCCGGTTCCTCACAATGGATGCCGTCCGCCTAAGCGTCGTCGCGTATAGTGAAATCAGTATTGTGAATGTGGTATAATTCTGACGCATCTGCTAATAATAGGTGTTTAGGCATACTACATGATGCACCTGATGGGGTGACAGTTTCATATAGGAGCGACGTTGAAGGAGGGGTAAACTCGTGATAGAAATCGAAAAGCCGAAGATTGAGACCGTAGAAGCTAATGATGAAGGTACCTATGGGAAATTCGTAGTTGAACCGCTGGAACGTGGGTATGGCACGACTCTGGGGAACTCGCTTCGCCGGATATTGCTTTCTTCGCTTCCAGGAGCCGCAGTGACTTCGGTCCAAATTGACGGCGTTCTGCATGAGTTCTCGACCGTTCCAGGCGTAATGGAAGATGTGACGGAAATCATTCTGAACCTTAAAGCCTTGTCTCTGAAGATTCATTCAGACGAGGAAAAAGTGTTCGAGATTGATGCTGAAGGGGAAGGCATCGTTACCGCAGGTGATATCCGTGCGGACAGCGATGTTGAGATCCTCAATCCGGATCTTCACATTGCAACGCTGGGACCTGGTGCGAGACTTCATATGCGTATTTTTGCAGGCCGTGGTCGCGGCTATGTCCAAGCGGACCGGAACAAACGTGACGATCAGCCAATTGGTGTTATTCCAGTTGACTCCATCTATACTCCAATTTCACGCGTTAACTACGGCATAGACAATACACGTGTTGGTCAAGTGACCAACTACGACAAATTGACGCTTGAAATTTGGACAGATGGAAGTATCAGACCGGAAGAGGCTGTAAGCCTCGGAGCCAAAATTTTGAACGAGCACCTCGTTCTGTTCGTAGGTCTTACGGACGAAGCGAAAGACGCCGAAATTATGGTTGAAAAAGAAGAAGACAAAAAAGAAAAAGTACTTGAGATGACAATCGAAGAGCTTGATCTTTCTGTTCGTTCCTACAACTGCCTCAAACGTGCTGGTATTAATACCGTACAAGAGCTTACCACGAAGACTGAAGAAGATATGATGAAGGTGCGTAACCTTGGTCGTAAATCTTTGGAAGAAGTTCAGGAAAAGCTTGAGGAACTTGGTTTGGGTCTCCGCACAGAAGAATAGCTGCAGATTGCTTTAGTAAAGGAGGGAAAACACAATGGCATACCAAAAATTGGGCCGTGATTCCAGTGCGCGTAAAGCGTTATTTCGCGACATGGTAACGGATCTGTTTTTATACGAGCGCATCCAAACAACGGAAGCTAAAGCGAAAGAAGTTCGTTCTATCGCTGAAAAGCTGATCACTAAAGCTAAAAAAGGTGATCTTCATGCTCGTCGTCAAGTAGCTGCATTTGTTCGCCGCGAGACTATTGATGGTGAACAAGATGCAATTCAAAAATTGTTCTCTGACATTGCTCCTCGTTACACTGAGCGTCCAGGTGGATACACTCGTATCCTTAAACTAGGACCTCGTCGTGGCGACGCTGCGCCTATGGTTTATCTTGAATTGGTAGACCGCGCGTAGTATCACAAGTATTGATTTCCGATGCTTCCCTTTCATCCAGCCCTCTTTGGAGTAAAGATGGGGGAAATATCAGCGTTATTGTGCTGCAGAGGCGCAAGACTCTGCTGTACTAATAACCGTGGGAATCACCTTGGTTCAATTGAAGGAGCTCCCGCAGGGGCTCTTTTTTTTGAAATTAAGGATCCTATAGGACTTGTAGTTCTATATATGAAAAGTGGATGCCGTCCTTCCAGGGACGGCGAAGCCATTTCTTCAAATAGAAGATCAGACAGTGCTTCGATCGACGTTCTGCTGACCGGTTTAAAAAGGAGAACGGAATGCGTAATCTATTGATGAAGGTCAATTATGACGGAACGAATTATGATGGCTTTCAGACCCAGCCTCAGGGCAATACGATTCAGGATCGGCTGGAGCAAGCCATACTCCATCTGACAGGTGAGAAGCTTAAGATTACTGCTTCAGGCCGCACAGATGCCGGAGTACATGCCTATGGCCAGCCTTTTAACTTTACAACCTCCTCTCGAATCCCAACTGAACGTTGGTGTCTAGCGCTTAATGCCCGGCTGCCACAAGACATCGTGGTTACAGAGGCTAGGGAAGTTCCGCTAACGTTTCACTCTCGTAGAGGGGCTAAGCGTAAAACTTACCGATACACGATTAATGGCAACAGGTTTCCAGATCCGTTTCAACGGCGCTGGCAGCTTCACCATCCAGTGAAGTTGGACATTCCTGCGATGCAGCAAGGCTTAACGCAAATTATAGGGACACATGACTTCACTTCGTTTGCATCACGACGGTCTACGAAGACTTCTCATGTACGAACGATCTTTGAAGCTCATATGGAAGTAGATCGCAGTATGTGCCGACCCTCTTCATCAGATCAAGGAGTTATCCATACTTATATAACGGGTAGTGGATTTCTTCAGCACATGGTTCGCATTATTATGGGGACTTTGATCCATGTGGGGGAAGGTAAAATACCTGCTGATAAGGTTGCTGAAATATTGGCAGCATGTGATCGATCACATGCTGGTCCAACAGCTGTGGCCATGGGGTTAGCTTTGTGGAGTGTTGAATATGACGAGATTGAAAGTGAATATTTTTTTCTATAAATTTCTTCCTAATTAATAGGCTAAATGTTTAAAAATCACTTGCACTTGTTATGTTTATACTGTAATATAAAAGTTGTGTTTTCTTGATGGCTATCCCACAGCCCCGATCAGGAAAATGCCAAAAAAATGCTTTGCTTAACTCACATAATCGTAATTCAATGAGAAACAAGATATACGAAACAGAAGATTTTCGTACGAGAACAAGGAGGAAACATTCATGCGTACCACCTATATGGCGAAGCCGAACGAAGTTGAACGCAATTGGCACATTATTGATGCCGAAGGCAAAACACTCGGTCGTTTGGCCAGCGAAGCCGCTGCTTTGATCCGTGGCAAACACAAACCGCAATTCACTCCACACGTTGATACAGGAGATTTCGTTATCGTAATCAACGCTGAGAAAATTCACTTGACCGGTAAGAAATTGCAAAACAAAAAATACTACCGTCACTCGATGCACCCAGGTGGTTTGAAAGTTACTAATGCTGAAACTCTGCTGAACACTAAACCAGAACGCGTAATTGAATTCGCGGTTCATGGTATGATTCCTAAGACTCGTCAAGGGGACCACATGAAGCTGAGATTGAAAGTATATGCAGGCGCCGAGCATCCACATGCAGCACAAAAACCTGAAGTTTACGAACTTCGCGGATAAGAATAGAGGAGGACAGTTTCATGGCACAAGTACAATACTATGGGACAGGTCGTCGTAAACATTCGGTAGCACGTGTTCGCCTTGTACCGGGTGAAGGACGCATTGTCATTAACAAACGTGAGATGGACGAATATTTCGGTGTGGAAACACTGAAAATGATCGTAAAACAACCTTTGAACCTGACTGAAACACTGGGCAACTACGATGTAATCGTTCTTGCACATGGTGGCGGCATTTCCGGTCAAGCTGGAGCAATTCGTCACGGTATCTCCCGTGCATTGCTTAAAGTTGACCCTGAATATCGCGGTGCATTGAAGAAAGCCGGCTTCCTGACTCGTGACCCACGTATGAAGGAACGTAAGAAATACGGCTTGAAGGCTGCACGTCGTGCGCCTCAGTTCTCGAAACGTTAATATCTACAGAATTCAACCCTTGGCCTTATGGCCGAGGGTTTTATTTTTTATTGCCCCTTTCCACAAGAAATGGGCTTTTTTTGCATCTATTTACTAATTCTAACGGTTGAAACGCATTGACTTCCTCAGTAAAAGTTATATACTATTTCATATAGAATTAGTTGGTTTTATTACTTCTTTTACCTCATTTATTCATACGATTAATATTTTGGATGGAGGAATACCTTAATGAACCTGCTCGAGAAAGAGGATTTAATCAAAGTTAAGGCCGAAGAATTAGAAACTGCTTCACCCGAGGAAATTATCCGCTGGGCTGTAGAAACATTTCCTAACATTACTTTTGCCTGCAGCTTTGGTGCCGAAGATGTAGTGCTAGTTGATATGCTTCACAAAGTTAGTCCGTCTACAGACGTCTTTTATCTCGATACAGATTATCATTTTAAGGAAACCTATGAGACCAGAGATTTGATGGCGGATAAATACGGGCTGGAGTTCGTACGAGTGTCTCCACAAATCACTCCGCAGGAGCAAGCACTTCAACACGGTGATGCGTTATGGACAGTAGATCCTAACCAATGTTGTGGGATTCGTAAAGTAGAGCCGCTGACTCGTATCCTATCTCAATATGAAGCTTGGATTACAGGCATTCGTCGTGACCAAGCGCCTACCCGTGCTAATGCCAAAAAGGTTGAGTATGATTATAAATTTGGTTTGGTTAAGTTTAATCCAATTGCGGATTGGACAACTGAGGATGTATGGAACTATATTCGTGAAAATGATGTAATTTATAACCCTCTACATGACCGTAACTATCCAAGTATCGGCTGTGAGCAATGTACACGTCAGGTTATGCCTGGTGAAGATCCGCGTGCTGGACGTTGGGCTGGATCAGAGAAGACTGAGTGCGGATTACACAAGTAAGACCTATCCCCGTGAGAACCCAGAAGGAGAGACGATAATGACTTCAATACGTCCGCATGGCGGAACATTAGTTAACCGTGTAGTAGAGGGTAAAGAAAGAGAAGAATTGCTGCAGCTTGCACGTGAATATAAGGCGATTGCCGTGAACACCTGGACTTTATCTGATTTGGATCTAATAGCGGTAGGTGCATTTTCTCCACTAACTGGATTTTTGAATGAACAAGATTATCACTCCGTAGTAAAAAACATGCGTTTAGAAGATGGCACAGTGTGGAGCATTCCAATAACACTTGCTGTAGAAGAGGGTGTGGTCTCTGGTTTAGCTATTGGAGACAAAGTATCTCTAATCGGTGAAGAGGATGGCGAGATCTACG
Organism: Paenibacillus sp. FSL R10-2788; assembly: GCF_038003885.1. Taxonomy (NCBI): domain Bacteria; kingdom Bacillati; phylum Bacillota; class Bacilli; order Caryophanales; family Paenibacillaceae; genus Paenibacillus; species Paenibacillus sp. FSL R10-2788. Next base: position 6,285,625 of record NZ_JBBOQA010000001.1, on the reverse strand, counting down.
GTTTATTGGATATTGAGAGTATTTATACGGTTGATCAAAACCTTGAAGCGCAAAATGTATTCAAAACAACAGACCCTGAACATCCAGGAGTAAGTAAGCTGTTGGCCCGCCCGGCTACCTATGTAGGAGGACCAATTACAGTGCTGAATAGACCACAGCCAGAAAAGTTCGGAGAATTTTATTTTGACCCTTCAGCTACACGTAAGATATTTGCAGACAAAGGCTGGAGAACAGTTGTAGGCTTCCAGACGCGTAACCCAGTTCATCGTGCACATGAATATATTCAGAAGTGCGCTATGGAGGTTGTAGACGCTCTGTTCTTAAACCCGCTTGTGGGTGAGACGAAGTCTGATGATGTACCGGCAAATGTACGAATGAAGAGCTACCTGGAGCTTTTGGAGAATTATTATCCTGAGGATCGTACCTTTCTAGGTGTTTTCCCAGCAGCCATGCGTTATGCAGGTCCGAGAGAAGCAATTTTTCATGCTATGGTTCGCAAAAATTACGGCTGCACTCATTTTATTGTCGGACGTGACCATGCGGGCGTAGGCGATTACTACGGAACTTATGAAGCACAAGAAATTTTCGCGAATTTTACCGCTGAGGAACTTGATATTACTCCATTATTTTTTGAACACAGCTTCTTCTGTAAAAAATGCGGAAATATGGCTTCCAGTAAAACCTGCCCGCATCCTGGCGACGATCATATGACTTTGTCGGGTACAAAGGTACGGGCTTTGCTTCGGGAGGGTCAATGTCCACCTCCTGAATTTACGCGACCTGAGGTTGCGCAGATTCTAATTGAAGGGATGACTCAAGAAGTAACAGCTTAATCATCGTTATCTAGTACTATTTGGCCTTCTTGTCCCATATAGATGAGTATTATCTATCGGGACGAGGGGGTCTTTGTTATGTCTGGCCGAAAACACAGTAAAGTCTCGGTCTGGATCTCATGGAGCAGTATCAAAAAATGTATGCTGGGCGCAACACTGCTGGCTATAATGATCGGCATTATAGCGTATGACATGCCTACTGCCAAAACGTTAAATTATTGGAGTCTGCCTTTGTCTGGTAAAGTGATCGCTATCGACGCTGGACATGGGGGAGCAGATGGAGGGGCAGTTAGCCGGGAAGGGCTAATTGAGAAAGACATTAATCTCGCGGTCTCTCTTTATTTACGTGATTACCTGCAACAGGCAGGGGCTATTGTTGTGATGACCCGTGAAGGGGATTATGATTTGGCTCAGGAGGGCACTAAGGGCTATTCTAAGCGCAAGACTGAAGATCTTAAGCAAAGAGTAAGAAGCATTGAAGAGAAGGGCGCAGATCTTTTTATAAGCGTTCACATGAACAGCGTGCCTTCGAACCGATGGAGCGGGGCGCAGACCTTTTACTATCCCAATCACAAGGATAATAAAGCTATCGCAGAGTTTGTACAGAGTGAGCTGAAGATTACACTGGAGAATACTGATCGTGTAGCTAAGACTGTAAATACTGTTTATCTACTAAAAGCATTAAAAATACCTGCGATCCTTGTAGAGGTCGGTTTCTTGTCGCACCCTCAGGAATCAGTTCTGCTCGGAGATGATGTTTATCAACGCAAGGTAGCGACTAGCATATATCGTGGCATTCTTCGTTATGCTTCCGAGTAGCCGGGACTACTCATCAGGAGATGGGTAATGCTATAATAGACAAAAACTCCGGAAGAATTCTCCTCCGGAAAGGAAACAGAGGTGCTTTCCATGCTGACTAGGGAACATATCCAGGAAATACTGCAGTCATTAACAGACCCGGAAACCGGAAAAAGCCTTGTGGAACTACAGCTGATCCGTGACATTATGATTAAAGAAGATCGTATTTCTTTGTCAATCGTATGTCTGGATCCTGAAGAGCAAAGTCGCATGGACCTAGAACAACAGGTTCGTGAGTTGCTTGAAGCGGGTGGAGTCACTAATGTACATATCCGGCTGCGTGATGCAACCGATTATGAACGTGCTCTGCTTCGCGGAGAGAGTGCTGGGGAAGAGCCATTGGCTGATGAACCGGGGAAACTTAAGGGACATGCAGCAGGCCTTGACGATCATGAATTAATCAATGAGAACTCTGGTGTTAACTTTATCGCCATTGCCAGTGGTAAAGGCGGGGTTGGAAAGTCTACGGTTACTGTGAATTTGGCAGTAGCTCTGGCTAGAAAAGGTAAAAAGGTTGGATTGATTGATGCGGACATTTATGGGTTTAGCATCCCTGATATGATGGGAATCGAAGAGGGCCCCGTTGTAGAAGAGGGAATCATTATTCCTGTGGAACGTTTCGGAGTGAAGGTCATGTCTATGGGCTTCTTTATCCGTGAGAATAGTCCGGTAATTTGGCGGGGACCTATGCTTGGCAAAATGCTGCGCCAATTCTTTGGTGATGTGGGCTGGGGAGAACTTGATTATATGCTGCTTGATCTTCCTCCAGGTACAGGTGATGTGGCGCTTGACGTACATCAGATGCTCCCTCACAGCAAAGAGATTATTGTTACGACCCCTCATGCTACCGCAGCGTTTGTGGCGGCTAGAGCGGGCTCTATGGCTCTGCAGACAGAACATGAGATTATTGGAGTCATTGAGAACATGGCTTATTATGAGTGTAAAGACTGTGGTAAAAAAGATTATATTTTTGGCAGAGGTGGAGGCGCGCGGCTTGCGGAGACACTCCATACGGAGCTGCTTGCACAAGTTCCATTGGGCGCACCGGACAACCATATTTCTGAACCGGATTTCTCACCTTCTGTATACAAGGAAGACACACCAACTGCCTTGTTGTTTGCTGATATCGCCGAAAAGCTGATTGCGAAATATGAGCACTAATTATTGTGCATAAAAAGAGGCCGTCCCACTTTGTTAGGTGGGATAAGGCCTCTTTTTTGTTATGTGCTTGAATCATCGCCGCTACCGCTGCCACTTTCACCACCGCTGCCGCTGCCTTCCTGTTTATCGCCGCTTTCGCCGCCCTTTTTCTGTTCCTTTGGCTCGAGTTCGTCCTGAACGACCTTTTTAAGTAAATTCAATACCTCCATCCGGAATAATGGAGTCTGCATAGATTCCTGGATGGTCTTCATGGATTGCTTTCGGTAGTCAGGTGTTTTGGTTAGATTAAGAAACATGGTCATCATTTCTGGAGACTTCATGATTTCTTCGACGGATTTTTGATATGTGGGATCTTTAATTAGTTGCAGGTGCAATTCTTTGCTTTGTGATTGAATGGCTTTAGCAAAATCGCCTGCGAACTTGGGATCAGTCATAATTTTCTCGATTTCCTTTTGATATTCCGGTGCAGTGAGGGTATCTTTAACAGCGGTTTTTATATCCTCTGTTGTTTGAAGTGGCATCATTTTCATACTCATTCCGCTGGTGCCTCCAGAACTGGAATTTGATAATGATTCCTCAACCGCTTTTTTCCCATCTTCACTTTTTAATATATCAATAACCATGGTCTTCATTTCTTTATAACTGCCCTGACCAGAAGAAGAACTGCTCTGCTCACTTCCGCAAGCCGTTAAGGCCATAACAAAGCTTAAAGCCAAACCCACAGATCCGATAAATCTCCATTTCATTGGCGCTGCCCTCCTTTATTAGGATTCTCCAGTTGTATTATGCCGCATTAACACACATTTATGTTGCTGATGTAATGGTGTTTTGTCGGTATCCTTGGTAAAATAAATCTGACATAGGGGAGGTGAAGTGGCTGAGTATAAAAAAATGGTTTTATTTATTTTGGACAACCCTTCTAATAGGAGCGGGCGGAGCAGTAATCGCAGGTCTGGCACTGCAATTCGTGAACGGCCGAATTGATTTCAAAAGTGTCGATGATTTCTTTTTATACCCGTTGATACTATTCGGCTACGGTATGCTTGTCAGTGTTTATGCGCAACTTGGTTTTTTTGCTTATCTAATTTTGAATTACATGGGCAATGGTGTTTTCCCACCAAAAATTTGGAAATACATACAACTGGTGCTTTCTGTGCTCGCATTGCTTGAACTGATTTTTTTGCGTACCGTCGTTGGCGGGGAAAGAAGTGTCTTGTCTGATCTAATACTAGGAATCTTTATTTTGTTAGCTGCCATTATTGTGTCTTATTTCAAAGTGAAAAGTACAAACATCTCAGCTTGGATTCCAACCCTCTTTTTTATGACAGCTATTTCAATTGTGGAAATTATCGGCGTGCTCCGTATAGGTGTTGATAGTGCGACAGTGTTTATTGTTGTTCCGCTCATCGCCTGTAATGCATTCCAAATTTTGATGCTTCACCGTATTCTCAAGCCGGCAGCCGGATAAAGGCTGGGGCGAATTCAGCAAATCATGAACCCCGTGCTCTGGCCTTCAGAAGACGGGGTTTTTTGCTCTAGAATGTATCCTAACGATTAGAATCCGCTGGAGGAGGTTAATCTTAAAGAACAATAGAGCGGATTCTTTGTGTGTAGCAACGCTCACAAAACTAAGTAGATGCTTCCGAAGCGAGTTTTGTACGTAGTAATACAAAGCGTAGCATCGCTCACAAAACTAAGTAGATGCTTCCGAAGTGAGTTTTGTACGTAGTAATACAAGCGTAGCAACGCTCACAAAACTTTTAGGAGGGGAATATATGGACATCAAGCGCTATATGATAAAAGACACAAATGAAATCCAGCTTAACAAGCTGGACCCGGACGATACAGGTAACTTTAAATCAAAAAAAGAAGCAGAAGCCAAAACAGAGCAGTTAAAGGAACGGTTGGCAGAACTTCAAGATATTCTTTTTGCACAGAAAAAGCACTCACTACTCGTAATTCTGCAAGGGATGGATTCCAGCGGTAAGGATGGAACGGTTAAACACATTTTTTCAGGGATCAATCCACAAGGCTTTATAGTGACCAGCTTCAAGAAACCTTCTCTGGAGGAAGCAGCTCACGATTTCTTATGGAGAGTGCATCAAAAGACACCCCCTAAAGGCTACATCTCTGCATTTAACCGCTCACACTATGAAGATGTATTGGTACCGCGGGTACATGGGGGACTGAAAAAGGATGACTTGAAGCGCCGCTTTCGTTACATACGGCAGTTTGAGGAGATGCTGGTGGAAGAGGGAACGACAATTATCAAGCTTTTTCTGCATATTTCAAAAGAAAAGCAGCTTAAGAAAATCAAAGAACGGCTTGAAGATCCCAAAAAACACTGGAAATTCGACGCAAGTGATCTACAGGAGCGGGAGTTTTGGGATGATTACCAAGAGGCATATGTAGATGTTTTTAAGGAGTCTAGTATTGATAAAGCACCCTGGTACTGGATACCAGCCAATCATCAATGGTACCGCAACTATTTGGCCTTATCCATCGTTGTAAAGACACTGGAGAGTCTGGATCTGAGCTATCCGAAGCTGAATACCCCCACACCCGACATATCGGAGCTCATTTCCCCGCGTCATTAATATTTGGATAAGACCAACATCTATTGCGGTACCTAAGATTGGGAGGAGCGTTACAGCCCAGCAGCATCCTCTAAGGCACTATTTAGTGAGGCCGAGTCACGAACCTCTTTACCCTCTGCGTTGCTTTGGCTGATCAGCTCAGAGACGGTAACGAATTCATAACCTTGTCTGCGGAGCTCATCGATAATTTGCGGAAGAGCTTCGTGAGTTTGTTTGCAGGAATCGCTGGCATGCAGTAGAACGATATCACCAGGATGTGCTTTAGTCGTTACACGCTTCACGATATTGTCTACACCTATGTTCTTCCAGTCTAGAGAGTCTGTGTCCCACTGGATGACTTTGTAACCAAGATCATTGGCCACTTGCAGAACTCTTTTGTCAAAATCACCATTAGGCATACGAATTAGATTGGGTTCTTTACCGGTTAATTCTGTAAGCACAGTGTGAGCCGTTGTGATCTGAGTGCGAATCTCTTCGTTACTTAGAGTGCTGTAATTGACGTGTTTATGGCCATGACTGCCAATTTCGAATCCTGCGTTTTTGATGCTTGTTACAATATCGGGGTGAGTCTTACTCCATGGTGACGATAGGAAGAAGGTGGCTTTGTCCACTTTCTTGTCTTCAAGTACCTTCAAAATTGGTTCGGGTCTCTTTTCCCCCCAGCTAATATCGAAGGTTAGGGCAATCAGCTTCTTCTCTGTTGGCACACTGTAAATGGCAGAAGGTCCAGCCTCAGAAAAAACGGTGATATTACCCCTCTCGACATAGACAACTCCAGCAGCAAGAAGCACAGCGGCGAAGATATAGATGAACCTTTTGATCTTTTTGCCGCTGAATACATAAAAAGAATTCATTAATGACAGCGCTCCTCTCCCATGCGAAATGCTTGTTTGTTCTAAATGTATGCTCGTACCGCACGGTTATGACCTAAGAAACAGAGATCACAATTTCAGGAGGTATTTATGTTGTCGTTCTTCACGTTTGTTAAAGATATTAAATCGATCCGCAAGGCTTTGCTGCTATCCTGTCTGCTCTTCGTAATAGGAGCGGTTGTTGGCTGGGTAGCCACAAGTAGTCTGGAAAAACTATTGGTTCAGCAATTGGAAGGGCTAAGTGAGATCAGCGGAAACTTAAGAGACACCTCTAATCCGCAATGGAACTTCTTTGTATTTATATTTTTGAATAACGCCATCAAGGGCGTGGTTATTATTTTCCTGGGAGCGTTGTTCGGCATATTGCCAGCTATATTCTTATTTATAAACGGAGCGGTAATTGGCTACTTGATACATTTATCCGCACTGCAAGGACAGGATTTGTTCGATTTAATCGTAAAAGGATTACTGCCACACGGGATTATAGAGATTCCGGCAATCATTATCGCTTGTGCCTTTGGACTGCATTTTGGCGGGAAAGTGATTTCAAGTTTATTTCGATCTACAGATAGAAAAGAGGAGAGAAGCGCAGACTGGTCTGCTTTCATGCGTCAAACACTTACGGCTTCCATATGGACTGTAATCCTGTTATTTGTTGCAGCCATTATTGAAAGTACAATTACTTTTTCACTTTTATCATAAAACTTCCGGGAATAGAGCATAACATTAAGGGCGTTCATCCAAGGATTGCCTAAAGGTAAGGAGTATATAATCGACACGAAACCATAAAGGGAATTTTTAATAATTATGGTTATAAAAAGAGGACTCCGGTTAATCTAGTGTAAGAGGATCTTAAGGCAGCTTTCTCCATGAGATGTTACTTACTGTTTATGCACAAAAGTTTTGGGGGTTTAGAGAAGGTGTTAATTGCAACTTCATGAAGGAGGCCAAGCATATGTTGGGAATGTTGTTTAACGAAAAGGAATGCAAGGAACTGGATTATGTTTTGAGAAAAGAACTAGATGAGATGCTGTTAGATTTGAGTGATCAGCGCTTGGACCAAAATATCAGGCACGCCATCGCTAATAGATATAAGACTGTATTCCGGATGTATGCTCGCTTCGCTCCTCAGAAAGAGCTTTCCAAGTATGCATGGGGTGGACGTTCTTCTCAGTATAAACACTGAAGATATACGAGAATTGCTACAGTTTTATAAAGTTTTCAGATTATTTAATAAAATAGCTTGACTAAAAAGGAGTGCTCATGATAAATTATATCTCGCGCTCCTTTTGCTTGTGTAAAAGGGAAGCGGAAGGCAAGAAAAATTGAAAAAAAAGATTTTTCAAAAAAAAGACTTGCCAAACAGCTTAACACTGTGATATATTATAAAGGTCGCCGCTGATAAACAACGACGACGAAATGAGAGACATTGATCTTTGAAAACTGAACAACGAGTGAGTAGGAAATCACGCAAGTGAAATCCAAATTAGAGAATTAATTTTCTCGTCAGATGTTTCAAAATGAGCATATCGCTCTTTTCAATACTAATTGGAGAGTTTGATCCTGGCTCAGGACGAACGCTGGCGGCGTGCCTAATACATGCAAGTCGAGCGGAGTTATTTTGAAAGCTTGCTTTCAAAATAACTTAGCGGCGGACGGGTGAGTAACACGTAGGCAACCTGCCCTTCAGACTGGGATAACTACCGGAAACGGTAGCTAATACCGGATAATTTCTTTTTTCTCCTGAGAGAAGAATGAAAGACGGAGCAATCTGTCACTGAGGGATGGGCCTGCGGCGCATTAGCTAGTTGGTGGGGTAACGGCCCACCAAGGCGACGATGCGTAGCCGACCTGAGAGGGTGAACGGCCACACTGGGACTGAGACACGGCCCAGACTCCTACGGGAGGCAGCAGTAGGGAATCTTCCGCAATGGGCGAAAGCCTGACGGAGCAACGCCGCGTGAGTGATGAAGGTTTTCGGATCGTAAAGCTCTGTTGCCAGGGAAGAACGTCCGGTAGAGTAACTGCTACCGGAGTGACGGTACCTGAGAAGAAAGCCCCGGCTAACTACGTGCCAGCAGCCGCGGTAATACGTAGGGGGCAAGCGTTGTCCGGAATTATTGGGCGTAAAGCGCGCGCAGGCGGCTATTTAAGTCTGGTGTTTAAACCTTGGGCTCAACCTGAGGTCGCACTGGAAACTGGGTGGCTTGAGTACAGAAGAGGAAAGTGGAATTCCACGTGTAGCGGTGAAATGCGTAGATATGTGGAGGAACACCAGTGGCGAAGGCGACTTTCTGGGCTGTAACTGACGCTGAGGCGCGAAAGCGTGGGGAGCAAACAGGATTAGATACCCTGGTAGTCCACGCCGTAAACGATGAGTGCTAGGTGTTAGGGGTTTCGATACCCTTGGTGCCGAAGTTAACACAGTAAGCACTCCGCCTGGGGAGTACGGTCGCAAGACTGAAACTCAAAGGAATTGACGGGGACCCGCACAAGCAGTGGAGTATGTGGTTTAATTCGAAGCAACGCGAAGAACCTTACCAGGTCTTGACATCCCTCTGAATCTGCTAGAGATAGCAGCGGCCTTCGGGACAGAGGAGACAGGTGGTGCATGGTTGTCGTCAGCTCGTGTCGTGAGATGTTGGGTTAAGTCCCGCAACGAGCGCAACCCTTAACTTTAGTTGCCAGCAGGTAATGCTGGGCACTCTAGAGTGACTGCCGGTGACAAACCGGAGGAAGGTGGGGATGACGTCAAATCATCATGCCCCTTATGACCTGGGCTACACACGTACTACAATGGCCGGTACAACGGGAAGCGAAGCCGCGAGGTGGAGCCAATCCCATCAAAGCCGGTCTCAGTTCGGATTGCAGGCTGCAACTCGCCTGCATGAAGTCGGAATTGCTAGTAATCGCGGATCAGCATGCCGCGGTGAATACGTTCCCGGGTCTTGTACACACCGCCCGTCACACCACGAGAGTTTACAACACCCGAAGTCGGTGGGGTAACCCGCAAGGGAGCCAGCCGCCGAAGGTGGGGTAGATGATTGGGGTGAAGTCGTAACAAGGTAGCCGTATCGGAAGGTGCGGCTGGATCACCTCCTTTCTATGGAGAATCGTTCTCTGCAATGAGGACATTCAAATCGGAAGCTAAGCTTCCACGATAGAACCCTCGGGTTCGAACACTCACTCGTGTTCAGTTTTGAAAGAGCAAGTCTCTTTCGTATGCGTTTGGTGGCGATAGCGGAGGGGTTCCACACGTACCCATCCCGAACACGACCGTTAAGCCCTCCAGCGCCGATGGTACTTGGACCGAAGGGTCCTGGGAGAGTAGGACGTTGCCAAGCGGACAACCAATTCATTGGTTGATTCACAATGTTATATATGTTATATGGGCTTTTAGCTCAGTTGGTTAGAGCGCACCTCTGATAAGGGTGAGGTCGGTGGTTCGAGTCCACCAAGGCCCACCATATAACATTATAGAGTAATTTTATGGGGCCATAGCTCAGCTGGGAGAGCGCCTGCCTTGCAAGCAGGAGGTCAGCGGTTCGATCCCGCTTGGCTCCACCATAAATTTTTAAATGAATAACTTTTTCAACTTGATCCTTGAAAACTGGATACCGAAACGAATTTGCGTTTTAGAACATCTTTTAGCAACTTGTGCAAACAAGTAAATGTTATTAGTGAGATTTTTCTTCGGAAAAATCAAGGTTAAGCTAATAAGAGCACACGGAGGATGCCTAGGCGCCAGGAGCCGACGAAGGACGTGGCGAACAACGAAACTGCCTCGGGGAGCTGTAAGCAAGCTTTGATCCGGGGGTGTCCGAATGGGGAAACCCAGCTGTGGTAATTCGCAGTTACTCATACCTGAATACATAGGGTGTGTAGAGGCAGACCAGGGGAACTGAAACATCTAAGTACCCTGAGGAAGAGAAAACAATAGTGATTCCGTCAGTAGCGGCGAGCGAACGCGGAACAGCCTAAACCTAAGAGCTTGCTCTTAGGGGTTGTGGGACGTCTCACATGGAGTTACAAAGGAATATGGTAGGTGAAGAGGTCTGGAAAGGCCCGCGATAGAGGTAAAAGCCCTGTAACCTAAACTGTGTTCTCTCCGAGACGGATCCCGAGTAGTGCGGGGCACGTGAAACCCCGTATGAATCCAGCAGGACCATCTGCTAAGGCTAAATACTACCTGGCGACCGATAGTGAAACAGTACCGTGAGGGAAAGGTGAAAAGCACCCCGGAAGGGGAGTGAAATAGAACCTGAAACCGTGTGCTTACAAAAAGTCAGAGCCCTATTAATGGGTGATGGCGTGCCTTTTGTAGAATGAACCGGCGAGTTACGTTTAACATGCAAGGTTAAGCCGAGAAGGTGGAGCCGCAGCGAAAGCGAGTCTGAATAGGGCGATTTAGTATGTGGACGTAGACCCGAAACCGTGTGATCTACCCCTGTCCAGGGTGAAGGTGCGGTAACACGCACTGGAGGCCCGAACCCACGTACGTTGAAAAGTGCGGGGATGAGGTGGGGGTAGCGGAGAAATTCCAATCGAACTCGGAGATAGCTGGTTCTCCCCGAAATAGCTTTAGGGCTAGCCTCGGTATAAGAGTAGTGGAGGTAGAGCACTGATTGGGTGCGGGGTCCGCAAGGATTACCAAGCTCAGTCAAACTCCGAATGCCATATACTTATTGCCGGGAGTCAGACAGTGAGTGCTAAGATCCATTGTCAAAAGGGAAACAGCCCAGACCATCAGCTAAGGTCCCCAAGTGTGTGTTAAGTGGGAAAGGATGTGGAGTTGCACAGACAACCAGGATGTTGGCTTAGAAGCAGCCACCATTGAAAGAGTGCGTAATAGCTCACTGGTCGAGTGACTCTGCGCCGAAAATGTAACGGGGCTAAACACACCACCGAAGCTATGGCTAGATACGTATGTATCTGGGGTAGGGGAGCGTTGTGTAGGGGTTGAAGGTGTACTGAAAAGAGCGCTGGACACTACACAAGTGAGAATGCCGGTATGAGTAACGAAAAGATCAGTGAGAATCTGATCCGCCGAAAGCCCAAGGTTTCCTGAGGAAGGCTCGTCCGCTCAGGGTAAGTCGGGACCTAAGGCGAGGCCGAAAGGCGTAGTCGAAGGACAACAGTTTGAAATTACTGTACCACCGTAATCCGCTATGAGCGATGGGGTGACGCAGGAGGGTAGTGACGCGGACTGATGGATGTCCGTCTAAGCAGTGAGGCTGATGTGTAGGCAAATCCGCACATCATTAAGGCTGGGCTGTGATGGGGAGCGAAAATTATAGTAGCGAAGGTCATGATCTCACACTGCCAAGAAAAGCCTCTAGCCAGGAGAAGGTGCCCGTACCGCAAACCGACACAGGTAGGCGAGAAGAGAATTCTAAGGCGCGCGGAAGAACTCTCGTTAAGGAACTCGGCAAAATGACCCCGTAACTTCGGGAGAAGGGGTGCCCCGGTAGTGTGAATAGCACGAGGGGGCCGCAGTGAAAAGGCCCAAGCGACTGTTTAGCAAAAACACAGGTCTGTGCGAAGCCGCAAGGCGAAGTATACGGGCTGACGCCTGCCCGGTGCTGGAAGGTTAAGGGGAGTGGTTAGGGGTAACCCGAAGCTATGAACCGAAGCCCCAGTAAACGGCGGCCGTAACTATAACGGTCCTAAGGTAGCGAAATTCCTTGTCAGGTAAATTCTGACCCGCACGAATGGCGTAACGACTTGGGCGCTGTCTCAACGAGAGATCCGGTGAAATTTTAATACCTGTGAAGATGCAGGTTACCCGCGACAAGACGGAAAGACCCCATGGAGCTTTACTGCAGCTTGATATTGAATTTGGGTACGATCTGTACAGGATAGGTGGGAGCCGTAGAAATCGGAGCGCAAGCTTCGGTGGAGGCGCCGTTGGGATACCACCCTGATCGTATCTAGGTTCTAACCTAGTACCCTTACCGGGTACGGGGACCGTGTCAGGCGGGCAGTTTGACTGGGGCGGTCGCCTCCTAAAGAGTAACGGAGGCGTTCCAAGGTTCCCTCAGAATGGTTGGAAATCATTCGCAGAGTGCAAAGGCATAAGGGAGCTTGACTGCGAGACCTACAAGTCGAGCAGGGACGAAAGTCGGACTTAGTGATCCGGTGGTACCGCATGGAAGGGCCATCGCTCAACGGATAAAAGCTACCCTGGGGATAACAGGCTTATCTCCCCCAAGAGTCCACATCGACGGGGAGGTTTGGCACCTCGATGTCGGCTCATCGCATCCTGGGGCTGAAGTAGGTCCCAAGGGTTGGGCTGTTCGCCCATTAAAGCGGTACGCGAGCTGGGTTCAGAACGTCGTGAGACAGTTCGGTCCCTATCTGTCGTGGGCGCAGGAAATTTGAGAGGAGCTGTCCTTAGTACGAGAGGACCGGGATGGACGTACCGCTGGTGCACCAGTTGTTCCGCCAGGAGCATGGCTGGGTAGCTACGTACGGACGGGATAAGCGCTGAAAGCATCTAAGCGTGAAGCCCCCCTCAAGATGAGATTTCCCAATTAGTAAGACCCCTTGAAGACGACGAGGTAGATAGGTTGGAGGTGGAAGTGCAGCAATGCATGGAGCTGACCAATACTAATCGGTCGAGGGCTTATCCTATACTTAGAATGCAGATTCGTTTCGGATTCAGTTTTCAGGCGATTAAGCCTGAGCATTTACGCTGTAAATGCCCGTTTGGTGGCGATAGCGGAGGGGTTCCACGCGTACCCATCCCGAACACGACCGTTAAGCCCTCCAGCGCCGATGGTACTTGGACCGAAGGGTCCTGGGAGAGTAGGACGTTGCCAAGCGGATATTCCCTGATAGCTCAGTTGGTAGAGCACTCGACTGTTAATCGAGTTGTCACAGGTTCGAGTCCTGTTCGGGGAGCCATGCTCTCATAGCTCAGCAGGTAGAGTGCTTCCATGGTAAGGAAGAGGTCACCGGTTCGAATCCGGTTGAGAGCTCCACAGATTTGCAAGGCCCGTTGGTCAAGGGGTTAAGACACCTCCCTTTCACGGAGGTAACATGGGTTCGAATCCCATACGGGTCACCAACTTTTACTTGTACTTACCCTTAGAGGGTCCCATAGATATGGAGGCTTAGCTCAGCTGGGAGAGCATCTGCCTTACAAGCAGAGGGTCGGGGGTTCGATCCCCTCAGCCTCCACCATAATCTTCCTAAGAGATTATGGGCAACATAGAGGTACCATCAATGGGGATTAGCCAAGCGGTAAGGCAACGGACTTTGACTCCGTCACTCATAGGTTCGAATCCTATATCCCCAGCCAAGTGCGAGCCATTAGCTCAGTTGGTAGAGCACCTGACTTTTAATCAGGGTGTCGAAGGTTCGAGTCCTTCATGGCTCACTTTTATTATTATCATGCGCGTGTGGCGGAATGGCAGACGCACCAGACTTAGGATCTGGCGTTTCACGACGTGGGGGTTCAAGTCCCTTCACGCGCACCACTTATTGCGGACGTGGCTCAGCGGTAGAGCATCGCCTTGCCAAGGCGAGGGTCGCGGGTTCGATTCCCGTCGTCCGCTCCATAATTTTGCGCCCTTAGCTCAGCTGGATAGAGCGTTTGACTACGAATCAAAAGGCCGGGAGTTCGAATCTCTCAGGGCGCGCCATTTTTATTATTAAGCAATTATAGTATTTATAACGGGATGTAGCTCAGCTTGGTAGAGCACCTGGTTTGGGACCAGGGGGTCGCATGTTCAAATCGTGTCATCCCGATTTTCACCTTTGCGGGTGTAGTTCAATGGTAGAACTTCAGCCTTCCAAGCTGATAGCGTGGGTTCGATTCCCATCACCCGCTCCATAATTTTATAGTAACGGGATGTAGCTCAGCTTGGTAGAGCACCTGGTTTGGGACCAGGGGGTCGCATGTTCAAATCGTGTCATCCCGATACTCAGCTTAATCGCTGCTCAAAAGCTCTTACTTCGGTAAGGGCTTTTTTGTTATGTATTGAATAAACATATAAATACAGCCTAAGAACGTATGTTCTATTATTCCTCCAAAAAAAATCGGACTTCCGGTGGAATTCCAATCCGTAGATAATAGTTTCTCCATGATTCCTCTTGTTCGGGGCTTCTGCCCGAAGAAAGTAATTTTACAGCAAAGACATTAGCTTGACGTTCAAGCTTCCCAGGAGAGAAATAGGAGCTTTCCTCCAGAAAAAAGCGATTGATCCCCTTGTGAAGCCGATCATGCCCTAATTCATGCGCACAAACGAAGCGCTGCCATTCTACAGGCAACTCATTATGAATGACGATAAACCTTCTTCTTAGTTTTCGATAATATAATCCCTTTGTGCCAGTCCCCAGGTTCATGAAATGAATTTGAATGCCTAGTGCTGCGGCAAGCTCGAACGGGCAGTTGGTTTTATATTTTTTAATCAGACTATTGATCAGTTCATCCATGTTCTTCACCTGCAGCATGTTAGTATAGTTATTTAGTGTCTTTGGATTTTTTTCTCTTATTCATCTGTTTGGCTTCCCAGAACAATCCGGTTAGTACATCTTTTATCCTCTGTTTATCTTCTTTGTCTAATGGAATCCCATCAAACATCAGCTCTCCATCATCCTCTAGCATTTTTCGAAAGTCTCGTTTATCTTTGCTTGTAGCCCAATCTGGGACAGCCTCATCGCTTGAAAGAGTCTGGTCCTGCAAATACCCTGCCTGATCCATTAGCTCCTCGTAGGGGACGCCAGTGGCCTCAGCAATTTTGCGTAACGTGGTTGGTTTAGGAACCCCTCTTAATCCATTCTCAATCCGGGAAATTTGCGAACCGCTAATTCCGGCTGCTGCTGCTAATTGATTAATGGTGAGTCCCTTTGTTTCCCGAAGATGCTTCATATAATCCCCGAATTCCTGTTTCATCTCAACTCACTCCTTATTGGCTGTAACCTTATGATAATAATATAAGCCATTTTTGCCAATAGGTAAACAACAAAGCGTATATTATTGCCAAAAGGCAAGATAATGGAGGGATATACGCTCTTTTTCGATAAAAACAGCCTAAAACGGGGTTTTACGAGATTGGTAAAGAAGTGGTATATTATAGAAAAATACGAACAGAATACGAACAAGATTTATTTTATCACATTGGGCTGGAAAATTCCGCAAATTAAATCTCATTCAGTTAAACCCAAAAGGAGTGCATAAATGATGAACATATCAACTTTACCAGAGTTGGACCGTCGCCGAACCCAGGTCGCTATAGAGAGCATGTTGGAGAAATACCGTATTTTTAAGACCGTTACATTTGAAGCTAAAGAAGCTAGCACAACTTATTCATACACAGAAAGATTTCATGGTCCTACTAACACTGTAACTGATCAAACTGCTGCGATAGCTTCTTATAATGTGGACATCCCCGCCGCAAGGAGAGCTTATTGTTCCGCAATAGACTCTGTGGTAGAGAGACTCGATACAAGAGAACAGCAGCTGGTACGGGAAAGGTATATGAGAAGAGACGAGATGTACGATTATACGATTTACAATCATGTGTTTGATCCACCGGTAAGTAAGGACACTTACGTGAAGATACGCTCGAAGGCTTTTTACAAGATGGCATTAGCGTTAACGGATCTCGGTTTACTATCTCTGCAAACTTTAGTAACAACAGCGCCTAGGGTAAAGAAAGAGAAAATGAGTATTACTTAATAGAAATAGAATAGTGTGATTAGTAAAGAAGACTGTATCGTCCGAGTGGATGATGCGGTCTTTTTTTGAATTATAAAGAAAGTATAAGTTTCAGGATGTACTTTATCCTTATAATCCTCGCACAAAAACTTGCCGTCCATAAAAGGAGGGACGAAGGCTCTTAAGCTTGTCTTCAATTATGTTCCTCCGAAAAACCGCTCTATACCATCCAAAAGCTAGCCAAAACCTCGTCCGTTTACCCTCTCCGCAAGGAAAATATGGGGGTATGATTATAACATGGCAAATGAAGCAAAAGAACACCGCAAGAGCATGAATGCTCTGCTAATAGTTCCGCCCTAAGGGTGATGAGAACAAACCTAGCGGTGAAAGATTCTTCTCGCATTTGCCTAATGAAGAAGGGATATTATCCAACCTCGGATAGTATCCTTTTTTCTTAAATCTAGTTGAGGGGGTGTCTGCTTAATGTTCATGCAGTTGAAGGTTAACACCATCAAGGATCGACGAACGGTCGCAGATCAGAAAGGAATGGAGTGATGTCGGTACAACAATTGCGAGAACACATTACAAGTACACTTGAATGGTATTTTCCTGATGTGCCTGTATATGTAGAAGGAGAAAAACCTCAAACAGCCTATTTTCATCCCGGACTGATCTCAGCAACACTGGATCGGCAGCGGGAGGGCAGGTATTTAGCGGTCTACCGTTTTGGCATCCGTTATGAGCAAGGCAATTTGCTGGAAGCTGAGAGAATGGCAGATAAGCTAAGTGAGGCGATGGCAGGAATGGAGCAGGATGGTGGAGCTTTTCGTGTAGTTAGGCAAGCGTGGGAAGCTGGAACTGAAGGGCATGGGCCGCTGTTTACAGTTGACTATATGTTGTATTTGCAAAACGACAAGCCTGACAGCATTAAGATGGGACAAATGATTGGAGGAGAACGATTGAAATGAGTACTAAAGGGAGTAACGGGAATGGGTTCAGTAAGGAACAGATTGTGAATTCCTCACTTTTTACGCCGAGGGAAAAGGATATATTGAACGTTATTTTGCAGGATGGCAAGAACTATACGCTCGAAGAAGCAAAGCAATCTATGGGATTGTTCAAAAATAAGGAGGTAATGAACTAATGGCAGGCGGAACATGGACAACGCAAAATAAGGTGCGCCCTGGGGTGTACGTAAATGTAGCATCAAATCAAGGTGCCATCGGCAAAATGGGAGAACGCGGGATTACGGCATTGGCGCTTGCCCTATCTTGGGGAGAACCGGGAGTAATCATGAAGATTACCCCGCAGGATGATGTGAATAAGCTGCTAGGAGTTGATTTGGAACATCCAACTCTATTGCCAGTGCGTGAAGCGCTGAAACGGGCGGGAACCTTGCTGCTCTATCGATTGAATGAAGGCGTTAAAGCGGCAGTCACAAATAACGGTCTTCAGGTAACAGCTAAATATGGCGGTGTACGCGGAAATGATCTTTCGATTGTGATTGAGAAAAATATAGAGAATGTTGCTCTTTTTGATGTAAAGACGTTGCTTAATGGAACAGAACCGAACAAGCAAACAGTTGGAACGGCTGAGGAGTTGGTCGCGAACGATTATGTTCAATTCCAGAAAAATGGTGCAGAAGGCTTGAAGCTAATTGCAGGCATGCCGCTTACAGGGGGGGCTAACGGAACCGTGACGAATGGAGCACATAGTGACTTCCTGTCTGCTCTTGAGGTGCAAGAATTCCAAACCGTGGGTCTAGTATCGCAGGATAGTGCTCTCAAGGCACTCTACAGTTCTTTTGTGAGACGGCTTCGGGATACAGAAGGGAAAAAGGTACAGGCTGTACTATCCGATTATGCGGCTGCAGGTCATGAAGGTGTGATTAGCGTGAATAATGGGGTAGTACTGAGCGACGGAACTACGATTGATAACGTCAATGTCGTTGCTTGGGTAGCTGGTGCTACAGCAGCAGCTGCTGTTAATGAATCGCTGACTTATCAGGGTTATGATGATTCGGTGGATGCTGATGTAAGACTTAGCCATTCTGAGACTACAGCTGCGTTGCTAAAAGGAGAGCTTATCTTTACTTACAGTGGCGGACGGGCTGTGGTGGAACAGGATATTAATACATTTACCGCATTTTCACCGGACAAAGGCAAAGCATTCTCCAAAAATCGTGTACTTCGCGTGCTGGATGGAATTGCAAATGATATGAAGCGTATTTTTGAGAACTACTATATCGGTAAGGTCGCGAATAATGAAGATGGCCGTGCTCTTTTCTGGTCACAGTGTGCGACTTATATGAATGATTTGCAGGATATGGGTGCGATTGAGGGCTTTAACGCGCAGACAGATGTTGTAGTTGTGGCTGGTGCAGATAGTGACAGTATCGTGCTGGATGTGGCTGTGAAACCGGTAGATTCCGTAGAAAAAGTATATATGAAAGTGAAGGTGGTTTAAGATGGCATTTTTAAAAGCTAGTGATACGATTTCCGGCCAGGAGGGCCGTGCTTATGCTGTGATTGGTACGCAAACTGAAGAGATGTTCTATGTGAAAACTCTTGAAGCTACAGTAGAAAAAACAAAAGCAGAAGTGAAAACACTGGGCCGCCGGGGTGTTCAGCATAAAGCGACTGGATGGTCGGGCAGCGGTTCGATGACGATTTTTTATATGACTAGTCGTTTCCGCCAGATGATGCTCGATTATATGAATACGGGTGTTGATCAGTACTTCGATATTGAGGTTACGAACGAGGATCCATCGTCCAGCGTGGGGGCACAACGGATTATTCTAAAAGGGGTGAACCTCGATAGTGTCATCATGGCCTCACTCGATACAGAGTCAGACGCTCTGGAAGAAGAAGTTAGCTTTACCTTTGAAGATGTGCAGATTGTGCAAGCTTTTGGTGCTCCGGCAGGTTCCGGGCTTTAATTAAGACAACTAGATAGATTGGAGCAAGCAAGACCCGAACGTAGAATGAGCGACGGGTCTCTTCTCTGTCTATTGGCAGCTAGTAGCAGGAGAAGTATCTAAATAAATAATTCTAGGAGGAAGACAATGAGCGAATTAAGTTTGTTTTTTGCCCAAAATGTAGCATGTGACACGACCGAGGAGTTTGTGGTATCCCAGCGTTTTAAGGATAAGGAAGGAAATGCGGTGGCCTGGAAGTTGCGCAGTATGACTGAGGATGAGAATCAGGAATGCCGCAAGGCCGCAACCCGCAAAGTCAAAGGGAAAAACGGAGTGTATACCTCTGAAATTGAGCCTAACGATTATATGGCGAAGCTGATGACCTCAAGTGTAATGCATCCGGATCTAAAAAATGCTGAACTGCAGCGTTCTTATGGCGTACTTGGCGCTGAAACACTGCTGCGTAAAATGCTGCTTCCGGGTGAATTCGCGGCGTTGGGTGAGCGGGTGCAGGCCTTAAATGGTTTTGGCACGGACATGAACGAGCTGGTGGATGAAGTAAAAAACTAATCAACGAGGGCGATAGTGAAGCCAATTTTGCTTATTACGCCCTCCATGAGCTGCACATTTTACCCCATGAGCTGATGAAGCTGTCTTCCCGCGAACGCGCCGCAATATATGCGATGATTGCTGTTCGTGTGGAGAAGGAGAAGCGCGATCAGGCACGGAGTAAGGCGAGGAAGAGATAGTTAGGGGGTGAGAGAATGGCAGGTGTACAAAATAATATAGCTGGAATACAGCAAGTTTCCAATCAATGGATCAATGATATAACCAATCAGATTACAACACAGGTCTCGGCAAATATTTCAAATTCCTTTTCAGCAACCTTAAACCGTATCAGTATGAAAATAGTCAATAAACCCGTGTACAACATCACTAATAATTACAGTGCAGCTTATACCAGAATTCAAGCTTCTATTGGAGGTGCGGTTCAGGCTCAGGAGAGACTGAATGATGCGGCTGATAGAGGGGCTGGAGGAGCTGAAAAGCAAGCAGGAACCTGGGAAAAGCTTACGGGGGCCTTTGAAAAGGCTAAGGGTATGGTGGAAAAAGTTAAGGGTGTCATGGAGAAGGTGCTTGTGCCAGCTGCTGAGCAGCAAAAGTGGGAAGATCTTTTCAAAGCAAAAACCGGAAATGCTGATGTTGGTGTAGCTATGTTTGATAAATTCAAGAAGAGAGCGCTAGAAACCGGACAGGACGTCAGCAAGTCTATGGAAAGTGTCTTGTCGTTTTATCCTAAAACACAAAATACGGACCAGCTAGATAAGCTAATGGATTATTCCACAAGGCTTAGTATGATGTCTCCAGAAGGTAAGGATATTGGCGATACTTCATCAGCTATTAATTCTGCATTTGATGGAGACTCTAGTGACTTAGCATCGATGCTTCAGGTAGATGAAGAGGAGCTTGGTGGACTCGACCTAGTAGCCAGTACGGGGAACATGGGCGCTTTTTTAAGTACTTTGGGAGATATCATGACAACGGCAGGTATGACGAGTACTTCGCTGCAAACCATGATGGATTCACCCGTAAATCAGTGGCAGACACTTCTTGGAAACTATAACAATTCCTTAGCTGGCATGGGACAAGGGGCACTTGCAGCATTTTCTCCGCTGTTAAGCATTCTTAACGATGCGTTCTCAGAAGGAACCTTTCAGCCTATTATCGATGGGATGGCCATTGGATTGGCTATTATAGCACAAGGTTTTTCACAAGTTGTACAGGGAGCCTTATTCCTTTGGAGTGTTCTTAGCAGCACGTTGCCTTATGTAGTACCCATTCTTTTGGGAATTGTTGCTGGGATTATTGCTTATAAAATTGCTATGGGTGCAGCAGCAATCGCAACAAATATGTCAGCAATTGCGACTGGGATCGCTACCGCAGCGCAAGGGATTTACAACGCTGTGTTAAATGCCAATCCTATTGCGCTTGTAATTGGACTTGTTATTGCACTTATTGTGGCTTTTTTAGGAATTGTTGCAGCTCTTCAGCCAGTAAGAGATTTTCTTGCCAATATGTTCAGGGCTCTCGGACAGATCGTTGCAGATTTTGTAGGTTATGTGATTGATCTATGGACCGGATTTATTAATGGTATCATTGATGCTGCCAATTTTTTATTAGGTGGTATTAATAAAGTAATTGGGGCTGTTGGTAAATTTATAGGTATAGAATCAGAGATTAATCTTCATCTTGAACGGGTTGACAGCAGTCAATTTAAACAGAACGTGGAGATGAGCATTGAAAATACTTTTGATACGGCTGCGAAATATACGCAAGAATTTGATGTTAACAAATTTAAAGAAAGCCTAAACGTAGGGGGGAATACGAATAACGAGACTACAATCAATCAATGGAATACTACTCATCAAGATGATTCAACGAAACCTCCGAAATCGCCTACCATTCCTGAGGTTCCAGTAGTTCCTGTGACGAAAACTCCTGCGTTAAATACGCCTTCCGCTGTAGGTTCTTTTCAAAATGCAGGAGTACCTGGTAATCTGAACACCGTCAACCGTGTGAACGAGCTCGGCTCCATCAACGACACCGTAGACATCTCCAGTGATGATCTGAAAATGCTCCGCGAGCTGGCCGAGATTCAGGCGATCCAGAATTTTGTGGAGCTTACGCCGACGGTGCAGGTGACGACCGGAAATATTAACAATGCCGGAGACATTGATACGATTATCAACAAGATCGGGCAAAAGCTGAACGAGGAGTTTGTCTCTACGGCGCAGGGGGTGTATACGTAACGTGGAAGAGTACGGGATTTTTTTGGGTTTTAATAATCAGGAGGATGCAATCCGGCTGCCAGTCAATCCAGAGACCTTGGAAATCAAGGAGAGTGGAGATGGAAAAAGCTATACCATTATCGATCTGGGTGAGATCAATACGATTGCTTATCCGAAGCTTACGGAGATCACGATTGAAAGTATTTTTCCGGCACAAAGGTATCCGTTCGTATTGGTGCAGGAGGACGGGCTGAAGAGACCTTTTGAATATGTGGAGCTTATTAAGAAATGGATGACGAGTCGTCGGCCCATTCGGTTTGTGTTCTCCGGTGTGAGGTATCCCGATGATACGAAAAAGGATAAAAAGAAGTTAAACAAACCACAGAAATGGCTAGAGGAATCTTCAATTAGTGAGGATGCATCTTTAAAAATTGATTTTGCTGTGAATATGGCTATGAGCATCGAAGGTTTCACTTGGAAGCTTAGTGCGGGTACGTCAGGGGATATTGAATATTCGTTATCTCTCAAAAAATACGTATTCTATCAGGCGGTAGCTGTGAAGGTTGTTAAAGGTGAAGTGAAGGCGGAGCAGAAGAGGGCCAATGAAAAGGCAAAGCCTACTACCTATACCTTAAAAGCTGGAGACAGTCTATGGAGCATCGCTCAAAAAAACCTAGGAGATGGCTCGAAGTACAAAGCCATTCAGAAGCTTAATGGCATTCCGGATAGTGAGCTGAAAAAGCTGCCCATCGGTAAAGTCATCAAGCTGCCGTAGGAGGCTGTTATGGAACTGCTAGTGAAGAATAAAGGAGGGAATATATGGGATATTTCTGGCATAGTCTCAGATATTTCTTGGAAAACTGCACGGTCAGGTAAACCGTCAACGCTAGAGTTAACGCTTGTGGACAACGGAATTTATCAGCTCCCCAAGTTCGGGATTAGCAACGGTGATATTATTCAGTTCAGTAAAGATAATGTAGATGTATTTTACGGATTTGTGTTCAGCATTGATACGGGCTCGGATCAAGAGATTAAGCTGACTGCCTATGATCAGATTCGTTATTTGCTGGGCAATGGTAGTTATGTTTTGCAGGATGTTACGGCTAGTGATGTGATCAAGAAAATAACAACGGACTACGGATTAAAGACAGGTGTGCTGGAGGAGACAGAGTACCGGATTCCTTCTTTAATTGAAGATGACAAAAAGCTGTTGGACATCATTATGGGAGCCATCGGCAGTGAGCTTCAGTTTAAGGGGCGGCTGATGGCTTTTTACGATGATTTTGGGAAGCTGACGCTGCGTAAACCGGATTCTATGCTGCTTAACCTGGTGCTGGGAGCGGGGCATTATCTGTACGATTATTCGCTCAAAAAAAGTATTGATGACGATACGTACAACACGATTTTTCTGTACAAGGACAACGAGGCATCGGGCAAACGCGATTTCTATCCGGTCAGTGACAAGGACAATGTGAAACGCTGGGGTATCCTGCACTTGTATCAAAAGGCTGATGACAAAGCGAATGCTGCACAAATTCAGGAGAAGGCAAACAATCTGCTGAAAATGCACAATCGTGAAAAGCTTAGTCTCTCCATACAGGCGATTGGTGATATGCGTGTAAGAGCAGGCAATTTCATTTATGTCCTATTGGATGAATTCGAGACTCAATTGTTTCTGGTGGACCAATGCAGCCATAAGATTTCTGGAGGGGAGCATACAATGTCCCTCGATATTAAGGTGGTGTAGAAATGATGTTAGATATTATTAAAAAAGCAAGTCTAGGAGCCGTGGGAAGTACAAATCCCGTGGCTTTTTCTTATGGAACGGTAACGGTGGCAGCTCCTTTGCAGATTCAGGTGGATCAGCGGTTTGTTTTATCGGGGAATGCGTTAGTGCTGCCTGAATCGGTAATGGAAAGCAAGATCGACATCGAGGGCAAAGAAGTAATACTTCGGCGAGGATTAGCGAGTGGGGACCGCGTATTAATGGTTCGAATGCAGGGCGGACAAAGCTACATTGTTCTGGATCGGCTGGTGAGTCCGATATGATCCCGGCGATTGGAAAAGCTGGACCGATAACGGCCCTGCTTGAGGGGGAGGTCAACCTTGAGCGTGGGGAAAGTCCTAGTCTTACGTACCGAATGGATTGGGAGAGAAAAAGGATTACAGGCCAAACGGATGGACTGGAAGCAGTTCAACAGGCAGCGGCAAAAATTTTGCGAACCGATCGGTTTGAACATCTGATTTACAGTTCGGATTACGGAACAGAGTGGCGGTTGGTGCTTGGCAAGGATCGGCTGCTGGTTAGAGCTGAAATCAGACGTATCGTTAGTGAGGCACTACTTCAGGATGAACGAATCCTTAGCTTAGAGAATATTGTTGTTTCGTTTACCGGAGATAATCTAACTTTTGACTGCAAGGTCGTCACACGTTACGGAAATTTTCAGCTGAGAAAGGAGTGGAATGAGGATGTATGAGGATCAGACGTATGAGGCTCTTTTGGAGCGGATGCTGGACCGGATTCCATCAGGATTGGATAAACGCGAGGGCAGCATCATTTATGACGCGTTGGCTCCAGCAGCCGCTGAGTTGGCACAGATGTATATTGAGCTGGATGTGAATAATAATCTGTATTTTGCAGATACGGCTACCGGAGAGTACTTGGAGCGAAGCATCTCCTGGTCAGGCATTGTAAGGCGTGAAGCCAGCAAGGCACAGCTGAAAGGGATTTTTTATAAGGCGGATGGAGGATTGTTGGATGTTCCACTCGGCAGCCGCTTCTCACTCGAAATGCTGAATTATACGGCTGTGGAGAAGTTATCTCCTGGAGTGTATCGCTTGGAAAGTGAAACCGCTGGAGAAGAAGGAAATCGATATTTTGGCTCTTTACTGCCAGTGGATTATATTTCAGACCTAGCGCGCGGAGAAATAGCTTCTCTTCTGATCCCTGGGGAGGACATTGAAACGGATGATGCGCTACGCCAGCGTTATTTGGATTCAGCCAGACGCCCAGCTACTAGCGGAAATAAATATCACTATATGGAGTGGGGACTGCAAGTTCCGGGTGTAGGAGGCGCACGTGTTTTTCCATTATGGAAAGGTCCTAAAACTGTGAAGGTGATTATTGTGGACGCCGAAAAAAAACCTGCATCCGAGCTGTTGGCGGCTCAGGTGCAGCAATACATTGATCCGGTCTCAGGAGCGGGTGAGGGACAAGCACCGGTAGGGGCTGTGGTGACCGTGGCGCCGGCTGCGGGCAAAAACATCAGTATAAGCGCCAAGGTAACCCTTGCTTCTGGCTATGCACTGCAAGCTGTAAACCAAGGCTTTCAGGTGATGCTTGAGCAATATCGCAAGGAGAAGGCTTTTTCAGCAACCTATATCAGTCAGTCTGTCATCGGGGCATTATTGCTTGCTACTGAAGGAGTCGCGGATTACACAGAGCTGAAGTTGAACAGTGGAGCGGGCAATGTGATGTTGAACGAAGAAGAAGTACCGTTGTTCGGTAACGTTCTACTGGAGGTGTAGCATGGGTTATCCAGAGCAAATTGATATTTTTCAAGAAAAACTTAATAAAAAAGCAAACGGTAGCAGCTATGTTATCGAAGAGAGATTACCGCTTGTAAATGGCGTTTACAGTGGTCTTCTAGCGCATGACAATATTAATAATCAGACCATTGCGGTGTACACAGGGTCACAGTATTCCGGGATCGAGCTACGCAATTTCACTGTGTCTTTTCCGGATGAGGCGCCCTGGCGGCGGTTGATTAAGATTTTTGCCGATGTGCCTGAGGTATATGTGACTTACGAAACCCCCGGCGATACGGTTGAAGCAGAGGATATTAACGGTTTGCAGGTGAGTCTTACCGCTGTCCAAACTGAAATAGAGCGTTATAAGAACAAAGGCCAGATTGACGGAGGATCATTTAGAAGAGAGGTGTAAAATGGCACAGACCATACAAATAAAGCGGGGTACAAAGGCTGAGCTAACGAGTTATGGCGTGTTGAAGGCAGGTGAGCTTGGTTTTTGCAGTGATACTAAGGAAGTTTATATTGGTGACGGCACGTCCAATTCCATGGTCGGCAGGGCGCTGTCAGGGCCAGAAGCTTCGCGTCCGGTTGCAGGATCCGTTGGTCGTTTGTATTACGTGACTACGGGTTCGAATAGCGGATATTTATATTTTGATGATGGGGCAGCATGGCGGCGGGTGAATGCGCAGAAGCTTACCGATCTGACAGGTACAATTGATGATATCGCTGATGGAGCAACCTATGCGAAGGTGCTTAAAGCGGATATTAGTGCGGGACATATCAATAAAGTATCGGATGGGACAAATGTAAAGACTGCCGCTGAGATCAAGACTCACATTGATGATGTGGCCAAGCACCGGACGATCAATGATGCGGGGACTACGATTACAGACTTGTGGTCTGCGCAAAAGATTAAAAATGAAATTGAGCTGGCTAAGCATAACATCGAACCGCAAGCATCGGTAAAAGACCAGAACCTGCTGGCTCCACCTGCCAGTCCGGTTGAGGGGGATCGTTATATTATTCCAGCAGGGGCAACCGGGGCATGGGCGGGCAAAACGAATCAAATTGTTGAATACCAATCTGCCGCTTGGGTATTTTATGTTCCTGCCGTAGGTTGGACCGCTTACGTCGATGATGAGCAGAAGATTTACAGCTGGAACGGCAGCGCATGGGTACGTACCGGTGGTGCACTACAGACCATTACAGCCGGGAACGGGCTGATTGGTGGGGGTCAAGCCGATGCTGTGACGCTGAACATTGGTGCGGGCAATGGGATCACGGTCACTGCAGACGCGATTGCGGTTACCGCTGGAAAAGGAATCACCGTGGATGCAGCCGGTGTAGCTGTAAGTGTGGATGGAAGCAGTATCGTTTATGATGCTGCGAATGGCAATAAACTTACCGTGGCCAGTATTGATGGCGGAACATTCTAGGGGGCGGGACAATGGCTCTAAAAACATTGATTCAAATACGCCGCGGCTTGGAAAGCGCCATTGGAGCGCTGGCTATTGGTGAGCTTGGGTATTGTACAGACAGTGGCAAGCTGTACATTGGTTCTGCCGCTGGCAATGTCTTACTGGTAGCCGCGCAGAGTACCGGGGATATGCTGAAAAGCATTTACGATACGAATAACAATGGCAAGGTGGATTTTGCGCAACAAGCGGATAGTGTAGCTTGGGCGGGGGTAGCAGGTAAACCAGTGGTATTTCCTCCGGCGGCGCATACACATGATTATTTGCCCAAAGGCCCCCTAACCTGGAATCAACTGAAGGGGGTGTAGAGGATGAGTTACGGCAGCTCTTTATACAGCGAATTGTTATATTCCGCAGATAAAGATTCGAGCCATCCGGGTGAAGTCGAGGCGCCTGATCTAATGCAGTATTTACCGGATTATTATAAGGATGTCCGCGAAATGGAGAAGCTTCAGGAGACCATCGGGCTAGAAATTGGTGGACTGAAGGTAGGTACTATAGATGTACTGGATCAGGCGTTTATTGAAACGGCTACAGTGAGCCTTGGGCGCTGGGAATCCGAACTTGGACTCAGCAGCGATCCATCCAAGTCTTATGCCACTCGTCGAGAGATGATTAAGGCAAAGCTGCGTGGAAATGGAACGACCACACCGGAAATGATTCAGCGGACGGCGTCAGCTTTTTCAGGTGGAGTGGTTGAAGTAAAGGAAGTGCCTGAAGAGTACCGTTTTGAGATTCATTTTGTGAGTACACTGGGGATTCCTCCGAATATGGCAGGGTTGATTCAAATCATCGAAGAGATTAAACCTGCGCATTTAGCTTATGAATTTGTGTTCAGCTATACCTGGTGGGACTCTGTTAAGGCTTTGACTTGGGAGAGTGCTCACAGTAAAACATGGAACGAATTAAGAACTTATAGATAGGAGAGTGACATATGCAAACCACAGGAAATTTGGGCTTAAAGAAGCCAGAGGGAACAGATATCGTTGATATTGCCGATCTGAACGGGAATATGGACATTTTGGATAATGCAGTGAATGGTAAGGTCGATAAAGTAACAGGCAAACAGCTGTCCACGAACGATTACACCGCTGCCGAGAAAACGAAGCTGGCGGGGATTGCTACGGGAGCGAATAATTATGTGCATCCTAATCACACGGGGGATGTCACTAGTACTGGTGATGGAGTTACGGCTATTGCGGCTGGGGTGATTGTAAACGCCGATGTTAATGCTTCAGCCGGAATTGATGCTTCGAAGATTGGGACTGGCGTGGTCTCGAACGCAGAGTTTGGGTATTTGGATGGGGTGACTAGTGGGATTCAGGGGCAGTTGAATGGTAAGGCGCCGTTGGTTACTACGCCTCAGCAGACGACAGCGGATATTACGTACTATGTACGGACGGATGGGAATGACATAAACAACGGTTTAGCCAATACGGCAGCAGGGGCATTTAAAACAATCAATAGGGCTATCGGCATGATTCCTCAAGTTGTTAATCATACTGCATCTATAAATGTTACATCTGGAACCTATGCCGAAGATGTGAGGATTAGCGGCAAAGTAGGCGGTGGTCATGTTCAATTTATGGGTACTTCTGTAACTATCCGCTCCTTCGTGGCTGAACGGTGCAATCGTATTGTTATAGACGGTTTTTCTGCTAATACCACAACCTCAATGGGTTTTAATGCGTATGACGGTGGAAACATCGACATTAAAAATTGCTCCTGTGGAACTACCGCTAATTATCCGGGCATTAATATTGCAGGTCAAAACGCAGACATTAGAAATTCTTCGGTATCTGGACGAAACTTTGGAATAATAGTCGGAAGTGCTTCGATTGTTACATCACTCGAAAACACGGGGCAAGCGAATGGCGTAGGTCTTTACACTAGTCATGGCGGTTCAATCTATAAATATGGCTCACAGCCATCAGGAATAACTCCCGAAGGCTCATTAAATGGTATCATCACAAGTGGAGTTCTTAACCCATGGGGAGATAATACAACGAATTCCAGAAGTAATATTGCGTGCGGCGGTAGCGCTACACAAACAATCGTACCGAACACATTCACTAAACTTTTATTCCCATCGGTTTACTATGATCGTTTAGGTGAATGGAATGCGACCACCGGGGTTTTCACTGCAAAAGCTGCTGGTATATACGCTATTGATGTTATGGCTACATGCACATCCGTACCCTTGCCATTTGTGGTTCAGATTCAAATTTATAAAAACGGAGCGCGGGATCAGTGCATTGGAAGAACCGTTGCGTCAGCTAGTGGGCAAGACGTTTCCGTCCTTGGGGTTTCTAATACAGATCTTAGCGCTGGGCATACGCTTGAATTTTACATTTATCATTACGGAACATCTAACGTTGGGGTAACTGGTGACGGTCTTTTCAGTCATTTGAGAATAGTTAAAGTTGCATAGAAAAGGGGATGAGGAACAATGAATATAGCACAAGCAATTATGTATCTATACCCAAACGCCGACCCAATAAAAGATTTCATAGTGCAAGATAATGGAGCTGAACCCGTATTACACGAAGGCGTACACGGACGGACACGCTACGAAATCCGACCATTAGATGAAGACGAAACCGAGTATATAGAAGGTGTACACTATCGTTATGTAGTGGATTTTAATCGACTAGTCGAGGGTGAAGACTATGACATTGTAGAACGTGGCCCATACATCGCAGCTTGGAACCTAGACGCCCCGCAACCAACGGAAGAAGAACTGGAAGCGGCGTGGGAAGCATATCTAGAAGCAGAAGCTAACAAACCACCAGAATTAAGCGAAGTCGAGCAACTCCGTGCTGAGAATACTGCTTTGCAAGACAGGCTTCAAGATGTCGAAGTCATTATGGCTGAATTACTCAGCATATAAACCCAAAAGGAGGTGAGTTGTAATTATGACAATGGATTCAATAACAGCCGCCAAAATCCGCTTGATGGCCAATGCCTGCATCACTCGTTTTGATCGTGAGGAGGGTCCGATAGAGAATATCATTTCTTCCTATAACATGCAGCCGGATAATGAGATTTTGGTTAAGGATCAGATTATCCAGAAACGATCAGAATTTCATTTTGCTGAAAACGATTCGACTGAGCAAGCTTCATCAGCCAAATAATTAGCACGCATCCACACAGGAGCGTGTTTTTTTGTGCCCTCGGTGGTGCCGGGGGCTATTACGCATCAACATCATTACAGAAAGGAGCGGACGAATGGGCGAAGGGGATATTGCGCAATTGGAGAAGCTGCTGCCGCTGGCAGATAAGTATGGGCTGGCTTATATTGTTGCTTTCATTTTGATGATCGTGCTGATGGTGTTATTGCGTGCGATTGTCAAAGGGAACCTTGTACCGCGAGAAATGCTGGATCGGGCAGAGGAGGATCGGGATCGTCTGCAAGCGATTTTGGATAAGGAGCGCTCGGAGTTTATGCAGCCCACACTGGACGTCTTAAAGAAACTGAAGATTGACCATACGGAAGACAGGGGGAGTTAGGAATGCTGTCACAATGGATTCGGCGGCTGCTTCTCCCCCGGCATGTTGATAAAGAGATGGAGCTCCGTAGAGCCTCTACCAGCGTTACACTGACCATAAGTCATTATAAAAATGTCTCGCAGGAAATTCAGGAGGAGATTGATCGTAACCGGTTCGCCAAATATTTAGTTTATGATCGAGGGGATCATGATGCACATGATTGAATTTTTATTATTGGTGCTATATGGCACTAATACGGCTTGCGGATTATACATTATTCATCGCCACAGGCAATATTTTTACGAAAGATTCCAAAAAGGTGTGGTCAGCGTGTTTATGCTGGCTATGCTTTTTTTCTTATTGGCTTATACATTCAATATGCTTATCGTTCTACTATTCCGTTTGGCAGAATTACTAGGAGTGGACATGGCAACATGGCTGACTTGGCTTAATTGTAGCTGGGCTATTGCCCAATTCGGTACAACTGGTGGAATTATAATATTAGCGATACTGACACGTTCCGGGAAATACGACCAATTTATTTATCTGAAAAAGATAGACAGAAAAGAGGAACTTCATGCTGACAATAACTCAGGTGAAAAATAAATCAGCCCAACGTCTAACCAACCTACACCCCGTAGTCCGTTCCGCTGCTACTGCTCTAATCGAACGTTGCTACAAACTCAACATCCCCATTCTCATTACGCAGGGACTTCGCACAATTGACGAGCAGGATGCTCTATATGCCCAAGGCCGCACCAAGCCCGGAGCGATTGTCACCAATGCACGTGGCGGATATAGCTATCATAATTTTGGATTGGCTGTAGATTTTGCTCTTTTGCTGCCGAATGGATCTGGTGTGTCTTGGGATATGTGCCGGGACGGCAATAACAACCAGATCGCAGATTGGCAGGAGGTTGTGAAGGAGGCAAAAGGGCTGGGCTTCGAGTGGGGAGGCGACTGGACAAGCTTCAAGGATTACCCCCATTTTCAAATGGCGTTTGGGTTAACACTCACACAGTTACGAGCAGGGACAAAGCCCTCAACATCTGCGGTGGAGTCAGCGTATAAGGTCATCCATCGGAAGGAGGAGGAAGAATTGAAGAGTGATGTTATTGCTGTCGTAAAGGTTAACGGGGTTAAAGTTGCAGATGGAGTGCTTGAAAAAGGCATCACCTACGTCCCTGTACGTGTTATTGCAGAAGCGCTGGGTGCTCAGGTAGGTTATGATTCAGCGACTCGAACGGTTGAGATTACAAGTACCCGCTAAGGAGGGAAAAGGATGGAAATTGGAACAATTTTAGATGATGTTATGGCGTTCGCCTCTATATTAGCGGTATTCGTACTGGCACTGGTTCAGTTGGTCAAAAATAGTATCAACATCCCGCGTAATGCAGTACCGATTATCGGACTATTGATAGGTTTGTTCATCGGCGTAGTAGCGTATCCTTTTACCGAACTCGATTTAGTGCTTCGCCTTTGGGCTGGGGGCCTTGCAGGTTTATCTGCGACGGGGTTGTTTGAGCTAGCTTTTAAGGATCGCCCGGGCACGACGAAAGAGTAAGTGGATAATAGGTACGAATCATAAAAAAGGGCTGTTCCAAAAAGTCTGAATAAGACCTAAGGAAGAGCCCCATTGTTTTTCTTATGATATTACATAAATAAGTTTCAGAACGAAAGCGTGCTGCCGGGTTGTAAAGAATATAGTCCTGTGAAACCTTCTCCCTTTAATATAGAAGCTACTTGGTCGATATGTGGTTTGGGAGCATGGACGAGCACTGTCCGGTGGCTGGGAATCGTTTGGAGCATTTTGCGAATGTCCGGCAAGCCTTGATGGACTTTATAGCGGATAAGTGAGACTGTACAGCGCACGCTGCTAGATTCTCCGATCATAGCTTGCTTAACAAGGCGATGTCCAAAGCTTCCCGCCGCTAAATGTCCCGTAAAAATCACATGGTTGTCAGGAGAAACAGAGAGCTGGTGAAAGTATTCTTGTGCTTTTGCTGACTGCATCATCCCGTCATTAGTGAATACGATAGCTCCCTTAAGATTCAACATTGCCTTCGCGCGTTCGTCCGAATTAGATACAACACACAAGCTTTTTCTGTTAAAAAGCGCATTTACGCGCTGAATAGCGTCCTCTTTCAGCCATTCCACCTTGTTGCTTAAAGCTCGTAAAGGAGCGACGAGTGCTTCTTCAACGATCAATTGATGATCTGGAAAACATTCATTTGCCCATACGATCAATTCCTGGCTTCTGCCATGGATAGGCACGGGAAGGAGGACTGAGCCCCCTTTTTGCAAGGTGTTATGGATGGCTATCTCTAATTGCTGTAATTTTACAAGCTGCTCATCAGGATCTGCCCCATATGCGGCATCTATAATGGACAGATCAGCCACATTTTTAGCTTCGGCTTCCATAATTGCTGGTGTGTCTGCCGTGAGCAGCTGCGATTCCTCCGAATAATCCCCCGAGAAAAATACAGTCTTGCCCTCCCATTCTAGGGCCAGCCAAACCGAACCTGCTAAATGCCCGCTACGTCCCCATTGAACTCGAAGGTTAGGCGCAAGCGTCAGCCAAGTTTGAGGGCAGACATGCTCCTCTAAATACATGAACTGGATAGATTGCTTATCTATTTCTCGATAAGGTAATGATGCGGACTGAGCCGCCACATATTTATCCCAGGCCTCGAAATAATCAGGAAGCTGTAATGAGGTAGATCTAGTAGTCCATACCTTACCTCTGTATCCGTGTTTATAAAGTAAGGGCAGCGCTATGGAATGATCCTCATGAGCATGAGACAGAAATACTGCCTGCAAATGTGGAATAATATCCGTATCAAGTAGGGGGTATTCACCGGGGCCTTCTTTTTTTACGCCACAATCGAGCAGGATGCCATTTCGTGAATCCTTGCCCTGCAAAAGATAGGAGGAACGGCCATGCTCTCCGGCCCCTCCCCAAATCGTTAGTGTGCTCATTGTTGTCTCCGCTTTCTATCTGGGCTTAAATATTCTAAGACTAATAGTAATAGGGTAGTGATGCCTACAGAGATTACAGCCATGGCCATCCCCATGGCTACCGCACCTTGTTCAAACTGGGCAAAAATATAGGTTGCCGAGGTCTGCATTGAAGGTGGCAGAATGAGTAATGAGGCTACCAGTTCCCGGTTGGAAATGGTGAAGGTCATCATCCAGCCAGCTACCATCCCCGGAAGGATGAGGGGAAGCAGGATACGGCGGAACACATACAGCTTACTTCCTCCGAATACTTGTCCCGCTTGCATCAGAGAGGAATCGATCTGCCCATAGCTTGCTTTTACATACTGAACAGTATAAGGAAGGAAAAGTACGACATAAGTCAGTACAACCATCCAGTAGGTATTATAGAGCGGGATAGGCATCCAGCGGGCATTCCACAGCAGAATTAGCCCTACTACAATTACAATTCCCGGGACTGTATTTGGAAGCAAGCTGAATAAATCTGTAATTTTCTGCTTGAATGTAGCCCCTTTTCCCACCGTTAAGGCAAACCAAGTCCCGAGAATAACAGCGATACTGGAAGCAACGATAGCTAATGTAAAGCTATTTAATAAGGCCTCAAGTCCTTGCGAACCCGGGGATAACAGCTCTGCATAATGTTTTAAGGTTAGATTGCTCCAGGATACACCTTCTCCCCGAAGCTTCAATAATGAGGCTGTTATGATAGAGAAATAAGGAATGCCGATGGATGCCAGAAGCAATAGAAGAACATAACCCCAGCTAAGAAACCCTACGATTCCTGTACTCTTATAACGGTTAGTACGAGTTCCTTTTCCACCGATCAGACGGTAAGAGTAGCGGCTGCTAATTACAGTTTGGATGTACCACATGACAAGACAAACTCCGAGCAGCAAGGAGGCTAGTGAAGTAGCCTTACCGAAATCAATCGGCCAACTGGAGATATATTTATGGATCTCAGAGGTCAGAACGTAAAAGCCGATCCTACGGCCAAAGGTCGCAGGGGTACCGAATTCAGCAATTGTTTTAACGAAGATGAGCAGTGCTCCAAGCCCATAGCTAGAGAGCAGTAAAGGAATAATCACTCTTTTAAATCTGTAAAAGAAGGGGGCGCCGTGAACAGAGGCTGCTTCCTCCAGATTGCCCCCGATCTGCAAAAGCGCATTGCGCAGCAGCAGATACAGGAAGGGGAACAGGTGAAGGCTCATGATCAGCACCATACCCCCATAGCTAAAGAAATACGGTGTAAGCACGGAGGAGGAGGGCAGAAATTGCTCCATATACCCACCCGTCTGCATAAACAACATCCAGCCCATAGAACCAATGTAAGGCGGCGTCATAAATGGAATTAACAGCACGACATCCAGCCAGTTGTGGCGCCCTAAGTCAGTTTTTGCCATAATCCAGGCTAGAGGCAGCGCAAACAAAGTAGTTAGCAGAATAACGCTTACCCCAAGCCCGATAGAATTCAGCAGTACCTCTACTAGGTCATTGCTCCCCATAATGGTTCGTAGTGGTGCGGTTATATCGAGATGCCCCTCTGGATAAACACTGGTCCAGAAAATGAGCAGGAGTGGCAGCAGCACGAGCACGGTTAGTATAAATAAAGCCAGTCCACCGCTCACCCATTTAAATGAGCGCAAAGAGTTAGTATTCATTACGCTTATTTAAAAATTTGTGTGAAGGTCGAGGAAACTTCATCGCCGTGCTCGTTCATCCATTCCCAATTCACATCAAATGTTTTAATTTCTTCAAGATTGGCACGATTTTCTGCCTTCACGTCAGTTCTGCCTGGCAGCAAATAGGCTTTGGCAACAAGGGCTTGCGCTTCATCGGATAGAAGGTAGTCGATAAAAGCCTTAGCGTTATCTACATTCGGGCTTGTCTTAATGATCGCAGCCGGACGAGGGCTGATTACAGTTCCTTCAGCAGGGTAGACGATATCCACAGGTTCTCCGTCAGCTTTTGCTTTATAAGCCATGTAATCTACGCCAGCAGCAACGACGGATTTAGCACCGGTAATCACCGGATCAAGTGCCTCTTGATTGGCGCCTGCCATAGCTACTTCATTGCTTTTATATTGTTTAAAAAGATCCCAGCCACTGTCCCCCTTAGCACTTAAATACCCAGTCATGAAATCAAGAGCCGAGCCGGAAAGTGAAGGATCGGGGATATTGACTGCACCCTTCCATTCCGCTTTGCTGAGGTCATCCCAGGAGGTCGGCGGTGAGCTTACTTTTTTGGTATTGTAGACGATACCGAGTGCGGATGCACTGTAACTGAAATAGTTACCTTCATCTGTATCTGACCAATCGCTAACCAGCTTGTCTGCATTAATCGCTTCTTTATATGGAAGTAATAATCCGTCGTTTTTCATTCCTTGCATGGACGGAAGAGAGGCGAGGACAACAACATCAACGACCGGATTGGATTTTTCTGCTTCCATGCGGGCAAGTATTTTTCCTGTAGTGCCTTGGAACATTTCAACTTTAACGCCAGTTTTGGCTTCAAAGCCGTCTTTGATTTTATTGGCTAAACCTTCAGGGCCTGCACTGTAAACGACAAGATTGCCGCTTAGTGTCTTTTCTGTTGGTTGTGGGGCTTCAGTTTGCGTCGCCGCCGCAGTATCGGTTTGGTTGTCGCTTGCGTTAGCCGCAGGGGTGTTCGAGGAGCCGCAGCCCACTAGAGTAATACCAAGTGCAGTTGTTAGAAGAAGTGAACTTAACCCTTTTGTCTTTTTCATTTGATTCAATGTAATTGCCTCCCTAATATTGTTGTGTGCATCTTGCTGCATGGAACAGCATCATATAGAGCCATTCCATGCAGTGGACGCTTAATTCAGATGATGAATTTGGTGCTCTGAAGCGTACAGCTGAATCTTTTCCCCTACAGGTAGGCGCCGATCATGATAAGCGGTCCAAGTCCCATTGTGCTCCATGTTCAGAATGATCTCATAGCGATCCCCCATATAACTCACATGCTGAATAGTCCCTGTAAAAGGAAGAAAGGAAGCATCCTCCTGAGACCAGCGTAAATGTTCTGGACGCAGCATCTGTTTATCCGGAACGATCCAGTTGGATTTTCCAATAAAGTGTGCCACAAAGGGATGACTCGGTTTACGATAAATGTCCTCAGGAGATCCACTTTGTAAAATAGTGCCACCTTGCATTACAACTACTTCATCTGACATAGACATCGCCTCGGTTTGATCATGCGTCACATACAGGGCTGTAATGCCCATGTTTTTCACCAAGGAGATTAACTCCAGCCTCATTTCATCTCGCAAGACCGCATCCAGCGCACTTAATGGCTCATCGAATAATACAAGCTGAGGGCGCATGACTACGGCTCTGGCAAAAGCAACCCGCTGCTGTTGTCCACCGGACAGCTGATGTGGAAAACGCAGCTCTAACCCCTCCAGCTTGACCGATCGAAGTGCCTCCTGTACCCGAACCCGTAAATTCTTTTTTTGTTTGGAAGCTCGAAGTCCGAAGGCTACATTCTCGAACACAGTCAGATGCGGCCAGAGGGCGAAATCTTGAAAAACCATGCCAAAGTTACGGCGATGAATAGGGTGGCTAATTCTTTTGCTGCCTGAAAAAATAAACTCATCATCGATCAGAATTTCTCCTGCATCCGGTGTTTCCAGCCCAGCAATCAGACGGAGTAGTGTCGTCTTTCCACAACCTGAAGGACCGAGTAATGTCGTAAAGCTTCCAGCGGGAATCTTCAGATCTGCAGCCTTTAAGGCATGCACATCTCCGAATTTCTTTTCCAATCTGTGGATTGTAATTTCCTTCATTCTATCTACCTGCCTGTTCTTAAGCTTGTTCTTAGTGTAAAGGTAAAGAATTCCCGCTATATTTGCTGAATGTAACTGTGATATTAACTTTTTTGCCGATTTATTTTAACATTCATAGAATTCTTCTATGTTACCGTTTAGGAAAAGGCGAGGGAGTGGAAGAGAATGAACCTTAATCTAATGAAGCTGGAAATTGTAGAACTGCTGAATAAACATAAAAAAATTACCACGGTAGCAGATAAACTTGGACTAAAGCAGCCCACCGTTACGTATCATTTGAAGAATTTAGAGCAGCAATTGGGGGAGAAGTTATTTGAATCCAGAATGGATAAAATGATTCTTACGGAGAGTGGTAAAGCTTTTCTTCATTATGCAATCAAAATCAATGCGCTTGCTGCGGAGGCGGAGCGGGTGGTAAAAGAGTTCAGTCAGGCAGGCCGGGGGACGCTGAAAATTGGTGCCAGTTATGTTCCAGCTACATATATTCTTCCAAAAATATTGGGGCTGTTTGGCGAACAACATCCGGGGATTACCATTTCTTTATCGGTTAAACCTTCACCGGTGATCAAAGAAATGCTTGCCAGTCATGAGATTGATCTTGGTATCTTGTCTACGGAATCTTTTTATCTGCCTGATCTGCATACTCAAGCCTTATGTGAAGATGAGCTTGTCCTTGTTTTTGCACCTACACATGATTTTGCCGGATTTTCTAATTTAAACTCGGCGATGATCGCTTCAGCGAGCTTTATTTTGCATGACAAGGAATCAAGCACACGCCATTTGACGGATAAATGGTTTGAACGAGAGGGAAAAGAATCAAAACCGCATATTTTGCTCGATTCACTGGAGGCGATTAAGCAATCGCTTATGAGTGGACAGCATGTCTCATTTATTTCACGACTTGCTGTGGAGGACGAGGTAGCCAGAGGAAGATTGCTAATGCGAGCCATTCCGGATTATAATTTTGAAAGACATATTTATTATTCGTATAACCGTGATCGTCATTATTCTCCTTTAATTGGACTGTTCATTGACCAGCTCCGCACAATCCGAATATAAGCATACATAGAGAATATACGATAGAGCCATTATATATATGAAAGAATACATAAAATATAAGGACTGTATAAATTCAGAAATTGGTGTATAATCTTAGGTACTGTGTCGCTTTACAGCACAAAAAAGTTGCAGATTTTCAAACGGTTTTATTGTATGATATGAGGAAGCTTTAATAGACGATATTTAGACAGACAAACTTAACACATTGATCCGGAAAAGAATGGGGGGAGCAGCATGACCGAACTTACGACTACCGTCAGCAAAAGCAACTCTAACAATCTGCTGCGACGGGACGTACGGTTCTTGGGGAACATTTTAGGAGAGGTCTTGGTTCACCAAGGCGGTAACGAACTGCTAGAGATCGTGGAGAAGATCCGCGAAACCAGTAAATCGCTACGCTCACTATTTTTACCTGAACTGCATAGTGAATTTAAGGAGTTAATCAATTCTTTGGATCCGGAGAACCGTCATCAGGTAATAAGAGCGTTCGCCATTTATTTTCAATTGGTGAATATTGCCGAACAGAACCACCGGATTCGCCGTAAACGTGACTATGAACGTTCAGCTGGGGAGACAGTTCAACCCGGTTCTATAGAAAGCGCTATTCAAGAGCTTCGTGAACGTGATTTCTCTCATGAGGAAGTCAACGAGATTATTGAAGGATTGTCTCTGGAACTTGTAATGACGGCACATCCAACGGAAGCCATGCGCCGTGCGATTCTCGATATTCATAAACGGATATCCGATGATGTTATGGGTCTTGATAACCCTACTCTAACTTTCCGTGAACGTGAACAGCTTCGCGAGAAGCTATTGAATGAAGTGATTACGCTTTGGCAAACGGATGAGCTACGTGACCGCAAGCCAACAGTACTCGATGAAGTGCGCAATGGAATGTACTATTTCCATGAGACTATTTTCCATGTATTGCCGGATGTGTATCAAGAGCTTGAACGCTGTCTGAGCAAATACTATCCAGGACAGAATTGGCATGTGCCAACCTACTTGCGTTTTGGATCATGGATTGGTGGAGACCGTGATGGTAACCCATCGGTAACCTCAACAGTCACTGCGCAGACTTTACGCATGCAGCGTAAGCTGGCCATTCGTGAATATCAGCGGATTATGCGTGAACTCATGAAATATCTAAGCTTTAGCACAAGTATTGTTAAAGTGACGCCTGAGCTAGTAGAATCCATCGAAGCTGATCGTGAGATCATTAACCTAGGCAAGATGGAAGAATGGCGCAATGACAACGAACCTTACCGAATTAAACTTAGCTACATGATCTCTAAGACACAAAATGTTTTGGATGATGAGAAAAAAGATACTCCTGAGCGTTATGCTACACCTGAGGAGTTCATAGATGATTTGAATGTCATTGACCGCAGTCTACGACATCACTATGCCGACTATGTGGCCGATACCTATATTAAAAAGCTAATCCGCCAAGTGGAGTTGTTCGGATTCCATACGGCAACTCTTGACGTGCGTCAACACAGCCAAGAACATGAGAATGCCATGACAGAAATTTTGGCGAAGATGAACATTTCGCCGGATTACTCTAAGTTGACGGAGATCGAGAAGATTGATCTGCTGGAGAAATTGCTGAATGATCCACGTCCGTTGACCTCTTCTTACCAGACTTACACTGAAAGTACAGAGGAGTGTCTGGCGGTTTACCGGACGATCTTCGCATCGCAGGAAGAGTACGGCAAACAATGTATCACCAGTTATCTGATCAGTATGGCGGAAGCTGCAAGCGACATTCTGGAGGTTATGGTCTTCGCCAAAGAGGTAGGACTATTCCGCAAGGATAACGACGGTACAGTTGTATGTACCCTGCAAGCTGTGCCACTTTTTGAAACGATTGATGATTTGCATGAAGCACCGCAAATTATGCACACACTGCTCAGTATGCCGATCTACCGTGATGCGGTAAGAGCAATGAATGATTTGCAGGAAATCATGCTTGGATATTCAGATAGTAATAAAGATGGCGGCGTGGTTACTGCTAACTGGGAACTGCGTGTTGCCCTAAAAGAAATTACAGCGACAGCCGATCAGTTCGGAATCAAGCTGAAGTTCTTCCATGGGCGTGGTGGAGCGCTCGGCCGCGGGGGTATGCCGCTTAACCGCAGTATTCTTGCTCAGCCAGCTTCGACAATTGGCGGCGGGATTAAGATTACCGAGCAGGGAGAAGTAATCTCCTCCCGTTACTCGATGCAGGGGATTGCTTACCGCAGTCTGGAGCAAGCGACATCTGCGCTTGTAACTGCAGCAATTAGTGCGAGAGTGCCACAAGCGGATCTTTATGAAGAGAAATGGGAAGAGATTGTTGCCCGGATTTCTGAAGTCTCGCTGAACAAATATCAGGATTTGATCTTCCGTGATCCAGATTTCCTGACTTATTTCAAAGAATCAACACCTCTGCCTGAGGTTGGAGAGCTTAATATCGGTTCCCGTCCTTCCAAGCGGAAGAACAGCGACCGTTTTGAAGATCTGCGTGCAATTCCTTGGGTATTTGCATGGACACAAAGCCGTTATTTGCTCCCAGCCTGGTACGCTGCTGGAACCGGACTGCAGAGTTTCTATGAGGGTAAGGAAGAGAATCTGAAGATAATGCAACATATGTATGAGAACTTCTCATTCTTTACTACACTGATAGATACGCTGCAAATGGCTATTTCAAAAGCGGACTTGATTATTGCTAAGGAATACGCCAGCATGGGCAAGAACGAGGAAGCACGTCAACGGATCTTCGGCCAGATTGAAGATGAATTTAATCTGACCTCTGAGCTGATCCTGAAGATTACAGGCCAGCAGGATATTCTGGATAACGTTCCTGTGATTCAAGAGTCGATCAGACTCCGTAATCCATACGTTGATCCGCTTAGCTACCTGCAGGTTCAATTGCTATCCGAGCTTAGAGCGCTCCGTGAAATCGATGGAGATGATAGCGAACTGCTTCGCGAAGTATTGCTTACCATCAACGGCATTGCCGCCGGTCTTCGGAATACCGGCTGATATAGTCTTAACAACAAAAAGTCCGCCCTATTTGGGGCGGACTTTTTTTGCCTAATACAAGTTGTTGTGATCATAAACTGTATATTGCTGCTGTGAACTTTACTTGTTCCTAAATATTGGAGAGTCAAACCCGATATTTTTTTATTACCCTACCCAAGTAACCGAGATGTAATCGGAGGTAAATAACGTGGCACTTATTACTTTGGTGATGGAGCAGCGTAGAGAATATTTGGAACTGTAGGAGCACCAGCGTTCGCCTTTATCCTCAGATTTCGACCACTATATGTGGTTTATAATCAGGAAATGTGAGGATAACAGCGACCGGAAGTCCAAATATTTCTCGGAGCTGCACTTAATCGCCTATACCAAGTTGTCCAGTTTTTAACTCAGTTTACATAGAAGGTTACAATACAATCCTTGATTTTTACACAAACTTGAATTACGATTTAATTGCTTGTACCGTGGATATTTGCGAAGAAATACCAAGGGCGGCAAGTCTGGGGGAGTTAACAGGTGGAGAATTTGGAAGGCAGATTGACAAAGCTCGCCTTGAAGGGCGACCAAAGGGCATTTGCCGAGCTTGTGGAACTATATAAAGACAAAATATATCATTTAGCTTACAGGATGTTGAACAATCGCCATGAGGCGGAGGATATTGTTCAGGAGACCTTTTTGCGTGTGTATAGGAATTTGGATCGTTATGATGATAAACAGAAGTTCTCCACATGGATTTACCGGATTGGAACGAACCTCTGTATAGATAGATTGCGTAAACGAAAACCAACCTATTCGCTGGATGCTGAAATGAACGATCAGGAGGGCCTTGATGGCTACTCGTTGATTCCGAGCGATAATGTGACACCTGAGACCGAACTATTGCTCTCTGAGACGCAGGGGCTAATCTATGAGGCGATTGACAGTCTGCCTGTGAAATACAGGTCGGTGATGATTCTGAGGTACCTGCAGGATCTGTCACTTCAGGAGATTAGTGATGTCCTGGATATGCCCGTGACCACGATTAAGACGCGTGTACATCGAGGCCGTGAATTTTTGCGTAAAAAATTAGGCCCAAAAATGTAAAAATAGATTTTTTTTTATGAAACATCTTTTCGAGAGCGACGTATGTAAGTTAAGCAAGTCTTATGTGTCCTGACCCTTTGTCTTAGGATAATTAAATAGCACTCATGAAAGGATTGGCTCCTATGGAATGCAAACTGGCCGTCTCTATGATGCATGACTACTTGGATGACGACTTGCCCGAACAGCAGCAGAGGGAATTGAAGGAGCATCTTCTATCCTGTCCAGATTGCCGTGCAAAGTTTAAAGAATTAGAACAGACAGATATGTTGATGTTCTCCCTAATGCATCAGAATCCTGTAGCTTCAGATGATCTTGTGAGCCGGATAATGAGTTCATTGCCAAAGACTAAGAAAGAAAAAGCCTTTATTACCTGGATCAAGAGACACCCTGCACTTACAGCGGCATCTCTATTCCTTGTCGTTATGCTGATGAGCACCGTAACTTTTTGGAGTCCAGACAGACAGCTTGTAGTTAGAGGTGTTGATTTGGATCAAGTGGTCATCAAAGGGGATACTGTAATTGTACCTTCCGGAAAAATTATTACCGGAGACCTTACCATAGAGAACGGTAAAGCACAGGTATATGGAGAAGTGAACGGCAACGTGACAGTCATTGACGGATCTCTATATCAGGCTTCAACAGCTCATATTTCTGGGCAAGTCAAAAGCATAGACCAGGCAGTAAGCTGGTTCTGGTATAAAGTGACGAACATGTTCTCTGAAGTTGCCTACCGTTAATGCGGGCAGTGGTTACCTTGAGCAGGAATATTAATTAGCGCCTCTTTTTCCGGAAAGATGGCGCTTTTTTGTTTCCTTAAATTGGGTGGTTTCGGAAAGGATTGAGGGACTAAACTTGCAACTGAAGCCCGAACGTTATAACCTAGATATGATACAGAGCTAACAGACATTTTACATAAACCCAGCTAATTTGAAATGACGGGGGTTTTAGGCAATGAGTTATTTTACTGAGCTAACATGGAAAGATTCCATTAAAGATATAATTGATATCCTAATCGTCAGTTACATTATTTATAAAGTGCTTAATATGGTACGCGGGACGCGGGCGATTCAGCTTTTAAAAGGGATATTGGTTCTGGTCTTGATTTGGGCGGTAAGCACAATCTTGGACTTGTATACACTTAAATGGCTAATGAATCAAATGTTTACTTTCGGGGTCCTAGCTGTCTTTATCATTTTTCAGCCGGAACTACGAAGGGGACTGGAGCAGCTTGGACGGGGCAGATTTTTCGGACGGGCTGGAGAAAGTGACGAAGAGATCAGTAAGTTAATCGGCGAAGTGATTAAAGCCGTGAATTATTTATCTCGCAGAAAAATAGGGGCGTTAATCGTTTTTGAGCGGGAGACAGGGCTAAACGAATATACAGAGTCAGGTATACCCATGCGTTCCCTGGTCAGCTCCGAATTACTCATTAACATCTTCATTCCCAATACACCTCTGCATGACGGAGCCCTTATTATGCAGGGAAATCAGATTGCTGCGGCTGCTTGTTACTTGCCTTTGTCCGAGAATCCTTTTATCAGCAAAGAACTGGGAACCCGTCATCGCGCTGCTATAGGAATAAGTGAGGTTGCGGACTCGGTGTCTGTCATTGTCTCAGAGGAGACAGGGCAGATTTCCCTTGCAATTAATGGCCAGATCGTGAGAGACATTAAGGAAGAATCCATGATATCGAAGCTCCATCAAGAGCTTAGTGTAAGTTCATCGCTGAAGGAGAAGGGTTCAACTTTCTGGAAACGGAAGGGGGACAAGAATCATGGATAAGTGGATGAACAATAACAATTTCAATAAGATTCTGGCCCTTGTGTTCGGGATCATTTTGTTTACGATGGTTCATGTCGATACTGCGCCTTCTGGACAGACAACAGTGGATATTAAAACAAAAACTATTGAGAATGTGAAGATTGAAGTGACCGGCCTTGACGAGGATAAATATGTCCTTGAACCTTTGGCTGTCGACAGTGTGAGTCTGGAGGTAGCGGGTAAAAATTCCGATATCTCCTTTCAGTTCTCGGATGACTATAAAGTAATGCTTGATCTGACTAAGGTCGAACCTGGAGATACCACGTTGCCACTTTATTATAAACTGCCAAAAGGTGTATCCCTGGTAAGAATGAATCCTAAAGAGGTTACCGTACATGTAGAATCACGGAATACAAAGTCTTTTCCCATATCCTTGGTTACGAAGGGGAAACCTGCAGAGGGCTACCAAATAGGCACCCCGGTCCTGCAGCCTACAGATACTGTCGAAGTCACACTTGCTGATAATGAACTGAGCAAGGTAGCTAAGATACAAGGAACCATTGAGCTTAACGGTGAAAATGAGACATTTAAAGAGAAAAAATTGAAGCTACACGCTTATGATAAGGATGGAAATGAAATTAA
The DNA here is from genome assembly GCF_038003885.1 of Paenibacillus sp. FSL R10-2788. Classification (NCBI taxonomy): domain Bacteria; kingdom Bacillati; phylum Bacillota; class Bacilli; order Caryophanales; family Paenibacillaceae; genus Paenibacillus; species Paenibacillus sp. FSL R10-2788. The sequence continues at coordinate 6,241,071 of NZ_JBBOQA010000001.1, read as the reverse complement.
AAATGCTGTAATTGAGCCTTCTACTGTATCCGTGGAATTGCCGATTACCTTACCGTTTAAGAGTTTGCCGCTGGAGATTGGCTTTACTGGACAACTTCCGGATTCTCTCGTATTATCCAAATTGACACCTGAGCAGGAAGCAGTCGTAGTGTATGGACAAGCAGAGGCTTTGGCAGCTTTATCAGCCTATGAAGCCACTGTTAACCTTAGTGCAATAGATTCTGCTGGAACGAAACAAGTAAAGGTCGATTTGAAGCCTCCGGCTGGAACGGAGAAAGTCATGCCCGAAGCTGTGAATGTTTCATTAACCATCTCAGAAATTGCTGAGCGGACGATTGAGGCGGTACCTGTCAAGCTTCAGGGTGTGGGGGATGATCTGGAAGGAAGTATTGTTAATCCTTCAAGCAAGGAAATAGCGCTTACCTTAAAGGGTGCGCCTGCTTTACTAGATCAACTTGATAAGAAAGATATAGGGGTTGTGGCTGATGTTAGCGGTCTTTCGGCTGGAACTCACGAGGTTTCTTTGCGGGTATCGCTGCCCCAGTTTATCGCACTAGCCAATTCAGGGGTGCCTCTTACTGTGACCGTGCAGCTGTTATCACCTGCAGCGCCAGTTCCTACACCTCATCCAGATACGGGGGGGGGAACTACTACTCCTGAGCCAAGTTCTGAACCTGTTATAGGTGATGAGGAACCTACGGAGAAGCCCACTCATAGCGGAGAGGCTGGAGCAACACCAACGCCTGTACCAACGGATACCAATCCGGAGAATAACGGCACAGCTAACACAAGTACGAATTCCGAAAATCCTGTAGGTACGGGCGGGACGTAATCTTTTGAGCCCAGAGGTACACCAAAATAGTATGCAAATCATATGATAGTACATTAAGCTAACGTAGCGTATTCAAAGGAGAAAAATAATGGGGAAGTATTTTGGAACAGACGGTGTGCGGGGAGTAGCAAACCGTGAATTGACTGCAGAAATGGCTTATAGCATTGGCCGTTGTGGAGGATATGTACTAGCGGGTAACTTGGATAAACCGAAGGTTGTTATCGGAATGGATACACGTATTTCCGGTCCTTTATTGGAATCCGCGCTGATTGCGGGCTTATTGTCTATTGGAGCTGATGTAATCCGTATAGGCGTAGTTAGTACACCTGCTGTTGCCTATATTACGAGATTGTTAAAAGCAGACGCAGGCGTCATGATCTCAGCTTCTCACAATCCGGTAGAGGATAACGGCATTAAGTTCTTTGGTGGGGATGGCTTCAAGCTAACAGATGAAACCGAACTGCAAATTGAAGAGCTTATGGATGCGGAGGTAGATGAATTGCCTCGTCCTATCGGTTCAGGTTTAGGTATGGTTACCGTAGATAATGATGCTAAGTATCTTTATCTGGAGTATTTGAAAACTACCATTTCTCAGGACTTTAAGGGAATCAAGGTTGTACTGGACTGTGCGCATGGCGCAGCTTATGAGCTTGCTCCAAGACTGTTCAGAGAGCTTGGCGCTGAGGTGATCTCTATCGGGGCTGAGCCAGATGGATTGAATATTAATGCTGGATTTGGTTCGACACATCCAGAGACTTTGCGTGAAGAAGTCTTACGTCATGGAGCTGATTTGGGACTTGCTTTTGACGGAGATGCAGACCGCTTGATCGCTATTGATAATAATGGTGATGAAGTCGATGGTGACTTTATCCTTTGTATTTGTGGCGATGCGATGAACCGTGCAGGTAAGCTGAAGGATAGCACGATTGTATCAACCGTTATGAGTAACATCGGATTTTATAAAGCTACCGAGAAATTATCCCTGAATACCGCTAAGACAGCTGTAGGGGATCGTTATGTTATGGAAGAAATGCGTCGTGGAGGCTTTAATCTAGGTGGAGAACAGTCTGGACATGTTATTTTCCTGGATTACAATACTACTGGTGATGGTATTCTTACAGCTATTCAGCTGGTAGACACACTTAAGGCTACAGGCAAACAGCTTAGCGAAGTTAAGAGTATGATGACTAAATACCCGCAGGTGCTGGTCAATGTTCGTGTACAGGATAAGACTAATTACCCTAACAACGTAGCTATAGAAGCGGCTATCGCTGAAGTAGAAGGCAAGCTAGGCGACAATGGCCGTGTGCTTGTACGTCCGTCAGGTACGGAATCTCTAATCCGCGTTATGGCAGAGGGACCGGATAAGGCAGATCTAGATCTTTATGTGAATCAAATTGTGGAAGTAGTTCAACGCGAATTGGTATAATCCATTACCTTAACTATAAGGCTGGTGCAGTGAGCGAGAGCGATTCGGACTCGTTGCACCAGTGTTATTTTATTTTAGGATTAGATCGTTTGAACTGGTTTTGTAAAATTTAGGTTGGTGCGCCATTGCCAAAGTACTACAAGGTGCATATAATAGATTAAGTGTCATTCTAGAAGGAAAGCGGGGATTGTGAGGTTAGCAATAGCAAGCGCCAGAGCTTGGTCTAGCGCGGGGGAGAAGTGAAAGCTGCTTACTTGTTATGTAGGCTATGGCTTGAACGGATCACGGCAGACGTAAGCTGACGAGGTGGAGGTGTTCGAAATGTTCGGCGGGGACCTCCCGGTGATGCACCAGAGCCGTAAATGGATACGGAAAATGAAAGGGCGACCTTTCACACAACGTTTTCATGGGTGCAACAAATTATATTATTCATGTGTGCGCGCATCAGAAGGAAACACGTTATTTCTGCCACGGCAGAGGAGAAGGCTGTGCATTTCATGAACATTAGAATGTAAGTGACAGTTTATTTTGTTGATCCTAAAATACAACAGAATATTTGCTTTTTCTCAAAAACATGCCGCACGGCACGTTTCTTTCCTTATGCCGCCACATTACGATAACTCGGACGGGGGAAATTATAATGTGTGGTATTGTAGGATATATTGGTAATCAGAATTCGCAGGGGATCTTGGTTGAGGGCTTGAAGAAATTGGAATATCGTGGATATGATTCCGCTGGTATTGCTGTATTTACCCAAGAAGGACTACAAGTAGTGAAAGCTCAAGGCCGTTTGGCGAATCTGCAGTCGAAGCTCCAAGACAGCCCGCTGGCAGGTAGCGCAGGTATCGGACACACACGCTGGGCGACTCACGGTAAACCATCCGATGAGAACTCACATCCACATACGGATAACAGCATGAAGTTCTCGGTAGTTCACAACGGTATTGTCGAAAACTATCTGGATCTGAAAGAAGAGCTGATCGCTGGCGGATGCCACTTTGTCTCTGAAACAGATACAGAAGTTATTTCACATCTGATTGCTCGCGAATATGACGGGGATATCGTGAAGGCTGTACAAAAAGCGATTACGTTCATGCGCGGTGCGTTTGCATTAGGCGTCCTGACTGAATATGAACCAGATAAACTGGTGGCTGTGCGTCAAGCTAGCCCGCTCATTATCGGTCTTGGCGAAGGAGAAAACTTTATCGGGTCAGATATTCCTGCACTGCTTGAATATACCCGTAACGTATATATTTTGAATGACGGCGAAATGGCTGTGCTGACAAGAGATGCTGTCGAATTGATGACGATTGAAGGCAATTTTATTTCTCGGGAAATGATTACTGTCGATTGGGATGCAGTTACCGCAGAAAAAGGCGGCTACGAGCATTTCATGTTGAAAGAAATACACGAGCAACCTAAGGCTTACCGCGACACAATGCGTGGTCGCATCAATGCGGAAGGCAACAAGGTTGTATTGCCTGAATTGAACATGACTGAAGAACAAATCAAGAACATCCGTAACATTCAAGTCGTTGCTTGCGGAACAGCATACAACGCAGGTGTGGTAGGACGTACTATGATCGAATCCTTGGTTCGTATTCCGGTTGAGAATGATATTGCTTCGGAATATCGTTACCGTTCACCAATCGTGACTCCAGAAACTTTGGTTATCGTAGTCAGCCAATCCGGTGAGACTGCAGATACTTTGGCAGCTCTGCGTGAAGCACAAGCTAACGGGGCACACGTATTGGCGATCACTAACGTAGTGGGCAGCTCTATTGCTCGCGAAGCAAACGATGTGTTGGTAACCTTGGCGGGTCCGGAAATTGCAGTAGCTTCGACCAAAGCTTACACTTCACAATTGATCGCATTTGGATTGTTTGCTCTTTACTTGGCTGAAGTTCGTGGAACACAAACCGAAGCACAAGTTACTAAGATTCTTGCAGCTATGCAATCTCTGCCAGAGCAAGTGGAAGAGATCCTAGCTCAAAAAGAAGCGATCAAAGGTTATGCTGAACAAATTTCTGAGCACAAAAACTTGTTCTTCATCGGCCGCGGCGTAGACTACGCTGTTGCTCAAGAAGGATCTTTGAAGCTGAAAGAAATCTCTTATATTCACTCCGAAGCTTATGCTGCAGGTGAATTGAAACACGGTACATTGGCTCTGATCGAAGAAGGTGTTCCAGTTATTGCCCTGGCAACTCAGGAAGCTGTACTTGAGAAGACCGTCAGCAACATCAAAGAAGTGAAAGCTCGTGGCGCAGACGTGCTGGCAATCACTCACCAAGAGCATTTGACTGACCTGCTTAGATCAGTTGATCAAGTGTTCGTGATTCCAAAGACACTTCCAATGCTGACAGCAGCTTTGTCCGTAGTGCCTCTGCAATTATTGTCTTATTATGCTTCTCTTGCGCTGGGTCATGATGTGGATAAACCACGTAACTTGGCGAAGAGTGTTACTGTGGAGTAGGTTTGGTGATATAAAAGTACAGTTGTTGTCTGTCCAGTGACATTAAAGATGTGAAGTGGACATTAAAGATGTGAAGTGGACATTAAAGTTATGAAGTGAATATTTAAGCTGTGAAGTTGTTTAATGTAAAGATTGGACAACAACCTAGACTATAAAGCCGTCCTGAGATCATAGGACGGCTTTATATTTTACTTAATAGGATCTAAACTAAATTTGAATTTTTGGTTTCTTTAAATTCGTTCTGTTGATGTTGGATGACAACTAAGTTAATAACTGACGGAAGTCATCAAATAAAGTGCCTTTTGTGCTTTATTTTTTTGGATATGACATAACGAATATTGAAAGTTGACTATAAGAAAATCGCCTAATTATTCGAAGGCGGTTTATTGAGTTATTGTGTCCCGTTAGTGTAACAATCATTTTGTGGAGTCAAATTACTATCTTCAAAATAAATTGACATGATTTTAGACACGTTATCTGTAATTTTATTATTAATGGATTGAGTAAAGTCTCATCAAACCAAAGGAATTGCTGATTGCCCTATTTTGAGGTGATTTCAAATGTACAAACATAAAATGTAATGTTATTAATTCAAGCTTTTGCAGTATTGGGTTTATGCGTTATGATTTATCGTGTAAAATCGCATCGGATTCTGTAGCTCTACTAGCATATGGTATGTATATTCTACTATCGTATGTGTATTGGAAATCGAAGTACGCAGCCTTCATTGTATTTTTAGTCTTTTTGTTTTTTATGTTCTTTATGTTATTTCTTGATATCATCATTCCAGGAGGATTGTTAGATACTTCCAATATAATTTTGCAAAATAGTATGATTGTTATTGGTACAGTTGCACTTGTTTCATGTACGATTTGGTTCTTTGTACTTAGAAAGAAAAACAAGTATAGACTTGATAAAACAAGCTTCACAGAAAACTGTGAGGCTTGTTTGTTACTCTTATGTCATGAAAAAATCAACTAAAGAAAGAAGATGAAATAAATGTTAAATAGGTTCTCCGTGTTCATTGATAAGAGAACATCCGTAACTGTTGTGAAAAGAAAATATCGTGATTGACTAAAAAATTACTAGAGTGAATATTTCGATGAAATAGAGCCATCGTTCACGTAATGAGTGAGCCAGTTCTTCGGAAAAATTAAGCCACCCTCGAGTGGCGGCTCCGTGATGATGATTTGGCTAGTTAATTTATAAGTCCTTTACGTTTACTCATCGATTCCATGCCTTCAAGTGTGATCGTGTATGATGAGTATACGGTTCGATCAAGAATAGCGTCTGCCAGTGTACTTTCTCCAATTTTACCGTGCCAACCAGCATGAGTAAATTGTGAACAGAAAATTGTTGATCCAATTTGATGGCGTGCTTCTACGATCTCAAGCAGGTCTCAGGCCTCAATTTCTTTTAACGAAACTAGGAGCCATTCATCTAGAATTAACAGGGGAACTTTTTTGTAGGATTTCATGACTCGTTTATAAATACCCTCGCCTCGAGCTACTGCCAATTCATTTATTAGTTCAGGCAAACGAATTTATTTAAACGGATAGAAATTACGTTATGCAGCAGTACCGAATGCACAGGCCAAATAGGTTTTTCCTGCACCGGATGTGCCCATGATAATGTTATTAAGTTTATCTTGAATATAAGAGCCTGTGGCTAAACGAAGGATCTGCGTCCGGTCAAGTTTTCGGTCAGCACGATACTCAACATCCTCAATACAGGCGTTGCTTTGTTGAAAATCCTTCTTTCGAATTGGTGAGGTAAGACGGTTGTTCTTGCGTCTGGACCATTCAATATCTACTAGCAATTCAAAGTGTTTTTAAAAATTTAGGGTTTAAAAACTTAGAACTAATAATTGATTTTGATAGTTCTCAGCCATTGCTGCGAGTCGCATTTCGTAAAGTTTGCGTAACGTAGGTTCATGTGACATGGTTTAACCCCTCCCGTGATAATCTGCACCACGAACGAATTCATGGTTTTCAGAAGAGAGTGGTTGTGGCTTAACTTCATTTATTGTTTCGAGCCGATCTTGACTGGTAGTTAAGATCGTTTTGATATTTTGAGAGCTAGGCCTAGGGGTGTAGGAAAATGCTTTGGCAAATGCTATTTCGAGGCGAACAACGCTGTTCTTATCTTCAAGTTTAAGGAGTGCCATGCAGCTTCTGTAGCCTTGTTGTTCGACCTTATATGAGGATAGAATTGCTTGAACACAAGAGGCTGTATAAGCACCAACGCTTTCTGCCCACGAGATAAAGCGACTAACATTCCATTGAATAAATTTCTTATGATTTTCTGGCGTGTGATCTCTTACAGTGCTGTCCTGTCCTGGCTTTCCTTTTGATGAGGGATGGGTAACTTGACTATTCTTCCTTAACATTAGGGGATTTTTCTAGGGAGTGCCAGTGAATGAAGAACATTATATTCATAGTAATGAAATTAATTCAACCTATGAATTTCATGTCAGTTTCGGCGCAAGGCTAGTGTGTTTAGTTAGGGTTATAAACAGATGAGTGAAATTACGAATTTTTTCATGAATAGTTTAATGAAGATTGGAGAATTATAATTTATAAAAAAAGGAGTGAGTGTACAGTGAGAAAAAAATTAGTAATATTGGTTGTTTTTTGTTTGGTTTACAATATTCTGAGCCTTAGTGTTTCAGCACATTCAAATTTACCTAAAACAATTACCTCAGGAAAATGGGCTGTTAAAGTTAATACAAGTATGTTGCCATCACCCGAACCCAGTAAATACAAAAGCTATAAATTAACAGCAACTAACCTGAGTAAAGAGAAGCTTGACGCCACATTTGAATTTTATCGTTCTGTGGAAAAAGAAAGTAAAGAAAAGATAATATTAATTGACCCAACTAGTTTTCCGGTTAAATCTAATGAGACAATTGAGTTTACTCGATTTTTCATCGATAAAAATGCAAAAGAATTCGAAGTATTAATTTCTTGGTTAGACCAAAATAAACGTAAGCATCTAGAGTGCATGAATATAGATCTGAAATAAATAACATGGTGCTGCAAATTTAAATTGGCAGCACCACTGTTTTTGCCGGGTAAAGTATTCATCCAAAGCTAAATTTGACTTTTAGCAGATAGTTTTTTACCTACTTGGTAGGTGATTTCTTTCATTAATTCCACTATTTTCTATAAATTCAATGATCACACCAGGGTACAGGCTACATGGCAAAGTAAATAAAACATTCCTTCGAGCGTACGTTTATGGGTGCTTTGCCAATGCAGTCAGGCCAAAAACATGTAACGAGAAAAGGCAATTGTGTTTTGGCTAATAAGCAGATCGTAGGGCGACCTTGGAACTCTTTTTGAAGGCGCAGCAAGGGTTGGCTCATTTGAAAAAGACTATCAAAGAGTACGTAAGTCGTTGAAACACCTGTGGTGATATCTCACGATTCAGAAGCTAGATCTGGGCAGCACGCAGAGCTTCTTTCCGCCGTTTGATACAGAAGATCGCTTGTCAATTTCCTGGGAGCTCCCGTGGAGTTCAGTCTTAATGAAACCTAGCAAGACGAAGTTCAAGGGGAGGAGTGTATGACCGTCCAACCAGCCTAAAGTAAGCATGCGAAATTTCTTAGAAAACGCACTGGTGAAATGATCCTTGATCCAAATCCGAGTGAGAAGTTCTAAGGAGTTACTAGTTTTTTATTAAAACATGTAATCGTCTACAATAAACACTGAAAATCGTGTTACAGAGTGTTTCAATTCGTTGAACGGTGTCACTGTTGAGCGAGATCAAAAAACGGTACCTAGCAAACCTGCTATAATTTAAGAAATCGGTAGGTAACATTTTTGTAAGCGTCAAATAGCCTACACCTTGACATCAAGATACGGGCTATTTTGACGCTTTTGGAACGATGCCTCAAATTTAATGGAGCTGTCCATATCCATATGAGATCCTCAATCTTATTTACACAATTTATATAGTTTCAAAAAGTTTACACAAAATTATTGACAAACCCTAGCAAACCTAAAATATAAACCTCGGATAAAACTTTGACACATAATATCTTGTTTTGCAATTTGAAAAATTCACCACTTTATCAAACTAAAGAAAAATAGTTTTGTGTAATCTGACTTGCTTGTAAAGAATACAACTTTTTAAATTCACCGTTTTTTTCCAACAGTTCACTTAGAGAACCGCTCTCAATAATGTTTCCAGACTTCATAACAATTATTCTATCAGCAAAATCTAAGGATATTAACTTGTGGGATATGAAAATCGTTGTTTTATCATTACATATTTCCCGGAAATTTTTATAAAAATCACTTTCAGACCTAGGATCCATCGCTGATGTTGGTTCATCCAAAATTAATATCTGAGAATTTCGCATAATTGAACGAGATAAAGCTAATTTCTGCCATTCCCCTCCGGATAGATCTTCACCTTCATATAATATTTGAGTTAAATATGTATCATATTTCATCTTGAGATTATCGATAAATAAATCTGCACCGGTTCTTTTAGCGACTTCTTTGATTAACTCGGAATTTTTAATCTGGGAAATTTGACCAAAACCTATGTTTTCAGAAACGGTGTAGGGATATTTAATGAAATCTTGAAATAATATAGAAATATTATTATTGAGTTCGTCTTGTGAAAAGTTGTTGATTGGAACATCATCTATTAAAATTTCTCCTTGTGAGATGGGGTAAATCCCCAATAAACATTTTACGAGTGTGGATTTGCCAGAGCCATTCTCACCAACAATAGCTATTTTTTCACCAACATTAACATTCAAAGTTATATCATTCAGAACTGGTTGTGAGTTTTGATTGTAATTAAAAGTAAGATGATTAACAGTAATTCCTTTTTTGATTGAATTAGGGAATTTCATTAATGAGGTGTCATCAGCTAAAATATGCTTTTCCTCAATAAATGAGAAATATTCTTTTAAATATAGTCCATTTTCAAAAATATTTGAAATATTAGTAGTTATAGAGTTTACTGAATTCTGCATTTGAACAATTGCTTGTGTAATAACGACAAAATCACTTATTTTGTAATTTTTTTTCAGTGTAATATTTATTGCTAAGATTAAATTAATGGCATAACATATTCCTTTTAAAATATCCGCCATAAAAGTAGCGATTTGAAAATTAGAAAATAACTTGAGTGAATCTTTACTATTTTCTTCGTATTTTCGACTCCAACGATCAATTAAGTATTTATGTAAATTCAACATTTTAATTTCTTTTGCGAACTGAGGTTCTAGTATCAGTCTTGATGTATATCCAATATCTCTTTGTGTTATAGAGTGAAATCTGAATAATTCGAATCTTTTATAACCAAATTTAATATTAACGATAAGCGCAGCAGTAGTATTTATTAATATGATTAATAAGAAGATCCAATGGAGAGAGAGCAAATATGCTCCAATTGATATTGTTGTAATTAGGTTTTTAATTAAACTAAATATTTCTGTTAAAGGAGCCAAAAACCTTTCGCCAGATGAACTTTGAATTCTAGAAAGATTATTTTGATAAGTGTGATTCTCTATAAGTGAGAGAGGGGAGTTTGAAACTTTAGAAAAGATATTGCTCTTTATGTTTAGTCCGAGACTATTTTCGGTTTTTTTTGTTAAAAAGTTCTGTGTTTTTGTCAGAAATGATAGAAAAATAATTATGAGAAATTGAAGGGTTATTATTATTAATACTGTTTGATAATGAAATTCCTTGGTATCTATTAAATTAATGATAGTATCTAAAAGTTTTTTTGAGAGTATCAAAGAAATAATGGGTTCAACACCAGAAATAAGAGCAAAAAATACACTGAAAAATAGCCAAGTTTTACTTCCATTCATTAAGATTGTCAGAACTTTATATATATTTGAAGATCGCACTTTTTGTCACCTTCTTTAAATGTTTTTCTGTGTTGCATGCTATTAATGGGTAAAATATGAGTAGAAAAACGAGCCTCTAGAATTACTTCTAAGGCTCGTTTTTCTTCAAGTATACTAATTAGAAAACTAAGAGGACTTTGTAGTGTTGAACATCTGATGTTAAAAAATTACAATTGGTCTTAGTAATAACAACATGTTTGAGTCATTGTTGAATTACAGTAGGATCCGTCGTAAGCATCTACCCATACATAAAAAATGTTTCCTGTTGAAGATGCTGGAGGGCAGTTGTATGGCTGGCAAGATTGTTGAACCTTTTTGTTAGTACAAACAACGCCCATAGGTGAAGCCGAACCGTCAAATCCAAGAAGTTTACCAAATAAATTTTCCATTAAAAAACCACCTTGTCATCAAATTTTTGTTTCTTTTTGTTATTACAAAAGGTGTGCCTCTACTATATACTTTTTTTCAATTAAAGTAAATGATTGACATATCGAACATAAAATTCTATCATATAAAATAATTAAATAGATTTATCGGGGAGGGAGCGAGATCAATAATACTGTGCTTTATGGACCTGTTTCAATTTTTATAATCTTTTTAGTGGTAATAATTATTTCTTTTAAATCGCTAAAAAAAGAATTATTGTACCTTACAACAAATAGTTTAATAAAATCAAATCCCCCTATAGTTGGAAAAAAGATTAATACACTTTACAGTAACTATGATATTTTTTTAGAAGGTTATTTTATGGTTTTTTTTGCTGATGCAAATTGTTCTAGTTGTTTTCCTGAACTTGAAGATTTAATAGATTTGAATAAGAAATTTGGAGCAGTTCCAGTCAAGGTTCTAGTCTTTGGAGAGCAGAAATCTGTGCATAACTTTATTAGAACCTATAGTAAATTTTTTGAAATTGTTGAAGCCTCTCCTAAAGATAATCTACCAGCAGATATAACTTTGTCATTTCCATCGATAGCTCTAGTGAACTCACAATTGTATATAGAGCGTCTATTCATGACTTCAAGGGAAGCTTATAACGTTTATAAAGCATTATCATCTTAAGGATAATTGGAGGGGTCCTAGTGTACTATGAAGGTCTAATGTTTTCACTTAGAATTTTTCTTGGGTTAATTTTCTTAACTTCTGGTTACGGGAAAAATAAAAACTTAAACTTACATAAGTACAAAATTGAAGGATACGGTTTTTTTCCTAAAAACCTGGTTAATTTCATCGCTATATTTGATGTTATTTTAGAGATTTTTATTGGAGTGTCCTTTATTTTTGGGATTCTTATTAATCAATTTCTTCTAGTGGCAATCTCTCTCTTTTTTATTTATGCCATAGCAGCCGTAATAAGCTTATCAAAAGAACAGGAGAAGGTATCTTGCGGCTGTGGTGGAATACTAGGTGATAAAGAAGCATCCTGGTTAGTTATAATTAGAAATTGTTTTTTTATTGGTATCTGTTTTGTTTTGTTAATCCGTGAAAACTTACTTGGGAATATAGACCTATTTTTAACAAATCAACATCCAATAGATCAAATATATAATTTTAACTATATATATTTTTTTTGTTTCTCTTTAATTTCTACATTTATTTATCAGACAACATCTAATTTATTAAATATGTATAAAACTATTCGTCTTTTTAGGGGAGGAATATAAGTGGAAACAGCAATTGTTCTTCTATGGATTACTGTGATTATTGAGGCTGTTCTTATTTTCTATTTATCAAAATTCGTATCTACTTTCCTGAAAAAGCTAAGAATCAACAATCAGAGTGAACTAATACCTGATAAGTTAAAAATAGGTGAAAAGGTGCCTCTTTTTAGAGAAGAGGATCAAGTAGGGCGGCTTATTTCTTTAGCTGAAAACTCAATGAATAATAATACTCTTATTATTTTTTCCTCTAGCCAATGTGTTTATTGTCATGAGGTTTTATCGAATATCTCTCTTATATCTTCCAATTTTAAAACATTGCGAATAATTGTTGTAGGAAAGGATGAGTTAGAAATTAAAATAACAGATGATGTCCATTATATTAAATCTAAAGTTATATTTGATAATTATTTAGTCCATGTAACTCCTACAATATTATTATTAGATAACCGAAATCATCTAATTAATTATTTGGATGTTCAACATTCACATGGATTGAATATTGTACTGAAAAATTACTTAATACCTACATTGTCTGTCTCATGATTTTCATTTTCTATATTGCCATTTACCACAAGCACCATTTGTACTGTTCTATATCAGGATAAGTAATTAATTCGGGATAATACCTTCTTTATATAGTAAATTAGTTCAAAAAATTGAGGTGGTAATTTTATAATGTCACTTACCATAGCTGAATTTTACAAAAAGACTAAAGATAAATTAAATCGTAAGAAAAATGGACAAGACTTTAGAGTGGGAAGTATCTTCCCGATAAAAAATAATAAACAAGAATTAAATAATAATGGGATTCTTGTTTTGTTCTTATCAACTTCATGCTTGTTATGTCTGGATATTCTTTCTATGATAAAGGAAATTAAAGATGATCTAGGAGATAAAGATCTTATTTTATTTATAAAGGGAGGAAAGAATGAACTTAGAAGTCTAGATGAGAATATATTTGCATCGATTAGTAATTATTATCTTATAAAAGATACGAGAAAATATAATGTCAAACTGCTACCATATTTTTTTTATTTATCAAACGCAGGAATAATTCTTTCTAAAGGAACTATAAATCGCCATGAAGAAATTAAAAATATCAATTTCAGTCGGTTATAGTGGAGGTTGCCAAATGAATAAAAATATAGCACAAATCAAACCGAGGAAGGTCTATAAAGATCAAAATAGTAATGTTATAGATTTAAATAATCCAACTTTCAGAAAGACTTCATTATTAATATTTATATCTATTTACTGTGTTAGATGCATTGAATTATTGACTAACTTAAATAAGTTGAAAAGCATATCAGATTTACCATTAATTATTTTTTCCGATGGAGACAAAAAGGAGAATAGAGAAATTGGAGAGGCCTTCTTAGATCAAATTTCGATTATTTCTATTACTGAAGAACAAATGTATAAAGATTTTCAAATTAAAACACATCCTTCATACATTATACTTGGTGAAAATAAAAATTTCATTGAATCAGGAAATATAATCAACATTGATGCTCTAATAGAAAAGTTTATTCTACATAACACAGGTAAAACTTTCTAAGGATATAAAGGTATCTACCGATTGTGACAACCTTTACTTATTAATAAATATGGAGGCGTTTAAAAATTAATAATATATATTTGGACTATTGTTCCTCTAGCCCATTATACCCACAGGTATATGATCTTTTGCTTAAAACATCGCAAGAATATTATTCTAATCCGTCGTCTTCACATTCTATGGGATATGAAGTAAGTAATTTAGTAGAAGAATCTAGAGAGACAATTTCCTCTATATTAAATGTTAAACCCTCTGAAGTTATATTTACTTCAGGAGCTACTGAGAGCAATAACATAGCAATTTTAGGAGCTATAAAATGGCTAATGGATAATAAAAAAAAACCTATTCATATAATCACAACAAGCATTGAACATTCCTCAGTTTTTAATTGTTGCAAAGAATTACAGGATGCAGGAATTGAAGTCACCTTTATTCCTGTTGACAGGAATGGGATTGTAGATACTTCTTTAGTTATAAAGCATATTAATGTAAATACAGCTCTAATCAGTATTATGCATGTTAACAATGAAACAGGTTCAATACAACCTGTAATGGAAATAGGTGCTCTTATTAAATCCTATGATTCAAATATTATCTTTCATGTAGATGGAGTACAAGGCTTCGGAAAAATACCGTTGAGTTTAGATGATATTGATATGTATACACTCTCAGGACATAAAATTGGTGCTCCTAAAGGAATTGGAATTTTAATAAAGAAAGATTTGGTGTGTATTAAACCATTAATCTTTGGAGGGAATCAAGAGTATGGACTAAGGTCGGGTACTACTAATGTTACAGGGGTATTATGTATATCTGAGGCTATAAAAATTTCCTATGAAAATCTAGAATTGAACATAAAACATATTTACATGTTATACAAGTATATGCTGGAGAAGCTTCAAGATTTTCCGGATATAATCATTAATAGTCCCAAAACACCACTTTCATCTCCACATATATTAAATATTTCTTTTTCGGGTGTAACATCAGCGGTATTGATACATTTATTTTCTGTTCGGGGTTTAATTGTTTCTTCCCAGTCAGCATGTTCTTCAAAATCAAAAAAGGTAAGTAGAGTATTAATGGAGATGACAAATAACGAAAAGATTTCTTCTAGCAGTATACGAATCAGTCTTAGTGAAAGAACTAGTTTTGAGGAAGTAGAATACTTTATAACTATACTAAACGATGTAGTAAGCCAAATTAAATCAGGAAAGAAGTACATTATTTAATTCATATTCATGGCAGCTGATGTTATACAAATTTGGACGGTAGAAAAATGAATAGAGACAAAGTGCTTTCCTTGTGTTGAAAAGTAGTCATCATAACCGACTTCTGAACGAAGGATTTTTCAATAATGTTTCATACTGTCATCGTACCTTGGCATCATTAACCTCCAGGAATTGATTCATGTTCTTTTCGAGGGTCGCCTATTAGATTAAGCCGCCACAAAGACGATGGCTTAATCTTGTAGGCGACCCTTCTTTGCCTGAGGGCGAGCAGGCGCATCTGGCAGCGATATAACGTTGACTGATTCCTTGACTATAGAGCCCGTAGGATTTCACGATATTGGGTCATTGTATGGCATCATCAGAATGATTTACACTGATCTTTAGATTGTCTATGAAAATCTTTCTTACAAGAGATTCATACCATGGATCTTACTAACCAGTATGATGACTCTTTTAGCTACGTAATATTCAATAGACTCGAATAATGTAGATACAGCCTGAAGCCTGAGAAATTATAGTACTAAACTGATCACAACATATTACGCTAACGGACGGGTTAAGATTAAAATCACTTGGAAATTGGAGGAGATTTAACGCGTTGATCCAATACGAATTAAAGTAACTTAAATTAAGGAGGTATGAAGAATGTATGATTTAACAATTTCGTTAGACTACGGAGAACCTTTAAAGCTAAAACCTGATTATCGGTATGACTTTGTTACTTTTGACATTAATAATGACCACGGAAGAGGGTTACTGAACAATAGCGTGTTCGTCTTACGAACAATAACAGGAGGGAACGTAAAAGGCAATGTTCTTATTGATTTAATACACACATCAAATGTGAATGCTTTCGATGTAGCTTCTCATGCGAATTGTCATTTTCATCTATTAGAAAGCGACAAGCTACGAGAAGAAGGAATACTTATTAACGATAAAATCAATTTACAAATAACAGAGACCTCGGTCTCGTCTCAATATTTTGCAGAAATAAAGGATCAGGCCGTTACGAATAATAGTCCCTTTGGAGATAATACTAAATTGACTTTTACTACTTGCAGATACATTCTATTTACTCTTCACCATGAGAATACAGTAAATTCCAAAAATATTGAGCTGGCTACAATTTTTGATCTGCAAAAAGAACATATTTGGCATAACAATCGCTATCGTAATTTTAATAACTTACATACATTGGACATTGACCGTTATGTGAATCGTAAACTCGCCCCTTCGACTCCTTGGTCCGAAGTTAAAAAAATAATTGAAAGTGAAAATAAGAAGTGGCGAGATCTCTCGAATCAAAAGTTTAATCAATTGCTAGATAAAAGGGGAGAGCTTCCTTTTCTGGTGATTGAACGGTAGCCGTATTCTCTATCTTTAAATCGTATTTTGGACATTAATAGTGAGTTCTATTTTTCTTTACATATTTATTCATGGACTGATGAATGGGGAATAATCTTGCTATTATTCAGTATGGGGACTATTTAGTGAAGTAGATTTCTGGCACGTAGAGAATTTTGACGATTGAGCTAACGCGAAACGTTAGTTCTATAAAACAAGAAGACAGCCGATCACTCAACGTGATCGGCTGATTATGTTTATTAAATAGGCAGTTTAATAGAATGTATCCCGACTATATTGCCTCTTAATTAGAGGGGGTTCACTTTGTAATGAATGTTGTATCATTTACAGGCGTGTTGATTTACCACATTATGGGGTGGCAAAAATACCGAAAACCCCTTTACTCCTGAGCAGGCTAAACTGAACCTGCCACTCCGTCGGAAGATTAAACATCCGCAAATACTGCATAAATTCCCAAAAGGTCAGTTGAGCAAAGGTAGGCACTTTGGGATGAATTTGATCAAAAACGTATTTCAGGAGCACATAGACGGCAAGGGCCACAAATAACTGACAATATACCGCATTTTCTGTCGTTCCAAATAGACAAGGCACGTTCAAATGCTGTTTAATCCACCGGAAAAAGACTTCAATTTGCCAGCGTACCTTGTAAATCTCAGCGATAACGTGGGGGGACTCTTTTCTCAAATCGGTCACAACCCGCACGACTTCACCCTTATTATTTTTAAATTCAACAACCCGGTGCCGATTGGCCGATTGGCATTTCCCCTGACCGATATAACAAGTGATATCGCGTACAATTTTCGTATCTCCTTCTGCCGGTCGATTGAGTTTTCTCGGCTTCACCAAATGGAGATTGTCTTTGAGCCGAATCACAAACGACTGGCCAACGAGTAAATATTGATCCAATCCGCCTATTTTTCCATATGCCCGATCCTGCACCAAAATGTAGTTAGGATCTGCCAAAAGTTCTCCAAACGGAGCGTCATTGCGCTTTGCGATCGATTCCTCCACGTTTAAAGGTGTACACTGGTCATGAGACAGGGCGACATGCAGCTTAATGCCCCCTCTGAATTTTTTATACGGAGCCCAAGGTATTCGAGAGTTTGCCGCCGTGACCGTAGTGGAGTCAATTAATAGAAGATCTTTGGGAAAGTTCAGATGGCGCCGCGTTTGACGATTACATTTCTTGACGAGCATTTTAAACATACGTTTGAAGATATCATAAGGGGCCTCACCGGCTTTGTCGGAAAGTGTGGATTAATTAACCTTAGGCAAGTCGAAGCTTGGGCCCATGTTGGCACTTTGACGGAAGCTTTTCCATCCGTGACAGCTGGCTTGAACAAAGTAATCGAACAACAAACCGACAGTCATTTTGGTTCCTGTCTCTACGTAGTCTTTGGTTTGACCGATCACAGTTTGAATTTCTTCTTTTGTTAACACTTGTTTGAAAACAGCAAAAAATTGGGTATATTTATTCATGAGGTCGCCTCATTTCGGTTTGGTTTGGTGGTACTTACCATTACCCGAAATGGCGGCCCTTCTTGTCCCTTTTTTTGGTAAATCAACACACTTGTATCATTTATATCTTTTTTTCACCGTAAACTTCACGTAGTCTACCATGTTGATTTGTTGGCACACACAAACGATGAATTCGTCGAACCGTTTTTATTTTGACGTCAAACATATGAAATTTCCAGGGTATTTCGAAAATTTCACTGTTCCTCACGGTGGTTCTTTGACGATTACTCAAGCGCATGGATGACCTCCACAGGAGTATTTTGAAAAGCTATTTTCGTACAATGTCAGTAGGAAATAGTTATATGTGTGGGCGCTTTGTCGCAGCTGAAGAACCGCAACTACTGAGGAGAAAATTCAAAGATTTTTTAGACAGATTATGAGTTCAAGAGACATTAAAGAAGTCTGAATTGTAAGATTTAACGAACCGTATTCTAAGAAGAATAAAACATCAAATGGTGTTGTGTTTTTATATGTAAAAGAAGATGCAAAATTTAATTAGTATTAATCGTGTATTAATTATAGAGTAGGAGATAATATATTATAAATAGTCATACCTTTTTGCCTAAAATATAAATTTTCAACTAAATAATATTTATGAAAACACCATGGGGGTACTGAAACTTATCAGCAGCAGATCATATTATACAAAGCAGAATGTTAATATGCTGAGTTAGGATGTAATAACTGGGATTCATAATTGTTTACTTTGAAATGAAATTATAGAGAAAACTTTGTTTTAGATCCTACAGAATTTGCTGTAATCTATAACAACTAGCTTTAAGGAGGGGAATAATTGCTTAACACTCATATGCTAGATCGACCATATATTCGAGATGTATTAGAACATTTGCAATGTTTAGGCTATGAACTCGATAAAACAAAAGAATTATTAATACGATTTTATCGATCTATTAAACGAACTTGCGGCTTTAATCCTAATGCGAGGGATTTTGCGATGATCGTACATGAGCTAAACGAAGCAGTCCACCGAAAATATGATCCAGCAGATCCTAATCAAATATTCATTGGTCATCTAAGAGGAGTAATTCAGAAGGTTAGAAAACCAGCAGAGTAGGCTTGAATATATAAGGTTGTTGTGAGATAATTATTAAGGGAACATAAGTTCTTCAATTTACTTTTAGGACTGTGATATATGGGAAAAGCAATTGATGCAATTAATGCTGGTTTGACATATCAGAATCTGTATTTTTGGTTGTTTGCTTCTGAGTTGCTCCATAATGATACCAATATTAAGGAAGTATCATACGAGGATGATCGTATTAAATCTCTCGACGATGTTGTAGTTGAATATATTGAACCTATAAGAGGGGATTACAGCATCGATGATGAAATTACTTTGGACTTTTATCAGGTGAAATATCATGTTAAGAATTCGCAACAGATAGAACTATTGGACCTCATTGATCCTTCATTTATTAATGCCTCTACACACTCCTTCTTAAATCGTGTACACGATGCTCTGAAACAAGGTTATACTACAGCACGATTTCATTTAATTACACCATGGAATATAAAAAAAGGCGACCTACTAGAAGTTTTATTGGACAATCATGATAATAAACTACACTTGAATGCGATATTTGACGGAAAACAAAAGAGTAAAATGGCCTTAGCTCGAAAATCTATGATGCAACATTTGAAGTTAGATAATGAGGCGGAACTAAGTACCGTTTTAAGTACTATTCGTATTCAACATAGCAAACCAGGCATTTCCTCGTTAATCAAGGAACAACTCAATACTAAATTAATGCTAGCAGGACTCAAACCTCTTGATTTTAAGGTTCTTGTAAATCCTTATAATGATTTGATAGTAAACTGTGCAAGTAAGGGAAGTAAACGCTTTAATAAAGATTCCCTTCTTAAGCTCTGTCGCACAGAGCGATTGTATACAGGCCAACCGCTATTATACAAAGATGATGTCCCTGTAGGAATTCGCAGTTTTCTTCCGTATACGGAAACTCTGGAGGAAGAAACAAACCATCTATTATGTCTTAGTGAAAATTTTGATGGACGATTACTTAAATCAGATAAAAGTTGGAATGGAGATATTTACGCTAGATTAGTAGAGTTCTCAAAACAAATCTTTTCTCCGGGTAATGCATACCTCATTCAATTCAATACACATCTTTCTATAACATTTGCTGCTGGTTTAATTCTTAATCCAAAATCAGGTGTCAAGGCATTTCCTGTTCAGCGTGGAGATGGTTTGATTGCATGGATCCCGGATATACCTCATGAAATAACATCAGTTTATCCAATGTTCAATGAGGAGTATACAGATAACTCTCCTATTGAAGGTGATACAGTTGTTGCTATCAGTATAACTCGGAATGTTAAATCTCATGTTGAGTGGTACAATGAGGAGAATAAATTAACTCTAAAATCGTCGTATCATTTTTATTTACCTTTAGAGGGGATTAAGGCAATTCAAGATGGTACACATGCCTGGTTATTAGCAGAACAGGTCATTCGGACTTTAGATAGACGTAATCCGAAACAGAGAAAAGGTAAGGTTCATTTTTTCATTGCTGCTCCTGGTGGTTTTGTTTTCTTTCTTGCTCAACAAGCTGCAAATATCCCGGAGATCATTTTATACGAACATAATTTTACTGGGGATGGATCATATTCCCCTTCACTTATACTACCTGTTTAAACACTCGGAGGTGTTATTGTGAATATTCCTACTTACTTTGCTAGATTTCTTAAAGAAATTCGTTTAACTGAAAATCAAGTCAATGATTTAATCAAAGGACATACTACGTTAAGAAAAAGATTAAAAGAAGATGAAGATATGTCTAAAATTATTGTAAGTACATTCCTGCAAGGAAGTTATCGGAGATCTACTGCTGTTCGTCCAAAGGGAGATAGCCGTTCAGATGTAGATGTAATTTTGGTGACTAAATTGAGTATGGAGGAATACAGTAATCCAGAAGATGCTATCAATGTATTAAAACCATTTATGGAAAAACATTACGCAGGAAAATATCAAATTCAAGGTCGTTCTATAGGAATTTCCTTAAGTTATGTAGATTTAGATGTTGTCATAACAGCCGCACCCTCAGAGAGCGAAGAAGGTATTTTGGAGTCAGCTAGCGTTACTGATATGCGTGCACTGGAAGATATTGAAACGTGGTCATTGAAGGGGTCATGGGAAGTTCTGAATGAAACAATAGAAACAAGCTCTATTTTTAAGACTTATTCGAATGCTAATGAACCAGAGTGGAAAACAGTTCCTCTTTGGATTCCAGATAGGGACGCTGAGGAATGGAAACAAACAGATCCCCTGGCACAAATTAAATGGACACAAGAAAAAAATAAATCATGTAACCGGCATTACGTCAACGTAGTTAAGGCTCTAAAGTGGTGGAGAAGAATAAACAATGTGCCAAAACATCCAAAAGGATATCCGCTGGAGCATCTCATTGGTTTATGTTGCCCAGATGGAATACAAAGTGTTGGTCAAGGTGTAACCGAGGTTTTGGAGGCTATAGTGAATAACTATTCAACAAAGCCGGTTATGTCAGATCACGGCGTACCAGAGCATGATGTAATGGGCAGAATTACTGAAGAAGAATACGGAGAGTTTTATGAGCTGGTTAAAAAAGCTGCAGAAATTGCTAGAAAAGCATCAGATGCCACCACTGTTAAAGAAAGTGCCGAAGAATGGAATAAACTCTTTGGTTCGAAATTTCCGACATCTGAAGCTACAACAGCTAATAACCAGAGTAGTTCTCTAGTTTTTTCAAAAAGAGAAAGCCCAATTAGCTCTGATATTGTGGGTGGACGGTTTGGATAATCCTTCAATACCGGAAAGTATATTAATCGGGTGTACCCAATTAGAAACTGTTGAAGGATATCAGCAACTCCAAGACCTTTATTGGTATGGGGATTTTAAGAATTGGATTCTCCAGTTTAGTATAAATGTATCAGGGGTAGATGGACAATCTATTCCCCACACTACGAATTGGTATATGTTAATAGATCCTCTTTATCCGAGAGGATCTATTGGTATATATCCGGACAAAGTCAATAGTATTACTCAAACCTATCAGCATATGAATGAGAATAAAGAAGTAAATGAAATTCCTTGGCGATTAGGTAAGATTTGTACTGATTGGGATAATGGTTTACTTGAATTATTATCAGATACTGAAGAACAGATGGATGCAGATCAGCGTATTTCGTGGCATGTAGAGCGATTAAAAAATTGGTTACTCAATGCCTCAAATCATTCGTTAGCAAGACCAGGAGATTTTTTCGAATTACCACACGTACACTTTAGTACTGAGTTGCAAATCGTTTTTGCTGAAGAGCAAAAGAATATTAGTTATTGGAATGGAATGAGAAACAGATCTGGGTGGGTATCCCTTAAAGAAATATCAGAATATCAAAATATCTTATTCGTGTCTGCGTTTTTGGATAATAAGTCGAATGTAATACATGAATATGAGTGGGGGAAACTTGTTCATGCTGGTGTAGAATCTAAACATCATAATGGGGTATGGCTGCTACTTCCATTTCAGCCTATATTGGAACCTTGGTATTATCCTAAAACAATAAAGGAATTAGAAGCTATTTGCAAGAAACATCATTTTGACTTATGGCGAGAAATATACAGGCACATGTATATCTTTAGAGAACAGGAACAACACAATTACCTATTGCTTGGATTTCAAATTCCTCAATTAGTCGGAGAGCAGAATGTAATTGTTCATTGGATAAGTATAGAAATTGGGAAGTTAGCCAAAAAGGTAAACAAGATTACCGGATTCAGAAGAGCAAATGACTTCTATTTTCAACGAGATCGCATAAATCTGTTACATCCAGATAAGAGCTTAAGGTATGTTCGCACAGAGAACTGGAGTAAAGAATCCGTGCTTAGCCGAGGGAGTATAAATGAGAAAACACATCATGATGGTGTATTTTTAATCGGTGCGGGTGCTCTTGGCTCAGCCATCGGGGAACTACTTTCTCGTATAGGTATTTCTAAAATAATTGTTTGTGACAAAGATATTTTAAAAGTTGGTAATTTATCTCGACATACGCTAGGTATTAATCACTTATCCATGAAAAAGGCTGAGGCATTATCATATAGAATCAATTACAATAATGTACACACTTGGTCTGTAGCCATCAATAGTGCTTTTCCCAATTTAAGCGACGATGAAGTGGAGGTACTGGAGAGTCAAGATATCATTATAGATACTACAGGAAGTGATGCAGTTATTGATCATTTATATTCCTTTGACTGGACGATTCCGAAAAGATTCGTTTCAGTATCACTAGGATTTGGAGCAAAAAGAATGTTTATCTTTTTGTCCAATAAGCATCCCTTTCCTCGCCAGTCTTTCTACAACTTCCTCAAGCCGTGGATTGAATTGGAGCGAGAAGAGAATAAAGACATCATCTTGCCTAGGGATGGTATAGGATGTTATCATCCTCTATTTCCTGCTCGCGCAGATGACATTTGGATGATGGCAGGTCTAGCAATAAAAGAAATCGAGGCATGGTGGCTTAAACCATTTGGTCCCAACATCTTTGCTGTTTATGAACAACAACATATAGATGGATTATCCGCAGGTGTTTTACTAAAGCAACGAGAGGTGTTTTAATGCTTGTTCATAGATACAGAGATATTGAAGGCAATCTTGAGATTGAATTTAGTGACGATGTATTAACATTTATGTTAGCTCAATGTACCTTAAGCGGAGAATTAGAAACAGGTGGTATTCTGGCCGGATACTATGATGATGCGTTGAATAGGGCAGTTATTATAAAGAGCAGCCCTGCCCCTATCGATTCAAAACAAACAAGAACTAGATTTTATAGAGGAGTACAAGGTCTCAAAGATTGGCTTAATACCTTATGGAAGTTAGACAAGGCCTATTATGTGGGGGAATGGCATTTTCATCCTTTTGCATCAAGTAAAATGAGCTTAATTGATTCCAAGCAAATGAACTCAATTTCTAATAATAAGTCAATGAACTGTCCAGAACCCATATTACTTATCATTGGAGGAAACCCTCGAAAAAGGTATTCTGTTTCTATCAGTATTTTTATGAAAAATAAGAAACCGATAGAGCTTAATGAGTACTTACCGGAAATAATCTAGAATAGAAGTTTAAGTTAAGTATCTGAGACGTGACTCGAATAAAGGGCACCCGATGGGTGTCCTTTATTCGAGTTCATTCAAGTATTTATTTAGATAGTTTTCTCTTAGAGCGTTTTAATTAATGTGAGGTGGAGATAATAGAGATAGAGCCCCAGTGAGGTGCTTAGCGATGAATTAAAGATGACGTTTATAAGTTGCATCAATTTACTGAGTTTATATGTAATAACTCGGAAACAACAAAATCAAATAGATTAATACAAAAGGAAATTGTTCACGTTTGCTGAAGATTATATCCAACGAATTTTTGTTTTAAATCAACTGCTAAAAATTCATGAGAAGACTCGTGAAGATCTCGTTAATTATTGTGCAGATAATTATTTTTCATGTACGAAGAGAAACTCTATAAAAATATGATAAATATTGAAATTATTTTCTTGAATTTCTGACAATATATATCCTCATTATTACTTGTTTAAGAATAGGATACTGAGGTTAATGGGGTACATATACTGCAGCCAGAGACGCATAACAAATTAGTTATGCGTCTTTATGTTTTAAGAGGAGGTTAGCTTGATGACAAACACCGTATATAGAACTCATGTAAATCGACTTAAGGATGGAAGAGGGCAAGGCAGAGGGGCAGACTACATTCCTTTTATTCAAGCGAACGATAATAAAGTGGCATCAGAGGGATGGTTAACCCGTACTCCAGGGTGGCATTCAAATCGAATACATCATACACTGTCCAAATATGAGTATCAATACCTGCTTGTACAGGATTGGACAGATCAAGTTATAGATATCAGAGAGCAATATCCCCTTCCAATTGAAGAAACACAACGAATAGCGAAGAAGTTAAATATAATTCATGCGAATCTAAAGGGACAAGATGTAGTTCAGACTTCTGATTTTATGTTAACAGTTCCAAATGGTGAGAATGGAGTAAAGGATGTAGCCAGAACGTTTAAGCCAACTAATAAATTGACCAAAAGGACGCTTGAGTTATTTGAAATTGAAAGGCGTTATTATAAAGAAATCGGCCTTCAGTGGAAAGTTGTATTTGATGTAGGAAGACCTATTAATTTCATAAAAAATATTGACTGGTTGCACGATGCAAAGCGGCCAGATGTACGTCCAGGATTGGATAACGAAATGGTAAATATGATTGCTGAACCTTTATTTGAATTATTGATTAAAAATGATCAACGCTTATCAATAAGCAAGAGTTGTTTAAAGTGCGATCAGAATATTGGTCTAGAACCAGGAACGTCAATGTTTATGGTTAAACATATGCTCGCTAATAAGCGTTGGATAACAGATATGAACGTATTAATACGTGAAAGCGCTCCTTTGGTGATAGAGAAACCTATAAAATAGAGGTGGTGAAAAAATGATTTATCAAAATTCTATTATCTGTTTCCTTGATGTTGGTCTTAATAAAAAACGAACTTTTGAACGTGTATTGTGGATCGCTCCTGATCGATCTCAAGTTGTCCTCATTAACATTGATGATAAAAAGAAAATACCATTTCCTTATTTCCGAGATTATAAAGATTTATTATTTGACCTGGAATGCGGTAATGCCCAAATAGAACCTATCGACCCCGACATGCGTTTGATCGCTCCTGATGAAAAATATCTAAATAAATACTCCAAAAGAAGAGATGAAAAATTCGCGATTATTGAGAATATTGTATGTAAAGAACCCAATATTTACATACCTGAAAAAAGAGGAAAGCTAGTTAGTGAGGTAGCAGATCAATTCAAGAAACAAGTGAATTGGGTCTATAGTTTATTGAAGAAGTACTGGTTCTATGGAAAGAAAGTGAATGGTCTTTTAAATGATTATTTTGACGTTGGGGTTTCAACTAGCCCATTAAAAAGAAATATAAATACAGGCCCGAAACCTGAGAATGGTAAAAGTTTCATTATAACCAAGGAGGACAAAGACAAGTTTAAAAAAGCAATTAAGAAATTCCATACGGACCAAGGAATGAATCTTAGAGCGACGCACAAACATATGTGTGAGGAAGAATACTCTGATGGACATTATAGAAAATATAACGAGTTAATTCCAATAGTTGCTGGCCCTTCATTGAGGCAGTTTATGTATTGGTATAATAAGGAGTTTAATAAAAAGAGAAAAACTGCTGCTAAATTTGGCCCGCGAAAAGCTGAAATGATTGCAAGATCTCATCTTAAATCTGCAAATGGTGACCTCCAAGGACCTGGAGCACTATACGAAACGGATTCAACACCTGCTGATGTTATATTAGTCTCGATCGATCATAGAACTGTTATCGGAAGGCCACATGTTTATTTTGTAAAAGATGCCCTAAACAGATTGATTGCAGGGGTACACGTGTGTAAAACCCCTTCTTGGGAAGAAGAAATGGTAGCACTTGAAAATGCCGCAACTGATAAGGTCGCATATTGCGCACAGTTTGGGATAGCAATAAATGAAGAAGATTGGCCAGCTAAACATTTACCTAGATATATTGTTGGTGACCGAGGAGAAATGAAAAGCAAAAATTCTAACAACCTGGCACTTCTCAATGTACGTATAGGTAATCCTCCTTCCTATCGTGCGGATTTAAAACCCTATATAGAACAGCAATTCAGAAGTTTTTGCATGCGGATGAGAGAGGTCATGCCTGGAGGAGTGGATAAGGAACATAGAGTTAGGGGGGATAAAAATCCCGAAGAGAAGGCTGCGTATACATTTGAAGCATTCACAAAACTAGTTATTTTATTCGTCCTGGAATATAACCGAAAGGCATTAAGTGATGAATTTTTAGTTTCAAAGGAAATGTTCGTTGATAATGTGGAGTTGACTCCTCTATCAATGTGGAATTGGGGGATGGAACATAATCTTCTACAGGAGCAACCACGCAGTTTAATTCGACACGCACTTCTTCCTAAAGAAAAGTGCAAGATTACCCGAAGTGGTGTGATTTTAAAAAAACTGGGATACTTCTGCCAACGTGGTGAAGAAGACGGTTGGTTTGAGGACGAGATGATTGAAGGTAAAAGTGAGATAACCGTTAGTTATGATCCTCGAAATTGCAGCAGTGTATTTATCATGCTCAAAAACGGAAAAGAGGAGCAACTCTTTCTAACTGAAAGGTTTAAGGAGTATGAGGGTCTTCATTTTGAAGATGTAAATTCAATTATGAAATTCAAGAAAAAACAGTTAATGAAGGTGAAGGCAGATAGAAATCAAATTGAAGCAGAGCTAGATACAGTGGCCAAAAACCTGACTCAAGTAGAAGTAGCGAAAATAAAAGAAGCCCAAAAAGGCAAGCCCAGATCAGCTAAATTTAAAAATAAACGGAGTGTTAGGAAGCTTGAGAAGAGAATTGAATCCAGTGCAAATGCTTGGACAGCTACTACCGAATCTCAGAAGTCGCAGGTTATATCTGAAAATGCTAAACATGAGAACCGGGCTCCAATGATTTCTTCTATGGAAGAACCCCAGAAGTTGAATAAGATGCAGATATTTCTTTTAGGAAAAAATCAGGAAAGGAGGTCATCCAATAATGGTGGGTGAACAAGAACGTTATATTTATCTAAAGGGCAGACAAATTAAAGCATCATATCATAAACAGATTGTTGAGGCCTATCAGGGAAATCCATTCATAGAAGCAATACCGCCTAGGCTAAATCAAGATCAATTGTATCAGATGCTGGATTCAGCCCCTCGCTTTTCTGGAGATCTAAATCAGCTGGATCTGGAAGAGCGCTTAGAACTTATTCAACAAATCAAGCCGGGATATTGGAAGCCATTAATAACTCATTTCGAGAGATATCGAAATATATACAACATGATAAAAATTGGATATCAATCTCGAAACCCATTAAGCGCCATTTACCAAAGAGAAATGGCAATAGGTTTAGATGAAATTTTATCCCATGGCACAGATGAAGAGGGTAGAAATTTAGCTGGAAATATTCAAACGGCTCAAATGATGGCGGATATTGGACTTAGTGGCATGGGGAAAACGAAATCTTATGAAAGACTGCTAAGGCTTTTTCCACAAGTTATCCACCATGTGGCGTACGATGGAGAGCCCTTCCCGGTAAAACAAGTTGTTTGGCTTCACATTGAGTGTCCTAGTAATAAATCGGTAGGTGCACTTTGCCGAAATTTTTATTGGGCTGTTGATCAGTTATTAGGAAGCAACTATTATGAAGAATTAGCCGAAAAAGATGGTCGTGCTGAAGTTCTGGCCAAAAGAATGGCAAAGGTTGCCGGAAATATCAGTTTAGGTGGCTTATTCATTGATGAAATACAAAGGATTCACAAAGGGCACTCAGGTGGCGAAGAGAAAATGATCGATTTCATAACTGAACTTACAAATTCACTTGGTATACCAATTGTGCTAATTGGTACGTTTAAAGCTCTTTACTTATTTAAAACCTCTCTTGCTAATACTCGGCGCGGAATTCCAGACGGATACGCGGAGAATATTACGGATCGGATGAAGGATGATCTAGAATGGGATATTTTTTTAGAAGGAATTTGGGAACTACAATACACGAATAAGTTTACACCACTTACTCCGGAGCTAAAGGCGATAATGTATTATCATACACTGGGCATACCCGACTTTGCCGTGAAATTATTCATGCATGTTCAATGCCGGGCAATTTTATATGAAGATAATGAAATTATTACTACTGAATTGATTGAAAAAGTAGCAAACAGAACCTTTCGACTTGTTCAGCCGATCTTCGAACTTATAAGGAGAGGTGTAGACATTGATCCTAGTGAATATGAGGATTTAAAGCCGGATTGGATCACCTTTAAAGAATATCTGAAGGATTCGCAGCATCGCATTACTATAGATGGGCACCTCTCAGAGGAACATAAGCTTATTATGCTGCAGCATAATAGAAAAGTATTAATTGAGCAGCTTGTTACATTTGCGATGAAAATGGGTTGTGCTGAAGAAATTGCATTGTGCTATGCCGAAAAGGTCGAACTCCATAACCGGGAAGCTGGCCATGATATGGAATTATTATATTTAGAGATAGCTAAACTTGTTTTTGAAGGTAAATCTGATAGCCCAAATTATAATACTTCAGAAGTTGTTGGAATTACACGGAAAAGGGGAAGGAATAAGTCCACAAAGCTTGATTTAGACGAATGTGATATTCGTTTTATTGTTTCACAAGGGAGAACAGATAAATTAAGTGTTGATGAGGCACTTCGGAAAGCAGGGTTAGTTGGGGAATATGACGAGTTCTTATAGAGAGTAGATAGGAGGTACTTATGGGAAATATAGTGGCTTTTCCTTCAACGTATCCTGACGAAGATTTTCGGAGCATTGTGCATCGATATTACCTTCGATCTCCATTGACTTTCACGATGAGTAATATTGAATTGTTTGGAGAAAAAGGTGCTAGGAAAAAAGCAAATATAATTCCACTTAACCTTTCTCGAATTACTGATGAATTTGGACTAACTATTGAGTTTGCGCAAAGAATAATCGAAAATCACACCTACCTTCCTTTCTTTAGATCATTTCTAACTGTTGATAAACAAATAAAACTATGGGAGGTTATGTATTCGAAAAATTATGAATTAAGTGATCGATTTATGCTTCAGAGATTGACCCAATCTCTACTCCATAATACCTCTCATTATTGTCCTATTTGCATATACGATGATTTCTCTAAATACGGGATTGTTTACTTGCATCGTACACACCAATTTTCCTTTCTTAAAATGTGCCATATACATGGTAGTGGTTTAATTGACGTGTGTCCTATTTGTAATACATCATTAACTGATGAAAAAGGAAGTCAAATGCTTATTGAGCCAAAATGTCCAAATGGACATGAAATACTAATAGACAATAATAATGGGGTACAAGATAGCTTAGAAAATAAACAGTTACTTTCAGATTTTAATACTTTATTTCAGCTAAAGAGTATCAATCTGGAAATTATATATATAAAATTAATTTCTTATCTTGGAGTCAAAGGCTACATTCACTTTCGGGGAGAACATATATATAAGAAAAAATTACTTACTGATGTGATAAAGTTTTATGATAATTCTTACCTATCTACAATCGGACTTGATTCGATTCATCTTTTAGGTTCAAGAAGTATAATGTGTTTTCTTCAGAAGGATAACCTTAAGGAGAGAATAATTTTATATTTGTTAGTTATAAGGTTCCTTGCAGGTAACTTAGAAGATTTTATATATATAGATCAAAATTATTCTTTACCTGTACCTTTTGGTAATGGACCATGGCTTTGTATCAATGCAATCTGTCCGAAATATAATCAAAGAGCTATCCCTAATGTTAAACGCACAGCTCATGCTTGGATCACTGGTCGATTTATCTGTCCTTATTGTGGAATGATCTATACTAGAGGGGGACTTCCGCACCCGGAAGATGAAAAGCAATATACGATAGAAACAATGGGAGCATTATTTATGAATCGTGCAATCCAACTTTTTGAAGAAGGCTTGATAATGGATAAAATTGCAGCGCAACTTTTAACGAATCGAAGGACTTTAAGGAAATATCTAAAACCGTATAGAAATTTAAAACGTGATAGGTCATATCAAGACAAGCTTGAACAAGCAGCGATTTTGAAAATGGGTTATCACGAAACTGCTGCAAGTACATCGCTTAAAATAGAGGAGTATCGGAATACGGTGAAGGATGCCATAGAGGTTTCAGGTCCTGCTGCTTCGCGTTTGCAAATTCGTAAGTACAGTACTCGCCGTTATGACTGGCTTATGAAGAATGATCGGGAATGGATAGATGGGATTTTGCCCCCAAAACAAGGTAACCAGAAGTTTAATTTAGACACGGTAGATGAGGAAATGTTCCAAATTATCAATAAAGCTATTAAGCAGGTAAAAGCATACCCATCAACAAATCAATTTACTAAAGAGTGTTTTTTACGTGCTATACCTAAAACACTGAAAATTCGATATTACCACTTTCGTAAATATTTGCATCGCACAACAGAGCTAATGGAATCCAATGTAGAAACAATAGATGAATGCGCAATTAGAATATTTCCATATATATTAGAGAAGTTTATGGGTTCGAGTTATAGGAGATTAACAAAAAAACGACTACAGCATCTTAGTCATGTTTATAAAAAATGTTCTCCGAAAGCATTAGAGTGGGCAGAAAATGAGGCACTTAAATACTACAAATAATTATTAGAGAGAATGGGGTTATCGATGATTTATTTTCCACCTCCACTACCTGACGAACTATTGTACAGTGTTTTAGCCCGTTATCATGCTAGGTCTGGTAATGAAAGCACAAAAAAAACGATGATGGATATATTTAATAAGCAAACTGTGTGTGCAGTAACAGATCTTCCGAGCCACCTCATGCAGTTATATTCGCTGATCCCTGGTAAAGCAATTTCAGTAGACAAATTGTTAGATAAGCTTACCTTGCTGCCTTATTTTAAACCATTTATCTCTATAGAGCGCTACAACTGGGTTTATGAAGAAATGCTTTATGGAGATGGGCAGTCAATAAATATGAAAATGGGATTCCCAGCAAGTGGTGTCTGCAAACCAGCATATCTGCGATACTGTCCAGCATGTATAGGATCTGATCGCGAAAAATATGGCATAGCGTATTGGCATCGAGTTCATCAATTGACTGGTGTCTCAGTTTGTCCATTACATAATGCCACCCTTAGCGACTCTTCTATTTTGTTCTCTCAGCGAAAGAATAAGCATGAGTTTGTTATGCTCGAGTCTGTCTTAAGAGATGAACAAAATTTGGTTTCCTTCCGTGGTGAAGATAAAGAATTTTTGATTGCTACACGCTCAGCGCAAATATTGAAGATGAATAGCCAGCCTTTAATTCAAGAAGGAATAAGAAATATATATTTGCGGAGATTAGCTCAACGGGGGATGCTCACAGCAAAGGGAAATATCAGATTTAAGGAATTACTTCCTGACTTCATTACTTTTTATGGTATGGCATATCTAGACAAACTTGGTTGCTCTATAGATGAAGATAGTCAATTTACTTGGTTACATAAAATGCTTCGAAAACCGCGTCATCTTACACATCCTCTAAGACATATTCTGCTGCAAATATTTTTAGAGATAGAAATGAAGGACATTATAGAAGGAGGGAGCACTACTATTCTATCTCCATTTGGAGATGGGCCATGGCCTTGTTTAAATAAGGCAGCTACTCATTTTCGAGAAAAGATAATCGCTGACGTTGTTGTATCGAGATGTTCTGATACCGGAAAGCCGGTGGGGACGTTTAGTTGCGGTTGCGGATTTGTTTATTCAAGGCGTGGACCAGATAGCGATAAAAATGATGAATTCCGCATTGGGCGTATTAAACAGTTTGGCTCTGTCTGGGTCAATAAGCTAGAGGAGCTGAATAATGGGACTCTTGGATTATGTGAGAAGGCTAGAAGACTTGGTGTTGATCCTAGAACAATAAAAAACCAAAATGAGAAACTAAAGCTGGGGCGTACAGTAGTCTACGACGAACTGAAGATACTTATTAAACCTGTAGAGCGGAAAGCGAAAGAACACACGAAAAGGAGAACAAACAAAAAATACATAAGGGTGGATTGGACATTACGTGATACAGAATTTGTACAAGAGATTGATCGGGTAGCTAATAAGATCAGAGAATCCAGTGATAGATCTTTATCAAGAAATGAGGTGGGAAGACTCCTTCATCGCTCAACAATGTTACGTACAAAGTTGGAGAAGTTGCCATGTACCTCAGAACGGTTACATAGTTTAACGAAGAAAAGAAATGAATAAGTATGGTGAATAATTAAATCAATACTTTGAGTAAAGGAAATCATTGAGGAGTTAGTAACATTATTTTGCAAATAATGCATATCTATCTGGTTAACAAATTCTACTTGATTTGGGGCAAAAGAGGACCAAAGCTTGCTTTAAATATTTTATTAAAGCTGGTTTATAACGATTTAGTGAAAAGGTAGTTGGGATATATAATGAGTTTCTTGAACTCGTTAACCATTTTGGCTATCGTTTCAAGATATAATTATAAAGAAACGTATTACTTCACAACTATAATGTCATTAATAATTTTAACCCATTGTCACTTCATAACTTTAATGTAGTTTATAAATTTAAAGAAACAAGAAAAAACCTTGATATACAAGGTTTTTTCACTTCACAACATTAATGTATCTGAACATTGTCAAAAGAAAATAAAGTATTAGACTGACGATGCTTCATTAAGCTAACTGGCAGGAAAGTTTAAATATTCAATATACGGTATTATTTTAATTATATCGATAGTAGTACTTTTTATATGCATCGGATACATTCAGTTCCAAAGGATGGTTCAAAACAGTCAAACAAAATCATGAAGGTATAAGCCGCTGTAATGCGGCTTATACCTTATTTTGATGGAATTCACGATCAAGCTTAATTTTGGCCCTCGGGTACATCATAAGATAATCGATTTACGGGTCGGATTAACAACTTTATCAAGGTGATTTTCCATTACAAGAGGGAGGGATATTGTATCGGTCATAGGCCGGTGGAATAGTCGAAGAGGTAGGCCAGAAGTTTCAAAAGTGAAACAGGGGTTATCCCTTTCAATATTGTATCTGACTTCATACGAGCTAATATTTAACTACTGGCTACTCAGAAAATTGCAAGTTAATATTTCCGTTATTTGTATAAGCAGATAATTTTTTTGAACCATTCTCTTTATTGGCAGGCAAATTGCTATCTCCTTTCTTTACCTTGCTTAAGATCGCGAAATCATCATATGACCCTAGAATTGAACCGCTAATATTTCCGTTTTTTGTTTCAAGGGTTATAGCCGCCCCTGCATTCAATTTGTCCAATTGGATATTTCCGTTATTTATGTTTACTTCCACTGTCCCCAAAAACGCGATTGTTGGTAATACAATACTTTCATTTGATGTTTTTAAAGTCAAATTTTTTAAAGTTGCGTCAGGTATCCATACCTGAATAGTTCTGGTTACTTGCGAGCCTTTTCCTCCGATATAGTCGTTCCATTCCTTATTACTGTCACTTACCATTGATAGTTCTTTATCATCAGATAGATCAATCTTGTAAAAATCTTTCTCACTTTCATAGTAAACAATATGAATTTGTTCATCTTTAGATTGGAGGATAGTTATTTTTTTGTCCTTTACATCAATTGTTAAGGTATCAATCTTTTGGGCAGGGATGATGTAATTTTTTTCCTCCATGGAAGTGGAGTGGGAGGAGCATCCTGCCAATGATATCAATAGTGTCACCAATATGCCTATAGTAGTTAGTAATTTTTTTGCAGTACTTTTCATTATAAAATGCTCCTTTGTTAAATCATTTTTCTTTTTAATATAGCCAGTCCTACGAATACCAATCCTAAGCTGCTCTGCAAAAAAAATTGCGATATGCAACTAAGCATTAGAGTTGAACATAATGATCTTGAAAAAGTCTACCCAAATATGTTGCAAGAGTTGGATCGGATCATTTTTGTATTTCGTTGCGTTTATCAGTCGCATATGTTTTAATCATCATAAACTTTTGTGTTACAAAAAGGTCAAGAGGGTAGATATGAACAACTATTTTACAATTAAGCAAGCAGCAGAAATCGTAGAGATGACCAGTGAGACCTTGCGGCACTATGATCGTATTGGATTAGTCAAGCCATGCCATAAAGATGAATTGTCGGGATATCGATACTATTCCGAGCAGGAGCTCGTAAAGCTGCAAACCATTGAACTGCTCAAAGCAATGGATCTTACTTTAATGGATATTAAAGATATATTGCAGCAGAATGATCTCACTAAAGTAATTGATTTTCTAAAACAGGCAGAAAAAAGAGCAGACGATAAAATTGCTCGTCTGCAGTATGCAAAATCGAAAATTAAACGTGCCTATCTACATTATGAAAATAAGTTCCACAACGATTATAGTCAAAGTGAAAATTACTTTGTCAGACACATAGAGGAAAGGGTAATTATGTTTTCGAATAAAATGGAAAGCCCCACACTTAAGAATTTATGGGACTATCACAGACATTTCTATCAACAAATTGAGACTTCTCTGCATTCACAATTTCTGTTTGAAGATATGGCGGGAATGTTTACGACTGAAGGAATAACACGGTTATTTGCTGTTTGCTTGAAATATCCGTCTTTAGAGGGGTTAACTGTGCTACCAGAAGGGGACTATCTGTGTGCAAACTGTACCGAAGAGAATAAGAATGCTGTATTACAAAATTTACTTGAAAGGGCAAAGACGGAATACGATGTGTGTCCAGATTTTGTTCTTCATAACATTATTGTGACTGGAATATTGCAGTGGGATTATCAGATACAACTGTTCATTAAGAAAAGCACATGTTAGATTAAAAGTCGCTAATTTAGCGGCTTTTTTTTGATTAAGCAATCACGTTTCTTGCCCCAGGCTGAGGACAAGAACGTTATACTTCGCCGATTAGCTAAATATTTAACTATTGTTCAATGTTATCTATTTAGCTAACTGGCAGATTAACACTATATGCCTCTTAGGATTTGTATGCTTAAGTGAAAAAAGTATTATCATGAATTCTCTAATGTGAATAAATACAAATTCCACTTCAGTTAATCCATTTTCTATACATATTTTTAATAGTATATTGAGGTAAATAAAGTGATTATTCACTTTGATAAATCCGAAATTTCTTTGTTGGTATTATTTTATGGCTTCGTAAGGATTGCAAAACCATCGAAATATGGGAGTTTAAAACAGATGCTGTGCCGTAGTTAGTTTTATGAAAGGAAGGTATAGGGGTGAGTATTTATTACGCTTCAAGCAAAGAGGATATCACTAAGGATGCACTCCAAGAGTTATTTCTTTCGGTAGAATGGGAGTCTGGCAAGTATCCAAACGAGCTTTTACAAGCAATCGGAGGGTCTCATTCAATTGTTACCGCTTGGGAAGGAGGAAAGCTTGTCGGTTTAATAAATGCTTTGTCAGATGGTGTTTTAACGGTATATTTTCATTATATGCTTATTAATCCGAGTTATCAGAGTATAGGTATAGGAAAGGAAATGATGAATATAATGCTTGATAGATATAAAGGGTGTAAAACCAAAGTATTAATTTCTTATCCGCATGCAGTGGATTTCTATAATAAATTTGGCTTTAATACAGAGGATGGAGCTACACCAATGTTTATCTCAGAGTTGATATGATTAAACTCCCTCGAAATGATTCAGTTTCCTCACTCAGACTCATGAATTCGCAGGATTTCATCCTGTAGTTAAAGTGATGAAGAGGATGATGAAGGAGCCGGTGGCTGGGAGATGGGGAATTGGGCATGCGTAAATAAGGGTGAATAAGGATCACCCATATTGTTCCATTATATGCACGTCTCCACTTCGCCCTAGCGATTCTCACTCCCATGTCTCAACGGGTCATAGCCCTTTCATTCCTTCGTCACATCTAACTAAGGGGTGGAGGTCGGTCTTTCTAACGGAACGGGTCCGAGCCCTTTTGCGTAACGTCTCCCGATACTCCGTGCTTCTTGTTATCCTGCGAATGCATGAGTCGATGAGGATTAATTGGTTTTATGCTGCTTGTGGGAATACCTTGATCGGTTCGTAAGCGGTACTGCTTTTAGCCAATGCGACTAGCATTCTCGCTACTTTACCGATTAATTTCATAATGGATTTCATCTTCTTCAGTTTCTTTTCCTCTACATTATAACGATGTGCCGCTCGTATCTCCGGATTTGTCATAACCATACTCATTGTCATGAGATAAAGAAAATGACGTAAACGTGGCCGGCCTCGTTTGCTGAGCACCATCTTTCCTCGCCATTTCCCGGAGCTAGCTTCAGCTAGATTTAACCCAGCATGACGCAGTAAAGCATTTCCGTGCGTATATCCGCTTAGATCACCAGCCTCACCGAGTACACCAGCTAGATTC
The DNA here is from genome assembly GCF_038003885.1 of Paenibacillus sp. FSL R10-2788. Taxonomy (NCBI): domain Bacteria; kingdom Bacillati; phylum Bacillota; class Bacilli; order Caryophanales; family Paenibacillaceae; genus Paenibacillus; species Paenibacillus sp. FSL R10-2788. The sequence goes on along the minus strand of NZ_JBBOQA010000001.1, from coordinate 6,204,061 downwards.
GTAACATAGATGCCTCGTATTTCAAGGAGCTTCTGTGCATAAGGAATACGCTTAAGAATGAGGCGGAGCTCATGCTCAATTTGTTCAAGCTGGCGCTGGGCCAGGTCATATTCTTCGAGCAATTGCCCAAGATGGAGCTTGTATGCGTGGAGTGCCTGAGTGGCACCCACACTGGATTTCGCAAGTGAAATGAGTAGCTCAGCACGTTTAACTCCAGCATGACGCTTTACATATTGCTTCCAACCGGCAAGGACCTGTTCCGTATTTAACAGACGGATCTCTTTTGGCAAGGGGAAGAGTCGGAGTGTTGCGATTGCACTGGTGCAAGTGAGGATTTTAAAAACCTGACGAAGTTCAGGGAAAACAATGTCTACCCAGCGATGAATCTGATTAACCGCAGCGTTGAGGCGCTTGGTAACCGTCTCTCGGTTCGCCATTAGAATACGTAGTTCCTCGTAATCTTCGGGATGAAAACGAACAGGGGAGTAGTACCCGTTTTTGACCATGTCTGCTATGACAAGCGCATCTTTATGGTCACTTTTAGACGGTGTATTATCTCGGTTTTCCTTGTTCTTTTTGACGAGATGAGGATTAACCAGAACGGGCTCCATGCCTTGATCGAGGAGCCAACGTGCCAGGCTAAACCAGTAGTGGCCAGTGGGTTCCATACCAACTATGACGCTGCTAAGTTTGTAGGATTTGAGTAGATCTTGGATCCAGCGTTCGAACAGATCGAACCCTTCACGATGGTTACCGAATTCGAGCGGAGTTCCCAAAGCAATCCCACGAAAGCTGACCGCGCGGGCCACATGGACTTCTTGGGCGATGTCTACGCCAATGACCAAATGATGAACGGTAATGTTTTCAATGAGTTGATTTTGCTTGTCTTGAGCTTTAAACTTCATAGTAGAGCGACCTCCTAAATGGTGAGATTAAAAGGGCTGTAGACCCGTATCCAACTCCCATGTTACCGAGGCGCTCGTTTTTGTTCAAACTCCAAATTATTCAGTTTACAGGAATTCTAACGGGTCACGATAATTGAACAATAACAGCGGCAGTCTAATACTTATTTTTTATGAATCTGACGATTTCAGCCACGTGGGTAAAAGAGTCCTCCATGCGTCCGATTATCACTCGCTTGATACCGTTCGTATTCCCTCTGATATCTATGGTACAAAATTTGAGTTATCACTCAAGCCTTGTTCAAGCTGCTGTGTGTCAGTTTCAATGTCCGGCTGCGGTGGTCGTAATGCATCTCTATCCCCAGTGATCTGCTTAGCGGGCCTAACGGAACCATCAATTTTCCATTCCTCAACTGCGGCTGAGTCCCGATAAGAGGGACCTTTCTGGAATTCACAGTCAACTCCATCAGCGGCTCAGTATGCTTCAGCTGTTCTATGGATAAAGCCGCGGTGAGGGTTTCGTCCCCTTCGTTAATCCGCGGTGCGTTCAGATTCGTTCTGGAGCTTAAGCCCTCCCGGGTATTGAATTTCAATTTGATTCCGAGTGAATCGCTTGCATCCAGCAGCTTTTCATTATAGGAACCGTAGGGAAAAGCAATAGCTGAATCCGTATTGCCTAGCTCTTCCTTTAGCCTGCGTTCCGCCAGAGCCAGGTCCCCGGTTACCCTTCTGTAGTATTCTTCATTCAGCTCATTGCGGTTCTCATCATCAATGTACAGCAAGGCACTCGCCGACGGACGGGTACCTCCTTCTGCATCGACAACGCCATAATAATGCAGATTGTACGTATGATTATAGAAGCCCATTCCGGCACGTTTCATCTCCCTCATCTGCTCCCAGGTCAGTTTTGGTACCTTCCGCCCATCCGGGTTATCAACATCAGAAACAATGATGAAGTTAATTGCGGTGTAACCATGCTTTTGCAGAATAGGAAACGCCAGCTTATAAAAGCTCTCATAACCATCATCAAAAGTCAGCAGAACTGCATTATCGGGAACCGGAGCATTCTCCAGCATAAACTGCCGGTATTGCTCCATCGTAATGACCTGAAAGCCCTCCTGCTTCAGCAGCCGCATTTGTTCATCAAACTGTTCTGCGGATAATACACCGGGATAAAGCGATAACGATTCTTCTGTGAGATGATGGTACATGAGTACCGCCACCTGATCTTTGTAGTAAATGCCCTCGGGAAGTGGAGTCTGCTTCTCCCAGCCGATACGGGCATTAAGAACCTGCTCAGCTACGTCTTTAGCAAGCATAAATTCATGATCCGGATTCAGAACATAGGCATCTGTTGTGATCTTGTATCCGTCAACACTGGTGATTTCCAGCTTAGACATAGTTTTATACGTAAGAAGAGCAGACAAGCAGACCATTAGCGATAAAATTACGAGGATATAATATTTTTTTAGTTTTAGTTTGTTTAGTTTCAATGTTTAAGTCTCCCTACATCCTGATTGCATTAATATATATATAACGCTTCAGACACCCAAAAATGTGACAGGGATTCTTGGACAGTTTTTCAGCCGATCAGAGTTGCCCTTTTTATAGAAGTAAAGGGCAGGATAACTCAGTAATTTCGCGAATATTCAAAAGATGGAATTATCACAAAGTTCCCGAATAAGACGTTATAAGAAATCGGCGAGAAACTATAAGGAGCAGAAAACATGAAATGCCCTCACTGTAACAACGAATTAAGTGAACTTCCTTTATGTTACGGAAGTGAAGCACCATATTATTTTTACACTGTACCAGAAGAGAAGAGAACAGAATTAATTAGAGATTTTTGTGTAATTGATGAACAGCATTTCTTTATTAGAGGCCATATTGAAATACCAATAATTGATAGCAAAGAGAAATTTATATGGAGTGTTTGGGTTTCTCTTAGTGAAGAAAACTTTCTGAAGTCTAATGAATTATTGCACGTAGAAGGAAGGAAAACGGAAGAACCTTATTTTGGTTGGTTATCGACTGAACTTTCAATATATCCAATAACTACATTATCGTTAAAGACAATGGTACATACACAAGAGGTTGGTGCTGTTCCGTTAATAGAATTAGAACAAACGAATCATCCACTTGCAGTTGAACAAAGAGAAGGAATTACAATGGGGAGAGTTAAAGAAATTGCTCATTTAATAAATCATAGTCAGTAAGAGAAGAATTTGAATGTATAGTCGAAGAAGCTGCCGGCAGATTACTAAATCATATCTACGCCGCTCTCCTTGGTCTGCTAAGTCTAAGACTTTATTTTCTGCTGACAATGATACGGTTAGTCCCGATGATGTGAATAATCATCGGGACTTTTTTATCCAAAAGGCAAACTTTCGGATGGGATATTCTTGAAACAGGCTAAGCTAACTGAACTTTTCTTTCATAAGTTGTCGCCCGTGAAACACTCAGCGTCACCCCGTACTCCTATAAGGGAGTTAACGGGTGGCGTTTTTTCATGCCCAATTCTACAGATGTAGTATCAACAAGGCGTGCCCTAAATTATTACACCTATAAAGATCACGGGTTAAATTGCAATCAATTTCAGTTAATGGAAAGTTAGCTTTACATACACATTCCAATGTGTTATTCTTACGGAAAGTTAACTTTCCATAATTGCTTCAGGGGGTAAGATATTGAAAAACAGGCTTGAAGAGATTAGAAAAGAAAAAGGTATTAAACAAGAAGAACTAGCGGATAAATTGGAAGTATCTAGGCAAACGATTGGTTCACTTGAAAATGGCCGGTATAATCCATCCATCATTCTTGCATTTAAAATTGCGCGATTTTTTGAAATGAGTATTGAAGATATTTTCATTTACGAGGAGGAGCTGGGTAATGAAAACGGCAAGTAAATGGGTGCTCTTAACAATTGCAGGTGCTATTATGGTTTATATGGGTGGATTTATTTTAATCGACGAGAAGCTAAAAGGAATTTCCGGTTTGCTCATTGGTGTGGGTTCAGTCCTTGCAGTGCTTGGAGTAGGAAATATGGTGTATTCGTTATGGCTTAATAAGCCTCAGAACAAAGTAAAAAATGATGAGAAAGTTAGAATGAGTAAAATTGAGGCTAATGATGAACGGAAAATAAGAATAAGAGAAAAAGCCGGTTGGAAAACTAATATTGTTAACTTTTACATCCTAATGGCTCTAACTGTTGTATTTAGTTTAATGGGAGTAGATCAAACTGTAGTCACTGTGTTATGTGGTGTTTTTATTTTTCAAATCTCCTTAGGAATCTTCCTGTTTAATTATTATGCTAAGAGAATGTAGTTGATATGACGTAACATCAAATAGACTATTCGAAAATATTTTTTTAGGAGAGAATGACATGGAAGTATTTGCAGAATATTTAGCGCAGATTGATAACCCGCAACATCGGGAAAGAATGGAAGAAGTTTTGGCTTGGGTAGCTGGAAAATTTACTGATTTAAAGCCAAAAGTTGCGTGGAATCAGCCTATGTTTACCGATCACGAGACTTTTATTATTGGCTTCAGTGTATCCAAACATCATTTGGCGGTTGCCCCTGAAATTGCAGGAATTAATCGTTTTTCTGATGAAATTGTGCAGGCAGGTTATGATCATACCAAGCAGTTATTACGCATCCGATGGGAAAGTCCAGTTGATTTCTCATTACTTGAAAAAATGATCGAGTTTAATATTTTGGATAAGGCAGACTGTTCAACTTTTTGGCGGAAATAAAACGTATTATTTAGCGTTCAATTCATTTTAAGCAAATTTATATGTGGAAGCACCGGAGGACAAGTCACTTTAATACGTGATTTGTCTTTTTTATTTAAATTCTCAGCGTGAAATATTCAATATTTTGGAAGGTGGATGGAATGTTGAAAGCGAATTTATACACGTTAGTTCAACCTGATGAATGCTGAAAAATGGAAGTGAGACAAATGGCTACTGTAGGCGAGAGCCAATTCAGATTGGAGGATGAAAATGCTACTAAACGATGATCAACTATTAGAGCTATTAAGAGGTCAGGGTGTTCCTGAGATTCTTGAGATTAAAAGAACAAAACAAGAAATACGCAATCGAGCAGCACTCAATAAAATAGAAGTGTATACGAAAGACAATAAGGTTTTGTCGTTATTAGAGAAAATCACAAAGTCAGATCATATTCCATATGAAAATATGATTTATAATCATTACTATACCAAGGATGTATCTATTCCGAGAGTCTTTTTTAATAAATATGATACAGTCGGACAAGAGGGGATATTGTTGATGGAAGATCTGACCCCGACACATACCAATTTAGCTGACTGGGAAGTACCTATTGATTCTGATAAATTAGCAAACATTATTGATGTGATCGTACAGTTTCATTCTGCTTCTTGGGGGACAAGCGAGTTAGCTCATCCCGAGCATTTGAAAAGTATAGAGCATTATTTAAAGCATATTTCGTATTTGGAGAGAGACTATCTGGCTTTTAGAAAGCAACAGACTTATAACCTTGGGGAAGAACAGTTTAGTATTTACGAGAAGAGTTTACTTAGCTTGCGTGAAAATGCCCAGAAACATATTAGTCGTATATCCAGATATCAAAATACAACATGCATCCATGGTGATCTAAATGTTGGCAATTTATTATATCCGAAGTTCAGCAGTTCAAGGCCGTGCATCATTGATCTTGAAGCAGTGAAGGTTGGGCTTTGTACGGAGGATCTCGTTATGTTATTTATCCACGATTTGTTTCATGGCAGTGCCGAGACTACACGTATTTTTGATCTGTATTTTCATTCAATTAACAATAAAATCAGGAACGCATACACGTACACACAATTTGTGGAGGACGTTAGATTATCGATTATGGAAGGAATCTTTTTTCCAATAAAGTTATTTGTCCATGAAGGAATTAAGGATGAGGAGCTTATATGGAAGTCGATAAACGCCTATAAGAATCTCGTCTGAAAGGAAGTGGCCCTCGTTGTTTTTTCTTCAGATGTCTGGATACCCCGGATCAGGGAAGTCTTCATTAGCCAGAGTAATAGCGCAGCATACTTCTGCTGTTATTCTTGATCACGACATTGTAAAGTCTTCTCTTATGGAATCACTTGGAGCAAACTTTGGGTTCAAGGAAGTTGGGGAAATTTCGTATGATATTGAATGGGCCTTGATAGATTTTCACTTATCTCAAGGTCATAATGTTATACTCGATAGCCCTTGTTTATACTCTGAGATGATAGAGAGAGGATTGAATCTGACCCAGAAATATAATGCGGAATATAAATATGTAGAATGTTTATTAAATGACTATGACGAGCTCAATAATAGACTGCGAAATAGAAAAAGAATGATTAGCCAGATTGAAAGAGTGCCTTCTGAAGAGACATTACTTAAAACTATTGAAAATGCTAAAAAGCCCTCTAATGTCAGAATACATATTGTTAATACAAAGGAACCGATTGAATCCTATATTAAAAGTGTCATTGAATACTTAAATGCTTAGCGTAAATTTTGAGGAGGGGAACAGATGGATTTTGAAAAAGCAGCCCATTTCATTTGGACACATGGCAGATTATTAGAAAGAAGGGTTTTTGAATATATTTTCCACGGTGGATCAATAAGCAATGTTGTGACTTCTCTAATAGCCTACCAGAACGAAGATGGTGGGTTTGGAAATGCAATAGAGCCAGATTTACAGGCACCCAGTAGTCAGCCACTTTTCATGGAATTTGCACTACGTTTCTTATATGACTGTAACATAAAAGACGAAGAACTCTCTCAAAAAGCATGTGATTATATTTCAAAGCATGCTGACTTAAAAAAAGGGATTCCAACAATATTTCCTTCATCATCGAACTATCCAAGAGCAGAACATTGGAATAACCCTCTTTCTCCAGAGCCATCATTTAGCAGACTTACTGGTCTTGTCGGGCTTCTTAAATGGCAAGGGATAGAACATTCCTGGCTTGATAAAGCGACAGAAATTTGTTTGGAAGATATTCACTCACAAGCCTATGATGATGCGCATACAATTTTAACTGCATTTTATTTATTGGAAAGCTTACCTCAATCGGATTTTATCAAAGGATTATTTCAAAAATTATCTAAGGAGCTTATTACTGCCAACTTTTTTTGCTTGGATGCCGCATCCCACAGTTATGGACTCTCTCCTCTAGAATTTTCGCCATCACCAACTTCTTACTGTAGCAGCATATTTTCTGATGAAACCATTCTTGATCATTTAAAAGTATTAGAATACCAACAGGAGGATGATGGAGGATGGCAGATAAAATGGGAGCCTCCCGGTGAAACAGCGAGGTTGGAATGGAGAGCCTATAAGACGCTAAAGAGTTTGATGATACTAAATTCATACAATAAGATTAATCTATAAATTGAGCGCGGAGATAATAAACAATGCAAGGAGAGAACCTATGAAAAAATTAAGGAGAATCATAATTCCGTTATTCTTAATCTTTTTATTGGGATGTAGTGATGAGGAAATTAGCGATAATTCAAAAAAAGAATATAGCAAAGCTGAACAATTTATTACCGATATGGGCTATCTGATCATTAGTAATGAAGGAATTGTTTCTGAATATTTATTAGATAAAAAACTGCTGACGGAAATGCCATACATACAATATTGGAGTGTTCAAAGTGTTGATCCAATCGATTATATAGGTAAGGAAATAACTACAAGTAAGTTAATCGTTAAAAACCACCCCTTAGATAATGAGAAGGATAATACAAAAAAACAAACCCTGATTTTTCTGCTAGAAGCAGACGATGAAGTGATAGGAGGCTATAGTTTTCCTGATTTCGATGAATTACATATGGGCTGGGTTTACACCATTGATGGAAAAACACTCGAAGAATTGACCGGAGAAGCATTTCCGAATTGGTCAAAAGAATGGAATTTAAGATATAAATAATGGCTGGGGAGTATTTATAAAGGAGCAGATATGAAAAAACTAATCCTAGTGCTTGTAGCTGTGGTTATTATTTCGAATGCGATATGGAGTTATTTATATTTCAATAAAGAGTTCGAAACAAATTTAAACACTGGTGTTCAAGTATATACGCTTAAGGGTACAGGGGATACATGGGATGTTTTAGATTACAAAATAATAATTTCATCTAGCAAAATTTTACGGGGACATGGGAAGTTAGTGTTCAAGGGAGACCCAAGCGCTTTAGTGAATAGTAGCTATTATAAGTATGAAGTCAATGAAAAAAACACTAATAATAAGGATGAAACAGTTCTTGTAAATGAAGCTAGGTCAACGGATGGACCCGTTTCAATATTAAGTAACACTGATATCGGGTCTATAACAGGTCCGTATTCGTATGACGAATTAAATAAAAATAGACAAAATTATGAAAACACCACTTTATCTATTACATGGAATGATAATGAAGGGGAGATTCATTCCGAAACAATAAGTTTAGATATTGAGAGTGAAATTTCTCTTAAGGATGATCTTTAAGGGTGATAAGTCCAAGAGACTAAGATTGAATCTCTACGGACTGAAGGAAGATCGTCTACGCCCCAAAAGCCTGCCGGTATTTCACAGGAGACATGCCTTCAAACCTTCTGAACACTTTAATGAAATAGCTGGACTGGGCAAAACCGGACTGAGTCGCAACCTGAGCAATGGAGAGTCCTGTGGAAACCAGTAAAAGCTTGGCTTTAGCCAGCCGACAATCGGTTAAATAACGGTTTGGAGTTTTGCCCATAACCACCCGGAACAGCCTTAGAAAATGATAGCTGCTGTACCCGGTCAATCTTGCCATCGATTCAAGAGACCAAGGGCTGGCACAATCGACATGAATGATATCTGCAGCACTGCGGATGGACTGTCTAACCTCGTGCGGTACTGAGCCGTGAAGCGGCTCGGAGTTCTGCAGCAATTTAACTAGAAGCTCATACAGCAGAGCAGATAGTCTTGGCTCGCTACGGGTCACGTAGGAAGCGCTCAGTAGGTACATTTCCTCGAATAGCTCGTCCAGCTTAGCATCCAAATCAAAAGTGAACAGGTATGCACGGGACTGGTCCACTTCCTCTAATAAGGGGAGGACAATTTCAGTATTAAAATGAACCCATCGGACATCCCAAGGCTCGCCTGGGTCAGAGCCGTATTGCTGATAAGCCCCTTTTGGGTACAGAAAACCTCGTCCTCTACTCATCGGAATACGTTCGCCCTCATGGAATACATAACCCTCCCCACCAAAGATCAAATGCAGGTTATAACTCCCCAGAAACCCTTCGCTTCTTCTCTCTGTATGTTGTGGAAAGTGAGTGTAATGTCCCAAAAATTCAGGATAACAGACATATTTTGAAAAAGCCGGTGTCGGCAAATACCATTGTTTCTTCATGTTTGGCAGCACCCATTTCTGTAGCGCAACAGAGCGCAAGTTGGATTAAGGAAATAAACGCAAGATTGTTATATGATAGCAATATTTTGTTATATAAGACCTCTTATCATTGATACTACAATAGAATTATAAAATATTGAAAGCATATTTTTAATACTTTGGAGGTAATGATGAAGAAACCTGTCGCAACTGAAAAATTCGAGCTTGGCGTTTGTTATTATCCGGAGCACTGGCCAGAAAACATGTGGGAGGACGATTATCGCCGGATGCGTGAACTCGGCTTTACGATCATTCGGATGGGGGAGTTTGCTTGGTCTATTTTTGAACCCACAGAAGGGGAGTTTCAGTTCGGGCTCTTTGATCGGGCGATTGATCTAGCACATAAATATGGCCTTCAGGTTGTACTTGGTACTCCGACGGCAACGCCTCCAGCTTGGTTGACTGATAAGTATCCAGAAGTATTAAATGTAACCTACGAAGGTGTTACACTTCAGCATGGCATGCGCCGCCATTATAATTACAGCAGTCCTAAATACCGGGATCTGTGTGCACGTATTGCAGAACAAATGGCTGAACATTACGGCAATCATCCGGGTGTAGTTGGCTGGCAAATTGATAATGAGCTCAACTGTGAGATCAGTGAATTTTATTCGGAGAGTGACCATAAGGCCTTCCGGGAATGGCTACAGCAGAAATATGTTACGCTTGAGCATTTGAACGAGGCATGGGGAGCTGTTTTTTGGAATCAAAGCTATAGTGACTGGTCTCAGGTCTATCTTCCACGTCCGACTCCAGTAGCGAAGCAACCCAATCCTCATCAGGCATTGGATGAAAAGCGGTTTATTTCGGACAATACAATTTCTTTTGCCAAAAACCAAGCGGATATCATTCGTAAACTTGCCCCTAAGCAATGGGTAACCACGAACGGTCTGTTCGGTCATCTCGATAGCCATGAAATGACGGATGAACTGCTGGATTTCTTCAGCTATGATTCCTATCCTCAGTTCTCTACTATTTTTTATGACCCGAATGAGCGGAATCCGCTGAATGATAGAGGCTGGGGACTGTCGTTATCTGTTGTTCGTTCGATATCCCCGAATTTCTGCATTATGGAGCAGCAGTCGGGCCCGGGTGGCTGGGTGAACCGGATGGATATGCCTTCTCCAAAGCCCGGGCAGATGCGGTTATGGACTTATCAGTCGATCGCTCATGGGGCAGATATGGTGTTATATTTCCGCTGGCGGACAGCTACGATGGGCAATGAAATTTATTGGCATGGAATCAATGACTATCATAATCAGCCTAACCGGAGAGTGCGGGAAGCGGGGCAGATCGGTCAGGAGCTGGCAGCAGCAGGTCAAGCGTTTATCGGTACTCATAATCAGGCTAACGTTGCTATTGTTCGTGATTATGACAATGAGTGGGATGGAGAATACGATGTTTGGCATGGCCCGTTTATGTGGAAGAGCAATAAGGAGTGGTACAAGGCTCTTCAGCGGAAGCATATCCCTAATGACGTGCTCTATTTGCGCAAAAAAACAACGCTGGAGGAGCTTGCAAGGTACGACGTGCTTATCTATCCTCACCCAGCGATTATGACAGATGAGACAGCGTCTCTGCTGGATGAATATGTTCAACAAGGCGGCAAACTGATCTTCGGCTGTAGAACTGGCTATAAGGATGAGCGCGGTCAATGTTATATGCGTCCTTTCCCAGGTGCTGCTAAGGATCTATGCGGGATCACAGTTGAAGAATTCACAATGGTTAAGGGCAGTCGTCAGCCAACAACAATTAGCTGGTCGGGCGCGACCGAAGTCGTTACAGGAGCAGATGACTTTAATGATATTCTCAAAATAGAGGAAGCTTCGGTTGAAGTGATGGCGGTTTACGCCTCTGATTATTATGCAGGAAAACCGGCGGTAACTAGAAATCGTCGCGGCAAGGGTGAGGTTTGGTATTACGGAGCCGTATTTAACGAACAGGCAGCGGCTGAGATCATAAAATTAATTGATCTACAATCGCCAGCAAATTGGCTGGAGCTCCCAGAAGAGGTAGAGCTGCAAGTCCGTACCGGAGCTTCTTCCAGTTATGCTTTTTTGCTTAATTATAGTGAGACTCCTGTCACGATCCATCTTCATGAGACCAAAACAGATTTACTGAGCGGCACAACATTGTCGGGCGAGGTGCTTCTGGAAGGATTTGGGGTACTGGTGTTATACTAACGTACACGTTGATCTCACATTTGAGTAGATTTGGATAATTCTCTCTTTTCGGTTATACTTTGAAGTAGCAATTATATAGTTACGGGAGCTTGGTGGGACCAGGCTGAGAGGATAGTTATAACTATCGACCGTCAAACCTGATCTGGATAATGCCAGCGGAGGAAATGGAGCTCTATTTCTATTTGTCTACTCTAAGGCCTCATCTTATACAGATGTGGCCTTTTCTATGTGTGGGGAGTAGACCGTCTCCGCTTGATCAAATCACCTTATAGGAGGAATTGAGATGACAAGCGAATTGAACAACGATCCAATCAATTTATCAGCTTTTCCAGCAAGTCAAAAAGTGTATGTAAAGGGTTCACGGCCTGATATTCAGGTGCCTATGCGGGAGATCTCACTTAGTCCAACTGCGGGCATAGACGGCGAAGAGGAGAATTCCCCAATTCATGTCTATGACACAAGTGGGGCTTACACGGATGCTAATATTCATACTGATATTCGTCAGGGGTTAGAGCCCAATCGTCTAAGCTGGATTGAGGAACGAGGGGATGTGGAAGCGTACGAAGGAAGAACCGTGAAGCCTGAAGATAACGGGAATGCAACGGGAAAAGCTGTGGCGGAAGTGTTTCCAGCGCTCCATAGAAAACCTTTGCGAGCGAAAAAGGGGCGTAATGTCTCTCAAATGCATTATGCACGCAAAGGGATTATTACTTCGGAAATGGAATACGTTGCGATTCGTGAGAATGTGACACCGGAATTTGTAAGAGATGAAGTAGCCCGCGGCCGCGCCATCATTCCAGCGAATATCAATCATCCAGAGAGTGAACCAATGATTATTGGGCGTAATTTTTTGGTAAAGATCAATGCCAATATTGGAAACTCCGCAGTATCCTCATCCATAGAGGAAGAGGTGGAGAAAATGAGATGGGCTACCCGCTGGGGTGCAGACAATATAATGGATCTCTCCACAGGTAAAAACATCCATACGACACGCGAGTGGATCATCCGTAATTCTCCTGTTCCTATTGGAACGGTGCCTATTTATCAAGCTTTGGAAAAAGTGAATGGGAAAGCGGAAGATTTAACGTGGGAAGTATACCGTGATACGCTCATTGAGCAAGCGGAGCAAGGGGTGGACTATTTTACCATTCATGCGGGAGTTCTGCTTCGTTATATCCCGTTGACGGCACAACGTATGACAGGTATTGTTTCAAGAGGTGGCTCCATTATGGCGGCATGGTGTCTTGCGCATCATCAAGAGAACTTTTTATATACACATTTTGAAGAGATATGTGAAATCATGAAGCTGTACGATGTTTCTTTTTCCCTAGGCGATGGATTACGTCCGGGTTCGATTGCTGATGCGAATGATGAAGCACAATTTGCCGAGTTAGAGACGTTAGGTGAATTAACAGCTATGGCTTGGAGTCATGATGTACAGGTGATGGTAGAGGGTCCAGGACATGTGCCGATGCACTTGATTAAAGAGAATATGGATAAGCAACTTGAAACTTGCAACGAAGCCCCTTTTTATACGTTAGGTCCACTGACTACAGATATTGCGCCGGGGTATGATCATATTACCTCTGCTATAGGTGCAGCGATGATTGGTTGGTTCGGTACAGCAATGTTATGTTACGTAACTCCGAAGGAGCATCTTGGCCTGCCTAATAAGGAAGATGTACGTGTAGGGGTCATTACTTATAAAATAGCGGCACATGCCGCAGATTTGGCGAAAGGGCATAAAGGAGCACAAGACCGGGATAACGCTCTTTCGAAAGCCCGTTTTGAATTTCGTTGGCGTGATCAATTTCATTTATCGTTAGATCCTGAGCGAGCGCTAGAATATCATGATGAGACATTGCCTGCGGAAGGCGCTAAAACAGCTCATTTTTGTTCCATGTGCGGGCCGAAATTTTGCAGTATGAAGATCTCTCATAATATCCGTAATTCGACGAGAATTGAATCAGGAATGCAAGAGAAGGCAGAAGAGTTTCTCCAAGGCGGGAGCCTCATTTATAGATAACTTTTTCTGCTAAAAAGAAATATCTAAAAGAAGTCGTCATTGGCGGCTTCTTCTTTTATACTTTGAATAGATAGGAGTTGATGAAATGGAAGCGATTCGTTCAGAGGAAGCCATTTTAGAGGATTTAAGTAATAGTTTCTATCATTTTTTTGGATTGAAAGTCCTTCATGCTACCCCAATAAAACGTGGCTGGTTAAATCTTAAATGGAAAATCACAACGGATTCAGGGCAATTTCTACTTAAACAATACAACAAAAAAAGATATAAATTGTATAACCCAGAAGAGCTGAACTTTGCCTTTTCTCAACAGAAAAGATTGTATCTACAGGGGCTCCCATGTCCCGGATTGTTGGCTTATAACAATAATGTTTTACTGGAATCAGATCAGGGAGAAACGTTTATGGCAATGGAATATTGTGAAGGCCGTGTCATAGAGCCGGGTAAGATTAATATCCATCAAATGTTTGATTTGGGTCGTGCCACAGGTAAAATGCATCGTTTATTAAATGATGGGACCATTAGTTTGAAAAGAACCCCACAATTTATTCCACAAAGCCCTGAGGAACGTTTAGAACATTGGAATGTACTCCTACAACAATCAAAGGAAATGGGTAAAACCTCACTTATCACTGACCTAGAGATACAACTAAGAGCGACTGAAGAAATAGATCCGGAAATATTCGAAGGACTTGAAGCTGGATGGGCACATCGTGATTTATGGGTTGATAATCTTTTATTTCAAGATAGCCAATTGTCTGCAATTCTAGATTTTGATCGGTTCAAATATGATTATCCGCAGCTAGATGTGGCGCGAGCAGTGATGTCATGTGCTTTAGATGAAGATTTAGATGGAGCACTAGCTTCAGCATTTATTGACGGATATCGTGAGGAACGAACGGTGGAGCAGGGGGATTTAACAAAATCATTGCAGTTGTTGTGGTATATGGAAAGCCCGTGGTGGATTAATGCCGCGATGGACAAACATAGTGTACCTCCAAAACGTTTTGCAAAAGAAATGAATTGGCTTGCTAAGAACCTGAATAACTTGCATGCTATCTTAGGCAACTTATAGTGAAAACGATTGAATTATAGCCTAAAAGATGCATTGACCAGCAAAAGTTTGGCGCCTATAATCTTAACAAGGAAAATCCATCACATATAGAGCTATTTGTAAACGCATTCAATGAGCTTTTTCCTTATTTATCATGGAAGGAGGAGATCAAAACTATCAAGTATTTCTTTTTTTCTCATTTTTGCAAACGTTTGCACACCACGATAGCGCTTAAAATCGTAAGCTGCACTTAAAATTATGAGGAGGTTATTTACTTGGTATCCAAACAATCCAGGCGTTATATTTCGTGGTTAATTATTTTTTCGCTCATTTTTAGTTTATTTGGTTTATCGGGTGGAGCATCGGCCAGCAATACGGATCATACAGTCACCTATACCAATCCTACAGCGACAGCTGTGACCTTACATTGGACTACGAATAACTGGGCTAATACTACGGACACGGTGATGACCAAAAATGGAACCACGTTCACCGCCAACCTCAATGTTCAGGAAGGCGCCACCCTAATTTATTGTTATCACATCACGGCTCCAACGGATAGTTGGGACAATAACGGCGGGAAGAACTGGACGGTTGTTATTCCGGTTGCCGGGAAATACGAAGCAGAGAGTGCATCCCTGTCTGGTGGTGCAAAAGTAAATACGAATCACACCGGATATTCGGGCACCGGTTTTGTTGATGGATACACAACTACAGGAGCAACTGCCACTTTTAACGTCCAGGCTTCCGCAGAAGGGTCCTATAATGCCACGCTTCACTATGCTAATGCATCCGGCAGTGCTAAAAAGGTGTCCATTTATGTCAATGGAATAAAGGTTACACAGACAACATTAGCCAACCTGACCAACTGGGATACATGGGCAGACCAAACAGAAACACTCTCCTTACAGGCAGGAAATAACACGCTTGCTTATAAATATGACTCAGATGATAGCGGGAATATTAATATCGACTATGTGACCCTTTCGGCCGGAGCTACACCAACACCAACGATAACTCCTACCCCAACAGTGACACCAACACCTACGGTAACTCCTACACCAACAGTGACACCAACACCTACGGTAACTCCTACACCAACAGTGACACCAACACCTACGGTAACTCCTACACCAACAGTGACGCCAACACCTACCATAACACCCACACCAACGCCAACACCTACCGTAACTCCTACACCAACGCCAACAGTGACGCCAACACCTACACCTACTTCAGCGGGGCTAACCGTTCACTTTAAGAAACCAGCAAGCTGGAATGCAGCGATCCGCATCCATTACTGGAATCTGAATCCGGCAACCGTTCCGACTAGTGGAGCATGGCCGGGAATACTGATGAAATCGGACGGAAACGATTGGTATAGCTATACTGTTCCGAATGCTACAGGTGCAAGCCTGATCTTTAATGACGGCAATGGCAAACAAACGGGCGACTTATCTCGCAGCGTAAAAGAGGGCTGGTATAACTCAGATAACGTATGGTATGACGCCAATCCAGACGTTCCTAAGGTTCCGGTGATATCCGTCTCTCCTGTGCCCAAAACCTATGATTCTGCCCAAACGGTGACCCTATCCAGTACAAATAGCGGCGATAAAATTTATTATACGACCGACGGATCAACACCTACGACAACCTCAACGTTGTATACGACTCCAATCCAAGTACCTTCTTCTTTGACTATCAAAGCATTCGGCGTTAACTCTATAGGGCAAGCGGGTAATGTAGGCTCTTTTGCTTATGTGATTGATCTGAATGCCGATTTGCAAGCTCCGATTATCACTGCGAATCTGCCTGTTGGGAATTCGAGCTCAGCGGTTTCCGTATCTTTTAATATAAAAGACAACAAGGCGGCAACAACCACAGCATATTACACAGATAATGGTACGGAACCAACAACGAGTTCAAAAGTCTATATTTCAGGCAATGCACTAACATCTCTTGCGGGACCGTCTATCTTGATTAACAAGACGACAACCTTAAAATTCCTTGTGATCGATGGTGCCGGAAATGAAACCAAACAGAGTTTTGTTTATAACATTGGTAATAAGGGCGATTTTCGTGAAGATACGATTTATTTTGTAATCACTTCCCGGTTCTATGACGGTGATTCCAGTAACAACGAGCATGCATGGGAGGATGCCAAGGCAGGAAATCCGGACTCTGATCCAGCTTGGAGAGGGGATTTCAAAGGACTGATTCAAAAGCTCGATTACATTAAAGCCTTAGGATTCAGTGCCATCTGGATTACACCTGTGGTGCAGAATGCCAGCGGTTATGATTATCATGGGTACCATGCAATAAATTTTGCGAAAATAGATCCAAGATATGAATCCGCAGGGGCATCTTATCAGGATTTGATCAATGCAGCACACGCGAGAGGGATAAAGGTTATTCAAGATATTGTCGTCAATCATACCGGTAATTTTGGAGAAGAAAATCTGTTCCCGATGTTCAAAAAAGATCCGGCGGCGGCGGACACCGTGAGTAACATGCTCAAAATTACGGATAAGCTGCCAGCTAACTATGATTCCATGACCCCTGATCAGCAATATCAGGCAAGACTTGCCTTAATGAAGACTGCGGAGACTAACAATAACATTTACCATACGGAAAAAAGTCTTTCTTGGGAGTCTTACACCGTCCAGACAGGACAGATTGCGGGAGACTGTGTAGACTTAAACACAGAAAATCCTCTAGTGAATCAGTATCTAATCGACAGCTATAATCAATATATTGATATGGGTGTGGATGCTTTCCGGGTCGATACTGTAAAGCATGTAAGCCGGTATATTTTTAACAAATATTTTGTGCCGGCATGGAAAACAAGAGGAGGCTCAGACTTCTTTGTCTTTGGGGAAGTGGCTACTCGGTACAGAGATGTCTGGAACAGTGGAATCCCGGCGATATCAACACCATTTTATACTTGGAAAAGCTCAAAATCCTATCCGGGTGACGGTCAAAATGATTACGCTTCCAACAAGCTATCGGTGGAACAAGAGTGGGCAGATAACTCTACTACAGCAGGACAACCTACCTCGAACAATGCTTTTTTAACAGGAAATACTTATCATACGCCTGACTATTCGATGAAATCGGGTATGGATGTTATTGACTTTCCAATGCACTGGGCCTTCAAGACTGCTCAGGAAGCATTCAGTATGAGAAGCGGTGATCAATTCTATAATGATGCTACCTGGAATGTAACTTATATTGACTCTCATGACTATGCACCTGACCAGGCACCAGAAAATCAAAGATTTGCCGGCACACAGGACACTTGGGCTGAGAATCTCGCTCTGATGTTCACCTTCCGAGGAATACCTGCGATCTATTATGGTTCTGAAATTGAGTTTAAAAAAGGATCAGTCATCGATGTAGGTCCAAATGCACCGTTAAGTACAACAGGCCGTGCTTACTTTGGCGATCATATTGAGGGTAGTGTTACTGTTCAAGATTACGGTAAATATACCAATGCTACTGGCACACTTGCAGACTCGTTAAATTATCCTCTGGCGAAACATATCAGACAACTTAATTTAATCAGAAGAGCTGTTCCTGCATTGCAAAAAGGCCAATATTCTACAGAAAATGTATCAGGTGATTTGGCATTTAAAAGAAGATACACTGATAGTACCAAAGGAATCGATAGCTTTGCTTTGGTTACGATCTCAGGAAATGCAACATTCACCGGAATTCCTAACGGAACTTATGTGGATGCGGTCACTGGTGATACGAAAACCGTTACCAACGGTGTGATCACAATCAACTGCTCCGGGAAAGGAAATGCGCGTGTATATGTATTGAACGGTAGTGGTGGAATCGGAGAGTCAGGAACCTATCTGAAGTAGACCCTTGTATCCATTTCATAGTTAAAAAGAAGCAACATCAGCTCGGATTCCGCAACTGGTGTTGCTTCAATTTCATATATGTGGAGAGATATTATGCATACTATAGACGTCGATTTAGTAGCAAGATTAATAAATGAACAATTTCCTAAATGGTCCGATTTAGAGATCAGGTCTGTGAAATTCAGTGGGCATGATAATCGGACTTTTCATTTAGGTGAACAGATGAGTGTGCGATTACCAAGTGCAGCCGCTTATGTTCCCCAAGTGGAGAAAGAACAACTATGGTTACCTTTTTTAAGGAAAGGACTTACGTTACCTATTTCAACACCATTAGCGAAAGGGACACCTAACAAAGAATATCCCTGGCCTTGGTCTATTAATAAGTGGCTAGAGGGAGAGACTTTATCCCATGAGAACATTAATGATCTCAATCAATTTGCGAGAGACTTGGGGAGCTTTTTAATTGAATTACAGTCTATTGATGCTAGTGGGGGACCTTTAGCAGGAGAGCATAATTTTTATAGAGGTGGGTCCTTAGCTGTATATGATGAGGAATCTAGAAATGCGATTGAGCATAATAAAGATATTTTTAATGAAGGTCTATTGAAAAAGATCTGGGAACTGGCATTAGACTCTGAATGGGAGTCAGAACCAGTTTGGGTTCATGGTGATGTCGCACCTGGAAATATATTAGTCAAAGACGGACAGCTTTGTGCAGTCATTGATTTTGGCATATTAGGGGTGGGTGATCCTGCTTGTGATGCTGCAATGGCGTGGACTTTTTTTGATGAGGCTAGTAGAAGGATCTTTAAAAAGGTATTAAACATGGATGCACAAACGTGGAATAGAGCAAGAGGGTGGGCTTTATGGAAAGCACTGATCACCTATAATGGAAATCGATATTCTAATCCAACAGTAGCGGAAGAATCCTTGAATATTATCAATCTAATAGTAGAAGACATCGAATTGTAGAAATTGAACTACATAAAACATGTAAACTAAACCATAATAGTCAATAAGCACGAATGAGCATCAGTCAGATGATAAAGTGTTGTATTTAAATCCGAAAGAAAGGAATTTGTATGAACATTTAGCGACTGACAACGATTATCATATTAGAATTATTATAAATAACTTGACAGGCCTTAATTTGGTTAATTATAATAATTATAAATAGTATCCACTCTATTCATAAATTAAACCCAAAGGAGATTAAACAATATGTCATTAATCGGAACAGAAGTACTACCATTCAAAGCAAGCGCATTTCAAGATGGGAAATTTATCGATGTTACAGAAGAAAACTTCAAAGGTAAATGGAGTGTAGTTTGCTTTTACCCAGCTGACTTCACATTCGTATGCCCAACTGAACTAGAAGATTTGCAGAACCAATATGAAACCCTCAAACAACTAGGTGTTGAAGTATATTCCGTTTCTACTGACACACACTTTACACATAAAGCATGGCATGAAAGCTCCGCAGCAATTGGCAAGGTGAAATACATTATGATCGGCGATCCTTCCCATGTGGTTTCCCGCAACTTTGATGTATTGATCGAAGCTGACGGTCTTGCTGATCGTGGTACATTCATCATTGACCCAGACGGTGTTATTCAAACTGTTGAGATTAATGCTGGTGGTATCGGCCGTGATGCTAGCGCTCTTGTTAACAAAATTAAAGCAGCGCAATATGTACGCAATCATCCAGGTGAAGTTTGCCCAGCGAAATGGTCGGAAGGTGCAGAAACCCTTAAACCAAGTCTCGATCTTGTAGGTAAGATTTAAGGAGCGAAAGCTAAATGAAACTAGATCAAGAAATAAAAGCTCAACTAGCGCAATACCTAGAACTCTTGGAAGGCGATGTAGTACTGAAACTCAGTGCAGGCGCTGACGAGGCATCACAAGAGATGACTGAACTAGTTGATGAAATTGCCAAAATGTCAGCTAGGATTACGGTGGAAAGAACCGAACTATCTAGAACCCCAAGCTTTAGTGTAAATCGTGTGGGTGAAGATACGGGCGTAACCTTTGCCGGAACTCCGCTTGGACACGAATTTACCTCATTAGTATTGGCTCTGTTGCAGGTTAGCGGAAGAGCTCCTAAGGTTGAGCAAAGTGTAATTGATCAGATCAAAGGCATTAGTGGCGAATATAAGTTTGAAACTTATGTTAGCCTGAGCTGTCATAATTGCCCTGATGTTGTACAAGCACTGAATCTTATGAGTATCTTTAATCCGGGCATTACCCATACGATGATTGACGGTGGAGTATTCAAAGAAGAGGTAGAAAGCAAAGAAATTATGTCTGTTCCAAGCGTCTACCTTAATGGTGAATTTTTCGAAAGTGGTCGTATGACGGTTGAAGAAATTTTAGCTAAAATGGGCAGCAGTGTGGACGCATCAGAGTTTGACAATAAAGCTCCATATGATGTGCTTGTTGTCGGCAGCGGCCCAGCTGGTGCAAGTGCAGCCATTTACGCGGCACGTAAAGGTATTCGTACAGGTATTGTTGCTGAACGCTTTGGCGGACAGGTTAACGACACGCTTGGTATCGAGAACTTTATTAGTGTGAAGTACACTGAAGGTCCTCAACTCGTAGCTAAACTTGAAGAGCAGGTAAAAGAGTATGGCATTGATGTGATGAAATTGCAGCGTGTCAGACGTCTAGACAAAAATGACTTAATTGAAGTTGAACTCGAGAACGGCGCTGTTCTAAAGAGTAAGACGGTCATTCTGTCTACAGGTGCTCGCTGGCGGAATATGGGCGTGCCTGGTGAAGCTGAATTCAAGAACAAAGGTGTAGCCTACTGCCCACACTGTGATGGTCCTTTGTTTGCAGGCAAAGATGTTGCAGTTGTTGGCGGCGGTAACTCAGGTATTGAGGCAGCTATTGACCTTGCAGGTATAGTGAAGCATGTAACGGTTCTGGAATTTGCTCCAGAGCTCAAAGCTGATGCTGTGCTGCAAGATCGTCTTTATAGCCTTCCTAACGTTACTGTTCTTAAAAACGTGCAAACTAAAGAAATTACCGGAACTGATAAGGTAAATGGTATTTCTTATGTTGATCGTGCGACAGAAGAGACTCACCATGTTGAATTGCAGGGTGTATTTGTACAGATCGGTCTGGTTCCAAATACAGAATGGCTAGGTGACACAGTTGAACGTACTCGCGTAGGTGAGATTGTTGTAGATAGCCATGGTGCTACTAGCTTACCAGGAGTATTTGCTGCTGGTGACTGCACTAATAGTGCTTATAAACAAATCATTATCTCGATGGGATCCGGTGCAACTGCAGCGCTAGGAGCATTTGATTATCTGATCCGTAACTAATCGATATTATTAGTAACAGCAAGAGAACGAAAGCCCTCACTTTTCACAAAGTGGGGGCTTTTTTTATGTTATCCGTCTTTTGTGAGAGAGAAATGGGTGTTTGTAAACTTTTTTGGAGGATTTTATGAAGATTTTCGCGAATACATATCTAAAATATGAATTAAGCAAAATTAAATATTTAGATTAAATGCATGTATGTAAGGCATGATCTGCTTAGACTTGGTGCGCTATAAATAACGTTTTGCTGGAATGGAGACTATATTTCTGTGATTAACAACATTGAATCTTTAGACAAATTTATCTCACTTATACCTATTATAAAATTATCGATCCCGGCTGATTTATCAATAGCGATATGTGATTTGGAACGGTTCGTTGCTTATTTTCCTGGCGACACCATAAATTTAAACATTAACGAAGGACAATCTTTAAACAAAGAAGAGCCGCTTTACTTAGCGATACAAGAGAATCGTACCTTGAAGTCCGATGTTCCAGCCCACTTTTATGGATTTGAGTTTACAGGTACAGCAACACCTCTTCACGATCAAACGGGTCAAGTCATTGGCGGGATTGCAGTTCAGATTCGAAGACAAAGTGAATTAAAAGCCATTGTAGAACAAATCTCGGAATCATTATCCCAAGCCAATGAGCAAATTAATAATATTTCCTTTGGCGTAAGTTCACTTTCGGATCACTCTCAGGAACTACTCATTCAATCTCAGCAGGCTGGAAAAGATGTGGAGAATACAACAGAGGTCCTATCGATTATTAACAGGGTTGCTGATCAAACGAATTTACTTGGGCTGAATGCTGCAATAGAAGCAGCGCATGCAGGTGAGAAAGGTAGAAGTTTTGAAGTCGTAGCCAAGGAAATCCGGAAATTTTCAAGGGAAACCGTTGCCTCAACGCAAAACATAAATAAAACCATGTTACAGATCAAGGGAATTACGAATCAAATGGCTAATTCGATAGAGAAGATAGCAGCTATCGGCCAAGAACAGGCGGCGTCTGTTCAGCATACTTCTACATTTATTGAGGAAATAAAGATAATGTCCCAAAAACTTAACGAGTTTGCTAATAAATTATAAAAAGAGATTCAGTAGCAGTATTTTTGTCGCAATAAAAGAAAATTTTAAACGTATATTTAAAATGATGAATGGTATAGTAAGATAGTAATGAGTAATTAACATAGGAGGAATAAATTATGTCAACGCCGCACAATGCAGCACAAAATGGTGAAATCGCCAAAACAGTATTAATGCCAGGAGATCCTTTGAGAGCGAAGTATATTGCAGAAACCTATTTGGAGAACCCAACTCAATTTAATACGGTACGTAATATGTTTGGATATACAGGAACTTATAAAGGCAAAGAGGTTTCGGTAATGGGTTCGGGAATGGGAATGCCAAGTATCGGTATTTATTCTTATGAACTATACAAAAACTATGGTGTGGAAAACATCATTCGTATCGGTAGTGCTGGAGCATACACAGATAAATTGAATTTATTTGACGTGGTGTTGGCGGATAGCGCGTGGAGTGAATCTACATATGCCTATGTGCAAAGCGGTGTAGAAGGAGATATCCAGCTGCCAAGTAAAGAATTGAACGAAGTCATTGAAGCAGCGGCTACACGTATTAACAAGCCAGTTCTGACGGCGAGAATTCATTCCAGCGATGTATTCTATCATGAAGACAATGTGCCTGGAGTTAATGAATTTTACAATGAACATGGCTGTGTTTGTGTAGAAATGGAGAGTTATGCGTTGTTCCATAATGCGAAAGTGTTAGGTAAACAAGCTGCATGTATTCTTACCATTTCTGATTCGTTAGTTACTCATGCTGTAACCACGGCAGAAGAAAGACAAAATTCTTTCAACGGCATGATGGAAGTAGCTTTAGAAGCAGCGATTTCTATTTAATAAAAAAGATTAAGCAGCTTAAAAAGTTCTACGAGAAAAAGCTTGAGAGCCTATTAAATTCAGGATTAAGTCCTGATATTTAATAGGTTTTTTTCTCATTTGTAAGGTTGTGGAAATGGATAGGTGAAGCGTGTAAATTATTGTTGTTTTTAATCAAAATTTAATGTTAAATTCGTAATAATTCTCTCGGATTATACCGATATAAAAATCAAACCAAATGGCTACAAATCTTAGAAAAGACATCTAATCTCCATATGGTGGAAGTATTTATATTTTGGTGTAATGCCAAAGGGGGAAAATTGTGATTAAGCGGAGTGGCAATCTTTTATTAGCAATAAGTTTAGTATTCTCTATCGTCAGTTCTCTGTTTATGCCTGCAGTAATTTATGCAGCACCCAGCAATAGCAATATCATAGATCAAAGCTCCACATCAGCTGGGAATTTGAGCAGTGTTGCATTTGGTAACAATGTTTTTGTAGCGGTGGGCCAAGGAGGGATATCTACATCATCAAATGGCGTAGATTGGTCTATCTCAAAAAAGGCGGGGAACCCCAAACTAACTTCTATTGTGTTCGCTAATGGGCTGTTCTTAGCTATTGATGGTAGCGAAAAGGCAGTATACAATTCACTTGATGGTGAAAATTGGACAAAAAAAACGTTAGCTATCACACCGGAAAGGTTGAAAGCGGTCAATGGAAAGTTTTTTGTATGGCAGTCAGTATATAAACCTGGCACCAATCCACCTTCTTATGATGTAACTCTACTACAATCCTCGGATGGCATTAACTGGACAGACACAGGAATCACTTCTACCAATGCAATATTCGGAATGCAAAGCTTAACGGATATTGCTTATGGCAACAACAAATATGTGGTCTCTGCTAACAATGCTGTCTATTATACCTCAACGAATCTGATCAATTGGACAACGGTTACCTTAACCGATCTTGTGATCAACCACTATAATTCTAGTTGGCCTTATGTTACGAATGTAATCTATTTAAATAATCGTTTCTTTAGTTATATCGTGACTCCTTATGCTAAAAAAGTATTCACCTCTACAGACGGTGCTAATTGGACCGTTGATGCCTCATGGGATAACAAGCAATTTTATGGGGGAGGTTCTTTAAATGGGAGCTATTTGTTGTTTGGGCAGGGTGTAATTTATAAATCTTCTGCGGCTCCGCTGGACAGCACCCAGTGGACATCTTCGGATACCCATACAACAATGATGGTGAACAATATGGTTTACGGAAATGGCAAATATGTTGCTTCAGGGGGCAACGGCTTACTGGTTTCTTCTGACCTATCGGCGTGGAGTAATGTCAGCGGTAATCTGAAGAGTATTGCTAAGGATGGTAATGGCAATTATGTTGCCGTCTCATCCGGGGAATATGGCTCTATTTACAAATCTAATAGCTCCGCAGTATGGAACGATGTCACACCCTCCAAGCTGCCGGGAATGAATGCGGTCACTTATGGAGCAGGGAAGTTTATTGCGGTTACAGATAAAGAAAACTACAATCTTAACGCCAAAGTGGTGACCTCGACCAACGGTGACACTTGGACTACGACAGATACCGGAGTGCAGGACAATCTGACAGGTATTGCTTTTGGCACAAATCAGTACGTTGCTGTTTCCGATTATGGCGGAATTTATTCTTCAGTTAACGGAACCTCATGGACAGAGAGATTTAAAAATGGGGATTTTGCATTTAATACAGTAGCTTACTTGAATAATCAATTTGTAGCTCTTGGGATGAAATACAATAGTACTACTTATGAGCAAGAGAGCGTTGTTATCGCAAAATCATCAGATGGAATACAGTGGAATGTGCCCTTAGAGATTGGGTTCCCCAATACTTCTTTAAAGGGAATTGCCTATGATGGTAGAGCTTATATTCTGGTTGGAGAAGATACACTTAGCCAGCAGGCAGTAATTCTAACCACAGAAGATTTGGTAACTTTTACGAAGGTTACAATATCAGCTAGCGCACTAAATAATATCAGCTTTGGTAATGGGAGTTTTCTGGCTGTTGGATTGAAGGGGGAGTTATTCTCTTCGGCAGACGGATCCACGTGGACTCAGGAAACATCAGAGCTTACTTCTAATCTTAATGGCATTATTTACGATGGTACTAATTTTAAGGTCGTGGGGGATTATTTCACTAAAATGACCCTGAACCTAGGACCTACTCTTGCATATATCATCACCGCCTCAGCGGCGACGTTGACACCTGTCGTAGGTGTAGATAATGGGATTACGCTGACCGTGAAAAATTCGCTGGGCGATACGGATACAACGTTCACCGGATCAAAAGAAGTGACGGTAACGGGTTATGGTGTTGCGCCGGACGGAACGTACGGAAGCTTAGGAAGCACCGCTTTAGCGGCTTCACCGAGCAAGATCAACGTTAATTTCGTTGAGGGTGTAGCACAGGTGAACCTGAAGCTGAACAAAGCTGGCGCGCAAGCGGTTGTGTTCAGCCAAACAGGCGTAGCATCGCCAGCAGCAACAGCGCTGAACATTACACCTGTCGCAGGTAGCACAGCGACAATGAAGCTGACCACGGGCGTAAGTGCTCCGCAGGCCAACGGCGGCAGCTTCGCGCAGCAGCCAGTGATAACGCTGCTGGACCAGTTTGGGAATGTAAATATTGGCGACAACAGTACAGTTGTTACTGTGTCGAAGAAGGATACAGGAAGCTGGACGTTGACGGGGAATACGACATTGACGGCAGTAGCAGGTGTCATTTCCTTTACGGATCTGGGAGCCACGAATGCAGCTGGAATCACAGGAGCCCAACTGGCATTTGATGCGACAGGACTTACACAGATCACTAGCGCTACCGTGAATCTTCCACAACCACAGGGAGCGCAAAGCATCACTGCCTCAGCGGCGACGTTGACACCAGTTGTAGGTGTAGATAATGGCATTACGCTGACCGTGAAGAACTCGCTGGGCGACACGGACACTCTGTTTACCGGAACAAAAGAAGTGACGGTAACGGGTTATGATGTTGCGCCGGACGGAACGTACGGCAGCTTAGGAAGTACCGCTTTGGCAGCTTCACCAAACAAGATCAACGTTGATTTCGTTGAGGGCGTAGCTCAGGTGGATCTGAAGCTGAACAAAGCTGGCGCGCAAGCGGTTATGTTCAGCCAAGCAGGTGTAGCCTCGCCAGCGGCAACGGCGCTGAACATTGCACCTGTCGCAGGTAGCACAGCGACAATGAAGCTGACCACAGGCGTAAGTGCTCCGCAAGCCAATGGCGGTAGCTTCGCGCAGCAGCCAGTAATTACTTTGCTGGATCAGTTTGGAAATGTAAACATTGGCGACAACAGTACGATTGTTACTGTTTCGAAGAAGGACGCAGGGAGCTGGACATTGACGGGAAATACGACATTGACGGCAGTAGCAGGTGTCATTTCCTTTACGGATCTGGGAGCTACGAATGCAGCTGGAATCACCGGAGCCCAACTGGCATTTGATGCGACAGGACTTACACAGATCACCAGTGTAGCGTTGAATCTTCCAGAGCCACAAGGAGCCCAAAGCATTACCGCCTCAGCGGCGACTTTGACACCTGTCGTAGGTGTGAATAATGGCATTACGCTGACCGTGAAGAATTCGCTGGGCAATACAGATACAACGTTCACCGGAACAAAAGAAGTGACGGTATCAGGTTATGATGTTGCGCCTGACGGAACGTACGGCAGCTTAGGAAGTACCGCTTTGGCAGCTTCACCGAGCAAGATCAACGTTGATTTCGTTGAGGGTGTAGCTCAGGTGGATCTGAAGCTGAACAAAGCTGGCGCGCAAGCGGTTATGTTCAGCCAAGCAGGTGTAGCCTCGCCAGCGGCAACAGCGCTGAACATTACACCTGTCGCAGGTAGCACAGCGACAATGAAGCTGACCACGGGCGTAAGTGCTCCGCAAGCCAATGGCGGTAGCTTCGCGCAGCAGCCAGTAATTACTTTGCTGGATCAGTTTGGGAATGTAAACATTGGCGACAGCAGTACGGTTGTTACTGTGTCGAAGAAGGATGCAGGAAGCTGGACGTTGACGGGGAATGTGACGTTGACGGCAGTAGCGGGTGTCATTACCTTTACGGATCTGGGAGCTACGAATGCAGCTGGAATCACCGGAGCCCAACTGGCATTTGATGCGACAGGTCTTGCAGAGATCACTAGCGCTACCGTGAATCTTCCACAACCACAGGGAGCGCAAAGCATTACCGCCTCAGCGGCGACTTTGACACCTGTCGTAGGTGTGGATAATGGCATTACGCTGACCGTGAAGAATTCGCTGGGCGACACGGACACTCTGTTTACCGGAACAAAAGAAGTGACGGTATCAGGTTATGATGTTGCGCCGGACGGAACGTACGGAAGCTTAGGAAGTACCGCTTTGGCGGCTTCACCGAGCAAGATCAACGTTGATTTCGTTGAGGGTGTAGCTCAGGTGGATCTGAAGCTGAACAAAGCTGGCGCGCAAGCGGTTATGTTCAGCCAAGCAGGTGTAACCTCGCCAGCGGCAATGGCGCTGAACATTGCACCTGTCGCAGGTAGCACAGCGACAATGAAGCTGACCACAGGCGTAAGTGCTCCGCAAGCCAATGGCGGTAGCTTCGCGCAGCAGCCAGTAATTACTTTGCTGGATCAGTTTGGGAATGTAAACATTGGCGACAACAGTTCGGTTGTTACTGTGTCGAAGAAGGACGCAGGAAGCTGGACGTTGACGGGGAATACGACGTTGACGGCAGTAGCAGGTGTCATTTCCTTTACGGATCTGGGAGCTACGAATGCAGCTGGAATCACCGGAGCCCAACTGGCATTTGATGCGACAGGTCTTGCAGAGATCACTAGTGCAGTTATTGACCTTACCTGGCCTGAACTTGCTGCGCCAAGTATTGAGTCTGTAACGGCAGGAAACGGACATATTCGAATTACTTGGAGTCCCGTATATGGTACCGATAGTTACGCTGTATATCAGTCTACAGCTTCAGGTGTTTATGGAGCTGAGGTAGCTACTATAAGTGGCTCTGAGAACAGTTACGATGCTGTAGGATTAATTAATGGAACTGCTTATTATTTTATTGTTAAAGCTGTTAATCCTGATGGTATCAGTGCGGCTTCCAATGAAGTAACTAGAACGCCTCAGGTTCCAGCGCCGGGCGCGCCAATACTTCATTCACCTGTGGCAAGTAATGGCATCATCGGCTTAACATGGGATCCGGTGAAGGGTGCGATTGGATACACTATATATCAAGGTATCACTTCCGGAATCTATGAGACACAAGTGGCTACAGTAAGCGAGTCCGTCTACAACTATGATGTGACAGGGTTAACTAATGGCCAATCTTATTATTTCGTAGTTAAGGCATCTAATCCGGGCGGGGAGAGTGCAGCTTCTAACGAAGTCAGCACGAAACCAAGAACATCACCATCTGCACCTACGGGCTTAATAGCAGTAGCGGGAGATGGCGAGGCGACTGTGACATTTGCAGTTCCTGATTCGAACGGGGGAACTCCAATTACGAATTATGAGGTTACTGCTTCTCCGGGTAATATCGTAATAGTTGGGGCAACAAGTCCAATAACGGTAACAGGTCTAGCGAATGGAACAACTTATTCGTTTACAGCTAAAGCGATTAATAGCGCTGGTAGTAGTGTAGCTTCTGAAGTTTCGAACTCCGTGACACCAAAGTCATCAACGGAGGTTGAGGTTACACCTACACCTACACCGCCAACACCAACACCAACACCAACACCAACACCAACACCAACAGAATCACCGACATCAACACCGACTGCACCACCTGCAACAACTGCACCAACTGCAACAGCAGGATCCACTGCTACAGCTACAGCTACACCATCTAGCAGCATGGTTGAGGTATTGGTGAACGGTAAGGTTGAAAATGCCGGAACAGCAACGATATCTGAGCATAACGGGCAGACGGTTACCACGATTGTTGTAGATCAGGCAAAAATAGAGCAACGCATCGAAAAGGAAGACCAGAATGCAATTATAACTATCCCTGTGACTGCGACTTCAGATGTGATTATTGGCGAGCTTAATGGTCAAATCATCAAAGATATGGAGCAGAAGCAGGCGCTGTTAATCATTCGTACTCCAAAGGGTACTTATACAATATCAGCAGCTCAGATTGATATCAGTGCAATTTCAAAACAGTTTGGCACAGACATTGCTCTACAAGATGTGAAGGTGCAAATTTCAATTTCTGTTCCGACTGCGGATGTACTGAAAAGAATAGAAATGCTGGCAGCCAATGAAAAGCTAACGCTGGTAGCTCAGCCATTAGATTTCACGGTGAAAGTTACTTACGCTGGGAAAACTGTTGAACTCACTAAGTTTAATACCTATGTGGAAAGAACTATTCCTCTTGCGGATGGTGTAGACCTTAAGAAGATTACGACTGGGCTAGTGCTTGAAGCAGGGGGGACGATCCGCCATGTACCCACACAGATTGTTGCCATTGATGGCAAAAACTTTGCGAAAATACACAGTTTAACGAACAGTACGTATTTTGTAGTTCAAGATCCACAGAACTTCAAGGATGTCGTCACCCACTGGGCTAAGGACATTGTCAATGAGATGGCTTCCCGTAAGGTTATTAATGGAGTCGGTGACGATTTGTTTAACCCTAGTCAGGAGATTACACGTGCAGAATTTGCGGCGATTATCGTACGTGGATTGGGATTGAAATTGGAGAGCGGAACAACATCCTTTACGGATGTGAAGGTCTCAGATTGGTATAATGATGCGGTGCAGACAGCTTACTCCTATAAGCTAATCAACGGTTTTGAGGATGGAGCGTTCCATCCTACAGACAAGATTACTCGGGAACAGGCGATGAGTATTATTGCTAAAGCTATGGTGATTACCGATTTGAAGACAAAACTTCCTGCCAAAGAAGCAAGCGAGCTGCTGAGCATTTACACGGATGCGAATGAAGCATCAGGCTGGGCGAAGAGTGGCATTGCAGACAGCCTGCAAGCAGGAATCATCACGGGCAGAAGCGGAAATGTACTTGCCCCACAAGCCTTCATTACGAGAGCAGAAGTTGCGGCTATCATCCAAAGATTGCTGCAACAATCAGATTTGATTTAATACACGGTTCTGATTCGAGAGGATCCTCCATGCAGGAAGAGCTGCGGAGGGTCCTCTTTATTTTATTAGGTCAGAGACAATCATTTGTTGCTTTTTTATTGACAAGAAGAAAAATCCAGTTAATAATAACATATGAACACATGCTCATATGTTATTATTAACTGGAGCTTTTGAATGTAACTGCGCAGGGCTACGAATACTATCTAGCTGAAGGTAATAGGAGGTTAAGCATGATGAACAAGAAGAAAAGACACAATCATCAGGTCGAGAATGCACACAGGCAACAGGCCAATCACGATCACAGTAACCACGACCACTCTCATGAAGGACACAGTCACTCTCATGAAGGACACAATCACTCGCATGGCGCTCACGGGCATCATCATTTTGATCCAAGTGGAAATAAAAAAGGGCTTATGATTGCGTTAATCATTACGGTTGGAATTATGTTTTTGGAGTTTTTTGGAGGGTTAATTACCAACAGCTTAGCCCTGTTATCGGACAGTGGGCATATGCTAAACGATGCAAGCTCTCTAGCATTAAGCCTAGTAGCGGTCTGGTTCGCAACCAAACCTGCTTCTCCGAACAAAACGTACGGATTTCATCGATTTGAAATTTTGGCGGCACTTTTAAACGGAGTTACTTTATTTGTAGTTGCTGGATTTATCATTGTAGAAGCTTATGGGCGATTTTTTGATCCGCCGACGGTTGCCAGTGGTTCTATGATGCTGATCGCAAGTATTGGTCTTTTAGCCAATGTAGCTAGTGCATGGTCGCTTATGAGAAAAGGGGATGTGAAAAATAATATTAATCTCCGTAGTGCTTATCTCCATGTGCTTGGTGATGCTTTAGGTTCGGTAGGGGCGATTATTGCCGGTTTAATTATGATGATTTTTGGCTGGTATGTTGCAGATCCTATCATAAGCGTTCTGGTTGCTCTATTGATTCTTAGAGGGGCATGGGGAATTATCAAACATACCGTTCATGTCCTTATGGAAGGCACACCGATTACAATTAATCCAGCTGAAGTAAAGGAAATCCTCGAAAGCATTGAGGGGGTTAGAAATGTTCATGACCTGCATATCTGGACCATAACTTCGGGCTTAGATTCACTCAGCTGTCATATCTTAATTGAAGAGGAAGCAGATGACCAACGCATTTTGCAGCAAGCGATTCGGTTAATTGCCGATCATTTCAAAATTCAACATACAACCATTCAGGTTGAAACTTCCGCTATAGTTCATGAAGAATTGAAAATCTAATCAATGATTTATTTTTTGAATAGAATAGGGGGGCTATAGTATAATAAAAATACGAGGAAAGGGGTGATCGGTGCATGGATAATCTGACTCACGAGCATGAATCATGCAGTACGGATGAGCGGAAAAGTCATCACTCAGATAAAACTAAAAAGAATTTGATTAGCCGGCTCAATAGAATTGAAGGTCAAGTTAGAGGGCTAAAAGGGTTAATTGAAAAAGACACCTATTGTGATGATGTGCTGCATCAAATCTCCTCGGTCCAATCTGCATTGAACGGCGTGGGCAAGCTTTTGCTGGAGCATCATATGAAAAGTTGTGTAGTGGAACGTATCCAGGATGGTGAGAACGAGGTACTGGATGAGCTATTAGTTACCATCAATAAATTAATTAGATAATTGATCAATCGGAAGGATTCCTTGGAATCCTTTTTTATTTGCTCAAATTGGGTATATATAGAGTAGGGGACTATCCTAATTTATGATTTCGAGAGGAGTATGTGTTATGGCACATCAAAACTACAAAGTGTGTATTGAAGAGTGTTTGAAATGTATGGTAGCTTGTAATCACTGTTACTCAGCTTGTTTGGATGAGGATCATGTGGGGATGATGAAGGAGTGCATTCGCCTGGATCGTGAATGTGCAGATATATGCGAGTTCGCAGCTCATGCGATGTCGATGAACAGTAAATATGCAAAAGAAATTTGTCTGGCTTGTGCAGAAGCTTGTGAAGCCTGCGGCAACGAATGCCAAAAGCATGATCATGAACATTGCCAGCAATGTGCAGAAGCTTGTTTTGCTTGTGCAAAAGTTTGCCGTGAAATGGCGGCATAAATTAAAGCTTGAAACTGAAAGGGCTGCCGCGGCAGTCCTTTATTCGTGAATAGGAAGCCAAATCTAAGGACAACTAGTGAGGTTTTGTAAAATTATTAAGCAATATAGGTAAATATAGTGTTAAAATTTATTGAAATAATACCTTTATAATCAAGAGATATAGATGCCATAGGGGATGGCTGAGAAAAAACAGAATGAGGGGGATGTTAACAACGTTATGATCAATCTTAGTCCAGAACGACTCCAGCAAGTTAGCTACATAGGGATTACTGAGGCTGATTTAGAATTATTAAAAAGCAAGGAGAAAGAATTCAACTTAATCGTTAGCTCATTGGTTGAGGAACTGTATAAACAGATGACGATGGAGCCAGAATTGCTCCACATCATTGAGCAGCACAGTACACTGGATCGATTAAAAGAAACACAGCAGTGGTATTTTTTATCCATGGCCTCTGGTGTGATCGATGAAGCATTTATTGAAAGACGTTTGCTTATCGGGAAAATCCATTCTCGTATTGGATTAACAACGAATTGGTATTTGGGGACGTACATATTATATCTGGATCTGGCTACTGCTTATTTTGAACGGATATTACCAAACGAGTGGAAGCCTGTTATTCATGCCTTAACCAAGATGTTTAATCTCGATTCACAGCTCGTTCTTGAAGCCTATGAAGTGGATGAAAAAGCAAAAATTGAAAACTTGCTGGAGAAGCAAAATCACCTGCTTACAGGAGTGAGTTCAGCCGTTCAGGAGCTGGTATCTTTGATGGTTCAATTAAAGGATAGCAGTGAATCGATAGAAAGTTTAGCTAGTAAAAATGCTGATTATCAAGAGAAAACGCATCAAACGGTATTATATTTAGACAAAGAGGTGGAGTCTATTCATCAAGTGGGTACGATGATTAGAGAAGTGGCTGATCATAC
The DNA here is from genome assembly GCF_038003885.1 of Paenibacillus sp. FSL R10-2788. NCBI lineage: Bacteria > Bacillati > Bacillota > Bacilli > Caryophanales > Paenibacillaceae > Paenibacillus > Paenibacillus sp. FSL R10-2788. The sequence goes on along the minus strand of NZ_JBBOQA010000001.1, from coordinate 6,170,194 downwards.
GCATCTTTTAGGCTTAAATGCGGCTATTGAAGCGGCCAGAGCTGGAGAGTTTGGAAGAGGGTTTGAAGTTGTGGCTAATGAGGTTCGTAAGCTAGCCCGCCGCTCAAAGGATTCATTGGTAACCATTGACCAGAAACTAGACAATATCAATGCCACCCTTTCCAAGGTGAAAAAAGAATCAGAACATAACTCCATGTATTCCAAGGATCAAGTCAAAAGCTCTCAAGAGCTGGCTTCCTTCGTGAACTTAATTGAAAAAGTGACTGCTGAGTTAGAGAGCTTGAAATGAAGCTGCCACGGATTGAAACACTCCTTCAGAAAATTCTGAGGAGTGTTTTTTTGTTTGAAATATAAGAAGTTATTAGCGGTCTAGCTTAGACATCAGTTTTGGAGACACCGTTTAAGCTGGGCACATAATCAGCAGCCTTATCGATGTTCACCATCTGAGCGGCTTCATTGAAATTGTTGTTATTCTCCGCATTGTTTTTCTTACTTGGTTGATGTTTACCTGGAGCTTCTTTGGGATTGGCACTATTTTTGGGCATGACATTCACCTCCATATTCTTCACCTAGTATGAGAAGGTAGTTTGAATTTTATGCCAGCAGTTGACAAGTATATCATTAAAAGATATAGTTCATTTAATGATATATCTTTTAATGATACATATGAGGAGGTGATTAAGTGTCAAGAACGGACTCATTGGAAATGGGAGAGCTCACAGACACTGCATTTTATATTCTCTTATCTTTAGTCGAAGCCAAACACGGATATCTAATTATGAAATCGATCGAAACGATGACGAACAATCAATTTTCAATTGGGCCTGCTTCCATGTATACAACTATTAAGAAGCTGTTAGCGGCTGAATTTATTGAGCTGTATAAAGAAGAAGAGGATGACAAACGAAAAACGTATATTGCAACAGAAAAAGGGATTGGATTGCTAAGAAAAGAAGTAGAGCGCCGAAAAGAAATGATTAGACATGCAGAACAAATTCTCAAATAAAAGGTGGGGAATAGGCATGAAGAATACAAAATATGTGACCAGCGGGGGCTTAGCTTTTACTGAAAAAGGTGATATGCAGAAATTGAGTAAGTATGCCAAAAGGGGCTGGCTCCTGGAAAGCTTTGCACCATTTGGTTATAAGTTAAGAAAGGGAGATCCCCAGACTTTTGAGTACAGTGTAGATTATCACACGAATGTGGATGAGGAGTATTATTTGATTTTTGAAGATGCCGGATGGACCTATGTCTGTTCTGCCGGAAATGGGTTTCATATCTTTCGGGCAGCTGCAGGTACGGCGCCTATCTACTCAGACACTGGGACCCTCATTGACAAATATGAACGTGAAAAGAAAACGATGAGCAAAGCAGCCTTGCCATTGCTTATAGCTTTGATTGTTTTTATCTTCCTAGCGATCTTGGGCGTTAATGGATGGTTACCTGAGATGGTGAGGAATATCAGCCTAGTGTTAGTAGTGGTCACACTTTGTATGTTGGTCTTTCCGGGTCTTCCATACATTGCGTATCGACTTAAATTAAATAAATTACGAGAATAGCGAATGAATTTTTATCTAAAGGATGTATGCACAGCCATGAATGAAGTTGGTTGTGGAACCATCCTTTTTTTAGTTGAGGAGTGAGAACAAATCTAAGTCTCAGATATATAGTACTAATGATCTATTAATGGGATTTATTATATATTAATTCCATATTCTGTATTACAATGATAGCGAATACGAATTAGCTTGCTGTTTTCTTTCAAATTTATTACCACAATTGAAGAGGAGGCAATGAATGATGAAGAAGAATGCAAAGCTTAGGTTGAGTTGGAGAAGCCTTATTGTCGTATGTTTGATAATTAGTATTCTTCCTGCCGGTTCCGCGTTTGCAGCAGTGAACAAACCTTTTCCGCAACACACCACCTACACGAGTGGATCTATCAAGCCGAACAATGTAACCCAGACCAGTATGGATAATTCAGTGAAGACCAAATGGGATGCGTGGAAAACGGCCTATCTCAAACCAGCTGGCACTGGCAAATATTACGTTAAGTATAATTCAGATGGAGAAACGGTATCTGAAGCACATGGTTACGGGATGTTGTTCACAGTTTTGATGGCTGGTTATGACAGTAATGCTCAGACTTATTTTGACGGCTTATATAATTATTACAAGGCTCATCCAAGTACAATTAACCCTTATTTGATGTCCTGGAAGCAAAATAGCAGCTTTCAAAACATTGAAGGAGAGGATTCGGCTACAGATGGAGATATGGATATAGCTTTCTCATTGCTGCTTGCGGACAAGCAGTGGGGAAGTAGTGGTACGATCAATTATTTACAAGCTGCAAAAGATATCATCAATGCGATTATGGACAATGAGATTAACCAGACACAGTGGACGATTCGTCTAGGTGACTGGGCGAATAGTGGCTCGTATAATACAGCAACTAGACCTTCGGATTTCATGCTAAATCATTTAAAAGCATTCCAACAGGCTACAGGAGATACCCGCTGGACGAATGTTATCGATAAAACGTACACGATTATAAATAGCCTTTATACGGGTTATAGCTCTAGCACTGGACTCTTGCCTGATTTCGTAGTTTACTCTGGGGGTGTGTATAAACCTGCTGCGGCGAATTTCCTTGAAGATGCCAATGACGGGAATTACAATTACAATTCTTGTCGTACCCCATGGCGTATTGCAACAGACTATTTGATTACTGGAGACAACAGGGCGCTTACGCAGCTTAATAAGATGAATAGCTGGATTAAGACTAAAGTAAGCAGTACACCTGGTAGTATAAAAGATGGGTACAAGCTAAACGGAACCGTATTTGGAAGTTACAACAGCGGTGCCTTCTATGCTCCATTTGGGGTCAGTGCGATGACCTCATCAACTTACCAAAGCTGGTTGAATTCTCTCTGGAGCCACACAGCAAGCAGTGCTGCAGAAGATTACTATGAAGACAGCATCAAGCTGTTTTCGATGATCGTTATGTCTGGCAACTGGTGGACCTATTAAGAGAATATTTAGGTAGAAAAAGGCTGTCCCCAAAACGTTCATGCCCAAAACCATAAAAGCCAAACAGAACAGCGATTCTCCTAATATTGGAGAATCGCTGTTCTGCATTTTTGGTCAACTGCAGCTTGCTTCAGTAAATTATGGGCAAGTGAAAGCCACCCGATCTCTAACGTCACTTTTTTGTGCCGCAAAGCAGAAATCACTGGAATCCCCGAGATCCCCGCAATCTTCGTTTGTTCTTCGGTTATCCAAATACACTTTGCGGTTTCATCATTCGGCGTACGGCGGAGCATCCTTTATTTGATAACCAATTGAATCAAGGGGCGTACCTAGTGATGCTCCAAATGATGCAATAAGCGAAGCACTTATACAGCAATTAGGGAATTTCTCCCTGAAATTCAGAGATTTCTGTTCATAAGACATATAATTAGGGAAAACTTCCCTAAATTTTGGCCGATTCAGTAACTAATAAAGAAATCTCCCTGATTATTAGGGAGGAATTCCCTGATTTTGTCCTTTTAGAGCGAATATCGGCTATTTTCAGGGAGTATTTCCCTAATTAGTTTACACTTACGCTGCACATCGCACACCATTTCCCTATTTTTGGGACAACCTTTCTGAAGACTTTGCGGCATACAGATAAGCAGTACCGCAAAAGAATTGTGGTTTTAGCGAACGTTGTTTTCGGTGAAACGTCCTGCCAGTTTATATACAATTGGATTAAATAGGAAAATGTAGTTCCTTATATCTAAAAAAGGCAGGTGATAATATTGCTCTCAGACAAGAAACAATCTCTACTATTTATTATTATCGTATGGGCAATGGCGTTAGGGATGTTACTGCTTCCGGAATCGGCACAGGGTCTGTATGGGTTTACTCCTTTTTTCGCAGTATGTATCATGATGTTTCTGATTGTGAGAGATGGATACAGTGCTGAGGGATGGAGAAGGTTGGGCTTCAAATTTAGGGGAGGCAAAGAATACATATTGGCTTTAGTTATTCCCTTAGGTTCACTGGGAGCGGGTTATGCTGTCTATTGGATGGAATGGACTTCAAGCTTAATTCCTCCAGATTCATGGATCGAGATTGTTATATATTTGCTCGTTTACATTGTCCTTGGTTCGTTATCTGCTTTGGGGGAAGAGATCGGTTGGAGGGGCTGGCTGCTCCCGCGTTTTCAATGGATGGGAAGAGTAAGTTCTAGTGTAACAATGGGCTTAATCTGGGCTATATGGCATTATCCGGGGATTCTTGGGCCGCGTGCTTATCATTCCTCTGGAAGCCGCTGGCTCGTGGTGGTGCTCTTTACCTTATCTGTTATGTTTGCGGGCATCATTATAAATGAACTGCGTCTGTCCTCCGGTAGTATTTGGCCGGCAGTGCTTTTACACGGAACTAATAATGCTGTAGATAGTGTTTTGCACAATATTACTGTCAGTTCTTCACCTATGTTGGAGTATGTGGCCGGGGAGAGCGGTTGGGTTCCAATGATTTTATATGGGTGCGCAGCTATATGGATTCTGAATCGAAACCACAGAGTGAAACAGCAAAAAGCCAGAATAGAGCTATAATTCAATGCGGACATTTAGAAGGGAAGGAATATCATGCATAAAAGTATATAATTTCCTGTGTGATTCATATAAAATGGTAGGGGAATACCAACTAAGAATAGAGATATGTATAATTTTGTTCGTTCGGGGGATTTGAAATGACAGTAAAACTCCGCCAGTTATTCATATCAGGGTTACTTTGCATTTTTGCTTTTCTTATTATTCATTTTGTGGGGGTCATTCACTCTAATATCTTGCTTGGCGTTGGTCTGGAGCAGAATGAACGAGGGCAATATTATATTGCTGAGGCAGACGTTTTTAGCGAAGGGTATAAACAGAATTTAAGGGAAGGGGATATCTTATTACGGGTTAATGGGAAACCGATTGACAAAGTGGACGAAGCTGTTAGATATGGAAGCTTAACTCAGGTTCAATCCGTTGACCTTCTTCGTAACTCCAAGGGGGGTGCTCCACTTGCTTTGCATTATGATATTGAGAATAAATCCTCCATATATCATACGTTTACCCAGCTTGTAGTCCCTGGAGCGACATTTGTTTTTTTGGCAGTGTTAAGCCTTCTATTATACCGCAGGAGAAGCGGGGATCGCTCAGTAGAGCTGCTGATTTTATTCTTTTTATTAGTCGGAATAACTTACTTTGCGGGATATGCCTCAAGTAGATCTGATCTTATTGGTAGAATCGCGATGGGTTGCGTGTTGCCTTTAATTCCACTGGTTTTTATTCACTTTCTCCAAGTATATCTGAAACGATTTGATGTATTAGTTCTATCTACTACTGTAATCAAAATATACTATGGCCTGGTCATTTTACTAAGCCTATTTTCCACCTCCAGTCTAATGGTTTACTCCTGGGATAGATCTTTGTATTCCTTTGTAAGGTTAATTATTATTGGGTTCTTTGTTTTTGGGATTTTTTACAGCATATTTAAGCTGCTATATTTATACCTTGCTTATCGAAGCACAGCGCTTAAATCGATGTTTAAAATTATGCTTACCGGACAAATCCTTGCGTTTACACCGTTTGTTCTCGTCTCAGCTGCACCCATTGCTGTTGGGGTCAACCTGATTCCTTACGAAATTACTACGATCTTTTTGTTTTTGATGCCAGTTACTTATTTTTATCTGCTGACAGCTAGGCAACTATTTGATATTGATTTCGCTTTTAATCGGTTTAAATATTATTTATTAATTGCTTTTTTTCCGGCGCTAATGATTGTAGCCGTACTTGCGATCATTCAGAGCAGGCAAGAGTATGATTGGATCAAATGGATTCAGATGTTTTTGGTTGTATATTTATCTATTACAATCTTTTTATTCTTTAAGGAGAAAATAGATTATTATTTCCGGCCTAAACTGTTCCGTGAGCTTTATCATTATCAAGGTAGTCTGGAGCGATTCTCGAAGCAAATCTCCAAGGTTATGATGCGGTCTGATTTGGAGGCTGCAATTTACAAGGAAATCAATGAGATTTTACCGGTTAGTCGGTCTGCTTTTTTTGAGAGAGATGAGGATATGAGTAACCTCGAACAAATAGTCGACAATTCGGGCCAAGAGATCAACATAGAATTTGTATCGAAATCTCCAGTTTTTAAGGTAGGAGAAGTAGTTCAACTCAAACAGGGGATCTTACTCGTAATCGGACGTCACCAAAAAAAATTTCATCTCCTCTGGATTGATCATAAGAAGAACCATACAAAGCTTAATTCGGATGAGCTTAACTGGTTAAATACCCTCGCAAATTATGCGAGTATTGTCTATGAGAATTTATATCTTATTGAAGGCTTGATTGAAGACCTTGAAGCAGAGATGAAAAAAGAGCTACATGCAGCACCATGGGTTCTACGCCTGATCTTTAACTTATCAGAGAAAGAACGCAGAAAGCTGGCGGCGGATTTACATGATTCTGCTCTTCAGGATCAGCTCATTTGGCTTCGCAGGCTGGAAACACTGATCTCCGATCATGATATTGAGGCGGATATTTTGCCAGAGCTGCTTCAGATTAAAGAGGGACTTCTGGATGTGATATATCAGATTAGGGAGACCTGCAATGAACTACGTCCACCGCTGCTAAGAGAGACCGGAATTGTGAAGGCACTGGAACTATTGTTTGAGTATGCCCAGCTGCAGTCCAACTACATTATCACCTTTACATCCAGTCCGATTGGTGAGCTAAGTGAAGACCTGGTGATTGCGTTGTATCGAATAGTACAGGAGCTCCTGCGGAATGCCGGGAAACATGCCAAGGCGAATCAGATTGAAATTGAGTTGGACCAGCAAGAGCACCTCTATTTTCGATATAAGGATGATGGGATTGGCATGAATATAGTTGATATCAGGGAATCTTTTCAGCATATGGGCCTGTCTGGAATCAAAGAACGTGTTGCTAGCTTAGAGGGGGAGTGCACTTTTACCTCGGAGAAAGGGAAGGGACTGGAGGTTATTATTTATTTACCGACAATGGCTTTTGTAGAAGAAAAGCACAGAGGAGGCGATGACGATGATACGTATCTTGTTGGTTGATGATCATCCTTCAGTCGGAGAAGGAACCAAAACTATGATTGAGCAGGACGCGGATATGGAGGTTACTTTTGTTTTGTCAGCGTTGGAAGCTTTGGATAGGCTTGAGCAACAAGAATTTGATGTGATCTTATGCGACCTCAACATGCCTACGATCAGCGGACTTGAATTCGCCAAAAGAGCCGTTCAACGTGATCCTGAATCTAAAGTGGTGATTTATACCGGATATGAGATCAGTGCTCATTATAATCTTTTGATGGAGTCAGGGGTCACAGGATTTATCTCTAAAACAGCTTCCCGAGAACAGTTGTTAAATACCATTCGTTGTGCACTAAGGAATGAGGCGGTCATTCCGGTGTCTTTACTTAAACAGCTACGAAGAAATGATATCAAGATTTCTAATCACCGGGATAATCGGCTGCTTGAAGAAGTGTCCATTAATCAAAGAGAACAGGAAATACTCCAAGAAGTAGCTAGTGGAAAAAGCAATAAAGACATAGCCAGCAAGCTTTTAATGTCACAAAGGACTGTAGAGTATAACCTGACGAGAATCTTTGAGAAGCTTAGTGTACATTCCAGATCCGAAGCTATAGTGGAAGGGAAGCGACTAGGTCTTGTTAGGATGGAGACTTTCTAAGTTGAAGCCCATACAACCCAATACATAGTTTTGTTAGTTTTATTCATGTGTTAAGCACCTCACTTTTGCATCTTGATCGTCATTACCTGTAATTCATAATTCTGAACCATTCAGGTATTTAGAGTATTATTCTGAAGAAATCAAGGAGGAACATCCATATGATTGACATGAACCAAATATTTTTGATTACAGATATCCCAGGTTACTCCCCGCAAATCAGCCGACTTTTATCCATGATGAACTATGCAAGATATACAACATTAGAAGCCGTTAAGGGTCTAACTGCGGAACAACTGGATTATTTATTGGATGCTCAGAGTAACTCTATTGGAGCGTTATTATTGCACTACGCTGCTGTAGAATTTGCATATCAAGTGGCAACGTTTGAGCAAAGAGATTTGTCTGAAGAAGAGCTAACGAGATGGGGACCAGCATTAAATTTAGGCGACGAAGGACGAGCGAATATTAAGGGGAATGACCTAAGCTATTATTTAGATCGCCTAAATGAAGTTAGACAAAAGACTTATGAATTATTCGCAACCGTCGATGATAATTGGTTATATACTGAAGAGGAATTCTGGCATAACAAACCTGCGAACTACTATTTTATGTGGTTTCACGTTTTTGAGGATGAAATCAATCATAGAGGCCAGATTAGGCTGATCCGAAAAAGAGCACTAGCTTAAGAAAGGAAGCGCGCGAATGGAGTACATAGAGAAAAATATAAAGCCTTTATTTAGGAAATATCCGCTGCTCTCGAAATTTGTATTAACAGTGGTGATTATAGACATCGTTTATTACGCCGGCAAACAAGTTGGAGGATTAGCTTATTACCTCATGCACTAATTTCTTTTGAAAATAAGCCGAATAGAAAAGGCGAGTTCCACTCATTTTGAGTGTGAATTCGCCTTTTTATATTGCTTAACCTAAATATCTGCTGTAGCTCTGACTCTTCCATGTGGCTATCCAGTTCATTATCAGTTCACACAAATTTGTTAGGATATGAAACATCAAAAGAGATATAGAGCATGACCAGGAGAGGAAGAGAAACAAATGAAAATATTAGAAGTTAAACATGTAAAGAAATCATATACTTTGTACGGTAAAGAAAAGGTGCCAGTACTCCATGATGTGAATCTAAGCTTTGAGACAGGTGAATTCGTCTCTATTCTAGGTGAGTCTGGCTGCGGAAAGTCCACACTGATGAACATCATTGGGGGAATGGACTCCGATTATGAGGGCGAGGTCCTTGTCCGCGGAAAGAATTTAAGCACGATGACCGAAAAGGAAATGGATGATTATCGCAAGAACAATATTGGCTTCGTTTTTCAAAATTTCAATCTGATCCCGCATCTGTCAGTTTTGGAGAATGTTACAGTGGCGATGCAGATGACGGATACCAGTGAGAAGGACCGCAATAAACGTGCTATAGATATTTTGACTGAGGTAGGCTTGAAAGAGCACCTGAAAAAACGTCCCAATCAGCTGTCCGGTGGACAGAAGCAAAGAGTGTCCATTGCCCGCGCGCTAGCGAATAATCCTGATATTATTTTGGCAGATGAACCTACAGGGGCCTTGGACAAGGATACCGGCGATCAAATTTTAGCCTTATTGGACAGCATAGCCAAAAGAGGGATATTGGTCATTACCGTGACCCACTCACAGAAAGTAGCCGACTCTGGTACCCGTATCGTAAAGGTGGAAGAAGGACGGATTAAAGATGATATTCAGTTAAAGGACCGCTCCTTGATTAGTTACGATGGAGGAGAGGGGTCATCCCGGAATCTCAGTTTATTTGCATCTTTTAAAATGGCTCTGCAGAATATGAAGCTCAACGCCAAACGTAATGTATTGGTAGCTTTGGGTGGGTCTATTGGTATTTTAAGCGTACTGTTGATGCTTTCCTTAGGGAATGGAATTACGAACTATATGAATGACGAAATTAATTCAAGTATGGATCCTTTACTCGTGGATATAACTAAACCCAGTGAAGAAGCTAAAGGCATGCAAGGTCCAGAGGCAATGATGTTGCCGGGCGAAACGTTTACGGCTGCCGATATTGAAACCATTCGAAATATTCCAAATGTTGATTATGTAGAAACCATCACTTCCATTTCGGGCAAATCTACTATGGTTTATGCAGATCAGACGGTTAGTCTTACACAATTAACTACCTTAACGGATGCTTTTGCTAAAGAGACGATTACCGCAGGGGCTTTTCCAGAGGACAAAGAGATATTATTACCCGTGAAAACGGCAAGTAAATTAAGCGGAAACGACAGTCCAGAGTCTTTGGTAGGGAAGTCGATTCATCTATATATTAATGAAATGGATGCTAAGCATAAACCGGTCACATTGGAACAAGAAGTCACTATCTCTGGTATTTATGAAAGCACTGATCCAAGAGCGCAAATGCAACCCACGGGTTATCTTCCAGCGCAGACTTTGGAGCAAATGTATGCTGACAAGGGGATTACAATAGGTCCAATTCAAGTTAATGCTTTTGCAACCGATATGAAATATGTGAATGATATTAATGCAGCCGCTGTTGATGCTGGGTTCTCAGGTTCTCAATCGGCAAAAATCATGGAGCGAATCACAACTTATGTGAATATGGCTACTATAGTTCTCTCTGGTATTGCCGGGATTTCACTTCTCGTATCAGGGATCATGATATTGGTTGTGCTATATATCAGTGTAGTGGAACGGACTAAGGAAATCGGGATTCTTCGGGCAATTGGCGCAAGGAAAAAAGATATTAAGCGTATATTCTTTTCTGAATCAGCTTTATTAGGTGTATTCAGCGGTATCTTTGCGGTACTCTTTGCTATTGTCATTAGTTATGTGTTAAATATTTTCTTGGACAATGCTTTTGGAGTGAAACTTATTAATCTATCCGGTTATTATGTGTTATTTGGGATCGTTGTGAGTACCCTGATTAGTATTATCGCCGGTTTGATGCCATCCTCTAAGGCTGCCAAACTGGATCCAATGGAATCTCTACGATATGAATAAATAGGTTAGCGGAGAGGATAATTGAGAGATGAACACGATTCTAGTGGCGGATGATGATTCTCATATCCGTAGATTAATACGATTATATCTTGAAAAAACCAATTTTCCGTAGTGGAAGCAGCAGACGGTCAAGAGGCATTAGACATTCTAGCGCATACAAAGATCGATTTGGCGATTGTAGATGTAATGATGCCGAATGTAGATGGTATTGAATTGACCGAAGATATCCGATCTTATATCGATATTCCAATTCTGATGGTTACAGCTAGAGGAGAATCTAAGGACAAAGTCAGAGGATTTAATGCCGGATCAGATGATTATTTAGTCAAACCGTTTGATCCCATAGAATTGGTCCTGCGGGTAAAATCACTATTAAAAAGATATCATTTAACCTCCTCGAGTGTGATTCAATTAGGCGCAGTGATGATTGATCTGGGGAATTTGACAGTTGTTGCGGCTCAGAGAACGGTGGAGTTGAAGAAAAAGGAATGTGAGTTGTTATTTGCTCTGGCGGGTTCGCCAGGGCAAATATTCACGCGTTCTCAGCTCATAGAAAATATTTGGGGTGTCGATTATGAAGGCGACGAGCGTACGGTAGATGTGCATATCAAACGTCTGAGAGAAAGATTGGAATCGATTCCTGAGCTAATTATTTCTACGGTAAGAGGACTTGGATACCGTCTGGAGTTGGCCTAAATGTTGAAAAAAAGCCTGCGTCTGCGTATTGTCATTACGTTCATTGGGATTGTGATCGTCAGCTTAATGATCTCTTTTTTGCTAAATGTACGGTTTTCCGAAAATAATGTGACCCCAAACCATATCTTCATTAGAGTAGCTGGAGACGTAGCCAAAGTGCTTACCCTAATCGATGATCCGGAAAAAACACAGGCATTTACTAAACTACTCAATAAATATGGTGTCGATATTGCGAAAGTGAGAGTGAATGAGTGGAGTGATGCTGTTTTTTCAGTGGATAAGGAGAAGGTTGCCGCTCTATTTAAGCCAGACTCCACAGACGCAGTGATGCTTAATGATAAGTCTGGTGTTGCTATTGTTGGCATTCCCATCGTAGATAAGGAGAAAGCTGCGCTCATCATTAAAATTGATTTTTCGTCGAGCTTGATCACATTCAGACGTAACGTATTTTTTACACTTCTAACGGTTTTAGTCATCGGAAGTTTACTGATTCTCTTGATATCCGGTTTCATTGTGAAGCCTATCAAACGTCTGACGGAAGCTGCTAAGAAAATGGCATCAGGCGATTTATCTGTACGATTGACGCATAAAAATCAAGATGAGTTCGGGGAACTGATGGAAAGCTTTAATCATATGGCTAGTGAGCTGCAAAAGATAGATTCAGTTCGTGATGATTTTGTCAGCAATGTCTCTCATGAAATGCAGTCTCCGCTTACGTCGATTAGAGGGTTTACTAGAGCGCTGCAAGATGGTGTCGTTCCAGTAGAAGAGCAAAAAGAGCATCTGGATATTATTTATCAGGAAACGCTGCGCTTATCCCGCCTAAGTGACAATCTGCTTAGATTAGCCTCGCTCGATTCAGAACATCATCCGGTTAATCTCACCACTTTCCAGTTGGATGAACAGTTAAGAAGAGCGATCGTTCTGGCGGAACCCCAATGGGCACAGAAAAACATTCAGATAGAATTAGATTTATCGCCCTGCGAAATTACGGTGGATAAAGATTTATTTGATCAAGTCTGGCAAAACCTAATCAATAATGCTATAAAATATACAAGCCAAGAGGGTATCATTCATGTCGAAATCGAGCGTTCTATAGCGTTTGTGAAGGTTTCTATTAAAGATTCTGGTCAAGGCATACCAGAGGAAGCATTGCCCCGCATTTTTGATCGTTTTTATATGGTGGATAAAGCGCGGAGCAGCGTTCATAAAGGGAATGGACTTGGATTATCCATTGTTTTAAAAATTCTAAAAATGCATGATTGTAAAATAGAAGTGGAGAGCAGGGTTGGGGTAGGAACCCAGTTTATCGTCTCGATCCCTATCTCTCAACCCTATGAATAGTTAATGAGCTGAAGCTTAAGGCTAACGCTGCCCCTTTCATTTGTAAACCAAGCACTAGAAGACTCTCAAAAAGTTCCCAGAACTCGGTTCGCGCAAGCCATAGTTGCAGTAGGAACTGAACATTTGATCGGCATGATTGAATTAAACATTAGAAGCCATACGGACAGAAGCGGCGAAATCGGCTATATTGTCCATCCTGATGCCTGGGGACAGGGAGTCGCTACAGCAGCGGCCAAACGGATGTTAAAGTTCGGTTTTGAAGAACTGCAACTACATCGAATATACGCGACCTGTGACCCTAGGAATAGTGGATCATCCAAGGTGCTCACCAAGATAGGTATGACCTATGAAGGAAGATTAAGGGATGCTTTACTTATTAAAGATGGGTGGCGGGATTCTTTGATGTTCAGTATGTTGGAGCATGAGTGGACGGTAGCCCGCTAAAAATTAACTCTTGCTTCCCACTGGTAAGTTCACTAGAATATAAGTATTAGCTTATATACTTTCGAAAGGAGGAGAGAAGGAATGCAGACACTAACGGAAATTGCTGAAGACTTGAAGCTATTCGGAGATAAGACCCGATTGGCAATGCTTTCTCTTCTGAAAGAGCGGGAATGGTGCGTGTGTGAATTCGTTGATATCTTTGACATTTCCCAGCCGGCGATTAGCCAGCATTTACGGAAATTGAAAAGTAGAGGAATCGTTAGGGAAAGCAAGCGGGGACAGTGGGTACATTATTCGTTAAATGTCGAGGATAAACCACATCTTAAGGCTGTTCTTCAACAGATGCCTAGTACCAAATCGATATTGGCTGAACTGAATAAAGAGGCTAAAGAGCCATGCTGCGACTAAATTTCAGGTAAGGATTTTTTTGATTTATATATAACCATATAGTTATATAATGATGTTGGATTGAAGTCACATGCTTATATAGGAGTGTTGAAAAAGATGTGGATTGGCAGTAAAAGGGGGATGGCACTTTGGCTATTGTAGCTATCCTTATATTTTTAGTAACTTTAATCCTTGTAATCTGGCAGCCCCGGAATTTATCGATTGGATGGTCAGCCTGCGGTGGCGCGATCATAGCTTTGCTAGCTGGGGTAGTCAGCTTTAATGATGTTCTGGATGTAACGCAGATCGTATGGAATGCTACTTTAGCGTTTGTGGCTATTATTCTGATTTCTTTAATTCTGGATCGAATCGGATTTTTTGAATGGGCTGCTTTACATATGGCGCGGGCTGCCCGCGGGAATGGCAGACGAATGTTTGTGTATGTCATCGTTCTTGGCGCATTAGTGTCTGCATTTTTTGCGAATGATGGAGCGGCTCTGATTCTTACGCCTATTGTGCTTGCGATGGTAAGGGCGCTGCATTTTGATGAGAAAAAAGTATTTCCGTTTATTATCGCCAGCGGTTTTATTGCCGATACCACCTCACTGCCGCTCGTGGTCAGCAATCTGGTCAATATCGTATCGGCGGATTTTTTCGGGATTACGTTTATGGAGTATGCAGGCAAGATGATCATACCTACGCTGTTCTCACTTGTGGCGAGCATCGTGGTGCTCTATTTCTTTTTTCGCAAAAGTATTCCCAAGCACTTTAACGATTCACAGCTAAAAGATCCGCATGAGGCGATTAAAGACAAAAAAATGTTCCAGCTGTCATGGATTGTATTGGTTGTTCTTTTGGTAGGGTATTTTGTCAGCGAATTTTTGGGTATTCCGGTATCTGTGGTTGCGGGGATCATAGCTATTTTGTTCCTGCTTCTCGCGAGAAGAAGCCCTTACGTCAAGGTGAAAGAAGTGATTACAGGAGCGCCTTGGGCGATTGTGTTCTTTTCCATTGGAATGTATGTCGTAGTATATGGACTTCGAAATGTTGGGCTGACGGATTTACTTGCTAAGATGATTGGGTCTATTGCTGATCAGGGCTTATTTGCCGCAACGATGGGTATGGGCTTCATAGCTGCATTGATCTCATCGCTGATGAATAATCTGCCTACCGTTCTGATTGACGCGCTTGCCATTGATGCGACGCATACCACTGGAATCATTAGAGAGGCTTTAATATATGCGAATGTTATAGGTTCGGACTTAGGACCGAAGATCACTCCGATTGGCTCACTCGCCACACTGCTGTGGCTACATGTACTTTCGGCTAAAGGCGTGAAGATTTCTTGGGGAACGTATTTTAAGACAGGTATTATTTTAACCATTCCAACGTTATTTATTACGCTTTTAGGTCTTTATATGTGGTTGTTAATTAACTAATTTGAATAGGGGAAGATCAAGATGAACAAGAAAACAATTTATTTTTTATGTACAGGGAATTCCTGCAGAAGTCAGATGGCTGAAGGCTGGGCTAAGCAATATCTAGGAAAAGAATGGAGCGTGTACAGTGCAGGTATTGAAGCTCACGGTCTAAATCCAAAAGCTGTACAAGCCATGAGCGAAGTAGGCATAGATATCACGGGCCAGACCTCGGATATTATTGATGCTAATCTGCTGAACAACGCGGATCTAGTCATTACCTTATGTGGAGATGCTGCGGATAAATGTCCAATGACCCCTCCGAAGGTCAAACGGGAACACTGGGGCTTCGATGATCCGGCAAAAGCGCAAGGGACGGATGAAGAGAAGTGGGCAGTGTTCCAGCGTGTGCGTGACCAGATTGGAGATAGAATCAAACATTTTGCGGAGACTGGTGAATAAGCAAAGGGAGGAAGTAACCTATTCTTTTAACTTAGGGTATTTCACCACTGGCCATTTCACTTTCCGTAAGGCATCGGTCACTTCGGGCCCAACGTTCAAATTACTTTGAACCAATTCATGGGGAGTGAGAGCCATCCATTGGTTCAGAGAGACGTCGGCAAAACGGTCACTTTTGAACATTTCGAGGAACCACAACGATTCTTCTCCTGTATTCTGAATATAATGTCCAAATGCAAAAGGAACATACCCAACATCGCCAGCCCTGTAATTAAAGGTACGTGCCGCACCGTTTCCGGCAAACACAGTCATCCGTCCTTTTCCGGTAAGATAATATTGCCACTCATCGTTGTTGGGGTGCCAGTGGAGTTCTCTCATTCCTCCAGGTTCAATCTCTACCAGTGCAGCAGCCACGGTCTTGGAGATCGGAAAGTTGCTGGAATCAACGATTCTGACGCTCCCGCCAGGAGTCTTCAATGGAGGCTGTGCCAATAGCGAATGTTTGAAACTCTGTGGAATTTCTCCGTAAGGCGACTGCACCTTTTGGCTTTGTAATGAGCCGGGAACTTGATCCTGATAAATGTAAACCTGTTCAGTGGGGATGGAGTCAAAGGTCTCGGCAGGTATTCCAAAGTTAGCTGAAAGAACCTCTTTGGGCGTATGGGCGAACCAATCGGAAATAGACAAGGTATTCAGATCGGAGAAGCTCCCGTCGTCAAAGACTAGGAGGAATTCGCAGCCTTCTTCAAGACCTTGTATAGAGTGAGGAATACCCGGCGGAAAATACCATAGATCACCAGGTCCTACATCTGCTATAAAGTTCCGCCCATTCTGGTCCACAGCAGTAATCCGAGCGCGGCCTAACAGCATATAAGACCATTCCGCTTGCTGATGCCAGTGAAGCTCTCGTACTCCACCGGGGGTCAGGCTCATATTCACACCTGCCAGTGTAGTTGCGATAGGGAGTTCTCTGACGGTTACTTCTCTGGACCAGCCACCATGATTAAGCTGCATATGCGCATCGGAGAAAGAAAATTTCAAATTGGGAACCAGGCCCGCATCAGTCACCGGAGGAACGAACATATCCGGATTCTCAAGATCCCGCATAACATCGCGAGGGCCTTTATCTAATCCCCCTGTGCCATCGCTTCGGATGGGCTGGGGGATGTTTGTTTTTTTTGCCGAATCCTGTCCAGCAGAAGTCATAAGATGTTCTCCTTTCTTGTTCCTTAAGCGTTCAATGAAAATATATGCGGAATGCTGTCTTTTATGATGGATAGCAGAAGTGGTACAAGTTGACATGTGTAGGGTCATCATTGATTATTACTAATAGAGGCTAAGGTTCTAGATGAACTGGAGAGGGGTTTGTGATGATTCACATCAAGGAGTCCTTACAACGATTAGGGAAAATAAAAGCTTATGTAATAGGTCTTTTAGTGATTATGTTCGCCGTGGGATCTGCGGTTACACCTACATCGGTGTCAGCAGCTGTCCAGTTAGGGACACAGGTAATGCCACTGTCATACGGGGGATATTACGTGCTTTTTCCAGGTAAACTCGCCCCTTATTTCAAAGCAGGTAAATTAATGGTGCCGATTCGAGCCTTCTCCAATGCGATTGGCGCAGATTTGCTCTATGACGCTCTGAGCAAGAGTGTTACTGTTTCACTGTTGGACCGATCTGTAGGAAATATTAAAGCAGGGCAGCTAGAGGCAGATTTTAATGGGGAGACCGTAGAATCATTAGGCGTTGCTCCAGAGGTAAAGGATGGCGCTCTGTTTGTTCCGGCTTCCCCTATTTTAGAAGGGCTTAAGTCTTTTCGCTGGGAAGTGCAATTTAATAATGTGAATAAATTAACCCTTGGCATTGGAGCCAGAAAAGGGGAGGAATGGGTGAAGCCTGAGGCAGATCTTGCCCTTGCTCCTTATCCACTCGAAACGACAGCACATCCGTATCCTTTATATCCTACTATGCTAACGCAGGCTCAATCCGGGAAAGAATATAGATTAACCTTAGGCGTGCAAAATACCTCCGGATTCATCATCCCTAAAGGAAACGCGGAATTAGAGCTGGTGAGTGTGGACAGTAAAGGAAATTCTTTTTATCAAACGTTGAAAGGACCTGATTCTTCAACCTCCAAGGCGGCATTATTATCATTTTCCGTTTCCATTCCAACAGAGGCTGAATACGTCATTTTCAGGTCACGCACATTGAGAGCGCAATAAGGCATTTGCTATAGATTATTCAAACAAGCTAGACAGAGAGCGGGTAAAGAAACAGATGACAGGTAACAAAGAGCAGCAATATCGCTTCAGCGAAGCACCGATTTGGGAATTGCAACGAACATATTATGAAGAGCAGGGATTAAAGGCTTGGAATAATGATCAGGTCCCGCAGTACATCACGAGTAACCCTATGATTGCAACAGCATACGCAGAGATGATCTTTGGATTCCTGCAAGACCGGGCTGGACAAGGGCATCTCTCAGAGACCGTTACGATTCTAGAACTTGGAGCGGGAGCAGGCCGGTTAGCGTTCCATGTGCTTAAAAAGTTGTGTGAAATCGTAGACTACGCAGATATTCCTCTACCTCCTTTTCGTTATGTGATGAGCGATTTGCCTTCCAAAAATATATCCAGTTGGCAGCAGCACCCGAGCCTACTTCCTTACGTGAAGCAGGGTATTTTGGACTTCGCACGTTTTGATGCTGTGCAGGATGTAGAACTACATTTAGTACACGCTAAGCTCAACATTCGGCCGGGTGATTTACAGCAGCCATTGGTGATTGTGGCAAATTATTTTTTTGACAGCATTCCGCAAGAATTAATTTATGTGGATGAAGGAAAAATATATGAATGTGAGGTTTCGATCCAGTATTCGGCGGAAGTTGATCCGGATAACCCCTCCGATGCGCTCGGCAAAATCATCCCGCAGTACCATTATCGGCGTGCGGCTAGTTATGAAGAGGAGACTTATCCCTATCATGACGTTATAGCGCTTTATCAGCAGAAGCTGGAGGATTCACATATACTCTTTCCGGTGGTGGGGCTCACTTGTCTGGAGCGGCTTGCGCGGCTCTCTACAGAGGGATTCGTGCTGCTTACAGCGGATAAGGGAGACCATCGCTTAGAGAACTGGGAATTTGCAGAACCTCCATTGCTGATTCATCACGGAAGCTTCTCTTTGACTGCGAATTATCATGCGATAGAACATGTGCTGAAACAAAAAGGGGCGCATTCAATATTCACCAGTCATCACTATAAAAACCTGAACATCGGCTGTATTCTTATGCTTCCAACTCCGTTGAGCTATACAAATACTCGGCTGGGTTACAAGCGGTTTATAGAACGTTTTGGTCCCGATGATTTCTTTAGTATGAAGGAATGGATGGATCAGCAATTAGATACGATGGGGCTGCAGCAAATTTTGGCCTTTTGGCGTTTGGGTGGGTATGATGCTGAATGGTTTATCCATAGTGCTGAACAGATTTCGGAGCTACTGCCCAGTGCCAGTGATGAAGAAATGCTGGATTTACAGCGAGGAATACAGTTGATGTGGACTGGCTATTATCCGATGGAACAGAGTTATGACCTGTCGCTAGATGCTGGCTTACTGCTGTATGAAATGGATAAATTCGCGGAAGCATTGGTTTACTTAGAACGCTCTATGCATGCCAATACGGAAGAACCATTAGCATCAGTGCTTTATAGCATGGCAATTTGTAACTACGAGCTAGGAGCTGAAGCTGCTGCATTGGAATACGCGCGTAGAGCTTTGGCTGCAGAGCCTGACAATGAAGTAGTATTGGAGCTTCTAACGGCGCTGAGCGAGGAATAAGCACATTTACATAGGGTTATCTTTTTGGTATCCTATACAAAATAATCAAACGCGATGACGAGAAGAGTACATGAAATCATTCCTTCACAGAGAGCCCTGGATGATGAGAACAGGGTAAGGGGGATTTTATCGAAACAAGCCTCTGAGCGGCATATCGGAACCGGACTAAGGGGATGGTATGACGGGAGCTCCTGTTATAGAGCTAGAGTATAAGCACTGCGTAAGATGTTTTGCCGTACTTGATGAGATTAATATGGTGACATATTAATGAACCTGGGGTGGTACCGCGAGAATTTCGTCCCCAAGACCATAAGTCTTGGAGGTGAGGTTCTTTTTATTTTGCAGATTAAGCAGGCGGATATCACTTATAAACAGGAGGTAACACCAATGAACGAGGAACCGGAAGTATTAGCAGAGAGTTACATCGACAGATTGATTCAAGAAGAGCTGGGAGCAGGGACTTACAGTAGAGATATTTGCACGAGATTTCCACCTGAGCCTAACGGGTATCTGCATATTGGCAGTGCGTATGCTATTCACACGAACTATACGACTGCGAAAAAGTATGGCGGGA
This sequence comes from Paenibacillus sp. FSL R10-2788, assembly GCF_038003885.1. NCBI lineage: Bacteria > Bacillati > Bacillota > Bacilli > Caryophanales > Paenibacillaceae > Paenibacillus > Paenibacillus sp. FSL R10-2788. Next base: position 6,150,266 of record NZ_JBBOQA010000001.1, on the reverse strand, counting down.
AGTTCCATTTGCGCTTTGATGACACCAATCCTTTAAAAGAGGATTTGGAGTATGTAAATGCCATCATCGAAGATATTCAATGGATGGGCTATCCACCGGACCATATTTTTTATGGATCAGATTATTCTGAGAAAATATACAATAGCGCAGTTACGTTAATCCGAAAAGGAAAGGCTTATGTCTGTGATTTATCACCTGAAGAGGTGACAGCCTATAGAGGGACGCTTACGGAGCCGGGAAAAAACAGCCCGTTCCGGGAGCGTTCTGTAGAAGAGAATTTGCGGTTATTTACGGAGATGAAAGCTGGAGATTATCCGACGGGAGCCAGAGTGTTGCGGGCTAAAATAGATATGAGCTCACCTAATATCAACTTACGTGATCCGGTGATTTACAGAATCATTCATGCGGAGCATTATAGAACGGGTAACGAATGGTGTATCTATCCGATGTATGATTTTGCCCATCCTATACAAGATGCTATCGAAGGGATTACGTATTCCTTATGCTCGATTGAATTTAAGGATCATCGGCCGCTCTATGAGTGGGTACTGAATGAGCTGGATACCCCTGAAGCTCCCAAGCAAAGAGAGTTTGGACGGGTGAACATCACCGGAGTTGTGACGAGTAAACGGTATATCAGGCAACTGGTTACAGGCCATTATGTGGACGGTTGGGATGACCCAAGACTTCCTACGCTTCGCGGTTTACGCAGAAGAGGTTTTACACCGGAGAGTATCCGGAATTTTGTGAAGGAAATTGGATTTGTCAGAAATAGCACCATTGTGGATATTGCCATGTTAGAGCATGCGCTTAGACAAGCTTTGAAGGCAAAGGTTCCAAGTGTGATGGCTGTTCTTAAGCCTTTAAAAGTGGTCATTACTAATTATCCTGAGGATCATAATGAAGGGCTGACGATTGAGAATAACAGTGAAGATAAGTCACTTGGGGAAAGAGAGGTTCCTTTTTCACGAACCCTTTATATTGAACAAGAAGATTTCATGGAGGAGCCGCCAAAAGGTTATCACAGGCTGACTATGGGGAACGAGGTAAGGCTAAAGGGTGCTTATTTCATTAAATGCAACGAAGTAATCAAGGACGAAGTTACCGGAGAAATCCTAGAGCTTCGCTGCACCTATGATCCGAGAACGAAGAGCGGAAGCGGGTTTAATGAACGGAAGGTTAAGGCAACCATTCACTGGGTATCGGCAGATCATGCTATCAAAGCTGATGTTCATCTATATGAGCGGCTGCTGAAAGATAACGACGGTCCTAAAGAAGACGGTGAGCGCTGGGACGCGTATCTTAATCCGGATTCCTTGACGATCCTGAAGGATTGTTTGCTGGAGCCATCGATGGGCAACGCAACGCCAGAAGATAAATTTCAATTGATCCGGCATGGATTTTTCTGTGTGGATACGAAGTACACCACGGCAGATAAGCTGGTGCTGAATCGGATAGTACCGCTGAAGGACACATGGAAGAAAAATTCATAAGCAGCTTAAGCTAGGCGAAGATCGGGTAATTTCTGATCATCGTCTAGCTTTTTTTGTTATTGGTCATAAGTATTATAAGCAAATGAAAATTCCATATGAAACATATTTACATTTTTCAGAAATAAGCATATACTTTAAATATAAGTTGCACAGGGGAAACTTTCGTGTATATAGACAACTTTTTCAGGGCAAGAGGAGGAATTGAAATGCTCGAACAAACTTTAGTAGAACAACCACATATAAAACAACATAAGAACTCTGTTTCAGCACAAGCCGTACTTAACGGGGAGATCAAAGGGATTAAACGATTACTTCCTTTCCTAGGCCCAGCTTTTATCGCTGCAGTTGCTTATCTGGATCCGGGTAATTTTGCCACCAATATTACGGCAGGCTCCAAATATGGATATCTTTTATTGTGGGTGATCGTAGCCTCGAATCTAATGGCTGTATTAATCCAAGCGTTATCCGCCAAGCTGGGGATTGCGACAGGCAAGAACTTGCCTGAGATCGCTCATGATCGTTTTCCGAAGAGTGTATCTATCTTCTTATGGATTCAAAGTGAACTGGTGATTATAGCTACGGATCTGGCAGAGTTTATCGGGGCGGCATTAGGATTATATCTCTTATTTGATATTCCCATGCTGCCAGCAGCACTGATTACTGCGGTGGGTTCATTTGCTATCTTAGAGCTGCAACGCCGGGGATACCGCTCCCTTGAGGCAGGGATTGCCGCAATGATTCTTATAGTCGTATTAGCCTTCGCTTTTCAAGTTATTGTAGCTAAACCAGATATGGGAGCTGTTGCTGTAGGCATGTTTACACCGAAGTTTGAAGGGGTGGACAGCATACTTTTGGCCGCAGGAATTCTAGGTGCAACCGTGATGCCACATGCGATTTACCTGCATTCATCACTTACACAGAACCGTATCGTCGGGGTGAATGAATCGGAGAAAAAACAGATTTTCAAATTGGAATTTATAGATATTATTATTGCGATGATTATCGCAGGTGCAGTAAATCTGGCTATGGTAATTGTCTCCGCGGCATTGTTTTTCAAAAATGGCCTCGTGGTTGAGGATCTGGATGTCGCGTTTCAGCAATTTGGTCACTTAGCTGGGCCAGTAACGGCGATCTCGTTTGGGCTGGGACTACTCATTGCGGGACTGTCGAGTTCCTCCGTAGGGACTATGGCTGGCGATGTGGTTATGCAAGGCTTCATCAACAAAAGAATTAACCTGTACTTGCGCCGTGCGATTACCATCATTCCCCCACTAGCGATCATTGGTTTTGGTGTGAATCCAACGAAGGCACTCGTAATAAGTCAAGTGATTTTGTCCTTTGGGATTGCGTTCGCGTTGATTCCACTGGTTGTGTTTACAAGCAACCGCCAGATTATGGGCGGGTTAGTGAACCGCAAAATGACAGCCACTCTGGGCTGGATTATCTCCGGTCTGGTTGTATCGTTGAACTTGTTCTTGGTCTATCAAATGCTCGTATAAGGAAGCAGTCAAAAGAGCCCGACCCACAAATCTCCTCAGATCATACCTGAGAGATACATGGGTCGGGCTTTTTTTTTGGAGGGTTGTTCCAGCCAGTTATTTAAAATAATCTGCTACGCCTTCGGCGATGGCTTTAGCCGCTTTTTTCTGATAGGAGGTCTTGCGGACAATGGACTCGTCTATAGGATTGGTAAGGAATCCAAGCTCGACCAAGGTAGCTGGAATCCGATTCTCCCTTAGGATGTGATAATCGCCAAAGGACAACCCGTTGCTCTTCAGACCGATGCCTTGCCCCAGCCGGGTTTCAATCGCCCGCGCGAGCTTCAAATCATCCGCTTCTGAATAAAAGAAGGTCAACGTTCCGGACACATTTTTAGGTGAAGAATTATAATGAACGCTTACAAAAGCGTCAGCACGCAGGGCTTGGCTCATCTGAACACGACGTGCTAACGTGGGCTTTTGATCGTCTCGGGTGCGAGTCATCTCTACCCGTGCTCCTTTAGCAACAAGAGCATCCCGGACATAAAGTGCAGTGTGCAGATTCAAATCCTTTTCCATGGTGTTATATGTAGTGCCGAGCATGCCCGGATCACTGCCGCCATGACCAGGATCGATGACGATCAGCTTTCCTCGTAGTCCGCCTTTGTGCTGGACGGTGCTTATGCTGCTTGTACTGCTTGGTGTGCTTCCGCTTCGGATATATTGCTCTGCCACCCAACCAGTTTCACCGCTGGCTGTGCGAATTCGAGCCCAGCCGTTCTGATGAAGAAGGAGAGTGACTGTATCCTTGGCTTTTAAAGAACCGAGCACCTTATATTGTGTTCCTGGGCCACTTCGGATGCGTAGAGAATCAGCCGTGACTGTAGCCTTTGAAGTTCTACTAAAAGCATTGGCTGATGTTGACGAGGCAGTATTGGTTTTAGTAGCAATAGACGTTCCAGAAGCGCTGGATTGCAGGGAGTTGCTGTTCACCTTTTTTAGGTAATAACCCGCTACCCAGCCAGAGGTGCTCCCCGCCTTAACCTTTAACCATCCGTGCTGCTCATCAGTCACAGTAACCCGAGCCCCATTCTTAATTGATCCTACAACAGTTGCATTCTTAGCCGGTTCATCGCGTACATTTAAAGAACTCGCATATACCTGTGCGGTATAACTTCCTGCTGCTGTCTTTGCTTCAGCAGACTGTGGCGCTGCTATACCCAAAAGGCAAGCTGTGAGCAGGGTGACACCTATCATTTTGTTCATAGTATCCTCGCTTTTTGAGAGTAGTCGTAATTCCTTACCCAATTTACGAGGTTTAGAATAATATTTTTTGAGAATAAGGCCTCTTTTCTGGTGGTCTAAAGACTTGTATAATTATTACATATCGGGAAAGAGGATGAAGGAGCATTGCCGTGACTAAACCAAAGCTATTCATTGGATCTTCCAGGGAGTCTATACGTTATGCAAGAGCGATTCATGAGCAGCTGAAGAGGGATGCTGAAGTGCATCCTTGGTATGCCAACGCTTTTCGTGCGAATGAATACACCATGGAGGCGTTGGAGAGAAATTTGGATGAGAGCGATTTTGCCGTATTTGTGTTCTCGCCAGATGATGTCGCCAAAATCCGTGGTAAATATTATTATGTGACCCGCGATAATACGGGGTTTGAAATGGGTTTGTTTTGGGCTAGATTGCGGCGCAGCCGTGTTTTTTGTCTAGTACCTGATCAGGTAACTGCGCGTGATGATCTGATCCCTGGAGAAAATGTAGAAGAATATCATCTGCTATCTGATTTAGCAGGAATTACATCGTTAGAGTATGAAGTGCATCACGATAATCCTACGGCTGCTGTGGATGTGAGCTGTGGTAAGATTATTGATAGTATTCAAGAGCGTGGAAGATTCCGTGACCCGCTTAAAGATTTAGAGCAGCTAAAGATGGATTTAAGGCGCAAGGAAAGTATCCTTCATTTTTTTTGGCAATATAATAGTAATGTGACCATCTCCGAGAATGGAGAGAAGTATCACGCACTTAGTGAGGCGATACGCAATTCCTTTTTACCTCCGAAGCATTGTCGTGTAATCGGTGCAGCTATCTGGCAGGCACAAGCGAAGGAACAACTAGTTCAGGTGGGGGGGAATGTCGGACGCGGTCACTCCTATCCCTTGTCTGTAACGAAAGGGAATGAGAAGCAGCCTAGTGTGGTAGATGCATTTTTATCGAGTAAATGGACTTTTTTTCAACGCACGGAAGTTGCAGAGGTATATATCCTATGCTATCCTCTAGGTAAGAAGTATGTTCTTTCCGTTCATTTCTCAGGAAGTGATGGATTATCTGCAGATGATCTTAAGGCGGTAGTTGGGAATAATCAGGATTTATTCCGTACCATCAATCATTTAGTAGGAGAGGATTCAGCATGAAGAGAATAAAAGGTATTAACAGCTTATCTGATGCTGTTCTCCGATCTGCGAGTGGTGGGAGCAGGAGTGCAGGCGGCGATGACAAAAGCACCAAAAGAAAAGCAGGCTCGAGTCATTCTGCTCAGCAGCCAGCTTCAGCTCAGATTTATACTGCACCTTCTTTGGACGGCGGAGACGACGAGTATAAGAAGCTTATCAGCGGAAAAGTAGATAATAATAAACCATCCTTTGCGTGATTTTTTTATAAAAAGGGGGCCTCAGCCATTGGCTTGAGGGCCCCTTTTTGGTATTCCATTCTAACGGTTGTTCTTCTTGGCGATCTCACGCCGTACGACAGGTGCAACCTCTGTTGCCAAAAGCTCAATGGCTTTGGCTACCTTAGCGTAAGGAAGGCCGCCGATATCGAGCTGAGTCATAAAGCGGCTATGACCGAACAGCTCATGCTGATAGAGAATTTTTTCGATAATTTGCTGCGGGCTGCCCACAGCCATCGTGTTATCAGCAGATACATATTGCCCAAAGTCATCACGAGACACCTTGTACTCTTGACCCGGTTTTGGACGGATAGAGTTACGGTAACTATAGTAGTAAGGGTAATATTCGTCCAACGCCTGCTGTGAGGTTTCAGCAATGTAGCCGTGGCTAGTGATCGCAATCTTTAGATCCTCCGGTGCATGTCCTGCTTGAATTCCGGAACGCCGATAGGTTGCGGCAAGCTCTTGAAAAGGCTCTGGACTGCCGCTTAGGATGGCGATAGCCATTCCGGTCCCGAGCATCCCGGCCTTCTCCGCGCTTTCTGGAGAACCGCCTACACCAATCCAGAGTGGAAGATTCTCCTGTAATGGACGTGGAGCAATCTCCGAATCCTTCAGCGATGAACGGAAGGAGCCCTCCCAGTTCATAACTTCATGTTTGTTAAGCTCCAAGAGTAAATTGATATTCTCGGAGAATAGACGGTGATAATCTTCAAGCTCATACCCGAAGAGCGGAAAAGACTCCACAAACGCACCACGCCCCGCAATAATCTCTGCACGTCCATTCGACAGCAAATCAAGTGTGGCGAAATCCTCGAACACCCGCACAGGATCAATGGTGCTTAATACGGTTGTTGCGCTCGTTAGTTTAATTCTGTTAGTAACCTGAGAAATGGCAGCCAGTACGACTGGCACCGAAGAAATTACAAAATCAAGACGATGATGCTCACCTACACCAAATACATCAAGTCCCGCCTCATCTGCCAGCTTAGCTGCAGCCACGACTTCGTCGAGACGTTGTTTTGGACTGATCTTGTTCCCTGTATGACAATCCGCAACGATGTCTCCTAAGGTATAGATACCAAATTCAAAATCGGATGCTGGTGCTGCGGTTGTTTCGTTACTCATGCTCACAAACCCCTTGTTATTCATATATTTGCTAAAGCCTGTCCGTGTATGGAGGAATGTGATTATTATAACACAATGACTTACAAAATGTAAGTTTGTGAGTAAATGTTTTGATTTCTTCTGTTGTTTTTGACAAAATGGAATAATAATCCATAAGGGTTATATCCTGCTCGTCTGATGTTATTATATTTGATTTTAAGAATCTATCCAAATGAGGCAGTTACTTATATGAGGAGGAGTTTGGTGCCTGGGACATGGCATGTATGTAGCCCAGACCGATAGGAAATTGGTTGCTATTGATCTAAACGGTATGATAATTGTGCAGATTAAAGGGACGTTAACTGCTTTCAAGGAGCCTCAGGCTCTAAAAATGAAATAATCGAATCTACAACGGCTCTCCGATAAACATCCGGCAGAGTCGTTTTTTAGTGGAATGATTCCACAATCCCCGTGCGAAAAATACAAATCTATTTTATGATAATAAGGTTATATGATGAGTAGACTGTAAGTTAACGAAATTACATAGAAGGACCGAGGGATATTATGGAACAGCAAGCGGTTTGGGCGATAGGCATTTTTCTGCTGATTTATGGACTTATTATTTCCGAAAAGATTCACCGTACCATTCTGGCGATGTTAGGAGCTATCGTCATGATAGCGATGGGCATTGTGGATCAGGAGACGGCACTGCAGCACATCGATTTTAATACTATAGGACTGCTTGTAGGGATGATGATGATTGTAGGGATTACCGCAGAGACGGGGCTCTTTAAATACGCAGCTGTGAAATCAGCTAAGTTGGCGAAGGGGAAGCCGAAAAGAATACTGATTGCTTTGTTTGTGATTACCGCAGTGGCTTCAGCCTTTTTGGATAATGTGACGACAGTGCTGCTTATGGTGCCAGTCACCTTCAGTATTACAAGACAACTGCGCATACATCCGCTGCCTTTTTTAATGTCACAAATTATCGCATCTAATGTAGGCGGAACGGCAACCTTGATCGGAGACCCGCCTAATATCATGATTGGCAGTGCTGTTAAGGAGCTGACCTTCATGGCTTTTATTAGCAATCTGACACCTGTGATTATCATCATTGTTTTGGCGTATATCCCGCTGCTGTTATTGATGTTCGGTAAACAAATTAAAACTACACCTGAATTGCAGCAGAGCATCATGGATATGGATGAGAAGGTTATGATTACGGATCATAAGCTGCTGCGAAAATGTCTGATCGTATTGGCAATTACGATTGCCGGGTTCTTTTTACATCAGGCGTTACATTTGGAGTCCGCTACAGTTGCACTGGCCGGTGCATTTTTACTGCTGCTGCTGACCGGAGGGGAACATATGCTGGAAAAAGCTTTTCACAGCGTGGAGTGGATTACGATCTTCTTTTTTATCGGACTGTTCGTGTTGGTGTCAGGGCTTGTAGAGACAGGTGTGATTGCAGAGCTGGCAGCAAAAGCGATTGAAATAACGAATGGTGATGTGCTGATGAGCTCAATGATGATTTTATGGGTCAGCGCCATTACCTCAGCATTTCTGGATAACATTCCTTTTGTAGCAACTATGATCCCTCTGATTCAGGAGATGGGCAATATGGGGATCAGCAATTTGGAGCCGTTATGGTGGAGTTTGGCCTTAGGGGCTTGTCTGGGTGGCAATGGCACATTGATTGGTGCGAGTGCTAATTTGATCGTAGCGGGTTTGGCAGGTAAAGAGGGGTACCCGATTACGTTCATGAAGTATTTGAAGGTCGGTTTTCCTTTGATGCTGTTGTCCATTGTGATCTCCAGCGTGTATTTATATTTAAGATATCTGATGTAAGCAGCGTTACTAAGAGCCAGGGAGTAATATGCTTGAAGTGATATTTTGAAACGGCAGGTAGAAGTTGTGGAGGAAGTAGAAGGAGTAGTGGAAGTAGAGGAAGTAGAGGAAGTAGAGGAAGTAGAGGAAGTAGAAGGAGTAGAGGAAGTAGTGGAAGAAGTGGAAGAAGTGGAAGAAGATGCAGGAGTATAAGTAACAAGTGGAGGCAAAATGCAGATGTTGAAGCGGTGAACATATGTTGAAGTGACGGTGGGAGCATATAAGTGTATTTTGTACAGTTATAACTCATCGAATAAATTGTCCCCAAAAAATAGCTGTATTCAGTACACTTATTTTCATGATTTCCTCAGCTAAAGGTGATTTTTCTGGATTTTAATTGTATAGAATACAGTTATATTCAGGACACCCCCTTTTTTATACGAAATAAGTGTACAGAATGCAACTAAATCAAAGATTTGATCTAGATTCGGCGATATAAAATATACGGGGGGATCCGGAGGAGTTATTCCGAGGTTTACCCAAAGTCGACTTAACGCTACGCAATGCAGATAATCAAGCAGGCAGTGATTCTCCAATATCTGGAGGCTCACTGCCTGCTTGTTTTTTACATTAGAAAGGGCTGCTTAAGGAGTATGACTTCCAAAATACTGGTAACTTCCTTTGGGATATTGATTCCACTCGCCCTCAAGTGAATACTGCTGTGATCCAGTGTATATACCAGATTTACGGACAATAGTTCCACCTGTGGAGAGGAATTGCTGATTAGAGGTAGGGTCACCGAGAACATCTACGATTTGGCCGTTTTTCTTCAGTACTAATGCTGTAATATTATATGTTTTTGGATTATATAGACTCAGCTCATCATTGTAATAGGAGATATTCATTAAATCAAATGCGTCCCCAAAAGTAGAATCTATAAACATATAAGGCATTGCTACAGATACAGGAAATAGTGGCCGGGAATAAACCTGTTTGGTTTGAGTGGCTTTCATAAATTGGTGGACTTCAAGGGTGTAACCTTCTGCTTTTCCTGCGGGATTACCATTTCCTTTATAGTACAGCTCAACTGCGATTCTGCCGTCACCGCCGTCCAGATACTCTGAGAAGAATAGCTCGGAGGTACCCTGTGAAGCCACACTTATAGATAATACAACCGCTTTGCCATCAGAACCTACTATCCATACCGTTCCTGGACTTGTAGGACCATTCCATATAGCTCCATTCAGAGTTGCAGGTCCGCTCAATGAACCTGTGCTGTTTTCTGTATACACTTTAAATTGACTCTGATTAGGAATCAGCTTGGAAATATCGAAGGAAATATTGGACACACCTTGCTTGGTGGTTATTGGCACAAAGCCGTTGTTTACAAGCTGGGCTGTAATCAAGGTGAAAGTTGAGGTGGTTGAACCTCCTTTATTATCCATTGCTGTGAGGGTCACTAAACCACTAGCTGAACTATTAGCTGCCGGAGTTACCGTCAGAGTGTTGCCATTAATACTAAGTGTACCAGCATTTACGTTATCTATAGAAGCTGAATAAGTAAGCATGTCATTGTCTGGATCTTGAAAAAGCTGGGCCAGATCAAATATACGTGGTGCCGTGATACCTGGTGTTAAGAGTTGAGTAGTGATTCCAGATATCGCAATTGGTGGCTGATTAGACGTTACAGTGAATACAAAAGTAGCAGTGTTAACGCCACCTTGGCTGTCCATTGCTGTTATTGTAATCAAGGCTGTACCTGAATCGACCGGCACAAGGTTGAGATGATTCCCATTTACAGATACAGTGGCAACGCTAGCGTCAGAGGATGCAGCTGCGAATGTAAGCGGGTCGCCGTCCGGATCAATGAACACATTACTGATGTCGACGTTTTGGACACCGTTTGTGATCAGAGCAGATATTGGATCAATATTATTTTGCGCGACTGGTGCATGGTTCACCGGAGTCGGCGCCGGAGTAGGCTCAGGAGTCAGCACCGGAGTAGGACTAGGAGTGGCCACCGGAGTAGGCTCAGGAGTCGCCACCGGAGTAGGACTAGGAGTCGCGACCGGAGTAGGACTAGGAGTGGCCACCGGAGTAGGCTCAGGAGTCGGTACCGGAGTAGGCTCAGGAGTCAGCACCGGAGTAGGACTAGGAGTCACTACCGGAGTAGGACTCGGAGTAGGCTCAGGAGTGGCTACCGGAGTAGGACTAGGAGTCGCTACGGGAGTAGGCTCAGGAGTGGCTACCGGAGTAGGACTAGGAGTCACTACCGGAGTAGACTCAGGAGTCGCTACTGGAGTAGGCTCAGGAGTCGCGACCGGAGTAGGGCTCGGAGTCAGCACCGGAGTAGGACTAGGAGTCGGTGCCGGAGTAGGCTCAGGAGTCGCGACCGGAGTAGGACTAGGAGTCGCTATCGGAGTAGGCTCAGGAGTCGGATCGCTCACGGCGGCGTTAGCAGACGTGGACGAAGTATACGCAGGAGCAACGGCTCCAGATGTATTTTGAACCGTTTGGATATTATCTTGAATGGCTGTGTAATTTGTTATGAAATGTGAAGGCAGACTGTTGCCAGGCAACTGCAGATTTTGAATAGACAAGGAGGGGTCGATGGTGATCTTAGCGCCGCCTTCAACTATTTTTAAGGTTTGCAGGGAACCGCTACCATGAATAGTAACTGGAGTTATAGAATCCACAATGATCTGCCCAATTTGGCCCTGAAAAGTTATACTCGAAACGCCATTTTTAATCTTCAAATCACCGGTAACATTGCCTTTAATAATAACATCATTTCCAGAAATATTGAGCAAAGAACCGGAGGGTAAGCCGGAGGTATTTAGTTGAACCCCTTTTTGTACAATTTCAAGCTCCTGCAAACCGTCCACATGACGATTCAAAGAATTGAACTTAAGGACAGCTCCTCTTAAAGCATCATGGTTGTTATCACCCATTAATTCTTTGAGTTTACCTTCAATGAGGTAAGGCGTGCCATTGATCGTTACGAAATCTCCATCTATATTGTCGATCGTTGCAGTTTGTTGTTCTTCTTTAAAAATATTCAGCAGAAAAGAAGCCATATCCTGCCGCTGAACAGTACCTTTGGGGCTGAACATATCTTCGGGAGAGTCTATAAGTTTAAGACGTAATGCGACGTCGGTATACTCTTTTGCCCAATTGCTGATTGTGGATTCGTCATTAACCTTGTTGGCTTGTCCACCTTGCGCTCCAGTTCCGCGGATGGCACGTACAAATATAACTGCAAGCTCTTCTCTAGTTACAGGTCTGGATGGATTAAAATTACCTGTAAGATCACCCTCCATAAATCCTGCCTTTTTAACAGCCTCAATAGCGGACACACTCCAACTGGAATCAGATACGTCTCTAAAGGTAGAGGCGGAGTTCACTGAGGAATCTAGCTTTAAGGTCTTCGCTAAAATGGCTGCCAGCTCTTGGCGAGTCATTGTCGCAGTGGGTCTGAATTGTCCGTTGGGATCGCCTTTAAGCAAGCCTAGACGAGCAGCCTCGAGGATTGCGGCACTTTTCGTCTGTTGTATTTCGGTTAAATCAGAGAACGGTGGAGTGATTTCAGCTGCAGATGCGTAGAGGGTACCACCGAACAAGGTGTTAAGGGCAACAAGTGTTGCTCCCCATTTTAATGATATGCTTTTCAAGCAAAAGCCCCTTCCTTAGAACCAATTTGTCATAAGCTTACTTCATTATATCGACGCAAAAGTGAGGTTTTTTAATACTTTCATCCTACTGAAAGTGATTTAATTCATTGCTTTTCTAACTTATGAACTAGAAATAACTCCACTTCTGTTCCATAAAAGGGCTTGTTTTTTGTTGACAGCTTATAAAATCGATGATATTTTAAATATTATAATTCCAATTGATTTACTTTGAATAATGATTGCCGACTGTTCCTACAGAGGTATTGCGAATGTAAAAACGCAATGCCTCTGTTTTTTTGTCCATACAGATTAAAGGAGGGGTCAAGGTGGGAGAAGCGTTGCTGTCTATTTCGAACCTAAATAAACGTTTTGAGTCTGCCGGTGGTCATGTTCAAGCACTCCATAATGTAGATCTCCATGTACAGGAGGGCGAATTTATTACAGTCATCGGCCCCAGCGGCTGTGGAAAAAGTACACTATTACGCATCGTAGCCGGTCTGGATAGCGGGTACACTGGCAGCGTCACCCTGGAAGGGGCGGAGATTGGGGGTCCTGGGATCGATAAGGGTTTTATTTTTCAGGAGCATCGCCTCTTTCCCTGGCTTACCGTTGAGAAGAATATTGCCTCTGATTTACCGCTAGGGAACAAGGAAGTCAGGCGGAAGGTCGATGAATTGATTGATCTGGTGAAGCTAAATGGATTTGAGAAATCTTATCCCCGCGAGTTGTCGGGAGGGATGGCCCAGCGGGTAGCAATAGCTCGTGCACTTCTGCGCAATCCGAAAATACTGTTGCTGGACGAACCGTTTGGTGCACTGGATGCATTCACTCGGGCCCATATGCAGACGGTACTGCTGGACATTTGGCGGGCTAACCAAACAACCATGATTTTTGTAACGCATGATATTGATGAGGCTGTGTTCTTGGGTAATCGAGTAGTGATTCTAGAGCCGCGTCCCGGGAAAATACGTAAAATTGTACCGATAGATTTACCGTATCCACGGAAAAAAACGACGACCTCCTTTCAAGAGCTGCGTTTGAAGGTGTTGAATTATTTTGAAAAGGTAGATGAGCTAGAGCTTACAGACGGAGCCGGAATATAAAATAGGTCGACCATACCCATGGAGACTTTCGAAGGTATTACTATTCGAGGGTCTCTTTCTGTTTATTTAAAGTGATCGTAAAGCTGAAAAAAGGTGGGTTCAAAGTATGACAAATCGGGCTGTAGCCATAAGAACTTCCGGACGCCCCGGAAAGGTGGCAACACTAGGACTTGGTCTTTTGCTGCCGGGCAGTGTGCTGATTCTGTGGCAGACGCTTGGGCATTATGGAATGATCTCGGAGATGCTGTTCCCTACGCCGTATACGATTGCGGAATCTTTTGTAACTTTAGCGGCTTCAGGCGATTTGTGGCCGAACTTTAGGATCAGCTTGGTCAGAGCCTTTTCTGGATTCCTGCTAGGTGGTGGACTGGGTCTGCTGTTAGGACTTCTCGTAGGCCTGTTCCGCAGATCGGAGAAGCTGTTAGATCCCTCCTTGCAAATGATCCGTATGATTCCCAGTCTGGCGGTAGTACCGCTGTTCATTTTATGGTTCGGGATCGGTGAGGAGTCGAAGGTGCTATTGATTGCTAAGGGAGCTTTTTTCCCACTTTATATTAATACGTTCATGGGAATTCGCGGCGTGGATAACAAGCTATTTGAAGTTTCCCGGGTACTTGGCTTCAGCCGGTTGAAGCAGATTGGCAGGTTAGTACTTCCAGCAGCGCTGCCGAACATTATTCTTGGAGTTCGTCTCTCTCTAGGGCTTTCTTGGCTGGGGTTAGTAGTGGCAGAGCTTATTGCATCTACCTCAGGCATTGGATACATGATGTCCGATGCGCGTCAATTCGCGGACACACCAGTGGTGTTCGTGGGAATTATTATTTTTGCCGTAGCTGGATTATTGAGTGATTCCATTGTCCGTTACATTGAACGACGGTTGTTGAGATGGCAAGACAGTTATCGCGGATAACCTTGAACGCTCATTAAACAAAAGGGGGATGCACCATGAGCGATGGAGTAGAAGCTATTATCAAAAATACTAAAAGAGCCAGAGAAACGCTGGATAGCAGCGGCACAGCTCCTTTATCCAAGAAGACACCGAAGAAACCCGCAATACAAGTTGCATGGAAACCCTTGCTCTCTGATTGGGGAATGGGTGCAATTATCCCGGTGGTGACGTTAGTCCTTTGGCAGCTGGCAGGGAGTACGGGGCTGGTCTCAGCAACCTTTTTGCCGACTCCGCTTTCGATTGCAAGAGCTTTTACCGACTTGTTGGTTACTGGAGAGTTAACTCATCATCTGGGTGTCAGCATGGGTAGGGCGGGCATCGGATTTCTTATTGGAGGTGTGTTGGGTCTTCTATTCGGCGTACTGACTGGCTTGTTCCGCAGTGTGGAATATGTACTCGATCCTAGCGTACAAGTGCTTAGGCTTGTTCCCCATTTGGCTATAGCACCGCTCATTATTCTCTGGTTCGGGTTTGGAGAGATATCTAAAGTTGTGATCATTATGACAGGCTCTTTTTTTCCGCTCTATATTAATACGTTTATGGGCATCCGCAATGTGGACAATAAATTGTTCGAAGTAGCTCGGGTATTAGGATTCAGTCCTTATCAGAAGCTGCGCAGGCTTATACTCCCGGCGGCGCTGCCCGGAATTTTGTTAGGGCTAAGGTTGTCGCTGGCTGTAGCTTGGATTGGTTTGGTTGTAGCAGAGCTTATTGGATCACAGTCAGGTATTGGGTTTCTTATCAATGAAGCGAAGCAGAACTCTAATACAGAGGTTGTATTCGTAGGCATTATTATTTTCGCAATTGTCGGTAAGCTGATCGATTCCTTGTTCCGGATTATTGAACGAAAGTTCCTGTTCTGGCGCGATAGTTACGAAGGATAAACAAACTGAGGAGGTCTTGAACATATGAGTGGATCGGTGAAAAAAGGATCGGTGAATTTGGTGGCAGACGTGCTCGTTATCGGAGGAGGTCCGGCAGGAACGTGGGCAGCCCTTACTGCATCGGCGAAGGGGGCCAAAGTAATCCTTGCAGATAAAGGGTACTGCGGTTCAAGTGGGGCAACGGCACCGTCGGGAACGGGGGTCTGGTATGTGAAACCGGATGAGAAGCTCCGGAAAGAGGCAAAAGCAAGTCGTTATGCGCTTGGCGGTCAGCTGGCTGAATCTCGCTGGATGGACCGGGTGCTGGATCAAACCTATGCCAATATGAACAAGCTGGGTGTTTCCGGTTATCCATTCCCTGTAGATGAGCAGGGCAATCAATTCCGAAGAAGTCTGCAAGGACCGGAATATATGAAATTAATGCGTAGGCTGGTGAAAAAGGCAGGCGTTAAAATTCTAGATCACAGCCCAGCTTTGGAACTCCTGGCGGATGAGCATGGCGTAGCTGGAGCGGCTGGAGTTCATACTCAGAGTGGAGAAACCTGGACTGTTCAGGCAGGAGCAGTCGTCATTGCTACCGGAGGCTGCGCCTTCCTAAGCAAGGCACTTGGCTGCAACGTGTTGACCGGAGATGGCTATCTCTTCGCTGCTGAGGCTGGGGCGAATCTGTCCGGCATGGAATTCTCCAATGCCTATGCGATCTGCCCTACGTTCTCTTCGGTGACCAAGACGGCGTATTACAGCTATGCCAGCTTTTATTATGAGGATGGAAGCATTGTGGAGGGAGCCGGTTCCAAGAAAGGCCGTTCTGTAATTGCCCGGAATCTGTTGGCAGGTAATCAGGTGTACGCCAAGCTGGATGGGGCACCAGAGGATTTAAGACCGCTGCTGCGGGTGGCGCAGACGAACTTTTTCCTTCCTTTTGACCGCCAGGGAATTGATCCGTTCAAGGATGCGTTTCCGGTTACTTTGCGGCTCGAAGGCACGGTTCGGGGGACGGGTGGCATCCATATTACAGATGAAAGCTGCGGCACAGGTGTTCCCGGACTTTACGCGGCAGGAGATGCTGCTACCCGCGAGCTGATTTGCGGAGGTTTTACTGGCGGAGGCAGCCATAATGCGGCGTGGGCGATGTCTTCAGGTTCTTTTGCTGGTGAAGGAGCTGCTGTCTATGCACAGAGTCTGGGGTCGCACGCTGCGCAGCGTAGTCCAGTCGGCTTATCATCATCACCACTGGTGCATCAGGAAGTGAAGCCGGGAGTGGCGGCCCAAACGGCAGAGTATGTGTCTGCTGTACAGGCTGAGGTGAAACCGTATGACATCAATTTGTTCCGGACAGAACAAGGGCTGACTTCTGCACTAGATCGTCTGGATGGATTGTGGAAAGAGCAACGAAGCCGCGAAATTCAACGCACACCAGAAGGGGTCAAGGCACGTGAAGCCGAAGCCATGACCGCAACAGCCCGCTGGATGTACAATTCTGCACTTGCTCGTACAGAGACGAGAGGCATGCATAAGCGTGAGGATTTCAAGGCTACAGATCATGGCCAGCATCATCGCTTGATCAGTGGCGGATTAGATCAGGTATGGGTGAAGACGGAAGCCGTGGCTAAGGAGGGTGTTCTATCGTGATTGAGGTGATCAGCGCTGCCAGATGTGTAGAGTGCAACCAATGTGTATCTGTCTGCCCGACTAATGTTTTCGAACGGGTAGAGGATGGCATTCCTGTTATTGCCCGGCAGAGCGATTGCCAGACTTGCTTTATGTGTGAGCTGTATTGTCCTGTCGATGCTCTCTACGTTGCACCAGACTCTGAGAATATTATTGGTGTGACAGAAGCGGAACTTCAGGAGCAGGGACTCCTTGGCGGTTATCGTGAAAAAGTAGGCTGGGGTAAGGGCAGGCAGCCGGTAGCAAGCCATGACTTTATGTATAAATTGGCGTCGAGGGCAGGGTTCTGAGCTTGATTAAGATTTAAATAAATAGCATAAACCTAGGGGGAGAAACAATGAAACAAGCGTACAGAGAGATTCAAGGGAAACGTTCAAGGAAGATTCGTTTTGCACTTTTAACTACAATTATGATGGCCATGCTGGTGCTTCAGGCTTGCGGAAATAATACGGGCGGCAATGGAGCATCTGCCTCCGGGGGATCAAATACGGAGAAGGCGGGAGAAGAGGCCACGAGCAATGTTCCAGCGGTATTGAACTTTGGGTTTATCGGTTCCAACAAATTGAATGTGCCTGGCGGCGCAGAGGGTTGGGGCTTTTATAAAGGGATTATTCAAGAAGAGTTGAAGAAATACGGCATTACTGAAGTGAAGCTTACTGGCTTTCCAAACGGTCCGGATCAGACAGAATCCTTGATTAGTGGTCGGCTGGATATCGGCAGCCTTGGAGATACACCTGCTATTATTGCCTACGCTTCTGGAGCCAAGACCCGTCTGATTTCACAATCTTCCGCGAACACGATCGGTTATTTGATCGGCAAGAAGGATGGGCCCAAGACGGTGAAAGATTTGCAAGGTAAGACTATCGCAATTCAAAAGGGCTCCTTCATGCACCGCTATGTTGTTGGATTACTACAGGAAGAAGGAGTAACCGACTACAAACTCGTGCATATGCTCATTCCTGATGCTACCGCAGCTTTAGCCCGTGGAGATGTAGATGCTACAACAAATCTAGGCGTTCCTGCGCTGAAGCTGATTGACCAAGGCTACACTCACTTAGATGATGCCTCGAAGCACCCGAATCTGCTTGGTTCTAGCGCAACAGTTGTGTCTGAGGATTATCTGGCGAAATTCCCTGATTTTCCGAAGGCATGGAACGAAGCTAGAGAGAAGGCCTTGGCAGACTTGAAGCAGCATGAGGATGAGTATTATCAATTTCTGGCTGAAATCGGAGATACAACGCCTGAGCTGGCGAAGCAAGTGAATCCGATTAGTGATATCAAGGATACTGCGTTCACTGATGAAGGAATAAAGCTGCTGGAAGGTACCAAAAACTTCCTCGTCGAAGAGAAGTTAGCGAAAAAAGACTTCAATATTAGCGATTGGCAGTTGAAATAAAGTTGCTTAAAGGCTGCTTTAATTGAACTTAAGATTCTTCTATAAAGGTAATTGAGTGACTGCGGTGAATGTTTGGATTTTCGGCCGCCTCTCCGCCACTCCTCCCTTTAGTGATTTTTAAGTTCAACTAACTCAGCTAATGGTGTAGGAGGAAAAAAGATGTCGCAGCTTAAGAAGGAAATGACAGTGGATGTCCTCGTGCTTGGCGGAGGTCCTGCTGGGGCGTGGTCGGCATGGAGTGCAGCCTCGCAAGGTGCAAAGGTAGTCCTGGCGGATAAGGGCTACTTGGGCACAAGCGGCGCAACTGCACCGGGTGGAACAACGTTGCTCGTGATCCCTCCCATTGCCGAGCTGCGGGAGCATGCAGTGCAGGCCAGACTTAAGGCCGGCGGATATTTATCGGAGAATGCTTGGATTCACCGGGTGCTGGATCAGGTAGAGCAGAACCTGGCTCAAGTGGAGCAGTGGGGGTATCCGTTTCCGAAGGATGAAGAAGGAAACTCACTGCGTACCCATCTCCATGGACCAGAATATATGCGGATTATGCGAAAAGTTGTGCGCAAAGCAGGGGTCACAATTCTTGATCAGTCACCAGCGCTGGAACTTCTTCACGATGAACACGGTGTCGGTGGAGCGCGTGGGATCAACCGCCTGACAGGAGAGTCATGGGAAGTGAAGGCTAATGCCGTTGTGATGGCTACCGGAGGCTGTGCTTTTCTCAGCAAAGGCCTTGGTTGCAACGTGCTGACAGGGGAAGGATTGTTGATGTCCGCAGAGGTGGGAGCTGATCTTTCGGGCATGGAATTCAGCCGCCAATATGCGCCAAGCTTTGCGGACGGAACCGTAACACGTGGCCGCATGCTGGCTTGGGCCACCCTTTATGATGCGGACGGTCATCCGTTGCATAGAGGGGACCGGACCTTTGGCAGCATTCCTGAGCTGATGCTGAAGGGTCCGGTTTACGCTTCGCTGGATCTGGCAGACACCGCGGAGAAACAGGATTTTCTGCGCAAAGCGCATCCGATTTTCTTTATGCCGCTGGAGCGGGCGGGAATTGATGCGTTTAAGCAGAAATTCCCGCTCACCCTGCGCTATGAGGGCACGATGCGCGGCACTGGGGGTCTGCGCTTGAGCGGCACGGATTGCCAGACGACCGTGCCCGGACTCTATGCGGCCGGAGATGCCGCATCTCGCGAGAAAGTGACCGGCGCCATCTCCGGCGGCGGGGCTTATAACGCTTCCTGGGCCATGTGCAGCGGAAGCTGGGCTGGACAGGGAGCCGCGCAGCATGCGCTGTCCTGCCGAGGACAGGCGAACAGCCGCAAGCTGACCGCGGCGGGACGCTACGGGCTGGAGGCTGGCGCCGATGCCTCGGAAACGCTGGAGGTGAAGCCGCTAATCGCGGCAATCCAGCGTGAAATCTTGCCGCTGCAGATCAATTATTTCCGCAGCGAGCTAGGCATTTCTTCAGCCTTGAAGCGGCTGAATGCCTTGATGCCCTATTTGAACGGGCAGGCTCCTGCCAGCGTTCAGGGCATCGTGCAATCGCGTGAAGCCGCGGCTATGCTCGCGGTCGGCAGGTGGATGTACACCGCGGCACTCGCCCGGAAAGAGACCCGCGGACTGCAAAAGCTAGCGGAATATCCGGAGCTTGATCCGCGCCAGACTCACCGGCTAATCTTATCCGGTATTCAACATATAAGCATCAGTACAGAGGCTGTGCCCCATGCTCATGAACTGAATGCGCTGAAGGAGGGGCAAGCGATATGATCGAATTAATCAGCTTGGAGCGTTGTGTTGGTTGTAAGCTGTGTACGAAAGTATGTCCGACGAACGTATTCGAAATGCAGGGGAAGATTCCGGTCATTGCCCGTCAGGAAGATTGCCAGACCTGTTTCATGTGTGAAGCTTATTGTCCTGTAGATGCTTTATACGTGGCACCACAGGCGGATCAGCTGATCGGTGTAAATGAGGAGGCGTTAATCCAGTCAGGCGCGTTGGGAAGCTGGCGTGCTGAAATCGGCTGGGGACCAGGTGCGAATGGCTCGATGGCGGAGAGGGATACGACTCCTTATTTTGAAGTGTTTACCGAGCAGTACCGTACATGAATAAGCAGAGGCTTAAACCCAAAAAATCCGCCCGAAAGCTAGGCGGATTTTTCATATATTAGAAACTTACAGCAGGGCTTCGATAGCTGGTTCAATATCCAGCGGGTCCACCGTAGATTCGAATCTAGTGACAACATTGCCTTCGCGATCAATCAGGAATTTAGTGAAGTTCCACTTGATTTCGTCATTGTTCAGAGCCTCTGGATCTTTGTCTTCAAGCATGCTTTGCAGCAGCTTTCCTGAAGAATGGTTGATATCGAACCCTTCAAATCCAGCCTGTTCTGTTAGGTAGGTGAAAAGAGGGTGTTTAGCTTCGCCTTTTACGTCAACCTTTTCAAAGAGTGGGAAGGTTACCCCGTAATTAATTTGGCAAAATACATTAACCTCTTCATTGCTGCCGGGTTCTTGCTCTCCGAATTGATTGGAAGGAAAGCCGAGAATTTGGAGGCCACGTTCCTCGTACCGCTCATAAAGCTTTTGCAGATCTGAATATTGGTGGGTAAATCCGCACTTACTTGCTGTGTTCACTATCAGTAGTACTTTACCTTTGTATTGCTCTAGCTCGATATCTTTTCCCCGAATACTGCGTGCTGAATATTGATAAATGCTCATGGCTGCTACATCCCTTCAGTTAAGTTATCTATGCTTTTTGAAAAAGAACAGGAAATATTTATAATAATTAAATTGTAAACAATTCAATTATCGCTGTCAAACAATACAGCTTGAAGGAATTGGAACCGTAATTGCCAGGTTGGAATAGGATAGATAATGGGTATGGATCAGTCAAAAAAATTTATTGCGTTAAAGCTACTCTGCGTTCCATTATTATCTTGCATCGGGAACGTTTTTTGATTAAGATAGCAGAAACCAGCGCAAAAGCCGCGCTGACATAGATAAGGACTATGACGAAGAGAGTAAGCATTATAGCGGATCTTAACAGGGAAGGCGTGCCGGAGACTGAGAGCACCCTCATGAGACGATTAATGCCGAAGTTCACTTCCGAGTCGGCCCCTGAAGTAGTTTGTCACAGGTTGTGGCAGGTATGAGTAGGGAGGCACGCGCCCCGCGTTACCGGGTGAAAGACAGAATTAATTCTTAGTCAGGGGAACATGAGATTCTATTCCTTTGTGCTAGTATTCGGGTTAATTCTAAATAAGGGTGGTACCACGGCTCCTCGTCCCTTGCGACGGGGGGCCTTTTTGCGTTCCAAATTATAACAAAAAGAGGGAGTGGAAGGGTAATGAGTAACGTGGAATTGGATGTTCTTAGAGGTCGTCTGGATGAAATTAATGGGCAATTGCTGGAGCTGATCTCCGAGCGGGCTAAGATTGTTCAGGAGATTGGAGTAGTTAAAGAAAAACAAGGTGTCCCTAAATTTGATCCGGAACGGGAAAAACAGATGCTGGATAAGCTCGTAGCGAGCAACAAAGGCCCTTTCACTAACGGGACGATCCGTAGCCTCTTCAAACAAATTTTCTCAGCTTCTCTGGACTTACAAACAGATGATCATAAAAAAACTTTACTGGTAGCCCGCAAGAGCCACAAAGAGGATACAGTGATTGTTCTGCCGGGAGATGTAACGGTTGGCGGTGCTTCTTCACTGATGGTAGCCGGTCCTTGCTCCGTGGAAAGTGAACTGCAGACTCGCACCGTAGCTGCCGCCCTGCAAAAAGCCGGAGTACGTGTAATGCGTGGCGGTGCCTTCAAGCCTCGGACTTCACCTTATGATTTCCAAGGGCTGGGAATGGACGGTTTAAGAATATTACGAGAAGCAGCAAATGAATATGGACTGCTGACCATCAGCGAAATTGTAGATCCAAGACATATTGAAGAGTCGCTTGATTATGTGGATATCATCCAGATCGGTGCACGTAATATGCATAATTTCGAGCTGCTAAAAGCGGTCGGAGAAGTCGACAAGCCGGTGCTGCTGAAACGTGGATTGGCTGCCACACTCGATGAATTCATCCATGCAGCGGAATACATCATGTCTCGTGGAAACACACAGATCATGCTGATTGAACGTGGAATTCGCACCTATGAAAAAGCGACCCGCAACACGCTTGATATCTCAGCAGTGCCAATTCTCAAACAGGAATGCCATTTGCCAGTATTGGTTGATGTAACTCACTCGACAGGCCGCAAAGACATCCTTATTCCATGTGCGAAAGCCGCACTCGCAGCTGGAGCTGACGGCATTATGGTGGAAGTGCATCCTGATCCTGCAACCGCATTGTCTGATGCCGCTCAGCAGCTGAACATTGATGAATTCAACACCTTCTTTAATGAAGTGAAAGCTTCCGGATTGTACCGGTAATCTAGAAATATAGAATTTGCATGATATTTTAAGGATTCGCTAGAAAATGAGGTGTATAAGCGCTTACAAGTCTAACTAATCTTTTTGTGAAGGTTAAGGTGGGTCGAGTACAATAAGCAACATTAGCGTTGCACCGGCCCCGGGTCTTTTCTGACAAAAGATCCACACATTTTAATAGTCACAGGAGGAAAATAGATTTTGAAGCAGCTTACCTTAAATAATGGGTGGTTTTCTAACACTCGAACCGATATTTTATCGGGGATGACCGTAGCCGTTGCGCTGATTCCTGAAGCGATCGCTTTTTCGATCCTGGCGGGAGTAAGTCCGATGGTTGGTTTATATGCCTCTTTTTGTATTGCGATTGTAACGGCACTTGCCGGAGGCAGACCCGGAATGATCTCGGCGGCTACGGGAGCTATGGCTCTGTTAGTCGGAAGTCTCGTACTAGAACACGGAATAGAGTATCTGTTCGCGGCAACTGTACTGGCTGGTGTGTTTCAGATATTGATGGGGATGCTAAAGCTGGGGCGGTTTATCACGTTTTTGCCACAGCCGGTCATGACAGGGTTTGTCAACGCGCTGGCGATACTGATTTTTATGGCACAGCTTACCCATTTTAAAGGACAAGGCTGGGTGATGTACGGACTGGTAGCTCTGACCTTGCTTATTATCTACATGGTTCCTCGGTTTACCAAAGCCGTACCTTCAGCACTTGTAGCGATCGTTATCGTTTCTGTTCTTAGCATCGCTCTTCATCTGGACGTAAGAACCGTAGGCGATATGGGGAATATTACAGCAACTTTGCCACTATTCCATCTCCCGCAAATCCCGTTCACGCTGGATACTCTGCTTATTATTTTGCCATATTCACTTTCACTGGCCGTAGTTGGGCTATTGGAATCCCTGATGACTGCCACCTTAATAGACGATATTACGGGCACAGGTAGTGATAAGAACAGAGAGGCGAAGGGACAGGGGCTTGCGAATGTAGTCACTGGTTTTTTCGGAGGGATGGCAGGCTGTGCGATGATTGGCCAATCGATGGTTAACATGAAGTCAGGAGGACGCACGCGTCTGTCCACGTTTGTGTCAGGAATCTTTTTATTATTCCTAATTATCGTACTTGGCGATGTGGTGAAGCAGATCCCGATGGGCGCGCTCGTCGGCGTAATGATAATGGTCTGTATCAGCACCTTTGAATGGGGCTCACTCAAAACTTTAACCCGTGTTCCGCTAAGCGATGCGCTGGTTATGATTGTGACGGTGGTCACTGTGGTGGTTACGGACAACCTTTCTATTGGGGTTTTGTTTGGGGTTCTGCTAAGTGCTTTAACGTTTGCTTGGAAAATAGCTTCGATCCGCCTAACTGTTCAGGAAGCGACCTCTTCCAAAACATATGCGGTTTCCGGCCAGCTGTTCTTCGGCACGACAAGCCACTTCATTCATGAATTCGCCTACGATAGCGATCCGGATCATATTATTATCGATTTTTCACACTCCCATGTGTGGGACCAATCCGCTGTCCATGCCATAGCGAAGACGATGAGCAAATACGCCGAGCATGGCAAAAAAGTCACCATTACCGGACTTAATGACCAGAGCTCACAGCTGGTTCAGCGGGTGGGATTATCATTACAGTAGGATATACAAAAAAATAACAGATACCCTCAAAAAAGATTGCGCTGTATGCGTGATCTTTTTTTTATAGTAGATATTAACTGAAAGAAAAGGCCAGCAAGGTTTTACTTTGGGTTTAAAATAATATAAAGTATAAAGTGGATAATGTTTATCCGCTTTATACGCGGACGGTATTATCTACAGTTTGAATCAAGCTATTTACGTAAATCGAGGTGCTGTACATGCATATGAAAACAGGGGTAGAACAATCGGTATATGCACTGGTTCTACTCAACATGCTGCCGGATAAGGCGGTGTTGTCTGGGGAAGCGATTAGCCAGCAGCTCGGAGCATCGGCGACCTATTTTCAGAAACTTTTAAGAAAGCTGGTAACCGCAGACATCATCACGTCTGTTCCTGGCATTAAAGGCGGTTTTAAATTAAAGAAAAGTCCTGAAGATATTCGTGTATATGACGTTTACCTCGCGGTGGAAGGCCAGCAGTCGCTGTATTCATCGAATGGTATTCTGGTAGACATGTTGGATTTAGAAAAAGAAGACAGCTGCTGCCTGTTATCGAATCTGATGGAAGAAGCTGAATCCTCTTGGAAAGCTGTATTAAAGCGAGAGACTATTGCTTCGTTGTCGGAGGAGATGCGTGCTGAACGCTTTAAAGATAAGATTGCAGTCTTAGAGGAATGGGTCAGCAATAAAATGGTCATCTAACCAAAGAAGGGATGTATTCGCATGAGATTAGGCGTATTGGATCAGGCACCCGTGACAAGCGGTAACACAGCGGAAGGTGCCCTGAATAAAGCAGAAGAACTGGCTATTTTAGCAGATGAGCTGGGATATAGCAGAATGTGGATGGCAGAGCACCATGGCGGAAATACATTTGCTAGCTCAGCTCCGGAAGTAACGGCTGCCCGTTTAGCTGCCAAGACCAACCGTATTCGAATCGGCACCGGCGGTGTAATGATGATGCATTATTCTCCTCTTAAGCTGGCGGAAGTATTTAAAACGTTAAGTGCTTTTTCCCCGGGGAGAATTGATTTCGGTGTGGGACGAGCTCCTGGTGGCGATACAAGCGCCATGTACGCTTTATCTGAAGGCCGTGAGTTAATGCTGCATAATATGTATGACAAGCTTGGCATTACCATGCAACTGCTTAGTGATCAGATTCCGGAAGATGAGCTATATGCCAAAAATCTCGCTGCTCCAACGAAGGTGGCGCTCCCTGAAGTATGGTTGTTAGGCTCGAGCGGCAATAGTGCGCGAAAAGCTGCACAAATGGGAGTCGGATACTCCTTCGCACAATTTTTTAATGGTGCGATGAGTAATGAGATCTTGGACCATTACCGGAATAACTACCAGCCTTCTATCTTTATGGACAAACCAGAGATCAGTGTATCCTATATGGTGACCACAGCAGAAACGAAGGAAGAAGCTGAGTATGAAGCGTTACCGCAGGATATTTTTCGGTTGATGATGAGTAAGGGCCGGATTACTCAGGTGCTGACACCAGAAGAAGCTCAGAACATTTCGTTATCGGAAATTGACCGGATGTCAATCAAGGAAGGGCGCAAGATTCATTTGGTTGGTGCGGTTAAAGACATCGCCGTACGTTTGCAAGAAGAACAAGCACAATATGGATTCCAAGAAGCAATGATATGCAGCATCCCACATTCGCAGGAGAAACGGCTAGAGGTTTACCGACTATTGGCGCGTGAACTGCTAGGCTCTTGATTCTGGATAGCTAACCTTAACCCGCATTTGATGCGGGTTTTTTGTATGCTAATTTAGCTTTTGGATCGGCGCATCCCCTCAAAAGACAATAAATTAACCCTACCGCCTCCTAAAAGTAACATTTGAATGCCTAACTTCATCTATGATTAATGAAAGATTTAATTTTAAAAAGAGGATAGGAAGTGATCAAGAGATGTTTCCTTTACATAAATCCATTACGCTGACAGCCTTGCTTCTAATGAATCTGCTTGCAGGTTGCCAACATCAGGTTGACCCATCCCCCCTTCAATCGGGTGACTACTACCACACCGCAAGACCGAAGCCAACAGACACCGCTGCTAACCTCATTAAGCTGGAGTGGAGGCTGGTGGATACAATGCCCATAGTCTCTCAACTAAGTGCTCCCCCCACAGGCGCTACTTTGATTGCAGAGAAGAAGCTGGATGATTTCGGAGGAGTCAAAGTGAGTGTGTATACGATGGCTAGTGACGAAGACTATGTGTATGCCAGAACTTCTACTTCCAAAGGACAATACAGTCTAGGGGCGATAGGAACTTATAATTATCGTCAACCGGAGGATATCAAGGTAGAAGTAGTGCGGTTGTTTAGCGAAAAGGTGCTGAAAATCACCGGAGGACTAGGAGCAAATAACTCGCTCAGTAACTATTATTTAATCGACGAGAGCGGTAACCCCTCGGGTTTGCTGCAAATAGATACCGGACATTCCAAAGAACTGGATGTTGATCAGGATGGATCTTTTGAAGGGGTAGCCGCACATGGAAGTCCGATGAGTGCCTATATTTATCGCTGGAATATTGATCACGCTGAGGTAACATACGTTAATGATGCTTTAAAGGCAGACTCCGTGGTGCTAACGGATGAAGGAATATATGAAGCTTCTAATATCGGGGACAAGCAGAGCAGAAGATTTCGGTTGACCGTAGAAGGACTGATCTCAGAGCGGTAACGCCATGACCACTGCTGTTGAAATATTTCCTGCGACCATTTACCCCAAACCTCCGTATAGACGGTTAAGCTTGAATGATTATCCATAATCTAGGAGGGGTATTGGATGAATATGCAAATGAATCCGAAATTGAAACAGCTGCGCCCGGGAAAAATAGTCAGCGGGATTGCAGCGGTGCTCATTGTATTGTTGATTGGCGCGAATTCTTTCGTATCAGTGGAATATGGGCATGTAGGTTTGTACAAAACCTTTGGTAAATTAAATGACAATACATTGTCACCCGGCATTCATTTTAAAATTCCGTTTATCCAAACGGTGATTCAGGTCAATACACAGGTAACGAAGGCGGAGACCGATACTTCAGCCTCTTCAAAGGATCTTCAGCCCGTGTCCACACATGTGGCGGTGAACTATTCCGTAAATAAGGCTTCCGCCTTTAATCTGATGAACAATATCGGAGGTAATTTTGATAGTGTAATTATCAATCCGGCCATTCAAGAAATCGTTAAAGAAGTGACAGCCAAATATCCAGCAGAGGATTTGATTACGCGTCGTGATGTAGTGTCGAGTGAGATTAGTGAGCACTTAACCGCTAGGCTGGCAAAATATGACCTGATCGTCAACGATATTAACATCGTTAACTTTAAATTCTCGGAGGCATTTAACCAGTCGATTGAAGCAAAGCAGGTCGCCCAGCAGCAGGCATTGAAGGCCGAAAATGATCTCCGGCGGATTGAAATTGAAGCGAAGCAAAAAATCGCCCAGGCGCAAGCAGAGGCTGAATCTTTAAGACTTAAGAAGCAAGAGGTTACACCTGAGCTGGTGCAGCTGAAGCAAATTGAGGTTCAGGAGAAAGCGCTGGAAAAATGGAACGGCGTGCTGCCATCTGTAACAGGGGGAGCCACACCTTTTGTGGATGTTCAATCCCTGACTAAATAATTCATTATTGGGTTCTGATTTATTTCCTCTGATAGGAAAGCCCTACTTCTATAGAAGTAGGGCTTTTTATACTATTAATATTGATAAAGCATCGTAGGAATTTGCCAGCCAGCGCCAACTGACCAAAAGAAGACATAATCGCCACGTTTGATTCGTCCGTCCTCGACTCCGCGTTGAAAGGCGATAAAAGGACTGCTTGTGGCTGTATAGCCGAACTCGTCGCCTACATAAATGAACTTCTCTGCGGTTAGTCCGAGTCCGATTTGGATGAGCTCGATATTTTTCAGTGAGAATTGTGAAAGACAGAATGCAGAGATATCGTCCGTAGTCAGGCCGTTGCGTGAGAGAAGCTCTTTCATATCCGCTATAGCTGCGTCTACACACACTGTACCGTCAAAAGGGGTCCACCGTATCCGAATCTGCTCTGGGGTCATACCCTCTTGATAAATATTCGACAGGCCGCAGGCCGGGAACATAATATTCTCGGAGCCCTCAGAATCGGTGTAATAAAGGGAATCTATGAAGCCTGCATGCTCGTTGCTGCGCTCCAGAATCACTGCTGCTGCGGCGTCCCCAAAGTTAGGGTAAGTAATTTCATCATCTGTATTGCAGTTCACTGAACTGTAGTCGCTTCCTACGACGAGTGCGTACCTGATGCTGGGATTGGCTTGCATATAACGACTTGTCTGCTCCACGGCAGATACCATTCCTGCGCAGTTAGCATTGGAATCCTGCGTAATGGTCCGTTGTTTACCTTGAAGCATACGGTGTAGTAGAAGTGCATTGGTAGGATAGGTGTACTCTGGCGTCTGTGAAGCGAACATGATCATGTCCATATCCTCACCTTGCAAATTCGCTTCGCTAAGCACTTTTTGGGCAGCCTTTAATCCCATCGTCAGGGCATTTTCACCCTGTTCTTTTACGATGTATCTCCGGTCGCGACCCATGACTTCTAGGAATCGTTTGATGTCCTTGCCCATACTCTGAAAATGCTTCAGATAATATTCGTTATCTACGATATGCTCTGGGTGGTAATAAGCAGCTTGGCGAATCGTTATATGTCCCAAGTGGCGCCTCCTATGCTTCAATAATTTCGTAATTTTCTAATTTCGTAGCCCGTGCCACTCGGCTTAGCTGCATTTTTAGGACAGGGCTTTTGGCAATAATAAAGGTTACTTTTTTAAATCCGGATTGTTTATACAGTATGTAGCATTGCTCAAGCATGGGAAGTGTGTCCTTTGAGGATACATTCAATGTCTTGCAATCTAGGATGATCTCATATTGTTTCGGGTCGAATGCACTTATGATTTGGTTGTACTCATTAATGAAACGTCCTGCATCTTCTGGCGACATAGTTCCTTCGACTTGTACATTCAGTTTTTGATCTGCAGCATTTGTGGCGAAATTGAAGTTTCCCATTTTTGATTAATCTCCTCCTAAGTATTATCTAAGAAAAATTTTGATGAATAGGATAAAAAAACCTATTTATCTAAGACTATTATCGTATTTTTAATTGGGAAAGTTTAGGGGATTAAACCTTTATTTTTTTAAAAAGATAATTTAGGGAATGATAAACTACTTAAAATCCATAAAATCTGCACAAATTAAGGTTTGAGGTAGGCATGCTCACCCTGTTTGCTTTGCAAAGCAGAGTTCTATTGGTATGATTACAGAGATGAAAAAAACTACTATCCAAATCATGGAGGAATAATAAAATGAGCGAAATTACACTATCGGGGATTATTGATCATACACTGCTTAAAGCAGATGCACGGAAAGAAGACATTATTAAATTGGCGGAGGAAGCTAAAACTTATAAGTTTGCTTCTGTCTGCGTAAACCCTGCTTGGGTAGCTACTGCCCATGAAGTGCTGAAAGATACGCCTGAGGTTAAAGTATGTACAGTTATCGGCTTCCCGCTGGGATCATCGACAACAGAGAGCAAAGCATTCGAGACTACCGATGCTATCGCTAAAGGTGCTGGCGAGGTGGACATGGTCATCAATATCGGAGCATTAAAAGATGGCAACGATGAGCTGGTTAAACGTGATATTGCAGCCGTTGTAGATGCAGCTCGTGGCAAAGCACTGACAAAAGTCATCATTGAGGCTTGTCTGTTAACGGAAGAAGAAAAAGTTCGTGCCTGCAAGCTATCTGTTGAGGCTGGAGCAGATTACGTAAAAACATCCACTGGATTCTCTACAGGCGGGGCAACGAAAGAAGATATCGCGCTTATGCGTGCTACAGTTGGACCTAATATCGGTGTAAAAGCTTCCGGTGGTGTACGTAGTGCAGAAGATGCACATGTAATGGTACAAGCAGGTGCAAGCCGTATTGGAACTAGTGGTGGTGTAGCGATTGCTAAAGGCGAAACAAGCCAAAGCAATTACTAAGCCGAGGGGCTGAATCGGAAGCGGCGAGTGAGGAGGACAAGCTCAATCGCCGCTGTCCTGATTCAAGCTATTAACCGATCAGTTTGATTAGGAATTGTGTTTTATACATAAGGTTGAGGTTTTTATTAATTTATATTGAAAGCGTTATCCAGTAGATAGAGGACACTAGCAGAAGCATTTGACCAAAGTACAATAATTCACACCGGAATAATGAGATTTTTTTCTTTTCAAATGATGTGGTTTGTGAGAGAATGAGTACAATTCAAAATTGTTAATCATTTCTATACTTAATTATAGGGGAGGAAATACCTATGTCAGAAGATCGCAAGCTGTCGTTTGAAACTTTGGCTGTCCATGCAGGCCAGGAAATTGATCCAACTACTTTCTCACGTGCTGTACCGCTTTATCAGACCACTTCCTACGGGTTCCGTGATGCTGATCATGCAGCCGATCTGTTCGCGCTTAAAGAATTCGGCAATATTTATACTCGGCTGATGAACCCAACTACGGATGTATTTGAACAGCGTGTGGCGGCACTTGAAGGTGGGGCAGGTGCGCTTGCTACAGCTTCCGGGGCAGCGGCTATTTCCTTTTCCATTCTAAATATTGCGGGCGCTGGGGATGAAATTGTATCTGCTGCAAGCCTGTATGGCGGAACTTATAATCTTTTCTCGACAACACTGCCTAAGCTTGGTATTAAGGTTCATTTCGTAGATTCGGATAATCCTGAGAACTTCCGTGCTGCGATTACAGATAAGACCAAAGCTTTGTATGCAGAAACAATCGGCAACCCACAGGGAAATGTTCTGGATATTGCGGCAGTTGCAGCGATTGCCCATGAACATGGGATTCCTCTCATCGTAGACAATACGTTCCCAAGTCCATATTTATTGCGTCCGATTGAGCATGGCGCGGACATTGTTGTCCATTCAGCAACCAAATTCATCGGTGGACATGGTACATCCATTGGTGGGATTATTGTTGACGGTGGTAAATTTGATTGGAAGGCAAGCGGTAAATTCCCAGGTCTTACGGAGCCAGATCCAAGCTATCATGGAGTGGTTTATACGGAAGCGGTGGGCCCGGTTGCTTATATTATTAAAGCCCGCGTTCAATTGCTTCGCGATTTAGGGGCGGCGATTTCTCCGTTCAACTCTTGGATGCTGCTGCAAGGTCTGGAGACTCTTCATTTGCGGATGGAACGTCATAGCCAGAATGCGCTGAAGGTAGCACAATATTTGGAGGCACACTCCGATGTGGAATGGGTAAGTTATTCGGGACTTCCTACGCATCCATCTCATGAATTAGCGCAAAAGTATTTGCCTAAAGGCCAAGGTGCGATCCTTACTTTTGGTATTAAAGGTGGAAGTGCTGCGGGACGTAAATTGATTGAGAATGTGAAGCTGTTCTCTCATTTAGCGAATGTTGGGGATTCCAAGTCATTGATCATCCACCCAGCAAGCACAACACATGCACAACTGTCGGATGAAGAGCAAATCACAGCCGGAGTAACGCCGGAATTGCTGCGTTTGTCGATCGGGACGGAATCCATTGATGATATTATCTATGATCTGGAGCAAGCTATTGCAGCCAGTCAACAATAGAAGTTTATATTTCGAAAAGCATTACCGCTCTGCGGTGATGCTTTTTTTGTTGCCTAAAAAAGTTGGAATATTCATCGGATTTGGCAACGCTTGCATATTTCAGGTGTGGCTCCCGTATTTATAAGTGAGGTAATGAAATGTCGGTCGCTTATGTTATATAGCTTGGCATACCGGCAGCAATCCAAAGATAAAGGGTGGGTGCGAGGATGAAGGGTGAACGTCAGCAGGATGGTTTGCGGAGTAGTGAAGAGCGCCCGTTCAAGTTCATGTATAAGGCTGGTGATCGGACTGTGGGAATGGAAATGAGCCAAGCTGGGTCCGTAGCCTCGGCTGCCGCAGAATTTATCGCTGGAGTAGAGCAGAGGGATGTCATTGAGCCTTTGAAGCGGTCTTATTATAAGCGGCCGGGGGAACCATCGACATTCCTAGTGCTGCGTGAAGGAAGAGAAGAACGTCTTGCTGGACGGGAAGGAACAAGGACTGCTCAAGCGGGCCCTTGTTTGATACGGAGTGAGGAATGGCTGCTGGAACCAGAGCTGTTCTGTCTTTATGAGAACTGGTTATCTAGCGAGGATGAACTGCAAGCAGCCCGGATTCTGCAGCGAATCTCTTATCGTCTGCGCGCAGCTGCTGCCGAACTGCTCGAATCGCCGGATGGCGAATGGGCAGCGGTCACCCTGCTGCATCCAGAGTCGCTTGCGGTGGCGCAGCCCGCCAAGCTTGCCGCGCTTCAGGACGCGCAGCTCGAAGCGCTGTTCGCTGCGGTGGCGGAGAGCCAGCGGCAAGGCGGCGATTGCCGCCTTGACCTGCTGGTCGCCTACACCGCAAGCGCAGCCGAATTCGCCGCGAAGCGCGAATTCATCGAAGACGTGGCCGATCAGACACTCGGCCACGCTTATGCGGCGGCATGCCGCATCGGGGTGCTGATCGCGCCCGATGTGGAGCCTGCCGCCGCTGCGGAAATCGCGCGTATCGCCGATTTCCTAGTGCTGGACGGCGCGGCGGGCGAACACGCGCCGGAAGAGACCGCCGCGGAGGACTTCGCCCTGACGGCGGGGAAGATCTTTGCCGCCGTGACGAGCGTGAAGCCGGCGGCGGTGGTGCTCGCCGCGGGGACACCGGCAGCGTCGGCTTTGGCCGATCTGTATCAGATCGGGCTCAGCGGGATCTTTTGCAGCGCCGGTCAGCGGACCGAAGCGCTGCTGAGAGCGGCCTGCCTGATCTGGATCGCCAGGCAGCGAGAAACGCTGGATACTGCCGCCGGTGGAAGGCAGTAAGCTTTTTCTGATGAACGATACGGTGCAGTTCATATAAGAATCGTAAAAAGACTTCAGAGCAGCGATTATCCGGTTATCGGGGAATCGTTGCTCTGTTTTTTTGGTCGTTAGCTGCCTGCTTCAACAGCGTACATATATCCCTTTACTCAATCGCTACACTCAACCTCCGTGCTCAATACTGTACTCAACCTCCGTACTTAAACTAATCTGTACTCATGCTTTGTATTTAAACGCCGTACTCATACCGGGTACTCCTACCCTGTGCCCAACCTCCGTACTTAAACTAATCTGCACTCATGCTTTGCATTTAAACTCTGAACTCAACCTCCGCACCCCTCAACCCCCGATGCTTAAGGACCCAGATGACGCTATTTGCCTGATTTTAGCTTTTTAAGCAAAGTTTCGGACACCAGAGACGCTATTCGTTAGGAAGAGGTACATATTTGGTGCTTTTCAAGTCAATAGCTGCAATGGGGTCCGTTAGAATACCAAATGTGTTTAAAACCAGCGATTAGGGTCAGCTGAGTCCTATAGTAGCTACATACGCGAGCAACTTGCATCATACGTCCATCAATCGTGTCGTAATCATACTTTGCGCTCAACCTACACACTCAACCTCCGTACTCCCACCCTGTGCCTAACCTCCGTACTTAAACTAATCTGCACTCATGCTTTGGATGCAACCTCCGAACTCAACCTCCGAACTCAACCTCCGAACTCCCACCCTGTGCCCAACCACCGTACTAATACCCTGCGCTCAACCTCCGCACTTAAACTAATTGTGCACCTCTGCACTTAAACTAATCAGCACTCAAACTCGGCACCTAACCTCCGCACTCCTCACCCCCCGATGCTTAAGGACCCAGATGACGCTATTTGCCTGATTTTAGCTTTTTAAGCATGGTTTCGGACACCAGAGACGTTATTCGTTAGGAAGAGGTACATATTTGGTGCTTTTCAAGTCAATAGCTGCAATGGGGTCCGTTAGAATACCAAATGTGTTTAAAACCAGCGATTAGGGTCAGCTGAGTCCTATAGTAGCTACTCAAACTAACTGCACGCAAACTCTGTACTATCACCAGTAGCTGCAGCGCAATATTAGTTTTGGAACATTCACATTTGTTTCCAGCATCTTCTTACATTTTACATAAACAGGATAATGACAGTGGAGGCTCGAATTTTATTAGCATCTTACTGAATAGGGGTGCTGTAGATGTCCACGAATTTTAGAGTTGGCTTGCAAAAGGTCGTAGATCATTCTTACGATATTGAGATTGGGGAAGGTCTTTTTGGCGCTCTGATTGAGGATTTAAAACGTGGAATTGTCGAGAATGTAAGCAAATTCGCGATTATTACAGATTCCAAAGTCGAAGTCCTGTATGGACAAGCCTTGCTGGAACTGCTGCTTCAGAATGATTTTCAAGCGGAGCTTTTTTCTTTCCCTGCTGGAGAGAAGTCTAAAACCCGAGAAACGAAGGCAGAGCTGGAGGATCGGCTATTAAGCCGTTCTTATGGACGAGATTGCTGCATCCTTGCCATTGGAGGTGGAGCGGTAACGGATATGGCAGGTTTTTTGGCTGGAACATTTGGTCGGGGAGTGCCAAGTTTGAACTATGCAACTACCCTTTTAGCAGCAGCGGATGCTTCTATTGGTGGCAAAACGGGCGTGAATACACCGGTTGCAACCAATCTAATTGGTGTTTTTCATCAGCCGAAAAAGGTCTACATCGACTTAGCCACATGGAGAACGCTTCCGGTACGTGAGCTTCGCAGTGGTTTGGCTGAAACAATCAAACATGCCTGCATCGCGGATGCTGACTTTTTTGAGTTTCTTGAACAGAATATGGAGCGAGTTGTTTCCTCAGAAGGCAATCTTGTATTAGATAGAGAGGTTTGCGAACAGATTGCTTTTCATAATTGTGAGATCAAGTACAGTGTGGTGGAAAAGGATGAATTGGAGAGCAACTTGCGCCAAATTCTAAATCTGGGGCATACTGCCGGCCGGGCGTTAGAGGCTTTAAGTGGTTATGAATTATTACATGGTGAAGCTATTGCGATTGGACTCGCGGTTCAGGTGCAGCTGGCAGAGCAGTTGGGGTATGTATCGGCTGACCAAACTCAGCGTGTAATTGCTTTGTTGAAGAAGGCGGGACTTCCGACTGAAATACCAGCAACCATTACAAATAGAATGCTGATTGATAAGATGTATACGGATAAAAAGGTTCGCAAAGGGCGTATACGGTTTGTGTTCCAAGCCGGAATTGGAGCGATGAAGTCTTTTGAAGGTGGAGCTTATTCGACGCCAGTCGAAGAGCAAGTCCTATCCGAGCTTTTAAATAAAATACGCAGCTAAGAGAGGAAAACGCTATTTTAAATTTATGATGAATAGCCCAGAAGGTAGGGTTTACTTTTTCGTTCAAGGTGGTATTATTAAAATATAAGTTGCACTAAGGAAATATAGTTGTACTGTTGCAACAATGATTATCATTCTCACTACTCATAGTTATCATTCATGCTGTCCCGGCTAAGCCGGGGCAGCATGTGTCATTTTAGGGGTCTTAAGAATGGCTCTCATTATCATTTAGACAAAACAAAGCGTGTGCTCCCGAAGCAAGTTTTGTTTGCGAAGAGAAGTCAATGAAGTAATCCTACACAAAACTTTCAGGATGGTGATTATTATGCAAGCAACATCAAAACATTTACCCCAGCAAACCTCAATCTCCGGCAGCATGAAGAAACCAGGCGCTCCAAAACGCCGGTTCGATGTGAGAGCCATGCTCAGCAACTCCGAGATGCAGGCTGCGCTTGGCAGCGGAGTGCTTATGCTTTTTGCTTGGGCTATGGGTAGCTGGTCAGAAGTTTTCTCTATAGTACTTTATGTTATTTCGTATACCATTGGTGGCTGGAACAAAGCCAAAGAAGGCGTTGAGACGCTCGTCAAAGAACGTGATCTCGATGTGAACCTGCTGATGATTGCGGCTGCACTAGGCGCAGCTACCATTGGGTACTGGAATGAAGGTGCTATGCTCATCTTTATTTTTGCGCTTAGTGGAGCACTTGAGAGCTATACGATGGAACGGAGTAAGAAGGATATTTCCTCACTTATGGCCTTAAAACCAGCCACAGCCATGCGGATTGAAAAAGGAAGCATGAACGAGGTAGCTATTGATCAGTTAGTAATCGGAGATCTGTTGCTTGTACGTCCAGGGGATCTTATTCCTGCAGATGGTAAGGTGTACAGAGGAGAATCGGCAGTAGATCAGGCTTCCATTACAGGAGAGTCAGTGCCTGTTGAAAAATGTGCCGGCAGCGAAGTATTCGCAGGTACGGTCAATGGAGAAGGTCCTCTTTATATTGAAGTAACGAAATCAGCAGAGAACACACTTTTTTCCAAGATCATTAAGATGGTAGAAGAAGCAGAGACGGATGTTCCAAATTCACAGCGATTCATTAAAAGACTGGAAGCCATCTATGCACGGGTAGTTGTCGCCTCGACTGTGGCTCTTATTTTCCTTCCACCCTTTTTGCTGGACTGGAGCTGGAGCGCAACCTTTTATAAAGCGATGGTTTTTCTTGTAGTAGCCTCGCCTTGTGCGTTGGTCTCATCGATTATGCCTGCGATGCTGTCGGCCATTTCCAAAAGTGCGCGAAAAGGGATTTTATTTAAAGGCGGGGTCCATCTCGAAAATATGGCCCGGACCTCAGTTGTAGCTTTTGATAAGACAGGGACCCTTACAGAGGGAACTCCGCAGGTGACTGACTTTATTGCAGGTGAAGGCTACAACCGGGAAGAATTACTGGCGATTAGCGCATCCATTGAGCATATGTCCCGCCATCCATTGGCGGAAGCCATTGTGCGTAAAGCTGAGGAAGAATATCTGGAGCTGCGGGGGGTGCAGGAAAGTAAAACCATCACTGGCTGGGGAATTGAAGGTCAAGTTGACGGGCATCTCTGGAAAATTGGAAAGTCCAATTTACTGGATGAGCTGACTTCGTCTGCGATGGACTCTGAGCTAGCATTCTGGAGAACTAAACGGCAGCAGTTGGCGGAAGAGGGGAAGACAGTCTCCATTATTTTGGACGGTGAGCATATCGCAGGTATGATTGCATTGCAGGATACAGTTCGCCCACAAGCAGAAGCCGCAGTGCGGAAGCTGCAGGAGCTGGGGATTAAAGTGGCTATGCTTACGGGTGACCGGGAAGCTACAGCAAAAGTTATTGCGGCTTCAACCGGAGTAGATCTGGTATTTGCCGACCTTTTACCAGAGGATAAAGTAAAGCATATTAAGGCGCTGCGTGAAGAGCACGGTAATGTTGTGATGGTGGGTGACGGTGTGAATGATGCGCCTGCTCTGGCTACAGCGACTGTTGGCATGGGTATGGGCATGAAAGGCAGTGGTGCAGCGCTTGAGATCGCCGATGTAGTGCTTATGAATGATAATATTGAAGAGATCGCCTCGACCATTTCATTGGCACGGCGCTCACAGCGTATTGTGAAGCAAAATATGATTTTTGCTGTAACAGTAATCGCGGTTCTGATGATCAGTAACTTTGTGCAGGGCATCGCCCTTCCTTTTGGCGTGATCGGTCATGAAGGCAGTACGATATTGGTTATTCTTAATGGGCTGCGATTGTTGCGGTAAGAGGTCAGAGATGTTATTGCACATTATTTATTGCCAAAAATTAAATTGTTCACAAATGATTTTTTCCTGAGGGAGTCTGGCTTATTGACATTTTTGCTTTCAGTTAGCATAATTAAGACTACATTATAATTATTTTAAATAAGAAGCGACGTCACTGCCGTCTAATTCAAGGAGGATATAGATATGTATAAATCAATAATTGTTGGAACCGGACCGGCGGGGTTGACTGCTGCTATCTACTTGGCTCGTGCCAATTTGAACCCACTAGTAATCGAAGGACCCCAACCTGGCGGACAATTGACCACCACTACAGAAGTGGAGAATTTCCCGGGATTTCCTGATGGGATTATGGGTCCAGACTTAATGGATAATATGCGTAAACAAGCTGAACGTTTTGGTGCGGAATTCCGTACGGGTTGGGTGAACAGTGTAGAACTTGGAGAACGTCCTTTTAAGCTTAATGTTGAAGGGTTGGGTGTTCTTACGACGGATACCTTGATCATTTCCACTGGCGCTACGGCAAAATACCTCGGTATCCCAGGCGAACAGGATAATGTGGGACGCGGTGTGAGCACCTGTGCTACCTGTGATGGATTCTTCTTCCGTAATAAAGAGATCGTGGTTGTTGGCGGTGGTGATTCTGCGCTTGAGGAAGCGGGTTTCTTGACTCGTTTTGCCTCCAAAGTAACTTTGGTACACCGTCGTGAAGAACTACGTGCTTCCAAGATCATGCAGGATCGCGTTCGCGATAATGTTAAGGTAGCTTGGAGCCTGAATCGTACTCCTCTGGAAGTAACTTCTGGAGATAAAGGCGTGAGTGGACTAAAAGTGCTGAACAATGAGACAGGACAAGAAGAAATCATTGAAGCAAGCGGAGTGTTTGTGGCGATTGGCCACCATCCTAACACTGCATTCTTGGGTGGACAAATCACAACTAATGCTGAAGGTTATATCATGACTAATCCCGGTACTTCTGAAACTAATATCCCAGGCGTATTCGCTTGTGGTGATGTGCAGGATACCCGTTATAGACAAGCGATTACGGCAGCAGGCAGTGGATGTATGGCAGCTATGGATGCTGAGAAATACATTGAAAGTCTGGAACATAGCGCGGTCATTCTGTAATTTGGTATAGAAAACTCCCAGTGCTACAATAAATAACATAACTGTAATCTTCCATAGGAGGTCTAATGATGGAAAATGTAATTGTATATACTTCAACAAATTGTCCACATTGCCGTCAGGTGAAGAGCTTTTTGAGCGAAAAAGGCGTAGCCTATGAAGAACGTAACATCGAGCAGAATGATGATTACGCACAGCAGGTTTGGGATATGGGAATGAGAGCTGTTCCTGTAACTGTAATTGGTGAGTACAAAATCGTGGGGATGAACAAAACTCAGTTCGACAAAGCATTGGCGACTGTTAATTAAATAAGATTTCTGCGAAGAAATTCAAAAGGTCGCTTCCATTTTGGAGGTGATCTTTTTGTGGTCTAAGTATACAAAAATAGCCTGACGCTAATATGCGCAGGCTATTTTTTATGATGTAAATCGCAAAGTTCAATTTAAGCTTGAGTGAAAGAGGTAATGATCTGAAATAGGACGTATACAGCAACACCGCTGCCGATCAGAATGAATCCTGATTTCTTTTTGGCTTGAAAAAAACGGAGCACACCGAGACTGATCAAAGGGGCAATAATGAGCAGAAAAAGCAACACAGTGATGAACATCTGTGCCGAGATATCAGACGTATCAACATAGGTCATGGACTCGCTCTCCATTTCAAAAAAGGGGTTGTAGTGATAAATGTCACACTAACTTATCCTTTATTATATAGGATTTAAGTTGCTTTTACTGCACTTTTGATCCACCTAAATGCGGCAATTTTACGTCAATTCTATCCGCTTATGAATTTCACTCGTGAAACTGTCCCGCAAAATCGTTGTCCATTAGACTACATTAAACGGTGACCCGAATATCGCCTAGAAAATGCATAACCGCAGAGAACCCCGCGCCTATCATCGTGCCCCGGCTGCCCAGCTTGGAGAAGGTAATCTCGAGCTGCTGCTTATGATAAGGAAGCGTACGCTCCGCGACAACCCCGCGAAGAGGCTCCCCTAACCAGGCTTCTGCTTCGGATAAAGCTCCACCGATGACAATCAGCTCTGGATTAAAGCTATTGATTAGATTCGTTACTCCGATGCCGAGATATTCACCCATAGATGAGAAGTGGCGCAAGGCGTCTTCTTGTCCAGCGGCTGCATAACGGACCAGTTCTTGTGTAGTATGAGCAGGGAGGGAGAACTCGGAATGGTCATAGGTTTTCTCCGAGGCATATAGCTCCCAACAGCCACGACTCCCACAACTGCACGGCTTGCCTTTTGCTTCAATCGTCATATGTCCGGTCTCGCCTGCATATCCTCGTGCACCTTTGTACAGCTCGCCGCCAATAATAATACCGGATCCGATCCCTGAACCCGCACTGATGTAGAGCAGATGTCTAACATCTTTTGCCGCCCCAAAGTTCAGTTCACCTTGTGCACCTGCGTTAGCTTCGTTATCAATAGTAACTGGAACCGCGAATTCCCCCTCCAAAATACCCCGCAGGTCGACCATTTCCCAGCCAAGGTTGGGAGCAAAAAGAACAACCCCGTTCTCATCCACCATCCCGGGGACACCTACTCCGATGCCGACGATACCGTATGGGGATTCAGGTGCTTTATCAATCAAGTCTGAGATTATTTTTTTCATCCGTTCCAGTACATAAGGCAGCGCATGATTATCCAGAGAGAAATCGCTTTCGAAAAGAATGCCACCACTTAAATCACATAAGACGGCTGTCAGCTGCTTCACTCGCAGCTCTATGCCGATTACGCTGCCAGCCATGCTGTTAAAATGCAGCATTAGCGGTTTACGGCCGCCACTGGATTGACCTGGTCCAACTTCAGTCACTAATTCTTGAGCGCATAGCTCTGCCACCAGATTGGATACGGTAGCTTTATTCAGTCCGGTCATCTCTGAAACCTTGGCGCGCGAGAGCGGAGAGTTCCTTCGAATAGTATGTAGTACGATCGATTTATTGATTTTTTTGACCAGCGCCTGATCTCCGGTAACCTTCACGAATCACACATCCTTTTTAGCATAGTTCCCTTTTGTTGTATGCCACTTAGTCTAGAGTGATGTGCTGGAAATTGCAATACATCGGCAGAAAAGAGGAAATCTATGTTTGTTGGATTTTTTGAATATTAAACGGATAGGCAAGGGAGACTTAAAGAGGCGGAAATTTTATAAAAAAACTTTGTTTAACCAATATACAAAGTCAAAAAGATGTGTTAAGATGATGCTGTAAACGCTTGCTAGCGTAGCACAATATGAGGAGGATTACACAATGGCTTATTTTGAGACAGTGAACAAAATCTCTTACGAGGGAAGCCGTTCCACCAACCCTTATGCATTTAAATTCTACAATCCTAAAGAAGTCGTAGCCGGCAAAACTATGGAGGAACATCTGAAATTTGCAATGGCTTATTGGCATACATTAACTGCTGGCGGTTCTGATCCGTTTGGCGCTGAAACTGCAATTCGCAGCTGGGACAAATTGAGTGGTCTTGATAAAGCTAAAGCTCGCGCTGAAGCAGCATTCGAATTTATGGACAAGATGGATCTGCCTTACTTCTGCTTCCATGATGTAGATATCGCACCAGAAGGCGCATCTTTGCGTGAGTTCTACAGCAACATCGACACTATCGTTGATATCCTTGAACAAGGCATGAAGACTTCCGGCAAGAAATTGCTGTGGAATACAGCTAATATGTTCACTAACCCACGTTATATGCACGGTGCAGGTTCTACACCTAACGCTGATGTTTTCGCACATGCAGCAGCACAAGTGAAGAAAGGTCTGGAAGTTGGTAAACGTCTGGGCGCAAGCAACTATGTATTCTGGGGCGGCCGTGAAGGTTACGAAGAATTGCTGAATACAGATATGGGTCTTGAACAAGATAACATTGCACGTCTGTTCAGCATGGCTGTAGATTACGCTAAGGAAATTGGTTTTGATGGTCAATTCCTGATCGAACCTAAACCAAAAGAGCCTACTAAACATCAATATGATTTCGATGCAGCAACAACAATTTCGTTCTTGCAAAAATACAAGCTCGACAAGCACTTCAAGCTGAACCTTGAAGCTAACCACGCTACGCTTGCAGGTCATACTTTTGAACATGAACTTCGTGTAGCTCGTATTAATGGCATGCTTGGATCACTTGACGCTAACCAAGGGGATACACTGCTTGGTTGGGATACTGATGAATTCCCAGTTAACATCTACGATGCAACACTTACTCTTTATGAAGTATTGAAGAATGACGGTCTTGGCAAAGGCGGAATTAACTTCGATGCTAAAGTACGTCGTCCTTCCTTCGAGCCAGAAGATCTGTTCTTGGCACACATCGCTGGTATGGATACTTACGCAAAAGGCTTGAAAGTTGCTGCTAAATTGATCGAAGATCGCGTATTCGAAGACTTCGTTGACAAACGCTACAGCAGCTTCACTGAAGGCGTTGGAGCAGACATCGTTTCGGGTAAAGCAACATTGGCTTCTTTGGCTGAATATGCTTTGAACAATGAGAACCCACGTCCTAACCAATCCGGACGTCAAGAATACCTGAGAGCTACCCTTAACCAATACATCTTGGCTGAGTAGTCCTTATAGGGAGCTTGAAGCTTAAGCTTTGAGTCCAGTTTGAACAAATGCAACGGGGGTTGCTGAAGAGAGCATTCTTCGGCAGCCCCCTTTTTGTAGCCAAAACTAAGCGGATGCTTACGAAGTAAGTTTTATTCGAGGTAACTCAACGTAGTAAACGCTCATAAAACTAAGCAGATGCTTACGAAGCGAGTTTTATTGCGAAGAGAATCAAGAAGCTAAGCTCCATAAAACTTTTAGGAGGTCAAAAATGAAATACGTTATAGGTGTTGATTTGGGGACTAGTGCAGTGAAGACTGTTCTAGTGGACCCGCAGGGGAAGGTGGCTTTTGAGCATTCTGAGTCCTACCCGCTAAGCAGACCCCAACCGAACTGGAGTGAGCAAAATCCTGAGGATTGGGTAAAGGGCACGCTGGTCAGCCTGCGCCGTCTGATTGAAGTATCAGGCATTGACCCGTCTCAAGTAGACGGTCTAAGTTTCTCCGGACAAATGCACGGATTGGTACTGGTAGATAAGGAAGGGCAAGTGCTGCGTCCAGCTATTCTTTGGAATGATACCCGTACTACTGCACAATGCCGTAAGATTGAGAAGACGCTTGGAACGAAGTTGATCGATATCGCCAGAAACAAAGCATTGGAAGGTTTTACACTGCCAAAGATTCTGTGGGTTCAAGAGAATGAACCAGAAGTATTTTCACAGGCGCATCAGTTCCTGCTGCCAAAAGACTATGTACGCTATCGGTTGACGGGTGATTATGCAATGGATTACTCCGATGCTGCCGGAACGTTGCTATTGGATGTAGGCTCTAAAGAATGGAGCGCAGAA
Organism: Paenibacillus sp. FSL R10-2788; assembly: GCF_038003885.1. Classification (NCBI taxonomy): domain Bacteria; kingdom Bacillati; phylum Bacillota; class Bacilli; order Caryophanales; family Paenibacillaceae; genus Paenibacillus; species Paenibacillus sp. FSL R10-2788. Next base: position 6,106,870 of record NZ_JBBOQA010000001.1, on the reverse strand, counting down.
ATCGCAGAGGCTTTTGAACTTCCACTTTCTCTTTGTCCTAGATTGGTAGAATCCTTTGAACAGACTGGAACCTTATTGCCGGATATTGCTGAAGCGTCAGGTCTTTTATCTTCAACAAAGGTATTTGCTGGTGGTGCGGATAATGCTTGTGGCGCGCTCGGAGCGGGTGTATTGGGAGAAGGCCGGACCATGTGCAGTATTGGTACATCTGGTGTAGTTCTTTCTTATGAGAGCAATAAAGATTTGAATCTCGAAGGCAAAGTCCATTTCTTTAACCATGGTGAAAAAGATGCCTACTATATTATGGGGGTTACACTAGCTGCTGGTCATAGCCTTACGTGGTTTAAAGAAACCTTTGCGGCGGACAAAAGCTTTGATGAGCTGTTAAGCGGAGTTTCCTCTATTCCAGCTGGCAGCGGCGGCCTGTTATTCACTCCTTATATTGTAGGAGAACGTACACCACATCCAGATGCAAATATTCGCGGAAGCTTTATTGGTATGGATTCAGGGCATACGTTGACGCATTTTACACGAGCAGTATTAGAAGGCATTACCTTCTCACTGCGTGAATCCATTGAGATTGTACGTGAGTCAGGCAAAGAGATTACAGAGATCATTGCAATTGGTGGCGGGGCTAAAAATGAGGCTTGGCTGCAAATGCAGGCTGATATTTTCAATGCATCCATCGTGAAGCTGGAAAGTGAGCAGGGTCCGGCAATGGGAGCAGCTATGCTGGCGGCTTATGGAAGCGGATGGTTCACATCCCTTGCGGAATGTGCAGAAGCGTTTATCCGTCCTGCTGATGTTTATAAACCAGATCCGAAACAAACGGCAATCTATGATGGTCTATTCAACCTCTATCAGGAAGTTTACGGCCAGACCCGCGAATTGAATAACAAGCTGGCTGCATATCGCCAATAAAGCGCCATTTATCTATCTGTCTGATATAAAAAAGGTCTTTCGCATCTGGCGGAAGGCCTTTTTAAAGACCATCTTCTTTATAGAGGTGATGAACGGCAATATTCAAAAATGTTGCCGTTTTCATTTTTCTTCTGTAAAGTATGGAATATCTCCAAGGTAGTGGCAGCCTGTAAATGAGATAGCGAAGGTTTCGGGGGGCGAAAGGCCATGTTTCAATGGTTTGTTAAGGTGCTGAATGACATCAAAATCCGCAATAAGCTGCTGCTTGCTTTTTTACTGACTACACTTTTGCCGGTATTACTGGTAGGTGGTTATCTTACGATTGAGATGAGGACCATGGCGTTTGAGAACGCACTGGAGCAAGCTTCAATTAACGTAGATCGGGTAAAAAAAAGAACAGAAGAAGTCATCGGTGTATCGCAAGATATAGCGTATCGATTGTCCAATGATGCCCGGCTGAAAAAACTCGCCATACGCCAGTATGTAAGCACTTATGATGTGGTTGAGGCTTATCGTGATTACACTGATATGCGTGAATACCTAAGATTATATAAAGACATATCCAACATACGTTTATACACTGATAATGCTACGCTGCTTAACAACTGGGAGCTGATCAATCCTTCGTCTGCCATTAAGGAGAGCCAGTGGTATCAGAGAGCACAGCGGTACGATAGCCTCGTCGGTTGGGAATATATAGAGGATGAGCGTGATCAGCGGAATTATTTAAGCCTTGTCCGCAAAATCGAGCTGGAGGGCTCCAGTAAAATTGGCGTGCTCGTTATTAATGTAAACAGTCACCAGCTAACTTCAATTCTGAGCCAGGAATCATTTGATACCATGATCGTGGATGATCAGGATAACATCATTGCTGCGAACCGGAGCGATCGAACAGGAAAGAAACTGGAAGATGTTTCTTTTGATACAAAGCTTTTGGGGCAAGGAAGCGGGAGCTATGAGGCAGAAGTAGATGGTGAAGCCTCCAAAATAGTGATAGAAGAACTTAAACCACAAGCCAGCCGTAACGCCCTGCGAATTATTTCTGTTTTTTCTATTGATAGTATAGTCAAAGAACCTAATCGGGTGATTAAGCTTTCGATTACCGTGATTGCCGTAAGCGTTTTATTGGCCTTTTTAATCATATATAGTTTCTCTTCGTTATTTTCACGTAGATTATTGCAGTTAAGCAGACATATTAACCGCGTTAGTACGGGTGATTTTGACACTTCATTAAAAATTGATGGCAAAGATGAGATTGCTCTGCTAGCTCGTCAGTTCAATTCTATGGTGCGGAGTATTAACGATTTGATGTTCGAGGTACAGGAATCTAATGACCAGAACAGTCTGCTGGAACAGAAACAGAATGATATCCGTTTTAAAATGCTGGCAAGCCAGATCAATCCTCATTTCTTGTTCAATGCGCTGGAATCTATTCGTATGGAGGCCCATATGAAAGGGCAAGTGGAGATTGCACGGGTAGTGCGTCTTCTTGGCAAAATGATGCGCAGTAATCTGGAGGTAGGCCGAAGTAAAATTTTGCTTAGCCAGGAGCTTGAAGTGGTTCGTTGTTATTTGGATATTCAGCAATTCCGTTATGAGGATCGTTTGAAATATCAATTTATTGTAGACCCTGCCGTCGAATCACTCTACATCCCGCCGCTGATTGTGCAGCCGCTTGTGGAAAATGCGGTGATTCATGGACTGGACAACACGATGGATGGAGCAATGGTTACGGTGAATATCAAGCGTGAGCAGAATCATGCGGTCTTTACCATTACCGATAATGGAGCCGGGATCACTCCGGACAAGCTGGAGCAGATCCGTTATACCCTTGAGGTTCGTGATGAGCAGGAAGAGGCACGGATCGGGCTGCGCAATGTACACGACCGTTTGAAGTTATCCTACGGTGTTGAATATGGACTGAATATCGAAAGCCGGATGAATGAAGGAACATCTATTACGTTTCGTATTCCAATGGAGGACATAAATCTATGATCAAAGTATTGATTGTTGATGATGAGCCAAAGCTGCGGGAAGGCCTTCGGGCTCTAATCCCTTGGGAAGAGCTGGGGTATACGGTGGTGGCTACGGCCGCCAACGGCTTGCAAGCTCAGGAGAAATATCATATTTTTTATCCGGAACTGATTGTGGTGGATATCCGCATGCCTGGTATGGACGGGCTGGAGTTAATCGGTGAGCTGCGCGAAGAAGGCTCGACCAGCCATGTGCTGATTTTAAGTGGTCATGCGGACTTTGAGTATGCCAAACGAGCCATTTCTTACCGCATTGACGGCTATTTACTGAAGCCGGTGGATGAGGAAGAGCTAATCAACTATTTGGAGGAACTCAGAGTCACGATCGCTCAGGAAGATCGCTTTAGCCGCTGGAATGAAGAGGAGCCTGCCCGTAATCGCGAAAGCCTGCTGCGTGCATTGCTGCAGCCTTCAACTGCGGAGGAGGGGGAGAATGATCCTGCTAAGCATGCGGCAGCACTGGGTCTTAAACCAGACCGTGTCGAAGTGATCCTACTCGAACTACTCGCGCCTGCGGGCGGCAGTGAGGAAGGAGAGCGGGCTGTTAAGGCCGCGGTAGAACAGTATTTTGGCAGCAGTGAAGAGCGGATGTTTTTCACGATGCCGCCATATATTGGATTCCTGCTGCAAGAGCCGCTACCAGGAGAGCAGGAACAGGAGCGGCTGATGGAAGAGCTTTCTTCCTTAATTTGTCGCGAGGGATACGACTTCAGCGCAGCAACGGGAGGCCCTGTAGCAGGACCAGAAGAGGCGGCACAGTCTTTTCAAGTGGCGCGTGAACTGCTGCGCCGGGCATTCTTTTACCGCAAAGGGATTCTAATCAGCGCCGATCTCTCCGGTATGTTGTTTCCTGGAGTGGCGGAGGCGTACGCCGAAGAAGGGCAGGATGCGGAGAGCCGCCTAATGCTGGCTGTTGAAACCGGAAGCCGCGCTGCCATTGAACCGCTAGTGGATACGATCTGTGCGGAGCTACTGGCTGCGGGCAGTGAGGAGCAGCAGATCAAAGATACATTTGTGCGGATTCTCAGCACGGTGTTGGCCCGTCTCGAACCGGTCTATCCAGAGATTCGTAGCAATGCCGCTAAGCATTCCCCGCCGATCGGTGAGCTCTACCATAGTCACTATCTGGTAGACCTGCAAGAGCAGGCCGTCAATTTCATGGCGGAGATCGCCGATCAAATGTCCAGTGGCAGCAAAGGGAATGAGATCAAAAAAATTACGGAGCTAATCAACCGCCGTTACAATGAGAACCTTAAGCTTGAGACCTTATCCGAGTTATTTAATTACAACAGCGCATATCTAGGTAAAATGTTCAAGAACACTACCGGGGAATACTTCAATACGTATGTGGACAAAGTGCGGATTGAGAAGGCGAAGCAATTCCTAGCACAAGGCATGAAAGTATATGAGGTGGCCGAGAAAGTAGGGTACATGAACCCCGATTACTTCAACGCCAAGTTCCGTAAATATGTAGGGCTCTCCCCGAGTTCTTTTCGCAAAAACATCTAAAATAGAAGCCCAAAAAGCCACAGTTGCAGTTCAGGTATAACCTGAGCTTTAGCTGTGGCTTTTTTTTCTTAAATTAAAGCTACTTCACTAATAATAAATCTAATCGTTGCTGCAATTCTTGATTTGCAGGGTCTTTTAGAAGGGCTAGAAGTAACTCTTGAATTTGATCCATCTCTTTAAAAGGTTCATTTTGCACATATTTGTCATGTATTCTGGTTTCCAAGGTATATCCATAATCGAACCCTAATGTTGAATACGTCGAAAGGGCAGCAATTTTACTCGCTTGCTCTACAGCAAGAATGCTTGGTGTTGAGGATCGTTCTAATTCCAGTCTTAGACCGTCGAGTTCTGATGTCAGATTAAGGTCCAACCTATCCATTAATCTGTTATGACTTACGTTGTTATTGAATTGAAATAAATTTAGTGTCAATAATACTGCGGCGATAATCAATAATAATATCTTGATGTTTTTGTTTTTCATTGCTCTCCTATTACCCTCCTTCAGGATAAGAAATTGCAGGTACAACAGATAATGTCGACTCGGTATGTGCATATAAGGAATATGTATCTGAAATAGTTAAAGTACTGACGGATCAGGTAATATTTTCTAGCTAAGATGATATTAAAGTAATTAATTTTAATTGAACCATACGGAGGTTTTCGTTGAGGAGCAGGGCAGGGGTTACGGGTATACTTGTTACGCCTCATCTGAGAGCACATTATAGTCTTCATTCGCGGGTATGACGGACTACAGAGTTGTTATTTGGGCTATTTGGAGTCCAATTTCGATTTATCGGACTCGATGGACGTTATTAGCTGCAAATGTTCTCCAAAAGGTGGTTTTTTAAGTGAATAAGGTCTTTATAGTCCGCCTAACCCAATAAGAAGTGCAATTTGCTTAAATAGGGTCATTTCAGTCCGCGCCTTCGCTTCCGGCCACGTTCACTTATAGAACGTTGGCTCGGGGCGTTTTTTAATTATGGGGTGAAGTATTAATTGTGTGAAATAGACAGGGGATTAAGTATCGTATTGATTTATGAAATTAAATAATTTCACTTGATTTTATTTTCAGTAAATTCATGATTATTTTCAGTGTTTTCAACGATGTATCCGCTTTATTTTGGCTCTAAATCTCTAATTTTCACCTGATTTTAGGTCGAATTTATAGGGTACTGCAATCGCTTACAGAGATTTAGAATATAGACATAGAGAGGAGGGGCTTTATGAAAGCGGACACAGTAACTTCTCAAATCCCGCCGGATACCCGAACACGCAACAAAAAGCCTGCTTCAGGAGGACGGTTTTGGAGAAGCTTTAAGAATCAAAAGTACTTATGGATGATGTCGATACCTTTTGTGATCTGGGCATTCGTCTTCAGTTATCTCCCATTATGGGGCTGGACGATGGCTTTTCAAAAGTACAAGCCCGCACGTGGCTTTTTTGAACAAGAATGGGTAGGTTTTGAACACTTTAAGACACTGTTCAGTGACTCGCAATTCCTTCTGGCGCTGCGTAATACGCTGGCGATGAGTGGAATGGGCTTAGTCGCAGGATTTATCTTTCCAATAACGTTTGCAATATTGCTCAATGAAGTGCGTCTTGGCTTCTTTAAAAGATTTGCTCAAACAGTCTCGTATTTGCCCCACTTTGTATCATGGGTGGTTGCAGCGGGGATTGTAACTAAAATGTTATCTGGTGAAAATGGTCTTGTAAACGATATCTTGTTAGGAATAGGATTCATAGACGCACCTATCCAGTTTATGGCCCAGGGCCATCTCTTCTGGGGAATCGTTACCTTATCGGATGTCTGGAAAGAGACCGGATGGAACGCCATCATCTACCTTGCAGCTATCGCAGGTATTGGGCCTGAATTGTACGAAGCGGCCCGGGTAGACGGTGCCAGCAGGCTTCGTCAGGTATGGCATATTACACTTCCGGGTATTCGCCCAACAATTACTGTACTACTCATTATGTCGGTGGGTAATTTGCTCAATATCGGCTTTGAGAAGCAATTCTTGCTTGGAAACAACCTCGTTACCGACTATTCTCAAGTGCTAGACTTGTATTCACTGAAATACGGACTGGGCATGGCGAGATATTCCTACGGTACTGCGATCAATATATTCAACTCAGTGATCAGTGTAATTCTACTGTTTACGATTAATGGAATCTTCAAACGTACAACAAAAGAGAGCCTTCTGTAGCACAGAAGGCCCTTCTACCCAATCGTGGCAGTAAATTGCCCTTTTCATGAAAGGAGAGCATTACAGTGGGAAATTCAGCTATCACCGGAAAGTCATGGTCAGACCGGATCTTTGATTTCTTTGTATATTTTGTAGTCCTGTTCGTGGTTGTAATCACGATTTATCCGTTTTTGAACGTGCTTGCAATCTCACTGAATGATTCAGTGGACAGTGTGCGCGGTGGAGTGACCATCTATCCCCGGGATTTTACCTGGGACAATTACCTAAAGATCTTCACTTTCTCCGGATTAATCACCGGGTTTAAAATATCCGCTTTGCGGACAATTATCGGTACTTTGTTCGGACTGATCAGTGCCTCGATGCTGGCGTTTACGATCAGCCGCCCTGACTTTGCAGGTCGCAAGTTTGTTTCCACATTCTTGGCAATGACCATGTATATCTCAGGAGGAATGATTCCAATATATATGCTGATCAAGGATCTGCATATGATGAACAGCTTTGCAGTCTATGTATTGCCTGGACTGGTTAGTGCCTTTAACGTCTTCGTTATCCGCTCCTTCATCGACGGCCTGCCGTATGCGTTGCAGGAATCGGCGAAGCTGGATGGAGCCAATGACTTTACTATCTACTTCCGGGTTATTCTGCCATTGATGAAGCCAGCGCTAGCAACGATCGCGCTGTTCCTAGCAGTAGGTCAATGGAATGCTTGGTTTGATACTTATCTGTACAATGGTTCAAGCCCTAACTTGACCACATTGCAATATGAATTGATGAAGGTTCTACAGACCACAACCAGTGGTAACGGAGGCGACTACCGCTCCAACATTGCTTCGCTGGCTTCCAATCAGGTCTCGCCGGAGTCGCTCAAAATGGCGATTACGATTGTCGTAACCGTACCGATCCTGTTGGTTTATCCGTTCATTCAGAAGTATTTTGTTAAAGGTATGACACTTGGTGCTGTGAAGAGCTAATCACAGTTCAACGGGGGAGCTTAGTCTCCCCTATGCTTAAAACCTATTGTGTATCCGTTTTCTTTTGGCAAGCTGGGTAAAGTATTAACAGGTCTTCACCTGTGATACGATAGATAAACAATTTTAAGGAGGGTTTATTTAATGGGAAGTAATAGAAAGATAAAAGCCAAAGCTACGGCATTAACGCTCACTTCTATTATGCTGCTCGGTGTGCTTGCAGGCTGCGGCGGTAACAATGGCAACAATGGTAATGCTGCAGCTGGAAATACAGGCGGCAACGCAACTAATGCTGGAAATGCGACCAATGCGGCTGAGGATATTTCCCCGCTCACGATGACCTTCTTCAGTGCAGACCCTAACCCGAACTGGACAGGTATGCAAGATGAAGTTGGTAAAGTGATTACGGAAAAAACGGGAGTAACCCTAAATGCTGAATATGCAGTTGGTGATCCTCAACAAAAAGTAGCCTTGATCGCAGCGAGCGGCGAATATCCGGATTTGATCAGTGCTAAGACTGATGTCAGCAAGCTGGTAGATGCAGGCGCAATGCTTGATCTAACAGACCTGATTGAAAAATATGCTCCGAATATCAAAAAAGTATTGGGCGAAGAAGGCATGAAACGTTCACGTTACAGTGACGATGATCATGCGATTTATGCCATCCCTACCTATGCAGGTGTAGACAACAAATATTTTGATGCTGGTGGCGGATTTGAACTACAGCACCGTGCTGTTAAAGAAGCTGGATATCCTGCAATCAAAACTGTTCAAGATTATGAGAACGTAATCAAGGCTTACCTGGAAAAACATCCTACCGATGAAAATGGTAACAAAAACATCGGCCTGACTCTGAATGCAGATGATTGGTACATGTACATTACAGTAACTAACCCAGCATTTATTACTACTGGTTCTCCTGACGATGGTGAATATGCGATTGATATCGACACCCAAGAAGTAACTTATCACTTCCGTCGTCCGGCTGAAAAAGAATATTTCCGCTGGCTCAACCACATGAACGATATCGGATTGCTTGATCCAGAAAGTTTCGTTCAAAAGTATGATCAGTACAAAGCTAAAATCGCTACAGGCCGCGTTATTGGTTTGATTGACCAAGACTGGGGTTATGGCGATGGAGAAAGAGCATTGAAAGCTGAAGGCAAGCTGGATCAAGGCTATGGACACTATCCTGTAACCTTGTCTGAGGAGTACAAAGAAACCTCCTTCTGGCCTACAGGCTTCATGGGTGGTAACGGAATTGGGATCAGCGTAGATGCTAAAGATCCAGTTCGTGCAATTAAATTCCTGGACTACCTAGCTTCCGACGAAGGTCAAGTATTGGTTAACTGGGGTATTGAAGGCAAACACTACAATGTTGTTGATGGCAAACGTGTCATTCCTGAAGATGTGAACGACCGTAAATATAATGACACTACCAACTTCCAAAAAGAAACTGGCTTGGGTAATGTCGGATCAAACTATGCATTGCTGAGCGCTCACTATGGCGACGGTGTATTGGATCCATCTGGTAACTACTACACAACTCGTTTCCCTGAGCAAGTAACCGTAGGTTACAATGCGGTTGAAAAAGAAACACTTGCTGCTTACAAAGCAACCACTTGGAAAGACCTCTTCCCTAGTGAAGATGAGTTCAAAGTTAAACCTTGGGGCGCGGCATGGAACATCACGATTCCTGGGGATAGCGAAATCGTCGTTCTTGACAACAAGCTGAAGGATATCAGTTGGAAACGGATCCCTGAAGCAATCTTGTCTAAACCAGCTGATTTCGATAAAGTTTGGGATGCTTACATGGCTGAGCTAGATAAAGCTGGTGTAACGAAAGCTGAAGATTTGCGTGAAGAGCTGGTTAAACAACGCGTGAAACTTTGGAATGATTAATTATTAAATTTCGTCTAATACAATAAAAGCATGAAGATGGCGGGAAGTCCGAACGAAAGTCCGGGCCTCCCGCTGATTGCTTTTCACCGGTCATAACAGGACAGGAGGAATATACATGGGAGAGAGCAAGAACTCCGGACAGCATGAGTTATGGTACAAGCAGCCGGCGGCTGTATGGGAAGAGGCGCTGCCCGTAGGTAACGGCAGGCTGGGCGGCATGGTCTTTGGTGGAGTCGAAGAAGAACGGATTCAATTAAATGAAGACACCTTATGGTCGGGTTTGCCGCGGGATAAAGCCAATTATGAGGCACTGCGGTATTTAGCCCCAGCCAAACAGCTAGTAGCAGAGGGAAAATACAAGGAAGCAGAAGCACTGGTGGACGCCAAAATGTTAGGCAGCCGGACGGAATCCTATCAACCACTTGGAGATTTGCGATTGAAGTTTAATTTTGCAGGTGCTGTAGAGGATTACGGGAGGGAGCTTGATCTGGATCGGGCGTTGGCTACGGTATCCTATACTGCCGGTGGTGTAAGGATCGTACGTGAAGTATTGGCCAGCAGACCGGATGAGCTTATAGCTCTTCATATCCGTGCGGAGGGGGGAGAGGGCCAAGCTACTCTGCCAGATTTCTGGGCGGATCTGGCATCACCACATCCTTTCAACTCGGAGATTACTCCGGATGGCATGCTGATTATGACTGGCCGTGCCCCGTCGCATGTGGCTGATAACTACGTAGGGGATCACCCGCGTGCCGTATTATATGAAGAGGGGCTTGGCATAAGTTTTGCTGCGGTTATGGAGATCCAGACGGAAGGTGGGACTTGTGTAGCGGAGAACGGCTCGCTGTTGATTTCTGGCGCGCACTCCATTACCCTTCGTCTGGCTGCGGCAACCGATTATGCCGGGTATGACCGGATGCCGGGAAGCGGTGGCAAGCTGCCAGCGGAGTTGTGCCTAGTGCAGTTAGCTTCAGCCTCTAAAGGATACGCAGAGCTTAAGCAGCGCCACCTAGAGGATCATCAATCCTTGTTCCACCGTGTGGAGTTGACGCTTGCATCTGCTGCTTCCCGAGGAGAGCTTCCGACTGATGAGCGCCTGGTACAATACCGCGAAGGACAGGCAGATCCTGAACTGGAAGCGTTGCTGTTCCAGTATGGCCGCTACCTGATGATTTCTGGCTCACGGCCGGGGACGCAAGCTCTGAATCTGCAGGGCATTTGGAATCCCTATATTCAGCCACCATGGAACAGCAATTATACGACAAATATCAACACCGAAATGAATTATTGGCCAGCCGAGTTATGCGGATTGGGTGAATGCCATGAACCTTTAATAGATTTTATCACGGAGCTTAGCGTGGCTGGCAGCCGTACAGCGAATATTCATTATGCCGCACGTGGCTGGACAGTACACCATAATACCGATTTGTGGCGGATGACTTCTCCATCAGACGGTAAGGCGATGTGGGCTTTTTGGCCGATGGGCGGGGTATGGCTCTCTCGCCATCTATGGGAGCGTTACGCTTTTCGTCCAGATGAGGACTATTTGCGCACAGCTTATCCCATATTAAAGGGAGCCGCATTGTTTTGTCTGGATTGGCTAGTAGAGCTGCCTGATGGAAGATGGACCACAGGTCTGTCTACCTCGCCAGAGAATGTATTTCTGACTGCTGACGGCACACCATGCAGTGTCTCGGCTGGCTCAGCTATGGATTTATCGCTTATCGCTGAGTTGTTCAAGCACTGCATTCAGGCTGCTGATATTTTAAATACCGATGTAGAGCTGCGTCAGGAGCTTATGCAGAAACAGAAACAGCTTGCCCACCAAGGGATCGCACCGGACGGAACTGTCCGCGAATGGAATGAGGATTTTGCTGAACAAGAGCCTGGGCATCGTCATGTTTCTCATTTGTATGACCTGTACCCTGGGAACGTAATTAGCCCTTCCTCCACACCAGAGCTAGCGGAGGCGGCAGCCTTAACACTGAAGAAACGTATAGAACACGGAGGTGGCCATACAGGCTGGAGCGCAGCTTGGTTGCTTAATCTTTATGCGCGTCTGAAGGATGGCGAGAGTGCGGTTAGCTGTCTACGTCGCATTTTGCAAGATTCCAGTTTGCCGAACCTGTTCGGTAATCACCCTCCGTTTCAGATTGATGGAAACTTCGGAACTACAGCCGGGATAGCAGAAATGCTCTTGCAGAGTCATCAGGAGGGTCTGGAACTATTACCTGCTCTTCCAAAGGAATGGTCTGAAGGCAGCGTGAAAGGTTTGGTGGCACGTGGTGGCTTTGTCACGACTATAGAATGGAGCGGGGGCTGTTTAACAAGGGCAGAGGTTACCTCGACTCATGGCCGATCCTGCAGAATTGTTCAACACCAGCCTTTGCTCATTCAAAAACCGGATGGTACACAGATTGAAGGAGCGGGGCTGGAATTTGAAACAGCAATCGGAGAGACCTATATCATTACACCCCTAAAGAAATAATCCATATCGGTCTGGCTTAGTGGCTGTTCTCAGAGTAGAATTATTCTACAGAGAACAGTCTTTTTTTGCCCAAGTCCTCATTATCTATTAAATGGAGGGTTTTGAATAAGTCTGTAGGAGCCGGAGGATCAGAATAATTATGTGGAAAAAACGCTTCACGTTGGCAAAAGTCATTCTTGGAGGAGTGATTATTTGCGCAGCCATTCCCCCGACATTGTATTGGACCTGGGGGTATGCTTATGCGGCCACGACTTCACCGACCGTTCGTTCTGTGAGTGAAATTGCCCAGAAGCTAACCGGTGCGATGAATAATCGTAGAGAGACTATCACTTTTACTTATGAGGGGAAAACCTCGAATTTAAAAACACAGATACAAACGGGTCTAGATCAAGCGATGAATAGCGATCCCTATTTGTATTACATCATAGACAGCTACGGATACACTTATCGAGGGAGCAAAAGCTCTGTAAAGGTTACAGTAGAAGTGAAATACTTGGAAACGCTGGAGCAGACCGCTTTTGTGAACAAAGAAGTAAAGGCAACGCTCAAGAAGATCATTACACCGGGCATGAATAATCATCAGAAGGTTAAGGCTATCCACGACTGGGTGGTGCTGCGTCTGAAGTATGATACCTCTTATCGTAAATATACGGCTTATGAAGGTCTGAAGAGTGGCAGTGCCGTTTGCCAGGGGTATTCGCTGTTGACCTATAAGCTGCTCAAGGAAGCGGGATTCAGTAATAAAATCGTTGAGGGCACTGCAAAACAGCCGGGAGGACGCAGCCAGTCTCATGCTTGGAATCTAGTGCTGCTCGAAGGGAGATGGTATCATCTCGACACAACTTGGGATGACCCGACACCTGATAAAGCCGGCGTGGTAAGCACCGCGTATTACTTGAAGACTGATGCACAAATGCGTCAGGACCATAGCTGGACGAAGTCTTATCCGGCAGCCTCGGTTGCCTATTATAAGACCTTGTCGGCACTTGTAGAGCGTGGAGGACAAAGCGCCGGGGTGTATAAGCAGCTTCAGAAGGACCTTAATTATGAGCTGTATGCCGAGGAGCGGATTGTACGTTCAGCAGCAGATTTAATTCAGCTGGCGAATAAGGCTGTCGCTTCAGGAGAGGGATCTTTATTATTCCGTTATCACGGTAGTGGAACCCAGCTGAAGAATGATCTACAGGAGTTATATAAACTTGGACTAGAGGATGTGTCTTATTCTAGCACTTCTTTTGATAATACGGGTGATCTAAAAGTGTATGTGACTTGGGAATAGGCAAAGGGCTAAGTAAAATCAGGAGTTGAATATACTAGATTGATTTATATAAAAAGGGATATCCTGCAGCCTTTCAGGCTTCTGGATATCCCTTTTTTGAGGAGTCTATTTATTCTGGGTGAGTACTAAGATCGCATTTATCCAAAGGAATAATATTACTCTTGCGGAAGAAGCGATAGCCGGCCCAAATTAAGACGAATAATGGCAGGCTGATATAAGAAACGGCAATACCGTACCAGTCGATGCTTCCACCTGAGAAGGCGCCCATATTCTGGCCAAGGATGGCTACCGCACAAAGTACTAAGGCAAATATAGGTCCAAACGGGAACCATCTAGCCCGGTAAGGCAGCTCATCAAGGGAATGACCTTGAGCTATAAAGGCGCGTCTGAAACGATAATGGCAGACAGCGATGCCGAGCCAGTTAATAAATCCACACATACCGGAAGCATTAAGCAACCAGTTGTATACGGCACCGTCACCAAAGAATGATGCCAAAAAGGCCAACATACCGACAGCTGTGGTCACGAGCAAAGCTCCAACGGGAACACCGCGGCGATTAAGCTTGCCTAGAGCACGTGGAGCCATTCCATCCTTAGCCATAGCGTACAGGACGCGGGTGGAGGCGTACATTCCCGAGTTCCCGGCTGACAATACGGAGCTGAGAATGACAGCATTCATGACGGATGCGGCAATAGCAAGCCCAGCTTTATTAAATACGATCGTAAATGGACTGACTCCGATATCATCAATACCACCGCGCAGCAGATCTGGATTCGTGTAAGGAATCAGCATTCCAATTACAAGTATAGCGAGGATATAAAAGATTAATATACGCCAGAATACTTGGCGAATAGCAATAGGTACGTTGCGGCGAGGGTTCTCACTCTCACCTGCTGCAACACCGATTAGCTCGGTGCCTTGGAAGGAGAATCCCGCAGCCATAAAGACACCGACGAAAGCGAAGAAGCCACCGTGGAAGGAGCTACCCCCGATCTGGAAATTGCTGAAGCCTACGGCTTTTCCACCCATGATTCCGAAAATCATCAAAACTCCGACAATAAGAAAGGCGATAACAGTAATAATTTTGATAATGGCAAACCAATATTCTGATTCTCCGTATCCACGAGCAGACAGGAAGTTAAGACCGAACATCAACAGCAGGAATACAAGACTCCAGAGAAAGGAGGGACTGTCCGGGAACCAGTATTTAATAATGACGGTGGCGGCAGATAATTCTGCTGCAATCGTAACCGCCCAGTTATACCAGAAGTTCCAGCCGATGGCGAACCCAAAAGCGGGGCTGACGAAACGCGTGCCGTAAGTGCTAAATGAGCCCGAATCCGGTAAATAGGTAGCGAGCTCTCCCAGACTGGTCATGAGGAAATAAACCATAACACCAACAGCCGTATAGGCTAGAAGTGCTCCACCGGGTCCGGCTGAAGCGATAGCGCCACCACTGGCGAGGAAGAGTCCAGTACCAATAGATCCTCCAAGCGCAATCATGGTCAAATGCCTTGCTTTAAATGATTTTTTTAGCTCAGGCGGGTTACTAATGTTGCCTTGTGCTAGATTTTGCTGCTTGCCCTGCATGATTTGACACTCCTTATGATCTAATCTTTCAATTCATGAACGGGGAGTGCTGAGCTGCTTCCTCCCGCAGAGCGAGAGAGTGTATTTGGTGGTCTCCATGAGGTAATGGACAAACACCAAACATACAAATTCTGTAAACGCAAAGAAACCGCAGACTATATCTGCGGTTTCCATCTATACAGCTCCGCATCATACTCCCTGTGAAGATAGCGCAACACATTATGACCTGCTACTATGCAGGTTATACAATGTGACAGTTCCGTGCCTTTCGGCAACGGCCCCAGCCTGCACCGCTGTCAGAGCGACAGTGCAAACTTCGGCAGATATTCCTTTCGACGCGATTCATAGACGGCTCTAACGTCTCCACGCGCGTACTCTTTATATCCGCGACCTCTACCTCATCTTAGTATGACGAGGCTATCTTTACTTCATTCATTTATAAACAACAGGAATTAGTATAAAGCAAGTTCGCAAGTCAAGCAATGACAAAATCCGGTAGGGAACATTAGTTACGACGACGTTCTGACATTTGCTGCCAAACTGTACCCGCCGCTGCTTCACCGGAAGCGATACGTTCCAAAGCCATTTTGGCCTGAAGTCCAACCTCGAATTCCGGATCTTCCGCCGCAACTGACAGCGCTGCTTGGGCATCGGATGTGCCCACCTCATAGAGGAAACGTGCTGCGCGCCAGCGGACAAGCTTGCTCTTATCCGTCAGTGCCGCCGTCATCACAGGCGTGGCGGCAGGATCGCCGATGTCGGACAGCGTATCGCCTGCCGTACGTCTCACGGCTGGCGCGCTGTCTGCCATCGCCTCATAGAGCAGCTCCATCGCTTCGGGCGTGCGAAGGTCGCCTAGATACACGACCGCAAGCCTGCGAATATGCAGCTTGGGATCGTGCAGCGCCGCCTTAAGCTCTGGCAGGAGCTCCGCTGTCGGCGTAAGATCCTCCAGCGCGGCGTAGCGCACGCGCCAATCCTCATGCTTCAGGTCTCGCAGCAGCTCATCCTGACTGCGGGTTCGTCTCTGCTCGACGAACTCGCCTTCGGCTCCGTGCGCAATGGCTTGCTGCACGAGGGAGTCGAGGCGCTCCTGCGGATACGCCGCTTCAACCTCTTGCTCCACCTCGCGTGCAATCTCCGCGGGCTCGCCATAACGCACGCCGTAATCAGTGAGCTTACGCTCTTTAATCATCACGGCGCTAGCCACATCCATAACCGCCTTCGTGAAGCGGTTTGCTAAGGAGATGCGCTCTTCATTCGCGCCGGTCTTAACGCGGATTTGCAGCGGAATTCCGCGGAACATCTGGACGAAGACTTGGGCTTCGCCGAAATGAGCGCCAGCGTTCTCATCGGCAAGATTCCAATCGTCAATTAAGCCTTCGCTGTTGCCGAAGCGGTTCTGGACTTCTCTTAGAATCGCTGCCCAATCCGCATTGCCCTTGCGTTCGAGCGCTGCAAAGTCAGCAGCATGATAGATGCTAGTAACGCCCGGTATCGTTAACATTTCGCGTGCCCAGGCAGGTGCGGAACGTTCACTTTCTGGTGTATAGGTTCTGCGGATTCCAGGTTCCAGACTTTCGTCCAAATGAAGCTTCATCGTATTTGGACTTGGAGTCGGTTCAATAAAAGTAATCTTCATACGTAGCTCCCCCTTGAACGGTATATGCACCGCCATACTTTATACACATATTATCTCATTTCTGGCGTGAAACACAAAAGGGTGCTTAGATATTTTGCGGAAAAAGGGCGCACCCTTACCAAGTAACTTGTATATTTTGCAAAATACTCTGCCGTTCAATATAGTTGTATTATATTCGCTAAAGTAAAGCATGCTCGGCAAACTTCTAAAGATGAGGTGCTCTATGGTTAAATTTCGCTACAATAACCTCGACAATGTGAGTACCGATAAAACACTTAAAGAGTTTCGTAAGTGGCGGGAGGAACGTCGACGGAAGAAAAAAGATTATTCATATGTAGTGCCAAGTACGCCACCGAGGTTAGCTTATCTGGCGGAGAATCGGCTGGAGACTACCATTACGTGGATTGGGCATTCCACGTTTTTCCTTCAATATGAAGGGATGAATATCATTACTGATCCAATCTGGGCGAGAAGACTAGGCTTTGAGAAAAGATTGGGGCAACCCGGGATTCCGCTCAGCGAAGTGCCTCCCATTGACCTGATTCTGATCTCGCACTCTCATTATGACCACTTGCATATGGCTTCTATCCGTAAATTATATAGAGCAGGGACAACCCTTGTTGTTCCTATAGGCTTGAAACGAAAGATGCTCCGCAAAGGATTTCGCAACTGCATAGAAATGGAATGGTGGCAGGAAAATACGCTGGGTAAAATTAAGCTTACCTTCGTGCCGACTCAGCACTGGACGCGGAGAACGCCTTGGGACACGAATACTTCGCATTGGGGAGGATATATTCTGCAGCCGATCGAATCGGATAGCGACAAGCTGCCCCCAAACCTGTATTTCGCAGGAGATAGCGGTTATTTTCCGGGTTTTAAGGAGATTGGGAGCCGCTATAAGCTTCATGTTGCACTCATGCCGATTGGAGCTTATGAACCCGAGTGGTTCATGACCTCGCAGCATGTAACCCCTGAAGAGGCTATACAAGCATTTGTAGATGTTGGAGCGGAGACCATGATTCCGATGCATTACGGCACCTATAGACTTGCTGATGATACGGCCCGGGAAGCGCTGGATCGGATGGAAAGTGCCCGGCTTAAACAAGGTATTTCTGAAGAAAGAATCCGTACGCTCAGTTATGGTGAAACGCTTGTTATACAACCCAAGAATCGCATAACTGGACAATAATTGAAAAAATTCCTCCTTACTGGCGACCTCTGTACAGCAGCTGGAATAACTTTAGTATTGGAGAGAACAGCTGAAAAGGCTATTTTACGGGCTTTTTGCTCTCTATTTATGCTATAATGAGCCGAAACCCTAAGTGAAAAGGATGGTAATGCGTAATGATTAGCACAAGCGGCGTAACACTCCGCTACGGAAAACGCGCTCTCTTTGAAGATGTAAACATAAAATTCACCCCTGGTAACTGCTACGGTTTGATTGGCGCCAATGGTGCCGGTAAATCAACCTTTCTGAAAATTCTGTCTGGTGAGATCGAAGCAAATACCGGTGAGGTACATGTTACACCAGGCGAACGTCTCGCAGTACTCAAACAGAACCATTTTGAGTATGATGAATTCCCAGTACTTGAGACCGTAATTATGGGTCACACACGCCTTTATGAAATTATGAAAGAAAAGGACACGCTTTATGCGAAGTCCGATTTCACAGAAGCGGATGGCCTGCGTGCAGGGGAGCTTGAAGGTGAGTTCGCTGAGCTTAACGGCTGGGATGCTGAGCCAGATGCAGCTGCCATGCTGATTGGTCTCGGAATTATGCGTGAACTGCATGACAAAAAAATGGCCGAACTGAGCGGCAATGAAAAGGTACGGGTACTCTTGGCGCAAGCCTTGTTTGGCCGTCCAAATAACCTGCTGCTAGATGAGCCTACCAACCACTTGGATCTCGAATCTATTGGCTGGTTAGAGAACTTCCTCATGGACTATGAAGGTACTGTTATCGTCGTATCCCATGACCGTCACTTCCTGAATAAAGTATGTACGCATATTGCGGATATTGATTTTGGCAAAATCCAAATGTACGTCGGCAACTACGACTTCTGGTATGAGTCCAGTCAGCTTGCGCAAGCTTTGCAGCGTGATTCGAACAAGAAGAAGGAAGATAAAATCAAGGAATTGCAGGCATTTATCCAGCGTTTCTCGGCCAATGCTTCCAAGTCTAAACAAGCGACATCACGTAAGAAACAACTTGAGAAAATTACACTGGACGATATTCGTCCGTCCAACCGTAAATATCCGTTCCTCAACTTCAAACCTGAACGTGAAGCGGGTAAACAATTGCTGACAGTCAGCGGTTTGTCCAAAGCGGTTGAAGGTGAAAAGCTTCTTGATGAAATCAGCTTTGTAGTAAACAAAGGGGATAAGATTGCTTTTGTGGGCCCTTACTCCCAGCCTAAATCACTGCTGTTTGATGTGATCATGGGTGAGCAAGAAGCGGATGCGGGGGAATATACATGGGGAGTAACTACAACTCAAGCGTATTTCCCGAAAGACAACTCCAGCTATTTCGATGGTGTAGAAATGAATCTTGTAGAATGGCTACGCCAGTATTCTAAAGATCAGGACGAAACTTTCCTGCGTGGATTCTTGGGCCGTATGTTGTTCGCCGGAGAAGAAGCACTGAAGAAAGCAAGCGTGCTGTCCGGGGGCGAGAAGGTTCGCTGTATGCTGGCCAAAATGATGCTCAACGGCGCAAACGTGCTTGTGTTCGATGAACCAACCAACCACTTGGATCTGGAATCCATCACGGCACTGAATAACGGGCTGATCGATTTCGATGGCACGATTCTATTCACTTCCCATGACCATCAGTTCATCCAAACCATTGCTAACCGCATCATCGAGATTACACCTACAGGTGTAATTGACCGCTCCATGAGCTACGATGAATATTTGGAGAATCCAGAAATTAAGGAGATGCGCCAGCGCATGTATCCTGTAGAAGTATAATATTTAATTTCCGCTATGCGGAAGGAACCCATGAAGCAGCTACTCTAATCCTTTTAGGATCAGGGTAGCTGTCTTTATAATTTCTATTTTGAAAAGTTATTAACAAGTAGAATTCTACGGGGAGTATACGCGGGGCTTCTAAGACGGGAGTCTTTAGCCCTTGAGTTTTCCAAAGCGCATGTTTTCAGCTGACTAATCGTACAATAAAGAGAATCAGTTATGAATTTGAAGAGTTCTAATCCATCCTATCAGGCAGGACGAACGTATAAACGGCTGCGTTTCCCCGAGGGATTCGCAGCCGTTTATGTTTAAATATAAGTAAATACTAAGATCCGCCAGTACGACGGCGTTGGTTGTTAGGCTTTTTGTTATTTTGGCTTTTTAGCGGTTTGGCGGAACCAGCCTGAAATGTGGATCCAGGTTTGGAGGAAGATTGTTGTTTCTTCTGCTCCAGTTTTTTACGGATAGCTTCCGCTAAGTTGATTTTTCCTTTATCGTTGCTTTCGCTCATTATGATAACCTCCTTCGAAGCAAGTCCTTACACTTTATTCTAATTGTTTTTAAATGCTGCCACAAGGGCAAGAATAATTGAAAGAATTCTTTTCGGTATTTTAAATAATCGGGGAAAAAGAGGGGGAGACAAGATGACTGATATTTACGAAGATATACGTAAAGGGGAACGAGGAGCTTGGGTTAGCATAGCGGCTTACCTCATCCTATCATCATTCAAGCTGGTTTGCGGTTATTTATTTGCATCTAGCGCACTCGTAGCGGACGGGGTCAACAATTTAACAGATATCGTGGCATCCATAGCTGTGCTGGTGGGTTTACGGATTTCGCGGAAGCCACCTGACTCTGACCACGCTTATGGACATTTCCGCGCAGAGACCGTAGCGGCGTTGTTGGCTTCTTTTATCATGGCGGTAGTGGGCATTCAAGTGATTGTGGAAGCGGTGCGGTCCTTTTTCGATTCTACAAAAGAAACGCCACAGCTCTTGTCGGCAGGGGTGGCTATTGTATGTGCTGTGGCTATGATGGGGGTATATATATATAACAAAAGACTGGCCAAGCAAATTAACAGTGGGGCACTTATGGCAGCGGCAAAGGATAATTTTTCTGATGCTATGGTCAGTGTTGGAGCCGCAGTTGGGATTGTAGGCGCACAGTTTGGTTTGCCATGGATTGATTCCGCAGCGGCTGTTCTTGTCGGACTCATTATCTCCAAGACTGCTTGGGATATTTTTCGTGATTCGACCTATCGGCTTACCGATGGCTTTGATGAAGATAAATTGATGGATCTACGCAGTACGATTGCTCGAACGCCGGGAGTAGAAGAGATTAAAGATGTGAAGGCACGGGTTCATGGTAATCATGTGCATGTGGATGTTGTAGTGGAGGTGGATGCGAATATTTCTGTGACGGAAGGTCATGAAATAAGTGATTCCATCGAAGAAAGAATGAGCAAAATGCATAATATTATGAATGTGCAGGTGCACGTGGAACCTAAAAAATAAATTAAAAATGCTATATTAAGGGAAAAACACACATATTCAAGGAGAAATCAAGACTTTAGACCTGTATGTTACCATAAAGTGGCATGATTATATGTGAAATTTGGAGCATGTTCCAAATCCCGGGCAAGCCTATAATGAGGGCATAAAGGAATAATGTAGTACAATCCTTTATTGAAATCTCATCATGGAATTTGGGGGAACGTATGATCAAATCACATAAGCAAATTACAGCATCTTTGTTAGTATCTGCTGCAATTGTTGCAGGTTTAGGAGTATCTGCTCCTGGACAAGCAGCGGCAGCCTCAAGTTCATCTAATTCAGTTACAGCAGCTTCAGCCGTTCAAACAGGTGTAATCGAGGCTAGTGTTCGCCTTCGCAGCACCCCTTCTACTGACGGAGAAATAGTGAAGTACTTGCAAAAGGGAGATCAAGTGCAGATCCTTTCGCAGCCGAACAGCTATTGGTATCAAGTAAAAACGGCTGATGGTTCAGTGGGTTATACCAGTGCAGGAGATAAGTATATCAGCGTATCCTCTGCTTCCGTAACGACGCCATCGGCACAAACTGGCACCATTAAGTATGGTGTGAATCTTCGGGTTTCACCTTCAACAAGCGGAAAAGTAATGAAGCTTTTGAATAAGGGAGAAAAAGTAGAAGTTCTGGCACAGCCTAACAGTTACTGGTATCAAGTTAAAGCTGTGGATGGTAGCATCGGATATATAAGTTCAAGTGATCAATATAGTACACTTTCAGGAAACGGTGGGGGATCTGGAACGGTAACGCCTACACCAACGCCTACACCTACACCTACACCTACACCTACACCCAATCCGCCTATAACAACACCGGGGGCTTCAGCCCAAATCGAACGGGTAATTGCTGCAGGCATGGGATATCTAGGAACGCCTTATGAGTATGGCTCCAGCAGAAATGATACAAGAACCTTTGACTGCTCGGACTTCATCCGGCAAATTTTTATGGATGCTGCGAATCTCAAACTGCCGGCGGATTCCCGTCAACAAGGAGATTGGGTGAAGTCGAATAGTACGATGGTTACGTCTATTTCCAATTTGAAGCGCGGCGACTTAATGTTCTTTATGGATTATAAGGGGAATTCTGCTTCTGCTTATGAGGGAATCGACAAATCTACAGCTAGAATATCGCATGTTGCTATGTATCTAGGAGATGGACAAGTTCTACAAACTTATTCCGTAGCTTCAGGCGGGGTAAGAGTAGATAAACTAAGCGCTTCTTGGATGAATCGTTTTCTCTACGGAGGTTCGGTCATTCGCTAAATATATGAAAAATGCAGGAAGCGACAGCATCGCATGTTTGTGACGGGTGAACGATGGCGGGCGTACGCGCAAGAGGGCTATCCTTTTAGTAGAATTCTCTACTGAGGGGGTAGCTCTTCCTGTTTTATCTGTTCAGAATATGTACTCTCCACATAAAAAAAGGGCAGTACCATCGGCCATTTTTCTGGCTCTTGGGACACCCTTTTTTCACATATTGATAATTAAGGTAAGATCACATTGGCTGTTACAGGAACCTTAACCCATGCTTTTCCTAGCCAAGTGTAGATTTCTCTCCATTCATTACCCCAAGTGTCCGAAATAACTTCACCTGTTGTGTCAAGAGTCTGAACGCCAAGCCAGCCTGCTGGAATTATACCTCCGACGGAAAAGTAGAAAGGTGTTTTCTCGGTCAGCACTATTTGTGGTGTTGCTGGAATCATATCCGCTGGAGTGATAATTGTTTCAAAAGAATTGCTGTAAGTGCTTCCAGTTACGGTTGCAGGATCCGTAGTAGTGTTAGTTACTTCAGCTGCTGAAGCTGTAGCAGCAATGGAAGCCATAAGTCCTAAGGCTACTGTAAGGCTGGCGATTTTTTTCATGTTTGGTTCCTCCTAGTGGGGGTTGGATGTATTTTTTTCCAAAAGCGCTGTTTGCTAATATGCTAGTAAACGTAAATGATGCAAGATGAACCACCCATTCAACATTTCTTATTTTCTCAAGTGACATCCGTGCAGGAATGACCTATACTTTCTGCATGATGAATAAGATATATGGATAGATATGGGAGGGATACGACAGTCACACCATTAAAATGAGGGGCTACTACATAGATCTACCTCTGCGTCCCGTGAAGAGAGAAATTACAAACAGAACCAGGAAGACGAAGAACAGGATCTTAGCAAGACCAGCGGCGGCGGCTACAAGGTTGAAGAAACCAAAGATTCCGGCGATTACTGCGACTACAAGTAGTATTGCGGACCATTTTAACATTACATATCACCTATCCTTTTTTGATTAATGTAGTCATTGTATAAACGGGGACTTTGATTTTGAAACAAAAGGGAAGAGGGACTCTTGACAAGACTCGACAAGATGTTTCGGCTTATGGGAGCAGGGGTAACTATGCAGTATACAAGGCTGATTAGCCGATATTTATGAGATATGGAAGGGGTTATGAATATGATCATTGAACTTAGTGTAGCTCTCGTCGCAATTGCATTTGCAGTACTTGTTTTCTTTTTAATTAAAACCTTAAAGTCGGCAAAGGATTCACTCGACAAAGTCAGCCAAACCTTGGTGGAAGTACAGAAGACGATGGATGAGCTTACTTATGAAGTGAAAACGACGGTCAGACACGCAAATGAAATCACTGCCGATGTACAGCATAAGATTCAGAAGATTGACCCAGTCATCGATTCTGTTAAGAATCTGGGTGATGTTATGAATGAGCTAACCTTAACAGTCAAACAAGTGTCAGTCACAGTGATCGAGAAATATCGTAAATCGCGTGAGCTGAAGGAGAAAAGTAAGGAAGTATCTATAAAAGAAGCTCCTCTAACTCCTGCTGAAGAACGTACTGTTAACTCCTATGATGCCATTTATACTGAGAAGTCACCGGGAAAAATAGCTACAGTGCTAAAAGGTGTAGACGTAGCTGCAACTCTTTGGAAGAAATTTCGTCATTAAGCATAAGATAGTAAAGCTTCTGTAATCGGTGGCTGCAGATAAGAAAGGTGGGACACAACATGAACATGATGATCCTTTTATTTGGTCTTCTTTTCCCATACTTTGATGCGTCTCCACAGTTGGTGCCTATCTCTACTTTTATTGAACAACCTAAGTCGGTTCTCGCATTTGAACATGCTTCAGAATCCAGCCCATATATAAATCGCTTTGATTCTCTGCAAGGTGTCGCTTTATACACCACAAAGGAAGAACTGCTTCTGACCAAAGGCAATCCGCTTGCGGTGACAAATGATCCATTGCTAGAGACAGTGGAGTACCATTACGCAGATGTGACAGTGGGTGTGGGCGAGGGTGTTGTACTTTATGTGCATGTTGCACCTCCGCAAGCACAGCAGTTCGGTTTACATGTAGATGGCGTAGAAATCGATCCTTTAACAGATAATCTGCAAGATACTCTGGGCAAACCGTATTTTATAGCCGAAGATGGGGATGTATACCTGAGAGGGAATAATGCACTCAAAATATATCGAAATTTGGCGGGTGAATTTGAAGGAATTGATTTATTTGATAGTATTTCTTCCTAATGTGTTTCATATTTGAGCAAATTGGTTAATAAACATAGGCTGTCTTTAGAATAGAGTAACCTCCAGCCCCACTACGTATAGTGGGGCTGGAGGTTACTTTGCTGAATACGTAAATTGATCCTATGACTATATTTACATATTATGAAAATAGAAATAACACTGTAAAATAGCGTATGATATAGTTAATAGGTTTGCAGAATTTTACGGTCGTAATACTACTTGTGTGAGGTGAAGATGATGAGAATCTTAATCGTGGATGACAATCCGACTAATGTTATCATTATCCGTGAAATCCTGAAAAAAGAAGATTACCGAAATTTCGTAACCGCATCCTCTGCCAAAGAGATGCTGGAACGGCTTGGAATCGGTTCGGGGAGTGAAGATGGACGTCCCCGGATGTCAGATATTGATCTGATTTTACTGGATATGATGATGCCAGAAATGGATGGGATCGAAGCATGTCGTGTTGTGCAGCAATACGAACATCTTAAGGATATTCCAATAATAATGGTTACAGCTGTAGGCGATTCTAAGAAATTGGCCGAAGCGCTGGATGCAGGTGCAGTAGATTATGTTACGAAACCTATTAATAAAGTGGAGCTAATGGCCCGGATTCGGCTTGCTCTGCGGTTGAAACGTGAGAAAGATTGGCATAAGGAACGGGATCAGCGGATTCAGGAGGAATTGAGACTGGCTGCACTCGTGCAGAATGCTGTACTCAGCCTACCCCTGCAGGAAGAGAATTTCGAGGTGCATGCTATCTATCAGCCTTCCTCTGAATTGGCGGGTGATTTATATGCTTGGTATCCCCTTGGGGATGGCCGATATGGCGTAATCCTCCTGGACATTATGGGACACGGTATATCGTCCTCTCTTTTTTGCATGTTCCTTGCGTCAGTATTAAAGGATACGGTAACTACCTATGTAGAGCCGGAAAAGGTAATTCAGGAACTCAATCGAAGGTTTAACCAACTTTATATTGAGAAAAAGCTGATTCAATATTATTTTACGACGATTTATCTTGTGATCGACACTCGTATAAAGCGTATTGACTACGTTAACGCCGGGCATCCACCTGCGCTATTTTTTGAGGGCGCAGCTAAGACTCCGGTCTTGCTGGAAAGTAATTGTCACCCTGTAGGCCTGTTTGAACGGATTGATATTCAGCCTCAGAGCTTGACCTACGAAGATGAAGGGCATTTGGTTCTCTATACAGATGGTCTGCTGGAGCTGGTTGAGGGTGAACAGGAAGAGCAGCTGAAGTTTATGATTAAGCATTTAAATGTTGAGCATGAATGGAAGGAAGAAACTATACGGGCTGCTTTTTTCAATGCTGATGTTCCTAAAGAGCGTGACGATGACAAATGTATAGTGTGGATCTCACTGAAGAAGGGAACAGAATGAGGATGAAAATAAAGGCTAAACTCTTAATTGGTTTTAGTGCGATGCTGGCGATTATGCTGGCACTTACTATGATTGGATACGATCGTTTGGATTATATGAATGGTCAGCTTGAGGGTTACCAGGATAGATATATGAAGGGGCGCTCTTCTTCAGGTATGCGTGGAGAAGTGAATGATATGGCGCGCATATTAACGACGACCATGTTAAGCGCGGATACATCAACGGTAGAATCACAAAAAAAAGAGATTGATAAAAAAATAGCTAAGGCGAATGAGCACTACGACAAAATAAAAGAATCAATGACTAGCGCTGAAGAGATGCAGATCGTTAATCAAATTGATGATTCTTATACGATCTATCTAAATTATCAGGAAAAAATATTGAAGCTGTTATCAGCTGGTTATTTCCAGAATGCCAGTACGTATTCTAACACAGAGGGACAAGCGATTCAGAATGCCGTGTTAAATGCTCTGAACAGTCTCTCTGATTATAATGCCTTTATTATGAATGAAGAGAGCGCAAAAGCTAAAGATGCCTATCAAAGCTCTACTCAGATGGTCATCTTGATGATGATTGTAGGTCTATTACTTGGACTTGGAGTTGTTCTATGGATCATTCCAAGCATTACGCGGGGACTTAATGTCGTTTCGATGATGATTACCAGCTTTGGCAACGGCAGAATCCGGGCCATAAGGCGCATAAAGGTTACTTCGAAAGATGAGATTGGTGAGGTTGCCCTTGTCTTTAAGAAAATGGCGTTAGATCTTGAAGAGAAACAGCAAATGGAACAGGCTTATGCACAGGCACAGAATGATCAATCCTGGCTGAATGCAAATGTTGCTCAGGTGACAGAACTTCTCCGGGGGGTTAGCTCATTGGATCAGGTCTCACAGACCTTTATCAACGAGTTCACCCCTGTGCTCGGAGCCCAGTTTGGAGCTGTGTATTTGAAGGATGCTAATCGTCCCGATTTTTTACGAAGCAGTGGTTATTATGCAGTAGATAACGATAAGAAACCAAAGGAAGGTTTTTTGATTGGAGAAGGGCTTGTAGGACAAAGTGCGCTTGATATGCACCCAATCAGATTGGAGCGGGCTCCTGAAGATTATATCTCCGTGAAATCCGGCTTTGTGGATTCACAGCCAGGATATATTTCCATTCATCCGCTTATTTTTGAAGACGAGCTGCTCGGTGTAGTAGAATTCGCTTCATTCCAGCCATTTAGCAGTCTGAAAAATGATTTGCTGCAACAACTTGCGAATAATTTAAGCATTATTTTCAATAATATTAGTCGTCGTCTGATTGTAGAGAAATTACTGCGTGAGTCACAAGCACTTACGGAAGAACTGCAATGTCAGTCAGAGGAGCTGCAGACTCAGCAAGAAGAACTGCGTCGTTCCAATGAGAACTTGGAAGAGCAGACGGACGCACTTAAGCGTTCAGAAGAACTGCTGCAACGTCAACAGGAGGAATTGGAACATTACAATACGGAACTCGTCGCCAAGACTCGTGCACTAGAGGAACAAGTGCAGGAGGTCGAGGAGAAAAAAGATGAAATTGAGCATGCTAAGGTTCAGCTAGAGAAACAGGCTATGCAATTATCCGTGACTAGTAAATATAAATCGGAATTTATGGCGAACATGTCCCATGAATTGCGGACGCCGCTCAACAGTCTGCTGATCTTGTCCCAGCTGCTTACTGAGAACAAGGATGGTAATTTAACGGAGAAACAGGTTGAATTTGCCCATACGATTTACATGTCAGGTGCTGACCTGCTTAAAATGATTGATGAAATTCTCGATCTATCCAAGGTTGATGCAGGAAAAATGGAACTGAATCATGAAGAAATTAAACTGACTGAGCTGAAAAGCTTTGTGAAGCAGAATTTTGCTCCGCAGGCGATCAAAAAAGGACTCTCCTTACGGATAGCCTTTAACGAACCGCTGCCAGATAGCGTTATTGCCGATAGTCACCGGTTGAAGCAGGTCTTAAGAAATCTGCTCTCCAATGCCTTTAAATTTACAACCGAAGGTTTTATTGAGTTTTCAGTTAGCCCGGCAGATAATAATCTCTTGCCACTAAATCTGCCGAGTGATAATGAATATATTGCTATTGCTGTGAAGGACAGTGGCATTGGTATTCCGGCTGACAAAACAGATATTGTATTCGAAGCCTTCCAGCAAGTAGACGGAACAACCAGCCGTAAATATGGAGGCACGGGGTTGGGATTGTCGATCAGCCGTGAATTGGTTCGTATAATGGGTGGCGCTATTGTGCTCGAATCCCGTGAGGGACAAGGCAGTACCTTCACTTTATATTTGCCGGTGAAGGCAAATTACAGTAAACAACGTGCAGAAATAGAAGCTGCGGTGTCCAAAGAGGATTCCACATATGATGAATATATTGGAGACATGCTTCCAACCTTAGTGCCAGCAGCAGTTAACGTACCCCTTCCACAACTGACAATTGAGGATGACCGTGACAATTTGACGGCGAATGACAAAGTCCTGCTTATTATTGAAGATGATGAAAGCTTTGCGAAAATCTTGTTAGACATGGCTCGTGGGCGCAGATTTAAAGGTTTAGTAGCGCTTCAAGGCGATATAGGACTGCAGATGGCAAAAACTTATTTGCCAGATGCGATCATTCTCGATATACAGCTGCCTGTAATGGACGGCTGGACCATCCTTAGAGAGCTGAAAAGTGCATCTCAGACCCGTCACATTCCTGTTCATGTTATCTCAGTGAACGATGAAGTGAAGCAAGGATTAATGATGGGAGCTATGGCGTATCTTAGAAAACCATCTTCAAGAGAAGCATTGGAGCGGGCTTTCTCACAAATTGAGAACTATACGTCCAGCACAGTGAAGTACCTTCTGATTGTTGAAGATGATGAGATTCAACGTCGTTCCATTATGGAATTGATTGGTCACGATGATGTAGCTATCACCGCGGTATCAACCGGCAATGAGGCACTGATGGAGCTGCGCAAGCAGAGATATGATTGTATGGTTCTGGATCTTATGCTTGGGGATATGAACGGCTTTGAATTGCTGGATCAGATTCGTGATGATGAAGAATTAAATGATCTTCCTATTATTATTTATACAGGTAAGGATTTAGATAGCAAAGAAGAGACACAGCTCCGCAAGTATGCTGAATCCATAATTATTAAGGATGTTCGTTCTCCGGAACGACTACTGGATGAGACAACGTTGTTCTTGCACCGGGTAGAAGCCAATCTTCCGGAAGATAAACGTAAAATTTTGCAGAAGCTGCATAACAAAGAAGAGTTATTCGAAGGGAAGAAAATACTGCTCGTCGATGATGATATTCGTAATGTTTTTGCACTCTCTAGTGTACTGGAAGAATACCACATGGAAGTGAAGTTTGCGGAGAATGGACGTGAAGCGCTGGAAATGCTGGTAGAGCAAGAAGATTTTGATCTCGTGCTTATGGATATGATGATGCCGGAAATGGACGGATATGAAGCTATGCGCCGAATCCGTGAAATGCCGCAATATCAGAAACTGCCTATTATTGCGCTTACCGCCAAAGCAATGAAAGAGGATCGCGCCAAATGTATTGAAGCGGGAGCTTCTGATTATATGAAGAAACCGATCGCAACAGGTCAACTTCTTTCGTTAATGCGTGTCTGGTTGTATTCGTAAACTCAAATTTGGGGTAATACCTTTTTAAGAACTAACATGACTAGAATTACGGTGTGTTAATAAGGGAGTCGGGATAACAATGAAAGCGATAGAACACGGATATGAGGAGCAGCCCGTTATGGTAGGAAGTGACGAGTTGGAGCAAATTGAGATCGAGCTGCTCCTTGATGGAGTACACCGTTTATATGGATATGATTTCCGGAATTATGCGTTGCCTTCTTTGAAGCGACGTATCTGGCATCATGTGCATGCGGAGAATGTACACAGCATATCCGCGCTGCAAGAAAAGGTGCTGCATGATCGTGCCTGTTTTGAACGATTTGTCTATAGTCTCTCCATTCCGGTTACCGAAATGTTTAGGGACCCGGGGTTATTTTTAACGTTTCGCCAGAAGGTAGTTCCGTTGTTGAGGACTTATCCCTATATTCGTATCTGGCATGCTGGATGCTCCACTGGTGAAGAAGTATACTCTATGGCCATCCTGCTTCATGAAGAAGGGCTTTACGATAAGGCTCGGATTTATGCCACAGATATGAATGAGCGTTCTTTACAGCAGGCTAAGGAAGGCGTCTATGATATTAGCAGAATGAAGCAATACACTAAGAATTATTTGGAGGCGGGAGGTACCCGGGCATTCTCTGAATACTATACAGCGAAGTATAACTCGGTTATTTTACAGCCATATTTACGCAAAAACATTATATTCGCTGAGCATAACTTGGCTACAGATACTTCTTTTAATGAGTTTAATGTTATTTTCTGCCGCAATGTGATGATCTATTTCAATGATGAGCTGCGGGATCATGTTCACGGCTTGTTTCATGAAAGTTTAAGTCGTTTTGGAATACTTGTTCTAGGCTCTAAAGAATCCATTCACTTTACGAAGTACAGCGATTGTTATGAGTCTTTGGACAGAGTAGAAAAAATATACCGTAACATAAAATAACGCATGAAGGAGGGTGGTCCTATGGGGTTTCAAGAACCAATTCATATACTACTAGTAGATGACCGTCCTGAAAATCTGCTGGCGCTGGAGGCGGTACTTGAAAGCCAGCATTATGAGCTAGTCAAAGCCACCTCCGGCGAAGAAGCGCTGCGGTGTTTGTTAAGGTATGATTTTGCTGTCATCGTACTGGACGTGCAGATGCCAGGTATGGATGGGATCGAGACCGCAAAGTTGATTAAAGCCAGAGAAAAAACAAAGGAAATTCCGATTATCTTTATCTCTGCGAATAGTAAGGAAGCGGAGCATTTATTCGCGGGCTATTCTGCAGGGGCTATTGATTATATGGTCAAGCCCTTCATTCCACAAATTCTGAAGTCTAAGATACAAGGTTTTGTCGAGATGTATATTACGAGCAAGAAGCATCAGACTCAGACCATGCTGCTGCAGCAAAAGACGAAAGAACTGGAAATCATAAATAGTGAGCTCGTAAAGGCTAAGGAAGAGGCGGAGATCGCCTCCAAAGCGAAGTCGGAATTTCTGGCTATGATGAGTCATGAGATTCGTACACCAATGAATGGCGTAGTGGGTATGATTGATTTATTAATGGAGACTGACCTTGCGCCTGAGCAGAAGGAGTATTCCGAGATCATTCGGAAAAGTGCAGACACGTTGATTACGGTGATAAACGATATTCTTGATTTCACCAAAATGGAATCCGGTAAAATGGAAATCGAAGAGCAGCTGTTCGAACTTCGCACATGTATTCAAGAGGTGTTCAGCCTCTTTTCGGTGGAAGCGGGAAAAAAGAACCTGGAGCTCGCTTATTTTATCGATCAGAAGTTGCCTAGACTTTTATATGGAGATATGGCCCGTTTACGCCAAGTATTAATTAATCTGATTGCTAACGCAGTTAAATTTACGAATCAAGGCGGTGTCTATTTAGTCGCTTCCATCAAAGAAACATCTGGGAACAAGGTAGAAGTCGAGTTCACGATCATGGATACAGGGATTGGTATTTCTCCAGAGAAATGCGACCGATTGTTCCAACCGTTCTCACAGCTGGATTCTTCAATGACACGCAAATACGGGGGGACAGGGCTTGGTTTAGCCATATGTAAATCCCTTGTAGGCATGATGGGCGGAGAAATACGGGTAGAATCCATGGAGCAAAAAGGAGCTACCTTTATTTTTACGATACAAGCATCCGTACCTGGAGAAGATTTGACAGGAGGTTATCAAGAAGAGGAATCGCCTCATCTTCTTCTTAATCAGGAGAGCAGAAGCCGAATCCTTGTTGTAGATGACCATCCTATCAATCAGCGTCTGATGGTTAGCATGCTAGATAAGCTCGGCTATGAAGCTGATATGGCTGAGGACGGGAAACAGGCTGTGCAAATGGCGCTTAAGCAGCCCTATGATTTTATCTTTATGGATCTCCAAATGCCAGTAATGGATGGTCTGGAGGCAACCGCTCAAATCCGTCGAGAAGGCGGTCCGGCGGCTGAGAAGACTATTATTATTGCAATGACTGCGAATGTCATGGATGGCATCCAGAATCGCTGTAAAGCCTCAGGAATGGATGACTATATCAGCAAGCCACTTAAGATGAGTAGTATTAAGCAGATTATCTCTCGGTATTCTAGCAGCGATAATCGGATGGTTGAACCAGATACATCTATTTTTCAGGCGTAACCCAAGATTTACTAGTTTATATTTTAATGTTATTTGTTTCAAAGGTAGGACTATGAGGTTATTAATATAGAAAATATTTATCAGGAGAGATCGTCTATGAACACGCATAAAAGTAATAAGTTTCACGCTAAGACAGAGACAAAAGAAAGTGTATGTACGGTTTTCCTGAATGGTGAACTTGATCTGTCCGTTGCTTCCGATTTCCGTTTGGTAATGGAGCCGCTTGTAGGTGATACGAAGCATGATTTAGTAATAAATCTTAAAGAATTAAAATACATCGATAGCACGGGTATTGGTATTCTACTTTCGATCCTGAAATCAAGACAAGGTATGGACGTTAAGTTTATGGTTGAGGATGTTCCTCCCCAAATTCAGAAGCTGTTTGACATGACTGGTATTACCAAGTTTTTTGCCTCCCAAGAGAATTCCCACTAGGAAAGGATAGAACAAAGAATGAGTGATGATGTGCAAAAAGTAATTCTTCAGCTGCCGGCTAGCGCAGAGTATGTGGATATTGTTAGGTTGAATTTATATGGTATTGCTTCAAAAATGGGCTTCACCTACGAAGATATTGAAGATATGAAGGTAGCTGTATCAGAGGCGTGTAACAACTCAGTATTGTACGCCTATGGACAACAAGACGGAATGGTTGATGTAATCTTTGAGGTGGGTGAAAGTGCCCTATCCATTACAGTCAAAGACGAGGGGGAGAGCTTTGACGGTTTGGAAGACTCGTCCAGTGAGCGTATGACACTGCATGATAAAGAGTTAAGTGACGTTCAGGTCGGCGGTTTAGGGTTCTACTTAATGCAAGCGTTGATGGATGACGTGAGCGTCGTAAGTGAGGCCGGAAGAGGGACGGTAGTAACTTTGAAGAAGCACCTTAACTTTAGCGAGGAAAAGGTATGAGTGATAAGGTGACTCCCCCCGAGTCCATGAATGAAGCAGTCACCCAAATTTGGGAATATCAGCAGACTAAGGATAATGAACGCGCAACAGTGCTGATTCAGAAATATGAGCCTATGGTAAAAATGGCTGCTGGAAAAATTTCTCGCAACCGCCCCGACTTGTATGAGGATTTATATCAGGTCGGGCAAATGGCGCTCATCCGGTTATTACAGCAATATGATATTAGCCTTGGAATCCCTTTTGAGCCCTATGCGATGAAAAGCATGATTGGACATATGAAGAATTTCCTGCGTGATAAATCTTGGTACATACAGGTACCTAGACGGATTAAAGAAAAGGGAGCACTTGTTCAACACGCGATTGACGAACTAACAGTGAAGCTGGAACGTTCGCCTGCGGTGGATGAGATTGCTCATTATCTTGATTTGTCTGTTGAAGAAACTGTAGAAGTACTGGCGGGCAGAGAATGTTATCATTACGTCTCCCTAGACTCGCCCCTTTCTCAAGAGGAGACAGGAGCTACACTAGGCGAGCTGATCAGCTCTGACGCAAATGATTACGAGACCGTAGAGAAACGTATGGATTTGCAACAAGCACTAGGTCAATTGAAGGAACAGGAGCAGCAGGTGCTGCTGTTAGCGTTCCAAGATGGACAATCCCAGCGGGCGATCGCCCAGAAGCTGGGGGTATCACAGATGAGCGTTTCACGCATACAGAAGCGGGCCACTGAGAAGTTAAAGCAGATTATGGCCAACTCTTCCTATTGAGTTCCTGTATGGGTAATATACATTTTCGACGATAAGGACATGCCTCTCTCCGCTGACTGGAGACCCGCATGTCCTTTATTTGTATTCGTAGACTTATTCCCCCGCTTGTCCGTCCAACCTAGAGGATTAGACGGACAAGCGGGGGAAGCGGTCGATAGTTGGGGAATAGATCGATAGTCTTGCGGTTAGCTATTAGCATCAATGTATTTTTTAATTTCGCCAAGATACTCTCCGATTACTGGAACATTAAGAAAAAGACTAAGAATGTAGCCTAATAAACCAAGGACTACAAATGTTCCGAGAGATAGTCCAAGTCCTCGAGATATACCGGCCATCAGGTTTGTGATGATTCTTTTTTTCGGATCTGAATAGTTGTCGAGAATGTCTTTGAATTCTGATTTTTCCAGTGAGTGAGCGATCTTATCAAGACGACTGTTTAAGCGTTTCACTTCATGTCGCAACTCGAAAGGATGTTCATCAATTTCATAAGGTTTTGTTTGGTTATTTGAATCTGCCATGCGCCATCCCTGCTTTCTATAGCCCGAACGGGCATTAATTAAATGTCTAGTTGTATCTGCTGATGTGAATAAAGGTGTAACTAAACAACAGCCAGCTGCGGTCAGCTGGCTGTTGTTTGTTAAAGTGATAGCTGTATGATGCCGCAGATTAGTAATTGGATTTATAGGAGGATTTTACATCCTCTTTCGCATCCTTAGCCTGATTGGCAACCTCTTTAGAGGATGCTTTAGCTTCATCAGCTACGTCTTTAGAGGCGTCTTTAACATCCGAGCTTACATTGCTTGAGGCTTCACTTACAGTGTCACCAATTTTACTTCCAGCCTCTTGAAGAGTGGCGGCAATTTGTTGTTTGCTGTCACTGACAGTGGTATAGATATCAGAAGCTTTATCTGACACCGTACTAGCCAAATCGGTTGCTTTTTCGCCAACGGTTGTCGCAATAGCTTTGGTTTTGTCAGTTACGGCACCAGCAACTTCTTTGGTCTTGTCTGTAGCTTGAGAAAGTTTATCTGACAGATCACTGCGCATTTCACGACCAGGCTTTGGTGCAAATAGCAGGGCTGCTGCGGCACCAATTAAGCTACCAATAAAGATACCTTTTAATAAGCTGCTTCCGTTCTCTACTTCATGTTCTACGTTACTCATCACCAATCACTCCTTATAATTTATCTTACTTCGTATATAAACTTTGGCGTATGGGCTGAAACAGTTGAAGAGCAAGGGGGAGATTACGGGAGTTTAAGGGAGGATACGGTAATCTAGAGGGCTTTAGGTCATATAAACCGCCTTTTTAAGGCTTTATCAAGATTTGTTTATGCGCAAAAAGAAGGGCGAAGACAGGCTGTGATATGCAGCATATGTCTCCATCCTTCCACGATTGAATTTATAATGTTACGGATTAATCATTAACGGCTTGGAGTACCGCATAGCCGAATTTAGGCAGATTCAGATGCAGCTGGGATGTGGAGGTTTCAGTCCGCTTCTGCGTCTTTAGATTTACCCATATCGTGTCTGCTCCGGTTACAGGAATGATGACTTCGGCCATAACATCTTCATTGTTCAATACGATTATGAACCGGCTTTGTTTGTCCCACCGCTCATATACAAGCAGCTTTGGATAACCCGGAATCTCCAGCGCTTTAAATCCACTGCTCCGGAATGCGGGATGAGATTTACGAAGGCTGATCGTCCAGCGATAGTATTCGAACAATTCTTGATTCTGTTTCTGGGAGTCCCACTCCATACATTTTCGGTTGTCCGGATCGTATCCGCCATCCATGCCGATTTCATCGCCATAATAAACACAGGGTGCTCCTTGAAAGGTCATCTGGAACAAAACGGCCAGCTTTAACTTCCTGATGTCACCGTCACAAAGTGTCAGGAAACGAACTGTATCATGGCTGTCTAGCAGATTAAAGGCGGCTTCCGTAATTTGCTGCGGATAATTCGCTAGCATAGTAGCAACCGACTGAGAGAATTGTGCAGCATTGATCTGTCCGTGAGC
This sequence comes from Paenibacillus sp. FSL R10-2788, assembly GCF_038003885.1. Classification (NCBI taxonomy): domain Bacteria; kingdom Bacillati; phylum Bacillota; class Bacilli; order Caryophanales; family Paenibacillaceae; genus Paenibacillus; species Paenibacillus sp. FSL R10-2788. The sequence goes on along the minus strand of NZ_JBBOQA010000001.1, from coordinate 6,070,872 downwards.
GAAAAAATTAATTTGAATATTCGTTAGCGGGTAATTCATAACGGCGTCAAATTGATCGCCAAGCAGCCACGGCAAGGAATCATGCATAATTTCTCCTACGAGATAGGCTTCTGGATTAATGCTTTTGATCGTACTGCAGAATTGCCGCCAGAACGAATGGGAGACTTCATTTGCGACATCAAGCCGCCAGCCGTCTATACCGATTTCCTCGATCCAATAGCGGCCTGCATTCAGTAGATATTCTATGACTTCAGGATTCTCAGTGTTGAACTTAGGCATGATAGGCTCAAATGCAAATGTGTCATAGGTGGGAATTCCGTCGATGACCTGTGGCGGCCACTCGCGTACATGGAACCAATCCGCATAACGTGAAGATTGCCCGTTCGCGAGCAGATCAACAAATGGCGGGAAGGTATGACCGCAATGATTAAAGACACCGTCCAGGATGACACGGATGCCTTTGGAGTGACAGGAGTCCACAAGCTCTTTCAGCAATGTATTGGTGCCAAAATGAGGATCGACCAAATAATAATCTTTTGTATCGTATTTATGATTGGTGGTTGCCGCAAATAAAGGATTAAAATATATAGCATTGATGCCCAATTCACAGAGATAATCCAAATGATCTAGTACACCCTGTAAGTCCCCTCCGAAGAAATTCCGAGGGCTCGGCGTGCCGCCCCATTCCAATACATCTGTCGGATCGTTGGTGGGATCCCCATTCGCGAAACGCTCCGGGAATATTTGATAAAATACTGCATCTTTCACCCACGATGGAGGGGAGTGCACATCTTCACGATTCAAAAATGGAAAGTCGAACAAGCCCTCATATACAACAGCAGGTGGCTCTGGATAAAAACCTTTTTCCAAAAAATAAAGAACTTCGTCTTTGTCATAAAGCGCAAAGTAATACGCGAGTCTGCGGTAAACGGGACGGACGGAGGCTTGCCAGTAATCGAACAAGCCGTCAGAAGCGAGGCGCTGCATTGGAATGACCTCATGCGTTTTGTCCCAGCCAAATTTATCTCCACAGAAAAGATCGATCTGTGATACGTTGTTCCGCTTAGTTCTTATGCGAATATGAAGTGTAGACTCATCGTAGGCATATGACCAATTTTGTCCCATACGGTGATAAACGGCTTCCGGTTGAATCATACTCATTTTCCATCCCTTCGGGCATGTAAACGCAAAAAAGGGCCAACCTCATGATTTTCAGAGGTTGAACCCTTGGCGGTTTCATTGCCTTTAAATTTGTCTGCATCTTACCATAACCCTCAAGAGCAAAGCAAGAGGTTATTTCACAAGAATTTAAAATATGGAATATTTAGTATGTGGTAGGGATAAAGAGAAAATAAAAGAAAAGATAAGATAAACTTTGTTAAACCGTCTTGTTTGGACTTATACTCTGATTGCAATCAAAATTATGGATATTATAGAATGAGGGCGAACGAACTTGATTTTTCATAACACGCATTCAAATTAAAGGCACTGTTACCTGGAAAGGTACAACCTCGGCACTTTGTGCAAATGAGGTTGTACCTTTTTTATATGCTTTTTTTCAATGCGGGTTAGGTTTAATCACTCATGAACGAAGGGGAGATGAGCAAATGAAGAAGAGTAAACGTTCCAAAATGCAAGCGGTAACATTTAGTTTAGTCCTATGCCTGCTGTTAACTTTGACGGTCACCGCATGCGGTTCAGGCAATGGGAACTCCGCATCAAAGCCGAATTCGAGTCCGAATTCCGCAGTGAACGAGCCGGGGGGAACCACAAATGAGACAAATACTTCCGGAGAGAATACCACCGATGAGGAAATGAAACCAGAAGCAGGGGCGAAACTGATGGTCTGGGAAGCCAAGGAGCAGCTTGAGTACATGAAGCAGGTTGCTGCTGATTTCGAAAAAGAATATGGTGTTCCCGTCACAGTTGAGGAAATGGCAGGTGGTGATCAAGGCGCAAGACTGGCGACGGATGGTCCGTCTAAACTTGCTGCAGATGTGTTGACTCTGCCCCATGACCAGATCGGGCAAGCCGTAAAAGCAGGGCTGCTTTTGCCAAATGATGTTTTTGAGGAAGAAACCAAATCAACGATGGTGGCAACAGCCGTTCAGGCGTCGTCTTATGATGGCATTCTTTACGGTTATCCTAAATCGGTAGAAACCTATGCGCTGTTCTACAACAAGGACCTGATTCCTGACGCTCCTAAAACGTGGGATGATGTGATTGCTTTTGCAGATACGTATAACAATCCGAAGGAAAACAAATTTGCAATCATGTGGGAATTCGTCGGATATTACAGCTATCCGTTTATTGGCAGCTTCGGCGGATATATTTACGGAGACAACAATACGAATTTCAAGGATATTGGATTGAACAATGAAGGCACTATCAAAGGGTTTACGTTTCTGCAGAGCCTCAAAAAAATTCTGCCTTTGAATGCAGGAGATATCACTTATGACGTGAAAACACAGTTGTTCCAAGAAGGTAAGCTGGCGATGAATATCGACGGGCCGTGGTCCATAGCGGCGTTTAAGGAAAATGTTAACTTGGGTGTGGCGCCTCTTCCAAAGGGACCTGACGGTCAAGACAGTCTTTCTTTCTCCGGGGTCAAATCGTATTATGTCAACTCATATACGGAATATCCGGTCGCAGGCCGTTTGTTCGCACATTTTGCAAGCAATAAGGAGAATCAGCTTAAGAATTTTGAGATGACGGGAGCGATTCCTGCGAGTATAGAGGCTGGAGAAGCGCCGGAAATCAAAGATGACCCTATTATTGGCGGATTCTTCGAGCAATTCCAAAATTCCGTTCCAATGCCTTCCGTTTCAGAAATTAAATCGGTCTGGGAACCCCTAAAAGCAGCGTTTGTGTCCCTGTGGAACGACTCAAATCTTGATGTTAAACAGACGCTGGATCAGACTGTAACCACGATTCAGGCCGATCTGGAGTCGAAGTAAAGGGCAGGTGATTTAACCATGAGGAAAAAAACAGGCGCAGCGCTACTCTCGGCTATTATTCCGGGACTGGGCCAGTTCTACAACCGGCAGTGGCTGAAAGGATTGGCATTCCTGCTGGTGGGGTCTGCTGGAATCTACTATATTGCTCATGATCTGATGGGACATTTGCATGGCTTAATTACGCTTGGTGAATTTCCAAGCCGTATGGTCAAGGTAGGCAAATTAACCCGGATGGTGGAAGGCGACCACTCCATTTTTATGATGATCAATGGTCTAATGGCATTGCTGGCGCTGCTCTTTTATACAGCTTTTCATTTACTGAACATCAGAGATGCATTCCTAGTTGGAGCTGCACGGGACCGGAAAGAGCCCATTCATTCATTCGCTGAATCGCTCAGAGCTATGGGGCGGAGGAATTTTGCCTATCTTGTCCTCGCGATTCCCTTTGTGGCCGTGGTTTTTCTGACGATATTACCACTTGTTTTTTCGGTGCTACTGGCGTTTACGAACTATGCCGACCCGATTTTACCGCCAGCACATCTGGTAGACTGGGTGGGTTTCGGTAATTTTAATAAAATGCTTAGTCTGGATGTCTGGAGTTCCACCTTTGGTGGAGTGCTGACTTGGACCTTGATCTGGGCGGTTATTGCTACTGCGACGACTTACATTGGAGGTGTGCTTATTGCAGTACTTATTCACCAGCCACGTGTCCGCTGCAAAAAGCTTTGGCGCACACTTCTGATCGTTCCATTCGCTATTCCCAATATGATTTCTCTGCTCGTCATGCGCAATATGTTCAATAATCAATTCGGACCGATCAATAGTTATTTAAGAGCCTTGGGACTGGAGGGTGTGGCCTGGCTAACCAATCCTTTCTGGGCTAAGGTCACTGTAATTCTGGCTAATATGTGGATCGGCATTCCGGTGACCATGATTCTGGCCTTCGGGGTGCTGACAACAATTCCGAAGGATATGTATGAAGCGGCAGAAGTAGACGGTGCTGGGTCATTTTATAAATTCCGCATGATTACGCTGCCCATGGTATTGTTCGCAACCGCACCTATCCTGATTATGCAGTTTGCCGGCAACATTAACAGCTTTAATGTCATTTATCTAATGACTAACGGAGAACCGGTTAATCCTAACTACCAGTACGCGGGCCACACTGACCTGCTGGTGACTTGGCTTTATAAACTGGCGCTGAACCAGTCACAGTACAGCTTTGCTTCTGTCATCGGGATTGTCATCTTCCTGATGGTCGCGACATTCTCCATCTGGAGCTACCGGCGGACGCGATCCTTTAAAGAGGAGGATATGATTGCATGAAGCTAAGACTGACGGAAGCGTTAAAAACGTTTGGTAGCCATTTATTGCTGATTGTGCTCAGTTTTATTAGTCTTTTCCCAGCTTTCTGGATTATTATGTCTTCTTTCAAAACAGGAAACAGTTTGTTCAGTGACTCATTGATTCCTAAGAATTTCACCTTTGTTCATTACAAGGAACTGTTTGAGCAAACTAAATATTTGTTATGGTTCATGAATACGCTAAAGATTGCGGCGTTGTCTACGCTGCTCGGCACCTTTTTGCTGCTGCTGACTTCGTACGCCATTTCTCGTTATCGATTTACGGGCAGAAAAACTACACTAACCACGCTCCTAGTTCTGCAGATGTTTCCGGGATTTATGGCTATGATTGCAGTTTACGTGCTGCTGAACACACTTGGGCTACTGAATTCTCATTGGGCACTTGTGCTCGTGTACAGCAGCGGTGCTATTATCACGAATGTTTTTGTGGCTAAAGGTTTTTTTGATACGATTCCTAAAAGCTTGGAAGATGCTGCGCGAATGGATGGGGCGAGTCATATGAAAGTATTTCTTTCTATCATGATCCCGTTATCTAAGCCGATGCTCACCTATGCCAGCCTTATGATTTTCAACGGCTGCTTTGTGGATTTTATATTCGCCGACCTTGTATTGCGTACGGAGGATACAAGAACGCTCGCCGTTGGGCTTTACCGGATGGTGAACCAAAGTAACTCAACCGAGTTTACGTTGTTCGCTGCCGGAGCGGTATTGGTCGCTCTCCCAGTCACGCTGCTGTTCATTTTCCTACAGCGTTTCTTGGTGGATGGCCTGACCGCAGGTGCAAGCAAAGGATAAGACGAACTGCGCTACCCTTGTGAGGCTACGCTGAATTCCATAAAAACCGCTTTCTACTCAGAGATCAAGATTCTGAGAAGGAAGCGGTTTTTTATATTTTATCCGGTTTCTAAAATCTTCTTGGTGGGGACAGGATTGAAGAATAATGAAAATAGGAGTAGAATTCCTCATGGAACCAACACTTAAGGGAGTTTGTAGAGTACTCAAAAATCCCGGAGCACGGGGTTATTTTCTAGCATTTATTAAATGTGAATACTAATAAGTCCTTGTGAGTTATAGAGCATCTAGTTAAAAGAGGAGAGAAATCATGGAAACCGTATTAGTACGAGAGTATCGGGCGGATTTGCTGGAATGTGTCCATAGTGGGCATATTGCCATCGTAGGAGAGAACGGAAATTTAAAGGGGTATGCAGGTGATCCGGAATTTGTATCGTTCACCCGTTCAGCTGCTAAACCCCTTCAGGCTATTCCAGGCGTACGTGGGGGGATTGTGGAGCATTACGGCTTTACACCCGCAGAGGTTGCCCTGATGACCGCCTCTCATCGGGGAGAGAGCTACCATGTAGCTGCGCTAGAGAGCATATCCTCCAAGATTGGCATCGATGAGCAACAAATGATCTGTGCAACGAGTTACCCGCTGGATTATTCCAGCAGGGAGAACGCCATTCGTGGTGCGGGCAAAAGAAAGTTCTATCATAACTGTGCGGGCAAGCACATGGGTATCTTATCTTACAGTAAGCTCAAAGGTTTGCCGCTTGAAGAATACTCACAGCCGGAGCAAACGGTGCAGCGTGAGATTATCGACACCATTGCTTATATGGCTGGTGTGGCCCCAGACAGTATCGGTTTAGGTACGGACGGATGCGGGCTGCCGGTATTTGCTCTGCCTCTGACCGCCTTGGCGACGGCCTATTTGAAATTAGCCAATCCGGATTTGATTGCAGATGAAGCTACTCGCAAAGCGGTTACTACTATTACAACGGCAATGAATGCTTATCCGGAGATGGTTTCTGGATCTGGTCGCCTTGATTCTATTCTTTTGGAAGATGATAATATTATTGCTAAGGGTGGATTTAAGGGTGTCTATTGCTTCGGCTTACGCCGTGAGCGACTGGGGATTGCTTTCAAGATTCTGGATGGGTCGGAAGAAGAGTGGGGACTTATTGTACAGGGAATTTTAAATCAAATTGGTTATAGTCAGAAAAATACCATGGAAAAGCTGCGCAATGCATTTTCAGGCGTGATTTACAATGACGGGGGTACACGAGTAGGCCATGCGGATACCGAGTTCAAGCTTAATTTCATAAAGTAGGATCATATAAAAAGAGCCCTTCGACTACGAATCCATCTTCTGGATACGCAGCGAAGGGCTTTTTTCTACGAGAAGCGGTGGTCATCTTTAAAGGACGGCAACATCGGTTCTTCTTGTAATAGGGAGAACTATTATTTATGACGTAGACGGCCGAGTTCGGAGACGAGTGCTTCCACCTGAGAAATACTCAGTCTGTCACTGCCCATGGCTACCTCATAAACATCATAGATATCTTCATAATGATCTACTGAAAAAGCGGAGGCTTGCATCGCCGCGGCACTGGCCATTTTTAATTTGTTCTTGATAGCCTCGATCATATACTCAACATTTTCCTGACTAGGCTTTGTTAAATCCATTAGGTTAAAACATCCTCTCTGTATACTGATTCATGTATTTTACCATGTTTGGCAGCTTGACCACCATTTTTTTGTCGGGTTCCCTGAAATCATGTTAAATTAAAGGCATGAGATCAAAAATATCATCGAAGGGAGGAAATGTATTGGCAATCAGAGAACAGGGAAGCGGAAAACGCATTAAAATGGACGATGCTGGATTAGTGTCCTTTTTCATGGAAATAGCTGCTCTGCATTCCGCCGAGGAAGTCACGTTCCTGTGCATTGGAACAGATCGGTCTACAGGAGATGCACTCGGTCCGTTGACGGGCAGCAAACTTGTGGAACATGGCTTCCGACATGTAATCGGTACGTTGCCGTTTCCTTGCGATGCAGATAATTTGGTGGCCAGAGTGGCTGAGATTCCCTCCGGGCATATTGTAGTTGCGGTAGATGCTTGTCTGGGTCCTCCGATCGCGCTTGGATATTACTTCGTTTCGAGTGAGCCACTGCAGCCTGCACAGTCGGTGGGGGCAAATCTTCCAGCCGTAGGTCACTATAGTTTGGCGGCCGTTGTAGATATGAATGGCCCGAAACCCTATAGAACGTTGCAGACCACTCCACTGCATAGAGTGATGGTTATGGCAGAACATATCGCTATAGCGGCAGCAAAAGGATTCGGACTCCAGTAGTGCCCATTGGGCACTTAAAAATAAGTTGTCCGTTTCAAGGCGGGCTGTTTTGCTTAATAATAGATATTAGACACATTATCTTAGTATTCTAGAAAGAGGGAAGCAGCCATGGAAAGAGTTCGTTGTGACGGAAGCAATATATGCTACAGTGATCAGGGGAAAGGCGAAGTTATTGTATTGCTGCATGGCTTTTGTGGAAGCGCTGAATATTGGGAACAAGTCATTCCTGTCTTAAGCAGCGGCTACCGAGTGATTGCTCCCGATTTACGTGGTCACGGAGCTTCGGAAGCTCCATTAGGACCTTATAGTATTGAACAAATGGCAGATGATGTTCTGGGTCTGTTAGATTCGCTGGAGATTGATGAATGCATCATGCTTGGTCATTCGCTTGGCGGATATATTACGCTATCGTTTGCTCAGCGTTATGCTTCTCGATTGAAAGGCTTTGGATTAATTCATTCTACTGCTTATCCAGATAGTGAAGAAGCTAAGGAAAAACGACTGAAGAGTGTCAGCGCGATTCAAAATGAAGGGATTACTCCTTTCGTAGACAGCTTCGTACCAGGCTTGTTTGCTGAAGCAACCGCTTCTGCATCTCCACAGCTGCTGGAGCGCGCTAAAGAAATCGGCTACAAAACGCCTCCACAAGGAGCGGCAGGAGCTGCACTGGCGATGCGTGAGCGTCCAGATCGACGGGATGTAATTACGGCCACTACGTTGCCGGTATTGCTTGTTGCTGGCGAGCAGGATGGATTGATTCCTGCTGAACGAACCTTTACTGCGGATAAACCGAATATAACGCAAGCAACGATATCGGGTGCAGGCCACATGAGTCTTTTTGAAGCTCCTGAACGATTAGCCGAGATCATAAAGGATTTTGTTCAGGCTTCCGTTTTAGGCAATAGCCGCGTATAAAAAATCATCTACAAAGAGGCAGCACGGCGCCATTATGGCGTGTGCTGCCTCTTTTTTTAAGGGCTATCTAATGATCTGGTATTCTCCTTAACTGGCATAGAATTCGGCAATGGTTTAAGATAAATCAATAGAATAACTTAAGTGGTCTGAGTCCTGAATTTTTTGCTACCACAGTACGGAAAAGGAGGAATTGCATGTTTCGAAGAGACTATATTGTCCGGATGATCGAAGATATGACGGCGATGGTTGCCAAGGTATTTTCTCTGAAGCAGGAACGGAAGACGACAGAAGCTTTATGGGAAATCGATGAGCTGTTGAACCGGCATTTTCCGCTGAATTCACGTCTTTTAAATTCACTATCTGTAGAAGATATCATAGATATGTTTCGTTTTGGCGGTGTGGTTGAGTCCGATAAGCTTCAAGGTCTGGCCAAACTGCTGAAGGAAGAAGGCAGCATTTATGCGGCAAATGGCGATAAGGATGCAGCATTATTTAGAAGTATGAGAGCTTTACATTTATATTTGTACGCGGATCTTCATGGAGCAGACAGGGAGCTGCTGCATATGACTCAGGAAATTGATGAACTCTTGCAGGATGTGCAGGCCTATCGTCTCCCGTCTAAAACGGAGCGGCTACTGTTGGAGTATATGGAGTCGGTAGGACGATATAGTAAAGCGGAGGACAGCCTCTACCGGCTGTGGGAGCAAGGAGAAGATGTTGTAATAGAAGGGGATAAGCTGTACAATCGGCTGCTGCTCAAATCATCTGCAGAATTGGAACAAGGTGCCCTTCCTCTGGAGGAAGTAGAGCAGGGGTTAAAAGAGTGGGGCAGGGTAACAGCGATACGAAAGGAAGCAGGAACCTGATGAATACGATGAATATCCCTTTATATATTATCGATGCTTTTGCAGAACAGGCTTATTCAGGCAATCCTGCGGCGGTATGTTTACTGGAGCATCCCGTCGATGAAGGTTATATGCAGAAGACAGCAGCGGAAATGAACTTGTCAGAGACAGCTTTTCTCTGGCCAGAGGAAGATGGATATCGCTTGCGATGGTTTACACCTAAAGTTGAGGTCAAGCTGTGTGGGCATGGGACTCTAGCAAGTGCGCATGTACTATGGGAGAGCGGATTGCTAGCGCCTGACATGGAAGCAAGGTTCTATACACGCAGTGGGTTGCTCAGAGCTTCTCGTTCAGGAGATTTGATCTCACTGTACTTCCCGCCTTATCAGCTTCAACCCTCTCCGGTAATTTCAGGTCTCGCAGCAGCACTTGGTATTGCAGAAGCCAATGTGGTGGAAACTATGCGATATGCTGACAATGTACTTGTACGACTGGATCAGGAAGCCCGGGTTCGCGAACTCAGCCCTGACTTCGGAGCTTTATCCGGGCTTGAAGGGAGAGGTTTCGCGGTTACCGCAGAAAGCTCTATCGAAGGTATTGATTGTATATCACGTTTTTTTGCGCCGAAGGTAGGAGTGAATGAGGATCCGGTAACAGGCTCAGCGCATACTGCATTGGCACCTTTTTGGGCGGATAGACTCAATCGTACGCAGTTGACCGCTTATCAAGCTTCGAAACGTGGAGGTTTGCTTCAGTTAGAGGTAAGTAAAGACGAGATTAAGTTGTCTGGGCGAGCATTAACTATAGTTAGTGGAGAGCTGCATGTTAAGCCCTGCTAGAACAAGGAACGCCCCTTGTTAACACGTGATATAATGAACGATGATGGTTAGGAGACATAGATTCTCCATTTTTAATCCCGAAAGTGAGATGTGCGTTGTGGAATCTTTAACAGCTCTAATTGAACAACTAATTAATGACCGTACTTTGATTACGGCTACCCTAAGTCAAGTACGTTATAAAGGCGAAAATTGTACCAAAGTGCAGGTTAAACCTGTTGAACTAAAGGGGAAGCTGCATTATCAGTTTGCGTCCTATATTGGTACAAAGGTAGAACATCGCAACGTACCCGCAGAGTTAGCGGCGGAAGAAATATCTCTTTTATTTAGAGAAACGTATCGGCAAGGTTTGTTGTGTACAGTAGAAGCCGATTATCAGGTGCTTATTAGTAAGAAATTCAAAGTATCAATCCTAACCAAGTCTCCAAGTAAAAAGGAAGAGCCGGATCTAGCTCACAACCGTCGCAAACGTTATGTGCTGGAGGATGGAGAGCCTGTGCCATTTCTGGTGGAGCTTGGAATCATGAATAAAGAAGGTAAAGTGCTGGCCAAAAGATATGATAAGTTTCGGCAGATCAATCGTTTTCTGGAGATGGTAGAGGACGTGCTTGCCGATCTGCCAACAGGCCGACCGTTGACGATTGTGGATTTTGGCTGTGGAAAATCATATTTGACCTTTGCGCTGTATCACTATCTGACCGTTCGCAAGAAGCGGGAGCTTAATATCATTGGGTTAGATTTAAAAGCAGATGTGATTGAGCATTGTAACGAACTTGCTGCCAAAATCGGTTATGATCACTTGAAGTTCTTCGTGGGTGACATTGCCGAGTATAATGAGCTGGAGCAGGTGGACATGGTGATCACACTTCATGCTTGTGACACAGCTACCGATGCTGCCCTTGAAAAAGCAGTACGTTGGGGAGCGTCTGTAATTTTATCTGTGCCTTGCTGCCAGCATGAATTATTCGCACAAATCGAAAATGAAGTAATGAGCCCTATGCTTTCGCATGGCATACTGAAAGAGCGTTTTTCCGCCTTGGCTACAGATGCCATTCGCGCCAAATTGCTCGACATGATGGGCTATAGCAGCCAGCTGCTGGAATTCATCGATCTGGAGAATACGCCGAAGAACATTTTGATTCGTGCCGTTAAGAGTTCAGCCGGGGACAACTCCGTCAAATGGCGCGAATACACCGCATTCCGCGATTTTCTGGGAGCAAAACCCTACCTCGAACGCGTATGCGCTGATCTGCTTCCCACTGGGAGTTCGGTAGAAGGGTAGAGGGTATTAAGGTAGAGAGCGTAGAACGGTAGTACTGTAGAATGGGCACTTATAGGTGCAGGCTAATTCGATCAGTTGTACTTTTTACAACTATATAGCATTTTTAATAGGAAATTGGATAGTACAGCTAGTGCGATCTAATGGTTAGGACGGTACGGCTAGTGTGATCTAATGGTTAGAACGGTGCAGCGAGTGCGATCTAATGGCGAGTTGGTTTAGTTGTACTTTGTGCAACTAAATATGCTCAGAAGCTGCGTTTTAGTGATTTAGTTGCACTTTGTACACTTAAAAACGAACAATACTCCGCATATGGTGGGATTCTCGAAAAACAGTTGCACAAAGTACAATTAAAGTGGAAGTAAGCGGTGAAAGCACGGGATTAGTTGTACTTTTTACAACTGTATAGCTTTTTTTGGATGGGAATTCAGATAGTACAGCTAGTGCGATCTAATGGTTAGGATGGTACAGCTAGTGTGATCAAATGGTTTGGGCGGTGCAGCTAGTGCGATCTAATAGCGAGGACGGTGCCGCTAGTGCGATCTAATGCGAGTTGGTTTAGTTGTACTTTGTGCAACTAAATATGCTCTGAAGCTGCGTTTTAGTGATTTAGTTGCACTTTGTACACTTAAAGATGAACAATACTCCACATTTGGCGGGATTCTCGAAAAACAGTTGCAGAAAGTACAATTAAAGTGGAAGTAAGCAGCGAAAGCACGGGATTAGTTGTACTTTTTACAACTATATAGCCTTTTTGAATGGGAATTCGGATAGGCAGCTAATGCGATCAAATGGTTAGGACGTTCCAGTTAGTGTGATCAAATGGTTAGGACGATGCAGCTAGTGCGATCTAATGGCGAGTTGGTTTAGTTGTACTTTGTGCAACTAAATATGCTCAGAAGCTGCGTTTTAGTGATTTAGTTGCACTTTGTACACTTAAAAACGAACAATACTCCCCATACGGCGGGATTCTTGAAAAATAGTTGCACTAAGTGCAATTAAAGTGGAAGTAAGCAGCGAAAGCACGGGATTAGTTGTACTTTTTACAACTATATAGCTTTTTTGAATGAGAATTCGGATAGTACAGCTAGTGCGATCTAATGGTTAGGACGGTACCGCTCCTTTGTGGAGAGGTATCGTCTTTTTGCGTTCTAGTCTTGTATAAGGGAAATGTGGAAAGGATAGAGATAAATTAACGAATACAGGGGTATCTAAATGTGGCGTTTTAAAAAAGACTGGAGTCTGGAATCATCAATTGCATATATTTGTGGAGCCTTAGTGATAGCGGCTGGTGTGGGTGCTTGTTTGTTGCGGGGATTGTTTTTTACTGAGGAGATGTATCCCTTTCTAACCTTATGGTTTGTGCTGTGTTGTGCGTGCTCGCTTTATTATCTTGTTGGGGTTGGTGCATGGAGAAAAAGTGGGGGAGGAGTAGGTGCAGGTGCAGGTGCAGGTGCAGGTGCAGTAAGAGGTTTTACGGGAGTCAATGGGGTTAGTGAAGTTAGTGAAGTTGGTCAAGTTAGTGGAGAAAATAGAGCGTTAAGAATATTATTAAGCGTCCCTTTAATTATTCTATCGCTTTATGTGATTCATTGGCTGTGCGGGCCACTTTCTTCCCAGGGAACTATGAATGAAATGCTGCGGTGGGGCTTGTATGCTAGCTTTGCAATATTGGTTTGTTTTTGTGCGGTGAACCTGGTGGGACGCCGGATTTTAAATGTAATTTGGTCTATGCTGGGTATGACTTTATGCCTGAGCGCTTTATTGGCTGTGTGTGGAGTGGTAAAGTTGCCTTTCGCTGTGGCTTACAGCAATTCAGCAGAAGTGAGCGCCACAGGGGTTAGATTAGCAGGATTGATGGAATATCCGAATGCTTTTGGTGCTGTGATGGCTGTTTTTCTGCTGGAACGGCTATTTGCTGTTGCTGTTTATTATGGGGATCCAAAAAAGAGCGTGAATATGTTGGGAGCAAGAAGTGTTGGGCTGGGGATGGAGTGCACAGAAGCAGAACGGAGGAGCAAAGGGGCAGGAGGCGTGGAGGCGGAGCACGGAAAAGCGGGAAGCACGACCGCCGCGCTGCTGCGCTTGCTGCCGCTGTTCCCGTACACCGCCGCGCTGCTCCTCACCGAGTCGCGCGGCGCATGGCTGACGGCGGCTTGCGCCTGCGCCGCCGTCTTGCTCTGGAAGCGGCAGCTAATCGCGCCGCTTCTTGCTGCTGGCGCTGCGCCCGTGGCCGCCGCGGCGCTACTCTACCGCCAACTGGCCCGTGCCGGGTTGGCGGTAGAGCCAGTGCCCGGCCTGCTGTTGCTGGCCGGGCACTGGGCCGGCGCGCTGCTAGCCGGCCTATGGCTGTGCCGCCGCCAGCGCGGCGCGGCGGGCACTGCCCGAGCCGCCATGCTGGCATTGGCGGCGGCAGGTTGGACGGCGGCGGGGATCGCCGTCCTCCTGCACGTGCGCGAGCGGATCACCGGACCGTCATCGACGGTATCCGCGCGCGGGCTGTTCTACCGCGACGCCTGGCGGCTAGCGGCAGAGGCACCTTGGCTGGGACGTGGGGGTGAGACTTGGCGGCATTCATACCTTGCCGCCCAATCTCGCCCTTATGTGGGCAGCCAGGTGCATAATGGATACCTCGACATCCTGTTGAACTTAGGATTCGTTGGTCTTGCAGCCATACTCCTTATGCTGTTGGCAGCAGGCTGGCTGCTGGCTACTAAATCGCCGCGGTTGCTGCCGCCGTTTCTGGTCATCGTCTTACACAGCGTCGTTGATTTTGACTGGAGCTACGGATTATTTTGGCTGCTGCTATTCTGGCTGCCAGCGATTGCTCTGGCTGAGCATAAGCAGAAACATCAATCTGCGTCTACCCATCCTCAGTCTGAGACCAAGCTGTCAACTCACTCCACATCCACGAACCCGCTCACCAATGTCACTACACCTGCGAATCCACTAATCGCTCACTCCACATCCACGAACCCGCTCACCAATGTCACTACACCAGCGAATCCACTAATCGCTCACTCCACATCCACGAACCCGCTCACCAATGTCACTACACCTGCGAATCCACTAATCGTTCAATCCGCATCTACGAACCCGCTCACCAATGTCTCTGCACCTGCGAATCCACTAATCGCTAACTCTACATCTACGACCCCCCTTACCAATGTCACTACACCTGTGAATCCGCTAATCGCTCACTCTACATCTACGAACCTGCTCATCAACGTCACTACACCAGCGAATCCGCTAATAGTTTACCCTACATCCAAGAATCCGCCCCAAATCCGTCTTCGCCGACTAATCGGAACTGCGGCATGTTGTTTTTCGCTTATGCTGGGGGTGCTATCTTTTCACGCCGCTCAAGGAGAGAAGTTCTATCGACAAGCGATTATGTCGGTGGATCCTTCGGTGAAGGTAGAGTTGCTAGAGCAATCGCTGGCGTGGAATCCCCAGTCACCTCGAACGGCTATAGCATTATCTAGGCGGCTCTCGGGTGAACAGAGCGTAAGTCTGCTTCGGCAGAGTTTGTTGTATTCTCCCGAGAATGCCAGCTTAAGCTGGGAGCTGGCTGAACGATGGATGAGCAGCGACCATCCGGGGGCAGCGTTATATTGGATAGGCCAGAGCCTTAGGCTGGATAAGTACAACAATGCCAAGTGGGTGAAGGCGATTGAAGGGATGCTTCTTATGGGGCAAAAAAAGCTTGCAGAAGGAAAGCGAAAGGAAGGCCTAATCTGTGTCGCCTCTGGGAATGAACTTCTTTTGAAATATAGAAGGTTGGCAGAAGAGGAGGCTAATAAAGGAGGGCAACATAATGACCGCGAGTTCCGAATGACAGAACAAGCCGACGACTTGAGTCGACGGCTTAGTATGTTTGCTTTACGATTTTAGCGGACGTGAAATCATCCAGGAGTAGAGAATGGGCACGATAATTGCAAGTACGAGTGCCGTAATAATAAGAAGCTGAGACAAGGCTCCGCTCAAAAAGGCTCCTGCAAAAATAAGTAGGCCACCGATCATCCACATTATCCCGGATAGGCGATGTGTTTTTCGCCATACCTCGGGGTTGGCGAGCGTCCAGGCTGTACGAACCCCAAACAAGTAATTATCTTTTACCTGTGGCATGTAGTTGCCGAGAGCAATAAACATTATTCCGACAGCTCCTATGGCGATCTTCCCAACGTTTATATCTTTACCTAGACCGTAAGCAATCGACAGCACCAGCATTAGATTAAAAAGCACCCCAATAGCAAGTCTGCTCATGGCATAGGCATTTTCGAATTTTTTGTAATTTTCCCGCTTAGGATCGATGCTGCGTGTGAACTGCATGATTAGCGGGAGCACAATCCCTAATATTCCGAACACAAAAATAGCAATGTTTTTGTCCCAGTATCTGTTGACCTTACCCGTAATTCCAAACTGTGCTGGTAACTCCTGCGGCAGCTTGCTGTAATTGATCAGAGCGTAGGCTAATGTAGCTAAACCTAATACTACTATTAGGGTATCCTGCCATCTCCATTTGAAATCTTTCATCATTAATCCGCCTCCTTTTTGGAATCGATATCCTGACGTTGCTGCTTGCCGTCCAGTGATTTACTCTCCGTCTCCGTTTGCTTTCCTGTACCAGTGAGCTCCAATAACCAACCGAGAACCTCTTCGAGGACTGTGGTGTTTAGCGAGTACATAATAAATTGTCCTTTTCGCTCATCCTGTACCAGATCGGCATGCTTCAGCGCATTCAGATGGTGAGAAATGCTTGGCTTAGACATGTTGAAAAAATCCGCGATTTCACCTGCGGTTCGATCTTTCTCCCTTAGTAACCGAATGATTTGGCGACGGGTAGGATCAGCTAGTGCTTTAAAGGATTCATTCATATTCCACCCTGCCTTTCGATATTTAAATAATTATCTAAATATATATTAGCTCTTCACTTTCATAGCTGTCAATGCAGTATTCACTTAGCAATAGCGTGTGTAAAAGTGTCACCGAATCTTTAAAATTAACTGCCGTCCAAAGCCGACTCCTGTTAATACTAACGATGGGCATGCATTCCTTGATGCACCGAACATACGATGCAGAGGAGCAGATATATGATACTAACCAATAAAGTCGCAATTGTTACAGGTGCAGGATCGGGGATTGGAGAAGCGATTGCTCTTCTTTTTGCCCAACAGGGGGCTAAAGTGATTGCTGCGGATATCCATCTGGACAATGTAGAAGCGGTGGCCAAAAAGGCAGAAACGGGTGAGGGACACGGAGTTATCTATCCCGTAAAGGCAGATGTCTCGAAGGAAGAGGACACACAGCGAATGATTGATGCCGCAACCACACAGTTTGGAGGCCTTCATATCCTTGTTAACAATGCCGGTATTATGGATAAAATGACGCCAGCGCACGAGATCACTGATGACATGTGGGAGCAGGTGCTTGCGGTCAACGTAACCGGTCCGATGAGAGCCATTCGTAAGATTTTGCCGATTTTTATGGCGCAGGAAAGCGGATGTATCATCAATGTAGCCTCTATTGGCGGCTTAGCGGGCTCGCGTGCGGGAGTGGCTTATACTTCCTCTAAACATGCTGTAATCGGGATGACCAAAAATATAGGATTTCAATACGCTAAGCTTGGAATTC
The DNA here is from genome assembly GCF_038003885.1 of Paenibacillus sp. FSL R10-2788. Taxonomy (NCBI): domain Bacteria; kingdom Bacillati; phylum Bacillota; class Bacilli; order Caryophanales; family Paenibacillaceae; genus Paenibacillus; species Paenibacillus sp. FSL R10-2788. Next base: position 6,053,911 of record NZ_JBBOQA010000001.1, on the reverse strand, counting down.
GCTGTAATGCCATAGCGCCGGGCGGGGTAAAGACAAATATTGATCTGTCTGATCCAAGTCCTTTTGGGAGTCAAAAAGCGGGCGAAGGTATGGCGTCGATGCCACGGACAGGGGAAAGCAGTGAGATTGCTTCGGTAGCCTTATTTTTGGCTTCAGATGCTGCAAGCTTTTTGAATGGATCGGTGATAACGGCTGATGCCGGTTGGATGGCTTATTAATTGAGCGCAGATAAAAAGGTGTTCATTTTCCCTTTATTGGTGGAATTTGTTCACCTTTTTTGTTTATGCCTGTTACTCAAACTCTTTTTAAGTGTGGATTGGAAGATAGAAGCTGCTTGCCGCGTAAGTAGAAGTGATAAGGTTGCTTGTGCTAGAATAGGCTAAGAGAAACTGGAAAATATAGCAGAGCGGCAAAGCTTTTAAAAATATAAGAAAGTATAAGATTAGTATCTATGCTTTTATGTTCTTATATTTCACTCGCTTAAACGCTTAGCGTCTTATAAAGATGCCAAAGGCGATTAGCTTGATACATGTAGCCATATTCTGCGGAAAAGGGAGGAGGAGCACGTTTGCATTTTATTTCTGATCTGATCTCGACATTATTTGAATGGATTCAGAGTCTTGGTTATTTTGGGATTATGATCGGACTGATGATTGAAGTTATTCCGAGTGAAATTGTATTGGCTTTCGGTGGTTTCTTGGTATGGAGTGGAGATATTAATTTTTTCGGCGCAGTATTGTTTGGTACGATAGGCGGAGTGATTGCCCAGATCTTTGTATATTGGATTGGCCGTTATGGGGGCAGGCCTGTACTGGAGAAATACGGGAAATATATTCTTATCCAAAAGAAGCATATTGATCATTCGGAAGAGTGGTTCAATAAATATGGGACAGGCGTAATCTTTACGGCACGCTTTATTCCCGTTGTTCGCCATGCCATTTCCGTTCCAGCGGGGATTTCTCGTATGCCTTTAGGTAAGTTCACTTTATTGACTACACTTGCTGTTATTCCATGGAGTGCTTTGTTTGTATATCTCGGTATGACATTGGGGAATAAGTGGGAAGATATTGACGAAGTAGCAGCTAAGTACACCAACGAAATTATTCTTGTAGCGTTAGCACTAATCATCATTTATTTTGTGTATAAGTGGTTTAAATCCAAGAAGAGAGGGACTGCAAAATGAAACCGAATGTAGCTCATAAATTTGGAAAAGGTCTTACACCGCGCCAATTTGTAGAAAGCATGACGAAGAACCAGCAGGCTTTTGAATCCTGGTATGAGAAGTTTTCTTGGGAAGATGAGAGCGACAAGGAATATTTCGAAAGTCTGAACCATCGTGACGATTTGCGGGTACTTATCCTTGCTGCTGATTGGTGTGGAGATGTAGTACGTAATGTCCCTGCGGTTTTCCGTATTTTGGAGACTGCCGGAATGAAGACAGAGGTATTCATTTTGGAAGAGAATCAGGAGCTTATGGATGAATTCTTGACCATGGGCGGAAGATCTGTTCCGATTGTGATCTTTGCGGATACCGGCGGATACGTGCTTGGACATTGGGGTCCTCGTCCAGAGCATGTGCAGAGCCTAATGAGAGAGTTCAAACGTGAGAATCCTGATCGTGAGGCTGCTGATTACGACAGCAAAATCGCAGAAGTACGTAAGGCTATGGGGCAAGCTTATGGGGAAGGAACGGAATCACAGGCAGTTATCGCAAAAGAGCTGCGTAGTCTGATTTCCGGATTCTAGACCGATGCTAAATATACGTTCGTTTAATTTAGGTCCGCTTCAGACCAATGCCTACTTGCTGACAGGTGCGGATCCAACGAAGGGAATCATTATTGATCCCGGCATGAATCCTGCGGCATTAGTGCGGAGTATCGAAGGGATGGAGATCGAGGCTATTTTGCTAACGCATGCGCACTTTGACCATATGGGCGGCGTAGACGAAATTCGTAAAGCTAAGAAATGTCCTGTTTATTTACATCCACTAGAAAGTGAATGGCTCAGCAGCCCTAAGCTGAATGGTTCATTGATGTGGCCTGATATTTCACCTCCTCTGACTACAGATCCTGCAGAGTATGATCTGGCAGAAGGACAAGTTCTGCAATTCATCGGACATACCTTCCGGGTGTACCACACACCTGGGCACTCTCCGGGCAGTGTCAGCTTCCTATGCGGGAATGATTTATTCTCTGGAGATGTACTGTTTAAGATGGGAGTTGGGCGCACCGATTTGCCTGGTGGCAGAGAACGTGATTTGTTCGATTCTATTCGTGGCAAGCTGTACAAAATGGATGATGAAGTGAAGGTTTATCCAGGTCACGGCTCACGAACAACTATCGGTTTTGAAAAAGTTCGTAACCCTTATATTCCTCAATAAACAGTCATTCTAGTAGAACTGACAAGAATCGGGGAATTTTTGATAGACAAAGGGATACAAAAGGACTACACTATTGTTAATTAAATGTAACATTAACCTCGCGAAGCACGCAGACTGCGGAATTAATCCCGGTTTGCGTTCTTTTTTTTGTCTACATATAGGTTTAAAAGCATGGGGGGAAATAGATTGGAGAAGAATATGTCTTACCCGTTGGATTACGGATGGTATGACTCCAAGGAGAAATGGACTAGTTTTTGCAGCAGTAAATGCCGATGTTTTTCAGAATGTTCTGGAAGGGGAGGTTTTTGTACTTCCATAGAACGCAGGGACATACAATCTGAGAATAAGGATGGGAGAATACCAGTGGTTTCAGGAGGCGAGCCCAGAAGAACGCCTCTTTTTTGGCATTTTCCAGCAGAAGCAGGATTGCTTCAGCCATGGCGGCGTAAGCTCTGGGAGCTCAAAAAATAAAATTAAAACGGAATGAACGAATCACTATACATAATCGTATTACAAATAAGAACTAATCCTGAATGGAGGGGCAGATGAGCGATCAGGCGCTGGAGAAAATCAGGCAGGCACAGCAGGGAGATACTTCAGCACTGTCTTCACTGCTGCGAGAACATTATACTTTTTTGTTCAAATATTTACTAAAAGTGACTATGGACCCGTTACTGGCAGAGGATCTTGTACAGGACACGATGGTCAGATGTATGGAAAAAATCAATACCTATAACGGTTCTTCTTCGTTCTCCTCTTGGTTAATCACCATAGCTACCAGAATATTCATCGATCGAAAGCGGCGCTGGAAACGTGAGGCAGATTGGAAGAAACGGGAACAACAGGCCCAGGGCACCCGTTCGATTCGTTGGCGGTTTGAAAGCAGGGGGGAAGAATGGAGTGAAGTACTCGATTCCATCTCCAAGCTACCCTCTGCTCAGAGGGTAGCTGTGCTGCTGAAGCATTATTATGGCTATAGCTATGAAGAAATCGGTGTGATCATGCAAATTCCTTCAGGCACGGTCAAATCGCGTGTATCCCTTGGTCTTAACCAATTGCGAAAGGAGCTGAATGAGGATGGAGAAGGATAAGGAGCCAGAACTGTATTTGCACAAGCTTACTGAAGAGCTTGAGCGTTTGGATGCGCAATATGATGACATCACCCCACCTTCGTTACAGGAACTGGAGTGGTTAATGGCTGATGCAGCTGTGCACAGAAAGAGAAGGGAACGTAAAGAACTACTGTTATTCTGGGGGGTCTCATTGATCCTGATCTGCGCATTTCTATCCATTCTCACTTCTGCACCCATGATCTATTGGATTATCCAGGCGATCATTCCTGTTGTAGGACTGGGTGGCTTAGGGATCGCCAGGATCAGAAGAAATAGAGAAGGTGTACAAGAATGAATGAGCTACAGGATGTGCCTCTTTGGTTGTGGTTTGGCATAGCAGTAGCATTAATGCTGCAAGGGACCTTACTGTTCCGGGATGCAAGACGGCGCGGAAAAAAAGCTTGGTTCTGGGGATTGTGGGCGATTACTACAGTTCCGTCCCCAGCATTAGTCTATTTACTCGTTGTCATACTTCCTGACCGACGTAGAAGGAAGAAGCAGTTGTAAAGCTTTAGTAAGAAGCTCGTTCCTTTCATCCTATTACAAGGAGTGGTACTTCATGGAAGAGGTAAAATGGGGTTTAATCATGCCGTTAATTATTCTTCAGGCTTTGCTTGCAATTATTGGACTGATATCACTGGCCAAAGCGGATAACGTTCGTGGCCCAAAATGGATGTGGATTATTATCATTATTTGCGGAAATATATTAGGTAGCGTAGCTTATTTCACAATAGGAAGGAAAGATGTCTGATGTCACTCCTTCAAGTTATGAATTTGCGCAAAAGCTATGGGGCGCATATTTCCGTAAATGATATAAGCTTTGAAATTGAGAAAGGACGGTGCGTCGCTTTATTGGGGCCTAACGGTGCTGGGAAAACGACCACACTTCGTATGCTGGCAGGGCTGCTTGAACCCACCTCTGGCATGATTTCATTTGAGGGGAGCCGTCCTGGAGCCGAATATCGCAGAGGATTAGGATATGTGCCACAGTCTCCAGCTTTTTATGGGTGGATGACTGGACATGAGTATGTTGTTTTCGCTGCAAAGCTTAGTGGAATGGGAACTAAAGACGCAACCAGCAGGGCATTGGAATCGCTCGAGCGTGTAGGGCTTAAAGGTGATGCTCGTCGCCGGATTGGTGGATACTCCGGCGGGATGAAACAGCGGCTGGGTCTGGCTCAGGCGCTTGTGCATCGGCCTCGTCTGTTATTGCTTGATGAGCCTGTATCTGCACTTGATCCGATTGGCCGCAGAGAAGTAATGGGACTGGTGCGGGAAATACGTGAGGAGACAACTGTAGTTTTCTCTACACATGTGCTGCATGATGCAGAAGAAATTTGCGATGATATTATTTTAATGAATCAAGGCTTGATTGCTGAGAAGGGATCTTTATCACAGCTTCGTTCACAATACAGCCTTCCTGTTATTCGTTTACGTACGGAGAAGCAAGAAAAAGCTATTCAGTGGCTGGAGTCTCTTGCTGCCAAAGCGTTTGTACTGGAGACTCAGTTGTTCGGAGATCATGCCATTTTTAATGTCAACGATGTAGACATGGCCCGTTGGACGATTCTGCAAGAAGCGGCGCAGCTCGAAATTCCATTACTGCAATTTGAAGCGGGTTCTTCCACGTTAGAGGATTTATTTATGAAGGTGGTGGGAGTATGAGAAGCGCCTGGGTCCTTTATCGCAAAGAAATGCTCGAAATGGCTCGCAGTTATAAGTTAATCTGGATACCTGTCGTTTTTATCCTATTAGGCATTATGCAGCCGTTAACTACTTATTATTTGCCGGAAATATTAAAAGCTTCAGGTGATGTTCCTCCAGGTCTCCTAGAGGGGTATGAAATACCGAGTGCCGCAGCTGTGATGGCGCAATCTTTGGGACAGTACGGAACGATCGGAATGTTAGTATTGGCGCTTGGCGCGATGAATGTTTTAGCTGGTGAGCGCTATAGCGGAACTATGGAATTAATTCTGGTAAGGCCGGTTTCTCCAGCCGCAATAGTGTTCGCTAAATGGGCAGCACAGCTGACCCTGTTGATCGTTGCTCTAGGATTAGGTGCAGCGGGGGCTGCTTACTACACGGAGCAGTTGATTGGTTCACTATCTTGGGGAGATGTCATCGCAGCTGCTGGAGTATATGGATTGTGGCTGTTATGTGCTGTCTCAGCTACGTTGTTGTTTAGTGGGTTTTTAAAATCCCCAGTTGCCGCTTTTTTAGCATTGGTGCTAATGGCAGCATTATCATTAGGCCAAAGCTTATTGCCTTCATGGTTTGAATGGGCACCTGCGGGGCTTGCCGGGTTGTCGGCTGAAATCCTTATGGCTGGAGAAGGATTCAGGGTTGGACCCTATCTTTCAGCAGCTATTTTGATCTTGATTTGTTTAGTGGGTGCTGCACTTTTGACAAGGAAGAATAACTTAACCGCTTGAAACTTAAGTTATGTTTTTATTAAATATAGTATATTTTCATAGAATTTGTAGGATCGGCCAGCCTTCAACTAGACAGTTCTATCTTTTTTTAGTAGACTGTTGAAACAAGCAAAATCTTGAAAGATTTTGGGGTTAGGAGGTAGGGCGATGCTGCGTTTAGGAGAGAAGATTGTCATTGTTGCGGACGCTTTCGAGCAGAGTCTTCCTATCGGGGAATACGGCTACCTAATTGCTTACGACCGCAATCCCGATAATGCGTTTGACTATGTTATTCGTGTACCAGAGGCGAATAGGAACTTTTATGTTCCGGCTGAGGACATTGAGGCGGAAGAACATTTATTAGTAGCTGAGGCTGAAAGAGCAACGCATGAAGCGTTGATTGATTACGCTTTGTCCACGTACAATGAGAAGCTGTTCCATCATTTGATGAACGGTGAAGATATGGATATAGAAGAGACGGAATCAACGTCAAGCGAAAGCATGTCCCAAGCGGATTTCATCAAACAAGTGAATCTTCGAGCTTGGATTTAAGGAAGGCCGGCGCAAGCCGGCTTTTTTGTTTTGTCATAAAAAGTATTTCCCCCACATTAATCCTCTGAATTTACACATCATTTTCAAAATCTTTTCTTTTATTCCTTCTTTATAGTTTTCGAAAGTTTGTTTTTTATTTTTTGGGTATACAACCAATCTCCTGTTTTATGTATCTAAATTATTGAGAGCCGAATACGAGAATGCAGATCTGCGGTATAGGCGTTTTAACTTAAATAAAGGAGAACCTCAAGTGAAGATGATAACCGCTGTTCAAAAAGCGAGAAATGGCGATAAAGAAGCGTTTATCCAGCTATGCCGGCAGATTGAACCTGAAATGTACGGCATGGCCCGATCTATTTTGGGCAGGGACGAGGAATGTGCAGATGCCATGCAGGAAGCCACCCTAAAGGCTTACCGGTCTATCCATGGATTGCGGCAACCAGAATTTTTCAAGACATGGATGCTTCGCATCCTTATAAACGAATGTCATAAGCTCCAACGCAAGCGGACAAATATTGTGGAGTTTGGAGATCCCCTTACTGCTTTGGAATGCCATTCCTCCGGTGCAGAATATGAGAAAATTGAGCTGCGGGAAGCAGTGGAACGATTGGATACTTCGCTCCAGACCGTGATATCGCTGCATTATTTTCAGGACATGCCCGTTAAGCAAATTGCCGATCTTCTGAATATTTCCGAAACGGCAGTCAAATCGCGCCTCTACAGAGCAAGAAAAAACTTATTGAATGGATTCTAATGATATTTAGAAAGGATGGAACAGATGAAGAAGAGAACAGCGCAAGAGCTTGAATTGCTTTTGAAAGATATGGACATCCTCCCGGCAAATGAGCTTCCCTCTATGATTCGCCAACGTCAAGAGGATACGTATACAATGCTGGATCATGTGAAGATAAAGAGATCCACGCACAAATTTCGTAATGTTAAGAGGACAGCGCTTGGCTTCGGGGCAGCTCTTGTTTTGGGGGTTATCGTGCTTGGAAGCGGCTTTACTTCTCCCGCATTGGCTAGGTCGCTGGAACGTATTCCGTTAGTCAATAGTATTTTTGAGCTCGCAGATGATATGGGACTTCAAGCGGCGAGTCGCCAAGGCTTAACGACTGCAGTTGATACCAGTGATCTTGTTCAAGATGTTATTATCCGTGCTAATGAAGTTATATATGACGGCACACGGCTTTCTGTAGCATTGAAACTTGAAGGTGAAGATGAAGAGGGAATATTCAGTGGAGACATTCAGGATTTGCAGGTATTTATTGATGGACAGCCTTTAAACGCTGCTGGGGAGGAAGAAGAGGATTCTTTTAAACACAATATTGGCCTTATCCTTTCTCCGGGAGTAGATGAACAATCGTTGATTTTGCAATTTTCAGAGAAATCCTATGATGAGGGAGGCATTACTTTACCAGAGCAGTTCCAAATGACAGTAAAAGGTCGTCTGTCCGGAATCGATGATGATTTTCAAATTGAAATTCCTGTAAAAAAGGATACGAGTCATAATATTGTTCAGCAACCCGGAATCAGTCAAACTTACAATGATGTAACGACCACAGTGGAGAAGATTACACAGACTCCGGCAACTACACAAATACGGATGAGTGCTGTAGCCCTCGAGGGTATTCCTTATACTTATCTGACAGATACCAATAACCTGGCATTAAATTATGAAGTCTATGATGATAAAGGTAACTTGTTGCAATATGTAAATGGCAGCAATGGTTGGTCGGATTCGAAAAAGATAGATGACACAATCCATTATAGTCTTAAAGAGGATGTTAATATTGTACCGCTGCCCAAGGATGTAAAAGCACTGACAATCAAAACCTTTTTCTACAAATATACTGGAGAGGGTAGTGGAAAACGAAATTTGCTAGACAATAATGGATACCCGGCAGTCGAATATATTCCGCAGCTGGAAATGACAATCCCTATATATTGATGAACGATACGCTCCTTTAAAATATGTAGGAATCCCCTTCACTTTGATAAAGGAGCGTTTGTTTTACAGCCCATCATTGAATTGTCCAAGCTTCTACAATATAATTAAAAACGTTATCCGGGCGCTTTAGCCCTTTAAACAGGAGGGATTTTTCTTATGAGCATTACCGTTAAAGATGTGCAGCATGTGGCCAAGCTGGCTCGTCTGCAGCTGAGCCCGGAAGAAGAGGCAACCTTTACAGAACAAATGAATGCTATTTTACAATATGCCGAGAAATTAAATGAGCTAGATACGGAGAATGTAAAGCCGACCACGCATGTGCTGCAAGTCAGCAATGTAATGCGGGAGGATGTTGTGAAGGATAGCCTTACGCAAGAGGAAGCACTTCTTAACGCTCCAGATGATGAAGACGGACATTTCAAGGTTCCAGCTGTTTTGGAATAACTACATAATTAGAAAGGGGGAAGAATCTTGAGCCTGTTTCAAAATCGATTGCCTGAAGTACACCGCATGTTAACTGCTAAAGAGGTATCGGTCAGTGAACTGACTGAAGAATCGCTGGCGATTATCGCTGAGCGGGATAAGAACGTAAATGCATTTTTGACCTTGAACGAGGAGGGCGCACGTGCGACAGCACGCGCTTTGGACGATAAACTGGCATCCGGAGCAGCACGTGGATTGCTATTTGGTCTTCCTGCCGGAATCAAGGATAATATTGTAACTAAAGGCCTGCGCACAACTTGTGCCAGCCAATTTTTGAGCGATTTCCAGCCGATTTATAACGCTACTGTAGCTTCTAAATTGCAGCAGGCAGATGCCGTAACAATCGGTAAATTAAATATGGATGAATTCGCAATGGGCGGATCTAATGAGAATTCAAGCTTTGGTCCTGTACGCAATCCTTGGGATTTAGAACGTGTGCCGGGCGGTTCCAGTGGCGGATCTGCTGCAGCAGTAGCTGCGGGCGAAGTGTTCTTCTCACTAGGTTCGGATACTGGGGGTTCCATCCGCCAGCCAGCTTCCTATTGTGGTGTTGTAGGTCTCAAACCTACTTACGGTCTTGTATCACGTTACGGGCTGGTAGCCTTTGCTTCCTCACTCGATCAGATAGGACCATTAACACGTAATGTAGAGGATTCTGCCTATGTGCTTCAAGCGATTGCTGGTTATGATGCCCAAGACTCTACTTCTGCTAAAGTAGAAATTCCTGATTATTTGAGTTCACTGACTGGTGATGTTTCCGGACTTCGCATTGCTGTACCTAAGGAATATTTGGGAGCAGGTGTCGATGCTTCTGTGCGTGAGACAGTCTTGTCTGCACTTAAAGTGCTGGAAGGAATGGGTGCTGTCTGGGAGGAAGTATCATTACCGCATACGGAATACGCAGTAGCAGCTTATTATTTGCTGTCCTCTTCGGAAGCTTCATCTAACCTTGCGCGTTTTGACGGTGTGCGTTATGGCGCACGTGTAGATGAAGGCGGAGGATTGCTTGATCTATATCTTAATTCCCGCAGCTGCGGCTTTGGCCCTGAGGTCAAACGCCGTATTATGTTGGGTACTTATGCACTCAGCTCCGGGTATTACGATGCTTACTATTTAAAAGCACAAAAGGTACGCACTTTGATTAAACAGGACTTTGATGACATCTTTAAAAAATATGATGTGGTCATCGGGCCAACAGCGCCAACGACAGCATTCAAATTGGGCTCACAGACTGAAGATCCGCTGACCATGTATCTGAACGATATTCTCACGATTCCTGTAAGCTTGGCGGGTATTCCTGCTGTGAGCGTTCCGTGTGGTTTTGCGGAAGGCATGCCTGTAGGTCTGCAAATTATCGGTAAGGAATTTGACGAGAGCACGATTCTGCGTGTCGCTCATGCCTTTGAACAAAATACAGATCATCACAAGCAGCGTCCACAGCTGTAGTAAAGGAGGGAATGGGATTACTTATGTCTAAATACGAAACGGTCATCGGCTTGGAAGTTCACGTAGAGCTTCATACCAACTCCAAAATCTTTTGCGGATGCTCCACTGAATTTGGAGCCCCACCTAACACTCATACCTGTCCTGTCTGCTTGGGTCACCCCGGCGTATTGCCAGTGCTCAACAAACAAGCGGTAGAATACGCTATGAAAGCAGCGATGGCGCTAAATTGCACCATTGGTGATGTTAGCAAATTCGACCGCAAGAACTATTTTTACCCGGATTCACCAAAAGCTTATCAGATTTCACAATTTGATCAGCCTATCGGGCTGAACGGTTGGATCGACATTGAAGTTAATGGAGAGACCAAACGGATCGGCATTACTCGTCTTCATTTGGAAGAGGATGCAGGTAAGCTTACGCACGTAGATGGCGGTTTTGCCTCGCTTGTCGATTTTAACCGGGTGGGAACACCGCTTATCGAAATCGTATCCGAGCCTGATCTGCGCTCTCCTGAGGAAGCTCGTGCTTATCTGGAGAAAATCCGTGCGATTATGCAGTATTGTGACGTATCCGATGTTAAGATGGAAGAAGGATCGATGCGCTGTGACGCGAACATCAGTCTACGCCCAGAAGGACAAGAGGAATTCGGCATTAGAGCAGAGCTTAAGAACATGAACTCCTTCCGCGGTGTATTGCGTGGACTGGAGTATGAGCAATATCGTCAGGCTGAGATCCTGGATGATGGTGGAGTTGTTGTGCAAGAGACTCGCCGCTGGGATGAAGCACAAGGGAAAACATTATCGATGCGCGGGAAAGAAGAAGCGCATGATTATCGTTACTTCCCGGACCCGGACTTGATCGTTCTGCATATTGATGATGCTTGGAAAGAATCCATTCGTTCAACGATTCCAGAACTTCCGGATGCACGGAAAGCTCGTTATAGCGAGGAACTGGGCCTGACAGCTTATGATGCAGGCGTTATTACATCCTCTAAACTGTTAGCGGACTTTTTCGAAGGATGTCTTGCCTATACGCAGGATGCCAAGGCTGTAGCTAACTGGATTATGGGTGACTTGCTTGCCTATTTGAATGGTAATAATCTGGAGTTGTCGCAGGTACAAATTACACCACAAGGGCTAGGCGAGATGATCGGACTGATTGCAGCCGGAACCATCAGCAGCAAAATCGCTAAAACAGTATTTAAAGAAATGCTAGAGAGCGGTAAACTGCCAGCTGTTATCGTTGAGGAAAAAGGTCTGGTGCAGATCAGCGATGAAGGTGCTATTAAAGGGATTGTGGAAGCAGTCGTAGCCGCCAATCCGCAATCTGTGGAAGATTATAAAGCAGGTAAACAGAAAGCAATCGGCTTCCTGGTCGGACAAGTTATGAAAGAAAGTAAAGGTAAGGCGAATCCGGGTCTTGCTAATAAACTTCTCATCGAGGTATTGAGCAGCTAAACGCTTGTCGTCCATAAAAGGACGCCGAAGGCGTTTATACTTGGGGTAATATACTTATGTAATAAGCTAAGGGCTTGTCGGCAACGGCAGGCCCTTAGCGGCATATAAGGGGACTGGTTAGGATGAATACAATTAACAAGCTAAATCTGCAGGATGAAAGCACCGTTAATGAATTATGGAGTCTTCAGCATAAGGCCTATAGACTGGAAGCTGAACTAATCGGCTTTCGTGAAATTCCACCTTTGATGGAGACGAGAGAAATGCTCAGCAGCTCTAAAGAGGATTTTTATGGCTGCTTCGATAAAGATGAGGAACTAATGGGTGCTGTTGCTGTAGAGGAAGAATCTCCTGGCAAATTGACGATTACACGAATGATGGTGGGGCCGGACTTTTTTCGCAGAGGTATTGCTAGCCATCTTTTGGAATATGTATTTGAGCATTTTGCAGGGATGGAGCAATTCATTGTGTCGACAGGCAAAAAGAATACACCCGCCGTTTCGTTGTACAGTAAACATGGCTTTATGCCCACCGGTGTGGAGGAAGTCGCTCCAGGAGTTGAATTGATTGAATTTCATCGGAGTGGTTCTCTTTGAAAAAAGATATTCATAGACAACTATTTACGAAAGGAGGAGTCCAAAATGAAACATGACTCTGCAATGCTCCCAGAGCAGGAAGAACTGCAAGATTCTGTTGATATAGAGACTAAGGAGAGTGAGATACAGAAGAGGATTATTCCTCCGCGTCCGAAGCGGCGCCACCGCAAACGTAAATTTATCGCTGGACTGCTGGCAGCTCTCATCCCTGGGACGGGGCATTTGTATTTTGGGCTTCTCCGAAAAGGGATCACCTTCATCTTTCTAATTCTTTTGGATATCTCAGCTTTATTGTATTTCTCATCCATCGGGATGCAGATTAATGTTCCACTACTTATTTTACTTGCGCTCATTATTCCGGCGATCTATTTTTATAACGTGTATGACGTATTGCAATCAGCGGATAGGCTTCTTCGCTTCCCAGAGGATCATGAGCTTGATATCCCTGTGACCAAAGCAAACGTGGCTCCTAAGCGTCGTAGTATCGTCAGCGAGCCTGGGATATCCTTTGGGCTCTTACTGCTATTAGGGGGCGCCCTGCTTATTCTGTTCCGGCAAAAACCAACATGGCTCCAGTTCTTTATTGAACATTATGCTGAAATGGCTGTATCTGTCATTATAGTATGCGGTGGCTTATTTATAGGAGCTAGAGAAATTGCCAGAGCAGTTGTGCAGCGTAAAGACAATGAACCTCGCAAGCGGCGCGTAGGAAGATATACGGCTTCTGTATTGCTGATAGCTATTTCTGTTCCTTTGTTTTTGGATTGGAGAGAGGGAACTGACTATATGCTCCTGCTCTTGAAGTGGTGGCCAGTCATCCCGGTGTTATGGGGGATTGAGTTCCTGCTGATGTTTATCTTCTCTAACCGTTCAGCCAAGGGAACCAGAATCAGATTGGATTTACGTGGGCTTTTATCCGCTATATTGCTAGCTGCGAGTGTATTTATTGTTGCAGAGCAAGAACATTATTTATATCTATGGAAAAATGTCAGTCTTAATCTGACGGCAGCAGCAGTGGATTATGGTGAGGCTAAAGGCAGCAAATATCAGAAAGCCCCGCTAATTGTTCCGGTGGAATTAAATACAGCCAAAATATCTATTGATAGTATTAATGGTGATATTTTATTACACCGTGCTCCGGTGGATGATATTCAAATTACGACGACAGTTTGGGTAGATCAGTTGGATGGGCCGATGGCTGAAGCTATATCAGAACAGTCCTTTGTGGACGTTGTTGAAGGGCCCAACATAAAAATAACCTCAAATAGCAAGGCTTATGGAGAATCCGGCAAACGCCAGCCACGCATGGATTTAGACATTTACTTGCCGGAGGATCGCCGCTTTAACCTCGATGTTCGCACCATGAATGGCGGGATCACATTGCAGAATGTAGAAGCCATTGAAGACATTTCTCTGGAAACGGGGAATGGAGAGCTGATCCTTCATCGTATCTTTGGTAATGTTAAGGGAAAAACACTGAATGGAGCTGTCCGTGCCAGATCTGTTCAAGGCAGCGTTGATTTAACGACGAGCGGTGGCAATATGAATGCTTGGGATGTTACCGGTGCTTTGAAATTATCGACGGCTGTCGGCAATATTAGTGCGATCGGAAATAGCAATGATATCGATATTACTACCAAAAACGGTAATTTAGAGGTTGATGGAGCCAGATCCAAGCTACATGCGGAATCTCTAAATGGTACCATTGATGTTCGCTCTTCAGATGTCGCTGGAGACTGGGATATTTATAGCGCAGTTGGTGATATTCAATTGTATTTGCCAGTGTTAAGCAACTATACAGTGAATGGTTCCAGTGGATATGGTGATATTACTTCAGATTTGCCTGAACTTACAATTGATAAGAAAAAAGTATCAGGTGAAGTGGGGACCGGTGAGTTCAAGCTTCATGTTGAAGGAAATAGCAATCTAAATGTTAGGAAATATTGAAAAAAGTAATTTTTCTTATATAATAATAAATATAATGTATAGACTTCGTTGACAACATTGAAAAACCAGTCTTACAATCTTAAGAAGTACTTCTTTTATTTTTAAATTCAAAAGGCGGTGACAGTAATGGGGAGTGGAGTACAACATGCACTGGAACAATTAAAGACAACAGGTGTCCGTATAACGCCCCAGCGTCATGCGATTCTTACGTATTTGATGGAAGCAATGAATCATCCTACAGCTGACGATATATACCGGGCGCTAGAGCCGAAATTTCCGAGCATGAGCGTTGCAACTGTATATAATAATCTCAAGATGTTTATGGAAGCCGGCATGGTTCGCGAGTTGACCTACGGGGATAGTTCCAGTCGTTTTGATGCCAATGTATCTGATCATTATCATGTCATCTGTCAGCTATGCGGTAAGATTGAAGATTTTAGTTATCCATCGCTTCATGATGTAGAGATACATGCGGAGCAGGAAACGGGCTTCAAAATTACGGGTTTGCGTATGGAATTGCATGGAGTTTGCAAATGTTGCAGAGAGAAGCAACAATAAGACAGAATACTACAGTACTCAAGGGCGTATAGCCAAGCTACACAATAAACGTGTGAAATCCGAAAGCGGAGGACTCACGTTTTTATTTTTTTTAAAATAACAAAATATAGTGAAAATGACTAACTTATACTGGTTATCCGGAACCAAGTGGATGTTATAATCGTATTGTTAGACTTAACTTAAAATCATCTAGTATTTGGAGGATCTATTTTGGACAGAAGATATAGACAAAAACGCGTTAAAAAGCGCGGAGGTCTTTTCCGACGCTTTTTTGGACTTTTGCTCATTGCGGCAGCAGCTTATTGGGTTGTGTTTTTTGTATTGCCAAATCGCCAGCACATCGATCCAGACTGGAAAGGCCTAGAACATCCTATCTTCGTAAAAGGAGAGCTAACAGGATATTCCGCCTCAGGGACCGGTGATAGCATGCTTTTGCCTTTACCATTACTGCAGGAACATGTGGACTCCTCTATTCGTTATGAAGAAAAGACTAAATCGGTCATCCTATCAACGGAAAGTGAACTTCTATATATGCAAGAGGATAAAACCGATGCTAGTCTGAACAATCGTCCGCTGCAGCTGCGGCTGGCACCTGAAGTTAAGGAGAAGATAACCTATCTTCCTGCAGATGTATTAGAGGACCTTTATGGATTTGAAATTGAAGAGGATACGACCACCGGGGCTGTGCTGTTAATGACAGCAGGGGAGACTGTACCTCTGGGGAAAGTGAAAGATGGAGCGGGAGATAAGACAGTCGCTCTTCGCAACGAAGCGTCGATTCACGCACCCATCGTGGCGGATATGTCCCCAGGAGCCGGTGTGAGTATTTGGAATAAGGAAAATGAGGACTGGCTGTATGTGCAGTTAAGCAGCGGTTACGCGGGTTATGCCAAGGCTAGTGATATTATCTCGGACGGTCAAAAGACAGTGGAACCCAAAAGCACCACTCCCTCACGGGCAGAACGAAGCTGGAAAGGGAAGTCAGTGAATTTGTATTGGGAAGCAGTTTATCAACGTAAACCTGATCCAAGTACATTCGGTGAGCTACCGGGCGTTAACGTGGCTAGCCCGACTTGGTTCAGTATCATAGATGGTGATGGGAATGTGCGCAGTCAGGCTGATAGTACGTATGTGCAGTGGGCCCATGAGCGCGGGTTGGAAGTATGGGGGCTGCTCAGCAATAGCTTTGATCCGGACATAACCACTGAGGCATTGTCGAGCTATGAGAAGCGGATGAACGCGATCGTACAGATCCTCGAGTATTCAGATTTATACAAGCTGGATGGAATTAATATTGACTTTGAGAATGTATATACGAAAGACGGGGAGAATGTTACACAATTTATGCGAGAGCTAAAACCTATGGCTCAAGCCAAAAACTTAATCGTCTCCATAGACGTAACCCCTAAATCCAACAGTGAGATGTGGTCAGCTTTCCTTGATCGTAGGGCTCTTAATTCAGTAGTTGATTATCTTATTGTTATGGCTTATGACGAGCATTGGGCGGCTAGTCCTGTAGCGGGCTCTGTTGCGTCTCTGCCGTGGGTAGAAAGCTCGTTAAGCCGGATCATAGAGGAAGACGATGTGCCGCCTGAGAAGCTGATTCTAGGGATTCCACTGTATACTAGAATTTGGACTGAGGCCCAGGTGGATGGCAAGACCAAAGTAAGCTCTAAATCGGTTAGTATGAATGCCGTTGAAAAAATTATTAAAGAGAAGAAGCTAACCCCAACCTTTGATAAGGCAGCTGGGCAGAATTACGTTGAGTATAAGGAAGATGGCGCTCTTAAAAAAATATGGATCGAAGACAAAGTTTCTTTAAAAGCTAGAGTTGAGCTTGCTAAGTCTTTAGGGCTTGGTGGCATCGGTTCATGGAATCGCAGCTTTAGTAATCCGTCTGCGTGGGAGGCATTACAAGGGATTCATAAGTAATTATTATTTCATTCATAATAAACAAAGGGGCTCCCAATATAGGGGCCCCTTTGTTGTATTAAGCAAATGTTTGATTGCATTATAAATCGCTAGTAATAAGCTTCTGTAAGATATGTTTTATTGATTAAGCTGCTGACTCTTAAGTTGTTCCGCAGTAATATTGGCCTCAGCTGGATCCATAGTAAGGATGGTATGGCAGAACATACAGCGGTCTGTTTTGCCCAGCATTTTGGTCAGCTTGTGACATTCAGGGCATTCCAGTTGGACTGCGCTAGTTGACAGCATCCCAGCCCAGAAATAGATTGCAAGACTTGCCATCATTGAGATTAAACCGATTACAAGACCGATTCCAGCGAATACTTTTCCAGTTGAGCCCCAAAACACGATGCCCGCTGTACCCAAAACCATAAGTCCCATTCCGAGCATTGTGAGCAGTAATCCCCATGTGCGAAAAGCGTTGATCTTAGCCGTTTTAAACTTCATGAGTGTTTGCTCCTAACTAAATATAGTTGGGTTGTCCAGAAGGAACTGTCTTTCATATGTAGAATAATAATTATAACTGAATTATAACTGACTGGACGCAAAATCGCCAAATTTAATGGAGGGAAGCATGGAACTGTCCAATGTAACTTTGTTGAGTGGAGAAACGTTTGATGAGAATGTTTTAGGAGCGGTCGTTTTGCGGCAGAATGGGGATATTCCGTTTCAAAGCGCACTTCTTCAAGATTTTGATATGGTAGTGTTAGTATTGCATGAAGAACAGGATAGAGAGCATATTGTTCGCCATACCATTGCCGGTGACCAACGGACCCAGTCAGTCCATATCGGCCTATTTGCTTTGGAGCAGGCTGTTATGGCAGGGGATAATAACGAACTTCTTATCAGTTTGATGAGGGGGGAAGTGATCTGGGACCCCAAGGGAATACTCGAGGAAATGCGCAGCGAGATATTGCAATTTGAAGGACCGATCAAGGAACGGGTCGCATTTATGGAGTTTGCCCGCTTTTTGCATATGTATGTGAAATCCAAGCGCTATATAGAGGCTGGCTTTATTATGGATGCTTACAACTGTGTATTGATAGCCTTATATCATTGGGCAAGAATAGAAGTGAGTGAAGTGGGTGCTTTCCCCGAGCCAGCTATTTGGGAGCAGGTTAAAAGTATGAATACCTCTGTTCATAAACTTTATGAGGAGTTAACGGTCAGTACTGAGACCTTAGAGCAACGTGTGGAGCTTGTGCTTCTTGCATGTGAATTTGGGATTATGTCCAAAATGACGGACTGTTGTCTATTGCTCTTTAATATTTTGAATAGCCGTAAGGAAGCATGGAGCATTAAAGAATTACTGCAGCATTCAGGTCTGAGTCAATTAGAGTCTGAACTACCCCTTGTTTTACGAAAGCTGGTTTCTCGTTCGCTAATCCGAGAGATTACATCTTGGGCTGATGTTCACGAGGGAGAAGGGCATGCGATCCGCTATACATTATAGAGATGAATTAGATACAGTAGAAGATGTTTAATTATAGAGAGATGAGCAAGGATAGGGAGAGGCTGAGCACTCTCTTTTTTATTTGTTTACTAATATGAAACGCTCATATTTATTCAGAAAAATTAATGGTTGACTCTTTCCTTGTTCATGTGTTAAATTATAACTCGTCCCTCTGACACAGAGATGTGCTTTCGAAAACATTCGAAAGACAACCGAAAAAAGAAATTAAAAAAAAGGTTGACTAAAACGAGGGTGCTGTGATATATTATAAGGGTCGCTGCTGAACAACACATCGACGAAATAAACGGCTTGATCTTTGAAAACTGAACAACGAGTGAGTAGGAAATCACGTAAGTGAAATCCAAAATTAGAGAATTAATTTTCTCGTCAGATGTTTCAAAATGAGCATATCGCTCTTTTCAATACTAATTGGAGAGTTTGATCCTGGCTCAGGACGAACGCTGGCGGCGTGCCTAATACATGCAAGTCGAGCGGAGTTACTTTGAAAGCTTGCTTTCAAAGTAACTTAGCGGCGGACGGGTGAGTAACACGTAGGCAACCTGCCCTTCAGACTGGGATAACTACCGGAAACGGTAGCTAATACCGGATAATTTCTTTTTTCTCCTGAGAGAAGAATGAAAGACGGAGCAATCTGTCACTGAGGGATGGGCCTGCGGCGCATTAGCTAGTTGGTGGGGTAACGGCCCACCAAGGCGACGATGCGTAGCCGACCTGAGAGGGTGAACGGCCACACTGGGACTGAGACACGGCCCAGACTCCTACGGGAGGCAGCAGTAGGGAATCTTCCGCAATGGGCGAAAGCCTGACGGAGCAACGCCGCGTGAGTGATGAAGGTTTTCGGATCGTAAAGCTCTGTTGCCAGGGAAGAACGTCCGGTAGAGTAACTGCTACCGGAGTGACGGTACCTGAGAAGAAAGCCCCGGCTAACTACGTGCCAGCAGCCGCGGTAATACGTAGGGGGCAAGCGTTGTCCGGAATTATTGGGCGTAAAGCGCGCGCAGGCGGCTATTTAAGTCTGGTGTTTAAACCTTGGGCTCAACCTGAGGTCGCACTGGAAACTGGGTGGCTTGAGTACAGAAGAGGAAAGTGGAATTCCACGTGTAGCGGTGAAATGCGTAGATATGTGGAGGAACACCAGTGGCGAAGGCGACTTTCTGGGCTGTAACTGACGCTGAGGCGCGAAAGCGTGGGGAGCAAACAGGATTAGATACCCTGGTAGTCCACGCCGTAAACGATGAGTGCTAGGTGTTAGGGGTTTCGATACCCTTGGTGCCGAAGTTAACACAGTAAGCACTCCGCCTGGGGAGTACGGTCGCAAGACTGAAACTCAAAGGAATTGACGGGGACCCGCACAAGCAGTGGAGTATGTGGTTTAATTCGAAGCAACGCGAAGAACCTTACCAGGTCTTGACATCCCTCTGAATCTGCTAGAGATAGCAGCGGCCTTCGGGACAGAGGAGACAGGTGGTGCATGGTTGTCGTCAGCTCGTGTCGTGAGATGTTGGGTTAAGTCCCGCAACGAGCGCAACCCTTAACTTTAGTTGCCAGCAGGTAATGCTGGGCACTCTAGAGTGACTGCCGGTGACAAACCGGAGGAAGGTGGGGATGACGTCAAATCATCATGCCCCTTATGACCTGGGCTACACACGTACTACAATGGCCGGTACAACGGGAAGCGAAGCCGCGAGGTGGAGCCAATCCCATCAAAGCCGGTCTCAGTTCGGATTGCAGGCTGCAACTCGCCTGCATGAAGTCGGAATTGCTAGTAATCGCGGATCAGCATGCCGCGGTGAATACGTTCCCGGGTCTTGTACACACCGCCCGTCACACCACGAGAGTTTACAACACCCGAAGTCGGTGGGGTAACCCGCAAGGGAGCCAGCCGCCGAAGGTGGGGTAGATGATTGGGGTGAAGTCGTAACAAGGTAGCCGTATCGGAAGGTGCGGCTGGATCACCTCCTTTCTATGGAGAATCGTTCTCTGCAATGAGAACATTCAAATCGGAAGCTAAGCTTCCAAAACTCAGGTTTAGGCCTGTTACTCACTCGTTGCTCAGTTTTGAGAGTTTAAGCTCTCAAGTAAGACTTGATCCTTGAAAACTGGATACCGAAACGAATTTGCGTTTTAGAACATCTTTTAGCAACTTGTGTAAACAAGTAAAAGTTATTAGTGAGATTTTTCTTCGGAAGAATCAAGGTTAAGCTAATAAGAGCACACGGAGGATGCCTAGGCGCCAGGAGCCGACGAAGGACGTGGCGAACAACGAAACTGCCTCGGGGAGCTGTAAGCAAGCTTTGATCCGGGGGTGTCCGAATGGGGAAACCCAGCTGTGGTAATTCGCAGTTACTCATTTCTGAATACATAGGAAATGTAGAGGCAGACCAGGGGAACTGAAACATCTAAGTACCCTGAGGAAGAGAAAACAATAGTGATTCCGTCAGTAGCGGCGAGCGAACGCGGAACAGCCTAAACCTAAGAGCTTGCTCTTAGGGGTTGTGGGACGTCTCACATGGAGTTACAAAGGAATATGGTAGGTGAAGAGGTCTGGAAAGGCCCGCGATAGAGGTAAAAGCCCTGTAACCTAAACTGTATTCTCTCCGAGACGGATCCCGAGTAGTGCGGGGCACGTGAAACCCCGTATGAATCCAGCAGGACCATCTGCTAAGGCTAAATACTACCTGGCGACCGATAGTGAAACAGTACCGTGAGGGAAAGGTGAAAAGCACCCCGGAAGGGGAGTGAAATAGAACCTGAAACCGTGTGCTTACAAAAAGTCAGAGCCCGATCTATGGGTGATGGCGTGCCTTTTGTAGAATGAACCGGCGAGTTACGTTTAACATGCAAGGTTAAGCCGAGAAGGTGGAGCCGCAGCGAAAGCGAGTCTGAATAGGGCGACTTAGTATGTGGACGTAGACCCGAAACCGTGTGATCTACCCCTGTCCAGGGTGAAGGTGCGGTAACACGCACTGGAGGCCCGAACCCACGTACGTTGAAAAGTGCGGGGATGAGGTGGGGGTAGCGGAGAAATTCCAATCGAACTCGGAGATAGCTGGTTCTCCCCGAAATAGCTTTAGGGCTAGCCTCGGTATAAGAGTAGTGGAGGTAGAGCACTGATTGGGTGCGGGGTCCGCAAGGATTACCAAGCTCAGTCAAACTCCGAATGCCATATACTTATTGCCGGGAGTCAGACAGTGAGTGCTAAGATCCATTGTCAAAAGGGAAACAGCCCAGACCATCAGCTAAGGTCCCCAAGTGTGTGTTAAGTGGGAAAGGATGTGGAGTTGCACAGACAACCAGGATGTTGGCTTAGAAGCAGCCACCATTGAAAGAGTGCGTAATAGCTCACTGGTCGAGTGACTCTGCGCCGAAAATGTAACGGGGCTAAACACACCACCGAAGCTATGGCTAGATACGTATGTATCTGGGGTAGGGGAGCGTTGTGTAGGGGTTGAAGGTGTACTGAAAAGAGCGCTGGACACTACACAAGTGAGAATGCCGGTATGAGTAACGAAAAGATCAGTGAGAATCTGATCCGCCGAAAGCCCAAGGTTTCCTGAGGAAGGCTCGTCCGCTCAGGGTAAGTCGGGACCTAAGGCGAGGCCGAAAGGCGTAGTCGAAGGACAACAGTTTGAAATTACTGTACCACCGTAATCCGCTATGAGCGATGGGGTGACGCAGGAGGGTAGTGACGCGGACTGATGGATGTCCGTCTAAGCAGTGAGGCTGATGTGTAGGCAAATCCGCACATCGATAAGGCTGGGCTGTGATGGGGAGCGAAAATTATAGTAGCGAAGGTCATGATCTCACACTGCCAAGAAAAGCCTCTAGCCAGGAGAAGGTGCCCGTACCGCAAACCGACACAGGTAGGCGAGAAGAGAATTCTAAGGCGCGCGGAAGAACTCTCGTTAAGGAACTCGGCAAAATGACCCCGTAACTTCGGGAGAAGGGGTGCCCCGGTAGTGTGAATAGCACGAGGGGGCCGCAGTGAAAAGGCCCAAGCGACTGTTTAGCAAAAACACAGGTCTGTGCGAAGCCGCAAGGCGAAGTATACGGGCTGACGCCTGCCCGGTGCTGGAAGGTTAAGGGGAGTGGTTAGGGGTAACCCGAAGCTATGAACCGAAGCCCCAGTAAACGGCGGCCGTAACTATAACGGTCCTAAGGTAGCGAAATTCCTTGTCAGGTAAATTCTGACCCGCACGAATGGCGTAACGACTTGGGCGCTGTCTCAACGAGAGATCCGGTGAAATTTTAATACCTGTGAAGATGCAGGTTACCCGCGACAAGACGGAAAGACCCCATGGAGCTTTACTGCAGCTTGATATTGAATTTGGGTACGATCTGTACAGGATAGGTGGGAGCCGTAGAAATCGGAGCGCAAGCTTCGGTGGAGGCGCCGTTGGGATACCACCCTGATCGTATCTAGGTTCTAACCTAGTACCCTTACCGGGTACGGGGACCGTGTCAGGCGGGCAGTTTGACTGGGGCGGTCGCCTCCTAAAGAGTAACGGAGGCGTTCCAAGGTTCCCTCAGAATGGTTGGAAATCATTCGCAGAGTGCAAAGGCATAAGGGAGCTTGACTGCGAGACCTACAAGTCGAGCAGGGACGAAAGTCGGACTTAGTGATCCGGTGGTACCGCATGGAAGGGCCATCGCTCAACGGATAAAAGCTACCCTGGGGATAACAGGCTTATCTCCCCCAAGAGTCCACATCGACGGGGAGGTTTGGCACCTCGATGTCGGCTCATCGCATCCTGGGGCTGAAGTAGGTCCCAAGGGTTGGGCTGTTCGCCCATTAAAGCGGTACGCGAGCTGGGTTCAGAACGTCGTGAGACAGTTCGGTCCCTATCTGTCGTGGGCGCAGGAAATTTGAGAGGAGCTGTCCTTAGTACGAGAGGACCGGGATGGACGTACCGCTGGTGCACCAGTTGTTCCGCCAGGAGCATGGCTGGGTAGCTACGTACGGACGGGATAAGCGCTGAAAGCATCTAAGCGTGAAGCCCCCCTCAAGATGAGATTTCCCAATTAGTAAGACCCCTTGAAGACGACGAGGTAGATAGGTTGGAGGTGGAAGTGCAGCAATGCATGGAGCTGACCAATACTAATCGGTCGAGGGCTTATCCTATACTTAGAATGCAAATTCGTTTCGGATTCAGTTTTCAGGCATCAAGCCTGGTATGAATATTCCCTGATAGCTCAGTTGGTAGAGCACTCGACTGTTAATCGAGTTGTCACAGGTTCGAGTCCTGTTCGGGGAGCCATATGGAGAGGTGTCCGAGTTTGGCCGAAGGAGCACGATTGGAAATCGTGTAGGCGCCACAAGCGTCTCGAGGGTTCGAATCCCTCTCTCTCCGCCACAAATTTTTAATTAGTATGGCCCGTTGGTCAAGGGGTTAAGACACCTCCCTTTCACGGAGGTAACATGGGTTCGAATCCCATACGGGTCACCAAATTTTCACTTGATTTATCCTAGTGGACTTTGGTACAATAACAATTGTTGTTTATGGAGGCTTAGCTCAGCTGGGAGAGCATCTGCCTTACAAGCAGAGGGTCGGGGGTTCGATCCCCTCAGCCTCCACCATAACATATTTTTACTGACGCGGGGTGGAGCAGCCCGGTAGCTCGTCGGGCTCATAACCCGAAGGCCGCAGGTTCAAATCCTGCCCCCGCAACCAATTAACTTAAGCAATTATATCTTTTGGAACCGTGGTGTAGTTGGCCTAACATGCCTGCCTGTCACGCAGGAGATCGCGGGTTCGAATCCCGTCGGTTCCGCCATTTTCATCATGGCTCGGTAGCTCAGTCGGTAGAGCAGAGGACTGAAAATCCTCGTGTCGGCGGTTCGATTCCGTCCCGAGCCACCATTTATCATCACAAAAGAATGAGTGCCATGCCGGTGTAGCTCAATTGGTAGAGCAACTGACTTGTAATCAGTAGGTTGGGGGTTCAAGTCCTCTCGCCGGCACCATCCTTGGAGGATTAGCGAAGTGGCCAAACGCATCAGACTGTAAATCTGCTCACGTAAGTGTTCGGTGGTTCGAATCCATCATCCTCCACCAGTTTTTAGGGGCATAGTTTAAAGGTAGAACAACGGTCTCCAAAACCGTTGGTGTGGGTTCAATTCCTGCTGCCCCTGCCAAGTTCTTTCTAAAGTTTAATATGGCGGCCGTGGCGAAGGGGTTAACGCACCGGATTGTGGTTCCGGCATTCGTGGGTTCGAGACCCATCGGCCGCCCCATTTACTTTAAAATGAATAATGGCAACAATATCAACTTAATATGGCGACTGTGGCGAAGGGGTTAACGCACCGGATTGTGGTTCCGGCATTCGTGGGTTCGAGACCCATCAGTCGCCCCATTTTACTTTAAAATGTTATTGGGGATTAGCCAAGCGGTAAGGCAACGGACTTTGACTCCGTCACTCATAGGTTCGAATCCTATATCCCCAGCCATTTTATGCGGACGTGGCTCAGCGGTAGAGCATCGCCTTGCCAAGGCGAGGGTCGCGGGTTCGATTCCCGTCGTCCGCTCCAAAATTTACATGGCGCCATAGCCAAGTGGTAAGGCAAAGCTCTGCAAAAGCTTTATCCCCAGTTCAAATCTGGGTGGCGCCTCCATTTAGTTCATATGTGCCGGCGTGGCGGAATGGCAGACGCGCTCGACTCAAAATCGAGTGGGAAACCGTGGAGGTTCGAGTCCTCTCGCCGGTATCTTAAAAGGGTTAGTAAGATTGCTTTTATAAGCAATCTTACTAACCTTTTTTCTTTATGTTCTTAGTTTTACAGGATTAAGCCGTTGAATAGAGGAGTTTCTCTATTTCAACGGCTTTTTTTAATCTGATTAGTGATTAACCTGATTGATTATTAATGCGGAATGCTCGCGGGGTATGACCTATTTCTCGTTTAAACATATTGCAGAATTGGGCATCGTTCACAAAACCTGCAGCAGCAGATACTTCAGAGATTTGCATCTGAGTATGACGTAATAGAGATTTTGCATAATCCAGGCGTTTTAACAGCAAATACCGCAGGGGTGAAGACCCGAAACGTTCTTTAAATAGATGGCGAAAACGATCGTAGCTATATCCGGACATTTCTGATAGTGTTTCGACGGACAATTTATGGCGATAATGCTCATTCATATAATTAAGGACATATTGTACTCGATCTTCTGATGGGGATTGATATCCAGAGGCACTAAGAAGCCTCATAAGATGGACGGTAATCTCGCTCATTTGTAGGTTTAGAAGCTCAGAGAATCCGTCTTGCTTGCGTGTAAACTCTGCTTTCATTCGCAGCAGGATTTGAAGAACGGTCTGATCTTTATCATCTTCATATACGCCGAGCAGATTACTCATATTAGGGTGTTCCGAGTGGAAGCCTACAAATAATACATTTGCATCCTCACGGTGGTGCTCGTCATGTTTATGATTGGGTGGCACAAGCGCGAAAGAAGAGGAGCGAAAATGGTAACTTCGTGGGCCAACATTGGTTGTCCCTACCCCCTGTAAATAATAGACCAGTTCGTAGCATTCATGCTGGTGTGGAGGGATATAAGTATTTAGCTCATGTGTGGCACTTACAATATATAGAACACGATCCATGATGATCCTCCAATACTTATGTTTTAGCCGAATCGTACAAAACTATGACCGAAATCATATAATTATTTTTAATAATATTTGTTATGATCGTATCAATAAATCCGAAAGTTCGCAACCTGACTGGCCATCTCGTTCGGAAATAAAGCGGATTATTAATAATAATGGTATTTTTATTGCTATTTTTGAGCCTAAACGTTAAATTTATTACTTTTAATGATACTTTATTTGGAAAAAAGAGAATTTCCATTTGAACCGTGAATTATACAATGGGTGAAGATGGGGATTCTGCCGGATTACTAACCAACTAAAATTAGGGGTGGAATAGAGTAATGAATAAAAAAGTTCTTTCTTTGTTGTTATTAATGGTGATGGTTCTGGTCACAGCATGTGGGAATAACACGTCCAATAACGGTTCTTCTGCGAATACTGGATCAAACGCTGCTGAGGGTGGAGAAACAGGTTCAGGGGATAAACTCAAGGTTGTATTGCTGATTCCGGGGACACTTGGGGATAAATCATTTTTTGATTCCGCTAATAACGGCTTGCAAAAGGTTAAGGATGAACTAGGTGCAGTAACAAAGGTTGTTGAAATGGGCGTTGATAAAACGAAATGGGAGCCAACATTTAACGATATCGCTTCCGAGGATTGGGATGTAATTATTTCTGGCGGTTCTGAAATTACTGAGATGTTTAATGCAACGGCAGAATTGTATCCAGACAAAAAATTCATTAATTATGATACCGACATCGATGAAGCACCAGATAACATGTACAACATGTCTTATGCGACAAATGAAGTATCTTTCTTGGCAGGTGCCGTAGCAGCATTAGCTACACAATCGGATATGCCGAATGCTACCCCTGAGAATGTGATTGGGTTTGTGGGCGGTATGGATATTCCGGGGATTAATGCTTTCTTGGTCGGTTACATTCAAGGTGCTCAGTATGTTGATCCTGATGTAAAAGTGGCTGTGTCGTACGCTGGTGATTTTGTTAACCCGGCAAAAGGTAAGGAGCTGTCTCTAATTCAATATAACTCCGGCGTGGATGTTATTTTTAACGTGGCTGGGGGTACAGGTCTTGGGATCTTTGACGCAGCTAAAGAAAAGAAAAAATATGCAATCGGTGTAGACTCCGATCAGGCAATGTTGATTAACGATACGGATAGTGAAAAAGCAAATCTAATCGTTACTTCATCTATTAAAAAGATTGATACGGCTATTCTAGGTGCAGTGAAGAGATTGCAAGAGGGAACGCTAGAAATGGGCAAACGTGATGTGTTGAGCTTTGTAGATGATGGTGTAGGTATTGCTGAGAATGATATTTATAAAAATGTATTCCCGGCTGATCTTCAGGCCAAGGTTGAAGAAGTGAAGCAAAAGCTGATCAATAAAGAAATTAAAGTGGATAATGCGATGGGGATGGAAACCGCAGAGGTAGAAGCTATTCGTAACGCAGTTAAGCCTTAAGCTTTAAATCTTAAGATCAGCTCTATAGAGTTAAACCTACAGTTGGAGATTCTTCTAGTCAGGGGAATTCCAGCTGTATATTTTTGCAGACCTCCAAGTTGAAAGGCGTTGAGACCTATGTACAAAGCTCTGCTGGAAATGCGGGGAATTACCAAGGTATATCCCAATGGCGTCGTTGCAAATAAAGACGTGCATTTTTCTTTACGTGAGGGAGAAATACATGCGATTGCAGGTGAGAACGGTGCTGGTAAATCGACTTTAATGAAGATTATGTTCGGCATGGAAGAGCCAAGTGAAGGCGAGATCTATATCAAGGGTGAAAAAGTAAAGCTGCAATCCGCTCAGGACGCCATTGATAGAGGCATCGGCATGGTCCATCAGCATTTCATGTTGGTACCTTCTTTTACGGTGGCAGAGAATATGGTGCTGGGTATGGAGCCGCGCAGAGGAGTTGGCATTAATTATGCCGAGGCTGTGCGCATGACGGAAGAGACCGCAAGGAAATACAATCTGGCCGTGGATCCTAAAGCAAAAGTAGAGGATCTTACAGTTGGGATGAAGCAAAAGGTTGAGATTCTTAAGGCGCTGCTGCGTGGTGCGAAAATTCTGGTGCTTGATGAGCCGACTGCGGTGTTGACTCCACAGGAAACAGAGGAATTGTTCCGCGAGCTTAAGCAATTAAGGGAACAGGGTCATACGATAGTTTTTATTTCGCACAAATTAAAGGAAGTCAAAGCGATTTGCGACAGAATTACGATTATGCGCAGCGGCCGTAGTGAAGGTGTTTTTCAAACACAGGATGTGACAGAACAGGAAATCTCGCGACTAATGGTCGGCAGAGACGTCGTGCTGAAATATGACAAAGAGATTCTGGCTGTTAGTGAGCCAGTACTAACGGTGCAGGGACTCAGTGTGAATGATGCAGATGGCAAAGCATTATTGTCGGATATCAATTTTGCGGTACGTGGTGGGCAGATCGTTGGGATTGCTGGTGTAGAAGGCAACGGGCAGACACAGCTCATTGAAGCTCTTACAGGTAGCTTGAGAGGTGTCTCAAGTCAGGGCTCTGTACTAGTGAAGGGAAAGGATATCCGTGAATCGGATATTTTGGATATTCGTAAGCTAGGCGTTTCCTATATACCGGAGGATCGGATGCGGCAAGGGATCGCTAGTGAGGCAAGTATAGCTGATAATCTGCTATCTACTCAGTATCGTACAAAAGCAATGAATAAAGGTCTTTTTTTGAATGGCTCACGAATTGCCAAGCTAGCAGTATCCCTTGTAGAGGAATTTAAAGTCCGCTGTTCAGGACCTTCTCAGCCCATAGGAATGTTGTCAGGTGGTAACATGCAGAAGGTAGTCGTAGCTAGAGAGTGTTCGACTGAACCGCAGCTGCTTATTGCAGAACAGCCGACACGGGGTGTGGATATAGGCGCAGCCCAGTTCATACATCAAAAGTTGTTGGAATTACGTTCAGACGATTGCGCGATTTTGCTAGTGTCGGCAGATTTGAATGAGATCTTGGAGATCAGCGATAGTCTGTTAGTAATGTACGAGGGTAAGATTGTTGCCTTTTTCGAGGAGCCATCTAAGGTTAGTGAGGAAGAATTAGGTCTTTATATGCTGGGGATTCATCGACAGGACGAGGAGCACATCGGGAGGGCCGTAAATCATGTTTAAAGTTAAATATTTTGAGTACATTCGAACATCGGCGGTAATCGTTATTGCACTCGCTATTGCCTTTCTGATCATCTCTTTGGTCAGTAATCAGCCTGTGAAGACGATTGGTATATTCCTATTAGAGCCGTTATCCAGTAAAGGTCATATTGGTAATGTGATTGAGATGGCGATTCCGCTCATGTTCACTGGGTTGGCAGTATCCTTGTTGTTTCGAGCCAATATGTTCAACCTGGGAGCTGAGGGGATTTTTTATTTCTCCGGTGTTGTAACTTCCGTATTGGCTATTCATTTAACGTTGGACGGCTGGCTGCATCCGATGGTAGCTATTGCTGCAGGTTCAATTGTAGGAGCCTTGCTCTCGGCAATACCTGGTATTCTGAAGGCAAAATGGAATGCTAATGAGTTGGTTACATCCTTAATGTTCAATAATATTTTGTTCGGAGTAGGGTTATACCTACTGAACTATCATCTACGTGATGCTAAAGCTTTTGCCAATGTATCCTACAAATTCGAGAAAACGGCACTGCTGAGTAAAATGGTCTCCGGCACCCGTATTCATACCGGTCTTATTATCGTTATCGTGCTTATTATTGCAGCTCATCTATTCCTATACAAAACGAAATGGGGATATGAGCTGCGCATGACAGGCATCAACCGGGACTTTGCCCGTTATTCCGGTATGAAGACAGCCAAGGTTATTATTCTCGTTCACTTGATTGCAGGTTTTATCGCAGGTATGGGGGGTTCCGTAGAAGTGCTGGGGATGTATAACCGTTTCCAATGGACGTCACTGCCTGGTTATGGTTTGGATGGTGCCCTTGTAGCGATGTTAGCCAAAAATAATCCGCTGTCCGTAATCGGCTCTGCATTGTTCCTAGCGTACATTCGAATTGGGGCTGACATGATGGCGCGTCTGTCTGATGTACCTTCAGAGATGATCTCAATTATACAGGCAATTATCATTCTTCTGATTTCGGCTGAGCAATTTCTGAAGTTCTGGAAAAATCGGATGCTCTTGAAGGAGGCGAAGGAAGCGTGAATAGTTTGTTTGATGTAATTTTTACAACTGACTTTGCGTTCTCTGTCCTTCGCGTGACGACTCCGATTCTGTTCGCCGCGCTCGGCGCACTCATCTCCAACCGTGCAGGGATCATTAACATTGGGATGGAGGGCATCATGCTTGTTGCCGCTTTAGCGGGTGTCATCATAAGCAGCTATACGCATAGCGCGTGGGTAGGTCTGCTTGGGGCGGTGCTGTCTGGAACATTGATCGCTGGAATATTAGCTTTTTTCACCCTGAAATTCAAAACACATATCATTCTCGGGGGTGTGGCCATTAATATGTTCGCTTCGGGAGGAACTGTGTTTATCCTCTATCTGCTTAGTGGCGACAAGGGTTCTTCCACTTCTCTGGCGAGTAAAGTTTTGCCTAGTGTCCAGATTCCTTTGTTGAAGGATATCCCGGTGCTTGGACCTATTTTATCGGGGCATCACATTCTGACGTATGTTTCTATATTGGCTGTGTTTGTTGTCTACTATCTATTAAATCGTACACCGCTTGGACTGCGCATTCGTTCAGTGGGCGAAAATCCACATGCGGCTCAATCCGTGGGTGTAAGTGTTGTGAAAATACAGTATATGGCTTTGCTGCTTAGCGGATTTTTTGCCGGTTTAGGCGGTGCTTATATGTCGATGGGGTATTTGTCACTGTTTACCCGCGATATGATCGCTGGCCGAGGCTGGATTGCCATTGCCGCTGAGTCGATGGGAAGAAGTACGACCGTAGGCACGGCGCTGACCTCTTTATTATTTGGTACTGCAGATGCATTGTCGAATGCTCTACAGGTGTTGAAGATTCCTGCGGAGCTAATCGCTACTCTTCCTTATGTAGCCACAGTAATTGGACTTGTGATCTACGCAGTATCTGAGACACGAAAAAAGAATAAAAAACTTAAAAGCCCGCTAGTTAAATAGCGATTGAAATGATTGATACACAGACAAGGAGTGAGTAACTATGCCAACACCTATTATTATTGACTGCGATCCAGGGCATGATGACGCAATAGCGATACTGCTTGCCATAGCAAATTCGGAGAAGTTAGATCTGCGCGGGATTACAACGGTTGGTGGAAACCAAATTTTAGATAAAATCACGGAAAACGCCCTGAAGGTGATCAGCTTCGTGAATGCTGACATTCCTGTAGCTAAAGGGGCTGCTGGCCCACTGTTCGGCAAGCTTGTTACAGGTGAGGAAGCGCATGGTGAATCGGGCATGGATGGGCCGCTTTTGCCCCCAAGTAAATTCCGCCCTGTAGAGCAGGGTGCTGTGGAGTTTATGCTGAATATCATCCGTTCTTCAGAGGAGAAGATTACGCTCGTGCCGATGGCTCCTTTAACAAATATCGCACTGCTAATCACGGCTTATCCAGAGATTAAAGACAGAATTGAAAAAATCTCACTGATGGGCGGAGGTATCTCTTATGGGAATGTCACCTCTACTGCGGAGTTTAATATCTATGTAGATCCTGAAGCAGCCCGTATTGTGTTTGAGTCGGGGATTCCGATCACAATGAGTGGTCTGGATGTGACCGATAAGGCTGCTATTTTTGAAGATGAGATCCTAGCATTGAAAGAGCGGGGACCAGTGTCTACAATGGTCGGAGAATTGCTGGATTTCTATTCGATTTACGGTAAAAAAATGGGCTATGTCGGCAGTGCGCTGCATGATCCATGTGCTGTTGCCTGGCTGCTGCATCCGGAACTATTTGAATTTGAGCATCTATATGTAACGGTGGAGACAGAAGGCAAGCTGACGCGGGGAATGACAGTTGCAGACAGACGGAAGAAGACGGATCGTCCAGCGAATGTGCAAGTATTGGTGGGAGTTGACCGGGAAGCATTTATGAGGCTGATCTTTGATTCACTGGAAAAGCTTGATCAAGAGCTGCTGCTAGCGGCTGAAGGGAAGTAGCCTATGGCAGGATGGGAGAGACTTCAAGAGACCGTGCAGTTTGAAATTGCTCAGCGTGGAGAAGAAGGTTGCGAGATTGATGGGTTCGCGGATAAGCTAGCGGCTGCTGGTGCCGATGAGCTCAAGCTGATGCAGGTATACAATGAGCTAATGGAGCTTACGATCAGTGAGGATTTTCCGTATCAAGAGCCATCCTCTCTGGAGGAGATTCGTCAACTACGTCCAGAAGGCCCACGTAAGCTTGAGGCGGACTGGAGCGAAGCGGAATGGAGAGATAAGTTCTATGGAGCCTGGCTCGGTAGAAGTGTCGGCTGCGCACTCGGGAAACCGCTGGAGTATTGGGACTATCTCTATGGGAAAGATGGCCGTCCGGGCTGGGAGAATATTGAGCTATGGTTTCAGGGTGCGGACGCCTGGCCAATTACTGGCTATACGCCTGGGCATTCACGGGCAGAGGCTGAATATGGTCTTGGCTTAAGCGAATGGACACATGCCAGTACCCGCGAGACGATCAAGTATATGGAAAGCGATGACGATATTCGTTACACTGTCCTGGGTCTTATGCTGCTGGAACAGAAAGGTCTGAACTGGGATTCTTGGGATATCGGAAAGCTGTGGCATACACATTTAACATATAGTCAGGTGTGCACGGCGGAGACACAGTCATATATGAATTTTGCGCAGGAGACCTCTCATCTGCATGGCGAGAAGCCTGCGGATTGGCTGGTGCGGCAGGAAAGAGTGCGGATGCACTTAAACCCTTACCGCGAGTGGATTGGTGCCGCTATACGCGCAGATGGACTGGCTTATGGTGCAGCAGGTTATCCTGAGCTTGCGGCAGAATTAGGCTGGCGTGATGCTTCATTTTCACATGTGAAAAATGGCATCTACGGTGAGATGTTTAATGCGGCGATGATATCGGCAGCTTTTGCAGAGAAGGATAATGAACGGATCCTAGAGATTGGCCTTAGTGAGATTCCGCGTACCAGTCGTCTTGCCAGTGATGTTTTGCGGGGGATAGATATTGCGCAGAAGGCCAAAAGCGAGCGGGACTTGGTTCGTAACATTTGGGATACTTTTAGCCACTATGATGCGGTCCATACAAATAATAATGCTGCTCTTGTAGCCGCGTCGCTTGTTTATGGCGGGAATGATTTTGAAAAAACAGTCGTCACTTCCGTATACGGTGGAATGGATACAGACTGTAACGGGGCAACTGTGGGCTCAATTATGGGAGCGAAGCTTGGAGCAAGTAAGTTGCCGGCTTCATGGATTGAACCGCTTCACGATACGTTATATGCGGATCTGCCTGGATTTCATCCGATTGCGATTTCGGAATGTGCGGAACGCAGCTACCAAGTGTTCTTGAAGATTCGCAGAGAGCTTGGCGAAAAGGCATAAAAGATTTAGCAAGTATGGGACTCAATAGATCAGGGATTCAGGGATTACTATATGAATTATGGGATGTCTTAAGCTATTGGCTTAGACATCCTTTTTTGCGTAACAGCAGGTCTTTAAATCACACTCCAACGAACCAAATGTAGCTTTAACTGCATTTCATACACTAAAAAAAACCAAATATGGCTATATTAACAGTGGAGCGTTTAGTGGTGGGGCAATAGGAGAATCATGATTTCAAGAGGGAAGGATTACCTTTGCTAACCCTTTTTATTTTGTTAATAAATGTGTAAAAAGAGCCCGGTATAAAGGGTTTTTAGGTTTTTATCAAACTTCCTGGTATATCATTTAAATAAAAATGATGACACAGCAGAAGAAATGTCTTATTATTTAAGGAGATTTTTAATAAAACAGATTTTAGAAAATTGTAATACAATGTCTCACTTCATGGAGGTTCATTATATAAGGGAAAGGAAGGGGGAGCTTCTAATACTGTCGCTGAGTCGGGTAAGTAAAGGGTTCAAGCTGAAGGAAGGCATCTATCAGGCTGTGGATGAGGTATCGCTGGAGGTAAAGCAGGGATCCATTCACGGGATCATTGGTGAGAGTGGTGCGGGGAAATCTACGCTGCTGCGACTGATGAATCTTCTGGAACAGCCGGATCAGGGAACGGTTACTGTAGATGGCCACAACCTGACCGAAATGCCTAGTAAAGCACTGCGTAAAGCAAGGCAAAAGATTGGAATGATCTTTCAACAATTTAATCTTGTTTATAACGTCACAGTAGAGCGGAATGTTTCGATCCCGCTGGAGCTGGCAGATGTCCCAAAGCATGAACGAATGAAACGTGTGAAGGAGTGTCTGGATTTTGTTGGACTGGCAGATAAGGCAAAACAATATCCGGCACAGCTCAGCGGAGGACAACGTCAGCGTGTTGCGATTGCCCGCGCGCTAGTGAACAGTCCGGGAATATTGCTATGTGACGAGCCAACGTCCTCTCTGGACCCAGGAACCACTACTGATATCTTGAACGTGCTGAAGCATGTGAATTCAAGTCTTGGAGTAACGGTTGTGATTGTTACGCATGAGATGGATGTTGTCAAAAGCATATGTACTCATGTATCGGTGATGGAAAAAGGGCGCATTGTAGATTCATTCTCTCGTGAAGACGGTGAATTCCGTCCAGCAGCAGCCAGCACCGGGACATACCGCGATCAGATTCTTGGTAAAGCGGGGGAAGATCATGTTTGATAGTGTACTTCAATATCAGGCACAGATGTGGGATTCGATCGGTGAAACCTTTGTGATGGTTGGTATTTCTGTTGGAGCGGCAGTGCTGCTGGGGCTTCCACTGGGCACCTTGTTGTTTTTTTTCCGAAAAGGGCAGCTTTATGAGAATACAACGTTGTCTCTGGTGCTCAACAGTATCGTTAATATTATCCGCTCGTTTCCGTTCCTGCTGCTGGTCGTTGCGCTAATTCCAGTCACTCGTTTCCTGGTCGGGACCGCCATTGGGACGATTGCAGCAGCGGTTCCATTATCTATAATCGCTATTGCCTATTATGCTCGGTTAGTGGAGCAGTCGTTGCTGGAGGTTCCAAAAGGGGTCATTGAAGCAGCATTATCGATGGGAGCCTCGAAGCTGGGCTTGATCTTTAAATTTCTTTACGTGGAAGCTCGTTCGGGTCTAGTCCTTGGACTTACTACTTCTACAATTAGCTTTATCTCCTTCTCGACCGTGATGGGAGTTGTTGGTGGGGGAGGGGTTGGTGATTTCGCTATCCGTTATGGTTATCAGCGTTTTGAGACGGAAGTGATGATCTATGCCATTCTTGTGATGATTGTATTGGTCCAATTGGTTCAGTTCACCGGGGGGACTATCGCAAGGCTGTTGGATAAGCGTTAATACAAAATAGTTCAATATATAAACTGGGGGTTAGTAGTACTAATGAAAAAATCAATGATACTTGTGCTTACATTAATGGTATTGGTCGTAGCGGGTTGTGGCTCTAATAAAGCAGCCGAGAATAATGCTGCAAAAGGTAGTAATGATGAGTTAACCAAATTAAAGATCGCTACACTGATCCCACCTATGACAGAAATTCTGGATATTGTGAAGCCGCTCCTTAAGGAAGATGGCATTGATCTGGAGATCGTTGTTCTCTCTGACAATGTGCAGCCTAATGAGGCTTTAGCTAATAAAGAGGTAGACGCTAACTTTTTCCAACACGTTCCTTATATGAAGCAATATAATGAAAGCAAAGGCTCTAATCTGGTAGAGGTACAGCCTGTCTATGACGCTATTTATGGCGGATACTCCAAACGTTACAAGACTATAGCTGATCTTCCTGAAGGGGCTACGCTTGTAATGGCTAATGATCCATCTAACATCGGTCGTTCATTGCAAATGTTCGCTGCAGCTGATCTTATTAAGCTAAAAGAAGGCGTAGGCATTCAAGCCACACAAGCAGACATTACTGAGAATCCAAAAAAATTCAAGTTTGAAGAAGTCGATCTCCTAATGCTGGCCCGTATGCTTGATGATGGCGATTTAGTAGCCATGACTCCGGCTTATGCGAGCCCACTAGGATTGACACCGAAGAAAGATGCGCTGATTACGGAAGGCGAAGATTCCGAATTCACAATTACTTTGGTGGCACGTGAAGACAACAAGGATTCTGACGCCATTCAAAAGCTGGCTAAACGGATCAGCGGTCCTGAAGTGAAGAAGTTCCTTGAGGATAATTACGCGGATATTGCGTTGCCTGCGTTTAAATAAGCTGAATATGGATCTATAAAAAAAGGGCAGCCCGGCGATATTTACCGGGCTGCCCTTTTTGTAATAGGAGTATTTAGGTGTGTCTTACATTACTCGGCTTCTCTCAGCCGTTCCACTATGGATGCTTGGGATAACGTTTTATAGGCTCTCAGTGTCACTGTGTAAGCGAGAATTAACAAAATAGGAACGGTGAGGATAAACGGCAGCCAACTCATCTGAAATACCATAAAGGCCATATTTTCCGTGATGCTTTTGGAAAGGTTATAGGTCAGCAATACACCTAATGTTGAGGTTATGAGGACGGTTAGCAAAACGGTGTATAATCCTTCAAGGATCAGCATACGTTTTAGCTGCTTTTTGGTCATGCCAATACTCTCCAGCATGGCAAATTCATTGCGGCGTGAGACTACCCCGGTGAGTACAGTGTTGATATAATTCAGCACCCCGATTAGAGCAATGACCAGGCTAAGCCCATACCCCACGGTTTGAAAAATGCGAATGAATCCACCGAGCTCATCTTTATAATCCTCCCTGGATTTCAAGGATAATTCATTTGTCGAATCTGTTAGAGCCTTGGCTGCTTGTTCTACTAAATCCATTTTAGCTGGATCGACATGTAGTGTGGCTGAAACAATATTGGCTGGATCTGTACCTTGCGGCATTTCCATCTGCAGCTCCGAAGCAGGGAGGAAGACGTTGTACCCTAACAAAGAGAAAGATTTTGTTGTGGCAGCATATACTGCATCATTTTTTACTACTGCCATCACTTCATAAGATTTACCCGACTTCTCGAAAGTGACTGTATCTCCAGGATGATAATAGGCGCGGTAGCTATCTTCTTCTATAAACATGGCCTCAGCTATGACCGCATATTTTCCTGAAGCAAACTTCTGCCTGTTAAACTCCCCTTCAATAATATCCTTGTCCACAAGATCAAACCAGCCCGGATCTAATCCATATAAATTATTGTAGATCACCCCCCTCTTATCTAAAGTGGAGAGAAGATAGGGATGTGGATCAGCAGCTGCCATTGGCTCCAAAATAGCCCGGACAGCATCATCGATAGGAGATGGAACATATCTGTGGTAAACCTTATCAACACTTTCTACACCGTCAATTTTACTTAGATTGTTGGCGAAATCCTCTGAAAGCTTGTATGGATCACCGTCTCGAGGCCCTGTAATACTGACTAACACTTCATTCTGAACCAAAAAATCACCGGAGATAAAGGAAGCCAGATATTTGTTCACATCCAGTGAGGAAATTACTGTGAAAATGGTACTGAACAAGATGATACTCAAGGAGAGTGAAGAGAGCATCAGGATCAGCTTCTTTTTGCTTCTGAACAGGTTGGAGAACGCCATGTTGTGAAGTTTTGCGCCATGTTTTGATTTTTTGGCGTTCCGTTTTCCGCCGCTGCTGACTCCTGCAAATTTTACAGCCTCTACCGGCGAGGTTCGCGAAGCCATCCGGCCCGGTTTGCTTGCGGCGATCCATACGGTCATAAACGAGAATGCTGCTGCACCAATAAATATCCACGGGCTAGCAGAATAGACATTATCAGTAGAACCGATTAAAAATGAGGAGGTCATAGGGAGAATCAGCAGACCTAGCAGATATCCCAACCCCAATCCAAAAGGCAATGCGACTAGATAAAGTGAGCGGGCCTGAATGGAGATGATCTTTTTTAGTTGTCGGGGTGTGGTACCGATGGTCTTTAGCAGGCCATAAAATTTGACATCCCGCACGACGGAAATAAAAAAGATATTGTAGATTAGTAAATAGCCGCTCAGCATGGTGATAAGAATGACAACTGCATAAGGAATGATATTCATTAGATTATCGGAGAGAGACACACTTGTATAAGCCGGATTGACACCATAAGGTACATCCAGGCCGGTGTCCGTCAAAATCTTTTGTACCTTCTGTTCAATATTATAAGAATTGTTAAACATCACCCCTAGACCTGCGGTGTTTACATAAGAACCCGTTGCCTCAGAGATATCCGGGTCAATATGGGAAATGTTCTTCTGTGTAAATGCTTCGGATACAAAAGCTAATCCTGACATCGCCAAATTTTGATCGGTTTCGTAATACCCGGAGAGCTTAAAGTCTTGGCTTATGACTTTTTCACCAATGTCTATATCCAGCTTCACAGTCTGGCCTAACTCATGTTTTGCTCCAAGCAAGTCAAGCGCCCAAGTATTTAGGACGATTTCATTCTCTTGGGAGGGCAGTCCGCCAGCTATAAAGTTGATAAATCCGTGTTTGGCATAATTCTCGTCAATTCGAAGGACCTCTACCCGGTTATTCTTGAACAGACTGGTGCTTATATCGCCAACCTTAAGAAAAACGCCATACTCTTTGATGGATGGGTGATTCTTCAGCTTCTCCAACTCGGCAGGATTCAGATATTTGAAGCTTCCATGATAATCGCTGCCAGTAGTCTGCATTTGTGCGCGTTGCATCGATTTGTTAATACTGAGCGCCAAGGTAAACACGGTGGTGATCAAAAGCGTAGTCAGTACGATGGCACAGATGATAGTGAAATTGCGAGCACGGTTGGCTTTGAGGCTTTTTTTGGCTAAAGTAGCAATAGTCTTATGGTTATTCGTGCTGATCATGGCTGGCTCACTCCGGAGCTACGGGGTTGTCCAGTGAAAATGATGCCATCTTCAATACGGATAATACGGTCAGCAGTTTGAGCGATTTGTTCATTGTGTGTGATCATCACAATGGTTTGGTTGAATTTTTCGCTCATCTGTTTAAGTAAAATCAGCACTTCTTGGCTTGTTTTGCTGTCCAGATTACCTGTAGGTTCATCTGCTAAGATGATTGAAGGTTTGGTCGCCAATGCTCTGGCTATTGCCACCCGTTGCTGCTGTCCGCCAGACAGATTAGAAGGTAGAGTATTCATCTTTTCCTGCAAGCCTAAAGTGCGGATGATCAGATCAAGATAAGTTTCGTCAACTTTGCCACCGTCCAGTTCAATAGGCAGCACAATATTCTCCCGCACATTTAGTATGGGTACCAAATTATAGTTCTGAAAAACAAACCCAACCGATCTGCGCCGAAAAA
Organism: Paenibacillus sp. FSL R10-2788; assembly: GCF_038003885.1. Taxonomy (NCBI): domain Bacteria; kingdom Bacillati; phylum Bacillota; class Bacilli; order Caryophanales; family Paenibacillaceae; genus Paenibacillus; species Paenibacillus sp. FSL R10-2788. The sequence goes on along the minus strand of NZ_JBBOQA010000001.1, from coordinate 6,014,605 downwards.
TGGTCAGCTTCTCATCACTCATCGCAAAAATATCATTCCCGTCCACGTAAACCTTGCCCTCTGTTGCCCGATCTAATCCGCCAAGCATATGAAGAAGGGTGCTTTTGCCGCTGCCGCTAGTGCCGACAATGGCGACAAACTCCCCTTTTTCCACTGACAGTGATATGCCGTCCAAAGCCTTAACGCTTGAGCCCACCTTTCCATAGTGTTTTTTTAAATTTTCAGTCTGTAGAATCGGCATAACTCTTCCCCTCCAATGAGATCTGTTTGTCCATAATTTAAGGGTAGCAAATCAATCTGACAGGAGAGTGTCTGAATTCTGACCATAATGACACATTCTATTTCAGCGCTGGGGCAGGTAAACAGAGAAAGTTGTACCTTTTCCAGTTTCAGAAATGACGTTGATATGGCCGCCTTGCGCCGTGATAATCTCTCTGGACAAAAACAACCCGATGCCGACCCCCTCGAATTCACGCGCTTGCTTCCCTCGGTAAAACCGCTTAAAGATGTGAGGGATTTCTTCGCTGGGGATTCCAAGCCCAGTATCGGTAAGGTGAATACAGGTGAACATCTCATTGCTTTCAGCAAGAACGGAGATTTGTCCGCTATGCGGCGTGTACTTCACAGCATTCTCGAGCAGGTTGAATAGCGCTTCACTTGTCCATTTGACATCGTGGCAGGCTAAGATGTGTGTCCCGCAGTCAATATTGATCGTAATTTGTTTGTTTTCCGCTTGTGCATAAATCTGGGATAAAGCCTGCATCAGAGTTTGTATGAGCGGTTTCGCCTCAATCTGCTGTAGGGAGATCATTCCTGTTTCCAAACGTGATAATTTGATTAGAGACTGGATCAGCCAATCCAACTTATCTGACTGCGCTTTAATATGCTGTATGTAGTGCCGGACATTCTCATTTAGTCCGGGCATCTCTTCCAGCAACTGACTGAATACCATGATATTAGAGAGGGGGGTCTTGGTTTGATGGGAGATATCCGAGATCAGCTCTTTTATTTTGTTTTTCTCTGTTTGAATATTTCGTTCATTCGCCTTAGCCATCCCTATATACCGCTTTAGTTTATGTTCCATCGAAGACAGAGCGGTTTCTTCATAGTTAGTGAGTGGCGGCTGGTCATGTATAGCCCGCTCAATCGCTGTATCCAAGGTCTGTATATAGATTGTGATCTGACGGTTCCATAACCAGACCCATACGGCTCCTGTCGCTAATATACAGATGATGAATAGAGAAGTCAGTTGGAGCAGAGTGGGGTCGAACCCGTACAGAAACATTATACTGCCGATAAAACAGGCCACTAGTATAAGGATGATCAGTAAAAAGAGCCTATGAATTTGCTTGAAATTAGCAGGTGGGCTATTGGTTTTCATGGTTTTTGCCCTTCAGTCCACATGTATCCAAGTCCGTAAATGGTCTTGATATATTTAGGCGCTGCCGGGTCATCCTCAAGTTTAGCACGCAGCCGTTTGATGGCTACTGTCAATGCGTTTTCATCCACAAATTCGGCATCCTTGCTCCAGATCTTGTCTATCAGCTGTTCTCGGGTCAAAATATTGCCCGTATTCGTCACCAGCAGCCGCAGCAGCTTTTGCTCAGTTTTGCTCAGCTGGAGCGATTGTTTGTTTTTGCTGTACTCCAGTTTCTCAAAATCGAGTTCTAACGGACCCAATGTTATTTTTCCAGTCCCTTGCGATTCCGTTCTTCTGAGTACTGCCATTACTCTGGCGCGAAGCACCATTAGGCTGAATGGTTTGGTGATATAGTCATCGCCCCCCAATGCAAAACCGGTGATAATGTCGGACTCCATATCATTGGCGGTGAGGAAAATAATGGGTACGCGTGAGGACTTGCGAAGTTGCTCGCAATAATCGAGCCCACTGCCGTCTGGCAGATTGATGTCCAGAATGATGAGATCAATAGGGTTAACTGCGAAGATATGCTCCGCCGCGGCAATATCGTAGGCTTGATGGATCACAACATTGTTTTGAGAAAGAGTGAGAGCGATCCCTTTATTTAAACTACGGTCGTCCTCAACGATCAGTATGTTCATAGTAATTCTCCTTTGTTTCTTATTTGATCATTATACATTCTCGGGATTTATTCGAAAGCGAGATTTTTATTTAGTAGACAGTTGAAAGTGGACTTCATATCTAAGAATACTATTATTGAAAGATTACGGAGCGAGGTTTTTTGATAAAGAGCCACATAGTTAACCCTAAAGGAAAGCTCAAAAGGGCATCACCTATATAGGGTGGTGTCCTTTCAATTTTCGATGGGGGCGCATCCCCTTTTTATATGTGAAAAGGTTGGTTATGACCTACAACTAGCCCAACAGTGGTCTGTAGTCGTACAGCTACCTCGACTAAGGTCCAGTACGAAAAACCGTCGTTGGTCTGTTTTGAAAGTCTGCGATTTACCCTAGAATAAGGCTATAAGGTTAAGGACAACGAAAGGCGGTGAGAAAAAATGCAAAGAAGACAAGGAAACGGATTAGCGGTTGTACTGATTGTGATTGGTGCGGTTATGCTGCTCGGCATTGCGCTTCCTCTGATCCACGGAATGTTCAGATTACTTTTCCCGGTATTGCTGGTTGTTCTCGGGTACTACGGGATTAAGAGCGGACGCAAGATTATCGGTTGGGTACTGATGTTCATTGGTGTGATGTCCCTGATCGCGAAGCTTTCCTGGATCATTGGACCACTTCTAGGAGTGGCGTTGATCGTCTGGGGCGTATCAGCATTAAAAGGCAGAAGTAATAATGGTACTTATTAAGAAGCAATGTACTTAAACAAGAAGCAGGGAGGGAGCAGGAGATCATGAGTGTTTTTCGTCGCATGAGGGATATTACTGTAGCTAATCTAAATGAACGTCTGGAGCAAAGCCAAGATCCCGTGAAACTAATTGATCAATTTCTACATTCAACCCGTGAGGAAATCAGTGAAGCTGAAAGGCTGTACCAGCAATATGCTTCCCACACGAAGCAATTGCAGCAGCAAGTGAACCAAGCAACTGCCATGAGAAACAAACGTGAAGAACAGGCGTTGTTGGCACTGAAAGCAGGCGAGGATCATCTCGCGAAGCTGGCTTTACAAGAAAAGATCATTCACGAGGAAAAACTGGAGCAATACAGCGGGCTGTTAGAACAGAGCAAGCAATCCTTGTTTGAACTTGAAGCACAGCTGAATGAGCTGAAAATAGAGTATCAAACGGTGTACAGCAAACGTCAGTATTATTCGGCACGAATGGAGTCGCTGCGATTGCAGCAACGCATGAATCAAAGAGCCAGTGCTTATGGCAATGGTGGTGATGTTCCCAAAATGTTCGGTCGTCTGGAGGATCAGATGTCGGATTGGGAATTAGAAGCAAAGAGCTTGCGTGATTTGCGGCGCATGGGACAGGAATATGCGGTGCAAGCGGGTGAGACCGTAGCGACCGTACTCGAAAGAGAAATGGCTCGCCTAAAGGAGAAACTGAACAATGGTGGAAAGGAGTAACGCTATGAGTCGATTGTATCGTTCAACTAGAGATAAAGTGATGACGGGTCTTGCAGGTGGATTATCTGAGACACTCGGTATTGATTCCACGTTATTCCGGATTCTATTACTGGTCAGCATTCCGTTCACAGGTGGTGCGGTGATTCCGGTATACTTCATTGCAGCAATGGTCATTCCTAAGGAACCGACGCATTATAATCCTTTTGGACCAGGGCCTGGGGCACCGGGTGGCCCATACGGCGGACCCTACTCAGGCAGACCGGAACATGGACACGGACCACAAGCTACTGGCGGATATGGACCTTATGGACGCCAGCCAAATTACAATCCTAATTTTGAGAAGAACAACGCTTATTCCGCACCGGACTCCGGTTTGGATGCGATGATGAAGGATATTGAGAAGAAGGCTTTGCAAAAAGAAGTAGAAGAACTCAAACAAAAACTGTCTAAATATGAGAAAGGGGAATTGTAAATCATGGGAGTATTTCAAAGAATTAAAGATATGACAAAAGCGTCGGTAAATGACTTGTTGGATAAGGTAGAGGACCCAATTGTAATGCTTAACCAATATCTGCGCGATATGGAGGCTGAGATTCACGAAGCGGAAGTAACAGTTGCTAAACAAATGGCTAACGAACGCCGTATGAAGCAACGTGTGGAAGAAGCAGCAAAAATGTCTGCACAACGTGGATCACAAGCTGAACTGGCACTGAAAAATGGCCAAGAAGAAGTAACTCGCAAGCTGTTGGAAGAAAAAATCTACTTTGACCAAAAGCAAGTGGAATACAGTGATCTTCACGCACAAGCTGAAGTACACGCTAAGGAATTGGTGCAACAACTGCATGACATGAAGGATGAGTTCTACAAGCTGCGCAACAAACGTAATGAGCTTGTATCCCGTGCTCAAATGGCTAAAGCCAAAAAACAAATGTCGCAAATCAGCAGTGTACATTCCATTGAAAGTGGCAGTGCATCACTCGGATTCCACCGGATGGAAGAGAAAATTATGCAGCTTGAGGCTGAAGCAGATGTAATGCGTGCACCTTACAGCCCATCCGCTGCTTATAGCAAACCCGTTGATGTTGAGAAGCAACTGAAAGTGGATGAGCAATTGGCGCTACTGAAAAACAAGCTGAATGATACACCTGCGGCTCCTTCTCTAAACAAAAAAGAACAATAAATCCTGTTCCTAAAACTTGGACGGATATGATATGCTGGACAAGAAGAAGCCATACGGTATGGATCTCCATACCGATATGGCTTTTATAGCGGCTTGCTATAATATTTAACGGTGATAATATTCCTCATAGTGACGGATATCTATCCGATATAAAATGAGTTTTGCTTCGCAAAACTTTTAGGAGGTGCGAAATGGATAAACGAAACCGTTTGATTGCCATCGGACTGATTGCTGTTGGCTGCATGATGATTTTTGGTAGATGGCTCGGCTTTTTCTCCATTGTCGCGCTTCTGTTCCTGCTGCTGGGCGTCTACCGTACGACATCAGGCAAAGTAAAGCAGGGCTATAAACTGCTCGGGATAGGTGCTGTATTGCTTTTGCTGGACCATTTGGTGCTCGTGCTGGGGATTTGCTTAATCTCACTTGGGATGTTTTTCACCAAATCCAAAAGAGTGCAGCGCAAGGAAGGGTTTATGCAGAAGCAGAACTTTTCATCCAGATTTGACTGGGACCGCTCACCTTGGGTGATGCACAGCCTTAGCTCTTGGCATGTACTGGGTGAGGCCGATGTGGATCTTTCATTAGCTATGGCGGATCATAAGGAAACGGTCATGCTGTTTCAGGGGATTTTTGGCGATATGGACATTAACCTGTCCGATGATTACGGCGTGGAAATTGAAGCTTTTGTGCTCTTTGGGTCCATTGAATTCGGCAACCAGCGGGATACAGGAATGTTAAACCGTCTGAATTGGAAATCAGCCAATTATGACAGCAGTGAATACAAAGTGAAATTTAGTGTTTCTTATTTAATGGGAGATCTAGATGTACGTTTATCCTGATAAGCTTGATAGAGAAGGGAGAGTCCCCGTATGGAAAAAAAGAACAAAAACATGATATCACGCAGCATGGGTGAGGGGGCTCTGTTCTCTTTTGTCATGCTGCTTGTGATAATGTATGTCATGTATACATATGGCTATTTGAAGCCTTTTGAAAGCTGGAAATTTGGCGTGCGGACAGCCGTTACCCTAATTCTTCTGCCTATGGGCTTTGGGATTGGTTATGGCTTTTATCAGAGCTTTCGTGTGAAGCGGCAGTTGGAACGTCTTAGGCAGACCCTCGTATTATGGGAAAAGGGAAATTTGACGCTGTCCATGCCGGATCTAGGTGATGATGAGCTGGGAAGGCTCGGAGAACAGCTTGGCCGGATTAGCGGCAAATGGGAGAATCAAGTGACGACGCTGCAGCGGTTGTCCACGAATAACGCGAAGCTTGCGGAGCAGGCGCGGGTATCTGCTATTATGGAGGAACGGCAGCGGCTTGCGCGTGAACTACACGACGCTGTTTCCCAGCAGCTATTTGCAATCTCCATGACTGCCACGGCGGTAGGCCGGACGTTGGAGAAAGATTTCGATAAAGCCCAGCGGCAAATTGCGCTTATAGAAGAAATGTCTGCCGTAGCCCAATCGGAGATGAGGGCGTTGCTGCTGCATTTGAGACCTGTTTATTTGGAAGGAAAGGGACTCGAACAAGGTCTGCAGGAATTGATCAAGGAGCTTAAGGTCAAGGTACCGATCGAAATTGTATTTGAGATGGACCCTGATGTGCAGCTGTTAAAAGGGGTAGAGAATCACTTGTTCCGTATCGTCCAAGAGGCGATTTCTAATACACTTCGTCATGCGAAAGCAGAAAAAATAGAAATCCGGCTGCATAGACGGGGAGATACAGTTCGCTTGACGTTGCGTGATGATGGGATCGGCTTTGAGATGGACGACACCAAACAAGCTTCCTATGGTTTGTCGAACATGCAGGAGCGGATTAATGAAATCGGAGGCTCCATTCAGTTCATTACCGCTCCGGGTAAAGGGATGCGTATTGAAATTACCGTTCCGTTAGTCAATGAATAATAGGAGGAAAGAGTAACCATGGAGATGGAGGAAGCAATTAAAGTACTACTCGTAGATGATCATGAGATGGTACGGATCGGGCTAGCAGCTGTTTTAGGTACCGAGGATGGAATTGAGGTCGTAGGTGAGGCTGGAAGTGGAGAAGAAGGTATTCGGCTGGCTCAAGAGTACAATCCCGATGTGGTCTTAATGGATCTCGTAATGGATGGGATGGATGGCATAGAAACGACTAAACAGCTGATGAAGCAATACCCAGAGATCAAAGTTATTGTTCTTACAAGCTATTTGGATGATGAAAAGATGTATCCTGTTATTGAAGCGGGTGCCTTTAGTTATCTGCTGAAGACTTCGCGGGCTAGTGAAGTGGCGGATGCGATCCGCGCTGCGGCAAGAGGACAGTCCGTGCTCGAGTCACAGGTGGCCTCTAAAATGATGAACCGTTTTCGAAACAATGCAAAAGGAGAATCACCTGCTTATAAAGAGCTTACGGAGCGCGAGATGGAAGTATTACGTCTGTTGGCGCAGGGTAAATCGAATCAGGATATTGCTGATCAACTAATTATTGGAATCAAAACTGTGAAATTTCATGTAACGAATATTCTCGCGAAGCTGGGCGTGGAAGACCGGACCCAAGCAGCAATTTATGCATATAAAAATGGACTAGCTGAATAACAACAAAGGACTGAAGCCTCTGCTTCAGTCTTTTTTTATAATATAAGAAAGTAGTTTTGGGGCCTCCGCAAAGTATCTGAGTACGCATTGAAACAAATCCCTCTCTTTGTGGGAATATTTCAGGTATAGAATCTCCTAATTCGAACATACTGTCTAGTAGATTGCTAGAGAGGTTCGAAGGGAGAATGACATATGCGGAAGATGAAGCTGAACAACGGAACAAAAAAAGGGACTTTTTTTATAATGATAATCGTGTGCTGCGCTGCGGCTCTGCTAGTTAATCTGCAAAGTGTTAAAGCGAATTCAACCGTTCCTGATGAGGGCGTTAACCAAGCTTCAATAGGAGCCGAACTGAATCATGCTCTTGTGAGTTTAATAGATCTCGGAAAAGAAACAACCGTTTCTGATTCTCCGCTGCGTCTAGTGTTAAAGTGGCAGGGAGAAAGCAGCGATTACGCGGACCTGTCTGCCGAAGTTGCTAAGCTAAGTACAAACCTCGGATTGACTGTACCGGCAGGTACTGAGGAAGATGGACATATGACTTATCGTACAGAAGCTGTAAAACCATATGAATCGCGGCTCTCCTTATTTTGGAGTGAGCTTAGTGCAGGAAACAGTTATGTGATTGTAACGTTAGATACGGCTGATCTGCAAAATGAAGCTGGCTTTCAAGCGGCTGCTCGTGAAGTAAGTATGATTCTTGAACAGAATAAAATTAAGGCCGAATGGAATGTATCCCTTCAAGGAAGCGCGCAAGAACAGGGAGCACCTGAAAAAGTTCTAGCACAGACGGAGTCATTGATGCATGACCGGTTTGAAGCTGTGACCGGAGGAGAAAGCTACAAGGATATCTCAACGGTTAGCCGTACGTACTCGATTCCTAATTTGAATCGCTCTGTGATGAGTGGAAATCAGTCAGTTTCTGCCCAAATCGCAGTGCATCATGAAGATCAGAAGGGGACAAACCGCGTAACTATAGGCTTTCCTTTAATAACCATCGAATATTGACATTTTTCTCTTATATAAGCGCAGGTTTAGTTAATAATAAGAAATATTAATTGAAATTTGCGAAATCCCGAGAGTATTTGTCAGGAATGTGATAGCATCCTTTTTAGGAATATGCTAAAATGACATAACGTCGTTATTCACCTTATGTTAGTATCGACGCTGAGCATGTCAATAAACTATATTACATACAGAAAGATGAGGAGCCATGGCTGAAAATCAAACCCTTGATGCACTGCACACACCCGGTGCTGTCTTTTTTATCTTTGGGGCAACCGGAGACTTAGCCCGGCGTAAGCTTTTCCCGGCGATTTACAGCTTGTACCGTGAAGGTAAGCTGGCACAAGATTTTGCGGTAATTGGCGTGGCGCGGCGCCCGCGTACTCAGGAAGAATTTAGAAGTGATGTGAAGGAATCCATCCTTGAATTCTGCCGTTACAAAGCGGGAGAAGAGAGCGAATGGAATGAATTTGTACAGCATTTCGAATACAAATCTCTGGACATAAACAATATTGATGGTTTCCGCGAGCTAAGAGCACAAACTGAAGTTCTTGAAGAGAAATTCAGTATTCCGGGCAATCGGATGTTCTATCTTGCGCTGGCGCCTGAATTATTCGGCAGTGTCTCCTTCAACCTTAAAGCTGGCGGGATGCTGGATAGTACGGGTTGGAATCGCCTCGTAATTGAGAAGCCTTTTGGCTATAATCTGGAGTCGGCTGAACAGCTGAACGAACAGATTCGTCAGGTCTTCAAAGAAGAGGAAATTTACCGGATTGACCACTATCTTGGTAAAGAAATGGTACAGAATATCGAAGTGATTCGTTTTGCTAATGCTTTTTTCGAACCGCTCTGGAATAATAAACATATTGCCAATATTCAAATTACACTTGGCGAAACCGTAGGTGTAGAAGAACGCGGTGGTTACTATGACCATGCGGGAGCCTTACGGGACATGGGCCAGAATCATATACTGCAACTACTGACTATGATTGCTATGGAACCACCAAGCCGTCTGCTCGCAGAAGATATTCGTGATGAGAAAGTGAAGGTACTTCGTTCCCTTCGTCCTTATGCGACATCTGATGAGGTTCGTGAGAATGTCGTAAGAGCACAATATATTCAAGGCTTACACCAAGGCAAAACCCTTCCTGCTTACCGTCAGGAAGATAAGGTTGATCCTGAGTCGAATACAGAGACGTATTTTGCTGCCCGTGTATTTGTAGATAACTTCCGCTGGGCTGGAGTTCCTTTCTACATCCGTACAGGTAAACGTCTCCCGGTGAAGACGACGGAAGTGGTAGTTGAGTTCAAAGGTATGCCAACCAACGTTTATTTGGGACAAAAGCATAAACTTGAGCCTAACCTCCTTGTAATCCGTGTGAACCCAATGGAAGGCATTTACGTAAAGATTAATGCCAAGAAACCGGGTTCCGAGTCTGAGATTCAACCGCTGGCTATGGACTTCTGTCAGAGCTGCCTGGTTGGAATCAATTCTCCGGAAGCATATGAGCGCTTGCTACATGATGCGGCACGCGGAGATTCAACTTATTTCACTCGTTGGGATGAGGTATCCTCGGCATGGTCGTTCGTGGATCGTATTGCGAAAGCATGGAGCGAAGAGTCTAGCGACTTATCTTCTTATCCTGCTGGCTCTTGGGGTCCAGTGGAAGCAGATGAACTGCTTGCTAAAGAAGGTTTCCATTGGTGGCCTGTAAACGGCCAAGATGAAGATAATGTGGTTTGGCTGAAGAATAACTAAACCTTGAGTTAATGCTATCTCCCTGCAGAGGATGCAGGGAGATTTTTTGTAATGCTAAGATCTAAAAGATTGGACTTCAGACGGTTTTTGGGGGATCTGGGCACTTTTCTAATAACTGCACTTTGTACAATTAAAATCGCTTATCTCGTTGTGATTAGTCTTTTAGATGTATTTTCTGCAACTATAATCACCGGATAAGGCGGAAAAGCGTGCACAACTTAATTTTAATTGCATCAAATGCAACTAAAGGCTAATGAAAATGCTAATACTTCAAGTAAGTGTAGGAAATACATCTATTTTTTTGAGCAATGATATGTGGGGATCATAATCCAGACCATTCGGGAGATATTTTGCGGCACGCGCTTTTTAGTAGATAATGTCTGCCGGATTTTGATATACTTTAGAGGATGCTTTCACTTGAAGCGGACTGGAGCTAGACCTAAGAGCTATTCATTCAGAAATGAAGGGGTATGAACAATGAGCAGAGCACCGATTTGATGAACCCCAGTGTAATTGAAGCAGAAGCAGGAATTTTATATATGAAGGGATATGTGTAATGAACAAAGCAATAGATCAGAAGCTGCAAAAGGAAGTGGATAGACGCAGAACCTTTGCGATCATTTCCCACCCGGATGCGGGTAAAACAACTTTAACGGAGAAACTGCTGTTATTCGGTGGCGCGATCCGTCTGGCGGGAACGGTTAAGGCCCGTAAAGCGAATAAACATGCGACGAGTGACTGGATGGAAATTGAGAAGCAGCGGGGGATTTCTGTAACGTCTTCCGTAATGCAGTTTGATTATTTGAATCATCGCGTGAACATTTTGGATACACCGGGTCACCAAGACTTCAGTGAGGACACCTATCGTACCCTAACTGCAGCGGATAGTGCGGTCATGCTTATTGACGTGGCAAAAGGTGTGGAAGCCCAAACTACCAAACTGTTTCAGGTATGTGCTAAACGGGGCATTCCGATCTTTACCTTTATTAACAAGCTGGACCGTGAAGGACGTAGCCCGTTTGATCTGATGGAAGAGCTGGAGCAGGTTCTTGGTATTCGTTCTGTGCCAATGAACTGGCCGATCGGTAGTGGACGTGAGCTATGCGGCGTATATGACCGGATGAAAAATCAGGTAGAGCTGTTCCAAGGTGACGATCACTCCATAATCAAGGTTCAAAAGGTTGACGGATACCGTGATCCAATCATTCGTGAAATGGCTGGAGAGTATCTGCATGATCAACTGTGTCAGGATCTGGAGCTGCTGGATGTAGCAGGCGATGCTTTTGACTATGAAAAAGTATTAAGTGGTGAACTCACACCTGTGTTCTTTGGCAGTGCGATCAACAATTTTGGCGTACAGACTTTCCTCGATAATTTCTTGGATCTGGCACCGAAGCCTGAACCACGCCGCAGTACTACAGGGGTAGTAGAACCAACGAATGAGAAATTCACTGGTTATGTGTTCAAAATTCAAGCGAATATGAACCCGGCTCACCGTGACCGGATTGCTTTTCTGCGTATTGTGTCCGGGAAATTCGAACGGGGTATGAGCGTGAAGCATGTACGTGCCGGTAAAGATATCAAGCTGGCGCAACCGCAGCAATTTTTGGCGCAAGACCGCGATATCGTAGAGGAAGCTTATCCGGGAGATATCATCGGTCTGTTTGATCCAGGTATTTTTAGAATTGGTGATACATTGAGCCAAGCAGGAGATATGGAATTCGATGAGCTGCCAACGTTCTCACCAGAGATTTTTGCTAAAGTGAGTATTAAAAATGCGTTGAAATCGAAGCAGTTCCAGAAGGGTGTCGATCAGCTGACTGAAGAGGGCATGATCCAGGTGTTCCGCACGGTCAACTTTGACGATATTTTGCTTGGTGTAGTTGGACAACTGCAGTTTGAAGTGTTTGAGTACCGCATGAAGGGTGAATATGGTGTGGATGTTCAGTTGCAGAGAATGCCATACCAGTTTGCACGTTGGATCGTAGATGATACTAAGCCGGATGCGAGCAAATTCAGAATCAACTCAACGTTGGTGACGGATAAGAAGGGCAATTTTGTCGTGTTGTTCGAGAACGAATATGCTATGCGGACAGCGATGGATAAGAACCCGACAGCTAAATTCCTGGAAATGGCTCCAAAAGCATTACTATAATTAGGACGCTATAACTTGCTGAATGTTAAAATAAAACCTCCGCCTCCATAGGTGAAGTTACACCATGGTGAGCGGAGGTTTTTGACTAGTTGCGGTCAGTTTACGATGTGATATTCCCAGGGGTAATGGTCTCCAGGTGATCATGTAGCATGGTAACCAACCTATCTTGCTTAGCGGGGTCTAAATCCTTCCAGATCATTTCGAACACGGCGCCAAGTCCCGGGAGTGCTGCCTCCGGACCGTCCACAGAGCCTTCAATCATATGACGTAAATCCTCTTCAGATTGACCGTGCACTTTATGAAGAATCGCCTGACGCAAGTCAATGGTAACGGGCATAATGTACCTCCTTTTTTGAAAATATAGTGATATTGACCTCGTTATAATGTGCCCTGCAATGGAGCTGGAAATTCAAGTTTTTGTCCAAATATAAGATAGTATAAGTTTGACACATATATATCATCCTTATATTTCTACGAGAAACGGTTGTCATCCATAAAGGACGGCAATGACGTTTCTTCTTGGCTTATGCTATACTGTTTGAGATATAGAATGCTACGGGAGGTACATAGACATGGCCAAAAAACAATATGCCGTCATCGGTATGGGGCGTTTCGGATCTAGTGTTGCTAAGGCGCTCAGCGGCATGGGGTTTGATGTACTTGCGATTGATGCTGACGAGCAGCGAACACAGGAGATTTCAAGTATTGTAACTCATGCCGTATCTGCAGATTCCACGGATGAGGAGGCGCTGCGTGCCCTTGGTATTCGCAATTTTGATGTGGTGGTTGTAGCCATTGGCGAGGACATTCAAGCTAGCATCCTGACAACACTTATTCTAAAAGACCTGGGTGTGCCTGCAATTCTGGCAAAAGCCAAAGGTGAACTGCACGGCAAAGTATTAAGCAAAATTGGTGCGGACAAGGTGATTTATCCTGAACGGGATATGGGAATGCGGGTTGCGCATCATCTTGCTTCGCCTAATATATTGGATTATATTGAGCTGTCGCCGGACTACAGTATTCTGGATATGAAGGTATCCGGACCGATGCTCGGAAAAAATCTACAGGAGCTCGACATCCGCGCAAGATTTGGCTGCAACGTAATGGCCATCCGCCAAGGTGAAGAAATGAACATCTCTCCCCGTGCAGAGGATCGCCTGATCGATGGCGATATCCTTGTTATTGTTGGGCATAAGGATAATTTGACGAAGCTGGAGATGGCGTATCAGTAGGAACAAAGAATAAATGGCAAGGCAGAAGAAAGGAAGACTTTATGGAAATCATGTCTCCGCAAAATACGCGGGTTAAAGAGTGGGCCGGGCTGCAGGAGAAAAAGCACCGTGACAAGGCTCGTAAATATATCGTAGAGGGCGTTCATCTGGTTCAGGAAGCACTGCTGGCTGAAGCAGATGTGGAATGCCTTGCTTATGACCTCGACAAGGGAATGCCAGCTGAACTTAAGGGGCTGCTTCAGGCCGTTCAGGGAATGGAAGTGATTGGTGTCTCGGCGGCGATCATCTCAAAATGCAGCAGCACCAATACGCCGCAGCCTGTATTTGCCATCGTGCGGAAGGAACAGCAGGCTGTAGAAGCTATCCTAGCGAAGAAGGATAGCCTTGTGGTTGTGCTGGACGGCGTGCAGGATCCCGGCAATGTCGGCACCATTATCCGCAGCGCGGATGCAGCGGGAGCAGACGGCGTGATCCTCGGACAAGGCTGTGCCGACCTCTATAATCCAAAGACCATCCGGTCCACGATGGGCTCGATGTTCCATCTTCCGGTGGTGGAGGGAGAGTTAAGTGAGATTTTGCCACAGGCCCGGGAAAATGGGGCGCTGCTGGTGAGCACTTCGCTGCAGGGCGAAGAATCGTGCTATGAGCACGATTTCCACGGCACCCAGTGGCTGCTGATTGGCAGCGAGGGTAAAGGCATCTCACCGGAAACGGTGCGTCTCGTGGACAAGAGTATCATCATCCCGATGGCAGGCCGCGCGGAATCGCTGAACGCCGCAATGGCGGCGACGATTTTGCTGTTTGAGGGAATGAGACAGCGGGGATAAATTATCACCGTTTGGAACGTAGTTTTTCACAGTAAATCCCGTCCTGATGATCAAGATAATCTTGATCATCAGGACTTTTTTATAATCCTGCAACAGTATTGGCCTGGCCATTTCCATTCTCAATACTTATATATTCTTTAGAAATTACTATTTTTCGAATATTCATATGTCATTCTTTTTTACGACAAATATATACGAATGTTGGAGGAAAAGTGTAAGGCACAAATTCAATTTTCTCAATAAGCAGTTGTTTAGCCCATCTTTTTTTCATGTGCAGCGAGTGCTGATATGCAACTAAAATTCCGCCTGGTTTAAGTGACTTAACAATCTGATGTAGGATTTTGTCACGCGTTTCAATTGAAAAATTAAAAAATGGTAATCCGCAAATTATGCAATCTAACTCACGGATGCTTTCCTGATTCAATTTCTTAAGTAAGTAGCTGGCGTTGGAATGGAAAATGTATTCCGGATAAATTGCTTTTAAGTGTTCTCTCATTTTTTTATTCCGCTCAAACAAAAGCACTTTTGTAGAATTCGTTAATTGTGATGTCATGAGACGTGTAATAGCACCTGTACCAGCTCCAAGCTCTGCAACGGCATTTACATTATGCCATTGTACAGACTGGATTATTTTATTGGCTAATAATGGCGAACTGGGTAGAATATTTCCTACCCGCTTTGGATCTTTGAGGAAGCCTTGTAAGAAAAGTAAGTATTCAGACATAATCAATTAGCAATCCTCTCCGAAAGGCAATCTCAGTTGGAATGTGAAGACGTCATGAGTGTGTTTAAGCGTTAAAGTACCCTTGTGCAACTCAGCAATATTCCTAGCTATCGAAAGACCAAGTCCTGCCCCGGTTTGAATTCCCTGACTTTTTCTTGAGTGGTCAACCTTATAAAATCGTTCAAATAGACGGTTTTCTTGATCCTGTGAGAGGGGAGTCCCTTTATTTTCAATCTCAATGGTACAGTGTTCAGAATCGGTTGTAATTCGTATGCTAATGCTTCCCGGGCTGATGGAATATTTTAAGGCGTTCATAAGTAGATTATCTATGGCTCTGGCTATTTTCTCACTGTCGATTAAGGTGATGATTGGACTCTTATCTATATCTTTTATAAGGTGGACATTGTTTTCTTGAGCGATCGGTTCGAATTCGAATAGCAATTGATTCAAAAGCTGCGACAAATCGATTCTCTCCAGATTTAAACGGGAGTCCACCGAATTAAGTCGGGTATATTCAAACAAATCATCGAGGAGTTTCTTCAAATGAAGCGCCTTGTTATAGGTGTTTTGAATAAAACGTGTATATTCTTTTTTATCTTGGTACGATTCTGTACGTAAAAGCTCAATATACCCGATAATACTTGTAAGAGGGGTGCGTAAGTCGTGTGAAATCCCCGTGATCATCTCCATCTTGGATTTTTCTATTTCGCGTTCCTTGATGATCTTTTGCTCTAAGCGCTCTGCCATCCGGTTGATGTTCAAAGCCACCAGTCCTAGTTCATCTTGGCGAACAACATTTACCCGATAACTCAAATCACCTTCGGATATAATTTGAAGTCCTTGTTCCAGCGCAATTAAATCTTTGACGATTCGCCGGGTCAATGTAAAAAATGTAATAACGAAAATAATGAAAAACATCGGAGTAAGAAGGTAGGCAAGAAAATTGAACACCCAATCCAATTTTGTTGCATTTCCAAAATGAAAGAACAAGATGCTAAGTGAGGTATTTATCGCAATGGTAATTATGAAACTCAACACCATCCTGATTAAAATATTGGACTGAATGCGTTTATTTATTTGTAGATTTCGTATGGTTTTAATCAACTTTGTAACCAACTCCCCAGACTGTCTTAATATACAGAGGTTCTCTTGGATTTTCCTCTAATTTTTCTCTTAAGTTACGAATATGAACCATTACGGTATTGTCAGAATATCCGTAAGGCTCTTTCCATACACTCTCGTAAATTTGCTCCGAACTATAAACTTGCCCAGGCCGGCTTGCAAGCAGGGTTAAAATCGCAAACTCTAGTGGAGTTAATGAAACTTCAATTCCATTTAACTTTACGGAATGTTTACTTTTATCTATGATCAGGTTTTTAATTATAAGCAGAGAGTTGAATTCTTCCTTTCCAATTAAGGACTGGCGCCGTAACTGAGCTTTTACACGGGCCAGTAGTTCCAGTGGATTAAACGGTTTGATCATGTAATCATCTGCCCCGGTAGTTAGACCTGTGATTTTATCAATGTCCTCTTGCTTGGCTGAGAGCATAATAATTGGGATATTTGATATTGCCCTAATTTTGAGACAGGCTGTGATACCATCCATTTGAGGCATCATACATCCAGGATAACCAGTTGAATGGGTGTTGTTTGTATTGTACTCAACGCTTCTTGACCATCTGCGGCTTCAAGCACATGGTAACCTTCATTCCTTAAGTAAACATGAATCACATCTCGAATTTCAGAATCATCATCTGCAACAAGAATTGTATTCAATGGACGCTGCCCCTCTTCTATATTTATTTTATTATGTTTCCCTTTTACGACAGACGTAGACGAAAGCGGGAGGGAAATTAAATGGCACATATTTTATTGTATCAATATTAAAATATTCGGAGAGTTGCTTCTTCATTTGAAGTGAATACTGAAAGGCGATAAATAATCCCTCAGGTTTAAGGGATTGGTAGATCTGTTCAACCAATGTACTTCTTAATTCGGGCTCAAAATTGAAAAAGGGCAGCCCACTAAAAATACAATCTAACTGATGAATATGTGAACTCTTAATTGTTTCTACTAAACTAGCAGCATTATGATAACAGGAAAAGTCCGGATAGCTTGTCTTTAGGTTATTCCTCATGGTTTTATCCATCTCAAATAGTAACACTTTCGTTGTACTAGTTACCTTAGTATTGATTACACGGGTGATTGCACCCGTACCTGATCCAAGTTCAGCGACTGCTTTAACTTTATGCCAAGAGGCTTGGTTAACCATGCTGTGTGCCAGAAACCGGGAACTCGGGGTAACACTGCCTACCTGTTTTGGATCATGAATAAAACTTCTTAAAAATAAGAGTTTTTCATTGAAGCTCATTTGGAATTCCTCCATAATTTTAGAATTAATTTAGATGTTTATTAATTTTGATAGGATGTGATCTCCAAAGTATGTTCCTACAAAAAAGAACAGTAAGGTCCAACTTAAAGCACTGGGATATGAAATAAGGGCGAATCGTTTATAGCTTGTACCGCTGAGCCCGATCAACATGGGAATGATGTAACGTACAACTGGAATAAACATGCCGATATACATAGCTGTACGCCCTCGTTTTTTTAGAATCTGCTCTGCTTTTTTAAAATGTCTATTAGCTTCAAATTTGCACTTCAGCTTTTGCCCAAAGAATTTACCTGCAAAGTAGGCAACCGTAAAGGCCGTTAATAACCCTGACAAAATGCAGAAATAAGTCATCCAGAAATTGATAATCCCCATGTGGCTTAGGGTAGCTCCGGTGAGGATCGTAATTTCATTAGGAATTGGAATTCCAAAAGGGCCTAGCGTGAAAGCAAGATAAAAAATCAGATATCCATACTGATTGATTAGCTCTAAAATGGTATTACTGGCCAATATGCCGCCTCCTTCGCTTACTTCAATACAGAAATCTTAACTAAAAAAACTGAGGAATTAGGTGGGGGAATTCTAAAGAAATCATGAAGAGACTTACAATTCGATAGAATTAGCCAAGGAATCACTCCGACAGTCACAATAAAAAAGTCCTGAGGATCAAGAAACTCATGATCCATCAGGACTTTTTACATAATGACCTAACCTTTCATCATCAAACGAAGCGAAACGATGATGAGAAAAACGGCTAATAGCTTTAGAAGCAGCTTGGCAGGAAGGCGTTTTGCCAGTCGTGCGCCAATTTGACCGCCGATAATTGCGCCAGGTGCTAGGGCTAACACCATAAACCATTCAACATTCAATAAAAAGGCATGTGTTGTGGTGCTTACGATAGCTGACAGGAAAATTTGAAGCATAGAAGTTGCAACAGCGATATGGGGGGCAAAGCCGAGAAGTAAGGTCATTGTCGGAACCATAAGACTCCCGCCGCCAATCCCAAATAGGCTTGCTACAAAGCCAACAAGAAAACTGATGATTATGCCGGTAGGCATATGATAAGCATATTCGAAATGAGCACCGCTATTATCGGAAAAGCTTCGCTTTACGGTTGGTTTGAAAGGCCAATGGAAGGGTTTGTTCGGCTTGAACAAGAGCAATAAAGCGACAAGGATTAAGAAAATCCCGAAGCTTACGAAAAACATTCTCCCGCCCATTTGCTTGGTAAAGAGTGCACCTATTACTGAACCCGGAATCGAGACGGCGGCAAAGGTGAGCGCTGCTTGATAATCGATTCTCTTCTGCTTTGCATACACATAAGTGCTTGAGATGGAGTTGAAAAGCAGCATCGCCATTGATGTTCCAGCCAGATGTGAAGGCTCCATATCAGGAAAAAGGAAAGCCAACGCAGGCACAACGATGAACCCGCCGCCAAGTCCGACCAATGAACCGGAAATGCCAGCTGCTAGCCCGATGACTAAGAGCAGTAAGTAAGTTAGCACAACAGCATGTTCCTTCCTCTGCGTGAATTCTACAATCATTTATCTTACCAGAAAAAACGTCCCGCAAATAAATTGTTTTTTAGCCAAATGCGCTGTTCTGCTGCTAAACGGGGATCATTGTGCATTTGGGACAGGATATCTTTTTTTACAAGTTTGCAGACGGATTGAACAATAGTTTGATCCAGGCTAGCATCTAACCAGAGAATTTCCGCAGACCGGGGATTAGGGGTGTATCGTTGCCAAGTAGGTTGTCCCTCAGCATTAGGATTACCGGTATATAAGAAATGCCGTAAATAGTCCCTCATTAGGGAAGAAAGCATGTTACGCCCAGGCTCGTTATGCTCGGAAATTACTCCCGCAGGGAATCTTTCCTGGACACCGGAAAAGTCACCTGTATAGAAGGGGATGTCTGCACCATGCGGGGCACCAATAAGAAAACGGATGTAAGGATCGATCACTCCGTCTCTTAACCCCCAGGCGAATCGGTAAGCATAAATCGGCATCTCTGGAATTGCGGTTAAAAATATCTCTGTAGTCTGCTCTACATTAAATTCTGCATACAGATCGCTCCCATATTGGACTGATGCTTCATAGAGCTTCTTTTCTTCCACATTTCCGGCTAACTCTTCCTTTTGCACTAGGGAGAAGAAATGAGTATCCCATAAAGTGAACTCGGAGAATTCGCTGGCAGTGCTGCCTAGGATGATCGGCAGGGAAGGGTGATCGCGGTTATTTAGATTGTCGAAGCCACCAATAGGAATGACCGTGCCGTCTTCGATCAAATGAGGAAAAGCAGCCATCTGAAGCCCAGTCTCCTCAATGATTTCGACAAAGTGAAAGGCATTCTGACGATATAGGAAGTCGGAAATCTTATCCGCAGATTGTGTGGAAATCCAGACTCGTGCCTCATCCTGATTGCTGACCATTCCTGTTTTTATTAATAACTCTGTTAAAATGTCATTTGCTTTTTCTTCGCTTTGCTCCGTAACAGCCGTTGTTAAACCCCCACTCATAATAAAAAGCTTATGAAAGAGCCCTCTGCCCAGCGGTGAAAGGTAAGCAGCTAATGCATTTCTTGCACCTGCAGACTGGCCCCCTAATGTTATATTTCCTGGATTCCCCCCAAAGCAAACAATGTTTTTGTGCAGCCACTTTAGCGCATGAAGAACATCGAGGAGACCGTAATTTCCCGAGTCATCCAAGGGGTCCCCGGTTCGGAGTGAGGGATGCCGGAAAAATCCCATTGCTCCTAAACGGTAGTTCACTGTAACCACTATACTATTTGTCTTACACGCCAATTCTCCACCTTGAAAATCCCGTCCCGAACCCCCAATATTTCCGCCGCCGTGGAGGAAGACGAATACGGGTAAGCCTGCCTCGGCATGATCCGGTCGCCAAATATTCAAAAAGAGGCAATCTTCACTGCCGCCAGGTTCCCCTTGAATGAATTGGACACTGTTATTCTTAAAATGGCTTGCAGGCAATACACCTGTCCAAGCTTTTATCTCACGTGGTGCCTTCCATCTGAGCTTATCTATGGGGGGGGCCGCATAAGGAATCCCTAACCATGCAATCGCCCCAAGTTCTGGCAGACGTGTGCCCTTAAGCTGACCGCTGGAGACTGTAATAATTTCTTCCATGGGTTCTCGTGTGCTCATTTATAGTTCCCCTTTCTCCTGCAGATTCTTATGTATTTTTAATTCTCTTTATTATAGTGTTCTGCTATGATGATGAAAAATATATTATTATATATAAAATACATAACTCTAAGGTTATAGAAGAGGGTGGTTTCGTTGGATTTACTTTCGCTTCGGTACTTTCAAACGGTTGCAAAGCTTGAGAATATGACCCGGGCAGCCGAAATACTCCAAATCTCACAGCCTGCTATAAGTAAAATGATCAAAAATCTTGAGGGCGAATTAAACGTCAAATTGTTTGATCGCACAGGAAAATACATTCGATTAAATGAATATGGGAAGCGGTTTCTTGTGAAAGTTGATTCAGCCCTACAAACGTTAGAGGAGGGGAAAACAGAGCTATTGGACTTGTCTGAGAGACCGACAGGAACTGTGGTGATTTTTATCCAGGCGGGTTCCTATTTGCTTCCGGATATGATCACATTATTTCGTCAGAAGTACCCGGAAGCTCAATTTAAGCTATTGCAGCAGGATCAGGAGATCTCACGTTATCCGGCTTTTGATTTGTGTATTTCTTCTACTCCGCTCAAGATTCCAGGAACAGCGTCCACACCGGTATTAACGGAAGAAATCCTGCTGGCGGTTCCTAATGAGCACAGGCTCGCTACCCGCAAAAGTGTACGTCTGATTGAACTCGCGGAAGATGGTTTTATCAGTTTGAAAATAGGCAAGCAGCTGCGCGAAACGACGGATTCTCTCTGTCACGCCGCCGGATTTGCTCCGCGTATCATTTATGAATGCGATGAGCCTTCGATGGTACGCAGTCTAGTCCGTTCGGGACTAGGGGTTTCTTTTATCCCCGCTGTAACTTGGGGTGGTTCTCAAGGATCCTCAGTGGTACTTCTTCCCATTGAAGAACCCATAAGTACCCGCACCATTGAAATCTCATGGTATACCAACCGATACATGACTAATGTCGCTAAAAAGTTCAAGGCCTTTGTTGAGGATTATTACAAGCAGTTAAAAGAAGACAAAATAAAAAAAGAGCCAATAAACCCTAAGGCTTAATTGACTCATTGTCAGCAACGCTAATCATTTAATCCCTTACCCTCAAGGATTTGCGGGATGAATTTTTCAATTCGTGATACGCGGGTTTTGGATTGTTTGGCTTGAGAAAAATGATAAATATATGCGTTTTGCCGTCCAGGCGTTAGGGCTTCAAAAGCAGTTTTCAAGCCAGGAAGTTCAGCGAATTTAGTCTGAAGCTCTTCAGGAATGAGGTAATCCTCTTTCTTTTTTAATTCGACTTCCAAACCCGCTTTTTCAACTTCTATGGCATTTTGAATGTAGGCTTTCAGAACAGCTTCCATTTCAACGATTTGTTGCACATTCGTAAACCGAATTTGGCGCGCTGCCTGCACATTTTCTGTTTGTTGAATTAGAATCCCATTGGGATCCTGTAACAAGGCACCTTTGTGAAAGAGAAGTGCACAATATTCTTTAAATCCATGAATTAATACTATGTTTTTATCATCAAATGTGTAACATGGATGCATCCACTTATAATCTTCGGTCAGCCCGCAATCAAGCACGATCGTTCTCAACTGCTCATATTCTTCCCTCCATTGTTTCGCTTTACTTAAGAATTTATCAACCCTAGGATTCAATTTATTATTTGTCATAAAAAACACCCATCTTCATCATAATTTTCAATACAATTTTATTATTTTTTTATGGAATGTACAGTCGTAATCTTCTGGGAATGGGCAACCTATGTTGTCTCCCGTTCGATCAGTTGGAACGATAGGGGCTGCAGCTCCATATCTAATCCAAGCAGGGTTGGAGCCAGCAGAAGAAAGGCGTTCTCCGCCTGTCCCGCAATCGGATTCCGAACAGTGGTAATTCCGAGTGTCTGTGACAGCTCCGAATTATCAAAACCAATGATGGCTAGATCACGGGGCACATCCAGCTGCTGTCTACGTGCTTCGCTCAGAACGCCCACCGCCACCAAATCATTGGAGCACAGAATGGCATCCGGCTGATCTGGTTGTCCTATTAGGGTTCGCACCAATTGCTCTCCGTCAGGGATTCCATAAATCGTGGAGTAATACCATTTCTCAACGATGGGAAGATTATATTTGGCCATGATTTGCTCATAAGCTAGTCGTCTACTCTGGGTATTTATGCTGCTTGGGCGGCCAAAAGCATTAGCGATACGCGTATAACCCCGCTCTATCAAATGCTCTAGAGCGAGTGCATATCCGTCATATTGGTTCATGGCAACTGACGGTATTTCAGGATGGTCCATGCGTTGCCAGGACACAATCGGGCCGTATTTGCAGTAGGAAGTTATGACATTTTTATCGTTAACAGCGGTCAGAATAAGCAGGGCGTCGACTCTTTTCTGTTTGAGATCCTCGAAAGCCTGAAGTTCCTTTTGCTTATCTCCGCCGGTGGTATAAATAATCGTCTGATACCCGTAACGGCCGGAGATTTCGACGAAGCTGTTCATGAAGCACAAAATAAGCTCGTTTAGGTCTAAGGTAATCATGCCGATTTGCTGGGTTTGGCCTTTGGATAAAGATATGGCATTCCGATTGGGAACATAGTCCGTCTCTTTCATAATGGCGAGAATTTTCTCCCTAGTTTCCTTGCTGACATGGGGAGAATCGTTCAGGACTCGGGATACCGTAGCTTTGGAAAAGCCCGACAGCTTAGCAATTTCGTCAAGTGTGGACATCGGCTTATCTCCTTTGCAAGATTAATCCTTGACATGTAACGCGTTCCAAGGTTTAGGATTCGGATTAGAGCAGTAAACCTATACTATCACAATAGCAAAGGCGGGAAGAAATATGAACTTACAATTTCCAGAAGGATTCCTATGGGGTGGGGCTGTAGCCGCTAACCAGCTTGAAGGGGCATATCAGGATGATGGCAAAGGCTGGTCTACCCAAGATGTCATGCCACATGGCATTAAGTCTGCGCCTACAGAAGTTCCTACCGACGATAACATGAAGTTGATTGGCATCGACTTCTATCACCGATATAAAGAAGATATTAAGCTGTTTGCGGAAATGGGCTTTAAAGTATTCCGGACGTCTATTGCCTGGTCACGGATTTTTCCGAAAGGGGACGAGCCGGAGCCGAATGAACAAGGCTTGCAGTTCTACGATGATCTATTTGATGAGTGTCATAAATACGGCATTGAGCCGCTAGTTACTATCTCCCATTATGAGACCCCGCTGCATTTGGCACGAGAGTATGATGGATGGGTTAACCGTAAGATGGTGGATTTTTACGAGCGATATGTGAGAACGATCTTTAAGCGTTACAAGAATAAGGTTAAATACTGGCTGACCTTCAACGAGATCAATTCTATCCTAGAGTTCCCATTTATGAGTGGCGGAATCAATACTCCATTGGAGAAATTGAGTAAGCAGGATCTGTATCAGGCCATTCACCATGAGTTCATTGCAAGTGCTTTGGCGGTGAAGATCGGTCATGAGATCAATCCTGATTTCAAAATAGGCTGTATGGTGCTGAGCATGCCAATTTATCCGCTCACTCCGCATCCGGACGATTTGATCAAGGCGATGCAAAGCGATCACAAAAATATGTTTTTCGCGGATGTTCATAGCAGAGGTTACTATCCAGGATATATGAAACGGTTCTTTAAGGAAAAACGAATCCACATTCATTTTGAGCCAGGGGACGAAGAAATTCTGAAGCATACCGTGGATTTCATATCTTTCAGTTACTATATGAGCACATGTGAAACGGCCGATCCGGAGAAACAGATCAGAGGAGAAGGAAATCTGCTGGGCGGGGTAGCGAATCCATATCTGGAAGCGAGCGAATGGGGTTGGCAGATCGATCCGCAGGGCTTGCGTTATGTGATGAATATGTTCTATGACCGATACCAAAAACCGCTATTTATCGTGGAAAATGGCCTTGGCGCCGTCGATCAGCTGGTTGTAGACGGGAACGGTGAGAAGATAGTAAACGACGATTACCGGATCAATTATTTGCGAGATCATTTGGTTCAAGTAGCAGAAGCTATTGCCGATGGCGTGGAAGTTATGGGGTATACGAGCTGGGGCTGCATCGACTTGGTTAGCGCAACAAGCGCCGAGCTGAAGAAACGTTATGGCTTCATTTATGTAGATCGTCATGATGATGGTTCAGGTACACTGGAGAGATACCGTAAGAAGTCCTTCCACTGGTACAAAGAAGTAATCGAATCGAATGGACAAAGCCTGTTCTAATAAAAAGAGTCCTGGTAATCAAGATATTCTTGATCTATCAGGGCTTTTTTTGTTATCCAATATTATACAGACCCTGGTTTATTGTTGACATCATTAATTGAACATGTTAATTTGTAAATAATAAATTAATCGGATATCAGGATTGCTACTGCATAGCAGGCAAAACCTAAGTTTCATTTATGTTTACGGGGATAATCTCTCTCGTACATAGATGTGATTTAGGTTTTTTTGTGTTCCCTGATATCCGTGATTAATTGATCTGTTACAAAGGGGTGTATAAAAATGAGTTATGAACAGCTAAGTAAAGACATTATCCAATCTGTCGGTGGGGAGAAGAATATTAACAATGTGATTCATTGTGCCACGCGACTAAGATTCACACTTAACGATGAGCAAAAAGCTGATAAAGAAAATTTGGAGAAAATGAAAGGGATTATTGGGGTAGTTAGCAAAGGGGGACAGTTTCAAGTTATAGTGGGTACCCATGTTGCTGATGTGTATAAAGAAATTGCCAAATCCATAACCCCTAACAGTGACTCTGGCGAGAACAAGGTAAAGAAACCCATAGGGACTCTGATTTTTGATGTTATTTCCAGAAGCTTCTCGCCTCTGATTGGTGCTTTAGCAGGTGCGGGTATGTTGAAAGCGCTATTAACTGTACTGGCTTCGTTACATGTTCTAAGTGCGGATAGCGAAACTTATAAAGTATTAGCGGGCGCTAGTAATGCCGTGTTTTATTTTCTACCCATTTTCTTAGGGATTACGTTATCGATTAGGCTGGGCGTGAATGCTTATGTGGGTGGTAGTATCGGCGCGGCCTTACTTGAGCCTAATATTACGGGATTAGCAAGTGTTGAATCTCCACATTTTTTAGGTATTCCTTTAGTAATTTCGGACTATTCATCAAGCGTGTTTCCGATTTTTATCGCCATCTGTATATACGCTTTATTGGATAAGCAGCTAAGAAAGTTTATACACAAGGATTTGCAGATGTTCTTAGTCCCTATGATATGTTTGATTGTGATTGTACCGTTAACTATTTTAGCGTTCGGACCGTTTGGCGTGAATGTAGGGAATTTAATTGGAGACGCTATTTTGTTCCTCAGTACGAAAAGCGGTATTGTTACAGGGGCAATTGTGGGAATAGCTTGGACATATTTGACTGTCCTCGGATTGCACTGGGGACTTGTGCCAATTATTCTTGAGAACATTGCTAAGGGTGGAGATCCGATATATGCAATGGCCGGCATGGCCATCTTCGCTCAGCTGGGTGTAGCGTTGGGGATCTTCCTGAAAACAAAAGACAAACAGTTGAAAACATTGGCCGGCAGTACATTTATACCAGGCGCGCTTTCAGGTGTGACAGAACCTATTATTTACGGATTGCTGACTCGTTACAAACGGACTTTCATTTATGTAACTATTGCGGGCGGTGTAGGTGGAGCACTTAGTGGTCTTTTCAAAGTGAAGATGGAAGTATTCGCATTTGTGAGCGTATTAAGTCTTCCCGCATTCTCTCCGCTGGCAGTTCAAGCGATTATAGCAGGTGTGACCATTGTATTGGCTATGGTAATTACCATGGTATTTGGTTATGAAGATAAAAAGAAAGTGAATATTGTAGAAGAAAAAACGAATACTGAAAAAAGCGAGGTTATCCTTTCTCACGCCGTGAAAAGTTCAACCGTTGTAAGCCCTCTGGCTGGTAATGTAATCCCTTTAACCTCAGTAGATGATGCTGCCTTTGCTTCTGAAGCAATGGGCAAGGGGATTGCAATTGAACCCACAGAAGGCAAGCTTTATTCACCGGTAAGTGGAGTTGTATCCACTATTTTCAGAACAGGTCATTGTATTGCGGTAGTATCGGATGAGGGTGTTGAGGTCCTGATTCATATCGGTATAGAAACCGTGAAGCTAAAAGGTAAATACTTTGATGTGAAGGTGCAAGAAGGAGCAACAGTTACACAGGGTGACCTATTGATTGAATTTGATTTTGAACAAATAAAAAATGAAGGTTATCAATGCACAACTCCGATAATTATTACCAATACGGCTAATTATAGTGATGTGATTGGTACCAATAAAACAGCTATTACACCGGGTGAAGATCTGCTGACTGTTGTAGTGTGATCTATTGAAGAGTCATAAGGTATGAATGGAATCGATCTCTTAGTACTGCTACTTAGAGATCGATTTTTTATTATAGAATACTATAAAAAAGAGCTAGCTTTGTAAAATGAAAAGGTAAGGAGCTGTAATATGCGGATCGAAAAAGTGTTAAACAACAATGTTGTTACTGTCATAGATGACCAAAATTTTGAACTAGTAGTCATGGGAAGAGGACTGGCCTTTAAGAAAAAACGTGGAGACTTTTTAGAAGAAGATAAAATTGAAAAGATATTCACTTTAAGCAATCAAAAACTTTCAGATAAGCTAAAAACGCTGCTTTCTGAGATTCCAATCGAGCACATGGAGCTCTCAGAAGAGATTATCAACTTCGCCAAACTGCAGCTCGGTAAAATGCTGGATGACAGTATTTATGTTAGTCTGACAGATCATATCAGTTTTGCGCTGGAGAGATTCTCAAAAGGGATGAAGATTAAAAACGCCATGCTTTGGGAAATCAAAAGATTCTATAAAGAAGAATATGAGGTTGGGAAAGCTGCGCTTCAAATTATACATTCCAAGCTCGGAGTCAGACTTCCCGAAGATGAGGCTGGACATATTGCTCTCCATCTGGTGAATGCTGAACTAAATGAAGAGATGCCTAACATGGTGAATATCACCAAGATCATGAACGACATCCTAAATATCGTGAAGCGCCATTTCAGGCTAGAGTACGATGAGGAGTCCCTTGCTTATTACCGTTTTATCACTCATTTGAAATTTTTTGCACAACGTCTCATCAACGGTACTCCACCTCCTGATAATGAGAATGGCTTATTTATTTTGGTAAAGGAGCAGTATAAGGAAGCTTTCGCAAGCGTTGAGAAAATTAAAATCTATATTGATAAAACATACAATCGTGAGTTAACAAATGATGAAATGCTGTATCTGACCATACACATTGAAAGAATTACAAACCAGATCATGGAGTAGGGACGGTTAAGCATTAAATTTTAACTTTGACTTTCGGGAGAATCGCGTATAAGATTACTAATATGTTTTCTGTGATAATCATTATCAATAGATTGATAACAGTTATCATGGAATCAACTTCGAACGTTGAATCCAGGGGGATAAAGCAAATGCACAAAAGGTTAATTAGTTTATTTATGGTTATTGCTATTATATTGGTCGTATCAGGTTGTGGTACTAACCAAAAGAACAATTCAACATCGAACGCGGGAGCAACTGATAAACCAGCTGCTGAAAACGCGGGCAGTGAATCAACAAGCGGTCCTATTGTATTAAAGGATTCTAAAGGTGAGATTACGCTGGACAAACCTGCGCAAAGAGTTGTGGTATTGGAATGGACCTTTACGGAGGATGTTATTGCACTGGGAGTGCAGCCAGTAGGTAATGCAGATAACGAAAACTATAAGCTGTATGTGACTTCTGAAGCACCGCTTGATGCAAATGTGACTGATGTTGGTTCCCGTGACGAGCCAGATCTGGAGACGATTGCTTCATTAAAGCCTGATCTGATTATTGCCAATACGGGTGGGCACGAAGGAATTTATGATCAACTTAAAAGTATCGCTCCAACACTGATTTTCGGCTTGTATCCGAATGAAGGAGAAGGCAATCAGTACACGCTGATGGAAGATACTTTCAAAACGATTGCAGCGGCAGTAGGCAAAACTGCAGAAGCCGATAAGGTTCTTGCTGATTTGGATGCACATTATACAGACGCAAAAGCAAAACTGGCTGATGCAGGTAAGGAAGGCTTGAACTATGTACTGACACAAGCATACAGCTACCAGAATGCAGCAACGATGCGTCTTTTTACAGATAATTCACTTGCGGTACAAACTTTGGATCGGATCGGTCTGAAAAACGACTGGAAACCCGAAAATTTCGAGGTTTACGGATTCAGCACCTCTACAGTTGAAGCATTACCTGCGGTTCAGGATACAAATCTGATCTACATCGTCCAAGAGGATGATAATATTTTCACGAAAGAACTGAAGGATAATTCCGTTTGGAATGGCCTTAACTTTGTAAAAGAGAATCGCACCTTCGGATTGAGCAGTACTACTTGGGTGTTCGGCGGTCCGATCTCCTCCAAAGTTATCGTGGATGAAGTTGTAAATACATTAACGAAATGAGTGCGGTTATGAACGAAAAGAGTAGCAAAGAAGCCTCTATCGGAATGAACTGGCGGATCATTGGAATATTTGGGGGCGGCTTTGCCGTCCTCTTCATTCTGTTCGTTTTAAGTTTAGGCTTTGGGGAAGCCAAGATCCCTGCAGCTACTGTAATAGATGGCTTGCTGAATCGCCAAGATATAATGGAACATAATCTGCTCTGGGGTATCCGCATGCCACGTACAGTTATTGGTCTGCTGGCCGGGGCTGCTCTGGCTGTGGCTGGCGCATTATTGCAAACTATAACGAAAAACCCGCTTGCTTCCTCAGATACACTTGGGATTAATGCCGGGGCATACTTTATGGTCGTTCTTGGTATGGTAGCTTTTCCTGCTTTGCAGCATGAATTTCCATTTTTGCTCGCAGTTGCAGGGGGACTGCTTGCTGCTTTAGCCGCTTATTTACTGAGTGGAGGCAAGGCAGCCACACCTGTTCGGCTGGCTTTATCAGGTATGATCGTCTCCATGGTGCTCGGAGCGTTTACATCGGCCATACATATTTTTAAAAGAACTGAAACACAAAATCTGTTTTTATGGGGTTCTGGTTCCCTAATTCAGTTGGATTGGGACGGTGTTATATATGCCTGGCCTTTTGTCGTAGTGCTGCTATTGGCAGCGATATTTGCCGGCAGACAATTTGATGCGCTGGAGCTCGATGAGTCAACTGCCCGTTCACTTGGACAGCGAGTAGGGCTAATTCGGGCGACGGGTCTTGGCCTATCGGTATTAATGGCTGCGGTTGTAGTCAGCGTGGTTGGACCGATTGGCTTCGTCGGCTTAGTGGCTCCCCATCTTGTCCGGCTTAGCGGGATCCGCAAACATCGCCTGCTCATTCCTGCAAGCGCATTGTGGGGAGCACTGCTCATCACGGCAGCGGATACGCTTGCGCGTGTAGTGCGAAGCAGTGTGGGTGAAATGCCTGTTGGTGCAGTTATGGCGATTATTGGAGCCCCGTGGCTCATTTGGCTAGTACTCACCAAGATGAAAAATATATCGGGCTCAGGCTCTGGCCAATCATCGATGAGCATCGGGTGGGCGGGGCTGCGTCTGCGCTTTGTGCCGACGGCTATAGTTATGACCGTGCTGCTCATTGTTATTATCCTCGTAAGCTTATCGTTTGGGGGAACAAAAATACCGATCAGTGAATTGCTAAGCAGCCTGTTCCATAGGGGGGATCAATCCTATTCCGTCCTGCTGAATTTACGGCTTCCCCGTACACTCGTAGCGGCTGCAGGAGGGATCGCACTTGCAATCAGTGGTGTATTGATTCAGAGTGCTGTTCGAAATCCACTGGCAGATGCTTCTATTATTGGTGTGACCTCAGGGGCTGGCTTTGGTGCTTTGGCCGTAATGACCGTTTGGCCAGCATTGACGGTATTTGCAGTTCCGCTTGCCGCAATCGTGGGTGGGGCACTGGCTGCTGCTTTTGTCTTTTTTATGGCCTGGCGCAGGTCCTTGAATCCATCGGTTCTGATCTTGCTTGGAATCGCAGTCTCGGCTATTGCCTCTGCGGGAATCCAGGTTATGATCGTCAAAGGAAGTTTATGGAGCAGTAGCTCCTTAATTTGGTTAACCGGTTCGACTTATGGACGAAGCTGGAATCAATTTTACATCCTATTTGTATTCCTGCTTGTACTTGTACCGATTGCATACTATTTGGGACGGAAATGCGATTTGTTGGCATTTGGCGACGAGAGTTCAACAGGATTGGGCTTGCCGGTTCGAGGAACGCGGCTTTGGGCTATGATTATCGGTGTTTTGCTTGCAGCGGGAGCCGTTGCAAGTGTAGGAACAATAGGGTTCCTTGGACTCATGGCGCCGCATGCGGTGCGGATGATGATTGGTCATCATACGAGACGATCCATTGTTTTGTCAGGATTACTTGGCGGCTTGATGCTCGTTATTGCCGATACGCTCGGAAGAACCATAATGGCGCCGAAAGAAATCCCTTCAGGCCTTATTATTATGCTGATTGGGGCTCCGTATTTCTTGTTTTTAATGTACCGGTCACAGGTTAGAAAAGTTTAGATTTTGCTATGGAAAAATCAGGGGGGGTCCCATCAGCTGTAAAAATAGCTGCTGGGGCACCCCCTGATTAATTTGAGCTTACTCCATCTAGAACCCCTCAAACATCGTTTCATTCGATTAAGATTTTCGCTTATGCTACAGCTATCGGACACAGCTGACCTTAAACGCAGCTTTATCTCGCATTTGAAGTGACAACGGACCGCATAGTCGCAATTGGCATGAAAAGTGCTTAATTTGCCCCTCTTCCTAAGGAGTAACGTCGCTGGAGTCCGAAACCAAGCTCCAAAGGCTAAAAATCCGCATATAACGTCATCTGAGTCCTTAAGCCTCGGCGAATGATGACAATTTATTGGTGCAGGCCACCAACGCCCATAAACAAAAAGCAGCGATTCTCCCATACTGGGGAAAGCTGCTTTTTTAATTGGATATTATCGATTTGTGAACAATTATTTAACTATTATTCTTAATTTTGTATATTTTCGTTTGCTAGTTTATACTTTAATCTTATGCTGTAGAATTTTGGAAATAAGGAGTGGGATTATGTGAGGCTTTTCGACAGAAAAAGTGTACAAGACGGAAGCAAAACTATTAACAACTCTGGCGAATTAAGAATCAATATTTTTTTCTTTAGCACTTTTATTATTTTTTGTGTGATTATCCTACGCCTTGCGGTCTTGCAATTTGTCGAAGGACCTACGTTATCTGAAGCTGAGGCTAACCGGGATACGAAAATAGTGGCATTATCAGCACTGAGAGGGAATATCCTCGCTGCTGATGGTGAGAAATTGGCATACTCAACGCCCGTTCAATCTTTGTACCTTACTTTGGATAAGGAATATACCGCAACAAAAACAGATAAAACTACGAAAAAAGTTACCTTAACTGCTGAGGCAAATAATAAATCAAAGGCACTCGCCAGCAAGTTAGCAGAAGCCTTCGAAACTTATGGTGATCCTAATGAGAAAAAACTAACCACAGAAGAGATCCTTGAGTCTATGGATTTATATTCAAAAAAACTCTCTGGTTATGTAGCGCGAAGAATTAAATCAGGTTTAACTAAGAAAGAAATCGCTTATTTTTTAGAACACAAAAACGAATATCCAAACCTTGAAGTGATAGAGGAAAGCAGCAGGCATTATGATACCGATACGGTGGCTGTACAAGCTGTTGGCTACGTGAAATTTTTCAAATCCTCTACTAGTTTAGATCTTTATAAGGATGTACTTCAGGCGATGAAAAATAACCAGAACCCTGGACTTAACTATAAAGAGGATGAGCTAGTAGGCTTTGATGGCTTGGAGCTGCAATACCAGAAGGAGCTTCGGGGACAGAATGGTTATAAGGAAGTTTCCGTAGATCCGCAGAATATGGCAGAAAAAATTGTCAGTATTGAACCCCCGGTCAAAGGAAGCACTATCTGGACTACCCTTAATAAAAAAATTCAGCTAAAGACCGAAGAAGCCATTAAAGATCAGATTCAGTGGTTGCATTCACACACCGTTCAGGGAGAAACACATCCTGATGCTTTAACAGGTTACGCTGTAGCCATGGAAGTGGATACAGGTAATGTTATTGCTATGGCAAGCATACCTGACTATGATACCAACAACTGGGCTACGGGTTCGATCTCTCCAGAGGTGTATAAAAAAATTGAAAAGCATTACCAAAATGGAACGATAACTCCATACTCATCGGGAAGATCAGGGCATAATTTTGAATCTACCGTGCTGCTCGGTTCGACCATAAAACCATTGAGTGTGTTAATTGGCTTAAAAGAGGGCTTTATAAGTACTTCTTCTACTTATCAAGATAAGGGGATCACCTCATTTGGTAGAGAAGGACATGAGACTAATGTAAGGAACTCATCCAATCATGTATACGGCTCTTTGTACCCTTATACAGCCATTGAAAAATCTTCAAACGTATATATGGTTGATATGATCGGGAAAAAATTGTACGAAAAATACAAGTCTAAGGGCATTGGGGTATGGGACACATATATGAAAGAATTTGGTCTGGGTGTTCCAACAGGGATAGGTTTACCAAGGGAATACTTGGGTGATTTAAATTATAAAGCTGAAGCTAAAGCGGGTTCAGTTCAGTCTGCGCTTGTGTATGCTTCTTTTGGGCAGCAGGGGCGTTATACCGTTCTACAGTTGGCGCAATATGCGGCTACACTAGCCAATGAAGGGCAACGAATCAAACCACAGCTAGTAAGCAAGATCACGGACTCCAAAGGTAAAGTTATCAAAAAATTCAAACGGGAAGTGCTTGATGAAGTGACTACTTTCGATAAATCCTATTGGCGGGAGATAAAGAAAGGGATGAACAGTGACGTTAAAAGTGCCTTCGGTGATTTCCCCTATGATTTTGCACGTAAAACAGGGACTTCACAACAGACGGATAGTAAAAACATAAACCGTGATAACGGAGTGTTTATAGCTTTTGCACCACGTGAAAATCCAAAACTTGCTGTAGCTGTAGTTATTCCTGAAGGCGGATTTGGATCTAGTAGTGCAGCACCTGTAGCGAGAAAAATTTTTGATGCTTATGATTGGGAGTACGGATTGGATGGAATTCCGAAGAAAAATGTGGATAAAAGTATCAACGAATAACCAAAAGGAGAGCGCGAACTGCGCTTTCTTTTTCTTTTTACAGAGAGGTTTGTGGCGGATGAAAGGAACGGGTTCCAGATTAAAATATTGTAACCATAAAGCGTGAAACTTTTATCCTAGTATGAGCGTCAAAGGGGTAGGAAAAAAATGTATTCGTCATTCCAGGAGGGTGAATCTGTGAAGAAGTTATGGATTTCTATTTTAGTGGGCTTATTAGTTTTGCCGATGATGTTTCAATCTTCAGTGAAAGCTGCTACTGCGCCCATCAGTATTTTTATTGACGGGGTTCGATTGTCCACAGATCAAGCACCGGTGATGGTGAATGGACGGACAATGGTACCCTTACGGGCAATTTTTGAAGCCTTTAATGCCTCTATCAAGTGGAATCAGAAAACACAAACTGTAACAGCAACTAAAGATGATACAACGATTATGTTAAAGATTGGCTCAAAGACAGCCACGATTAACAATAAAGCTGTAACTCTAGATGTGCCTGGTCAGAATTTGAAAGGGAGAACGATGGTTCCTACACGGTTTGTCAGTGAGGCACTGGGTCATGATGTGGGTTGGAACCCAAGCACCAAAGTAGTGACCATAACGACTTCCGGCGGTAAAACTGGAACTGTAAATCCGGCATCGAATGTACAGTTGAAGGATGTAAGTGATAACGGTGACGGCCGTGATCTTCAGGTCAGCTTCACCCAATCTTCTAATGAAGCTCTTGTGGATCATTACCGGGTAATGATTGTAAAGGCTTGGAGCACTTTTAATATCTCATCTGCACAAAAGGTTACATCCGCCAATTATTCTACTGTTTTAGCTAGAGGTACTAATCCTACGATTAGAATGACCGCAAATTCAAGGGATGTTGATGGTGACCTCATTAAAGGTAATCAGACCTATGTAGCTTATGTTTTCGCAGTGGGTAAAGGCAATAATACCAGCGCTCTTTCGTATAGTTCTGCGACTATATCGCTTAATACTAATACCGTAGTCGTTGCCCCAAGTAATGTACAAGTAAGTGATGTGAGCGATTATAGTGATGGCCGCGATTTAGCCGTAAGTTTTAATAAGGTATCGGATGAATCCAAGGTGAGTTCTTACCGGATATTTGTAGTCAAAGCTACTAATTATTCTTCTTTTAATTTGGCGGCAGCAAATGCTGTTAGCAGTTCAAATTACACACAGGTCAACAAAACAGGCTCCAATATTACCCAGATCTTATCGTCTGGAGCGAGGGATGTGGATGGTGCCCTCATTAAGACGGGAGTTGGTTACCGTGTGTTTGTTATGGGGGTAGATAGTGGCAGTAATACAGCCAATAATTTATTGTCTGCTGCTTCATCTGCGATTACGCTGTCCTCGGTCAATGTTTCTAATTTAAGTGTAAGCGACGTTAGTGACTTTGGAGATGGCCGGGATTTAAAAGTATCCTTTAACCACGCTACAGATGAAACGTATATTAGCCAGTACCGGATTCTAGTTGTGCCTACAGCTTATTCCAACAACTTTAGTTTATCTGAGGCGAATAATGTCTCCAGCTCTTACTACACAACGGTGAGCACAACAGGATCTAGCACCAGTCAAGTGTTAGCCTCATCTGCAAGAGACGTGCGTGGTAATTTGATTAAGAATGGAACACCTTACAGAGTGTATGTGTTAACGATTGGAAGCGGGAAGAATTTGGGCACCAACATTCTCTCAACGGATTCAACATTAATTACGTTGGCTGTGGACTACAATGTGAGTGCTGTCTACAATTTGGATGTAAGCGACGTAAATGACTATGATGATGGCCGGGATTTAAGAGTATCCTTTGACCACGCTACGAATGAAACGTATATTAGCCAGTATCGAATCCTGGTTGTACCTACTTCCTATTACAACAGCTTCAGTTTATCTGACGCCAATAATGTGTACAGTTCCAACTACACAGCAGTGAGCACAACAGGATCCAGCACCAATCAAGTGTTAACCTCGTCATCAAGGGACGTGCGCGGTAACCTGATAAAGAGTGGAATCAATTACAGAGTGTACGTGTTAACGGTCGGAAGCGGGAATTACTCGGGCAGCAATATTCTTTCTTCTGGTTCACAGTTAATTACGTTGAATGTAGATTACAGATTGACTCCTATTTCGAGCTTGGATGTAAGGGACGTTAATGATTACGAAGACGGCCGGGATTTAAAAGTATCCTTTAACCATGCCACGGATGAAACGTACATCAGCCAGTATCGAATCCTGATTGTTCCTACTTCCTATTACAGCAGCTTTAGTTTAACCCAGGCGAATGCTGTTTCGAGCTCCAATTACACTGCGGTAGGCACTTCAGGAAATAACACCAGTCAAGTCTTGGATTCTTCAGCCAGAGACGTAAACGGAAATTTAATAAAGAGTGGAATCAGTTACAGAGTGTATGTGTTAACGATTGGCAGCGGCAAGTACTCAGGCACTAATGTGTTGTCCTCAGAGTCGAATGCCATCACTTTATCCACTAAGCTGCCGGTAACCTCTGTCACTAATGTAACGTACAGTGTGGATGAGGGTAAAATACTAGTAAGTTTCAACCGTTCCTCTAACGAGTCTAACATTTCGGAATATCGAATCCTGGTGGTTCCGTCCAAACAAGGTTTTGGATCAGCGGAAGCAATTGAGGTGAAATCCTCGTATTATACGTCGATAACGCCTAACGGAACGAATCCTACAATTGTAGCCTCGAGAAGAGATGTTAATGGTGCATTAATTGTTAAGGGTGTTAAATATAAAGTATATGTTCTTGCGGTAGCCAATAACAATGGCGTGCAGAGTGGTGGTCTTTCGGATTCAACGGAAGAGATTGAAATATAAGGATAGGGAATAAAGGCATTATAATATAAGGCAAAAAACCTTCATTGAGCACTGGGCTTGATGAAGCGTTTTTTGCCTTGTTTTTTTGTTTTCTATTTTTAATAAAAATAGGGTTGCGATTATACACATTTAAAACATTTGGTTTAACCTATTGGAAGCGCTATAATTGAAAATAATTACATGCTTAAGGAGTCTATCATGAAAAAAGGCAGGATATTCTACAAGATTTTTGTTCCTATTCTAGTGCTGGGGATTGGCCTGGTTATTAGCTTCGGTGGCTATATTTATCTGACGACGATTAATTCGGTAAATGAGAGAGTAGCGGATGATAAACAGAGTTTAATTACCCAAATTAAAAACACTCTGGAACAGAAAATTCAGACCATCGAATACGCTTTTAATACTTACAGTACCACCAGTTCCTTCAGAGAGGTTGTGCAGAATCCGATCACGGAGCAGGATTTTGAGGAGTATCGCGAGATTAATTCCCAGCTTAACTACATTGCCAGTATGGGGATGGATTTTGTTAATTATTCTCTAATTAGTTTGGAGCAGAAATGGCAGATTTCTAATGGGAAGCTTTCACATTTAACGGAAGAAGAGAGCAGGACACTTTATGAGAGCTATATCAATAACCGTAGCCGGGGTTTATTTTGGGTTAAGACGGATAAAGGCATCCGCTTTGTAAATACCCTGCCGGTATTCTCACAGACCAAACAGGCGATTGCCTTATCTGATATATCACTTCAGACCTTGCAGAGCACCCTTCAGACCGAAGGAAACACACCGGTGTTTATTCTTAACCGGGAGGGTGAGCTTTTATATGAGTCGGAAACCGGGAAGTCCCTGCTGACTAGTAATCAGCTTAGCCATATTACTAATGTTGCCGGAGGCGGGGGGCAATTGGGGACGATTGCCATGGAGCGGGCTGATCACCAATCGATAAAAGCTATTTATGCTAAATCTTCTTATAATAATTGGATTTACGTAACTCTTTTGGATAAATCAGAAATTTCAGATGCACTAAAGACAACCCGATTCGGGATTGTGATGATGGTACTGCTTATTACATTGTTGATTGCGGTAGTCGCTTACGTTATCTCTTTGTATTTCACCAAGCCATTCCGGCAGATTCAGCGCCGATTATTACCTGCCAATGCAGAGCTAGAGCCCAAGAATGAGGTAGACTGGATTATTAATTCGATTGATACCATCTTATCGGAGAAAGAAAGCCTAGAGGGTCTTATTGAGTCTGAGATGCCTAAGTTGGAAACTCAGTTTATTCTAAATCTATTTCGTAGCCGGATATCTCAAGAAGAGCTGAATCAAGGTTTGCCTCGTTTCGGTTATGAGCTGTCACAGAATTCGGTGTATGCAACGCTGCTGATACAGCTGGATAACTATGGGGAACGGCAGGCTAGCGACAAGGACCTTCTGCTTGTGGCGGTCAACAAACTGGTGGAAGAGCTGATTCCGCAGGAGAAGCGGATGATTCCTATCCTATTAAATGACCGTACACAAGCGACCATCCTGATTTTTGAGGGGGCGAATGAACAGGAGAACCGGAGAATAGCACTGGACTATGCGAAGACAATTATTCGAACAGCTAGAGAAATCCTGAAACTATCCGTTAGTGTTGGAATAAGCAATTTTTACGATAATTTATTATTTAGTAAGGAAGCTTGTGAGATGAGTAAGCAGGCGCTGCACCATCGTTTAAATCTGGGCAAAGAGTCCATCATTTTCTATGAGGATATATCGAAGGTAATCTCGGGTCCAGTTCTACTGCATTATCCGTCTGAGTTTGAGTCCCAGTTATTTGACGCGATTCGGATTGGAGATGAAGAACAAGTCTCCTGTTCTCTGTATCCATTACTCGGGGAAATGATGAAGCACAGTAAGAATCCTTTGAATTTCGAAGTCACATTAATACGTTTCGTCAACAATCTGATTCAGCTGGAGCAGCTGCTGGGTGTAGAGGTTCTGCTGACAGAGGACAATTCTACGTTGTACCACCGATTGTTAGACATCCGTAATCCGGAAGAGATCGAACGCATTTTGGTCAAAGAAGTTATTCATCCGATGGTGACCAGTGTTAAGGAGAAGACAGACCGTCAGTTCCGCCTTTTATCTGATAAAATTGCGGTGATTGTCCGCTCAGAATTTGATCAGGACTTAACGTTAGAATTAATCGGTGATCGCCTTCATTACAGTCCGAACTATTTAAGCAGTATTTTCAAAAAAGAGTACGGGATGACGTTTAGCGAATATCTAATGAACTATCGCCTGGAAATGGCTAAGAAGTGGCTTGTAGAAACGGATATGACCATTAAAGAAATTGCTGAAAGGCTGCAGTACCATAATCCGCAGAACTTTATTCGATCCTTCCGTAAAAAAGAACATGTAACACCAGGTGCATACCGAACCCAGAAACAGGAGAAGTAAGGCGCTGAACACAAACAGCCAGCCCCGGGAGACCGGGGCTGGCTGTTTTGTATAGCTGCAATGTTTTAGCCTTTTACAGAACCCAGCAGGGCTCCTTTGGTGAAGTGTTTTTGTACGAAAGGATAGGCGAGCAGCATTGGAACGGTTGCGACTACGATAACCGCCATCTTGATGGTTTGAGCAGGTGGGATAATATCAACAGAAGCATTATCTCCCTGCATCCCGCTGGCGACGATAACAATTTGGCGCAGCAGGACTTGAATAGGCCACTTAGTGGAGTCTGTCATATATAAAACTGCACTCATATAAGTGTTCCAGTAAGCTACCCCGTAGAACAAGGAGAGGGTCGCGATAGATGGCATCGCCAGCGGAAGCATGATTTTGAAAAATACACCAAAATCATTAGAGCCGTCAATCTTCGCTGATTCCTCTAGCCCTTCCGGCAGCGCCTGGAAGAAATTACGCATAATGATCAGGTTAAAAGCATTGATCGCAACAGGCATGATCATGGACCAGTAGGAATCGATTAACCCGAAATATTTAACTACTAGGAAAGTAGGGATCATCCCTCCGCTGAAGAGCATGGAGAACACGATTACGAAATTGATAAAATCTCTTCCGTACAGATATTTTCTAGATAATCCATAAGCCATTAAAGAGGTAAGAACCATACTAACAACTGTACCCACTAAGGTTACACCGATGGATACGCCAAGCCCTTTAAAGATAGTAGGCGTTGACAGTATATAACGGTAAGCATCCAAAGAGAATGTCGTCGGGAACAGGATGAAGCTTTTTTCTACTACCTCCTGTGTTGAAGCAAAGGAACTGGCAAACACATTGACAAAGGGTAAAAGACAGGCTAGGGCAATGAGTGTAAGCAGTGTGGTATTTACAATAGTAAACAGCCGGCTACCCATAGTTTCTTTTTTAAAAGATGATTGCGACATGCAGATATCCTCCTTGTAATCGTTTCATTGAAACTTTAACAGGGGTCTGTTATTCCGTATATAATCATTAGCTTGGGCTTTGTTTTGGGAGGAAAAAGCGTGATAAGGCATAGATGATCTTTATGTATTGTAGTAATCACTATAAGATGCACGGGTCTGGAAAACCTTATAGCTGTAGGGTTCTTGGAGTATCAGTATCTGATGATTATATACGTAATGGACGAATGATCGTAATCTGGGAATCGTAAAGAAACGCGATCAAGGAGGCCGATCAGGTGAAAGAGGCAAACGTCACCATGCTGAACACGAAAGTTAATCCAGTAAGAAAAAAGCGAACGGGGCCTAGCTGGCTGAGTTTAAAAAGAAACAAGTTATTGTATCTAATGATACTCCCGGGATTTTTGTATTTTGTTATTTTTAAGTACCTGCCTATGGGCGGTCTTATCATTGCATTTCAGGACTATCAGCCGTTTCTGGGCATAGCGGATAGCCCGTGGGTAGGGTTTAAGCATTTCGTCCGATTGTTTACAGAACCTACCTTCTTTATGCTATTGAGTAATACACTTATCCTGTTTGCATTAAACATTGTTATTTTCTTCCCGCTACCTATTATAGTGGCGCTGATGCTTAACGAAGTTCAGCACAAGTTATTTAAGAGCACCATTCAAACGATTATTTATATCCCCCATTTCATGTCATGGGTTATCATCGTCTCCATTTCCTATGTATTTATGAATGTGGATGGAGGGGTGCTGAATGAGATGTTGGCGGCCTTTGGGATGCAGAAGATCAGCTTTTTGACTTCTCCCGAGTGGTTGCGTACCGTGTATATCGGACAGATCATTTGGAAAGAAATTGGTTGGTCAACCATTATTTATTTGGCAGCCATTACCGTAGTGGATACGCAGTTATATGAAGCAGCTGAGATGGATGGAGCGGCAAGATTGCGCAAAACATGGCATATCACCCTGCCGGCAATTCGTCCAATCATTATTACCTTGCTTATTCTGAAGATTGGCCACACGCTGGATCTGGGCTTTGAGCATATGTACTTGCTGATCAATTCCTTGAACCGCGAAGTTGGAGAAATTTTCGATACCTATATCTATACAGCTGGTTTAAAGAACGGACAATTGAGTTTCAGTACCACAGTAGGTCTGTTCAAGGGTGTGGTTGGCTTGATTCTCGTTATGCTGTCGAACAAGTTAGCCAAAAAAATCGGCGAAGATGGTGTTTACTAGGCTTCACAGTATGCTGAATTCTTACCTCTGCCTTAAGGGCAGAGGTGGAAGATACAACAACAAATACATTAGTAAAAGGGGTAATGTTGATGAATCGCAATTACAAAAAAATTGCAGCCTTAATGTTGTGTAGCGGGTTAGTACTCACTGCATGCGGAGGAGGCAATAACGCGAAGGAGTCAAATTCTTCAAATGGGGGAACGAATTCAACGGCTAAAACAACTGCTGCACCTGCAGATGTGCTAGATGCTAAAGCAAAGATTAGCTGGCTGAACATTTTACAAACGTCTACAACACCAACGGGTCCTATTCTGGAAAAAATTGAAGAATTAACGAATACAGAGATTGAATTCTCATGGATTCCGGATCCTTCCAAAGAAGAACGTATTAATACTTCATTAGCATCGAATTCCCTAGCGGACATCGTTACCCTGACTATTCTTGATAACTCTTCTGTACGTAATGCACTGAAGGCCGGTATGTTCTGGGAAGTAAGTCCTTATCTTGATGAGTTCCCGAATTTGGCTAAAATTTCACAGGATACACGTACATCGGCATCGATTGCAGGTAAGCTGTACGGGGTTCCTTTCCAGAAGTCCTTGGCTAGAAACGGCGTTGTTATCCGTAAAGATTGGCTGGATAAGCTTGGACTGCAGGTTCCAAAAACAACAGATGAGTTGATGGAAGTTGCGAAAGCGTTTACCGAAAAAGACCCTGATGGTAATGGCAAGAAGGATACCACAGGCTTCATGGACCGCAGCGATCTTGTATATGGAGCATTTAAGACGTTGGGCTCATACTTTGGAACACCGAACTATTGGAGCGTTGACGATGCGGGTAAAATGACACCTGAGTTCGATACAGAGGCTTATGTTAAAACCATGGATTATATGAAGACTCTTTATGATGGTGGGTATATCAATCAGGATTTTGCTGTGACGGCTAAAACAGATCAGCAGCAGAATTTTGCGCAAGGAAAGGCTGGAATTTATGTGGGTGCCTTGTTTGACAGCAAGAACCTGCTAAATCTGTCTAAGGGCATACAGGATGGCATGGATTTGGTTATGGTTAACGATATCACTTCCACTGGCAATGAAGCAGATCGTGCCATCTGGGCTGGTAATAACGGAATTGGGGGACTGCTGTCTTTCCCGAAATCCGAAGTTAAGGATGAAAATGAGTTAAGACGGATCCTGAAATTTGTTAATGATCTTATGAATGAAGATGTCTATGGCTTGATGACCTACGGTATTAAGGATGTTCACTACACAATTGATGGAGAACAAGCGGTTACGATTAAGGATACGGATCTCTGGAAGCAAGAAGTTCAGCCATTTTCGGCATCTCGTCCATTAGAGAATGGGTTCATTATCCATGATGCTGATCCACTCAAAGTTGAAGCTGATAAGCTGATCGTTGAGAATGCTAAATATGCTGTACTGAATCCTGCTTACTCTCTGGAATCTGAGACCTATTCTACTCAAGGATCTGAATTGCAGAAGATTATGACAGATGCCACTTATAAATATATTCTTGGCAAAATTGATTTGAACGGATTTAAAGCTGAGGTTGAAAAGTGGAAGAAATCCGGCGGCAGCAAAATCATTACTGAATATGAAGCTGCTTATAAAGCTGTAAATCCTTAAGAAGTACTACAGACTATATTCTAAGAAAATAGTAGATGGGTCCTAAATGGGGAGGCTGCGTTTAGGACCATATCTATTCAAACAGGAGGAAAAAATGAAAGACAACAATGCACTTAGGAGTATGGGCTGGGGTGTTCGAATGGCAGATTCGATTATGGAGCGAACGCCAAGATTATATGAGGATAACGGATATCATGGAAAATGGTCTTATGATTATGGAGTCATCTTGAAGGGTTTTGAGCTGCTGTGGAGACAGACCGGGCAGGTTAAATATTATCAATTCATCAAAGATAATATGGATTATTTTATTGAGGAAGACGGCTCTGTGAAGGGATATCGCCTGAGCGAACATAATATTGATCACTTAAATAATGGAAAGATCCTATTTGTGCTCCATAAAGAAACTGGGTTAGCGAAATATAAAATGGCAGCAGATTTATTAAGAAAGCAGATAACAACGCATCCTCGAACCTCGGAAGGTGCGTTTTGGCATAAGAATGTATATCCTTATCAGATTTGGCTGGATGGCTTGTATATGGGCTCTCCTTTCTATCTGGAGTATTTACTTGAGTATGAAGGCGGCAAGGGTCTGGACGATGTGACCCGGCAATTTATTCTGTGCGAGCGTCATACCAAGGATACTGAGACGGGTCTCCTGTTTCACGCATGGGATGAAAAGCGGGTACAGCCGTGGTGCGATCCTGAAACGGGGTTGTCTCCGAACTTTTGGGGGCGTTCGCTGGGCTGGTATGTGATGGCGCTAGTGGATGTACTCGGCATGCTCCCTAAGGAACACGCGGATTACGAGATCTTGGCACGTATTCTGACAGATACGCTGACAGCGCTTC
This sequence comes from Paenibacillus sp. FSL R10-2788, assembly GCF_038003885.1. Lineage (NCBI taxonomy): Bacteria > Bacillati > Bacillota > Bacilli > Caryophanales > Paenibacillaceae > Paenibacillus > Paenibacillus sp. FSL R10-2788. The sequence goes on along the minus strand of NZ_JBBOQA010000001.1, from coordinate 5,970,920 downwards.
GTCAGGTTCAGGATGCTGATGCCGGAGTCTGGTATCAGGTTGTAAACATGGGCGGCCGTAAAGGCAATTATTTGGAGGCTTCTGCCTCAAGTATGATCACCTATGCAATGGCTAAGGGCATTCGGATTGGTGTACTGGATGCTAGTTGGTTCGAGACACTTGACCGTGCTTATCAAGGCCTTATTACTGAATTTGTGCTGGAAACCAAAAATGGCTGGGTTAACCTGAATAAAAACTGCCAGGTCGCTGGACTCGGTGGTGAAGACCGGAGAGATGGTACTTACACCTATTATATCAGTGAACCGATTGTTACCAATGATCAGAAGGGGCTTGGCGCATTCCTCCTGGCTTGCGGAGAATATGAATATTTGCAGCGTCCTGCCGTGACGAAAGGGAGCGAGTGAAGCGCATGTCTATCTACAATATAAATGACTACGGAGCACATCCTAATAGTGCAGAGCCTTCAACGGAAGCGATAGCCCGTGCCATTCATGCGGCAAGCGAGGCAGGGGGAGGAACAGTTTATGTTCCTTCCGGGCACTATCAGACAGGCGCTATCTTCATGAAAAGCAATATTGAGCTACAGCTTAGTCCTGGAGCTGAGCTTAGCTTCAGCTCTGATCCTAACGATTATCCGGTGGTGAGTTCCCGCTGGGAGGGCGTGAAACAGAACGTCCATGCTTCATGTATTTTTGGAATAAATCTAGAGAATGTATCGGTTACAGGTGCAGGCAAGCTGGATGGAAGGGGCGCACCTTGGTGGGATAAACATCGGAATTCTCCTGATTCACTGCTGTATCCCCGCCCGAAGCTTATCAGCTTCGACAACTGCCGTAGAGTCACGCTCAGAGATCTGACACTCGTAAACTCCCCAAGCTGGACTGTGAATCCTATTTGTTGCCAGGATGTTACGATTGATAATCTGTCGATCTATAATCCGGCGGATTCGCCTAATACAGACGGCATTGACCCAGAATCCTGTGTGAATGTCCGCATCAGCAACTGCAATATCGATGTGGGTGATGACTGCATCGCCATTAAAGCAGGGACGGAGGATACGAAGGAGCGGGTTGCGTGTGAGAATATCACGATAACTAACTGCACGATGATTCATGGTCACGGCGGTGTGGTGCTGGGAAGCGAAATGAGCGGAGATATCCGTAATATCGTGATCAGCAATTGCGTGTTCAAGCAGACAGACCGCGGAATTCGGCTGAAGTCCAGACGCGGGCGCGGAGGTGTTGTCGAAGATATTCGTGTCAGTAATATCGTGATGGAGGACGTGATCTGTCCGTTTATTCTTAATCTTTATTATTTCTGCGGACCACGTGGTAAGGACAAATACGTATGGGACAAGAATCCTTATCCGGTGACGGAGGAGACCCCCTGCTTCCGACGGATTCATTTTGCTAATATTACTGCTCGGAATGTTCACGCTGCTGCAGGTTTTCTTTACGGCCTTGCGGAGCAATACATTTCAGAAATTACCTTTTCCGATATTGATATTTCCATGGCAGAGAATGCAATCCCTGGTCGTCCAGCCATGATGTCAGGAATCCAGGATATGAACAACCGTGGGTTCTATCTTGGCAACGTAAGAGATATCCGCTTCCGCCAAGTGACGATCGAGAATCATGAGGGACCGGCTTTTTATATTGAAAATGGAGAAACGGTAGATATCACCGGTTGCCAATCGAGAAACACCCGTAAAGTGGAAGAATTAGTACAGCAGGTGACCGTTATCCCGTCACAGGAAGATCTAAGTGAGCAGACAGACTGATAATTGAACAGGATAGACTGCAGATTTGCTTAGGGTGAAGGGTGCGGATGTATGGAAATAGGAAGGAGTATGAAGATGATTACAGATAATATTCAGACTGGAATTATTCACAATCCCATATTAAAAGGCTTCAATCCTGACCCTTGTATTGTAAGAGCGGGGGAGATGTATTATATTGCTGTTTCTTCTTTTGAATGGCTGCCCGGTGTAAGGGTGTATCAATCAGCGGACTTAGCAGACTGGGAGCATTGCACAGATATTCTGACTCATCAGGTGGATCTGCGGGGAAATCCGAAAAATTGCAGTATCTGGGCTCCACAGCTTAGCTATTATGACGGTTTGTTTTATCTGATTTATACCGATGTTAAGAGCACTAAAAGGCCTTTTAAAGATTGTCATAACTATCTGATTACTGCGGAGGATATTGAGGGACCTTGGTCTGACCCGGTATACCTGAATAGCAGCGGGTTTGATCCATCTCTGTACCATGATGAGGATGGGCGCAAATGGCTGCTGAATGAGCTGTGGGATTACCGGATTACGGAAGGCAACAAGTCCTGCGGAATTGTAATTCAGGAGTACGATCCAGAGCAATGCCAATTAATAGGTGAACCTGTGAAAATCTTTGATTGCACGCCGCTGAAGAAGACGGAAGCGCCGCATATTTACAAGCGGGGAGGTTATTACTACTTAATTACGGCAGAAGGTGGCACTGGATCGGGGCATGCCGTAACCGTAGCGCGCTCCAAGGCGCTGCTGGGTCCGTATGAGGTGGATCCGCTCAATCCGATGTTGACCTCACGGGATAATCCCGAGCTGCCGCTTCAATGTGCCGGCCATGGAAGTCTGGTAGAGACACCAGAAGGTGAATGGTATATGGCCCATTTGTGTACCCGCCCCCTGGAAGGCGAATACGCCATACTGGGGAGAGAGACTGCCGTTCAGCAGGTGCACTGGAATGAGGAGGGCTGGTTAAGACTAACCTCAGGCGGAAATGCGCCACAGCTCAAGGTACCAGCACCTAAAGGAACGAAGGTCCTGAAACAAGTGCGGACGCTTGAATTCGAGGATGATTTTAACGGCCCGGAATTGAAAAAGAACTGGAATACACTGCGGATTCCTAGGAATGAAAGCTGGTGTTCCCTTGCTGAAAGACCGGGCTGGTTAAGAATCAGGGCCGGGGAATCCGTGCAGAGTCTGTTTGAGCATCATATTCTGGCTATTCGCCAGACGGATATAAGCTTCCGCGCCGAAACAGCGCTTGAATATGAACCGAATACTTATCTGCAGATGGCAGGACTACTGTTATACCTGAATGAAGATAACTATCTTTATGCGTATATCAGCCATGAAGAAGGACGTGGCAAGGTGCTGCGGTTAATGCGCTGTCAGCGGGATGAATTCACTGCGGAGCCTGTAATGATTGAACTAAATGCAGGGGAGACACTGCGGATCGCGGTTGAGGTGCAGGAAGTGACTGGGCAATTTGTTTATCTTAAGGGTGACGATACGGAGTGGAAGCCACTTGGCGATCCGCAGAATATCAGCTTTTTATCGGGAGGCTTCACTGGGAACTTTGTTGGCATTGCGGCGCATGATATGCAGCAGTTCGGTGGCAGCAGTGCTGATTTCGCATATTTCCGTTATCAGGGCAAGGAATAATACACACGGCTTTACTAAGGAAGGGGTTGCTCTGAGGACAGGGCCCCCTTCTTATTCCAATAGATATTAGGAGGTCTTGTATGAAGAAAAAATGGTTATCTGGGGCGCTGGTCGCGAGTCTTCTTGCAACATGTATGCCATTTGGTGGTGTCGAGGCCGCTTCTTTGGAAGCGCTTCCTGCCTTTCCGGGTGCGGAAGGCGGCGGCAAATATGTAACCGGCGGAAGAGCTCAACCTGTGTATGAAGTGACGACGTTGGCTGATTATGGTATCAAGGAAACTCCGATCCCCGGCTCCTTCCGCGATGCGGTAAGTCAAAGTAATCGAACCATTGTTTTTCGAGTGGGGGGAACCATCCATCTGAAGGAATCCCTCAAGATTACCGGCTCAAATCTGACGATTGCCGGGCAAACGGCTCCAGGTGACGGAATTACAATTGCCGACTACACAACCTCTGTTGAAGCTGACAATATTATTATGCGCTATATGCGTTTCCGGTTAGGCGACCGGGTAGCTAGTGAAGATGATGCTTTTGGATCAAGGTACCATAAGGATCTCATTATCGATCATAGCTCATTCAGCTGGTCGGTGGATGAAGTGGTCAGTCTGTATGACAACGAGAATACTACCGTACAATGGTCGATATCCGCTGAAAGTATGCTGATGACGACTCACCAGAAGGGACGTCACGGCTACGGAGGAATCTGGGGTGGGAAAAATGCCAGTTTCCTTCACAATCTGATTGCTCATAGCACCAGCCGCAACCCCCGTTTGCCGACGGTGACCAAATTGGTGGATCTGACGGAAATGTCTAATAACGTTATCTATAACTGGGGATTCGCTTCGACCTATGGTGGGGGAGCAGAAGATTATCGATATAATATCACTAACAATTATTATAAAAATGGTCCAAACACCTACACCAGTGTAAAAAATCAATTGTTTGGGGAAGTGTCTCCAGAAACCCGGTTGTTTATAGATGGGAACATCATGGATGGTAATCCGAAGGTTACCGAAGACAACTGGAAGGGTGTGCAAAAGTATTCGAATATCTCTAGGCTTGCGGAGCCGGCAAAGATGCCTAACCCATATACGGCACTGTCGGCGGAGGAAGCCTACGCAAATGTAATGGCTGATGCTGGTGCCACTTTGCCAAGACGTGATGCTTACGATGCGCGTGTCATTAATGATGTGAAGAATCGCACTGGACAGCATATTAATTCACCTATTGAAATAGGCGGTTACCCAGACTATACAGAGACAGCTTCCAATGTAATCGACATGGATCATGACGGTATGGATGATAGCTGGGAGATTGCTAATGGACTAGATCCTACCGATCCTGAGGATGGCAAGAAGTCGACGTTATCTTCGGAGGGATATACAAATTTAGAAGTGTATCTGAATGATCTCATTGTGTTAGGGAAATCAGGGTATGAGCATACGGACAATCCTGTAACCGCTATCAATTATCCTGTGAATAACCAAATCATAGAGTCAGGCAGCGAGGTGAATGTTACAGCTTCTGCCAGTGATAGCGATGGTATTGCTAAGGTGGAATTTATCGTTAATGGTGTGAAGCAAGACGAAGCTACCACAGCACCTTATAGTTTCAATTGGAACAATGTGCAGGATGGTACCTATTATCTTGTTGTTCAGGCTATAGACAATAAAGGGCTCAAGACACAATCCGATAACGTAGCTATACATGTCAACACCTCTGGATCCGTTCTTCCGTGGACTTCAGTGGATGTTGGTCGTCCAGGGATAACGGGAGTGACTACACTTCATCCAGATAGCGGGAAAATTACGCTCAAATCGGCTGGACTTATCGGAGCTACATCAGAGAGCGAAACTGCTGTTGATAACTTTCAGTTTGCTTATCAAACCCTGACAGGCAATGGTGAAATTATTGCTAGAATCGACTCCGTAACGGGAACTGATGATTATGCCAAAGCAGGTGTCATGATTCGTGATAATCTCAATGACAATTCTAAAATGACGATGCTGGCAATCCCTTATGTCAAATATGGCAAGAAGGGAGTTATGATTACCCGCTCCACCACAGGAGCCAAGGTGGTAAAAACAGAACCGGACAGTTTCATCAATACACCTTATTGGGTGAAGCTGGTTCGTCTTGGTAACGAAGTGACAGGTCTGGTATCGCCGGATAAAGTAACATGGAGCAAGGTAGGCACGGTGAAGCTTGACCTGAATGATACGGTTTATTTTGGTCTTGCAGCCGATGCTGCTAAGGTAGATAACGAGGTTAATCGTTATAATGCGTCTGTCTTCAGTGAGGTGGAGCTGAAACCGCTTAGTGATCAGTTTCCTGCCGCACCCCGTGGACTTACAGCCACAGCCGGTGAAGAGAAAGTGAAGTTGAATTGGGAGGACGTTGCTTCTGCCAAGTCGTATAGTGTTAAACGTAGCGAGGTTTCCGGCGGTCCCTACAAAACGATTAATACTGAAATTAAAGATAGCTTGTATACTGATTCCGGACTCAGCTCCGGAAAAACTTATTATTACGTGGTCAGCGCGGTGAATGAGCTTGGTGAAAGCTTTGATTCCGATGAGGCCAGCGCTACAGCTGAAGGTGAAGCAGGTAATGTCTATTATGTGGATGAAGACTTCGAGCAGGTTGCTGTAGGTGTGACACCAGAGTATTATGATGTAACTCCAAATCCACAGACTGAAATTCAAAAGGTTATTGTATCTCCCACACCGTCTGACAGTAAAGGGAATACGTCAGATCAAGTATTGAATGTGTTCGATGGTGCGAACGGCAGCGTGCAGTTTATCCGTAAATTTGCGCCAATTACAGGTGCACTGGTTATTGACACTGACTTTATGTTTGCGACAGAATCGGGAACCTCGGTGTTCCTGCAGGCCCAGAGTACAGATGGAAGCAAAACGGCATTCTCCATTGAGAGCAGAAAGCCAACGCTTCCTGAAGCTACAGGTAAATATACGCTAACCATGAGCAGGGGGAGCAGCCAGTATCATCAACTGATGAGCTCTTATTCCCTAAAACAATGGTACAACCTGAAGCTAAAGGTGGATGTGAACAACGATAAAGTGGATGTATATATCGATGATCAGCCTGCTGGCTCTTTTCCGTTCACAACCACGAATTTCGCCAGCTACGGCATTGGGCGTATCTTGTCCAAGACACCGGGCGGCGGCTCAGGAAATTATTACTTAGACAATTTAAAGATCTATGTTGAGCCCATTGAAACACCGCTTGGACTGACTGGGCTTCCAGGAAACCAAGCAGCCCAGCTATCATGGCCTGCTCTTGAAGGCGCAACTTCCTACAATGTTAAGAGAAGTCTTAAGAGCGGGGGGCCTTATGAGACTATTGCCAATGCTATTACAGAGACATCATATATTGATAATGAAGTTACCAACGAAACTACCTATTATTATGTTATCTCGGCGACGGCGCCCACTGGTGAATCGGGAAATTCCAATGAAATTAGTATTACCCCATCCGCTTTGGCGGTGAAATTGCCTGCGCCAGAATCGTTTGCGTCTGTAAGTCGGAATGCACAACTGGATCTCAGTTGGAAAGCTGTGGAGAATGCAGCCAGCTACAGCATCAAGAAATGGAATGAGACTTCAGGTAGCTATGAACTCGTGGCAAAAGAAATCACCGGCACAACTTACCGCGTCGGAGGTTTGGCCAACGGGCAAACCTACCGTTACGTCGTAGCTGCAACAAATGTGGCCGGGGAGGGAAAAGAATCAGCGCCTGTTGAAGCTACTCCGCAATCTCCTTTGGGAACACCTGTCGTTTCCACGGAAGCTGGTGACAGTGTAATGAAACTAAGCTGGCTAGCGATTGAGGGGGCGAGCCAGTACATTGTCAAACGTGCCTCATCGGCGAATGGTCCTTATGAAGTGCTCGGGTCTGATTTATCAGACACAAGCTTTACTGATGCTGGGCTCGTAAACGGAACACCGTATTATTACAAAGTCAAAGCAATAAGCGGTACCCGTAGTAGTCTAGATTCAGCTGCTACCCCAGCGGTTCCATACAAGAATTCCGGCCAGCCGCAGGCTCCACAAGGAGTTAGCGTTGAGCCTGGCAACACTGATATCCATCTGACTTGGAATGTAGCTGATGGAGCTAGCAGCTATCAAATTCTACGCTCGGAGAGCGGTGGCAGCTATGCGGTCGTGGCCGACGGCATCGAAGCAACAGATTATACCGATAAAGGCTTGAGCAACGGGACTGCCTATCAATATGCGGTAATCGCCATCGGTGATAAGGGTGCCAGTCTTCCATCCGAGGTGGTCAAGGGAATTCCAGCTCCTGTCATTATTGTTGCTCAGAATGGGACAGGAGATTATAAAACGATTAATGACGCTATTCAAGCAGCACCTGATAATAGTGCCCTAACCACGATTATTAAAGTGAAGAACGGCACGTATAAGGAGAAGGTGCTTGTACCTTCTAGTAAGATGAATATTAGTATCATCGGTGAGAGCCGGGAAGGTACCGTACTTATTAACGGTGACTCCGCGAAAACCATTGGCTCAGATGGTAAAGAAATGGGCACCAGCGGCAGCTATACATTAAAGGTTGCGGCAACTGATTTCACACTGGAGAACATGACGGTTGAGAACAGTGCTGGGCGGGATGCCGGTCAGGCAGTCGCTTTATATGCTGAAGGAGACCGGGGAGTGTACAGAAATGTTAAACTTCTTGGATATCAGGATACCCTGTTCGCAGACAAGGGAAGAGCTTATTTCGTCGACAGCCATATTGAAGGTACAGTGGACTTTATCTTTGGTAATTCCGCTGCTGTATTCGAGAATAATGTGATTCAAAGTGCGGGTGCTGGCTATGTTACTGCGCCTTCCACGGCAACGGGTAAGCCTGGTTATGTGTTCATCAATAATCGACTAACTGCCAGTGAGGGCGTTGCTGCTGGAACCGTTGATTTGGGCCGGCCATGGAGAGAATATGGCAGCTCTACCTTCATTAACACGGAGATGGGAGCTCATATTCGTGCTACTGGCTGGCATGAATGGTATGAAGGTCGTTCCAAAACTGCACGGTTCTCTGAGTTTTTAAGTTACGGAGAGGGGGCTAATGCAGCTTCACGTTACAGCTGGTCCAAACAATTAACAGCAGAAGAGGCAGCTGCCTATACGATTGAATCTGTGCTTGGTGGAAGTGATGGCTGGAATCCACAGCAATCCAAGATCTTAGTGGGTCAAGAGCAGATACCTGCGGTACATGTCTCTTCAATTACTGTAACGGGTAAAGATGGAATTAGCAGCATTGAGTCGAAGGGCGGTGCCTTGCAGCTGCAAGCCTCTGTGCTTCCAGAGAATGCGACGAATCCTAAAGTTATCTGGACGGTAACTGAAGCAGATGGGATAACCTCTACGGATAAAGCGGTTATTAATGAGAAGGGCTTGCTGACAGCTAGAAAGAACGGTAGCGTACAAGTAACTGCGCGACCTCTAGATGGAAGTGGAGTATCCGGAAGCCTAGAGATTAATATCAGCGGACAAGATGAGATTGCCCGTAATCTGCCCGCTGCAACGCTGAACGGACCGGTCACAGTGGTGGCAGGACAGGATTTCACTTACCGTGTAGGGCTTACAAATGTTACTACCTCCGTCTACAAGGAAGTGTATGCTGTAGACTTTACCATGGCATATGACGTATCTGGTGTGGAATTCATATCCGCTCAGACCTTGCCAGACGGATTCAGCATCACTCATATTAATGAGGACAGTCCAGGTCTAATAACAGTTAGTGTAGCTGGAACGGAGGCAGGAAATATCCTGACCGATGATGCGGAATTCTTAGAAATCATCTTCAAAGCGAAGAAGACAAACCGTGAAATCGCCGTGCCGCTTGGATTTATTTCTTTCCGAGGATCCAATACAGATGTTGATTTTGACATCCTGCATGAGGCACAATCGGTTGTTCATGTCATTCCTATATCCGTCATGGAGATAAAAGTCTCCTCCAAAGATAATGTGAGCGAAATCAAGTCAGGGCAAACCCTGCAAATGGCAGCTGTAATCCTGCCGGACCATGCATCCGATCCAGCAGTGACCTGGTCAGTAGTGAATGAGGATGGATCAGCTACTGAGCGAGCAACTATTACGGATACCGGCTTGCTCACTGCAATTGCAGCAGGCAAGGTAACCGTGAGAGCGACAGCTAAAGATGGCTCCGGTGTTGTAGGTACGATGTCCATTGAGATTAAGGCAGAATCGCAGGTTTCAGAATCGGGCGGTACTTCATCTTCAACGACAGTCAAACCAGTGAAACAACCGGAACCAACTGTGAACGCAGATGGAGTTACTCTTTCCGTGACAGCGGATGTGAATGGTAAAGCTATTGCAGAGGTATCCTCGACGATTCTGCAACAAGCAATTGGCTCAATGCAGAATGGAGTATTGAGAATCACAGTGAAGCCATCCTCTGCCAGCTCGGTGGTTGAACTGACCTTGCCAGCTCGTGAGTTGGCTGGAGCGGGAGCAAAAGCAATTCAACTTTTGGAAATAGACATGGGATTGTCTACGTTCCGAATAAATGCTGACCTGCTTCTTGCGATGGCAGGATCTGACGCCGCAAGCGTTAAGCTTGTAGTTGGCAAAGTTGACGCGAAGACACTGTCGCTTCAGACGGATGTCGGGGATATTTATGAGTTTAAGTTCTTTGTTGATGGCAAACAGTTTGACAGCTTTGGACGTGGACTGAAGGTTGAACGGGATTACAAACCAAAGACAACTTCAGGTGTAGAACAAATAGTAGCCTACCAAATCCGTGAAGACGGGACTATAGAGGTGGTTAGAAACACCCAGTTTAATCCTACGACTGGCAAGATCATCTTCAGACCAGACAATTCCAGCAGATTCGCAGTAGGATATGCGGAAAATTCCTTTAAGGATATCGCTGGACTAGGCTGGGCACAAAATAGCATTCAAGCCCTTGCCGCCAGAGACATTCTGAATGGCACCGGAGATCATAACTTCGGGCCACAGCTGAATGTAACTCGGGCGCAGTTCCTGAAGATGCTGATGCTTGCACTAGAGCTGGAGGAAGGTAGTGCGGCAAGTACATTTAAGGATGTTTCGCTGGAGGCTTGGTACTACAGCTCCGTTGCTGCTGCTCAGCAGCTAGGAATTATTCAGGGCAGATCTGATGGAACCTTCGGTGCTAATGAAACGATTAGCCGTGAGGAAATGGCGTTGATGGCTTATCGTGCAGCACAGCTCGCCAAACTTACGGTCGTGGGAGTGGACCAGCCAGTGAGTTTCAATGATGCCGCTGACGTTTCATCCTACGCTCGTGAGGCTGTACAATTCATGAGCGGAGCAAAGATTATTCAAGGTGTAGGCAAAGATAACTTTGCACCTAAAGCCAATACAACTCGTGCTCAGGCAGCTGTTATTGTCTATCGATTGTTCCAGCTAAATCCTTAAATTTCAAGTTGACACCCTGTGTGATTTATCATATTATGATTGGAGTTGTTACAAGTAAATAAACCAAACTCTATCCAGTGGATGGAGTGGCGGAATTTTGTCAAAGATGTATTCTTTGGTTTCAATCGCCCCTTGTCATTTCGATGACAAGGGGCTTTATTATGTTAATGAGCTTGCTCAAGAGAAAGGGAAGAGGTTTACGATGAATATGAAGTTATTCAAATATGCTTTACTAGTTTTTTTAGGTGCTTGTAGTTATGGCTCACTCTCTACGATCGTCAAGCTTGGAATGAACGATGGCTTTAGAATGAAACAATTGGTAGGATCACAATACTTTTTTGGATGGTGTATGCTGCTCTTGCTGGTCTTATTATTTTCCCGAAAGAAATTAGGGCTAAAAACAGGCGGGAAATTATTAGCCGCTGGGATCACCATCAGTTTAACTGGCATATTTTATGGCTTCGCAGTTGAACAATTGCCTGCTTCGATTGCGATTGTACTGTTATTCCAATTTACTTGGATCGGTGTAATTCTGGAGGCGGTTGTAGATCGAAAACTTCCTAGTCGGGAAAAAGTGATTTCGATGGTTATCCTTCTAATTGGTACGGTATTAGCGGGGGGCATCCTTGAGCCGAGTGTAGGTGGAATCACGACCACTGGTGTGGTTTTTGGCTTAATGTCAGCCGTGTCGTTTGCCTTCTATATTTTTGTGAGTGGAAGAGTAGCTACGCAGGTACCTGCAGTTAATAAAAGCTTGTATATGACCACTAGTGCAATGGTTATTATTATGACTGTTTTTTCTCCTTCGTTTTTATATGACGGTGCGATTACCGATGGGCTTTGGAAATACGGACTACCTCTAGGTTTGTTGGGCATCGTAATTCCAGTTCTGTTCTTTTCGATCGGGGTTCCGAAGCTGGGTTCAGGTCTAGGCGCGATTTTAGGGGCAGCGGAGTTACCGGCAGCTGTAGTAGCCTCCGTGTTAGTTCTGCAAGAAGAGGTATCATTACTTCGCTGGATCGGGATTATCGTAGTTCTGATCGGGATCGCAGCTCCACAAATCCTACCGATGGGGACAGGGAAAAAGTCATCCAAACTATCACCAAAACAATCACTCCGTAAGGTAGAACTTTAATCGGCAAACTGGCATCGATGGTATGATCTGATCCTGAGAGGATTAGATTATCTATCGGTGTTTTTTTTGTGGAAAAAAAGATTGGTGTTAATTTTTCTGGTATCGATAATGGATGTCTAATATATAGTGGTTCTATTCTTAACTAAATGGAGGTGACCACTTATGAACACTAAAAACTATGACTATTTTAAAACGCTGCATGATCAAAAAAATCCACTGATCCTGTACAACTGCTGGGATGTAGCCTCAGCTAAAGCAATAGAACAAGCTGGATCAAAGGCGGTAGCAACTAGCAGCTATTCCATGGCGGAAGCGTGGGGATATTCGGACGGTGAACAGCTTACATTTGAGCTTATGCTTTGGATGATTTCAAAGATTGCCGAACGAGTAGCGGTTCCATTGACCGTAGACATCGAAGGTGGATATGCTGTAGATGAGGATACTTTAGCGCATAACATGGAGCAGTTATTTCAATTAGACATCTGTGGTATCAATTTTGAAGATCAGATTGTAAATCATCCTAACAATGAACTATGGGAGACCAGCGAACAAAGCCGTAGGATCAAAACCATACAACAAGTAGCCTCCAAACTGCAAAAGCGTGTGTTTATTAACGCTAGAACGGATATTTTTTTCAAGGATAAGGAACATTCGATGGATCTAGTGAATCAAGCTATAGAACGTACCTATGCTTATGCTGACGCTGGAGCGGATGGGATTTTTATACCGGGGCTCGCTGATCCAAGCTTGATTGAACAATTTGTCAAAAAATCGCCACTGCCTGTGAATATCATGGTTATGGACGGTATGCTTTCAAATCATGAATTGCAAAAAATTGGCGTGAAACGGATTAGCTATGGCCCGCGTAGTTTCTTTCAGGCACAACATAATCTTCAGGAAAATGCCCGGCAAACGCTTGACGCCTCAGGACTTTATTTAGAAATGAGCTAACCATACTATGATAACTAATGAGCAGGATATCAATAAATATTATAAGATGCTGGTCGAGAAAAACTCGAATTATGAGGGCGTATTTTTTGTAGGAGTGAAAACAACGGGGATCATGTGTAGGCCAACTTGTCCCGCTAAAAAGCCATTAAAAGAAAATTGTGAGTTTTTTGCTACAGCCAAGGAAGCCTTATTAGCATCATATAGACCATGTAAAAGGTGTCAGCCGTTATCCAATCCAACAAAAATGTCTCCTGAAGTAAAGCTGCTTGTAGAAGCTATTGAGAGCAATCCGGAACGAAAATGGACAGATAAAGATTTTGATGAGCTGTCTATTAGTGCAAACACGGCACGCCGCCAATTTAAGAAACAATTCGGGATGACCTTTATCGAATATGCACGTTCTAGACGTTTAGGACTGGCATTCAAACATATTAGGAATGGGGATTCAATCATTAACGCACAACTGGAAAGCGGGTACGATTCGAGCAATGGGTTTAGGGATGCCTTTTCACGAACGATGGGGACTGTCCCGAATCATTCCAAGCAGATTAAAGTGCTGTACTGTACTTGGATAGAAACGATATTGGGTTCCATGCTGGCCATCTCCAATGAAGAGAGTCTTTTACTGCTGGAATTTGTGGATCGCAAGGGTCTTGAAAATGAAATCAAAAGATTACGCACTCGCTTAAATGCAACTATATTACCTGAAAAGGTAGCCGTCCTTCACCAAATTGAGGAGGAATTGAAGCTGTATTTCACAGGTGAACTTACGGAATTTACAACGCCGGTTCGTTATCTGGGCTCAGACTTTCAGCAAAAGGTGTGGAATGAACTCCGGAAAATACCTCTGGGACAGACAGCTTCTTATAAGGAGCTTGCAGAGAAAATCAATAATCCCTCTGCTTGCCGCGCTGTAGCAAGGGCGAATGGTACCAATCAACTCTCAATCTTGGTTCCATGTCATCGAGTGATAAACAGCAATGGTGAATTGGGTGGTTATGGAGGCGGGCTTGCCAGAAAAGAATGGTTAATCAAACATGAGTCTAACCGCTCCTTAAATCAGAATAATTTCATTTAAACTACTTCTCTCTATTACGTAGAATGTGATGGATCCCCTTACTTCAAGGCAGGAGATTCATCACTTTCTGTACTTAAATACTGAACTAACATGTCCACAAATCGGTTAGCAATTTGAATATCCTGAAGTTCGTTTTTGAAATCGTCTTTGGAAATCAGGCTCATTTTCTGTAATAAACCCATCATAGACGTGAAGATGAAATGAGCAGTGGATAAGGGTTCTGTATCAAATTTTAACGATCCATCTTTAACTCCGGCCTCCAGAGCATCCATTAAGAAATGTCGTTCTTTTCCCCGCATCACAAAATTTCTGTAATTTTCTTTGAGTTCTTTACTGTAATCATAGGCTTCAAAATGCAAATCGAATAGAAGAATGAATTTGATGTAACCTGAGTGTTGCCGGGCATAATCAATCCAAGCATTAAGCATCGAAGCAAGCATTTGCTTACCATTCATTTCAATTGAAGAAGGTGCGCTTCTAACAAATTGCGTCATGCTCTCCAGAATTTCCATCTGGACCTCAAAAATCAGTTCGTTCATGGACTGGAAATGCTTATAAAAGGTAACCCGGCTTACACCAGCCACGTCGCAGACATCCTTAATATTAACTTTGAGAAAGCTTTGCTTCATAAAAAGATCCTTCGCCGCAGCAATTAATTCTTCCCGGTTTTTGTTTTTTAAATTCTGGTGCCAGTTCTCAGTCATGGGCGACACTCCTTTCTTGCTCTTTTTTTGGTTTTTGTAAGGTGATGAGAAAGGCAGATGCCAGGATAATTGCCCCAAAAATATAGGGAATATTAATATGTTTGTCAAACATCAATCCCGCTAAAATGGGTCCAAGTATGTTTCCTATACTGGTGTACGTTGTATTTAATCCGGCAGCATATCCTTGTCGATCACCAGCTGAGTTGGCAATCAATGTACTTACTGTGGGTCGTAAAAAAGCATTAAAAGCAAAAAATAAACCTGATACAACTAATAAATAACCTAAATTGATCTTGAATATCATCAACAATAAGGTTATAGCGGTCATCACCAATGATATACGTATAAGCTTTATCTCGCCAAGTCTCTTAATCAGATGATCAAGCAGCCAGATCTGCACAATAATGCCTATAATAGCACCAACCGTAATAATGATTGAGATTTTCGTTGCATCAAAACCGTATTTTTGTTCCACAAAAAGGGCGTACACCGTTTCATAATTCATCAGACCAAATGTCATGATCAGAATGAGCAGAAGATAGCGGAAATAGGACGTCCGGAATGAGTTTACGATTTGACTACGAATGGATTCCCGAGGGGCCCATTTGTTAACGGATTTCCGTTTTTCCTTTGGTAGTGTCTCTGGCATATAAAAACAAAGTATCGTAGCGATAAGCCCAAGTCCACCCGCAAAAAAATAAGGCACCCGTATGCCAAACCCAGCGATAATCCCGCCTAACCCTGGACCAAGTACCATACCCAAATTCATGGAAGCCCCCAAGTACCCCATACCTTTTGCACGGGTTTCATGGGTGGTGATATCAGCGACATAGGCCATATTGGAAGGGACCATGATTCCGATACCTATACCCCCAATAAATCTAGCGATGTAAAGTAGGGGCAATGTCGTAGATACAGCAAATATCAGATCTGAAAGGACGGTTAAAAACATTCCGGAAATGATCATTGATTTTCGGCCCCATTTATCCGAAAGCTGTCCCCCTATAGGTGAAAAAATAAACTGTGCTGCTCCAAAAGCCGCAATAAGATATCCGGCGGCAGCCCCTGACGCATTAAACAGTTTCAGATATTCAGGTAGAATGGGAATGACCATACCTTGCCCCAATAAAGCGATAAATAGATTCAACATTAGAATGAAAAGTGGAAATCTAGCAGACTTAGATAAGCTGCTCATATCATAGCCCTCCTATATAGTTTACACTGTGTAAAGGTTTACTCGATGTAAACTATGATAATGGAATGATGGGCCCTTGTAAAGGTGTGTCTGAAATTTAGGATACGCTGTTTTTAGTATGTTTTTTCAAGTAAAAAAAGTACTGTTTTAAACAAAAGAAGGAAAATTTATGAATTCACATCATTATCCAAGTATGATAGCATGATCTATATATTTTGGTGTAAAGCGCGGGCTTATCTTAATAAGATTGGAGCGAACATCATGCTTAAGGTTCTGATCGTGGACGATGAACCCTGGGTTCTAGAGGGGCTAAGGACGATGATCGACTGGGGAAAATTCGGTTATGAAGTTTGTGGTGAAGCTCAAAACGGCACGGATGCGATGAGGCTTATCCAGGAGAATAAACCGGAACTGGTTCTCACGGATATTAATATGCCTGTAATTAACGGTCTTGAGCTTATTACAAAGTTGAATGAGGTGATGGAGAAACCTCCTAAATTTGTGATTTTGTCTGGATATGATGATTTCAAGTATGCACGCACGGCATTGCGCCAGCGGGTAAATGAATATTTATTAAAACCCATTGATGATGAAGAAATAGAGGCTTTATTAAGCAGGATCACTCCAATAATCCAAAATGAAATCGCTTCCAATGAGGAGTTTGATAAAAAGCAATTTTTTATCGTAAATAATATCATCAACCGCCTGATCCAAGGGGAGTATAACGAAAATTTAGAGCTTCTAACCCGAAACACCTTGAAGCTTCAAGCGGATGCAGAGTTAATGTGTATTCTTATCGAACCCGCCTCCTCTATGAATCCATTCCAACCGCAGATAAGTGATTATTTTTCCGAGGAACACTTCTGCTTCTTTCAAGACGGATCGGGAAGAGCGGGGATCATTCTTCAGTCTGCTTCTATCGGCAATGAGAGCCTGGAGACTATCGTCAACCAGATGCATTCAGATCTCACTGAACAATCACAGGAGCTGGTCTTTCTAGCACTTAGCAGCAGAATGGTCGGGGTGAGCTCTATTCGAGAGATTTATAGGCAGGCACTTGAGGTATGGAAACGAAAAACGCACCAGCAGAAAAGAGGGGTCTTTTATTATAGTGAGCTTAGGAACCTGAAAAAGGAAGAACCTCATGAGGATCATTTCAGACAGCTGCTGCATAAGGTCCAAACGAATGATACGGAGCAAATCCAGCCTTGTGTTAAAGAAGCGTTTGCTGCTTTCGTCGAGAATCTGCTGACCCTTGAAGTTGTAAAAGCAAAAGTGGCCCATTTAGAGCTTACGATCTGTAGAATTATAGCTCAAATGAATGGAGACCCGGATGCGATTATGACTAAGCTTCAGCAAGAATACGGAAATCTGGGTGAACTCAGTGATTATTTTATAATAAGCCGTTATGTACAAAGTCTGTGTGAACGTGCTGCCGTCTATCTGTCTGAATTAGAGCAGCAGAATGAACGAAATACGATTTACAAGGTTATTCAGTATGTGGATCGTGAATTTCGGAATAAATTAAAGCTTCAGGATTTGGCACAACAATTTCATATTAATTCTACCTATTTGGGACAACTGTTTAGAAAGCAAACGGGTCAGGGCTTTAGTGAATACCTAAATGCTAAACGGATTGAAGAGGCGAAAAGTCTGCTGAAACGAACACAGCTAAAGATATCGGATATAGCGGTGCAGGTGGGATTCTCTAACACTGATTATTTTATAGATAAGTTTAAGCTGCTTGTAGGGGTAGTACCATCCGTGTATAAAAATGAGAATAAGAACCAACAGCTCTAGGGGAAGCAAGGTGTTTCATATGGAGAGAAAAAAATTCAGATTTAGAAAAGTAGTGAATGATATTCCCTTGAATTATAAATTTTCCCTTATTTATATCATAGGTGTTCTTCTCCCTATCATTATTATTAACCTTGTTTTTTTGGATCGGATTTCCGATCTGATCAAATCGAGAGAGCAGCAGAACCTGGAAATATCTTTAGAAAGAGCCCGAAAGGACATTCATGATTTCATTGAAGGTGGGGTAGCTGTCAGCTATACGCTTTCTGCCGATAAGAACCTGTATGAATTGCTTGAGCGGACGTATGGGAACTCTATTGAATTTTATGACACTTTTGATGAACAGCTGAGAGACCGCATGAACAGCTATATGCCGGTGAATAATCAGATTGAACGGATTACTGTATTTACGAACAATGATTCCATTGTTTCCGGCAGCAACTATCAGGTCATCAATGAAAAGGTAATGAATAGTGAATGGTATAAGCAGTCGAAGGCTGCGGATAAACATCTGTTTCTTGCCGCTTATCATATGAGTGATACCTCTAGTGTGATTTCTACAGCGCCTTATTTGAGTGTTATTGAGCGAATGGACGCTTACAGCTCATACAATAAGTTTGAAAAGCTGCTTAGAATTGATTTGGATCTCAGTAAAATATATGACGTGATTATCAGAGAAAAAGATTACTTGAGTCTTTATTTAGTTAACGAGCAGGACGAGATTATTATGTCTGCACAAAGCGGCTATCAAAGAGGCACCGCGGAACCTTATCCCGTGTTCAAGCTGCAGGATGATGAGCGCAAGGAGGACGTTCATATTGTACCCGTCGGCGGAGCTAGTTATATAAAGGGCTGGCGGATAATAGGAATTACACAAGGTGAGCGTATTACCCAAGCGATAATGGAGATTCGGATTTATGCAGGGATTCTGGCGTCCATTGTCACGCTAATCACAACCGCTTTTTTATATGTGATGTTAAGATCCTATAATTATCGGGTGAAACGGTTATCCAGACATATGCAGAAAGTATCCAATGAGAAATTTGAGCTGATTCGAATCGATGAAGGCCAGGATGAGATCGGGGGACTGATCCGTAATTTTAACAGGATGACCACTACCATTAATTCCTTGATCAATGATGTATATAAACTGGAGATTCAAAAAAATAATCTGGAGATGGAAAGAGTAAGAGCTGAACTGAATTTTCTGCAAAGCCAGATGAATCCGCATTTTCTGTTTAATACGTTAAATGCCATTTTGGTGGTCTGTACTAAAAATAATTATTCGGATGTTACAGATATTATTAAGAGTTTATCCAAATTACTTAGACGGCTGCTGAGCTGGAAAGAAGATCTCGTCACTCTGGAAGAAGAAATGACTTTCATCGAGATGTATTTAAAAATTGAAAAATTCCGGTTCCGGGATAAATTTGATTATCAATTTGAGATCGATGAGCAGTCGCTTCAATATAAGATTCCCAAGCTAAGCATGCAGCCGCTCGTTGAGAATTCCTGCAAACATGGTCTACAGGCCATAGAGGGACTTGGTGTGATAAAAGTGAAGACGTTAGTGGAGGAGGGACGCTTAAAAGTTACCGTCTCTGATAACGGTAAAGGGATAGAGCCAGAGAAGCTGCAAGAATTATTAGGTAATGTGCAAAATGAAGCGTCTTCGGGAACGAATATCGGAATCCGCAACGTGTACCGCCGATTAGAATTGTATTATGAAGATCAGGTCCGTTTTGATATCAGCAGCGTTCCGGATGAAGGGACCATTGTCACTTTTGATATTCCATTAAAACTCCTGGAACGGAAGAATAGCTAGAAAGTGAGGGACCCCCTATGAAATACAAAGTATTGTTGATCGATGATGAGCCTAGTGCGCTTGAAGCGATGCAGCTATGGATTGATTGGCAGGAGCTTGGCTTTGAGGTATGTGGAACCTCCAGCAATGGCAAAGAGGGGCTGGAGTTAATGAAACAGCTCGAACCAGATCTTGTAATTACGGATGTTAATATGCCGCTAATGAATGGGCTGGAGATGGTCGCAGCTTGGCAACGAGCTGAGATTAAGGAGATTAAGTTTGCCATACTAAGTGGTTATAGTGAGTTTGAATATGCCAAGACAGCTATACACTATGGAATTAATCATTATCTGATGAAGCCAGTGTTTCCAGAAGAAGCGGCAGAAGAATTACTGGAGATTTATCAGGAGCTGGAGCAGGAAGCTCAGAAGCGCAGTTTAAATCAAATAGCCTCCGCGGAGGAGGCTGTTTCTCTCCTGAAAGGAATACTGCATGAGAAAGCTGAGCAGTCGAATCAGGAGGTACTTAACCGATTATCGGAAGGGAAAAGCCATTGGAATATTTGTCTGATACAGACAGAGCCGGTTTTATATACAGAGATCAGAGAGCAAGCCTCAGCCCTCCTAACCGATAAAAATTCGATGTTTCTGATGGATCTGGAGAGTCATTGTTTTGGAATCGTATACGGATACAATTCATTGTCCACTGAGGGAGCTGTGATCGATCAGATCGCAACTCCCTTGCTGAATGAACACCCTAAACAAGCTTTGTATATTGCAGCTGGCGCTGGCGTAGGCTCCTTGCTTCAGATCGGGAACAGTTACCGAACGGCGAAAGAAGCATTAATGTATTATTTTTATTATCCTGAAAATGCAGAGGTCCTGAGTTATCAAGAGATTAAGGATAGTCCCTTCAGTTATCATTATGATCAAATTCAACTGATGGATGACTTGATAAGACCTATTAATACGCTGGACTCCGCAGATTTTAGCCAAGCTGTGAACTCGGCAGCCCGCAGTTTCCGTGAGCAGCGCATCGCTCCAGAGGTTGTGAAGAAAATTGTTATTCATATGATGTATAAGATTATTGAGTTTACCTCGGAAGCCAGTGAAGTCCATGAGTCCTCCTTATCTAATCAAATTAGAATTCCCGCGATGTTAGACTCAATGATCACCTTGACGGACTTAATGCGTAATTTGCTATTCTGCGGTGAGGCCAGTATTGATATCCTTCTTAAGGAACAAAACCTAAGATCACAGGGGATTGTTCAGGAGATTAACAATTATATTGAAGAGCATTTTCGCGAATGTCTTACCATTAAGAGGCTATCAGAGGTGTTTTTCCTGCACCCGGTATATCTGGGACAATTATTGATCAAGAAGAACGGAATTAACTTCAATGAACAGCTGCATAACCTCCGAATAAAAGAGGCAGTACATTTACTTCAACAAAATAAGTTAAAAAATAGTGAAATCGCTGAGAAAGTGGGCTATGGCAATTATAGTCAGTTCCTCAAGCAATTTGAAAAAAAACTACATATGAGTCCTAACGAATTTAAAAACACTAATACCTAAACTTTTTGGGGGTACATCTTTAATTCTGGCGTATTTTCAGAAGATTATCACCTCTATAATTTAACTTGTAAGGGCTTACAACATTGTTACACCAACAAATATATGGAGGTGCTTTATGGGGGGCAGGTTAATATCCAAATGGAAACTTAGTCTGATTGCTGTGTTATCCCTAAGCTTTACCTTAGCAGGGTGCGGAGGAAATAACAGCAACAATACGACGGCTAAGGGGGAAGACAAACCAGCAGAAACAGCCACTTCAACTGCAGCAGGAACAAATTCTGATAAGATTGAACCTTTCGAAATTAGTATCTTTCTTGGAGAAGCAGGCCAGCAACCAACACCAGATAATAAAATTTATAAAATGATTAAAGAAAAAACAGGCGCCTCATTCAATTTCGAATTCTTGGCAGGAGATCTTAAACAGAAGCTTGGCGTTATGATTGCCGGTTCGGATTATCCAGATCTAATGAGTTCTAATACCCAACTGACGGCAGCAGGTGCATTTATTCCTCTCGAGGACTTGATTGAAGAACACGCTCCAAATTTGAAAGCGCATTACGCAGCTTACTGGAACATGATGAAGGATCCAAATGATGGACATATTTATACACTTCCAAACTATGGTGCGTATAACGGTGATGTGAATTCAACCTATTACTCTGGCCCAGCTTTCTGGATTCAGAAAGCTGTACTTAAAGATGCTGGCTATCCAGTGGTTAAAACTTTGGATGAGTATTTCGATCTTATCGTTAAGTATAAAGAGAAGAATCCAACCATTGATGGACAACCAACAGTTGGGTTTGAAATTCATAACAAAGACTGGAGAAACTGGGGATTGTTTAACGCTCCTCAGCATCTGATCGGACATCCTAATGATGGCGGAGTAGTGGTTAAGGATAACGTGGCAGAAATCTTTGCGGATAAAGACTATGCTAAGCAGTACTATAAGAAGCTTAATGATATGAATGCATTGGGTATTATTGATAAAGAAGCATTTACAATGGATTATGACCAATATTTAGCTAAATTGTCCAGCGGAGCCGTTCTAGGAATGTTTGATCAGCACTGGAACTTTGGTAAAGCAGAAGATTCACTCAAGACTCAAGAAAAAGATATGAGAACTTATGTAGGTCTGCCTCTTGTGTATGATACCAACACCAAAGATTATTATCTGGATCGCCCTGCGCTTAACTTGAATAATGGATTCGGGATTACTATCAATGCTAAGGATCCAGTGAGAATCCTTAAACTTATGGACACATTGATTCAAGAAGATTGGCAAAAAACTCTCACTTGGGGTATTGAAGGCGAAGATTATATTGTGGAAAACGGCCGCTTTATGAGAACCCAAGAACAACGGGATAACGCAGTTGATGCTACTTGGAAGCTGAGTAACAAAGCAGAAGCTTGGTATGCTACCGCTCCGAAAATGCAAGGGTACTTTGCAGACGGTAACTCAACGGATGCGGCAGCCCAACCAGAAGAATATAAGGCAGGATTGGAAGCGTTTGACAAGGAAGTCCTCGACGCATATGGATTCAACAGTTATGTAGATTTCTTCAGTAAGCCTGGACCGAATCCAGTAGCTTACCCTGCTTGGTCCATAGATCTTGTTGAAAATTCTCCAGCAAAAATTGCCGATACGAAGATGGGAGAAGTTAAAACCAAGTTCTTGCCAAAAGCAATCTTGGCTAGTCCTTCCGATTTCGATAAAGTTTGGGCTGAATTTGTTAAAGAACTTAATAAAGCGGATGTTAAAGCCTACGAAGACAGAATCAATGAACAGCTTAAATGGAGATTTGATACTTGGAGTGTTAAATAGTTAGAGCATGCTTAAAAATCAGAAAGTGGTGGCTTATTAGCCAACCACTTTCTGAAATATATGGATGATGTGGGGAGAAAATATATGGATGAGATTTTAACGGGAAAAAAAGTTAACCGGCATCCTAAAAGAAAAAAGAAGCAACCTATTACTATGAATTTGATTAAGAATCAGAAACAGCTAATTTGGATGTCGGTTCCATTGCTGCTTTATATTATATTATTTGCTTATGTTCCCGTCTGGGGATGGACCATGGCTTTTCAGGATTATAAACCAGCTAAGGCTTTTGGCGAACAAACGTGGGTTGGCTTGAAACACTTCAAGTTTCTATTTACGGACGATACCTTTTTAAGGGTACTACGAAACACACTGGCTATGGGATTAATTAATTTCTTTCTAGGATTTATAACCGCAATAACATTGGCCTTACTTCTTAATGAAATCAAAAATGTATTTTGGAAAAGAACCGTGCAGACCATATCCTACTTACCTCACTTCCTCTCTTGGATTATTGTAACAGGGATTGTAGGTGTCTCCCTCTCGGTTAACGACGGGATTATCAACATCGTACTCATGAAATTACATCTTATCGATTCACCGATTCTTTGGTTGAGTGAAGGGAAGTATTTCTGGGGTATTGTGGGTGCTTCAACCGTCTGGAAAGAGGTTGGATGGAGTACTATCATCTACTTGGCTGCTATTGCTTCTATAGATCCAGCTTTATATGAGGCTGCTGAGATTGATGGGGCTAACCGGTACAAAAAAATGTTCAATGTAACATTGCCGGGAATTAGACCAACCATTGTAATCCTGATGATAATGTCCATAGGACATGTACTGGATGTCGGATTTGAGGTTCCGTACTTATTAGGGAACGGGCTTACTGTAGACTGGTCGGATACGATTGATATATTTGTATTGAAATACGGGATTGGGCAAGGGAATTATTCCTTAGCTACTGCGGGTGGTATATTTAAAACAGTCGTAAGTGTAACGTTGCTGCTATTAGCTAACTGGACTTCGAAGCGGCTAGGGGAAGAGAGGCTGTTATAATCATGGAAAAAACTCAATTGATTCCTCAAAAATCTCCAAAAAGTAATGCTGGAAAACGGATGAGAAATTTGGGGTTCGAACCCGTAGTGTTCGGCACCTTCAATACTATATTTATGGTTTGTCTAGTTATTGTTACCTTGTATCCATTCCTGAATACTATAGCAGTCTCCTTTAATGCGGGGAATGATACCATCCGCGGCGGCATTTATCTATGGCCTAGAGAGTGGACCATACAAAACTACAAGGCAGTTTTTGCCTCTGGTACAATTATTCCTGCTTTTTGGATTTCGGTAGCACGAACAGTGATATCTACGATCCTGAATCTATTTTTAACCACAATGCTTGCTTATACTTTAAGCCGGAAAGAATATGTTTTCCGCAAACAGATTACCTTTATTTTCGTCCTAACCATGTATTTTAATGCGGGTCTGATTCCAAACTATTTCCTAATTAAGGATCTTCATTTGATTAATACGTTTTGGGTATATGTAATACCGACTATGATAAGTGCATTTAATATGATCGTCATCCGTACTTACATTGGCGGCTTGCATGAAAGTCTTATGGAATCCGCGAGAATCGACGGTGCAGGTGAATTCAAGATTTTCATGAAAGTAGTCTTCCCTTTGTGTAAACCTGTTCTTGCTACCATCGCCCTTTTTGTCGCGGTAGGTGCATGGAACGCATGGTTTGATGCTTTTATCTACACTTCTTCCCGCCAACACTTGAGTACATTGCAATATGAATTAATGAAACTAATATCATCTAGTATGAATGCGAACAGTAACGCAAGTGTAGCTAACGGGGCAGGGGTAACTGCAGAGTCAGCGGGGTCAATGGTTACTCCAAAGTCCATTCGTGCAGCCGTTACTATTGTTGCTTCGGTTCCAATTTTGCTAGTCTATCCATTCATGCAAAAGTATTTTGTAGTTGGAATGAACGTAGGAAGCGTGAAGGAATAAGGAGCTTGCAATCACTATTAAGTAATAGGAAGGTTGTCTGTTAAATTATGACCCCATCTTCAATCACATACACGAATCCGATACTTCCAGGCTTCTATCCTGATCCAAGTATCATCCGGGCAGGGGATGACTACTATTTAGTTTGCAGCTCCTTTGAGTATTTCCCTGGCGTACCTATTTTTCATAGTCAGGATTTGATTCACTGGACCCAAATAGGTCATGTGCTCAATCGTGTAAGTCAGCTGGATACACGTAAAAGCAAGAGCTCTGGAGGGATATTTGCCCCAACGATCCGGTATCATGAAGGAACGTTTTACATGATAACGACCGAAATACACGGGAAAGGGAATTTCTATGTTACGGCTACGGATCCTGCGGGTCCGTGGTCAGATCCGATTAGTATTCCTTATGGAGGAATTGACCCTTCTCTAATGTTTGATGAGGATGGAAAGGTTTATGTAACCACCCAGCAGGGGGCAGATTATGACTCCCATGCCATCCAATATGAGATAGATATTGCTACGGGAGCAGCGTTAACAGAACCTGTTGTCATCTGGACTGGGGATGGTGGACCTTGGACGGAAGGCCCCCATTTGTACAAAATAAATGGAATGTACTATATCATGACGGCTTCAGGAGGAACGGCAAAGGAACATCGGGAGATCATTGGCCGCAGCTCCTCTCCTTATGGACCATTTGAACGATTGCCGCATCCGATATTGACGCACAGCGGTACTGATAATCCCATTCAGTATTTAGGGCATGCCGATTTGATTGAGGATCGTAACGGGGATTGGTGGGCCGTATTCCTTGGAGTAAGACTAGTAGATGCAAAATTTACTGTGCTTGGAAGAGAGACTTTCCTTGCTCCCGTAAGCTGGACTGAAGACGGATGGCCGATGATCGATAATAATGAAGACACTGTCGGACTGGAAATGAAGGTTTCACGTGTACCTGGTCAATCACCAAAACCTGAGACTAGTGGAAGATATGATTTTGATGAACATGTATTGCCGCTGGGATTAGCCTTTCTGCGGAATCCGGCTGAGGGAAGCTGGTCCTTAAACGAACGGCAGGGATGGTTATCTCTTCGAGGACAACCGAAAGGTCTCAGTGAAGTAGGCCAAGTGGCTTTTGTAGGCAGAAGACAGCAGCATACTTCAGCAGAATGGAGCACACTGCTTGAAATGCCTTCATCTATTGCTGATGTGGAGGCTGGACTTTGCGCCAGATTAGATGAGAACGCTCATTATGAAATTGGACTTGTTCAAAAAAACGGCCAAAGAGTGATTACAGCTCATGTGACCATGGATGGAATAACCCATACAGCGGCAGAGATTCCAACTACTGCCGAGCGAATTTATTTGAAAGCTAAGGCTGAGCTTAACGAATACAGCTTCCTGTATTCTTTGGATGGGCAGGAGTGGAATAAGCTATCAACAGCGGCAGCTTATCCATTATCCCCCCAAGCCGTAAAAGGAAATGGATTTACGGGTGTTCTTATCGGCTTATATGCGACAGGTCATGGCAAGGTAGCTGAGGTGCCTGCCTACTTCGATTGGTTCGATTATCAGTCTTAATTATTCGAATACTGATATAAATGCGTTTGTCAGGAGGGAACTTGTTGAGACAAGCTAGTGATTACACAGAACCTGCACTAAAAACAATATTTGCTGAGGATTACAAAATTGGCGCAGCCGTTAACCCGTTGACGATTCAATCACAGGAGCACTTGCTCGCCTATCATTTCAATAGCATTACCGCTGAGAATGAGATGAAGTTTGAAAGTCTGCATCCGCTTGAAGATATTTATAACTTTAAGCTAGCAGATGAGTTGGTTGCGTTCGCCCGAAAATATCATATGGTTATGCGCGGGCATACTTTAGTCTGGCACAACCAGACTACGGACTGGTTGTTTGAGGATAAGAAGGGTGGGCCTGTAAGCAAAGAGGCATTGCTTGCACGGCTCAAATCACATATTCAGACCGTGGTTGGGCGTTACAAGGAAGATATCTATGCTTGGGATGTTGTAAATGAAGTTATTGCAGATGAAGGAGAAGAACTTCTTCGCCGGTCAAAGTGGCTGGACATTGTCGGACCGGAGTTTATCGGCAAAGCGTTTGAATATGCTCATGAAGCCGATCCTAAGGCTTTATTATTCTACAACGACTATAACGAGTCTAATCCCCTTAAGCGCGATAAAATCTATAAAATGGTGAAGTCGCTGCTGGAACAAGGAGTGCCGATCCATGGCGTCGGATTGCAAGCACACTGGAATTTATACGATCCGAGCTTAGACGATATACGTGCTGCTATTGAGAAGTATGCATCTTTAGGGCTTCAGCTCCAATTGACAGAGCTGGATGTATCCATGTTCCGTTTCGATGACAAACGCATGGATTTAAAGGTTGCACCTGCCGAACTGCTCGAGCTGCAGGCAGAGCGGTATGAAGCGATGTTTGCTCTGTTGAAAGAATACCGCGACGTGATTAGCTCTGTCACTTTCTGGGGAGCAGCGGATGACTATACATGGCTGGACGAATTCCCTGTTCGGGGACGGAAAAATTGGCCATTTCTATTCGATGAGCAGCATAATCCTAAGCCGGCTTATCATCAATTGCTTAACGCTGTCACCAAATCATAGAGTGGGTAATCTGCTCAAGCTTGCGAATCATGAACCCGCCCTTTTTAATCCAGGGCGGGTTATTTATACGGGAGGAATATACATGACAAATACCGCTTATGAGGCTTGGCTCAACTATGGCAAGCTGAAATCTGGATCTCTATACAATCAATATTTAAATTGGTGTGGTGAGTTGGTTGTAACGGAGGACAACGAGACGATTCAGGCAGCAGCCGCGGAATTCATACAGGGGATGACCTCTATGCTGGGCAAAGCGCCACTGCTCACAGCGCAACCAGAAGGACCGTGTATCGTTATAGGAACCCTCCAAGGGGGGAATCCGTTAATTGGTAGAGTATTCGGAGGAGAGCGAACCGATTCACTAGGTCCTGAAGGTTTCCTTATACGTACAAACGCTACTGAGCGATGTATCGCTATCGGTGCTTTAACGTCTGTTGGAATTTTGTATGGTGTATTCCATCTTTTACGGCTGATAGGAACAGAAAGCGAGATAGACGCTCTAGATTTATCTATGAATCCGGTGAACGGCCTGCGAATGATTAATCACTGGGATAATTTTGATGGCAGTATTGAACGTGGCTATGCTGGACGCTCCTTTTTTTACGAGTCCAATCAATTTCTTAACGATACAAAGCGGCTACGTGATTATGCCAGATTAATGTCCTCTGTGGGTATCAACGCGATTTCGATTAACAATGTGAATGTTCATGAGCTTGAATCTCTATTTATAACGGAGCAATATTTGCCTGATATCGCGTTGATTGCAGGAATATTCCGCGTATACGCGATTAAGCTATTCCTCAGTGCTAACTTCGCCAGCCCGATACAGATCGGAGCATTGGACACAGCTGATCCTCTGGACCCAGCGGTGCGGAAATGGTGGAAAGATAAGGCTAGTGAGGTTTATCGGGCGATACCTGATTTTGGCGGGTTTGTGGTCAAAGCGGATTCAGAAAATCGACCAGGACCATTCACTTACGGACGTGACCATGCAGATGGCGCCAACATGCTGGGAGAAGCACTGGAGCCGTTTGGCGGAATCGTGATTTGGCGTTGTTTCGTATATAACTGCAAGCAGGATTGGCGTGACCGTAAGACAGATCGGGCCAGAGCGGCATATGATCATTTCAAACCATTGGATGGCCGGTTTAATGATAATGTAGTGCTGCAAATCAAGAATGGACCGATGGATTTTCAAGTCAGAGAACCGGTATCTCCGCTGTTTGGCGCACTGGAACATACCAATCATCTGATGGAGTTTCAGATTGCTCAAGAATATACGGGGCAGCAGCGGCATCTCTGTTATCTTGTTCCACAGTGGAAAGAAGTCCTTGATTTCAATACTTATGCCAGAGGGCAAACTACGCTTGTGAAACATATTGTGGACGGATCGGTGTGGGGAAATAAGTATAATGGTGTGGCTGCTGTAACTAATGTTGGAGATGACATGAACTGGACGGGGCATGGGTTAGCTCAAGCTAATCTGTATGGATATGGAAGATTAATTTGGAATCCGGAGCTGACGGCAAAAGAAATAGCTGAGGAATGGATTCGGCTTACCTTTGGCACTGATGAAGGTCTAGTGGCTGCTATTCGCGGGATGTTGATGGACTCATGGAGGATTTACGAATCTTACACAGCTCCATTAGGTGTGGGTTGGATGGTTAATCCGGATCATCATTATGGGCCGAATGTGGATGGGTATGAATACGCCAAGTGGGGAACGTACCATTATGCGGATCATAAGGGCATTGGTGTGGATCGTTCAGTCAAATCGGGAACGGGTTATAGCGGACAGTATATGGGGCTTAATGCATCAAATTATGAGAATCTAGCGTCTTGTCCGGAAGAGCTGTTGCTGTTCTTTCATCATGTTCCATACACGTATGTTCTGCAATCGGGGCAAACTATTATTCAGCATATCTACGATACTCATTTTGAGGGGGCTGAGCAGGCTGCACGGCTTCTAGCGACATGGGAATCACTTGAAGGCAGCGTGGATAGTGGATGGTATATGCAAGTGAAGCAACGTCTTGAAGAGCAAGCAGAGCATGCGCAGGAATGGAGAGATCGGATCAATACGTATTTTTACCGCAAGAGCGGAATTGAGGATCTTAAAGGCAGAAAGATTTATTAGATTTCGAATCGAGGGATGATGATAGTGAGCCTCACGATTAGAGCGATTTTGGAAGATTTAATGGGAACTGTGGAACAGGTAGAAGGGACTGTGGATATTCTGAACCCAGGGGAACCGGAAACTGAAGTCACAGGGATTATTACGGCCTTCTCTGCCACACAAAATGTTGTGGAGCAAGCAATAGCGTTAGGAGCCAATTTGCTGATCACGCATGAAGGTGTATTTTATAGCCATCATGCGGCGAGCGAGTGGTTAGAAGGTGATCCGGTTTATCATGCGAAAAAAAGTCTGATCGAACATTCCCAAATTGCTATTTTTCGTTATCATGATTATTGGCATCGGCAAAAGCCGGATGGAATTATGGTGGGTTTGCTGCGAGAACTAGATTGGTCCGCATACGTGGAAGAGCAGCAAGCAGCTGCTACGATTCTCAATATTCCTGCTATGACTGTACTGGAAGCTGCTCAATATATTAAAAGTAAGCTAGGGATCTCTTATGTACGCGCTGCCGGTGACCTGTCTCTGTCCTGCAAACGCGTAGGGATATTAGTAGGTTACAGAGGAGGCGGGACGATGGCTATTCCGCATTTTAATGATCACAATCTTGATTTAATTATTGCTGGAGAGGGACCAGAGTGGGAGACTCCGGAATATGTGCGGGATGCAGGGCACCAAGGCAGATCTAAAGCGCTCATCATGTTAGGGCATGCGGAGAGTGAAGCGCCGGGGATGAAATATTTAGCTGAAATCTTAGCAGACAAATATCCCATGCTTCCTAGCCGGTTCATTGCTGAACAACCCATCTATCAGATGGTTTAATCTGGGGAAATAAAGAGTACGGAATAAATAAACATATTATGGAGAAAATGAAGGGAAACAGGTCACTGAGAAAGGAGTGTTTCAATGGAAATTCCTTTGGAGGCTGATGAAGTATTAAGTCGGATCAAAAAGCTGCAAAGCGACGGAAGCTCGATCAGTAAAAAACAAGTAAAGCAGAGCGATCCTGAGCTTATGAGAAGTGCGCTGTTCTTTTTTCCAAGCTGGGAGCATGCATTGAAAAACGCCGATCTTTTGTAGCCATAGTATTGTAAGAGGAAGCTAAGTGGACAGGGGAATATCTCTGATTCTGCTTAGCTTTTTTCATATCTCCAGTGAAAAGGATGGCCTTTATATAGAAAGTACTGGTGTTTTAACCTCCGTTTGGCTTGGTTCAGAGCCATTTTCTTAAATAAAACGAGTAAACAAGAGCAAAAGAAAGAGAAAATGAAGAGTATGCTCAATATGAAATGAAAAGCATTGCTTTCAACATTATTTTGACCAGAGCCCTCCTTTACAAGCAAACCTTACAAGAGTATGATTCATCTCAGAACTGACAATTATCTTAAATTTACAATTACATAAGCAATCCGCTTAATTTCCGTTTCTGGAAAGCGGGGGAACCAACAACTGGCAGCCGATGTGAGAGTCGGCACTGGTTATGGGGTGAATCCTGTTCCGGGTGCATAATATGCATCCCTGCAGGTAGGGCAACTCTCACTGCCCGAATCCGACAGCTAACCTCGTAAGCGTATGGAGAGAGGATGAATGGCGTGTTTAGTGATGAATAGCCACAGAGAATCCCTCTGTGGTTTTTTGCTGCGTTTTTAAGCAGATATAGACGTAGAATTTATTATGAAAGAGGTGTTACCTTTGCCTATCGCTAAACTGAACGGAACTTCGCTCTATTATGAAATCAATGGAACTGGCACTCCGGTTGTGTTTATCCATGGACATGGATTAACACACAGTATGTTCAAACCACAGCTGGAGTATTTTTCCGATAAATATAAAGTGATTTTGTGCGATTTACGGGGGAATGGTAAGTCTGGTAAACTGCTGGAGGCCCCACATGAGATTATTGAGACGCAATGTCTGGATCTGATTATGCTGTTGAATGACCTAGGTATCCGTGAAGCAGTTTTTGTAGGAATCGCCTATGGTGGCTTAGTCGTTCAGCATATTGCCAAACAATATCCTGAGCGTGTAAAAGCAATTGTGGTCGCAGACAGCTTCTGTAGGACTCACGGATCAACAATTGTAGGGAAAATACAAACTATGGCAGCATATTGCAGTTTGCTAATGTATTATCTCCCAAGCGAGCTGGTGTTGCCTTCGATTCGGATGATGTACCGAGAGCGCTGGAGTCTGGCCTACAATGAGATTAGAAGAGGGTTGCTGGACAAACGTCCCCGGGAGCTATATCGGCAAAGACTGGCTACAAGCCATGTTGATTACACCAGATGCTTAAAGGCTTTTAAACGTCCTGCTTTATGTATTGTAGGGGACTTTAATGAATTTGGAGTGAATTGTATGAAGGAAATGGTGTCCCAGCTGCCACATGCGCAGTTGGCGATTATTCCGAACGCATTAGATCCAAGTAATCTGTGCCAGCCGGAGCAATTCAATGCGATTCTTCAACGTTTCTTGGAGAAGCAGCAGGGCAGTCAGCAGATTAGCTGATCTATAGGGAGACCTTTACAAGCGAAGCGTTTAAGTGGAAAAGGGCGTCCCATAGCCAGGGAGCATGAGCTGGCTATGGGACGTCTTTCTGGGTAGAACTTTAGGGAAATTCTCCCTAAAGTGAAGGTGATTATGGCTTCTAGCACGTGAATTAGGGAAATTCTACCTAAAGTGATAGAGAGCATGGCTCCTAGAACGTGGATTAGTTATGATGAACGAAAGGCAGCCCCTGTTTCGCACACCGTAGGTTAAAATGGAAGTTAAAAGGACAACCATTACAGAGCTACATGCGAAAGGAGCTGTTACTATGAAGAATACCATAAAATACGTCGGTTTGGATGTGTCTAAAGAAAAAATTGCGGTGGCGATTGCAGATGAGGGTCGGGAACCCGCACGATATTATGGAGCCATCCCCCATACCCCAGATGCAGTGGCTCGAATGATTCGGAAACTCAAAGGTTCAGGGATTACACTGGAGGTCTGCTATGAAGCCGGGCCTACGGGGTACGACTTATACCGCTGGTTGACGAAGATGGGAATTTCCTGTGTGGTAATTGCACCTTCGCGTATGCCACAGCGTCCCGGAGATGCCATAAAAACCGACCGACGGGATGCAGAAAAACTGGCTCAGTTACACCGGGCTGGAGAATTGACTGCGATCTATGTGCCAACGCCAGAACTCGAAGCTTTACGAGATCTCATTCGTGCACGAGAAGATGCTAGGCAAGACCTACATCGGGCTCGGCAACGGCTCATTCATTTTCTATTGCGCCACCAAATTCACAAGCCAGAGGGTATGAAAAAACGCTGGACCAAAAGGTACCGGGAATGGCTCTCTATGCTGAAGTTTAATAATGTAGCTCAAGAACGGGTATTTACCGAATCCCTGCAACAGCTCCGGGAAGTGGAGGAGCGAATCAAGCGACTTGAAGCCGCAATGCGAGAAGAAGCACAGATCTGCCCTTACGCACCTGTCATTCAAGCGTTGCAAGGCCTGAGGGGAATCGCCCTGCTGACAGCTATGACTTTAGTTGTCGAGATTGGAAATTTCGAACGTTTTCGTTCACCGGCTCAGCTCATGAGTTACCTGGGACTCGTGCCACGGGAATATTCCTCGGGAGCAAGTACCAAAAGAGGGAGTCTTACAAAAGTCGGAAATTCCGGAGTGCGGCGCGCACTGGTGGAGTCCGCATGGAGTTACCGTCACCGCCCTGCCGTCAAGGGAGATTTAGCAGTGCGTCTTGAGGGCCAGAGTATTCATGTCCATGAAACGTCGTGGAAAGCCCAAGAACGGTTACACAGCAAGTATTTAAAATTAGTCAGACGCGGGAAACACCGAAATTTAACCATGGCAGCAGTGGGTCGTGAGTTAATTGGATTTATCTGGTCGATTGCGGTAGAGGCAGAACGAAAAATGGCGTAGGTGAAACGAAAAAAAATAAAAACATACCCAAAAGATTTGAATCCTTGGGGCATGGAGACAAAGAGAAAGGTTCGAGGAGAATCCGTGAATTCCCTGTGCACAGGATCCCTGATCTAACGTGCGAAATTAGTTTACGGAAGCTCCTTCGACGTAGGCATAATATGTGGTAACCAACCCACGGATAGCAGATTGCCAGCCGACGACTCGCATTTTGTCTCTGTGCCCAAGGGATTGAAAACCCTCTAGTTAAAGGGGAAAACAGGGGAATTGACTAATTCGTTCATAGCAGGGAAAACTTCCCTAAAATGAAGGGGATTATGGCTCCTAGAACGTGGATTAGGGAAAACCTCCCTAATAATAGGATGTTTTAGCCATAAATGGGTATTTGCATGAATTTTTAGGGATAAATTCCCTAAAAACCTTATTTTAAAGCGATTATCGATGAATATTAGGGAGGATTTCCCTAATATAATGGATATCTAACTAAAGGCTGGCTCATCAGTAGTGAAATCTACGAATGAGCCAGCCTTTGGTATTTTACTAACCGGTGGATGTTGAACATTTACAAGCATATTGTACCTAGAACGCCACTTAATGTCCCTACCCTACCACAGCATCAAATATAGTTCACCCGATGTGGGAAAGAACAGTAGTCTCTAAGTAGTGAAGGTAAGAGTATAGAAGGGGCGTAGTAAGCAGCTCACCCGACGTGGGAAAGAACAGTAGACCCTAAGTAGTGGATGTAAGTGTATAGAAGGGGCGTAGTAAGCAGCGCATCAGACGTGGGAGAGTACGTTAGACCCTAAGTAGTGAAGGTAATTGTATAGAGGAAGGCATAGTAAGCGGCTCACCCGACGTGGGAAAGAACAGTAGACCCTAAGTAGTGAAGGTAAGTGTATAGAGGGAGGCGTAGTAAGCAGCTCACCCGACGTGGGAAAGAACAGTAGACCCTAAGTAGTGAAGGTAAGTGTATAGAAGGATACGTAGTAAGCAGCTCATCCGACGTGGGAGAGTACGGTAGACCTAAGTAGTTAAGGTAAGTGTATAGAGGGAGGCATAGTAAGCAGCTCATCCGACGTGGGAAAGAAACAGTAGACTCTAAGTAGTGATGGTAAGTGTATAGAAGGAGGTGTAGTAAGCAGCGTATCTGCAGCTCCTGATCGAGACCAAAGGAAAGGAAGGTTTCGGTAATAGGGATTCAGCCTCCGGACATGAGTAGGAGAGAAGAAGAGCGGGGAGTGACATTGACAGACTATCGGACTCAAGCGCTCTTATTTGCAACATTTTCCTATTTTTGAGTTGCTATTGGACCCCATAGGCGTTATTTGTACAAAATAGACGCTATTGAGCACCATTTCTGCCCAATACCGCCTCTCAGGTCCGATGATCTCTCTAAACAGGGATAAATTAACGAATAGCGGCAGTTGAGTCCGAAAGATCAAGTAAGTGTACCGTATATTACCAAAAAAGCATCTATCACTCCTTAGAAGGAATGGCAGATGCCTTTTTTTGAATTTGTTTTAATGATTATACAATCGTAAAGCCAGCACTTGCATAACCAGTGACTGTATTTACAAGGGTGAGGCCTGTAGCAGTGGCTGAGAATACCATAAGCAGACGTGTCTGTGGTGTTACAGCAAAATTGATATCATTTGTAATTCCATTGACAAAAGTTCCTAGATTAATAGTACCTGTGATAGGTGGGAGCGCTACTAATGCCCCTGGAATAGCAGTAAATGTGTTATTTGGTGTGGCCGATTGGTACAACTGTGCTGTTACATTTATTGTAGTACCAAGCAGCGATAAAGCTATGGTATTACTGAAATAAGCAGCAAGGGATGTTATCACTCCTGCACGAGGAGTCGAGAATGCAAAGTTGATAAGCGGTCCAAGGAGAGTACCTGTTAAATCAATATTACCGCCAACAAGAGAAATGCCTGTGGCTGAACTTCCGAAGCCTACAAGGCTTGTTGTTCCCACCAAACCACCTAAAACTGTGGTCATAATAATAGGTCCTCCGGATGCCAGCGGAATAATTGCACCGTTACCGGTTGCACCAGTGACTCCGGTAATGCCAGTAGCTCCAACCGCGCCGGGATCACCCGTTGCACCCGTAGCTCCGGCAACGCCGACCGCACCGGGATCACCAGTCGCACCCGTTGCACCCGTAGCTCCGGCAACGCCGACCACACCGGGATCACCAGTCGCACCCGTTGCACCCGTAGCTCCGGCAACGCCGACCGCGCCGGGGTCGCCAGTCGCGCCCGTTGCACCAGCAGGGCCTGCCAAGCCTGCAGCGCCAGTCGAGCCAGTCGCTCCAGTTGCTCCTACGCCTGGACCTGCTGGTCCTTGCGCACCTGTTGGCCCTTGAATCCCCTGCACACCCTGTGGTCCTTGAGGTCCCATCGCGCCACCAGCGATTAACAAGTAATCTGGTGAACTCCCGGGTATTCCAGTAGGTCCAGAAACGGTAGCAATATAGGTGCTGCCATTGAAGGTTACTACTTGACCTGCTGGATAAGTAGGACTTTGTGCAGGATTAAAGATTACAATCCCTTGCAGCCCTACCCCTTGCGGTCCCTGAGGTCCTTGAAGTCCCGGTGTTCCTTGAGGGCCTTGAGGTCCTTGAGGTCCTTGGGGGCCTGTGGAGCCCCCAGCAATTAATAAATAATCTGGTGAACTTCCAGGTGTTCCCGTTGGTCCCGCAACAGTAGCTATATAGGTACTGCCATTGAAGGTTACTACTTGACCGGCAGGATAAGTAGGGCTTAATGCAGGATTAAAAGCAACAATTCCTTGCAGCCCTGCCCCTGTAGTTCCCGTTGCTCCCGGAACCCCCTGAGATCCTTGCGGCCCCTGAGGTCCCTGTGGTCCCTGTGGCCCTTGAGGTCCAGTCACACCTTTAATAGGTAATCCAATTGCTTGTGTAATAGAAGCCTGAATATGTCTGATCTGAATAATCAGCTGATCTTTGCAATTAGGGTCAATCTTCGTGGCGAGAATAAAAGATAATAACTCAGCTAATAGCAGTTGAAGATTAGTGCCAACGCTTACGACTGAGAAGGGACTGACTTCGGTCGATACAATGGTTATCTCTACTACAGAAAGTAGCTCAGTTCTAAAAGGGCTGCATAACTTAGAAGTATGCAAGAATTCCAATAGCTCTCTTAACACTCTTTGGAGATTGACAATATGAAGTGTTGTGGGATTCGTAAGTACGGGGGGTACCACTGCAGAGAGATCAGTGACTATTTTTAATAGTGCGTTACACTCCCTCTTTCTAATAGGACTGCTGATCCTTCCATGCTTGTTTAGGATAGCATCGCCTTTAAATGGTCTGTAATCAGGCATATTTCTATATCTCCTCCTTGAACTTCTCCTGTTCATTCCTTTAAAAAATGGGAACCTGCCCAATCAGCATATTCTGAGAAGCGGAAGTTGTTACAATAATTGCCCTGAAAGCCGTTATTCCTGAAAGTCGTTATTAATGAAGCAATACAAAAAAAGGAAGGCCACCGCTAATTACGGTAGTCTACCTTTTTAATAGATACGTTAAGTAGTCTCTCCTTTAATAAGAGTTACGTCTACAGTAGTGTTGTTGATTAGCTCTCCGTCAGCACTTTCGATCATTTGCAGGAGAGTATTGGTCAGCATGACCCCGATCCGATCACTAGGTTGCATTATGGTAGTCAATTTAGGACTCTGAAGCATGCGGGTAAAGCTGTGGTAATCATAACCGATGATTTTCAGTTGCTCGGGCACTCGAATGCCTTGCTGTTCAGCATAAATGTATAAAGCATAAGCCACAATATCATTACTGCAAAATACTCCATCATATTCTCGAAGTTGGGCTGGAGAGATATTTTCGGTGACAAAGGACCAAAAATAATCAAAGGTAAGCTTATTATGCGCACCTTCGATAATATCGTAGGTTACACCATGTTTCATACTAGTGATGACAAAAGCATCCCGACGACGATTCGCTAGAATATCCAGATCTAGCGGGCCGGAGATATGTAGCAACCGTTTACAGCCCAGCTGTATCAAATGTTCGGTAGCTAGCTCACCACCGCGGTAATTATCCGATCCCACACAAGGAATGTTGGAGGAAATAAAACGGTCAAAAGAGACAATAGGGAAAGGGACCTTTTTATAGCTTTCAATATTCATGGTGTGGCTGCACATGATAATGCCATCTACTTGATTCTGGCGAAGCATGCTAATATAGTTGGCTTCTTTCTCAGGATCGTCAAGAGAATTGCATATTAGCAATTTATAGTTTTTTTCATTAGCACTCATTTCAACATACTTGATGAGATCGGAAAAGAAAGGGTGGTTCGAATCTGGAACAATAATCCCAATAAAAAAGGATTGATTCTTCTGTAAGGCTCTGGCGATTTGATTAGGATGATAATCTAAGGCGTCCATCGCTTGTTCAACTTTTTTACGCGTCTCTTTGCTGATATATCCCCGGTTGTTCATTACTCTGGACACGGTAGCTACAGCAACGCCCGCTTCCTTGGCAACATCTTTAATACTTGCCATACCCTCATCCCCGTTTCATAAAATGCTCTAATCTATATTCTACAACGTTTCTTGGATTGTTGACACTAATCAAGACTAACAATTGTAAAAGCATAGATTGTTTTTGATAGTTATAATAGGTATGTTATACGTTACCACAAAATATTCAGGTATAATATTAAATATCAATAATTTTGTCTATATTATATGAATATAATTATATGAAAACGTTTGACATATTATTTGCACATCTATAAAATTGGTTTTGAATAAACGTTCATCTAGGGAGGAACAGGATCCTTAGGAGAACGCTTTCATTAAATTACATTAGTTTGATGATTTCTCTGACTTATGAAGCAAGAGTGTATAAATTGAAATAGAAGGAGAACTCCAATATGCAGATTAAAAATGAAGCTATGCTTATCACTTACGCAGATAGCATGGGAAACAATTTAAAAGAACTAAACGAAGTACTGGATACACACTTGCAAGGAGTCGTGGGTGGGGTTCATTTATTGCCGTTTTACCCCTCTTCGGGCGACCGGGGATTTGCCCCGATGGATTACACCAAGGTTGACTCAGCTTTTGGCGACTGGGCGGAAATTGAACAGATGAGCCAGAAGTTCTACATGATGTATGATTTCATGATCAATCACATTTCACAGCAGTCTCCATACTTTCAAGATTTCCTTGAGAAGAAGGATGAATCGGAATATAAGGATTTATTCATTCGTTACAAGGATTTCTGGCCTAACGGTGAACCAACTGAGGTTGATGTGGATTTAATTTATAAACGTAAACCGCGGGCGCCATACGTAGAGGTTACTTTTAAAGATGGGACGAAGGAAAAGGTTTGGTGTACGTTTGATGAGCAGCAGATTGATCTGGACGTGACTATGGAAACTACGAAGAAATTCGTGAAAGACAATCTGACCTTTCTTGCTGATAAAGGAGCATCGATTATCCGGCTGGACGCTTTTGCCTATGCCAACAAAAAGATCGGTACCAACTGCTTTTTCGTAGAACCGGATATTTGGGAAATGTTGAATTTGTCTAAAGAAGTAGTAGCACCTTATGGCGTAACTGTTCTTCCGGAAATCCATGAGCATTACAGCATTCAATTGAAGATTGCAGACAAGGATTATTATGTCTATGATTTTGCCCTGCCAATGTTGGTATTACATGCTCTGTATAGTGGAAAAGTAAATCGGCTTGCGCATTGGCTGGAAATCTGTCCGAGA
Source organism: Paenibacillus sp. FSL R10-2788 (assembly GCF_038003885.1). NCBI lineage: Bacteria > Bacillati > Bacillota > Bacilli > Caryophanales > Paenibacillaceae > Paenibacillus > Paenibacillus sp. FSL R10-2788. The sequence continues at coordinate 5,931,478 of NZ_JBBOQA010000001.1, read as the reverse complement.
AAACAATTCACTACCCTGGATACGCATGACGGCATCGGCGTAGTGGATGTTAAGGACCTGATGACCGACGAAGAAGCTGAAATGACCAGAGAAAGCCTATATAGCCAAGGAGCGAATGTTAAGAAAAAATATAGCTCCGCCGCTTATAATAATCTGGATATTTATCAAATTAACTGCACTTATTATTCTGCACTTGGCAATGATGATCAGGCATATCTTTTGGCCAGAGCTATTCAGTGCTTCGCCCCTGGTATTCCACAGATTTATTATGTAGGTCTATTCGCTGGCGAGAATGATATTGAGCTGCTCGAAAGCACAAAAGAAGGACGCAATATTAACCGCCATTATTATTCTAAAGATGAAATTGCTGCTGAGGTACAACGTCCTGTTGTTCAAAAGCTGTTCGCATTGTTAAAATTCAGAAATAGCTGTCCAGCTTTTGATGGTGAGATCAAGATTGAACAAGGTAGTGAGAATGAGCTGAACATCACTTGGAAAAATGAGAACAGTGTGGCGAAGCTTGAAGCGAATCTGTTGACCAAAGAATACACCATTCTTGCAGGTGAGAATGAAGCAAATATTGCGAAGGTATTTTAATATTTCATATGATATCGATGGGTGTTCCAAAGGCTGGGTTAATGGCTGCTGGAACACCCTTCTTTTTGGGGGATAGGTGATTCATGTTATGAACTGTTTTTGGTCCGTCTGAATTCTATTGGTGTAAGGCTGAAGTTGCGTTTGAACATCCGGTGGAGATAAGAACTGCTGGTGAAGCCAGTTACTTCAGCAATATCCGATACCGACAAATCACTCTCTACAAGCAGGCGGCAAACTTCCTTCATCCGTACCTCCATGATGACATCCACAATAGTGGTTAGGGTCTGTTGCTTATAAAGTCTGCTGACATAAATCGGAGACATATTAAGTTCATCCGCGATTTGGTTCAGACTTAGGCAAGGGTCCATGTAAGATTGCTGAATGGTTTGGTTGATTTGCCGGATTAGATCGCTTTGCTTGGAGCTGCGCTTATCCGCTTGGAATTCCTGAATATGATCGAAAAGCTGGTAAAAAGCCGCTTCAAATTCTTCTATCGTTTCATAATGTTCAAGCGAAGGCATCACCATCATCCCTTCGGTGGAGGTAGGACTAAGCTTCTTGATGTTATCGACGATTCGTTTAATCGTTAGCGTCACCCTTGAAACAGTAAGTTCCAGCACATGATAGGGGTATTGCTCCATTTCACGTACCATTTCGGAGAAGTGACTGCGGGCTTCGTCTGTTCTGCCACTTGTGAGCGCATCGACCAGCTTTTTCTCGCTGTCAGCCGGATAGGAGTAAAGATTGTTCTGAAGCTCGCTAATGCGCTCAGCATTGATCAAGCTGCCATGACCATAAAACAGTCTATGTTTGGAAGCTTCTCTGGCCTGACTGTACAGCCGGTTTAGTACATCTGGATTATCACTGATGGGGCTGTACACTAACGACAGTCCGATTTTTAGATAATCACAGCAGGCCACGCGGATCTGCCGCAGCAGCACTTCAATCAGCTCGGTATCCAGATGTTCAGTGGAGGTCATGCTGCTAAGCAACATGACCACGCTATCGTCATTCATATCTACAGTTTCCACCTGATAAGTCTGTCCACAGATCTCTGAGGCAATATTCATGATGGCAAACTTGTACGGAAGGAGATAAGAGCCTCGTTCCTTTCGCAGAGCTTCGTACTCATCAATGCGTAGTAATACTAGCCGGTAGCCCTCGTTTAAATTAAAAGAAATACCCAGCTGTTGAACATCATTTTGCCGGCTGTTATGAGGAGATTTAATGCCAAGCACCAGATTGCGTAATGAATTCTGCCTGATCGTGAACATGCTGTTGCGTTTATCTGCCTCAAGGGTGTTCATTCGGCTTACGATCGAATCAATCGGCAGATAAAGCCGTTTGGACAGTACCCTAGAAATAACAAGACCGAACAATAAAATAATTAAAGAAATCAGAAGTGTAGTATTGCGGATATGATTGGTCTGTTCAGTAATTACCTCATAAGGAGTAATGCGCACATATTGCCAGCCAAGCGAATCGGGCGAAGTATAGGACACCAGTGATTTATTCCCTCTAAAAGGGGCAGTGAAATAGCCGGCAGAACGTGCTTTTACTTGATGCTCCAGCCAACTGTTTTCATCCCCGGAGAGCTTCTCCAGTGTCAGCTTATTTCCTGACAGAAAACGGCCTTGGTCATCTAAAATGTAGGTACTGCCACTACCGGGTGTATTGCCGTTAGCCAGTTCTTTATTGATCCAAGCCGCGGATATGTTAACAATAACCGCAGAGTTAATAGAGCGGTCCCAATTGATGGCATCATAGCAGAGGTAAGTATAGACTGAGATGGTTTTCTTCTCAGGTTCATCTATGGAATAGGTTCGCGGAATCGGCGTGAATGTTTTGTAATCCTGATAATGATTCAGCATCTGAATAATTTCAGTGTCCACCAGTTCGCGGGTGGTGAATACGCCATTCTGGCCCTGTGCTGCCGAAATATAAACCGTGTCATTATTCGGATTATATACATAGATGGATTCAATATAAGGCATGGAATTTAAGTAGTTTCCGAGATCGGACATCGCCGCGGTTACCTCATAAATAGAAGGCTTGTTGTAGAACAACAGATGAGAAATCGTGCTGGTTCGATACAGTTGAAATGAAAGCGTTTGCGCGACTTCAGCCATGTTGACCACTTTCTTGCCAGTCTGGGTCAGATCCCTTAGATCGGAGCGGAAGGTTTGCGTCTTCTCGACACCGATGTAGTACGTATAGTAAACAAACGTAGAGATAAGAAGGGTTAACGATATGCACAGGGTTATGGTGGTGAGCAGCTTACCATACAGTAGTCTTTTTCTCCGTAGATCATTATTCTTCATACCGTCCCCCCCTGATCATCATATGACTTACTCGGACAAGACTCTGGATGAATTCATATTATGAAGTTCCTTTATTATAAGTCCCCAAGAGTGAACAGAACAGTGGAGCAACCTTATAATCCTGCATTTTTCCAATCTGAAGGGAGTGAACAAATTAAATATTCATGTACAAAACAGCCTTTTCTACAAGGATTATACGGGGTTAGCGAAGCTTGAGAAGCTCTGTGGGTCTCCGAAGACTTTTACATAAACATCCTGATTGTTCAGTTCCTGTTTCGCCAGTTTGTGCAGTAAGGCTTGTAAGCTTCACTTCTGTGTTCAGAAGAATCCCCCTATAGTGGAATTATGCAGTTTCTATATTAAGGGGAGTGAGAGATCTTGAGCCAAACCTCATCCAAAGGAATTTCAAACGTCGAACTTGGCATCCAGGCTGATGGTAGAGCACGCTTACAAACGACAAGAAAGAAGAAAGGATTGTTGTATGAGCTGGTGCACAATCGGGTAATGTTTCTGATGCTGCTGCCCACCTTGATCTTTTTTCTGGTGAATTCCTATTTTCCAATGGTAGGCATTTATTATGCGTTCACTCAATTCGACTTCAACAGCAGTATGTTCAATTCCAAGTTTGTCGGGTTGCAGAATTTCGAGTTCCTCTGGAGATCCGGTACGCTGGTGAAGCTCACGATGAACACGATAGGATACAATATTGCTTTTATTGTACTAGGGAATGTGCTGGCAATTGTCTGTGCGATCCTGCTGAGTGAGCTCAATGGAAAATGGTTTAAAAAGATTAGCCAATCGGTAATGTTTCTGCCTTACTTTGTATCCTTTGTAATTCTCAGCGTAATTGTCTACAACTTGTTTAATTATGACAGCGGTTTCTTGAATACAATGCTTACCCAATTTGGCCTTGATCCGGTCGACGTTTACAGTAAACCTTGGGCATGGATCTTTCTGATCATTATCTTTTATCTATGGAAAAATCTTGGCTACAGCATGGTGATTTATCTGGCGGCGATTACGGGGATTAGTGACGAATATTATGAAGCGGCCAAAATTGATGGCGCTAATATTTTCCAGCGGATTTGGTATATAACGGTGCCGATGCTCAAATCAACCTTTGTGGTGCTGCTGCTCTTTGCGCTCGGCAGTATTATGAAGGGCCAGTTCGATCTTTTCTATCAATTAATAGGCAATAACGGGCTGCTCTACAATACGACGGATATCCTTGATACCTATGTATACCGTTCGCTTAAAGTAACCTTTGATGTGGGCATGGCAACGGCTGCCGGGGTTTATCAATCCTTGTTCGGCTTCGTTCTCATTATGACGGTCAACTATATAATCCGCAAAATAAACGATGACTACGCCCTGTTCTAGGAGGATAAGGAATGAAAATTCAAAAGGATAAATATACGCGAATGCTTCATTGGATTGCCTATGTGGTCATTATTGGCCTGTCGATCGCTTGCCTGCTGCCCTTTTTGCTAATTATCTCTGCGTCTTTGACCAGCAATGAGTCCATTATCCGCGATGGCTATCATCTGATTCCGGCACAGTTCTCACTGGAGGGCTACAAGACGGTATTCATCTTCCCGGATGAGGTGCTGCGGGCATATGCGGTCACAGTCAGCACAACTGCGATTGGAACGGTAATGGGACTTTTTTTCATGACTATGGCCGGTTATGTACTGGCGCGTAAAGATTTCAAATATCGAAATAGCTTTTCCTTCTATATATACTTTACGACTTTGTTTGGGGGAGGACTTGTCCCGTGGTACATCATGATTACGAAATACCTCGGTCTGCTGGATTCCTATGCGGTACTGGTGCTTCCAGGTCTGATGACGCCATTTTTGATCATTTTAATGAAAAACTTCATCAAATCTGCAGTTCCTGAGGAATTATTCGATTCTGGCAAAATAGACGGGGCTGGTGATTTCCGGATTTACTGGCAGATTGTACTCAAGCTTTCCATGCCGGGCATCGCTACAGTCGGTTTGTTTCTGGCTTTGTATTACTGGAATGACTGGTTCACCTCTTCCCTGTTCATCAATGATACGCATAAATATCAGCTGCAGTTCTATCTGTACAATGTTATTAATTCAGCACAGTTTATCGCACAGATGGGGGCGGGAACCGGGGTGTCACTGGCTACGGAGGTCCCTGCTGAGTCTACCAAAATGGCGATGGCAATTGTCGTGACGGGACCTATTCTTTTTCTGTACCCGTTCGTTCAGCGTTATTTTGTCAAAGGCCTAACCATCGGCGCTGTGAAAGGTTAGAACCGCAACCTGCCCACTACCGGGTTAAGGTACAGTCGGCTAACATAGAAGCATAGTGAAAAGGGAGGATTCAGATGAATAAACAACGGGGCAAACGCATGTCTATTCTGCTTACGTCAGTATTGGGCTTGACGCTGCTGGCAGGCTGCGGGGGGAATTCTAATTCTGCAAACGGAGACAATGCGGCGGTAAAAGAGAGCAATAGCGGAGGAAACACAGCACAAAGTACGAACGCAGTTACTGAGGAGAAGACCGGACTGGACACTTCCAAAAAGGTCGAGCTGCAATTCTATATGCTAGGCGATGCGCCGAAGGATCTCTCAAGCATTGAAGCCGAAATTAACAAAATGGCTGAAGAGGATCTGAATGCAACCGTTAAATTCAATTATACAACCTGGACAGATTGGGATCAGAAATATAAGCTGCTGCTGTCGTCGGGCCAATCGATTGATTTGATCTTCACTGCGGACTGGACACAATATCAGGCTTATGCGAAAAAGGGAGCTTTTTTGGCTATAGATGATCTGCTGCCAAAAGCTGCCCCAGAACTCCAGCAATTCGTACCACAGGAAATGTGGGATGCCGTGAAGATTGATGGCAAGATTTACACCGTTCCTGCGACTTATAAGGAGTATGTAACGAATGGCTTCGTATGGCGTGAGGATCTGCGCAAGAAATACAATCTGCCTCAGCCGACAGATCTGGCTAGCTATGAAGCATACATGGAAGGAATCAAGAAAAATGAACCGCAGATGTCGCCGGCTTCTTTTAACAGTGATGTAAGAGGTAACATTCATGATGTATATTCAACACTTACCGCACAGGTCGGCAGTCCGCTGCCTTACGGTATTGGTATTAAGTACGATGATCCTTCAAAAGCTTATCTCTATTGGGGCTCGGAGGAACATAAAGAAGAGCTGCTGACGATGAGACGCTGGCAGGAAAACGGATTGATTTCCAAAAACGTCCTGAACTTGAAGGATACCATCCAGGCGCCGATTATCGCGGGCAAGGCAGCAAGCATCTTCGGAGATAATCCGACTCGCTTCAACGATACGTTGATGAAGGTGAAAGCAGCACATCCGGATTGGGATCTAGGTTACTATCCTTATGGCAATACCATTGGTTATGCGACACCTGTTCATCCTATTCATAATGGTTTCGCCATTCCGAAGAGCAGCAAGAACCCTGAACGTGCGCTGGCCTTCTATGAAAAGATGGTCATGGATAAACGTTACAACCAACTCACACAATACGGTGTGGAAGGAAAGAACTATAAAATTGATGCGAACGGCTACTATGAACTTATTGGTGATGCTTCAACAAACGGTTTTACACGCGAGGGAATGAATGGCTGGGCTTGGCGGAATCCGGAGTTCATGTTGTTTGATAAATCCTATGACGGCGTGAAGGAAATCTTCGCTGAGCTCGACAAAATTCAGAAACCGGATATTTTCACAGGTTTTGCTGAGGATTATACCTCCTATCAGGCGGAAAAAGCAGCACTAGAGCAGGTGGAAAAGCAATACCTGTATCCATTGCAAGCTGGATTAGTAGAGGATGTTGATGCGGGTTTAGCCACCTTTATGGAAAAGGCTAAGCAAGCAGGCCTTGAGAAAATCCAGACCGAATATATCAAGCAATGGGACGCTTATGTGCAGGAGAAGGGTTTGAAATAATAAAAGTAGCAAGGGATGTTCCCTAAGCCAAATGGGGAGCATCCCTTTTTTTGTGTTTTTTAGAGTCTTCAGGATCTACGAAAAGCGTTGGCGGAATTCCCGCGGAGTGGTCCCTTCTATTCGAATAAAGCTGGAGCTGAAGTAAGGGGCCTGATTGAAGCCGACTTCCTCGGCTATACGGGCAATCGTGTAGCTGGTCTGCATCAGCAAAAGTTTACTTTGCTGAATTCGATAATGTAGCAGATATTCCATCGGCGCACAGCCGTATTCCTTCTTCATGCAACGAGCGATATATACAGGGTGAAAGCTTAGGCTTTCACCTAGCTGCTGCGCAGTGATGTGCTCACGAAAATGGCTGCGTAAATAGGAGGCCGCTTGCTCTGCACATGTTTTGGAGGGCGAGGGGCGCTCATGGCTGAGGGAGGCGGATAACTGCTGAATAACCTCCTGAAATAACAGCTGCTGCTGAAATGGAGTATCGCTCAAATGGGAATTAGGCACAAGCTGATTCAGCTGTGAGAGCAGCTCTTCTATCTTGGACGGCTGCAGCAGAGTCGTATACTGAGGCAGGCGTAAGCTAAACGGCCGGATATCAAATTCGTCAGATTGCAGGGAGTTCTCTATTTTGACGTTGTCCTTCTCAAGCGCAGCAGCCGTATCCTCGGTCATATTCCATTCACCCACCGTTTGAAAATGCAGCCAATAATAAGAGGTGGATTCCTTGCAGCTGTCCGTACTGAAATGATGGCTGTCTGGACGAAGCAAGAGCGCCTGACCCGCTTTTACTTGAAAGGGGAGGCCGCCTTCACTCATATATAAACAGCCTTGTTTAACTACAAGCAAATCGAACACCCGGGTATTATGGCGGCTCATATGATAATGGCCGGGGGAGAAAGTATGGAATCCGCTTACAATGTAGTACAGCAACGGAGGAACGGTGAAGTTCAAGATGTTCATGTCAGAAGCTCCTTTTAGTGAGCTTGGAATAATGTAATAATTGGTTTGAAATCTGTACCATCATCCAAAGTATATCATCTATAATTTAGTCTGACCTAATGAATAAAGATGTTATTTTTTAGGCTAAGTCTGTAGGCATGGTTTACGAGGAGGGTTTGTATAGTGAAAAAAGAAAGACAGGGTTTTGGACTCTGGGTATTGGCTTGGCCTATATTTATAGAGGTATTTCTACAGACTCTGCTGGGTACGGTAGATACATTAATGGTCAGCCGTATCTCTGATGATGCAGTCGCCGTAGTCGGCATTTCCAATCAATTGTTCGGTGCATTGACCACGCTTTTTACAACATTTGCGGGTGGAGCGGGGATTCTGATCGCACAGAGAATGGGCTCCAAACGTTTTGGTGAAGCACGCACGATTGCTATTATGGGAGTATCGGTTAGCCTCGTGTTGGGGATTGTCGTGAGTATTGTGTTGTTTTTCTATGCGGGCCCTATTGGTGGGGTTCTAAATATAGCACCTGAGCTATTGTCACTTTCCAATGTCTATATCTCCTACGTCGGCGGTGGACTTTTTATGGTCGGGATGATCGCTTCCCTCGGTACCGCTATCCGTAACACAGGGAATACCAAAGGACCGATGTACACAGGGATTATAATCAATGTCATCCATATTATTCTGAACTATATTTTTATATTTGGTGTATTCGGTCTGCCACAGCTAGGCCTTGCGGGCATCGCGATCTCCAGTATTATCAGTAGACTGGTCGGAGTGATTATTCTCTACTCCTTATTCCGGCGTTCTTTCGAGATCAAGGTTAGACTTAGAGATTTCCGCATATTCAATGGCAAGCTGTTCAAGCAAATTTTGAAGATTGCCTGGCCTCTCGGGATCAATTCTTCCTGTTGGGTATTCTCCCAGCTTATTGTATATTCCTTTCTGGCTGCACTTGGAGCCGAAGCGTTAGCAGCACGCACGTATCTTAATACCTTGGAGTCCTTTTGCTTCACACTTGGTTATGCTTTTGCGCTGGCGGGGCAGATACAGATTGCTCATTTATTTGGAGCAGGCAAATTGAAAGAAGCTTATCGCAGTGCGTATCGTACACTCTTTATTGGTTTGAGCATTGTGTCAGCTAACATGCTGTTACTATTCCTGTTCGGAAAACAGCTGCTCGGTTATTTCACATCTGATCCGAAGATTATTGCGATCGGGGTTTCTTTGTTAGCTCTAAATCTATTGCTCCAGCCCTCCAAAATGCTGAATATGGCCCTCGGCAACGCGCTGAATGCCATCGGGGATACGCGTTATACGATGTATACTTCCATCGTGTCTATGTCCCTCATTGGCGTGGGCTGCTCCTATTGGTTAGGAATCAGCGTCGGCTGGGGACTTATGGGTATCTATTGTTGTATGATAGCCGACGAATTGGTGAGAGGCTTGCTTGTTCTGGCGCGCTGGAGGGGGCGAAAGGTTCTCCGCCAAGCGGATATCGGCTTGAGTGAAGAGAATGCTTCACTACATGGAGCCGGGAAAAGAAGCACCTCGTTAACCACATAAGCGGGACTCTATAAGCCTAGCTTGATGGGCAATGGAGTGGTTTAAGAGTCGGACGTTGTTTGTTGAGTAGTGTTTGTTGCGGCAGTAGGGCGGAGTAAGCGGTAGTAGTGCTGCAGTAGTGCGATAGTAGGGCGGCTGCAGGAGAGCGGTAGTTGGGCGGTTGCGGGAGGACGGTAGTAAGGCGGTTGCGGGAGGCGGTAGTAGGGCGGTTACGGGCGGTAGTAGAGTGGTCGCGGGGGGGGGCAGTGTGCTTTCGGACTCAGCTGCAGCTATTTGCCGGTTTAGGGCCTTTTTTGGATAGTTTCGGACTGGAGGGGCGCTATTCCTCGTAAAATGGCTCATAATGGGGTGATTTTGCGGCAATAGTGACTCTGGAGTCCGATAGCTCATGAAAAGAGGCGTTTGTGCGGAAATAGCGGCTCTGAGGTCCGAAAGCAACTTTGAAAGTCTAAGTAACATTAAGCATCCGAGTAACGTCGAGCACTCTAGGTAACATTAAGCATCTTGAGAAGCGCCGAGCACTTCAAGTAACATTAAGCATCCTGAGTAACGTCGAGCACTCTAGGTAATGATGAGCACTTCAAGTAACAATGATCATCCCGATTAAACATAGAGCAACTCTGCGGCTTGAAAATTGATTAGTTTAGGGGCAGTAGGGCGGTTGCGGGCTGGCTGGCGTTGTGCTTTCGGACTCAGATGCCGCTATTTGCCGGTTCAGGGCCTTTTGCGGGTAGTTTCGGACTGGAGGGGCGCTATTCCTCGTAAAATGGCTCCTAATGGGGGCGTTTTGCACCAATAGTGACGCTGGAGTCCGATAGCTTATGAAAAGAGACGTTTGTGCGGAAATAACGGCTCTGGAGTCCGAAAGCGACTTTGAAAGTCCAAGTAACACCGTGCACCCAAGCGACAATAAGCACTCCGAATAATATTGAGCATCCCGAGTAACGTCGAGCACTCCAAGTAACAATGAGCATCTTGAGTAACAATAGGCACTCCAAGTAACATTGAGCATCGTGTGAACAACTAGCGTTCGAAGTAACATTACGTGTGCTGTTTTTATGAAAGAGGTTACCTCATGAGTAGAAATGATTACTTCTGTGAGGGCCTCTTTTTTATGCGCGTATAAAGTTTAAGTTTGACGGTTCTCAAATTTGATTATTCATTCATATAGAGTTTGATTCTATGATATAAATGAGTTAGCCTTTATAGAATGGGTAGCCGTTATATAAATACATGTTACTGAAGGGTTTGAGGGAAATGTTGTTGTCAAAATGGAGAGGGTTTTCGTTACTAGGGCTGCTCTTAATGCTTGTACTATTATCAGGCTGTTCTAAAGGCACTGCTCATGTCACAGTGAATAAGAATGGAAGCGTAGATATTGCAGTGAACATGAAAGTGAATTCGCGTGCAGAAGCGTTGATTAGCGGAAAAATGGAAGATGCTCTGGTAAACAAACTTAAGGATCAGGGGATTGAGCTAGAGAAAAGCCAAGATGGAAAATCTACAGTCTATGAATTCGTGAAATCTTATGCCTCTTTTGAGGATATGAAAGCACTCTCTGGTGACTTGGATATTGTGGACCTGAAATTAGATACCAAAGATAATTGGTTTTATACCAAATATGACGTTGAGGCGAAGCCCAAATTTAATAGCTACATAGACACCATAATGGATAATATGGGATCGCTCAGTTTATCGAAGCCGATTATTCGGGCTTTTTTGCAAAACATGGCTTTCGACTTTAAATTAACGTTACCTGTGGATCTATATGGAGACAATAATGCAAATGTGGAGGACGGCAGAACCCTTACTTGGAATGTTACACTAGCGGATACAGAGCCAATTCAAATGCAGGTTTATGTGCCTAATGTATGGAATATCGTGATTGTGCTTATCATTTTAGTGGTGGTTGTTGTAACTGCGATTATATTGTTCGTGAGAAAAAGAAAGCAGCGTAATAGAAAACGTTTCTAAGTGGGTTCGTAAAGTTACGGAAGTGCCGAGAAGCTAGGATGCTTTACCGGCCTTCTTTACTTTTTAGCAGGCACAGAGTTATAATTAGTACCAAGTACTAATATCAGATACTAATTGAAGAGGTGATTGGAATGACAGGTGCAAAAATTACCGCTATCGGAACCTATGTCCCAGCCAAAAGACTAACTAATGCCGATCTGGAGCAGATCGTAGATACAAATAATGAATGGATTGTGCAACGGACCGGAATCCGTGAGCGCCGAATTAGTCGGCAGGATGAGTATACAAGTGATTTATGTGCAGCAGCTGTGCAGGATCTTATGACTCGTTATGGAAAAAGCGTTCAGGATGTCGATATGGTCCTGGTAGCTACGAGTACACCTGACTTTTCCTTTCCCTCAGTAGCTTCTTTGATTCAAAATCGTTTTAACATTCCGCAGACTGCTGGTGCTATGGATTTGAGTGCAGCATGCGCAGGTTTTGTCTATGCACTGCATACTGCTCACAGTTATGTGGCTTCAGGAATGCATCGCAAGGTACTGGTTATTGGTGCGGATACGATCTCCAAGATTACGGATTATACTGACCGCAGTACATGTATTCTTTTTGGGGATGGCGCTGGAGCAGTGCTTGTGGAAAGTGATGAGCAGACGACGGGATTTTTAGGCTTCCAGCTGGCAAGTGATGGCGGTGGGGCACATCATGTTTACCGTACGGGGCTTGCCCATACTGTAAACAATATTGAGCTGGTAGATACACAAATGCTGGTACAGAACGGACGAGAAGTGTTTCGCTGGGCGGTCAGAACGGTTCCTTTAGGTGTGCAACAGCTGCTAGAAAAAGCGGAGGTAGGTCTGGAGGAAGTAGACTGGTTTATTCCACACAGCGCTAATATGCGGATGATTGAGCCAATTTGCGAGCGATTAAATTATCCGCTGGAGCAGGTGCTGCACAGTCTTGTGAATTTCGGCAATACATCTGCTGCCACGATTCCTTTAGCACTCGATTTGGGCATCCGCGAGGGCAAGGTACAAAATGGACAAAAGATCCTGATGTATGGTTTTGGTGCCGGATTAACCCAGGCAGGACAATTGATTGAGTTGAATTTGGATCATCAGGTAGGGATACCTACTCCATATTAAGAGGTGGAGTTCGGCCAGCTAGAGACCAATGAAGATAGATAACGAAACATTTTCGATAATCAATAAAAAGACAACGCCGTTTGCGGAAACCCGCTTACATAAGTTGTCTTTTTTTGTTGATTAACTAAGTATTTAATTGACTGCCACAGGATTCACGCACAATAAGCACAGGCTCCACTACAAATGATCCACCGCCAGACTGATTGTTAATCAAGTCATAGAGCATATGGGCAGCGAGGATGCCAAGCCGTTCTTTGTTCTGGCGGATGGTCGACAGTTTTGGACTGGTATATTTACAGGCTTCAATGTCGTCACATCCGATAATGGCAATATCTTCAGGCACGCTGAGACCGTGTTCTTTCAAAGCCCGGATGGCTCCCAGAGCCAGCAAATCAGAAGCCGCAAAAATGGCTTTTGGTAAATTTCCGGCTTGAATTAATTGCTGCATAGCCGTATAACCGCTGGGCTCAAAGAAATCGTCGCCATGAACAAACCACTGACGGTTCAAAGTGAGGCCGAAGCTTTCAATAGCTTTGACATATCCGGATTCCCGCAGGTTAGAAATATCTGAATCCGCTGCACTTCCGATAAATCCAAGTTCTCTATAGCCAAGCAGATAAAAATGCTCCACGACCTTGGAAGAAACCTGAAAGTTATCTGACATCACAAAGCCGGATTTTTTGCCCTTTAGCTCAAGGTCGACCCCGATACAAGGAATACTGCTCATATCCAGATCGCGGATGGTAGGCTCCATCTTTTGCCCGGAAATAATGACACATCCATCCACATTAAAATGAACAGATCGAGCGAAATAATCGCCGCTGCTGATGAATTTCTCGTTGGAAAAGAAAATGAGATCGTAGCCCAGAACGCCCATCTGCTTTTTAAAAGAATTTAGCACTTCTACGAAAAAGGGATGTGTAAATTCGACATTAAGCTCGCCAGCAAAAATAACCCCGATCAGATTCGACTTCTTAGTTGCGAGTGTCTTGGCGGAGTTGGAAGGTGAATATCCGGTTTGTTCGATGATTTCCAAAACTCTTTGCTTGGTCTTTTCGGAAACATCACTGTAATTGTTCATAATTTTCGAAACAGTCGAGACAGAAACGCCGGCCATTTCGGCAATCATTTTGATATTCATAGTTAATAATGCCACCCTCCGCTAAATCGTTGAAATTTGAGAAAAAGACTGTTCTAGAGCGGTTATTTGCGAGTTATTATGTATAGGGTGAATGAAAATTCAATTATTTTCAGTCTATTATTATTGCCGAAACAAGTCAAATATATATTTCACTATGCAGATTTACTCCAAAATAATCTATGTAAAAAAATTCAAAATTACATCTTTACAAAAATAGAAAACTAAGCAACAATAGCATTGCCGAAACCGATTTCGATTTTTCGCTTGAATTACGAATATTACGAAATTCGAGGAGTGATGTTTAGGATGAAAAGGAATTTCACAGCAGCACTTGCTGCTATGCTCCTTGTCACCGGGCTGCTATCACCGGTTGGGAGCATGAATGCTTCAGCGGCAGAGGCGTTAAAGGAAAACTCACCTGATTCAGCGGCAACGAAAGTGGAAAATGAACCAATCAATGGATTGAAAGCGTTTACCGATGTATCTCCAAATCATTGGGCCGCAGGCCCATTACAGCGTTGGAGCACAAATGGGATCATAAGCGGATATGACGACGGGTCGTTTCGTCCGGGTAAGGAAGTCACGAAGGCAGAATTCGCAGCTATTATGAATCGTATATTTAATTATCAGGAGCAATCGGATAAGGTTCCCGCTGATGTCCAGGCTACAGACTGGTATAAAAATGATATAGCCAAAGGGATTGCAGCTGGATATTTAAGCAGTGATCAGAAGAACAATATTTATCCTTCAAAAGCACTTTCGCGCGCGGAGGCAGCGTTAGCATTGGAGAAAGTGTTTCGTTTCAATGCAGACAAAAGCAGTACAGCAGCATTCACCGATCTGAACGGAGTCAGCGATGAAACCGCAAAAGCAATAGCCGTTCTATCGAGTGCAGGTTATGTAAAAGGTTATCCTGGAGGTTTGTTTAAGCCTGATGGTGGGATCACCCGTGCAGAGTTAGCTCAGTTGGCTGATCGAATGGTTTCGGGACTCCTCCTGAAATCAGGAGAGACTTCACTAGGAACAGTAAAGGGCAATGTAGTCATTAATCGGGCTGATGTGATTCTTAAAGACACGGTCATCCAAGGTAATCTTTATCTAACCGAGGGGATAGCTGAAGGGAATGCAAAGCTTGAAGGTGTAAAGGTAACAGGGACTACTTTTGTACGGGGAGGCGGCGAGCAAAGTATCGGCTTACACCATACTTCTCTTGGACTGCTTCAAGTAGCCAAGCCTAATGGTAAGGTTCGGATTTATGCCAGCGGGTCGACAGCTGTGGGTACTGTGCAGCTGCTATCTGGGTCAATCTTGGAAGAAAGCAGCGATCTTACCGGGGCAGGGTTTGGGGATGTTGAGATGGATGTCGTTCCTCACAATATTTCGCTTCGCGGAACATTTGGAGCGGTTCGTTCGGCAGACTCAGCAGTCAGCGGTTCTTTGTTAAGAATCCTTGGAACTGTCGGCAGCCTTACTCTGGGAAGTCCGACCCATTTAACATTGGAGAACAATTCACAAGTGGCGGCACTAATCCTATCTGCGAGCGCTGGAGCTACAGCAATTCAAGGCAGCGGAAGCGTAACCACAATAGATAACAAAGCCGATGGAGTGACGATTGGCGGTGTAGCATTGAAAAAAGGAAACACTGGCAAAACAACATTGCCAATAGCAAGCTCAGCGCCAAGCAGTTCGGGGAATGTAGGTCCAATAACGACGCCAAGCGCCACACCTGAAGCAACGGCGGCACCTACAGCAACGCCAACACCAACCGAAACACCGACACCAACAGCAACGCCAACACCAACCGAAACACCGACACCAACAGCAACGCCAACACCAACCGAAACACCGACACCAACAGCGACACCAACACCAACCGAAACACCGACACCAACAGCGACGCCAACACCAACACCAACACCAACACCAACACCAACACCAACACCAACACCAACACCAACACCAACACCAACACCGACACCAACACCGACACCGACACCAACGCCAACAGCCACACCGACACCAACAGCCACACCAACACCGACCACTGATCCGTGGACACTGGTGTGGGGGGATGAGTTTGATGATGGAGACATTGATGCTACAAAGTGGACCTATGACCTTGGAGATGGTTCGCAATACAACAATCCAGGTTGGGGAAACAATGAGAAGCAGTGGTATACCAACGATGAGAAGAATGTAAAGGAACAGGACGGTAACCTGATCATTACGGCCCACAAAGAAGAAAAAGCTGGCAAACAATATACTTCTACACGGATTAAGACTAAAGGGTTGTTTAGTAAAAAATATGGCAAATTTGAAATTCGGGCCAAAGCACCTACTGGAAAAGGGTACTGGCCGGCGATCTGGATGCTGCCGGAGAACGATGTGTACGGGACTTGGGCTGCTTCCGGTGAGCTTGATATTATGGAAGGCTGGGGCAGTCGTCCAAACACGGTAGCGGGGACGATTCATTACGGCGGTATGGCGCCGAACAATGTATACTCCGGCAAAGAGTATGTATTTCCGGATAACGCTACGATTGAGCAGTTCCATACGTACTCTATTGAGTGGGAGCCGGGCGAAATTCGCTGGTATGTGGATGGTGAATTATATTCGACCAAAAATGACTGGTATAGCATCAGCAATGGGCAGCCTGCCAATAATGTGTATCCAGCGCCGTTTAATCAGAAGTTCCACTTGCTGATGAATCTGGCCGTAGGCGGTAACTTTGATGGTGATCCGACTAGCGAAACCGTATTTCCAAAATCGATGGAGATCGATTACGTTAGAGTCTATGAGCTGACAGGTCGTGAGTACCGCGAGCCTATTCCAGTTACACTGGAGAAGGAAGCCTATCCAGAAGGCTCCAAGCTTGCACTGGCAGACGGCAACATGGTCTATAACAACAATTATTCGGAGCAGGTGCCGGGGGATGACGGTATGGGAATCCCGAATACCGCACATTGGGTACTTTATAAAGAAGCAGGGGCTGAAGCTACGGTTTCTACCGTTCCTATTGGGGAGCGCAATTATGTGAAGGTAGATATCAGCAGTGGTGGCGGCAATTTTTATTCGATTCAACCCCAAGCTATCGTATCTATAGCTAAAGGCAGGTTCTATAAACTCAGCTTCGATGCCAAAACCGATATGTCCCGCAGTATGAGCGTCCGGTTAACAGGTGGAGAATCTCGTGGATTTGCAGCGTATTCTCCATCGCTTAAGGTAGATCTAACTTCAGCGATGACCCATTACGAGACGATGTTTCAAATGAAGGAAAACTCAGATATTGCTGCACGCGTCGAGTTCAACGTGGGTACCAATACTTCACCGGTATGGTTTGGTAATGTCAGATTAGAAGAGATTGAGAATATTCAATTCCCGCATGATAGTGTGAAGGAACCGCTGGCCAACGGTAATCATCTGTACAATGGTACTTTCGATATTGGGGAACCCAATCGGATGAGTTATTGGCATACGGAAGCAACTGGTGGTGCCATGGTAGAATCAAGCGTTAATGACAATGGCCAGTTAAAGCTGCAGATTGGCGGCAGTGAAAATGGTGAGGTTCGGTTACTTCAGAAGGGAATTCAGCTCATTCAAGGGCAGGACTATGAGGTTACGTTCAATGCTTCAGTCTCCTCTGCACGCACAGGAACGGTTCAACTACTAGGGAAAGACGGCAGTGTACAGGCAGAACAACCGGTTAACTTAAGCGAAGGTGAGCAAAAAATTAAAGCTACCTTTATCAATCTTGCAGGTGCAACCGATCATGAAGGACAATTCGTATTACTGTTAAACGGTGCTGCGGATACAGTCATTCTGGATAATTTCCAGATGCTGCGTACTAGCTTCTATTTTGATCCATCGCTAATATACTACCCACTCTTGAATGGTGAATTTAACTTTGGGTTTAGCGCCTGGGACCGCCTGTTGACAGAGCAGGGTGGTCAGAGCAGCGCTACGGTTGCAGATGGAGCAGCGAAATTTAGCATTACGAATATCGGCAGTCAGGCGTATTCTGTAATGTTGTTTCAGAACAACTTGAAAGCTGCTGCTGGAATGGATTATGTGGTTGAATTTGACGCCAGTTCAACCGTAATCCGCAAAATCGGGGTGAACGTAGAAAATGGTACGTATCAGGCCTCGTTCAGCAATATCGTGGAGGTAACGCCGGAGACGAATCATTACAGATTCGAATTCCGGCAAGGAAGCAAGGATACATTGTCTCTAAAATTGCTGCTTGGGAAGGTTGAGGGGATTAGTATTCCTCAAAACCATGATATTATCATTGACAATGTGAAATTTGAGATCAAAAATGCACCGGCCAAACCGCAGGAGCTGCTAAGCGACAGCAGCAATAACAGAGTTTCGCAGCCGATTGAGCTTACTTTTATCGACAATGCAAATTGGCGGAATCAAATCATGGCGGTAAAGGTTAACGGTACAACACTTAATGCAGAGCAGTACACTATTGAACCGGGAAAAATCACAATCGAAGCAGCAGTATTTCCGGCCGAAGGAAGTTATGCCATTACTGTTGAGGCTGAACATTATGTTACTGCAACTGTCACGCAGACTATTCTAGCTAATGATAACAATCTAGTCATCAATGGTTCGTTTGGCAGCGATAAGACGGGCTGGACTACCTGGTCCGGAGAAGGTGGCGTCTCCGCGTTTAATGTGAAGGATGGCGTAGCTGAAATCCTGATTACGTCGGCCGGATGGGAAGCGTGGCATACACAATTTTTCCAAGAGGGTATTCCACTGGAGGGCGGAAAAACGTATGAGGTGAGCTTCAAGGCGAAATCAACGGTTCCGCGGCAAATTGTGTTAGAATACTCCAATACTTCAGCTGCTTCCGCACAAGCTAAGTTTGATATTCGTGCGGATTGGGCTACTTATTCAGCACAATTTACGGTGTCGAACAGCAATCCGCTGAAGCTTAATTATCTGATCGGCAAAACGCTGGGCGCTGATCCTGCGGCTAACAGTACGCCGCATACGATTTCTTTTGACGATATTGTGGTCAGGGAGGTACAAGGGGGTCCACCAGTAATACCGCCAAGCGGTACGCTGGATAATGGAACCTTCGATGTAGATGCAACGGGCTGGAGCCAGTACTTTGACGGAATCGGATCTGCCTCTGTTCAAGAGGGGGAATTTGCTATCAACTTAACAGGTACCGGGCAAGCCCCTTTTAGCGCACAGGTGGATTACGAAAATCTGAAGCTTGTTCAGGGAAAAACGTACACCTTGAAGTTTAAAGCTCGTTCTACAGTAAACCGCAATATTCAGGTAGCTGTGGAGCATAAAGGCGGGGATTACACCAAATATATGGAAGCTGAGCTTGTAGCCTTGACCCAAAATATGGACGAATACAGCTACACATTTACGATGAATGGGGCAACAGACGCAGGTGTTCATCTGGTATTTTTGCTAGGGCTTATAGATGGGAACGGTACGGAGACGAATAGTGAAATTAGCGCGGGCAGTACAATTTATTTGGATGATGTAAGCTTGATCGAAGGGTAAACGAAAAAAACGGCAGTGTTTTCCTTTTTACAGGAGCACTGTCGTTTTTTTGTGTGTGTTTTTTGTGGGTTAGATTTAAGTTTCTTTAGGGATAAATTCAAAAATTTTGCCACTCTCAAAAGATTCTATTAGTTTCAGCAACCAGCGGTAGTAGTTAATGGATTCAGTTATTTTTTCTTCATCTGTATTTAAGAGCTGCATAAGTTTACTATCGTCACTATACTCTTTTTTCATATCGTTAATTTCTGCAAGTGATTTCGCTAGTGAGATCATATTACCTTCGACGGCTTTTCTCCATTTAATAGAGAAGTAATCACTGAAGTTCTGATGCCAGTCAGGCACAGTGGTGAACAAGTCTTTGCGCGTCCCTCTCCCCCATACTTTGTCGATCATTTTCAGATCTAGAAGGGTACGGACTCCCGTACTCATGGACGTTTTACTCATTCCCATTGTTTTGCTGAGCTCATCCAGTGTCACTGGACCTTGATTGAAGTACATATAACCGTATAAATGTCCAATAGACAAGGTAATGCCATACAGATCCATGTTTTTGCCGATAGAATCGATCACACGTTCACGGGCTTTACTAATCTTCTCTATTTGTTCGGGCGTAAGCCCTTCTAAATCGTTCATGATGTCCCTCCTGAGGAATAGGTCGATAGACTGCAACCTTATACAATGTATTGTAATCAAATCCCCCTCCATAAGTAAAGAATTCATGAAGAAAGGAATTTGGCGTAAAACAGAGTATTCCATACATAAAGTTCGTAAAGTTAAAACTGTACACTAAATTTTATCCGTATATGGTGTTTGCATGAATTTTCAATAGTCCGGTAAACTACTATAAGTGAACTAAACCCGGATAACATTTCGGGAGAAGGAGGACGGCATGGCTATTATAGAGGTGAAACAACTAACCAAAGTATTCGGTCATGATGCGGGACGCGCGATTCCTTTATTAGAGCAAGGGATGTCGAAGGAAAAAATTGCTCAGGAATTGAAGTTGACAGTCGGAGTCAACAAAGCCGAATTCAGCATTGAAGAAGGAGAAATATTCGTCATTATGGGTTTGTCCGGCAGCGGTAAGTCGACGCTGGTTCGTTTGTTGAACCGCTTGATTGAGCCTACAGGGGGGCAAGTTCTTTTTAAAGGGAAAGATGTTGTGAAAATGAATCCGGAGCAGCTGCGCCAATTCAGACGGAAGAACATCGGTATGGTATTTCAGAAGTTCGCATTATTTCCACATCGAAGCGTACTGGAGAATGCAGCATACGGACTTGAAGTTCAGGGCGTAGATAAAAAGAAAAGAACTGAACTGGCAACGGAAGCTTTGCATCTGGTAGGTCTGAAAGGTTGGGAGAATCATCGTCCTGATCAACTCAGTGGAGGGATGCAGCAGCGTGTTGGACTGGCACGGGGCCTTGCCAACGACCCGGATATCCTGCTTATGGATGAGGCATTTAGTGCACTGGATCCGCTTATTCGTAAAGACATGCAGCAAGAGCTGCTGGAATTACAGGCCAGAGTGAAGAAAACCATCGTGTTCATCACTCATGATCTAGACGAAGCTTTGCGGATTGGAGATCGGATCGCACTGATGAAGGACGGAGTCATTGTGCAAATTGGTACACCGGAAGAAATCCTCATCCAACCTGCCAATAAATATGTAGAGCGATTCGTGGAGGATGTGGACTTGTCCAAGGTGTTGACTGCAGCTCATGTAATGCGTCAGCCGGAAACAGTCAGACCTGAACGCGGGCCTCGGGTAGCGCTTCAATTAATGCGTGACAGTGGTATATTCAGTCTATATGTAGTGGACAAGGAAAATAAGCTTCTGGGTGTTATTACAGCTGAGGATGCCCTTAAGGCACTGAATGATAATAAATCTATTCTGGAAGTAACGCGGAGAGAAATCCCACGTGTACAACCGGAAACGCTACTCAATGATTTCTTTGAATTAATATCTGAGACACATTTGCCTGTAGCCGTCGTAGATGAAGCGGATAAATTGAAGGGTATTGTGATCAAAGGAGCCGTTCTTTCCGCACTCGCCGGCAACGCGGTACCGGAAGGAGGATTATAATGGACATTCCTAAACTGCCTTTGGGAAAGGCACTCGAGTGGTTGGAAAATTGGCTGACGACTTATTGTGGGCCCCTGTTTGACTTCATCCATTCGATTATCGGTGGTATGGTGGCTGGCATTGAAAATGCACTTACCTTCCTGCCAGCACTAGTACTTATCGTGATTATTGCAGCTTTGTCTTATTGGATCGGTAAATGGCGCATGGCACTATTTGCGGTCATTGGGCTGCTTCTGATTGATAATCTTGGATTATGGGGACCTTCTATGCAGTCCTTGGCCCTTGTTCTAACCGCCTCGATATTGGCTGTAGTAATTGGTGTGCCGATTGGTATTTTATGTGCGCAGAGAAATACCGTTAGAAATATAGTTACGCCTATTTTGGACTTTATGCAGACGATGCCGGCTTTTGTATATTTATTGCCAGCGGTATCCTTTTTCTCACTGGGCGTAGTTCCAGGGGTTATAGCTTCGATTATTTTTGCAATTCCGCCAACGATTCGCTTGACCAATCTCGGAATTCGTCAGGTTTCGGAGGAACTGGTGGAGGCAGCAGATGCTTTCGGATCGACACCTACTCAGAAATTAGTTAAATTGCAGCTTCCAATCGCTTTACCAACAATTATGGCAGGTGTGAACCAGACAATTATGTTGTCACTGTCAATGGTTGTTATCTCATCGATGATTGGTGCACAGGGCGTGGGTGCCTATGTATACCGTGCGGTATCACAGGCTAAGACAGGAGACGGATTCGAAGCAGGGATTGCGAT
This sequence comes from Paenibacillus sp. FSL R10-2788, assembly GCF_038003885.1. Taxonomy (NCBI): domain Bacteria; kingdom Bacillati; phylum Bacillota; class Bacilli; order Caryophanales; family Paenibacillaceae; genus Paenibacillus; species Paenibacillus sp. FSL R10-2788. The sequence continues at coordinate 5,909,438 of NZ_JBBOQA010000001.1, read as the reverse complement.
CGTTATTATTGCCATTCTGCTGGACCGTTTGACACAGAACGCACTAAAACCAAAACAAAGATAGGAGTTTTAAATAAATGAAGAAGAAAAATATAGGGGTATTCCTGTTAGTTATTATGATGATTGCTGTTATTGCTGGATGTTCTTCATCAAGTAAAGAGAAGGTAAAATTAGCATATGTAGCATGGGATTCGGAAATTGCGAGTACTTATGTAGTAAAGGAAGTACTTGAAACTAAGCTTGGAGCTACCGTTGAAATGCTGCAGGTAGATGCTGGCCCAATGTGGGCTGGGGTTGCAGACGGTAGTGCGGATGGAATGGTTGCAGCTTGGCTGCCAAGTACCCATGCGGCTTATCTAGAAAAGTATGGTGCAAAAATTGAAGATTTGGGTGCGAATCTAAACGGAACTAAGGTTGGCTTGGCTGTTCCAGCCTATATGGATATTAATTCTATTGAAGACTTGAAGAACAGTGATTTGGCAGCAAAGCTGAACAATCGCATTATCGGCATTGAGCCAGGTGCTGGCATTATGACAACCACAGAAAAGGCTATTGCGGAATATGATCTTAGCGATTACACACTTCTTGAAAGCTCATCTGCAGCGATGGCTCAGGAACTGCAAAAGGCTTATGACAACAACGAGCCAATCGTTGTTACAGGTTGGACACCACACTGGATGTTCGCCAATATGGATCTGAAGTATCTGGAAGATCCAAAAGGGGTTTATGGTGCGGACGAACAGATCCACACGATGGTCCGCCAAGGTCTGAAAGATGACATGCCGAATGTCTACAAATTCCTGGATCAATTCGAATGGACAGCGGAAGATATGGCTAAAGTAATGATTGAGGTTCAGGGTGGTAAGTCACCAGAAGAAGCCGCTAAAACTTGGGTTGAGAGCAATCCGGATAAAGTGAATGCTTGGGTTGCAGGTATAGAATTGTAAGTAAATTAAAAACTGTGTTATGATGTGAAGAATAAATGGAAACAAAAATGTAACTTGTACGCTAACTACTGTTCTTTACACATTACACTTCATAAGCAAGCTCATTCAATAAAACACCCCGTAAGGGGTGTTTTTCTTGGGAATATAAGCAAAGTATTACAAGCTCTTAATGTACTGTGCTTATATTTCAATAAGAATGGATACCTAGTTTACACACTTAGACTTATGCTTTGTCAAAGTAAATCAGGAGGCAGCTGCTGCAAGGAGTCAAGAGAGGAGACTGCTTCATGACAGAGACCATAAATACCTGGATTGATTGGCTGCTGCAAACGCTGGGCCTTAGCGGGCCATCTATTTTATTCGTGACCATCCCGCTCGCACTTTTGCAGAGTATATTAGGATTTTTTCCATTCGTAATTTTGATCGTGCTGCATGTCTCTGTTTTTAACGTAATTGGAGGCATGCTGATCAGTTGGCTGGCCTGCAATCTAGGCGGAATACTGATGTATTTTCTTATTCGGAGATATCTGTATAACTGGTTTGACCGAAAATGGAGAACCAAACTGAAGCGCTATGATAAATGGCAACGTTACTTGGATCGATACGGGATTTGGACGCTGGTACTATTGCGTACGATTCCGATTATTCCGAACAATGTAATCAATTTCATGTCTGCTGTTTCACCGATTAAAGCCTCATCCTTTATATGGGGAACCGTGCTTGGTAATTTATCTTATATATGGTTATTCGGTACGATTGGATCAACTTTAATTGTTCCGCGTGAAGAATGGAATGGTTATCTTACCTGGTATGCGGTGTTTATTGCTATTCTCATTGGCATTTTTATTCGGCGTCATTGGGACCATTTGCAGGAGGATAAGCGGAGCAGAATGCACTAATATCATATTCCCAGTTCATGATCTAAAGGATGAAGAACGTTTCTTCAGGCGTAGTTTGCCGGAGGGAACGTTCTTCTTTTTTGTCCTCTTAGCGAATACCTTAAATTAAGTGGAGGTGGCTTGACCTCTGCGTAAGGCGGGAGGGACTATTGCAATGGGCAGATTGAAAAAATGGGGGAACCGAAGGCTGAGAATACCTGATCTAGGCCATTTTCGGCTGCCAAAAATAAATGGGGACACGAATCGGAGATTCTCAGCAAGAAGCTCCGCATTCAAGTCAAAACCCAGCCGGGCAGCGGTTAGGCCGCAGCGTACGCGCTTTGAAGCCAAACGTAGCAAAGGCCGCTTTAGGTTATCCAGCCGGCCAGAGAGTAAGGTAACGGTTGCAGGCGGAAAAACACATAAGCCAAGAAGCCGACGCAAATTTTGGCTGATAGCATCTTTAGTAATACTTGTGCTGGTGCTGCAGTCACTTCGCTATGTGGAGCTGCATATGAAGCCGCCCATCCTGCATTTAGCACAAATACGTGTGAAGCAAATCGCTACGGAATCGATTAATAAGGCGATTACCTCTCAGGTTGCGAATGGGGGGAATGCGGAAGAGCTAATTGATTGGAAGACGGATAAGAACGGGAAAATATCAGGGTTCATGCTCAACTACGCGGAGCATATGCGTATTACTTCGCAAGCGGCACAGGTCATTCAGTCTACGCTGCAGGAATTGCATAATCGAACAGAATATATTCCGCTGGGGCAGGCGTTGGGCAGTCCCCTTATCGCTTCTTATGGACCCGATATTCCGATCAAGATTGAACCACAAGGTGCGGTTAAGGTTGAACTCAGTACTCGCCAGCAAAACGCTGGGATCAATATGATTCTGGTCGAGGTATATATTCATATTGTGACAGAGGTTGCAGTCGTCATTCCTTTTGATATGGAGCCGCAGGTAGTGGATACAGAAATTCCTGTGTCTTATCTGATGGTTGTTGGAGATGTACCTATGTATTACTACGATAATCAAGGTCAACCTGTGGGGGCGAACGGCAGCAGTGCTCCGGGAATTGCTATTCCTGCTCCAGCTGTAGGTGGGGATAAGAGTGGAGCAGTGGATCAGGGTAAGGATACCTCCAGCAACAGTCAGAAAGATAACAACCCGTCTCCAGCGGCAACTGATCCCGCGAGTACGGGTGCAGACCATACGGAAGAAGATAAAGGAGCGGGCGGAGGAAATTAAGGGGATATCGCGCTTCAGCGCTCATAGACTATAGGTAGAACAGATTTAATAAATGGAGCGTGAATCCTAATGTCGCAAGAATCTCTGAATGTGGAACGCTTGGCGGGAAGGTATGGGTTCTTGGAACGCACGGGACTACTTCCACTGCCGAGTATAGATGGGATCACCCTTGTAGTTGAGCTAAGCCGCCCGGATTGTGCCGCGGCTTGCTTACCCTTGCTGCTGCTCCATTCTGGAGAGTCTGTGCGCATTATTGCTGTGGCAATGACTCCTGATTTTTCTATGGATACATTAGCCGGACAGTTCTCACAGGAGCAGTCGATTCTCTTTGTTCCTTATGAGAAAGAGGAGTACATGCCTAACCAGGCTCTGGCACAGATCGAAACCAGTTTCGCGGTTTTACTTGAAGATTCGACCATGGTATCGTCTGGCTGGCTAAATGAGCTATTGTGGGTTCCTTTTGATGACGCTTCTGTTAAGGTGGTTGCCCCTCGCTCTTCAACCGAAAGAGGGGAAGGGAAGAAACGTCTTCACTTCGGCACCTATGATGAGTTTGCTGCGCATGTGAGCTATAGTCTTAGCCGGCACCAAGGAGAATGGCGAGAGATGGATGTACTAACGGGTTCTTGCCTCCTGTTCTCTAAAGAGCTGCTTCAGCGTATTGGAGGGTTGGACACCTCGCTTCATGCGCGGCCTCTTATGATTGCCGATTGGTGTCTTCGAGCGCGGCAGTCTGGAGCTAAGCTGGCGCTAAGTGATGCTGTGTATGTTCATGCTATACATTCACTTGATAGAGGCCAGAGTAGGCTGAACGGACCAACACTTGCGGATGGCTGGCGGGCGTACAGTACAAAATGGGCGCTGGAAGATGTCTTAGAAGACGAAGAACATCTTGTACCGCAGAATGGATTCTTACAATCAACACAACCTGTTATTCCACTCGGTAAGGCAACCTTGGCAACGCCATTAGTGACGGCGATTGTTTATTGTGAAGAGGATGGGAATGGGGACCATCTTCCGCAGGACTGGGCAGCTACACAGGAGCAGCAGAGCTACAAGAATATTCGCTGGATCTGGATCAAGGACAGCTGGATGAACACAGCTTCCGGCTTGCCAGTAAATGAACAGGATGTAGTGATTACAGTTCGTGGTCAAGAGGCTTGGCTGCGGGCTTTGAAGAATGCATCTGCATTATTTGAGAGTGAGATAACTGTGTATTTATCAGACTCTATCAGGTATGAGAAATATTACGTTGAACGGGTAGTGAAGGCGATCACCCAAGGTTCCGCGGATCTGATCGTTAGTTTATCTACGGATATGGACGAAGAGGTGGGGCATTTGCTTAAGGGAGACCCTTCGGGAATTGTTTTTCCGCTAGAGCGAGTTGCTCATAAAGGCGGGAATGTGCCTGGAGTGATTACCTGTAAGGCGTCCACTTCGCACCAATTGCAGCTTCACCCTGAAGCTTCACTAACTATAGGTTATGTGGGGGATTTGTCCGAACCGCAGGGGAAGAAGGCAGATAGCAGCAGGGGCAGGGAGGCGCACTCATGAAATATTTAATTCTGAGCAGAGGCTCCTGGGAGGAATACGAATATAAAAGACTGTTGGATCTTCTTCCCGAGCGGGAAGAGGTTTGTTTTGCCGGAAGAATGACTCTTGAGCAGCAGATTAACAGCCAGATCAAGCCGGTAATGATCGCGGATATTCATACTCTCAAGGCGAGGGAGTACACATTTCTGGTCTCCTCTCCTTATTGGCTGCCCGAGGTTCTTTCTTTGCAAGCAGGATATATAGTGGCTTTGTTAGAGCGCTGTCCGGAAGAAGAAAATAAGGTCTTATGGGATAAATACAGCGGCTTGCTTGGAGCAAAGGCTGATCTAGTAGGAACCCGGTCAGAACGGATCTATCTGGAGCAGAGCTTGTGCAGGGAGAGTGTTATTTATCTCGACGGGGATCAGCAGGAATCCTATGGAGTTGTATTTCAGCGCGAGCGGATTTATTTTCTGACAGATTATGAGATGTTGTGGAGTAAGGCGATTGAGAACTTATGGCAGGAGGAGCCCCTCCTTGCTACGGACTGGTTTAGGATTCAACTACAGCTTAGGGCTGATTATTATACCTCAATGTGCGCCAAGCTGCCCAGCCAGCCTGTTGTACATTATTTGGCAGCATCTTATTTGTATTTGCTTGGGGACTCCACAGCGAATCGATATCTGGCGCAATCCTTTGAGTTAATGGTGTTGTATGAATATTTGGATTGCCTTATTTCACACTTCCGGTTTTTTTCTGCAATAGAAGCCAAGACAGGGAATCTGGAAACGGCAGTCCGCCAATTTGCGATTACAGCATTTACCGCAGAGGAGAAGCAAGCAGTAGAAAGGATGGAGAGCTGGCTCCATTCCGGTCAGGATGAATTGGTTCGCGCGGAGTTGTTCCACCGGAATGAGGATGAGGCAGCGGCGGTAAGAATTTTAAGCCCGCTAACTTCTTCCGAGGCAAAAGCGTTGCTGGTGCAAAATTATGTGCGGACTTTTCAATGGGAAAAGGCAATAGTGCTGCAACATGAGCAGGAAGAAAATGTGGATGAAGCCATGGAAGGCACCATACACTTGCTGTATGGCAGGCGGCACGAGGCCATCCGTAGCTTTTTAAATGCAGGAGGGGAAGACAATCAGGCATGGCCACTTTTGTCAGAGATGGCAGATCTCGAAGAGGCTGTAAGACGATTGAGAAGGAGAGTGGAGGATGAGTAGTCATAGAGGGCCACTCCGCAAAACATCTGGCAATCGTCTGACTGCTATAATGCAGGTTAGGAACGAAGCCGGAAGGTATTTAGAGCAGGTGCTGGAGGAATTAAGTGAGTTCGTGGATGATATTGTGATCGTGGATGATGGAAGTACAGATAATACGGCTCAGTTATGTCTCTCTTTTGCCAAAGTTAAGAAGCTCGTAACCCTGCAAAGCTCTTTGTTTAACCGTGAATGGGAGCTGCTGCAAACATTGTGGGAGCTGGCGGTATCTACGAATCCGGATTGGCTGCTGTCTGTGGACGCCGATGAGTTCTATGAAGAGTCTGCTAAACGGGAGATGAGGCGACTCATCGATCAGGATGTGTATGACTGGGTATCCTTCCGATTATTTGATTTTTGGGGCGGCACCACACATTACCGTGAAGATGAGCATTGGAATATCCACACGAAACATACCCGTACACTAGTCCGCTATTTGCCGAACTTTCATTATTTTTTTCCGAAAATGGATCATCATGTGCCAAGGCTTCCGCTCTCTTATTCGGTATTGCCGGGTTTTCTTACCGAGCTGCGTGTGAAACATTATGGTTGGGCGATATCCCCTGAGGAGCTTCGGCGAAAATACTCGCGTTACCTGGAGCTTGATCCAGAGGGGCGCTGGGGTAGTCTGGAGCAGTACGAATCTATCCTTGATGAGCAGCCCCATCTGGTAGAATGGCAAGAGGAGCATTGAAATCCGCATCTGCCCTGCCAACCGGCTAAGTCCGGCTGGCAGATCTCAGAAGCAGCGCACAAGAGATATGAGCTGACGGTATCCCTTGCGGATAAACTTCTGCTGCGAGCTGCAGCTTGTAATAAGCGAGGCTCACGGCTGCGGTAGCCCCCCCGACTCTACGCAAAGCGGCTTCATCCCCTACATGAAGGATGGGCATCTCTCTGCAGGAGTAGGCTATCGCAGCGTATAATTGCCACTCGGTACAGTCCGCAGGCGTTTGATATTGAGGAGGCTTGCTAACATAAATAGAGCACCATTGTTTTTTTATGGAGGTGGGGGCTTCGAGTAAACCGTAAAGTAAAGGCTGCGGCAGACTGGACCATTGAAAGGAAGAACCTTGCGAATGCCGATAAAGTGCTAATAAACTATTCCAAGCACCAGTCTGAAGCAGCAATTGTGCTGCATAGTTGAGATCCGAAAGATCAGCTTTAAGCCTATAATTCCCCGCTAAAAGATGATGGATCGATAAAATCCCCGGTCTGTAAGACAATAGACAGACAAGCCAGCGCATGGCAGACTCAGTATCTCCAATACGGCAAGAGAAAGCCCACAGGTAGCCAAGTACAAAGGATCGGTTGGAAAGATGGGAAGGATCATGAAGCAGCTGTTCAAGCGGTGCGAGTGTCTGAAGATGTTCCGGTTGATTGTTTATTTCCAGAATCGCCTGCAATGCAACCTGAACAGATAAGGGTAACTGGCTGGCTGTAGAAAGCTCGGCTTGCCATTCCGGATCGCGGGCATTGAGCGCTGCGGGCAGAAGATAACTCAAAGTATCAGGGGATAAAGAGTGCAGATGGTTGTGGGTCAATGCTCGTAGCGTCACCTTCTCCCCAGAAAAAAGGCTTAGTGGGACAAATTCTTTCCACGCTTCGGTATAATCAGGCTTATGTTGTATGGAAGCCTCGTAATGTCTCCACGCATCCGGGTATTGGTATAACTTCTCACACACTCTCCCGGCTAGTAGTTCTGTTCGATACGTTCCACTGCCCGAGGAAGAAGGGTATTTATGTGCTGTATTCCCGCTCTGAAGTGCTTGCTCCAAGTAGTGCTTGGCTGAGCTGAGCTTCCCTTGTTCCAGTAACAGGAGGGCATAGCTTTCTAATAAATCCGTGAAATCGGGAAAAAGACCGCTCCCCGTACGAAAAACTTCCTCAGCTTCCTGCTTTCGGCCACATAGTTGTAAGGCGTAAGCCGTCTTAAGGTAAATATCTGAGACATAACCGGAAGGGGCTGGAGTGGAGGTGAGCAGCGGAAGGAGGATCTCTGCCGCTTCTTTATATTGTCCCTGCTGATAATACTCTGCCCCTAACGCATAACGAAGAAAAAGATGGTTCGGTTGAAGCCGCAGACCGTTGTTGATAAGTGCTAAATTGCGGTTATATTTATTTTTACGCATCAATTCATCTTCTAAATATCCGTAGTGCAAAATACGCAAATCTGCATAAGCGATCTCCCCCGCTGGAAGCTCCCAAATGCTGCTGGCAATCTCCTCATGAATACTTCCGCGAAAAATAATTCTTTTGTCATTTCTGAATAATCGACAGACATGATCTGTAACAAAATCCGCTTCAGGTATATCACCGACATAGTGGATAATGGGCAGCCAATACCCATGAATATACTCGGCACCAAGCAAGGGCTGGAGCAGATTCTCACTCCAATGATCTACAGCCTCATCGGCATCCAGCACCAGAACCCAAGCAGAAGTTGCATACTCTAGGCTTATATTCCGAGCTTTGGTAAAATCATTTTCCCAAGGAATGTCGATAATCTTTGCACCGAACCTCTGAGCGATTTCTTTACTGTTATCCTCTGAACCTGTATCCGCAATGATAATCTCAGATACTAGCCCGCACACAGAGGATAAGCATTTCTCCAGATGGTTTGCCTCGTTCTTAATGATCATGCAAAGTGTAATATCCGGTGTGGTCATAGGAATACGTCCTTCCTAATCTGAAACTCTGGGCAGTGGAAGTGCGAGCCGCACTCTTTTAGCCGCTGGAGAATAGGGGGTTGAAGAAGAGAGGGAGGCAAGCAGACGATCCGCCAACAAAAGCTCCGAACGCCCTGGGTGATAGGCTGGGTTGAATAACGAGTCATTAGATGAGGGCTGCCCTGTGGTCTTCATCAGCTGTTTTGCTGCCTTATCACATCCCTCAATCTGCAATAAATCTAAGAGAAGTCCGCTTTTAGCAGCTGTGTATTCGGGTAGATGAGCGTGAAGCCAGCCCGAAATTTCATTTTCGCGCTCAGCACATTTTAAGGCTCGGATCAGACGGGGTATGATGGGCGTTGGCTCGGGATGAAGCTGAGCAGCTTTGGTATAACAGGCACAGGCCTCGGTCTCATCGCCTATTTCTTCGCATAACTGTCCCAGCAAATAAAATGTCAAATAAGATCCGAATCCGGACTCGGTATGGTAACCGGATGGAGCTTCTCCAATGACTAAGGCTTGCAGCAATGCTGTTTTGGCCTCAGCTAGGGCTCCCATTTGAAACAGCAGCACACCTTTGATATGAGCCAAGTCAGGATAATCTGGATGTAAGGTTATCCCTAAGTCGCAAGCTTCCAGCGCCGCGTTGAAATCTTTTAATTCTGCCAGGCAGCGGATTTGATATTTGTGCAGCAGATGAACGTAACTTGTGTCGGGCGGAGCTTCGTTAAGTGATCTTTTGATATGCTCTAGAGCCGGTTGATATTCACTAAGCCGCATATATTCAACAGCCATATTGAAATGGTGAAAGGGGTTATTGGGATTTAACTTTAGCTGTTCCTTGAGCAGCTCTACATTTCGTTTGATCTTATCTTTTTTTGCTACTACGCCGTCTGCATAACCGTAATGATGGATGACTACGGTGCTTAAATGCATAGCTGCTTTGGGTGTAGCTTTTACGATCGTTTCTGCAATCTGTTCGTGGATGATGCCGCTGAAACGGTACTGCGGGCGGTTACGGAATAGGCGGATAATCGGATTAACAGTAATGGTCTGTGAAGCTGCGGTTAAACCTTTATGATTATGAATGCGCAGAAAAAAAGCTTCATACTCCAAATGCTCCGCACACAGCAACAGCTCCCCCTTACTTTTCGCATCCAGTTCCTCATCTCCATCCAGAATGAGAATCCATTGTCCGTGGGCTTGCTGAAGACCCGCGTTGCGGGCAGCGGCAAAATCGCCATTCCAAGGATGGTGAACAACTTTAGCTCCAAAGCTTAGAGCAATTTGTAGCGTGGAGTCGGTAGAGCCAGTGTCGACTACTATGATCTCATCGGCGACACCACGTACGCTTTTTAAACATTGGCTTAAGCTATCTGCTTCGTTCTTAACGATCATGCATAGCGAAATCAGAGGTTTTTGGCTTGGCATGTTCATTTGGCTGCCCTCCCCTCGCTCTGGCGGAAGCTCCACTGTGTGTGCCACGGTGTACGATTTAGTAAAAAGATGGATTTATGGATGGCACCAATATCCGTTTGCAGTGGACCGTGGACGTTAGCTGCATCCAAGCTGTTCAGAGCATCCTCCATGCTAAGCTTCGCTTGCTGAAGGTAACAGAGTGCTAAACCCACTCGGGCAGCCTCATGCTCAGGCATTTGCTCCAGCGCTTGTTGAAACCATTCACTGGCTTCCGTGTAATGCCCCTTGTCAAAGACCATCTCACCTATATAAAAAAGAACCTTCGCATCAGCCGCTTGATCGCTAACTAACCTGATAAAATGCTCGCCTGCCTCATTCCTATTCCCTTCTTTATATAATGCTGCGGCTAATTCAGACCGAAAGGTAGGGAACAAATTTACCAAAGCTTCGCTTAACGCGGGCTGGTGTAGTTTTACTGATTGTTCGATCAAATCTGAAATGAATGAGGAATGTAATGTTAATGGATCTACCTCTGCTTCAACGGGATCTACCTTTTGTTGCTGGTGGCACTTCTGAATGTATTGCAGTCCGAAACGAAGTTCGTCTGGTACATAGGTTAGCAGGTCATTGTGGAATTCTCCAAAAAGCGACCAAGAGCAAATAGCCCAGAGGGTAGCCCACTTTTTCAGATATTCTAAATCATGGTTATCTTGCGTAGCTAAGGAGGCCATTTGTCTTATCGTTGTATAGGCGTCTTCCAGCTTGCCGGTAATGATGAGCGAAGAGATCATCCAATTTGCCGTCTCTAATTCCAAGGGAAAAGTGTCTCGGGATAAGTTAGTGATGGCCTCATTAGCATTTATCGCAAATAAACTGTCAATAATCGCAGCTCGTTGGGCAGCATTAGTTGGGGGGACGAGTTGTATCAGCAAGGTGGCAATCTCCTCATCGGTTACAGCTAAGCGTTGAAAAGCAGAAGCTATTCCCTGCAAGGCAGGCCTATATAAAGAGTGGTGTTGAAGCGCACGGTGGTAGAATCTCGCAGCGTCCTCCTGAAGCTCAAGCCGCTCTGAGATTAATCCTAGTCGATAAAGTGGGCGGAAGGTGTTCATCCCTTGCTCAGATACATATTTTTGATTAACCTGATCTCCAGAAATGGATGCTGCACGCTGATAAGCTTGAAAAGCACGTTCTAACAAACCTTGACTCTCCAAAGATTGGCCTAATAAAAAATGCAGGTCAGAGTAATCCTCATAACGCTCCAATTCAGGCAACAGCAAGGGATCTATGATATTGGTTTTTCCTTGAGCCAGATAAATTTTACAGAGATCTCTAATCATCGTAGGACGGTAGGAAGCTTCAAGTGGCACATGGTGAAGGGTCTGGCGAAGTAATGTCTCTGCTTCCAGAAGACGACCGTCCTGACAGCAGGTGACTGCTAAATTATACGAGTGAAAAGGATCTTCCGGTTGTTCGGCTAAAGCGAGTCGCAGCAGCTGTTCATTGCGTTTGATTTTATTTTTTCGTGCCATGATTTCCGGCATATATCCGAAGTGTTCAATCTCAATATCACTATGCTCAATCGCCGAGATGTTATGTGATTTAAGGATTGCAGCGTCAATTCCTTCATGAATTCTTCCGCTATATCGATAACCCTGTCCATTTCGGAATAAACGAACCGCACTGTGCTTTACCTTATCTTCAGGCCGAACGCCAAGCCAATTATCAATGTGTACTGTAAAAGCCTGAGCTTGCGTGTTTTGCAGGAGGCTGCGGAGTTCCGGAAGTGGAGTTTGTAGGCGTTCATCGGCATCAAGGACTAGAATCCAATCGGTATCCGCCTGATCGAGACCTTCGTTACGTGCTGCAGCAAAGTTTTCTGTCCATTCCCGTTGGAATACTCTAGCCCCGTGCGCTTGGGAAATAGCTATGGATTCGTCAGTAGAGCCTGTATCTATGACCACAATCTCGTCAACACCTGCTACGCTTGTGAGACAGTGGGGCAGAAGATCAGCTTCATTGTTAACGATGAGGTGGACGCCAAGCGTAATATTGTTCACGTTGTTTCCTCCTTGTTACATATGTAGAAGTAGAAATCAGCTTTTGCTATCAAAAGAAAAAGCACATGGATATCCATGCACTCTTTCGTTACAACATATGATGGGCATCTGCATTACGTTCCCTGCGCGTTGAAACTTACATTGATTGTTGAGGCGGCTCCTGCATTCGTTGATTGATAGGATAAGCGTGTATATTTCAGGAATCTTGCCGGAACTATGACATCGATAGAACCTGCTGCTAAAGGATTATCTCCTGTGGTATCGACGAAATAGTTCGTTCCGTCAGCACTGATTTCAACTCGTGTGTTGACTGGGTTAGCTCCAGTGTTATTGATGAAAAAGGAATAGGTCCCCAATACGCTCGTAGTCACTGCTGGCAGTGGAGTATAGGCATTAGCAGTTGCAATACCCGTCGTCGTCTGTTCGATAAAGCTGCGTTGTGAAATAGAGGTCACACTACTGAGTGTACCGGCTGTGATGGTGGCTCCGAGCACGCTGGTAATGGTGCCGTTTAAGAGGTTGGTAACCGTACCTGCTGAAGACAAAGTACCAGCTGTGATGGTGGCTCCAAGTACGTTAGTAATCGTGCCATCGAGAATGTTAGTAATGGTACCTGCTGAGGACAGAGTACCCGCAGTGATCGTAGCTCCGAGCACGCTGGTAATGGTCCCGTTTAAGAGGTTGGTGACCGTACCTGCGGAAGACAAAGTACCAGCCGTAATGGTGGCTCCGAGCACGCTGGTAATGGTCCCGTTTAAGAGATTGGTTACCGTACCAGCCGAAGACAAAGTACCGGCAGTGATGGTAGCTCCAAGTACGTTAGTAATCGTGCCATCGAGAATGTTAGTAATGGTACCTGCGGAAGACAAGGTACCCGCAGTGATTGTAGCTCCTAGTACACTAGTAATGGTCCCATTAAGGATATTGGTAACTGTTCCTGCTGAGGACAAAGTACCAGCGGTAATGGTTGCGCCTAGTACACTAGTAATAGTCCCGGCAGTGATCGTAGCTCCGAGCACGCTGGTAATCGTGCCATCGAGAATGTTAGTAATGGTTCCTGCGGAGGACAAAGTACCAGCTGTGATGGTAGCTCCGAGTACGCTAGTAATAGTCCCGTTAAGAATGTTGGTAACCGTACCTGCGGAAGACAAGGTACCCGCTGTGATGGTAGCCCCGAGTACGCTAGTGATAGTCCCGTTAAGAATGTTAGTAACTGTTCCTGCTGAGGACAAAGTACCCGCAGTGATGGTAGCTCCGAGTATATTGGAAATCGTACCATCTAGGATAATTGTCGTTAGATTTCCGCCTGGATCTGTAGTAAGCGGATGATCAATCAGCGAGGCATCCCGGCCAAAAATAAGCGTTCGTAGATTATCGGGATTAGCTTGAAAAGAGCTGTAGTTAGGCAAAATTCCTCGTCCCTCTCTTATAAAATTGTTAACTCATACCTATAGACTGGGCTTGGACGTATACATCAATTTTGCCTAAACCCGTTGGCTGTTGCGTGGAGGCGGATATCCGAGTCCACTTTAAAAATCTGCTTGGCACTAGCACCTTCATTTCTTTTGCGGCCACGATCTCTTCTGAATCTATAAAAGAATCAAGACTGTTCGGACTAATCTCCAAGCGGACGCTAACAGGGTGGTCTCCTTGGTTCATAACTGCGTAAGAGATCATCGTTTTAGTTCCGCTTTTTTGCCAAGGCAGAGGCGAAATGGAGCTGGAAACGGGGAATCCGATAAATTGATGCTCGGAAAATAAAGGACTGATCGTGACCTTACGGCGGTTTCTTCGACCATTTGGAGGTAGAAAAGGTTGCGGATTTCTAGAGCGATTCCCCTGTTTTCATTCACCTCCTACGGGTTTTCTGGAACCCTATCCATAAAAGGACCCTAACCGTCGTTTGAGCCCTGAGCATCAATAAACCGCAGTCCAATAAGCCGCGAACCGTTAGGGACAATCCTTAGCCATTCGAATGGTGATAATAATATATGGTGAAAAATAAGAGGTGATTGGGCTGCAAAAGCAAAAATACGCACCTTCCCAAACAACCTGTTACTTAGAGCGGCATAAAATAAGATAAGCTCAAGTACGGGGAGGATAGCGCATGCCAAACGATTCAGTATTTAATCAGAGTAGCCAGCCACTCTTTACAGAACAAGTCAACACGTATGTTGCACCTGGTATAGATTCAGCTCCGGAGGGAGGAGCGGCTAAGGCGGGGCTATTGTTTGGAATCCCTTTTACTTCTACGGTAACGACTGCTGCACCGTTAGTTGTTCAGATTAGTAATCCGGCAGGCAGCGGACGTACATTGTATGTATCCCGTGTTGCAGCTAGCTCGGCAACAGCTGCGGTTACGTTATCTCTACTTCGGAACGCTACGGTCACCGGAACCACCGTTACACCGATAAATTTTAATTTTGGAAGTGCGTTAACCAGTGTGATGACGGCCAGAACCTCGACTGCTGCCCCTACGGGAGGTCCGGCCACTCTAGTATCTTTATTACTGGCAGCGGGTCCCGCCATTGTTGACTTTACTGGACAAATCGTTGTTCCTCCCGGAAATTCCATAACCACGTCCATCACGATTGCATCGGGAACTTCAGCAGCGACAACATCTATCAGCTGGTGGGAATATTAGAACTGGGAGGGGATAATCATGCCTAATCAATATGTGTTTAACGACAATGATCAACCTCTTTATGTGGATATGGTCAATACCTTCCAAGCTCCGGATATCAGCGCGCCACCTGAAATAAGTGCTTCGAAGGCTGCGGTCTTGTATTCTACCAACACATCCGTGTCTAGTTTGGTCGTACTTAGTCTTATTTCTGCAATTACTTCTATTCGGATTAGTAATGCTGCTGGCAGCGGAAAAACCGTATATATATCTCGTATAAGCGGCAGTATCGGCGGATCTTCTCTGCTATCGGCTATGTCTGGAAGCTTTACAATTGTCAAAGGGGGGACGTTAACCTCTCCTGCAACCTTGACACCAACAAATAATAATCTCGGAAGCGCGGCTACAAGTGCGATGACCGTTCAATCTTCAACAGCGGCAATTAGCGGGGGGACGACGCTTTACAATTATCAATTAGCCCCAGGCGCTTTCTCACAGAACTTTACGGGAAGCATCATCGTTCCGCCGGGGACTGCTATTTGTGCTAACGTAACTTCATCTAGCTCGGCCGTAGGTTTAACGATTACTTCTGCACTCGGTCTTCTTTGGTGGGAACAATAGAATATATATTTTATTTTGAACCTATAACGGTGGTGAACCTTGACATCATTTGGTTAAGGTTTTACATAGAAGGTTGGAATGAATAGAAAATAAAGGGGATTGGCATTATACAATAAAGATGGAATTCAGTTTGGAATGTGAAAAGAGGGACAATTATGGAAAGTTGTTTATTTATTCATGGCTTTACCGGAGGTGAGCATGAAATCTCTCCCTTGTCCCAGTTTATGGAGCAGCATAATTATCGTTCCAGAACATTTACCCTAAAGGGGCACGGGGGCAGCAGGAATGATTTACTGCATTCGGATCGACATGATTGGCAGCAAAGTGCTGAGGATGAATTAACAGAGCTGTTAAAGACAAATGACGGAGTTCATCTGATCGGTTTTTCAACCGGTGCTCTTATTGCTTCACATCTCTCAGTGCGCTATAAACCTTGGATTAAATCTCTCACTTTGTTGTCTACCCCTGTGTTTCCGCTGAATCCTGTAGAAATTATTAAGACCCTTGCGAGCTTTTCCATGCTAAAAACTTATATTAGTAAATTCAGTTCAACGCCTCCAAAAGCAACTCGAGAGTTCCAGCGACTGGTTCGTGAAAGCTTTTCTGTTTATCCGCATATTGAGACTCCAACCCTGATCGTGCAAGGGAAACGGGATCATCTAGTGAAGACTAGAAGCGCCGATTACCTACGTCATCATATGATCAAGGCGACCCAAAAACAGGTGCTGATGGTCGACAACAGTGGTCATATGGTGTGCCATTGTGAAGAGAAGGACCGAATTATGAATGAAGTCTTGCAGTTTATTCAGAGTACAGGACGTTGAACTCAAACACTAAATATTCAACCCCAAGAGCTTCCGAAATAGGAGCTCTTTTTTTGTTGTGCATTTCAATTTTAAGGCTTGACAACGCGTCTGGTGTCATGGTAATTTTTAGTAGGGAAACCGGTTTCCCTAAAATTCGTTTGTTTCTATGCCAAAAACATCGCTGGAAAGGTCGTTTTTAATCCAAGAAGTAGGTTTTAGTGTGTTATGAATACGCTTTAATAAGAGAGGGAGATGCGCGCGATGAAACGTAAGTTATGGTACGTGCCCGTTCTGATTACATCTATTCTTCTTTCTACTGTGATTAATTTATTCATCTTAGCGCCACAACAGGCAGATGCGGCCAGCATCGGTACGATTAACGAGAATGATACCATTTATCAGATTATGGTTGACCGGTTTAATGACGGGGACTCTTCCAACAATGCTACGGGAGCGGCAATTCGCTATGGCGAGAACTCTGAAGAAGATTTCCGTTATATGAAAGGCGGAGATTGGCAAGGGGTGATCGACAAGCTGTCTTATATTAAAAATATGGGCTACACCGCGATCTGGATTTCCCCAGTGGCGGAGCCGCAAATGACGAATCGGGAGAACAATGGCAGCGGTAAAAATACAGCGTATCACGGGTACAATGTTAAGGACCCTAACGCAGCCAATCCCTACTTTGGTACAAAGGAGAAGCTTAAGGAGTTAGTGGATTCCGCACATGCGGTTGGCATCAAGGTAGTGATCGACGTTGTGCCGAACCATATCGGGGATTATATGCTGGGTACCCAAGCCTACTATGATATCCCTAGTCTGCAGCCAGCAGCTCCTTTTAATAACCCGGCTTGGTATCACCATAATGGAGATATCAACTGGTCTTTGGCAGACGGAAGATACGATCAATGGGCACAGGATTACTTAGAAAATCATGATCTAGGCGGACTGGATGACATTGACTTCGATGTCCCTGCCGCTAAAAAAGCCGTATTTGATTCGATTAAAGGCTGGTTTGACTATACAGGAGCAGATGGTGCACGTGTAGACGCAGCCAAGCTGATGAAGCCGACTGATATTGGTGAACTGCAAAATTATCTGGGGGTTAATACCTTTGGCGAGAATTTTGACGGCAATGCTGAATTTGTCTCACGCTGGGTCGGCAACAACAAGGAGTGGGGCATGCTTGATTTCCCAATGTTCTTCTCCGTTCTAAATAGCTTCGCATATGGGCAGTCTTTTGACTCCAATATTAAAAGCACCTTGGCACAGGATTCCTACTACAACGGAAATGCCAATCACATGGTTACCTTTATCGACAATCATGACCGCAATCGTTTTCTCACAGAAGCTGGAGGAAGCGTAGATAAGCTGCAGAACGCTTTGACTTTTATTTTTACAGTGCGTGGAACACCCGTAGTCTTCCAAGGTACGGAACAGAACAAAGGCAATGGTAATGGACAGATTATGACGGGAGGCATCGCCGATACCTGGAACCGCTGGTCAATGGTGAAACGGGATGCAAACGGCAATGTATTAGAGAATTATTTTAATGAGAATGCCAGCACCTACAAGCACGTAGCCAAACTTAATGAGATTCGGAAAAATAATCCGGCACTCCGTACAGGCACTCAACGTGAAATGTGGTCTGCACAGAACTTATATGCTTTTTCACGTCGTATCGACACTGGAACTAATCTGGGGCAGGAAGTTATCTCCGTATTTAGTAATAAATCCAGCGGCTCGCAGACCGTTACCATTCCACTGCGTGCAGAGAGCAGCTTGGCAGTCGGGACGGTTCTTTATAACCAGTTGAACACTTCGGATACGGTAACTGTACAATCGGGTGGAGCAACTGGCAAGCAGATCACTGTAACCGTGGGTGCAAATGCAGCCAAAATTTATGCAAAACAACAGCTTCCTACAGATACAGTGGCTCCAACTGTACCAACTAACGTGACCGCAACTGTTCAAAATGCATCCAGTGCTTTAGTAAGCTGGACCGCTTCCACCGACAATGTAGGTGTGACCGGATATGAAATTTATCGCAACGGCGTCAAAGTGGGTACATCCGCAACTACTTCATATACGGATAACGGATTATCCGCCAGTACTACGTATGACTATACGGTAAAAGCAATGGATGCAGCAGGCAATCTATCCCTCCTTAGCGCGATTGCTTCAGTGACAACACCAGCGGGGAACAGTGTCACTATTTACTATAAGCAGGGCTATACCTCGCCTTATATTCATTATCGCCCTGTAGGAGGAACTTGGACGACATCACCAGGTGTGGCGATACCTGTCTCTGATGTAGCAGGCTACAACAAAATAACGATTAATATCGGCTCAGCCAGCCAGCTTGAAGCTTGCTTTAACAATGGCAGCGGTACTTGGGACAGTAACGGGGGCAGCAACTATTTATTTAGTGCCGGCACCTGGACTTATACACCAACTGGCAATATTCAATCGGGTGGACCAGTGACGCCGACACCAACGGTAACACCGACACCATCACCAACCGTAACGCCTACACCGACGGTAACGCCGACACCGACGCCAACCGTAACGCCAACACCGACACCGACGCCAACGGTATCGCCAACGTCAACACCGACACCAACGCTAACGCCGACACCAACGCCAACGCCAACGCCAACGGCAACTCCGACACCGACCGTAACGCCTACACCAACGCCAACGGCAACACCTGTCGGCAGCACGGCAACGATCTATTATAAGAATGCGGCTTATAGCAGCTCTTATATCCATTATAAGCTCGATGGTTCAACGGTCTGGACGACGTCTCCAGGCGAGCAGCTCCAAGCTTCTGCTTTTACAGGATATAAGGCGGTTACGATTCAGCTGGGCACGGCAGCTGGGCTGACCGCAGCCTTTAATAATGGCAGTGGCACATGGGATAACAATGGCGGCAATAACTATCATTTTGCTGCGGGCACCTGGAGTATGGTGAATGGCAACATCACCGCAGGAGAACCACAAGCGGATAGTGTTACATTCCGAGTAACTGTTCCTGCGTCTACTCCTGTGAGTGGTCCCGTTTATCTCTCCGGTTCCTTCAATAGCTGGAATGTGGCAGATCCGAACTACCAACTGACGAAGGGCAGTGATGGTATTTACTCCATCACACTAAGTCTACCGGCGGGAACAGCAATTCAATACAAAGTTACACGAGGCGCTTGGACTAATGTGGAGGTGAATTCGAATGGATCGGATCTTTCCAATCGAACCCTTACGCCATCAGGCGGTGCACAAACCGTAAATCTGACGGTTCAGCGCTGGAAGGATCTATAAGCTTCATAATATCTACAGCTTAAACACAACAAGGAGCGGCTACCGTATGGGGCCGCTCCTTGGTTAGCAGTATGAAGTTTTTTAATTGCAGAAAGTACAATTAGACTTTCTGTTTGAAGCTGGAAGAAAGATTTAACTGTATTTTGTGCAGTAGAATTCAGGAAAAAGGCTGTTTTTTGCCGATTTCACGAGTTTTGACTGCACAAAGTGCAATTAAATCGAATGTTACCCATCTTATAAGGATTTCTATTGCACAAAATGCAATTAAATCCGATGTAGCCATTTTAGCTACTCAAATTCGATCAAGCTAAAGCAGTTACTCCAGACAATCAAGCCGAATCAGCACGCAGCGCAATAAAGTTCAGTCAGCTACACAAGCTCAATCAAGCTTCCTGCCTCTTCACTAAGTTCCCGCTGGGAACTGGGATCTCATAGTTGACTCACGAGGAATGAGTTCTGGCTCGAGAAGCAAATGCCTAGAGGGTATGTTGTTATTACGAATGCGTTGCATCAGCAGCTCGCCTGAAGATACCCCCAGCTGGAACGTGTCGATATTCAGAGAGGTTAGAGGTGGCGTAGTATAACGGGACAGAGGATATTCATCAAAAGCTGCGATGCCGAGCTGTGATGGAACATGAATATCCAGTGATTTTGCAGCTTGAAGCACCCCGAAGGCAACATAGCTGTTCATGCATACTACGGAGTCTGGTCGATCTTCGCTCTGTAGAAGCTCAAGTGCAGCATGATAGCTCTCATGTTCATCAGCCTTACAATTGATAATCCATTGCTGCTGATCCGCAAGATCTGCTTGCTGCAATGCTTGCAAATATCCACTCAGACGATGGGTATAAATCTTTTCCTGCTGCTGCCCGCCTGTGAAGGCTATTTTGGAATACCCCTGCTTTATTAAATGTGAGGTCAGCATGCTGCCGCCTGCTTCATTATCGAAATCGACCCAGCTTCCGGGAGTCATAATTTCGCCGATGGAGATGTAGGGAAACTCCAAGCGGTTCAGTTCTTCGCAAAGCTCTTCCGTAAGTACGGAGTTATTCGCTATGATTCCGTCGACACGTTTGCTGAATACAAGTCTATTTAGAAAATGTCCTTCCGGACTACTATGCTGCACATTGGAAATAGTCAGCTCGTATTTTAAAGGCGCAATTACACTTTCTATTCCACCGATGATGTTGTAGAAAAACTGGTTTAGAAATTCACTTTCCTTGGACATATCGACCAGGAGACCAATATTACAGCTGTTTTGTCTGGCTAATCCAGTAGCGATACTGCTTGGTGTATAGTTCATCTGCTTCATAATTTCGCGAACTTTGTGTTTCGTTTTCTGTGATATTTTTGGGGAATCGTTTAATACTTTGGATACGGTAGATTTAGCCACATTGGCTGCTTTGGCAATATCAGAAATGGTTACTTTCATTGTCTTCCCCTCATAATCCAGAACGGTATTTGTAACCATAATAACACAAATTTAGCAGTCTCTCTAATCACAAAGAGTCTCATAGATTTAAAGATAAAAGCATAAAAAAGGAGTTTGGAAGTTATGCCTCATACATGGTTTTTATATCATACAAGTGAAGATCCGTTTGCCTATCCTGTGGGTACGGGCATCTTGAAGCTCAGACTGTTCACGCAAGCTGGACAGCAATTATCCTGTACCGTCATCTACTCAGACCGTTATGATTCTCCGGGGCATGAAGTTCCTTTGCAGATGGAGCGGATTGGGTCGGCAGGTGTTTATGAGATACATGAAGCGGTCATTGAGAACCCTACGAAAAAATGCAGATATCTATTCCATGTAACTAATCCTGCGGGTGAATATGTCTGGTATGGAGAGAGAGGGGCGTCGGAGAACCGCGAACGTGCGGGTTCTTTTCAATATGCATATCTCCATCATTCTGAGGCGTTGAAGTTACCTTCATGGAGCATGGATGCAGTAACCTATCAAATCTATCCTAGCAGTTATAACGAAGGGACCTTACAAGGCATTTCTGACAAAATGCCCTACTTGCAACAGTTAGGAGTAAACGTTGTTTATATGACGCCTGTATTTGAGTCTCCTTCAGAGCATAAGTATAATACCTCCGATTACTATAAGGTTGATCCAGTATTTGGGGATATGGAAGGATTGAAGGCGCTGGTCAGCCAGGCACACAGGCATGGAATCAAAGTGATTTTAGACGCTGTGTTTAATCATTCGGGAGACCGCTTTTTCGCGTTTAAAGATGTGTTGGCAAAAGGAGAGCTATCTCCGTATAAAGATTGGTTCTTCATTCATTCCTTTCCGGTTACGCAGACGCCTGTACCCAATTATGAAACGTTTGCCAAAGCTGAAGCGCATATGCCAAAGCTGAACATGGACAATCCGGATACGGCGAATTACATGATTGAGGTTGCGAAGTATTGGGTGCGCGAGACAGGGATTGACGGCTGGCGTCTGGATGTGGCCAATGAAGTTAATCCGCGTTTTTGGTCCCGGTTTCGGCAAGAGCTCAAATCTGAATATCCTGAAATCCTGCTGATCGGTGAGATTATGCATGCTTCTGGGCCATGGCTTAGAGGGGATCAGTTCGATGGAGGAATGAATTATGTGCTTCGTGATGCAGTGTTGGAATTTTTTGCGGAACAATCTACGGGGCCAATTCGCTTTATGGAGCAATTGCTCCATCAGGAGGCATTGTATAATGACCAGGCGAATTCGGCAATGTTTCAGTTGCTTGGCAGCCATGATACCCTGCGGTTTCTTACGGCATGTAAAGAAGGTGGGCGTGGTTGGGACCACGTGAGTACCGCTGTTGAACGTATGATGCTGGCTGTTTTTTTCCAGATGACCTATATCGGTATTCCAATGATCTATTACGGGGATGAGGTTGGGATGGAAGGGGCGACAGACCCCCACTGTAGAAAAGCTATGATATGGCAAGAACAAGCTCAGAATGCAGTGCTGCATAAGTGGTATCAACAATTGATTTCTCTGAGAAAAAGCCATGAAGTTCTGCGCAAAGGTTCGTTTCGTCCTTGGTTTACTGATGAAGTTCGTAATGTGTTTGGCTACATACGGGGTGTGGAGCACGAGAAGATAGGGCTGATTATCAATAATTCTCCAAACCCGTACCAACTAGAGCTTAGCCCATATCGAGCTGATAAGAACGAATTAACTGATTTATTGTCTGGAGCAACTTTTAAAAATAATAATAAGCTTACGGTCAGCATTGAACCTTTTGGCTGTTTGATGTTGTATTAAAAAAGAAAAGGCCCCTCTCTAAGGAAAGGGACCTTATTCTAATTTACAGCACTTTTTTTGCTTCTTTTGTTCTTTAAGTCTCTATATTCCTGTTTCTCCCATTGTTTCAGCAACGGAAACGGATCAAAAGCCCATTCGGTAATTCCGCGATCGCGGTAAATGCCAAAATGTAGATGTGGAGGAAATTTTCCTTGTGTTCCGGGATTGCCGTAACCCGAGCTGCCTACCCAGCCAATAATCTCACCGGGGGTGACTATATCTCCGCGAGAAATGGTTTTGTTATATCCAGATAGATGAGCGTAATAATGGTAACGGTTCTCGATATCGCGAATGCCAATTCTCCAGCCGCCGTATCGGTTCCAGCCTTTTGTCTCTACTAAGCCAAAGCAGGTGCTTCGTACTGGCACTCCTTGAGGTGCAAATAAATCTGTTCCTTCATGGATACGTGCTCCGCCCCAGCTTCTTCCAGTACCCCAAGTGCTACGATAAGAATAAAGGTTACTT
This sequence comes from Paenibacillus sp. FSL R10-2788, assembly GCF_038003885.1. Taxonomy (NCBI): domain Bacteria; kingdom Bacillati; phylum Bacillota; class Bacilli; order Caryophanales; family Paenibacillaceae; genus Paenibacillus; species Paenibacillus sp. FSL R10-2788. The sequence goes on along the minus strand of NZ_JBBOQA010000001.1, from coordinate 5,886,293 downwards.
AGGGGAAGCGGGAAGGCATTGCCGGATAGGTCCAGCCGTCCAAAATGTTCATATAACTTCGCGAACTGGGTGATGCGCTGCGAGGCGCGGCCATTGTGATAATACTCCCAGACCCCGATACTGAAATCACTAGCGGATTGTCCATACTTCAATAAGTGTCTAGCCATACTATACAGAACGTCCGCATCATTCTCTGGATCAGCAATGCCGTCTCCTGAGCCATCACTGCCAAAACCATCAAAGAAGCTAATGGATTTCGGGGAAGTATCCCCTTGATCCGGATTAAGTGGACCAGCCCATACCGGTGCCGGGATTTTTATGGCTGTAAGGCGCGTGGAGACAGGCTGCCCTGAGGCTCCCTTTTTGGCGAGCGTGCGTTCATATTGATCAATGGCTGCGAACCTAAACCAAGGGATACCAGTAGCTGCGCTCATTTGCTCATAAATCTGTCTACGGCCAGACCATTGCGCTTCTTTGCTAGCACTAGCGGGATCCCCGCTGCTCATCACCGGTTGGATAGTAGGCCGCGCTACAGCTGCTGCAACGGGAAGGTTTAAACCACCCCAAAGGATAGCGGCCGCGGACAGGCATAACAGGGTTCTCCGGTTTTTAATATTTTTAAATAGGGCCAGCAAGATAACAGCCTCCTTTTGTCCGGGCATTAAATTGAATGTAGTCACTTCGGATGAAGCTTTTTTATAGATTGGTGCAAAATACTACTTTTTATCCGTTCTTGTCTAAAGGTACCAGAAAAATCTCGCTGGAAACTCCAGATGATACACCCTGCATATTTCACAAAAACAGGCAATTGTAAATCGCACATGTTATAATATGAGGCAGCAACTTTCATCTGCAGCATCACATTCAGGAGGAAGCGGGGTTTATCATTTTGTCTAATAAAACAGCAAAGCAACCTAAACCGGATTGGATTAAGATTAAGCTAACTACCGGTGACAACTATCAGGAAATCAAAAGCATGATGCGTTCCAAAACTTTACATACCGTATGTGAAGAAGCTAGGTGTCCGAATATTTATGAATGCTGGGCAAACCGTACGGCTACCTTCATGATTTTAGGTGATATTTGTACACGCGCATGCCGTTTTTGTGCAGTAAATACAGGGATGCCTACAGAACTGGACCTGCAGGAGCCTGAACGTGTAGCTGAAGCTGCAGAGAAAATGAATCTTCGTCACTGTGTGGTGACTAGTGTGGCCCGCGATGATCTTGCGGATGGTGGCGCTCAGATTTTTGCTGAGACGGTCGCGGCGATTCGTAAACGCCTTCCGTTATGTAGTGTTGAAGTGCTTATTCCAGACTTTTTAGGAGACCGGAATAGTCTTGAGATTGTCATGAACAGTAATCCAGACATTCTTAATCATAATATTGAGACCGTGGAACGGATGTCAGATCGTGTACGGGCTAAAGCGAAGTACCCTCGTTCCTTGGAATTGCTGCGCAGAGCCAAGGAAATGAAACCAAATATTCCAACCAAATCGAGCATCATGCTTGGTGTCGGTGAAGAGTGGAATGAGATTTTACAAGCAATGGATGATTTGCGAGCCGTAAATTGTGATATATTGACTTTAGGACAATATTTGCAACCCACTCCAAAACATTTAAATGTCGAGAAATATTATCCACCGGAGGAATTTGCACTGTTGAAGGAAGAGGGAATGAAGCGTGGCTTCAGCCATGTGGAATCAGGCCCGCTAGTTCGCAGCTCTTATCATGCGCATGAGCAGGTGAAGTCTGCAGCTCAAGCTCGCGAGGAGCGTGCGGTTTCTTCTAGCTAATTATTGCTTTTCTGTGGTTTAATTCACGGAGAATGTTAGTAAGAGGAGGAAGAGCGACAGCGTTCTGAAATCTCTGCTCTTAGGTTACCCATAAAAATCGTTGATTTGCGTCATTGGAGGGGAATATTGGAGCTGTAGGAGCGGTTCGAGAACAGCGACCGAAAGCCCAATATTCCACATAGATGGTGGTATAATCAACGTCATGATTCCCAAAGAAAGGCAGGCGGCAAAAGGTTTGATCGTAATAGGCGGAAAAGGCTATGAACTTATGTTGGATCATAAGGATGGTTGGAATCCGGAGGCATTTCGCGGGAGATATAGCGAGGTGCTGGAAAGATACGACTATATTATCGGTGACTGGGGTTACAGTCAGTTGCGTTTGAAAGGTTTTTACCGGGACAACCATCCTAAGGTGAATCGGGATACAGCGATTTCGGGTATGGTTGATTATATTAATGAATACTGCAATTTTGGCTGCGCTTATTTTGTGCTGCATAAATTGAAAGAGGTACCACAAGAAGGCATGTTCAAGGATATTTTGATCAAAGAAATACCAGAGCCGAGTGATGAAGAGGCCTTGGAGCAAGAATCGGAAGCTAGTGATGAAGCGGCTGCAGATAAAGAGTTTTCTGCTAAAGAAACATCCTCTAAGCAAGGCTCGAATCACTCATTGGCATTTAAAGAGATGACTTCTTCTAAGGACAATATGGCGAAGGATAGACCTGTGAGAGAACATCAGAGCCGAAATCACCGGGGCAAGGATTCACAGGGCAAGAAATCCAAAAAGGATTTCCAAGGCAGACCGCCACAAGGTCAGTCTCAGAAGCCCCAAAACACACCAAAACCTCAAAGCGCTCAAAACAACCAGAACAATCAAAACAATCAAAATAATCAAAACAACCAGAACAATCAAAACATAGAAAATTCACAACCTTAATGATGAAAGCTGAACCATAAGTAGAGTCCTTCTACGAATGAGCCAGCTTTTTTTCTTATAAAAAATAGCAGAGCACCGTTTCTCCCGGTACTTGGAGATCGCTGCTCAGTGTTGCTGTGTGTTGCTCAGTGTTTCTGCTACTCTGTGTTGCTCTGTTGCTCTGTTGCTCTATACTATTAGTCGTTGGCTGCTTGACCCAGCAGTTTCATCATCCCCCGAGGCTTAAGGACCCAGATGCCGTTATTTGCGAATTTTCAGCCTTTTGAGCAGGGTTTTGGACTCCAATGATGCTATTCGTTAGAAAGAGGGGAGTAATTATGGTGTCTTTTATACCAATAGCGACTATGGGGTCCGATAGCATAACAAATATGGATTAATATTGCGATTAGGGTCATCCATGTCCGATAGGTGCTACAGATGTTTCGTAGGTGCAAATATTATCAAACTAAACAAAAAACAGGAGTTGTCCCAACGGCCATTTCATGGCTTATGTGACAACTCCTGTTTTTACTCATGGGTGCTTGATTCAGCAGCTTAATGATTAGCTAGATTAAGGATCTATTTTACAGATAATTTCAATTGTTTCTGTGTTGCATTGTAACTCCATACAAGCGCAGGGAACTTCTTCTTAAAGGCATTTAATTCAATGAAGGTCTCGCCGTTCTGAGAAAGCGCCTCTTTGGAGGACAACGTAAAGCCGGTCGCTTTACCTGTCCCGTTCGTTACGATGACTTTTTTGTTCTTGGCATCCCATGTGATGTCGCCTTCGATCAGTGCACCTAGTACGAGCGAAGAAGCATAAGTCTTATCTCCTTGCTTTATTAGACCCACATTACCAGCAAAGGCAACCCCGTTGACATTCAAGATATGATGATCACCGGAAACCTCAATGCTTTTCATTCCTGCAATCTGTAGAGCGGTAATCAGCTGCGCAGTTTTGCCTTTAACCTCAATATCCGGTGCAAGCCCGATGTGATTAAAGTCTTCTTTATTTGGAGTTAGATATTTCTGCGTAGTCAGCTTCAGCATGTCTCCATTGGACATTGGAAGCAGGCTCTGAATACGTGCTTTGCCGAAAGAACGAGTGCCTACGACGGTAGCGAGCTTATTGTCGCGTAATGCGCCAGTAAGCGCCTCAGAAGCGCTGGCAGTGTACTCATTCGTTAGAATAACGACGGGTACGCCTATTTTGCTGCCACTGGTAATCGTTACTGGAGTTAGTGCTCCGGTTTGATCGGAGGTATACATCATGATGCCTTTATCCATGAAATTAGAGACAATGTTGTATGCCGAATCCATATAGCCGCCTAAGTTGTCACGCAAATCAAGCACCATCGATTTCATACCTGCTGCACGCATCTTTTTCAGCATAGCGGCAAATTCTTCATCGGAATTCTGTGTGAAACCACTCAGTGTGATGTAGGCTATCTTCTGTCCAACAATAGTTCCGGTAACAGAAGTCGAGCTGATTTCATTTCGGGTTACACGAAATGATTTAGTCACTCCATTCCGGAGCACCTGCAGAGTGACCTTGGTGCCTGCGGCTCCGCTTAACTCGTCTCCTTCGGTCTCTTCAACGGGGATTCCGTTAATTTTGACTATCGTATCACCGCGTTTCAGACCTGCTTGTTCTGCAGGCGAACCGGGTGTTATGTCTTCGATGTAGAGTTCTGTTGCGGTATATTGCAATCTAACACCAATACCAACGTATTCCAGATCAACATCATGTTCAAATTGTGCCGCTTCCTCGGTATTGAAGTATTGGCTATAAGGATCATCCAGGGTGTTCACCATGCCGTCAATGGCTCCACGAATCAAAGTATCCTTATCTACACCGGAGAGGTTATAGTTCTCCAGAATATTCATGACTTCATTGATAAGATCACGGTTATCTGTAGATGCCTGAGCGGCATCGGCAGCAGAAACTACTGGAGCAAAAGTTAGGGATAAAGCCAGACAGCTGCCTAAAAGTGCACTTATTACTTTATTGGATTTCATGGAATCATACGCCCTTTTTATATAATTTATAAGATAAGAAAGTATACACTGCACGAATTAACTTTCTGTGACGTATGGTTTTAGGATTTCACAAGTTTATAGTAAACGCTATAGGTGTTATCAGTAGTCCATACCCCGCTATCCGACTTGGATAAAATGAAGATAGTGCCTTGCTCAAAAGTTTCCTCTTCACTGGCATCTTTCTCTTTGTTTTCCACATAAATAGCTGCTTCTTTGGCGCTAAAATAGTAGATATTTGAAACGCTTGGAGTATAAGTGACGTCGTATGAAGTAAAGAAATCTTCCAGATCTTCCTTAAGGGAGGTATCATATTCTTCTCCGTATGAAGTCATGGTGGAAAGAACAGCCGCCGGATTTTGTTCATTCATAGCTTGATAATATTTGGTGATATTACCTTTGATGGCATCCGCATCATTTTGAGGAATGTTAGCTGCTGTTTTTAGAGCTTGTTCACGAGTCAGCAGTATCACGGAGCTTTGGGATTCCACAGATGATATTTTCCAGCTTCCATTCTTGCGGACAAGTGTATACATGTATTCGTCCTCTGTATCTGGCGTATAGGCCCCACCTGTCCGGCGAGAGCTTTCCAGTGTATACACAGTAGCGTCATTGCCTGAAATATCAATGATTTCCAAACTCTCAATAGTATTTTTTATATCAAAAATCTCAAAGGATGCATTGAGATCCGCCACTGACTCCGCATTAGAGGATTCTGAATCCATAAGGGAATAGAAGCTAATTGCTTTTTCTTCATTAAAATACTTATTAGACAAACGGATTAATGCTGTAATCGCTGCTTCGTCCTTATCTTTGGATACTGGGGTGGTAATTTGCACGCTTCTGCTGGTTGAATTCCAGACGGCTGTGCCTCCGGTTGCCTCTGCGATAAAACGTAAAGGAATGTATGTAGTGCCAGCTGAGGAGACTGGTGCGGTGGTCAGTTTTTTCACGGTTCCGTTAACGGTTGCACGGTTGCTGCCAATTTTCAGGCTGATCGCCAGATTTGAACTTTTACCTGTTACTGTTCCAGTCTTGGCATCCCAAAGCACCTGCAGTCCAGGCTTTTCGAAGATGACCCGGAAAGGGACAAGTACAGAATTGTTCGCTAAGTAAGGGGTTCCTGCGGTAAAGGAAACCTTACTGCCGTTGATATAAACATCAATCGGTTTTGAAGCAGCAAAAGCCGGGACCGCCAGTATCAGGGCCAGAAGACTTATGCTCAAGAGGGATAATAATTTTTTCAACAGTACTCTCTCCTTTTATGTAACTCTTTGTAAAATAGCCTCATTATACCATTTGATTTCTCTCTATGTCTATCAATTGGTGTTAGTTTTGTCACACCAAAAAGAGCCGGAGATATTGAAATCTCCAGCTTTTTGATCCCCTGATCTCAGACTAAGAAAGCTTCACGGACACGGTTCCAGAACGGAAACGGACGATATCTTGCGAAGCTGACTTTTTTGTCTGAAACTTGACAGCGTACTGAAATCAGGTCATCAACAGGAATGTTGTTATGATCTACGGTGAGCAGCAAACGCTGGTCTTTACATGAAAAAATGTCACAATGATGATGCTTTGGCAGTAGTAGCGGCGAGCCCATTGTCCGGAATACACGGTTGTTAATAGACGCGATTTCGGCAATCTGCAGCGCTTCTATTGAAGGGTGAACCATAGCGCCCCCTAGGCTTTTGTTATAAGCTGTACTGCCAGAGGGAGTTGAAATACAAAGTCCATCGCCCCGGAACATTTCGAAGGTGACATCGTTGATGTCGATTTGGATCATTATAGTTCCATCCACCCCTTTAAGGGTAAATTCGTTGAGGGCAATGTGAGACGAAGATCCCGATTTTTTGTGAATCTCCAGCTCTATTAATGGATATTTCACAATACGCGGTTTCTGCGGCTCAGATTCACCGGTTCCGCACATATAATCGATTAAGGTGGGCAGCTCTTCTGCTTGCCAGTCCGCATAGAAGCCGAGGTGTCCTGTGTGCACACCTACAAAGGCTAAGTTGGGAATCTGGTCGATAAAGGTATGAAAAGCGTGCAGCATTGTGCCGTCTCCACCTATCGAGATGACGATTTCCGGAGACTCGGCATCCAGTTGCAAATCCCGCTCCGCCGCCAGCTTGTGAAATTGCTCGGCAAGTTTGATTGACAGCTCATCACCGCGGTCCAGAACATAATATCTCAAGATGTACAAGCTCCTTTATATAATTCCGTCATACACCGATCATAATCAATCTTGCCCCGGAACACAATATGTAATCAACTTCGGCGCATCAATCGGAGCATTGCCATAAAGGCAGGGATAAGCAGTGACACTAGAAGAGCAGCGGCTAGTATAAGACTCAGTAGAGCTAGACTGGCAGTGACACCTGAGGCTGAAGGTGTAAAGGCAGTGGAGGCAGGCAGAGAGACCCAGGCAGAAGACAATCCTGATCCCATCACAGGCTTCCATAGCAGCACCACGAGACCTGCTGCGAGTATGGCATGTATTAGTCGTGCAGTTAAGAACGGCAGATAACGCAGCCCGGTACCGTTCAAAATACTGGCGACTTGGGCATGTACAGATAATCCGCCCCAAGAGAGAATAAAGGCAGCTGCTGCGACCTTGAATTGAAGCGGGATGGAAGAAGCGGCTTCACCAGCAGAACGAGCACCTATGGTGACCTCGAACAATCCGCTGATCAAGGCCTGAGCTAATTCGGGAGGCCCTCCAACAAGGGAGACGAGAGATCCGGCCAGGCTAAATAGTGAGGGCAGGATTCCGGCACGGGCAAGCAGCTCCATTAGCACGTTGAAGAATACAACCAGACCCCCTACGACAATAATAAGCTGTAGCGAGGATTGGATCGCTCCTTTTAACAGTTCCCCGAAGCTCCGTCCATCCTTGCGCCGGGCTTCGGACATCGCAAGGAGTGCGGCATGTATTCTGCCGAATCCTTGTTTTGCTGGAGCAGAGGGGGCGTCAGAACTACTTTTTGTTGGGTCTTGGGTGGGAGTCTTTTGTTCCTTACGTCCATGAAATGACATTAGGAGACCAACCATTAAGCCACTTCCGTAGTGGGCTAGTGCCAATATTAGCCCCAAAGAAGCATCGCGAAAGAACCCAACGGATACCGCCCCTAGTAGAAAAATAGGATCGGAGGAGGTTGTAAATGCTACAAGGCGTTCACCTTGGATTCTGCTGATCAGCTTCTGCTCCCGCAGCTTAGCGGTTAATTTGGCTCCAACGGGATATCCTGATACATATCCCATGGCCGCGACAAAACCACCGCTGCCAGGTATACCGAAGAGGGGGCGCATCAGTGGATCAAGTAAAGCGCCGAAGAGATGGACAATGCCTAAGCCTAGCATGATTTCAGAAATGACGAAGAAGGGAAACAGTGAAGGGAAGAGCACGTCCCACCAGATGGCCAGGCCACGTAAGGCTGCGGCAAGAGATGCTTCAGGATGAAGTAACATCAGCAGCATACAACCAGCCAATATGAATCCCAGCAGCGGGCCGCCAATCTTTTTAAAAGTCATAATTAACGCCTCCTGGTCTATGGTTAGATGTATGCAAAAAGAGGGACAAAAAGCACAAAAAAATGGAGAAAGCGGTTACAATTATCTGTGCTTTTTCGCAGGAATTATGATATTATGTAATAAATAAATGCACCCTCTGTTACACGATTAAATGGGATGGAGTGATGGCGATGAGCGTTATAGCCGGAGTTCTCGTTTGTGCTTTTGTATATGTAATCCGGGTCTCTCTCGTCCCTCCTGGTGATGAGGAATTTAGGACCTACTAACCTTACTCTTCAGGCGCTGAACTATAGTTTAGCGCCTTTTTTCTGTAGTTTAGAGAGCACTTTCGACGGATATCCGTGTTATGCTTATCTTTGGTATAATAAAATAAGTAACGTTTCATTAATATGGAAGAAGGCTGGTAACCTCAATGAATCCAAATGAGAGTATATATGACAATCTAGGGGGGGCTGAAGCACTACATCGGTTGGTGGAAGTGTTCTATGCCAAGGTACAGCTTCATCCGCAGCTGGGACCCTTGTTCCCTGAAGATATTACTCCAGTTCTGGAGAAGCAATATCAATTCCTGACACAGTTTTTTGGCGGGGGTCCGCTTTATTCGGAATTACATGGACATCCCATGATGAGAGCAAGGCATATGCATATTCCTATTACACCAGAACGTGCTGATGAGTGGCTACAATGTATGAAAGAGGCACTGGTGGAGACTGGAGTCGAAGAACCACTGCGTTCATTCGTGCTTAGCCGCCTTGCAGGTCCTGCACATCATTTTGTTAACATGCCCCAGGAATAACAAGGGACAGGTTGATCCTGAAAGGAATGAGAGTACTTGACAGAGTTAATACCCCTATATTCTATTAAGGTCAAGTGTTGCAACTGTGAAAATGAATTTTCAACCTCGCGGGTACGTCCTAGTCTAAAAAAGGCTATTCGGCGTGATGCTGATTTCTGCGCGTATTATAAAAATGAGAATCCGGATTATTATGTTGTACGGGTCTGCCCCAATTGCGGGTTTGCCTCCACAGAAAATTCGGCTGACAAGCTGACGGAACGTCAGCGTAAGGCATTTAATGAGCAGGTAGGGAAACGCTGGAAGAGCCGTGACTTTGGGGAGAAAAGAGACTGGGAAACTGCGCTCGAGACCTATAAGCTGGCGCTTTTATGTGCTCAGAGTATTAACGATAAAGATCGGATTATTGCAAGTCTGCTGCATCACATTGCTTGGCTCTATCGCTACCAAGGGGAGACTGAGCAGGAGAAGCGTTTTTTACGTTATTCTTTGGACGAGTATGTTAAGGTCTATGAAAAAGATGGCATTGCCGGCAATGATGCCCGGCTCATGTACCTGATCGGCGAACTTAATCGGCGCATCGGAGAATACTCAGTGGCTGTGATGTGGTTCTCCCGTCTGATTAATGATCAGAAGATTATGGATGCGGCGATGATTCGAGCGGCACGTGAGCAGTGGGTTATTTTACGGGAGCAAATGCGTGCTGAGGCTGTAGAGGTTGAGGTTGATGTCGAAGGCTTGTCTTCAAGTTCATAACGATTTGCGAACAACAAAAAGCGCAGAAGAGAATTTAATTCTCCTCTGCGCTTTGTAGAAAGAAAATGTTAGGATTTGCTTATCTGACAGCTCGATCGAACAAAAGGTAATCGCCGTCATTATCTATAACTGTAGGACTGGCGCTGCAGCAGGGGAAGACAAGCAGTTTTTTCTTGCCGTCACGAACGATTTGTAATTCTTTTGGCTTCATAGGCAGAAGCACATTCTCTGAGTTGCAGAATGGACAGTATTGCACATACATATCGCCTAGAATGATGTCATAAGGCCAGGTATGACTAAAAGGAATCATTGTGAGTCCTTCCCAGAAGGAGTCTGTTCATTTTCGCCCTCAGTTTGTGGGGGATTTTGTTTTTTGGATAGCTCCGCTATTTTTTGTAGTAAAATATGTTGGGGCATATGCATCAAGTGTTCCAAAGGAACGCCTAGTTGCTTGGATAACGTAATGGCTGTTTCCGGTGAAATTTGTAGTGGCTTCATATGAATGCCCTCCTAAAGTTTATCGGCTATAAATGTTCAGATATCGTTATTCACTTTACCATGGTGTTAAGACAATTACAAAGAAAGTCAAATGAAAGCAAAGGAATGGTGAGTACAAATGAAACAACCGTTATCACTGACTTGGGAACTGGATACTATTTTTCCGGGGGGGTCTTCGTCTGCAGAACTAGAAGGTTTCTTGAGCAAGCTTGAAAAAGATATTTTATCCTTACAGGGCTTTGTGAAGGATGCTGTGGCACCAACGGATGTTGCGTCTACAAAAGCATTGGATGAGGTTATAGCATTGCTTCAGAGCTGTTCAGGAAGACTTGTGGAGGTCACTTCCTTCGCAGACTGTCTAGGCGCTCAGAATCAGATGGACAAGGGTGCGGTAAGACTGGCAGCCAAAGTGACAAGCATGCGCGCCGGATTCGAAGGGATCAGCTCGCAATTTAGCAATGTACTGCGTCAGACTACGGACAAGGTATGGGCTGAGTGGATGGCTCGTCCAGAGATTGCTCCTTTAACGTTCGTACTGAGCGAGAGCCGTGATTTGGCCCGTGAGAAGATGAGCCCTGAGCTGGAAAGCTTAGCGTTGGAATTAGCTGTTGACGGATATCATGGATGGAGCGGACACTATGATACGATTGTAAGCTCAATCAAGATCCCATTTGAGGATGAAGAAGGAACAAAGCTGCTTTCTGCAGGTCAAGCTTTTAATAAGCTGGATGATCCAGATCCAAAAGTGCGTCAAGCGATGTTCCATAAATGGGAAGAGGCTTGGACTGAAGCGGCAGATAATTGCGCAGATACTTTAAATCACTTAGCAGGCTTCCGCCTGAAGCTCTATAAGGGCAGAGGCTGGGACGATGTTCTAAAAGATCCGCTCAGCATCAATCGTATGACACAGGACACCTTAAATACGATGTGGGACGTAATTACGAAGAGCAAACCTGTACTCGTGTCCTACCTTCAGCGCAAAGCCAAGCTGCTGGGGTTGGATTCCCTCTCATGGGTCGATGTCGAAGCTCCTGTAGGCAAATCCTCCGGCAAAATCCCTTATGATCAAGCTGCGAAGGATATCGTCACACAGTTCCGTAAATTTAGTCCTAAGATGGCTGAGTTTGCAGAGCGTGCCTTTGATAATAACTGGATCGAGGTTGAGGATCGTAATGGCAAACGTCCTGGTGGATTCTGTACTTCCTTCCCTGAGAGCAAAGAATCACGGATATTCATGACTTACAGCGGCACACCTTCCAATGTTTCAACATTGGCCCATGAGCTGGGACATGCCTATCATTCCTACTTGCTTGATGATCAACCTGTATTTAATCAGAATTATGCAATGAACGTTGCAGAGACCGCTTCAACCTTTGCAGAAGTGATTGTATCTGATGCTCAGGTTAAAGCTGCGGGCAATGCAGAGGAGAAGCTGGCACTGCTTGAAACGAAGATACAGAACAGTGTGGCATTCTTTATGAACATTCACGCTCGATTCTTGTTCGAGACTCGCTTTTATGAAAAACGTAAGGAAGGCCTTGTAAATGCTGAGGAACTGTCTGCTCTGATGGTGGAAGCACAGAAAGAAGCTTTCTGTGGTGTGCTTTCTGAATACCATCCTCACTTCTGGGCGTCGAAGCTGCATTTCTATATCACAGATGTACCTTTCTATAATTTCCCGTACACTGTTGGTTATATGTTCAGTACAGGCTTATATCGTCTGGCATTACAAGAGGGAGCTTCCTTTGCAGACAAATATGATAGCTTGTTGCAGGATACCGGCGTGATGACATTGGAGGATTTGGTGCTCAAACATTTGGGTGTGGATCTGACTAAGCCAGATTTCTGGCAAGGGGCTACAGATTTGATCGTGGCTGATATCAACGAGTTCTTGGAGATGACTGAGCATTTAGCATGAAATGTCTAAAATAAGACAAATTTCAGTGCGCTAAAAATAACGGAATTTCAGTGTGAACACGCAAAGACCCCGGTTAAGGGGTCTTTTTTTAATGGTTAAATGTCGAAAACTCCCGTTTTATAAAAATTAATATACGAATGATCTATGAATTTTGCGCATTACTAGGGATAATAACCCAATTTTGTAGAATAATGTTGTTTGGCGTATTTAAGGGGTCTATAATGAGCCTTGAGCCTTATATAAGGCTTGCAAGGAAGACTAATGAGCTTAGCTCAAAAAGCTTAAGTAAGCGCATACTAAGCCGATTTGTACGAAGTAAACTCGAAGTAGCTAAGCTCACAAACAATATAAATCGAACCAGAAACTTGGGAAAAGGGGAAGGAGTGGCGGAGGGGAATTTTGGAACTGTAAGAGCGGGAGCGACCGCCTTTGTCTCCGAATTTCACCCGCTGTACGCGTAAGAATTCAAGAAATTTGGAGACAACAGCGGCTGGAAGTCCAAACATTCCCCGCAGTAGCGACGGATCCTTAGCCTAAATATTTAGGGTTCGATTTATAAAAGACGAAGTGAACTCGAAGAAGCTAAGCTCACAAAACTTTTAGGAGGAAAGATATGCTTAAGACAGAACAGCTATCCTTAGCAAGACAGATGGATTTGGTGTTTAGGGAACTGCAAGAGGAATTATCGGGACTATCTTCCGGTACGGTATTTGTGCAAATACGAAATAATACCATTGGCAAATTCGGCATACGTCATCACCCTCTAGCCGGTCGGGGTGGTGGATTCACAGAAGTAAAGGAAGGAATAACGGAGAGTCAGCAGTCTTCTTTTCGTCTAATGGCACTGGAGAGTCTGAAATACAAACGGCGCTGGACTCATGGTGAGATCAGCTATGAATTCGCTATAAGACAGGGGAAGCTAATCGTAGATGCTACGCTGGAGTCCAATTATAATATGGCAAATCTGATGATTCGATCTCCCCGTAATGCTTACGCCGAGAGTGCTGATCAATTTTTAAGTTAAACGTTTTACATAAAGATTGCATGCAGCTCGGATTATAGGGTATAAATTAGAAAAACCTCCCACAGCTTCTGGAAGAAGTGTGAGAGGTTTGAAAGCTAGTCGGCAATGGGCTTTTTAAGACCTCAGCCGGATAAAACACTTAAGATAACGATGTTACTGACGACCGGACAGTTGTTGTTCTGCCAGTTGTACTAGACGTTTAGTGATGTAACCTCCCAAAGAACCAGTTTCGCGGGAAGTGTAGTTCCCGTAATAACCGTCAGCTGGGATCGTTACTCCAAGCTCTTGTGCTGCTTCATATTTCAATTGTTGCAACGCTGCATTTGCTTGAGGAACTACAAGGTTATTGGAACGGCTGCTACGACCTTGACCTGCTTGACCCATGTGTGTCACCTCCTTCGCCCGTTGTGAAGATAGTATGAGCGCTAAGAGGCTAATTCATGCATGCTATCGAAAGGTTTTAAGGATGGTAATTATTAGTCGATTAAAAGTAAGGGTAGGAAAGCCTAAATAACTAAGCTCGCACAAAAAATCGGCCTTCTCTTACGTAAACGCAAGGGAAGACCGATATAATGTATATCTGCTTTAATTCTCGGGATAGATCATTTCCAGCATAGTGGACAGCTCAAGGCTTTGACCTGGTTCTACCTTCAGCAAGCCAGTGAAGGAAGGATCGTCGGAAACGTTAGGAGCATCCGGGAGCCAGGTATAAGGTTCGATGCACAGAAATTGATCGGCTGGTCCTTTGGTATACAGGACCCAGTGGCGAAAAAGATTCTCGTCGGCCGTATAACGAAGACCATAACCATCATCGCGTAATAACAATGCTTCTACGGGCTGCTTGTCACCAATACGCAGAGCGGTATCAAAATTAGTTCCCTGTAGGTTAATTCCAGAATTTAGAGAATCTAGATCACCGAGTGGAATTAGATTGCCGCTAGGGAGCAATTCATCGTTTAGTTCATAAATGCTGTTTACGGGCAATTTGAGATTCCAGCGTTCAGGTTCTCCATCGATCATAAACCAGGTGTGATAACCGATCCCAAAGGGAATACGATGATCGCCGAGATTTGTAACCTTTAAAGTCTGGCTGAGCCGGGCATCCTGAAGCCTGAATGTCATTTCGAATTTGAGTGGAATGGGAAATTGCTCCATCCAGTGTGGATCATCTTCAGTAAGGAATTCAGTAGTGACTGCACAACCGTCCTCGTCTTCTTCAATATCGCTGACACACCAGGATTGAGTCCGGTGTAGACCATGGATATGATTGTCACCAGCGGTATTCTGGTCAAATTGATAACTTGTACCCTCGAATTGAAATTTTCCTTTACGAATTCTTCCGGGTGGAATTAAGAGCGGGATGCCAAAATGGTAAGGTTTTTGCATAAAGAAAGCTTGATCGCTTTCATCAGGCCGCCGCAGAATTTCCCGTTGTTCCTTTACATCAAACAATGAAATCACGTTGTTTCCTAGTCGCGGCAAAAGCGTGACTTCCAGTTCGCGGCTGTGCAAAATATAAGTATCATAACCGCCCCACTGCCCTTTGGTCACCTGTTTCATGAGATATGCTCCTTTATCGTAACTGTAATCGAATAGAACATGGATAACCTTATCATAACAGATTTATACGGAAGTGGTTAAGTGATTTGACAACTTCTCTTTATGGTTCTATGATGAAGGCATTAAATTATGATGAGAATGTGATGACGGGGACAAGTAGGCAGGAAATGTACCTTCAGAAAGCCGGTGGTTGATGCGAACCGGTAGGACACTCTTGATGAATGGACCCCTGAGCGCCGCGCTTGAACGGGAGCAAGATACCCTAGTAGACCGGCCGGATCTTCCCCGTTAACGGAAGACTAAGGCTGTTTCCTTTTGACTATACAAAGGTTTAGCAGCGAATAAGGGTGGCACCACGGTCTCACGTCCCTTGCGGATGAGGCTTTTTTTGCGTTCTCGGAAATTGGAAATCACATCTAACGGAGGTCTATATTATGTTGAAAAAAGTAATGTCAGGCATACAACCGAGCGGTTCTCTAACTTTGGGTAACTATATCGGAGCGCTGAAAAATTTTGTGAAGCTGCAAGACGATCATCAATGTTTCTTTATGGTTGTCGATATGCATGCGATCACCGTTGCTCAAGATCCTGCGGCACTGCGTGAGCAGTCTGAAGCTGTAGCTGCACTCTTTATCGCGGCAGGAATTGATCCTGTGCGTTCGAATGTATATATGCAGTCCCATGTGCCTCAGCATGCGGAATTGGGTTGGATCATGACTACGCTAACGGCAATGGGCGAGCTTGAGCGTATGACACAGTTCAAAGATAAATCATCAGGTAAGGATTCGGTTGGCGCGGGCCTATTCGTATATCCTTCTTTAATGGCAGCAGATATTCTTGTTTATAATGCGGATCTTGTGCCAGTAGGTGAAGATCAGAAGCAGCACTTGGAGTTGACCCGTGATTTAGCTGGCCGATTCAATAACCGTTTTGGCGAATTCTTTACGATTCCTGAACCGTATATCCCTGAAGTGGGCGCACGCATTATGTCTCTGGATGATGGCACTAAAAAAATGAGCAAGAGCAGCCCAAATGCAGGCAGCTATATTGCCCTGTTGGATTCGCCGGATGTGATCCGTAAAAAAATCAGCCGCGCAACGACTGATTCTGGACGTGAAGTTATCTTTGATCCGGCTAATAAGCCAGAGATTAGTAACTTGATGAGTATTTACTCGGAATGTTCTGGAATGTCCCTCCAGCAAATTGCCGATCGTTATGAGGGACAAATGTATGGTGGCTTTAAGAAGGATCTTGGGGAAGTGGTTGTGTCCACACTTGAGCCTTTGCAACAAAGATATCATGAAATTCGCAGTTCAGGTGCGATCACTGATATTCTTGCCGAAGGTGCTGAACGCGCACGTATTGTTGCAGCTGAGACATTGAATGGCGTAAAAGAGCGGATGGGCTTTCTGCCAGCTCGTTAATCTAATCAGAGCTTAAACTTTCCTGTTTGCGTCTAATTCTGGCTTTGAGGATAAATCCCCAGCCAATATTCAATACGCAGAGAAAACCAAGCAGAAGTGCTAGCCAGAAGCTATAGCTGATCGCGATTGAAGCGGCAGTGAGAATAAGAATAGAAGAACAAGCGAACCAAAGTGAGAGTCCTTTACCCATTAAGAGCCTTCCTTTCCGTGTCTGCTAAAATGAATCCCGGAGTATTATAAATACTCCGGGATTTTTTGTGATTATAGAATAGTTCTCTCAGTAAGTCTACAGTTTCATCGTAAAGAACCAGGGTCGATGGAAAATCGTTTGTCGAGCTTATCGCTGCTAAGCCAGCCTACATAAGTATTTAAAGGTTTATATTGGTTATCCATAACTAATACAGCCACAAAAGGGTATTGTTTGCGGTGTAAATAACGAACGTCTCCCCAGCGCACCATATATCCTGAAGGAAGCTCCTCCACTTCGGCCACCGCATAAGAGGTGAAATATAAAAAGGACTGAATATCTGGATGCGACTTGGATATTTCCACAGCGGGATGATTCGAGCAGACCGCATGTTTGAACCATTCCAGACGGTTGTTCAGTAGCTGCCCAACGTCATAGCTGCCGTCTTTTTTCACTTTAACTACGTTCCAGCGTTTAAGTGAAATTGTAGGGATTACAATATAACGTTCGCCAGCAGTATGGTGTATATCTTTAAGCTTGATGTTTCGTGTAAGGCGGGCATGAACAATCGTTCTCCAAATATAATAAAGAATGGTACAGGCATAAAGCGTAATAAATAAAGGTTTAGGCGGAACAATCCCAGTGATCCAGAGCAGAATAGCTGCGATATGGCTGCCAAAAATAAATGGATCGAAAATGTGGATGATATTCCAGGCGATCCATTTCTCAGTGAATGGACGGGCCGCCTGAGTTCCATAGGTGTTAAACAGATCAGAGAAGACGTGCACGCCTACACCTATGAAACCCCAGAGTGCAACATGGCTTAAAGCTGCCAAATCAGTAAACCCAAACAGAGGCCCTAAGACTAGGGCAATCAGAGCGGGCCACAAAATTAGAAAAGGCAAGGAGTGTGTGATTCCACGGTGATTACGAATATATATTGCATTGTCCTTTAGTCGTAATGCGGTATCGGCATCAGGAGCCTGTGAGCCTAAAATCGTTGCCAGCATAACGGCCCCGGCCAGTTTAGGGTCAGAAGCAACGACGGGATCGACGAAAGAAAGTCCGGCTAACCCTATGCCCATAACTAAATGTGTAGCGGTGTCCATTGGTCAGTTCTCCTTTGTTGTTCGGAAGTACATTATTAATAATTACCCAAATACGGCTTAGGTTATTAAGGGGCTGAAAATAAATATTGTCACGTAATTGTCAAATTCATGAACATACTGTGCCATGACTGTCAAAGTCTCCTCGGGTTTGATATGATAAAGTTAACAGCGAAGTCTATTTAGTGCTTCGGCTAGAACGTTAGAAGTTTGTTTAGAAGGAGGATCATTTGGTGTGGATAATCATATAACATTTCAAGCTTCTTCCGATTCTGCAGCTATGTCTGCAAAATCTCCACCGGAAGGTGCAAGTTGGCGTGATTTCATTACCGTAACAAAACCCGGTATTATCCGATCTAACCTCATCGCTGCCTTTGCAGGATATTGGCTGGCTTCAGGTTGGGATGTTCAATACGGCAGATTAGTTCTGACTCTGCTCGGTACAATGCTGGTTATGGCTTCGGCCTGTGTTTTTAATAACTATTTCGACCGTGATCTGGATATGAAGATGGAAAGAACGCGCGATCGTGGGCTTCCTACAGGACGATTGAAACCCAAAACCGTATTGCTGTATGCTATTGGGCTTGGGATTGCGGGTTTGATTGTGCTGTTTGCTTTTTCCGGAGTTTTAGCCGGTCTGTTCGGGATTGTAGGGATGTTCGTTTACGTTGTAGTATACACCCTTTGGTTGAAACGGACATCAACATGGAGCACTTCAGTAGGTGCGATCTCTGGAGCTATGCCACCGGTAATTGGCTACGTTGCAGTTACGGGAACAGTTGATCTAGGGGCTTGGCTGATGTTTGCGATGTTGTTTCTGTGGCAACCTCCCCATTTCTGGGCGCTCGGGATTAGACGTAAAGAAGAATATAGAGCCGCAGGTTTCCCACTGCTGCCTGTAGTCAAAGGAACACGTCGTACGAAGTTTCAAATGATTCCTTATGTAGCACTGTTACTGCCTATTCCAGTGTTAATGTACGCCTACGATTATGCAGGCATTTTTTATCTGGTGATTTCAACAGCGCTGTCCCTGGCTTGGTTAATCATAACCTTGATGGGCTTTGCAGCAAAAGATGACGAAGTCTGGGCGAAGAAGAACTTCCTCTTCTCCATTAACTACCTAACGGTAAGTTTGATCGTACTTGTATTAAATACGATTCACGGTTAAGAAGAGGGAGGGTATTATTGTCCGTGCAGACCTTTAAGCGTTATAAATGGACCTGGATTCTACTATTGCTTGCTTTGGTAATGGCTGGTTATCTGGCAGTTAATTCTTTGAATTTAGGAAAAGAAAAACTGCCGGTAATCGGAGAAGTGCAGGACTTTTCACTTGAAAATGTGGATGGAGACCAGATTACTCTGGCTGATACACAAGGTAAGGCACGGCTGGTATACTTTTTTTTCACGCAATGTCCGGATGTATGTCCTATAACTACGTTCCTGTTATCCCAGACACAGAAGATTCTGGTCGACGAGGGCAGCTTTGGAAAAGATACGGCGTTCGTCTCCATTTCTTTTGATCCAGAGAATGATACACGTGAAGCCATTAAGACCTTTGCGGACCGTTTCCAGGCAGATTATAAGGGTTGGTACTTCTTACGGGGGGATCAGGAAGTGATTCGTAAGCTGGCAACTGATTCTTTTAAAGTACTAATTGCAGGGAATAGTAAAGAAAATTTCGTACATGCCAATCGCATAGCATTGGTTGATCGGGACAATCGTCTCCGTGCATTGTATGACGCAGGAGATACGGATAACGTAACGCCTGAATTTCTTGCCGATAGGCTGAATGAATTGGCTCGTGAATAGAACATAACCGCATAACAGAAACGCCTTTTTCGAATCCCGTTTATTGAAGGGATAACGAAAAAGGCGTTTTTAATTTCTTAGGCAATATATCGCGAATCAAAAAGGAATGGGTTCAGGGTAAATGATGAACTCTTCCAGACCCGCTTTTTCAAGCTGATTAATATTGTATTCATCTGGAGTGCCCTCCACTCCGGCATAACCCCGGCGCGTATAGATGTGACCAGCATCGGGAAAGGCATCGCGGAGAATCCCGCGTATTTTTTTGCCTGAACTGTCGTTATCCATATAAAGATATACTTCTCCATCTCCTACTTTTTGTCGCAGGGACTCGAGTTTGAGCGTATTTAATGTACCAAAGGTACAGAGGATTTCGACTTCCGGTACCAGCACGCGTCGTAATCTGCTGTGATCGTTTTTGCCTTCGACAATAATCGTAATGGACATTTGCTGACAATCACCTCCGGAAATGAAGCCTGAACTTTCAGACTCATTATAGTTTACCGAAGGAGGAGCAGTTTTAACAACTGTTTCTACAGGAAAATCTTCATTCCCCGGGAAATGTCGTAAAAACAATAAATCATGCGGCCCGCCCATTCCATTTGGAAGAGTAGGTGGACAGCTTGGCTGAATTTTTTGGCGGAAGCAGTAATAGTGCAACCATCAGCAATAGAAAGGCAATGAAATAAGGCGAAACAACGTCTCTTAGTTGTCCTGCGGCCACAGGCCCTGCGAATGCACCTAGTGACATGGCTATCGACTGCATGGAGAAGGTGCGTCCCATACGTCCTGGTCCACCTAGACTAATAAAGAGCGAAGCCATTGCAGGAAATAATATTCCTTTGGCTGCACCCAGCATAAAGAGAATAACGGAAGCGGGAATGCTGTGAAGTGAGGCGAGCGCAAAAAAACAAAGGGCCATTCCTAGCAAGGCCACGGCTATTCTTCCTCCTGGGGAAAAGCGGTTCAGGAAGAACAAACTGAGTGTTACCAAAGCCCCTAAGCTAAGGAGCGATAAAAGAATACCTGTGGAAACAATGCTATTACTTCCGGTCTGAGATAGAGGAAGCTCAAAGAACAGAACCCCTTGTGAACAAGAAACGAAAAAAGGCAGCAGATAATAACGTTTGGAAACTGGATTGGGATCGGATATAGGGACCGAAGGAAGATCCTGATTTTTTAAAGGAGGTGCTGCTGAGTTTACAGGGCGTACTAAACGCCGGGCAGGCGCCGGTACACTGAAAAAAGCCATGATTCCTGTAGCGATAAGCAGCCATCCCAATGTGGTGAAGGTGCCGGAATAGCCAGCTTTAGCTACGATAAAGGCACCCGCTGCTGGGGATACCACTGAAGCTAAGGTATGAACGATACCATGTCCGGACATATATTTCCCCTGCTCAGTGGCATCAGATGATAATGAAGCCAGCAAGGTCATGCACGCCGGAGAGAGGAAGGCGAGCGCGAACCCGCTTGCTGCTCGTAGCATCAGCAAATGCCACGGAAGCTGAGCGTGAGCCTGCAGCAATAGAATGGCTCCCGCAGTAACAAGGCTAAAGACGATGTAGCGGCGGCTGCCATTACGATCGACGAGTACGCCTGCGAGCAAATTGCCAGGAAGATGGGTCAACGAATACATGCCCATCATCCAGCCAATAAAGGCGGGTCCCGCACCAAGAGAGATGGCAAAGGGCGTTAGAATAGGATACTGTGCATGTAAATCAAAAAACGCCAGAAAAAGAAACAGGTACAGCCATAGCGCAGTTTTCACAGGGAAACACCTCCGAGAGCCATCTACAATAAAGGTTAATGCAGGAAGGCGTATTTTAAGAAGATCAAATTTAAGCAACTACTTGTACTTTACGTGGGACAGAGAGGGCTTATACCGCTTTTTTAATTCCTGTAAGCAGGTATACCTTTCTCTGACTGTGGAACCATGAATTATGATGGGCATTCATGTATAATAATTAATATTGGCGTCATGTCTATGGAGGAGATAATCCTTAGGACGAAACTAGGCGATAGGGGTGTTGTGAGGTTGATGGATCCAGAGGTGTGGTCACAGTTTATTAGAGAGAATTGGTTAGTTATTGTTATTGCGCTTGTTCTGTTGTTCGCGGTTGTTAATTTGGTCAAAACGATGTTGAAATGGGCGATTGTCATTATTATCGTTGTAGGTCTATTCATCTATAGTGGTGTGACAATGGACCAAATTGGTAACGCTGTGAATAAGGTGGCAGATGGAACGGTAAGCACGCTGAAGAAGGAAGCACAAGAGGTCATGCTTAAAGAGGCGCAGGATGCGAAGTACACTTCAAATGGTGACGGAACATTTACGATCACAACTCCGAATATTGAAGTGAAAGGTACTACTGGTGAAGATAAGGTAGAGGTTACTTTCCGCGGAGTTAGTCTTGGGAAGTGGAGTATTACAGATACCACACAAACATTTATCGAGGAAGCTCGGAAACATCAATAAACGGCCTCAGTTTAAATGATTATCAAAAACAAGCAAGCGGGCGGCTGAAAGGGGAGATTGGATATGATAAACGGTTGGTTGACTAGTCTGAGTGATGCAAATATCATCTCCATCGCCCTCCTGCTGGTAGTAGTCTTTTCACTATTGCAAGGCTGGAGCAGAGGGTTCTCAAGTGCTACCGGAAGATTATTCGGTCTGCTGGGAACAGGACTGTTTACAATAGCTTCTTTGGTGCTGGCCATTCCTGCTGCGGCGTATCTCAATCCTCATGTTCAGACTTGGGCAGCAGGAATAAGTCTGCCTGATAAACAGCTGACCCAGTGGCAGCAAATTTATTATACGGCTGTGTCTGTGCTGGCGGAATCGCCGCTGGTGCGGTTTCTATTGTTGTTATTGCTCTCTTATATCTTAATTCGCATGCTTCTGGGATTGTTGTCTATGCTGCTTCCATTCCACCAGCTACGGCGCACCAAGACATTTAAGGACAGAAAGATTACGCAAGTAAGCCGTATGGGTGGAGCTATCATAGGATTAATTATAGGCTTGACTCGTGGTTTAATTATTGTGCTCGCTCTCTTCATTTGTGTTGGCCTAAATCCAGAAAGTCAATTTAGCCGATATGTGGAATCTTCTCCGATCTACAGTCAAAGCGCTGCCGCTGTATTTGAACCCTTTGTTGGGGAGACAGTGCAGAAAAAGCTGCCTATTCTGACGAAGACCGTTGCAGCTGAGATGAATGATATTCTGCGCAGAAAATATGAAGTTATCGATCATGACATTCCACAAGATATTGTGGGAGCTGCTGAAGATATTATTGGACAAGCGCAAGGAGACGAGAAGAAAGCCAGACTACTGTATGATTGGGTAGGAACACGAGTAACTTATGATTACGCCAAAGCGGAAAATTATGAAAAAAATAGAATTTGGCATGAACAGACCCCGCAGGATACCTTCGACACACGCATAGGGGTATGTATTGATTATGCCCGTCTTTACGCTGTTATGGCCCGCTCTCAAGGGTTACAGGTGCGCGTTGTAACGGGGCAAGGCTATGATGGTCGAGGCGGGTATGGCGCACATGCCTGGAATGAAGTTTATATAAGTGACCGGCAAGCTTGGATTCCATTGGATCCCACTTGGGCGAGCAGCGGAGATTGGTTTAATCCGAAGGATTTTGACGATACGCATATTAGGGAGAACGCACTCTGAGTGAGGGCGCTGCACTCCTTCCGTGTGGTACAATAAACTCATACCAACTGCTCTAACATAAATGCGAGTGCAATGCTCACAATCAGCTTCTTAGAAATCACCTTCATTATAAGAGCAATGTCGCTGGCTAAGGCAATTCAGACATTATTTTTATATAGAAGGGAAGAAAGCTGGTGAGCTTTGGGAAGCAGCTCCCGCCTACGGACGGGAAATCTTCGAAACATTCTGTAGGTCTGAGATTGAATCTGTTTTTCTTTGGCACCTTTTTTATTTTTTGTATCATTATTGTGCGTCTTGCAGGTTTGCAGTTTACTGAGGGAGCTTTGCTGACAGAAGAAGAGATTAAACGGGATACGAAGTTTGTTCCGCTGGCAGCCATGCGAGGGATTATTTTTGCTGCCGGGGGTGAGCAGATAGCCTATTCTACACCTGTTGAGTCGCTCTATCTTACCCTAAATAAGGAATATACAGCTAAAACTACCGATAAAGTAACGGGTGAAACCTCACTAACGGAAAAAGCGAAAAATAAGTCTAATGACCTTGCAGCAAGATTAGTAGCGGAGTTTGAGAAATATGGAAGTGCAGATGCCCCCAAGTTAACGCAGCAGGACGTGCTGGATTTACTTGATCTGGACTTTAAAAAGTATCTGGGTTATGTACCGCGTCGTATAAAAGCAGGGCTAACTTCAGAAGAAATAGCTTATTTCATGGAACATAAGGATGAATATCCAGGTATTACCATTGTGGAAGAAAGTATACGCCACTACGATAAAGATACGGTAGCTGTGCAGACGGTGGGTTTTGGCAAACCTTTTAAATCAACCGAAGACATAGCGATGTACAAAAATATTCGTAGTGCAATGAAAGACAATTCTTCACCGGGACTTATGTATAAAACGGAAGAATATGTGGGGTTTGATGGTCTGGAAATGCAGTATCAACGCGAACTGCGCGGAGAAAATGGTTATCAGGTCATTTCGGTCACTCCTCAAAATATGGCGGAGAAGGTAGAACAGACCGTTCCCCCTGTAAAAGGCAATAACATTTGGATGACTATTAATAAGAATGTTCAGATGAAGACTGAACAGGCCATATTAGATCAGATTAAATGGCTGCACACCAATGCTGTGCAAGGCGAAACTCATCCAGATGCTTTAACAGGTTATGCAGTAGCAATGGAAGTAGAGACTGGTAATATTGTCGCTATGGCGAGTATGCCGGATTACGATTCGAATGTATGGACAAAGGACTCGTTGCCTACATCCGTCTGGAATAAAATTATGAACAATCATCTGAATGGTACAATTACCTCGAATTCTTCCGGGAGATCGGGTCATGATTTTAGCTCTCTTGTATTCATGGGATCGACCATCAAACCGTTAAGTGTATTAATTGGTCTAAATGAAGGTTTTTTTAGCACCTCGAGCACCTATCCAGATGTGGGGATTACCTATTTCGGTAAGGATGATAAATCATCGGTTAGAAATTCATCAGGTCACGTCTATGGAAAACTGTATCCGGCTGATGCTATCAAGCAATCCTCTAACGTATTTATGGTGGATATGGTCGGAAAGCAACTTTATAAGAAATACCTGGGGGATAAAGGCGTAGAGGTCTGGGACCAATATATGAAAAAGTTCGGACTGGGTGTGTCAACACAAAGTGGTCTTCCCGGTGAATCACCAGGTCAGATTAACTATACAGATTTCAAGGCTGCAGGGAGCTCGCAGGCCGCGCTCGTCTACGCATCTTTTGGCCAGCAAGGCAGTTATACTACGTTACAGCTTGCCCAGTATGCTACTACACTTGCAAATGAAGGTGTGCGAATTAAACCACAGCTTATAAGTAAGATTACGGATGCGCAAGGTAAGGTGGTTAAGGAATTTAAAAAAGAAGTGCTTAATAAAGTAACCTTTGATAAATCGTTCTGGAGAGAAATCAAACAGGGAATGAGCAGTAAAGTTAGTGCTTTTGACGATTTTCCTTATGATTTTGCCCGTAAGACAGGAACCTCTGAAAAAACGGACAGAAAAAATATAAACCGTGATAACGGGGTTTTTATTGCCTTTGCTCCACGTGAGAATCCGAAGCTGGCTGTAGCGGTTGTGATTCCGGAGGGCGGCTTTGGCTCAAATAGTGCAGCTCCGGTTGCCCGTAAGATTTTTGATGCTTATGATTGGGAATATGGGCTGGATGGGGTTCCAAAGAAGAATATTCCTCCTGTGGCAGATCCCGTTCAAGAACAATAAGCTTAAATTAGAGAAAAAGGAGAGACAAACTGTGAGTTTTTTCCGTAAGCAGGCCTCACCTCCTGACGAGACCAGCAGCAAAAGTTCCATCGGCCTGCGACTCAACGTGTTTTTCTTTAGCACGTTCGTTATATTTTGCGTAATCATCATCCGACTAGCTGTTCTGCAATTCGTGGAAGGTCCAACTTTAACTGAGGTAGAGACGAGTAGAGATACTAAAAATGTACCGTTAGCTTCCATGAGAGGGGTTATATACGCTGCAGGCGGTGAGAAGCTAGCTTATTCCACTCCTGTTCAATCGCTGTATATCACACTCAATAAAGAGTATACGGCTAAGGAAACAGATAAAGACACCGGTAAAACAACGCTGACCCCAGAGGCTAAGGTCAAGTCTGATGCCTTGGCAGCCAAGCTGGTAGCTGATTTCAATAAATATGGTGATCCAAATGCAGAGAAGATGACGGAGAAAGATGTAATTGATGCGTTGGATTTATATTTTCGTAAATCACTTGGCTTTATGGCACGGCGAATTAAGGCTGATCTGACTACTGAAGAAGTAGCTTATTTCATGGAACATAAAGGAGAATATCCGGGGCTTGAGATTGTCGAGGAGAGCATTCGTCATTACGATAAAGATACGGTTGCTGTACAGACGATTGGATATATCAAACCCTTCAAATCCGCGAACAGTCTTAATATTTATAAAAACATTCTTAGTGCTATGAAAAACAATCCGGAGCCAGGGCTAACGTATAAGGATGATGAATTTGTTGGATTCGATGGGCTGGAGCTGAAATATCAGCGTGAGCTTCGCGGGCAAAACGGATATCAGGAAATTTCCGTCAATCCACAGAATATGGCGGAGAAAATTGAGCGTGTCGTTCCGCCTGTCAAAGGAAATGACATCTGGACAACGATTAATAAGAATGTTCAGATGAAGACAGAACAGGCGATAACAGATCAGCTCAAATGGTTGCACTCTAATACCGTACAAGGCAGAACGCATCCGAATGCTTTAACGGGATATGCAGTAGCGATGGAAGTAGATACTGGTAATATTGTCGCTATGGCGAGTATGCCTGATTATGATACGAATGTTTGGACATCAGGTTCTTTGTCTTCAGATGTCTGGAACAGTATTATGGATAATTATCAGAACGGAACGATCACTCCTATTTCTTCGGGAACCTCAGGGAACGGACTAAGATCTGTACTGCTTCTAGGTTCAACGATTAAACCTTTGAGTGTACTCGTGGGTCTGAATGAAGGGTTGTTTTCAACTTCTTCTTATTATCAGGATAAAGGTTTTGCGACTTTTGGTAAGTCTGGGCATGAAACGAAGGTAAGAAACTCTTCTAACCACGTATATGGTTCTTTGGATCCTGCTAGAGCCATTGAGAAATCCTCGAATGCATTTATGGTCGATATGGTCGGTAAAAGATTGTATGACAAATATAAAAGCAAGGGGATAGACATCTGGGATGTCTATATGAAAGAGTTCGGCCTTGGTGTATCTACGGGAATTGACCTGCCTAATGAATTCTTGGGTCAAAGAAACTATACCAATATAGAAGCTGCTGGTAGTGCGCAGTCCGCACTGGTCTATGCCTCTTTCGGACAACAAGGAAGTTATACAGTAATGCAGCTTGCACAGTATGTTACTACACTTGCTAATGAAGGACAGCGGATTAAACCTCAACTGGTTAGCAAGATTACTGACGCAGATGGAAATATAATCAAAGAGTTTAAACGTGAGGTGCTTGATGAAGTAACAAACTTCGATAAGTCCTACTGGAATGAAATTAAGCAGGGGATGCGAAGTGAAGTTAGTGCTTTTTCTGATTTCCCTTATGACTTTGCACGTAAGACGGGAACCTCTCAGCAAGTAGCTAAGGGTGAAATTCGCGATAATGGGGTATTTATTGCATATGCTCCACGTAATAATCCTAAGTTGGCTGTGGCGGTTGTAATCCCTGAAGGTGGCTTTGGTTCACAAAGTGCGGCACCAGTCGCACGTAAAATATTTGATGCCTATGATTGGGAATATGGGCTTGATGGAGTTCCAAAGAAAAGTCTCCAGTCTGGCAATAATACTAATGATAATGCGAAGGAGGGAGAGACTACAGGTACCGAGTAACTCTGACCCTATGGCTAAGATTTAAAAAAATAAACAGCTTCTCAATAGAGAGCATACAAGAATGGAGGGGTGGCAAATGATTGCCAAATACCGCCTGCTTGCATTGGATATGGATGGAACCCTACTGAATGATGAACAGATAATTACACCCACAACGGTGGAATGGATTCAAAAGGCGGTCAACGCAGGCGTTCATGTCTGTCTGTCGACAGGCCGGGCATTTGTAAGTGCCTTACCCTATGCAGAGCAGCTAGGTTTAGAGACACCGATGATCACTGTGAACGGCAGTGAGGTGTGGAGAGCGCCACATGAAATATACCGGAGATCGCTAATGGATCCCAAGCTGGTACAAGAAATGTATGATCTTGCAAAAGCAGATGACATCTGGTTCTGGGCTTATTCTCTGGACGAAGTTCTCAAACAGGATAACTGGGATGGGGATGTAACGGGTAGAGAATGGCTTAAGTTCGGTTATCACACTGAAGATGATGAGCTTCGCCATAAGCTGTTGCTTCGTCTTCAAGATATGGGTGGACTGGAGATTACGAACTCTTCTCCGCACAATCTGGAGATTAATCCTCTAGGCGTGAATAAGGCAGCAGGAATAAAGGAAGTCTGCAAGCTGCTGGGAATAGAAATGTCGCAAGTTGTAGCTGTGGGCGACAGCCTTAACGATCTGGCGGCGATCCAGCAGGCTGGACTTGGGGTTGCCATGGGCAACGCGCAAAAGACGGTTAAACAAGAGGCTGATGTTGTGGTGGCGACCAATAATCAAGACGGGATTGCCGAGGTCATCCAAAAGTATATCTTTACCGAAGCTGCAGCCTCTGTAGGCAGCAAATAATAAAAGCAGTACTGCGAAGTGAATCCATGGAGCATTATGCTAGTAGGAGGTTAAGGAATTGACGATCCTGGGTTGGATTCTTATCATTGTTTTGTTTGCTGTAGGATTGGCAGGGGCTGTGTATCCCATACTGCCGGGTGCGTTAGCGATCTATCTTGCCTTTTTTGTATACGGCTGGTTCTTTTCTTTTGAGCCCTTTGGGGTTTGGTTCTGGATTATTCAAACACTGATTGTTGTAGTTCTTTTTGTTGCTGATTATGTTGTAGGAGCGTGGGGTGTCAAAAAATTTGGCGGCTCACGTTCATCGATTATCGGGAGCACGATCGGGCTGATCTTGGGACCTTTTGTTATCCCGGCTTTTGGTCTTATCATTGGGCCATTTCTAGGGGCTTTTATTGGAGAATTGATCGTGGGATCTTCACCTTCTAAAGCTGCTAAGGTAAGTGTTGGCTCCATACTCGGCTTATTTAGCAGCACCTTGGTCAAAATCGTGTTGCAGGTAATTATGGTCGTCCTCTTTTTTATATGGGTCGCCCGGTTTTAATTTAACAGTGAAGAAGGGGAAAGAGTTTGTCCAAGAAAGAGTCTTTTGTTAAAGGCACGCTTATCCTTGCTGCTGCAGCTTTGGTGGCAAGGGTACTCGGGCTTGTCCAGCGGGTGCCGCTGGACCATATCTTTGACGGTGTGGGGAGAGCATCGTTCGGAGTTTCTAACAATATCTATTTAATGCTTCTAACCGTAGCCACCGCTGGGATTCCAAGTACACTCAGCAAAATGGTCTCTGAACGATACGCCTTGAATCGTCCTGAAGAGGCGAGACAAGTGTATCATGCTGCACTGCTGTTTTCAGTGGCTGCAGGGGTGTTTATGACTGTCTTGCTGTACATAGGGGCTCCATTTTATGCAACTCATATTGCTGATGTCCCTGAATCGGCGATGGCGATAAAAGCTATTGCGCCTGCGCTGCTGCTTTTTCCGGCAATAGCGATGATGCGTGGATATTTTCAAGGCCGCAACAATATGATGGCAGGTGGGATTTCTCAGATCGTGGAGCAATTCGCTCGCGTACTGACCGCTATTTTGCTGGCTTATATTTTATTACATCAAGGTTATAGCAACACTACAATTGCTGCGGGAGCATCCTTTGGTAGCGTGATCGGTAGTATCGCGGCGTTTGGCGTAATGATTTATTTTGCAGTCAAACTTCGCCGTGAGGACAAGCAATTAGGATTGAATTATGATACTGCTCAAAAATTACCGATTTGGGGTATCTACAAGGATATTTTTACACTGTCTATTCCCATTGTGCTGTCTTCCCTTACGATTCCGGTTGTGAATGTAATTGACACTTCTCTTACGGTACGATTATTGATTGATCAGATAGGTAGGGATAGTGCCACTTCAGCGCTAGGTATTTTATCCAATCGTGCTCAGAGTGTAGCGGGCATTCCACCTGTTCTAGCTATCGCACTTGGAACTTCATTGATTCCGATCATTTCGGCTGCCTATGCCCGCCGTGATGAGGGGCATTTGAAAAAGCAGATAACGCTTGCTCTGCGGATTTCTATTTTGACAGGGATGCCGATTGTATTGGCGCTTGTAGCAGCTGCTTATTCTGTAAATGGATTATTGTTCGCCAGTTTAGATGGCAGTGGTATCGTAGCCATGCTTACTTTAGGAACGATCTTTCAGATTACGATGATGACAACGAACTCTATTTTGTTAGGTATGGGCAAATCGCGAATTTCCATGTATTATGTGTTAGCGGGTATTATTGTAAAATTAGTGGCAAGCTTATTACTTAGTAAGGTATTTGGCATCTACGGAATCATCGGTGCAACAGCACTTTGTTTCGTGGTCATTACTTTGCTTAACTTACGTATGCTGAAATCGATCGTGCCTTTTGAAATTATGGGCAAACGTTGGGGCGGTTTCGCGATTGCGGTACTTGTGTCCGGCGGGATTGGTTATGGCTTGAATGAGGCTGGGATTCTGTTAACAGATCTGATGCCGGCACGTTTGGCGTTTCTGATCACTTGTCTTGTTGTAGGAGCAGCAGTTGTTGTTATTTATCTAGTACTGCTTATTGTGCTGGGCGTGCTGACTAAACAGGAAATCTCCAGTTATCCGCGGGCGCTCCAAAAATTATTGAATCCGCTGATGAAGTTACAGCCTGCACGTGTTCGTATGAGAGAATAGGTTTGACTTCTACCCTGCATTTTGCTTCACTTAAAGAGTAGAAAATAGACAGATATTGAAGAAGGGACTGAGTAAATCATGGACAAAATTAGTTCTCCTGCTGAATTTCAGGTAGCCATTCAATCACCTCGATTAACAGTGGCCATCTTCAAGGCTGACTGGTGCTCGGATTGCAAATTTATCGATCCTTTTATCCCAGAGGTAGAGCAGGCTTATGCAGACCGCCTTACACTGGTTGAGGTAGATGTTGATGCCGTGGGCGATGTTAGCCAAGAACAAAATATTATGGGTATTCCAAGCTTCGTCGCATATTCGGATGGACGGGAATTGGTTAGATTCGTTAATAAATTGCGCAAATCCCGTGAAGAGATTGAAAATTTCCTTGATAAAGCGGTCCAAGTGCATCAAAGCCTTCAAAAGTAATTCCTAAGGAACCACCGCTTTCGCCTGTTTGTGCAAAAGCGGTGGTTTTTTGAAATATAAGTCTGGCTGCTTCTTCATTACTAAAAACTGCGGGTGATATTTTTGACGACAAATCAGTTGAAATGGCTTAGTTATCTTACTTGCCTTATCATGTTCCTCGCTGTACTCGGAGGAGCGGTAGTGACGAAGACTGGATCGGGCTTGGAATGCGGAAATGAATGGCCGCTCTGTCATGGGAAATTAATTCCGGCTTATACTATAGGCTCGATGATTGAATACACCCATCGCTTGTTTAGCGGTTTGGCAGGGTTATTCTCACTTGCCTCGATGTTTGCTTTTTGGCGTTATGCCCGTACTCGGCGCGATTTGCTGGGCTATGCATTTATGACTTTATTATTCGTCATCGTTCAAGGTGGTATGGGAGCGCTTGCAGTAATTAAATCTCAATCTGCTGCTGTAATGGCGCTGCATATGGGTTTTTCTTTGATCGCCTTTTCGAGCGCTATGATGTTGGCTCTTGGAACCAAGAGATGGCATGATTCGCGCGAATATGATCATACATTGGAAGCTCAAAAGAAACCCGTAAGTAAGGCTTTTCGCAATTTAACTTGTTTTACTGCCATCTATTCTTATATTGTCGTGTATATTGGAGCCTTTGTAAGTCATACGGATTCACAGGGCGGGTGTTCGGGTTGGCCGCTTTGTAATGGAGAATGGGTTCCGGAGCTTTCCGGAGGTGTAGGTGTTGTTTTTACGCATCGGATTGCGGCTTTGCTCTTATTCATGCTTACTGCGCTGCTTGGGCATTTAGCATTTTGGAAGCATAAGGATTATCCAGAGCTTAGAGCGCTAGGTGTAGCTGCAGTGCTGTTATGCTTGATGCAGGTGTTTAGTGGGGCGGCTGTGGTTTTCACCCTAGATAATGAAAGATTGTACATATTTGCCGCTTTGGCTCATATTTTGCTGATTGCCAGTTTGTTTGGTGTCTTATGTTATATGAGTGTAAGAGTCTGGCAGCTAAATCGTGCGGGTAGTGTCGTGTCTGGAAAAAATGTAACGAACCCAATGATTCCACCGCCTTGGTAGAACATTCCCTCCGTGGATAGAGGCGCTTCACCCGCGGAATAATAAAGTGGAAATCGGTATATCGTGGAGCTGATTGGCCGATGCTTACGTCGCGAGTTTTGTACGAAGCAGTCCATGGAAGCAGACGCTGAACAAAACTTTAGGAGGACTGGGATATGCTGCGGGTATTACTTGGAGAGCCGCCTCGAAAGAACAGTGGTGTGTTGGCTGATGCGATGGAGAATATGGCCACTTTTGCAGCACTGCTGCGCAAGGAAATGAGTGCCCATGAGGATAATGACCATGAATACCGCAAGCTGGAGATTTGGACACGTGGACTGATTTCCTCTCTGGATGAACTGGAGCAAAGTTGGTTCGCGGCCGCTTTTTACCGGAAATTAGTGATCGCGGGTTATATGGATGATATGACACCGGTGGAACAGGGCGATTATGCACGTTATGTTTATTTTTATAAAGATGGCTTTATCCGGGTTTTCTCTCTTCTGGACAAGCTTGGGACGGTACTGAATCATTTTTATGATCTCAAAACATCCAAATTAAAAACGCACTTTTCTTACTTTACAGTGCTGCGTCAGCTCCAATTATTGAATGTACATCCTGCATTAGCGGATCAACTGGAACAGATCAAGAACTCCTACCGCGATCCATTGGAGAATTTACGCAAGCGCAGAAATGCTGAAATTCATTATATGAATTCTGAAATGCAGGATGATTTGTGGCAGCGGCACCAAGGTCTGCATGACAAAATTCAGCTCGAGGATTTGGACAGCCATCTTGAGGATTTAAAACAATCGCTCGAAATGAACTGTAAGACATTAATCGCGGCATTCAGCTACAGCAATGAACAGCTGCGTAAGGAAATAAGCAAGGCAAAGAGCATAAAATCGTAATCGTTCAATATATTTCCTTTTGACAAAAATCGATAAACTCACTATACTTATGCTTGCATTAAAGTATGTACGATTTCAGAAAAAATATAATTTCATAACTTTATCTTATCGAGAGCGGCGGAGGGATAGGCCCGATGAAGCCCGGCAACCGATTTGTATCCAGCGCGGGAAGCGTTGTACAAATGTCATGGTGCTAATTCCTACAATGGCGCAGGTTGCGGTCGTTGGCAGATGAGAAGGCATTGTCTTAATAAACCCACAGAGCCTCTTGCGATCTGCATCGATCGTTGGAGGTTTTTTTGTATAGAATAAGTGAAATATAAAGGGGGGGCGACGAGAGTTGATTAATCTAAAAGGGATAACAAAGGTTTATGGAAAAGGGAGTAATGCGGCAACAGCGCTTTCTGGATTGAATCTGTCCATCGAGAAAGGTGAAATATTCGGAGTCATCGGCCACTCTGGAGCGGGGAAAAGTACATTGATCCGTTGCATTAATCTGTTGGAACGTCCGACAGAAGGTGAGGTCTGGGTAGACGGTGTTGAACTAACTAGCCTTAACCAAGGTCAATTACAGGAACAGCGGCGCAAGATTGGGATGATTTTTCAACATTTCAATTTGCTTTCTTCGGCGACTGTGTATGATAATATTGCCTTTCCACTGCGACTTGCAGGTACATCTAGAACAGCTATTGATACAAAAGTGAAAGATCTGCTCGCTCTAGTTGGGCTTGAAGAACATACAGATAAGTATCCTTCTCAGTTATCTGGAGGACAAAAGCAGCGGGTCGGCATCGCCCGGGCACTAGCCAGTGACCCTGATGTACTGCTGTGTGACGAGGCCACTTCTGCGCTTGATCCCCAGACAACGGACTCCATTCTTAAGCTGCTGCTCGATATTAATAAAAGATTCCATTTG
This sequence comes from Paenibacillus sp. FSL R10-2788, assembly GCF_038003885.1. Lineage (NCBI taxonomy): Bacteria > Bacillati > Bacillota > Bacilli > Caryophanales > Paenibacillaceae > Paenibacillus > Paenibacillus sp. FSL R10-2788. Next base: position 5,852,510 of record NZ_JBBOQA010000001.1, on the reverse strand, counting down.
ACCATTGTGCTGATCACACATGAAATGCATGTAATCCAGAGCATCTGCGACCGTGTCGCGGTCATACATGGTGGTGGGATTGTTGAACAAGGCAAAGTTACAGAGGTATTTCTCAAGCCGCAGCATGAGGTTACACGCGATTTCATCCGCAGTGAGACACAGAATGAAGGGCCTCTTCGAGTGGCGCTTGATGCTGCTGCCGGGGATAACTCTCAAGCTGTCAAAATTACTTTTTTCGGAGAAAAAACTTACGGCTCGGCACTATCCGATGTCGTGCGTGATACGGGTGTGAGCTTTGCAATCTTACATGGTACCATCTCAACGATTAAAGATGTGCCTTATGGACAGATGATTGTGCGGTTCGAAGGGCCAGCTGAGGCGATTGCTGTAACGATCTCCAGACTAATTGCTCAAGGCCTTGATGTGGAGGTGATTTCGTAATGAATTTTGCAGATCTAAATTGGCAAGAAATGATCGATGCTACGGTTGCTACTATAAAAATGATATTTTTTTCCGGATTGTTCACAATTATTCTTGGTTTACCACTCGGAATTCTATTGTATTTATGGGGGAAATCGAATAGTATAGTAATCAGAGTAACTTACTCGGTCTTATCATTACTTGTAAATATCCTACGTTCCGTACCCTTTATCATTTTGATGGTGGCTCTAATTCCTTTCAGCAAAGCCGTTGTTGGAACCTCCATTGGTGTACTCGGTACGATTCCACCTCTGGTGATTGGTGCAGCTCCGTTTTTTGCCCGCTTGGTAGAGACGTCGTTAAGAGAGGTAGACCGCGGAGTCATCGAAGCCGCACAAGGTATGGGAGCATCGACGAACCAAATCGTTATGCGTGTTCTTTTGCCAGAAGCTCGTCCAGGTCTGCTAGCTGGAGTTACGATCACACTGGTTACACTGGTCTCCTATACAGCAATGGCTGGTATGGTTGGGGGCGGCGGATTAGGTGACTTGGCGATTCGTTACGGCTACCACCGCTATGAGACGGAGATTATGATTGTTTCTATATTATTTATTGTCGTACTGGTGCAATTGCTACAAATGGCCGGTGACCGACTCGTAAAACATTACACACGGAAATAAGGTACATCCATATATATCCTTATTCAATACAAAATATAGATTAGAGGGGGATTTACAATGAAAAAAGTACTACTTACATTTTTTAGCCTGACACTGGTTGCGGTGCTTGCGGCTTGCGGTAACAACAATGCATCTAATAATGCTGGGAGCTCGGCTGCTACAACAGCACCAAATGCAGAAGCAACAAGTGAACCTACTAAAGATCCTGTGAAACTGGTTATTGGTGCCTCACCTGTGCCTCATGCTGAAATTTTGAAGGCTATTGCTCCATTGCTTGAAAAAGATGGAATTACCCTTGAAATTAAAGAATTCACTGACTATATTCAACCTAACGTGCAGCTTGATGAGAAGGAGTTAGACGCTAACTTTTTCCAACACCAACCGTATCTGGATGACCAAAACAAAAATAATAAAACAGATCTGGTCTCCGTTGCATCCGTTCACGTTGAGCCTTTTGGAGCTTATTCCAAAAAAATCAAATCGATCGATGAGTTGGCTGATGGTGCAAAAGTTGCCATTCCGAACGATGCTACTAACGGTGGCCGTGCACTAATCCTACTTGCAAAAAATGGTCTGATTACCTTGAAAGATGATACAAACATTGCTGCAACGAAAGCAGATATCACTGAAAACAAGAAAAACCTCGACATCATTGAGTTGGAAGCGGCTATGCTCCCACGTCAACTGGATGAGGTAGACCTTGCTTTGATCAACACGAACTTTGCACTAGACGCTGGTCTTGTGCCAACTAAAGATGCGCTGTTCATCGAGGGTGTAGATTCCCCTTATGCTAACATTTTGGTAACCCGTCAAGACAATAAAGATTCCGAAGCCATCAAAAAGCTGGTTGCTGCCCTGAATTCTCCAGAAGCTAAAGCTTTCATTGAAGAAAAGTACGAAGGTGCGATCATTCCAGCGTTTTAAGGAATTAAGCTAAATTTGTCTATAGTCATAACAAGAACCCGCAGCCAAGTTGGCTTGCGGGTTTGGTGTTCTAAGGTTGTGAGAGAATGTTAAATCCTCTATAATAAGAAAATCCCGATCTCCTTTACAGGAGAATCGGGAGGGTTATTGAACGGGATTTAGAATACTTGAACTACTTCTTCAACGCCTTCTACTTCTTCAAGGAGGGCGCGTTCAATCCCGGCTTTCAAGGTGATCGTGGAGCTTGGGCAGCTGCCGCAGGCACCCATAAGTTTCAACTTAACGATGCCGTCTTCCACATCGACCAGTTCTACGTCACCGCCATCGCGCTGCAGGAACGGACGAAGCTTATCCAGCACTTCTAGTACTTCATCATACATCTCGGTGCTTTGTGCATTCTCACTCATTTCTCAATCACTCCTTTCGTAAGTTCATTATAGTACAAAAAGTTAAAAAATAAAATGGTTAGGCGGAATAGGGAGATCATCATGAGACCAATTATTGAATTTTGTTCCAGCAACATGGGTCACGGAACAGACAAGCTAATGCATAAGCTGGAGGAAAATCCAGATTATGATGTCATTGAATACGGATGTCTGAACAATTGTGGAGAGTGTTATTTAATGCCTTTCGCCATGGTTGAAGGTGACATTATTGCAGCAGACACTGTTGCAGAGCTAGAAGAGAAAATTGAGGCCAAGATCAAAGAGCTTGAGGCTTGGTTTAATATAGATCTTGACTAAATTTCTCGAGAAAAAAAGAGGGAGCACTTCATAATCTAAATTATGGAGTGCTCCCTCTTTTTGGAACCTTACTTGAACAAAATCCACCAATTTGATCGATTAGGCAACATATTGGAGAGTGCAGGTGCTACCGTGAAGGTGCCACCGGACTCAGGCGACCTTATATTGAGTATTTTCCTACATTTGGATTGCTATCGGACCCCATAGTCACTATTCACCTGAAAAACAGCATAAATGAACCTCATTATAAGCAATAACTTCACTGGAGTCCGAAACTCTCCTCCAAAGGCTAAAAATTTGCGAATAAGGTCATCTGAGTCCGCAGGGTATACGCACCAATAACGTAAGAAAAGCTACTCTCGCGTTTATCTGAGAGTAGCTACCTTGAATACTTATGAACCAGCCTTAGGCTTATCCTAAAGTGCGTTTCGACATCCAGAGCACTCCGCTCTTGAGGATGCGGGGAACCCGTCCTTTGACGGAGCGTTGTCCCATAAGTCCGAATCCTGCTTTTTTGCCTAGTGATCCTAAAGTACCCTTCAGGCGAATAGGATGAAGCTTAGGAGTCTCTCCGCGCCAGTTCGCTTGAATAACCTGAGCTACCTGCTCACCCTGTGCTCCAGCGGCTTGTGCGCTTGGTGCGAATGGCAGACTGGCACAGTCACCAATCACATATACCTCAGGATAATCCGGTATACGATAATACTCATCCAGCATAATCCGTCCACCGCGGTCCTTCGACACATTCAAATCTTGAACTACTTTTACAGGTTGAATCCCTGCGGTCCATACTGTCACATCTGAAAGGATTTCCTCGGTACCGTTAAAAATCGAATCCTTCTCTACATGAGATACAGAGATTCGTCCCAGCGTTTGCACCTGATGGTGATGAAACCATTCCTCTACGTACTGTGACAGCTTTGCCGGAAAGGCAGATAAAACACGTTCACCGCGATCCAGAATAGCGATGTTAAGATCTGGACGGCTCTCCCGAAGCTCTGCGGCTAATTCAACACCGCTTAATCCTCCACCTACGATGTTTATCGTTCCGTAAGGCTTCACATCATTTAAACGGCGGTAGGTTTCCCGAGTACCAGCAAAGGTCTGGATGCTGCAGGTATATTGATCAGCACCAGGGATGTTGTGGTAATTATCGGTACAGCCAAGAGCAATGGCTAGGAGATCATAAGATACAATCTCACCGGATTCCATACTGACTATTTTGCTCTCCAAATCAATGGAATTCACTTCACCGTACCGGACAGTAAGCCGGGGGTGAACCGGAAAATGAATGCGCAGGTGATAATCAGTTACGGTACCTGCGGCGAGCGCATAATATTCCGTTTTGATTCCTTGATAAGGCATTCGGTCAATTAAGATAATTTCAACATCATGAGGAAGATGATTATTGAGTAATTCTTGAATTAAGGCTAGGCCGCCGTAGCCACCGCCAAGAACGAGTATTGTTCTCATGCTGACCGAACTTCCTTTCCAATATGGGATAACAAATCTCAGGTAGTTTTCTTATTCGTATACCTTAACCTCATTATAGAAAGTGTCACGTTCAACAGGAATTCGTCCAGCACCTTTCACTAGCCAGATCAATTCGTCGCGAGTCAGACCTTCCGGTGTTAAGGCGCCAGCCGCGTGGCTGATACGTTCTTTTAGAATTGTGCCATGCACGTCTGATGCACCGAAGTTCAGCGCAACTTGAGTAAGCTGAGGGCCAATGTTAATGAAGTACGCTTTGATGTGATCGAAATTGTCCAACATCAATCTGCTGATCGCAATGGTCTTCAGATCCTCATAAGCAGAGTTGCGGCGCATGATGCCAGCGTTTTTATTCTTAGGCTGCATTGACAATGGAATGAATACCATAAAGCCATTGGTTTCGTCCTGCAAATCACGGATTTGCATCATATGGCGGATACGGTCTTCGTGAGATTCAATGGAGCCGTACAGCATAGTGGTATGGGTCTTCATCCCAAGCTGATGTGCTGTCCGATGGACTTCCAGATATTCTTCCACATTAGCTTTGTCTACACGCATTTTTTTACGATATTGGTCGGATAATATCTCTGCGCCACCACCGGTGAGTGTTTTAAGTCCAGCAGCACGCAATTGTTCCAGTACCTCACGAATACTCAAACCGCTAATACGGGTAAAGAAATCAATCTCAGCGGCAGTGTAGGCTTTTAAGGTAACCTCAGGGAAACGTTCGTTCAAAGCCTTTAAAGAATCCACATAATATTGGAAGGGAACCTTGTCGTTATGGCCACCAACAATGTGGAATTCGCGTACGCCCGGGTGGATATGCTGTTCGACATATTGCACCATTTCCTGACCGGAAAGGGTATAGGCTCCCTCTTCTCCATCATCTTTGCGGAAATTGCAGAATGCACAGTGCGATTCGCAAACATTGGTGAAATATAGACTCATGTTTTCGATAAAATATACCCGGTTGTGATTCTTGGCGATATTGACTTCATTCGCTAGCTGGCCAATGGTAAGTAAATCGTTGCTTTGATATAAATAAACGCCATCTTCCAAATTCAATCTTTCGCCGCTGCGAACCTTATCAATAATGTTCGCCATTCGGGCATCCGTGTGGGGGGTAAAAAGAGTAGACATATTATGATTTCCTCCTGAAAGTTTACGAGCAGATTGCTCGAAGATAAATTCCAGACGTACCCAAGTGGTAGCTGTTCATTCTAAAAAAGAAAGAGGCGAGCTTGCCTCCGTGACAAATTTCCGAATTTTTACTTAGAGTGCCTTCCTTATTATAAACCTACTCTCCTAAGGGTATCAACAGCTTGATATTGATGGTGTTTTTTGCTGTGAAGGGTCATGCCTAAGGCAGTTGTGACTTGAGGGTAACGGAATAGTCGGTTATACTGAATTTATCAAGCATAAACGTCATTGGCATCCTTATAAAGGTGATAAGCGTTTGAGCGAGAAATATAAGACATAAAGAATAGGTGCAACACTTATACTTTCTTATATTTTTAAGAAATAACTTTTGGCCGGAAGGCCTCTTAAACATAAGTTTCCGCTTATGAAGTGAGACGAATTTGTAGGAGGATGAGATCATGATTAATATTAGTGAAAAGGCAGCAGAACAATTAAAGGCGATGCTTGCTGAACAAGAAGTACCGAACATGTTCCTCCGTATTGGAGTAACGCCCGGCGGTTGCAGTGGATTCTCGTACGCTATGGGCTTTGATGATAATGAAACTGATCAGGACGTATATATGGACATTCAAGACATGAAAGTGGTTGTGGAGAAGGAGAACCTTCGTTACCTGGACGGTCTCGAAATCGACTTTGAAGAATCCGGCATGACGGGTGGCTTCACCATCAACAACCCTAATGCTACTGCAACCTGTGGCTGCGGCTCAAGCTTCCGTACAGCTACGGATGCAGGGAAACCTAACGAAGAGCCTTGCTAATAGCAGCAATCACGGCTCCAAGCCCCGTGTTGGATTCTAACAACACAGGCTTGGAGTTTTTTTTATTCTCAATGACAAAAATCATCACAAGGAGTTCGGAAATGGAAATCAGAAAATTAAAAGCTGGTGAACAGCCTCCATTAGAATTACTTCTATTAGCAGATCCTTCGGAGAGCTTAGTTAACGGATATTTACGAAGAGGGTTATGTTGTGTGGCTGAGGTAGATAACAGCATCATCGGAGTCTACGTTGTGCTGCAGACAAGACCGGAGACTGTAGAGATTGTTAATATCGCCGTCGACGAAAATAAACACGGACAAGGTATAGGAAAACAGCTGCTGAACCATGCGATTCAGAATGCCAAGCTGCTTGGGGCAAAAACCATTGAAATTGGCACAGGAAATTCGAGCGTTGGACAATTGGCACTTTATCAGAAATGCGGATTCAGAATCACCGGAATTGATAGAGACTTTTTTATTAGGCATTACAGCGAAGAGATCTTTGAAAATGGGATTCAAGTCATAGATATGATACGCCTGTCGCTAGATTTATGAGTAAAAGGGGAGTTTCTCAGAAGCCATTTAATGTGCGCTGGGGTAGCTCTTTATTCTTTTACATAGGAAGCAAACCATGTATCGCGAACCATGTATCGCGAACCTTGTATCGGACACAGATGACCCTAAACGCCGCATTTCCCCATATTTGTGGTGCCAACGGACCGCATTGCTGCTATTGCTATGAAATCAGTAAATATGAAGCTCTTTTTAAGCAATAGTGTCACTGGAGTCCGAAACCACGCCTAAAAGGTTGAAAATCTGCAAATAACGTCATATGGGTCCGAAATGCTCATGGGTTAAAGACGCTGTTGAAGCAGATAGCTATTGTTTAAAAACACAGAGCAGCGATTATCCACATAACTGGAGAATCGCTGCTCTGTTGTTTTTTTGCGATGGTCGGACCGTCTGTTCATAGAAATAAGCTGCTTATAGGCAGTCCCTGCGTACATTAGGCTGGAATAATAAACTTGTAATTAATCATAAATACGATGAGCGCTGCAGCTCCAAGGGAGAAGGCGATACAGCCCGTACCCAGTGCTCTGCGTTTGTCTTTAATAAATTTAAAGCCGATGGCGCAGATCAGTATAGTCGTTCCAGCCAATACAATGGACATCCCAAGCATAGCCACCCAATATAAAACCTCAAAAAACTGTGCCATTCTGAGCCCTCCCCGCGCTGTGCTTTTTAGTGATTCTGTTAGTACTCACTATAATAGTAGAAATTGAAAATGTAACCGCTATTAATAATACAACGATTTTGAAGATTATTCTAGTTATAGTGAACTCATCCATTAAGATAATGATGTCGAATTTCTTGAGAACTGAATCTACAAAATCCGCGGTTGTACCCTGTCGCTGTCGACTGATGCTGTGCTAAACACTAAGCCCTTTTTGCTAAGAGCGGCATCTTACACGGACAATCATACAAGAGGGCGAGACCTTCTCTGAGTAATGTATAGGGTAGGCTGGATTGTGAAGGGAGGGAAAGGACGATGGCAGGAAGACAATTGGCCAGTAAGTGGCTGAAGACAGAGGCGTTGCTGACCGATGCTCGGGTTGCACCCTATATCCCAATGACGAGGGGGTACAGGGCAGAAACGCTCCTGGCAATGCTTCGTAAATATGGAAATGTTGTCATTAAACCTATTGTGGGTGGCGGAGGTTACGGTGTAATCAAAGTTTTTCGGGATAGTCGCGGTTATGGATTCACCTATATGGACAGAACTCGAATTTACAAGGATTTTGGATCCATGAGACGTGCGCTTAATACTGTGAAAGCAAGACGCAGATATTTGATTCAACAAGGGATTTCCCTGGCGAGAATCGGCGGGCGGCCTATTGATTATCGGGTCAAAGTAGTTAAAAATGGTGATGTTTGGGAATTTCGCTCCATGGTAGGTAGATTGGCTCGGCCAGGTCTGTTCGTGACCAATCTTTGTAAAGGGGGAACGATGCTATCATGTCGTGAAGGACTTCGTAGATCGTTGCCGCGGATTAAAGCTTCAGCGAAGAAAGCAGAAATGCGGAGACTAACCCATGTATGTATCGGAATTATGGAACGGCATTTTCCGGGAATAGGTGAGCTGGGCTTTGATTATGCTGTAGATTATTCGGGGAAAATATGGATTCTGGAGGTTAATACAAGACCTCAATAAATTAACAATTATTTTAAGAATTGACGATAATAGAGTAGTAAGATAAAATTGCGTTTAGTTGCGTTCTTTTGGGGTAAATAACATTGTAATTTATTTACAATAAAAATATATTTTTAGCTGTATACAAGTGGTTCAATCCTGTGTATAACTATTATCCCCATAGTCCACTGTGTAGCTAGTACCTTTATAACGCTTACACACATTTTATACACAGGATTTCCACATGTACTTGTGGATAACGCGAACGCTTGTTCGAAAAATGATAGTTTGATATGATAGATTCAGATCCAAATAAAGGAAAGGTAGATGAATTTTATGGTTGAATTGTCGGATGAGATGCTGCTTGACTCTTACCATAGAGCAATAGAGCTGCAACTAGAGCATGATTTCATCGCTCTTCTACTCGTTGAAATTCGCAAACGAAACTTACACTCTCCAGTACATGCGGTTCTTCATTAAAAAGCGCAAAGGATAACTTTGTAGCAGGCTACATATATAAAACCGCGAGGCACAAACAAACATAAAAGGGTATCCTCACAGGCTGTTATCAACAGGCCTGTAAGAATACCCTTTTTTATTGTGTTAATAGATTTAGAGTTTCATATTACTGCTGTGACCCGGTGAAAGCTTGGCTTCTGGATCAATGTACACCTTAGCATTATTCACAGCCGTTGGAGCTTCGCCAAATCCTACAGCAATCAGCTTCAGCTTACCAGGATAAGTTGTGATATCGCCGGCAGCAAATATGCCTGGAATACTTGTTTCCATACGCGAGTCAACAACAATGGAGTTCCCCTCAATCTCAATACCCCATTCGGCAATAGGACCTAGGGAAGAGATGAATCCGAAGTTAACAATAACGCTGTCCACTTCAATTTCTTGAGTTTCTTTGGTCTTGATATTTGACAATGTAACCTTAGTAATGAACTCTTCACCATGCAGCTCTGTAATTTCAGTAGGGGTAACTACGTTAACCTTGGAAGCCATCAGGTTCTCAACGCTATGTTCATGCGCACGGAATTTATCCCGGCGGTGAATCAGGGTTACCTGTTCAGCGATGGGTTCCAGCATGAGTGCCCAGTCAACTGCAGAGTCACCGCCACCGCTGATCAGAACTTTTTTATCTTTAAAGGCATTTAGATCATTTACAAAATAATGGAGGTTTGCTTTTTCAAAACGTCCAGCGTTGGGTAATTCCAAACGACGAGGTTCAAATGCACCTACACCAGCTGTAATGATGATCGCCTTACTGTGGTATTCGGCTACATCGGTTGTAACCACAAAATGACGTTCGTCCCGTTTTTGAACAGAAATCACTTTCTCCTCCAGCCGGATATTGGATTGGAACATATCCATTTGCCGAGACAGGTTGTCGACCAATTCTTGTGCTGTTACTTTTGGAAAACCTGCCACATCATAAATGTATTTTTCTGGATAAAGGGCAGCAAGTTGTCCCCCCAATTGGGGCATACTTTCAATAAGGGTTACTGATGCCTGACGCATTCCGCCGTAAAATGCGGCAAACATGCCAGCTGGCCCGCCACCTATGATTAAAAGGTCGCTCATAGGAACGCTGGATTGCTCTTGGGTCACGGGATATTACACCTCCGAGTTGATATATTCATTTTGCCATACTTGTGTACCTACTTATTATAATCATTGTGACACATACCTGCAAAGAAAGACTTTAGAAGTCAATAAAAGTGTGACGTTTTTTAGTATTTTAATGTTTGATTAATGCTACACTAAGGTTTACAATGGATATGGTCAATTTAGAAATGCTTCAAGTTTGATTGGAATTTCTTCTAAATATAAGTGTATAAATTCACAAAAAGGACCGTACATTGTTTCAATAAAAAATACAAAGACAGATTTACCTCTTGGAAGGAGCCGGAACATGAGTAGTATTCCCAAAATCGTTATCTTAGGCGCGGGCTATGGGGGTATTTTGACCGCACAGCGCTTGCAGAAGGCTTTGAATTATAATGAAGCGGATGTCACGCTTGTAAACCGTCACGAGTACCACTATTTTACTACCCATCTACATATGCCTGCCGCGGGTACGGACAGTATTGAACACACTCGGGTGTCCATTTCGAAACTAATCGATGAATTCAAGATCGACCTCGTGAAGTCATCTGTTCAGGAAATTCGTACTCAGCAGAAAAAGATTATTTTGGAGGATGGTACCCTATCGTACGATTATCTTGTCATTGCTTTAGGTGGAGAGCCTGAAACATTTGGTATTCCTGGACTTGATAAATACGCACTGACAATCCGGAGCATCAATTCCGTTCGTTTAATTCGCGAGCATATTGAATATCAATTCGCTAAGTACAAGAACGAGAACAATGCTCAGGAGCATATTAATTTTGTTGTCGGTGGTGCCGGCTTTAGCGGTATCGAATTTGTAGCTGAATTAGCTGACCGTATCCCTGGACTGTGTAAAGAATATGACGTTGATCCAAGTATGGTTAATATATATAACGTAGAGGCTGCTCCGACAGCACTGCCTGGTTTTGCTCCTGAGCTTGTTGAGTATGCGATGGACTTGCTCACCAAAAAGGGAGTTACCTTCAAGATGGGGGTTGCGATCAAGGAGTGTCTGCCAAACGGGGTGATTCTGGCATCAGGCGAAGAAATCAAAGCCTCCACAATTATTTGGACAGGCGGAATCCGTGGCAATCGTCTTATTGAGGCTGCCGGATTTGAAGCTATGCGTGGGCGCGTGAAGGTAGATGAATATCTACGTGCACCGGGCCAAGAGAATATCTTCATTATTGGTGATGGCTCCCTTATGATTAATCCGGAAGGACGCCCTTACCCGCCAACCGCTCAAATTGCTATGCAGCAGGGTGAATGTTGTGCGCATAATTTGGTGGCAGCAATCCGCAATCAACAGCCGAAGAAATTCGCATTCAGCAATAAAGGAACCGTAGCTTCCCTAGGCAAAGGCCAAGGAATCGCTGTAGTAGGCAGCAAAACTTACAAGGGCTGGACTGCAGCTCAGTTGAAAAAAGTTGTAGATATGCGCTACTTGTTCATTATCGGCGGAATTCCGCTGGTTCTGAAAAAAGGAAGATTCTTATAAGATGCGCCATTGCAGCGTACAGGTACGCGGACTGCTGACTCGGGAAGAATTGGACCGTTATAACGGACTGATAGAGGTTGGATCTTATCTGGAGGATCAGAACCAGTATGATCTGGCTTATATCGTTCAGAAGGAAATTGATCTGCTCATTCTCCCTGGTATCGAACGCCTGAAGGATAAAGGGCGCGCTCGGGATCGGGCCACGGCTGAATATCTGGAAAGTTTACGTGAAGATGATGAGGATAACGAAGATGAGGATTCAGGAACTTCGGTGTCTTAATCTAATAATATGGCAATAAAAAGGGTGTGTCTCCATACGAACTGGAGACACACCCTTTTTTGTTATTACAGCTTGAGCATTTCTTCAAAAGATTCTTCAGTCAGCAGATTGCCGACATAAAAAGGTCCGAATTCGCCGTAACGAGCACTTACTTCGTCAAAACGCATTTCGTATACCAGCTTTTTGAATTGCAGTGCATCTTCAGCGAACAGAGTCACGCCCCATTCCCAGTCATCAAAACCGACGGAGCCGGTGATAATTTGCTTCACTTTGCCTGCATATGAACGTCCAATTAACCCGTGTGAAGCCATGAGTTCCCGGCGTTTGTCCATATCAAGCATGTACCAGTTATCGGCAAGCTCGCGTTTTTTGTTCATAGGATAGAAACAGATGTGTTTCGCTTGCGGTAAAATAGGCTTTAGCCGTGCGGCAACATGCGGATTCTGCATTGGATCGCTGCCGTCGCTGCCACTGCCACCAGCAGCGTAGTTGCTTAATTCAACAATACTTACATATGAATAAGCTTTGGTTGTATATTGAGCAAAAGCGATTTTGTTAAAGGCGGTCTCAAGTTGGTTCAAAGCTTCTAGGCTTTCGCGCAAAAACATCATTACAAAATCGGCCTTTTGGCCCACTATGGAGTATACTGCGGTGCTGCCTTCTTTAGCTTCCTCAACAGGGCTCCATTCCTGCATAAAAGCATGTAGTTCTTCCAGGGCAACGGCACGTTCTTCATCATCTGCTGCCGTCCAAGCGGTCCAGTTCAGAGAGCGGAAGTCATGCAGTGCATACCAGCCTTCCAGTGTCAAAGCGGCTTCGATCATGATCTCACTCCTTAAAAGTTTTACGAAGCATAAGCCTCGTTGAAATAACATCGCGTAAAACTTGCTCCGAAAGCATACGCTTAGTTTTACGAAGCATAAGCCTCGCCCAAAATAACATCGCGTAAAACTCGCAATTGAAGCATAAACTTAGTCTTACGAAGCATCTGCTTCATAGGCTATGTATGATCTGGTTAATCTACTTGCATTGTATCGCAATCAAGCCGCCAAGAGCAAACGGAGGCATCCTGTAAGTGTGCGAATTAGTGCGTGAATTTGAATAAAGTTCATTGCTTCGTGACATTTTTTCTAGTAAACTTACTACTAGCTTGTAAAAGATGTGCGCTTCTTTATAGAAAGGGGTGGAGACGGTAAGATGGGATTTATTCCAGTGTTTATCCTAGCCGTTTTATTCTTTGTGATGATGTTTGGTATCGGCTTTATTCTTAACATGTTAATGAAGACAACCTGGTTCCCCGCTTATCTATTCGTACTTATTATTCTACCCGTCGTAATCTATTCTATTTGGGATAGAAACGCGATGTCGCTCTGGGAGCATCTCTCCAGTTTCCACTTTGTTGATTATCTTACAGGTGTCGCTGGTCTTGCAGGTGCTATACTTAGTGGATGGACCATTCAAAAGCTGCGCTTTGGCGGTTACAAGATGTTTTAAAGATTCGAAAGAGCCTATGTTATGAATCAGTCTTATATTTCTGCGAGAAACGGGATACCTTCCTCTTTAGAGGACGGCGAAGCCGTTTCTTCTTGTTTAATAGAGGTAGATATTCGTAAGAAGAAGTTGATTATATTGCGAAAAGAGTCGAAATTGGGATTTTATTTACATTTTCGCTATGTTAATTTGTGATAGAATAGAATCCTGTATGAATTCGTGTAAACAAGGGGGTATCCGTAGATGCGGATGAGTAACTTACATCATTTCACCGAACATCATCGGTACTGCGTTTCCCGCGAATTTGGTCTTAGTGTTATAGATGGACGTATGCTTAGCTCTGTATATCAACCTATGGTGGGAGCCTTTGCAATCAGTTTCTATCGCTTGCTGGTTGAACATGTGCCAGCAGATAGCATTGGCTATTCTGGAGTGGAGCAACAGCGCAGGCTATTTATGACTTTGGGTGTTGAACCCAATGAGAAAGGCCGCAAATATTTAATTGATCAGGCTTCCCGGTTAGAAGCAGTGGGTCTGTTGCAGACCTGTCGAATCTATGTGCCGGAAACAGATGATTATTTATATGAATATGAGCTAATGCCGCCGCTATCGCCAGCCGACTTTTTTGCCACTCAGCATTTAACCTTGCTGTTACGTGATAAGATAGGCAAATTTGCTGTGCTGTCCTTACGGGAACAGTTCTGGAATCGCGAGCCGGAAGAGTGGAGTCGCAGATCTATAGGCAAAGAGAATATTTCCGTGCCTTTTTATGATATTTTTCAACTTAATACACATGTCATTGATTATGAGCTGGAGCAAGCTTTGGCGGAGGTAGCCTCTGTTCGACAGCCCGGCACGCTTGAATCCGGAGAGCAGGCAATCGGATATAGTGACATTATTTTGCGTTTTCCACGGGAGTCTGTGAATCGGGCTCATGTAGAAAAACTGCGCTTTGACCATACTCAAATGGGTGTAATTAACTATGTTGCTCATAAATACGAACTGAGTCCGCAGGATTTATGTCGTTTGCTGGATGAGGATGGAGTGTTCTCACCGGAGGGCGAGGTAATGCTGGATGCGTTGCAATATAAAGCGAGCCAACATTTCAGGCAAGATATGAAACGACAGGAAAAACGTGAAATTGCAGCTGCGAAAGTTGTTTCTATCCGGACCAGTGCGACCGAAGAGAATGATGATTCTATAGCACCACCAGAGCAATCTGTTGAGATGGAGTATTATGTAGAAGTACCGCCACAATTTTTGTCCAAATGCGACATTCACCAATATAATATGATGCTGCGTAACGAACCTTATACAAGACTGCTACAAACCTTTTTCCCGGGTGCAGTGCCCAGCCATCTGATGGATATGTTCGAGAAAATAGATCTGAACTATAAGCTGAGCGGTGAAGTAATTAATGTACTCATTCATTATTTAATGACTATGGTAGCTTCGGGTGGAGAACAGCGGATGAACCGCAATTTTGTAGAGGCTATCGCCTCCAATATGCTGGTTAAACAAGTGAACACCTATGAGAAGGCTGTAAGATATATTAGAGATCAGTCCAAAGTGAAGGGCAAGGGGACAACGCCTAATACTGCTGGAGGAACACGATCACGTTCTTATGCCAAAAATACAGGCCGATCCAATAAACCGGAAATTCCGATTGTGCTGGATGATGGAAGTGCCGGAACAGTATCGGAAGAGGAATTCGCGGCGATGATGAAGAAAGCGGCAGAAATTAAGGCTAGTAAGAAAAAAGGCGTATCGCAAACGCCTTAACGAAAGAGAGGTGGAACAATGGAGTCTATGGGCGATGTACTTCGTTCGATCAACAATCCAACTCTACGGCAGCGTCAACGCGATCTTGAACAGGGGTTATTCAATCATCCACTTGTGAAGGCATTACAGTCCGAACATCCTGAGCTGGACGAATCACGACTGCGGCTTCATATGAGTCGCCTGTATCAATATGTAGAGGAAAGCCGAAACTGTGCGAACTGCCCAGGACTAGAGAAGTGTCCAAATGATTTTCCTGGCCATTATAGTAAACTAACGGTAGAAACTGTGAATGGTTCAGTGGATCTATATGAACGCAAGACGGCATGCCGACTTAAAGTGGCACAAGATAATCAGGATAATATCCGCAAACGTATTCGTAGCTTTTATGTGGACGAGCGTGTACTTAACGGCGGTTATGATGAGATAGATATTATGGGCAAAGACCCGCGCCGGGTCTCGGCTGTGAATAAAATATTTGATTATATCACCAGTGTTAAAGAGGAAGGCCTGACTTCACGCGGCATTTATTTACATGGCTCTTTCGGAACAGGCAAAACTTTTTTGATGTGTTATTTGCTGCATGAGCTTGCTGTTGCTGGATATACCGGAGTGATCGTATACATGCCAGACTTTATAGAGGACTTGAAATCGATCATGATGGATGGCCAGAAAATGAAGGAAACTGTCGATACGATGAAAAACTGTGATTTGCTTATTTTTGATGACATTGGTGCGGAAAATTTGAATCCTTGGGCTCGTGATCATGTACTTGGGGCGATCTTGAATTATCGGATGAACCGCAAACCAACCTTCTATACCTCGAATTATCCATTGGATGGCTTGGAGAAACATCTTAGCTTTACGAGCAAAGATGGTGAAGAGGTCTATAAAGGCCAACGACTAATGGATCGCATTGCTCCTTTTGTGGATGTGCTTCCACTGCATGGGGAGAATCAGCGAGGGGCCAATAGATAAGCTGGAATATTCATAATGTAAAATTTAAAAGAGCAGTGATTCCCCTTTTATTGGAGGATCGCTGCTCTTCGTTTTTTTAGTTATTCGAACTCAAACGCCGCTTTTTCCATGCTGCGAAGCAGGATCGCCGGAAGTCTTGAGTGTACTTTAATTGTCCAAACACACTTTCCGGTTGCAACATCTGGCGGGCATACTCACTCTGATCGATAATTAGGGAATACCTCCCTAAAATTTAGAGGTTTCTGCTCATTAGACTACTAATTAGGGAATATCTCCCTAAAAATGAACTGATTCGTCAGCGAAAATAGATATTCTCCCGATTATTAGGGAGGAATTCCCTGATTCTGTTCATTTATAGCAATTATCGGCTATAATCAGGGAGGTTTTCCCTCATTATTCTCAAAAAAAGAAGCCGTCCCATAAGTAGCATTCACTACTTTTGAGACAGCTTCTTTTTATTGTGCGATGATTCCTTTACTCCGAGAGAATGAATTTAAGGATGACCATTCCGAAAAAGACAACCGTCATAAACGTGGTCATTCCGAAAAATCCGGTCATTAAATCCCCAAGATCATTGCGGGGTTCTTCGTTGATATGTTCTCGTGGGTCCCGTACTTGCGCGTTAACATCCATAGTTTCTGCCTCCTTACAGGGACAAGCCCTGTATTGTTAGATGCAAATTGACATTAGTTTTATGAAATAAGTCATTGACAATTAATGCGCTTTCTTTAAGTATACCGAAATGCTGGGGAGGTTGTAAAGAAAAGAGTACGTAAAAAAAATACATTGAAGGCAATATAATTGCGAGTGATATTTCACATATCGCATAAAGATATGTTATACTTGTAATGTGTCGGTAAGTGGTAATTTGGTTATCATATTACATGAAACAATTTATTAACTCATATTTCGGAGCAGCTTCCATGAACTAAGCTTTGGCTTAAGATGTGCGTAATGCTTCGCAAAACTTAAAGGAGGAACAATATCATGGCTATCGTGAACGTGTCTGACCAATCCTTCAGTAACGAAGTGGAAGGTCAAGGTACTGTAGTAGTAGACTTCTGGGCTCCTTGGTGTGGTCCTTGTAAAATGCTCGCTCCAATCTTGGATGAATTGTCCACAGAGCTGGGAGACGACGTGAAAATTGCAAAATTGAATGTGGATGAGAATCCGGAAACGGCTTCCCGTTTTGGTGTTATGAGTATCCCAACTCTGATCTTCTTCAAAGATGGTCAACCGGTAGATAAAGTTGTGGGACTGAACTCCAAAGAATCCCTGAAAAATATCGTAGCAAAACATCAATAATTGATAGATGCTACTGTTCGGGCCTCGGCCCTGCCACTCAGCGCCTTCGGTTCATTCCGGAGGCGTTTTGTGTGCTGAATGCCAACTAATCATGGGTCCAATTTAGCTGGAGGGGATCATCTTGGACAATATCCGCAATAAACTGGCACTACTACCCGATCTGCCTGGCTGCTATCTGATGAAGAATCAGGAAGGCACTATTATTTATGTGGGCAAAGCGAAGGTACTCAAGAATCGGGTGCGGTCTTATTTTACAGGCAGTCATAATGGTAAAACGCAGCGGCTTGTCGCTAATATTGCTGATTTCGAATACATCGTTACGTCCAGTAACATGGAAGCGCTCATTCTAGAGTGTAATCTGATTAAGAAACATATGCCGCGTTATAATGTGCTTTTGAAAGACGACAAGACGTTTCCTTATATAAAAATAACGAATGAAACTCACCCGCGCCTTGAGGTTACACGCCGGGTGATTAAAGATAAAGCAAAATATTTTGGCCCTTATCCTAATGCTTATGCTGCTCAGCAGACAAAAAAGCTCCTAGATCGTATGTACCCGCTTCGTAAATGCGGTGTGATGCCAAAGGAGGTCTGTCTTTACTATCACATGGGCCAGTGTCTGGCACCGTGTGAGAAGGAGGTTCAGAAATCCGAGTATGAGCAGATTACGCAGGATATCGCTGCTTTTCTAGGCGGAGGTCATGAGGCGGTTAAAAAGGATTTACAGCAAAAAATGCAGGAAGCTGCTGAGGAGTTATATTTTGAGCGGGCGAAGGAACTGCGGGATCAGATTATCCATATCGATGCATTGATGGAGAAGCAGAAGATCAACACTACAGATACTAAGGACCGGGATGTATTTGGTTATGCTGTAGACAAGGGATGGATGTGTGTACAGATTCTGTACATGAGACAAGGGAAGATGATTCAGCGCCATTCCTCCGTGTTCCCGTTCTATGGTGAAGCCTACAGTGACTTTATGTCTTATGTGACGCAGTATTATAGTGATAATCCCGCTTTGCCGCAGGAGATTCTGCTGCCGGATGTGCTCGATGAGGAGTCTCTGGCTAATAAAGAGACTAAACCCGAGATCGCCATAGCTGCTCCAGCAGAAGCGGATTTACAACAGGGTGAAGATACTCCTGAATCGGCTGAAGAGGCTGAGGCACGTGCGACGGCGGCGGAGGAAGCTGCGGCAGCAGGGATCGTGGATGCCGCTGGCGGTGCTTCCATTCTGCAGGAGTGGCTGGGCATTAAGGTGCTTGTGCCACAACGCGGTCTTAAGAAGCAGATGGTTGGCATGGCTTGTCAAAATGCAAGAGTGGCTATCGACGAGAAATTCCGGCTGATTGAACGGGATGAAGAGCGTACCTCTGGAGCAGCGATCAGCTTAGGCGAGAGCTTGGGGCTTGAACGCTTGAGCCGTATTGAGGCGTTTGATAACTCGAACATTCAGGGGACTAACCCGGTCTCTGCGATGGTTGTCTTCATTGATGGCAAGCCTGCACGAAAAGAGTATCGTAAATATAAGGTTCGTACGGTAGTGGGTGCGGATGATTATGGAACGATGCGCGAGGTCATTCGGCGGCGATATGAACGGGTGTTGAAGGAGAATCTTCCGATACCGGATCTTATCGTGGTCGATGGAGGGAAAGGGCAAATCTCCTCTGCTATTGATATTCTGGAGAATGAGCTGGGATTATTCATTCCGGTCTGCGGCCTTGTTAAGGATGATAAGCATAAGACGGCTCAGCTTTTGGTTGGAGATCCGCCAGAGCCTGTCGCGCTAGCCCGGGACAGTCAGGAATTTTACCTTTTGCAACGGATTCAGGATGAGGTCCATAGGTTCGCGATCACCTTCCACCGTGAACAGCGCGGGAAGTCCATGGTTACCTCCAAGCTGGATTCTATACCTGGTATAGGTGAGAAGCGCCGTAAAGCGCTGCTTAAGCATTTCGGATCGCTTAAGAAAATTAAAGAAGCCTCCGTGGATGATTTCCGTACACTTTCTATTGGAGAAAAGCTGGCAAGACAAATTCTTGATGCGCTCAAGGACGAAGAGCCAACCTCATAGCAATGATGACAAAAGAAAAAGGGTATCACAGCAGCGACTAAAGCTGCTATGATGCCCTTTTTTTAATTTGGTTATAGGATGTACACTATTTTATTTTCTTAAATCAAAGAAGAAGGCTCCACCGGCTTAGGTTTCTGTGGTGGATTAAATCGATAGACGATGTAAGCGACTATGAACGGCATAATAATCGCGAAGATACCCGCGCCTACATTTACGCTCTCCTTCATAAAGATCAGCGTAGCGCCCATCAGGATGCTGTCAAACACGACGTGGCTGAACATGACAGCAATAAATCCGTAACGAAGGAAAATATAACTGAACAGCAGCCCGATTACGGTCAGCTCAATCGGACGGGAGCTGATGGGATAGATCGGATATAACGTATGGCCAAACGCCCAAACCAGCGTGGTGATCAAGCAAGCGACGAAAGTGTTCCGGAACACCTTTTTCAGCATAGGGATTCCGAAAAAGCGATAAATGGCTTCCTCAGATAAACCAGCGAGCCATGCGACGATAGGCAGAAGCCAAGCATATCTCATGTTATAAGGAGACTGGGTGGCGTCTGTAGTAGACCAATTGTGCAAGGTAAACGATAATATGATGAACATAACCGTCTGCACCCCTAGCAGAACGAAAGCCCACATGTATCCAGCCCGGATACTATCCAACACATATTGTCCATAGCCGGGCTCTTTGGCGCGGGGCCAAGGGTTCATGCCTCCCTCTTTTCGCCATAGGCCATTGCCGCCCACTAAAGAGAAGTAAAGCAAGGAGGACATCAGCAGGCTGTATAAAGCATAAATGATAAACATAATGACAGAGGTAATCTGTGCTTCTAGCCCTTCGCCTGTTGATTCAGGCAGCATATTATAGGTGCTGATCATCATGATTACAAAATAGGCTGAGCTTAGGAATACCCCACGTTTAAAGGAAGTATGCTCTCTTCTAAGAATACTGTAGACGAGTGCCAGAATTCCTAAAATCAGTGTGGGTATACCGTAACCGAATAATGTCAGCTTTTCCGCTAAAGAGGTCTGTCCTTGTACGTAGGAGGTATGCCAAGCCGGTGCAGTGAATCCGGCATTAAAGCTGGAGACCTGCTCTCCACTGAAATCAAAATAATAGTGCAATAAGGATTCGCCGACCTGAACAGTGCTATCCGTATACACCAGCCCATGGCTTCCTGTATTCGATTCAATTTGTAGCTTGGCAGGATTTACTTCCCATTCCTGAAGCCAAGGACGAGCAAGATTCTCCTTCTGCGCTAGAGTGAGGTCAGCTCCCTTGTCCTCTTTTGCACCAACGGAAGCAATGCCAGCCCCCTCTTCGGAGGCAACTTTTGCAGCCTTTGAGAAAGCGACAATCTCGCCGGTATACATATTGAGGTCAACAATGATTTGCGGCTCTTGATCCGCTGACGGAGTAAGCGTTGCACGAAAGACATCAAAAGGATATTTTTGATCCAATTTTTTCTTGGTATAGTCCTCCACAAGCTTCTCGCGAGACATATAACCATAAAAGGAAGAGTCCGTCTCGTAAAGTACATTCCATTGATCGTTTGGTGCTTCGGTGTAATTGAGCTTTTGTTCTGCGAATAATACGGCTTGGTCACGGGCTTCTGCCTTGCTAATGACGGTGGTATCTTCCCCTGTAGAGCTGCTTAGCAGCGAAGGGGAAATCTGAAACATAATAAATAGAATAAGACCGATAATGCCCGAGATGATGAGCCTCTTGGAGAGGGCACGTTGCTGTAGGGGCTGGCCGACGGGATTCATGTAACGCCTCCTTGTTATGTACTGACAATATTATGTTCCATTATAGTATTAGTGCCTGGCTGGTTACAAAAAACATTATATGTTCTTTTTATGGGTAATAGAGATAGTATAGAATAGTCATGTGAATTTATACCATGAATTTTATCGTGTTCATTTGTGTACGAATGGTGAGAATCGGTGTAATTGCAGGGAAAACACGGAAAAGTGATGAGAAAAGGTACTCCATTTGATGCAGTCTCTTTAAACCGCATTTTTTCATGTGAATGAGCATTAATTGTGTCTTTGTGAATTCACTAAATAACGTATATAATTTGTATGCAATTGTATAGTAGCCGAATTTCTGGTGAAAACGGGGGAACCATAAGAAGTGATGAAAAGTGGAGTGTACAAGATAAATGGCACTTTCATCAGGGGTGAATTTCGTTCTAGGAACGAATAGGGCAGCCTGCACAGTCCGAATCCGACAGCTAACCTCGTAGGCTAATTTACTGCAGGAACCAAGTCAGCATTGGTTTTCCAGTGCTTTTTTTGTTGGAATTTTTGATAAGAAGGTGAGCAAAGTGGCTTCACAGTTTCGCAGGATTTCTGAATTTAAGTTTCTGAAGCTCTCGCCGCCGCAGATACTGGTGCTTGGTTTTGCATCGATTATTCTGATAGGGGCCTTGCTGCTTATGCTGCCCATCTCAAGCACAAGCGGGAATTCCGTAGAATTTATTGATGCATTATTTACTTCAACTTCGGCAACCTGTGTAACAGGGCTTGTTGTGCTGGATACCGGAACTTCGTTCACGATTTTTGGGAAAACCGTAATTATGATCCTGATCCAGATCGGCGGCTTAGGTTTTATGACCATGGCCACTCTATTTTCACTGGTGTTAAAGCGTAAAATATCTTTGCGGGACAGGCTAATCCTACAGGAAGCCATGAATCAAGGCTCTATGGAAGGAATTGTGCGGCTGATCCGAAGAGTCCTTATATATTCTCTTGTCATAGAAGGCTGTGCCGCTTTGCTGCTGTCTATTCGCTGGGCTTTTGATATGCCACTTGGAAAAGCGATTTATTTTGGCGTATTTCATGCGGTGTCTATGTTTAATAATGCGGGGTTCGATATTTTTGGGGATTTTCGCAGTTTAACTGATTATGTATATGATCCGCTTGTGAATATTATTGTGATGTTTCTGATTGTCTCCGGCGGGATTGGTTTTATTGTAATGTCAGATCTGGTGGAGTTTCGGGTAACCCGCAGGCTGTCTCTACATAGTAAAGTTGTCCTGTCCACCAGCACAGGGCTGATTCTGATCGGAGCTTTGGTTATTTTTATATTCGAGTTTACTAACACTCGTACCCTGGGTTCACTGAATTTTGGCGGTAAAATATTATCAGCCTTCTTTCAATCCGTGTCTCCCCGTACGGCTGGCGCGAACACAGTTGATATTGCTGGACTTCGGCAGGCTACACAATTTTTTATAGTGATTCTTATGTTTATTGGTGCTTCTCCAGGCTCAACGGGCGGCGGGATCAAGACAACAACCTTTACGATGATGATTGGTGCTGTTATTGCTATGCTGCGTGGACGGGAAGATGTTGTGTTGTTCCGTTATCGGCTGGCTCAAGAGCGCATCTACAAGGCATTAACGATCACACTGCTGGCTTTGTTGTTAATCGCCTCTGTGTCGATGATACTCTCCACAACTGAAGACAGTAATTTCTTGGCAATCTTGTTTGAGACGACCTCCGCCTTTGCTACGGTAGGACTGACTATGGGGCTAACTCCGGAACTGTCAGCGATCGGTAAGATTCTACTCTGTCTGACGATGTTTGCAGGTCGGCTAGGTCCACTAACCTTAGCGTATGCACTCGGTCCCAAACAGGGTAAACCATTGTATAAGTATCCGGAAGGTAAAATAATTATTGGATAGGAGTTAATTAGAAATGAAAGCACAGCAATTTGTAGTAATCGGCTTAGGTCGCTTCGGTTCAAGCCTGGCGCTTGAGCTGATGGAAATGGGCTACGAGGTGCTCGGCATTGACCACCATGAAGAACGCGTGGAGGAAATGAGCGATCAGCTGACGCATACGGTAGTAGCAGATGCTACAGATGAGGGAATTATGCGCTCGCTTGGTGTACGGAACTTTGATTGTGGGATTGTTGCGATTGGTGACAATATGGAGAGAAGCATTCTGGCGGCCATTTTGTTAAAGGAGATTGGAGTCAAGCAAGTGGTGGCTAAGGCAATCTCCATCCTTCATGGCCGCGCATTGTCGCGGCTGGGGGTTGATCGGGTTATTTTTCCGGAGCGGGATATGGGGATTCGTGTGGCACACCAGCTGGTGACGCCCAATTTGCTGGATTATATTGAACTGTCCAAGGATTATAAAATTGTCGAGCTGACCGTGCCATCCTGCATGAACGGCAGAAGCTTGTCCGATTTAAATACAAGAGCTAAATATGGCTGCAGCATTGTTGCCCTAAATAGGGAAAGCGGAATAATCGTCGCTCCAACTGCCCATGATTATTTAAGTGAAGGCGATGTTATGGTACTCATTGGTCCTAATGAAAGTATTGACCGTTTTGAGAGTGAAGTTGTGAACCAAGAATCATAGGAAAAGAAGCTGACTCAAAAGTAGTGAATTCTACTTGGGGGCAGCTTCTTTTTTATGGAGTAAAGAGTAGGAAAAGTAATGGATTTCACTATGCCATATGGCTATAGACCACGCGTAGTGTTCTAATATATTGGTTTGTGCGGTTGACGAGTTGTTAGGTGTGATATTCGTACGGCTGTAGTAGATGATTTGTGGTATCTGTGACGGTGGACTATGGGCGATATGCGTTCTTTGTTTGTACGATGTACAGAGTGGGTGTGAACTAATTAGGGAAAACTTCCCTGAAAACAGCCGCTATTCGCTCTAAATGAACGAAATTAGGGAATTTCTCCCTAATAATTAGAGGGATTCCTTATTAGCTACTGAATCGGCCAAAAATTAGGGAAGTTTTCCCTAATTATAAGTCTTATGAACAAAAATCTCTGAATTTTAGGGAGAAATCCCCTAATTTTTCGATAAGTGCTTCACTTATTGCCTCATTTGGAGATCAATAGGTGCGCCCCTTGATTCATTTGGTCCGGCTTTACTGCTCACGTTCTGTCAGAAACATCTCTTCGGTTACTTGCACCAGACTGCGAGCCGCCGTGCTCATGCTTCCATCGTCACGGTAAATCAGGCAGGTGGTCCGTTGAGTCTGCTCCAGCTCCTTGATATGTAAGGACACCAGTCCGCCGCCGTTCAGCAGCTCTGGACGCAGATAAGACTTTGGCAGCAACGCAGCCGCTTTGACAGTCGGAAGCAGCCGCACGATGGCTTCGAAGGAGTCAATCTCCATGCGCACATCGGGATCAATCCCGCAGCGCTGGAATAGATCGTCCGTCAGGCGCCGGTACCAGGTACCCTTTGAGAAGAGAATCATAGGCAGCCGGGATAGATTATCCATGGTTAGCTTGGAGGATAAATTTAAAGGATGCTGCTCTGAGACGACCAGTCGCAATTGATCCTCAAACAGAGAAATGCAGCGTAACCCAGGTTCTTGAATAGAGGAAGCGATCAGACCTACATCTGATTTCCCCTCACTAACTGAGGATACGATCTCATGCGTTCGGCCTGTAATCAGCTTCAGCTCTGCGGTCGGATATTTGTCCATATAAGCGTTAACCAGCGGCGGAAGCGTGGTCTGCAGTGAGGTAAGACTAGCCCCCAAGGTGACAAGCCTTGGCTCCCCCTCTTTGAATTTAGAAAGGGCTTCCAGAAACTTGGAACGCTGCTGCCGTTGTTCAAGCGCATAGGAATAAGTGAGACGCCCAACCTCGGTTAACTCCAGTCGTTTGCCATAACGATTAAACAGTGCGACCCCCAGACGTTCCTCGAGTTTAGAAATTTTGCGAGACAAGGCGGGCTGGGATAGATTGAGCTGGCGTGAGGCCCGGTTTAAGCTGGAATGTTCCACAACTGCTGCAAAAACATCTAAATCGTCAAACATAATTGAGTTCCTCTCCTAATGCGATGTACGATCAGTAGTGATGAAATTCATAGCCGTAAGAGTAACTGTTCTTATTACATAAGGAAAATCAGGTTATGTCGGAAAATGTTGTTTCGCTAAATGAGAATTATTATCATATAAAATCTATTCTTATGCGTTTATTGTATAACGTTTAATAATTAGATTGCAATTCCCTTATAAGCGAAAAAAGAGTAACATGAAAAGTGACACAAGATATTCACATTTTGTGAAAAATAAAACTTAGTCCGGTAAACTCTAGGATAACGGTAAATTAAGGAATTATGTCATTGGATTGTCAACGTTATCCTGTGTCAAATGTAGTTCCGGCGGTGAATACCCATTAATGAAAACGCTGTTTTAATCGGAAAGGGGTTACTTTGTATGAAAGGATTTTATTCCAGAAAGATTCATTCCTTGCTAGGCGTTATCCCACTTGGAGCCTTCTTCATTGAGCACATGATGACGAATTTTGCGGCTGTAGAGGGTGGCGCTTCCGGTTTCACTGACAGCGTGTTATGGCTGAACAGCTTACCGCTCGTCTTCTTCCTGGAATTGTTCGGTATATGGCTTCCTCTGCTGTACCATGGGGTATACGGACTTTATATTGCGTATCAATCCAAGCCGAACTTGAACCGTTTCAACATTGAAA
Organism: Paenibacillus sp. FSL R10-2788; assembly: GCF_038003885.1. Classification (NCBI taxonomy): domain Bacteria; kingdom Bacillati; phylum Bacillota; class Bacilli; order Caryophanales; family Paenibacillaceae; genus Paenibacillus; species Paenibacillus sp. FSL R10-2788. The sequence goes on along the minus strand of NZ_JBBOQA010000001.1, from coordinate 5,826,610 downwards.
GAAACTGGCGTTATACCCTGCAACGGATTACAGGTATTGTTACCTTTATCTTTATCGTCTGGCACTTGTTCCAAACACGGGTTCAGGTGGCAGTGGGTAATGTGGAGCACGAAGAATTAGGCGGTCTCATGCACGATATCGTGACTCAGCCACTTCTGCTGACACTGTATATTATCGGTATCGTTGCTGCATGCTTCCACTTCTCGAACGGTCTCTGGTCTTTCTTAATCAGCTGGGGAATTACCGTCGGTCCTCGTGCACAGCGGGTATCTTCTTACCTCTGTCTTGGCATATTTGTCTTAGTAACGTTCATGTTCCTGATTTCGCTGGTTACTTTCCGTGACAGTGAATTTCAAACTGCAGCAACTATTGCCCAGTCCATAAAGACCTTCATTTAATTTAAGAATCCTTTCTGATATTTTCGATAAAAGGAGTGAACTATCATGGCAACATCCGATATCATTATCGTGGGCGGCGGTCTGGCCGGGTTGATGGCTACCATCAAGGCAGCGGAAGCTGGTGCGCATGTCCATTTATTCTCATTAGTTCCTGTAAAAAGATCACACTCCGTATGCGCGCAAGGCGGCATCAATGGCGCGGTAAATACAAAAGGTGAGGGCGACTCCCCTTGGGAGCATTTTGACGACACTGTCTATGGCGGTGACTTTTTGGCGAATCAGCCGCCGGTTAAGGCGATGTGTGAAGCTGCGCCAGGTATCATTCACCTTATGGACCGGATGGGCGTTATGTTCAACCGCACACCGGAAGGTCTGCTCGATTTCCGTCGTTTCGGCGGAACGAAGCGGCACCGTACAGCTTTTGCCGGCGCGACAACAGGCCAACAGCTGCTGTACGCGTTGGATGAGCAGGTGCGCCGCTGGGAATCTGAAGGTCTCGTAACTAAACGCGAGAACTGGGAGTTCCTTTCGGCTATCATCGACGACGAAGGTGTATGCCGCGGCATCAGTGCCCAGAATCTTAAGACGATGGAGATTGAGACTTTTCCTGCGGATGCTGTTATTTTGGCAAGCGGCGGGCCGGGTATTATTTTTGGCAAAACAACGAACTCCGTTATTAATACAGGGACAGCTGCAAGTGCGGTGTACCAACAGGGCGTACATTATGCCAACGGAGAATTTATCCAGATTCACCCAACCGCTATTCCGGGAGATGACAAGCTCCGCCTGATGTCGGAATCGGCACGTGGCGAGGGCGGCCGTATCTGGACTTATAAAGACGGGAAACCGTGGTATTTCCTCGAAGAAAAATATCCGTCCTACGGTAACTTGGTGCCGCGCGATATTGCTACACGTGAGATTTTTAATGTGTGTGTGGATCAAGGGCTGGGCATTAATGGCGAGAACATGGTGTATTTGGACCTCTCTCATAAGGATCCGAAAGAGCTGGACGTGAAGCTTGGCGGGATTATTGAAATTTACGAAAAATTCATGGGGGATGATCCCCGTAAAATACCAATGAAGATCTTCCCGGCTGTACACTATTCTATGGGCGGCATGTGGGTTGATTACAATCAAATGACGAACGTTCCTGGTCTTTTTGCAGCCGGAGAATGTGAATATCAATATCATGGAGCGAACCGTCTAGGCGCCAACTCACTGGTATCTGCTATTTACGGCGGTATGGTCGCAGGACCAAAGGCTGTTGAATACATTAAAGGCCTGAAGAAATCATCGCAGGATATCTCTTCTTCCGTATTCGATAGCTTCCACAAAAAGCAAACGGACAAATATGAATCTCTGTTAGCGATGTCAGGTACAGAGAATGCTTATGTGATTCACAAGGAACTGGGCGAATGGATGACCGCCAATATGACCGTGGTGCGGCACAATCCGAAGCTGGAAGCGACCATTGGCAAAATCAAAGAGCTTAAGGAGCGTTATCGCAAGATCAATATGAATGATGCATCGCGCTGGAATAACCAAGGTGTGGCCTTCACTCGCCAGCTCTGGAATATGCTGGAGCTGTCCGAAGCGATGACACTTGGAGCGCTTATGCGCAATGAGAGCCGTGGTGCACATTACAAACCAGAATTCCCAAATCGTAATGATGAGGAGTTCTTGAAGACCACAAAAGCAGCCTGGACTGCAGAGGGTCCACAAATCTCCTACGATGAAGTGGATGTCTCGCTGATTCCTCCACGGGTACGCGATTATTCGAAGGATTAATGCTTTCCAGTAACAGAATAGCTTGCGAGGCAAGCTTCATGAAATAAAATCAGGCAATTTGAGGAGGGAACCATTATGGCGGAAACAGCTGCAGCTCCCAAAAACGTAAAGTTTATCATCACCCGCCAGGACGATCCACAAAGTTCATCGTATGTCGAGGAATTTGAACTTCCTTATCGTCCAGGTATGAATGTGATCAGTGCTTTGATGGAAATTCAGCGTAACCCTGTGAATGCCAAAGGTGACAGCACAGTTCCCGTATGCTGGGATTCCAACTGTTTAGAAGAAGTGTGCGGAGCTTGCTCCATGGTGATTAATGGCAAACCCCGCCAAGCCTGCGCTGCACTTATAGACAATCTGGAGCAGCCTGTACGCATTGAGCCTATGAAGACATTTCCGGTGGTGCGTGACTTAGTCATTGACCGTACCCGGATGTTCAATGCGCTAAAAAGGGTGAAAGCATGGATTCCGATTGACGGTACGTACGATCTTGGACCGGGACCGCGGATGCCGGAGAAAAAACGGCAGTGGGCCTATGAATTATCCAAATGTATGACCTGTGGCGTATGTTTGGAGGCTTGTCCGAATGTCAACGAAAAGACGGATTTCATCGGACCGGCAGCCATTTCTCAAGTACGTCTGTTCAATGCTCACCCTACAGGTGAAATGAACGCTGACGAAAGATTGGACGCTCTTATGGAGGATGGCGGGATCGATGGCTGTGGTAACTCACAGAACTGTGTACGCGCTTGTCCAAAGGGGATTCCTCTTACGACATCTATTGCAGAAATAAACAAGCAAACAACGAAGCATATGTTCAAACGTTGGTTAGGTGTGTAATTAATAGTACCGCCAAATGTTTATCTATTGAGCTATCCTCAAAGTGGATTCCATTCGCTGGGGGTAGCTTTTTTTATGTTGTTAAGACTCTCTTATCTGCTTGAGGCGGGAAAGTCTTGCAGGGCTGGAGCAAGTTCAGAATATTGACCAATTTATGCTATAATATCCATTGTTAACGTAATGTTAGCTGTGGAACAAGGAGGAATAATCGTGATTTGTCGGGAGCAAGATGGAGCAATTGTAATGGTTAAGCAGCATGATCACGGGAAACTTGCCGGAGAGCTGGCCATTGGGTTCAAAGAGCAGCATGTGCCAACTGAAGGACGCCGGGAAGAGGTACTGTGGGCAGTAGCCCAGCATGATAGGGGTTGGATTGATCTCGATGAGACCCCTTTCTGGAATGATGCGGAGCAAGCACCCTACACCTTTATTGATTTTCCTGTAGTGCCTAAGTTGACCTTTTATAAGCGTGGATTAGATGAGATCGAGGAACACACACCGTACGGAGCGTTGCTGTGCAGCTTGCATTTTGAGCGGCTTATTAAGATTTCGGGACTCGATTATCCAGAACTAACGTTATATCAAGAACATGAAGAGGAACGCAGAGCACGTATCCATCGGGAGCTTGAAGCTTCTAAGCCTATCGGAGAAGATGAGCTGTATTATGATGCCCGTCTTTTAGAATTCTGCGATGATCTGTCCTTGTATTTGGCCTTAAATGAGCCGGGGTGTCCGAAATCAGAGGAGCATCCATGGTGGCGTGAAGGGTTCTCAGGCACTGAAGATTTCAGTTTTACGTCAGGTCGTGTTATCACAGCGGAGTGGCAGGATAAGTCAACGTTAATGCTTGAACCGTTTCCTTTTGTAAAAAACCTGGAAGTAGCATTTATGCTGAGACGAGTTCAAAAATCAGAAATCGCAAAAAAAGGGATTGCACGCGCTTACAGCGAAACTCCGGAAGAAGAATGCCGGATTGTTCTAACTGCCCGAAATAATATATAAGTTATTATTTGGACCGTCTGTTTTTCGGGGAAAAGGTAAAGAAAGGAGAATCTCCCTATGAAGATACAATCGTCTGGGGCTTCTCCCAATAAGAATGGCGATAAGATCCACAAGGACCCCTCTAAGGGGCGTTCTGGTAGCGAGTCTACAATTACCCGCCGGCAGTTCCTGACTCGGAGTGCGGCTGCTGTAATCGGCGCAGGATTGCTTACAAGCGGATATGCATGGCAGGGGGAGCCGAACTGGATTGAGGTCACTAAGCTGGACTTGCGTTTTAAGGAGCTTCCTTCCGCTTTTTCAGGGATGAAGCTTGTTCATTTCAGTGATACGCATCTCGGATTTAATAAGGATGCCAGGGATCTGGCCCGACTCGCTAAACATATAAGCAAAGCTGAACCGGATCTTATTTGCTTCACGGGTGACATTGTGGACAGCGATCCTGAGGATCTTGTTGAAGCCGTACCGGTGCTGGCAGCGTTAAGTGCGCCATTGGGTAAATTTGCGATATTAGGCAATCATGATTACAAGAATACCCAGCTGGTTACCGAGCTGCTGGAGTCTGCGGGCTTCCGGGTGCTGAGGAATAAATCCTACCTTCTAAAAAGAGGCGGGGCAGTCATGGCGGTTACGGGGCTGGATGATCTGTTACACGGTAAACCCGACCCAGCGAAAGCCATTACTGGTGTTCCTGAAGGAACCTTTAACGTCCTTTTGATGCATGAGCCGGATTATGCGGATACCGCACAGGCCTATTCATTTGATCTACAGCTTTCCGGGCACAGTCATGGCGGACAAATTCGCCTGCCCTTTATAGGTGCGCCATTTACACCTTATGGATCTCTTAAATACATAAATGGATTGTATTATACAGAAGACAAAGCCATGCCTGTGTATGTGAATAGAGGGTTTGGAGAGACATACATGCCTTTTCGGTTATTGTGTAGGCCAGAATTAACGGTTCTGACGCTGCATCGGTCCATGAGCTGATTAGGCTGGAATTTTAGCTGCACGGAAGGGGAGAGAAGATGAGCACCTATGGAGCAGTGTTGTTAGAGACACAACATGGTTTAGCAGTTGATCTGAGGCTGATCATGCCTGAGGATGTTTTAGCTTTGCGGCAGCTGCTCTCCCATCCAGATGTGCAGCGCCATATTCTAGTACGCTCTGGCCCTGGATCAGCATCTGCCCAGGTGGAGAAGCTGGTAAACCGGATGTTATTTGCCTTCGATCCTTGTGCGCTGCATGCCGGGATCTATTTAAAGGGGCAGCAGCGGTTGATCGGTATAGTGGCTTTGCAGAATTGGAACCGCCGTGAGGGCACAGCTACCTTAGGATATATGCTGGACCCGGCATGGTGGGGATGCGGGCTGGCGACGGAGGCCGTGGGTTTGTTTTTGAACTATAGTGTTCATACCCTTGGGATAACAAGGATCGAAGGACGCTGCACAGGAGATAATATTAGATCGGAACGTGTGATGCTCAAGAACGGTATGAAGCTGGAGCGGGTGATGCCCAAAGTCGGCTCCTTGGACGATGTAATGAAAGTATTCACATTGTTACACAAATGAAATAATGCCGTTATCAAACTCTAACAGTGTGCGGTTAAACTAAGTACATGACCCCCTTTTAAAAATATACTGCTTTGGGACCCGATGATTCGGGTCCATTTTTTTTGATTGAAAAGAGTAGCGTAAGTGATTGGCAGTACCGAATCCGATCGTTTATGATTAACATACTATGGAGTGGAATGACCAAGGAGGCGTAACATTTTGAATGAAGTGGTACAAACATTAAAAAATCATCGTTCTTTCCGGCAATATTCAGACCAGCCTGTGGAGTCAGAGAAGCTACAAACAATGATTGAATCGGCTCAAGCCGCACCGTCATGGGTTCATGGACAGCAGTTATCGATAATCGCCATCAAAGATCCTGCGCGTAAGCAGCAGCTTTCAGTTTTGTGCGGAAATCAGAAGCATGTAGCGGCAGCACCGGTTTTTTTGGTATTTTGCATGGATTTTTATAGAGCTAAAGTAGCTAGTGAGCTGGAAGGCAAGTCTTTTGAAGCCGTAAAAGATGTGGATGCACTTTTGGTTGGAGCTACAGATGTGGGAATCTCATTGTCTAACGCGATTGCAGCGGCGGAATCCATGGGACTGGGCATCATTCCTATTGGGGGTGTGCGCCGCAACACAGCGGGTGTGATTGAACTGCTGAAGCTGCCGGAGTACGTATTCCCTGTCGTCGGCCTATGCGTGGGATACCCAGCGGAGGAGGTTTCTCAGAAGCCGCGGCTGCCACTGGAAGCTATATTTCATGAGGAGCAATACAATCCGGACGTACAAGGCCTCCTGGAGGCGTATAATCAAACCCACCGTGAATTCTTGCAGCAGCAGGGGATGACGGAGAGAGATTGGACCAGTACGATTGCTCATTTTTATGATATCAACCCGGAATATGGAGATGCGAAACGTACGCTGAAACAACAAGGTTTTAGCTGTGATAATCTGTAAATAAACAAAAAGATGCACCAAGCTGAGATTGGTTTAACGGAGGGTGAACCCTGCCTCTAAACCAATAACGCTTGGTGCATTATTTAATTTCTCGCTTAAACGCTTACCGTCCTTATAGGGACGGTGAAGGCGTTTAAGCTTGTTTACAGAGAAACTTTGACTTTTTGGCGCTGCTTGTAATAAACCCAGTGTGTAAAGCCTATTTCTTTAAGCTGTGCAGCTACCGCATCCCGATCCTCGGCGACCCGGGACGGCTTATGTGCATCCGAACCAAAACTAACCTCTACGCCAAAATGTAGTGCCCGCTCCAGAATATCTTCAGAGGGATACCAGCCGCCGACCAGCTTAGTCCCGCCTGAGGTATTGATTTCGATGGCCACGCCACATTCACTGATTACACGCAGACAATCGTCAATCGGCTGAGGTGCAGGGATTTCGGAAAAAGCAGGATAATTCCCCTTCATCGCATCAATATGTCCGAGTATTTGGAACATACCACTGCGTGCGGAATCAGCAATTAACCGGTAATATTCAGACTTCACGCGGATCTTCTCATTTTTGCTAAGGTTTTTCCAGCGCCCTTTGTTAAAAATGCTGACTCCACCAACACTATGTACCGATCCAATCACATAATCAAAAGGGTAGGCGGATAATGTCTTACGGTATATCTCAGCATGTTCGGGGAAGTAATCTGATTCGATGCCTAACAGTACGTCGATAACGCCTTCGTACTCTTTTTTGAGGGAGAGAACATCATCAACATAATTAGCAAATTCGGATTTAGCCATTGCGATTTTGGGAAAAGCCTGATCGGATGGATCTCCGAAATAGGGAGTATGATCGGAAATACCTATAACTCCCAATCCAGCGGCAATCCCAGCTTCGATATAATCTCTAATCGTTCCGTCAGCATGGCCACAGCGGAAATGGTGGGTGTGTAAATCAAATTTCATCAAGAACATCTCCTTTAAACAAGGTTATGCAATCAGCTCAGAAGTAATCGGTTCCACTTTGTGGGTGGGATTTATTCAGACCCGATAAATTGGGTTTCTGGCATGCCTTTAAGATCGCTTAGGAACTGCCTCATAGCAGAGTTTACGTATTTTCCTGATTTTGTGATCACGCCAACAGGATGGGTGACTTCCAGCTCAATAATTGGCACAATTTTGAGGGTGCCGGCTCGAACCTCAGCGGTTACTGACTGCTTGGAAATAATGGCGGCGCCCAAATCGAGCTCGACCATCCGTTTCACTTCCTCGCTGCTGGTCAGCTCCATAATGACCTGAGGTTGAATGCCATGTTTGTTCAGAACCTCATCCGCAAATTTACGGCCCACTGTATCTGGTGAGAGCAGAATTAGCGGGGTCTTGCTTAAGGCTTCTATCCCAGCGGTCTTCACTTGAGCGAGAGGGTGTCTGGGAGAGACCACCAGTTCGAAGGTATCATAATACAAAATGGAAGTAGACATGCCCGGGCTACGTCCAATTAAATAACCGATGCCGACATCAACAATGCCGTTTTCGACATGCTGATAAATTTGTGATGAGGACATAGAGGAAATTGATGTTTTGATATGGGGGAACTGGTCTTTAAAATAAGATAGAATACGCGGTAAAATTTGAATGGCGATTGAGGTAGTTGTGCCTAGAACTATATGACCTTGGGGATTTTCATCAAGATCTGCAAGCCGTTCCTTAAGTTCCTCGACAATCCTCACTATTTGTTCCGCATGCTCCAGAAAGACAGTCCCTCTATCCGTTAATGTAACAGGCTGGTTTCGGTCAACCAGCTGAGTCTTGAACTCTTCTTCAAGGCTCTTAATCTGTGCTGAAACCGCTGGTTGGGTCAGATTAAGCAGTTCTCCGGCCTTGCGAAAGCTCATCGTTTTGGAAATTGTTATTAGTGTCTCCAGCTGGCTGATGTTCATGGAATACCTCCTTTGGACCATCGAATTGGATGTGTAATTGCGTTAATATCTTACGTTCCACGTTGGCATTTGTTTAAATTATAGGAGATAATACCCGGCAGAGCAATGTTGCTGCGTAAACTATCTTGGGTTTGAATTCGACATATGCATTAATTTTTGCTGAATTGTGCCGATATATAAAGTATAATATATCCATATTGCTTGGGACTTTTGGTATATGACCAAAGCACGATAAAGGGGGAGACTAGACATTCATGAAAGCAGAAGTAATTAATCCGTTTCTAGAGTCTGCACGGACTGTTATAGAACAAGTAATTCAGGTCTCGCCTTCTACGGGGAGTTTAGGCATTAAAGAAATTGAACTGATCGATAATCATATATGGATTCAAGTAGGGATGACAGGCCAACTGAGCGGAAATATTATATTTGGTATCGCGGAGCAGGTAGCCTTGCGAATGGTATCGATTATGATGGGTGGCTTTGTGATCACCGAGATGGATGAGATGGGTCAAAGTGCGATTTCAGAGCTGAGCAATATGATCAGTGGGAATGCCAGTACCATTCTATATAATCAAGGTGTTTCGGTGGATATAAGTCCTCCTCAGATTATGAAGATGGAAAGCATGTCTTTTATGCCTCGTAAAGCGCTTAGTATTCCGTTGTTGATGGATGGGGTTGGAGAGATGGATATTCAGGTGATGATCTCTTAGGCAAGAGTTAGGAGCTGAAATACTTTTCATGGTACTCAAAGATAAGGTTGTTGTGATTACAGGAGCGTCCAGCGGCATTGGTGCATTAACAGCACAGATGCTTAGTAAAAAGGGGGCAATCCCCGTCCTGGTAGCACGTTCTGAAGCGAAGCTGAAAGAAACAGCGGCCGGTATCCCGGGCGTTTTTGGACTGTACACCTGTGACGTAACAGATGCTGTAGGTGTTCAGAAGACCTTCGCACAAATTTTGGCCGCATATGGCAGAATTGATATTTTGCTAAATAACGCAGGGTACGGCAAATTTGCTGCTTTTACGGAGATGGAGCCTCATGAATTTGACGATATGATGGATGTTAACTACATGGGGATTGTCCGGTGCACGAAGGCTGTTGTTCCACATATGCTGGAGCGGGGAAGCGGCCAGATTGTAAATGTGGCTTCCATGGCAGGGAAGATAGGCACAGCCAAATCCGTAGCCTACACAGCTACCAAACATGCTGTTCTCGGATTCACAAATGCGCTCCGTCAGGAGCTGCGGAAGAGCGGAATTATCGTCTCGGCTGTGAACCCGGGGCCTATCGCCACCGATTTTTTCAAAACGGCAGACCCGTCTGGCAATTATGAGAAGAGTGTAGCCCGGATGATGATGACCCCAGAGCATGTATCTTCTAAGATCGTTAAGGTTATGGAGACCGGCAAAGAAGAGCTCGATCTTCCGGGTCTGGCAGGGTTTGGCATACGGCTTTACGGGCTGTTTCCTCGCCTGGCGGACAAGCTTACTTATAATGCGATGAACAGAAAATAGACCCTGTTGTCAGCTTTATTGGCCTTCCATTTGGTGGAGAGGCCTTTTTGGCATATAATGAAGATATTATCTCAAGCGAAAAGGATGAATTACACTTATGAATAAAGCTTCTTTTGCGGCTATCGGCATTCAGGAAGACCTCATTGCCCGGTTGTCGGAATTCGGCATTAACGCTCCATCCCCGGTACAAGAGCAGACTATACCGCTTCTACTAGAGGGAAGAGATGTTATTGCAGCTTCCCAGACTGGAACGGGTAAGACGCTGGCCTATCTATTGCCGCTGCTTCAAACGATTAATCCGGAGCAGAAGGTGGTCCAAAAGCTGGTGCTCGCCCCTACACAGGAGCTGGCGATGCAAATCTTACGCGAGGCGGAACGTTATGGTGAACAGCGCGGAATCCGAGTTATGGGTCTTATTGGCGGGGCCGCAATCAAACGCCAGATTGACAAGCTGCGTGAGCATCCACAGCTAGTTGTGGGAACGCCTGGGCGGATCCGCGAGCTGATTGGACTTCGTAAATTGAAGATGCATGAAGTCAGTACAATTGTTCTGGATGAAGCGGACCAAATGTTCCAGCTTAGCGGAGCAGGCGAAGTCACAAAAATTGTTAGCAGTGCGCTGCGTTCACGCCAGCTCGTTATGCTGTCGGCAACGATCGGACCAGAGACGAAAGCGCTGGCTAATCGTGAAATGAAGAACCCGGCAGAGGTCGGAATTGCTCCAGGTGTAATGACAGCTGAAAGTTTGGAGCATCATTATGTTGTTGCTGAAGAGCGTAACAAAATGGACATGCTGCGCCGGGTGATTCGCCATTACAATCCCGATAAAGCGATTGTGTTCGTGAATGCTACAGATGATATTGCCGAGGTTGAGGCTAAGCTGAATCATCTTGGGCTTACTGCGGCAGCACTCTACGGAGATGCCGATAAGGTAACGCGCAGCAATGTATTAAAAGGTTTCCGGGAAGGTAAATTTCGTGTGCTTGTTGCCAGTGACGTAGCTGCCAGAGGACTGGATATTGAGAATCTTTCTTTGGTAGTTAGCTACGATCCGGCTTTTGATTCTGAACATTATGTACACCGTGCAGGCCGTACCGGACGGATGGGACGCCGCGGCTTATCTGTAACAATTGTTACGGAGCAACAGACCTTTATCATGCGGAAATTCGCCCGCGAATTGGATATTGCGCTTGAGGAGCGGGAGATGGTCGGTGGTAAGGTGCTTGCAGCAGATGAAGCGCGCAGCGCTTTGCGCAATGGACGGGGACGGAGTAGTGAAGGCAGTGAACAACGCCGTGATGGATCCGCTCCACGCAGCGGCAAGCCGCCTGTTAGCACATCTGGAGCCTCCAATGTTCAGTCGCCAGCCGTTGGAGCAGGTACACCGCCTGCCAAAAGAATGGCTACGATTAACACAAGTGAAACAACAAGCGGAGAACAACAGCGCGATCCACAGCGCAGCGCGAATCCTTCTGCGGGAGCACGCGGAGATGCGACACCTGCACGGAGCAAACGCAGCAGCAATGCGGAACGTGAGAAGAACCGTAAAAATAAAGGAGCTCCAAAGTGGTTGAAAGACAAAACTCCGAGAGGTGACGGTCAATGAATAATGCTCCCGTATTGCAAATTACGGGTCTCAGTGGTGGGTACAGCCTGAATAAGCCAGTGCTGCATGATATTGCACTTCAGGTGCAGCCTGGCGAAATGGTTGGTTTGATTGGTTTAAACGGAGCAGGAAAAAGTACGACGATGAAGCATATTCTAGGATTGATGTCGCCCCATAAGGGCGATATCACCGTACAGGGCAAGACGCGTGCTGAAGATCCCGTTGGATACAATAATGCGTTGTCTTTTGTACCGGAATCGCCGCTACTGTATGACGAAATGACGGTTCGTGAGCATGTTGAATTTACTGCCAGAGCTTATGGGGTAGATCAAAAGGATTATGAATCCCGCACCTCGCATCTTGCCAAGCTGTTCCATATGGAGGATAAGATGGACACCCTATCGACCCATCTATCTAAAGGGATGAAACAGAAGGTTATGATCATGTGCGCTTTCGTTGCACGACCTGCATTATATGTCATCGACGAGCCATTTTTAGGATTGGATCCGCTAGGTATCCGCTCCTTGCTTGATTTCATGATGGATCTAAAGAACTCTGGATCGTCGATTCTGTTAAGCTCTCATATTCTTTCCACAATAGAGAATTATTGCGACCGTTTTATTGTATTGCATAAAGGTAAGGTGATTGCACAGGGTACGTTGGCGGAAATAGCGGCAACTGCCGGGCATCAGGGGCTGACTTTGGAGCAGCTGTTCTACGAGCTGGTTCAGGGAGGGAAATAATATGGATTTGAAAGAGCTGCGGCGCACGCGGCGCGGTCGATTCATGGGAAGCATGCTTCCTTATGTGGGATATATCATTCAAAGCGGCGTAGCCATGGTCTTCCTGTTCGTGTTGATCGTCTTCTCTGCTTGGTATACATCGCTGTTACAAAATGTACCTGAAGGCATTCCCATTCGCTGGATTATGTTAGCATTACTGTTGCCTGCGACAGTGCATAGCGGCTTCCGAACCTATTTGCAGACACCGGATACGATCTTTCTGCTGCCTCAGGGTCACCGCATGAAGGAATATTTTGCACCCTCCTGGGTCAGTGGAAACGTGTGGAAGATCATTCGTTTGTTATTTGTACTGATTACCCTTTGGCCGTTGTACATACGTACAGATGATTCTCCCAAGCGACTTTTATTTACAGTATTGATCCTGATTGCTGTGAAGCTGATCGCGAGCTATGGATTATGGAAAGAGATAGCTATGCTGTCACGTCCGATGGCGGGTGTGTTTGCTTTCTTGCGCTGGGCAGTTGGAGGTTTGATTATTGCCGCTTGGCTGTGGCAGCCTGCCGGCCCAAGCCTGATATTTATGGTGTTATTGGCAGCAGCCTATCTTGCTGCACTGTCTGTGCCTGGGCGTCACGCTGTGCCATGGGAAAGACTGATCGCCATGGAAAACAATCAAGGTGCACGTGCGCTGATGGTTCTGGGCTGGTTCGTGGATGTACCGGGCCGTGAGCAACGGGTGTATTCCCGCCGTTATCTTTCCAAATGGGGCGCTAAGCTGCCTTGGCGTAAGGATACTGCTTATCGGTATCTGCTGACCAAAAGCTTTGCCCGGGGCGATATCTTTGGAATCATTATGCGGATATCGGTGCTGGCTCTGCTGCTGAATTGGTGGAACCGTGATAGTTACTTTGGCACCGGAATTTATTTGTTCTTCCTGTTCATCATTGGTGTTCAATTGTCGGCACTCCGCAAATTGCATAGCGAGTCTTTTTGGCTGACAGTGTATCCTTTTCCTGAAGGCAGTAAGGCGGACAACACGACACAATTTGTATTCCGTGCGCATCTGGTTGTGGCATTGATTCTTGGATTACCTTTCTTAGCTTCCATAGGTGACCGTCTGATGCCAGTGATCTTTACCTTAGCGGCAGGTGTTGTGGTAGTCTTCCTGTTTAAAGGATACTTGTCCCGCAAAGCGGCACGATTGGATGACGACGATTTGTAAAGCAATTTCATAGTCACAATAAAAAGGCTGTCTCACAGTAGAGAAATTCTACGAATGAGAGAGCCTTTTTTTGCTGGAAGCATAATTTGAGCCGGGCAAGTCCTTAAATTTGCAAAAACGGAACAGAGTATTTAAAAAATGCTGTATGTCTTTTACCAGATAGCTCCAGCATAATAAGCCTGTATCTTACATCATGTATACGCTTCCATTCATAGGCGTAGTCATCCGTACCAACAAAACAGTATTGGGGGAGGATTCAGGCGTGAAAAGAAGATTATCAATATTCATGGTGGCGCTTTTACTATCATCCTTATTCTTGAATGTGCTTGAGGCGGGTATACCACGGGCCGCAGCGGATGCCGCAGGAGTTCCAGTGTACTATGATCCCACAAAAAGTGTGGAGGAGCGCACTGCGGATCTATTATCCCGAATGACGCTGGAAGAGAAGATTGGGCAGATGGTTCAAGCAGAAAGAGCTGCCGTCACTCCTGAGGAGGTACAGAAATATGCTCTTGGCTCTGTACTCAGCGGGGGAGGCTCATTCCCTAACGGAAAAGAAAGTGACAGTACCCGCGTTAACTGGAGAGACTTGATAGATAGCTATCAGGATGGTGCATTGTCTACCAGATTAGGCATTCCGCTGCTCTATGGGGTGGATGCGGTGCATGGACATAACAATGTCAAAGGCGCAACGCTTTTTCCGCATAATATTGGCCTAGGGGCTGCTAATGATCCCGCATTGACTGAGCTTATTGGTGCAGCTGCTGCTAGGGAAGTAGCCGCAACAGGAGCGAACTGGACATTTGCCCCAACGATAGCCTCCCCTCATAATGCAAGATGGGGTAGAACCTATGAAGGTTTTAGTGATAATCAGGATATTTCAGCAGAACTAGGTGCGGCTTATGTGTTTGGACTGCAAGGACGGACTGCTGCTGCATTGGCAGGGACAGATACAATCACGGCAACAGCAAAACATTATCTAGGTGAAGGTTATACAGATAATGGTGTAAATCAAGGCAACATCACTAAATATACCGAGCAAGAGATCATGGATAAGGATTTGAAAATTTATAAAGCAGCTGTAGACGCAGGGGTGCAGACGGTTATGGCCTCCTATCACAGCATCCAAGGTCTTAAAATGCATGCCCATAAACATTTACTGACCGATGTTTTGAAGGGTGACAAGAAAAATGGCGGGCTTGGCTTTACCGGTTTCGTGATTTCGGATTATAACGCTGTGCAGCAAATCACAGTGGATAGCGAGGGCAAAGCAGTTAGCGGATTGAAGAACCAGCTGTATGTGTCCGTAAACGCCGGAGTCGATATGTTCATGATGCCGACCGTTTGGAAGGATACGATTAAGTACATCACAGAACTTGTAGGCGAAGGTAAAATTACTACTGAGCGCATAGATGATGCGGCAGAACGTATCCTGCATGTCAAAATCGCTTCAGGATTGTTCGAGCATCCCAAAAGCGAACCGGATCTGTTGAGTGCATTTGGCTCAGCAGAAAGCCGCAAATTAGCCCGCCAAGCTGTGGCGGAGTCGCTTGTTCTTTTGAAGAACGATGAGGTAAATGGAAGTCCAATTCTATCGCAATTAAGCGGGATGGATAAAATATTCGTAGCAGGTAAAAACGCTAATAATATCGGTAACCAAGCCGGTGGTTGGTCGATCACTTGGCAAGGGAAGTCGGGCAATATAACTGAAGGCACGACGATCCTCGAAGGGATAAAGGAGGCTGTTCCTGCTTCTACAACGGTCAAATATAACCTGAACGGGCGGGGAGCTGCGGGTTATGATGCGGCGATCGCTGTTATCGGTGAGACACCTTACGCCGAGACCGATGGCGACCGGACCAGCTTGAATCTGGATGAGCAGGATCTGGCGACACTTGCGAATATACGTGCTGCTGATCCTAATATTCCGCTTATCGTCGTATTGGTGTCTGGACGTCCAATGACGATAGCCAGCCAAGTGGAAGATTGGGATGGGCTTGTGGCAGCTTGGCTACCAGGTACAGAGGGTGCTGGAGTAGCTGATGTGTTATTTGGTACTAAGGATTTTGTAGGCAAAAATCCAATTCGTTGGCCATTCACTTTGAATAATTATCCGGCAGACAATAACAGTACCAATGTGTTGTTCAAAACGGGATATGGCTTGACCAAAAATGAGAAAACACCAAAGCTTCCAACCGCTCCTGTCGATCCGGAAGCTCCAGAGATTCCTTCCCTGCCGGTTCCCGGCAAAATTGAAGCAGAGGACTTTTTGAACAAAAGCGCAGGACTGCAAACTGAAAACACGCAGGATATAGGTGGCGGTCTCGATGTCGGCTATACCTCGGCTGGACAGTGGCTCGAATATAACGTGAATGTGGCGCAAGCAGGTACGTATCAAGCCGATTTCCGCTATTCCGTTAATAGTGGCACTACAGGCATCAACATCAAATCAGCAGAGGGAACCAAGCTAGGAACATTAAGCGTGACCTCAACAGGTGGCTGGCAGAATTGGCAGACGAAAGCTGTAGAAAATGTTGTGTTTAAGAAGGCAGGATTGCAAAAGATCCGTCTGGAATTTACCGGTGGGGATATCAACCTGAACTGGGTGAGCTTCACTCGAACAGGTGATGTGCCTGTAGATCCATCAAATCCCGGAGATGGCGGGGAAAGCATTAAACATGTTATTAAGTCAGATGTAGTTAGCTCCTGGGTATCGAGTGAGCGAGATCCTTCCGATCGGAAATGGTATTATGCTGACCGTTATCAAGAGGGTGATTTGAAGCTGGAAGAGCAGGCGAAGCTGGATATTATGGTTCCCGATGTGAAGGCAGGTACAGAGATCCATATTGATCCTGACCGGAAATATCAATCTATTCTAGGGATCGGTACCTCCATGGAGGAATCGACGGTTAATAATCTGGCGAAGATGTCTGCGGCGAAGCAGGAGGAATTGCTGCGGAAAATGATTGATCCTGTATCAGGGATCGGAATGAGTATGCTCCGGTTGACGATTGGGACGGCTGACTTTACAGATAAACAATTTTATACCTACGATGATATGCCTCCAGGACAAACGGACATTAATTTGGAGCATTTCTCCATCCAAAAGGACATTGACTACCATATCATCAGCACGGTTAAAAAAATTCAAAACATCAATCCGGACATTAAGTTTTTTGCTTCACCTTGGAGTCCGCCGGGTTGGATGAAGACTACAGACAGTATGATCAAAGGCCAAGTGAAGGATGAATATCTGCCTGTACTGGCCAAATATTATCTCAAATTCGTACAGGAGTACGAGAAGCTGGGAATTACCTTTGAAGGTTTGACCTTGCAGAATGAACCTCTGCTGGAAATTGAATATCCAAGCACCAAAATGCCGTGGGAGCAAGAAGCACAGCTGGCTAAACTGCTGCGGAAGGAATTAGATGAACATGGTTTCAAAGACGTAAAGCTGTGGACATTTGATCATAATCCTGGTGACACGATGGCCTATCCAGCACAAATCCTTGGCAATCCTGAATTAGGTGCCTACGATGCGGTGGACGGAACTGCTTTTCATGATTATGGCGGTGACCTTGGTCTGATGACCCAGCTCCATAATCTCTATCCTGACAAAAATGTATATTTGACCGAACGCGCAGTCTGGGGTACCTCAGGCGCAGACCGCATTGCTCAATATTTCCGTAATTGGGCCCGCAGCTATAACTCCTGGGTAGCGATGCTGGACAGTGATATTGCCTCTCATCAGTGGACCGGAACGCCAGACCCAACCCCGATTGTGCAGGATTCGGGAGACCGTAACCATTACTGGCTGCTGCCAGAATATTATCTGATGGGCCAATATACGAAATTCGTTAAACCGGGGTACGTGCGGATTGATAGTGACTACGGCTCAAGCAGCACTGTAACGAACGTAGCTTTTGCTAGTCCGGATGGAAAAGAGATTGTGACGGTAGTGATCAACCAGACGTCGGATCCACAGCCGTTCAAATTGCTAGTGGACGGTGCGCAAATTAGTGCTGTGCTGCCGGCGAAATCAGTGGGCACTTATAGCTGGGAACGTCTGAATGGTATACAGACGGTGCCGGGTGTAGTGAATGCTGTTGATTTTGAAGAAGCGCAAGGGGTTTACACTGTAAATGAGCAGGGTTATATTGGCGGGTTCGCGCCAGACGCCTCGTCCACCTTCGACTATGTGATTGATGTTAAAGAAAGCGGTAAATATTCACTTCAATTTAAGCATGCCGCTCAATTCAGCGATGGCGCCGGAAAATCGGTGGAAATTAGTGAAGATGGTAAGGTTATCGCTACGCTTCCAATTGTGCAGCAGACGGAGAGTATGACAGATTTTGCAGATTATCAATCCTTGATCTTTCTGAACAAGGGCATTCACAAGCTCACCTTGAAGACGAACGGGAACGGTTATAATATCCGTTCATTAACTTTACGCCAAGCGCCTTCCGGATCACATGAGCTTCCTGGTGTGCTTCAAGCGCAAGACTACACTACAGCTTCAGGGGTGTTAGTGACGGGTGGTGCAGTGGGTTATACTGACCCCGGCGATTGGATGAAGTACAAGATTAATGTACCTGCCAGCGGTACCTACCCACTCTTGATCTCCTATGCTACTAATCAGGATGATGCAGAACTGGAACTGCTGACGGGAGAGGATGGAGCAACAGTAACGACAGCGACTTATGCTTTGACGAAGACGGGGGGATGGTCCAATTGGCAAATAGCTAATGGAACGGTAACCTTGCCTGCCGGGGAGCAGACGCTGACCATGAAAGTAAATGGAGCAGGATTTCATCTGCAGTCGCTTACGATCGGACCCGCGCTTCAATCGGAGACTGCTTTGGTAGAAGGAAATGAGGAGGGTGCAGAAGTTATCGTCAAGCTAGTAAATGACAAATATGCACCTGAACTGGATACCGCTTATTGGTCTATTGAAGGTTACGAGGGAACGGTTGTGGATAGCGTATACCGGGTGGATGATTATACAGCGAAGGTCGTATTAGCGGGGACGCGAGCTATTGATTTCGACACTGATCGTACGCTTACGGTTACCGCTGATGTGTATCAGACAGAATCAAATCAGTCTTTTGGCAGCGTCCATGTTCTGAAATTGCCACTTATAGTTACAGCAATCAACGACGAAGAGAGCATCAGTCTTTCTCCGAACACGCTTCCTTATCAAGTGAACGGGAATGAATTGGTAGTTAGCCTTATAGGAGGAACGTTTAATCCTGATGCCATTCAGAGCATTTCTGTCTCTGGCCCAGGTAAGGATCAGGGGCATGTAAGTATTGGGGCAGCTGCCTTACTTGACCCAACCCATGTGAAGCTGACGCTGGCATGGAATGATCATACCCCGTATTATAGTGATTTGCAGCTTACCGTGAATGTGCCTGCAAATGCTTATGCCGATTCAAGTGGTGGCGGCGTGCTGCGTGCGGAGGTTAAGCTCTTAGGAACAACTAGTGCTACAGCACCTATAGAAGTCACAAGCTTGAACGGATTGGATCAATTCTACCAGCTTCAAGGTATCACAGTCAGCGGCCAAGGCAGTGGAGCGAAGCTGACCGGCATTGATGCTGGAGACAGCATTGATTACTGGGTAAATGTGCCGCAGGATGGAAACTATGCTTTTACGCTTACCGTGACTTCCGCGAATGGTGCTCCTAAGGGCATTATTTATAAAACGGAGGATGGGAAGACATTAAGAACCGTTGATGTGCCGAATCTTTACTCGCAAACCGTTGGCATACGCACCGTTCTTCAATTGAAGGCTGGTGAACAGAAGCTGCGCCTGCAAGCTGGATCAGCAGGATACGAGCTTAGTGGTATTAAAATAGAACCTTATACTGAAGTAATCATGGATGGCACTGGTTCTTTGAAAGTGGAAGCCGAGAATTATTACGATGCTACACCCAATGGAATTCAGAGTACCTTGACTGGCGGTGTGCTGGATTTTAGAAATGTCGGGTTTACCGTTGCAGGTGGTTCCATGGATTATATGCTTGATATTATTGAAGCCGGATTTTATAAAATCGTATATCGGTATGCTACAGCACAAGGCGGAGTAAGCACTACGCTATCTGTAAATGGTACAAAACTCTCGACAGTGCCTATGCCTACTACAGGTGGCTGGTCGAATTACACGCTGGCGAGTGGTGTCGTACAACTTGCGCAAGGAAAACAGGTAGTACGGATGAACTTCAATAATGACGGTGCCAATCTAGATTGGTTCACGCTTGAACGGACGGAAGAAGGAGAGCAGCCGATTCATTCAAAGACTTCCTTACCTGTTTCTTCTTTGAAACCGGGAGCTTACAGCGGATTACAAACGATCAGCCTTACTACAGCGACATCAGGAGCAGAGATTCATTACACAACCGATGGGTCGTTGCCTACAGCAGACAGTCCACTTTATACCGGAACTATTGACGCAGCAGGAGTCACAGTTCTTCGTACGATAGCGGTAAAAGAGGGCATGGAGAACAGTTTTGTAGCTCCATTCACGTATGTGATCAGCGGAGCGGTTGATATGAAGACGGTGTCAGCACCGCAGGCTGATCCTGCCGGGGGAACTTATACAGGGCAGGTTGCTGTGAAGTTAACTACAGCTACAGCTGGAGCGTCTATTCACTACACGTTGGATGGCACTGTACCTACAGCAGCCAGCGAACTGTATAGTGGAGTGATTTATGTAGGCAAGAACAAGACGATTAAGGCGATTGCTGTAAAAGAGGGCTGGAAGCCAAGTGATATTTCCAGTTTTGAATATATCGTTTCTGCGGATAAACCTGAACCAACACCAACACCAACACCAACACCTACACCAACAGCAACGCCTGAACCAACCCCAAGTCCAACCTCTGAACCGACTACTCAGCCAACGACAGCACCAACTTCCGGAAGCGGGGGTACCTCAGGTGGTGGCAACAGCGGAACAACAGGGGGGGATTCAAGCGGAAATGCAGGCAGTGTAACAGGCAGCACCATCCTTACAGCAGCACCAGTGCTGAACAGTA
Organism: Paenibacillus sp. FSL R10-2788; assembly: GCF_038003885.1. Classification (NCBI taxonomy): domain Bacteria; kingdom Bacillati; phylum Bacillota; class Bacilli; order Caryophanales; family Paenibacillaceae; genus Paenibacillus; species Paenibacillus sp. FSL R10-2788. The sequence continues at coordinate 5,806,022 of NZ_JBBOQA010000001.1, read as the reverse complement.
ATACCGGTGCGGCAAGAGCAAGTATAGACCTGGAAAGCTTGAAAAAGGCTGCTACAGCAGGCTTAAGTGGAGCAACTTCAGCGGTTACTGTTGATATACCGGCAGTAGCTAAAGCTAAGGGTTATGAGCTACAATTGCCAAACGGTATAATCTTTGCAGATGATAAGACTTCATTGGTCGTTCATACTGAATTTGGTGTGCTGGAGCTGCCAGGTAGTCTGCTGAAACAAGCGGCAAAAGAGGCAGGAACCCCATGGGTAATTACGATAACCAAGGTGGATTCAGATTCTCGCCCAGAATTTAAACTGAGCGTAACTATCAATGGCAAGGAAGCCGTATGGAACAGTTCTGACATGCGGGTTAAGGTGTCCCTGCCGTATACTCCACAATCAGAAGAACGTGGTAAAGAAGGACATATAACGATTCATAGTCTGAATTCGTTGGGGATTCTAACGGTTGTTCCAAGTGGCAGATATAACGCTGCTACGGGGATGGTTTCCTTTACAGGAATTCTCTCTGGTACGTACAGTATCACCTTTACGGAGAAGACATTCCGGGATATCGGCAAATTTGAGTGGGCCCGCAATGCGATTGAGGTGCTTGGCTCTAAAGGCATCATCAACGGAATGACAGAGGATCAATTTGTGCCTCAAGCGGAAGTGAAGCGGGGAGATTTTGTGCTCCTGCTTATAAAAGCGTTTGGCTTGGAAGGAGATAGTGCAGAAAGCTTCACAGATGTGCAGCCTGGCGATTACAGATATGAAGCGTTGGCTATGGCGAAGCAGTTGGGGATCACCACTGGTCGTCCAGATGGAAGCTTTGATCCTAACGCTTCTGTTACGCGGCAGGAAATGATGACACTGGCTGCAAAAGCGATTGCAGCAGCCGGCAGACAGCTTCCAGCCGGCAACGGAGCTTCAATGTCCAGTTTCACGGATAGCCAGCAAGTATCAGCATTTGCACGTGACAGTGTGGCAGCACTAATACGTGCTGGCCTGATCAAGGGAGACGGCTTGCGGATTCATCCACAAGGTGTTACCACCCGTGCAGAGGCAGCGGTTTTGATCTACAACCTGTACAATCTGTAATACATCAGTTGTAAAGATACTTTTAGCTTTTGGGCTGTCGCATCCGTAGATTTTCTACGTTTGCGACAGCCTTTTTTAGGTGTGGTTATTGGGTGAGTATCTAAGTTTAGAAGTTCGCATTAGCTAGATCTACATTAAGCCTGCAACTCCGCCGCCGATCATAATTATCCCCGGAGGCTTACGGACCCCGCAGACGTTATTTGCCAATATATAACCTTTATCGGGGAAATTCGGACACCAGTGGCGTTATTCCCTATGAAGAGGTTCATATTTGGGGTTTGGCATGCTAATAACGGCTTTGGGGTCCGTAAGTAAGTAAAATATGGGATTATACTGCCTTTAGGGTCAGGGGTGTCCGATAGCTGCTTTGTGCGGGCAAATGTGATCTGCGGTAACGAAGGTTGGTGCGGTTGGTGCTTAGACCAAGGTGGAATAAAAAAAGACGCGGACGTCACAGCGGCCATTATCATGACCTACTGGACACCCACGTCTATTGTAAAAAAAAGGGATTGAAAATAGGAAAGAGCTTAAAGCTCTCTCCCGAGACTGTCATTAATGGTTAGACAAAAAGTGAACGGCTGATGATAACCAGCAAGATAAAGAGAACCAGGATGGCGCCAGTGCTAGTGAATGGGCCACCTCCACAACATCCATATCCGCCTCTAACTTCTTCGCTCATGTTCATTCCCCTTTCGGTGTGTGTGTTGTACTTGAGTACATCGTATTGTATGTGCGGAGAGAGGGGCGTGTATAGGCCAATGTCGGAGTCGTGTACAAAAAAAATCAGCTCCATGAAAACGGAGCTGATTGTAAGCTATATAAAGTTCAGTTAGGCTTTTTCTAAATCGCGAACACCTGCGTATACAAGATCGAAAAGATCTTCGAGCTGTTCCTCTTCGATACATGAGAAAGCAATACGTAGGTCAGTTTCACCCAAAGCAATAGTGCCTAGTCCGTAATTATGAATCAGGTGAAGCCGGAGATCTTCAGCCGCAACTGTGTGCAGCTTCAGACACATAAAGTAACCGGAGTTAAAAGGATAATACGTCCATACATCCTCGCCGTATTTACCGCTATCCAGCAGTGCTTTTACTTTATTCGCACGGCCTTTCATGATCTGGAACTTCTCTTCCTTCTGTGCTTCGAATTCCGGAGATTTCAAGGCGTCTAGTACGAAGGTCTGCGAAGGATGCGCACCGCTGGAAATGGTGGCACGGATGATACCTAGTGTTTTTTGCTCCAATGCTGCCAGCAGGTCTTTGTCCTCCGAGGCATAAGTGATGAAACCCACACGGAAGCCCCAGACAAATTCTTCTTTGGTCGCACCGTCAATCTTGATTGGAAGCACACGAGGATGCAGATGAGCCAGTTTGCCGAACAGCGATTCTTTTAGTGAATCCTCAAAGAATAACCCGAAGTATGCATCATCACTTACAACAACAACGTTGATGCCTTCCTCAGCCGCACGAAGGATAGCTGCGACGATCTCATCGCCTTCCTTAATTCCTGGAGTATATCCGGTAGGATTGTTAGGGAAGTTCAGCAGCACAATCGCTTTGCCGCGTTCTTTTTGAGCGAGCAGCGCGTCTTCCAGACCTGCACTGTTGAAAGTCATTTCTTCTGTGAACAGCGGATAGTTAACGGTCTCCCCATGGCGGCGGATTCCGAAGGTTAATTCGTAGTTCTCCCAGTTCTTGTCCGGGTAGATAATCGCGTCACCTGGCTCTGCGAAGAGGTCAGCGACAATGCTAAGCCCGTGAGTCAGGGCATTGGTTACAACGGGATTGCTGATGGTTTTACCTTCTAGCGATGGATTTTCGCGCAGCATCTTTTCACGCCATACAGTACGCAGCTCTGGTTTACCTGCCGGAGGGGCGTAACTATAAAGATCCTTAGGACTGTAAGCGGAGAGTTTATCCTGAATGACGCCGAGGTGCATAGGTACGCCACCTTCAGTAGCAATACCGATGGTTGCGTTGTATTTCTTGGCGTGAGCTCCTGCTTCAGCGGATTGGCTCAGGATGCCCTCTTTTGGGAAGTAAATCTCTTTGCCAAGCGTAGAGAGCATATCATACACATGTTCATTTCCTGCTTTGATACTTTCGTTTAATTGTCCAGCTAGTGGATTCATCAGTTTCATCCTTCCAGGGTTCTTTGGGGATAACATACTGTTAACATTGCCTAACATTATATCACCGCCAATTGCAACCGTCACTTGGAAAGATACGATTTTTAAAAAATATCATTCGGCGTGGAAAGGGCAGTATTTTTTCATCATTTCTATCGTTTCTTCATCCCGTGGATTATTTCTTTCGGACAGGCCGGAAATGATGCCGGAGCGCTCTTCTTCTTTTAGGTTTTGCCCAAACTTAAACTTCGCAGTGATCTCCTCGGGGGTAATGCGCACAACGGCAACTCCCTTTAGACGGGGACGGTATCTAGGGTCCTCTGCATCGATGGAATCATACCCCCCCTCGGGCTGGAGCTTTTTCATAAATAAGGAGAGTACGCCGGCTTTTTCATTAATGTCTTCGACAGGTTCGGCTGTGCCGTAGGCGGTCACACTTTTAAAATAGGCGGTTGCAGGGCATGCCAGCTCGGGATCGCTAAAATAAGACGGGATAAGAGCATACTCATCCGCTACCGTAAAGCAGACCTTCTGCTGATTGCGGATCGACTTCATTTTGCCACCAGCATGACTGCCATGGAAATAGAAACAACCATCTGTATATACAAAATTCAGCGGTGTCACCCGCGGTTGCCCCTGTTCATCGCTTGTCCCGAGAAAACCAAAACTCATTCCGTTTAGAAAAGAGACCAATTCTTCCTCCTGATCTACTTTAAATTCTTTTCTGCGCATAGGGATCACGTCCTCTTTCTTTTTAGTCTAGAGCGTCTGCTCCAATGTAATTGTTCTTTAAAGAATAGTAGAGTGGTTGACAATTAAAAAGGACCAATTAAGATAGTTTTTAATGGACCACTTGCTGGTCAAGGAGGATAACGATGAATATCACGCTGGCATACGATCAATATCTGGCGATACACCGCTACAAATATTTAGCGTTATATCACGCGCTCCGCGCAGGAATATTGGAAGGAACACTTCCGGGAGGCACTCCGTTGCCGTCTACACGAAGTCTTGCTAAGCACTATGAGCTGTCGCGCGGATCGGTCTCGCAGGTGTATGAAATGTTGCTCGCTGATGGGTATGTAAGGACTGAAACGGGGCGGGGGACATTCGTATCGGAAGATAGCTTTGCTTCAGCTGCCAGTCGCAGTGACGGTGAGAATCAGGCTTTGGGTGAAGCCACAGATGCTGCTGGAGGAGATTGTGAAATCGAGACTACGATTCCTATTTCAGCATGGGGAAAGCGGCTGCTTGCGCGCCCGATACCCTTTTATGAAAAGAGTAATAAGAAAGCAGTGAGCTTCCAGAGTAGTGGTATGCGGATGGAACATTTTCCTTACTCCGAATGGCGCAGTGCGCTCTCTTATGCCGGAGGGAAGGAAGGTGGATTGCTGCAAAGCACTTGTCCACCTCAAGGCGATGAAGGACTTCGGAAAGCTATCGCTGCACATCTGCGGATTACCCGCGGGATTCGCGCGGATGCAGAGCATATCGTATTGTTCAGCGGTTCGATGCAAGGCATCGTTATTTTGACGCAGCTGCTGCTGGATGCAGGGGGCTCAGCGGTCGTAGAGGACCCGGGCTTTCACGGGATCCGGCGAGCCGTAGAGATCACTGGAGGCCGATTGCTGGCAGGGAAGCTGGATGGCAACGGCCTTATTCCGGAGGATTGGGATGCCCGGCTGTTGTTTGTTACGCCGAGCCGTCAATTTCCTACGGGTGTGGTACTGCCTTTGGAACGACGACGGACCTTGTTGGAATGGGCGCAGCGGCATAATGCAGTAATCATTGAAGATGATTATGACAGTGAGTTCCGTTGGGCTGGGCGTCCTATTGAGCCCTTAAAAGCACTGGATCGCGAAGAGCGGGTCGTGTATGTAGGCTCCTTTTCAAACACGATGTTTTCGGGCCTGCGGCTAGGCTTTGCAGTGCTTCCGCCCTCTCTGGTAAAGCCGACTATCGCCGCCAAGGCGCTATATGAGCCCTTGCCGGTAGGGCTGCTGGAGCAGCGTGCCTTGGCGCGGTTCATGAATACAGGCGGCTATGGCCGTCATCTGCGCCGGATGACACGCATCTATGGTGAACGCGGACGCATCCTCAGGACGCTGCTGTCGGAACGGCTTAAGGAGCTCTTCGAGCTGCTGCCTGGTGATGCGGGCTTGCATGTATATGCCCGCTGGCTGCGCAGCAGTGAAGAGTTTGTTGCTTTCCGAGCGGCAGCGCTTAGGCGCGACACGGATTTTAGAGATGCCGCGTTATATCAGCTATCACCGGGAGCACCGGCCGCTTGTTTTTCTTTTGCCCATCTGAATGCCGAGGAGCTGGAGGAAGGGATAACAAGCCTGCATCTGGCGTGGGAAGATGTACAAAATGCAACATGACAAGGTATGATAAAGAAGATGAAATGCAAAACTAAGCGAATACTTACGAATTTTGACGAAGAAACTCGGAGTAGATTAAGCTAAACAAAACTATATGGACGCTGCGAAGTCAGAGCAGATTTTGCTGACAATACTAAGCGAATGTTTACGAGGCAAGTTTTGCTAACAAAACAAAGCGGATGCTTACGAAGCAAGTTTTGCGAAGTGGTTCAAGGTAGTTTATGCTAACAAAACAAAGCGAAATGCTTACGAAGCAAGTTTTGCGAAGTGTTCAAGGTAGTTTATGCTAACAAAACTTTTAGGAGGGAACGTTATGCTGCATGCATCGCCGTCCTCTTTTGTTATTTTACCGGCTCTGGCTAAGATTGTATGCGAGCCGGGCTGGAAATGGCAAAAAAGAGAGAAGTCGCTGCAAAATTATGATTTATTTTATGTATGGAGCGGGGAAGGGACGGTTGTGCGTAACGATGAACCCTTTCAAGTAGGTAAGGGAAGCTGCTTCCTTTTTCGTCCGGGTGACCATACTAGTGCTACACATAATCCGCAAAAGCCACTTGTACTTACATATATTCATTTTGATGTCTCCGAAGAGGTGACGGATATTCCGCTGCCCTATCGTGAGCTTACAGAAACCGTTGAATTTGAACATCTGCTTGCTAGGTACGTTCGACTATTTCTGGTGGATACTTACGCCGCTGAGGAAGAAGGGCAGCTTGTACTGAAGCAGCTGATGATTCATCTGCTGAGGGAGGACCGTGTGAAGCCAGTAGAACGTTATGTTAGCAACCATTTGACAGAAATCATTCACGAAATAGCGAACTATGTGAGCCAGCATCCGGGGATTGCACATCGTGTAGAGGATCTTGCTGCTCGTGCGGGGCTTTCGCCTCGGTACTTTTCAATTAAGTTTAAGGAGCTTACGGGCTCTTCTGTGCAGTCTTATGTCATCCGAGCCCGGATTGAGCGTGCTCAGCATTTACTGCTGTACGCAGGAATGAATGTTACTGAGGTCGCAGATGCGCTCGGATATCGTGACATTTTCTTTTTCAGCCGCCAGTTCAAGCAATATACCGGAAAAAGTCCATCTGAGATCCGCTGATTCTCTTTTTTTGTTTCAGTTTGTTCAACCAAGGGTAAATACTTTGCAGTTTAGTTTACAGAGAATTTACATAACTTCTTGGAAGGAGACTCTTGGCATGATCATCAGACGCAGAATCTGCAACACGGATTGTAAGAGTGGAGGCGGAGGTATTTTTAGAAACCGCTTAAAACGGTTAAAGCAGGCGAACGCTTTTGTCGTGGACAGCTGGTTCTAAACGGAACAAGCAAGCATACAATCGCATGATATGACTAAAAATATAAATAGCCGGGGCCATGAGGCATCCGGTTTTTTTGTGTTGTTAGAAATTGATATATATAATGAACTTAAGTCGAAGACTAGAGTAACTGATGGACATTACATCGTGCCTCACGTTGTATTTTGTACAATGGGATTGAGTCTAAAAGCAGTCGGATTTGAATTCTGTTGCACATCTTACATTCAAATTCAGGAGAAGCAGCCTTTCTAGAGATCATCACGATAATCTATTGCACAAAGTACAATGTAATGTATTTTCAAGTGAGAGTTAAGATTTTCTGTTGCACATTCTGCAATGAAGCGTAAGCTCATGTACCGCACTATCTACACGCCGTTCACGGTCCATGCACGCCTCATTCACGTACCTTTGAGGATGTTTAATTGGTCTAACTATGAGGTAGCGGTAGATATTTATTTCTACGATTGGGTTATTACTAAGGTGAGAGCTTTCCGCGATACGTTTCGCATAATGTTGTTCGTCGGTAGAATATATAAGGTCCATAGTTGGAAGGAGAGAGAGAAAATGTACGAAATCGTACTAATACGTCATGGTGAGAGCCAGTACAATGTACAGAATTTGTTCACAGGCTGGAGTGACCCGGATTTAACTGAGAAGGGTATCCAAGAGGCAAAGACTGCTGGCAAGCTGTTGAAGGACGCTGGGTATACATTTGATCTGGCTTTTGCTTCGGTACTCAAACGCTCGATTAAAACTCTTAACTATGTACTGGAAGAGATGGATTTGCTGTGGATACCCGTGCAAAAGTCTTGGAAATTGAATGAACGCCATTACGGGGCATTGCAGGGATTAAGTAAAAGCGAGACAGCGCTAAAATATGGAGATGAGCAGCTGCATATCTGGCGGCGGAGTTTATCGGTGAGACCCCCGTTGCTGGAGCTTGATGATCCTAGGTATGCCAGAAACGATATTCGCTACAGCGGTGTTCGTCCGGAAGATATCCCGCGTGGAGAGAGCCTGGAGGACACTGTACATCGTGTAGGCGATTTCTGGGGAAACCGGATCGTACCTCTTTTGCGTAAAAAAGAACGGGTGCTTATCTCAGCCCACGGCAATACGCTGCGTGCATTGATTAAATTTATGGAGGATATTGATGAAGCGGCATTACTGGAGCTCAATATTCCTACCGGAGTACCGCTCGTGTACAAATTGGATGAGGACATGAATCCTATCAGTCGCTTTTATCTAGGAGATCCGGAACAGGTAGCGGCCAAGGCGCTTGATGTTGCTAAGCAGGGACATGTGTAATTGGCGTGTAATAAGCGTATAGGCGTAGCAGGTGTATTGAGTATAACGGGTGTACAGGTATAGTAAGCAAAACAGGCGGCGTAATAATCACATTAGGGCGTAGCAGGTTAATAAGCGTAACAGGCGTATTAGGTGGGTTACATGAAAAGATAAAAGGACAGCCTCGGGGCTGTCCTTTTTGCTATTAGTGTGTTTGTGACCAATCAAATGTGCGAAAATGGCGCGTATAAGGTCAGCTGGGTGCGAAAGCGTTGAATGTTAACCGTCGACCAACGCTCCGTAGATCCTCGACCAACGCTCCACTAGCCCTCAAATCCTCAACTAACTCTTGACCATCCCTCCACCAACTCTCGGCCAGCCCTTAACTAACTTTCGACCAACCTCGACCAACGCTCTAGCAAATGCTTACGGACTCAGCAGCCGCTATTTGCCCATTTATCACCATTTGAGCGGAGTTTCGGACTCCAGCGCCGCTATTGCCTAAGATCTAGCGCAAATAGGGTGTTTTTCATGCCAATAGCTGCGGTGGAGTCCGATAGAATTGCAAATGTGTGAAAAAGTCGCGTATAAGGTCAGCTGGGTCCGATAGCGGCGAGCGCACACCTTCCACTAACGCTCGACCAGCCCTCCACTATCTCGACCAGCCCTCCACTATCTCGACCAGCCCTCCACTATCTCGACCAGCCCTCCACTATCTCGACCATCCTCAACTAACGCTCGACCAACCTCGATCAACGCTCTGCAAATGCTTACGGACTCAGCAGCCGCTATTTGCCCATTTATCGCCATTTGAGCGGAGTTTCGGACTCCAGTGCCGCTATTGCCTAAGATCTAGCGCAAATAGGGTGTTTTTCATGCCAATAGCTGCGGTGGAGTCCGATAGAATCGCAAATGTGTCAAAAATCCGCGTATAAGGTCAGCTGGGTCCGATAGCTAACGATAGGTATACGATAGCTAACGATAGGTACACGATGGTTAGACGATAGGTATACGATAGCTAGAGGGTTCGTGTCCGCAACTGTGCTCCACACTAAGTCCCCAAAATTAGAGGGCACCTCAGCAGCCATTTTATGGCTTTTGAGGTGCCCTCTAATTTTTCTTGGAATTCGCCTAACTCTCCCTACAAAGGTCGATGCAACGTTCCCAGTAGCTCGCCCATTTTTACCTTCGAGTTGACCTCAAGCTTGGGTCTCGGGGTAAAGGTACCGCTTTCCGTGAGCAGCACTACGGTGGAGCCAAACTCAAAATAAGCCAGATCATCGCCTATTTGCCACTCGGCAGCCGTAGCATCCGTATAACGGATGCTGCTGACGTTCATTGCGCCTACCTTTACTACCGCGGTTTCCCCGTAACTCCCGGCAATATACGTAATGAGACGTTCGTTGCGGTTCAGGACACCCTTCATATGTCGCATTCCGAAATCGTTGACAGGATAGGCCCGTCCGCGAATATAATCGCTCTCCACCTTTTGTCCGGTAAGGGGAGAGTGAATCCGGTGATAATCGGTAGGACTCAAATAAAGAACGAAGAAAAAACCCTTCTTGTACAGCTCCAGATGCGGGGAGTGATTAAGGAGATCCTCGATCTTATAATCCTGCCCTTTTACATTCATAATCGTACCGGCGGTAATGTCACCCATAGCAGTAATCGTTGCGTCTACGGGACTAACCAAAGCGTCAGCATCGGTTGCAATAGGCCGCATGCCCGGCTTCAGCCGGCGGCTGAAAAACTCATTAAGAGTGAGATATTCTCCAGGATTTTTCTCCGCTTGAGCGGAGGGGATTTGATAAGTCTTAATAAATGCCGGGATAAGAAAACGGCTGATTCTACTATGAGAAAAAGATCCCATTAACCGTGAAAGCCACCGGTGTGAGGATAGCTCGGTCATCAGCCGTAGCAATTGTTTTACCATGCCCATCTCCCTTCCATAATGCAGCAGTACGGTTGTATACGGGTCGTCTCTGCTCTGCATTATATTGACATAGAATAGGAGACAAATCAATAACTGTTATATACCGTACTGTTCGTTTCTATTAAAAAACGCGCGTATCCCATAGGTCTGCGATAGCTGTCTTTCCAAATTTCCGTAAGGCCGGCTTTATGAAATCCGTAGCGTTGGTCGCGACCGTTACATTCTATGAAGAAGAGTCGTCCGTCCTTAGTAATGCCTATATCCAGTCCGATATCGGCCAGTCCGGGAAGGTCTTGCTCCAGACACCGTGCGATTGCAAGGCTAAGTATTTCGACAGACATACGGATGTGGGCCGCTGTGGATCTTGAAAAGGCTTTTTCGAGCGCTAGGGAGGAGCTTAACGCTTCTCCTCCGCGGGCTATATTGGAGACAAAGCCCCCTGGGGCAGCCAGTTTGGCGAAGAGCCCAGTGACCTGCCAATCTCCTCCCCAGCCGCGCTGAACGGTGACGCGTAGATCAAAGGGACGTCCTCCAATCTCAGCAAGGGGAATACGTTCTTGAACAAGATAAGGCACGGAGGTTAGGCGTGCGCGGAGCGCTTGTGGCAACGCCGCCTGATTTACGGGAATATTTCTCCAGCGCTGCATCGAAGGGGAGAGGTAGCTCAAGGTCCAACGCTGAGATCCCTTGCGGACCAGCCGCATGACCCCATTCCCTATACTTCCACGGCAAGGTTTAAGAATGAGATCGGGATAAAGATTCATCATTTCTTTTAGGCCTGAGACTCTCGTTGTTACGGGTAAATATTCGCGAAGCTCCGTATTTTTTTCAAGCAGCTGATGGATCTCATCTTTGCCGTATCGATTACATGTATTGAAAATCAGGGGATAGTGCTTCAGCAGACGCTGCATCCCAGGGCTGTTTTTGCTGTATATTGCCCGGTTATGGATAACAGCAGGCGTAGGAACAACTACGCTTTTATATCCGTTGGCTCCCTTTATATAGGCGGCACTAAAGCCTGTGTCCGTATCGATGTCCGCGAGCTTCAGGAAGCAAGGGACTAAACCGTATGCCGCCGCGGCCTCTTCATAGTTGGATAGAGACTCCTGTCCTGTTTTTAGCCGGGGAACGCCCCGGTGCATATCGGCATTTAGTAATATTCCAACGAGCTTATGCCCCATGTTTGTTCCTCCTGTTTCATCGGTTACATGATCCCTGCTTTTTCTACTCTTGTCATAGTATGTTTGTACCCGCGTGTCAGGGTGGACGAATGCGCGAAGGCAGATGCCTTTTTTTATACATAATCTTATGAAGGCCTCATCGCAAAAGGGTGTCATAAGCCCATACCGCTGCATATGATGCCTAGGAGAAACATTAGATGGAAGGAGGAGACTGCTTGTGAGGGGTTCCAAAAAAAAGCAGCCGCGCAGTCCACAGAAACGACTCTATTTTGTAGATAATCCCAATAAAGAGGAACTGAGTATGCTGGATACCAAAAGCAGCTCTAGAAGCTCGGGGAATAACAGTGACGGAGTCAGTGAAGCAGAGATCGCGGAAGTTCAGGTAAGTGGGGGAGCAATAGCTGAAGTCGTTCTAGAGGAGCCAACTTCTGCTCCAGTTCTACAATTGGAGCCGGAGCTTATAGAGGAAGCGCAGCTTCAGAAACAGGCGGATAATCTTCCTGAAACCGTATGGTTCGCTCCTCCAGAGAAAGAACGTTTTCAGCCCGTTTATACAGATGATCTTTCGGATGCAGCGGTGACCGGAGCCAAAATCGCTCCACGTACCATTGACGGTTCTAAGCTAAAGTTCGGCATTATTGGTACACCTTGGCTGCAAGATTACGCTGTACAGAGTATCAATATCGCGGACAAGGCAGTCACTTCTGCAAAAATCGCACCAGAATCGATTGTGGGCGAGCATTTAGCAGAAGGAAGCGTTAGTGGCGGTAAGCTGCTGGATCATTCGATTAGTGGAGAGAAGCTGAAAAATGGCAGTATTAGTCCAGAGAAGCTGGCTGATCGGATTATAGGCGGCGGTCAAATTGCAGATAAAGCCATTGAGAGCCGCCATTTAAGCGATTTGATTATTACTGCGGATTTACTGGAAGATGGAGCCGTTACTAGTGACAAAATAGGAAGCAGCAGCATCACAAGTCGCCACCTAGCTAACGGCAGTGTTGACCGTTCCAAGCTGGCCGATGCAGCGGTATCTGGCGATAAAATTGCTGATGGTGAAATCAGCAGTTCAAAGCTAGCGGATGCTGTTATTGAAGGCCGCCATCTTAGCGACGCTTTGATAACCGCCAGACATCTGGCCCCGGGAGCGATTGGTTCTGATCAGCTTGCCAGCAAATTGATCGGTAAGGAACAGCTGCAGTCGGGTATTATCGAAGGCGGGCATTTAGCTGATGGAGCTATAGGCTCTAAGCAACTTGGTGCAGATGTCGTGAGAAGCGTCCATTTAAGCCCAGAAAGTGTGAATGGTAATCATATCGGTGATGGCGAAATATCGAGTCGGCATTTGGCTGACCGCAGCATCTCTTTTTTAAAGCTGGCTGAGGGTGCAGTAGGAACTGCACAGTTAGTGGAGCAAGCGGTAACCTCGTCCAAAATTGCTGACCAAAGCATTCTCCCACATAAGCTGGCAGACGAAGCAGTGACCACAAGACATATTGCTAAATCCGCCATTCGCGGACCGCAAATTGCTATGCAAGCCATAACTTCTATTCATCTGGAACGCGAAGCAGTGAATCATTCGCATATAGCGGCGGAAGCGGTCGGCTCGGAGCAGCTTAAGGAAGAAGCTATTCAGACTCAACATTTATCTTCCGGTGCTGTGACTGGAGAACAGCTGGCTTCAGAATCTGTGGGCGGGGAGCATCTTCGTGCACAGAGCGTTACTTCTGCCAAGTTGGCAGATGGAAGTGTAAATGCAGCTAAGCTGGCAGCAGGTGCAGTGATTGGGAGCACGATTGCGCGTGAAGTAGTCAGTGGTGAACATATCGCTTTTTGTACAGTGGAGGAAAAGCATCTGGCGGATGCCAGTGTGAGCGGCCGTGTATTGCAGGATGCTGTGGTAAATAAGGATCATTTGGCCACGGGAGCCGTGGAACGAAGACATCTTGGTGAAAATAGTGTGACTTCCGCTGCGATTCAATCGGGCTCAGTTTCAGGAGATAAGCTGGCTTCCGCTGCGGTGAGAGAAATTCACCTGGCAGCAGGAGCTGTGCAGCCTCATCATCTGGCCGATCATGCAGTGACCTCGTTGAAGCTTTCACCGGAAAGTGTCTCAACGGATAAAATCAGTGATTTAGCAGTCACTTCGGCTAAGCTTGCAGACGGTAGCATAGAATCCAGTAAACTGGCAGCGTCAGCAGTTCATGCTGAGCATTTGTCGGTAAATGCTGTAAGTTCGAAAACCATAAGCGAAAGTGCCGTTCAAAGTAGACATTTGAATCCCGGCAGTGTCAGTGGGGCGCATATCCGGCCGTTGTCTATAGGGAATGGTCATATCCTTCCGAATTCTATTTCTGCGGTTCAAATCCAAGAGGGCAGTATTAATAGCTCTAAGCTGGTAAAAGGTGCCGTGGATTCTCAGCATCTTTCACCTGGTAGTGTAGACGGCAGCCATTTGTGTACCGATACGATTGAAGGTCGTCATATCCTACCTGGTGAAATCACGCTGGCTCATCTGGCGGAAGAGGTACGTAGCTCTGAGTTGCTGCCAGACGGCTGCATAACTGGGGAGAAGCTGGCTGAAGGATCGGTAGATTCCAACCATCTCCTGCCTGGAAGTGTGAACGGAAGCCATTTGAATTCGGGTTCTGTCGAAGGTCGACATATCCTACCGGGTGAGGTCACGCTTGCTCATCTGGCTGCAGATGCATATACCTCCGACTTGCTGCCTGAAGGCAGTATTACCGGGAAGAAGCTGGCGGGAGCATCCGTGGATTCTATTCATTTAGTGTTTGGAAGTGTGGAAGGCGGACATCTGAGTTCAGGTTCCGTCGAAGGACGTCATATTGGAAAAGGTGAGATTACCCTGGCTCATCTCGCCGATGAAACCCGAAGCGCTGATCTGCTGCCAGACGGTAGTATTACTAGAGAGAAGCTGGCGGAGGAATCCGTAAGTTCTATTCACCTAGTGCCTGGCAGTGTGGATGGCAGCCATTTAGGCCCAGACACAGTAGAAGGCCGTCATATCCGATACGGTGAGATCACGCTGGCTCATTTGGCAAAAGAAACACGCAGCTCCAAATTGCTGCCAGACGGTAGTATTTCTGGTGTAAAGCTGGCACATGCTTCCGTAAATTCAAATCATCTAGTACCTGGCAGTGTGGAAGGCGTTCATCTAAGTTCAGGTTCTGTCGAAGGGCGCCATATTGGAAAAGGTGAGATTACGTTAGCTCATCTGGCCGAAGAAACACGTAGCGCTGACTTGCTGCCAGACGGTAGCATCACTCGGGAGAAGTTGGCGGAAGAATCCGTAAATTCTAATCATCTGGTGCCTGGAAGCGTAGATGGCAGTCATTTGAGTCCGGACACAATAGAAGGACGTCATATCCGATATGGTGAGATCACGCTGGCTCATTTGGCCGAAGAAACACGCAGCTCCAATTTGCTGCCAGACGGTAGCATTACTGGGGAGAAACTGGCGGAAGCATCCATAAATTCAAATCACCTTGTACCTGAAAGCGTGGAGGGAACTCATCTGAGTCCGTCTGCAATAGAAGGACGCCATATTGGAAAAGGTGAGATCAAGCTAGCGCATTTGGCGGATGAGGTACGCAGCTCCGAGCTGCTGCCGGACGGAAGCATTACTGGGGAGAAGCTGGCGGAAGCCTCCGTAGAAGCAATTCATCTAGTGCCTGGCAGTGTGGATAGAACTCATCTGAGTCCGTCTGCAGTAGAAGGTCTCCATATTGGAAAAGGTGAGATCAAGCTAGCACATCTAGCGGATGAGGTACGCAGCTCCGAGTTACTGCCGGATGGCAGCATTACCGGTAAAAAGTTGGAGGGTGGATCTATTACTGCCTACCACTTGGCTCCTGGCAGTGTTTATGGGGGACACTTAGGGGGGAATGCGGTAGATAGCCGCCATATCCGTGCTGGAAGCATTACTCTGAATCATTTGGCAGAAGAAGTGCGCAGCGCTGATTTGTTGCCGGAAGGCAGTATTACAGGCGAGAAGATTGAAGTCGCGACGATTCAGTCTTTCCATTTAGCCCAAGGCAGCGTCTCTGGAGGTCATTTGGCCGGGGATGCGGTGGATGGCCGCCATATTCGATCGGACAGCATCACCCTGAAGCATTTGGCAGAAGAGGTACGCAGTGCGGATTTGTTGCCGGATGGCAGTATTACTGAAGAAAAACTCGCCGAAGGCTCCGTGAGTTCTTCACATTTACAACCATGGAGTGTTTACGGAGAGCATCTTGCTGACAAGAGCGTGGCAGATCGGCATTTGCAGCCTGGCATCATCAAATTAGAGCATCTTGCGGATGAAACACGCAGCTCAGCACTGCTCCCGGATGGCAGTATCAACGGAGCTAAGCTGAAGGAAGGCAGTATCGAGTCCGCTCATCTGACAGAAGGTGCAGTAGGGACAACAGAGCTTCAGGATGAAGCGGTAGTAGCATCCAAAATCTCTTCGTTTGCGATTCAAGCCCGCCATCTGGAAGAAGAGAGTGTTCAGGAATATCATATTTCCCCAGGTGCAGTAAACGGGACTCATCTGGCACCGAACTCTGTAAATACAGATCATCTGTCCTTCAGTCCGATTCAAACAGCTGGGAAGCGAGAAGCACTACAGCAGTTTGGAATGACAGCATTTATGTTCAATGGGGATGCAGAGAGTGTAGAGGTGACCGTATCGTTTGATGAGAGCTTTGGGCATACGGGTTATGTGCTTGTTGCCATGACCAATCAGCCTTACTTCTACGCTTCCTTAAAGAGCAGAGCCAATGGAGAAGCAGTGATTCAAGTAGTGCGGTTGCGCGAGACTCCGCATTTCTATGGGGTTATCTCTTGGATTGCTATAGGCGCTCCCTTAGCTAAGCCGGCAGCAGATGATCGCGTATTTGATTGAACCTTAAGCAGTTCCTCTTAAAAATAGCAGAGTAGCGAATCTCCTTATTGGAGATCGCTGCTCTGTTTTTTTGGGGGGGAACGGTACATGTCAGCATCGCCGGGTTCTAATCATTCGCTGTGGCTGCGGCTCAGTCCGATAGCCTGGTAGTCTAAACATCCGCTGCTACTTACGGACCCAGATGGCGTTATTTGCAGGTTTGTCGTTTTTTAAGGCTGGTTTAGGACTCTAGTGAAGCAATTGTATAGAAATAGAGCATTATTGAGTTCTTTTCATGCCAATAGCTGCTACGGAGTCCGTTAATAATCTAAAAGTGTGATAATGCGGCGAATAGGAGCAACTGTGTCCGATAGCGCTAATGTCTAAACATCCGCTGCAGATTCGGTTTTGTCCGATACTGTCCTAACCTAATCGCCCTGCCGCGGACACAATCTGCGTTCGTTACCGCCACAGATTGTGTCCGCGGCAGCTGGCTATGCGCAATGTATCTAAGCTGAAGTTTGGTGGGGAGTACATTTGTCCTGTTTTCAGAACGACAGGAGACAATTGCCGTTACCCTGTGCGTTGTAGTACATAAACTGTGATGTAACCCTCAGCCTGAAGAATTGGCTCTGTAAGGAAGGTGGATGAGCATGAAGCCCAAACGAACTTCTGCCCGCCGCACAGGACGGCGGGTCTCTCGGATGAAGCGGCGGACTTCACGCCCAGTGCGGCAAGTCGCTGTAGTCCCTATAGTTAACCATCCTAATCCCTATGTTTCGGTTATTATTCCAGCCATGAATGAAGCTCAGACCATTGCGGGAGTGATATCTGGAGCCAGAGGGGTCCATCCGCGCTGCGAGGTAATTGTGGTCGTGAATGGATCCACTGATCAAACGGCAGGGATTGCACAATCGCTAGGTGCGCGTGTTATTTCCTATGAGTTGCCGCTTGGACACGACGCTGGCCGTAGTGTGGGAGCTGAGGCAGCCAAGGGAGAAATCCTATTGTTTACAGATGGAGATTTGGTGATACCTGCTTCGGGGCTGCGTCCTTACGTCACTGCTGTTAGTGGTGGAGTGGACATAGCGCTTAATGATTATTCCGGTCCGGTCCGGAAGCTGTCCCCCCATCCGGTGGTGCTGTCTAAACATGCACTGAATATTCTGCTTGGCCGTCCAGATCTGAAGGGATGTTCGATGACGGCAGTTCCGCACGCAATCAGCCGCAGAGCACTTGATATTTTAGGGAGCGATTCATTATCACGTCCTCCACTGGCGCATGCCCAGGCAATTCTTAGTGGACTGCATGTGGTAGCCGCTCACAAAGTACCTGTAGGGAAATTGAATGCGGTAAGGCGCAAGGAAGACGGCAAAGATCCATTGCAGCAGTTGATTACAGCGGATCATATGGAGGCTGTATCCCTGTTGCTGGAACATCGGGGGATCAGAGCGGGCTTTGGCGACGGAGCCCGGCGCAGAGAGATGGTGAGATGATGGTTGCAACTTTACGAGGCACAGCAGCTCGAACGGCAAAGAAACGCCCAATCCGTCACAGGTCAGCCAATCGCTCTGTAAAAGGCAACGCTGCTACTCGCCCGCTTCTGTCTCGGCAATCGAAGGCAGGCAAGGAGACTCTGAAGTTACCGAAGTTACGCGGGACTTTGTCAGTCATTATCTCCGCGCGTAATGAGGAGCAGACCTTGTCACGTCTGCTGCATCAGGTTGCACGGCTTGAACCTGCAGAAATTATCGTCGTACTTAATGGCTGCAGTGATAACTCTTTTCCTATTTCTAGACAACATCGTCAAGCCATTGTAGTACACTGCCCAGAGTCTGTCGGACATGATGTGGGTCGGGCTATCGGTGCGAAGCTGAGTCGCGGGGATATATTGCTTTTTCTGGATGGAGATATGGTCATTCCGGCCTCTCAGCTCGTTTCATTCACGGCGGCTGTAGATCGTGGGATTGATGTAGCTCTTAATGATTTAGACTCACTGATGCCTTCTTTTGGATTATGTGATGATGTCACCCGCAGCAAACTGTTTCTGAATTATGCTCTGGATAGGTACGATCTCGGGGTTAGCTCTATGACAGCTGTTCCTCATGCGCTTTCGCGGCATGCGCTTGAGACCATAGGCTACCGTGAATTAATGGTTCCACCTAAAGCCCAAGCTCGTTCTGTATTAGAAAAGTTACGGGTGGAGAAGGCTGGGACGGTAAATGTTATTAAACATAATCGGCTGCGCAAGGCAAATACAGGGGTTGGAAATGCTGTGGAAAAACTGATCATAGGAGATCATGCTGAGGCCCTACATGAGGTTCTTTCGCGGCGAAAAGCTGGCGGTCTGCTAAGTAGTGAGACTCAGCGCGAGTACCGCAGACAGGTAGCCGCTTGGAGGAATCGCATATGACGCTGACGAGTATTATTATTCCAACCTACAATGCGCTGCCCTTGCTGCGGGCCTGTGTGGAATCTATTCTTGCCTACACTCCGCCGCCTTATGAGATTATCGTAGTGGACAATGCTTCAACGGACGGAACAGACACTTATTGCCGTGCGAATCATATAACGTTTATTTCATTGCCTGACAATCGCGGCTTTCCAGCTGCATGCAATATGGGGCTACAGCTAGCTTCAGGTGATGAATTACTGCTGCTGAATAACGATGTAGTGGTATCTCAAGGATGGTTAACTAATCTGAAGAGAGCTCTATATAGTGCTCCTGATGTTGGTATTGTTGGGCCAGTCACAAACTATGCTAGTGGACGTCAACAGGTGAAGACTGATTATGAAGGTCTGATAGATTTTCATCAGGCTGCTGAGAGGGCGAACCTTCCAAATCCCCAGAAATGGTTGGAGACGAGACGGCTGGTAGGATTATGTTTTTTATTCAAAAGAGAGCTGCTTACTTCCGTAGGTCTACTGGATGAGAGATTCTCACCTGGACATTACGAAGATGATGATTATTGTTACCGTACCAGGATAAAGGGATATCGGTTGCTTATCGCCGGGGATTGCTTGGTGCACCATGAAGGAAGTGCAAGTTTCAAGCAAGTTTACAATACCGGACTGCAAGAACTGGTGGAACGAAATCGCAAGATTTTTATAGATAAATGGAATGTAGACCCTATAAATTTCATATGAAGTGCAGATCCGAAGGCAAAGGACGTAGATAAAGAGGAGGAAAGTAAGTGAAAGGAGTCATACTGGCGGGCGGAACAGGATCTAGACTTCAACCGCTGACCCGGCTTATGAACAAACATTTGCTTCCGGTCGGCAAATATCCTATGGTCTGTTACGGCATAGACCGGCTTCGCCGGGCAGGAATTACCGACATTCTTCTGGTTATTAGCAAGCAGTCTGCTGGCCTGTACACAGATTTTTTAGGTAGCGGTGCTGCATTTGGTGTATCTCTGACCTATAAAATTCAGGAAGCTGCCGGAGGCATTGCCGAGGCGCTTGATTTAGCAGAAGGGTTCATTTTCCCGGGGGAACGATTTGTTGTATTGCTCGGGGATAATCTTTTTATGGATGATCTGAAGCCTTATGTGGAGAGTTATCTCCGTCAGCCAGCGGGCACAGCAAAGGTGTTGCTGAAGCCGGTGGAGGACGCGCGCAGATACGGTGTACCTGTGTTTGATAGTCAAGATGCGGCATGGATTGCTTATATCGAAGAAAAGCCGGAGCATCCGAAGACCAATTATTGTGTAACTGGTATTTATATGTACGATGAAGCTGTATTTGATATCATCCGGCGGGTATTACCTTCCAAAAGGGGGGAGCTGGAGATTACTGATGTAAATAATATATACGCCGCTGATCGCAGACTTAGTTATGATGTGCTTAAGGATTGGTGGAGTGATGCGGGGACGTTCCAGTCTTTGCACGAGGCGGGGGAAAAGTTAAAGGATGCACTGCCATAAGGCAGTGCTTTTTTTGATGTAATCTTGCTATAGATAGCCGCAAGGGCTTTGAAATCACGCGTTACTCAGAGGGCTCGGGGGTTGGAAATTCTCCACCAGATTAAATCCTCAGTTTCTTTGTATCTCTCAGAGCCTAGACGCTCCAATACTTTGTGGGAGGCTGTATTATCTTTTTCAGTGTCAGCGATTACATAGACAGCTTGGGGATGGGAGAAAATCCATGCAGTAATTGTGCGTAGTGCCTCTGTTGCATACCCTTTTCTTCTATATTTCTCATCAATCCCATATCCTATAATAACCTCGCCTTTCTCATTCGGGTAACCTTTAAGGATAATGAATCCTATAATACATTGATCTTCCCGATGGACGATGGCCCAGTTCGTTAACCATAGGTAATGGTCGGGGTCCTGCTGCACCTTTTTTAGCCTGATCTGCATAGCATATTGCATTTCATCATCAAGCGCCGCACTGATGGCAGCTAAGCCTAATTGTTGCTGTAGCTCCGAATAGTTATCTATTGCTAGTGAGAGCTCTGGGGCAGTTAAAGGTATTAGATCGATCCGCTGGCTTTCAAGCTTCATATATTCCCCACCAATCATTGGTAAACTCAGGATTGCGCATTTCACATTTTAATCCTTTTAAATGTACTTAGCAATAACGTAATCTTTATGTCATCCAGTCACTTATAGAGCCTTAACTTGTCGAGGATCCCCGGCACCGTAACGACTCCTGCCGCATATGCTGTAGCAGGGCGTTTGAGCAAAGGAGACATGAAGGTGCAGAGTAAAATAACTAAAGTCCTGCAGCACATGGCCCATACGCACGAACAGATGGCGCGGATTCTAGACGCTGAGCGCCATGTGGCTGTCCGTATGTCGCAAATTGTCCACGATCTGCCAGATGCGGAGCCTGATTTTGATGGGATCAGCGGGATGATCGAAAGCTCAACTCAGGTAAACAAGAATATTATTGCTTACTTGAATGCACTTGCAGATCTGGAAGAAGCGATGGCTGATGGGGTAGGCAGAGTGATTAAGGAATTGAACGGTCAAGAAGAAGAGTAACGCTATAGGAGCGGGAGGCGGAAGATGAGCAGAGAAAAGGCTTATCTGCAAATGCTGGAGTCCACCGCCGCCATCCAGTGGAACGTTGCGTTGATTCTGGAAGCTAAGGCGGTTGAAGCTGAAAAGGTAAAGCAGTGGGCACAGCATCATATCCACGCTAGAGCCTTTGATTCCCACAGTGAGCAACTGAAGGAGTCCCTCTCTATACACGAGGTCATCGTGGAGATGGTCGAAGGGCTGACCAAACTGGAGAACGGACTCTACAGCAATTTAAAAGCAGTGCTGGGCAGTGGTGAAGACGATGGTGGCGGGGAAGGTTTTGGAGACATGTCAGGTGATGGCTTTAGTTTTGGAGAAGACAGCAAATGAGCGGGGACCGTCTCTCTGAACATGCCGTCAAGCTGGAGATGATTCGCTCCATTTCGCGCAGTCAGGCTGCTTTGGCGGCCATCTTGGAGAGCATCGCCGAATTGACGGAGCAATCTGAGTTGACGGCCCGCAAATTGAGCGACAATATCAGGATTTTAAGTGGGTATCAGAGTGCGATGTGCCGGATGATGTCCGGGATTTCACTACATCGTCCTAAACGGGGAATTCCTGCTGCGCCATGGCTGAGTAAAGCATACGCCGTAGGAACCTCCAGAGAACATGGAGCACAGGAGGAGTAGAAGCATGAAGAAGAAAAGCCGCAGAACGCTACGTTCAGGCAGAACCCGTAGACGCACATTGCTGCTCTCGCGGAAAGCAAAAGTTCGTAAAGGGCTAGCCCGTAAAACCCGCAGAGTTCTTGCCCGGAAAACTGCTCGTTATGGGAAGTCAAAAAAAGGCCTATTGCTACGCAAGAAAAGAAGACTTCGTCGTAAGCTTGTTCGTAAAGTAAGGGTTTCACAGCCACCGGTGCTTGTGGTACCCGTGAGCGAGGCTCCGCCTGCTCCACAGGTAATTCCGCTCCCCCCGGAGCTGGGCGTTTCGCCGGAAACGCCCCCGGCAGACGCCTTTCAACAGGGCTACACCGAAGCATACAACGTGGGGTTCGACGCCGGTTTCGCCAAGGGCTTCGAGGACGGGCATAAGCTGGAATTCAGCTAGGGGACACAGATGACAAGATCCGCTCCGCCCGTGAGCGGGTCTTGGGGTTTTCGTGCGGACTGGTTTGCTGCGCTGCCGATGTGATAAACTTCATAATGAAAGTGAAAATAATATGAGGTTAAGATGAAGGCAGGGATGATTCATGGATACTGAGATTCGCAGAGCACGCAAAGATGAGATTGATGAAATTATGGAGCTGATTGCCAAATGCGTACAGGTGATGCAAGCAGGTGGCAGCGATCAGTGGGACGAGCATTATCCGAACCGGGAGATCATCTCCCTTGATATTGAACGTGGCAATCTATGGGTATGTGAGGAGAACAATGCGGTGGCCGGCATTCTAGTGTTGGACGAGCACCAATCCGAGCAGTATGGGAAGATTGACTGGACAGAAACGCAAGGGCCTCATTTAATTATGCATAGATTGGCTGTGCATCCTGAAGTTCAAGGAAAGGGAGTTGCACGCCGTCTTAGCACTTTTGCAGAAGAATATGCTCGCCAGAATAGTTATTCAAGTATCCGTCTGGACACATATGCTAAGAACACTGGGGCACTCGCCCTATATCCCAAGCTGGGTTATGACCTCAGGGGTGAGGTAACTTTTCCAGGGCGTACCGCTAATTTTCCGGTGTTCGAGAAGGTTCTAGAAAAACACGGGAATTCGGAAGCTTAACATAGCGAGAGAACCAGAGGATATCTCATGAGCCATCTAATGGCTACTGAGATATCCTCTTTTTGTGGAAATAACACCGTTTTCTAAACAAAAACTTTGTTTGATTAGGTAGCAATTTGCGCTTACGGAAACCCTGCTCAAAAGGCGATAAGTGTGCAAATAGCGTCATTGGAGTCCGAAACCCTGATCAATAAGCGAAAATGTTCAAATAGCGTCATCTGGGTCCGAAAGCATCAGTGACTGAGTGTGACTCGACAGTAACGGACCCAGCAGACCTTAAATGCGGAATTTCCCCACACTTGGAATGCTATCGGACTCCAGAGCAGCTATTGGTATAAAACACACTGCATATGGGCCTGTAACGAGGGAATAGCGCCACTGGAGTCCGAAATCTTGCTCAAAAGGCGATAAATGTGCAAATAGCGTCATCTGGGTCCGAAAGCATCAGTGACTGATTGTGACTCGACAGTAACGGACCCAGATGAACTTAAACGTGGCATTTCCCCACATTTGGGAGGCTATAGGACTCCAGCGCAGCTATTGGTACAAAACACACCGCATATGGACCTGTTTCGAGGGAATAACGTCACTGGAGTCCGAAACCATGCTCAAAAGGCGAAAAATGTGCAAATAGCGTCATCTGGGTCCTTAAGCATCAGTGGCTGAGTATGACTCGACAGTAACGGACCCAGATGACCTTAAACGTGGCATTTCCCCACATTTGGGATGCTATCGGACTCCACCGCAGCTATTGGTACAAAACACACCGCATATGGACCTGTTTCGAGGGAATAGCGTCACTGGAGTCCGAAATCTTGCTCAAAAGGCGAAAAATGTGCAAATAGTGCCATCTGGGTCCGAAAGTATGGAGGATTATGACTCACCAGTGGTGTGGACGTAGCGAGAGCAGTAGAAGCAGAAGTAGATGTAGCAGTGGAGTAGGCGCATGGGGAAATTATCGGTGAAGAAGAAGGAGTAGTGTAGTAGTAGAAGTAGATGTAGCAGTGGATAGGCGCAAGGAGAAAGTAGAAGTACAGAAGTAGGAGTAGTGTAGAAGCAGAAGCAGAAGCAGAAGACGTAGCAGTGTAATAGTCGCAAGGGGAACATAGAAGTGCAGAAGTAGAAGTAGTGTAGGGACAGTAGTAGCAGAAGCAGTAGAAGTAGCAGTGGAATAGGCGCAAGGGGAACGTAGAAGTGCAGAAATAAGAGTAGTGTAGGAGCAGAAGCAGAAGCAGAAGCAGTATCAGTAGAAGTAGCAGTGGAGTAGGCGTAAGGAGAAAGTAGCGGTGCAGAAGTAGGAGTAGTGTAGGGGCAGTAGTAGTAGCAGAAGCATTAGACGTTGCAGTGGAGTGGGCGCAAGGAGAATGTAGGAGTGCAGAAGCAGTTGAGTAGCAGTAGGGAAGGCATAGGTTCAAAAGATGAATAGAGCTAGACGTACACTTTCGGGCTCTAACCTGTCCACCATACCGCGCTATATGCACAGCGGTTTACCACAAGGCGTTAGAGTAAGCAGAGATTGTCCGAAATGGCTGATCTAATCATTCGAAATGGCCGACCTAATCGTCCGAAACGACTGTCTCTTAAGCCATGAAATAGCTCTCGGATAGCTTATTTTCCATGTTTTCCTGACAGTAAGTCTGACACGATGCACAGCGTAGCATAATCGAAAATATTTTAACGTAAGAATTCGTGATCATAAAACGAATTAATGTTATTTTATGTAACGCAAAACGCTGATTTCCTTTTATAAAACACTATTTAAAATACATAATCGATATTGTGTGTCATGTATATTGACATGTAACCTGTCTTTAGATTATTATTGGACTATTCAAATTACAAATGAATAGTCTTTTTTTCGTATATCCTTAATAATTGGTTTAAGGGTCTCTACCGGGAACCGTAAATTTCTGGCTACGAAAATATGCTCAGGCATATTTTTGTGGCCTTTTTGTGTTACAGGCGTGAAGTTGTGCTGGAATTAACTCAATGAGGGGGAGAAGGGCTATGGGAAATATTTTGATCAAAAATGCCGAAATCATTACGATGAACAAGCAAGAGGAAATTTTACACGGGGATGTCCGGATTAAGGATGATCTCATCGTTGAAATCGGCACTGGCCTGATCCCGCAGGGTGACGAGAAGATCATTGATGCTACGAACCGTACATTAATTCCGGGTTTTATCCAAACTCATATTCATCTATGCCAGACGTTATTCCGTGGTAAAGGGGACGATCTGGAGCTGATGGATTGGCTGCGCAAACGAATCTGGCCATTAGAGGCCGCGCATGATGAAGAATCCTTATATTATTCGGCTATGCTTGGCATCGGCGAACTGATCACCAGCGGCACGACGACGATTGTGGATATGGAGACTGTCCATCATACGGATTTTGCGTTTCAGGCTATAGCTAAAAGTGGAATCCGGGCCTTGTCCGGCAAGGTGATGATGGATCAAAAAGGGGGAGATGTGCCTGAGGCGCTGCAGGAGGATACCGCATCTTCTTTGCAGGAAAGTGTCGATCTACTGGAAAAATGGAATGGTTATGGAAACGGCCGGATTCAGTATGCATTTTCTCCACGTTTTGTGATTTCCTGTACAGAGCTTTTATTAACCGAGGTGCGAGATCTGTCCGCAAGATACGATGTGAAGGTGCATACTCATGCGTCTGAGAATTTAGGGGAAATTGAGATTGTGCAGGCCATGACTGGCATGCGTAACATCGTCTATCTGGATCATCTAGGATTAGCCAATGAAAGGCTTATACTGGCGCATTGCGTGTGGCTGGATGCTGAGGAGCGGCGGATTTTGCGGGATCGAGGGGTGCATGTAAGTCATTGCCCGGGTTCCAATCTGAAATTGGCCTCCGGAATTGCGGACACACCAGGGATGCTTCATGAGCATGTTTCTCTTAGTCTGGGAGCGGATGGCGCTCCATGCAATAACAATCTGGATATGTTTAATGAGATGCGATTGGCGGCGATTATTCAAAAGCCTCATCACGGACCCACAACCATGGATGCCCGCAGTGTATTCCGTATGGCTACTATTGGTGGGGCGAAGGCCGTAGGGATGGAGGATAAGATCGGGAGTATCGAGGTAGGCAAAAAAGCAGATCTAGTGCTCCTGAATCTCTACAATTTTCATACCTTCCCCTCTTACGACGTAGATCCCATCTCTAGAATTGTATATTCCGCTACGCGGGCAGATGTGGAGACAACGATAATCGACGGGGAGATCGTGATGGAAAGAGGTTTGCTAAAGACTGTGGATAAAGAAATTGTACTAAATGAAGCTAACCGTTCTATTAAAAGATTACTTACGCATACCTCGATCGTTTGAGGAGAGAGGGCGATTCGGATATCTTTATTTGCAGGGGATCACTGGACCCCCTGTTTTTTTATGAGAAAATATGAACATAAGGGAACTAAAGTGCCTTTTATGAGGTCGTATTAAGTGAGGTGAAGCTAATTGGAACTGGAAGGTCTTCAGCATAGCGAGACGATGAATGAACAGCAACTAAGAGAAATCATGAGCCGTTACGGAGAGGATATATGGAATTATATCTATTATCTTACCAAAAATTCTGAACAGGCCGATGATCTGGCCCAAGAAGTATTCATTAAATGTTATTACCGGATTGGCACGTACCGGGGGAATTCTTCATTTAAAGCATGGTTGCTTGCGATTGCCAGGAATACTGTTTTTTCGCACCGGAAATCGCGCTTTTTTCGTTCGGGCTTATGGGGTGGTGTACAGCCATTGTCCACGGTTGATGTGGAGCAGCGGGAAAAAACTATTGAACCTCTTGGTATAGCCCGATCTGCGGAGATGGAGTATTTGGGTAATCAGTCCATTGGTGAGATATGGGATTTAATTATGGCATTGTCTCCCAAGCTGCGCGAAGTATTGGTCCTGGATTTGAAATATGAGCTCTCTATAAAAGAAATAGCTGAACTGATGAACTTGAGTCACGGAACGGTAAAATCAAGATTGCACCGAGCGCGGCAAAAAATTCAGAACAAATTAAAGGGGGTAGAATGATGGAGGATCATCAACCGGAATGGTATGCTCAGGCCCGAAAAGGACCTTTTGGAAATGAAAAGTTTACTATGAGGCATGCAGACAACGTCATTCGCCGTATTCAAGAAGATCAACAGGGAACGAAATCTTTTTCAGGAAAAAGACTATCTGTGCAAATGTGGGCTGTGGCAAGTTTTATTGTACTGTTGGGCTTAGGCATATTCTTTCTGAACGGAAGGTTCCTTGGTAATGAATCAAGCAACCCTGCGCAAACTGAGGTTTCGTCGCATTTCACGGAGGCTGAGCTACAGCGGAACGCAGATCAGGTGATGCAGAGTTTACTTGGAAAGACTTATCCGCTAGATCACCGGGAATGGCTTAAGGAGCAACAGCAGATATTTTACTCTTACCAGAAAGATGAGGACTCCGCATATATCTGGATCAATTATGTGACAGGAGAACTGGTGCAAACGAAGATGAGTACGATTCTGACAGCTGCGGAGATCGACGCTGAAATGAAAACCCGTGCGGAAGAGATCAAGGGCAAACTGGGTTATGCGAATGATTCAGCTTATGATGTGCTCAGATATGTTGAATATGATGCTACACAAAATTCTTCTGGCGTGAAAATTGAAAATAACTTTAGGGCGGAGAAATGGCGTATCGGATTTGTAAATGGTGAATTCGATTACGCATCAGCCACGCTTGAGGCCTCGGCGGTATCAGAAGAGATGCGTCAAGCTGGGGAAGAGGCATTGAAGATGTTGAGAGGTAACGGAGGTGATGAAGAGCTTAGTTTAGTATTTCGGGCTATGGACATGGATCAGGATAGACTTACGCTGCAATACGGATCAAAGGTTTCGGTTACGCTCGATACTGTTACTAGAAGGATTGAGCAGATTAGTGATACAAATCCTCGTGCTAGTGATAAAACAGATCCCAAACAACTAACGGTATTAGACCGTGAGCTGTCTCTAATTGATGGGGATCGCCTACGTGAGAAGGCAGCACCTCTGCTGACTAAGATATTTAGCGTTGCTGATGTGGGCGAATATAGCTTGCTTAAAAGAGATCAGGAGCCCGGGAATCTCACCTTTCATAAGCTTGGCAGTCCTGAGATCACTGTATATTATGATAGTGATTTAACGATCTGGAAGGTGAAAGAGGATTCGCCAGCAAGCCAGTCTTAGATTGAAGGGCATAACATAATAGGCTTAAATAGGGAGCTTCCACAGCCGAAAAGGCGTGGGGTTTCCCTATTTGTAGTGGAAGCGAACGGTGCACATTTTTGATAAAAAAAGTAAGTATTGTTATACTAGAACAATCTGATATTTTACAGAAAAGATGAATAGATTTCATAATCAGAACAAATGAAAAGGTAAGAGGGGATTAAAACGTGAAAAAGCACGGGCCGAATCGAGCTCAGTTCTATATTGTTGTCCTGCTGCTATGGTTGAAGCTGCTCCTGCTAAGAGTGCTGTTCTTTGATAGAATTGCTTGGGAGTGGATGGCAGCAGATGTTGCTCCAGTCCTCTTCATCATGGGGATTCTGACGGTCATTACTCCTTCGCGGGTGAGAACAGCCGTCTATTGGACATTTAACGGGATATTATCGCTGCTGCTGTTCGCAGCCAGTGTATATTTCAATCACTTTGGTTCTGTTCCGACGTATCTGGCTTTATATGAACTGAATCAGGTATTTCAAGTGAAGGCAAGCGTAGAATCAACGATACAGACTATTGATTATTTATTTTTCGCTGATCTTGTGATCATGGTGATCTATGTCTTGATCCGCAGATGGAAGCATGGAAAAGCCTATCCGCATGAGCGTGAGCGATTCAGCTCCCGGAACACACGATTGGCACATATGATGGTGATTCTGGTGGCTATTCTTGGAGGTTTTGCTTTTTCGGCCAATTCTGTCAATTCTGCGCGGGGAATTACAAATGAACTTGTGCAGGCAGAAAGTGCCGGATTCCTGAATTATGAGGTCGTTGCCGCAATCAAGGTCAAGGAAGATAACAATCTCATTGGAACCGGAGATATTAAGGATACAATCGCGAAGATTGATGAGCTGCAAGCTTCCTATCCTTATAGTAGTAAAGCCGCGGGCACAGCACCTGAGTATTTCGGCTCGCAAAAGGGCAAAAATGTAATTGTCATTCAAATGGAAGCTTTTCAAAACTTCCCGTTGCATCAATCCCTGAAGGGTCAAGAGCTGACTCCAGTGTTGAACAAGTTGGCAGATGAGGGATTTTACTTTCCCCATGTCTACCAGCAGATTGGTCCGGGCAATACTTCTGACGCTGAATTTATGAGCAACACGTCGATTTATCCAATCGGGACGTTGGCAATGTCCACTGGATTCGGGGACAGAGAACTGCCGAGCCTACCACGTCTGCTGAGAGATAAAGGATATGAGGCGTACACCTTTCACGTGAATCAAGTAGGCTTTTGGAATCGGAACGAGCTATATCCAGCGCTTGGCTTTAACGGTTATTATGACAAAGATTATTTTACTAATGATCATTTTAATGCGTTTGGTGCTTCCGATGAACAGCTTTATATTACGGGTGTCGAGAAAATGGCAGAATTGCAGAAGAAAGGAACTCCTTTCTACGCACAACTGGTGACGGCGTCCAGCCATCATCCCTTCCAAATTCCGGACTCTTTTAAGAAGATCTCAGTGCCTGATGAGTTGAAAAACACGATGCTTGGCGATTATTTGACTGCTATTAACTATACTGATTATGCCATTGGAACTTTAATAGAGGGTTTGAAGAAAAACGGAATGTGGGATAACACTGTGCTGGTGATGTATGGTGATCATTTTGGCTTGCAGCCGCAGGATGTTCCACCGGAGCAAGTGGAAAGTGCACTGGGGATTCCATACGATTCCCGGATCAGCCGCTTTAATATTCCATTGATTGTACATGTACCAGGAATGGAGCAAGGGAAGGTAGTAGAGCGAACAGGTGGACAGTTGGATATTCTTCCTACAATAGCTAACCTATTGGGGGTTTCTTTAAGGGAAGAAGGTTATACAGCATTTGGTCATGACCTCTTGAACATTGATCGTAACGTGTTAGGGATGCGGTATTATTTACCTTCCGGTTCATTTTTTAATGATGATATTCTCTATGTGCCTGGTAGAGATTTTGCTGATGGTGAAGCTGTGTCGCTGGATACGCTTAAGCCAGTATCGGATTTTACAAAATATCAGACTGATTATGATTATATTTTGAAGCTAATGAATTTGTCCGACGAATATGTGAAGCTGTTACCACAGAGATAGGGGGAATCATGAAAAAGTTCTGGAAACCGGAGTATCTCGTAGGCCTTGCCGGCTGCGGTATCATTATTTATTTGCTATTCGTAGGGCCATTTATTGGTGTTGCCGATAATGGAGATTTTCTGCGTATGATGAATACCATCGGTCTGAACTACTACGATACTGCTGCATCGTATGCCGATCAGTTTTTCAGCTTTAGCCATTCTCGTTTTGCGTATGAGGATTTGTTTAGGGGCTTTTATCCTTCCTCACAGATTTTTATAGTGCTTGTGCCGAGGTTGATCGGCGGGCTCATCCATGGCAGCTTTTTTGATGTTCGTTTGCTGGGTGCAGTTTATGGGCTTCTTTTACTGGCGGCAACTTGGCTGCTGGTGAAGTATAATGCTCGTGGCTCTTATGTTACAGGGCTGCTGTTGGGTGCAGCTATCTTATTTGTATTTTACGATATCGGGTATGTGGCCTATTTCAACTCCTTGTTTGGAGAACCGGTGTCGATGGTGTTTATGCTGCTGACATTTGCATTAGGATTAAGATTAACTAGCCAAGAGAAGCCAACCACTAAAGGATTAACTTTGTTTTTTATCGCGATTCTGTTTCTGGTCACCTCCAAAATCCAGAATGCACCGATTGGGATTGCCTTTGCTCTGATTTTCTTGCGGTTTATGATGCTTGACGGAGAGGGCAAATGGAGGAAGCTGGCTTTACGTTTTTCGATTGCCATCTTTCTTGTATCCATCGTTTTGTATGTGGCAGCGCCAAAAGATCTGAAGCATATTAATCTGTATCAAACGGTGTTTTTTGGGATTTTAAACGAATCGCCGGATGTGAAGGGAGACTTGCAGGATCTCGGATTACCGGAGCGGCTGGAGGTACTGGCGGGTACGAATTATTTTCAGACCGATACAGCGATTAAGCAGGATGATCCTTCGCTGGTTCCGGACTTCTATGACCGTGTATCTCATAAAGATGTGTTGTTCTTCTATCTGAAGCATCCGGACCGTTTGATAGATAATATGAAATATGCTGCGAGTAACAGCATGGCGATTCGCCCGTATTATCTAGGAAACTACGAGAAAAGCGAGAATAAACCAGCAGGTGCATTATCCTATACTTACAGTGGATGGAGCCAATTCAAAAATAAACATATTCCGCACACGCTCGGATTTCTCTCCATATTCTATCTGGTGTATTTTGCGGGAGCCTTGTTCCAGTATTTCCGCAGCAGAGATATTCGCGGCAAAATTGCCGGCGAGCTGCTGATGCTGCTAGGGCTAATAGGGATTTTCTCCTTCTTGGTTCCGATTCTTGGGGACGGAAGGGCTGACATCGGTAAGCATTTATTCTTGTTTAATGTGTGCTTCGATATGATGGTTGTGGTCATGTTTGGGTGGATTGTTCACAAGGTAGTGGGATTTGTAAGACGTTAGCTTATGGAACAAATCAAACAGCAAGTTTCCGATTATGGAGACTTGCTGTTTTTATTAAAATATAAGAATTTATATGTTCCATATTGTAAATTATCCTTATATTTCTCGCTTAAACGCTTACCGTCCTTATAGCCGTCGAAGGCGTTTATGCTTGTTCATCCTCAAATAACTCACGCAGCATCCCTTGACGATCGTTCATAAACGCTTTGGTCACGGTATAATGTTCAGTTTCCTCCAAGGCGACGGAACGTATTCCCTCCCCCTCCAAGAGAAAAATTTCAGCACCGGGATAGGACATCAGAATCGGCGAATGGGTAGCAATAATAAATTGTGAATCCTGCCCGACCAGCTCATGCATACGCACCAGCAGAGACATTTGACGTAAGGGGGAAAGCGCTGCTTCAGGCTCGTCGAGGATATAAAGACCGCGGCCGCCGAAACGGTGAACGAATGTAGCTAAAAAAGACTCTCCGTGGGACTGCTCATGCAGAGATTTGCCTCCGTAGGAGTCTTTGATCGGTGGGCCACCGGGTTGTTCATCCAACTCATCAATATAAGAAGCCACATTATAGTAACTCTCCGCACGTAGAAAAAAGCCGTCCTTCGGCCGTCTAACCCCTCTAGCAATTCTAAAATACTCATAAAGATTCGAATGCGAGGAACGAGTGTTAAAAGAAAAGTTTAGCGTTCCACCCTCAGGGTTAAAGCCCCAAGCAGCAGCAATTCCCTCTAACAAGGTTGATTTGCCCGTGCCGTTCTCTCCAACAAGAAAGGTCACTGGTTTTTGAAAAGTCAGGCGATCCAGCGTTCGAACAGCAGGCAGATGAAAAGGATAGGTTTGAAAGGATGGCACCAGATCACGCAGCAGCTCCGCGTGTCGCAAATACAACGTGGTGTTATTCATAGTTCCCCCCTTGTGAATTTCAAAAAATAATCATCTTCGGACAGATTGGACAGAGATGACAAGTTTAGTGCCTCTAGCTAGACCTTTATAGTATAACAGCATCCAGCGAGTGGATGAAATCTTGACGGGGTTCGGGCAAGCCGGGCAAAAGACAGGGTACATCTGCCAATTTAGTTCTAGTAATGACAGATGTCCATGAGGCGAGTGCTGACTCCGCATATAGTTATACTGTCTTGAGAATACAACGGGGCAGGGTGAAGGCCGTGAAAGCAAAAAGGAGAAAACACAAGCGTCCGCGAGATTATCGCGACGGTTATCACGAAGGATATCGTCTCGGCATGTGTGAGGCTGTGCAGCGTCGGAGTACTGTAGAGGTCGAAGCCTGTCGGCCATTTAAGCTAATGTATGTTCCTCAAGGGTTCCATGCAATCGATACTGGGGTAATTGAGGCGCTTCAGCAGCTTGTAAGTGAGCTTGTGATAAGCACTCCAGAAGCTATGCTGGAGACCGCGGCTCGGGAGATGCCCGGGGCAGTGCTGGTTATGAATGGACTGCATGTTTTTCCGGAAAATCATTTAGAACAGATTACAGAAATCAGAAAGCTGGGCATTCGGACTGCGATCTGGTTTGTGGATGATCCTTATTTTACAGAGGATACTTCAGTGATTTGCCGGCATTATGATCACGTCTTTACGCATGAGCTCGGTTGTGTGGAGTTTTATCAATCCTTTGGGGTTCCATCCGTTCATTATTTACCGCTTTGCGTCAATCCAAAGATGTTCTATCCACGCCGTACGGCACCGCAGTATAAGTACGACATTGTGTTTATTGGCAATGCATTTCATAATCGGACAGCGCTGTTTGATGAACTTGCCCCCTATCTAAAGGATAAGAAGGTGCTGATCGCTGGGGGGTTCTGGGAACGGCTTGCGACTTATGACCAGCTTGCCCCTTTTATTAGCAATGGCTTTATCCCGCCTGAGGAAACTGCGAACTATTACAGTGGCGCAAAGCTAGTCATTAATATTCACCGTCCGTGGGAGGAGGGGCAGGATAACCGGAATAGCTTCCGTTTACCATCACGCTCTATCAATCCGCGTACTTATGAGATCAGTGCCTGCGGTACTATGCAGCTTACGGATGTTCGTGAGGATCTGGGCAATTATTATCGACCTGGTTATGACTTGGATACTTTTGGCTCTGCTAAGGAATTGCAGGAGAAGATTGAGTACTATCTGAAGCATGAAAAAGAGCGCCGAATTTACGCTTTACGGGGACTACAGACAACCATGCGCAACCATACATTCACTGCGCGTTTGCCTCATTTGCTGAATGTGATTGCTTCAAGTGTATGAAATCTATAACGGGACAAAGGAGCGAGGATGATGATGAACAACAATGAATTTATTATGCCTGCACCACCGCTACCTCTGACACCTCCAGAGGAAGAAAAGCTTCGTGGTCGTCTGAGTGGTTTTAAGGGCGGATATGATGAGGGATATTTACGGGGGCGGCTTGCGATTTTGGATGGTCGGCCAGAAGAAGTATTTCCTGTACGGAATATTCATGTAATGTATGTGGCTTCTGGTAAAGGATATCCCTACTCTCCATTAGACGATGCAGTCCTCTACGCGCTGCAAAAATTAACCGCACAAGTCACGATAACGGATGTACGCCAAAACTTAGTGGAGTTAGCCGCCGCTCAAAGACCGGATCTGGTACTTGTGCTGGACGGTATGGATTTACCGCTTGAGCAGATCTCCGTTCTTCGGGCTAGCGGGATTAAGACAGCCATTTGGCTTACAGATGATCCTTATTACACTGATTTTACAGTTAAAATTGTGGCACATTACGATTTTGTGTTCACGCTTGAGCGTAATTGTATTGATTTTTATAAGGGACTTGGCTGCCCTGAAGTTCATTATCTTCCTTTTGCCGCTCACCGCGAGCATTACCGTCCAACTACAACACGTTCACCATTGAATCGCGAAGTTAGTTTTATTGGCTCTGCCTATTGGAACCGGGTTAATTTCTTCCGTGAGATTCTTCCGGATTTGATGAACTATAACACGGTGATTAATGGCATCTGGTGGGACCGTCTGCCTGAGGCGGCACTCTATGGAGATCGAATTGAGATTGGCAAATGGATGTCACCACAAGAAACCGCGGTAGCTTACAGCGGATCCAAAATCGTCATCAACCTCCACCGCTCGCACATTGATGAAGTAGTGAACAACAATACGCTTTCGATTCCGGCGGTATCTCCTAATCCGCGTACTTTTGAAATCGCGGCAACGGGTACGCTGCAATTAGTGGATGCCAGAGATGATATGGGATCCTTTTACAAACCTGGTGAAGAAATTGAGACTTTTGCAAGCCCTCAAGAAATGATGGATAAAATCCGTTATTACCTGACTCATGAGGAAGAACGCCGTGCGATAGCACTGCGCGCTTTTGAACGGACGCTTAAGGATCACACCTACACTAAACGTATACACCAGCTGTTAACAGTAATTTACGGCTAGGTCATATGCCCGAAAATGGAATGGAAATGTGCGCTTACCAGGGGACAGGTGTCGTGCCGGCATCTGTTTTTCCTCGATATACTGTAGAACCGAACCTCAGCTTATGCCTGTGGCCTGATGAAAAGAAGCAACGTCTGGAGCGGGCTTGTATAGCGGAGCGGAAGCGACTGGCTAGATTCGAGAGCAGAGTGGAAGCGAAGGGGCGAAGCTCGGGAGCGAAGTGAATTGACTGACGAGATTCTAGAGCTAAGCGGAAGCGATGTTGCGAGTCACAGGAGCGACCATTTTCAAAGAGAGTTTTACTGCGAAGGATAGAATTTAGCGCAAAGTTTGTAAATTTTTTAAGGAGGTGAATGGCTGCTCCAGGCCCCTCGTTAGGGAGCGCCGAAACGCCATGGCTGACAAAGCTACAATCGTCCTCTTTTCACATGTATCCAATACACGCAGTATTACGGGAGCGGAGAAGCTATTGTTGTTTTTCGCTCAGGAGCTTTCTCCGTACTTTAATTGTATCCTCGTTGCGCCTCAGGACGGCAAGCTGACTTCTCAGGCTCGAAGCTGTGGAATAAGTGTACAGTTGCTTTCGATTCCTCTTTTATATGGAATGTACACTCCTTATGCAGGGTTGGAGGCAGATGCTCAGAAATTCCAGGAAAGCAGGGAGTATCACGAGTTAACAGACTGGCTGAATTCCCTGCGCCCGGCGTTTGTTATTACAAGTACCTGTGTGCATGCTCTGCCAGCAATGGCTGCAAAGTCACTGGGCATTCCGGTGATATGGAAAATATCAGAGACGATAACAGACAATGAATATACACCTATTAGTGTAGGGCTGATTCATCGGAATAGTGATGAGATATTAGCTATTTCACAAACAGCTGCAGCTTGCTTTCCAGAGGACGTGAGAGCGGAAAAAGTGATCCAGCTGCCTCCCTCTTGGAATGATAAAGAGATGATGATTGAGGCTTGGAGCAAGCTTCGGAGCGAACGGCGGCGGGAATTGCGGGTTAAACCGCATGAACAGCTGGTCGGTTATATTTCTTCTTTTATCAACAAGGAAAAAGGGCTAGAACATTTTGTGAAAATGGCTGTGCTTGTGCACGCGGTTCATCCAAGCTCGAAATTTGTTGTCATTGGGTCTGCTGGTGATAAAAGCTACTATGAGCGTTGTGTCCGCAAGGTGAAGCTTGAGGGACTGTACACCCGGTTTAAATTTGTTGGTTATGCTGAATGCCTTCCATCCGCTTATTGCGCCATGGATGTGCTAGTGGTTCCTAGTCTGATCCGCGAAGGCTTCGGCATGACTGCTCTGGAAGGAATGGCTTTTGGAAAACCCGTGGTCGCTTACGACTCTGGGGGTTTACGAGAAATTCTGCACGCAGCGGGCTGCGGCGAAAATCTCGTGCCAGCATCGGACATTTCCGCGCTGGCAGAAAGAGTCAACGTCATGCTGGCGCAGCCAGGAATGGCGTTAACTATAGGCAGTCAAGCGCGGGAGCGCGTCGACGCCGTCTATGGTCCGGCGGCTTATCGGAGCCGCCTGCAGGGTCTTGCGGAGATGTGGAACCTCCGCTATTGCAGCGCACCCGCGGTGCGCGAGGCTGACAGAGTGGTGGTGGTGGAACCACCCGCTGTCCAGCCTGACTTACCCGCAGCGTCGCCGGCTTTGCCGCCGCGAAGCAAGGGCCTGCCGAGCCGCGTCGCCCGCAAGCGGCGCGACAAAGCCCGGGCGCGCCGGCGAAGCGGGCGCCCGTTGGTTTTGCGCCGCGTTGCTCGCAAGCGGCGTAAAGGTTCTGCCCGGCGGCGCAGCACCGCCGGGGGCAAGCGCCGCCGGGCCCGCCGCGGTGGACGGCGGCGCGCGGCGTAAATGCCTCGATTGCAGCGAAGTGGCAAGCTGAGTACAAAGAGAGATAAAAATGCTCTTCATTGAGCTCAATCCAGTAACCAGAGCAAAATGAACGGTAAAAATCCCGCAAAAAGAGCTCAATCCAGCAACTTGAGCGCAATGAACGGTATAAGTCCCGCAAAATGAGCTCAATCCAGCAACCTGAGCCAAATGAACGGTAAAAATCCCGCAAAATGAGCTCAATCCAGCAATCTGAACTCAATGAGCGGTATAAATCCCGCAAAATGAGCTCAATCCAGCAACTTGAGCTAAATGAGCGGTATAAATCCCGCAAAATGAGCTCAATCCAGCAACCTGAGCCAAATGAACGGTACATTTCCCGCTAAATGAGCTCAATCCAGCAATCTGAACTCAATGAGCGGTATAAATCCCGCAAAATGAGCTCAATCCAGCAACCTGAGCCAAATGAACGGTACATTTCCCGCTAAATGAGCTCAATCCAGCAATCTGAGCCAAATGAACGGTATAAATCCCGCAAAATGAGCTCAATCCAGCAATCTGAACGCAATGAGCGGTATAAATCCCGCAAAATGAGCTCAATCCAGCAACCTGAGCCAAATGAACGGTATAATTCCCGCTAAATGAGTTCAATCCAGCAACCTGAGCCAAATGAACGGTAAAAATCCCGCTTATAGAGCTCAATCCAGCAACTTGAGCTAAATGGACGGTACATTTCCCGCTAAATGAGCTCAATCCAGCAACTTGAGCGCAATGAACGGTAAAAATCCCGTTTAAAGAGCTCAATCCAGCAACTTGAGCGCAATGAACGGTAAAAATCCCGTTTAAAGAGCTCAATCCAGCAACCAGAGCACAGTCCGCTGACTGAGCCAAGTCAGACCATAATTAAACAGGCAGGGGAGTGAACTCATGAAGATCATGACGATTTTAGGCACGAGGCCTGAAATCATTCGCCTCAGTGTAATCATTCCGCTTCTCGACGAACATGCTGAGCGGCACATCCTGGTGCATACAGGCCAGAACTTCACCGCCAGTCTCAGCGGCATTTTCTTTGCTGAGCTGGGACTGCGGGCACCGGATTATGTGCTGCAGGATAAACAAGCAGGACTAGGCGGTCAGCTTGCCGCCATGTTCGGAGGGTTAGAAAGCATTTTACTAAAAGAACAGCCAGATCGTGTCTTGCTTCTGGGCGATACGAACAGCGCGTTATGCGCGATTTTGGCTGAACGTATGGGAATTCCGGTGGTGCATATGGAAGCGGGCAACCGTTGCTATGACCTCCAAGTACCAGAAGAGAAAAACCGCCGTGTCATCGACGCCGTTTCGACCATTAATATGCCTTATACGCAGCAGAGCAAAAGACATCTAATCAGCGAAGGTTTCCCCAGCAGGCGTATCGTGTTAACAGGAAATCCGATCCATGAGGTCATGACCCATTTTGAGCACAAAATCCAGACTAGCGACATTCTGGAGCAGCTGAAGCTTACCTCAGGACAGTATTTTCTAGTCACGGCCCACCGTGCTGAGAATGTAGACGATCCAGAGTCCCTTGTACAAATTATGTCGGGTCTTAACGCAGTGGCTGAGCATTTTGGAATTCGTTTAATATGCAGCATTCATCCTCGCACTCGCTCCAAACTTACCGAGCAATTTTCCCTTCCAATGAACCCACTAGTTGAATTTCATGAACCTTTCGGATTTTTTGATTTTGTCTATTTGGAACAGCACGCCTTATGTGCCATCACCGACAGCGGGACTGTACAGGAGGAATGCTGCTTGATGAAAGTGCCAACAGTTACGATTCGCAGAACGACGGAACGTCCAGAAACAGTGGATTGTGGCAGCAATGTAGTCTCAGGTGTAGATCAGAAAAGTATTCTGCGCAGCGTCAAGCTGATGACGGCGCTCAATCGGGATTGGGAGGCACCGGAAGGATACATGACTCCGGATGTTTCGGTCAAGGTAGTTAAATTCTTGCTTGGAGGGAACCTGCATGTTCAATAATAAAAGGATTGTGGTCACAGGCGGAACTGGTTCCTGGGGGCATGAACTGATTAGGCAACTTCTGCCACAAAATCCTAAGGAAATCATCGTATTCTCCCGCAGTGAATCCGCTCAAGTGGCGATGAGCCGGGAGTTTGAAGATCAACGTCTCAGCTTTATCATTGGCGATATCCGTGACAAGGATGCGCTGATTGCAGCCTGCCGTGGCGTTGATTACATCTTTCATCTGGCGGCGCTCAAACATGTTCCAGTCTGTGAAGATCAGCCTTATGAAGCACTCAAAACCAATGTAGTGGGAACTCAAAATGTGATCGAAGCTGCCATTGTAAATGGCGTTGAAAAAGCAATTTACATCTCTACCGATAAGGCTGCGAACCCATCCAACTTCTATGGAATGACCAAAGCGATCGGGGAAAAATTGTTCGTTTATGCCAATCTGATTGGCTCAAACACCCGGTTCGTTACTGTACGCGGAGGTAATGTGCTCGGAACGAACGGCAGCGTCGTGCATTTGTTCATGAAGCAGATTAAGGATAAGGGTCAGGTACGCATTACGGATATGAAAATGACCCGCTTCTTTTTTACCCTACGCGATGCTATTACATTATTATTTAAAGCTTCTGAGGTTAGCTTGGGTGGAGAAATCTTCGTCATGACTATGCCTACCTGCCGAATTATCGATCTTGCTGAGGTGCTGATTGAAGCTTCCGGAGAGTCCAATGTGAGTATTGTCGAAACCGGGATTCGTCCGGGGGAGAAAATCCACGAGATTCTGATGAGCGATTTCGAAAGCTTAACTACCGTTGTCTACGATGAACAGTATCTAGTAATTCTCCCTACGCTGAACATGCCGGAATTAAAGGCACATTATAGCGCTTATCCTCATGTCTCTTTCAATAGCTTCAGTTCAGAGACGAATCTGATGGATCGGGAAGAGATCAAAAGCATCTTGATCCGGGGAGGGTTCCTGCAATGAAGCTGCTTATCCTAGGTGGAAACGGTATGGCGGGGCATATGCTGGCGGATTATTTTCGCCGCCAGGGCAAGCATCACGTCTTCCATACAACCCGGGATAAGAGCGATCTTGGCGGGCTGTATGTAGATGCGAACGATATAGCCGGAGTTGAGAAGCTGGTCGATATCGTTTCCCCTCATTGCATTATCAATGCAATGGGGGTTCTCAATCAATTCGCGGAGCGTGACAAAATTGGGGCTTACCACGTGAATGGCTTCCTCCCTCATCACTTGTGGCGAAAGGCGGAGGATGTTCAGGCAAGGCTCATCCATATCAGTACCGACTGCGTGTTCGAAGGAACACGCGGAGGGTACACCGAAGAGGATGCTCCTGATGGAACCTCTGTATATGCAATTTCGAAAAGCCTCGGTGAGGTGCAAAAACCCGGGCATCTTACGATTCGCACTTCCATTATTGGCCCCGAAATCCGCTCAGGCGGTATTGGTCTGATGGATTGGTTCCTGGCGCAGAGTGGTAAAGTTTCAGGATACCGGCGGGTGATGTGGAACGGGGTCACAACGCTCCAATTAGCCAAAGCAGTGGATGTAATGCTGGATTCCTCCGTATCGGGGCTGATCCATTTAGCGCATCCAGAGCCAGTAAGTAAATATGAGCTGCTTCAGCATATTCAGGCGGCTTTTCATAAAGAAAATGTGGAGATCATCCCTGAGGATGAACATATTCAGGATCGTACACTAGTGAATACAAGAGCGGATGTCCTCTTGCCGCTGCCTTCATATCCTTTAATGCTGCAGGAACTGGCTGACTGGATGAAACAGTCAGAGATGTATTTATGACAGGGCAAAGACTTCTGATTACCGGAGCCGGTGGATTCACCGGGCAACATGCGGTTCGATTATTTTCGGCAGGAGGGGCTGAGGTTATCGCTGTATTGCGGCCGCAATCGACAGCTGCCTCCACTCTTTTTCCAGAAGGAGTAAAGATATATGTTTGTGATTTAAGTGACCGGAAAGCAGTAGCTGAGATGATCAAGCAAACTGCGCCGGACGCTGTCCTTCATTTGGCTGGGAAGAACTCCGTACCCGAGTCATGGCTTAATCCCTTGCTTTATATGGAGACAAATGTGATGGCCACCTTATATTTACTAGAGGCAATGCGAAGCTTGCCGAGCAGTCGGATTCTAGTGGCAGGCTCCAGACTTAAGTTCAAACCGGGTGTGGTGGCTGGGCCACCACACCCGTATAGCCTTAGCAAAACAATAGAAGAGCTGGTGTCCCTCGCATGGGGCACCTTATTTAAACAGCCGGTTCTGCTGGCTGAACCGTGTAATCTGATTGGTCCCGGTCCTTCCACCGGCTTCTGCTCTTTATTAGCACAGCACATTGTTCGAAGTGAAGTCCAGCCAGATGAGGAAATACCTCCATTTAAGCTCTCTTCTCGTTATGCGCTGCGTGATTTTTTAGATGTTAGAGATGCCGTTAGAGCTTATGACTACATTTTGCGTAAAGGTACAAATGGAACCATCTATCGCATCGATTCGGGGAAGCAGCGGGAACTCGGGGAGATCGCGGAGCAGCTGCTCAGTCATTCTGTAGGACCAGTGCCAATGGACTGGGGACCTGCAGATGCTGAACGGGCTATTTCAGAGATCGCAGCCACAGCGGATAAGAAGGTTCATTCAGAAGCATCAACCCCTGAGGCTGATGTGTCTTCACTGGGCTGGCGCCCGGAGATTGGGCTTAGACAATCGTTAATGGATATTTTGAATTATTACCGAGTTAACGGGGAGGGGAGGTTGTTATGAGACCGAAGGTTTCGGTAGTGATTCCTTTTTATAATTGTCCTTATATTGAACACGCCCTGCAAAGTGCGCTCTCCCAGTCTTGGGAACCTTACGAGATCATTATTGTCGATGACGGCTCGCACGCTCATAGCAATCTAATTACACCGTATCTCTCCCGAATTCATTATTTGGGCAAAGGCAACGGGGGAACCGCCTCCGCACTGAATCACGGCATTTTGAATGCAACAGGGGACTATGTGGTCTGGCTTAGTTCAGACGATTTATTTTATCGGGAT
The DNA here is from genome assembly GCF_038003885.1 of Paenibacillus sp. FSL R10-2788. Lineage (NCBI taxonomy): Bacteria > Bacillati > Bacillota > Bacilli > Caryophanales > Paenibacillaceae > Paenibacillus > Paenibacillus sp. FSL R10-2788. The sequence goes on along the minus strand of NZ_JBBOQA010000001.1, from coordinate 5,763,974 downwards.
AAGATCAACAATCAGGTTCTGTTCATGGAGCAGAACCACTTGTTAATCTCCTATACCAACTTTAATTATATTAACGCTCAATCGCAGCTGGTTCAGCTGAATGCTGCGCCATTGTTTCCTAGTCACCTGGATTACTTACGTTGTTTTTTACACGGTAATCCTATTAATGGCTGTACGGTGATGTTTAAACGAGAGGTGTTTGGAGCCATAGGGCTTTTTGATGAATCACTTCCTTACACACATGATTATGACTTATGGTTCCGCGCCATTCTGAACGGATATCCACCTGTGATGTTGAATCAATCACTTACAGCTTACCGGACTCATGATGGCATGGGAACGATCAAATATTTTGATGTAATTATGGCAGAGGCAGCTGCGACCAATGCCCGCTACAAGAATTCGCTGCAGCACTTGATTTCTTCTATGGGGGGCTGAAGGTAATGTACCGGGAAATTGAAGTGAATGACTTTCTGCCAGTCTTACTGGAACAGTTGAAATTCTGCGAGAGTATTCTGGATATCGGCAGCGGCACCGGTACCCTGCTTGAACGATATGAAGCCGCAGTAGTGCTTGGATTAGAAATTCACAGGCCGTACCTGCTGCATCGTCAATATAAGTCACCTCATATTATTCCGGTACATGCAGATGCCAGTCATATGGATAAATTGTTCCTCCCCAAAACATTTTCAGCGGTTACCTTTATTGATTCAATAGAGCACTTTAATAAAAATGAAGCGAAGACACTGCTCGGGATGGCCGAAAGAATCGCCAATAACCGAGTAGTTGTATTTACCCCTCGGGGCTTTTTTCCACAGGAGGGTATGGATCATTATCATTTGCAGGGGGAGCATTATCAAAAGCACCGGAGCGGATGGGAGCCGGAGGATTTTATTGCACTCGGGTATGAGGTAACGGTACTGAAAGGCTTCCATCATGCCCAAAACCCATCGTTTCGAGAAGCATTCGGTGAAGACCATGCACCAGTAGATGCCTTGCTTGCTTGTAAAACAGTATAAAAAGTTGAGCTCCGGGTGAAGGAGGTGAGCGCGTATGAGTGAAGTACCTAAAGTATCGGTGATCATCCCATTTTATAACTGTTCGTATGTGGATCTCGCCATCCAAAGTGTCTTGAATCAAAGCTATCCGAATATAGAACTCATTGTAGTCGACGACGGTTCTACCCTATGGCTGGAGAAGTTGACTCCCTTCCGTGACAGGATCATTTATATACAAAAGGATAATGGCGGGACGGCCTCTGCTTTGAACAAAGGGATAGAAGTGGCTACCGGAACGTATTTTGCCTGGCTCAGTGCAGATGATCAATTTCACCCGGATAAAATCAAAAACCAAATAGAAAAGCTCAAAAGTACGGGCACTTTGTTTAACTATACAGCCTATTATTATATAAATGAGCAGGGAGAACGGATCTCAGATACGGTAAGTATGCTTTTTAGCAGCAGGGCCCATTTTATTGAGACTATGATGTTGGGTTGTCCGGTGAATGGGAGTACAGTTCTTCTTCATATGGATATATTTCGTGCTGTAGGAACGTTCGATGAAATGTTGTTATATACTCAAGATTATGATTTATGGCTGCGTATTTTACCGCATTTTAGCTGGTCTTATATTGAGCATCCGCAGCTTGATTATCGAGTGCATCAAGAGATGGGCTCAGTGATTCATAGTGAGGCGCAGAAAAGAGAGATAGAACTGGTACAAGCAAAACATCACGGGGTTCTATCGCATCTGCTGCTAAAGGAGAGAGGGGAATGAAATTAATATTTCCTGTTCTAACTCTATCTAGGGGCGGAGCACAACGGATGCTGGCAGAACTGGCTAATCGTCTGTCAGAGATCGGTCATGAAATTACGATCCTCTTGCCCAGCGATGGTGTCGTTGAATACGAGATAAATTGTGAATTGCGTTATGCGGCAGATGATGATTTGTCGGCCAGCGATTTTCCAGTGGGGGACGTGATTGTCTCCAACTTTTATACCACAGTCGAGGTATCGCAGCAGGCAAGTAATGAGGGAAAAGGGATTCATATTCGCTTAGCACTTTGCTACGAGCCCACTTTTTTACCTGACAATAGCCGTTCTTTTGCATCTTATAGTTTAACCAGCAATCTGCTCGTACTTTCCCGCTGGCAGCAAGAAATCGTCCAGATGAATCATGGCATTAAGGGGACAATCGTGCCCATTGGTGTGAATCCTGTTTTTAGAAACCTGAACATTCGTGAACCTGAAAATAAGCTTGTAGTTTCCGCGGTTATGCGAAAGCCGGAGGGAGGATTCTCAGGTCATCGTGAACAAGATTATTTGCTTGAACAGTTAAATCGGGTCAGAAGACTTCATCCAGAAGTTGAACTTTATTTGATTATTCCTCCTGGTGAATTTGCTGAGTCGACTACACTGCAAACTTTATTAATGGATGAAAGATATCATATAAGGACTCCTGCAAATGATACTGAACTTTGTTACCATTATAGTGAGAGTGATATTTTTGTAAGCTCAAGTACGTATGATACGGGATCGCTACCAGGCATCGAGGCTATGCGTTGTGGAGCAGCACTCGTTACTGTTTACTCCGGTGGGAATATGGAATATGGCAGGCATGGCCACAACTGCTTAATGTCCTACCGGTTTGAGAATCGGCTCGCGGATGATATCATAACCTTAATTAAAGACCCGGATTTACGCCAGCGGCTGGCTCGTAAGGGGGAGCAGGATTCACAGCATTTCACTTGGGAAAAAAGCACACAATTGTTTCAGAATGCACTGTTTGAGATCGTAGCGAGGAGCTCTTAGTAATATGTCCTTAAAATATAAAAAACCTTCAGTACCACTTGAGAAGTGGCTTGAAGGTTTTTTTGCTTGATTTCGGTTAGAAGATGGCATATGAATTCATCATTTCACGAAAAGACTGCGCATACTTCTCGGTTCCGAAGCGTGAGACCATATATCCTCTTCCTTGCTGACGGAGACCCTCTCGCAGAGGAATATTGTTCATAAGCTCCAGTCCTTCGTTGACGGCAGTTGGAATATTGCCAAGCGGGTAAAATTTACCTGTGACATTATGAACAATAAAGGATCTGACACCATCGGAATCTGTACTAAGTACTGGACAAGTGCAGCAAATCGCTTCGGCAACAGCATATCCAAATCCTTCTGTAATGGAGGTGGCTAACAGGAATCCACCAGAATTGGCTATCGAGGAATAATAAATCGGCATTACATGATTAGGAATATTGGTAAAAGTACTTAGACGATCATTCAGCCCTAAGGCGTGTAGCTCCTCCTGAAAGGATTGTTTTTGATCCTCTGCGGCTAAATTAGGATCATGGAACATCCACAAATGAAGATCTGGTTTATAAAGGCGAATTTCATGGGCGATTCTCAAGTATTCCCGCCAATTTTTATTGCTCTCTAGCCGGCCTACCCAAGCGATAACCGGATTAGCCGGAGGTTCAGCAGGGATATGCTGAAAGGACTGGACATCAACAATATTCGGAATTACATAACGATGCAGCCAGGGACAGATTTCAATAAACAGCTCCAACAAATGATCGGTTGGCGGGATTAGTACCGCATTACAATAAGAACGTAAATAAGGGACAGCATCTCTGATCAGAGTTTCCGCATGACTGCGTTTTCCAAGGCCTTGAGATTCGTATATCATAATACCGCGGTAACCGAGTTCACGCAGACGTTTCAGTAATAAATAATCTGATGTAACAATAATAGCATCGTAATTATGGGTATCCAGCAAATTTTTAATTTCTTCATCTGAAGATGAGACAAATACCGGAAAATTGGTCGTATTCTGGCCTGAACCCGGCATTAGATATAAAACATGGCATTCGATCCCACTTCGCTGGAGACTTTCACATCGCAGCTTATTTAATGTCTCCACCCCGCCACTCGGTACATAAAACGTAAATAGAACTTTCATGCACAAGCCTCCTGACTTTTGCGGAGCAATACCGACTTGTTGAGATATGGCTTACTGTTTATAAGATACGCCGATCTGCACTCGCGGGTGACGGTCAAAGTGGCATAGTTCCAAATCCTTTCAGGATAGCTTGTTCTTCAGAAGGTCATCCTAACGATCGTACACTGCACACATACAACATTAGAGATGGAGGATGAATTCATGTTGCGATCCAAGATCAGTATGTCAGTCTCAGCTGCATTGCTTCTCGGCTTGGTGAGTATTACAGGGTGTGGAACCAATACGGCAGAAAAATCTAATGTGCAAACCAATAGTGTCCGGGGAGTAGATGATGGGCGTATTGGTGTAAATTCCGTACGCGGTGGCACGCATAACATCACTAAGATGGAAGTTAGTCAGGAGCTTGCAGACCGGATTGCTGCTATGCCTGAAGTCCGTTCAGCGAATGTAATGCTTGCAGGTAAAAGCGCGTATGTAGCAGTAACTTTAAATGATGCAACTGCTGGCTTGCGTGCCAAAGGGACTCCATCGTATCGGGCAAAATCTTCAACCACTCCTCACAATTATGGACCGACTGGCGTAATGTCTGGTACAGGAAGAGTGAAAATTGGCCGTGATGGAATGAATGATACTGGAGCCGTAACAAATGGTATGAACGGAGCCTTAAGAGGTACTGTAAATACAGTTCCTGGTACAACAAGTACTGGACCGGCAACCAGAAATGGAATCAATGGTATGGGTAATTTGGGAGCGGGTATGTTGGGTACAGGTACAGGTACAGGTACAGGTACAGGTACAGGTACTATGGGAACAGGTACGACAAGAAACCATACTTATAATAATGGTCCTCTGCTGAACAGCGATGGCTCGAAACATGATGTAGATATGGGGATGGGAAAAGGTATGGGAACTGGAATGGGTATGCGCAGTACCACTCCTAGTACCCATGACACGAATTACAGAAGTAATTCGACGCATATGTACAACACCAATAGCACGAATAACTCAAATAACACAAATAACACCATAAATACAAGAGAAACAGAAACAGTTACCAAAGCAATTAAAGATAAAATTGCTGCAGAAGTTAAAAAACATGATGCGAGAATTAAGGATGTATACGTATCAGCAAATCCTGACTTCGTGGAACGCGCTAATGTTTATGCTGAAGAGGCTCGTGCTGGTCATCCGATAAAAGGATTTGTGGATGAATTCCGTACCATGGTTGAACGAATTTTCCCAACACGTAATTATTAATGATTATTGTGATCTAAATAAAAAAGCAACAATCTCACCATCTGGAGAGAATTGTTGCTTTTTTGTTTGGAGCTAATTTTATGAAGTGGTGATTGGACGTCCGCCGATCCATACGCCGCAAATATTAAATTCAGCATCAAGGCGCAGGATATCGCCGCGTTTTCCAGCCTCCAAGGAACCAATGCTACGCTCCATTCCAATGGACGCCGCTGGCGTAAGGCTTGCAGCACGGGAGGCTTCTTCCAAGCTGAGTCCTACCTCTTGGATCAGATAACGGAAGCCGCGAATCATCGTTAGTGTGCTTCCAGCTAGAGCAGCAGGATTATCTTTAAGGGTGGCGATGCCATCTTGAACGAGTACAGGTAAATCACCAATTGTATATTCACCATCACTAAGTCCAGTTGCAGACATGGCGTCAGTAATCAGTAATAAATTGTTCTCTTTCTTGAGACGGGTCAATATAGAAATGGCTGCGGGATGAACATGAATCCCGTCGGCTATAATCTCTGCGCGAATGCGTTTATCGAACAAAATAGCTCCAGCCGCTCCAGGTTTACGGTGATGTAGGGGTGTCATCGCATTGAACATATGCACAGCTTGGTTAAGTCCAGCATCTGCTGCGGCAATAACCTCTTCAAAGGAAGCATCCGTATGCCCGAGCGCTGCAGTTATACCGTGCTTGCGCAGCCAGAGAATAGCTTCGAGGGCACCTTCACGTTCCGGAGCAAGCGTGACTTGCCGGATCATTCCTGGATAATCGTTCTCCCATTGTGCTAGCCACTCAATATTGGCAGGAACAATATGCTCTGGATTTTGTGCGCCGGACCATTTCGGGCTGATGAAGGGTCCTTCCAGATGCATGCCTGCAATTTGTGTGTAAGGCATTTCAGCAGCACGATAAGCGCTGACTTCGGAGAATACTTGGTCAATAGCAGACTTGGAAGCGGTCATGGTTGTAGCCAGCATTGTTGTTGTTCCTTGGGAACTATGGAACTTAGTGATGGCATTCAGCGATTCAGTATCACTGTACATAAAGTCGTGGCCAGCTCCACCATGAACATGTACATCTACAAATCCGGGGATCAGAAGATCCGTTGCTTGACCACTGGCAGGCCAATGAGCGTAACGCTCTGGGAGCCAAGCCGCATCGCCAGCATAGTGGATCTGCTCTCCAGATACGGCAATCACACCATGCTCAATTAAACCTTGGGGAGTCAGTACCTTACCGAACAGCAACTGTTCTAGTTCTTTATTTATTTCAGCCATTTGCCTGCTCCTTCATCTACGAGAACGATTACATTTGGATGGCTCTGCAGCAAGGATGCAGGGCATTGGGTTGTAATCGGGCCTTCAACAGCATTGCGGATGGCTTCAGCTTTGCCGGCACCACGAACTAATAAGAGAATTTGGCGTGCTTTTAGGATGCCTCCAATGCCCATTGTGATCGCTTGCCGAGGTACCTCGTCCAAACTGTCGAAGAATCTGGCATTCGCTTCCCGGGTATCATCAAGCAGGTCAACGACATGGGTTTTGCTGCTGAGGTTAGCATCGGGTTCGTTGAATCCAATGTGGCCGTTGCTGCCAATACCGAGAATCTGCAAGTCAACGGGTCCGTTTTCTTCCAGCATTTTATCGTATGCAAGGCATTCTGCTTCCATATCCGCTGCGTTTCCGTTAGGGATATGTGTCTGTCCTGGATCAATATCTATATGGTTAAATAATTGCTCGTTCATGAAACTGCGATAGCTCTGTGGATGGTCGACAGGCAAGCCGATATACTCATCCAGATTAAAGGAAGTTGCTTTAGAGAAACTCACAAGTCCTTTTTGGTGCATTTCAACCAATTTGGCATAAACACCAACTGGGGAGCTTCCGGTCGCAAGACCGAGCACGGCTTTAGGATTGCTTTGCAGTAGGCTGGCGATAAGATTCGCACCCGTTTGTACGAAATCTTCATCACTATGGAACTTTAGAATATTCATTAGGATTGTCCTCCTCGTTTGTTTCGGTATTGTTGGACATTGAGATAAGATTGCTCCAGTCTAGGAATAAAATCCCCAAAACGGGTGCTGACCATTCCAGTGAACAAAATATCAATGATGTGAAGCTGAGCTATGCGTGAGGCCATGTCTCCCCGGCGCATACCTTTCTCCAAAGATGAGGAGAATAGGGGGATATCCGCCAGAGTAGCCAAGGTGCTGCTGCCATAAGAGGTTAGTGCGATAGTGCTTGCTCCGCTAGCCTTCGCACACATCAAGGCATCAATGGTCTCGGGAGTCTCTCCCGAATAGGATACTGCGAACACGACATCACCTTCGGAGAGTGATGAAGCAGAGGTAATCTGCATATGGGAATCAGCAAAAGCAGTGCAATTTACGCCTATGCGGATCAGCTTCTGATAGAAATCCTGAGCAACAATGGAAGAGGTCGCCATCCCGTATAGATCAACGCGGCGTGCTTGGCACAATAAATTAACTGCTGCCTGCAGTCGCTCCAGATCTAACAGGGAAGTAGTGTCCCTGATGGAGGTCAGATGGTTCGTCTGCATCGCTTCCACAATCACGGAGAGTGGGTTGCCTGCTACAATATCTTGATAAGAAGAGCCACCATCCTGCGGCGCGGCATCACTATGAGCAATTTCTGCTGCCAGCTTCACCTTGAAGTCGGGGAAGCCTTTAAAATGAAGCACCTTACAGAAACGTGTGATCGTTGCCGGGCTTATTCCGCATTGTTCTGCTAATTCTGTAATGCCCATATGAACGATTTCGCCTGGTGAGGAGAGAATTCGTTCAGCCAGCTTTCGTTCCATTTGAGAGAGCTTGGCCTTCTCATGCTCGAGTGCATGCAGTATTGGGGACATCCATTCATCCACCTCGTTTCAATGGGGTATTGAAATTATTTTTATAATTATTAACTAAATGTAGAAAATTATTTTCATACTTAGGATAAAACAAATTCCATTCGGAAGCAAGGGATAAAAATGAATACTTGAGGGGAATATGCAAAAATAAAAAACGGCCTACTCGCAGAAGGCTGCAAAGTGGACCGTTAAATGATGTAATTACGGAGATATAAGATAAAAGGGATGCTATACTGTATTGCGTTCTATAATACGGTACTCAAGCTTGCGGTGAACGGGTTGTCCATCATTTCGCTGGATCTGATCATAGATAATCCGAAAAGCGGATATGCCCATTTCAGTTAACTGATTATCTACAGTGGTCAGACCTAACGTTCGGCCGATAGGCTGATCATCAAATCCGATGACGGCCAGATCCTCAGGAATGCGGATACCCTTTTTCCAAGCTTCGATGATTAAACCGGCCGCTATATGATCGCCTGCTGAAATAATCAGGGCATCAGGACGATTCTTCATCTGCAGCAGTTGGTGTAGTACGCGGGCACCGTCCTCTTCGGTCACACAGTTATAGATCATCCATTCATCAATGTAAGGATGATCTGTAGCCGCCAGAAAGTCTCTAAAGGCAATTTGTCGGATAGAGCTGCTGCTGCCGTATGGTCTTCCTTCACAGTAGCCAATATGGCGGTAACCTTTATCATTCAAATATTGAAGGCCGCTGCGAAAAGCAGAATAATGCTCAATATATACAGAAGAAAATTGGCGTTCTCCTCTATCCTGACATACCACAATAGGGCCATAAGCTGTATATTCTTCAATAGCTTCTGAGCTCATTGTTGAAGAGACCATAACCACACCGTCAATTTCTTTATTGCGCAGCATCTCAAGCACCTTAATTTCTTCTTCAGTACGATAATCGGTTTGGCACAGAACGAGCCGGTATTGAGCCAGCAGTGCTTCTTGAGCCAAGCCTGCTATAATGACTGAGAAATAAAATAAGTTGGTATACGGAATAATAACAGCTATAGCTTGAGTCCGCCCAGTGATCAGATGCACAGCGTTCATATTACGCGTGTAGTTTAATTTTTCAATTGTAGTTAGAACTGCGGTTCGTTTGACTTCACTTACATAAGGGTGATTATTGAGCACCCGCGAGACTGTTGTCACGGAAACACCAGCCATACGGGCAATTTCTTTAATATTAGCCATTAGAGTACAACAGCCTCCCTTTGGTGCTTGTGTATAGTCATTTTATTTTATCATATTGTCCGCAAATAACCTCCCAAATAAAAAGCTTGCTATGGAATCCATTTCATAAATTAGACTGTAAATGCAAGAGATTACCGGACTAAACCGGCGTAACCACAAGGGCGTGACGGACCGGTAGATCTATTGTATTAATAAAACTAAGCTGTTCGTGAAGCTTTTGGCGATCTGTTCCGAAGCAGCTCCCACACAATAAACAGCAGGACAAGCAGCTGTGGAAGCAAGGTTTCCCAAGTTGGATACATGCCAAGCCAGTTAATTGAAGGCAAGCCCTCTTGTACATGCGCAGGAAGTTTGCCAGCGACCTGAAGCGAGTGAATGCTCTCCCCAAGAAAGCGGAATACTAGGTAATAAATAAGAATTGTAGCTGTACGGAAGAAGGCGGCAATCGGTAATTTTGCACTCAAGGCAATCATTGCATAACCTACAATACCAAGAATAATCAGAGCACATCCAATCCCAAGCAGTAATTGAGACAGCTTGATGGATGGAGCCATGCCCACATAAAAAATAGTAGTCTCTGCACCTTCACGTAAAATCGCAAGCGCTGCAACGGAGGACAGTGACCAAAGGTTTCCTTTGGCCAGCGCGCCATCAACTTGCCTACCCACGTAGTTGTTCCAGTTCGCAGTGTTTGATTTGCTATGCAACCAGCGTCCGATGGTGAGCATCATAACTACCGCGACAAGACCAGTAATCCCTTCAATCATCTCCCGCGCTCCCCCGGAAGCTGCCCGAGAAATGGTATAAGTGAGCACAACAGCCAATCCGATACTTGCGGTGAGGCCGACAGCTGCACCGGACCAGATCCATTTTTGCGCTTTGGCGTTGCCATCACGTTTCAGGTAAGCAAGAAGAGCTGACAAGACGAGAATAGCCTCAAGTCCTTCGCGCAACAGAATCAAAGCGGCATCCCAAGCATTATAAGTGGTCTCACCAGCCAAAGGCGTTAGTTCACTAAGCATATTGTCCATGATGGTTAAAGCTTGATCCAGTTTAGGTGGATTTGAGAGCAGGTAACCTGTGACAGCCGCACTCTCGTTTTCGATATTGTTGTAGACTGTTGGTGAGGCGATCTGGACTTGCCCTTCGGCAGAAGGCCAGGCTACGATGAATTGCTCCATGATGTTAGCGGCCTCTGTGCTGTTATTGTCTTTGGCAGCGGAGGATGCTTTGTTCAGGTAGTTGATTAATCCCTCTATAGAAGCTGGTTCACTGGAAGTGTCCCCAGCGTCAATGGTTTTGCCTTCACTGTAATCAGCCAGCAGCTGATATAGTGCTTCTGCTTCCGATTTCGCCGACGCTTCACGGAGCGGTTCAGCCTGCAGCGCAATCCGCAGCAGGCTTATTCGCGTCTCCAGCAGGCTGTAGACGGCGGAATCGTCCGCCCGGATGTTGCGCTCCGCCGGCTTCCATCCGCTGACGATGTCGCGGTACGCTGCCGCTGCCGCGCTCCAGTCGGCGCTGCGCGCCGCATCCCGCGTGCGTTCCGCCGCGGGCAAAAGCTTCGCCGCCGTCTCGCGTCCGGCGGCTACAGTATCACCGCCGACCGTGCCGGAAGCGGCGGTGACGTACGCGTCCACGCTTCTCGCGAGCGTGGACAGTGCGGTTTTGGCGGGCTCGCCGCCGCCCGCTGCAAGGGCTTTCGCCGCGTCTGCAAGCGCGGCGTCAACGGCAGCAGCCGGACCGGCGAGTGCCGGGTCCGGCGTGCCTGTGTTCGCGGTGCGCCACAGCGCAGCGAACACTTCTACATCGGCGGCGGCCGCGTCCCAGCGGCTCTGGCCGGTTTCGACGAGCGCGCTGCCGACCGGCGGCAGGAGCTCGTCGACCGTGCCATCGCCCTCCGCCCCCGCGGGGCTGGAGAGCAAAAGCATACACAAAAAGCCAAAAAGAATCAGCAAGGCAACCTTTGGCATTTGCCGTTTAGGATGCGTAAGAGATAACATCGGGATAATCCCCCTTCAATAATGGACAGCCATAAATTTAGCTTAGTAGTGTTTCCCCGATAAAGCCGCCACTGCGGATACCCGGGAAGCAGGCAAATACCGCGCTGCCGGTGTGAGTCATATATTCGTTCAGGAGATCAGTCTTAGAGAGGCGCTGCTGAATGGCAACGAATTGTTTCATTAAATCACGTTGAAAGCTTATGAATAACAAACCTGCATCAAGCTGGCCCGTGGTGACGTCCAAACCGCTGGAAAAAGAGTAGGAGCGGCGCAGCATTTTGACTGTACCGTCACCATGCGCCAATGCGGAGTGTGAATTCGCCGGAATGACAGGTTTCCCGAAAGCGTCCGCCGCTGAAAGATCCAACTCATCGAATTCATCCTTAGCTCCGAGTGGAGCTCCGGTGTGACGATAACGCCCGAAGGTAGCCTCCTGATCACTTAGCGAAGACCGATCCCAGACTTCAATACGCAGACGCACCCGGCGTACCGCCATATAAGTGCCGCCGCTCATCCAAGAAGGACCGTCACTGCTGCTGTTCCAGACCACTTTGTTCATTTCAGCGTTATCAGTTGTATCGGGATTGCCCGTGCCGTCTTTGAAACCCAAAAGATTGCGTGGCGTAGCCCCCTTGGGATCCGCTGCTCCAGTACGTTGAAAACCTTCCTGTGTCCAGCGTAGTACAGCAGTCCCCCGGGCGATACGAGCCAGATTGCGGATCGCATGAAATGCAACCTGCAGATCATCGGCACAGGCTTGCACACAAATATCCCCGCCACACCATTTCGGATCAAGATTGTCACCCGCAAATGCCGGAAGATCGGCCAATAGGGCTGGGCGTTTCGAAGCTAAGCCGAATCTGTCATCAAAAAAGGAAGGGCCAACACCAAAGGTCAGCGTACACCGTGCAGGGTTTAGCCCGTCCGCTTCCCCGGTGTCTGAGGGCGGAAGATTGGGATTGTCATTTACTTCACCAATAAGCTCGCCAGTAGTAAGAGCGGCAGCGGCAGTGGTCCATGCTTGCATTAGTTTTTTCACATCGGCCAGTTTGGTTGTGGTGAAATCAAAGGCAGCAAAATAAATAAAGTTTTGTGCAGGTGTCAAAATCCCCGCCTGATGGCTCCCATAAAAAGGAATGGAACTGGAATCACCTTCTGCGGCTTTCGTTGGCTCAGCTACAGCATTACGCGCAGCTATAATTCCACCGACACCTCCGCCCCCTAACAAAAGACCAAGGCCAGTGGCGCCAGTAAGCCGCAGCATATCGCGGCGGCTTAATTTTTTACCAAATATAGGCTCATTCTTCGATTGATCATTAAGAGGGGGACTTTCAGGATTACCTGGTACTCCAGTGAACTTGTTATGTTTATTCATGAGGGTCACACTCCTAGAATAGTTCCCATGTTGGACAATGGCTCAGCCAAGGCGTCCAAATTCTGACTCAGTTTACGTACTTCATCTTCTTTCAGCTCTTCATAGGAAACATATCCATCTCCGGATTTGAAAGGGGCAAGCTCAGCTTGCAAGGCAGCGAATCGTTCACCAATGGTTTTTTCAAGCTCGGCATCTTTTTTTGCTAGTTCTGGTTTTAACAGCTCGTATATCTTTTGCGCACCCTCAACGTTTGCGACGAAATCATACAGGTCTGTGTGCGAGTAACGTTCTTCCTCTCCGGTTACTTTGGAGGAGGAGACTTCATTTAAAAGCTCAACAGCACCAGTTACGAGCAGATTCGCGTCGATCTCAACGGTCTCAACTTTCGCACGTAACAGCTGTGCATCCTTCAACAATTGGTCAGCAACTTCTGTCATATCTTTAGTTGTATTGTCCTGCCAGAGTGCTTTCTCAAGCTTGTGGAAACCGCGCCATTCTGCCGCATCTACATCATTTTCCCGGGCATCGATATTTGGGTCCAAATCGCCAAGTGCTTCTGCAATAGGCTCAATCCGTTCATAATACATGCGGGCAGGAGCATAGAGCGCCTTAGCCTCATCAATCTTGTCCTCTTTTACAGCGTTGGTGAAACTCTCTGTTTGCTTCACGAATTCATCACATTGCTGGATGACGTATGTGCGATATGAATCTATAGCTGACGTAAAGTCAGCGGTGGCAGTCTCCGGTGCATTGGTAGCCGTAGCAGTCTCCGGTGCAGTGGTGGCTGTAGTGCTGTTAGCAGCAGTATTTGTAGAATTGTTGTTATTGGCACATCCGGTAAATAGTATGGAGGCTGCAAGCAGACCTGCAGGCACCGCATAAGTAAATTTCATTTAAAAAAAACACCCCTTTTTTATATCTAAATGATAATCGTTATCAATTATGCTGGACTTATCATAAGTCCGTATACAATTACTGTCAATATAAAAATGTGATGTATCTCATTGTAATAATTGCACGACAAAAAACTCCCAGGGTTGGGAGTATGGTTTGTGGTAATGTATCCGATTAAAATTGAAAAAAGCAGAATAGTAACCGACCCAGCGAACGTACACAGTACTATGTAATCGGCCCAACTATTCTCTTCGCATATTCAGCAACAACGAACTCAGCTCTAGCCCTAGCGAACCTTTGCGCGTACGCAGCAGTAAAGGCCCCAGCGAACCTTTGCGCGTACGCAGCAGTAACCGCCTCAGAGAACGTTTATGCGTAGTCAGCAGTAACCGACAAGTTGATCTTTGGGCATACGCAGTAACTAAAGGACCCAGATGACACTAAATGCAGCATTATTTGATATTTGAGTCGCTATCGGACCGCATAGTCGCTATTGGCTTGAAAAGTACCGAATATGAGCCTGTTTCTAAGGAATAGCGTCACTGGAGTCCGAAACTTCGCACAAAAGGCGATAAATTTGTTAATAACGCCATCTGGGTCCGAAAGCCTCAGTTGGGGCTGGTGAATACACTATTGGAGCGGGCAGCCAACAGCCTACAACATAAAGCAGCGATTCCCATTAATGGCGAATCGCTGCTCTAAGTCGTTTACGATGTTTAAATGAAGCGAACCATCTCATTTATAGTTAATTAAGCTGTTAATGTGACAGTTCCATTCTTTGAAGGTTTGATCTGCTTAAGAATAAGATCAAGGCGTCATCCGCTTTTTATCGTTCATTATGGGATTCATGATCTGCAGAGGGTTGGTTTTCGAACACTTCTGCAGCTTCCTCTGCAGAAAATTCAGGTTCGAATTTACCTACGAGTGGTAATTTGTTTAATTTCGTTGTTTGTACTTCTGCTTTGGTAGGTTGATTGTTTTTTGAATGGCTCATACATACACCTCCTTTAATAAGGAACAACAAACCGTAGTTTGCCCTGAAAAAAGATGTTCTTATTCATGAAAATTTCAGGCTTTTGCATTTGAATGAACTAAGCCCATTTTATAATTGTGACAGCACCATTAACATCAACAATACATAATATGTTTTGACTGTATCCCTTTACCTTGTTATACCAAACAAACCCAGGGCAAGGAGGGGTGACACCATTGAAGGGGAACGAACACCACAGCAAATTTCTGTTGACTCATCGTGAGCGCGAAGTTTTTGAGCTTCTCGTGCAGGACAAAACGACTCGTGATATCGCTGGCTTATTATTTATCAGCGAAAAAACAGTTCGAAACCACATTTCCAATGTAATGCAAAAACTAAACGTTAAAGGCCGTTCACAAGCGGTTGTCGAGCTGATCAAGCTTGGGGAGCTGAAAATATAGCTGGCCATGTCTTCGGAAGTGACGCGTTTAAGCCTTCTTTTGCCCTTCGGGGCAAAGGGAGGTTTTTTGTTTACTCACCAAAACAACTGAAGAGTGAGTTAGATCACCGTATGATTTTTATGACATGATAAATTAGAGCTATTAAGGTAGTTCAGGAGGATCTGTTATGACCAGATATGAACAACAAAGAAATTTTCTGAAATCCAATTTTCATGAATTCAAACATATCAAAACAGATAAGATCAAGGGAATTGCACAACCGCCAATTGTTAAGCCATTTGATTCAGATGCACTAATTATTGATTTGCCCAAGGTCAGCAAAGACGTTGTGAGTAAAGAAAATATTTTTGATTGTATAGATCAAAGAAGAAGTACACGGTTCTATTCTGAGGATACTGTGAGTCTGGAGGAGTTATCCTATTTATTATGGGCTACCCAAGGGATTAGCGGTATGAATAAGAACGGACTTACGCTGCGGACTGTACCCTGCAGCGGGGCGACGCACACCTTTGAAACCTATTTAATGATTATGCGTGTAGAGGGTATTGGGCAAGGGATCTACAGATATCTGCCTGTGGAACATAAGCTCTTATTTATGTTTGAATTAGATCAACTTGAACAAAAGATTGATGCTATTACTTTGGATCAGCCCTTTGTCCCTAACTTTGCCAAAAAGGCTTCTGTATTGTTTGCCTGGAGTACCACACCCTACCGCTCCGAATGGAAGTACGATATTTCTGCTCACAAAAAAATCCTCATCGATGTTGGACATGTCTGCCAGAACCTTTATTTAGCCAGCGAATCCATCGGTGCAGGTGCTTGCGCAATTGGAATCTATGATCAAAAGTTGATAGATGAGATTTTAGAATTAGACGGCGATGAAGAATTTGTCATCTATCTTGGTGCAGTTGGCAAGAAACGAGAATAGCTAGGAATGCTAGATATGTCTTTGAAGTGATGCGTGTAAGCCTTTTTCACCCTTCGGGGTGGGGAAGGTTTTTTGTTTATATTCCAGCTTATTTGCCCAACTGCTCAGTTTGAACGAAGAGGAAATCGTAATGTTTAATTGATAATCATTCTCATTGCATATATAATTAACCCAAAGTAAGAGGAAGCAGGGATGAGCATGGAGCGAAGCAATGGACTGAAAGAAGCAGAAACGATTGATGCCCATAAGACGCTTACATGTGAAGGGGTAGATTATAATTACCGTTTTAATGGGGCTCATTTTGAGATTAAACCCCCAGTCGAAATAGGGGAAGGCAGTTGCCGCAGCCTGCTTAGCCATGGGTATATCCAGATGACAGATTTTAATCTCCGGTTTAATCGGGATATCGAAGCAAAGGGCAATTTTAGCACTCCGCGTACGGAGCTGGCTTTCTGCATAGGGCATGGCATTGAGTGGGGGACTTCGCTGAAATCGGACTATTTTATTATAGATACGGGAGAAATTGCGCTGTTTCATGGCGGGGTAAGAAGTGAAAACTGCACATACCTGAGTGGGGCGGGGTACCGATTCATCAGCATAGATATGAGCCCGGCACAATTTGAGCGGATGACCAGTGGTCTGACCGAAGATACACGGCTTCGCATTGGAGCTGGTGCGGGTTTGTTTTTTGGAAAAAATAACATCACACCATCCATCCGCTTCATTCTGTCGCAGATTGCGGATTGTTCCTATAGCCATGGCATGCGTGAACTTTATCTGGAGGGCAAAATGCTGGAGCTAATGGCTGTCTATCTCAATGAATCTTTATATGAAGCAGAGCGGATTCCGTGCTCGGTCAAGCTGTCCAGAGAGGATATGGAGAGCCTGCGGCTCGCTAAGGAGATTTTGCAGCGTGATTATTTGCACCCGCCAACGCTTGCAGGCCTTTCTCGCATTATATGCCTCAATGAGTTTAAGCTGAAAAAGGGCTTTAAGGAAATGTTTGGTTATACCGTGCATGCTTACGTTATCGAACAACGGATGCAGAGAGCGCAGCAGCTGCTGGAACAAGGGAGTATGACTGTAAGTGAAGCAGCCTCCAGGGTTGGATACGGTAATGTGAGTCATTTCTCGGCAGCCTTCCGCAAAAAGTTCGGTGTGCGTCCAGGAGAATATCTGATCAGCGGCAGGCAGCGTCTCTTCGGTATTAAGTTGTAAGTCCGTATCCTCCTGCACAGATGCTCCTGTTTTGGTTAATTATAATCCCTTAAACGGTAGCAATCGTGAACAACGTTCCTATACACTAGTGCACAGAGAATCATTCTCAGTGCACTTTTTTTTGTGCGTAATTACCAAGAGTGGGGGAACAGCTGTGAGTAAAACCAAAACCGGCATGCCAAGGCTGCTGGAGATCGCCGGAGAGAAGCGAGGTTTGCTGCTCTTGTCCGGAATATTGTCATCTGTCAGCGCTGTATTAATGCTGATTCCGTTTTTGTCTGTTTATTTCATTTTGGCAGAGCTGCTGCGCCATGCTTCATCGCCTGGACAGGTCGACGGTACGTATATGATCCGCTGGGGGTGGATTGCACTTGGAGGGTTAATCGGAGGGCTGGTGACTTCGTATTGTGGTATTATGTGCTCGCATATTGCGGCTTTTCGAATTCAATATAATTTGCGTGTGCGAATGACCGAGCATTTGGGCAGATTGCCGCTCGGTTTCCTGAATGGGACATCAACTGGCGTGGTCAAGAAAACGCTAGAGCAGAATGTCGACAAGGTGGAAAATTTCGTAGCGCATCAGCTTCCCGATTTAGTCAGCGTGCTGGCTTCTACGGTGCTGATGATCGTGGCGATGTTTTGGCTTAGTCCGCCGTTGGCGGTAGCTTGCCTGCTGCCGATAATTATAGGATTAGGTGTGCAGTCAGCGCTTATGATGAGCAGCAGAGGCAAGGCCAGTGTGAAGCAGTATCATGATTCGTTGGAGCAGATCAATACTTCGGCGGTGCAGTATGTACGGGGGATGCCGGCGGTTAAGGTGTTCGGGCAGACGGTGCATTCTTTCAGAAAGTTCTACAGTGATATGACCAGCTACCGCGATTATTGTCTGGAGTATACGGACCGTTATCAAACAGGTTATATCTTATTCAAAACATTGCTGGCGTCACCGTTTACCTTTATTTTGCCGGTGGGCATCTTCATGCTAAGCGGTCGACCGGATTCCATGTCTTTTGCGCTTGTGCTGCTGTTCTTTCTAATTATGGCGCCCGGCGTTTCATCTCCGCTCTACAAGCTACTTCTGCTGGCTTCAAGCACTCGGGATATTGGCGAAGGCGTGGAGCGGATGGACCGTCTCTTGGCACAGCAGCCTGTACCAGAAATAGCAGAACCGCTATCCCCGCATACTTTTGACGTTGAATTTGTGGATGTAACCTTCTCCTACAGTGAAGATGCAGGGACTGCAGCGGCGCTCAGCGAAGTCTCATTCCGTGCGGAACAAGGGAAGGTTACAGCGCTGGTAGGGCCGTCAGGTTCGGGAAAATCGACGGTGGCCAGCTTGGTGCCGCGGTTCTGGGACCCGCAAGTGGGTGCGATCCGTATCGGTGGAGTCGATATTCGCCATATGGCAATCCATGAATTAATGAATACAGTTGCTTTTGTATTTCAGGAAACCTTCCTGTTCTATGACACTTTGTATGAGAATATTGCTGTCGGCAAACCGGGAGCGACTCTGGAGGAAGTCCAGGCTGCAGCCAGAGCGGCACAATGCGACGAGTTCATTACTCGGCTGCCGCAGGGATACGATACGTTAATTGGTGAAGGCGGTGTCTATCTCTCGGGTGGTGAGGAGCAGCGCATTGCGGTAGCTCGGGCTATTCTCAAAAATGCACCAGTGCTCGTGCTCGACGAAGCGACTGCTTTTGCCGACCCGGAAAATGAGTTTCATATGCAGTTAGCACTTACGGAGCTTATGCGCGGCAAGACGGTTATTGTCATTGCTCACCGACTCTCCTCTATACGTGAAGCTGCACAAATTCTGGTGCTGAGGGATGGAGAAATCGTGGAACGTGGAGAGCACGCAGGTTTGATTGAGGCGGACGGGCTTTACGCCAAAATGTGGCATGCCTACAGTGACGCCGGAGATTGGCATATGGAAAAAGGAGGGGATCAGCTATGAAGGTATTGCATAATATTACTGCCGGCAAACCGCAGCAGTTGCTGAAGCCTGTACTTTTTTCCTTGCTGGCTAATCTAGTTAGTGTGCTTCCGTTCGCGCTTGTAATTGAGGCGGTGCGGTTGATTTTTGCTCCTTATATTACTGTGGGCGCAGAACTTCAGACAGAACGCCTTTGGTGGATCTGCGCAGGGCTTGTCGCCGTCATGGTGCTGATGTTCCTGAGTGAGATTCCCGCCTATCGTACCGCTTACCGCGGGGCATACAATGTTGCTGCACAGGGACGTGCGGAATTAGCAGAACATCTGCGGAAGCTTCCGCTGGGTTACCTGACTCGCCGGGACCCAGGTGATTTAGCCAATATGATGATGGGCGATTTCACGCTCGTTGAGACGGGCATTTCACATCTGCTGCCACAGCTTGCGGGGGCTTTTGTACTGCCGATATTTGCACTTGCTGGTTTACTGTTTCTGGACTGGCGGATGGCGATTTCCATGTTCGTAGCGCTGCCGGTTGCTCTTCTGATCATGTATATATCGGGCAAGCTTCGGCGGAGACTCGGAGCGGATCATATGAAGGCCAAGCTGAACGCTGCGAACCGATTGCAAGAATACTTGAACGGCATACGGGTGATGAAGGCCTATAATCTGACGGGAGAACGATTTGTCCGTCTGGATAACTCTTTTAAAACTTTGATGAAGGAAAGTGTGAAGCTGGAAGGGATGTTCGGTCCGGTTATTCTAACCGCTATGGCTCTTCTCCGTGCGGGGCTGACCTTAATGATATACGTAGGTGTTCATCTATTATTAGGCGGGGAGCTCGGTATTTTGCAGTTGGCAGTATTCCTTATTGTCGGCACACGAATCTATGATCCATTGACCACGGCGCTAGCCAATTATGCCGAATTCCGCTACAACGAACAAGCGGGTGAACGTATAGTAGACCTGCTGCGCCAGCCGGTAATGACAGGTGCTACGAGTCCTCTTCCTAAAAGCAGCACCATTAGGTTTGACAATGTAACCTTCAGCTATGGAGGAGAGCCTGTTCTCAAAAATTTAAGTCTGGAAATGCCGCAAGGTTCACTGACTGCGATTGTGGGTCCGTCAGGCAGCGGCAAGAGTACAGTGCTGCGTCTGATCTCACGTTTCTATGATCCTGAAGAAGGGAGCGTTCTGCTAGGTGGACGCAACATCAAGGATATTGATCCAGAACATCTGCTAGGATCCGTATCGGTGGTGTTTCAGGATGTGTACCTGTTCCAAGATACAATCGGGAACAACATTGCTTTTGGGTGGCCGGGGGCGTCGCAGCGGGATATTCAGCAGGCAGCGCAAATGGCTCACTGCCATGATTTCATCATGAAATTACCGCTTGGTTATGACACGCCGGTAGTCGAAGGCGGCAGCACGCTCTCCGGAGGGGAGAAGCAGCGAATTTCCATTGCCCGTGCGATTCTCAAGAACGCTCCAATTGTGCTGTTGGATGAAGCTACTGCATCGCTTGACCCGCAGAATGAGGCCGAAATCCAGAAAGGAATTGATGCGTTGATTACGGGCAGGACCGTCATTGTTATCGCTCACCGGCTGAAAACCATACGCGGTGCGGACAACATTATCGTACTGGAAGACGGTCAGCTGGTAGAGCAGGGACGACATGATGCCTTACTGCTGCGCGGCGGATTGTACGACCGGCTCTGGAAGCTGCAACAGCAGTCCGTCGGATTCCGCATCACATCTTAGGCAATGCTCAGCACATTTTAGGAGGGAAACGTATGCCTATAACAAAGGATGAATCCACTTGGCCGATCATAAGCCTTAGTTTGGGGGAGGCGTTTGATCAGGAGACAGTAGAAGAATATATCGCTTATTGGGAAGAACTGCTCGCGCGCCGATCTGCCTTCGGCCTGCTGATGGTGCATTCTGCTGAGAAAAACACACGTCCAGAGCGTGCGGTCACACAGCTGTATATGAACTGGTGCAAGATGAACAAGCGGGAAATCGCCCAATATTGTTCAGGCATCGCGGTCGTAATGCAGAATGCTAAGTTGCTTGCTGTCTACAAGCCAGTTACAGCGTTGTCCACTAAAAGAACCTACGGCTGCCCCGGAGGTGCTTTCTCCGGAGAGGCTGAGGCGATAAGGTGGCTGGAGGAGCAGTTGGCTAAGGCACCCTCGGGTACGAAAACCTAATATAGCTGCCCATAATTTGGGGAAACACATTTAAGCTTTCTTCACCCTTTAGGGTGGGGAAGGCTTTTTTTGTCTAGAAAGATAAGAATCCGCCAACCCCTCACAACCAACGTGTCAGAGTAAGCTTTTTAAATATAAACGGGGTGTGTTGGATGAAGATAAATAATAATTATTTGAAAGAACAATTAAAACATGTATATTGGCTAAATGGTGGACCTTGTGCTGGAAAGACTACTATGACCAAGAAGTTTGTAGAGGAATTAGGTTTTCAAACATTAGGGGATGATCTCTTAAAATATAGACCATTCTCTAGCCCTGTTGAATATCCTGCCCTTCAATTCCCTAATCCTAGTTTAGATTGGAATAAGTGGTTTAATAAACCTGTAGATGAACATTGCCAATGGTTATTTCAAGTGGTCGAAGAGATACCGTTTATCCCGGAAAAGAGAATGATATGTTTTTATACGTCCGATGCGGAGATAGAGAGATTATATTACTTTAGAGAAGACCATAAGATGATTCTGGACTGCATTAACGCTTATACGTTAAATCCAGAGGAAACAATTAAACACAGTAATAAATCTATGATTAAGTTCTCCAATGAAATAAAGAACGCTTGCACTAAGCTGGGCATCAAAACCATAGAAAGAACACTAAATATGAGCGTAGAAGAACAATTTAGGTTAGTTCGTGAACATTTTAAAATGTAGGGATGACTGTAAGGTATACCTACTCAAAGAAACCATTCCTTTGTCAGGAATGGTTTTTTTAATACCTAGAAAAGTACACAGGTGTGCCCGTATAATAAATAGGAGTAAGTAATTGGAAGTAGACTGATGATGAGGGGAGAGAAGACATGTTTTTCTTTAAGAAAAATAAAGGCATCACAAAAGAGGAACTGCAGGCCCTGGTTGAAGGCTTGGAGCAGGCTTATATGGATAAGGATGAAGAAGGTTTGAGCAAAAGATTTCATCCAGATAAGAGGGGAATGTCCTTTTTAAATCACTTTCAATTAATGATGACATTTCAAATCTATAATATAAAATCTGAAATTCTCGAATTTGAATTGCTGTCAATGGATGCTACTAAAGCAGTCTTTACATACACTCGGAAGCATATTCATACCTGTATCAACCCCGCCGATGAACGTGAGGAAAAAAGAAATCAAATTATCAGTTATTACGTTGAGGCTGTGAAGGAGAATGGTTCAATTTGGATTACGAGGTACAGCCCTTATAGCACGATTTTTGTAGATAAGAAGGGTGATTTCCTTAGTGGTGTGGATGCGGTCATTCCTCCTGGAGAAGAGATCAATTCAGGCATTGCGCGATTCATCCCTTATTTTCAGCTTGATAGTTATGTACCTGCAACATTCCATGTCTACAGTAACAGTCAATTTATCGGATATTATCCGTTAGGAGAATATCATCGGTACGAACCTTCGCATACGTTCACGATTAATTATT
The DNA here is from genome assembly GCF_038003885.1 of Paenibacillus sp. FSL R10-2788. Lineage (NCBI taxonomy): Bacteria > Bacillati > Bacillota > Bacilli > Caryophanales > Paenibacillaceae > Paenibacillus > Paenibacillus sp. FSL R10-2788. The sequence goes on along the minus strand of NZ_JBBOQA010000001.1, from coordinate 5,741,234 downwards.
TTGATAAGATAGAGGCATCTTCTGTAGAGAAGCATACAGCGGATTATATCTCCCAAGAGACTTTGTTGACCGCTCAAGTATTGCATCAGACTGATAATAGCTCTGTAGTTGAGACGCAGTTGATGAACAATAATGTATTAGAGCATGAACTTGTTACCAGCCTGCTTACGAAGGATGGGTTCTATATGATTAGATTTCTGTATGACAAAGGGGAGCCGATACCGCCAGAGGAGCGAGAAAAGTGGAAGCGTGAGATGGTCACTTTAATAGAAAAAGAGCACAGCAGTTAACACAGAAACTTGCAGTTACAGACAGCACGCGAACTGTATCCTAAGTAACGATAAGTTTTTTTGGGAATAATGAGAGAAAAGGAGAGATGGAAATGTCCTATATCGTTGATTTTAAAAATGTGTCTACGGTTGGGTTAGAATCTTCACCTGTAGTAGATGCGCTTGCTGGTCTGCGTGCTAATGAGGCCCGTTATTTTATGAATAAATACAAGCATGAATTTACGGTTGTACAAGCCAGCGAAAGCCAGGAGACCCTTGATTATGTGAACCGAATTTTAAAAGAAGAACGTGATATTGAGTTTGCGGCCAATCCTTTAGAAACGTCGCGTTTTCAAGTGGAAAATATTAAATTTGCTTATGTCTTTTATGAGGATGGCCTTGCGGTCAACGTTATGTATACGGTTGATGACCCAAAGAAGCGGGCTGTTGGTTTTAAGCTTTCTGAGGGGATGGAGATCCCAAAGGAGCTAGAAGAGAAGTTTAAGTTTGCCAGGCAGAAGTCCAAGCTAGCTGGAACAATTCGGGGTTCGTTTTTTGTAATTAAAGGAGAGTATTAAGGTAAGCAAAATTGCAACTTAATCAATGAGAGGGCCATCCTATAAAAGGATGGCCCTAAATCTTTTCGGTATAGATAATTTGCGTGGGTTATCTATGGGAATGGACTCTCATTCAAGAGGCCGAATTTATTATATAGAGCAACGAAAACTGGAGTAGCGTGCCTACTTCACAATTATTTTGCATGAGTAGCTGAGATGCTGGAATGTACGGTATAAATCCCGCAGATAAGAGCTGAGGTAGCTGGAATAGTGAAATGTACGGGATAAATCCCGTAGAAATGAGTTGAGGTGGCTGAGATGCTGGAATGTACGGGATAAATCCCGTAGAAATGAGTTGAGGTGGCTGAGATGCTGGAATGTACGGTATAAATCCCGTAGAAAAGAGCTGAGGTGGCTGAGATGCTGGAATGTACGGTATAAATCCCGTAGAAAAGAGCTGAGGTGGCTGGAATAGTGAAATGTACGGGATAAATCCCGTAGAAAAGAGCTGAGGTAGATGGAACGGTGAAATGTACGGTATAAATCCCGTACAAATGAGTTGAGGTGGTTGAGATGCTGGAATGTACGGTATAAATCCCGTACAAATGAGTTGAAGTGGCTGGGACGGTGAAATGTACGGGATAAATCCCGCAGATAAGAGCTGAGGTGGCTTGGCTATATCGACTTGGTTGGAGACTCTCCGGGGGCATCAGATTTGATCCATTCAAATGTGTTCGACAAGCCACCTATCATTTGACAAAACATGGAAGATGTTGGATGCGGTCAAAAACAATCGAATTATTGAGATTGATATGGAAAAATATTTTGCAGCAGATTCATACTCCTCCTTGTTACAAGCTGAAGATATTGCCGACAAATTATCGAAGCTGGCTTCATCGAAATAATCTTATTAGATTGAATCTACCTGAAGTCATTTAAATAAAAAGACGAAGCCTATTATGGCTTCGTCTTTTGTAGTTTTGCATACCCTTTTCATCCTAGAAAATAAGGTCCCTTTTACAAATGAACTATTGGACCGAAAGTACAGTCTCCAACTCAGGGATATATTCCTTGACCATATTGTTGTCTTCCCACAGTCCTTTAGTCCCAGCTGGGGCTTGACCTTCGGAAACGACTAAGTACGGTTTGATGGTTACGGTACTCGGTATAGTCTTGAAGGGTTCAAAATGAACATTATAAGATTCGCTTACGGGGTGAGCACCGACAGGCTTCAGTTGAACGCCACGTTCATCCACAATGTCAAATTGAAGAGCGATGACGCCCCCGTTAGCACCCTTATATTTCGAAGGGATAGAAGCGAGCATTTCTTCTACGCTCTGGCCCGGTTTGGTTTTGTACTCAATGGATACCTGCGTTGTGATTGGGGTGATTTCTACCTTACTGATCTGCAAGTTAATGTTATCGTGATGCTTGGTCTCCTCTGAAGTTAGGGCGGTAACAGGCGTTGATGTGGTAACAGGCAGAACGAATTCGAACGGGACATCGTAACCCTTTAACGTTACATTTACAGTCAAGTCAAACTGATCAGGGAACTGGACAGTCTGTGTTGTTGTGCTCGGCTCATAATAAGTGTTCAAAACCTGAACCATTATGCTGGAAGCAGTCTCACCATCCATGTGTTCGTAACTCCAGAGCAGAGGTTGGCCTTTATAGAGAACCTCAAACTTATCCACCGCCCCTTTATTGGCATCGGAAGGCGGCGAATTGGGCTCCGAAGCCAGACGGTTTCCAGGAGTGGTTAGGTTCATAAGAATTCGGGTTCCGTCAAATAACAACGTTGGGATATTCATGGTCACCTCGCTATGGGTCACGCTTTGGTTTACGTTTGTGATGAAATCCTCGGCTTGTTGAACACCGGGATCTAAGTTTTTTTCGCCCCATAATGAATAGATTTGTCCCAGAACCGGAATTTGCTTGAGTGCATCAGCTATTGCGGGCGATACAAAGCCGGAAACAAGGAGTGTAACTCCCAGGATTGCAGCGGCTGCAGTGGAAACCCACCATTTATTAAAAGTTCTTGATACATCTATCTTTCTCTGAATGGGGGAAATAGAATTATCGGTCTCCCTGATGATTTGGTAAGTCTCATTCAGCTTGGAGCGGGCAATATCCGATAACTGATCGGGAAGTAAGCTTTGGCAGTTCTTTAATTGTTCTTCTAACTTAGTGTTTACCATGTCGCAACTCCATTTCTTGATTGAATTGAGATGAATGCTTTAGCTTTTTGCGGGCGCGATGCAGCCGGGTCTTCACGGCTACCGTAGAAATTTCGAGAATGTCGGAAATTTGATTGATCGGCATGTCCTGTAGGTAATGAAGGTGAATGACAATCCGGAGGTTCTCCTCAAGATGTTGAACGGCATCCCATAATTCGATTTTCTCATAATCCTTGGAAGTGGAAGGGACTTCGGGAAGCTCTCCATAAGGGAGGGCTCTTGCGTTGTTTTTGAGCATTTTATTGCATTCATTAATCAGAATCCGGAAGATCCACGTTTTGAAAAAAGCGGGCTCTCTGAGTGTATGGATGTTCTTAAAGGCTTTAAGCATCGTCTCCTGCAGGGCATCTGCACAATCTTCTTCTTTGTTGACGATGGACCTTGCAGTTCTGTATAAAGGTAACTCTATCTCCTGCATCAACTGCACGAATGCTTCAGAGTCCCCAGCTTTGGCTTTGACGACAATAGGATCTATATGCAAAGATTTACCTGCTTTCTTGACTAGAAGTCTTAGGATGTTCGTAACGTTACTTAAATATTAGATCGGGTAGGTAGCTAGAAGGTTACCACAAACATGATTCTATTCTCCTCATCTCGCAAAGCTAGCAAGGTGAGAAATTGGTTTTTTTCACAAAAAAATCGCCGTTCGAATTCCCTGTCGGGAATCGGACGGCGATTTTCATAAGCTAATTAATCAATCAATCAATCAATCCATCAATCAATGATATAAATGACCCATTCCCCTTGATCGTTTGGCCGAATAGCGTATAGCATTTTTACATTTTCAACGGTCTTTGCTGCCATATCCAAGCGTTGTCCGATTACCGTTATATTCACCTGATGTTCGTTGGGTAACATGGAATCGATGCTTTCGATGTCTGTGAATTTGTACTGATAATGTTCGTCATAATAAGGCTCCATAGCATCTGCTAGTTTTTTGTTTACGAACCCGGATTGATAAAGTGTGTGGTCATGCTCAACCAAAGCAGTTAGGTTTTTTTCCAGCACTTCAAGTGCGGGAAGATCATTTTCTGTCAATTGATCTGAATATGATTTCAGATTTATCGACAATTCTGCTTTAAAGCTGGCTTCATTTGGCTGCTTAGGTTCTGTGTTTTGCGGCTTCTGCGTACTAATCGCTGAACTTTGGGTTGGCGTATTTGCTCCTATGCTCGGCTCCTCGATTGGTTTAACGTCCCCTCCACATGCTGCCAGAAAGATTAAAGACATCAACATGACCATTCTTGCAATAGTTTTTAACATCTAACCCCCACCTTTTTTTGAGGATATGTTAGTAAGTCGCGAGAAGATATGGAGAAATTTTAAGGGCTGAATGAAGCCCGAAAAAGCGGATTAAACCGCTAGATTAAATCGCTAGTTTTTGTGGATCATCTACAGAGTAACGTCCGCTTACCGCAAGCATGATTGTAGAAATAATGACGAGTATGAAACAGAGCACAAATGAATACCGGTACCCAACAACACTAGCTAATAACCCGCCAACAAGACTGCCAATCAGTCTGCCAATCGTGGATGAGTTAGAGTAGAGCGTGGATGCATACCCAGGCATGTTTGGAAGCAGATCCTGAATGTAGCTAATGCCAATCGCTGAAATAACGGCAACAAAAAAGGCAAGCAAAATTTGGGCTGCAAGCATTTGCCACATCGCGCCTGAAGTAATGACAACGAGATAATAAGCTCCTCCGAAAATGGCTCCGCACATCATCAGGATGCGGTTACTGTATTTCGCACTAAGTAGTCCCAGCATGATCATAAAAGGAATTTCCAGCGCAGCACAAATACTGCTGACTAAACCGACATCGCTTGTTGTTCCCCCTAGATTGTTGGTAATAAAGAGGGCAGTATTGATGCTACTCGTCCAGTGGGCTACATACATGAGTATCATAATCAGAAAAGGAAGCAGAACATTACGGTTCTGACCCAACCGGAAACTTTTTACTTTTACTTCTGCAGTACTGCTTTTCACTTCTGTATTTGATTTCAGGAATAGTGAAATAAGTAAGGCAACCAGCAGGAATACTCCGATGGTGCCCGAGAAAATCCCCTTAAACCCAACAGCAGCAATTAGCAGAGTACCGATTAAAGGACCTGTAATAAAGCCGAGAGAGAAAGCAGAACGCAAGGTAGAATTTGCAAACGCAGTATCTGTAAAATCGCTCTTATTCACTGCTTCTCTAGCTATGGCGAACAATTGAGGCATCCCTGGTGCACCGAGTGCGGTGAACACAATCATGTAAATGAATAAGATCGTAAAATCCCCAATGAGCAAGTATCCGCTATAAGCAAGGGCATTACAGAGCGTGGAGACAAGGTAAATGTTTCTTCGATTTAAGCCAAGGTCAGAGCGTCTCCCGATTAGTGTACTGATCCATATTCCGGCAATTAACGTGGTGGCCAGAAAAACACCAAACAGCCCGACAGATACTCCAAGCTGTTCCGTAAAATAAATGGATAAAAAGGGTGCGCTGAGTGAAATCCCCACCCCCTGCAGTAACATACATAAAAAGAGTAAGCCATAAGAGGGAATCGAAAATAGTGCAGTTAGTCGTTTGAACATGTTGTGAAAGTACTCCTCTATATTTGTTTAGATATTTCATAAAAAAAAGCCGTTGAAATTGATTCCAACGGCTTTTTGTATGCTTGTTTTTTTCAAGACCTTATTCAACATCATAATTGATCGGAAAGAATAAGTCTATACTTTCGGCTGGATTTTATTTACTATTGTGAAGCCGGCAAAACCTAATAAATGGAGTGTTGTTAATGGACGTTACTTGTCATCTCGATAAGGCTGACTTACAGGATTATATTAGTAGGGTTTTTGGCAGCAGTTATTTCGTTGCTCGTGTTTCGCGCATGCATGGCGGTGCACAAAAGGTGGTCTACAAGATTGAGTGCAGTAATGGATTTTCCTGCGTTTTGTATGTGTGGGATCTTTCGATGAATTATTTTAAAGAAGAAAAAGCAAATGAAGATATAAATGAACAATCCTATGGAAGTCATTTATTCGAATTAAATAACAGGTACTTAACACAACATGGAATTCAGACCCCTGCTCTTTATGATCTGAATAAGGCAAGAGATCGTTACTCTTTCGATTATGCTCTGGTTGAATATATAGATGGAAGAATGGCAGAAACCTATTTTCATCATCCCGATTCACGTGTTCAAGATAAAGTTTTTCAGCGTGTGGGGGAAATGCTTACTGCTATGCATACCAACGAGAGGCATGTTTTTGGGAAAGCAAATGCTAACGAGAGCAGCATGAGCGAATGTCATTTATTACAAATGGAAAATGCGAAAGTGCAGCTAGCCTATGCCTCCCAACATATTGAGAAGATCAGGTCTAATCAAAGCAAACTGCTCGATAAGTTGTACGAGCTTGAATCAAAAATTCAACCCAGACAGCAATATGGGTTTATTCACGGGGAACTGGGACCTGACCATGTTATGGTTAATGATAAACTGGAGCCCTTTCTGATAGATATTGAAGGGGCAATGTACTATGACATTGAGCATGAACATAGTTTTTTACAGATGAGATTTGGGGATTTCTACCGGTACTTAAAGAACGATGCTCTGGATCATGATAGGCTGTTATTTTATCAATTCCACCATCATGTCTCCTTAACTTCAGGTGGATTAAAGCTGCTGCATAGAGGATTTCCTGACCAACAATTCGCCCAAGGCCTAGCTGATTATCAATCGGAACGCGCGCTGAGGTTTATCGAAGGATGAACTAAACAAGGCGTTTGGATTGATAACCTACTGCCAAGTCCTCGAAAGTAACCTATTAGCCTTCTTCACCCTTTAGGGTGGGGAAGGTTTTTTCGTTACACAACTATAAGGCATAATAAAAGACCGCATCCACTGGAATTGCTTCCGGAACTGGCGGTCTGATGTCTTAGTTATGAATCAATCTTTATCTGAAAGGGTTAGTTAATGAAATTTAACGGTCTTGATGCGAGCCTCTTCTTCATAGCTAAGTGGTTTCGGAGATTGCGGAGTGTGGAGATGACGCTCCACGGAGTACTCCATTTTCCGGTAGTCCTCATTACCTGTATTCAATGTTGGATTCCAGTTTTCTGTCACCCAATTTTTAAGTTCCTTAAGTCCTGCTAGCATTTCCTCCAGCCTCCTTTGGCGAAGAAACAAAATAGATTTTGTAGTTCTTTGTTTACGCTTTCATTATAATCCTAAACTCCATTTTTTAAAAGGTGTGTCCGTCTGAAAAACACAGATTATTCAGTGAACATTGTGTGTTATTTAGGTTTTGTGCTTCATCTGGAGAGAAGTGTCTCCCTGTAGGAGACATTTTTAGTGGAGCTGAAAGGATACTCATTAGTACCACTTTTTTAAATTTTTTTACATCCGTATATCCAACAAATACTAACCTGAAGAAATAAATTTAGGGTGGAATATTTACAGGATTATTTTCTAATGAATATGGAAAAATAAATGATTATTAGCTGCGAGTTGCACTGAAAACCATTATTGTGCTAATCATAAATAAGATTGGTGGAAATAAATTTTATTTTTCTAAAAATAGAGAAAATAATTTACAAAACCAAAATATAATGATATTTTGTTTATGTAGAAAAGAAACCGCTCACAACTTAAGGGGGATTAACAATGACACTCACAAAGTTCCACGGAATTATACCTGCCTTTTATGCCTGCTATGACGATCAAGGAAATATTTCGGAATCCCGGACGCATGCTTTATGTGATTACTTATTTGAAAAAGGAGTTCAAGGTGTATATGTGGGAGGCAGCTCAGGAGAATGTATTTACCAGAGTCTCGACGAACGCAAAGCGGTACTAAGCTACGTAGCTAGTAACCTGAAAGGTAAAATGACACTGATTGCCCACGTGGGTGCCCCTTCGACTAGAGATAGCATTGAGTTAGCGAAACATGCTGCAACCTTAGGATACGATGCATTATCCGCAATCCCGCCTATATATTTCAAGTTACCTGATAGTGCGGTCTATAAATATTGGAGCGAGATTATGGAGGCAACCCCTCTTAGCTTCATTATCTACAACATCCCTCAGACTACTGGATATACACTGACTCCTTCCTTATTTGAGAAGCTGCTTGCGAACAAAAAGGTGATTGGTGTGAAGAACTCCTCCATGCCGACTATGGATATTGAAAGATTCAAAAGAGTGGGTGGAAAAGATGTAGTGGTATTTAATGGACCGGATGAACAATATGTTGCGGGAAGAATCATGGGAGCGGATGCGGGAATCGGTGGAACCTATGCCGTTATGCCTGAGCTGTTCCTGCAAGCTAATGAATTTGTTAAGGCTGGTAAGTTCGAAGAAGCTGGACAAATTCAAAGCGATATCAACGATATTATCATCGCCCTTTGTTCGCTGAAAGGTGCCATGTATGCCGGAATAAAAGAGATTCTAAAATTAAGAGGCGTAAACATTGGCAGCGTAAGAGCACCGCTTGAGGCAGTAGCCGTTGAGGATGCTGGTCCGATCGCAGACATTATGAAATTGATTGATCAAGCTATTGAAAGATATTGCGGTTAAGATAATGAAGAAATCCATCGTATGCTTTGGCGATTCTAATACTTGGGGCTACGACGCAGAGACAGAACGCAGATTTAAGGATGATATTCGTTGGACGGGAATTCTTCATACAGAATTGGGTGACGCCTACCGAATGATCGAAGAAGGGCTTCCCGGCAGAACAAGTGTCAGTGAGGACCCTCTATTTGAAGGACTTTCTGGAATCTCCTATATCTATCCCTGCCTGATGTCACATTCGCCATTAGACTTGGTTGTGATCATGCTTGGGACCAATGATACAAAAGAAAGATTTGGACTAACTTCTTATAACATCGCACAAGGTATTGTTGGGTTGGCTCTTAAAGCTAAAGATAGCGGTGCAGGACCCGAGGGGAAGGCTCCAGAGGTTCTAGTAATCGCGCCCCCTCCGATTGGAGCAGAGTATATTCATACCCCTATTGGCAAACCAATGGGTAGCGGATGTAGTGAGAAGTCTATGGAGCTCGCTGAGCATCTTGCAGCGTTACTAACGGAAACTGGCATCCACTTTATAGACTCCAGAGATCATGTATCGATGAATGAAATTGATTATATGCATCTTGATCCGCAAGGACATCGCAGCATGGCCGATTTAGTGCAATACCATACCAAACGGATTTTAAATTAAGGGTTCTATACTTTCGAAGCAAGTTTTGTACGAAGTGATTCAAAGAAGATAATGCTTACAAAACTTTAAGCGTATGCTTTCGAAGCGAGTTTTGTACGAAGCGATTCACAGAAGATAATGCTTACAAAACTTTAAGCGTATGCTTTCGAAGCGAGTTTTGTACGACGCGATTCAGAGAAGTTAATGCTTACAAAACTTTTAGGGAGGTTTATAAATGAAGAAAAAACGTTTACTCTCGACAATGCTTGCGCTAATGGTGATTATTTCTTTAATTTCAGGTTGCTCAGGTAACAATGCTGCGAGCTCTAATACATCCGATAATTCTTCTGCATCTGGGAAGGAAAAAGTGGGGATCAGAGTATGGCTGACTCCACAGTGGAAGGGTGTTGTGGATGTCACGGAGGCAGGCGCGGACTATGATAGCTTCCTAAAGCACGCCGCTGAGAAATTCAAAGCACAATATGATAAATATGATGCGGATATTCAAATAGAGGTCATTGCTGGAGATCAGCGCGATCAATTGCTTAACGTTAACTTAAGCGGAGGAACACCTCCAGATGTGTTCTTTGAGAGTGTATTCCCGATGGGGGATTACGTTCACCGTGGAGCATTGGTTCCTTTGACCGACATCATTGATGAAGACGCGAAAAGCGATATTGCTCAAAACTACTGGGACGCTGTAACGTTCGGAGAAGATATTTATTTCTATCCATTCCAGCACAACCCAGGCACCTTGGTTTACAACGCGGACATGTTTAAAGCAGCAGGCTTAGAAAAGTTTGTGGGTGAAGAATCCGAAATCAAAACTTGGAACTTGGATGAATATCAACAAATTCTTGAGGGTCTGAAAAACAATCTGCCGAAGGATAAGTATTCGAATGCATATCCAATGGCATTATTCGCTGTAAATAATCAGGGCGATACATGGAACCTTGCCTATATGAGAATGTTCGGCAATAAGTTCTTTGATGATCAAGGCAACATTGTCCTGAACGATGAGAACGGAGTTAAAGCTGCAACTTGGCTGAAAAACCTATATGACGGCGGATATACAAATCCAGGAGCAGAATCTGTTTCTTCTAATGATGCCAATGCTATGTTCCAAAATCAGCAATTAGCGATCAGTTTCACTAACCCGATTCTGTTTAATGGTACGAAAGCTAATATGGCGGATGGTACGGCAGCGAAATTTGATATGAGACTTGCTAATATTCCGTCGGAAAGCGGCGATCCTCTATCCTTTACTTATGTAGTAGGCGCTAGTGTATTCAAGTCCAAAGATGCTAAGAAGACTGAAGTAGCTAAAGATTTCGTGAAGTTCTTCTCAAGCGATCCTGAGTTAGTTAAATCCTCTAAGAATGGTATTCCTGTAAGAAGTTCTGTAGCCGAAGCACTTAAAGCGGAGAATCCACTGTTTGCAGCTTACGATGCCAACTCTAAATATTTGTTCAACTTCACAGGCAACGTTCCAGGATACAGCCAATTAAGAGAGGTCTTATATCCAGAGCTACAAGCACTTTACATGGGAGCTAAGAAACCGGAACAGTTTGTGCAAGATTATCAGGCAAGTGGCAACAAGGTGATTGAGACCAATAAAGCTGGCTCTGTAATTTTCCAATAATCTAAGACCAGATAAACAATACACGATTGACAGCCTTTAGGGTCTGAAGAGACTCTGGGGCTGTTAATTAGAAAGGTAAACGATATGAAACTACGTAGTAATTACCTAAAAGAGAATATTACAGGTTATCTGTTTATTTTACCTCAGATGATAGTATTCTTAGCCTTTCTTGTCTATCCGATCTTAGAAGGGATGCGGCTGAGTCTATACCAGATTAATTATGACAGTGAGAAATTTGTGGGTTTTGCCAATTACACCACATTGTTTAATGATCCGGTATTTTTTAAGGCTACCATCAACACCGTTGTGTTCGTAATATTTATCGTTCTACTTACAGTGGGGTTTGCATTGTTCGTAGCCTCTGCGGTATTTGATAAAAATGCTAAGTACGTTTCCTTTATTAGAGGAAGTTATTATATCCCGGTAATGGTGTCCATGGTGGTTATGAGTATGGTCTGGAGCTTTTTGCTGAATCCGGCTAACGGACTTATCTCTTATCTATATAAAGATATGGGGCTAGGGACGATTAATCTGCTGGGAAATCCAAAGACGGTTCTGCCAGTCGTGATATTTGTAACCTTCGCAACTAACGTGGGCCAGGCAATTATTCTGTATATAGCTGCGATGATTGGTGTCTCGAAAGAGCTTTTTGAAGCAGCCGAAATCGACGGTGCTAGCAGATGGCAAGTGATATCAAAGATCCTGATTCCTTCGGTAGGACCTACAACAACTTATATTACGATTATCAATATTATTGCCGTATTAAAAATCTTTGTAGTCATTCAGTTACTGACCGGTGGCGGACCGAACAATTCCTCCGTAACACTGATGTACTACCTTTATAATAATGCCTTTAAATATAACCAACTCGGCGTAGCTTCTGCGGTAGGGGTTATCATGTTCGTGATTACATTGATATTGTCTGTGCCACAGCTACGAAGCATGATTAAGGTGAAGTGAGGGGGAATACAACATGTCGAAGATTAAAAACAAGAAAAAGAGAGAGAAGTTTGATGTGATATCGAATGTGATCATTATCCTCTTCGCACTCCTTAATCTTTTTCCACTATATTGGTTATTCACAAGTTCACTCAAGAACAGCTCGGATGTTGTGAAGATGCCTCCAGACTGGTGGCCCAAATCGATTACATTCTCCAACTATGTGGATGTATTTCAGAACCAGCCGGCTTTAAGATGGACGTTTAATAGTATTTATGTATCAGGTGTTTCTACTATTTTGGTTATTGTTGTAGGCTCTATGGCCGCCTATGCATTCTCAAAGATTAATTTTAAAGGTAAAAATATAATCTTCATTATCTTTATATCAAGCTTGATGATTCCTAAAGAAATTATGATTGTACCCTTATTCCGGATCACCCAACAATTTGGAATGGTAAATAGTTATAACGGTATGATTTGGCCGAACGTGGCGGGTGCATTTGGAGTGTTCCTATTAAAGGGATTCTTCGATTTAACTCCTAATGCCTTAAGAGAAGCCGGGAGAATAGATGGTGCAAATGAATGGAGAATCTTCACGCGCATCATGTTGCCTATTGTCAAACCTGGTATTGGAGCCTTATTTATTCTAAATTTCGTGCAAGTCTGGAATGATTATTTGTGGCAGCTGGTTATAGGCCAAGAGAACAAAATGAAAACATTAATGGTTGGTACTGCGACCTTAATGCAGGATTTGAATCCTAATTTCGCTTATAAAATGGCCGGAGCTACCATCGCTGCAATTCCGATGTTGCTAGTGTTCATGTTATTCCAACGGTTCTTCACCAATGGGATTACGGCAGGAGCAGTTAAAGAATAAATAAAAATGTGGAGTGGGTTACTGATGAATACTGAAAATAATGTACTTAAAAAAATAAAACATAAATTAGTCGTCTCCAGTCAAGCCTTACCAGAAGAACCGCTGCATAGCCCGTTTATTATGGGGAGAATGGCTTATGCTGCTTACTTAGGCGGGGCTTCTGGAATTCGGGCAAATAGCGTAGCGGATATTCAAGAAATCAAAAAGCAAGTGAATCTGCCGATCATTGGGATAATCAAAAAGGTGTATGAAGGCTCTGAAGTCTTTATTACACCCACTCAAAAGGAAGTCGATGAGCTGTACCGCGAAGGGGTAGATATCATTGCTATGGATGCTACAGACCGTATTCGCCCGGATGGATCTACCATTTCTGAACTTTTTCCACTTTTAAAAGAGACTTACAAAGATCAACTGTTTATGGCGGATTGTTCTACATTTGCGGAAGCTGCGAAGGCTGTTGAGCTGGGATTTGATCTGATTGGAACTACCTTGAGCGGTTATACAGAGGCTACTAAAGGGCGCAACTTGCCAGATTTTGAATTGGTTCAACAAATCGTCAACAACTTCTCTGTTCCCGTTATAGCTGAAGGTGGGGTTTCCACTCCTGAAGAATTAAAGACCATGTTTGATTTAGGTGTGTATTCAGCAGTGGTTGGCTCTGCGATCACGAGACCGATGGAGATTACGAAACGGTTTGTGAACGCTATTCAGTAGAACGCCAGAGAGGGTAGATGGAAATGAGGATTGTAGCCGTAGATGTTGGCGGTACCAATACCAAGATGTGTATATGCGATAAACAGGGGAATGTACATGACTTCAAGGAGTATGCAACAGAAAGCTACTTGGGGGGACCTCATGTAATCTCAAGAATGCTGGAAAAGATTGCAGAATACGATCATTTTGATGCCATTGCCATAAGCACCGCGGGCCAAGTTAATGCAGAAGAAGGATTTATTGTCTATGCTAACGAAAATATACCTAGATATACTGGAATGAAAATTAAGGATATTGTCACCCATCATTTTCATAAACCTGTTATGGTAGAGAACGATGTGAATTCAGCTGCATTAGGCGAAGCTTATTATGGAGCTGCTCAGAGCTTTAACAATTTCTTATGTCTAACCTTTGGCACAGGCATTGGCGGTGCAATCGTCATTAATCGCCAAATCTACAAAGGGGCTAATGGGGTAGCGGCTGAATTTGGCCATATCTTTACTCACCCATTGTCGGCCACATCCGGAGTAGAAGGACTGCCATATTATGAAAAATACGCTTCAACCACAGCTTTAGTGAAGCGAGCTCAGCTGGCAGATCCCGAATGCACGGATGGAAAAGCCTTATTTGATAAAATACAGAGCGGAAATGAGCAGCTTGAACGTATTTTAGATCTATGGATTACTGAAGTGGCTGTTGGTTTAGCTTCTATCACTCATATCTTCAATCCATCCGCGATTATTATTGGTGGCGGCGTAATGGAACAAGAAGATTTGGTTCGAAGGGTAGAAGAACGAACGAAGTCTTTGCTTATGGAAAGCTTTGCGGGAGTGAGAATTGTTAAAGCCTCATTAGGGAATAAGGCAGGTCTGCTGGGAGCTTCCTCCTTATTCGTACATTAATTTATTGAAAAGGAGGGGCTTTTTTGCGGACAATCAGTATTTTTTCTTCAATTCATTCTAAATACAATAATTTGACGAATACGGAGAAGAAGGTAGCGGACTACGTACTGGAGAACACGAGAAGTGTAGTCTACATGTCGATTACTGATCTTGCAGATGCATGTGATGTTGGGGAGTCAAGTATATTTCGATTTTGCAAATCTTTAAGTTATAAAGGGTATCAAGAGTTCAAGATTGCATTGGCACATAGCATCACTGTGGAGAATGAGATCCCGCAGCTTACCGATCAAATTCTGATGGATGATACGATTGAAGCTGTTGCTTCTAAAGTGCTGACCACGAATGTAAGTGCACTCAACGAGACCTATAATTTAATTGATATACAGAAGATCAGTGAGGCCATTGAGTATTTGATTAATGCAGAACGTGTATTGTTTTTCGGTGTGGGCTCTTCTCTAGTCACAGCTATGGAAGCCAAGATTAAATTTATGCGCATTACGAACAAAACGGAATGTTTAATGGATTCACATCTGCAGATGATGTCGGCAGCGCTGATGTCTAACCGGGATGTCGCTGTTGTGATTTCTTATTCCGGCTCGACCAAGGATAGCATTGAGGTTGCGAGAAAAGCAAAGGAAAGAGGAGCCAAAGTAATATCCATTACTAGGTTTGAAAAGTCACCGTTAACCTCGTACTCCGATCTGACCCTGCTATGTGGTGCTAATGAAGGACCGTTGCAAGGGGGTTCATTATCTGCAAAGATATCGCAGCTCTATCTGCTTGATATTTTATATGTAGAATATTTCAAGAAGACTAGTGAGCAATCCATAATTAATAAAGAAACAACAGCTTCAGCAGTCAGTGAGAAACTGGTTTAGTACATTAAGATGTGAGGGGAATGGAAAGCTATGATCTTAGGTTCTTTGTCATCTTGGGAAGAGCATATCAAGTATGAGAATCCTGTCTTTGTTGAGGCTATCGAGGAATTGAAAGTAATCTTACAACATGATCCTGATCTTGGACGAATCGAAATTCGCGGGAACGAAATGTATGCTTCGATTATGGCTCTTGAGGCAAAATCGCTGGAGGAACAAGTCGCAGAGAAGCATGAGGCCTATATTGATGTGCATTATCTGATCGAAGGTGAAGAAACGATTGGCTGGGCAACCCTGCAAGAAGGGATCGAACCCATTAAGCCTTACGATGCCGAAGGAGAATATGCGCTTTATCCCCCATCAGCAGATGAAATATTGTTATCTTTGAAGCCTGGCATGTTCGCGGTCTTTTTCCCTCATGATGTTCACAGACCGGGTATGGGTCAACCGGGGCAGCAGATTAAAAAGGCTGTCATTAAAATCCACACAAATCTACTAACTCCATAACATTGAGATTGAGGCTGGTAGCGGAACCATTCCGCTGTCAGCTTTTTTTGCGTCGCTTCTATTTACTTATATCTAAATTTATAAATATACAAAATATAAAGATTGGTGGTAAACTTAACATGCCTAAAGCTTTTTTTGTAGAGCTTAAGGATTTTTTTGCATGCACATTTATGAGTGAGCAAAGAATATTACAGAGAATTACACTATAGAAAGAATAATGGAGGCAGGAGAGTTAAATGAAGAATAAAGGTCTAAAGAGAATGTTGTTGTTATCTATGATGGTTGTTGTCATCGCTGCACTTGCAGTCGGCTGTGGTTCGAAAAATAATACAAATACAGAATCGTCAGAGGGAGCTGCTCCAGAAGCTGCAAAAGAAGTTACCTCCTTGTCGCTAGGTTTATTGCCCTCGATTGATGCTATTCCTTTTATCATCGCACATGAACAAGGTTTCGATAAAAACCACGGTGTGGAGCTGGATATCCAAACATTTAAAAGCGCCAAAGATCGGGATGTAGCTTTTCAAGCAGGCAAGCTGGATGGTCTAAGCGCTGACCTGGTTGCGATCTCCATTTACAATGAGGCTGGACTGGATGTGAAGATCGCCAGTACAACTTTTGGAGAGTTTGATTTGCTGACTGGAAATGAATCCATCCAGGATGTGAAGGATTTGAAGGGTAAAACCGTGATTTTGTCCAAAAATACCTCCACACAATATACAGTGGCAATGATGCTGAAACAAGCGGGCCTGACCGAAGATGATATTACAGTCACAGAGGTTCCACAGATTCCGACCCGTTTAGAATTGCTTAAGAATAATAAGGCGGATGCGGCTATTTTGCCGGAACCTTTTGTAACTATGGGCAAAACCTCAGGGCTGCGTGTACTGAGCTCAACGCTAACTGCGGGAGTAAATCCGTTCGTTTTAGCTTTCCCGCAAACTGCAATTGATGCCAAAGCAGAGGCTATCCGCAGTATGTATGCTGCATATGATGAAGCAGTAGCTTATATGAAATCCCATGAGCAATCCGAATATATCGATCTTGTAATCAAAGAAGTAGGATATCCGGAAACATTAAAAGATGAAATCAAGGTACCAGATTATGTACCAGCTTATCAAGTGGATGTGAAGGAAGTAGAGGCCGCATTTGCTTGGGCAAGGGAAAAAGGTTTGCTCAGCAAAAATATCTCGGCTGAAGATGTGATTTCTGATGTCCAATTCAAGAAATAAAGGACTCGTTATAAAGGATCTGAAAGTAGAATATAAGAGCGGACAATTGGCCTTGGGTCAGGTAGATTTAACTTTGCCGGAGCACGGGATTTACACCATTATCGGACCCTCCGGCAGCGGAAAATCAACTTTATTACGGGCGATTGCGGGTTTGCTGCCTAGCTATCAGGGACACATTCTTTTTAATGAGAAATCTGTGCATGGGAAAGAAACGTTAATCGGGCTGGTGCCGCAGAACTACGGGCTTCTTCCTTGGAAGACTGTACATGATAATATTCAGATAGCGATGAAGATTACGCATACGGCAAGTTCATCCAAGCAAGAACGGGAGACGCAGATTAAGCAGTGGCTTTTGTCGATGGCGATCTCTGATTTAGCAGAACGTTATCCCTTATCCCTTAGTGGAGGCCAGCAGCAAAGAGTGGCGATTGCCAGAGCTTTTGCCATTTTGCCTACTATTCTGTTGCTGGACGAGCCATTCTCTGCACTCGATGCGATAACAAGGGAAACGCTGCAGGTCCTCTTTTTAGATAACTGGCTGGCTAACCCTACGACTACATTATTTGTCACTCATGATGTGGAAGAAGCGATTCTGCTGGGGCAAAAGATTATTGTCATGCCTTCCAACAAAGAAACTAAACCTGAGATTATTGATAATCAGTTGGTGTTTCATATGAAGCATGAGGATAAGCGGGACAGTGTAGATTTCTTTGAGCAGACTAAGCGGATTAGAAAGGTAATGCAGGAGATATGGTAAACAAACGTCGACTTCATCATCTAGTAAGGCTTCTATTTGTATTTGTCTGTATGAATGTAGTCTGGTATATCGCATTTTTACTTATGAATCATTCGATTTTGCCAAGTCCCTTTGCTGTATATAAAGCGATGTTTCAGTTAGGGGCGCAGGATATTGCTATAAATGTAGGGTATAGCTTGTTCAGAATTTTTGCAGGTGTGGTAATGGCGTTAATTATTGGACTGCTTATAGGTCTTCTAATGGGACGTTCGTTGACCTGGAACAAACTGCTGGACCCTGTGGTTTACTTGACCTATCCGGTTCCCAAAATTGCCCTGCTTCCAGTAGTGATGCTGTTCTTCGGGCTTGGGGAAACGTCCAAAATCCTAATGATCATGCTGATTCTATTGTTTCAGATCATCATCTCTGTAAGGGATGGGGTTAAGGCTATTCCGGACAATACCTATGATGTCTTAACTAGTATAGGTGCCAGCGCTGTGCAGAAGTTCTGGCATGTGACACTGCCGGGTGCATTGTCAGTGATTCTGAGTACGATTCGTATTTCGCTAGGGACAGCGATATCTGTACTGTTTTTTACGGAGATTTATGGAACAGAGCACGGCATGGGCTTTTTCATCATGGATGCGTGGTTAAGATTAGATTATCCGGAGATGTATGCGGGAATTATGTTGTTCAGCTTGGTCGGTTTTATTCTCTTCTTGCTTGTTGATTTTCTTGATTACAAGTTTATGAAGTGGCGGAACTAAATTTAGTTGAGATATAACTATAGCTTTCCTTTGCCCGAGTTTAGGCAAAGGGGAGCTTTTTTTATATGATTTTTTGGGGGCAACAAAATTAATTTTAGTTTCATTATTATTTGAATGGAAAAATAAAACAGTAAAATAAATGGAGGAAAAAATGAAAATTAAACATACTTAGGGCTGTAAACCCCCGTTTATTTTAGAGAAATATAAAGATGGTGAGATGAAAAGAGGGAATTTGTTTTAAAAAAACTAATAAATCTCTTAATTTCTTGCAAATCTATTGGAAATTATATTCATAAAAGTATAAAAAGGTTTAGTTTAATTTATTTACAACCAGATTTTAGTATGGTATTTTATCAATGGAAACGGATTCATTTAGGTTTTACGGAATGATTTTAAGTTTTTGCGAATGGAAGGATTTATTCGCTTCATAAGAAAATGAAAATGCTAATAAAAAGTTGGGGGTAAATATCTTTGAATAAATATGGACGAAAACTATGGCTTACGGTGCTGATTTTCGTGATTGTAGTTGGTGGTCTGACGTATTATTGGGCTTCTAAGGGAGAAAACCCCGCGCCACCGTCTCAGTCTAAGGAATCTGCCGTAGAAGCAACGGGTGAAGCTGGAAAGGAAACTGTTCCACCGGCGACAGCAGCTAATACAAGTAGTGGACCCGCGTATACGTTGACCGTGGATACGGAAAATCCGGGAGCTAAGATAAGCCCGATGTTGTACGGAGCCTTTTTCGAAGAGATTAATCATGCGGGAGATGGAGGGCTATATGCAGAGCTGATTTCCAATCGTTCCTTTGAGGATAGTTCGGTCACATTGTTCAATTGGTGGATTGATGAAAAAGGAGGCAG
Organism: Paenibacillus sp. FSL R10-2788; assembly: GCF_038003885.1. Classification (NCBI taxonomy): domain Bacteria; kingdom Bacillati; phylum Bacillota; class Bacilli; order Caryophanales; family Paenibacillaceae; genus Paenibacillus; species Paenibacillus sp. FSL R10-2788. Next base: position 5,721,936 of record NZ_JBBOQA010000001.1, on the reverse strand, counting down.
TAAAGGGAAGCTTGCTCTGACCGGCACTAAGCTTTTGAACGATGCTCAGACCCAGGCAATGGCTTTAACAGTATCATCTGCTGCCGAGGGCGGTTCGGTATCTGCTGTGAATAACGGTTACTGGGGGATCGCTTTGACGAAGGATGCCAGTTACAAGTTGTCTTTCTATGCGCGGCCAGAGCCAGGGGACAATATGCCACTGCGTATAACGTTAGAAAGCCCGGATGGCAAAGAGCTATATGCAGAACAGACCGTTGATAAGTTAAAAGAAGGATGGAACCCATATACATACACACTGACTTCTACAGGTACTGTAGCAAACGCACGAATTGTAATCTCTGCTGCAAATGTAGGTACTGTTTATCTCGATATGGTGTCTTTGTTTCCTGAGACTTGGAACAACAGGGAGAATGGACTTCGCATCGATTTGGCTGAAAAGGTAGCTGCGATGAAACCCGCATTCGTTCGTTTTCCGGGGGGATGTTTTGTGGAAGGAAAAACGCCAACAGATGCTTATCAATGGAAGAATACCATTGGACCGATTGAGACGCGTCCCGGTCATAAGGGATATTGGGATTATCGCTCCTCAGATGGGCTGGGCTTCCACGAATATCTGCAATGGGCTGAAGATCTGAAAGCGGAACCATTATATGTAGCTTATATCGGGATTTCACATAACGGAGATCCTATAGCCAAGCAGAATACCGTTCCAGTCAGTGAAATTCAGCCGTGGATACAAGATGCGCTGGACGCCATTGAATATGCAAACGGACCGGTTACTAGCAAATGGGGGGCACAAAGAGCCGCCAATGGTCATCCGGAGCCTTTTAATATGAAATATGTAGAGATTGGTAACGAAAACAATTTCCAGATGAGTGAATATATTAAGCGTTATGGCCTGTTTTATAAGGCAATTAAAGAGCAGTATCCAGAGATTCATCTCATTGCCAATGCGGCAGTTGAAGGTGAGCCTATCGAAATGGTTGATGAGCATTACTATGAAACCTCTGAATGGTTCCTCAGCAACTCGAACAGATACGATACTTATGACCGTAGTGGTCCTGAGATTTATGTTGGTGAGTATGCGGTGACCAAGGGTGCCGGAGAAGGCAATCTGAACGCTGCAATCGGCGAGGCCGCTTTTATGATGGGTATGGAACGGAATTCTGATATCGTGAAAATGTCCTCCTATGCTCCGTTGTTTGTGAATACGAAGGATCGTACTTGGAACCCGGATGCTATTGTGTTTGATTCATCGACTAGCTACGGAACACCTTCTTATCATGTGCAGCAGATGTTCGGAAGCAATAAGGGGGATGTAGTTCTTCCAACCTCACTTGTGGCTCTAGGACAAGAAGAAACCTCCGGTAAGCAATCCATTCAAGGTGGAATTGGTTTGGGGACTTGGGCCACCCAGGTAGAGTACAGCGATGTACGAGTAGCGAAAGGTGATGACGTTCTTTTTGAAGATCATTTCAAGAAGGATTCCGGAGCCTGGACTCTAAACAATGGGGACTGGGAACAATCCAAGGGTACTTTTAAGCAGACTTCTAATGATATTGATATTCGCGCAGTTGCCGGTGAGGCTTCATGGAGTGATTATACACTTTCTCTTAAGGCGAAAAAGACTGGCGGAGCAGAAGGCATGCTCATTATGTTCGGCTCTAAAGATGAAGGCAACTTCTATTGGTGGAATCTTGGCGGCTGGGGAAATACGCAGAGCGCGATTGAAAAATCAGTAGGTGGAACAAGAGCAGTCATCGGAAGAACGGTTCCTGTAAGGATTGAGACTGGTAAATTGTACGATATCCGCATTGAATTATCCGGTTCTAATATCCGGCTCTATCTCGACGGCAAGCTTATACAAGAGGTGAATGATGAAAGTCCGGCAGGGCCGCTGTTCCAAACTGCGAGCCGTGATCTTGCCACAGGTGAGCTGATCGTTAAAGTCGTTAATGCAGGTGACACTGCTCAGCGCACGGATGTTTCTTTTGCCGGACTTGCCACATCAAGCCTGGAAGGAACAGGTACCGTACTTCAGTCGGACGATTTAAATGCTGAGAATAGCTTCGCTGAACCTGACAAGGTGGCACCTGTAACTCAAAAGATAAGTGTAGACAAAGGTAGTCTGGAGTTTGAATTCCCGAAATATTCCGTGACCGTGTTAAGACTAAAGGAAGGGGGGGAATAGCTGGTCACGGAGGGAGGTTCACTCCTTCACTATAAACAAGCATTTATTTGTTCAATTTAAGAGGGAGGTTAGGTTATGATTTCGCAAAGAAAAACGAGCAGTTTAGTCGTATGTATGTTAATGGTTTTTGTGCTTATTCTGTCAGCCTGTAGCAGCGCTGGAAGCTCAACGACGAATCAAAATGCATCTAACAACGTAAAAACGAACACTGAAAAAACCAATAATGCTAGTGAGCCAACCAATGCAACAGCTACAGAGGGCACGGAAGCAACAGATCCTGCCAACGACCTGCCAAGCAAAGATATTCAAGGTGAGGTTACGGTTTGGGCCTTTAATGAAAAAGTATTTGATGAAGTCGGCGCTGCATTTATGGCTGAATATCCTGGTATTAAGCTGAAGACGGTAGTTATGCCCTTTGGCGACCTGCATGACAAGCTGCAAACCACAATCGCCGCAGGTAGCGGGGCACCGGACGTAGCAGAAGTAGAGATGTACCAGTTGAACCGTTATATGGCGGGAAATGTTTTGGAGAATCTTTTGGAAGAGCCTTATAACGCTGGAAAATATAAAGATCTGGTTGTTCCGTATAACTGGGAACGTTGGATGACACCGGACAGCTCACAGCTGCTTGGTATGCCTTGGGATATGACCCCGGGGGTTTATTACTACCGTGCAGACATTTTTGAAGAGCTTGGATTGCCAAGTGATCCTGCTGAGCTCGGTGAATACATGCAAGATGAAGAGAATCTCTTGAACCTGGCTCAAATTTTGAAAGCTAACGGTAAATATTTTATGGAGTGGAGCGATGGCCCGATCGTATGGGCAGGAGATGAAGTCGGTTACTTTGATAAGGATATGAACTGGACACGTAATACGGACAAAATGGTGAAGGTTCTCGATATTACAAAACGTGGACAACAGCTGGGCTGGGCACCACATATCGGTTATGGCTCAGACGAAGGTAAACAGCTAGTTCTAAAAGGTGATTTGGTTGGTGTCGTATCGGGTTCATTCGGAGCGCGCGGACTTCAAGAAACATTCCCTGAGCTTTCCGGAAAGTGGAAAGTAACCCGTTTGCCAGTAGGCATTAACGTGGGAATGGGCGGATCAAGCTTTGTTATCCCTTCGCAAAGCAAAAATAAAGAAGCAGCATGGGCTTACATTCAATGGAGCATGAGAAGTGAAAATGCTTGGAAAATTTGGACAAAACATTCCATTCAGCCAGGTTACAAGGATATTTCCAGTCTTGATTGGTACGCAAACACTAAAAATGAATATCTGGGTGGGCAAGAGGAATTTAAACTATATGAACAATTAAGCAATGATATTCCTGTCAAACACCTTACACCAGTAGATAACAAGGGCTGGGAAATCTTTATAACGGCGATCGGTGATGCACTGGCTAAGAACACAGATTCCAAGACGGCTATTCAAAAAATTGGTGATGATGTCTTGAAGCAAGCTTCCAAAGAAATTGCTGCCTTTAAAAAGGCAATGGGAATGCAGCCGTAAGGAAATCTAATAACAGGAGGGGCAGCCTGCAATTGCCAGAGCTGCCCTGCTTGTATTCACTTAAGTCCGAGAGGCCCGTAAAGATGGGAGGAGACCGATGCGTGTTACGCATACTGCGAAAATATAAGATTAGTTTGTTGTTACTGGTACTTTTAGGAGTCTCCCTAGTGTGGTGGAATCAATCACGAGGGTTTGATAATTCAGCGATGGATGGCATCCCCGTTTATGCGGATGTTGATGAAAGCTCTATTTTAGAAAGCGATAGTGTGAATTCAAAACTCGAAGCCTCTTACTTAAGCTATTACGAGGAAAAACAGCAGGATGGAGCAAAGGACTCATCGGATTTTACGCTTGCTATTCCTTCGGGGGATTATAAGGCCATTAGTTCTGAAGGTACAGAGGTAATGACGGATCTTGGTGGAAAACCCGGCAAGGTACTAGCGCTTAAAGCAGAGGATAGCTGGGTGGAATATAAATTTACGGTTCCGGCAGATGGGTTGTATCAGATGGGGATGGAGTATTATGCCCTTCCTGGTAAACGATCCTCGATCATTCGAAGCGTAAAGATTGATGGGGAGTATTTATTCTCTCAAGTAAAAAAAATGGAATTCCAGCGGATGTGGAAGGAAAGTGCAGAGCCATGGCTGGACAATCAAGGGAATGAATTTAATCCCAAGCGGGAAGAGGTAACAGGCTGGCAATATCGGGAGTTTCGAGATGCCGAGGCCAGAACTGCGGATCCCTTTCGCTTTTATCTGACCAAAGGGGAGCATACGGTGAAGCTGGAAGCCATCCGGGAACCGGCTGCACTTAGTGAACTGAGAATATTTTCTCCAGAACCGCTCCCGACTTATGCGGAAGTGAAGCAGGAGTATGAGAATAAGGGTTACAAGCCTGTTCAGAATCAAGTGATTAAAATTCAGGCAGAAGAATCCTCCCTTCGTTCAGATCCAACGCTGAAGCGGATCGAGGACCGGGAGCCACTCACCGAACCTTTTAACAAAGATGCTATTGTGCTTAATAGTTTTGGGGGTGTCGGGTGGCGTACGGGTGGACAATGGGCGGAATGGGATTTCGAGATTCCTGAGTCAGGGCTCTACAATATCGCAATTCGTTACGGCCAGTGGTTCCTAAACGGGATACCGGTGGAACGCCGGATTATGATTGATGGCGAGGTACCGTTCCAAGAGCTGAATGCCTTGAAATTCCCTTACAAAGCGGAATGGCAAGTAAACAAGCTGGGGAATGAGGACGGAGAATACTTCTTTTATCTCGAACAAGGCAAGCATACGTTGCGGATGGAGGTTCAAGTATCGGGTGTAGGCGGAATGATTGAAGCTGTGCTGAACACTACACATAAAATGTCTCTTTTGGGACGTGAAATCACGCAGGTAACGGGAACGAACCCCGATCCAAACGGGGATTGGCAGCTGGAGCAGAACATTCCTAATCTTGTGCCACGTTTACATTTGATGGCGCGGACGTTGGATGATGCCGTGCAGGATATGTATGCTTTTGGCGTTGCTGATGGAAGCTCTGAGCTGAGTACGCTTTATGAAGCACGTGACCGGTTCCTGGAAATGGCGAAGGATACCTCAAGTATTCCAGGTCGTCTTCAGCAATTTACGGATCTGCAGTCATCGCTGGGCTTATGGGTCAACGGATTAATGAAGCAGAGTATTGTAATGGACTATATTGAAGTGAAGTCGGAAGATCAGCCATGGCCTAAAGACGCGGCTCCTTGGTATACCCGTGTAGGGACGATGACGTATGACTTCTTTAGTTCTTTTACAAAGGATTACAGCGGCATAGGAAATACGTACAAAAATGAAAAGGTGCTGGATGTCTGGATCTCTCGTGGACGTGATTGGGCGGAGATCATTAAGCAAATGGTGGATGAGGACTTTACACCAAACACGGGCATCAAGGTGAACGTCAATATTATTCCTACGCTTGCAGCGGATCAGAAGCAGATTCTGTTATTAGCCAATACTGCCGGACTTGCTCCCGATGTGGCACTGGGGGTTGAGGGTGAAGTGCCGATTGACTTCGCGGTGCGGAATTCACTCGTGAATCTGAATGAATTCTCAGATTATCAAGAGGTTGCTGAACGTTTCAGAGCGGGTGCACTGATTCCTTATAAGTATGATAACGGAGATTTTGCCTTACCTGAGAATCAGAACTTCACGATGCTCTTTTACCGGAAAGATATTATGGCACAGCTGGGCATTAGCGAGAAGGATATTCCGGATACGTGGCAAGAGGTTATGGAACTGATTCCTGTGCTGCAACAAAACGGGATGGACTTCTATTATCCACATGCCCCGAACAATCCAAGTCTAGCAATTAATGAGTTTGCGCCGTTCTTATTCCAGTATGGCGGGGATTTCTATAAGAATAATGGGATGTTGTCTGATCTGGATTCACCAGAAGCACTGACAGCTATGAAAATGTGGACGGGACTCTTTACGAACTACAAGCTGCAGAAACAAGCGGATTTCTATAACCGTTTCCGTTCTGGAGAGATGCCAATCGGCGTTGCTGATTATTCCACATACATTCTGTTATCTACAGCCGCACCTGAATTGACAGGCTGGTGGGGCATGAAACCAATGCCGGGTATTGAACAAGCAGATGGACAGATTAACCGTTCTACAGGCGGGCTTGCACAGACAGGAATTATTTTTAAGGATACGGATATGAAAGAAGAATCTTGGGAGTTCCTGAAATGGTGGACCAGTGCGGATGCACAGGAGAACTTCGGCTCAGAGCTTGAGTCTTTGCTGGGTGTTGAAGCTCGTTGGAATACAGCCAATGTTGAAGCACTCAAACGTCTGCCGTGGCAGCAAGATGATATCGACGCCATTATGGAACAGTGGGAGTGGTTTAAAGAGCGCGAAGTGGTGCTTGGAGGATATTACACGACCCGGCATATCGCCAACATCTGGAATGAAATTGTGCTCAACGGTAAATTCCCGCGGGAGGCGATGGAGCAAGGTGTGCGTGAAATCAATAAAGAGCTTAGTAAGAAACGCGAAGAGTTCGGAATTGAAACTTCCCAGACTTCAAGCGCCAAAGAGGAAGGAGGTCAGAAATGAGTAGTGAAATAATTACACCGGCACAGAACGAAGCCGTACAGATGCAGCCGACGAAAACTCCCGGGAAATGGACTCAGCTTTGGTTAGATATCAAGAAAAATAAAGTTTCCTATTATTTCTTGGCCCCTTTCCTGATTCTGTTCACCGTTTTTACTATTGTTCCTATTATCATGTCCGTCGTTCTAAGCTTCAGCTATTACAACATTATTGAGACACCGAGATTCATTGGCTTCTCTAACTATAAGCTGTTGTTTGTAGACGATGATATCTTTCTTAAAGCTGTTGGGATTACGCTGAAATTTGCCATTATTACAGGTCCGATAGGTTATATTATGGCCTTCTTGCTGGCCTGGCTGATTAGCCAGATTCCGCAGAAGTTCCGTTTTTTCTATACCTTATGCTACTATGTGCCATCGATTACAAGTGCAGTAGCGATGTCCGTGGTTTGGTTGTATTTGTTCGCCGGCGACCGCAAGGGGTTGCTTAATCACTGGCTCATTCAGCTGGGGATTATCAATGAACCTTATTTATTTCTGCAAAATGTGGATTCGATCGTACCGGTGATCATCATAGTTTCCTTATGGATGAGTATGGGGGTAGGTTTCCTTGCTTTTCTGGCCGGACTTCAAAATGTACCGACAGATTTATATGAAGCTGGCTCAATTGATGGGGTCAAGTACCGCTGGCAGGAGCTTTGGTACATTACGATTCCATGCGTCAAACCGCAGCTGTTATTCGGTGCGGTGATGCAGGTGGTCGGTTCGCTTACCGTATTTGACGTCAGTATGCGGCTTGTTGGATTTCCGAGTCCCCTTTATGCAGGCCATACGATTATGGCGCATCTGTTCGACTACGCATTTATCCGCTTTGAGATGGGATATGCGTCAGCGATTGCTGTATTACTGTTCGCTTTGATGCTTGGGCTCAACCGTCTCATCTTCAAAGTGCTGGGGAGGGATTAGGATGCACAAAATAAATTTACGGCGTATTGACTATGGAGGCATCTTTTTGTATCTGTTCTTAACGGTGTTTGGCCTAATTATGCTGCTGCCACTTGTCTATATGGCAGTGACTGCTTTAAAACCAACAAGCGAACTATTCCTGTTCCCACCACGGTTTTTCGTAGTGAATCCGACGTTGGTGAACTTTCGTGATTTGCTGTTAATTACCGGAACCTCGGCGGTGCCGTTCTCACGGTTTATTTTCAATAGCGTGGTCGTTACATCAGGGATTGTGGTCGGGGGTGTCTTAATTTCAGCAATGGCGGCTTATCCGCTTGCCAAGCACAATATGCCATTTAAAAGCGCTATCTTTAGTATGATTGTGGCGGCGCTGATGTTCTCACCCTTAGTATTGCAAATTCCGCAATATTTGCTGATTAGCCGCAGCGGATTAATGAATTCGTATTTTGCAATGATCTTACCTTATCTGGCTGCACCCATGGGAATGTTCCTTATGACCCAGTTCCTGCGGCAGCTTCCAGACGCTTTATTAGAGGCAGCCCGTATAGACGGTGCTTCCGAATGGAAGGTATTCTGGGTGGTTGTGATGCCAATGCTTAAGCCGGCGATTTCGACTTTTGCTTTATTTAGCTTCATTTCTGCTTGGAATGATCCGTATCCTTCAATGGTCTATACGACTGTTCAGGAAATGAAGACATTGCCGCTCGCCATCCAAACTATCAGTGGTGGAGCCGGAGTCGTTGCTAGGGTAGGCACTTTGGCAGCAGCAAGCTTCTTGATGATTCTCCCGACTATTCTTGTCTTTATATTAACGCAGCGGATGGTGCTTCAGACAATGGCCCATTCGGGGCTGAAGGAATAGGGGGAGTCATGATGATAGGACGTAATATGAAAAAAATGCTGCTAACAGGGCTACTGGTGACGCTGACACTGCCAGTGCTGCTGCTTCCAGGGCAGGCGCTAGCTGGTGAAGCCCCATATGAGGGGTATACGTGGAATCAGTCCGGCAATGAGGTCCGCTCGATTAATGGTTATCTCTACGATTCTTCTATCGATCCAACAGGAACAGATACGGGGTCCTTCAAAAATCCGGAATCTCTCTTTATTAGTGATGACGATTCACTCTACGTAGTAGACACGGGCAATAGCCGTATTGTTCATATGGATAAGGACGGTCGTCTGCTAAATCTGATCGGCGATACGGAAGGCAGCGGCAAGCTGCAAGAGCCGAAGGGTGTATTCGTGAAAGAGGATGGAACGGTATATGTAGCAGATACAAAAAACGCGCGTATTGCTATTTTTGATAAAAATGGCAAGTTCGTAAAAGAGTTTCTAAAACCGGACAGCCCATTACTGGGTGCTAATTTCTCTTATTCTCCTTCTAAATTAGTCGTAGATAAGCGTGATTATATGTATGTGGTGAGCGATGGTAACACGCAGGGGTTGCTGCAAATTGACTCGGGCGGTAAGTTCAAGGGGTTCTATGGGGCGAACCATGTAGGTTTCTCATGGACACGTCTCTTAATTAAGCTGGTGGCTACTAAAGAGCAGCAGAACCAGCTGGCGACCGTTAAACCTTCTGAGTTCTCGAACGTGGATCTGGATGAAGAAGGGTTTATCTACAGCACAACCTTGGGCGAAGAGTACAACCAGATCAAACGGTTATCTCCGGTAGGCGTAGATACGCTGAACATTGGTAAACGCTGGTACGGTGATTATTACTCTGAGGGTCCATTCAGTATGGCTTCCTTTATGGGGATCAGTATTGATAAGAACGGATTTATAACTGCGCTGGATTTGCAGTCCAGTAAAGTCTTCCAATATGACAAGCTGGGGAATTTGTTATTCAGCTTTGGCGGGATTGGGGATCAGAATGGACTCTTCGTGACTCCTTCCGCCGTAGATCAAACCGCTGATGGCCTGATCTATGTAGTGGATAAAGGACGGGGCAGAATCGATCGCTTCCGGACCACGCCCTTTGCGGATTTGGTTCATCAGGCGTCTTTGCTCTATGTAGATGGCAGCTATGACGAAGCGCAATCCTTATGGCAAGAGGTGCTGCGATTGAACGCCAATTATGATATGGCTTATCAAGCTATCGGCAAAGCGCTATATAAAGCAGAGCAATATAAGGAATCTATGAGCTACTTCAAGCTTTCAAATTCCAAAGCTGACTATTCATCTGCTTTCCGCGAATATCGTAAATTGTTTATCCGAGAGCACTTTACTTATTTCTTCGCCGGCGGAATTGGACTGTTCTTAGTACTGCTCTGGAGTGTGCCGAGATTATACCGGAGATTCCATACCTGGCTGTATAGAGGAAACAAGGCAGTATTGGATCCGGCAAAGGGGGAGATTGGATGAACACTTTGCGAATGATTCATCAGGTTGTAGTTCATCCTTATCAGTTCTATAACGATATTCAAGGAAAGCAACGTATCCGCTGGATACAGGGGATTGCCATCGTTCTACTGACCTTTGTGGCACGAATGATCTCGATTCTGATTACAGGGTATGCTTTTCAAACAAGAGAGCCGCATGAAATCTCCATGTTTCATGAGTTTATTTGGCTTATCGTTCCTTGGTTGACCTGGTGTGTCTCGAACTGGGGTGTCAGTACGATTATGGATGGTGAGGGGAAATTCAAAGAGATTTTTGTGGGCAGTGCCTTTGCCCTTGTTCCATACATGCTCTTTATCCTTCCAGTCACACTGTTAACGTTGGTCCTTTCGCTGGATGAGGCTTCAACCTTCAATCTGCTGCACAAGTTTGTGATTCTTTGGGTGGCTTGGTTGATTTTAATGAAGGTGAAGATCCTGCATGATTTTGAGATTCGCAAGGTTATTTTTATCACCATAATCAGTGTAATAGGGATCGCCATTATCTGGTTCGTAGGTATTTTGCTGTTTGGTATTTCCAATCAATTTGTTTCATTTATTGTCGATCTGCTCAAAGAATTGAGATTGCGCGCGTAAGGAGGGAAAGGTAACACGATGAGAAAAAAAGTTAAAGTGCGGGGCATTCTCTGTATTGTTGTGATGATGCTGTTCGCAGTGATAAATGTTCAACCCCTACACAGTTCCGCCGATCCGTCCACCGCTGCGCAGTCTGTTCAGACTGAAGAAAGCAAAGAGGTTGGGCAAGAGCAAACATCGGTGGTGACTGAACCAGTTGAAGGGCAGGCCACTGCTGTGAAAGAAAAGGAGACTGCGGTTCCTGCAGAAGAGCAGACTCCAGCCGTCGTAGCAGCACCTGTTCAGAAGGTTGAGCTGCAGCCGGTCACGCCTGGAACAAAAGCACTGGAGAACGAACGCTATATTTTGTATGTAGATGAGAAATCGGGAAATCTTCGCATCACAGACAAAATCACAAACAAGGAGTGGCTTGGATCTCCACAGCTGGAGCGAACAGCCATGCCAAATATTAAGAAATACACGACCGCACCGATTTATGCAAGATACACACAGGGGGCTGACATTACACAGGTCTACCCACTTAAAGATGAGGACTCCACGGTTACCGTAACGATTGAGCAAGATGTCGTCCGCGCGGAGTTTGCTTTTATTAGCCTGAAGCTTTCTTTTGCTCTGGAGTACAGACTGACGGCTAATGGATTTGAGGCTTCCATTCCACAGGAGTATTTGAAGGAAGAGGGGAATGCGAAATTCACGAGTCTGGAGGTTCTGCCATTTTTTCATGCGGCTAGAGAAGATGCAGAGGGGGCAATGATGCTTCCAGATGGTTCAGGGGCATTGCTGGAGTTTCGTAAAGAACATCCCGTTTATTTGAAAGGTTATTCTGAGTACATTTACGGCGGGGACGAAACCTTCGTGAAACAAAATCATGAAATTACGGATAACTCTTGGCAAAAGGCGGCACCTCTTAAAAAAGCCATCGCTTTGCCAGTGTTTGGGATCTATCAGGGAGACACCGGATATTTAGCAATTGTTACTAAGGGAGATACCGACGCTAAAATAAACGGTGTTCCATCAGGCATTCGCGCTATTTCGCTTTATAGAGCATCAAGTGAATTTACCCTGCGCAAGGATGATGTTATTTTTGTCGGCAATTCCGGCCAAATTCCTTATTATCAGGGTGAGATGATCAAAACCGATCGTAGCGTACGTTATGTTCTGCTCCAAGGCGAGGAAGCTAACTACGTTGGGATGGCGAAGGAATACCGTAATTATTTAATGGAAGAGAAAAAGGTCAAGGAAGTAGTTCTTGAGAACACGCCATTGTATCTTCAAGTGCTCGGTGGGATTTCTCGTGATGAAGTCATCGGTTCAACTTTTATAGAAGCAGCTACGTTTAAACAAATCAAGGACATGATTGATCAATATCAGGCAGAGGGTGTTACTCAGCTAGAGATTACGATCGAGGGATGGTCCAAAAATGGTTTATACGGAAACCAGCCAGAACAATTTCCGGTTGAAAAGAAGCTGGGAGGTAAAAAGGGACTTAAAGAGCTTCAGGAATATGCCGCAGGCAAGGGCGTAAATCTTTATTTGAAAGCTAACTACGTGAAACCTTACCAAGATAGCAACAGCGTGAAGGCAAGCAGAGATGCTGTGCGCGGCATTAATCGTGAAGTCTTGAAGCAGTACGTTTATTATCTCTCTACCCGGTGGAATACGGATGATTATTTCTATTTAATGAAACCTAGTGTTATCGCAAAACGCAGTAATGCTGAGCTGAGCAAGTTCCAGGATTTGGGTGTGAAGGGTGTACAGTTTGAACACTTTGGAAGCTTGCTATACTCCGATGAGGATAATAAATCCAATACGGACCGCCAGCTTACAGAAGATACTTATGTTAATGCATTGGATAACTTCCGTAAGGGTGAGCTTAACACGGCAGTAGATTATGGTTTTGCCTATACATTAGGACATGTGAACCGGATTGATCAAGTGCCGCTCGACTCCAGTCAATTTGTCTATACAGATCGGGCGATTCCTTTCTATCAACTAGTGTTACACGGCTTAGTGCCTTATACAGCAAGCCCGGTTAATCTGTACGATGATTCCCGTAACCAAACCTTACGGGCGCTGGAATATGGAGCCCTTCCAAGTTATGAATTAACTTATGCTCCGACTAGCGATCTTCAGAGAACCATGGCAGACCGGCTGTTCAGTTCTAGTCTTGAGAACTGGCTGGCACCTTCTGTACAGAATTATCTCGCATTGAAAGAGATCTATGACAGCATTAGTAACCAGCAAATGACGAATCATGAGCAGCTGCAAAGTAAGGTCTTTCGGACGACTTATGCAAACGGTGTGAGCATTATAGTCAACTATAATGAGCAGTCTGTTGACGTGTCTGGTCAGACCGTCGAGGCATTCAGCTATGCGGTAACAGGAGGATGATGAAGTGAAAAAATCAAAGCTATCGATGCGAGCGCGTTATTTCGTTGAAGGATATTCCTTCATCGGCCTGTGGCTGGTCGGATTTCTGGTGTTTATGGCTGTTCCGCTGGGCCGTTCCTTGTATTATTCCTTTCAGGATCTCCAAGTGAGCAAAAGCGGCTTACTGGCCACTTTTGTTGGGATGGAGCATTATCGCGCCGCTTTTACTACAGATGTTAATTTCTTGCCTCTGCTCAAATCGACGATGGTGTCGACGGTGACTCAGGTTCCGTTAATTCTTATCTTTTCGCTCTTTTGTGCGATTCTGCTAAATCGAGGACTCGTAGGAAAAACCTTTTTTCGTGGCGTGTTCTTTTTGCCGGTCATCATTGCTTCAGGGGCGATCCTGGGCAAATTGATGGATCAGGGTGCCGCAAATTTACCGATTTTTTATAATCAGGATTTATATGATAAGCTCCATAACTTTATCCCCGGCGACATTTTGAAGTCGTTGCTGAAATATGCAGAATCTTTAACGCTGGTGATGTGGGATTCTGGCGTGCAAATTTTGATTTTTCTAGCGGGGTTACAGACGATTTCTGTTTCACTGTATGAAGCGGCCAAATGTGATGGAGCAACCGCGTGGGAAAGCTTTTGGAAAATCACCTTCCCGATGATTATGCCGATGATGCTCGTAAACACATTGTTTAGTATCGTCAGCTCATTCACGAAGGCAGATAATCAAATCATGAGTCATATTTTGAATGTCGTCTTTAAGAATAATGATTTTGGATATGGCTCAGCGATGGGTTGGATTTATTTTGTGTTTATTTTCTTGGTTCTGGGTTTGGTCTTCCTGTTATTCAGCAAGTCGCTCGGTGCCACCGAAGGGAGGAAGTAGAAGATGTTGAAGGAATCCGTAAAGCAGGTTCGGACAACGAACATGGAACATCTGACAACTCGTCTAAAAGCAAGCGGCAAGCTGGACAGGGTCGTGAAACGTTCGCTTCAGGTGCTGAATATCGCTTTTTATTACTTGGTTATTCTCAGCTTAACGTTCGTATTCCTATATCCCTTGTTATACATGGTATCCAAATCCATGATGCAAGTAACAGACGTGGCCGATGCCACAGTGCAATGGCTTCCGAAAAAGATAAGTTTTGGCAACTATTTTCTGGCATGGGATTCGCTAAAATTCTGGGCCGGGTTCGCAAATAGTACGATTATTTCCTTCGGGAGTGCGGTTCTGCAAATCTTAAGCTGTTCCTTAATCGGTTATGGCTTTGCCAGATACCGTTTTCCAGGCTACGCAGTGTGTTTCGTTCTGCTGTTGTTTACTTTTCTAGTTCCACCGCAGACGATTGTTGTGCCACTGTATTTGTTCTTTAGTGACTTGGGGTGGATTAATACACATTTGCCGTTTGTGGTTCCCTCTATGTTTGGGCACGGGTTGAAGGGGGCATTATTCGTACTGATCTTTATTCAGTTCTACCGCGGAATGCCTAAAGTGTTGGAGGAAGCAGCACGTATCGACGGTGCAGGCGCATTCAGAACGTACTGGAAAATCATGTTTCCTATCGCCAAGCCCGCAATGCTGATCGTATTCTTATTCTCTGTGGTATGGCACTGGAATGACAGCTTTGAACCGAATACGTATTTAACAACACCGGATTTCTATAATCTGTCGCAGCGATTAGCGATGTTTTATGGTTCCAATAATCAGGCAGCGGAGACGATGTCGCAAATGACTTCGGGTTCTATTGGGATGGCCCCAACTGGACTGAATCAGGTTATGGCGGCGTGTATTCTAACCATTCTGCCAATTCTGATTCTGTATTTGTTCGTACAGCGTCATTTCGTAGAAAGTGTGGAACGCTCCGGTATTGCCGGGGAATAAGAACAAAGCTCTAGTCAGAAAAAACCAGCAAGCCTCCCGTATGTGGGGGCTTGCTGGTTTTATTTTAGGCAAAGGGGCTTCAAATTAGTATATCAATTCGGTTAAGATGGATAAGTATTCGATAAACTGTATTAGAAATACACATCCAAACCAAGGGAGTCAGACGATGAATAAACGCACATCGGGATTTGAGCACAGTACAGCATCCATTGCTGAGAAGAAAGTTACTTGGCTGGAGCTATTTTATGATCTGCTTTTTGTAGCAGCAGTTTCAAAAGCGAGCCATGTCCTATTGCATGTAGAGGCGGGTAAAATCCCACTTGAATACTTATCTAAATTTATCTTGATATTTGTTCCGATCTGGTGGGCCTGGGTAGGGCAATCGCTTTTTGTAAATCGGTTTGGGCAAGACATCTTTTCACATCGGATATTTCTGATTCTACAATTATTTTTTGTATTAATAATGACGGCGAGCTTATCGGTTAACTTTGATCAATATTATATGCCATTCTTAATAGGTTATGTTGGTTTAAGAGCTATGACAGCCATTCAATATCTTACGGTAAATAAGAATGAAGAGGATGATAGAAAGGGCACTGCCCGGTATCTGGGAAGCAGATTTTGGATTGGATTAGTGATCTCTTCTTTATCACTTTTCTTTGACTCTTGGATGCGTTATGTAGTTTTGTATGCGGGAATTACTGTAGACATTTTGCTTCCATTAGTCGGTCGGAAATACTTGGTGAAAAGTCCGATCAATACTCATCATTTATTAGAACGCTTCTCGTTGTTTACGCTTATTCTGCTTGGGGAATCAGTGGTCAGTATCCTTGCGGTTTTACAGTCTAGCCACTGGACGTGGCAATCTATTGTATTTGCATTATTAACTTTTCTATTAATTATAGCTATGTGGTGGCAATATTTTGATAATGTTGAAAAGAAAGTGGACAAAACTATAGAGACTGCCGGGCAAACCATAATTTATGGACATTTATTTATTTATGTATCCTTGAGTATGATTGCAGCTTCGATCCAACTGTTATTTTTAGATCAATTAAATTATATATTTATGGTGTGTTTTATTTTTGGATCGGTCCTGCTTTACTTCTTCTCTACCTCACTGGTCTTCCATAAATATAGACGTATACAGCAACGGTTAGGGATATTCCATTTGGCGTTATTATTAGGTTTACTTGGTGTTTTTTTCGCAGTAGATTTGTTGTTCCTTATACCTAATTACCTGATCATTGGTGAAATGATGTTATTTTTTGTGGTATATGCAAAATTAACGACGTAAGTTTGTTGTGCCGAAGCTGAATAAGAAAACAAGAAGGAAGCCGATCCATGTGATCGGCTTCCTTCTTGTTTTAGATCCCATGAAATATAATCTATCTAGTTACGTTCGAACGGGGAGGCTTATTTCATAATATGTATAAGATTGTATTTTTTGATGTGGACGGTACTCTAGTAAGTGAAATTGATAGAAGCATCCCGCTTAGCACGATAGAAGCAATTGAGAAGTTGATAGAGAGAGGAATTAAAGTCGTAGTTGCAACAGGGAGACCGCATAACTTATGTGAAGAGTTCAAGTCTATGGGCATTGATACCTTTATTTCTGCTAACGGTGCGCTTATCAAATGTAAGGATAACGTTATCTATAAATCAATGCTTTCAACAGAAACCGTGCGGGATGTCTCGGCTTTTGCTGAGTTAAACGGACATGGCATGTCCTATTTAACCGAACTTATAACTATGAACGGAATGGGTTCCGAGGATGAGCGCGTTATGAAGGCATTAATGGAGACTTTGAGTCTTACACAATATCCCGAAAAAATGAGCGCTCTGCCAGAGGAGGTTTACTGTATATGCTTGTATGCGGACGAAAATGAAGCGCAAAAATTCCAAGATAGATTTCCTGAATTACGGTTCGAACGTTTTCACGGATACGTTATGAATGTGCTTGAAGAAACAAAAGTTTCTAAATCAATTGCGATTAAACAAGTGCTGAATTATCTGAATATTTGCAGGTCAGAAGCTATCGCGTTTGGTGATGGTGGAAATGATATCGACATGTTGGAGTATGTGGGATTGGGAATTGCGATGGGAAATGGTGCGGAACAGTTAAAACAAAAAGCGGATTTTGTTACAAAAAAAACAAGTGAAGGCGGGATAGCCTACGCATTAAAGAAATTTGGTGTCATTTAAGCTTGCAGCAAACTAATTGATGAAAAATTGAGAACGATCTTTCGTTCAAATCAAACAGCGACAGCCCAAGACTTTATCAGTCTATGGCTGTGGCTGCTTTATGGATTGTGTGGTATCCACACATAGAACTGCATGTGATTCCTGGTTCTTACTGCCCTAGAAGAGCAGGTACAATAAACCGGCCGAAAACATTTGCAGGAGAGCCTTTTTTGTACTTATCCGCGGTGATAACGGCAACCAGCTCGTAAGCAGGAACTACAATAATATGCTGCCCTTTGAAGCCGAGTGCAAAATAATAAGGGATCTCGTTCGGCTGCTGCTCTGAACCTGCATTGAACTGGGATACCCACCAATGCCAGCCGTAGAATCCTTTTTGCGGATGATTGGCTTCAACGTAAGGGCGAGTGGATTGCTGAATTGTATCCGAAAAAAGGATCTGCTGATTCTTCCAGCGTCCCTCCTGCAAATAAAGTAAGCCGAATTTCAGCATATCCTCTGGCTTCAGATGAAGTCCGAACCCACCGGTATGTATGCCTTGCGGATCGCTCTCCCAGTGATAGCTTTGAATACCAAGCGGTTGAAACAGCTGGTCTTCGGCAAATTCTGCAACCGCTTGTCCAGAACAATCACGCAGGATTGCGGACAAAAGCTGGGAGGAGCCTGAGTTATAGGTCATCACGGTTCCTGGTGTATGAGCTAATGGCTGTGCAAGCACGTATTTTATCCAGTCCGCGGTTTTAGTCATGGCCGGAAAAGAATTCTGCCCACCGAACTCTGTCCAGTTAAAGCCTCCGGTCATCGTTAATAAGTGTTCGATAGTGATCTCTCTTTTACGTGGGTCACGATCTTCTTTTAATGAAGGAAAAAATAAAGAAATAGGTGTGTCTGGAGGTGGAATGATTAGTTTATCTATGGCTATGCAAACTAAGGCAGAAAGTACGCTTTTGGTGCACGAGTTGATTTTGCCAAGCTCTGCAGCGATTTGTGGATCACGGTAATGCTCCAGTATGGTTTCTCCATGTTGAACGATTAGACAACTGCGAATGTCTAGGCTAGTAATACCGTCAATAAGCGGCTGAAGGTTCCAGTCAGTAATGTTGGTGACCCCCTTTCTAGATGAATTAAAGCTGCAACTGTTTACCATTATAGCTCACATCACCAAAATGTCGTAATTTCCTGTCGTTAAATAATTATGGAAAATACAAGAAAATATCTGTATAATAATATGAATCACGTGTTAGAGGAGGATGAATTCTTTTGAAAAGCAATAGTACTCTTTTTGTTCATCAAACGGCTAAAACGGTATTGATCACTTCAGTTGCACTCGCGTTACTCTTACCCCCTGGCTTAGCCGCAGCCGATTCTATATCTGTTAGCAGCAACACTTCCGTAACGCAGGTTAGTACGCAATCAGCGGCTCCAGCTACGACTACGAACTCTGAGGCTGATCCTACAAAAGTGAAATTCACGCAGGAGCAAGCCATTGCAAAGTTAAAAGAACTATTCCCATCCCTAAAAGATGCAACTGTAAACAATGTTCAACTGGGATCTAACCAAAGCTACCCAGCACCAGCAAATCAAATGATCTGGCATATTCAGTGGCAGGTTCAAGAAGGGAATATGGGATATGGTTTTAGCAGTGAGGTAGACGCCATTAATGGTGATATCATCAATACCTATCTCTCATTCTCGCAGGAAAAGAACGAGTCCTATTATCCACCGAAAGTATCGCAGACTCAGGCATTGGAGATCGCCAAGACTTTTGTGGCTAAGGCAGCCTCATCAGTTAAGAGCAGTGAGCTGCAATTAAATGAGAATGTCGGTTATAGTTATTTTTCGGAATCATTATTCGGTCCTGTTCAATATGGGTATAACTTCAGTATTCTGAAGAATGGTATTCCTTCTGGATCGGACAGCATTAACATAGTTGTGGATGGTAACGGAAATGTAACGCAATTCTCTAAGTCTTCTCAAGGGCTTGAGTACCCGTCTGCACAGCCCAAGATTACCTTGGAGCAAGCACAGAAGCAATTTGCGGAACAGTTTGATGTGGGCCTATTTTACATTCCTATTTATAAGAACGGAAAACCTAACAACTGGATTCTAGGCTGGCGTCCAATAGATCAGTCTCTATATCCTATCGATGCATTAACG
The DNA here is from genome assembly GCF_038003885.1 of Paenibacillus sp. FSL R10-2788. Taxonomy (NCBI): domain Bacteria; kingdom Bacillati; phylum Bacillota; class Bacilli; order Caryophanales; family Paenibacillaceae; genus Paenibacillus; species Paenibacillus sp. FSL R10-2788. Next base: position 5,702,572 of record NZ_JBBOQA010000001.1, on the reverse strand, counting down.
GGCAAGCGGATAGATTATGAAGGAAAAGAATCCGTATCCACCTCAGTCGTGTATTCAGAAGTAGCGAAGAGTAAGGATGTTTTTCAGGCAAGAAGTTCTAGTACAGAGCTTTCTGCAAAAGAAGCAGCACAACTTGTAGAGAAGGTTGCTTATATTCCAGCAGACCGTAAATTGATCTCGCAAACCTTGAGAAATGACTATCAGGATTCAGATCGAAAAATCTGGCAGCTATACTGGGGCAGTAATGGAAATGATCGTTACATTGGTGCTGGCTTTCCAGAGCAATCCTCTGCCGAGATCGATGCAAAGACCGGTGAAGTATTGCAGTACCAGGTTCAAGCTTATGGTGCTATTCAGGATAAGAAGAAGGAAGAGCCGGCACCTGCTGGAGGTAAGAAGCTTAGTGAGGCTGAAGCGAAGGTGAAAGCGCTTAGTATAATTAATAGTCTATATCCTCAGGCGAGCCAGAAGCTAAAGCTGGTAGAATACGGGGATAATTCGAGTTTGACTTCAGACGGATCAGGATATGGATATCAGTTTATTAGATATCATCAAGGAATTCCTGTGAGTGGCAGCACCATTACGGTAAGCTTGGATCTTTACGGCAGACTGACTTCTTATATGGGGAATCGGATAAGCAGTATCGATGAAATCACATTATCGCCTGATGCAACAATTTCCAAGAAAGAAGCGCTCGAAAGTTATAAACCTAAATATCAGACTAAGCTGAAGTATACTCAGGTTGGCGGATATAATACTTATAGAAACTATGTCGCACCGAAGGTGAAGCTGGTATATGATACAACCTTTGATGAATCTAACGGATTGAATCAGGTTTTGGATGCAGTCACTGGAAAATGGATTGCGGTCTATGATTATCTCGGTCAGCAGGATGCTCAACTATCTGCAACGGATATCAAAGGCCATACAGCAGAGCGAGAATTATCAGAATTGGTAAACCACCATGTGATTACACCGGATGCCGATGGCAAAGTGAACCCGGATCAAGAAATAACTGTCGGTGATTGGTTAACCTATCTTGCCAAAGCTTCTAGCCCAAATTTCACCAATTATTATAATAATAATGAACGGAAAACTGTAGCAGGCGTGAAGCCAGAGAATTCATATTATGACGCTGTTATTTTTGCAGCAGATCGTAAATGGATCAATAAGGATGAAAGCCTGCAAGTAGAGAGTAAGTTAACCCGGGAACAGCTTGCTGTTCATCTGGCTAATTTCTTGAAATACAATAAACTTACAGCTTATCTTGATAAAGATGTGACTGTAAGTCAGTTTAGTGATAGCTCAGCTATAAACAATAAGGGGGCGGTGGCTCTTGTTGTGAAATTGGGACTCTTAAAGGATGACAACGGCAAGTTTAATCCGCAGCAGAATGTAACAAAAGCGCTGGCGGCTTCGGTGATCATGAAGCTAGTGGAGCTGCAAGGAAAGACTGATCAGATCATAGGTCAATAAGTGTTAAAAAGACAGCCAGGCAGCGATTCTCCGACGATTGGAGAAGCGCTGCCTGGTTTTTTAGTTTGCAGCGCGGCGGATTGACTAAAGCATCTCTATCTGGCAGATGCAGTTTTCGGTCTCCACCCAGCATTTTTTTTGTGCGCCGATTCTTGCTGGAATCCGCGAAATAACTGCATTCTATACAGTTATTTCTTATGCAAAAGGTGAATGTGTATCTTTAATTGCATTCTCTGCAACTAAAAACTAGAGAATTCACCTATCGGCGAGAAAAGCAAGCATATAAGTGTACGAAATACACTTATATCCTTTGGCTGAGTGATTTGATGCATTATAAGTGTACTAAATACAATTAAACGCGTAATGCCGCGTAATGCCGCGTAATTCAATGCTGAATTCAACGTTGAATTTATCCTCAGGGCAATCCTCAACGCAATCCTCAGTCCATACCTCCTACACTATGTACCGACGGCTCACTATATAGGTAATCTTGATGGCTAAGATTCTTAAGGGGTAGCATAAGGATCAGCCTCTTTTTCGTGTAATTAATTACCAATACATAGACACTAACAATCTCACAGTATTATGATAATCAGAGTGACCCTAAAGCGGAGCTTTGTTAGGCGAACATGAATAGGTAAAGAAAAGATACCGAATGTAAACGGTTCACACTCGCTGTGTTAACGCTTTCTTCTTACAATTAGGATATAGAAAATAAGGGAGGTTCAATAGATGAAAAGTAAGATTAAAGGCTTGCCTTTAATGGCATCGGCCATTGTTTTATCATTAGTTTTCAGTGGTTGCTCCAGCAATAATAGTGGAAACAGTAGTAGTTCCGCAGAGGGAAACACTAGTGCGCAAACGGAAATGGAAGGCGGTCCTTTAACCAAATATGATCCGCCGATCAAACTTCGCTCCACGATGAACGAAACAGGCAAAGAGACGTTGGCGCAGGGCGATACACATTCCAATAACATCTGGACCAGAGGATACGAGGAAGAACTTGGGATTAAAGTGTCCTATGACTGGATTGTGGCTGATGCCAACTATAACGATAAAATGAACGTTACCTTGGCGAGCGGCGATTTGCCTGATTTGTTAAAGGTGTCCACGGTGCAATTCGAGCAGCTTTATGAAGCTGGCATGTTGGAGGATTTGACCGGGGTGTTTGATAAATATGCTTCGGATCTTGTCAAAGAATATTACGCTGAAGAAGACGGAGCAGGACTAAAGCCGGTTACGAAAGATGGAAAACTGATGGCGATGGTAAGCTTCCCGGGTTCGCTGGATTCCTCTGATATGATATGGATTCGAAAAGACTGGATGGACAAGCTGGGTCTGGCAGAACCAACATCCATGCAGGATATTATTAAGATTGCAGAAGACTTTACATTTAAAGATCCAGACGGAAATGGCAAACAGGACACTTACGGCATTTCGTTGAACAAGGACTTGCCAATCAATGCGTTTCTTCTCGGGTACCATGCTTACCTGGAAACTTGGATCAAAAATGCCGATGGCGAGGTTGTGAATGGTACGATTCAACCGGAGGTAAAGGCTGGACTTGCGGAGCTGCAAAGATTGTATAAAGAAGGAGTCATTGATCCAGAGTTTGGGGTAAAAGACTTTGCCAAAGCGATGGAGGATGTGAATGCTGGTAAATCCGGTATGTTATTTTTGCCGCAATGGGCACCTTTCCAAGTAAAGGACATGATTAAAAAAGATCAAAATGTTAACTGGGTGCCTTATCCAGTACAATCTATTGATGACCAACCTGCCAAAACTCAAAACCATCTTACAATTGGTGGCGTATTCGCGGTCCGTAAGGGCTACGAGCATCCGGAGGCATTGATCAAGCTGCTTAACTTCCAAGCAGAGAAAATGTTTGGGGAGTCCGCTAAAACAGAACGGGCAAAATATTTGAACGGGGACACAGGTCTGGGCTTCCAAAACGCGGTTGTATCCAACCTGCCACCGAACAAAAATGTAAAGGCACAGGATGAAGTGGAAAAAGCCCTTGAATCGGGAGATACCTCAAACATGGGCCTTGAAGCTAAATTATTCTATGATGATATTCAAAGCTACCGCGGTGGAGATCTTGATAAATGGCATATGGAACGGATCTTTGGGCCGCTTAGCTCACAATCGGTTATCAAACACTACCGCGACAATGACTTGGTGTTGATGAATGAGTTCATTTATGCCCCAACCAAAACGATGAACAGCAAAGCGGCTACCTTGGATAAACTGCGTGCAGAGACCTTTGTCAAAATCATTTACGGAAGTCTTCCTATCGATGAATTCGACAAATTCGTAGCCAACTGGAAAAAGCTCGGTGGAGATCAAATAACGAAAGAAGTAAATGATATCGTAAAAGCAAACTAGTAAAAACTACGCAGAAGAGGACTGCCCCTAGTCATGATAATGACAAACGGGCAGTTCTTTTTTTGGCTGAGCAGCTATTCGGTTCGATAACCAGGTCAACAAAAGATACTTAAAGTCAATACGCTACACTATTAAGGCAATTTGGGGCTGCTCTATAATTGAGATACAAGGAGGAGAAAGCATATGCACTTTAATACTAAGCAATTTCTACGTAATATTCCGCTCCATTTAATGATTTTACCTGCCTTAATAGTAATCATTATTTTCAGTTATATTCCGATGGCTGGCCTTGTAATTGCCTTCCAGAATTTTTCCCCGATCTCAGGGTTTAAGAATATGAACTGGACAGGGCTCGAAAACTTTCGTTATTTGTTTGAGCTTCCCGGTTTTGGTCAGGTCGTATGGAATACTGTATTTATCTCCGTCATGAAAATTATTGCTGGCCTGACCGTGCCAGTTATAGCGGCTCTATTGCTTAATGAGGTTCGTGTAAACGGCTTCAAACGTTCGATTCAGACGATTATTTATATGCCGCACTTTTTCTCATGGGTTATCTTGGGCGGGATTATCGTAGATGTACTGTCTCCGAGCAGCGGGATTGTCAACATGCTTTTAAAAGCACTAGGCATGCAGCCTATTCAATTTCTAGCGGACAATAGCTGGTTCCCATACGTACTAGTGATCACAGATCAATGGAAGGAGTTTGGATTCGGGACGATCATTTATTTGGCGGCTTTAACCAGCATTGACTCCTCCCTTTATGAAGCTGCTGTAATCGATGGTGCCGGAAGATGGAAGCAGACCTGGCATATTACGCTTCCGGGCATTCGCCCGATTATGATCCTGATGCTTACACTCAGTCTTGGCAACGTCCTGAACGGGGGATTTGACCAAGTGTTCAACCTGTACAATCCGCTAGTGTATGAATCAGGTGATATTTTGGACACGATGATTTACCGAATTGGTCTTCAGGATGCTCAATACTCTGTATCGACCGCACTAGGATTGATAAAATCGGTAGTTTCCTTCGTATTTATCGGGCTGGGTTATTATCTGGCGTATCGTTTTGCTAAATATCGGATTTTTTAGAGAGAAAGGAGTGGACTAAATGCACCATACTTCAACTGCTTATCGTTGGTTTCTCCGCTGCAATTATGTATTTCTGACTTTGCTCGCAGTGCTTTGTCTTTTTCCGATCGTGAACATTCTGGCGATCTCCTTCAGCTCCAGCGCAGCTGTTAACGCGGGTAGCGTAACCTTCTGGCCTGTGGATTTCACACTTTCTTCCTATAAATATATCCTTCAGAACAACCAGTTCATTCACTCCTTCGGAACTAGTCTGCTCCGGGTAGTGCTTGGCGTATCCGTTAACCTGTTGTTTACGATTCTAGTAGCTTATCCATTGTCTAAAGAGGCAAAGTCCTTCCGCTCACGGACCGTGTATGCCTGGGTTTTTGTGTTCACGATGCTCTTCAGTGGGGGTCTGATTCCTGGCTATTTAATTGTAAAAGAAATGGGGCTGCTGGATAGCATCTGGGCGCTTGTTATACCGGGCGCGGTGCCGATCTTTAATGTTCTGCTTATGCTCAATTTCTTCAGAGGTTTGCCAAAAGAATTGGAGGAAGCCGCATGGATGGATGGCGCAGGACACTTACGTACGTTATGGAGTGTGTATCTGCCGGTATCTATGCCAAGTATTGCGACCATTACGTTGTTCGCTTTGGTGGGGCACTGGAATGCATGGTTCGATGGTATGATTTATATGAGAAGCCCGGAACATTATCCGCTGGCCACCTATTTACAATCCATACTTCAGCAGGTATCGATCCAGACTGAAAATATTACTTTTGAACAAGCTGCGTTATTAAATCAAATCTCAGACCGTACAACGCAAGCCTCCCAGATCTTCTTGTCTATCATTCCGATCCTGGCGATTTATCCGTTCCTGCAAAGATATTTTGTGCATGGACTAGTCGTGGGTAGTGTAAAGGGGTAAACTGGACTGGACCTAAATATAAGAAGGAGCCTGAACATGGCTCCTTCTTTATTATTATTCGATAGAAGAGGGAGAAAATTCCAATGAAATCATTCTCCATCGGGTGGAACCCCGATTCCATTGTGATCAAGCTGATCGGAGCTTTCCTATTGGTCATGCTTCCACTCTGTGCGCTGAGTATATCTATTACCTACTATAGCTCCAACCAAATGCAAGCTGAAGTGGAGAGGGCGAACGAATCGAAGGTTCATTTTTACTATAGCCATCTTGAATTTGAGCTGCAACGGATAACGGGCTTAGTCACGGAGTACTCTCAGGATGAAACGCTGGCTACCTTCAGTACCCGTATTCCAATTATGAGCCGGTACGAAGTGGATTCTAATCTGAACAATATATACACCAAGCTAAAACAAATCAAAGAAACCAGTCCTTATATTAGTGATGTTGTGTATTATGTACCGGAAATTAATAAGCGGGTTAGCGCTGCGGTGGGGGTTAGGGATGTCACCAATGAGGAATGGCAAAGTCTGCTGGCCACTATGGGCAATCTGAAGGGCGCTTTATCTAAATACGAAGACGAGTTGTATTTACTGCGCAGTAATCCCTATAACCTGGATCGCAATCTTTCACCTAATTTTTTGCTGGGAGTGAAGCTTTCCTCGCCTGAGCTTGAGTTGCGTTTGAAAGAATTTGCTGTATCAGGGGGGAGCGATATTACGTTGGCCTTCGGCAATAACGATTATGTGATATCAACTTCTGACCAGAAGCCCAGGTTATTCCCAGTAGAGAAACCGCTAAATAGTGAAGATACTGTAAGTGTGCAGCGGTATCGTTATGATGACTCTTTTTATTATTCGCTCTACGATCACAGCAATAACTTTAGGCTGACCGCAAATATTCCCAACACGGTGCTCATGAAGCCGATTCATGTGTACTCATTGCTGCTGTGGCTGTTGTTCGTTGTCTCGATAGTGATCATTATCTTGTTCTCTTTATGGACGTACAGGATGATTCATCGACCGATGTCTATTCTTATCAGAGGGTTTAAGAAAGCGGAGCAGGGGCAGACGGGGATCTTTATTACTCACTCCCGCAGGGATGAGTTTGGGTATCTATATTCTCGTTTCAATGAGATGCTTAAGCATTTAAATACACTAATTGATGAGAACTACGTGCAGCGTATCCGGACAGGGGAAGCGGAGCTTAAACATTTACAATCGCAGATCACGCCTCATTTTCTCTACAACAGTCTATTTAGCATAAAACAGATGGCTGAGGTGGAAAATGTAGAGCTGATCAAGGAGTTCTCTGATTATTTAGGGCAATATTTTCGGTACATGACCCGGGATTCCGCCCAGGAGGTTACTTTGCAGCAAGAGCAGGAGCATGCTTTGGTCTATCTGGCTATACAACGGATTCGTTTTGGCGCGAGAATTAGAGCTGAAGTAGATGAGATTGCAGCGGATTGCCGGGACATCAAAGTCCCACGGGTCCTCCTGCAGCCCATTATTGAAAATGTATTCGAACATGGGCTTAAGCAAAAAAGCAGCAATGGCCTATTAAAAATGAGTTATGAAAAAGTTGAGCATACGCTGACTATTATAATAGAAGATAACGGTGACTCGCTTAGTGAGGACAAGTTAAATCTCTTGCAGCGCCAGTTCTCCGAGCAGAATGCCATTCAGGGGGAGATCACAGGTTTATTAAATGTAAATCAGAGATTGAGGATCAAATTTGGTTCTCCTTATGGCTTGCAGGCAGAGAGAAGTTGTTTGGGCGGGCTTTGTGTAAGAGTCAATTTACCGCTTAAAGGGGACGTGCAGGATGCAACGAATGATGATAGTTGATGATGAGCCTAATATTTTGGATGGGCTGTACGAATTTTTTGTAAAGGCAGATTTTAAAGATTTGGAGATCATAAAGGTTCATTCAGCGGATCATGCCATAGATTGGCTTAATACCGTAAAAATAGATATTGTGCTTAGTGACATCTGTATGCCAGGTATGGATGGGATGGCGTTAATTCAGGAAATTGTCGACCGCTGGCCGCGTTGTAAAGTAATTCTGCTGACAGGACATAATGAATTCGATTTTGCCCATCAGGCGATCCGAAATCCATGTGTAGTTGACTATTTATTGAAGACAGAGGGGATGGATAAAATTCGTGCCGCTGTGGAGCTGACTTTGGAGAAAATATCTTCAGAAGAGGATTATTTCTATAAAAGCCAATGGCTTCGCGATAAGCTCCCGCGTGCTCTGCCCCAGTTACAGCAGCAATTATTACACGATATTCTAAGACGCACTGAACGGATAGACCGGCAGAGCTTACAGGTTGAATTTGACGCCATTCAGCTCCCGTTCAAAGCGGATGGACCCGTCCTGCCTATTATTCTGCGAATGGAGGCTTGGCGAAATTATGAAACGGCTTCAGACCGGAGCTTAATTCGTTATGCGGTAGCCAATATTGCGGAGGAGCTGCTCAGCGACAAAGTTGAAGTTAAGGCTGTGGATCTGGACCCGGGGACGATAGCTTGTTTTGTTCAGCCTAAAAGTGAAAGTGTATCCTCAATCAAGGAAGAAGAGCTCTGGTTAAAAACGCTCCGTTTCGTCCATGGAACCATGGAATCCGTTCAGCAAGCCTGTGGCAAATGTCTGCAACTATCTGTGTCTATTATCGCCAGTGATCAGGAAGTGCATTGGCATGAGCTGAACTATGCCTTGAACCGTTTACGATTAGCCATTTTTGATAGCCCCGGACTTGGGATGGAAAAGCTGCTGAGGATAAATACCAAGGAAGTGAGCCCAAGTCCAGGTTCTATGCATAATCGAAATGCAACAGCAGAACTACTGCTCGACTATTTAAAACAACGGCTGCTTGAAGGTGATCTCGATTGGGGCACATCTTTTCGCAAATGGGTGGAGCTCTCGGGGGAAGGTGGGCCGGAGGATCCTTTTTTGAGATTAAGATTAATGTCTGGGATCAGTAACACCCTGCTGCAGACTTTACAAGAGTTAGGTTTAACGGAAAAAGCCCATAGCGGTATGAATTTATCACGTATGTTATATTTTAATATCAATACACACTGGTCGGACGTCATCTCTTTTTATCACACGTTTTTTGAATGGATTATCTCGAACAGAAGCGCTACCTATAAACATGATGAATCGAATATCCTGTCCATGATCCACCAATATATTAAATCCCATCTGGCCGATGATTTGTCCTTAACCCGGATTGCGCAGGAAGTCTCACTTAATCCGTCCTATCTGTCACGCTGGTATAAAAGAACGACAGGGAAGGGGATTTCTGATTATATTCTGGAGAAAAAAGTGGAGCTGAGTAAGGAGCTGCTGCTTGGAACTGCTCTAAAAATGCACGAGATCTCCGGCCAGCTCGGGTTTAGTGATCAGCACTATTTTTTTCGATTCTTCAAAAAAACCGTTGGCTGTACGCCGCAGGAATATCGAGAGCAAAAACGAGGATAAATAACAATACCCCGAAAGACGTACACCTGTTCAGAAGGTGCATCTTACGGGGTATTGTTTGTGGCTGTATTTTAACGATTATTTACCGAGTTGTTTGTCTACTTCTCTAACCGGATTCTCGCCAACATTCTCTTCAACCTTGTGGCTACTCATAAACCAGCCGATTACAGCGATGAGTACAAGCACAACGTAGAAGGTGGCTTTCCACCAGGTACTATGAGCGAAATCTTCGGACAGAACACCAAGTGAAGGGTGCGCCAATGTAATGACTGAGAGCTTAACACCCACCCAACCTACGATAAAGAAGGCTGCAATTTCAAGTCCTGGACGGGAATGCAGCAGCTTAACGAAGAAGGAAGCTGCGAAACGCATAATGACCAGACCGATAAATCCACCGGCAAAGATGACGAGGAATTGTCCGCCATCGAGGCCTCCGATTTTTGGAAGACCACTTGCAGGAAGAGCAACCGCGAGTGCAACTGCGGCTAGGATGGAATCGACCGCGAAGGCGATGTCAGCGACTTCTACCTTCAGAACAGTAAACCAAAAGCTGGATTTCTTTTTATTGACCGCACCGTCAGTGCCGCTTTCAGCAGCTTCATCTGTGACGGGCTTCTTAAACAACAGTTTTCGGAAAATATGATTACCCGCGATAAATAATAAATAAATCGCGCCGATGGCTTGTACTTGCCAGATATCGACCAGATAGGAGATGACAAATAGCGAACCGAATCGGAACACGAAGGCCCCCGCTAATCCGTAAAACAGCGCTTTTTTTCTTTCCTCATCAGGAAGGTGCTTAACCATAATTGCCAATACCAATGCGTTATCTGCGGCGAGTAGTCCCTCTAGTGCTACCAGAACAAGCAATACCCAACCGTACTCTAATAATAATCCCCAATCCATTACTGTTGTCCTCCCTTTTTGAATGCAAATATCTACCAAAAGATATCTACCCTACCATTTTAACCAAATTTATATAAAAAAGACCTTTACCAAACAGATTAGCCTTTGGAATAAAGGTCTAACCTGATTGGTAAAGGTCTCGCTAACAATGTGAATTGCCAATAAAGCCGGAGAATATCCTCATATTCTCGTATTGACGACTTTATTTAACAGCTACTCCCCTTTACGGGATATATTAAATTTTTAAGATTATTCAATGTGTTCTTGCCTAAAGAGATCATATACGAGATGAAAGTCATTGTCAATAAAAGTTGCAGAAATAAATGGATTCTATCTTTTAAGAATCATTAAAATGGCCAGAAACATGACATGATGACGGAAATCAACAGAGATTGAATAAAAATGGAAACGGAAACATGATACATTTAGGTTATATAAACTAACATTTAATATGACGAAACTGCAAACGTAAGGAAAAACAGGGCTTAAAAAGGAAAAACTCGATTGACGATGTAGGTTGATGAAAATATGATGAAACTAATCAAAGCAATCGAACATGATTTGTGTTAACTAAAATTACATCAGTTGTTCTGTTGAAGTGAGTTTTACTGCGAAGAAGTACTAGAAGTTCATGCTGCATAAAACTTTTAGGAGGTGGGGAAATGCCGCAGACGTCATCGAGGTTATCCATTGAAGCAGAGGAGGAGCTCAGCCGCCATCCCTGCTACAGCGAGGAAGCTCATCGTTTTTTTGCTAGGATGCACATCCCGGTTGCTCCCGCCTGTAACATCCAATGTAATTACTGCAACCGAAAATTCGATTGTGTGAATGAAAGCAGGCCTGGTGTAGTTAGTGAAGTGCTAACTCCAGAGCAAGCTGAAAGAAAAGTGAAAGGTGTAGCCGCACAGCTGATGCAACTGTCGGTAGTTGGGATTGCAGGTCCGGGTGATCCGCTGGCGAATCCAGAACGAACCTTTGACACGTTCGAACGAGTCAAGCGGCAGGTGCCTGATGTTACCCTTTGCCTAAGTACTAATGGATTGACCCTTTACAGGCATGTAGACGCCATACTAGCGCTAGGTATCCGTCATGTCACGATCACCATCAATGCCATTGATCCCAATGTGGGCCGTGAAATTTATCCATGGGTTGTTGACGAAGGGATCCGGTACGAAGGAGAAGAAGCAGCGGAGCTGCTGATCAGCCGCCAGCTTCAAGGTTTGGAGCTGCTGGCACAGCAAGGCGTTCTTGTTAAAGTTAATTCCGTTATGATTCCAGGGATCAATGATCATCATCTCCCTGAAGTATCGCGAACAGTTAAAGCGCTCGGGGCAACTCTGCATAATGTGACGCCTTTAATTATCGCACCGGGAAGTCAGTATGAACGGGATGGGCGCAAGGCGCCGCGTCCTAAAGAACTGCACAACCTGCAGGAAGTGCTTGGGCGCGAAGGAATGAAGGTCATGCGCCATTGTCGACAATGCCGTGCTGATGCCATTGGGCTGCTAGGTCAGGATCGTAATCAGGATTTTATATTAGAAAAGATGGATGAAAATCCAGTTATAAATGAGCAAGCTAGAGCGCTCTTTCAACGTGAACTCGATGCTAAAATCCGTCAGCGTGTCAAAGCCAAAGAGCTAAGGCAGAACTCTTTCCAGCAAGGGCAGCACACCACCAAAGTCGCTGTTGCTACACGCGGTGGGGATAAGGTCAATCAACATTTTGGCCACGCGACAGAGTTCATGGTTTATGAAACAGATGGAGTAAGCGTGAAGCTGCTAGGTGTCCGAAAGATTCAGGCCTATTGCCACGGTAAAGCGGATTGTAATGGGGATAAGAATACCACGCTACAAGAAATTATTTCTATATTACAGGACTGTCAAATATTGCTCTGCTCTGGCATTGGCGATGTCCCTCGCGCCAGCTTAAATAAAGCCGGGGTATTGCCTCTGGTGCGTAAAGGTGAAATACAGGATGTGATTCTCGAAAGTGTGAAGATCAGCTCTTATTTTGAAAATATATCGATTTCGAAGGGATGATGAATGATGAGACAAATTGCTTTTTACGGTAAGGGCGGTATCGGTAAATCCACAACTTCGCAGAACACTTTGGCGCAGCTCGCCACTAAATTTGGTCAAAAAACAATGATCGTAGGCTGTGATCCTAAAGCGGACTCCACACGGTTGATTCTGAACACCAAAGCTCAGAATTCAGTGCTCCAATTGGCAGCTGAAAGAGGAACGGTTGAGGATTTGGAGCTTGAGGATGTAGTTCAGTTGGGATATGGCGACATTCTTAATGTGGAGTGCGGTGGACCTGAACCGGGTGTGGGGTGTGCCGGCCGCGGGATTATTACAGCGATTAATTTTTTGGAGCAGCAAGGGGCTTATGAAGGATTGGATTTTGTATCCTATGACGTACTTGGTGACGTGGTATGTGGTGGATTTGCAATGCCGATCCGTGAGAATAAAGCACAGGAAATTTATATCGTATGCTCCGGGGAAATGATGGCTATGTATGCGGCCAATAACATTGCGCGCGGAATTCTAAAGTATGCCAACAGCGGTGGCGTAAGATTGGGCGGTCTGATCTGCAACAGTCGTAATACGGACCGTGAGGATGAGCTCATTATGGAGCTGGCACGCCGTTTGAATACACAAATGATCCATTTTGTCCCGCGGAATAATGTGGTTCAGCATGCAGAGCTGAGAAGAATGACCGTAGCCCAATATAATCCTCATCATCAGCAAGCTAGAGAATATGAGATTTTGGCAGAAAAGATTCTGAATAACAATATGATGACAATCCCGACCCCGATTTCTATGGAAGAGCTGGAGGATTTACTCATGGAATTTGGTGTGATTGAGGATGAAGAGACCGCGCTGAAAAAGCTGAAGGCATCTGGCCAATAATTAGGTTCGTCCGGTGAACAGGAGTGGAGAGACGGCTGTTCACCGGATCACTCTAAGGGATGAGGAGGATTCAGAATGGGGCTAAATATCGAAGATAACCAAAAGATGCTCGAAGAGATTCTTGAGGTTTACCCGGAAAAGGCACGGAAGGATCGTCAGAAGCATTTTGAAATCAATAATGAAGAGTTAATAAACTGTGGCAAATGCGCCATCAAATCGAATATGAAGTCCCGTCCGGGGGTTATGACCCAAAGAGGATGTGCTTATGCCGGTTCGAAGGGCGTGGTCTGGGGCCCGATCAAGGATATGGTGCATATCAGCCATGGTCCTGTAGGTTGTGGACAATATAGCTGGGGAACAAGACGGAATTATGCCAATGGAACACTGGGCATTGATAATTTTACGGCTATGCAGGTGACGAGTGATTTTCAGGAGACAGATATTGTATTTGGCGGTGACAAGAAGCTTGAAGTCATTTGCCGTGAAATTAAAGAAATGTTCCCACTGGCTAAAGGAATTTCGATCCAATCAGAGTGTCCTGTGGGGCTAATCGGAGACGATATTGAAGCGGTGTCCAAAAAAATGTCTATCGAGCTAGGTATCCCGATCATTCCCGTTCGTTGTGAAGGGTTCCGTGGGGTTAGCCAATCCTTGGGTCATCATATTGCTAACGATGCGATCCGTGATTTTCTGATGGGGAAGAAGGAGCTTGCGGAATGTGGTCCTTACGATATTAATATTATCGGAGATTATAACATCGGCGGGGACGCTTGGGCTTCACGCATTTTACTGGAGGAAATGGGGCTGCGTGTTATTGCGCAGTGGTCTGGGGATGGAACCATCAATGAATTGGCGATCGCGCATAAGGCGAAGCTCAATCTGATTCACTGTCATCGCTCCATGAACTATATGGTAACGACGATGGAGAAAGCATATGGGATTCCTTGGCTGGAATACAACTTTTTCGGGCCGACCAAAACAGCTGAAAGCCTTCGAGCCATCGCCGCAAGGTTTGATGAGTATATTCAGGAAAATTGCGAGAAAGTCATCGCTAAATACACGCCACAAATGGAGGCGATTATCTCTAAATTTAAACCCCGGCTGGAAGGTAAAAAGGTCATGCTGCTGGTAGGCGGATTACGTGCCCGCCATACACTGGGGGCTTATGAGGATCTGGGTATGGAGGTAGTGGGCACAGGTTATGAGTTCGCTCACAAGGATGATTACGAGAAAACATTCCCTGAACTGCCGGAAGGCACTATTATCTACGATGATCCAACCGCTTACGAGCTGGAAGAGCTTGCGCAAAGACTTGATATTGATCTGATGGGCTCGGGTGTGAAGGAGAAATATGTGTATCACAAGATGGGTATTCCTTTCCGGCAAATGCACTCTTGGGATTATAGTGGTCCTTACCATGGCTATGACGGGTTTAAGATTTTTGCTAAGGACATGGACATGACCATTAACAGCCCAGTGTGGAGCTTGATCAATTCAGGGAAAACAGGATCACTCCCTAAAAAGGAGGCGGGCGTATGAAGGACAAACTGGAGATCCCGGATTACAATACATTATTTCAAACTGAACCCTATGTGAAGCAACGTGAAGGGAAAAAAGCATTCGAGGCACCCTGCAGTGAGCAAGAGACAGCAGAAGCATTAGCCTACTCGAAGTCGTCTGAATATAAGGATAAGAATTTTGCCCGAACCTCACTGGTAGTTAATCCTCATAAAGCATGCCAGCCCCTAGGAGCCTTGATGGCTGCGCTGGGATTCGAAAAAACTCTGCCGTTTATACATGGCTCCCAAGGCTGCACTGCGTATTTTCGTAGTCATTTGAGCCGTCATTTCAAGGAGCCAACCCCCGCGGTTTCTTCCTCTATGACAGAAGATGGTGCGGTGTTCGGAGGGATGAACAATCTTATTGATGGTCTTGAAAATAGTGTGGCGCTCTATAAGCCAGAGATGATAGCTGTATCCACTACATGTATGGCTGAGGTTATAGGGGATGATCTGCAGGCTTTTATATCCAATGCCCGCCAGAAGGGTGCAATTTCGAACGAAATTCCAGTGCCCTACGCCAACACGCCAAGTTTTTCCGGATCACATATTACAGGTTACGATTCCATGTTAAAGTCCATCCTCAGTACCTTGTTCATCCGCTCTGGGATTGAAGCTACCCCTGGCAGTGGAGAGGGAACTGGAGAGAAGCTGAATGTAATTTTAGGGTTTGAGCCTTATACGGGGAATTTTGCGGAAATTCGAAAAATCCTTGCCGCGTTTGATACAGGCTACACCTTCCTTGGTGACCACAGCAGCAATTTTGATTCCCCGGCTACAGGAGAATATTCCTATTATTATGGGGGAACGAAGCTGGCAGATGTGCCGAAGGCAGCTAATGCGTTGGGAACTCTATCACTTCAGAAATATTCTGTCAAAAAAACATTGGAATACATCAGCAGCACATGGAAACAACAGACCGTTGCGATGTCGACTCCACTGGGCATTCATGCGACAGATCGGCTCATAGAGTCTATCAGTGAATTAACGGGATTGCCCATTCCGCCTGAGCTTGTGGAAGAACGTGGCCGGGTAGTGGATGCTTTGCTCGATAGCCACCCTTATCTGCATGGCAAACGAGTGGCTTTAGTTGGCGATCCGGATTTGCTGATCGGCCTGATTGAATTCTGTCTGGAAGTCGGTATAGAGCCTATTCATATTGTGTGCTCCAATGGGGAAAACGGATTTAAAGAAGAAGCGAAAGCTCTGCTTGCTGCCAGTCCCTACGGAGCAGAAACAACGGTTCATATCGGAAATGATTTGTGGCATATGCGCTCGCTGCTGATTGATGATCCTGTGGATCTGGCCATTGGAAGCTCTCATCTTAAATTTGCTGCCAAAGATGCCGACGTTCCTTTGATCCGTGTAGGCTTCCCTGTCTTTGATCGCCATCATCTGCATCGTTATCCGATTATCGGTTATCAAGGTGCCTTGAACTTGTTAACTACTATAGTAAATACAATCCTGCAGGGGTTGGATGAGGATTCATCTGGCTTCAACCACGATCTTGTTCGTTAGTCCAATATTTATCGTAGTGACACTGAATAATTGAGCATTTTAAGAGTAAGGAGTATTCAGTTACGGGAGGTGGTACGATGGAGTCCATCAGAAACGATGTATTCGACGCGCAAGCTTGCGGGAGCTTAACTCCGAAATCGAAGCCATGTCCACGCCCCAAGCCGGGCGAAGCGGCTGGGGGCTGCTCCTTCGACGGAGCCCAAATCACGCTGCTGCCGATTATGGATGCTGCGCATCTCGTCCATGGGCCGGCTGCTTGTGCCGGGAATAGCTGGGAAAGTAGAGGGGCTTTGTCAAGCGGGCCATCACTTTCACAATACGGATTTACTACAGATCTCAACGATAACGACATTATTTTTGGCGGAGAAAAGAAACTTAAAGATAGCATTGACTATATTGCCGGGCGCTTTATGCCTCCGGCAATATTTGTATATGCGACCTGTGTGACAGCATTGATTGGCGAGGATTTGGATGCGGTATGCAAGGAAGCGGCAGGCAGATTGGGGCTTCCTGTGATCCCCGTGAACAGTCCCGGATTCGTAGGCAGTAAGAATCTTGGAAATCGGCTGGCTGGTGAAGCGCTGCTACAATATGTCATTGGCACAGGTGAACCAGAGATTGAGATTCCTTTAGGTGTGAATTTGATTGGAGAGTACAATATCGCGGGTGAAATGTGGGATATCGAGAAATTAATGAAGAGTGTTGGAATTACGCTAATGTCCAGAATTACAGGGGATGCAAGATATAAGGAAATTACATGGGCACATCATGCAAAAGTGAATATGGTTGTGTGCAGCCGTGCATTGTTAGGTCTGGCAAAAGAAATGGAGGCAAGATACCACATTCCCTATTTCGAAGGCTCCTTCTATGGGGCCAAAGAGACAACTTATTCCTTACGTCAAATGGCTTATTTGCTGAATGACCGTGAGATGGAGCGGCGTGTGGATCGGTTGACGGAACGAGAGGAAAACAGACTGATTCAGGAGCTGCGGCCCTACCGCAAGCTGCTTAAAGGAAAGAAAGCAGTTCTCTATACGGGTGGAGTAAAAAGCTGGTCGATTATTTCCGCACTGAAGGAGTTAGGCGTTCAGGTGGTAGGTGTAGGCACGAACAAAAGCACGGAAGATGATGTACGGCGTATAGCGGATCGTGTTGGTGATGACACCGAATATATTCCGGAGGGCGGGGCAAGCCGAATTATCAAAACCGTCCGGGATCGTAAGGCAGATATTATGATTGCTGGCGGACGGAATATGTATGTGGCAATGAAAGAGCAGATTCCGTTTATCGATATTAATCAAGAAAGACACAAGGCCTATGCTGGTTACGAAGGTTTACTAAGGCTGGCTAAGGAGCTGACGTATTCTCTTGCTAATCCAATCTGGAAGCTGGCTGCCAGTGCCGCTCCCTGGGATAAGGGGGAACCTTCCTATGACCGTTAACAAAAGGAGTAAACCGACTTCGGTTAATCCAATGAAAATAGGCCAATCCCTTGGTTCCGTACTGGCATTTCAGGGTTGCTACAAGGCATTACCTATTGTGCATGGTGCGCAAGGTTGTTCCGCATTTCCGAAGGCGCTGCTTACCCGGCATTTTCGTGAGCCTATAGCCGTACAGACCTCTGCTTTGCAGGAGATGGATGTAATCTTTGATGCGAATCGTAATTTAGAGGAAGCTCTAAATACCATACTCAGTAAACACCGACCAGACATTATAGGCATTATTGGGACTGAGCTGACGGATGTGGCAGGAGTGGATTATCAATCCATGCTCAAGACCTATAAAAGGGAGCGGAACATGCGGGGTGGGCTTGCTTTTTCCGTCACCTTACCAGACTTTCGTGGTTCATTGGAATCGGGGTTCAGCTCTACCGTGGAGGCGATGCTTGATGAGATGATCCAGCAGGTAGGCCATCGGGGTTCAAGGAGTGTAAATACACGTCAGATTACCCTCTTGCCGGGATCGTTTCTGACGCCGGGTGATGTGATGGAGCTGAAAGAAATGATATCCTCCTTCGGTTTTGAGGTAATCGCTGTACCTGATATTTCGACCTCTTTGTCTGGGCATCTGCTGACAGGATTTTCACCGCTGACAAGAGGTGGGGTGCCTCTGGATTCGATGCTGCAAAGCTTGCATTCGGGTCTAACCATTGCCATCGGCGGAAGTATGGAGCGTCCAGCTAGAAGACTGCATAATGCGCTGGGAACTCCCTACAAAGTATTCGAGAGTGCGATGGGGCTTAAAGCAACGGATGATATTTTGCAATTCCTGCATCAAATTAGCGGGGAGCCGGTACAGCTTCGTTATTGCTGGCAACGGGAGAATTTATTGGATAGCATGCTGGATGCTCATTTTCAATTTGCGGGGATGTCTGCACTTGTCGCGCTGGAGCCAGATCATTTGTATACCGTATCTTCTTGGCTCGAAGAGCTGGGGGTGGAGCAAAAGGCCCTGGTCACCTCCTATGAAACTCCTTTGGTGGTTGAGATGGAACGAGAGGTATGGGTCGGTGATCTGGATGATGTTGAGCTTTTGGGCAAAGGTGCAGATTTATGGATCGGTAACTCACATGGGATAAATGGAGCGGCGCGGTTAGATGCTGCTTTTATGGCGGCTGGATTTCCCGTTTGGAATGAGCTTGGTGCTTATATGGCCACCTCTGTAGGGTATCGGGGAGCGATGGAGTGGTCGAATAAAGCGGCGAATCTGTTAATGCGAAGGGAGGAGGAACATCGTGAAAGTAGCATTCGCTACAGAGGATGGAATTAGAGTGAATGCCCATTTTGGGCAGAGTCCGATGTTCGCAATTTATAAAGTTACCAAAGGTGGCGGGGAGCTTATAGGTCTTCGTAAACTGCCAACGATTCTCAATCAGGATGAAGCAGGCAAAATAGAGAGTCGTCTGGAGGTGGTAGAGGATTGCACGCTAATATTCATCATGCAGATTGGAGCCTCAGCAGCGGCAAGAGTCACACGTCGTAAAATTATGCCGGTAAAGGTTCCACCAGGCAGTCCTATTGATGAGCAAGTGAAGCGGATTGTTGAAATGCTACAGGGCAAACCACCGATGTGGCTAGCCAAGGTATTACATGCTGAAAATGAAGCGGAAGGGGCGAGTGTAGATGGATCCCATAGCTAATGAGAGTGCTGCATTAATGGGCCGGGTTGCTCCGGAAGCGGCAGTATTAAAACGCCGTTGTCGAACCACGGAGAAAAAGCTGGATAAAGATATAGCAGAGATGCTCATACGCCGGTTGTGTCAATTGCTTGATACAGAAGACTTTTTTGGAAGGCATGCTTCTCTTTCACCACAGAAGAAGATCGAACGATTGTTTCTCGCTTCCCCTGAAGACAAGAACAAATCTGATTTTAACTGCGCGGTTTCTCCAAAGGTCCGTTTGCAGGTTCCTCTCTTGTTTCAGGCGGTGGCGGGCGTGATCGAGGAGAAAAGTGGGGTTCTGGTTCAAAGCTCTTCTGAAATAAATGGGGAAGGATTTGGGCGTGCTCTTTTATATAGTGATCGGATTATTCTTGTGTTAAAAAGCTTGAGAGCAGGTTTTCCGTTTCCTTTTACCTCGGAGGATAAAGTAATTCGCTACGGCGTTGCTTGTGTAGAAGAAGGGCTGGCCTTTATGGATAAATTTAATGAAATGACAGCTCTCTATGGAACGGATGGTCTGGAGGGTTAGATTCCAATGATGCAGCTCAGCCACAGGGAGGGAGCAAAATGGAGCAGCTTGTAGGCGGCACCGAACTGGAACGATACGCACGCCAATTGAAGCTGCTTGGAGAAGGCGGGCAGAAAGCGCTAAAAGAAGCTACAGTGATGATTGCTGGAATTGGTGGGCTTGGAGGCACTGCCGCACTTTATTTAGCTGCTGCCGGAATCGGCAAGCTGATCTTGGCGCATGAAGGAAACATTGTGCCTCCAGATTTAAATCGACAGATTTTGATGGACAGTGATCATTTGGGTATGGAAAGGATGAGCACAGCAATTCAGCAGCTAAAACGTCTGAATCCAAATGTTGAAATTGAAGGATATAATTCGAAGATTGAATACAATATGGCAAAACCTTGGGTAGAGCAAGCTAATATAGTGATTGATGCACGGTATGATTTTCCGGAAAGATATACGTTGAACCGCCTATGTGTAGAAACCGGCACGCCAATGATAGAGGCGGCGATGTATGGATTTGAGATTTCACTAACAACGGTTATACCTGGTGAAACCCCTTGCTTAGAGTGTCTTTATCCGGATGTTAATCCAGAATGGGAACCGTTTGGCTTTCCAGTATTGGGAGCAACCTCCGGAATTGCGGGTTGTCTGGCTGCGTTGGAAGCCGTAAAATGGGTTACAAGGGTAGGGACGACTTATGCGGGCGTAATGCATCGCTTCAATTCACTCGACTTCGCCTGTTACAGCGTCCATATTACCCGTAATCCGAATTGCACTTGCTGCGGAGAGGAAGGTAAACCGTGAAAAGTCTCAGGCTATGTGACACGACACTTAGGGATGGTGAACAAGCGGCTGGAGTTTCATTCACGAGGGAAGAAAAGCTGGAAATCGCAAGGTTGCTGTCGGAATGCGGAGTGGAGCAAGCAGAGGTAGGAATTCCTGCCATGGGCAAGCAAGAGCAAGAAGATATTGCGGCTATCGCTGATTTAGGTCTTCCTATGAAGATGATGACCTGGAATCGGGCCTTGGAAAGTGATATCGACAAAGCATGGGCGACGGGTGTGAACTGGAGTCATGTATCGATCCCTGTCTCGGAAATTCAATTACAAGGTAAGCTAGGTTTAACACCTGCCAAAGGTCTGACAAGATTACTGCATGCGACGGAATATGGTCAACGGCTAGGAATGACTGTGTCGGTGGGGATGGAGGACTCTTCAAGGGCAAGTATGGAGTACTTGGTTGAACTGGTAAATACATTATATAAAGAAGGCATTCGTTGGTTCCGTTATGCAGATACGGTATCTGCTCATCATCCGGGTCAAATGGCAGAGCGGGTAAGCACATTACTTAGTGCTGTTCCTGCAGATGTAGAGCTTGAGGTACACTGCCACAATGATTTTGGTCTTGCGGCAGCAAACACACTTAGCGGTATTGCCGCGGGTGCGGTCTGGGCAAGCACTACGGTGGCAGGGATTGGTGAACGCACCGGGAATGCAGCAATGGAAGAAGTAGTGATGGCTTGGCGTTATCTTTATGGCGGGGAGAACAGCGTGCGTCCAGAGTGTCTGAAGGGGGTGGCGGATAGGGTGATCGCAGCCTCGGGCCGAAGTGTCGGCGATGCCAAACCAATCGTCGGATCACTCGCCTTCACACATGAATCTGGGATACATGTTGACGGTTTGTTGAAAGAAACAGCCACCTACCAGACCTTTGATCCCACTGAGGTGGGGAGAGCACATCATTTTGTGTTAGGTAAACATTCCGGAAGTGGTGGAATCATGCATGTTCTGAACGCACATGGTTTAGAGGTTAGTGCGGGAACCGCGGGACGTTTGCTGGAACGGGTGAGAGATTATGCCGAAGTTAATAAAGTGAATGTGCCAGAACTCCTCTTGGTTGAATGGCTGAGGGAGGATTGGCAACGACCGTAAGAGATATCAGTAAGAATGAATAAAGGCTGACAAGACGGGTACGAAACCTGTCTTGTCAGCTTTTTTATGTTGTTATGATTAAGTTTATTGTGTTAGCCCTTAACCGCCCCGGCGGTAATTCCCTTGGTCATCTGTTCTGTGAAGAGCAGGTAGATCAGGATGGTTGGGATAGCGATGATCGTCATAACCGCGAACTGTGCACCATAGTTGGATGAATACTCACCAGTGAATTTCATAATGGAGAAGGGAATCGTCTTAAGATCTTCCGAGGTGAGGAAGGTGTTCGCCATAATGAATTCATTCCAAGTGCTGATGAAATTGAGTACACAGATGGTTGCCAGCGCCGGTTTGGTGATGGGCAGGATGATACGGAAGATTAACCCGTAAATGCCACTGCCATCAATAACGGCGGACTCTTCAATAGCCCGTGGGATGGTCTCCAGGAACCCGGTCATAATCAGGACACTCATGGGGATGACAATGGCTGAGTAAGGCAAAATCAATGTGTACATATTGTTCAGCATCCCAAGCTTGTTAAACAGAATGAAGTTTGGCAGCAATGTGGCGTGAATGGGAATGATCATGCCTAACATGATTAGAGAGAGGACGATGCCACTTAGCTTCCATTTCATCCGGGTAAACGCATATCCCATCATCAGGGACACCAGCGCAGAGAGCATAACAGTAATCACTGTAATGATAAGACTGTTGGCAAAATAACGTGGCACACGCCCGTAGGTAAAAGCGTTTCGATAGTTCTCCCACTGGGGTGGAGAGGGCCATTTCAGAAATGAGCTTCCAAAGAACTCACCGCTCTTGAGCAGGGAATAATCGATCAACCAAATAAGCGGAAATAACTGAATCAACGCCATGATACACAGGAACACCATCATTAGGATTTTGCCCGTTGTAGGCTTTCTGCGTTCTTGTTTGTGAAGGTTTAGCTTAGGGGGTGAAGCGGCAGGCGATAAGGAATTATTCATAGGATTTCCTCCGGTTACAGGGTTTCTTTAAAATTCTCCGATATCTTTCTTTAAAATCTTGTTGAGGATAACGGTTAGGATCAGGCAGAACACAATAAACAGAATCGAAATGGCATTACCATAACCGTATAGCGATGATGAGAAGGCAGTTTTGTACAGATAGTTCCCTAGGAACTGTGTGCTATTTGCAGGGCCACCGTTGGTCATTAAGAATACGGTTTCCATTTGCTTAAGGCAGGTGGTGACGGCAATGATGATGGCAACCCGCATCATCGGCGAAAGCAGCGGAATGATGATACGCGTGTAGAGGGTGAAGTTGTTGGCGCCGTCGATTCTTGCGGCTTCGCTTAAATCTTCCGGAATGCCTTGCAGACCTGAATAATACAGCAGCAGTGCATACCCAAAGCCTTGCCACATAACAACAATGATGATGCACCAGATGGCCGTCTTTGGATCACCGAGCCAATCATGCGTAAGTGCATCCAATCCAACTCCGCTTAGCAGCTTGTTGAGCAGTCCGTAGTTTGGATGGAAAATTCCGGTCCACAGCTTGGCTGTAACGACGACGGAAATTACAGCGGGGATAAAAAAGATCGTCCGGAATATTTTTTCGTATTTGCCGGAATTGGTTAGGAATATCCCCATGAGAATGGCAAAGGGATGTTGTAAAAATACAGTGGCGGCGGTCAGGAGCAGGGCATTGACTAGCGATCTCCAGAACACTTTGTCATGAAATAGAATTTCACGGTAGTTATCAAAGCCGATGAAATTGTATTTGCCGATTCCGCCCCAATCCGTAGAACCGTAATAAGCGCTCATGAAGATAGGGATGCAGATCATAAAAGCAAATAGGAACAGTCCAGGTGCGATGAGTAAGAATATCGCTTTTTTGTCGCTTAACACTCTGTGCATGGAAATCTCCGTCCTTTTAAAGAGTAATCTATCTATTACCATCGTAACGGGAAGCCAGGCACCGGAACATGCCGTAAATTTCAGATCGGTGTATACATTTTTTCGAAAACAAAACCCCGGCCTCTGGGGGAAGCCGGGGTTTGCGCACTGCCATCTATTAGGTTACTTCAGGAGCGCTAAGGTTCATGTTTTTTGTAGTTCTCTGGTTTATTTACCAGCGAATTTATCGGATGCAGCATCCAGTGCTTTGGCGAATTCCTCAGGGGTAATTGCATCAGAAAGCAGGCTTTGATGCGCCTCCATTACCTTTTGCTTGAACTCATCGTCACCCACATCCTGCAGTGGAGTACCGCTGGAAGAGGTCATGGAGCTGAATACTTCAATCAATTCTTTTTGCAGCTGGGTTTCGTTACCCGTTAGGAATTGATCGAATTGCTGCGCAGGTGTACCCGCGCCGGCTTGCCATAGCATTTTAGACCAATGCTCTGGAGCGAAGAAATATTTCAAGAAATCAACAGCGGCTTCAGCATGTTTGGAATTTTTGCTGACTGCATATCCACCACCATACCAAGCGGCATCATCGGTTGCTTTACCTTTATCTGAAGCTGGGAAAGCGAAAGCACCTACGTTATTGCGGAATTCTTCAGAGAAGTTCTCGTCTGTTGCCAGACCCGACTCCCAAGCGCCCATAAAGAACATGGCAGCTTGCCCTTGTCCGAACAAGTTGCGTGCAGCACCGTAATCGGCAGTCAGCCAGCCATCGGCAAAACCTTTAGCATCGGCAAATTGCTGCATTTCAGTTGCGGCTGCAACGAGACTAGGATCTGTAAAGGATATTTTACGCGCAACAGCTTCATCCATTGTATTGAAATCGCCAGTCTGACGTTGGGCTACAAATTCATACCAGATAGGCAGTGTCCAAGCGTCCATACCATTCATAGCGATCGGGTTAATTTTCTTGGCACGAAGTGTTTTGACGGCGGCAAGCAAATCATCTGTGGTTTTTGGAACCTCGATGCCGTTGTCAGCGAATATTTTTTTGTTATAGTACATGACCATGTAGTCGGCACCACGCGGCAAGCCGTAAAGTTTACCATCTTTACTGAAGCCGTCCATGGATCCGGACACAAACTGATTACCTTCGAAGTCAGCGCTGTTCAGTTCAAGCAGCAGATCGTTATCCAGCAGGGGACTCAGGAAGGAGGGCTGACCCCAGGCTTGAATGATATCAGGCAGCTGATTGCTGGAGGCATACACTTTGATTTTTGATTTGTAAGGCTCATCTTGAAGCGCTTCCACTTCAATCTTGACGTTAGGGTTCTCTTTCATGTAAGCATCGATAATGTCTTGCTCTACCTTACCTGAACCATTTGCCCGATCCGCGAGCGCGGTGAAGAACTTCAGTGTGATTTTTTCGGCGGGTGTGTTTTCCCCTGCACTTGCTGTTGCTTCGGCAGTAGCTTCGGCCTTGTCATTTGTAGGTGCATTGGTAGCTTTCGCATTGTTATTTCCGCCACCGCAGCCTGCGAGCAGAGCTGGTAGCATTAGACTCATAAGTGCTAGCTTTATTCCTTTACCTTTCATCAAAAACCCACCTTTTTTATGAGATATATTTCCACGAGAACGGCTGTCATCAAACGAGGACGACAATGTCGTTTCTTCTTGCATCCCCATCTTAAGAGTTTATGACCGATAGAAACATGGTCCATATTTAAGAACTATGTAGGCATTTTTCAGTGATTGTAAAAAGCTGGTTCAGGGTTTAATGATTTCAGTTATACTTGGTTTACACATTTATTGATTATACATGAAGGTGGTTCTCATGAATCGAAACATCCGCTTATTAAGCCGTTATCGCCATCTTCCGCTCCAGTTTAAGCTGTTATTATGGTTTGTGCCGCTGCTTCTCGTGACTATATTCGCTATGGGGTGGAACTCCTATCAGATCTCTTCGCAGCAGGTGGTGGAGAAAATGAAACAGTCACAGGATCACCTGACCCGAAAAACAGCAGAGCAGATTGATGAGATGGTGAGGGGAATGATTTCTTTTTCCAATACACTCTTTCTGGATGAAAGTGTGCAGCGGCTCTTAGTGTCGTCAGAAGCACAAAAAGAACGAAATTCCGTATTTAAAACGGTCACCAACCTGATGGTCGCTGGCAACTCGATTCAATCCCTGATTCTATACTCTTTGGAAGACCAGAATAACGGGGCGGAGCCTTTTGCTGCGAACCAAGCCGGATTGACAACTGGCATGAAGTTCTCTAACTTTATCCAAACCTCGTACTACAAGGAAGCCGTTGAAGCCGCAGGTAGTCCAACCTTTGGATTGTCCAGACCCACGGATGGCATATTTGTTGGTGATCATTATCATAAGATTGTACTTTCCAGAATTATCAAGAATGTATATACTTTAAAACCGGCAGGGCTTGCGGTGATCGGGGTCGATGCTGGTAAGATTGGAAGCCAATATCTAGACAACTCTGAAGATGATGTAGATATGTTTGTGGTAGATCGAGACGGGCTCATCATTACGGCTTCTAACAAGAGCTGGATCGGCAAAAGAGATCTTGATCTTCCGTATTTTGCGGACAGCGATCCTAAGTTGAGCCTAAAGGAGAGGCTGGAGTCTACAGCGGATCACAAACAGTGGATTGTCTCGCATCTGCAGTCAGAAACGACGGGTTGGTATGTAGTGGTGGTGCATTCCAAACGGCAGCTTGTCAAAGAGCTGGGACAGATTTCACAGGTCACGGTGACGATCGCTTTTCTGTGCTTAGCAGTTAGCTTAATGGTTACCTGGCTCGCCGCCGCCTCAATAACGAAACCGCTGAAAAAGCTTTCCCGCTCCATGCGCAGATTGCAGACAGGGGATTTCACGCAGCGCGTATTTTTTGAAGGAAATGATGAGATTGGTCTCTTGGGCCATGGTTATAATCTAATGGTGCAGCGGATCAAATCGCTCATCAATGATGTATATGCCTCCAAACTGAAGCAGCAGGAAGCAGAATTGAAAACGCTTCAGGCGCAGATCAGGCCGCACTTTTTATATAACACGCTGAATACGATTTGTTGGGAAGCTGAGAAGAAGGGCGACAAAGAAATAGCGGATATGGTCTATTCGCTTTCTCAAGTATTCCGGCTGAGCTTAAATGATGGGCGGGATACGTTTACATTAGAACAGGAAGTAGAGCTTGTGACGAATTATTTGTTCCTGCAAAAAAATCGGTTTCGAGAACGTTTTGAGTTCGAAATTGCCTTGGATGAGAGTATCAAGGATTTCACAGTTCCGAAGCTGCTGCTCCAGCCACTGGCGGAAAATGCAGTGATTCATGGGATCGAGCCACTGGCTGGAAGTGGACTCATCTCGATTCGCGCCTTCCGCAAAGATAGAACTATTGTGCTCGAGGTTCAAGATAACGGGGTGGGAATCACGCCGGAAAGACTTCAGGAGCTACATCAGCGTTTAGCGAGAGGAAGCTCTATTTCGGAGGAAGAGGAGAATGCTGGACGTTCGGGGTTTGCACTCTCGAATGTACAGGAACGTTTAGCTTTGTTTTTTGCCGGAGCCTCATTGCAAGTAGAGAGTGTAGAAGGAGCAGGCACACGTATTATCATTCATATCACTGTGGAGGGTCCCTAAATGATGAAGCTGAAGCTGCTGATTGCTGAAGACGAAGACACCATCCGTGAGGGTATCGTCAATATGATTGACTGGGATTCGCATCAGATTGAGGTAATGGGCGAGGCGGGGAACGGAAGTGAAGCGCTGGCTCTGATGGAGTCTGAACAGCCGGATTTATTGTTAACGGATATCCGCATGCCGCAGATGAATGGTCTGGAGCTAATCGAAGCGGGACGGCGTCGAGGTTACGACTTTCGCTCGATTATTTTATCTGGATACAATGAGTTCTCTTATGCAAAACAAGCGATTGCGCTGGGGGTTGTCGATTATGTGCTGAAGCCGTGCCGGCCGGAAGAAATTCTGAAGACGGTACTCAAGGCTAAGGAGCTAATTGAAAGGCAGCGTTGTCAGGAGAATGAACAGCTAAAAAGAGATCGTTCCTGGCATAAAAATGCACCGCTTGTCAAAAGCCAAGTGCTGTCCCAATGGATTCATCATCCTCCGGTTCCGCTGGAGCGGCGGCAGGAGCTGATCGGTGAATTAGCTATGGCTATTAGCCATGAAGGTCCGCAGATTGGGCTGGTCAGCTTTGATTTTGATCCTCCCTCTGCCGGTGGGTCTGGACAGGATTTTGTACTTTTACGTTACGCGGCCCTAAATATTATTAGTGAGACCTTGTCTCCTATCTATAAAGGAAAAATCGAGACCTTTCATGATGGCAATCTCCTGCTCTGGATCGGCAGTGGTTTAGCTGGAACGGATTCCCGCAAGTCTTACCGAACCCCCATCTATTTAAAAGAGCAAATCGGGATGCTGCAAAGCAATCTGGAGAAATACCTCAAGCTGTCAATCAGTATTGCTGTAGGCTCCTGTCGTGCGGATATTTCGGAAGCTCACCTGTCTTATAAAGAAGCGCTTCAGGCCATGGAATCCCGCTTTCTGAACGGGAAAGGCGGCGTTTATTTTTATACAGAAGGCTCGGGAGTTATTGGGGGTGGCGCACAGGAGATCGGGATTTTAGATGATCCTGAATTAAATGTGCTGGAGGATGAGATGCTTGTGGCAGTCGGTGCAGGAAGTAATGAGCTTGCCCTCGATCTACTGGAGCAATGGCTGGAACGTTTTCGCGGAAACCCCGGATGCCTCAAGCAGGAGGTGAATATTCGGGCAACAGCTTTTGTCGTTCGCCTTAAGAGGCTTGCGCAGGAAAAACAAGTAGCTGGATTCGAATGGAAGCAGCATTTGGTCAATTGGATGGAGCAGGCACCACAGATCGAGACGCTGGAAGAATTGTCTACGATCCTGAATAAGATCATGCAGAATGTGGTGGAGGCTTTTTCTAAACATCGCCCTCTGCATCGAACAGTAGTTACAGCGCTCGAGATCATCCGTAACAAATATAATACCAATCTGTCTCTGGAATATGTTGCGAAGGAAGCTTATGTATCTAATACTTATTTAAGTTCACTGTTCCGCCAGGAGCTGGGTGTGAATTTTCTCGATTATTTGCATCAATACCGGGTAGAAGAGGCAAAAAAGCTGCTCCGCCAAAACTTAAAAATGTACGCTGTTGCAAAGTTAGTAGGCTACGGGGAAGAACGCCACTTCAGTGCTACTTTTAAGAAATGGACCGGACTTACGCCCTCACAATATCAAAAGGGACTAGGGAAGTAGGAGCAAATTGTTATCTACTAGGCTTTGTGTGGTTAAACTCTACATATAGCTAAATAGGAGGTAACCGAGAAATGAACCCGAAATGGTGGAAAGAAAGTGTCGTGTACCAAATTTATCCGATTAGCTTCATGGATAGTAACGGAGATGGGATTGGAGACTTGCAAGGAATCATATCCAGACTGGATTATTTGCAGGATTTAGGTGTAGACGTGATTTGGGTCTGCCCTATTTATAAATCGCCAAACCATGATAACGGTTATGATATCAGTGATTACTGTGACATTATGAAGGAATTTGGCACGATGGATGATTTTGACCATTTGCTGAGGGAGATGCACTCACGTGGGATGAAGCTGATGATGGATTTGGTTCTGAACCATACGTCACATGAGCACCCATGGTTTGTTGAATCCAGATCGTCGAAGGATAATCCGAAACGGGACTACTATATTTGGCGAAAAGGAAAAAATGGAGGTCCCCCGAATAACTGGGAGTCTTATTTCAGTGGCTCGGTGTGGGAGCTTGATCCGCGGACCGATGAATATTACCTTCACCTCTATTCCAAATATCAGCCTGATCTGAACTGGGAGAATCCGGTGGTCATTGATAAGCTGCATGAGATGGTGGAATGGTGGCTGAAGAAGGGTGTGGACGGATTTCGCTTTGATGCCATTGCACATATCGTGAAGACGAAAGGTTACCCGGATGCGGATAATCCAGGTGGAACACCTACCGTACGGGCTTATGGAATGTTCTCCAATCTGGCAGATGTGCATACCCTGCTACAGAATTTATATGATAAAGTGCTTTATTTCTACGATATTATGACGGTAGGAGAGACCTCAGGACTTGGACCGGAGCAGGCGCTAGATTACGTAGGTGATGGTCGCCGGGAGCTGAATATGACTTTTCAGTTTGAGCATATGTTTCTGGATGCCGCTTCGGCAGGTAGTGGAAAATGGGATGTCGTCCCATGGAGTCTACTGGAGCTGAAAAAGATTATGAGTAATTGGCAGACGGTTCTGCATGACAAAGGCTGGAATGCGAATTATCTCTGCAACCATGACCAGCCGCGCGCAGTGTCCCGGTTTGGGAACGACCTTTTTTACCGGATTCCTTCGGCTAAAATGCTGGCGACCTTCATTCACATGCTGGAAGGCACACCTTATATTTATCAAGGCGAAGAAATTGGAATGACGAATGTCTGTTTCGAATCCATTGATGATTACCGGGATGTAGAGACGCTTAATTATTATGAAGAAAAGCGAAAAAACGGCGTTCCAGAAGAGCAGATTATGTCTGCCATTCATCATAAAAGCCGGGATAATGCCCGCACCCCGATGCAGTGGGACGATGGTCACGCAGGTGGTTTTACGACGGGGACACCTTGGATTGAAGTGAATTCCAACTATATGGAAATCAACGCTGGCAACGCGATTAAAGATCCCGATTCCATCTACAACTACTATAAACAGCTGATTGCCCTGAGAAAAAAACATAAAGTCATCGTTTATGGAGCCTACGAGCTGTTGCTTGCAGAGCATACAGAGATATATGCGTATACCCGGACATTGGAAGATCAGCGGCTGCTGGTTATTCTGAATTTTTATGCTGGAGAGCCTGTATTCGAATGGCCAGCAGAGTTCCAACCAGAAAATATAGAGCTGTTAATTTCTAATTATTCCGTGGAAAAAGATGAGCAGATCCAACCGCTTAAACTTCGACCTTATGAAGCACGAGTATATTTGCAGCAGCTTGTGTAAAGGAAGCTGTAGGAATGAGTTGTCATGAAGGGGCTGAACGCTCACTGTGACAACTCTTCTTTGAGTTTGTGAGTAAAAGACTGTACAATGGCGATACATTAACATACATAGAGTGGAGTTACAGGAAGACGCCTGTGGGAGGAGAGACAACATGACTGAATGGTATGAAAAGAGCTTCGGAGAGGATTATCTGGTCGTATACAAACATCGAGACTTTGGTGGAGCTCGTAAAGAAGTTGAACGAATGATCTCGTGGCTGGGACTACCGCCAGGCTCCAAAGTGCTGGATTTATGTTGTGGGATGGGACGTCATTCACTGGCGCTTGCGGAAGCAGGGTACGAGGTAACTGGAGTGGACTTATCAGAGGTATTGCTGCGTGAGGCAAGATCTCAAACAGGAGCGGAGCAGGTAACTTGGCTGCGTTCTGACATGCGTGACCTACCGTTAACTGGAGGTTTCGATGCTGTGGTTAATCTATTCACTTCCTTTGGTTATTTTGAAGAGGATGAGGAGCAGGTAAAGGTTTTGCGTGAAATCTATCGGATGTTGAAGCCGGGTGGCAAGTTTGTTATTGATTATCTGAATCCTGCGTATGTGATTCGTCATCTGGTGCCGCATTCTACCCGCGAGGATGGAAAAAATCTGATTGATGAGTCGCGGCGGATCGAGGATGGGTACGTGAAGAAGGACATCATTTTAACCTCTAAAAATGATTCTACACCTCGCCAATATCATGAACGTGTGAAGCTGTATTCCTTGGAGAAATTCAGCGGGATGATCGAGGAAGCGGGTTTACAGCTCGAAGCTGTGCATGGCAGCTATGAAGATGAGGTTTATAATGCAGAAAGCTCCACGCGGATGATTTTTAGTGGAATTCGATCGTAATGGTATCAGGAAAAAGATTCAAAGGCGGTGATCGCACCATGTCTAAGGCGGATATCACTTCATGGGACGAGAACATTCTTCAGGTCTCGGTGCCCATGGACTCGCCGCTTCGTCAAGTGAACAGCTATATTCTGCCCGATGAGGATGGCAGAATTACTATTATTGATCCCGGTCCGCGTAGCCCGGAGACAGAAAAATGCTGGCAGGCGATCCTGCAGGAGCTGGGATTGTCGTGGAAGGACGTGTGGGATATCGTCGTAACACATCATCATCCCGATCATTATGGATTGGCGGGATGGTTGCAGTTACAGACCGGATGTAAGGTATGGATGACTGAACGTGCTCATGCCGAAGCGATGTTGATGTGGGGCAGTGACACGGATATCAATGAAGTTTTGCCGTTATATTTCATTGGACACGGAATGTCGGAAGAATGGTCGAGTGGAATAAAAACGCATTTGGAGAGCTTTGACGCTCAAGTGGAGCCGCAGCCGGTTGTAACTTATCTGAATGAGGTAGAGCCTTTCGGGATGGGGGGCCGTGAATGGCAATTGATTGTAACTGGCGGACATGCACCGGGACATGTGAGCTTGTATCATGCGGACAGCGGGCAAATGATCTGCGGCGATGCTGTGCTGCCGCAGATTTCGCCCAATGTCAGCCTGCTTCCAGGCAGCGATCCACAGCCGCTGCAGACGTTTCTTCAGGGGCTGCGGGAGCTGGGCAGCTATCCGGTCAGCATGGCGTTCCCGGGCCATCGGGAACCGTTCACGGGCTTCACGCACCGGGTCAGCAGCCTGCTCGCTCATCATGAGGAGCGGCTGGATACCGCTGCAGCCTTGCTCGCAAACTGCCCGCTGAGCGGCTTCGCAGTCTGCGAAATTCTGTTTCGCAGCCGGGTAACCACCGTTCACCAGATGCGCTTTGCGATGAGTGAGACACTGGCGCATTTAGCGGAGCTGATGCGCCGGGAGCGGGCAGTGATGATAGAGGCGGACGGTGCTATATTATTTGCAGCATCTCAAAGTGCTGGAGACCATGTTAGTTAGAGTTTCTAGCGGGCTCGAAGAGTGATGAGTGATGAATGATGATTGATGAAATGAATTGAGATGTGAAGGTTATGATCAAGTAGAGGTACAGAGCAGTCCTGTGTTATTGGGACTGCTCTTTTTTTGGGTTTTGGTTTTAGTGACTAAGGAGAGAGTATAATTCGGTGCTATTTATATGAATATTGAGCTCCTCAGTCCGATCGCATACCAAACTAACCTTTGATTACATACTCATGCGTTAGGCTGATCATTTGGACTAACATTTGATTACTTTGCTTACGCGTTACACAGGTCATTCGGACTCAGATGCAGCTATTCGTGAGTTTTGGGGCTTTTGAGGTTAGTATCGGACCGGAGAGGCGTTATTGCTAGTGCAGAGGGTAGTTATTGGTCATTTTTGAGTGAATAGCGACTCTGGAGTCCGAAAGTGACTAAATCAAGGGTGTTTTATGGAAATAGGGTCACCTGAGTCCGATCGCATTACCAAACTAACATTTGATTACTTAACTCATGCGTCAGGCTGAACATTCGGACTAACATTTGATTACTTTACTTATGCGTCACACAGATCATTCGGACATAGATGCAGCTATTCGTGGATTTTGGGACTTTTGAGGTTAGTATCGGACCGGGGAGGCGTTATTGCTAGTGCAGAGGGGAGTTATTGGTCATTTTTGAGTGAATAGCGACTCTGGAGTCCGAAAGTGACTAAATCAAGGGTGTTTTATGGAAATAGTGTCACCTGAGTCCGAACGCATTACCAAACTAACATTTGATTACTTAACTCATGCGTCAGGCTGAACATTCGGACTAACATTTGATTACTTTACTTATGCGTCACACAGATCATTCGGACATAGATGCAGCTATTCGTGGATTTTGGGACTTTTGAGGTTAGTATCGGACCGGGGAGGCGTTATTGCTAGTGCAGAGGGGAGTTATTGGTCATTTTTGAGTGAATAGCGACTCTGGAGTCCGAAAGTGACTAAATTAAGGGTGTTTTATGGAAATAGTGTCACCTGAGTCCGATCGCATTACCAACTAATGTTTGATTACTTTACTTATACGTCACACAGATCATTCGGACTCAGATGCCGCTATTCGTGGGTAGAAACACATCTTGTCGAGTAACTAAGTATTGGTATTGACTAATTGGGGAATTCCTCCCTGTTTTTTGAGGATTGTTGAGGTGTAGAGCGGATATTAGGGAATTTCTCCCTAATATTCTACGAATGTAGCTATAAATTAAGGTTTTCGTAGAGTTATTAGGGAAGAATTCCCTAATACCTTAGGTTTTGAACGATTTTCGGTATTTTTTAGGGAGTTTTTCCCTAAAACGGTCCCAAGCCAAGCCAACCCAACCCAAGCCAACCCAAGCCAACCCAACCCAAGCCAAGCCAAGCCAACCCAACCCAACCCAACCCAACCCAACCCAACCCAACCCAACCCAACCCAACCTCAAAAAAAGCGATTGTCTCATAACCCGCAAGGGTTACGAAACAATCGCTTTTTAATTCTCAGAGTGTACCCAAAACACCGGTTACTCCGGTTGTTTTTCATGTTCTGCAAGTTTCCTTGCAGCTTCTTCGCGATCCTCAGGTGAATGCGGAAGTTCGAGGTCTATCTCACGCTCCGCTTGCTTACGGTGTGCGATTCGGCTACTAGCTGCAGCGGCTACAGCTCCGACGATATCGTCGAGAAAGGTGTGGATCTGCCCGGTGTTTTTGTCGTTCAACCGTTCAAGAACGCCTGGCTTAAGCTTGTCCACATAACCATAGTTGGTGAAGCCAATGCTGCCGTATACATTTACGATGGAGAAAGCCAGAATCTCATCCACTCCGTATAATCCCTCATCATTTTCGATCATATCCTGAAGCGGCGGAAACAACTTCCCCTCCTCCGCGAGCATGTCCAATTGAATGCCCGTAAGTACTGCATTTTGCACTTCCCGTTTGCTGAGTACCATCTCAACGTTATGGACACATTCTTCCATTGTTAAGTTTGGATAATATTTTTTTTGCAGAAACATAACGAGCTCTGCGATTTCCTGCAGGTTCACTCCACGCTTATTCAACCACACTTTGGTCGCATCTGCGACTGCCTTGCTGTTCAGACTGTAAGGTATTTTTGCGATTGGTTCATCAGCCATGATTAGTCACCTCGTAAGTTAAGTCTTTGCATTACAACGTTCGTTAGCATGATGTTAAGCGCTGGTGTTATCTCAGATTGTACGTTTAGAAGAAGTATTTGTCCAGAAAGCGGAGTCTATGTGAATTAAAATCTAGATCCAACCCAACCTGAAAATAAAGTACACAGGCTTTTCCAACAATTTAGGATAAGCAGTTGTTATTTTTTGGACAAAGGTCTCGTATACATAGCAGTACAAATGCTATCTAACCTTGAAAGGGGTAATAAATGATGAAAACAATGCAACAAATCCGCGGAATTTCCGCAGTCTGCCTACTCGCAGTTCCACTGGCACTGTCCGGTTGTGGCTTGTTCGGTTCGGAATCAGCATCGATTGATGCTCCGCCACCTGAGGTTGAAGCGCAGATGCTACAGACAGAGGGAAATAACACTTTGGATTCAGGTGTATTTGGTCCAGTGGCTCAGGATGATGCACAAACAGCTGTTAAGGACAGCACCAAAACCGCTAAAGCAACGGATAAAACAACGGCTTCCGGTGACCGGACGACCGTATATTTGGAAGATGGAAACGGCTTACTCGCTCCAGTGTCGCTAAATCTGCCAAAAAGCAAAGATTCCAGCACGCTCAAGAACTCTTTAATGGCATTAGTGAATAAGGGAGAATATGCGTCCTCATTGCCAGAAGGCTTCCAAGGCATTCTACCAGCTGGAACTGAGGTGCAAAGCATTACGGTAGACAAGTCGAATCTGGCAGTTGTTGAGTTCAATTCGGAATTTAACAACTACGATGCTGCGGATGAACGCAAAATCCTTGAAGCGATCACTTGGACGCTGACCGGTCAAGATGACATTAAAGGTGTACAGTTCTGGGTAGATGGTAAAAAGCTTACGGAAATGCCGCTTCAAGGTACTCCGCTGGATCGCCCGCTGTCCCGCACAATGGGCATTAACCTGCCTAAACAAGGTCCATCTTTGATGAACTCTAGTGCGGTTACTGTTTATTTTTCCACAACATCTCCTGACGGTATCCAATATTATGTTCCGGTTACGCGCTTTGTACCCGCAGGGCAAGAACAGCTGACAGCTGCTATAAATGAACTGATTGCGGGACCTGAATCTGGAGATGGTCTGGAAATGGTTATGACACAGGGCACATCACTTGATTCGGTTGAAGCCGGACAAAACGGTGTTGTTACTGTATCCTTGAATGACGATATGTTCGCAGATGGGAAGGAAGTTCCTGCCGAATTGCTGGAATCGGTTGTTCTGACTGTTGCGCAAAATACGGAAGATGCTTTAGTTCAAATTCGTTTGAACGGCAAACAATCGATTACCGACACTGACAATGTGGACTATAGCAAACCTGTTTCTGAACCTGAATTTTTGAACGAGCTCCCGTTATAGAATGACCTTCTAAGGTTTAAAAGATGCTTTTGTGCCTCCTCTTTGGTAGAATAAAAGTTGCTCAAAAAGACGTAACGTCCCGAACGGTGAACTGCCGCAATGAACAACAGGGAAACGGGACTCACACTAAACTATTAGCTATACGATGTAGGAGGCAGAAAAGATGAGATCAAACGGGCGAACTGACGACCAATTACGACCGCTGACAATAACGACCCAAACGAATAAATATGCTGAGGGCTCCGTGATCATTGAGATGGGAGACACCAAAGTCATTTGTACGGCTACTGTAGAGGAAAAAGTGCCTCCGTTTCTTAAAGGACAAGGAAAAGGCTGGGTAACTGCCGAATATTCGATGCTTCCACGGGCCACCCAGTCCCGTAATCAACGTGAAGCTGCACGCGGTAAACTTACCGGACGTACAATGGAGATCCAACGGCTGATCGGCCGTGCGCTTCGCTCCGTGGTGAATTTACAAGCGTTAGGTGAACGCAGCATTACGCTGGATTGTGATGTGATTCAGGCGGATGGGGGAACTCGGACGGCTTCGATAACAGGCGCTTTTGTTGCCATGGCATTTGCTATTAATAAAATTGCACTACAGCACAAGCTGGCTGTTTTTCCTATAACAGACTTTTTGGGAGCAATTAGTGTAGGTGTTGTAGGGGATAAAACACTGCTCGATCTGAATTATGAAGAGGATTCCAAAGCCAAAGTGGATATGAATGTAGTCATGACCGGCGGCGGTGCTTTTGTTGAGGTACAAGGAACTGGCGAAGAAAGACCATTCTCGCGTCAAGAGCTGGATCTTTTGTTGGGTCTAGGTGAGAAAGGGATTTATGAACTGATTGCCGCACAAAAAGAAGCGCTCGGAGCGATTGCTCTGAAAATCCCTTCCGGCCAGCCGGGCCAAGAGGTGTAACATGAATTCCACAGGCAATATTCTCATTGTCGCTACGAAGAATAAGGGGAAGGTGCGCGAATTCGAGCACGCTTTTGCCCCGCTGGGCCTGACAGTTAAGAGTATGTATGACTATCCGCATCTGCCCGATGTGGTAGAAGACGGAGCTACTTTTGCAGAAAACGCATTTAAAAAATCCAAAGCCGTAGGTGACGCACTTGGAATTCCGGTACTCGCTGATGATTCGGGTCTTTGTGTAGATGCTTTGGATGGCAGACCTGGTGTGTACTCTGCACGTTTTGCAGGTGAAGATGCTACGGATGGGGAAAATAACCTAAAGCTGCTTAGCGAGCTAGAGAGATTGAAACAGGGGGAAGACACAGATCAGCCTTTGCTGAGCACGGCTAGGTTCGTCTGTACTTTATCGCTGTACGATCCAGTTTCCAAGCAGGAGCTAACCGCAGAAGGTGCGGTCGAAGGTTGGATTACTTCAGAACCATCAGGTGCCGGTGGTTTCGGTTACGACCCGCTATTCTACCTGTCGGAACATGAAAAAACTATGGCCGAGCTTACGCTGGAGGAGAAGCAGCAGATCAGCCATCGAGGAACTGCACTGCGACTGCTGACGGCGAAGCTGGAGAAGAAACTGGCGGCTGAAGGCGGCCTATCGCCGGAATAGAGTTTTTTTAAAAAGTGGGGGTGTCCAAAAGCCGCGAAATGGCTGCTGGGCACCCCCGTTTTTTATACCTTCCCTTTGAACTAAGCCTCAAACTTCGTTCGATTCTAACACATTTACCCGTATGAAGCTGCCACCCGGACACAGCTGACCTTAAACGTAGCTATTTCCGATAATTGAGATTCTACTGGACCCCAAAGTCGCTATGGGCACGAAAAAAACCCCAAAAGAAGCATTTCATAAGGAATAGCAGCACTGGAGTCCGAAACATAGCTCCAAAGGCTTGAAATTTGTAAATAACGTCAACTGGGTCCTTAACGTAAGCCCCAGAGAATGAGTATGACTCTGCACTAATAATGGGATGTTCTTCTTGTAATGGGACAATCTTCTTGTTGGAATCAAAGAGAGCACCCGATTATATCAGCTTCCAAAGAGCAGGTGTAGAAGCTGGCTCCCACCCCTGAAGTGAAGTGTGAGGCTGCAAGCAGGTATACGTTTTTCCACTGTAGGCAACGACATCACCTACTTTATAAGCAACTCCTGTTACCCAGCTAGACCCTCCCGAAGTAGGTGTAGCAGTCGGTAATGGAGTTTGCGTGGGTGTTACGGTTGCAGTAGGCGTCGGTGCCACCGTAGGTGTCAAAGTCGGTATTACCGTTGTAGCTACAGTTGCCGTTGGTGTAGACGTTGCTGTTTCACATACGCTGATGTATTTCCAGACACCGTCCGGTCCGCTAAGATCGGGACGATCGCCTTGTGTCC
Source organism: Paenibacillus sp. FSL R10-2788 (assembly GCF_038003885.1). Taxonomy (NCBI): domain Bacteria; kingdom Bacillati; phylum Bacillota; class Bacilli; order Caryophanales; family Paenibacillaceae; genus Paenibacillus; species Paenibacillus sp. FSL R10-2788. Next base: position 5,663,944 of record NZ_JBBOQA010000001.1, on the reverse strand, counting down.
ACCACTTGGCTTCATAGATTGAGCCGTTGTAGGAAACACGTTGTCCGCCAGTATATGCGGTTGCCGCATTCCAGGTCGCTGCCGAGCATTGTCCCGGCGTAGGAGTAGGTGTTGGCGCTACAGTTGGCGTTGGCGTCACGGTTGCCGTCGGAGTCGGTGTTGTTGTAGGTGTTGCCGTTGGTGTTGCTGTTGGTGTAGTCGTCGGAGTAGGTGTTGCTGTCGGTGATGCAGACGGTGTTGGTGTTGGCGTAATGCCACCGTACAGTTTATCGTATTCCTGTTGGGACGAGTTTCCGTTCAGGGTGATTCGCTGTGGACCGCCTGAAAAATTCAGCTTCATCATACCCGGAATTTCAAGTGAAGCTCCGTTTGCAATGGTTTGAGTAGCTGTACCTGTAATACGGTAGCGGTTGAAATCCCAGGTCGTGGAGATTTGCTCAACGCTACCGGCTCCCCATGCCGAGGTTAGGGTTGTAGTTGTTGGCAGGTCGAATTCCAGCTTCCAGCCACCGGGAATATCCGCACCGGTGTTGTTCGTTATTTTTAATGAATAGGTATAGTTCGGATGATCATAAGCGCCGCTGAAGCTGAGGTTGAAGTTTTTAGGTTCAGGCAACTGCGGCTTAGGAGCTCCGCCCGGCGGCGAGGCTGTCTTCAGCTGATCATAGGCAAAATCGGTCAGAGAATTGCCGTACGTATAAGTGCCATCGCTCTGCTCAGAGTAATCGCCCGTTAATTCCCAGAACATCATGCCTCCCAAGCCTTTTTGTTTAATGTAATCCAGCTTGTAGCCTAGAGATTCCTTATCTTCATACGTAAGAAAAACCTTCTTGTCTGCGTTGAACAAGTACGGTGTTTTGGTAACAGGATCGAAGTAACGTTTATTCGCTGGATCTTTGAGCAGATTTAGCACATGCCAGATCGGATTTGCACCAGCAGGCTGCTCTGGTGCGGGATCATTCCAGATGCCGTATTGGCCATCTGCTCCCCCACCGGTTGTCGGAGCTGTGCCGTAAAAGCCGGTATTGTTGATGCCTCCATTCACATTTTTCCAGCCTCGTGAATAATAAGGAACTCCGATCACGATTTTTTCCGGAGGAAGCGTACCGAGATAGTATCGGACCGCCCAGTCGGTATTCAGAACCGGAGTACCCAGCGCAGCAGTTTCAGTATCGCGGGAATCCGGGTACAGTGCAGAATGCGGCCCTACATAACCATTCCACGCACCATGGAAATCATAGGTCATAAGGTTCGCCCAGTCTAAATACTGATTGGCTTCCCCAAGCTTCATGCCCCCAAGAATCCAGGAAGAGGCGGTGGCCGCAATAGTCAGGTCATATTTCTGATTGTCTTGTGAACCTGCCAGATCGAGCTTTTCGCGAAGTTTTTTCATAAGAAGAACGTAGTTGTTGTAATTAACTGTACGCAGCGGTTCTGCCACGGCAAAATCGTTAGGATTACCGGACTGCCCAGTGCCAGAAGGGTACTCCCAATCGATGTCCACTCCGTTGAACTGATAGGTACGCAGAAAATCCACAACACTATTGGCAAAAGCTTCTCGCCCGGCTTCCGAATTCGCCATGTTGAAGAATCCTCCGGAACCCGACCAGCCGCCAACAGAAATCAGGGTGCGTACATCAGGATAGAGCTGTTTGTACTTGATCAGTTGGTTAAAATGCCCCTTAAAAGGCAGGGTAGTCAGCTGACCGGGATAGTCTTTTTCGATTGCAGCTGTACGGTCCATGAGATCAATCTTGTTCGTTTGAGGATTTACCTTGGCGAAGGCGTAGTTAATATGGGTAATTTTATCCCACGGAATTTTGTCTACGGTGTAAAATCCTTTGTTCTCCTGATCGCCCCACTCTGGGAAGTAAGCAACGATTTTGCGAGGATGGTCAGCTGCTGGAGCGGGAGCGGAAGGTGTTGTTTCCGTTGCATGGGCCACTGGTAAGGATGCACCTGTCCCGGTGTAAAGTGGAACCAGAACGATTAGGCTCATTAGCGCAGCAAGGTAACTTATGGATATTTTGCGCTTAGCACGTGCTTTTGCAATCATATTTAATATACCTCCAAGGGGGGGATAATGTTATTTAGGGAACGCTGCTTCCTGCATGACTTTAATTGAGCTTCCAAAGAGCAGGTGTGGTGGCTGGCTCCCAGCCCTGAAGTGAAGTGTGGGGCTGCAAGCAGGTATATGTTTTTCCGTTGTAGGCGACGACATCACCTGTTTTTTACGCAACGCCTGTTCCCCAGCTAGACCCTTCCGAAGTAGGTGTAGCGGTAGGCAAAGGAGTTGGCGTAGGTGCAACGGTTGCAGTTGGCGTTGGCGCGACAGTAGGCGTAGGTGCAACGGTTGCGGTAGGCGTTGGTACTACCGTAGGTGTTAAAGTTGGGACCACAGTTGCAGTTGGCGTTGGTGTCGCTGTTCCGCATACGCTGATGAATTTCCAGACCCCATCAGGTCCGCTAAGATCAGGACGATCCCCTTGCGTCCACCACTTGGCTTCATAGACTGAGCCATTGTAGGAGACACGCTGTCCGCCAGTGTATACGGTTGTTGCACCCCAGGCCGCTGCCGAACATTGTCCCGGTGTAGGCGTTGGGGTTGGCGTCACGGTTGCAGTTGGGGTTGGCGTCACGGTTGCAGTTGGCGTTGGCGTTGCTGTTGCCGTAGGAGTTGGAGTTGCCGTAGGTGTTGGTGATGTGGATGGTGTCGGTGTCGGCTGCACCACTCCGCCACCAAGATCGGCGTTTAGTTTGTTGGTTAATGTTTTGTTCCGGTCACCACTTGTTTCCCAGAACATGACACCTGCAAGACCCTTGGACTTCAGGTAGCTGATCTTGTGGCCAAAGGATTCTACGTCGTCATAGCTGATAAAGGTTTGATTTGTTGGATTATAGAGATAAGGCACTTTGGATGTATCATTCCAATAGCGGGTATAGCCGTTTTTGTTGATATAATTAGCTTCGAGATCATAGAAATCATAGCTGCCTTTTTCCCATGTTCCTGTTGGTGAGATGCCAGCGGATACCTGATATTGGCCGTTTCCTGAAGCCGGAGCTCCGCCCCAACCACGACCGTAAAAAGCCATGCCAAGTACAAGCTTGTTCGCAGGTACACCATTCGCAAGATAGGAGGTTACCGCTTTATCGATGTTAAAATTTTGCGGTTCGGTTAAGCCCGAAGCGGAAGCTGCGGGATCATAGTACAACGGAGCATTATGTCCGGTGGTGGTGTTCCAGCTCCCATTAAAGTCATAGGTCATAATATTGATCCAGTCGACAACGGAAGCAATGCCGGCCAGGTTATTGTTGTTGATATACGTTGGGCCTGCCCCGGAAGCAATGGTCAGCAGATAGGTTTTTCCATCCGCCGCGCCGGCTGCATTTAGCTTTTCGCGAACTTTTTGCAGCAGCAGTACATAGTTTTCTTTATCTTCAGGACGGTAGCTATTGCCTGCGAGTCCACCACTTACTGGATATTCCCAGTCGAGATCCACGCCGTCCATCTTGTATTTTCGAATAAAATCAACCGCGGAATTGGCAAAAACCTCACGGGTCGCAGCTGTCGCAGCTACATCCGAGAAACGGTTCGACCAGGTCCAGCCCCCAACGGAGATTAGGGTCTTCAGGTTCGGGTTCTTTTCCTTCAGCTTCCATAGCTGCTTCAGGTTACCTTTGATGGGATCATCCCATTTGTCATCCCCGAAGCTTTTTCCAGTGTCAATCCAAGGGTCACCAAGAACAATCGTACCGTTCGGAACGCTGATGGCTTGGCCTTGTTCATTCTGGCAAGACCAGGTCACCGGATTAGGGCCGGTGGGGTCGGGATTGCCATGAATGCCATTCCAACAAATATCCGCAAAAGCGTAGTTAATGACATTCATTTTGGTAGGATCGATATCTGTTACATTGTAAGCACGCCCGTAAGCGGCCCATGAAGCGTAATAACCAACCAGTTTGTAATCCTGTGCGGCGTTGGCTGTTTTGGGACTGCCACCCAGGGTGGAAAAGAGTGTCAGAACAAGCGCGGCGATCATCGCAATTGCAAAGGTTTTGCGTGAAGCTTTTTTCGTGAAGATCATTGAATTTCTACCTCCTAGATTCAAAGTGTAGTTCGAAATTCTTTTCGGCAAGATGTCCTGACCTTCACCTCCCGTCGGTTGTAGTGCACCATCACCCTTGGCGTCCCTATCATTCTATTGAAGTTCAATTCGTAGATTCAGCAGCAAAAAAGCAGCGGTCCAAATCAAGCCTTACCCAATCAGTAAGCGCTTTCTTTTATGCTTTTTGTGTGCTGCTGTTTCATTGATTTTAAAAGATGTAACATGCTGTGTATGGTTTGAATGAATAGAGGAGGATGTTTGGAAGTTGGATAATTAGGATGAATTAGATATAAATGGGTGATGGTAACTCTTATTCTCAAGCATAGCTTGCAATTGCGCTAGGGATAAAATCAGGTGATATAGGGGGAGAATTTTCTAATTTATAGTGACTCGTCAAAAAGTGAACCCTTTTGGATTTGTATACTCGCCTTTTATCAAGAAACTCATGAAGAAACACATAACCACCGATGTAATGAATATAAATTATATACATGCCTGAAATATTTTTTTATGGAACTATGCAACGCATCGATGTTTCTTTTCGTTATAGTAGTATCATACGGAAGGTGGTGGGCTCACCGATGGTTGTGTGGGTGTTTTGGCTGATCGCAGCCGGTGTCCTGTTTGTTGTAGAGATGATGACGCTTACTTTTTATTTATTGTGGCTTAGTATTGGTGCTTTGGCCGCAGGTTTGGTGTCGCTGATTGTTCCCGAAGCCATTTTGTTTCAGGTGGTCCTTGGATCACTGGTCGCACTTGGTCTGACTATATTCTCGAAACCACTGGTTTCTAGATTTCGCCATTCACGTGGGTTCAAGGATACAGGTACAGAAATCATCGGTAGGCAAGGAGTAGTTGTTGAGCCGATAGAGCAGGGACGTTACGGGCAAGTGAAGGTAGGCGGAGATACGTGGAGCGCGACCTCTGAACAGTCTCTAGGCAAGGATGAGGTTGTAAGAGTAGTGAAAAGAGGCACGACGATTATCGAAGTAGAACGATGGGGGGAAATGAACTAATGCAATGGGCAATTATCGCAATTATTATTGTAGTGGTCGTAGTTTTTGTGGCATTAACAGTCAAAATCGTACCACAGCAGCGGGTAGGCGTAGTGGAAAGGCTCGGTAAATTTAATCGTCTGCTGACACCGGGGCTGAACATTCTGATTCCTGTAATTGATCAGGTGCGCACCTACCATGATTTACGGATTCAACAAGCAAATGTACCTCCGCAAACGGTAATTACAAAGGATAACGTGCAGGTGCAGATTGATACGATTATTTTCTACCAGGTGGTTGGACCAGAGGAAGCTACTTATGGTATTTCTGATTATGTCTATGGGGTAAGAAACATTTCGACGGCAACGATGCGGCAAATCATCGGTAAGCTGGAATTGGATGAGACCTTGTCTGGACGGGAAAAGATTTCGACGGATATCCGTCTTGCTCTCGATGAAGCTACTGAGAAGTGGGGCGTACGGATCGAGCGTGTGGAAGTTATCGATATCAAACCGCCGTTGGATATTCAGGAAGCGATGGATAAGCAGATGAAAGCAGAGCGGAGCAAACGTGCCATTGTTTTGGAAGCGGAAGCTGCCAAGCAGGATATGATCCTGCGCGCTGAAGGGGATAAACAGAGTAAGATTCTAAAAGCAGAAGGCGATAAAGAAGCGCGTATCCGTCAAGCAGAGGGTTCACGGCAGGCGCAGGAACTGGAAGCACACGGTGAGGCTAAAGCGATTCAAGCCGTGGCAGAAGCAGAAAAATCACGCATTGAGCTGATTCGTTCAGCAGGTCTGGATGAGCAGGTGCTGGCTTATCGTTCCTTCGAGGCTCTGGCTGAGATTGCCAAAGGCCCTGCTAATAAAGTGTTCTTGCCAACTAGCGCTGTTGAAACGCTGGGAAGTCTTGGAGCGATTGCGGAAGTCTTCAAAGCGAGCAAGGACAGTAAATAGATTTTACAATTCGAGCTTATTCCGTTAAAGTAAAAAGCAAAAACAACCTTATGCATATGAAGCTATTGTTGTTCATGCTAACTTTGAAGGAGAGAAGCTACTGTGACGCAAAAAGAAATTTCACCGCTAGTTGAACTGCTTGGATTACAGCCTCACGTTGAGGGTGGTTGGTACAAAAGACTTTGGAATTCGGAATTTGAAATTTCGCAGGAAGTGTTAGGCGATAGCTATTCTGGATCACGTCATTCGGCATCTTCAATTTATTTTCTGCTTCACGAAGGCGAACAATCTGATTGGCATACTGTATTGTCCGATGAAGTTTGGTTGTGGCATTCCGGTAGTCCAATCGTGCTTAGTCTCGGAGGTAATGGAGATAAGCCTGAGGATGTGCAGGAAGTTATTCTGGGTCTCGATATTGCTGCAGGCCAGCAGCCACAAGTGGTTGTTCCAGCGGGAGTATGGCAGGCCGCGCGTTCGTTAGGCAAAGAGCCGACGCTGGTATCCTGTATTGTTTCTCCTGAATTCCATTTTGATGATTTCAAACTAATTGAGAAATAAAGAAGAGCGGGGGCGCTTACGCCTCCGTTTTTTTATAAGGATTTGGGGAATGATGAAGCCATCTGCTATACTTTTTATGGTAGTGTTTGCTTCTTAAGTGGGTAAAAAGGTTAAGTATGTTTAACGAAATAACAATAAGCTTGGAGGGTTAAGCGATGAGTGAATTGAATGCACCGTTCTCGGGTGGTCCTACTTTAAATGATGGGGTGACCATGCCGTGGCTGGGTCTTGGCGTGTATAAGACTAAAGATGGCGAAGAGGTTATTCATGCGGTCAAAACCGCAGTGGAATTAGGATATCGAAGTATTGATACGGCAGCCGGATACAATAACGAAGAAGGCGTAGGACAAGCTATTCGTGATTGTGGAGTGGCCCGGGATGAGCTGTTTATTACGACTAAAGTACGAAATCCTGATCAAGGTTATGAGTCTACGCTAAAAGCGTTCGAGGATAGCCGGCGCAAGCTAGGTCTGGACTATCTGGATCTGTATCTCATACACTGGCCGGTGGCAGGAAAATATCGTGAGACATGGAAGGCCTTAATTCATCTGCAAAAAGAGGGCCTCATCAAATCTATCGGCGTGAGCAATTTTCAGGTTCATCATCTGAAAGATATCATCGAGGATACCGGAGTGGTACCAGTGGTGAATCAGGTGGAATTCCATCCGCTGTTGACTCAGCGTGAGCTGCTGAAATATGCCAATGAACAGAGCATTCAGCTTGAAGCATGGAGTCCATTAATGCAAGGGAATCTTGATCTACCGCTCTTAAACGAGCTGGCTGAGAAGTATGGCAAGACCCCTGCTCAAATTGTACTTCGCTGGGATTTGCAGCAAGGTGTCATTACGATACCTAAATCCGTACATGCGGATCGAATCAAGGAGAATGCGGGGTTCTTTGACTTTACGCTTAGTGATGAGGATGTCAAAGCTATCGAGGGCTTGAACAAAGACCATCGATTTGGCCCGGACCCGGACAACTTTAACTTTTAAGGATCGTTCAGATAAGATCGTAGAGTAATTATTGCAAATACAAGCCAAACAGCAAGTCCCCGTATCCGGTGACTTGCTGTTTGGCTTGTCGATTATCTCAGTTCTCTACGCGCTTATTGGATGGAGACGTTATATTTACGCAGCCAGAGATCCACTTGGGCGAGGTAAGCAAACAGCTGAGGACCGGACATGAGCTGGCCGAACCAAGGCAGATTGGTTGAGGATTCCGGAGAAGCGGCGATCTCACGGATTTTGGCAGCATCAATTAATGGAAGTATGGGTGAAGTAGAGTCATCCAGAATGTTTAATACCTGAGTTCGTACCGCATTTAAATAGGCAGGATTATGAGTTTTGGGGTAAGGGCTTTTTTTGCGGTAGAGCACATCGTCTGGAAGAATGCCTTCAAGAGATTTACGTAAAATCCCTTTTTCACGGCCCCCCAGATTTTTGATTTCCCACGGAATATTAAATACATATTGAACGAGTCGGTGATCACAATAAGGAACACGTACCTCTAGCCCTGCACCCATGCTCATTCGGTCTTTACGGTCTAGCAGAGTAGGCATGAAGCGGGTGATATTCAGATAGGACATTACGCGCATTTGTGCTTGTTTTCCCGTTTCTCCATCCAACTTCGGAACTTCAGCCACCGCATCGCTATATCTGTCACCCAAATATTCCAGTGGACGAATCCACTCGTTAATTTCTGGGGAAAGTAGACTTGCACGCATTTTCGGAGCAACTGACCAAGGAAAAGTGCCTGAGGAGAGCATTTCCTCACGGTGGAACCAAGGGTATCCGCCAAAAATCTCATCCGCAGCTTCACCGGAAATAGCTACTGTCGCGTTCTTTTTAATCTCCCGGCAAAATAAGTACAAGGAAGAGTCCACATCGGTCATCCCTGGTAAATCCCTAGTGTACAAAGCATTATCCAGCGCTTCTACAAGCTCCGGGGTATCGAACGAGATGTAGTGGTGGTTTGTATTCAATTCATCGACCATTCGTTTAATCCACGGCCCATCTGCTCCCGGCTGGAAAGTATGACTTTTGAAATGTTTGTCGTTATCTACATAGTCTACGGAATAAGTATCCACTTGTCCCTGACCATTCCGGTTGTAGTAATCCACTGCAAGTGCCGTCAGCGCACTGGAATCCAGCCCTCCCGACAAAAGAGAGCAAACAGGGACGTCTGAGACCAGTTGACGTTCGAGTGTATCTTGGAGCAGTTCACGCACCTTAGCGGCTGTCTCTGCTTCATTGTCAGTATGCTTTGCGCTCTCCAGCTTCCAATAGGCATAACTGCGCAGACCTTCACGGCTATAGATCATAGCATGACCTGGACGAAGCTCTTGCATATCCTTATAAACACCATGACCCGGTGTACGCGCTGGACCGATGATGAAGATTTCTGCGAGACCTTCAGGACCCACAATTGGTTGTACCTTAGGATGCTGCAGCAACGCTTTAGGCTCTGAGCCAAAAACTAGCACATCATCAACCTTGCTATAGAACAGGGGTTTCACACCTAAACGGTCACGTGCAAAAAAGACTTGGTCGCGAAGACCGTCCCATACTGCAAAAGCAAAGATTCCATTGAGCTTCTCTGCGCAATCCGGGCCCCATTCGATATAGGAATGCAGCAGCACCTCTGTATCGCACTGGGTGCGGAATTGATGCCCTCGCTGCTTAAGTTCTTGTTTGAGTTCGAGGGCGTTATATAATTCGCCGTTGTAAACAATCGCGTATACCTGTTCCTCATGGCGGGTGATCATGGGCTGGGCACCGTTCTCCGGATCGATAACGCTAAGTCTGCGGTGACCGAAAGCACAGGGGCCTGAGATCCAGGTTCCGGCTGCATCGGGGCCGCGGTTTGCTAAAGTTTCAGTCATTTTGACCAGCAGCTGCGAGTGCTGAGTGAGATCTCCGCGCCACTGGATAAATCCGGTTATTCCGCACATGATGGTTCATCCTCTCTTTTGTGCGATTGTTGTCCTTACTTTTTTGCCAAGTAATACAGATATATGCCGAAGGAAGGCATAAAATGTATGTCCTTATCCGAACACTAGGGGAGAGGGGAATTTGCCAGGAGGGAAGGATGACAGGTGTATTATATTAAAGACGCCAAAATTCGCAGAATGATGGAGTACGATGGTGCGCCTTGTGCAGAAGTGGGTGTTTTGCCGGGTGCTGTTAGTGATCCTGCGCTTTTGGTGTATATCGTTGAGGATCGGCGTGAAGAAGGATATGAGATTGTCCGTATTCTGACTAATGATGCTGATACCTCTACCGATTGGTTTGATAACAATATGCATGACGCTTTTCAAGATGTGACCTCGAGTGCATTTACAGGCAGCAACTTCATGTCGCCAGAAGATGAGCATTCCAAGTTTCAAAGAGAATTACTCACTTTTGGGGATTTGAAAAAGCAGCTGGAGAAGCGTTTTCGAAAGCTGGAGTAAATAACGAAGGCTTGTAAAGTGTACACTGGAATCGCTGAAAAGGACGGCAGAAATGCCGTTCTTTTCATTTCCTGTGGTTACGCTGACGTGTGAAAAAACCACACCGAAAACTCTTTTATTATTTTTCTAAGTTGTTTTGACTTGAAAAATCCGCTGAATAAGGTATAATAAATATCGTTGCGTCAATACATAGTATTTATTTCTTATATGTCCCGGTAGCTCAGCTGGATAGAGCATGCGCCTTCTAAGCGCACGGTCAGGGGTTCGAATCCCTTCCGGGACGTCAATTAACAGCCTTCCTTCGGGAAGGCTGTTTTTGCGTGCGCGAGTTTTAGTTCGAGGTCACACACGGGATACCTTTGTCTTCCTTCTTGAACTAAACGTCGAAATTCGAGTCATCGTTGAACATTAAACTTCAAACGACTAGATCACATTTGTACATACGCAGCAGCTATCCGACTCAGAGGACCTTAAATGCTGAAAAGTATGGGATTTTCGATGTTATCGGACTCCATTATCGCTATTGGTATCAAACGTGCCCCAAAAGAGCCGCTTTCTCAGGAATAGCTGCACTGGAGTCCGAAACGTTGTTCAAAAGACGATAAATGAGCAAATAAGGTCATCTGAGTCCGCGAGCCTCCTCAGCAACAGAAAGTGCTGGTTACTTGGTGTGATGAGCTACTTGTAGGCGGTGGAGAATTACGGTTTGAGCATCGATTGGTGTGAACGCTTGGGCGTGTTTAGCTACTAATCATCGTTGAACATCAAACTTCGAACATCTAGACCACATTTGTACATTACGTAGCAACTATCGGACCCAGATGACCTTAAATGCTGAAAAGTATGGGATTTTCGATGTTATCGGACTCCATAGTCGCTATTGATGCCAAACGTGCCCCAAAAGAGCCGCTTTCTCAAGAATAGCTGCAGTGGAGTCCGAAACGTATCTCAAAAGGCGATAAATGAGCAAATAACGTCATCTGAGTCCGCAAGCCTCCTCAGTCTCAGCAAGTGCTGGTTACTGGTGTGTTGAGTTACTTATTTTGCACATACCCAGCTGCTATCGGACCCAGATGACCTTAAATGCTGAAAAGTGCGGGATTTTCGATGTTATCGGACTCCATAGTCGCTATTGATGCCAAACGTGCCCCAAAAGAGCTACTTTCTCAGGAATAGCTGCACTGGAGTCCGAAACGTTGCTCAAAAGGTGATAAAAGAGCAAATAAGATCATCTGAGTCCGCGAGCCTCCTCGGTCTGAGTAATGCTGGTTACTTGGTGTTGTGCCTCTATTGTTGTTGACTGCATGGCGAGTTTGATGGTGGGGACTTACGGTTTGAGCATCGATTGGTGTGAACGCTTGGGCGTGTTTAGCTACTAATCATCGTTGAACATCAAACTTCGAACATCTAGACCATATTTGCACATACGCAGTAGCTATCGGACCCAGATGACCTTAAATGCTGAAAAGTGCCACATTTGCGATGTTATCGGACTCCATCGTCGCTATTGGTGCCAAACGTGTCCCAAAAGAGCCGCTTTCTCAGGAATAGCTGCACTGGAGTCCGAAACGTTGCTCAAAAGGCGATAAATGAGCAAATAAGGTCATCTGAGTCCGCGAGCCTCCTCGGTCTGAGTAATGCTGGTTACTTGGTGTGTTGAGCTACTTATTTGTGTACATACGCACCAGCTATCGGACCCAGAGGACCTTAAATGCTGAAAATTAAGGGATTTTCGATGTTATCGGATTCCATCGTCGCTATTGATGCCAAAGGTGCCCCAAAAGAGCTGTTTTCTCAGGAATAGCTGCAGTGGAGTCCGAAATGTTGCTCAAAAGGCGAAAAATGAAAAAATAACGTCATCTGAGTCCGCGAGCCTCCTCCTCAGTTTGAGTAATGCTGGTTACTTGGTGTTGTGCATCTATTGGTGTTGACTGCATGGCGTGTTTGGCGGTGGGGACTTCGGGTTTAAACGGTTTGAGCATCGATTGGTGTGAACGCTTGTGCGTGTTTATCTTCTTATCATCGTTGAGATCAAACTTCGAGCCTCTAGACCGCATTTGCACATACGCAGCAGCTATCGGACCCAGATGACCTTAAATGCTGAAAAGTGCCACATTTGCGATGTTATCGGACTCCATAGTCGCTGTTGGTGCCAAACGTTCCCCAAAAGAGCTGCTTTCTCAGGAATAGCTGCACTGGTGTCCGAAAGGTTGCTCATAAGACGATAAAAGAGTAAATAACGTCACCTGAGTCCGCAAGCGTCCTCAGTCTCGGAAAGTGCTGGTTACTTGGTGTGTTGAGTTACTTATAGGTTTTGGGCACTTACGGTGTTGGGCACTTACGGTGTTGGGCACTTACGGTGTTGGGCGCTTACGGTGTTCAGCACTTATCGTCGTCGAGCACCAAACTCCGCGAGCCTCCTCAATCGCTAATCGCCGAAGAATGTAAATTACCCATTATGCGCACGCTAACCTCAAGCCATAAAAAAGACCGCTCCTAAAGAAGCGGCCAGATTTCCTCCCAGACGATATCCAGGATGCCCTGCATGTTATCTTCCATGCTGTTAATTGCAATGACTGCTTGAGCATCCGGCACCACAAGACAGAATTGTCCATGAGCGCCATCGGCACGGTAAGCGTCGTGGGAGCAGAGCCAGAATTGGCAGCCGTATCCTTCTCCCCAGTCGCCGTTTCCATCATTGTCGATCTGTTTTTGTGTAACAAAATCGATCCATGCTGCGGGGATCAGTTGCTGGCCCTGCCACTTTCCTTGCTGTAAAAGCAGCTGTCCAAACCGGCTTAACTCTTCCGTGTTAATCTGAAGTCCGGCACAGCCAAGGGTTACCCCTTGAGGTGTTGTTTCCCAATCCACATTGTTTATACCCAGAGGTGCAAACAAACGAGGTACCAGATAATCCTTTACGGTTTGCCCGACGCGGGCTTGCACCATTGCAGAGATCATAATGGTATCTCCGCTGCTGTATGTAAATTTCTCTCCGGGAGCTCTGTCTAAAGTCAGAGATAAATAATGCTGCACCCAATTTTTATCCTTCAAGGCTAATCTCTCTTCAGCCCAAAATGGAGGGGAGTCGTGCCCTGTACTCATTCGCAGCAAATCGAACAAAGTTATATCTCCGGGCTGCATGGAAGGAAGTGTTTGTTTAAGAGGAGAGGCATACTCCGGAAAAACATCTCTAAGCGTTGTTTCCAGTGTCAGCTTCCCTTCATCAATGGCAAGACCTACTGCCATACAAGTAAAAGACTTGCTGACGGAATGCTGCAAGCGCCGAATATCCTCCGTGAGATCCAGCTTTCCCACAAGGTTACCGTTTTGAAGCACACGAACATTGAAGATATTGAGGTTTCGTTCACGAGCCGTAGCTGCGAATTGAGCCATGTTCAACATAAAAAGAGTCCTTCTTTCTCTTGATATTCCTAGCTAGGATAGCGAAGTGACAAAAAGAAAAACTAGAAAAACGAGTGGAAACGTTTTCTGTTAAAACGATAAAAATCACTAAATTGATGGTATTCCATTCTTATTTTAAAGTCAATAAAGTAAGGAAAACTATTGTTTGATATATAAATACCAATTACTTCTAATTTCTAGATTGAGTAACTATAGACTTATTGTAATTTTAACCAAATAAAAAGTGATGAATCACAATTTTTTTTGTGTTTTTAGTTGACTTATAAAAATTACCTGTTCATAATGGACGAAGTAAGCGGAAAAAACGCGCTAAGGACTCAAAATGATGTCGTGGGAAACGTTTCCCATCATTTCATGCGTTTCCACAACCTGATTTTCATCGGGTGAAGGGGGGACTCATCATAGGAGTGGAGCAAGGTAAATATGAATATCAAAGATATTGCAAAGCTATCAGGCGTGGGTATCGCCACAGTCTCCAGAGTAATCAATAATAGCGGTGTTGTAAGCGATACAACTAGAGCTAAAGTAATGGCGGTTGTTAGAGAACATAACTATATTCCAAATGGTAATGCGAGCAACTTGAAAAAGACGCGATCTAATACCATAGCGCTAATGGTAAAAGGGATCTCAAACCCGTTTTTTGCAGACATGATCAAGGAAGTTGAACGCCAGGTGAACCTGCGGGGATGTCCGCTTATGATCCAGCATGTAGAAGATGGAGTAGATGAGATCGATATCGCTCTACAGCTTGTAAAAGAAAAAAATCTATATGGCGTAATTTTTATGGGCGGAACGTATGATCATTCCGAAGATAAATTCAAACAATTAAAAGTTCCATTTGTTCTGACTACCATCACGACTACAAAAGAAGTCGATCCTGCTGTTTTTTCAAGCGTGATCATTGATGATCTTCAGGAATCTTATAAGGCTGTCAGCTATTTAATCTCATTAGGACATCGCAATATCTGCTTTTTGGCCAGATTTCCTCTGGTACAAAATACGACAGGCAACCGGCGGCTTATGGGATATATCAAAGCGCTTGAGGAGCATGGAATTGAGTACGACCCTTCAATGGTAGAGGATTGTGAATATAGTCCAAGCTCTGGCTTTACAGCTACCAAACGTCTGCTCAATAAGAAAAAAGATATCACTGCTGTTTTTGCTGCATCAGATACGATTGCCATTGGGGCTGCTAAGGCGTTATTGTCTTTGGGCTTATCAATTCCAAATGATGTTTCGATTATCGGATTCGACGGGATTGAAATGGCAGAATATTATCATCCATCTCTGGATACGATCAGCCAACCCGGAGTGGATATGGCGAAGGCCAGTGTTGAAATTTTGTTTGACCTGATCACAGGTGATTCGCAAAACAAACATATGGTATTCGAATCCGTACTGGTTAAGCGGGGATCTTGCAAGAAAATAAACAAATGAATAAGAACGAAAAGGAGATAACTCATGGCATTATTAACAGTTGAGACAGGCTCTCCTACTTTGAGAATGACAACGACCATCAGTATTATCTCCCCCGTCGATTCAGGCAACATGTCTGGAGGAACGCTCTACCTGCTGCATGGTGCTGGTGATAACGCCAGTACTTGGCACAGGATGACTACTATTGAGCAGTATGCAAGTCAATATGGTTGTACAGTCATAATGCCGCAAGTAAACAGGAGCTATTATACAGACATGGAGTACGGACTGGACTACTTCCACTATGTGACCCATGAGCTTCCCGAGCTTTGTGGCCGAATGATGAGGTTGGATGATAATCCGCAGAAGACGTATATCGCTGGTTTATCGATGGGCGGGTATGGCGCTCTGAAATGTGCACTTACCTATCCCGAGCGTTACAGCAAAGTGGTTTCGTTATCAGGAGTTACCGATCTCCAGAAACGATTAAACGATCCGCAAATGTCCAAGGACATGGCGAGGGAGATGGCGGGTACTTTTGGAAAACGCTTACAAATTAAGCCGGATCAGGATCTGTACGCTTTAGCCGCTAAATTGGTCGACGATAAACGTAACCTGCCTTCGATTCTGACTTGCTGTGGTTCGGAAGATCCGTTTGTGGAGATGAATCGGGAATTCGCAGCTCACCTGGAGACGACCCCTTATGAATTTCAGTATGTTGAGACCCCTGGAACTCATGAATGGCGATTCTGGGAGGAGCATCTGAAGACAACCTTTGATTTCTTGTACAACTAAAAGACATAAGCAGAGTGAGGAGATGCAAATTGAAATCCGAAGTTGCAATACCGGCTAAAAAAATGAACGACAGCAGATTCCAACTGTTCCTAAGAGAAGTCTGGAAGAACAGAATGGTCTATACTCTGGTGCTTCCTGGACTAGTGTGGCTTTTCCTATTTGCTTATCTGCCGATGGGTGGTCTATCTCTGGCTTTTAAAGATTTTAAAGCGAATTTAGGAATTTGGGGCAGCCCATGGAGCGGATTCGAGAATTTCACCTATGTGTTCCGTGACCCGGCTTTTATTGACGCCGTATGGAGAACGTTAACCATTAACATCGGTAAGCTGATTATTCAGTTCCCTTTTCCAATCATATTGGCATTGCTGCTGAATGAACTGCGCATGAATCGTTACAAAAAAGCTTTACAGACGGTGTTTACATTTCCAAACTTCCTGTCATGGATCGTAGTATCCGGGGTTGTTATCAATGTGCTTTCCTATGATGGTCTGGTCAACAGCCTCATTCAAATGTTTGGCGGGACAGGCATTAACTTCCTGGGTTCTGAAAAAATGTTCGTTCCGATGTTGTATCTTACGGATATCTGGAAATCAGCAGGTTGGGGAGCCATTATCTTTATGGCCGCTATCTCTGGTATTGATACAGACCAATATGAATCCGCACAGATTGATGGTGCCACACGCTTGCAGCAAATGTTCCGCATTACTCTGCCTAACATTCTTCCGACGATTACGATTATGTTTATCCTTTCCGTCGGTGGCCTGATGTCATCTGGATTTGACCAAATCTTTAACTTGAGCAACGCTGCAACGAAAAACGTCTCGGAAGTACTAGATGTGTATATCTACCGAATCACGTTCCAGTCCTCAACAGACTTTTCATTCTCCACTGCAGTCAGTTTGTTCCGTTCACTTGTTAATATGATTCTGCTGATTCTGGCAGATAGAGCTGCCAAACTTATGGGCGGAGACGGTTTATTCCGGTAAGAAAGGAGTGCAAATGTATGAGTAAAAAAAAGCTGACCATTATGCAAGACCATAAAAAAATGACCGCTATGGATTATGTGATTTTCGTAATTCTGAGTGTGGGCGCTTTGGCCATTCTTATTCCATTCTGGAATGTCATTATGATTTCTTTTTCTACGCAAAAAGAATACGCTGATAACCCTATGATGTTATTTCCGAAGAACCCAACACTGGAATCCTATCGGGCACTCTTTGCTGATGGGCGGATCGGGACAGGGTATTGGAATACCTTTAAGATCTTAATCTTAGGACTCCCGCTTAGCTTGTTCTTAACGACAAGTATGGCTTACGGCCTTAGCCGCAATAAATTCCCGGGTAAAAAGCTGATTTTTATGCTTGTCCTGTTCACAATGATTTTTAATGGCGGGATTGTACCTTTGTATCTGGTGATGAAGGATCTGCATCTGACAGGTAACCTTTGGTCAGTTATTCTGGCTGGAAGCTTCAGTGCGTTTAACCTGATTCTGATGTCGAACTATTTTAGCAGTCTGCCTGAGTCCCTGATGGAATCTGCGCGACTTGATGGTGCTGGGGAATGGAGAATCCTGTTCTCTGTAGTCTTGCCATTATCTGCTCCAATCGTAGCTACCATCACATTGTTCTACGGAGTAGCCTTCTGGAATGGATGGTATGACGCCATGATCTTCCTGCGGAAAGCGGATCAGATGCCACTGCAGAACGTGTTGCGATCTATCATTATGGAAGCCCAAGTGAATGCATCGAATGCAACAAGTGTTGACGCAGTGGGTAAACAATCATTCTCCATGGGTATGAAAATGGCGGCAGTGTTCGTTACCATGGTTCCTATTATGTGTTTCTTCCCGATGCTCCAAAAGCACTTTGCCAAAGGGGTACTGACAGGGGCTATCAAGACCTAGGGATTTATGATTTATCCATACAAAAGAGGGTCAGTCACACAATTTAAGGAGGACAAAATGAATATTTTAAAAAGAAAATCTGTAAAGTCAATCCTTGCCGGTGTTTTATGTCTTACTCCAATCATGTTGGCAGCATGCTCAAGCTCAGACAATAATGCTAATAGCGGAAATTCAGGCAATCCAACAGATGGATATAAAGATGAGTTGAAGATTTCGTTAGCCAGCACCATTAAGACAACAGAATCTGATTTTGATAACGTGTATCATAAATATTTTACGGATAAGTTCAATATTAAATGGGATTACAACTATATTGAATGGGATTCATGGGCTGAGAAGCTGCGCCTGTGGATTAACTCCGGTGATCTTCCTGACGTAGCAAGCTGGAACTATGTTCACGGTGATGCTCTTAATTACATTGATCAAGGGCTGCTGTACAAGCTGCCAGATGACTGGAAAGAACGTTGGCCGAATGTGGCAGCCGCTTATAAGCTGACAGGACTTGGCGATGAATTGGAGAAAGCGGTAGGTGGCACTTATGTTCTGCCAAGACCGGTATACTTTGAGAACAAGCCGGCAGATCCGCTCATTAACCAAATCGGAGTAATTGCTCTGCGTTCTGACTGGGCTAAAGCCGTTGGTTTTGAATTGAAAGATGCCTACACTACTACAGAACTGATGGAATTTGCTAGATTGCTTAAAGAGAAAGACCCTGGCAAGGTAGGAGATAAACTCATTCCTATTTCTTATGACATCAACGATGCTTTGACTAATATTGTAATGGCTAATAGCGTGCACTCCAGAGTAGAGTCAGCATTCTATAAAGATGCAGATGGCAAATACCAATGGGGTCCAGCCAACGATGAGACGTTAGCGGCACTGAAAGAACTTCAAACTACTTATAAAGAAGGACTGCTGCACCCTGAGTTTTATACTTGGAAAAATGGCGAATCTGGCCAAAAGTTCACAGTTAACGGTGTTTCCGGTATTACGAGTCTAGGTGGTTTGGCTTCTTACAGAAAAGACATGGACGTTAAAATGAAAGATAACCTAGGTGTAAATAGTGATGACCTAGTGCACACAGCTATTGTACTTGGCGATGACGGTAAATATCGTAACCTCGATCAAGTTAACTTCTGGTCTGCTGTAATCTTCTCGCCAGATATCAGCAAAGAGAAATTTGAACGGATTATGGACTTCATGGAATATACAACAAGTAAAGAAGGTCAATTGACCGTTAACTTGGGCTTTGAAGGAACAGATTGGAAAAAAGGCGAAAATGGCGAATTAATCAGCTTACTCCCTGAAGGAACAACATTGGATAAGAAATATCCGAACCGTTTTGAAGGACTGTATGTCTTGGCGGATGACTTTAGTATCGTGAACCCTGCGATCAAAAAAGAATATCGCGATCGTTCTGTAGAACTGTTCAAAGAAAAAGCTGAGCTTGCTTTAAAAGACAAAGCAACGGCTGAATATGACTGGGATTACCAGTTGTATGATTCCAAGGCTAAAAATCAGGCTTCCTTTGACTATGCTACAGAATACACTAACCTGATTTTGAAACCAGGCGATCTAGAGACGAACTGGAAAGAATGGGTTAAGAGCAAACAATCCCTCGTTCAGCCGGTTCTAGATGAACTAAACAATCTAAAAAAATAGCTTTCGCCCTATGCATGTAGGAATGAACCTACAGGACCCGCGTGCAATTCTTGCACACGGGTTTTTCCATTCATAGGCATCGGCAGAATTGAACAATGGAGGATTTGAAATGAATGAGCAGCAACTGACTACCTTGTTGAACCAGATGACGCTTGAAGAAAAGATTGCACAATTGCAGCAGCTAGCCGCTAATTTCTATGAAGGGGCAGAGGATGGAGGACAAATCACTGGCCCTATGGCATCCATGGGAATTACGGACCACATGATCGAGAGCAGCGGCTCTGTACTTGGTCTATCAGGTGCAGCGCAAGTCATTGCGGTTCAGGAAGCCCATTTACGCAAAAATAGATTGGGCATTCCCTTGCTGATGATGGCGGATATTGTGCATGGCTTCAAGACGATTTTTCCGGTCCCGCTGGCAATTGGCTGCTCTTGGGATATGGATCGCGCAGAGCTGAGCGCCGAGATTGCGGCAAAAGAAGCGGCAGTCTCCGGTGTGCACGTTACTTATGCGCCAATGGCGGATCTTGTACGGGACCCGCGTTGGGGAAGAGTAATGGAGTCTACAGGAGAAGATCCATATTTGAATGGTAGGTTTGCCCGTGCGTTTGTGCGCGGATTTCAAGGAAGTGACTTGACTGGTGATGTAGATCGTCTGGCGGCTTGTATTAAGCACTTTGCTGCCTATGGTCTATCCGAAGGCGGCCGCGATTATAATACGGTGGATTTATCGGAACGGCAGCTGCGTGAATATTATCTGCCGGCCTATCGTGCAGCACTGGATGAAGGTGCAGAAATGGTCATGACTTCATTTAATACGATTGATGGGATTCCGATAAGCGGCAATGTCAAACTCCTTCGCCAGCTGCTTCGTGAAGAATGGGGATTTGATGGCGTATTGATTTCGGATTGGGGTGCAGTGAAGGAACTGATCCCACATGGTGTCGCCGAGGATGAGGCTGAGGCAGCACTTAAAGCCATCAAAGCTGGTGTAGACATCGAGATGATGACGGCTTGTTACATTCATCAGCTTCCGGCGCTTGTTGCAGATGGGCAAGTAGATGAGAAGATTATTGATGAAGCTGTGCTTCGTATTTTGAAATTGAAGCAAAGATTGGGCTTGTTCGAGCATCCGTTCCGCGGAGCTGACGTCGAGAAAGAGCGTGAGGTAATCTTCTGTGAAGATCATCGAAATGCGGCGCGTGAGTTGGCGGTTAAATCCTGCGTACTGCTCAAGAATGATCAGGTTCTGCCGCTTGCTGCAGAGCAACGGATTGCGCTAATTGGACCGTTTGCTACTAGCGGAGATATTCTTGGACCGTGGTCGTGGTTGGGTTCAACGGAAGAGGCAAGCCGTCTTGCACCAGCACTTCAAGCTCGCGCAGGTGCGGGTAAGATTACTGTTGCAGAAGGTTCTGGAGTCGATAGCTTTACAGAGGTACAGTGGCTGGAGGCGGAAGCGGCTGCTAAGCAAGCTGATGTGATTGTACTGGCGCTTGGTGAACATTCAGAGATGAGTGGAGAAGCGGGCAGCCGTTCAGATATCCGTTTGCCGGAAGCGCAGTTTGAGCTTTTACAACGTCTGAAACAGCTGAATAAGCCTATCGTGGTGGTGTTGTTTAATGGACGTCCACTAGACTTGGCCGGTGTGTACGAGCATGCAGATGCTATTCTGGAAGCTTGGTTCCCGGGCAGTGAAGGCGGAGCGGCAATTGCCAGTCTACTTTATGGAGATGAGAATCCTTCAGGAAGATTAACGATGTCTTTCCCGGTATCCGTTGGGCAGATTCCAGTCTATTACAATCATTTCAACACTGGACGCCCACTTCATGCTCCGGGTGCCGACAAACGTTATGTCTCGCAATATCTGGACATTCCTAATGAACCGCTTTTGCCATTTGGTTTTGGACTGAGCTATACGACATTTAGCTATAGTGAACCAATTCTGTCCGGTGATATCATGACTGAAAATCAGCCTATTGAAATAAAAGTTACGGTGACCAATACTGGAGAAGTGGATGGGGAAGAGGTAGTGCAGCTGTATATCCGAGACATTTCCGGAGAGGTCGTCAGACCAATGAAGGAACTGAAGGATTTTGCCAAAATCAACCTCTCACCAGGGGAAAGTCGTGAAGTGACCTTTACACTTACCGAACAGCAGCTTCGTTACTATCATAGCGATCTAAGCTTTAGCAGCGATCCGGGACGATTTAAATTATTCGTCGGTTCGAACAGCAATGAGGTTAAAGAACGGGATTTTTGCTTAACATTAGCATAAGTAGAATATATACGGCAGTAACGCCGTAATGGAGGAAGTGTATAATATGACTACTAATTTGAATACTAACATCCGTTTAAACGCCGGGGATCTATCCTTCACTTTTACAAACAGCGGGGACTTGTTCCAAGTCCTCCACGAACGGACAATGATCAATCAATTGCTGCCAAGCATTGTGGATGGTTCATTATCCAATCTATATTTGCGAGTGCACAATGATGGAAACATTCAAGCCATTCCTTTGCTGGGCATTCATTCTTCAAGCACTGTACGTAAGGCTGGAAACCGTTTGGTTTGGGAAGGTACTGCAGAAAATATTGAATATCAAGTTATTTTCACCCCTACTGCAGGAGGAGCTTGGTTCTGGGATGTGAAGCTTACTGGACAAAATGCAGAGGTAGATCTCGTGTACGGACAGGATGTAGGGATTGCTGATATCGCCGCTGTCCGCAGTAATGAAGCTTACCTGTCACAGTATATCGATCATGCGGTATTTGAGGATCAATCCAACGGGTACGTTGTTTGCTCTAGACAGAATCAGCCGCAGGGCGGGAAATTCCCATATCTGCAACAGGGTTCACTTACCAAGGCAACAAGCTTCTCAACAGACGGTTTTCAATTCTTTGGACTGTCCTATAAAGAAACCAACCAACCAGAGAGCTTGGGTCGTGAGCAATTAAGTAATGAAATCTATCAATATGAATTCGCATATACTGCGCTGCAATCGGAACGGGTGAAGCTGAGCGGGGAAACACGGTTTGTGTTCTACGGATTGTTTAAGCAAGATCATCCAGAAGCGATCACTGCGTTAGAATTTGCTAATGATATTGCTGCGGCTTGGGATGCTGTTAAAGATTTACCTTTAGAAGCTGAAGCAGCACTTGAACGTTCTTTCTTCTCGAAGGAGCTGGGAGCACCGCTGGCTGCAGATTCGCTGACAGAGAAAGAGATCGAGGTCTTGTTTCCGGTTCGTTATCAGGAGGAGAGAGAAGGAGACACACTACTTTCCTTTTTCACTGAGAATTATGAGCACGTAGTATTAAAAGAGAAAGAAATGCGCGTAGAACGGCCACACGGCCATATCCTGATGAGTGGGGATAACGCTCGACTTAATGATAAGGTCATCACAACAACTTCTTATATGTACGGGATCTTTAACTCCCAAGTGGTAATTGGAAATACCAATTTCAACAAGCTAATGTCCAATCCAAGAAATGCGCTTAACATTCCAAAAGCTTCAGGACAACGCATTTATGTAGAGTGGAACGGTGAATATCGTTTGCTGACCATGCCTTCTCTATTTGAGGTTGGTTTCAACTATGCTCGTTGGTATTACAGAACAGATGGTGAATGCTTCATTATTACGAACTACACCACCGAAGATTCGCCAGAGATATTCCTGAATGTGCGTTCGGAAAGCGGACGAGCTTATCGTTATTTAGTCACTAATCAAATCACTATGAACGTTAATGAATACGAGCTTCCATATCAATCTAAGCAAGAAAGTGGAGCAGTAATCTTCTCCGCTGACAGAAGCGCACTAAGTGCTGGTGAATATCCTGACTTACAGTATAAATTACAGGTACAGGGTGCGGTGTTAACTCTGCAGGATGAAGGTAGACTTGTCTCTCCTGTTCAACCAACTGAAGCGCCGTTAGCAGTTCTGGAGCTGTCTGCCAGCAGTGAATGGACCTTGAATATTCAAGGGCTTCTGGATGGTAAGTCACTTGCTCCAAGAAATCGTTCAGCTGAGGAAGAAATTTCTGCTTATCGCGCGTTTTATGCTGGTGTGATGAATGGCTTCCGCCTGACGCTTGGGGACGGAACAGAAGGTGAACTGTTTAAGGTTAACGCTCTGACTTGGTGGTACACACATAACATGCTGGTTCACTATTCGGTTCCACATGGTTTAGAGCAATATGGTGGCGCTGCTTGGGGAACCCGGGATGTATGTCAGGGACCTGTGGAATATTTCATGGCTACGCAAAAATACGAACAGGTTCGTGAAATTTTGCTGACGCTGTATAGTCATCAATATGAAGATGATGGCAACTGGCCACAATGGTTCATGTTTGATAAATACACGAAGATACAACAAGAAGAGAGCCATGGAGATATTATTGTGTGGCCGCTTAAGGTGCTTGGAGACTACTTGGCAGTAACTCAGGATTACAGCATCTTGGGAGCAACAGTGCCGTATACCCGTAAGCACAGCTTTGACTTTACAGAAGAAAAAGCGACGTTGCTGGATCATGCGCGGAAGGAAATTGCTTATATTAAGGATCATTTCCTGCATGACACACATCTGTCTTCTTACGGTGATGGAGACTGGGATGATACACTCCAGCCTGCAAATCCACAGCTGAAGCAGTATATGGTTAGCAGCTGGACAGTGGCGCTTACCTATCAGACACTTAATCAGTTCTCAGAGGTACTTCGTTCAGTTGATCAAGCTGAGGCAGAGGAACTGAAGGCGATGGTGGAAGGAATCCGTAAGGATTTCCATACTCATATGCTTCAATCCGAAGTAATTCCTGGCTTCCTGTATATGGAGGACCCTGAGCAGATTAAGCTTATGGTGCACCCAAGTGACACAGAAACAGGTATCCAGTACCGTCTGCTGCCAATGACGCGCAGTATGATCAGTGAGCTGCTTACTCCGGAACAGGCCGAAGCACACTATGATGTCATTCAGGATAAACTATTCTGCCCTGACGGTGTACGTCTGATGAATCGTCCAGCTCAATATGTTGGCGGGGTCAGCACTCATTTCAAACGTGCGGAGCAAGCGGCTAACTTTGGCCGGGAAATTGGACTTCAGTATGTGCATGCACATATCCGTTATGTAGAGGCTATGGCCAAGCTCGGTAAAACCGATCAGGTCTGGAAGGGTCTGGCAGCGATTAATCCGATCGGAATCCGCGATGTGGTGCCAAACGCTGAACTACGTCAAGCTAACTCCTATTTCAGTAGCTCGGATGGTAAATTTAACACCCGTTATGAGGCACAGGAGAATTTCGATAAACTGCGCAATGGTGACGTAGCTGTTAAAGGTGGCTGGAGAATCTATTCCAGCGGTCCTGGGATCTATATGAACCAGTTAATCTCGAATGCACTGGGGATCCGTACGGAAGGTGGAGACTTAATTGTTGACCCGATTCTGCCGGAATCGCTGGATGGAATGCACTTTAGCTTTGAATATGCAGGCACTAAGGTAGATTTTATCTATCATCTTACAGGTCGTGAGATCAGTCGAATTACTATCAACGGTACGGAAGTGCAAACAGAAGGTACACCTAACCGCTATCGTAGCGGTGGTGTTCGCATCAAGCGTGCGGACTTTGACCGTCTCAGCACGGAAGCTGGAAATGTGATAGAGATTTATAAGTAACATTATATATAGAAGGGCAATCTCCGCGTTAACGCGGAGATTGCCCTTTTTTTGTGTTTTTTACATTCGGCTCGGTGTCGGTAACCCAAGCACTTCGAGCACATCTCCCAAGATGTCCTTGAATCTTGAAGTGAGCCAGAGGCGGAATTCGATCGTGGCTGAATCGCCTTTTAGAATTGGACATACAGAATAGAAGTTGTTGAACAGGGTAGCTAGGGTATGGGCGTAAGTGCAGAGCGTATTTGGCGTTAACTCTATACTTGCTGAATGTAATATCTCCGGCCAGAGGCTTAGCTGTCTTAGCAGCGCAAGCTCTGCTTTTTCCAATTTGGAAGGGAACTGAAGCTGTGCGGCAGCTGTAAGGATTGGGATCGTAGCTTTACTCAAAACGCTTGTCGCACGCGCAAAAGTATACATCAGATAAACTCCGGTATTGCCGGATATTTCGGTAGCCTGTTTGAAATCAAACACGATTTCCGTTCCTAAATTAAACCGTAGCAGATAGTAGCGAATCGCAGCAGTGGCAATCATTCGGCTGGAGAGGCCGTCTTTATCGGAACGTGAGTGTTCGATGTTCTGTTCCATGAGTTCCACCAGATCGCTTACCTTAATCCCGATTCCCTGTCGTCCGGACATAGCATAAGAAGATTTGCCTTCTGAAATATCTATACCCAGCTCGGCAGCCGAGGCGGGACTAAGAGATACAACACCATAACTCACATGATGGAGTTTGTCTGCTTGCTCGTTATAACCTAGTGCCCCTAAGGCTTGCTTAACCATCTGTTGTGGATATTCCTGTCTGTAATCGATCACATTGATGACTCTGTCCGCCTGCCCATAAGACTCTTGGGTTCCAGTTAATCCTGTTGTCCATAAACCGGACGAGAATTCGCTATAGGAGAAATCTTTGGTTAAAAGACCAAATTTCCAGAGATGATAGGCAATATCTTTGGCTGTATACGTTAAAATCCCATTCGAACGCACCAGCACCTTATCGAGATGATGCTCCTCTGAATCCGCTCCAATGTTAGCCTCTGTTCCTTGCTTCAGCACCCAGCAGCCTGCGAGTTTACCTTCAGTCTCTTGTACAAAAACGGCTGTCTGCTTCAGTAGCTCAGCTGCGGCTGCCCAAAATCCCTCTTTTAAAATACTGCTCTCCCATACCAGCAAATCATAATAAATCCCAAAATGTTTCATTTCCTCTACATGCTCTCTAACGATACGTTCAGCTACAAGGTTGCCCAGCCAGGCTTCATTGCCGCCACCTTGTTCAAGGGAGTGCAGTATATCTGTGCGCTTGTGTGTCATCTCAGGGTTCAGCGCATATTCTTTGTTCACTTTGGCATAAAGATCCCAGCAAAAATCACCGAAACGTTGATGTTCCCCTTCTAAAGGTATATTTAATAATCCAACAACTGTATCCGCCAGCTGATTGCCGAGATCATCAATGTAGTTATGGACCTCTACGTTATACCCAGTTCTTTTCATAATTCTGACTAGAGTATCGCCAATACAGGCGTTTCTTAGATGACCTACATGAGCGGCTTTGTTGGGGTTGATAGAAGTGTGCTCGATGATGACTTTTTCCCCAGTGCTGGCAGGCAGTTCAAAGGAATGTTCAGCCCAGCTTTGCCAATTCATATACAAATTGATAAATCCGGGAGCAGCGACTTCAACTTTTTGCAATAGACCGGCGAAACGCCCTTTGAATTGAAGTTCTGCTTTCACTAATTCTGCTATGACCATTGGGGATTTACGTAGAGTTTTGGCTAGCTGCATAGCGATATTACATGAATAATCACCATGTTCTAGATTTGCTGGCTGTTCGATCAGAATGGCAATGTCCTCTGGATAGTCAGCTCCTAAAGTATTGAATACACGGTGTACACTGTGCTCGATTCCGTCTTTGATGATTTGATTTAACATGGTATACCCTCCTTTGAAAATACAAAAAAGCCCTCGTCTCAAAAGAGACGAGGGCTTTAGCGCTCGCGGTACCACTCTCGTTGCTGAACAAGTTGTTCAGCCACCTTACGGGATAACGGCCTTCAGTCGGGACTTCCTACTAAGATTCAGAAGTCCATCTCACGGGTGCGCTTCATTAAAGAAATCTGTACCGGCTTACACTCTCCCGGCTCGCTGAGGACTAGATCTCGTTAACTACTCTCCCGCTCATCGATGCTTAATTAATTTTTACCAGTATACCCAATATTTCATAAAAAGCAATAGTGTTAGCTTCTTAACAATCTTGGTTGCTCTTTGTTATTAGATTATCAGTTTAGTAGATTATAAATTTGGAAAAAGAAGGCTGTCTTGTTATAGGACCAGCTGTTCCTTTGCACAACAGTCCACACGCTAACTCAAGCCAAGGAATATTACTATACGGAGCCACTAATCTTTCAAATTGTAGTGGAAGGGAGGAGTGAATAAAACATGGCTATTTTTTCTACTGGACCTATAGATAACAGCCCGATCCTAGGGGTCAGACCGTCGCAACTGGTAACCGTAAAAGTAGTTAATCGGGATTCTCTTAATCCTTATAATCTAGTTATTCAAGGTTTCCTTCTTAACGGATCAAGAACGATGTATGTGAATGAAACAGTAAATCTAGCACCTAATCAAGTTTTAACTAAGAACTATTTTGCCGACTTGGACGCATTTGAATTTGTATTTACAACAGTAGAAGCAGTTGAAGCAGAGGTTGGGATTTCAGTCTGGGGAAAACAGAACTCGGGGGCATTGGTAGATCCTCATCGCATAGTTGCGTGGGAGAAGCAGGCAGTATTAATTTAATAATTATTTTTGTGACACAGTTAACGTTAAAGGAGTGATGAGAAATTGAGTTATTTATCTACCGGACCGATAGACAATAGTATGGTAGGGGGTGTAAGACCTACTCAGCATGTTACTGTCAAAATTGATAACCGAAGTGACATTGATTCATCAATGGCTCTTGTTCAAGGATACTATATGGATGGGACAAGAACTTTATATGTAAGCGAGCTGATAAATGTAGCACCTAATGAAGTTATAACACGTGATTATTATGGCGATTTTGATGCGTTCGAATTTATTTTTACAACTACAAGTCTGGTAGATGATCCGATTCAAATCTCAGTATGGGGAAAAAATAGCGTTGGCCAGATTGTGACTGCCCATCGACTTGTACATGCAGAATTGCTTGGTGTAACGCAAGGGATAACTGGTGCGACCGGGGCGACTGGTGCAACCGGAGCGGATGGAGCAACGGGAGCAACAGGAGCGACCGGAGCAGGAGAGACAGGAGCAACGGGAGCAGACGGAGCAACTGGCGCGACTGGTGCAACTGGAGCGGATGGAGCAACAGGAGCAACCGGAGCAGGAGAGACTGGAGCGACTGGTGCAGATGGAGCAACGGGAGCGACCGGAGCAGGAGAGACTGGAGCTACAGGGGCAGACGGAGCAACTGGAGCGACTGGTGCAACTGGAGCAGATGGAGCAACGGGAGCAACCGGAGCAGGAGAGACTGGAGCGACTGGTGCAGATGGAGCAACTGGCGCGACTGGTGCAACCGGAGCGGATGGAACAACGGGAGCGACAGGAGCAGGAGAGACAGGGGCAACAGGAGCAGACGGAGCAACTGGAGCGACTGGAGCAACTGGAGCAGATGGAGCTACAGGTGCAACAGGAGCAACGGGAGCAGACGGAGCAACGGGAGCAGACGGAGCAACGGGTGCAACAGGAGCGACCGGAGCAGGAGAGACTGGAGCTACAGGAGCAGACGGAGTAACTGGGGCGACTGGTGCAACGGGAGCAGACGGAGCAACCGGGGCGACCGGAGCAGGAGAGACTGGGGCAACAGGAGCAGATGGAGCTACAGGTGCAACGGGTGCAACGGGAGCAGACGGAGCAACCGGGGCGACCGGAGCAGGAGAGACTGGGGCAACAGGAGCAGATGGAGCTACAGGTGCAACAGGAGCAACGGGAGCAGACGGAGCAACGGGAGCGACTGGAGCAGGAGAGACTGGAGCGACTGGTGCAGATGGAGCAACTGGGGCGACTGGTGTAACTGGGGCGACTGGTGCAGACGGAGTAACTGGTGCAACGGGAGCGACTGGTGCAGGAGAGACTGGAGCAACTGGAGCAACGGGTGCAACGGGAGCGACTGGAGCAGGGGAGACTGGAGCGACTGGTGCAGACGGAGTAACTGGAGCAACTGGAGCGACTGGTGCAACAGGAGCGGATGGTGCAGAAGGAGTAACTGGTGCAACTGGGGCGACTGGTGCAGACGGAGTAACTGGTACAACGGGTGCAACCGGAGCGGATGGAGTAACGGGAGCAACAGGAGCAACGGGTGCAACCGGAGCAACAGGAGTAGCTGGTGTAACCGGAGCAACCGGTGAAGTTGGAGTGACCGGAGCAACGGGAGTAGCTGGGGCGACAGGAGCGACAGGAGTAGCTGGTATAACCGGAGCAACGGGAGTAGCAGGAGCCACCGGAGCAACGGGTGAAACAGGAGCAACAGGAGCAACAGGAGCCACCGGAGCAACGGGTGAAGCTGGAGTGACCGGAGCAACGGGAGTAGCTGGAGCAACTGGAGCAACGGGAGTAGCTGGGGCGACAGGAGCGACAGGAGTAGCTGGTATAACCGGAGCAACGGGAGTAGCTGGGGCAACAGGAGCGACAGGAGTATCTGGTGTAACCGGAGCAACTGGGCTTACTGGTGCAACAGGTGTAACCGGAGTAACTGGAGCTACAGGTCCGAACATTCAACAAGAAGGTTTTTCTGCTTTTAAGCCCTCATTGGCAATTTCCACATCTACCCAATTAACTGGCTGGACTGTGACAACACCTTTTTATGATAGCCCGTCCTTCGACGAAGTTGGGGGAAATTATACTATTCCGACAACTGGTAGATATTCGATTGAAGCGACTATCAATTACTCCACAACTGCCTCACTCACTGTCAGTCTTGGTACTGGAATTAATCCGGCTTTCGTAGTTCAGAGAACTTCTCCTACTGCAACAAATCTGGTAAGTGGCTTGTTCCCAGTACTTGATGTGAATGTTGCACTTATATTAGATTTGAGAGCAATTTTGGGAAGTGGTACTGTGACGCTGGCTGGAGAATTTGCATTAACCGCAGGTGATGTGATTGGCTTGTTCTATGTGGCAAATGGTTTGACGGTTCCTTTGAATTTGGGTGGCGCGAACTCAGCAGGTATCGTCTGGTCTGTTCATGAATTAACTTAAGTTTATCTTCGAGTTCAGTATTTACAACAGGGGTAATTCGGTAGCCGTAAGTATGGCTTTCGGGTTATCCCCTGTTTTGTTGGCGATATGTTATAAGTTGACTAGAGCGATGCTTATTAGGTTCTTCTTCTATTAATCCATTACGGATTTTCAGATTGCTATAATGTATCAAATATGTGTAACAGTAGTTTTTAAATGGATGTCCACACCTTAATTCGAAATAAGAATAATACTATAAAGAGCCAAAAATTATGAACTAATTTTATAGGCTCATAGATTATCAACCTAGAGTAGGTGGGAGGAATGATTATAGATAGAATCATATTTTATACAGAACTATTGAGGAGGATTTTGTTCGGTTGGTTTGATTTTCGCAATTCAAATAATAAGCGTATTTTAAAATTCATAAAAAATGAGGTGTTGAAAATTGAGTCAACTATCTACTGGTCCTATAGAAAATAATCTGGTAGGCGGTGTAAGACCTACTCAGCTTGTTACTCTTAAAATTGTCAATCAGAGTGATGATACTCCGTCAACGGTTCAAGTCGAAGGCTATTATATGAATGGGACAAGAACTTTATATGTAAGTGAACAGGTTAATTTAGCTCCTAATCAAGTGGTTAATAGGGATTATTATGCAAACTTTGATTCATTTGAATTTCTATTCACAACACCTATTACGATTGATGATCCCATTCAAATTTCAGTTTGGGGGAAGAGCAGCACAGGTCAATTAGTGACTGCTCATCGCCTTGTCTACTCTGAATTATATGGAGAATATATAGGAATTACAGGTGCTACTGGAGCTACTGGAGCTACAGGAAGCGTTGGTGCAACGGGAGCGACAGGAGGTACTGGCGTAACCGGAGCCACAGGTGCTGGAGCCACGGGAGCGACAGGAGCTGCTGGAGCAACGGGAGCCACAGGAGCGACAGGAACTGCTGGAGCCACAGGAGCAACAGGAACTGCTGGCGTAACTGGAGCAACAGGAACTGCGGGAGCCACAGGAGCAACAGGAACTGCTGGAGCCACGGGAGCGACAGGAGCTGCTGGAGCAACGGGAGCAACAGGAACTGCTGGTGTAACCGGAGCCACAGGTGCTGCTGGCGCAGGCGCAATCATTCCATATTCTTCTGGACTTCCAGTTGCTATGACCACTGTATTAGGGGGTCTTTTGAATACTTCAAGTGCAGTTGGTTTTGGTAGCAGTGCGACCAATATCAGTATTACAGGCGGTACTATAGATCTTACTGGAGCGGCTGGAACCTTGCTGAACTTTGCGTTCTCGGTTCCTAGAACAGGAACGCTTACGTCTATGGCAGCCTATTTCAGTGCGACATCTTCCGTTAGTTTGGTGGGTTCTACGGTAACAATCACGGCTCAATTATACAGATCTACTACACCTAACAATACCTTCACAGCAGTACCTGGGGCTTTAGTTACGTTAAGTCCTCCGCTTACAGGATTAATTGCTCTTGGAACTATTAGCAGTGGTAATACCACAGGCTTAAGCATTCCTGTAACTGTGGGAGAACGCTTGTTGTTGGTCTTCACTTCGACGGTCACGGCTGGCATTGACGTTGCAACTACTGTTGCTGGCTACGCTAGTGCAGGAGTTACAATTGCATAATCTGAAGAAAAGGGATATCCCGATAGTCATAGAGGCTGTGGGATATCCCTGATTTTTTCTCAAACATTGTTATTTAGATCATCAGAATCTCCCGGATGTCTTGCTCTGTGAGGGTAGACAAGCTTTCTTGACCTGGCTGGATGACCTCATCGATCAAGTTCTTTTTCTTCTGCTGCAGCTCATACATCTTGTCCTCTACGGTGCCTTGGGTGACGAGACGAATTACTTGTACTACATTTTTCTGTCCGATCCGGTGAGCCCGATCTGCTGCTTGCTGCTCGACGGCAGGGTTCCACCATAAATCGTAAAGGATTACAGTATCTGCCCCAGTTAAGTTGAGCCCGGTCCCGCCGGCCTTTAAGGAGATTAAGAAAATATCCCGCTCTCCTTCATTAAATTTATTACATAAATCTACTCGTTGAGAAACAGGCGTTTGACCATCTAAATAAAAGTATGGAATGCCCTGATATCCTAGTTCACGCCCAATCAGGCCCAGCATCTCTGTGAATTGTGAGAATACTAACATACGTTTACCCGAACTGCGACATTCTTCTATGATTTCGAGCAGCTGCTCGAATTTAGCAGAGCTTCCTTCATATCCATCGACAAAAAGAGCAGGGTGGCAGCACAACTGGCGCAGACGAGTTAGTCCCGCCAGAACTTTGATCCGATTATTATTGCCGAAACTATCTTGGGTCAAATGCTTAAGCGCCTCTTTTTTCAAACGGGCAAGATAAGCTACATATAACTTTTTTTGCTCCGGCAGCAGTTCACATGCTTGTACGGACTCAATTTTGTCCGGAAGTTCCTTTAACACATCACTCTTTAAGCGCCGCAGCAAAAAGGGACGCGCCCGCTTCGCAACCGTTTCTCTTGGTAAATCGTGAAAAGCTTTTTTGCCTGGAAATAACCCAGGGAACACGGTGCCGAAAATGGACCATAAATCTTCCAACGCATTCTCCACAGGAGTACCCGTAAGTGCAAAACGGTGCCGGGCTTGAAGCGCCATTACAGCTTGGGCTGTCTGTGTAGTATGGTTTTTTATAGTTTGTGCTTCATCGAGAATCAGGGTATGAAAAGACTTTTTGGCATACAACTGAACATCTCTGCGGAGCAACGGATAAGAGGTGATGATTACATCAGCTTTTGCTGTATTTTTTAAAATCCGCCCGCGCTCAATTAGACTACCGTCTGCAATGACAGCTTTGATCTCTGGCGTGAATTTTTTAAGCTCATTAAGCCAGTTATAAGTGAGAGACGCAGGAGCGACAATTAGGGCAGGCAGCCCATTCTGGCGGATCTCTGGAAGTTCTGACAGTAGAAAAGCGATACTTTGCAGCGTTTTGCCTAACCCCATATCATCCGCCAAAATACCACCAAAACGGTAATGGGCCAACGTCTTCAGCCACTGAAACCCATACTGTTGATAATCCCTTAGCACAGGAACCAGACTGTCAGGTATAGGGAAATCAAGATTCTCCGGATTCCGCATGTTCGCAAGTAACCTTTTAAAGGATCTGCCCAGCTTAATGGAGTCACTCTTAGTATCCGTGGAGGTCAAATGTAACCCACGAACAACGGGCAGAGAAAACTCCACCCCTTTGATCTCACCTTCCCGGATGCCTATATCATTCATAAAGGTAATGATTTCTTGAAGCTCCTCGCTCTCCAGCGGTAGCAGGGCCCCATCAGGCAAGCGGTAATATCTGCGTTTTTCCTGCAGGGATTTCAGAACCATAACAATCTCAGCTTCTGGAATCCCCCCCATATCGAATTTAAAATCAAGCCAGTCCGTCTTTTCATTCCAACTAATGCTCACCTTAGGGGGTGTAGTGCTCGTGAACAGTCTTGCTTTGACTGCGGATGTCGCATAGACCGAAAGCAGCGGTTCCAGCAGCGGAATGGTATGGTACAAAAAATCGTATTCGCCTTCTTCGTCTGTCATAATATAACCGCCCTCGGTTTTAGCGAAAGATTCGTGCTCCATCAGCTCCAGAATACGAGCTTCTCCCTCCCCGTCTCGCAAAAGAATCAAACTCGTCCCGCGAACATGGGCTTTTTCATCTAAAGGATTGATCACAATGTCACCATATTGGAATTCTAGTCCGGCGAGCAGCCGATCTCTCACACGATCCAGATAAAGCCTCGCGATAAGCCTATGTTGGACAATCCGATCCGCAATGGAGTCGGCGATATGGACGTTGCCCAGCTTTTTCAGACCAGGAATAACCTTGTCCATAAAAGACTCCATTTGCTCGGGGGCAATATTGATACCATTTCGGCGGGAGGAATCCAGCATTTTTTTCATTTCAGCAAGGCGTATACATTCTTGAGGGGATAGCTTCAGCAACTTACCTTCCGATAGTACCATCCCGTAATCTTCTAAGACCGAAATCTGCTCAAGTCCTTGAATATCCAGATGATATCCATCCTCTTCTGCCTGTTCAAATTCAAAGCTGAGTGGAGGCGCCTCATTAGACAAATGGATGCCTTCGTATAGCATCTCTTCTTGTTGCAAAAATACCGAAGAGACCTCTGAAAGCGCAGGCTGAAGTGACTCCCAGAAAAAAGGAGGGACGGCCAGTAACCGATCTCCCCCAATACTCCCCCCATAAGGTGAGTAAGGAGTGACGTTATCGCGGTACATTTTTTCATTTAATACAATATCAATCAGCTTCTGTAGAACAACATTATCTTCCTTCCGGAAGCTGTAAATGGCAGGATCATAGATAAAATGTTTCGTGAACTCAAAGGATTCTCCGCGGTGTACACTTTCTAGAAATCCCCTTATTTTCTGAACAATATATAGACGTTTTGGACCGACTTTCATTTCTATACCCAGCATGGTGTGGCTGTAACTATAAGTGAACGGCTTGCATGTAAACTCTATATTTAGAGGAAGTCTGTTATCTACAAAAGCCCCCGTACCGCTAGGACGCGGTGTATGGTTGCTGAACATCCCCAGTAGGCTGCTCACGAGCTGTTGATCTCTGGACTTTCCCCCGTTGTCTTGCGCAGTATCTGTAAAAATACGTGGGGTTAGAATCTCAGTATCTTCTATAGAAGACAGGTGCGAAGCTCCGGTAAGCTCTGAACGATCTCGGCCAGTTTTAAGGGCGTCAACGTTGATCATTACAGCCGCGATATGTTTACAGAATGGCCCCCCATGGGAGTAGGCTGGACAATTACACTCTGCCTGGACATCCCCATCAATATCAATGACCACCATAACTTCATAGTCGATCGCCCCCTGAACAATGGCTTCATATCGAGAGCGGGGCAAATCTGGAATGGAGTCATTGTATTCTTCAACTTCAATTATATCGACACTTTCAGTTTGGTAATAAGCTAATCCTTTTTCAAAAATAGACTTGCCGCACAGCAGTTTGATTACCCGTTCTGATACACTAAAGCCCATAACATAATTCCTTCCTCATAACTTGATCTCGAAAAGTCCGAATTTAATATAGTACTTATGATAACAGAACGGGAGTGCGCATCAAATAGGGGGTGTTGCTTTACTTATTCCATGCATGATAAAAGCGATCGTCAGGTTGATTTCTTCCTCGTCGTTCCAGTCCTTATCTGGCTGCAGCAGCAAGCGATTCATCAAATAACCTACGACAGATGAGAGTGTGAAGCGTATAAGTGTGGGTGTAGGCACCTCGATGATTTCACCCTTTTCTTTAAAATGTTCAACAATATCAATCACGCGCTCCAGTATTTTGCTAAGAATATTCTCTACAAACTGCGCTCTAACTGTTGGCTGAAAAGGAATCTCCTGAATAAGAATCTTAAGAATTTTAAAATTCTTGCGGGCGAAATCCAGCCGATTGATCATAAATGCCCTCAGGAACTCTTCGAAGCTGTCGTAGGGCATATCGAGCACGCCGTTGAAATTCCGCAGCACAAAAGGCGCAAGCATGCGACTCATGGTAGGACCTACTATGGCAAGCAGCAGATCATTTTTAGTCTTGTAATAGCGAAAAATCGTTCCCTCCGCCACGCCCGCTTTCTGAGAAATTTCACTCGTTGAAGTCGCAGAGTATCCTTTTTCGGAAAATACCTCAATCGCCGCTTGTAGAATAGAAATCTGCTTCGGTGTCAGTTTCTCGTCTTTGCCAAGGGTCAGCAGCTCTTCTATCCACTGCTCTTCTATATTTTGTTCCGTAGAAACTTGCTCTTTCATTACAATAACCCTCCATGCTTGATTCATTTTGTTTCAATGATAATAGCTTTTGTGAAATTACATTTTGCGATGTTTGCGCAGTGCCAATACATTCAGCAGCATAAATAGCAGCGAAAATCCTATTAGTACATAGACATCCAGTGCAATTGCGCTCCATCCTTTGCCACGGACCATAATGTCCATCAGAGCTTCTGATCCGTAATAGATCGGTGTAGCGAGGCCAACGCGCTGGAGCCACAGTGGAAGGGTATCGAGCGGGAATAATCCACTGAGGAAGATTTGTGGCACTATAATGAGCGGAATGAACTGAATCATCTGCAACTCATTGGCTGCAAAAGCCGACAGCAGTGTGCCCAACGTCAGCGCTGTCATCGATAGGAGTAATGTGATCAGCAATACGTAACCAAAGCTGCCTGTCATCATAATGCCAAGAATCTGTATGGAATACCATGAGATCAATAGCGCCTGAAAAACGGTAAATATGCCGAAACCACATACATACCCGAGCACAATCTCCCATCTTTTTAATGGAGTCGAAAGTAGGCGTTCAAGAGTGCCTGTGGTTCGTTCCCTTAAGAAGGATACACCTGCAATCAAGAATACGAAAAAGAAAACAAATACGCCAATCATAATGGGACCGAAACGGTCGATCGTCTTCATATTCTCAGAACCGTAAAGATAGCTGATCTGCGGCTGTAATTGTTCCTTTGTGCTTGGATGAAGCTTCTGGGAGATTTGTTGAAGCGTCATGATTACTGCCTTGTTGGCTGTAGGGTTGCTACCTTCTAACAGCACTTGAGGCGTAACTTGCGAATCTCCGGCGGTTCCGTTCAAAGTGATCAAAGCGTCAATTTTCCCTTCTACTAAAGCTTCTTTTCCCAGCTCTGCGCTGGCATATTCTTTGATGGTGGCATTTTGTTCTTTTAACGCAGCTGACATATTTAGCGGTACACCGGACACACCGATTTTTGGTTCATAGGCGTCACCGTTGAAGACCAAGCTCATTAAGCTTAGAACGAGGAGTGGTGCAATGAACATTAATGCCATCGTTCTTTTGTCATGAATAAATTGCCGCAAAATCCTTAAGGTGATCGCTCGGATTCTCATGAACGCACACCTCCATAATATAAAAAGGCTTCTTCAATAGAAGCTGAACCGGTGGCTTGCAGCAGTCCGGCAGGCGTGTCGGCGGCAAGTAGCTTGCCATCACGGATCATTCCGAGCCGGTCACATTTTTCAGCTTCATCCATGACATGCGTGGTCAGCACAATAGTGGTGCCTTTCTGGTTCAGAGCTTTTAGTTCTTTCCAGATGGATAGCCGCAATACCGGATCTATGCCAACTGTAGGTTCATCAAGAATAAGCAACGGCGGTTCATGCAGCAGCGCGATCGCCAATGATAAGCGGCGTTTCATCCCGCCGGAGTATTGGTCTACTCTTTTTCGCAAATGATCTTGTAAATTAACGATCTCCATTACGGCTGTGATGCGTTTGGAGCGTTGCTCCCCCTTTAGTCCATATAGCGCTGCAAAAAACTCCAGATTCTCCTTCGCGCTAAGCTCCGTGTACAAGGCATCAGACTGGGCCATATACCCAATCTGTTGCAGCATAGTCAGCTTCGGCATCGTCACGCCAAGTATTTTCACCTCGCCGGAGGTTACCTCATCGATACCTGTAAGCAGCTTCACTAATGTTGTTTTTCCTGAGCCCGATGGCCCTAGTATGCCAAAGGTTTCCGCACGTTCCACTTGAAGCGAAATATCCTCGAGCACCTGTTTCTCTCCAAACGCTTTCCCGACATGGCTCACTGAAATAACTGAAATCTTTGAACCCATGTTTATCTCCTCGATTCTGAATGTTCTGGGATACTTACTTGAGTTGAAGGTGTTGAAGGTGTAGAAGGTGTAGAAGGTGTAGAAGGTGATGGTGATGGTGATGGTGATGGTGATGGTGATGGTGATGGTGATGGTGATGGTGATGGTGATGGTGATGGTGATGGTGATGGTGATGGTGATGGTGATGGTGATGGTGATGAACTGCATTGCGTTAAACACTCTAATTATATAATGAGTGAGTACTCACTCATTACTGTGCATCAAAAGTTAGGAATTGTAAACCATATATTTTATACAAAGGTATCCCACAGTATTAGCTTAATCCCGATTGACGTTTGTTAATTCAACATGTCCTTTTACTATGTATATAGATAGAGATGATCTGAATAAAAGGCAAAAGTGCCACTAAATAGCGCCAGTCCGCCTAAACTAGGTAATAGAAAGGCATAAATGCCCTTAAATGGCGTCGATCTACTTAAATCAGCTAAAAGAAAGGCATAAATGCCTCACAATAGCACGGGTTTACCTAAACCAGACAAAAGAAGGGCATAAATGCCACTAAATAGGCATGATTTAGATAAATCAAGTAAAAGAAGGGTCTAAATCCCGTAGAAAGAACCTAATCCCGCTGAAGTCAGCAAAAGAACGGCATAAATCCCGCACAGTGAGCTCAATCCCGCTAAAGTTAGCAAAAGAACGGTATAAATCCCGCACAATGTACCCAATCCCGCTAAAGTTAGCAAAAGAACGGTATAAATCCCGTACAATGTACCCAATCCCGCTAAAGTTAGCAAAAGAACGGTATAAATCCCGCACAATGAGCCCAATCCCGCTAAAGTTAGCAAAAGAACGGTATAAATCCCGCACAATGAGCCCAATCCCGCTAAAGTTAGCAAAAGAACGGTATAAATCCCGTACAATCAGCCGAATCTCCTACGATGCCCCTTACGCAGAAAGCGCCCCAACAGACCAGTTAGTTTTTAAATCGTAAGCAGCAGCCACATAATTGATAGCAGACTCTCGCCAGTAACAAGCTTCCCCCACCCGCCAAGCGATCTCCGTAATACGCTCCCCACGCGCCCAAGCGAACTCCACATATACTCACAGTGCCCATCGACCTCCTCAAAAAGCTTCCCCCACGCGCCCAAGCGAACTCCACATATACTCACCGTGCCCAGCGACCTCAGCAACAAGCTTCTCCCCACCCGCCTGCAATCTCAAATTAGTCCCTACGTCTCACCAAATTCCAAACAATTCTCCAACTAAATAAGGTAGCCACACCAAGCACCTTTTTACGAAAAGAGGCTGTTTTTGCTGTTTAGTTCATTTGGTTTAGATCAAGAAAATTGTTAAATGATCTAATATACCTGATTTTTTTAAAAAAAGAATACTAGTTAATATTTCC
Organism: Paenibacillus sp. FSL R10-2788; assembly: GCF_038003885.1. Lineage (NCBI taxonomy): Bacteria > Bacillati > Bacillota > Bacilli > Caryophanales > Paenibacillaceae > Paenibacillus > Paenibacillus sp. FSL R10-2788. Next base: position 5,624,716 of record NZ_JBBOQA010000001.1, on the reverse strand, counting down.
ATTACATTCCTCTGCAACAGAATTGACAATTGTAGACGAAAATGACATTAGCAGTTACCTATACGAAAAGGGTGAATCTAATTGAAAAACAGTAAATGGATTAGCGCAACGTTGGCTTCAGCACTTCTTGCAACAGTAGGCGTTGGAAGTGTATCTGCAGCTAGCACCGGCAGTAATGTAAAATCTGTAGCTACCAATCAAGTCGCTGCTGTTACAGCAGTTAAAGAAGGTACAACTACTTGGAATGTAAACGGAACGCCGATTGTGTTTAACACCATTAACAGCAGTGGTTACAAGCTTTACTCGCTGACTCAGGTAGCTGGTGAAATTGGGGCTAAGGTAGTACTGGGAACAAGCGGGTTTGAACTTAACGACAGCAAAGGACTACATAATGTGCAACTCAAAACAGGCTCAAAGAGCTATCAAGTAGATGGTAATTCCGAATCGTTCACAGTGGCTCCAGTGTTTTATAACGGTAAAACCTATGTAGAGCTGACTAAGTTAGTTATTGCATTAGGTGGAGAGCTGGATGCTGATGCTAGCACGATTTTGAGCTTTGCACGTCCGGAAGGATTGTTTGATACTTTGCACTGGACGGCAGCTGGTAACCTGATTGCGAACAAAAGTGATGCTGAAACTACTCAGCTTATCAAATTCAGTACAGAACCAGGTAACTATGAAGTGTTTTCGTCAAATGACAGTGCGGTGGACTTTGCAGTATCGCCGGATCAACAGTGGGGAGCTTTTAATGATGAGAAAGGTTTGCTGAATCTGATTAACTTGTCTAGCGGAGCTGTTAAAACACTAGGCACCGACAATAGCGTGAAGACAGATCTGGTTTGGTCCAAAGATGGGAAAAGCATTTATTTCATCCAAGGAGACAAGCAAGAAAAAATCGCTAAAATCTCAGTAGAGACTGGTGATGTTAAATCCGTTTTGGCTGACAAGGTTGAGAATAAATCTGAACTGCGCATTTCTGCTGACGAAAAAAGCGCCGTTTATATCGTTAATTTGACGGGTGTTGCTAAAAATGATGCAGACAGCACAGAAGATTCTCTTACGGTAGACTTTAGCTCGGCAGGAGAGCAGCTTTACAAGCTTGATCTGGCTACAAAAGATGCTAAACCAGCTGCATTAACAACCACAGCGGATAACAAGCTTTACCCAGAGATTTTGGCTGATGGAAATGTGGCATACCTGAGCGCAGATGCAGACGGCAATGCGAAGAATACCCTGAAGCTTGTAAAAGCGGACGCAACCAGCACTAATATTGCACTTGATATCGAAGTGAATTGGTCCACTGGCGTTAGCAATGGTTTGGTAGTGGCAGGTACTACGGCAGACGGAAGCACAGTGATCTATTCTATCGATGGTAGTGGTGCAAAGACCGAACTGTTCCGTACGACTGAAGATGTATCTGAAGTATCTGTATCTAAAGACGGAAGCAAGCTTGCGATTGTGAGCGGCGACAGCGTATGGGTTATCCAAGGCGGTAAAGGGCTGCAACTGACTAAATAATGATTATCCCAAACATATTTTAACGGCCTAGAGCCGAGAGGAGAAAATAGTACAATGAAAATCTTCAAGAAATTAACAGTAACGGCTTTAACAGCCGTAATCGCGGTAACCGCATCTTTTGCAGGGATTGCAGCAGCAGCAGATTCACTTAGTGGCAAAATCACCGTTAACGGTTCAACCGCACTTCTTCCATTGACCTTGCAAGCGGCAAAAGAATTCCAAAAGCTCCACCCTAAAGTGAAAATCGCAGCATCTGGTAAAGGTTCTGTAACTGGACCACAAGCTGTGAAAAAAGGCATCGCTGATATCGGCGCTTGCGACTGGGATGCTAGCATCGACGTACCAGGCTTCAAAGCTTTTGACGGACAGGTAGCGAACAAAGTAGCTGTCATTCCTTTTGCAACGATTGTAAACAAAAATGTGGGTGTAGATAACCTCACAACAGAACAACTTAAAGGCATTTTCGCTGGCAAAATCACCAACTGGAAAGAAGTAGGCGGCGCAGATGCAGATATCGTTGTCATCACTCGCTCATTCGGTTCTGGTACCCGCGTTAACTATCAAGCTAAAGCCTTGGATGGCGGAGATATCGTTAAAAAAGCTAAGAACTACAAAGAAACAGGTTCATCCGGCGACATGAAAACAGCAGTAGGAACAACTCCTAACTCCATCGGTTATATCGACCTTGTTTATGTAAGTGGCGACGTAAAAGCAGTGAAACACAACGGTATCGCAGCTACTACAGACAACGTAATTAACGGTTCTTATAAGATTTGGGCTTATGGTTACTACATGACTAAAGGCCAGCCTACTGGTGCAACTAAAGAATTTATCGAATACGTACAAAGCAAAAAGTTCCAACAAGGTTCTCTGAAAAAGCTTAAATTCATTCCGATCGCAGCAATGAAGGGTTAATAACATCTGAAGATCATATTGAACGGTAACAGCGGCCAGCCCCGATTTTGATACGGGGTTGGCCGCTTACAGGAGGGAAAGTATGGGGGCACCAGTCCACAACCTGGCAACTAAGGTTAAGGAGGGCGTTACAGAAGTTAGCGCCAACTCCAAACGTCACAGTAGACATATGTTTAGCAACCGATTATTCCGCTTTTATTTCTTATTCAGCATTCTTGCACTTTGTTTCGTGCTTGGACTTGTAATCCTATTTATCGGCAAAACGGCGCTGCTTCTGTTTGGTCATCTCTCGCCTGCGGACTTTTTCTTTTCGTTTAACTGGACGCCTGAAGAGGACTCCTTTGGGGCTGCTGCCTTCATTGTAAATACACTTTCACTGACAGCTTTGACCCTGCTGATCGCAGTTCCTATTTCGGTAGGCATGGCCGTGCTCTGTGCGGAGATTGCTCCGAAGTGGATGAAGACCTTCATTCGCCCGGTGCTCGATCTGCTCGTTGGTATTCCTTCTATAGTATATGGTTATTTAGGCTTAACGGTATTACTTCCTTTCCTGCGTAGAGTTAGTGGGGAGAGCTTGGGTGATGGTTTGCTGGCTGCGGCCCTCGTACTCGCATTAATGGTCCTGCCAACGATTTGTCGAATCAGTGATGATGCTATCGTCGCTGTCCCACGCAAATATCGGGATGCTGCGTACGCTCTTGGATCTACCCGTCTGCAAGTCATTATGCGTGTTGTTTTACCTGCGGCTAGCAGAGGAATTATCTCCGCGGTCATCCTCGGGATGACTCGTGCTGTGGGGGAGACAATGGCTGTAGTTATGGTTATCGGAAACACACCACAGTTGGCGAAAACCTTATTTACACCTGCTTCGGTCTTGACTAGTAACATCGTTATGCAAATCTCGAATGTAGAGTTTGAGTCAACCTGGAATTATGCCCTCCATATGATGGCCTTTCTTCTGCTGGTGATTTCCTTTGTACTGATTCTGATCATCCGCGTGCTGGGTAGAAAAAGGAGGGATGCAGCGTGAACGGATTCGCAAGTACAAAGCATACAGCGCGTGCTCAGAGACGCAATAAGCTCGCGACTATTGGGTTTTATACGCTTGGGGCTTTAGTCATGCTGCTAATCTTCTGGCTGCTCTTCACGATTCTTAGTAAAGGTCTGCCAGCGCTGCGGCCTGATTTCCTGATCAAACAGCCTGAAGAGATTGACGTTGGTGGCGGGATCGGTCCTGTACTTTTCAACTCTTTTTATATTTTGTTCATCTCGCTGCTTATTTCCGTCCCTATCGGTTTAGGAGCGGGGATTTATATGGCGGAATACGCTCCGGATAATGCTTTTACAGGTGGCCTGCGTATATGTGTAGAGGCGCTCTCTTCGGTTCCCTCGATTGTATTCGGTATGCTTGGTCTTGCGATATTTGCTGAATATTTTGGGATCGGTCTGACGATTCTTGGCGGTGGGGTAAGCTTGGCGCTTTTGAATCTGCCTATGCTTGCACGTGTGACGGAGGAAGCGGTCCGTGCTGTTCCTGGGGAGATGCGCGAAGCTGGATATGCACTGGGCATGACTAAATTCCACGTGATCCGCACAGTTGTCCTACCCGTTGCAATGTCTGCCATTGTTACTGGGATTTGTCTCGTTGCTGGACGCGCCTTCGGGGAGTCTGCGGTTATTATCCTTACCGCTGGTCTCAGTACCTCGGGCGAAATGTGGGACTTTAATCTGTTCTCGCCGGGAGAAACCCTGGCCGTACACCTTTGGTATGTACAATCTGAGGCAATTGTAGAAGATGCGCGGCAAATCGCTGACAAATCAGCGGCAGTACTAGTATTTGTAGTTTTGTTTATTAACTTTGCTTTCCGTTTTCCGCTCTGGCTTGGAAATCGCCGCAAAGGGCGCTGATTCGCTTATAAAGGAAGAACATGCATAAAAAACTGTCTCTCGGCGGAAGAAAACGCCGTGAACAGTTTTTTTATTCTCGATTAAATAAGTAGGATAGTCTCATCCTTCGATAATATTGCTAATGCGCGTGTCTTTTGAGTAATTAGATTGGCCACGCTTATAGAGAGCTAAAAATGTTCCCAGATTTAAAAATCAGAAATGGGAATGTGAAGATTAATATTCGATGAGTAGTGAGTAATGTGTGGTGAGTAATGAGTAGTGAGTAGTGAGTAGTGTGTAATGATTGGTGGTTGGTGAGTAATAAGTAATAAGTAATAAGTGATAAGTGATGAGTAGTGGTGATAAGAGTGGTTTTTAATTGCACTTTATGCACTTATTTTTGATGGTGATAGGTTTGTTTGGGTTTAATTGTACTTTGTGCAGTTAAAAATGGTGAAAAGACCATTCTAGGCGTAAATCTGAGAATATAAGTGTATGAAATGCAACTAAAGCGAGTTTTGGGGGTAAAAGGGTACTTTTAGTTGCAGAAAATGCAATTAGATAGCATGTAGCTGCGTTTCTACGGAAGAGCAGCCGTAATGTTCTAATGCGGCGGGGTATGATGTGGTACTGACTCATAGAAACTGATCATCGATTGCTAAGCTTCACAGAACCCTGAGCCCCAACGAGATCTAAGTGTGACCAAGTCCGAGCGAGCATCAAAAGTTAAGCTCCATCGACTCATAGCCCGACGAGGCCCAGGTTTTCACCAAATTCTAAGTTTCGAATGCTAAGCTTTATCGGACCCTGAGCTCCGACGAGGCTAAGTTTTCATCAGGTTCTGAGCTTCGAATCCAAGCTCCATGAATCCCTGAAACACGGGTAATCCAGAGCCGCGAATCTTAAGCTCAGTCGTTCAGTCGTCTATTCGTCCCAGTAGTGACTCCCTGAGCTCCGCCCAACCCTTCCCCTGAATATAGAAACAGCCTTCCCGAAGGAAGGCTGTTTCTATATGACGTCCCGGAAGGGATTCGAACCCCCGACCGTGCGCTTAGAAGGCGCATGCTCTATCCAGCTGAGCTACCGGGACATGGTTGCTGGCAGAAAAGCAAGCAGGAATTATCATATCATATGGGATGATCTTTTTCAAGCTGTTTTTTAAAAAGAGTACGGGGTATGCTATAATCTACAATTATTAAGTTTCGGAAGAAGCTTAAGGTATTAATAACTTTTATAATGGTTAGGATTCCATTCACATAAGTAGACATAAGGAGGTGCCCTCATTAAACATTCGGATTCCCCCGCCACCAAAGAGAATATTGTCTTGTTCCCCAAGACACTGGACTATTATCAAATCCAGCTGACGGTGATGCTGGAAAGTGAACGCTACGGGGAAGCGATGGAGCTGCTTCGTTTTTTGCTGCAGTGTCAAGGACAGGAAGAGCGAAATTACGAGGAATGGCAGTCCCTGCTGGAATGGCTCGAAACTGCATTTCCTTACGCGTCCCAGAATGGAGATGCGGAGGGAGCTGTTCACCCCGAAGACGAAGATTTAAGGGAAGAGGATATGGCCCGCTTTTTGGCCAAATCCAAAATGAACGAGGATGCGGGGTATCCCAAAAAGCTGCTGCAGCGGGTGATGAATGAACCTCTGTCTGAGGCGACAATACTTGCACTAGAGCAGCTATCCTATCTGGAAGGTGGCGGCGTTGACGAGGAGCTGACCACTTGGTTGCAGGGGGATAATGTTCATCCACTGCTACAATTTCGGACCTTGCAGACGCTTAAGCGGCGTGGGATGCAGGGAACAGTGAAGCTGATTCGCGGACATGAAACGGTACTCGTAGAGATCGAGAGCGTGCCACTGCAGACGGAGGATTTTCCTCCGGAGGTGAGTCATGTGCTGGAGCGGGTAGCCGAGCAGGCTGAGGTGCATGAGCCTACGCTGTATTATTTTGCACAAGAGCTCTGGGGTCAGTTCATCATGTCGATTTATGGGTCGGACGAATATCGGAAATTGCTGGAAGGCGAAGACGTTTTGCTGGATATTTGGGCAGGAGCTTTGCACCAATTTGTTTCTGAAAGTTTAAACGGCTCCCGACAAGAGGAAGAGACACGTGGAATGTATGGCATCACAGACGGCATGCGCTTTCAATTTGAGGGAGCTTATCGTGCTCTCAAGGGTTTTGTAAAGACTTCTCTACTTGATAAATAAAGTAATGTTGTATATAATATAATGGTTATTCTGTGCGTGGATTGTATCATTATTTGAAGTAAACTTGTGAACCTATATTTTGGAGGGAAAAGTATAATATGAAAGCAACATGGGAAAAAATAGAGAAGAACCTTGGAGTTCTTGAAGTAGAAGTAGACGCAGAACGCGTAACAGCAGCACTTGATAAAGCTTTTAACAAAGTCGTTAAAAAAGCTAACGTACCAGGCTTCCGTAAAGGTAAAGTACCTCGGCCGATCTTTGAATCCCGTTTTGGTGTAGAAAGCTTGTACCAAGATGCAATCGACATTCTTCTTCCTGAAGCTTACGGTGAAGCAGTTGAACAAACTGACATCTTCCCTGTAGACCGTCCTGAAGTTGATATTGAGCAATTTGCTAAAGGTCAATCCTTTATCTTCAAAGCGAAGATCACGGTTAAACCTGAAGTGAAGCTCGGCGATTACAAAGGTCTGGAAGTTCCAGTACAAAAAGCTGAAGTGACTGAAGAAGAGTTGAGTGCTGAACTTGCTCGTCTGCAAGAACGTCATGCTGAGCTTGTAGTAGTTGAAGAAGAAGCAGCAGCTAACGGCGACATCGCTGTAATCGATTTTGACGGATATGTAGATGATGTACCGTTTGAAGGCGGAAAAGCTGAACGTCACTCTCTTGAGCTTGGCAGCAACTCCTTCATTCCTGGATTCGAAGAGCAAGTGGTAGGAATGGCTACTGGAGATTTCAAAGATGTTGAAGTTACTTTCCCTGATGAATACCATGCAGAGAACCTTGCGGGTAAAAAAGCAGTATTCAAAGTGAAGCTGCACGAAATCAAACGCAAACAACTTCCTGCACTCGATGATGAGTTCGCTAAAGATGTAAGTGAATTCGAAACTTTGGATGAGTACAAAGCAGATCTGAAAGCTCAGCTCGAATCCCGTAAAGAGGAAGAACTGAAAGGCCTTCGTGAGAATGCAGTTGTTGATAAAGCAGCAGCTAACGCTGAAGTTGAAATCCCTGAAGCTATGATCAACAGTGAAGTTGAGAACATGGTTCGTGACTTCGACACTCGTCTTCGTCAACAAGGCATGAACATGGATATGTTCCTTAGCTTCTCCGGCCAAACTCGTGAAGACTTGCAGAACCAAATGAAAGGCGATGCTGAAAAACGCGTTCGCAACAACCTGGTATTGGAAGTTATCGCAAAACAAGAGAACATTGAAGTTTCCGAAGAAGAAGTTAACGAAGAGTTGGCTACTATGGCTGAAGCTTACAAACGTACTCCAGAAGAAATCCGCAGCATCTTGGCAGCTAACGGTTCACTGGGCAGCTTGAGCGAAGAGCTTTCGTTGCGTAAAACCATTGATTTCCTTGTTAGCAATAGTGTAGAAGTTGAAGCAGTAGAAGAAGCACCAGCTGCTGAAGACACTAAAGCTGAGTAGGATATTTTAAAATTATAAGAAGGTATAAGTTTCACTTTATACTTTATTCTTATAATTCTCGCATAAACGCTTACCGTCCTCAAAAGGACGCCGAAGGCGTTTTAGCTTGACACTACCTAGAACGGCCAAGTTACACGGCCTCCATACAGATATGATAAGGCACGTAAGTTTCGTTACGTGCCTTATTTTTATCCTCGGCCGCAAATATATGTGACTACATAGGTATCCGTATGAACGTATGGCAATAAGGTAATAGGGGTAGTAACGTCACAATTCACAAGCAGCAGACAGTCGACTGTAGTGAAAAAATGACATCGCGCCTTGAACGTGTTAAAATATTTCTGAAACGATAAGACTAATCTGTACAGAGAAAAGAGGTTGGTGGCATGAGTCTGGTACCAATGGTTGTGGAATCAACAAGTCGTGGAGAACGTTCATACGATATCTATTCCAGATTGCTCAAGGATCGCATCATTTTCTTAAGCAGTGCGATTGACGATGATGTCGCCAATCTGGTTATTGCTCAATTGCTGTTTTTGGCAGCAGATGATCCCGAGAAGGACATTCACTTGTACCTCAACTCACCCGGTGGTTCAGTAACAGCCGGCATGGGTATATACGATACGATGCAATATATCAAACCGGATGTTTCAACCATTTGTGTAGGGATGGCAGCAAGCATGGGATCGCTCCTTCTAACAGCTGGGGCTCCGGGCAAAAGATATGCGCTGACCAACAGCGAAGTTATGATTCATCAACCGCTCGGCGGTGTTCAGGGTCAAGCGTCTGATATTTGGATTCACACTGACTGGATCCTTAAGACGAAACAGAAGCTGAATCAAATCTATGTAGATCGCACAGGTCAGCCCCTTGAAAAAATCGAACGGGACACAGACCGCGATAACTTCATGAGCGCGGAAGAAGCCAAGGAATACGGGCTTATTGACCAAGTTCTTTCTTCACCGATGAAATCTTAAAGGGGTGGTTAGATGTTTAAATTTAATGATGAAAAAGGGCAATTGAAATGTTCTTTTTGCGGTAAATCACAAGAGCAGGTTCGTAAGCTTGTAGCAGGACCGGGCGTTTATATATGTGACGAATGTATCGAGCTTTGCACGGAAATTGTGGAAGAAGAGCTCGGTCATGAGGAAGAGCTTGATCTGAAGGATATTCCAAAACCAAAGGAAATTCGCGATATTTTGGATCAATATGTAATCGGTCAAGAGCAAGCGAAGAAATCTCTTTCTGTAGCGGTGTATAACCACTACAAGCGTGTGAACAGCCAAAGCAAGATCGAAGATGTTGAACTGACGAAGAGTAATATCCTTTTGCTTGGTCCAACAGGTTCTGGTAAAACCTTGTTAGCACAAACGATGGCGAAGATTATCAACGTTCCTTTTGCTATTGCAGACGCTACTTCCCTGACGGAAGCTGGTTATGTCGGCGAGGATGTTGAGAACATTCTGCTCAAACTCATTCAAGCTGCAGATTACGATGTGGAGAAAGCCGAACGCGGCATTATCTATATTGATGAAATTGATAAAGTAGCACGTAAATCCGAGAATCCGTCCATAACTCGTGACGTTTCCGGCGAAGGTGTACAGCAGGCGCTTCTGAAGATTCTGGAAGGAACTGTTGCTTCTGTGCCTCCGCAGGGCGGACGTAAGCACCCTCACCAGGAGTTTATTCAGATCGACACGACGAACATCCTGTTCATCGTTGGCGGTGCCTTTGACGGTCTGGAGCAAATGATTAAACGCCGTATCGGTAAAAAAATCATTGGCTTCAACGCAGCAGTTGAAGGACAAAAGGATCTTAAGCCTGGCGAATATTTGTCGATGGTATTGCCTGAAGATTTGCTCAAATTCGGTCTTATTCCTGAATTTGTAGGCCGTCTGCCAGTCATCTCGACTTTAGAGCCGCTTGATGAGAATACGCTTGTACGTATCCTTTCCGAGCCTAAGAATGCACTCACTAAACAATATATCAAGCTGCTGGAAATGGACAACGTAGCGTTGAAATTCGAACCATTGGCACTCGAAGCAATTGCCAAGGAAGCGATCAAACGTAATACGGGAGCCCGTGGACTGCGCGCGATTATTGAGAGCATCATGCTCGATGTGATGTATGAAGTTCCTTCACGCGATGATATTAAAGATTGTGTGATCACGGAACAGGTCGTTCAGGAGAAAGCTTTGCCTGAGCTCAACCTTAAGAAAGACAAGAAGAAAGAGGAAAGCGCGTAAGCCGCTTTTCCTTAACAATACATGTCACAGTCTCCACCTTTCTTCCGCTTATCCCGCTTCACATTAGCGGGAGCGAAGGGGTGGAGCTTTGGCGTTATGGGGGAGAAAAATCATGTTCTTGAGACACCAAACCCGTCCTGTCAATGTTGGCGGGCTCATTATTGGGGGAAACAACGAGGTTGCGATTCAAAGCATGTGTACAACCAAAACCGCTGATGTGGAGGCTACTGTAGCTGAAATATTGCGGCTTGAGGAAGCAGGCTGCCAGCTGGTACGCGTAACTGTCAACAATGAAGAGGCGGCTGCCGCAATCAAGGAGATCAAGAAACAGATTCATATCCCACTCGTAGCGGATATTCATTTCAACTATAAGCTAGCGTTGATGGCTATTGAGAACGGCATCGATAAGGTACGGATTAATCCGGGGAACATTGGTCGCCGCGAAAAGGTAGAAGCGGTAGTTAAAGCATGTAAAGAAAAAGGGATTCCGATTCGTATTGGTGTAAATGCTGGTTCTTTGGAGAATCACCTTTTGGAGAAATACGGATACCCAACCCCAGAAGCCATGGTAGAAAGTGCGTTATACCATATTGGTATTCTGGAGGAACTGGATTTCCACGACATTATCGTCTCTCTAAAAGCATCAGATGTGCCAATGGCCATCGAAGCTTATCGTCAGGCTGCGGAAGTCATTCCTTATCCGCTACACTTGGGGATTACAGAATCCGGCACATTGTTTGCGGGTACAGTGAAAAGCTCCGCTGGTATCGGTGCACTGCTCTCTATGGGCATCGGCAGCACCCTGCGTATCTCGCTTAGTGCCGATCCGGTTGAAGAGGTTAAGGTGGCGCGTGAGCTGCTGAAGACGTTTGGTCTGATCTCTAACGCGGCGACGCTGATCTCTTGTCCGACTTGCGGACGACTGGATATCGATCTTTTCTCCATCGCTAATGAGGTGGAAGAATATATTTCGAAGCTTAAGGTGCCTATTAAAGTTTCTGTCCTTGGCTGTGCTGTTAATGGTCCTGGTGAGGCACGTGAAGCAGATATCGGTATTGCTGGCGCTCGTGGGGAAGGTTTGCTTTTCCGTTACGGACAAATGATCCGTAAAGTGCCTGAAGCTGAACTCGTGAACGAGCTGAAAAAGGAAATTGATGCGATCGTGGTGGCTTACGAGGCAACGGGCGAAATCCCAGGCCGCGCCCACGCTAACCTTGCACCTCCGGTGCAGTCGAAGTAACTTGGTCTTTTACGAATATATAATTCGTTAATAATACGTGGCGAAGAACGCCCTGTGCAGCTCCGGTAAATCCGGGGCCCATGGGGCGTTTTTTTTGCGTTTATTCTTATTTTGGAGGAAGGGATGAGTAAACATGAACTATGAACAAGCCCATGAAAAATTTATTGCGCATCATCTTGCAAACAGAACGGGCGAACGGCGGGGGAGGCTGGAGAGAGGTCATGGCCACGCAGAAAAATTATTTTTGCAGAACGTCTGGTGGCCGCTTCGTGGTGACTTCAATGATCTTCATCCGGAGTATGAGGTGCTGGATTTACAGAGACGGGCTTATTTTGCTGATTTTGCTTTTTTGCCGGGGCCGATCAAGCTCTTGTTTGAGATTAAAGGGTATGCAGCTCATGTAAGAGACATGGATAGGCTGAAGTATTGTAATGAGCTAAATCGTGAAACTTTTCTGTACGGAATGGGTTATCAAGTAATTTCATTTGCCTATGATGATGTTGAACAGCGCCCTGAGTTATGTGTTACACTGCTGCGTTTGGCGTTAAGCCGCTACCAAATTTTAGATGCGCCACGTGACAGACTGCTAATCGCTGAGAAGGAAATCATGCGTTTAGTGGTACGAAACGCTGGGATAATACGTCCTAAAGAGGTAGCTGATTATTTCACGCTAGATCCTAAAACAGTACGCATGATGCTAAAGAGTCTCTGTGAAAAAGGCTGGCTAACCCCCATAAAAAGGGGAATCGGCGTCAAAAATGTTGAGTATAAGCTGGCTCGTGATGTTCTCTATTACTGGGATTGATAATTGTAAAGGTTGATGGTTGATGGTTGATGGTTGATGGTTGATGGTTGATGGTTGATGGTTGATGGTTGATGGTTGATGGAGCCTATATGATGGAAGTTGTTAATATAGAAGTAAATGATGCAAAGGTTTAGCCAATGTAATTGATATAACTGGTGTAACTTATGGAGTTGTTGGTGCCATTGTAGCTGATGTAACTGGTGTAGCTGATGTAACTGGTGTAGATGACGTAGCTAATGTTGAAACGGATAAAGTAGTAAAATTGGCTGATGGAGCAGGTGTAGCTGAAGTGGTTTGATGGGGCTGATCATATAGGCGTAACAATTTTGGCCATGACTTTTGCTGAAGGTGGGGATTTGAAAAGAAGGTATGTGAGGGAGCTTGATGTGAAGTCGGTTATGAATTGAAACGCAACAATTAGGGAAATTCTCCCTGAAATAAGCCGATTATGGCTCAAAATCGAGCTTTTTAGGGAAAAACTCCCTAATAAAAGGAGCATTTCCCTCATTATGTGTGATTTTACCGATAATCAGGGAGGATTTCCCTAATTAGCAGTTGAAAGGTCGTGAATTACTGATAAATAGGGAGTATTTCCCTAATTATTTGGCTGGGTACCAATGATACTTAGATTTTGTACTAAATAGGTTGTTTCTACGAACATAGAAGATACAAACTCATACGTTCAGCAAACTAAGTTAACTCTGCGTCTTAGAGGTAGTCCCCCGAACTTAACTAACTCAGCCTCTAGAAGTAGCTCACCGTCCCCAACTGACTTAGCCTCTAAAAGTAACTCACCGTGCCCAGCTGACTTAGCCTCTAGAAGTAACTCACCGTGCCCAGCTGACTTAGCCTCTAGAAGTAACTCACCGTGCCCAGCTGACTTAGCCTCTAGAAGTAACTCACCGTGCCCAGCTGACTTAGCCTCTAGAAGTAACTCACCGTGCCCAGCTGACTCAGCCTCTAGAAGTAGCTCACCGTCCCCAGCTGACTTAGCCTCTAGAAGTAACTCACCGTGCCCAGCTGACTCAGCCTCTAGAAGTAGCTCACCGTGCCCAGCTGACTTAGCCTCTAGAAGTAACTCACCGTGCCCAGCTGACTTAGCCTCTAGAAGTAGCTCACCATTCCCAGCTGACTCAACCTCTAGAAGTAGCTCACCGTCCCAGTTGACTCAGTTTCTAGAGTAACTCAGCTTCTAAAAGTACCTCGACGAACTCAACTAACTAACATCTACAGGAAACTCCCAACTTCCTCACCCTTAGCTGTAAAGTCGCAGAATTAGGTTCCTCACCCTACATAGCATCGATCACGATCCTCAGTTACTAAGTTCAACGGCTCGACATATCACCACAGTTCCTCAAATTCCCTTTCCACTAATCTCTCCCGTATTTCTCCGCGATTTTCCGCATTTCTCCGCATTTCTCCGCATTCCTTCTTCTCCAATCTCCTTTCTAACTACCTCAACAATCTCCTTTTTAAAATTTACATAAGCTACATTTGCACTCCCCACACTCATTATTGCCCTTATAGTTAATTATCAGAGTCTATCCTACTGCAACAATTCAACAAATCCTCAAATTCGCGTTTACTAATTACCGAAACGGCTATACTACCTAATAGTAGCCAAGGGTGGAAAGGTAGACTGAACGAAACAGGAGGATGACCTATGGAATTAAGTATAGTTGTGATGATCGTGCAGCTCTTTTTCGCGCTGGTTATCGGCGTATACTTTTGGAATCTGCTGCGGGGTCAGAAGACAAATAAGTCAGCGGTAGAACGAGAGTCGCGCAAGGAACTGGACAAGTTACGGAAAATGCGGATGATTACATTAACTAAACCATTGTCGGAGAAAACACGTCCGGCTTCTATTGGAGATATTGTCGGGCAAAAGGATGGGCTGCGCGCCCTGAAAGCCGCACTTTGCAGCGCTAATCCGCAGCATGTGATTATTTATGGTCCGCCGGGAGTCGGCAAGACTGCGGCAGCGCGTGTTGTCATGGAAGAGGCGAAAAAGAATGTGCTTTCTCCTTTTAAAAGTGACGCCAAATTCACAGAGATTGATGCCACAACCGCTCGTTTTGATGAGCGTGGTATTGCTGACCCGTTGATCGGATCCGTGCATGATCCTATTTATCAGGGTGCAGGAGCCATGGGGGTGGCGGGCGTGCCACAGCCGAAACCGGGAGCGGTGACTAAGGCGCATGGCGGGATTCTTTTTCTGGATGAGATAGGAGAGCTTCACCCCATTCAGATGAATAAGCTGCTTAAAGTGCTTGAGGACCGGAAGGTACTGCTAGAGAGCGCTTATTATAATTCGGAGGATAATAATACTCCGGCTTATATTCATGATATTTTTCAAAATGGATTGCCTGCTGATTTCCGGCTAGTTGGCGCTACTACGCGTTCTCCGGATGAGATTTCACCTGCATTGCGTTCGCGCTGCATGGAGATTTATTTCCGCCCGCTGCTGCCGGATGAGATTGCCGTCATCGCGCGTGACGCGATACAGAAAATCGGGCTTAAACCAAGTCCGGAAGCTGTCACTGTGGTGCAGCAGTATGCAACCAACGGCCGGGAAGCAGTTAATATGATTCAACTGGCTGCCGGATTAGCTTTAACTGAACAGAGAGATACACTAAATGCTGCTGATGTGGAATGGGTAGCGGGCAGCAGCCAGCTTCCGCTGCGTACGGAACGCAAGATTCCTTCGGCACCGCAGATTGGATTAGTCAATGGTCTTGCCGTGTATGGACCGGGGATGGGTACTCTGCTCGAAATCGAAGTCTCCGCAGCGCCTGCTGTGAACGGCCAGGGCAGACTGAACGTGACAGGTGTGGTGGATGAAGAAGAGATCGGTGGAGGCTCCCGCACGATTCGGAGAAAAAGTATGGCAAAGGGCTCGGTTGAGAATGTATTGACCGTACTGCGTACGATGAATCTGGAGCCCGATCGTTATGATCTACATGTGAATTTTCCAGGTGGAACACCGATTGACGGGCCTTCGGCAGGGGTGGCGATGGCAGTAGCAATCGTATCTGCTATTCGTGGACTTCCCGTGGATAACACTGTAGCGATCACAGGTGAGATAGGCATCCATGGACGAGTCAAGCCAGTGGGTGGTGTAATTGCCAAAGTGGAAGCTGCTTTTCAAGCTGGAGCCACTACAGTGCTTATTCCAAAAGAAAACTGGCAGTCTCTCTTCGCTGACCTTGCGCCATTACGCGTTATTCCAATGGAAACAGTAGAAGAGGTGTTCCGTCACCTGTTCGGTGCCGATACAGCAGATGTAAGGCTGCCTGCAGTTGCTGGAGAGCTGTTCTCTGCAGCACCCTCACTCCTAAAGGCCGATGCCGCTGGTGAATCTGCAAAGGGTTAAACAAAATTGATCCCTAATTCGAAGAATAAGGTGAGATTTGTCGCTGTAAAATAAAGGAGGCTGCAGGCAATTCTGCTGCTTCCTTTTTAAATGCTACAAGAAACGTTGTCTCTATTTAAGGAAAAGCAAGTCGGTTCTTCTTGAAATCTAAGGACTCTGTTGGTGTTTTGGGGCTGCTTTTGTTAGAATGAATGCATATGAGATTAATTGAGAGCCATGGGAGGTGCGAAAGCGATGATGACAAATAAAACAAAAGGTCGTCGTTTTCCTTTATTGCCGCTAAGAGGGCTTCTTGTGTACCCAAGCATGGTTCTTCACTTGGATGTGGGCCGTGAGAAGTCAGTTCGGGCGTTAGAGAAAGCTATGGTTGAAGATAATTTGATTCTTCTTTGTTCCCAGTCGGAAGTGAATATTGAAGAGCCAGGTCAGGACGATATTTTTCGGGTCGGTACTGTCGCCAATGTGCGGCAAATGTTGAAGCTTCCAAACGGTACGATACGTGTACTGGTTGAAGGTGTAGAACGGGCCGAAATTATTAATTATATCGATAATGATGAGTACTATGAGGTTATGGCGCGTGAGCTGCCGGAAGATGTAGATAGCGATCAAGAATGTGACGCGCTGATGCGTACAGTACTCAATCAGTTCGAACACTATATTACGTTATCCAAAAAAGTGACCCCAGAGACCCTCGCTGCTGTATCCGATATAGAAGAGCCTGGTCGACTTGCGGATGTCATTACGAGTCATTTATCGCTAAAAATTAAGGATAAGCAAGAAATTCTTGAGACGATTGATGTTAGTAAACGGTTGGAGAAGCTTCTTGATATTCTTAATAATGAGCGTGAAGTGCTGGAGCTTGAACGTAAGATCAATCAACGTGTCAAAAAACAAATGGAAAAGACGCAGAAGGAATATTATTTGCGTGAGCAAATGAAAGCGATCCAGAAAGAGCTCGGCGAGAAGGAAGGCCGGGTAGGAGAAGCGGAAGAGCTGCGGACGCTAATGGAAGAGAAAAATGTTCCAGAACGTGTGAAGGAAAAGATGGAGAAAGAAATCGATCGTCTGGAAAAAATGCCAGTCAGCTCTGCGGAAGGCGGCGTCATTCGCAACTATGTAGATTGGCTGCTCAGTCTCCCTTGGAGTGAACAGACAGAGGATGATCTTGACATCAAAAAGGCCGAGCAGGTACTTGATGAGGATCACTACGGTTTGGAAAAACCAAAGGAACGGGTATTGGAATATTTGGCCGTTCAGCAGCTGGTTAAGAAGCTTAAGGGTCCTATTCTATGTCTTGTAGGTCCTCCAGGTGTGGGCAAAACCTCACTGGCTCGTTCCATCGCCCGTTCGCTCAACCGCAAGTTCGTCCGTATCTCGTTAGGCGGTGTACGTGATGAGGCGGAGATTCGAGGTCATCGCCGGACTTATGTAGGTGCGATGCCGGGGCGGATTATCCAAGGCATGAAGACGGCGGGTACGAT
Organism: Paenibacillus sp. FSL R10-2788; assembly: GCF_038003885.1. Lineage (NCBI taxonomy): Bacteria > Bacillati > Bacillota > Bacilli > Caryophanales > Paenibacillaceae > Paenibacillus > Paenibacillus sp. FSL R10-2788. Next base: position 5,607,603 of record NZ_JBBOQA010000001.1, on the reverse strand, counting down.
TAATCCGGTTATCCTATTGGATGAAATCGATAAGATGGCTGCGGATTTCCGTGGAGATCCATCTTCAGCGCTGCTTGAGGTACTGGATCCAGAACAAAACAACACGTTTAGTGATCATTTTGTAGAGCTGCCGTTCGACTTGTCGAACGTAATGTTTGTAACAACAGCGAACGTAGTGCATAATATTCCGCGTCCATTGCTGGACCGGATGGAAATGCTGTTCATTCCAGGTTATACGGAACTGGAGAAACTGCAAATCGGCAGCCGTTATCTGTTGCCTAAGCAGAAGAAAAACCATGGTCTTGCAGAAGATCAACTGATTATCGAAGACGATAGCTTATTACGCATTGTCCGCGAATATACCCGTGAATCCGGTGTGCGTAATTTGGAGCAGCAGATTGCAGCATTATGCCGCAAAGCTGCGAAACAAATCGTGTCTGAGGAAAAAGAGAAAGTGATCATTCTTCCTGACGACATCAAGGATTATCTTGGGGCTTCCAAATATCGTTACGGTATGGCCGAGCTTGAAGATCAGATTGGTACCGTCACTGGGCTGGCTTGGACTGAGGTCGGTGGGGATACACTGCTGATCGAAGTTACGGTTGTGCAGGGAACAGGTAAACTAACCCTCACCGGACAGCTGGGCGATGTAATGAAGGAGTCGGCACAGGCCGCATTCAGCTATACTCGTTCGAAGGCGGAGGAGCTGGGACTCCAGCCCGATTTTTATGAGAAGATTGATATTCATATCCATATTCCGGAAGGTGCAATTCCGAAGGATGGTCCGTCTGCAGGGATTACGATCGCAACCGCATTGATCTCCGCACTCACGAAACGTTATGTTTCCAAGGATGTGGCGATGACAGGTGAGATTACCTTGCGGGGACGTGTTTTGCCAATTGGTGGATTGAAAGAGAAATCTCTTGCCGCTCACCGAGCTGGATATAAAAAGATCCTTCTTCCCAAAGACAATGAACGGGATTTGAAAGATATTCCTGAGAGCGTACGTAATGATGTTGAGTTCGTACCGGTATCTAATATGGATCAGGTCTTGCATCATGCGTTAGTTGAGCATCATAATGAAATTAGCAGTGAGCCACCGAGTAGTGTGCATTAGAAAGGAAGTCCTATGAAAGTTAATATTGCCGAATTTATTATCAGTGCCGTTGGCCCTGATCAGTACCCTGATGATTCCTTGCCAGAGGTTGCTCTGGCAGGGCGTTCCAATGTGGGGAAGTCTTCCCTCATTAACCGAATGATTAACCGTAAGAATCTGGCTCGGACAAGCTCCACGCCTGGTAAGACACAACACATGAACTATTACCGTATCAATGAAGACAGCATGTATTTTGTTGACTTTCCAGGTTACGGGTATGCCAAAGTCTCCAAGACGCAACGTGCGGTGTGGGGGAAAATGGTTGAGAAATACCTCTCTGAGCGCGATACGTTAAAGCTGGTTCTGCTTATTGTGGACCTGCGGCATTCGCCTACCAGCAATGATAAGATGATGTTCGACTGGTTGAAGCATTATGATCTTCCTATGTGTGTTGTAGCGACCAAAGCGGATAAAATTCCGAAGACACGCTGGCAAAAACATATCAAGACCATGAAGCAGGAGCTGGGTGTGCTGCCAGGGGATAATTTTATTCCATTCTCCTCGGAAATTGGTCTCGGCAAAGACGAGCTTTGGGGCTTAATTGATGGGTATATTCGCCCTTCTGAGAATGAATCTCCGGATTCAGAGGATGCTGAAATGATAGCAAATGAATCTCAGCAAGAGGAGTCAACCGAAGCGTAAGATATGAACTCATTTACAATCAAGCAACCATTCCTGGTGGGAATGGTTGTATTTTTTTTGTTGATAAAACTAAAATTTCTATGGAAAAGGACCGATAGATAACATATGATAGATATTCACTGCCACATCTTACCCTTTTTGGATGACGGAGCCTCTGATTGGGAAGCTGCTCTTGCCATGGCGCAAGACGCCCACAGAGAAGGGATTACTTCAGTCATCGCCACGCCACATCATGCCAACGGTCAATATATGAATAACGCCCCCAAGATTAAAGAAGCTGTGGAGTTGATGAATGAGAGACTTCGTCAGGCTGGTAATCCACTGCTTGTTCTTCCAGGTCAAGAGATCCGTATCTACGGGGAGCTGCTGAATGATCTGGAGCGGGGGGAACTGCTGAGTCTTGCAGATTCGCGGTATATTTTACTGGAAATGCCTTCTTCACGAGTACCACGTAACATGGAAGAAATCTGCCACGAGCTGATCATTCAAGGGTTCGTTCCGGTCATCGCCCATCCGGAGCGCAATGCTGAAATAGCTGCTGATCCTTCTAAACTAGAGAGATTGATAGAGCTAGGATCACTTGGGCAGGTAACCGCACAGAGTCTTGCAGGCGTTTTCGGGAATAAGCTACAGAAATTGTCGCTGGAGCTATGCCGTAGAAATGCAGTACATGTGTTGGCCTCTGATGCACATGACAGTGTTCATCGTCCTTTTGGATTAAACGCTGCTTATGTGGTTATGGAGAAAGAATTAGGCCCTGAGCTGCGTGACTATGTTCGCGGCAATGCTCAGCAAATTATGACCAATGGCGAGGTTATTCATGGAAAACACGTACAAACAAGGAGAAACCGACAAAAATTGTTTGGATTTTTTTTCCGAAAGGGCTGACTAATCTACCTTATAGTGGTAGAATGGGTTTTATTGGGTGATTTAATGCTATTCGTAATAGTGTAGCATTTGGGCGAATTGTTCTAGGTCTATGGTAGTACAGTATTTTAATACATAAGAAGAGGTGGATATTTAGTGACTTTGAAAAAGAAACTAGTAGTATCAACATTAGCAGCAAGTATGGTAGCAGCATCCGTAGCGGGTCTTCCGTTGGGAAGCCTTGGAGCAGTAGGTACAGCATCTGCGGCTACAGTTAGTAGCAGTACAGCAGTTAAGGATAAGGTTCTTGCTGTTTACAAACAATTGACCGCAACAGATGCAGTTTATCTCTACAATTTGAAGACTGAGGTTGCAGCACTGGATGAGGCAGAATTCGTAGAAATTTTTGCTCCAATTCTGAAGAATCTTTCACTGGATGCAGAAGAAACAAAAACATCACTTAAATTGTTCCAAAGCGTTACTAGTGTAGTATACGACGTCTATGGCAATGACTTCTCCGAAATTCAAGTGATCCGTAACGACGACAAAAACATTGCTTTGGTAAGCAAAATTGCAGCTAAAGCGGGTGTGTCTGGACTTACTGTTGATAGTGTTGCTGAATTCTTGAGCAGTATTGAAACAGAACTTCGTGAACTGGTAGGTAACAAGTCATCAGCAGATTTGTTGGCAATTCTTACATCTGAATCTGGTTACGAGACTTTGTTGGATGAAGCCATTGCGAAAGTGATGAACCACACTACAGGTGCAGGAGCTCTTACAGTAAGTCAGGCTTTGAACAAGCTTGGAGTTACTGCTAATGATGTTAAGCAAACATTGAAAAACCTGAACAATAATATTAAATCCGCAAAACCTGCGGCAAAATCACTTGCTGTTGCTTACGTTAAAGCTTATGGATTTAGTACTGGCGGCGGAGTCGGTCCTGGTAGCGGTGGCAGTGGGAGTGGAAGTGTTACAACGCCTGTAGCTCCTGTTCAAACTCCAGGAATCTATGACGTATCTAAGCTCGTAAGCATTGTTGACGGTAAAGCAACCTTGAAATTGGTTGATGCTGATGTAATTAAAGAATTTGATAAGCTGGTTGCAGCGAACCCTGGTAAAACTGGTCTTACTTTGACCCTGAATCTGGGAACAGTAAACGCTACTACAGTTGAAGTTCCACTTTCCCAAGCCATTATTGAAGCTGCAAAAGCTAAAGGTATTGCGAATATCGCCGTTACTTTCAATGGTGTAACTGTAACGATTCCTGTAAGCCAATTCAGCACAGCGATTTCATTGACAGTAACTACAGCTAAACCAGAAGTTGTAACTTCCGTTACCAAGCTGAAATTGGCTTCGGATGTGTATGAATTCACACTTAGTGTGAACGGTGTAGTACAAAGCACATTTAAACAACCAATTACTATCAAATTGCCACTTAAGAATACTGATGGTCTTGATAAAGAATTGCTTTCCGTTGGTAAGCTTGTATACGGCGACTTGCAATTCCAAGGTGGAGTACTTGATGGAGAGTTCATCGTAGAACCACGTGATACATTCTCTTCTTATGCAGTACTTGAGAATAAAGTCTCCTTTAATGATATTGCTGCTGTACAAGCATGGGCTGGTAGACAAATTCAAGTCGTAGCTGCTAAAGGTGCGATTGAAGGAGTCGGAGCAGGTAAATTTGCACCGAAGAACAACGTAACTCGTGCTGAGTTCTCCAAAATGTTGATTCGTGCGCTTAACCTGGAAAACAACTCTGCTGTACAAAGCTTTAGCGATGTAAGTTCAACTGCTTGGTATGCACCATATGTAGCAGTTGCAGCAGAAAAAGGGATTATCACTGGACGCAGTGCGGCCAAATTTGATCCTAATGCAACTATTACACGTGCAGAAATGGCAACAATGATCTCCCGTGCGTTGAAATCTATCAATCCTGATGCGAAAACCGATTCTACTGCAATCAGCAAATTCTCTGATGCTGCTAAGATCAGCGCATCCCTAAGAGATGGCGTAGCGTTTGCAGCAAGCCACAACCTGGTTATCGGAAATGCTGGCAAGTTCAACCCGAACGATACAGCTACCCGTGCTGAAGCAGCAGTAATTATCTACCGTACTATTAACTTCAAGTAAATAAAACTTATAGTATACAGCCTCCTCTCATGTAGGTGAGAGGAGGCGATTTTTTTGCAAATAGGGAAGATTTGAACAGGCATCGAAATATTTCAGAAATAGCTTGGGGGTAATTTCACTTGTCATCACAAGAATTGGATCTTCGCGATTATTTTCAGATCGTCAGGAAGAGACTATGGCTCATTTTCAGCATAGTTGTATTGGTGTGCGGTATTGCTGGTGTATATAGTCTGTATATTAAAAACCCGGTATATGAGGCATCCACGAAGATTATCGTTAACCAAACACCGACGCAGTCAGCGGTGGGGCAGCTTGATTTAAACCAGATTAATACCAATATTCAATTAATTAATACGTATAAGGAAATTATTAAGACTCCGGCCATCCTTGATATTGTTACAAAGGATTATCCGCAATTCAATATTACTGCGGAAGAGCTATTAAAAAAGGTTAATGTGAGTTCCGTAAATAATACGCAGGTGATGACACTTGTCGTTCGAGATAATTCTTATCAGCGGGCTGCTGAAATCGTGAATGCCATTTCACTTGTGTTCAAGGAAGAAATTCCAAGTCTATTTAATGTGGAAAATGTATCGATTCTGAATGAAGCTAAAGTGAATCCAACTGTTGAGCCACGGCCGGTAGAACCGAATGTTTTACTGAACATGGCTATTGCTTTTATCGTCTCTTTGATGATTGGATTAGGGATTGCCTTCCTGCTGGAATATATGGATGACACCCTGAAGACAGAAGCTGATATTGAGAAGTATCTTGGTTTGCCTACCATAGCTATGATTACTAGATTGGGTCAAGATGAAAGCAAGCAAGGTGCCGCACAAACACAGAAACAATCATCCAGAAAGGCGGGGGACCTCGAACATGTCACAGCTTCCAAATAAACAACGCCATCTGATCACCGTTACGAACCCACGCTCTCCTGTCTCTGAAGCGTTTCGCGCATTGCGCACGAATATTGATTTTTCTTCTGTAGATCAGACTATTCAAGTGATTATGGTCACTTCATCCGGACCGGAAGAAGGTAAATCTACGGTATCTGCTAACCTGGCGGCAGCTTACGCACAAGCAGATAAAAGAGTATTGTTGATTGACGCCGATTTGCGGAAGCCGACGGCACATAAGACTTTTACACTAAGCAACCGTTTTGGTTTATCCTCCCTACTGTCTCAACAGGCAGTTCTTGAGGACACTGTCCAAGACTCCGGTGTTAATAATCTTTCAATTATGACCTCTGGACCAATCCCGCCCAACCCGGCGGAAATGATGGCATCTAATCGGATGAGCACTCTTTTACAGGATTTGCGTCAGCGGTATGATGTCATTCTTATTGATACTCCACCATTATTAGCGGTTACGGATGCACAAATTGTGGCCTCGAAGAGTGATGGCGTTATTATGGTTGTCAGTTATGGTAAGGTGAAACGCGATATCGCAGTAAAAGCTAAAGCTAATCTAGATCGTGTAGGTGCAAAAATGCTCGGCGTTGTTCTCAATAATGTAAAACGTAAAGCTAGTGAAGGGTACTATTACTACTACTATGGAAATTGATTTATTCATAATTAAAAATGTTATTTTTGGAGGCACTGAAAATGACAGCGAAATCTAGAGTGATTCTTTTATTCTTCATTGATCTTGCGATCATTTGGTTCAGTATTGTGACATCTTATTTGTTTCGGTACCCTAACCATGCTCTTCAGGAATACGTTGTACAGATGCTGCAATTTGGTTTGATTGCAACATTTGCATTTGGTGGAAGCCTGATATACTTCGGTCTTTACCGAAGAATGTGGCAATATGCCAGCATCGGTGAAATTATATCGGTTTCTAAAGCTATTGTAGTAGGGTCTTTATTTTCATTTGCACTGGCATATCTAATTTTGCCGGATAGAGTACCTCTTGCCATAGAAGTTCGGTCGATGGAGACTATTCTTTTATTAGTAGGTGGAGTCCGATTTTTGTGGAGAGTACTTCATAATGATCGAATCAATTACAAAGACACTAAGACCCATACACTAATTGTAGGTGCTGGTGATTGTGGGATATTAATTGCTCGGGAAATGATGGGACCCTCTTTTGCGCATACCAAATTAGTCGGTTTCATTGATGATAATGCGAATAAATACCATATGTATATTATGGGTGTTCCTGTAATTGGAAATCGCTATGCAATCCCAGCTATTGTGAAAGAAAGAGAAATTCATGAGATAATCATCGCCATGCCCTCTGTTTCACGTACTGAGATTTCTGAAATTATTAATCTTGCCAAAAAGACTGGAGCAAAGCTTAAGATTATACCGGCTCTTAATGATCTGATCGCTGGGAAAATATCAGTTAAGAAACTTCGCGATGTTAGCGTAGAAGATTTATTAGGTCGTGAGCCGATCGTAGCTGATTTAAACAGTATTTTAGGTTATGTACATCATAAGACGGTGTTAGTTACGGGGGCTGGCGGCTCTATTGGTTCGGAGTTATGTCGGCAGATTGCTCCTTTTGGTCCGGACAAGCTATTGTTACTTGGACACGGTGAGAATAGTATTTACACGATTGAAATGGAACTTCGTAAGAGTTTTCCGGAGTTAAACATTGTGACCGTGATAGCAGATGTGCAGGATCGCAGTCGGATGATGGACATATTCAGTGGCCATAGACCGCATGTAGTCTTTCACGCAGCAGCACATAAACACGTTCCTTTAATGGAGCGGAACCCTTCGGAAGCCATTAAAAATAATGTTTTTGGCACCAAAAATGTTGCGGATTGTGCAGATAAATATGGTGCCGAGAGATTTGTAATGATCTCTTCTGATAAAGCGGTTAACCCAACCAGCGTAATGGGTGCCACTAAACGGATTGCGGAAATGTATGTGCAGAGCCTGCACACCACAAGTCAAACGAAGTTTTCTGCTGTGCGTTTTGGAAATGTTCTTGGCAGTCGTGGTAGTGTAATTCCAGCCTTTAAGCAGCAGATCGCTGCCGGAGGTCCAGTCACTGTGACACATCCAGAAATGGTGCGTTATTTCATGACGATTCCGGAAGCAGTACAGCTTGTCATCCAATCTGGTTCTTTCGCCAAAGGTGGAGAAGTGTTCATTCTGGATATGGGAGAGCCAGTTAAGATTCTAACGTTAGCGGAAGACTTAATTACGCTCTCTGGATATGAGCCTTATAAGGACATTGATATTCATTTCTCCGGTATTCGTGAGGGTGAGAAGCTCTATGAAGAGTTGCTTACAGATGAAGAAAATCTAGGCTCAACCGATCATGGAAGAATCTTTATTGGTAAACCTAATGTTATAAGTCTGAATCAGTTAGAGCTGGAGTTTAAACGTTTGGAACGTGTTCTCGCTGAGGAACCAGAAGTCATACGCGAAATTATCAATCAGATTGTACCAATGCAGCCCGTTGCCCAAGTTGCTATTAGCTAACTATTCATAAAGGGGGATATAAAGTGTTCAACAAACGATGGAAAAAGATCCTTTTATGGACGCTGTCAGTTATTGTAGTGCTGGGTGTTGGCGGCTTATTCGCCGCGAATTACGCTGTCGATAAGCTGATGAATTCAATGGTAGATGGTTTTGATCTGGAGTCTGAGGATAATGTTGGTGGTGGTCAGGACCAAGGAATAGCGACAACTGATACAGTTGATGTTAGTAATGTCGATCCTGTAGAGTCCGCGGTACCTACTACTCCACCAGCAAATGATGAGGGAAGTAGTAATCAAAGTAGTGAAAATAACGATAAACCTAGTGGAGAAACAACAGCTTCTACTACTAGTGAACCGACCAAAGCTCCATCATCAGAACAAAAAGATGGTTATACAGCACAGGTCTCCACGGATAAAGCTAAGCAAATTCAAGAGAATGTAACGATTAAGGATAAAGCTGATGTAGCTTCTATTGTGCTTGGTCAGCTTAGTGTATCGGATATTAATCGTCTTAAAGATTTGGCAAAGGGTGGCTTAACGACTGAGGAGAAGCGTGAGGCGCGCAGTATCATCCTAGGTAAAGTATCCACAGAGCAGTACAATGAGCTTTCTCAGATTGCTAAGAAGTACGGAGTCAGTCAAGGGAAAACACATGACCAAATCATTGCTGAAGAAGAACAATTAAAAGCGAAAGAAAAGGGAAGTGAATAAATATGTCTAAAGCAACATTATCAGTCGTGGCTTTATCGTTAATTGCTTCAATTGGTTTAGCACCCTTAACAGCATCAGCACCTATATCAGTATCAGCAGCGGCAGTACCAAGTGCAACGCCTAAGGCTGCAACTAATACGATTAAAGTGCAAAGTATGAACGTGAATTTGATTTTTGACGGTGTGAGTATTCAGCCACCCGCAGGTCAGTATGTATTCATGTACAACAATACAACTTATGTTCCATTACGGTTTATGTCATATGCTTTACAGAAGAGCGTAGCTTGGGATGCTAAAAACGTTAAAGTTACCGTAGCAGAGCCTAGCAGCTCAGAGCTAGTTGTGATTAAAGAATATCTAATGAATGCAAAGAACGGGAATAGTACTTCAGCAGCAGCGAAGAATATTGTCCTCAATCAAGTTAAGGCAAGTTATGTATTTAACGATGCAACCAAGGCTTTGCCTACAGGTCAATCTAGCTTCATCCTGAATGGTTCCTTATATGTGCCTCTACGTTTTTTATCGGAATCTGTAGGTCATAACATTAGCTGGGATCAGAAGACGAAGACCATTACTGCAGCTTCCAAGGCTTATCAGGAACAAACCACTAATGGATCGACAAACAATGACAATGTTAAGGACCCATCTCCAGTAGCGACACCAGTGCCAACGGATACAACAGGTGCACCAGGTGGTGGTTCTGCAGGAACTGGAAAGGTTTCATATGAAACTATCACTAGTGACACAGAAGCTAAGCTTACGGCGCTTAAAAATCAAAGTCAATCGACATTAATGAGTATTGGGTTTGAGTATCTTGGAGCGACAGATGAAGCGAGTAAGAAAAGTATTAAAGAAAAAGGGTTGCAACAACTTGCCTCATTTACTGCTAGCTTTAATAGTATAGTTGCTGACACTGAACAAAAACTGAACAGCAATGGCTATAGTACGGAAATTATTAGTCAATATAAAAGTGAATTTGAAGCACAGCTTCAGGCGGGTAAAGATATAGCTGAGAAGATGGCGAATTAAGAGAGTAGTAAGAACATCATCTCTATGCTCATTTGGCATAGAGATGATCTACATATATGAAGAGATAGTAACTTAAAGGATCAGGTGAACTTATGAAACCTTATGTTTACGTGAAACAAACCATTGATTTTCTATTAGCATTAATCGGGATGCTAGTATTATGGCCAGTTTTTTTAATTATTGCGATCGTAATTAAGACGACCTCCAAAGGGCCTATATTATTTAAACAAAAACGATTAGGTAAAAATAAATCAAAATTTTATATTCTGAAATTTAGAACGATGCGAACAGATACTCCACAAGACATGCCAACGCATCTACTGGAAGATCCTGATTTCTTTATTACTAAAGTAGGAAAGTTTCTAAGAAAAACAAGCTTGGATGAATTACCTCAGATTATCAATATCCTAAAAGGTGAAATGAGTATCGTGGGACCTCGCCCTGCATTATGGAATCAATATGATTTGATTGCTGAACGTGATAAATATGGAGCTAATGATATTAAACCTGGGTTGACTGGATGGGCTCAAATTAATGGTCGAGATGAATTGCCTATTGAGAAGAAGGCGAGTCTGGATGGGGAGTATGTTGCAAGTCTTTCTTTTAAGTTTGATATAAAGGTATTTTTTATGACGATTCTAAGTGTTTTGAAGTCTGATGGTGTAAAAGAAGGAACAACAAAACAGGAAGTGTCTTCTACTAAAGGAGTAACTTTATAAGATGAGTAAACGAAAGATATTAATAACTGGTAAAGGTAGTTATGTGGGTACAAATTTTATAAAGTGGCTGGAACAATGGCCAGATCAATACGAAGTCGTGGAGCTATCGGTTAGAGGTACGGAATGGAAGGAACATGATTTTTCAATTTATGATGTAGTACTCCATGTTGCTGGAATTGCTCATGTATCTACGGACCCAAGTATGGAACAGCAATATTATAAAGTTAACCGCGATTTGGCGATTGAAGTTGCGGAAAAGGCAAAAGAAGAACACGTTAAGCAGTTTATTTTTATGAGCAGTATGATTATTTATGGGGCAGATAGCAAAATAGGTGAGGATAAAATAGTTACCCAGGATTCTTTGCCTACCCCAATTGATTTTTATGGTAGGAGCAAGTTGGAAGCTGATATTGAAATTGAAAAATTAAACAATACCATTTTTAAAACAGTTTGTGTCAGAACACCAATGGTATATGGTCCTAATTGTAAAGGGAACTTTCCTAGACTAAAGCAATTAACTAAAAAATCACCTATTTTTCCAAATATAATAAACCAAAGAAGTATGATCTTTATAAATAATTTATGTGAATTTCTTAGAATAGCTGTTGATAAATCATTGGAAGGTATTTTTTTTCCGCAAAATAAAGATTATGTAAGCACATCCGAAATCATTAGAATAATGGCATTAGAAATGGACAGAAAAATCGTATTTACGAAAATTTTTAATCCTTTTCTGAAAGGATTATCATATAAAATAAACACGATTAATAAGATTTTTGGTAATAAAGTTTATGATCGTGCAATTTCCCCATCATTCGAGTACTGTGTTGTGGACTTTGAAGAATCTATAAAAATAAGTATGTAATTAGGTGAAGAAAATTGATTAAGAAAAAAGTTTTGCTACTAGGGAATCATGGTTTCGTAATCTACAATTTTCGTAAAGAGTTAATACAAAATTTGCTGAAGGAAGGATATGAAGTTTACATTTCGCTTCCAGAGGACGAAAAAGTAGAAATCATGGTGGGTTGGGGGTGTAAGTTCTTAGAGACGAAAGTGGACAGAAGAGGCACTAATCCCGTTTCTGATTTTCAGCTTATTGTACACTACATGCGAATTCTTAGGGAAGTAAACCCGGATGTAGTCCTTACCTATACTATAAAACCAAATCTTTATGGTGGATTAGCTTGTAGATTGCTGAAAATACCATGTATTAACAATATTACTGGATTAGGAAGTGGATTTAATCAAAATCCGGTCTTGAAAAAGTTTTTATCAATTCTCTACAAAGTTAGTTTGAAAAAGTCATATTGTGTATTTTTTCAAAATACTGAGGATAGAAATACTTTATTAGAGAGTAACACTATTACAAGTAATCATGAATTAATTCCAGGATCAGGAGTTAATTTGAATGACTTTGAGGTTAAACCCTTTCCACCAGAAGACCAGGCAATCACCTTTATTTTTATTGGGAGAATTATGAAGGACAAAGGAATAGATCAATATTTAGAAGCTGCTAAGATTATAAAAGAGAAATATCCAGAGACTATCTTTAATGTTATTGGTTTTATTGAATCAACTCATCAACATTACAATGAAATAATTGAAGACTACAGCAAAAAAGGATACATACGCTACTTAGGGTATCAGTCAGATGTAAAGCCATTTATAGAGCATTCCCATTGTATTATTCAAGCTTCTCATGGTGGAGAAGGTTTATCAAATGTCTTATTGGAGACAGCAGCTACAGGACGTGCTTTGATAGCTTCTGATATTCCAGGTTGTCGGGAAACTATAAATGAGGGAAGTAATGGGTTTACATTCAAGGCAAAACACACTGAAGATCTAGTGGAAAAAATTGAAAAGTTTATTGGCTTATCATATGCTGAAAAATTACAAATGGCAAGTGAGTCTAGATTGAAAGTAGAAAAGGAATTTGATCGAAAGATAGTTATTGAAGCTTATATGGATAAAATCGAAGAGATTGTTTGAAGAATGTATTAATTCTTGTTTTGAGTTGGAGGTAAAATGAAAAAGTATGCAATAGCTATAGTTTCTTTAGTATTTTCATTTATTAAGTTTAGTTTAATAAAACTTTTTCACATAAAAAATTTCAAGTTCACCCTATTTAATCTGGTTTCTCCATTTACGGAATTAGAAATTGGAAGAAAAGCTTCAATTACGTTAGGTAGAAAGATAAATATAAAAAGTGGAACAAAAATACGTGCTAGATCAGGAGCGGAAATAATAATTGGAAAGAACACATTTATTAATCATAATTGTATGATAGTAAGTCACAAAAGGATATCTATTGGACAAAATGTGCGATTTGGTCCTAATACTTTGATTTATGATCATGATCATGATTATCAAAATGAAGACGGATTTGAAAAAAATCTCTATAAAACTACTTCAGTTGAAATTGGAGATAACGTTTGGATTGGTGCAAATGTCGTTATATTAAGAGGAACTACAATTGGTGATAATTGTGTTGTAGGAGCTGGATCTATTATTAAAGGTAATTACTCTAGTAACCAGACTATTGTTCAAAAAAGAGAGACGACTGTATTTACACATAAGTAGGTGGAATCAATTTATGATTAGAATTTTACATGTGATAGGTAGCTTGAACAATGGCGGTTCTCAAGCAATGGTAATGAATCTATATAGAAACATTGACAAAACAAAAATACAATTTGACTTTATTATCGATAGAGAAAACGAACTTTTTTTCGCTGATGAAATAAAAGCATTAGGTGGGAGAATACATGTTCTTCCTATTTTTAAAGGGTGGAATATTGCGTGGTATTTGAAATCGTGGAATAAGTTTTTTAAAGATCATTCCGAATATAGAATTATACATGGGCACGTAAGAAGTACAGCTTCTATTTATTTGAAAATTGCTAAAATGTACAGATTAAAAACCATATCACATAGTCACAGTACATCCTCTGGTAAAGGATTATCAGCCATCGTGAAAAATATAATGCAGTATCCAATCAGATACTTTGCAGATTATTTCTTTGCTTGTTCAAAAGAGGCAGGAGAATGGCTATTTGGGAAAAAAATATTGAACAAGAAAAATTTTTTTATATTTAAAAATGCTATTGATACTAAAAAATTTATTTTTAGTAATGAAACAAGACACCAAATTAGAGAGAAATATAATATTTCAAATAATTTTGTTATTGGGCACGTTGGAAGATTCCATCCGACTAAAAATCATGAATTCTTAGTTGAAGTATTTTACGAAGTATATAAGAATGAACCTAGCGCTAAATTAATGCTTGTAGGTGATGGTGCAGAAATAGAATATATTAAAGAAAAGTCCTCTAAACTGGGGATTTTAAATAACATTATTTTTGTCGGTGTTAGTTCTGATGTGCCCAAACTTATGCAAGCAATGGATGCTTTTGTATTTCCATCATTATATGAAGGATTAGGTATTGTAGTAATCGAAGCGCAGGCTTCTGGATTGTTTTGCGTTGTAGCTGACACTATTCCTAAAGATACGAATATTTCTGGAATCGTTGAATTTATTTCATTAAATGAGCCTTCTACTTATTGGGCGGGAAAAATACTTGATTTACGTAATACTTACAAAAGAACAAATATAGTGAATGAGCTTATTCAATCTGGTTATGATATCAAACAAACATCGTACTGGTTACAAAGATTTTATTTAGAGAAGTGGGAATGAATTGAAATTGTTTAAATATGCTTCAGTTGTAGTTTTTTTAGCCCCGATATTGATATGAAAGATAACATCAATACTTATATTAGCTTTAATGATAAACTGTTTGTTATTGATAATTCGAATTCTATAAATATACCTCTGTTTGTATCTGAAGATTGAGTATATAAATTTAAATGGAAATAAAAGATTTAGGATGGGATAAGAGGAAGCGGATAAAAATCCGCAAGGTACGATAGATAGAGAGGATAACATTAATGGTATATGCAAGCATAATTGGTTGTTTATTATTAGCGATATTTACTTGGCAGAAATCCAAGGATGTTATTGCACCTTCTTTTATTATTAGTGCTATTTGGACCGTGATGTATTTTGTATTGCTTTTAAGGAGAAATACTGTCGATTTAAGTAGTGTCTATTATTCATCTTTTTTTGTAGCGCTTCTTTGTTTTATAGTAGGGTTCTCTTTTGTTGTAAGGAATAAAAAGAAAGAGCTTTCTGTTGAAAAGCAATCTCTAAAGAAACTGAACTTTAATCCATCTTTTATAAAAATTGCTATGTTGGTAGAGATTATTCTATTTTTATATTTCCTTTTTAAAGTTGGAGTGTATGTCACCGGGAATTATTCGTTTAATATTTTTCAAACATTGAGTATTGGAAAAGCAACAGGAATGTTTCACGAAGGAATTATTATATCATATTCAAGGAATGCTATAATATCTTTTTCTGTTATTTGTGGGATAGTTTATTTTAATAATCCAAACAAGAAAAATCGGAACTATTTTCTAATCACTTTTATTATTGCGTTGTTTTTTTCATTAACAGCCGGTAACAGAGGGATTATATTCATGTTAGTATTAGCCTTGTTTTTTAGCAATATTATTATTAAAAAATACTCAAACAAAAAAATTATTGTCATATTGCTAGTTCTTATATCAATTATTCTTACTACTTTTATTGTTTTTGCATATATGAAATATGTTTATGAAGATAGAAGTAATACTTCGCAATTTATAATAAAACAATTAAGAGTGTACTTCTCAACTTCGATGATAGCATTCGTTCAATGGATAGAAACCACACGGGAATATTTGTATGGAGCTAATACTTTTAGATTTTTTGCTGAATTATTAAACGGAGCAGGATATGATCTAACAGCAGCAAAAACCGTTCAAGAGTTCGTTTATGTATATGGTGATATAACAAATGTGTATTCAGTCCTACATTATTATACTTCAGATTATGGCTTGATTTATGCCTTTGTGATACAAGTGATTCTAGGAATGATTTATGGATTCATTTATAAAAAGGCTGTAATAACTAAAACAACTAAACCTTTTTTTATAGCAGTACTTTCTATTCTATATTTTCCGTTAATTAACCAATTCTTTGACGACAAGTATTTTTCAATACTATCAACATGGATTCAATTGATATTTTGGATTGGCTTTTTCACAAGGAAGAAAATTTTAAACTATGAGTGAATGGGAATAAAAAGGAAGAAATTAATTGACCTAAGATTTATTAATATCGTTTTATAAATTGAGGTGACATAATGAAGAAATTCCAAGTTCTGCTATCTACATATAACGGGCAGCATTATATCAAAGAACAACTTGATAGTATTTTTAGTCAAAGAGGAGTAGACGTTCATTGTTTAGTTAGAGATGATGGTTCAACTGATAACACGGTTAATATTCTTTATGAATATTCTAAGAATCAACCTAACTTAAAGTTTGTAATTGGGGATAATATAGGTTACAAATCGAGTTTTATTAATTTAATAGAATTGTCTGGAGAATTTGATTATTACGCATTTGCCGACCAAGATGATGTTTGGGAGTCGAATAAGCTAATTGCAGCTTCCGAACAAATAAGAACTATTAAGTCAGATGTTAATATAGCAGTTATGTATTGTTCGAATTGTAAGTTAGTTGATAATGAGTTGAAGTATATTAGAATGCTCCATAGTAGAGAATCTATATTACCTAAAAGCAAAACTGAAGCATTAGCACAAGGCTTTGCACATGGATGTACAATTGTATTTAATTTAGAAGCAAAAAAAATAATTAATAGATATAAAGCAAAAAAAGAATATGCACATGATTTTTGGGTACCACTAATAATTTTATTTACTGGAAGAGTTATTTATGATCCTAATTCATACATTCTTTATAGACAACATAATAATAATGTTTTCGGAAGTCAGAGGTCCTTATTAGAGGTATTTAAAATAAAAATAAAACAACTAAATATTAACAGAAATTTCCATTCGGATATGATTTCGGAGATTTTAGAAGGTTATGGAGACTTGATATCTTCACAAGATTATAAGATGCTACAAGAAATTATTAATTATAAGAATTCTATATATTATAAGATTAAAGCTTTGTTAAATCAACAATTAAGAAGAAAAACATTTAAGGGAACTTTATTTTTGAAATTATTGATTTTGTTCTCTAAATATTAGGCTTGGGATTGCAAGGAATCACAGAATGCGGGGATGAAAAGTTGAATAGTAGACTGAAAAATTTTCTTGAAGGTTTCTCTTATACGTTAGTATCCAACCTAGTATCCTTGGCAGTTTCTATCCTAATAATTCTGGTAATACCAAAGTTGATAGGAGTAAAAGAGTATGGGTACTGGCAGTTATATTTATTCTATTCTTCATATGTAGGCTTTCTGCATTTCGGGTGGATTGATGGTATTTATCTTAGGTTTGGAGGGAGGGAATACAAAGACCTTGATAAAACTCTTTTTTTCTCACAATTCAACATGCTGTTTGTTTTGCAGCTAATAATATCAATCATTATATTTACTGGTTCATATGTATTACTTTCGGACGCAAACAAGATTTTTATTTTTCACATGATAGCTATATGTCTTTTAGCAGTAAACCTAAGATTTTTACTGTTATATATTTTACAAGGAACTAATAGGATTAAAGAGTATGCTCAAATCACAATGATAGACAGGATACTTTATTGCATTATAATTGTTATATTTCTATTATTTGGTATTAGAGAATATAAATTAATGATCGTTGCTGATTTGATAGGAAAAGTGATATCACTCGCATATGCAATGTATTGTTGTAGGGATATTGTCTTTCGCAAAGTTCATACTTTTTATATCAGTTGGGCTGAGACTATAGAGAATATAAATGTTGGTATAAAGCTAATGTTTGCAACTATAGCCAGTATGCTGATAATAGGCGTCGTTCGTTTTGGTATAGAACGAGCTTGGGATGTATCTACATTTGGAAAGGTTTCTTTAACATTAAGTGTCTCGAATCTTTTAATGCTCTTTGTAAATGCTATTGGAATAATCATGTTTCCATTACTTCGGAGAACGGATGAGAAAAAATTACCAAATATTTATAAGAATCTAAGATCATTATTAATGATTTTTTTGTTAGGTGTTTTAGTAGTGTATTTTCCATTTAAAGTTGTTTTATCAAACTGGTTACCCCAATATGCAGATAGTTTAATGTACATGGCAATTATTTTTCCTATGTGTGTGTATGAAGGGAAGATGTCTTTGCTAATAAATACTTATCTTAAAACGCTAAGGAAAGAAAAAACAATGTTGAAGGTAAATATGATTACTTTATTATTAAGCATTGTAATTACTGTAATAACTACAGTTATCTTGAAGAATTTAGATATGGCAATTGTATCAATTGTGGTTCTGATAGCATTTAAATGCATATTATCAGAGGTGATTTTGTCAAGAATACTGGGGATTTCAGTATTAAAAGATATATCTATGGAAGTTGTTATGACATTTATTTTTATTTTAACTGGATGGTTTTTGAACTCATGGATCGCAGTTATCATATATGCGGTTGCTTATGGAGTATATCTAGTAGCGAAACGCAAGGATATTTCTAGTACTATTAAAAATGCAAAGCTATTATTGAAAAATTCATAGAATAAGGAGGATCATTATGTTTAAAATAGCAGTAGCTGGAACTGGCTACGTCGGCTTAGTAGCAGGCGTATGTTTCGCCGAAGTAGGTCATCAAGTAACCTGTGTGGACATCGATGAAAACAAAGTTGAGTTGATGAAATCTGGTGTGTCACCAATCTATGAAGCAGATTTAGAAGAACTTATGCAAAAGAATTATGCAGCAGGTAGACTTGAATATACTACTGATTATAAGTCAGCTTATAAAGAAGCAGATGCGATATTTATTGGTGTTGGAACTCCTGAGCAGCCTGATGGATCGGCTAATCTTTCATACATAGCTACAGTTGCAAGACAAATAGCAGAAACAATAGAAAAAGATTGCCTTGTTGTGGTTAAATCTACTGTTCCTGTAGGAACAAATGATAAGGTGCAGCAGTTTATACATGATTTTCTACCTCGTGAAGGAGAAAAACTTGTTGGTAACGGTAATGGAGTAGGTAGAGACATCAGAGTTGAAGTAGCATCTAATCCAGAGTTTTTAGCGCAAGGAACAGCTGTTAGAGATACTTTGCAAGCAGCAAGAATCATAATTGGAACTGAGAGCAAATGGGCAGAAGATATTCTTATGAAAATCTATGAGCCGTTTAATATCCCAGTTGTATCTGTTAAAAGAAGATCTGCAGAGATGATCAAATATGCATCTAACGATTTTCTTGCTCTGAAAATATCTTACATGAACGATATTGCTAATCTTTGCGAATTGGTAGGAGCAGATATTCAAGATGTATCAAGAGGAATGTCGTTTGATGAACGCATCGGAAGCAAGTTCTTAAATGCAGGTATTGGTTATGGAGGTAGCTGTTTTCCTAAGGATACGAAGGCACTAGAGTACTTAGCGAGACAAAATGGATATGAGCTTAAAACCGTTAAAGCAGCTATTGATGTCAATACTAGCCAAAAGACAATTCTGTTTAAAAAAGCATCTAAAAGACTTATTACCTTTAACGGTCTAAAAGTAGCGGTGCTAGGATTGACATTTAAACCTGGGACCGATGACTTAAGAGAAGCTGCTTCGCTAGAAAATATACCTTTGTTATTAAATCAGGGAGCAGAAATCTATGCTTTTGATCCTGTAGGTAAAGTGAATTTTTCTAAGGAGTACCCAGAAGGTGGGAACGGTAAGGGGAGTATCAAATATGTTGAGAGCATAAAAGATGCTCTTGAAGGTGCGAATGTCTGTTTTGTATTTACTGAGTGGGGAGAAATTAAAGCAATAGAGCCGGAAGTTTATAAAGATTTAATGAGAACGCCGTTAGTGTATGACGGCAGGAATTTGTATGGTGTTCAAGATATGAAAGAAGCTGGCGTGGAGTATTATTCCATCGGAAGATAGTTGAAGGGGCGAGCTATTTGAATGATATACCTGTAGATCACACAAAAACATATCTAATTACTGGAGCAGCTGGCTTTATAGGATTTTATTTATCTAAAAGGTTATTGGAGCAAGGGAGCCGTGTGATCGGTGTTGATAATATAAATGATTATTATGATGTCAACCTCAAACACGTTCGCTTAGAGCAACTAAAGTTATTTAGCCGTTTTGAATTCATAAAAGTTGATATATCAGATAAGGACAAGATTACAAAGATCTTTGAAGAATATAAACCGAATATTGTAGTGAATCTTGCAGCTCAGGCTGGAGTGCGTTACTCTATAGAGAACCCAGATGTGTATATTCAAAGCAATATTGTAGGTTTCTTTAACATTCTTGAAGCTTGTAGAAATTATCCAGTTGACCATCTTGTATATGCTTCATCTAGCTCAGTTTATGGGTCTAATAAAAAGGTTCCTTTTGAAGAATCAGATGTTGTGGATCATCCGGAATCGCTTTATGCAGCTACGAAAAAGTCGAATGAGCTAATGGCGCATACTTATAGTCATCTGTATAAGATACCGACTACTGGTCTACGCTTCTTTACTGTTTACGGTCCAATGGGTCGTCCAGATATGGCATATTTCGGATTTACTCAGAAATATTTTGCTGGTGAATCTATTAAAATATTTAATAATGGTGATTTTAAAAACGATCTTTATCGGGACTTTACTTACGTAGACGACATTGTTGAGGGTATTGAGAGACTTCTAAGTAAAGCACCGACAGAAGCGGTTCCTCATAAGGTGTTTAATATAGGAAACAACAGCCCAGAAAAGTTAATGGTATTTATTGAAACATTAGAAAAGTGTTTAAGCAAGGCTACTGGCAGAGAAGTGATATTTAATAAAGTATTTGAACCTATTAAACCAGGGGATGTACCCGCAACATACGCATCTACAGATTTATTACAACAAGCTGTAGGGTTTAAGCCAAAAACTTCCATTGAAGAAGGTTTACAGAGATTCGCTAATTGGTATGTAGATTATTATAAAGAGAAATAATACAAAGAGGAGTTACGACATTATGAAAGGCATTATCCTAGCAGGCGGCAGCGGTACACGCCTATACCCATTAACAATGGTCACAAGTAAGCAGCTTTTACCCATTTACGACAAGCCAATGATCTACTATCCACTATCCACATTAATGCTAGCGGGCATTAAAGAAATTCTTATTATTTCAACTCCAGAGGACACGCCTAGATTTGAAAGCTTATTAGGTGACGGTTCACAATTTGGTATTTCGTTACAATACATAGTTCAGCCAAGTCCTGACGGCCTAGCTCAAGCTTTTATTTTGGGTGAATCTTTTATAGGTGATGATTCAGTTGCCATGATCCTTGGAGATAATATCTACTATGGAAATGGAATGCGGAAGATGTTGCAACGCGCTTCTTCTAAAGAACAAGGAGCTACAGTATTCGGATATCATGTGCAAGATCCAGAGCGATTTGGTGTGGTAGAATTTAATGAAGAGGGCAAAGTGTTGAGCGTGGAGGAAAAACCAGCTCAGCCAAAATCTAACTATGCAATTACTGGTCTATATTTTTATGATAACAGAGTTATTGAGATTGCTAAGAACGTTGAGGTCTCTTCACGTGGAGAATTGGAGATTACCTCCATTAATGAAGCTTACTTAAATCTTGGTGAGCTTGATGTGGAACTTCTAGGTCGGGGATTCACCTGGTTAGATACAGGAACTCATCAAAGTCTTGTCGACGCAACTAACTTTGTACGGACTATTGAAGATCATCAAGGAATCAAGATCGCCGCTCCGGAGGAAATTGCATATATTAATGGATGGATTACTAAAGAACACTTGTGGAATTGCGGGGAGAAGTTAAGTAAGACGGGGTATGGTCAGTATTTGATGAAAGTAGCTACAGGTAAAATACAATACTAATAACTGAAAGTGTGGCAGTGATGAAAATTACAGAAACCTTATTGCAAGGCGTATTAGTCGTTGAACCGGCTGTTTTTGGGGACCACCGCGGTTGGTTTATGGAGACGTATAGCGGAGCTAAGTTTAAAGAGCATGGAATAGATATGGAGTTTGTACAAGATAACCAATCCTACTCTGCGACTAAAGGAACATTACGTGGTTTGCACTATCAATTACATCCCAAGGCACAGACGAAATTGGTTCGTTGTACACGTGGTGCTATTTTTGATGTAGCCGTAGATATCAGAAAAGGTAGTCCTACCTATAGTAAATGGTTCGGCATTGAACTGAATGCTGAGAACAAAAAGCAACTGCTGATCCCAAAAGGATTCGCACATGGATTCATGACGCTAACAGAAGACGTAGAGGTTCAGTATAAGTGCGATGAGCTTTATGCCCCGGAATGTGATGGGGGTATTCTGTGGAATGATCCTTCTATTGGCATCGAATGGCCTCTTCATATTACACCTGTATTATCTGCCAAGGATGAGAAGGCGCCTTTATTAAAAGAGGCTAATTTGAATTTTTTTTACAATAACTAATAAAGCTAATAGATCGGGAGTGCGTTCATTGAGTAAGCAAAAGATGCTGGTTACGGGTGGTGCCGGATTTATTGGAGGCAACTTTGTACAGTATATGGTAGATAAATATCCGCATTATGATATTGTGAATTTGGATTTGTTAACTTATGCGGGTGATCTAACGAAGCATAAGGATATTGAGTCTAAATCCAATTATCGGTTTGTTCAAGCTGACATTGCTGACCGGGAGGCAATATTGTCTCTTTTTGAGTTGGAAAAATTCGATTATGTTGTTCATTTCGCTGCGGAGAGCCATGTCGATCGCTCAATTACTGATCCTGCGATATTCGTTCGCACGAATGTTATGGGGACACAGGTACTACTGGATGCAGCTAAAAAATTCGGCATTACTAAATTCCTCCATGTCTCTACGGATGAAGTGTATGGCGAACTCGATTTTGATCCTACTGTATTTTTTACCGAAGAAACACCTTTGCAGCCTAACAGTCCTTATAGTGCTAGCAAAACAGCGTCTGATTTGTTAGTTCGTGCGTATTATGAGACCTTTGGTTTACCAATGAACATAACACGCTGCTCGAATAATTACGGCCCGTATCATTTTCCTGAGAAACTGATTCCACTAACCATTTCAAGAGTATTAAACGAAGAGAAGGTTCCTGTATACGGAGATGGAAAAAATATTCGCGACTGGCTCCATGTCTGGGATCACTGTGCGGCCATTGACCTTGTCGTGCACCAAGGAGTAAGCGGTGAAGTTTATAATGTAGGTGGTCATAATGAGAGAACTAATCTTGAAGTAGTTAAGACGATTATCAGTACCTTGGGGAAATCTGAAGATTTGATTGAATTTGTAACAGATAGATTAGGACATGATAAACGCTACGCCATTGATCCAACGAAACTTGAGAATTTAGGTTGGAAGCCAACTTATACTTTTGAGACTGGAATTGCGCAGACGATCCAATGGTATATTGATAATGCTGATTGGTGGCAACAAATCCTTAGTAACGAATCGCATAAGTGATTTATGC
The DNA here is from genome assembly GCF_038003885.1 of Paenibacillus sp. FSL R10-2788. Taxonomy (NCBI): domain Bacteria; kingdom Bacillati; phylum Bacillota; class Bacilli; order Caryophanales; family Paenibacillaceae; genus Paenibacillus; species Paenibacillus sp. FSL R10-2788. The sequence continues at coordinate 5,584,356 of NZ_JBBOQA010000001.1, read as the reverse complement.
ACGACTTAACGGTTAAGAAAAGAAAAGGTAATTTAATGAATAAAAGATTGGTCCTTTTCGTTTGCTTGCTATTGTTAATTACTGGTTTATTCAGTGCAGGCCGCTTCTTAGCACTATCTGAACCTCCCAAACAATCAGATGTCATCATCGTCCTAAGCGGAGGCCAAGGTCGTGTGGAGCAGGCAGCTGAGTTATATAAAGCAGGCTATGCTCCTTATATAATTCTTTCCAATGCTAAAGAGTCAACGAGTAAATCGGGTGATATGATCCAAACCGCCCTAGCTTTAGGCATACCACAGGACGTTATTTATACCGAGAACGCGGCGGATAGCACTTATCAGAATGCCGAGTACACTCTTCCTATAATGAAAGAATACGGTTTTAAATCTGCGATTGTTGTTTCCTCTGACTTTCACATGCGGAGGGTGAAATTTCTTTTTGGTCGTGTGTACAAAAAATCGGAGATCGAGCTGACATATGTGGGTTCTGCATCAGGATATAACGCTAAACGCTGGTGGAGTGACCGAAAAAGTAGAGAAACAACGTTCAACGAATATGTGAAAATGATCGGCAACACCTTTGGTTACAATGGTCCGGAGGCAAAAAGTACTCTTGATCAGATTAAGAACTGGTTTCGCTAATCTGCTGTAGAACGTTCACACTATAATCCGACAAAAACATTTTTTTTCTTATCTTGGCTTAAGGCGCATTACGACAAACAATATTGTTTAATAGTTTTATACTTATAACTATATCAATATTATTCTCGTGGGAGAGACGCCAAATGCCAAATTACTATTTTAAAGAAATATGGACGCCTTTAAAATTAGTGAATATTCGTTTTTATCTAGATGATGAAAATCGTGTTTGGGTTAAAGTTTGGTCTAAGCATCGGCGACTTCTGAACTACATTCGCTAAAGGCGAAATGAGCAACGGATATGCTAACGTCATGCCTATTGGGAAAGCCTTCTCTTTTGGCTCACCAGTTATCTTCACATTTTGCAAAAGGTGTGGAGAAGTAGCGTCGATAAAAGTTAAGAAACCTGAGAAGTTTTAAGTCACTTAGCAGTGACTTGTTTTTTTTTGGAGAACGGACTTTTTGACGATTTTAAGAACTAGTAGGCCATAATATTTCATTCTCACTTCCACAACCTTATAAATTAGCTAAAAATAACTCATCCTAACCGTAGCGAACCTACGGTTTTTTATTTATAATAATTATTATCTGGATTTCATAAAGCGTTCAAAAAATCTGTAAAAAGTCTTATTTTCGTGTGATATACTTAACACAGTGTTTTGAGATGTTGTGAAAGTGAACGGTATGTAAGATATTAATTTATATAACTGGATTTCAGTAACTTATAGAGACTAGGATGGTGAACTATCGATGCACATCGTCGTCGTTGGCCTGAATTATCGTACGGCTCCCGTGGAGGTTCGGGAACAGTTTGCTTTTGCGGAAAGTGACCTTCCGGCAGCGCTCCATCAACTGATGAAGACGAAGGGTGTGCTAGAAGGGGTCTTAGTAGCTACTTGCAACCGTACGGAAATTTATGTGGTGATGGACCGCCTTCATATGGCTGGTTATTTCATCCGCGGCTTTATGGAGCAATGGTTTGGTGTGAAAAGCGAGCAATTTGCTCAGCATATGTATATTTATGAAGACGAACAGGCGATTGCGCATTTGTTCCGCGTGACCTGCGGTCTGGATTCCATGGTGATTGGGGAGACGCAGATCCTGGGACAGGTGCGGAGTTCTTTTCTCACAGCTCAGGCTGAGGGTGTAACTGGAACTTGGTTCAATCGGTTGTTCAAGCAAGCGGTGACGCTGGGCAAAAGAGCACATAGTGAAACGTCAATCGGCGAGAGTGCAGTATCTGTCAGTTATGCGGCTGTGGAGCTGGGCAAGCGGATTTTTGGCATGTTCACTGGGAAAAAAGTACTGATTCTCGGCGCCGGCAAAATGAGCGAGCTTACCGTGAAGCATCTATACAGTAGTGGTGCGGCAGAAGTGATTGTCGCTAACCGTACGCTGTCGCGTGCGATTGAATTGGCGGAGAAGTTCTCGGGTAAGCCGAGTACGATTGAAGATGCGTTAACAACTCTAAATGAAGTAGATATCGTGATCAGCTCAACAGGAGCAGATGGGTATGTGCTTACGGCTGATAAGGTAGCGCATGCTATGAAACGCCGCCCTTCGCGGCCGCTTTTTATGATTGATATTGCTGTACCACGTGATATTGATCCTGCGGCGGCAAATGTGCCGGATGTTTTTTTGTATGATATTGATGATCTGGAGGGCATTGTGGAGAACAATCTGGAAATGCGCCGAAGTGAAGCTGCGAAGATTGAAGTGATGATCAGCGAGGAAATGGATGAGTTCCAGCTGTGGCTCAAGACGCTTGGGGTAAGACCGGTGATCCGGGCGCTCCAGGATAAATCGAATACGATTCATGAAGAAACGATGGAGAGTTTGTTCAATAAGCTGCCCGAGCTGGACGAGCATCAGCGGAAAGTAATCCGCCGTCTGACTAAAAGTATCGTGAACCAGATGATGCATGATCCGATCAATGTAATTAAAGAGCTGTCCGGCGGTAAGCAGGGGAATGAAGCTCTTGATTATTTTTCCAAAATCTTTGCATTGCAGGAACAGCTCAAATCCGATTCAGATGATGGAGATATTGCCTCGGTTAAGGAGTCTAGTTCTGGAGAACGTACGGCTGGCAGCGCTGATTTTTCTGTGCCTAAGACGGCGCTTGCTCCGGCAGGCTTGCTGGGTGGGTGAATAATATGCAACTGCTGAACGGAATATATGATGCCGCTCTGCTGGTCTATGCCCTGAGCCTGCTGTTTGTTTTCTCGGATTGCCTTAAGAGGAGTCCGGGTGGGAAGCGGTTAGGCACGGGGCTTCTTGTTGTTGTGGGTCTTTTGCAAGTTGCAGGACTTGGAATTCGTTTCTCTCAGGAGAAAGGCCTGCCTATTTTCACACCTTATGATTTCTTGTTTTGGTTTGCGTTTAGTATTGTGCTGACTTCGCTTGCGGTGGCTTTTACACGTGGAGGCGAGTTTACGATTTTGCTGCTCAGTATGGCCGGGTTTAGTGTTTTTCTGCTTAATCGGGTGTGGCTGACGGCGGGTGGGCATACGCTTGAGACTTGGAGTGCGGTGTATGGCTGGCTGACGATGCATGTGATTTTGGCAAATATGAGTTTTGCAGCACTGACGTTAGGGACGGTTTTTGCAATATTGTACTTGTTCCTGCACACCAGACTCAAAAGCAAGAAATGGAGCGACCGGATCCGTCGTTTGCCGAACCTGGAGACTACAGATAAATACTCTTACACCGCTATTTTGGTGGGCACTCCTTTGCTGGGAATATCACTGGTGGTGGCTGGTTTATCTATAGTATCTGAGGGACGGACGCTTTTATTGAAGGATTTAAAAGTATTAACGACTCTTATCGGTCTTGGGATTTACATATTTTATATTATCTTTAAGAAGTCCGGGCGGAAAAGTGGAGTAAGTATGGCTCGCTGGGCGATTTTAGGATATGCTTTTATTATCTTAAATTTTCTGTTGAATTCTTGGTCTGATTTTCACGGTTGGAGCGGGGAGTGAGGGGCATGACGCGTTATTTACCCATAATGCTGGATTGTGAAGGGCAGCACTGTGTGGTTATTGGCGGTGGTGTCGTGGCTGAACGTAAGGTGAGTGGGCTGTTGGAAGCTGGAGCGGTGGTTAAGGTGATTAGTCCTTCTTTGACAGATTCGCTTGATTCTCTAGCTGAAAAAGGTCTCCTGATCTGGATGGACCGTACTTATGCTCCCGGAGATCTCCGTGGGGCCTTTCTCGTATATGCAGCCACTAACGATAGGGCGGTTAATGAAGAGGTTGCGCGGGAGTCTAGACGGCTTGGAATTCATGTAAATGTGGCCAGCCATGCCGAAGCGGGAAACTTTATCACGCCTGGAGTGGTTCGGAGGGGACGTTTGACGGTAGCTGTATCTACTTCGGGTGCTGGCCCGCTTGCGGCAACGAAGATCAAAAATGTGCTTGAAAAAGCGCTGGATGCGGCGTATGAGCCATATTTGGATTTTGTGCATGCCATGCGAACACGGATTAAGGAAAAAGAACCTTCTGCTGAAGTTCGTGGAAGGCTTTTGCGGAAGCTTGGGGCGCTGGATGTGTTGAACGAGATGAGCAAGGGTACCTTCATAGCGTGGAGCCCGGAGGATATGGACGCTTGGATTGCTGAGCAGCGGTTGGAGTAAAAGTGCGCATGGACACTGTAAAGATTAGAAAATTGGGTTAGATTAAGATATGAAGTGATGAGCGGTTGTTTGGTAACCATAATGAATGGCTGAATTGGCTCGTAGTGGCTGGAATGGTGGAATGTACGGTATAAATCCCGTTGAATTGGGTTGAAGTAACTGGAATGGCGAAATGTACGGTATAAGTACTGTTGAATTGGGTTGAAGTAGCTGGAATGGTGAAATGAACGGTATAAATCCCGTTGAATTGGGTTTAAGTGGCTAGGATGGCGGAATGTACGGTAAAAATACTGTTGAATTGGCTCGTAGTGGCTAGGATGGCGGAATGTACGGTATAAGTACTGTTGAATTGGGTTGAAGTAACTGGAATGGCGGAATGAACGGTATAAATCCCGTTGAATTGGCAGGTAGTGGCTAGGATGGCGAAATGAGCGGTATAAATCCCGTTGAATTGGTATGAAGTGGCTGGAATGGTGAAATGAACGGTATAAATCCCGTTGAATTGGGATGAAGTAACTGGAATGGTGAAATGAACGGTATAAATCCCGTTGAATTGGTTTGAAGTAGCTGGAATGGCGAAATGAACGGTATAAATCCCGTTAAATTGGGTTGAAGTAGCTGGGATGGTGAAATGAACGGTATAAATCCCGCTGAAATGGGTTGAAGTAACTGGAATGGTGAAATGAACGGTATAAATCCCGTTGAATTGGGATGAAGTAGCTGGAATGGCGGAATGTGCGGTATAAATACTGTTGAATTGGCTCGTAGTGGCTAGGATGGCGGAATGTACGGTATAAGTACTGTTGAATTGGGTTGAAGTAACTGGAATGGCGGAATGTACGGTATAAATCCCGTTGAACTGGGCTGAAGTAACTGGAATGGTGAAATGAACGGTATAAATCCCGTTGAACTGGGTTGAAGTAACTGGAATGGTGAAATGAACGGTATAAATCCCGTTGAATTGGGTTGAAGTAACTGGAATGGTGAAATGAACGGTATAAATCCCGTTGAACTGGGATGGAGTAGCTTAGAGGGTGGAATGTACGGTATAAATCCCGTTGAATAGAGCTTAAGTAGCTGAGATGGCGGAATGTACGGTAATAATGCCCTATAAATGAGCAACAATCGCCGAAGGAGCCAAATGAAAGGCAAGAATGCCTCAGGTTGGTGGAAATCATCCGAAGTAGCGAATTCAAAGGCAATAATGCCTTTTTTAGAGTGAGAGTAGTTAATTGGTTAGTTTGGGTTTGGATTTCTAGTGCAAGGTTCTGTGGTGAAGAGTAAGAGGCGAACGTTACCAGGAGGAATGGACAATGCGAAAGGTTATAGTGGGGAGTAGACAGAGCGCGCTTGCGTTGACGCAAACGGGACATGTGATTGCTGATTTGGAGCGACTTAGCGAGGAGCATGGTTTTGGATTTACTTTTGAAGTGAAAAAGATCGTCACCAAAGGTGACCGCATTCTTGACGTTACTTTATCCAAGGTAGGCGGCAAAGGGTTGTTCGTGAAGGAAATCGAACAAGCGATGCTGGAAAAAGAAATCGACATGGCGGTGCACAGCATGAAGGATATGCCATCCGAGTTACCGGATGGGCTGATCAATGGTGCTGTGCCGAAGCGTGTCGATCCGCGTGATGTTTTGATCTCTAACGGAGGCGTCTCGCTAGACGAGCTGCCTCAGGGTGCACGCGTAGGCACAAGCAGCCTACGCCGATCCAGCCAGCTTGCTGCGCTGCGGCCTGATCTGGTCATTGAGCCCGTGCGCGGCAACATTGACTCGCGGCTGCGCAAGCTGGAGAGCGGGGAATACGACGCAATCCTGCTGGCAGCGGCGGGGCTGTCGCGCATGGGCTGGCAGGATCGCGTGAGCGCCTACCTGCCGCCGGAGGTTTGCCTGCCCGCAGTAGGGCAGGGTGCACTCGGCATCCAGTGCCGCGCAGATGACGCTGACCTGCGGAAGCTGCTGGCGTTATACAACGATGCCGATACGGCGTTGACGGTAGCGGCGGAGCGCACGTTCCTTGGCGTGCTGAATGGCGGCTGCCAAGTGCCGATTGGTGCTCATGCGGTGCTTGACGCAGCCGCCCAAGCTGCTACCGCTGAGCACAAAGTAATCTCGTTAACGGGGATGGTGGGAACACCGGACGGTTCAACGATTTTGAAAGAAACTTGCACGGGGATTGACCCGGTACAGCTCGGCGAAGAAGTCGCTAAAAAGCTGATTGCAAGAGGAGCGGAGAAGATACTGTCAGACGTTAGGGGATGAGTGGATTGACGGGGAAGGTTTATTTGGTAGGTGCAGGTCCCGGGGACGCAAAGCTGATTACTGTGAAAGGCCTCGAGTGTATCCAAAAAAGCGACGTGCTGGTGTATGATCGCTTGGCAAGTCCTAGATTGCTGAAATGCATGAAACCCGGCGGGGAGAAGATTTATGTAGGTAAGCTGCCGGATCGCCACACGATGAAGCAGGAAGAGATTAATCAATTGTTAGTTGATTTGGCTTTACAGGGGAAAACAGTGGTGCGGCTTAAGGGTGGGGACCCTACGATTTTTGGCCGGGTGGGTGAAGAAGCGGAGCTGCTGCGCAAAAATGGGATCTATTACGAAATCGTACCGGGCATCACGTCAGCGATCAGTGTACCTGCCTATGCGGGTATACCTGTTACGCACCGCGATCATGCCTCTTCCCTGTCGATTATCACCGGGCATGAGAGTCCGGATAAACTGGATCATTCCATACATTGGGATAAAGTAACGAACGCCACAGGCACGTTAGTGTTTCTGATGGGCGTAGCTAAAATAGGTTATATCAGCGCTCAGCTGATCAAGCACGGGCGGCCGCCAGAAACACCAGTGGCACTTGTGCGCTGGGGCACCCGCGCGGATCAGGAGACGCTGACGGGAACCCTCGCCGATATTGAGGCGAAGGTGAAGGCGGCGGATTTTCAGCCGCCGGCAGTCATCGTCGTCGGCGACGTGGTGCTGCAGCGTGAGCAGCTGAAGTGGGTCGAGGCGATGCCGTTATTCGGCAAACGCATCGTGGTGACACGGGCTCGCAGCCAAGCAAGCGAGCTGGTGGATAGAATTGAAGAACTCGGCGGGGAACCCTACGAGTTCCCGGTGATCGAGACGATCATGCCGGAAGGGGCAGAGAAGAAGGCGAAGATTGCAGCGGCGTTTGGCGCGCTGGAATCGTACGACTGGGTATTCTTCACTAGCCCGAACGGCGTGGAGTTTTTTTGGCGCCACTTGGCGGAGCTGGGGGCGGACATTCGCGGGCTACACCGCGCGCGTATTGCAGCGGTGGGGCCAGGCACAGCCGCCGCGCTGGCGCAGCGCGGGGTGATCGCTGAGGAACTTCCGGCGAAGTTTCAGGCGGAAGGTCTGATTGAGACGTTCGGTCCCCAGCTGCTGCCGGGGCAGAACGTGCTTTTGCCGCGCGGCGATCTGGCGCGGGACTGGCTGCCGGACAAGCTGAGAGAGCTTGGCCTTCAGGTGACAGACGTGGATACTTATGAGACGGTTGTCACTGGTGAGGATGACGACGAGTTGTTGAAGCTGCTAGAGGAAGGTCGCGTACACGCGGTAACCTTCACCAGCTCGTCAACCGTGCGTAATTTCATACACATCCTGAAACGGATGGGACTTGAAGATCCGCTCCCGCTACTTGCAAACGTGAAAATCGCCTGCATCGGCCCGTTAACGGAGCAGACTGCGGTAGACGCGGGACTGACACCGGGACTCTTGCCTGAAGAGGCAACCATAGATGGTTTGGTGCAGGAGCTCTGCCGCTGGAATGCGGAGACTCAGCTGCAGTAGCGCTCGGATCGAGGATAGAACGAAGCAATAGTTTACTGGTGAGCTTGGCTTGTTTAGCTTACTTTCTGGTGGGAAGGTAGAAGCTGATTACTCTGCGGGGAGAGTAGTAGCTGTTCAACGGAGAAAGGCAGTGCCTGCTTAGAAATATAGCGCTCAGCTTATAATTAGTTACATTACAGGCTAGAGTTTTGTTCGTAGTTACTAAATAGTTCGTAGTTACATGTGAGTTCGTAGTTACTAAATAGTTGGTGGTTACATGTGAGTTCGTAGTTACTAAATAGTTGGTGGTTACATGTGAGTTCGTAGTTACTAAATAGTTGGTGGTTACATGTGAGTTCGTAGTTACTGAATAGTTGGTGGTTACATGTGAGCTGGTAGTTGCTAAATAGTTGGGTTTACGTGTGAATTGGTAGTTGAGTCTGCGCTTACATTTACTAATTGCATGTGTTGGTTTGCTCGCCGTTATATCTACGCTCAAAAGTGCCACATCGCAACCTTCAAGTAACATATAAATTGAACTCCGAAAGTAGTTACTTATGGAGTTCGGAGTATAATATTTGGTTGTAAACTAACTGGTATGTAGAGAATATGCAGTAGGTTAATGTGATCAGATCTGCTTGAATTTTAGTTTTAGTTGTACTTCATACAATTAAATTTCCTATATATCAGCTAAAGTCGAGTTTAGTTGTAGTATGTACAATTAAATATCCGCTAAATGAGGAATCTTCGCTCTTTTGTAATAAATAACTGTAGAGAATGCAACTAAAGCTTACAATTAGGACAAAACATCGAGATAGTTGCACAAACTACAACTATACGCAGTTAGCCAGTGGTCGGCGGTTTGGTTGCGGCTAATTTGGACTTGGCTGCGGCTAGTTGTGGTTTGCTGCCAGACACATAATTTGGTTTTATATTTTATTTTTCAGGAGGATGAACAAATGAGCTTTCCAATTACACGTCACCGCCGTTTGCGCGGTTCTGCTGGAATTCGTGGCATGGTGCGGGAGACGATACTGAATGTGCTGGATATGGTACAGCCTATTTTTGTGACTCATGGAACAGGTGTGAAGAATGAGATTAGCTCGATGCCGGGCGTGTATCATTTTTCGCTGGATACGTTAAAAGCAGAAGTGGACGAGATCGCCGCACTAGGCATCCCGGCTGTATTGTTGTTCGGGATTCCTGAGACGAAGGATGCTATCGGTTCTTCCGGTTTTGCAGAGGATGGAATTGTGCAAGAGGCTACTCGCTTGATCAAGCAGTGGTACCCAGAGCTGTTGGTCGTTGCAGATACCTGCCTTTGTGAATTTACGGATCACGGACATTGTGGAATGGTGCATACGCATACGGTGAATGGTGTGGTACATGGCGATGTTATCAACGATGCTTCGCTGGAGCTTTTGACTCGTACGGCGGTATCCCAAGCAAAAGCTGGAGCAGATATTATCGCCCCTTCCAACATGATGGATGGATTCGTTCACGCGATTCGTGCGGGACTTGATGAGAACGGTTTTGAGCATGTGCCGATTATGTCGTATTCGGTCAAATATGCTTCGGCATTTTATGGCCCTTTCCGCGAAGCAGCGGATTCAGCGCCACAATTCGGGAATCGCAAAACGTATCAAATGGACCCTGCCAATCTGCGAGAAGCGCTCCGTGAAGCAGAATCCGATGTGTTGGAAGGCGCGGATATGTTAATGGTGAAGCCAGCTCTGGCTTACCTAGATGTGATTCGTACGATTCGTGATCAGTTTGATCTTCCTTTGGTGGCTTATAATGTGAGTGGAGAATATTCCATGGTAAAAGCAGCGGCATTACAAGGCTGGATCGACGAGCAAGCCGTTGTGCTGGAAATGCTGACGGGCATGAAACGCGCTGGTGCGGACATTATTATTACTTATTTTGCAAAAGATGCAGCCCGCTGGCTGCGCGGCTAATCTTCATCACACCGACATCGCGGCAGCTAATATATGTTTGTACAAGCTTGTGTAACCAAGAAGAGAATAGGAGTGAAGATACATGAGTAATGTGCCAATGGCGCGTAAAGAGGAAGCGTCCCGGAAGGCTTTTGATGAAGCAAAACAATATATTCCCGGCGGGGTGAACAGCCCTGTACGGGCGTTTAAATCCGTAGGTCTGACTCCGATTTATGTGGATCATGGGATAGGTTCGCGTATTTTTGATATCGACGGCAACAGCTTTATCGACTATGTGCTCTCATGGGGTCCGCTGATTATGGGTCATGCGCATCCTGAGGTTGTGAAGGCATTGCAGGAGACGGCGGTAAAAGGGACAAGCTTTGGCGCTCCAACGCTACTCGAAACGGAAATGGCAAAAACTGTTGTTGAACGAGTGGCATCTGTAGATATCGTGCGCATGGTTAACTCTGGAACGGAAGCTACGATGAGCGCGATTCGTTTGGCACGTGGTTACACTGGGCGCAGCAAAATCTTGAAATTTGAAGGCTCCTACCACGGTCACGCCGATAGTCTGCTTATTAAGGCTGGCTCTGGTGTAGCTACATTGGGCTTGCCGGATAGCCCGGGTGTCCCAGAAGGCGTTGCAATGAATACCATTACGGTTCCTTACAATGATTTGGAGTCCACTCAGATTGCTTTCGAACGTTTTGGCAATGAGATTGCCGCAGTGATCGTAGAGCCGATTGCCGGCAACATGGGCGTTGTTCCACCGCTTCCAGGCTTCCTGGAAGGGCTTCGTAAATTAACTTCTGACAATGGTTCGCTGCTTATTTTTGATGAGGTTATGACAGGCTTCCGTGTTAATCGTGGCTGTGCTCAAGGCTTGTTCGGGATTACTCCGGATATTACTTGTTTTGGCAAAGTTATCGGCGGCGGACTTCCAGTGGGTGCTTATGGCGGCAAAAGAGAGATCATGGAGCAAATCGCTCCTACTGGACCGATTTATCAGGCGGGCACACTTAGTGGTAATCCATTGGCGATGGCAGCCGGATATACTACGCTCAAGCTGTTGACCCCGGAAGTATATGATCGTCTGGAACAATTGGGTGCACGTCTGGAAGCGGGTTTGAAAAAGAATTCAATTGAGACTGGCATTCCGCTCACGATCAACCGGGTAGGATCAATGGTTTGTCCATTCTTCACTGAAGGACCTGTAATCAATTTTGAAACGGCTAAGACGAGTGACACGGATCTTTTCCGTCGTTATTTTGGTCATATGGTGAGCCAAGGCATCAGTGTGCCACCTTCACAGTTTGAGGGTATGTTCGTATCGGCTGCACATAGTGAGCAGGATATTGATGATACCATTGAGGGCCATTATAATGCCCTGAAGGCCCTTTGAGCATCGGAGCCGGAGAAACAACCGGTGGTGGCGCTTGGACTCGGCGTGGAGAATGGCTGGAGGTAACACCCGGCAAAATCATTACTGGAGCTGAGGATACGCAGGCGACGATTGATAAGTGGCTGCTAGAAACTGTGGGCATGCCCGAGAAACTTCATCTGCGGTTACGCCGCGAGGGAGGTATTCAGTGGAAAGGTGACCGGCTTCGGCTGGCACTTTTTCCCGATCGTGAAGCGGGGATTGAACCGATATGGGAAGAGCTTGAGGTGCTGTACGAGGATGATTTTTGCCTGGTAGCTCATAAACCAGCTGGGATGGCGGTTCATCCAGATGGCAGTGGAACAGGTGTAACTCTGGATCACCTCGTAGCTGCACATTATATCACTTCCGGCGAGAGTGTGGCTGTGCGCCATATTCACCGCTTGGACAAAGATACAACGGGTCCGGTGATGTATGTGAAAAATGAGTTCGCACAGTTAGTTCTGGACGAGAATATGCGTGAAAAAAGCATATCACGGCACTACGCCGCGATCGTCGAAGGCACAGTGCCGCCTGTGCTTAAGGTGATCGATGCCCCGATTGGGCGCGATCGGCATCACGCTGCGCGCAGAAGGGTCTCGCCCGGCGGACAATCTGCCGTGACGCGAATCATCGAGCGCGAGGCACTGCATGGCGGAAGCCTGGTGCATGTGCAGCTGGAGACCGGGCGGACGCATCAGATTCGCGTCCATCTCAGCCATATGGGTCATCCCTTGTATGGGGATGAACTATATGGCGGCCCGATTTGGGCTTCCAGCGCTGCCGGCCGCCATGCCCTGCATGGCGAGTCGTTGTCCTTCCGCCATCCTTGGAGCGGAGAACAGCTGGAAGTCAGCGATCCGTGGCCGGAGGATATGCTGCAGCTGCGAGAGCTGCTGTCTGAAGCACCCTGACGGATACGTAAGCAACTAAAGAACAGTAGAATCAGCAAAAGCTGGTTCTGCTGTTCTTTTTCTATTTTTTTCAGAAAAAAAACATCTATCCATGTCTTATTAATAAAAGCAGCATATAATACTTTGTTCTTACGAAGTAGTGCATCTATCAGCAGGCTGAAGGTTTGATGAGCTCTTAAATTCATGAAATTTATTAGCATCCTGTCCGGTTAGTACTACCAAAGTTGTCATGCCTCTCTGTTTGAAGCATATACATGTGGGGAGTAACATTTTGGGCTTATGCTCTGGGCCTGTCTCAGGGTTAGATTATGCCAAGAAGGAGGACATATCCCGTGTTTGATCAGTCCCACGGCTTGCGGTTTGATATTTACGAACGCATTCACCTTTCGGAAGAGCTTCCGGGAATAGCTGAGCTGGAGGAGGTTGAACTACTTCCGGAAATTCAGGTGATTCAGCGGGAGGATCGGGCCGAGTTATATGGTCAGCTGTTGCTTACCGGGCTTTACCGGAGTGAAGATGACCGAACACAACGTCTGGAGCATGCCATTCCCGTCGAAATCACTGTTCCGCTTACACGCGTCAGCTCGATTGAAGATATTGGGGTGGAGATCGAGAATTTTGATATTGATCTGCTCACGATGCGCACTGTGAATATAACAGGCGTACTATCGCTGCGGGGGATCGGTAGTACGGATCCTCAAACTCAACCGGCCTGGCAGCAAGAGGAGTACACAGTCGCCTATTCTCCTGTTAATGATGACAGGGTGATAGAAGCAACTGCTGAGCACCAAGAACACGAAAATGATACCCTTTATGAAAATTCACAGTGGACCTTTGGTGAAGATGCATCACAGGTTGCTGTAGAAGAACATGAACAGGCCGATGCGGCTGAGGACGCACAGGAGTTACTAGTCTCAAGCGGAGCGGCTCATACGTCCCCTGTAGTCAATTTCTCATCCGCTCAGGAGAAGGACAAGGGCGCAAAAGCCCGGACACATTGTCTAGAGTCACAAGCAGAGGATGCCAAAGCGGGTTTATCCGATTACTGGTTTAAAGCCGAGCCACAGATCAAGGAAGCTGAAGTGTCCCAGCTGAATCAAGCAAGTTATGTGAGCGAAGAGAAGCAGCAGCCGGAAGAGGAATATTCTTTTGCTTCTAGAGAGACCGTTGTTCCAACGGCTAGTGCAGAAGCGAATCAAGATATACCTGTATTTGCTTCTGAGAGTGAGGCTAATCATGAGCTTCATGAACAGGATGAGAATGCTGAACCCATCCATGAGAATGCGAACGAAGTTTTTGTTTCACAGGAAAGTGTGCTTCCTCATGAAGAGAAACAAGATCTTAAGATCGCCTTGGGCAGTAAAAAAGAAGCAGAGGTTCCGGAAAAAGAACATCTCACCTTCTCCTCTTTACTAAGCTCCAGTCGTGTCCGTAAAGAGCAGGAAGCTCTGCAGTCGGAAGGAAACACATCTGCAGCAGTGGACGTTCCAGAGGTTGGTAATAATACGGAATGGAAGAGCAGATTCATTGCCAGCGCGGATGGAGCTAACATGTTCCGCAAAGTTCGGCTGTGTATTGTACAGCGTGAAGAAACACTGGATACCATTGCAGAGAAGTATCAGCTAAGTGCGCGGGAGCTGGTGATGTATAATCGCTTGTCCGGGCAGAGTGTAGAGGAAGGCCAAGTGTTGTACATCCCGTAATCGAATCGTGATGCTTACACAAATGAATAGGTGAATCCCGATCAGGTATTAGGGTCGGGATTTTTGCTGTTTCATTGTTGGAATGAATGCTTCAGAAGAAATAAGTCGAAATTCAGCCTAAAGTCCCGCTGCAAAGGCGTATCCAGGTTGACTAGGGGGGGCTCAAAATGTATTATGGAGTAAGCAATATCTAAGTAAAGACTGGGAACGGGAAGAGTAGGCGGTCAGCCCTTCAGAGAGCGGAATTGCAAGTGCTGTGACATTCCGTAGGAAACAGCCCCCGAAGTCGCCCCGGAGTCGCCCTTCTGAGCTTATCTTCATATCAATGAAGGATAAGTTAGGTTGTGGCCGGTAGCAGCCGTTATCTGTACGAGTGTCGCGCTAAGCTTCTGAATCCGTTGGGTAAGAAGTGTAGTTTTATTTTTCATTGGCGCGAAACAAAGGTGGTACCGCGAAAGAATGACCTTTCGTCCTTTGAGACGAGGGGTCTTTTTGTTTTTTTCAGAGACCTGTGCGCTCTATACAGCAACTTTATTAACAACTATAAGCAACTACAAGTAAACTAGTGGAGGTATCAGAGAATGGCTGACCAAAACCATCTAACAGCGGCAGATGCTGCCGCTACGAATGAATCTAAAAACGAGATGCCAACAACGTATGATCCGAAGGCAGCAGAACAGAAATGGTATTCCTACTGGACAGAGGGCGGATATTTCCGTGCAGGCCAGCGTCCGGATGCTCAAGCCTATAGCATTGTGATCCCGCCGCCAAACGTAACAGGAATGCTGCACATCGGGCATGCGCTCGATTTCACATTACAGGATATCCTGATTCGTACCAAACGGATGCAGGGCTTCGATACGCTTTGGTTGCCAGGTACGGACCACGCAGGTATTGCAACACAAACGAAGGTAGAGCAGAAGCTGCGCGAGCAGGGGATTTCTAGACATGACCTCGGACGTGAGAAGTTCCTGGAGCAGGTGTGGGATTGGAAAGACAAATACGCAAACACCATTCATGAGCAGTGGGCTAAAATGGGACTTTCCCTTGACTACTCTCGCGAGCGTTTTACCCTCGATGAGGGTTTGTCGAAGGGAGTTCGCGAGGTATTTGTTAAGCTTTATAATAAAGGCTTGATCTACCGCGGTAAACGTATCATCAACTGGGACCCGGCGGCTCGTACGGCGTTGTCGGATATCGAGGTTGAATATAAGGAAGTTAACGGTCATCTGTACCATCTGCGTTACCCACTTAAAGATGGCAGCGGACATATCACTGTAGCGACCACACGTCCGGAGACGATGTTGGGTGATACGGCAGTTGCTGTTCATCCTGAGGATGATCGTTATAAAGATCTGATTGGCAAAACGCTGATCCTGCCGATTATCGGCCGGGAGATTCCAATTATCGCTGACGAGTATGTAGATAAAGAGTTTGGCAGCGGTGCGGTTAAGATCACGCCAGCTCATGATCCAAATGACTTCGAGGTAGGTCAACGTCATAATCTGCCGCAGATCAACGTAATGGATGAGAGCGGCACAATGAACGAAGAAGCAGGACCTTACCAAGGTCAAGACCGGAGTGAATGCCGTAAGGCCATCACGGCGGATCTGAAAGAGCAGGGTGTTCTGATCTCCATTGAAGATCATGTGCATCAAGTTGGACACAGTGAACGTTCAGGAGCGGTTGTTGAGCCGTACCTGTCCACACAATGGTTCGTGAAGATGCAGCCGCTCGCCGAAGCTGCCATCAATGCACAGAAGGATGGTAATGGGGTTAACTTTGTACCTGAACGGTTCGAAAGAACCTACCTGAACTGGATTGAAAACGTACGCGACTGGTGTATTTCCCGTCAGCTTTGGTGGGGACATCGTATTCCGGCTTGGTATTCTGAATCTACCGGTGAGCTGGTTGTGGCGAATGATGAGGAAGAAGCGCGCCGGATCAGCGGCCTAACCGACCTGAAACAGGACGAGGATGTTCTGGATACTTGGTTTAGCTCCAACCTCTGGCCGTTTGCAACCCTAGGCTGGCCGAATGAAGACAGCGCAGATTTCAAACGTTACTATCCGAACGATGTGCTCGTAACGGGCTACGATATTATTTATTTCTGGGTAGCGCGGATGATCTTCTCGGCACTGGAATTCACTGGAGAGAAACCATTCTCCGACGTATTGATGCATGGTTTGGTACGGGATGCTGAAGGACAAAAAATGTCCAAATCACTCGGCAACGGTGTAGATCCGCTTGAGGTTATCGAGAAGTACGGCGCAGATGCTATGCGTTATATGATTTCTACCGGCAGCACAGCGGGTCAGGATTTACGCTTCCGCTGGGAAAAGGTAGAGCAGGCGCGTAATTTCGCTAATAAGATCTGGAATGCGTCACGCTTCGCCCTTATGAATCTTGAAGGAGTTAGCTTCGAGAATATTGACATTACTGGTGAGCTAAGTACGGCTGACCGTTGGATTTTGCACCGCCTGAACGAAACTTCTCGTGAAATTACGCGTCTAATTGACTCGTACGAGTTCGGCGAGACCGGCCGCCAGCTGTACAACTTCATTTGGGACGATTTGTGTGACTGGTATATTGAGTTCGCGAAGCTGTCGCTTTACGGAACGGATGCCGCAGCCAAAGCGAAGACACAGTCCGTACTTGCTTATGTACTCGACCGCACGATGCGCTTGATTCATCCGTTTATGCCGTTTATTTCGGAGGAAATCTGGCAGCATCTGCCGCATGAAGGAGAGACAATTACTCTGGCTGCATGGCCTGAGTATGATGCTGCTCTGGAGAACCCGCAAGCGGTAGCGGAAATGAACCTGCTGATGGATGTAATCCGGGCAGTTCGTAATATCCGTGCTGAAGTGAACGTACCGATGAGCAAGAAGGTTGAATTGATTATTAAAGCGAGCAATGAAGAAACGCTGAGCATCATTACTCGTAACGACAACTACATTGGACGTTTCTGCAATACCTCTTCTTTCGAAGCTGGTCTGAATCCGGAAACGCCAGACAAGGTAATGTCCGCTGTAGTAACGGGAGCGGAACTGCTTCTGCCTTTGTCGGGGCTAATTGATATTGAACAAGAAATCGCTCGTCTGGAAAAAGAAGTGCAGACGCTGAATAGCGAAGTAGAACGCGTAGAGAAAAAGTTGAGCAATCAGGGCTTCGTGGCCAAAGCCCCCGCAAAAGTTATCGAAGAGGAGCAGGCGAAGCAGGCGGATTACTCCGCCAAACGTGAGAAAGTACTTGCCCGCATAGCAGAGCTGAGAGGATAAGAGACATGGATGACCTAAATCGGGGCGGGAGCACCGCCCCTCTTGCGACATATACCGAAGCGGTTAACTGGATCAAGGGCCTGATTCCGTTTGGAATCAGGCCAGGTTTAGACAGAATTGAGATGTTGATGGACAAGCTGGGAAACCCGCACCGTCGGCTGAAATTTATTCATGTGGCGGGTACGAACGGCAAAGGCTCTACCTGTGCCTTTTTGACAAGCGCACTTTTGCAAAGCGGCTATTCTGTCGGCACCTTCACGTCTCCGTATATTACGAAGTTCACGAACAGGTTCCAATATAATAATACGGACATTCCTGAAGAAACTCTTCTTGAGCTAGTGAATACCCTTCGTCCTTTGGTAGATGAGATTGCAGAAACGGAATTTGGCTCACCAACGATGTTTGAGGTAACTACAGCTGTGGCCATTCTATTTTTTGCGGGTGTTTCTTGTCCGGATGTTGTCGTATGGGAGACTGGGCTTGGGGGAAGGCTGGATGTAACGAACATCGTTACTCCGATCGTGTCGGTGATTACAAATGTCGGCCATGACCATATGGATATTTTGGGTGATACGCTTGAGAAGATTGCAATGGAGAAGGCCGGAATTATCAAACCCGGTGTACCCGTTGTTAGCTGCGTAAATCAACCGGAAGTCGTGGCTGTACTCAAGGAGAAAGCGGCGGCTTGCCGCTCTACTCTTTATCTTGCCGGAGAAGATTTTAGCTATGAAGCTACTGGAATTCATGGGGATGTGCAGACCTTTAACTTTAAGGGTCCCTTCCGTTCGCTTGAACTTGGGATTGTGATGAAAGGCGAACACCAGATTAGCAATGCGGCGGGAGCCATGATGGTTCTTGAAGTTTTGCGCCAGTATATGGCGTTCATGCTAGAGGATGAAGATGTTCTGGAAGGATTGCGTCATGCATTTTGGGCTGGAAGGCTGGAAGAGGTAAGTAAATCTCCGAGGATTGTACTGGATGGAGCACATAATCCGGAAGGCGCGGAGAGCCTTGCCAAAAGCCTGCCACAGCTCTATAAATACGGTAAATTAAATTTACTTATGGGAATGATGGCAAATAAGCATCATGAATCCTACTTTAAGCATATACTGCCTATAGTGGATACGCTCATCCTGACCGAACCGGATTTCCAGAACAAAATGGACGCGGAGCATCTGCAGGTTATCGCAGAAAGTCTGCGGGATAAATATGCCAAGGAAAACTTGGTAATCATAGTAGAACATAATTGGGGAAAAGCGCTGCAACAACTGAAGTCGATTACAGCGGAGGATGACCTTGCCGTCGTATCTGGTACGCTGTATTTGATTTCTGACGTGCGCGGTACACTTTTGCAGCAACCCGATACTGAAAAAGGCTGGTGACGACTGTTGGATACTACTGAACGTGTGCATTTTATAGGGATCGGCGGCTACGGTATGAGCGCGATTGCCCGAGTAATGCTAGAAATGGGATATACGGTTACGGGCT
Source organism: Paenibacillus sp. FSL R10-2788 (assembly GCF_038003885.1). NCBI lineage: Bacteria > Bacillati > Bacillota > Bacilli > Caryophanales > Paenibacillaceae > Paenibacillus > Paenibacillus sp. FSL R10-2788. The sequence continues at coordinate 5,565,539 of NZ_JBBOQA010000001.1, read as the reverse complement.
CCGATGTGGCTGCCCAAGAATTGACGGATAAATTGATTGCTAAAGGTGCCAAAATTTATATTGGGCATACAGCAGAACAAGTAAAAGGTGCGGATCTGGTCGTGTACTCTACGGCTTTGTCCAGCGATAATGTGGAATGGGTGGAAGCAGAGCGTCTTAAGATTCCAATTCTGCACCGCTCACAAATGCTGGCTCGTTTATTGAACGAACGTAAAGGGGTAGCCGTTGCCGGAGCGCATGGTAAAACAACTACCTCCTCCATGATCGCGCTTGTAATGGAAGAGTGTGAAGTTGATCCTACGTATATTATCGGCGGAGAGATTATGAATGTCGGTACGAATGCAAAGGCAGGACAAGGCGATTATGTAGTGGCGGAAGCGGATGAGAGCGATGGCTCTTTCTTGCACTATCATCCTTGGCTTGGAATTGTCACGAATGTGGAAGCAGATCACTTGGAGAATTACGGCGGAGATTTTAACCGTCTCAAGGCTGCTTACGTACAGTTTATGAACCAGACACGTGAAGACGGCACTGCGATTGTGTGTGCAGATGACGAGAACGTGATTTCTTTATTGCCTGAAGTGTCAGGTAAGGTGATTACTTACGGCATCAAGTCGAAGACTGCAGATTATATTGCAACAGACATCGTCCTTGGCGACCGTCAGGTTTCGTATACGATGAACCATAATGGCGTAGTATTGGGACAAATTGAACTGTCCGTGCCAGGTCAGTACAATCTGTATAACTCAATGGCTGCGGTTATCGCTTGTTTGAAATCAGGAATCTCTTTTGAGAAAATCGCTGAGGCGATTGTGAAATTCCATGGTGCGAAGCGCCGTTTTCAAGTGCTCGGAGAAGTCGATGATATTCTGGTCATCGATGATTATGCGCATCACCCAACTGAAATTCAGGCGACAATCAGTGCTGCTAAGGCAACGGGGAAACGGATTATTGCCGTATTCCAGCCTCAGCGGTATACACGTACGTTCTTCCTGCTAGATGCCTTCAGCCGCGCCTTTAGCGAAGCAGATGAGGTGATCATCACCGACATCTACTCTCCGGCAGGTGAGAAGCAGATTGAGGGGGTTACATCTGCGAAGCTGGTTGAGCTTATTGTGCAGAACAGTAACGCCGGTGCAAGACATCTGCCAACCAAAGAAGATGTGCTTGCTGATCTGAAACCTCGTATTGCCCCAGGTGACCTGGTGATTACGATGGGCGCAGGCGATATCTGGAAGGTTGGATACGCATTGGCGGACGGCTTGAAGAAGCGTTAATACAAACACAGGCCTACACGAGAATATTCATATTCTCTTGACCATAGCACTTCCCCCGAGCTCCGTGCAGGGGGAAGTGCTTTTTTGTATACTTAAGCGGTGTATGTACATTCTAAAAAATGAAATAAATAGGGTATTTGCTGAACCGGCCATTGAGTGCTATAGTGCTGTCAGTAGAGGATCAATTTTTCCGTGTAGGTGGTGACTCATGGACTCCCAGCTTGATATCAAAACGTTAGTGTATTTATTTATTTTTGGAAACCTATTTATATTGGTACTGATAACCAATTACCGGAGGAGCGCTCCTAAAGACAGGGCATCCACCTTATTCATACGCTCTAAGGCGGTGCAGCTGCTCTTCTGGTGTTCATTATTATTATGGGGCCATATTCCCCGCGCTTTATCCATTCCACTTAGCAACGCTTTGATTCTTCTAGGCTGCTGTCTGGAGATTATTGCTTTACTGCTGATGATGGGCATTCTTGGGCAGCGGATAAAGTTGTATTACATAACGCTTTCCATACTTAGTTCGATTACTTTTAGTATTGTTGCCGTCTTCTTTCATCATTCCAGCTGGCGCATAGCCTGCACCTCACTATGGTCGATACTTTTTATTGTCTATCCAGCTTACCACCTCACGGTGAACCCCAAAGGCACCCCTCTTCAGAAGATACTCGGAATATTATTTTACGCTTTTGCAGGGATTATGCTGCTCCGCGCGATTGTTGCACTGATCTGGGAGCCAGAGATGAACGTGTTCACAACTAATCTTTCGCAGTATTTATATTACCTGGGGATGTATTTATTATTGATTGTGGGAGCCGCAGGCTTTATTCTACTTTCTAACGAGCATTCCTTTGTAAAACTGAAACGAATCGCTAGCTACGATGATCTGACTGGAATCCTTAACCGTGGAGCATTTCTTCAGGAAGCTGAGGTACGGCTTGAGAAGGCAGTTGCTGAGCAGGAGTACTTTTCGTTTATGCTGCTGGATTTGGATCACTTCAAAGAAATCAATGATACATACGGCCATGATACCGGTGATGTTGTTTTGGAAGAATTCGCATTGACGATTAAGGACAACCTCGAAAACAGCGATTTATTCGGCAGGCTTGGCGGCGAGGAATTTGCAGTTATACTTTGCGGGCTTGATGAAGCTAGCTGTGACCGGAAAGCTGAAGCGTTACGAGAGGCAGTAATGAAGACGCCCACACAAAAACTCTCACAAGGTTATACAGTTAGTATAGGTGTAATTACGATCATGCCGGATCAGGAGATCTGGATAAATAAGCTGTACAAGCTGAGCGATAAAGCGTTATACCAAGCCAAACAAGAAGGAAGAAACCGAGTGGTCAGATACAATTATATTTATTGAGCTTAGAGAATACAGGGGGTGAAATTCACTAACATGCATCTGGATCTCAAGACACTGCTGGTCTGCCTCTTTATGTGGCAATCATTCACGGTATTGCTTATTGTTGTCTATCGTTTGCGTTACGCGCAGGAACGGACTTCTACCTTGTTTGTCACGGCAAAATATTTGCAGCTGGCAGCTTTAATTCTCCTTTTGCTGAACGATTTCACAGACTCGCGACTTCCCATTCCAATCAGTATGCTGCTTGCTTTAGCTGGAGGTACGCTGGAAAGCTTAGCGCTTCTGATGCTTCTCAGGGTTTTTGGGAGCTGGGTTGAACGATATTATACGATCCTGTTCGGAGTGTCCATTGTCGTTGTAGTCCTACTGCATTTAATTATGCCAGATGAGCGGTTCGTTATGGCTGCAACTTGTCTATTTGGGATTATGATCATAGCTTTACCTGCTTACATATTAGCTGTGAAGATTAGAGAGACCTCTCTCCAGCAAACCATGGGATTGTTGTACGGTGTTGTAATTTTAACGCTGGTTGGCAAGGGACTTGAACCGTTTTATTCGATGTTAGGACTGAATGCACTGACCTCTCACTGGCTGCAGATATTTTTTTATCTGGGGATTTATTTGCTTATGTTTTTAGGAACTGCGGGAATCATGCTGCTATATAGAGAGGATTCCTTTACAGAATTGGAGCGGGTGGCCACTTATGATGTGCTGACAGGTATTTTGAATCGCAGATCCTTTGTTCAGCGTGTCCGACCTTTAATAGCTGCCTCAGCGATGAAGAAGCTGCCATATTCTTTTTTACTGCTGGATGTTGATCACTTTAAACGTATAAACGATACCTACGGCCACAATACCGGCGACCACGTTCTGAAGGATCTGGCTCATAAAATAAAACAGCAGCTTGGCAATGGCGATCTGTTCGGAAGATTCGGCGGTGAGGAGTTCACTGTGCTGCTGCATAGAGCCGATGAACAAAACAGTGATATGATTGCAGAGTGGATGCGCACAGCGGTTACAGGGGCGATCATTCATGGTGTCCCCCTGCATTACACGATAAGTATTGGAGTCATCACGGTGGATTCAGGTGAACGATACTCATTGAGCACTCTTTACAAACTTAGTGACATTGCATTGTATCAGGCTAAGAAAAAGGGCCGGAACTGTGTAGTTAGAAGCTACGACAACTAAAGTGTCTTCCTTTCGACATTATACGAGGGAGACGCTTTTTTTGTATGCAAAGAGGATTAGTACATAATACCTAACGATTACAACTTCTATCAATAGAGCAATTCATGATTATGTATGTCGTGAAAAAAGGGGGGGTAGTCTGTTTTTTAGAAAAAGCGGCGGTTTATAAGGGGAAATTGTAATCGAATTCTGAGGAACCAGAAAAAAACTCAAAAAAATTTAGACTTCCCCTATAAATCGACAAAACTTTTAAGTGAAATGAGTTACTATTGAACTGCATCTAAAGTTTCAGTTGGTAGATGGGGGTTTTTATTACAAAATACAAGGAGCCAGAGTCATGCGAGAAAGAATGCTGTTCCTATCAGCCCAGAATCAAAGCGCAGAGGATCTAGAAGGAGAAATGAGAACAGGGAGTATTCTCGAGATTTTGCTTGGGAAATTTGATATAGATTTGCTGACGTACGGAAGTGCCAACCAAACCGTGTCTATAAATGAGCGGACGGCACTTACGGTTCATAACATTAACGAAGATTATACGACCTGGAGGCCAATGTTGCGCCCCTTACATAAACTGCGGAATTTCTCAAATTTAAGTCATATAGATAAAGATATGAAAAACACTATTTTGGAGCTTTGCCGTTCCAATAATTATAAGCATGTATTTATATCGCATGTCCTATTGGGAAAATGTATTGATATGGTGAGGAACTTGCTTCCAGAAGCCAGTGTGATCACAGATACCTATAGTTTTGCAAACGGAAGCGGAGGATCCTCCGGAGAGACAGGGAAGTTAAGCAGGAAGAATCCCTATAATAAACTCAATGCCGCATGGGATCGTAGGAATAAACGGCGATTAATGAATAAAACGGGTCTACTTTTAGCAACCTCGGAATGGGATGCACTAGCGTTCAAATCTCTATCATTTGCAGATGCCCGTAAGGTTCATGTTGTCCCCCATTTCATCAAGATGAATGAGTATGAGACTTTTGCAGAGCCTGTGACTAAAGAAAATTCAATTGTGCTGCACTGGAATATGAATATGAGACTGGGAATAGATGCAGCCCGAGTATTCTTTAAAAAAACCTATCCCATGATTAAGGAGCAAGTGCCAGATATCAAAAGTTATATTATCAGCTCAGAGGTTCACCCGGAGGTCATGACTTTGATTAAGGAAGATGAATCGGTCATAGTCACTGGACCAGTAAATTCCTCTACTGAATACATACGACGGTCTAAAGCTGTTCTGGTGCCTATCCTTGAAGGCTGCGAAGTTTCTAGAAATATACTGGAATCCTGGGCGCTTAAAACGCCTGTGGTTACTAGCTCTATCATGTGTGAGAAGCTGAATTGTGAGCATAACCGAAATATTTTGCTGGCTAATACCTCGGTTGAGGTTGTTGGAAGTGTATTGAATTTACTGAAAAATCCTGAGCTTGGCGCTATTATTGCGGATCGTGCGCATGAGACTTTATTAAAGAATTATGAAATGAATCATGTTAAGAGTAAGATTCTTAGTCTTGTATAGAAGGTTGTCTGACAAGATGCTTGCTGCTCTGGACAACAAATAACCCGCGAGGACCATTAAAAGTCCTACGCGGGTTATTTGTTGACAGGATTTTAGAGCAAGTTGCGGCGCAGTTCTTCTGGTGATTTCGGAGACAACATCCCAAGTGGAATATCGAAAACAGTACGCGCTCCGCTTTGACCTTCTTGACTCATACGCTGAGCAGCTCTGGCATAAGCCACAAGCACACTAGCTGTAAATTCAGGATTGCTCTCCAGCTTCAGGCCGAATTCAACAATTTGTTTCGTGCCTTCTCCTGTTACCCCACTGCGAATAACAAACCCGCCGTGCGGAATACCGCTGTGCTGAGCTGCCAGTTCTTCTTCAGTGATGAAAGTAACCGTAGTATCATAATCTGCAAAATAGTTCGGCATATTCACGATTTCTTCGCGAATGCGCTCTTGATCTGCACCTGCCTCAGCTACTACAAAACACTCTCTAAGATGTTTTTCACGAGTAGTAAGTTCTGGTGTTTCACCCGCACGGATAGCCTCGATAACCTCTTGTACTGGAACCGTATATTGCACGCCGCCTTTAACGCCTTCTACTCTGCGAATGGCATCGGAGTGACCTTGGCTGACGCCTTTACCCCAGAAAGTATATTCTTTACCTTGTGGAAGAATAGCTTCAGCTAGCAGACGGTTCATGGAGAACAGGCCTGGATCCCAGCCCGTAGAAATTACGCTGAGTGTTCCGCCTTGTTTAGCTGCGGCATCAACGGTCGCAAAGAACTCAGGGATTTTGGCGTGAGTGTCAAAGCTGTCCACGGTATTAAACATCCGGGCAATAGCTGGTGTCTGTTCTGGCAGGTCGGTAGCCGATCCTCCGCACAGAATCATAACATCCACTTTTCCCTTATATTGTTCGACGGCAGAGATATGCTCGAATTTCACACCGGTTTCACCGGCTTCCAGTTGTCCAGGCTCTCTGCGCGTAAAGATCGCAACCAGCTCGATATCTTCACTTTGGTTAATAGCCTTACGTACACCTTTTCCTAAATTACCGTAGCCCACAATTGCTGCTTGAATTTTTTGTTTCAGAAAAAGCCCTCCTAAACTGTAATGAACTAAAATCCTATTTCTAGCTTAACTAGTATAGTGCACACTTTTAGCTCTTTTTATATAGTATATAAAAGTTACATGTAATGTAAACTGAATCCGTATAACTTTCATTATTCATTTGGCTATAAAAATAGCATATCTCTCTATTGTCTATCATATATTTCCATATAGATTAGATGAGGTGAGGTGTTACTGTTGAATAACGGAAGAATGACATTCCGATTTGACGTGAATAAGGACGAGCCTAAGCCAAAACCGCAGGTAGTGGAGCGCTGGTCCAGTGGCGGACTGGGCACAGCTGAAGAATATGCAGAGGAGTTGCGCAAGGAGGTCGGTCCAGCACAGCAGCATACTTGGGTGCATGAACCTGATTTACGCTCTACGCGTGAGGCACCACCGGAGGATGCTTACGACTACTACTCAGGAACTGTAGATCCACGCCAGCAAGAATGGGACGAACAGGATAGAGATTTCAGAAATACGCAGCAATCGTATCTGCTTTCAGATTTGGTACTGGATGACAGAGATAAATCAGCAGAGGTTTACACGGGAGGTTATGGGGGCTCATACCATACTCGTCGCCCATCGTATTGGTGGAAATTATCCCTGTCTGTGGTGGGGGCGATCGGCACGGGTCTACTATTAGGATATGCGGCACTTTCCTTTTTTTATGGAGGAAACATGGACAGTAGTTCAGGAACCGGGATAACAGATACGTTGGCTACTTCAGGGCAGACTTCCGGAGCTAATGATCCAGCAGGTGTAGGAACCTCGGGATTGCCGGTTACGGGCACAGATGATGCCGGCAAAAACAGTATTCCTGTTCAAGTGGCTGCGCAAAGCTACTACCTGCTGCAGTATGGCGTATTCAGTACGTCGGCAGGCGCGGAACAAGCTAGACAAGAGCTGTTGGACGCTGGCTTAGCTGCGGGCTTGGACCCTGCTGACGGAAATCGTGTATATGCCGGAATGTCCTCTGACCGTGAACAAGCTAAGCTGCTCAGCAGTGGTCTGAAGAATCAAGGGATTGAGCTTTATGTAAGAGAGGTGGAGCTTCCCGGAGTGGAACGATTAGGGTTTGCCGGAAATGCGGAGGCTGTGAATAGTTATTTTGCGGTGAGTGGACAGCTGCTCAGTGAACTAAGCAGTCAATCCGCTTCTTTACTCAGCGGAGGACAAACGGATGCGGCAGCTAATACCTCAGCTGTGAGTGATCTTCATCTCCAATGGAGTGAAGCTGTTAAAGCTCTGGAGCAAGGCATAACGCCTGAAGCCAAAAGCATTTGCGCAGCGCTAGAGAAATCTATGAGCCAAGGAATTTCAGCACTGAGTGAATATAACAAGAACAAGGCGCAAGCCCTGCTTTGGGAAGTGCAGGAATCCATGCTGAGCTTCTTGACCAGTCAAAAACAGCTGCTGTCTGCTATGAATTGAATGCTTGGATTGCGGATTCAAAATAACAGCAAGTCTCCGGGGAATTGGGGGCTTGTTGTTTTTTTCGGAGAGGGGTATCGTTCCGCAACTTTTAGGGCAAAAGGTGGTAAACATTACCGTAGGGGATTTTACGTTTGTATTGATCACCGTTTCACCGTATAATAATTAGGGTGTCAAAAAATGGCGAGGGAAGACTGAGATGAAGAAGAAAAATGTAGGAACACTGCTGTTATTTCTAATTCTAGGCTGGCTGGCTGGAGCCTGGATCGCCAAGCTGCTGCAGCCCGTAAAGGCTCTGTCTTTTCTAACAACATCGACTGTGCTCAAATGGTCTCCGCGAGCCGATTTAGACATCATAACCTATGACATCACTATTCATTTGAAATTGTGCATGCTTAGTCTCGCCGGTATTATTACAGCTGTATGGCTGTACCGCAGACTGTAACTCTCGTTACTGAGCAAGAAGGGACGTTTACAACGTGGACAACTCACCACTCATTATTCTAGCCTCAGGTTCACCGCGTCGACGTGAGCTGTTATCCTTACTGGGTTTGCCCTTTGAGGTCATTACCAGCGAAGCTGATGAGAGCACACCGCCGGATTGGACGCCGGAGAGAATCGTGCGCAGTCTAGCTTTGCGAAAAGCAGAAGCCGTAGTAGCTGCGGCCGGAGAGCGTAACGCAGTCATTATAGGAAGCGACACAATTGTTGTATTAGATAATACTGTGCTAGGCAAACCGGTGGACAAGCTGGACAGCAAAGCGATGCTTACCAGACTTCAGGGCCGAACTCATAAGGTATACACGGGTGTAGCCTGCCTCGGACTCCCGAATGGGAAGACTATAGTGGAGCACCGTGTTACTTCCGTAACGATGAGGGCAATGACTGAAGAGGAAATTGCTGCTTATATTGCTACGGGAGAGCCTGCTGATAAGGCTGGCTCATATGCGATACAAGGGCTTGGGTCCATTTTGGTGGAACGAATTGAAGGCTGTTATTTCAATGTAGTCGGATTGCCTTTGTCGCTTCTTGGCGAAATGCTATCCGAGTTCGGTATAACGGTATTGAGCCGGTAGGAAGCCTGGGGAAAGAGGGATAGGGATGGAGTCGCAACCAATTATGCTGCGGGACCTCCCCCATGAAGAACGACCTAGAGAGCGCATGATGCATTATGGGGCGGAATCATTAAGTCAAGCGGAGTTGTTAGCCATTCTGCTGCGTACGGGAACACGCCGCGAGTCGGCTATTCATATTGCACAGCAGATGCTGGGGAAGATCGGTGGCCTGCGTGGGCTAGTTGACCTTAGCATCGAAGAACTGACCAAAATCAACGGTATCGGTCCTGCCAAGGCCGTACAACTAAAAGCAGGCATCGAACTGGGAAGGCGCCTTGCGAATTCCAGGTTCAATATGCCGGTCATTATCCGCTGTCCTGGGGACGCTGCAGAGATTCTGACTGAGCAATTGCGTTATTTGCAAAAGGAGCATTTTGTCTGTCTGTTTCTGAACACGAAGAATCATGTGATTGGACAAGAAACATTGTCCATGGGCAGCCTGAATGCTTCGATCGTTCATCCTCGTGAGGTATTCAGAGCAGCTATAAAATGCAGTAGCGCCTCTATTATATGCGCGCACAATCATCCTAGTGGTGATCCAACACCTAGTCCAGAAGATATTTCCCTAACCGCTAGATTGCTTCAGGCAGGTGAGATTATCGGAATAGATGTGCTGGACCATCTAATTATCGGAGATAGCAGTTTCGTAAGCTTGAAAGAAAAAGGACATATGTAATATAAATGTAGATTTACTTAGGAAAAGGAGAAATTAGCATGTTGGGTGGTTTCACAAAAGATTTAGGAATTGACTTGGGGACAGCGAATACGCTTGTCTACGTACGCGGTAAGGGCGTTGTTGTAAGAGAGCCTTCCGTTGTAGCCATTAACACTGATACTAAGACGATTGAAGCCGTGGGTGAATCCGCCAAAAAAATGATCGGTCGTACTCCTGGAAATATCCGTGCGATCCGCCCGATGAAAGATGGCGTTATCGCTGATTTTGATACAACGGCTACGATGATTAAATATTTTATTCGTCAAGCACAGAAACAGCGTTCTATGTTCCAGCGTCACCCTAATGTAATGGTCTGCGTGCCATCTGGTATTACTGCTGTAGAGCAACGTGCGGTAGAAGATGCTACCAAACAAGCTGGCGCTCGAGAAGCTTACATTATCGAAGAGCCTTTTGCTGCTGCTATCGGTGCGGATCTGCCAGTATGGGAGCCTACAGGTAGTATGGTTGTAGATATCGGTGGAGGTACAACTGAAGTTGCCGTAATCTCGCTCGGCGGTATTGTTACTAGCCGTTCAGTGCGTGTTGCAGGTGATGAAGCGGATGAGTCCATCATTCAATACATCAAACGTCAATACAATCTGATGATCGGTGAACGTACTTCGGAGCAGCTCAAAATGGATGTTGGCTCGGCCCTTCCTCTTGAAAAGGCTGAAACCATGGAAATTCGCGGCCGTGATCTCGTAACAGGTCTGCCAAAAACACTTACAATTACTTCTGATGAAATCTGTGAAGCTTTGTCTGACACAGTGAATGCTATTATTGAAGCTGTTAAAGTAACATTGGAAAAATGTCCGCCAGAGCTTGCAGCAGATATTATGGATCGTGGAATTGTTTTGACAGGTGGGGGAGCCTTGCTTCGCAACTTGGATAAGCTGCTTGCACGTGAGACGGGAATGCCGGTTATTGTTGCTGAGAATCCACTGGACTGTGTAGCTATTGGAACCGGTAAGGCACTTGAGAACATTCATTTGTTCAAGAGCCGCAGCGGATCCAGTCTTCGTTCGAAGAGATAAGATGATGTTCTACCACTTGTGTAAGTCAACCCCTGTTATGGGAGAAATACTGTTGTTAGAGGGTGTTGAAACTGTTTAAACTCTTAAGCAATAAACGTCTGTTTATTCTGTTGATTACACTGGTGCTGTTCATTGTGGTAATGGGCTTCAGCTTGGCAACAAGGAAAGGCTTGTCCTGGCCGGAGAACTTTCTCAGAGATTCGACTGGTTTCGTGCAAAAAATGTTCTACAAGCCCGCTGGATATGTAGCGGGCTTGTTTGAAGATATTGGAAATCTGAGTGATCTTGCTAAAGAAAATGAACAGCTTAAAATTATGGCTGCCCAGTATGCACGTGATAAAGCCCAGTATAATTTCGTCAAGGCGCGGAATGACGAGTTGGAGAGAAATTGGAATTTCACTGAAGAACAGAAAAATTTGTATAAATATGAATATCGTATTGCACAGGTAATTAGCCAGACAACAGAGCCAAGCAATAGTACGATTGTTATCGATTTGGGCTCCAAAGATGGGGTTAGACCTAATATGTCCGTGATTTCAGTGGATGGTCTAGTCGGTGTTATCAGTAAGGTGAGCAATTTCACCTCCACAGTGAAGCTGATGACAATGATGGACACCAATGATCCTAATTCCCAGCCGCCTATTGCGGCAACTGCCTTAAATAAAGAGGGTAAATCCTTTGGGATGATTGAGAGTTATAATCCAGAGACGAACAGACTGCTGATGACTAAGATTCCACCGGGTGATCCTATTGCAGCGAAGGATACTATTCTGTCTTCCGGTATTGGAGGATTGTATCCAAGGGGATTGACAATAGGCACAGTTGAAAGCGTCGATGTTGGTGAATTTGGATTAACCTCCACAGCAGTGATTAAGCCTTCAGCAGAATTTCAGGACTGGAAGCAGTTGATTGTTGTGTTTACGGAGGAGCGTGCTGAATAGTGAATATGCGCAGATCAGTTCTTGTTCTGTTACTGTTCCTCTTATTTATTGTGGAGGGAACCATTTTACCTTGGCTGATTCCAGATGTTTGGCAGATGCGAATCATTCCGAATCTGGTTTTTGTAGTGTTATTGTTCGTGACTATATATCATCATCGGCATACAGCACTTATATTGGGATTATGTTTTGGAATGCTGCATGATGTCGTTTTTTACGGCAGAATTCTTGGAGCACACTCTTTTGCGATGGGATTGTCGGCTTATTTAATCGGCCTTTTATTTCAGATTCCACGTGCTCCGCTGCCCCTTATGATGACTGTGGTTCTGCTTGGAAGTCTACTTGAGGATAGTATACTATTTGGTATCTATAGTGTATTTAATCTTAATCAAGAACCTTATAGCTGGGCGATTTTGAATCACATGCTGCCGACGATGCTTTTTCATTTTGCCATCGGGCTACTCTTCTACATACCGGTTCGGCGCCAGCTTGAGCTAATCAAGAAAGAAACGAATAAGGAAGAAGCGGCTTAAAGAGCTTCTATTTTCTTTCTATACAAAGCAGGAATTTAAGGGGCCCGGCACGAATGAATGAGGATAGGGGGCCAGGCATATGACAGTAAAATCCAAGCATGTAAGGATTAAGGGCATCAAGGATGGCCTGATATTCCTGCTAGACGACAAATGTCCCTTTGAAGATCTTCTGAGCGAGCTTCGCTATAAGCTGGAGCACAGCCATCAAAATATTTTAACTGGACCGATTGTACATGTGGACATAAAGCTGGGCAATCGTACCGTAACTGAGGAAGACAAGGAAGCTGTGCTGGAGATTCTTAAGGGACAGGGAAATCTGTTGATTCGATCTATAGAGGCGCTTCCAGCGCCCGGCAGTGAGGATAATGACGCATTGTTTTTGATGAGTGGAATTCTACGTTCCGGTCAGGTGCTGCACCATAACGGAAATCTTCTATATCTGGGGGATGTGAACCCTGGGGGGACCATAACCTGTTCAGGCGATATTTATATACTAGGTTCGCTAAGAGGGATGGCGCATGCTGGAGTAGACGGGAATGAGGAAGCGATTATAGCTGCTTCTTTAATGTCTCCAACACAGCTGCGAATTGCCGATATTATTAGTCGTCCGCCCGATGAATGGGAAACCCGTGAAAGCAGTATGGAATTTGCATATTTAACAAACGGAGCTATGCAGATCGATAAGATTCATAATTTGGTCAAATTACGTCAGGATTTAAATGTGTTTAAAGGGGTGTAGCCTCCATGGGAGAAGCGATAGTCGTAACCTCGGGCAAAGGCGGAGTTGGCAAAACAACCACAACAGCCAACATTGGAACCGCACTTGCACTGCAGGGCAAAAAAGTATGTCTCGTCGATACCGACATTGGACTGCGTAATCTGGATGTAGTTATGGGGCTTGAGAATCGTATTATTTATGATCTTGTGGATGTAGCGGAAGGACGTTGCCGCCTTAATCAAGCGCTCGTTAAAGACAAGCGCTTTGATGAATTGTATATGCTGCCTGCAGCTCAAACAAAGGATAAAACGGCTGTCTCTCCTGAACAAGTAAGAGATATCATTCTTGAACTAAAGAAGGAATATGAGTATGTTCTGATCGATTGTCCGGCAGGAATCGAGCACGGCTTCCGCAATGCGATTGCCGGTGCGGATAAAGCGATTGTGGTTACCACACCAGAGCATGCCGCTGTGCGGGATGCCGATCGTATTATCGGACTATTAGAACAGTCGAGTGTGGAATCGCCGAAATTGGTGGTAAACCGTATTCGCCCAGGTCTTGTGAAGTCTGGGGATATGCTTGATATTGAGGATATATTACAGGTGCTGAACATTGATCTTATCGGAATTGTTCCGGATGATGAGCTAGTTATTAAAGCCGCAAATAACGGAGAACCTACAGTTATGAATCCCGATTCGTCAGCAGCTATTGCCTATCGCAATATTGCACGCCGAATTTTAGGTGATGCTGTACCCCTGATGCAGCTTGACCGCAAACCGGGAGCATTTAAGAAGCTTAAGAAATTTTTCGGTATGGCTTAATTTTTACTAAGCAATCCTATTATAAGAAGCATACACGGGTCCCACGAGTAGAGAAATCTATGGTGGGGCTTATTTTTTTTGAATAAATATGAATGTATGGCATTTCCGGGATTTAAATGGTCTGTCTTGGAGGGGCTTGTTCTAAAGAGACTTCCGTGCTTCATAAAATGGAAGTAAAACAAGCCCGTCCGGAGGGATAAATATGGATCAGAAATCAGATATCAAGAATCGCCGCAAGGAGCGTATTCGTAGTTTATTGGAGGAACTCCCGGAAGTCTCAGCAGTCTCAGGAGTTTCGGAAGTTCAAGAACTAGAAATAGCGGAGGCTCCCCCTTCATTTATTATGCCGGATAAGAGTACGAGCTTTAAGGAATGGGGAACAGGATTTAAGAATGCGGATCAATCCTCTGTAGAGCCCGATCCAGAGGTGATGTGGAAAAAGAGTCGTGGAGGCTGGGAGGATGACGGTGGTGGAGGCTCGAATTTTACTGCCGGTTTTATTCGGCGCTTTGTTGCTAGTGTTCTTGTGTTTGGAGCAGTGTGGGGGGTCTTTGCGGTACATCAGCCATGGTCGTATAAGATGCAAGCTTTTATTAGTGATGCGTTAAGCAATGACATGGATTTCACGGCTGTGAGAGTTTGGTATGAGGAGAACTTTAACGGAGCTCCAGCGTTCATTCCGATATTTGGGGATAAAGATGAGCCTGCTCAAAAAGTGGCCGCTCATCATCAACTCACTGCCCCGATAGCTGGGAGCGTTGTCCAGCCTTTTGCATCTACGCTAAAAGGGGTGGAAATTATGCCTCAAATCGATTCAACCTTAAATGTGACGGTGAAAAGTATAGACATGGGACGTATTCTCTCCATCTCTAAAGAGCTGGAAGGGGGCATTCGAATTGCTGTTCAGCATTCAGGCGGTGTCACTGCAGAATACGGACATTTGAGCGGCACCAAGCTGGAGGTTGATGACTGGGTGCAGAGCGGGGATTCACTCGGTTGGATGATGGAGAAGGACGTATCCTCAGCTTCAACACTATTTTTCGCAGTGATGAAAGACAAGACTTATATTGATCCTACAGAAGTGGTATCGTTTGATTAGGATCTTTGGTATCGAACTGTCACTACATCCACTGTTCGTGATCATTATGTTATTCTCCGTGGTCACGGGACAATTTCTAGAGCTGCTCACCTTATTTACGATTGTCTTCATTCATGAAATGGGACATGTCGTTGCGGCTCTTTTGGCTGGTGTTACAGTTAAGTCGGTTCAGCTTCTTCCGTTTGGCGGAGTGGCTGTTATTGAAGATCATGGGCGGCTTACAGCCAGTCGTGAGATCGGAATAGCCCTTGCCGGTCCACTGCAAAATGGAATTATGATCGTTATTGCTTTTGGACTTCAACAAGCCGGTTATGGCAATCAGGAATTTCTGACCTATTTTATTCATGCCAATGCCATTATTGGGCTTTTTAATCTAGTGCCAGTGCTGCCGCTTGACGGAGGTAAAGTGCTTCAGGCCACTATTAGTTTAGTACTTCCTTATTACTACACTTTGTTATGGACTGGACGGGTGAGTGTAGCCGCAAGTGTCCTTGTGATTATATATGCGCTGCTGCCTCTTGGAGCGGGTGGAGGCCTTAGGCTGAATATGGTCATGATCGGAGCTTTTCTGCTGTATTCGAATTTCACCGACCATCGTAATTTACCGTACCGGTTTGTTGCTTTTTTGATGAATCGGGAGGCTGTTTATGAGTATCATTTGCGAACAGGAAGCGTAGCTCGTCCAATAGTTGCATTATCTGCGAAACCTTTAGATGATATATTGCGTCTATTTAAACGTAATCAATATCATTTTATCTATGTGTTAAACGGTAAAGGAAATGTTGTTGCTGTTGTGCCGGAACAGCGCTTAATATCAACCTACTTCGGAATATAGTGTATTTATGCAGAGAATGTGAAGGAATGAACGAACGAAACCAGAGGTGAAGCCATGAAACAGATGATCGTTCACTGCACGCAGCACATTACCCGAATGGCTCTTCTGGAAAACGGAAGGCTGGTGGAGTACGCGGCTGAACGCGATCAGCAGCAAGGGTTGGTCGGCAGTTATTACAAGGGCCGTGTGATTAACGTACTTCCAGGTATGCAGGCTGCTTTTGTTGATATCGCACAGAAGAAGAATGCTTTTTTATATGTTGATGATGTATTGCATCCTAATTTGGATAAACAGCCTGATGTGAAGCCCTCTATCGAGACGCTTTTGCAGCCGGGACAGGATATTGTTGTTCAAGTGCGGAAAGAGCCGAGCGGCGGAAAAGGCGCGCGTGTAACGACTCATTATACGTTGCCCGGGCGCTGGATGGTGTACATGCCCTTTGCAGAATACGTCGGTGTCTCCAAAAAAATAAGCCGGGATGCAGAGCGCAGTCGTCTCAAAGGAATCGGAGAACGTCTGCGAATGAAAGAAGAAGGGCTTATTATGCGGACGGTTTCTCAGGACGAGCCACATGAAGCTGTGGAGGGTGATCTTTCTTTTTTGCGTGCCCAATGGGAGAATATTACACGTAAGGCACAAACGGTAGAGGCTCCCGCTTTACTACATCGTGATCTTAGTATTGTCCAACGCTTTATAAGAGATGCCTTTAATCCGCAACGGGATCAGTTGATTATTGATTCATCTGCCGCAGCTAGAGAAGCAACAGCCTTTCTGGACGACATGGCTCCTGAAGGGTACAAGCCAGTCTGTCTTTATAATGGAGCGGAGTCTATTTTCGCTGCTTATGGTATTCAGGATCAATTGCTCAAGAGCTTCAGCCGCAAAATCACGCTGGAGGGCGGAGCAACAATGATCTGGGATGAGACAGAGGCGTTAACCGTAATTGATGTCAACACCGCTCAATACATTGGCGGAGCATCGCTTGAAGAAACGGTTACTAATACGAATTTGCTCGCAGCTGAGGAGATCGGTCGTTTGATCCGGTTACGCGATACTGGTGGAATCATTATTGTCGATTTTATTGATATGGAACAAGAGCTTCACCGCAAGATGGTCACAGAGCGATTAGAGAAAGTGATCTGCAAGGATCGCACCAAAACACATATTTTGGGGTGGACAAGACTCGGGCTGCTCGAGATGACCAGAAAGAAGGCAAGGCATGATTCAGCCAGCTTTGCGCCTGTGATTTGCCAGTGCTGCGGGGGAACCGGAAAAGTTGGAGAATGGCTGGAATGAGTTGACGATAAGTCATAAGTATGATACTATCTTCAAGTATGTGTTTGATGCAGTTGATCCTGCACATGCTGTAACCGCTCCGATCGGGTACATAAGCGCAGTTCCTACGGGAATTCTGCCACCTAGACTAGGCGAGTCTGAGACATGAGGAGGTGCAAGTAAAATGTATGCAATTATCGAAACTGGTGGTAAACAATACAAAGTCCAAGAGGGCGACGTTTTGTTCATTGAAAAGTTGGAAGCTGAAGACGGCGCAAGTGTAACTTTTGACCGTGTATTGGCTGTTTCTAACGATGGTGGTCTGACTGCAGGAACTCCGCTAGTAAGCGGCGCGTCTGTAACAGCTAAAGTCGAGAAACATGGTAAAGGCGCTAAGGTTGTAGTTTACAAATACAAACCTAAGAAGAACTACCACAAGAAACAAGGTCATCGTCAACCGTACACGAAAGTAACTATCGAGAAGATTCAAGCGTAAGAAGGTGCGTTAATGATTAGCGTGCGGATTACACGATTATCGGATCTAGGAACTATCGTTGGCTTTGAGGTTAAGGGGCATGCGGGTTATGCGAAGCGTGGCGAAGATATCGTATGTGCCGGGGTATCCGCTGTAACAGTTGGAACCGTCAATTCGATTGAGACCTTGACCGGAATCTCCATGGACACGTCCATGAAGAACGGATTCTTAAGTGGAACATTAAGTTCTGTTGAAGATTTCGATACTTCCGCGAAGGTACAATTGCTGCTTGAATCCATGGTCGTGATGCTGAATGATATCGCAGAATCATACGGGAAGTATATTCAAATACAGCAAGTAAATATTTAAAGAAGGAGGTTGACAACATGTTGAAATTGAATCTTCAATTGTTCGCATCGAAAAAAGGTGTAGGTTCCACAAAAAACGGACGGGATTCCCATTCCAAACGTCTTGGCGTGAAACGTGCTGACGGTCAAGCAGTAACCGGCGGTAACATCTTGGTTCGTCAACGCGGAACAAAAATTCACCCAGGAACTAACGTAGGCATCGGTAAAGATGATACTTTGTTCGCAATGGTGGATGGCGTAGTGAAGTTCGAACGTTGGGGCCGCGATCGCAAAAAAGTGAGCGTGTACCCAGTTGATGTCGCTCCGGTAGCAGCGGCACTGGAAGCGTAAGCTTACGGACCATATGAGCAAGTAGAAGCCTCCGGCATGAGTGCCGGAGGCTTTTTTGTAGAATATTCATAATTATTTGTGTTGCAAAGTTGGAATGGTTAGATAGATGTGAAAATCTCGTTATTATCTCTGGTGAACTACAGTGAACGCGTGTGTTATACTAGGAAATGGTAAATGATACTAACAAAACAAATTATCTAAACGAAGTCATGAATTTTGCGAACTGAGGGACGGGGAGAAAGAATGAAATCCTGGAAAAGTGCAATCTGGGCAGTCATGTTATCCGTAATGCTTCCTTTAGGTCTTTTGTATTGGCATACTTCTCTTCTGACGTGTCTATTACTCGGAGTCTGGGTAGTGGCAATCGTTGCTTTCAGTTTTATCTGGAGCCAGCGTCATTATGAACGGGAGCTGCGTATACAAGAGAACACTCTGCAACAGGCGGCGATTCGGACACTGAATCATCATCGACATGATTGGATGAACGATTTGCAGATTCTATACGGATATATTCAGCTTGGAAAGCCTAATAAATCCGTGGAGTGTGTGGAAAGAATAAAGGAACGCATAGCACTTGATAGTCGTATCGCTAAGTTGGGCATTCCTTCATTGGTTTTCTATATCCAATCCTTCCGAACTAACAGGTCTAGTCTGGAATTGGAAGTTCAGGTGGAGGAAGGGTTGCAGCTAGAGGACAAGCTAAATCCAGAAGCAGGAGATGAGCTGACTTCAGTGATTATGCAGACCATACGGGCTTATCAGTACAACGGGCTGGCTCCTCAGGGGGAGACGCGCAAGCTGCGCCTTGGCTTTTTTCAGGATGGAGGAGACATTCTTATCTCCTTCGAAGGCGAGGGGGAGCATGGCAATCCCGAGCTGCTCAAAGGGCAAATTTATAATATAGTACAAGGAAAAATCATGAAAGCAGAGCAGTTTAAGCCTAGCAGGGCTTATGTAGAGCTGCGATTACCGCTTGAAATGTGAGGAAGGTGAACATTTATGTTCGTAGATAAAGCTAAGATTTATGTTAAAGGCGGTGACGGCGGGGATGGTCTCGTTGCGTTTCGCCGGGAGAAATATGTACCGGAGGGTGGTCCTGCCGGTGGTGACGGAGGCCGTGGAGGCGACGTTATTTTCCGTGTAGATGAGGGACTGCGCACGTTGATGGACTTCCGTTATCAGCGCCACTTCAAAGCTGACAAAGGGATTAAAGGACGGAACAAAAGCCAACATGGAGCGAATGCGGATCATATGATCGTTCGTATTCCGCCAGGAACCATTCTGATTGACGATGATACGCAAGAGATCATTGCCGATATGACGCGTCATGGACAACAGGTTGTAGTTGCACGTGGAGGCCGTGGAGGCCGGGGTAACACCCGTTTTGCCACAGCTAATAATACTGCACCAGAGCTTGCGGAGAACGGTGAAGAAGGCCAAGAGCGTTATGTTGTTATGGAACTTAAGGTAATGGCTGATGTAGGGCTTGTAGGCTTCCCGAGTGTGGGTAAATCTACGTTGCTGTCGGTTGTGTCCGCAGCCCAGCCCAAAATCGGAGCTTACCATTTCACAACAATTACACCGAATTTAGGGGTAGTGGATGTTGGGGATGGCCGAAGCTTTGTGATGGCGGATCTGCCTGGATTAATCGAGGGAGCTAGTGAAGGCATAGGTCTGGGTCACGAATTCCTGCGTCACGTTGAACGCACGCGTATCATCATTCATGTAGTTGATATGTCTGGCTCTGAGGGCCGTGATCCCTTCGAGGATTGGGTTCTAATTAATGATGAGCTGAAGCAGTACAATGCTAGTCTAATCGATCGTCCGCAGATTGTGGCGGCGAATAAGATGGATATGCCTGAATCAGAAGAGAATCTTATTTCTTTCCGCGAACGCGTAGCTGAGGTGCGGCCGGATTTAGAAATCATGCCAATTTCATCCCTTACCCGTCAGGGTGTTCAGGAGCTCTTATATCGTGCAACGGATATTCTCGACAGTATTCCGGTTGCTCCGGTGGTTGAGGAAGTTGCTGAAACTACTGAACGTAAGGTGTATAAGCTGGAAGCAGAAGAAGATAATTCGTTTACTATTACACGTGATAACGAGGCATTTGTGGTCACAAGCCCACGTATCGAACGTATGCTGAAGCGCATGCAGCTTAGCACACATGATGCGATTCTCAAGCTGGCACGGACTTTGCGTCATATGGGTGTAGATGCAGAGCTTCGTAAACGCGGTGCTGTAGAAGGAACAATTGTCCGTATCGCTGATTTCGAATTCGAATTCGTTGAGAACAGCAGCTACTATTAATATTTAGCTGACTATGAAGCGCCAACTATGGTTTTCCTGTAAAGGGATGGCATAGTTGGCGCTTTTTCTGTGAGGAGATCAGTAATTTTTTTCAATAAAAGAACCCAAAACACGATATATATCGTATACAATAAATATCGAAATACACTAATTCCCATTTGGGAGCATACACGTTATTTATATATAAGATAATGAAAGAAGGAATAGCAGATGGCAATTATAGAAGTGGTCAAGTATGACGGTCCTCCAGGTATATTTGCATGGAAATATCCTAACCAGGAGCTGGGAACATGGACACAACTAATCGTTAATGAATCCCAGGAAGCGATTCTATTCAAGGGCGGACAAGCGCTTGATTCCTTTACAGCTGGGCGGCACACCCTTAGCACCGCTAATATACCTATTTTATCCAATATCGTTAATCTTCCTTTTGGTGGAAAATCACCATTTACGGCTGAAGTATGGTATGTGAATAAGACGAATTCGATGAATGTCAAATGGGGAACGAGCTCACCTTTACAGCTTCAGGATCCCAAATACAAAATTATGATTTCTGTTCGTTCTTTTGGGCAGTTTGGTGTAAAAATCGATGATCCGCGAAAATTCTTGCTGAAGCTCGTAGGGACGCTCCCGCAGTTTGATCATGAAACGCTTATCAGTTATTTCCGCGGACTGCTGATGTCGAATATAAATGAACTTATTTCTTCTTACCTTGTGCACAAGCAAATCAGCATACTGGAGATTAATGCTTATGTTGCAGAGATCTCCAAACATATTCAGGGCCGACTAGCCTCGGCTTTCTTGGATAATGGCATTGAACTGAATAATTTCTATATTGATTCGATCAATATTCCAGAGGATGATCCGGCAACGATTCGTTTGAAGGAAGCTTTGGCTAAAAAAGCGGAAATGGATATCATGGGCTTCACCTATCAGCAGGAGCGTGGTTTTGACACGATGGAAGAAGCGGCAGGTAATCCCGGCAATCTTGGAGTGGGCATGATGAACACCGGGATGGGGCTTGGACTTGGAATGGGATTTGCTGGACCCGCTATGGATATGGTGAACCGTATGACTAGAGGGATGAACTTGGATTCAGGGACTACAGTTATACGTCAAGAGCAGCGTTCCTGCTCTAAGTGTGGAGTTATGAATCCAGTAGAGGGACGGTTCTGCAGCGGTTGTGGGCAGGCGCTTGGAGGCAACCCGCAAGGTTCTCCCTCTGCGAACAAGATCAAATGTTTTGAATGCGGGCATGAACTAAATGCGGGAGCTAAGTTCTGTCCAGGTTGCGGGAATCCTTATCGTCCTTGCCCATCCTGTAAAGCAGATAATCCTGAGGGAGCGGCTTCTTGTGTCTCCTGTGGAAAAGAAATGCCTAAAGCTTGCGGTAAATGTGGGACTATGGTAGCGCCAGGGGTGAAATTCTGTCCTCATTGTGGAGACAGCATGGTGATTAAATGCAGCGGCTGTGGACATGAGCTGAAAGCTGGACAAAAATTCTGTGCAGAGTGCGGAACAAAAGCAGGCTAAGGAGGACCTAATGAACAAAAGCAGGAGATATATATACATTATTACCATCATTTATGCGGTAGCTATAGTACTGACAGTGTTCTCGTTTATTGGATTAGGTTTCTCTGACTCACTGTTTCGGTTCATAATTTCTTTATCCGCGGTTCTGCTAGCAGAAAGTGTAATCTATGGCTATTGTATTTTTTGGCTCCGAACGGCAAGTAGCATTCACCAGACTCCGCCTTTTCTTATCAGCGGCGCAATCATTACGGGAATCTATGCAGCCATCGTATTTGTATCGGCCTTACTCTTCGATTGGCTGCTGGAGTTACCCGCCTTGTGGTACGCAGCCGAACAATTGCTGATTCTTGTGTTAGGAGCGATCACTTTGGCCGCGATAGGGCTTTACGGGTGGAATGCTGGGGCAGGGGAACAGCAAGCCAAAAGGTCTTTACAAAAGTTTCGGCGGTATCAGAACGAATTAACTGAAATGAGTGAGCTGGCTAGTAGCTGGAAGAATTCCGAATCCGAGCAGCTAGTGAACGTGTTAGATATGTTGGAGGAAAAATTTAAGTACAGTGATCCGATATCAGAACCGTCTTTATATGCTACAGAGGATATTCTGCAGCAGCAGATTTCCCTGTTACATGATCACGTGAAGCTACTGCTGGCGACCCAAGAGCCACATGAGGGCTGGCAGGTAGAAGTAAATGAGATGTCAGAGAGTATAAAGTCTACACTTCAGCGGCGTAACCGTGAATTAGCGGCACTTAAATAGGAGGAGTTTACTACATGAACAGTTTGAACCTACAAGAGCCGTCACCGCTCCCGGGAGGAAATGCAGCCGTTCCCCGGCTTAAATACGAACGTACCGGGTTTGATTATGTTATTCTCGCGGCTGCTTATCTGCTGATGCCAGTTGGACTCGTGCTTGCCTTGTTGCGTTTGATGACAACGCATTACAAAAATTACCGCAGACCGACTAACCTCAACCTGCTGATGCATGTATTTATTGGTGGGTTTGTTGAACTTTCTATTGCCATGTTTTCTAGTGCGCTCAATGGGGAATTTGGAACTTCTGAATTAGTATCAACGCTTATTTTAATTGCAATCATGTTTTTGACTCCAGCTTTTATACTGGCCAGTGTGACAGCGAAAGCTAAATATACCCTTTCTAAGCTTAACACTTCTTATATAGAGCTGATTCAAAATAAGAATATCCGGCATATTGGCAGTATATCTGAACGAATAGGCCAAAGTGAAAGTGATGTACGAAGAGATGTCCAGTATCTGAAGGATAAAGGGCTGCTTAATATTGATATTGCATTATCCGAAGGGCGCCAGACGCCAGAGTCATCAGCAGCTAATCAAGGTTACCCTGGAAGTACTTCGGGCTTCGAAGGAACGGGGAGAACCCAAGCATCGGGGCAGCAGATACCTGCGCAGCCTCAGTCTCCACCGCAACTGCCTAAGTCTATCCGTTGTCCGGGGTGCGGAGCCCAGAATACTGTGCTCCCAAGCCAATCTAAAAGCTGTGATTACTGTGGAACGAAGATCCCGTACAATTAATGCCGTCAACCAATAGATTAGCTGCATCGCATATAGGATTACATAAATAAGGGGATTAAAGACAAAATGAGTGGATTGGATATACGCAGACAGCCGCCGACATCGGGAAAACCCGTGTACAAGCATGAATATGAGCGGACGGCGTTTGATTATACGACTATTGTGTTTGCGTATGTATTTGCTCCGGTTGGCTTTATATTGGCTGCCATTCGGTTATTATCTACACATTCCAAGAGACAGCGCAAAGCAAGCAATATTAACCTGTTTTATCATGCGTGTATGGGTGCCTTTGTAGAATTGGCGATCTATTTCATTATTAGCAAGCTACTCGGTCAAATCGATTATGTCGCACTCTTGATCAGGCTGGTGATTATCTACGCATTGTTTAGGATTCCCGCCATCAAATTATCCGTTAGAGCCGTAGGATGGAGAGAGGGATTCACCTATCTTTGCAATGACTATATCGCATTGGTTCTTGTGGACGGCATAAGGCATATCGGCAGCCTATCCGATATTCGCGGATTCAGTGAAGAGAACGTCCGCGAGGTTTTGGAATATTTAAAAGATCAGGGAGTACTTTCTCCAGATATTGTTTATTATGAAGGACGTGTAGATAACCCATTTGTAAAATTGCCGCCGAAGCTTATTTATTCTAAACGGGCACAAGCACTGGTGCGTGCGCCTGAGAATAACCTTCGCTATCGTAACAAGCGAGACCGGACAGTGTTTGATCGAATCATCATGGCGATTGCCTATTTGTTTGCTCCGCTTGGGTTTGTACTTGCGATGCTTCGTTTTGTAAGCACTCATTATAAGAATGAGCGGAAATCATTTAACTATAAATTGCTCTATCATGTATGTATGGGAGCTTTTATGGAACTTGCCGTCCTCTTCGCCGTGGGGACCTACAAAGGGGATTTTAAGTGGTTCACTTTATTGATCATTCTGGTGGTCCTCTACTTGATCTTTATAATTCCGGCGGACAGCTTTGCAGGGAGGGCTACCTTCGCAACAGAAAACTTTGATTTTCTGTGCAAGAAGTATCTCATGCTGATCATAGTGGATGATGTTAGACATATCGGTAATTTAGCTGATATCACGAAACAAAGTGAAGATGATGTACGTAGAGACCTACGGTATTTAGTGAGATGGGGGTTACTTGCTTCTGATCTTGTCTATTATGAAGGACGTGTTAAGCTCTTAGATAAACAACCGCCCAATCTTGTGCATCCTGACCGGGCACAGCCCTCCGCGGCATCAGAGAACCAGCCATCATCTGGGCGGCAGTCATTGCCGGAGAATAGGCCTAAACCACCTGTCCAACTGCCCAAATCCATCGTTTGTCCGAGTTGCGGTGCTAAGAGTAGAGTACTTCCAGGGCAGGATAAAATCTGTGACTATTGCGGGACGACGATTCCATACAGTTAGTGTACATACGATTGCCAACTGCCCCCGGGAATCCGGGGGTTTTATTGCGTCTAACTCCCCGACCTCAGAGTATCCAGATAAAGTTATTGCAATTTACAGGCTTTTTCCGATATAATGTCCACTAAGAAAACACAAAAGTCTTTGAGGTGAGGACGTTCGTGAAAGAACGCTATTATTTGGTCCGGGAGGACATATTACCTGATGCTGTACTTAAGACTATGCAGGTTAAACAATTGCTTGAGGCCGGGGATGCGAAGACCGTAAATGAAGGTGTAGAGCAGGTGGGATTAAGCCGAAGCGCTTTTTATAAATACAAGGATGGAATTCATTTGATCCATCAGCTCGAACGGGAGCGGATCGTTACGATTTCCATGGATTTGGAGCACGAATCTGGAATGCTTTCCAAGGTACTAGGCTCTGTAGCGGGACATGGGGCTAATGTGTTGACGATTCACCAGAGTATTCCGCTGCAAGGGCGGGCAAATGTGGTGATCTCCGTAGAAATTTCACACTTAAATGAGGAACTCGGGGAGATGCTGGATAGTCTGAAAGAGATTCCAGGAGTGAAGCGAGCTTTAATCGTTGGACAGGGATAGGAACTATATTCGTAAACTTTTAGGAGGAGACAGATGAAGCCGGTTAAAGTGGGGTTGCTGGGCCTGGGAACAGTAGGCACAGGTGTAGTTCGTATCGTGGAAGGGAATCAAGAGGATTTAAGCAGCCAGGTAGGCTCTTCAATTGTCATTGAACGTATAGCTGTGAATAATTCTAATAAACCACGCGAAATCGAGGTTGATCCTGCTAAAATAACGACAGATCCATGGGATGTGATTCGTGATCCTGAAATTGATGTCATCGTTGAAGTTATGGGTGGAATCGCGGGAACCAAAGAATATATTCTTGAAGCTTTGGAACGCGGTAAACATGTCGTAACTGCGAACAAGGATTTGATGGCGCTGCACGGATCAGAGATTCTTGCTAAGGCGCAGGAGAAGCAATGTGATGTCTTTTATGAGGCTAGCGTTGCAGGAGGCATTCCGATTATCCGCACACTTATCGAGGGCTTTTCCTCGGATAAGATTATGAAAATTATAGGTATCGTGAATGGAACGACTAATTACATACTAACCAAAATGAGCCAAGAAGGCGCATCCTATAATGATGTGTTAAAAGAAGCGCAGGATCTGGGATACGCAGAGTCTGATCCAACCTCGGATGTGGAAGGACTGGATGCAGCCCGCAAAATGGCGATTCTCGGAACCTTAGGTTTCCGTACTAACGTGGAGCTGCATGATGTAAGTGTGAGTGGGATTTCTCAGGTGAGTAAGGCGGATATCGCCTTTGCGAAACGTCTCGGATATGAAATTAAGCTGTTAGGCATCGCTGAACGTCAGGATGAAGAATTCAGCATCAGTGTTCAGCCAACCTTGATTCGGGCTAGTCATCCCTTGGCTTCCGTCAATGGCGTGTTCAACGCAGTTTACGTATACGGGGAAGCAGTGGGAGAGACTATGTTCTACGGTGCGGGTGCGGGCGCTATGCCAACTGCAACCTCAGTGGTAGCTGATTTGGTAGCTGTCATTAAGAACCTTAAACTAGGTGTTAATGGATTGAAGCAAAAAGTACCTTACAAGCAGAAAAAGCTTAAGAGTGATGAAGCTATCTTTTATAAAAACTTTTTACTTCTGCATGTTGATGATAAAGCAGGGGTATTGGCTAAGATTACTCAAGTGTTTGCCGAATATGATGTAAGTTTGGATTCAGTAGTTCAGCAAGCCAATCCCAATAATCCTGATGCGGAGATCATTATTGTCACTCATAACGCTAGTAAAGCAAGCATGAACAAAGTGCTGCGCCATTTCGAGGAGCTGAAAGTCATCCGCCGGATCAAGAGCCATTATCGAGTGGAAGGTTAACCACGTCACTGAACTAATACTTTCATATTTCAAAACATAGTAAGGAGATTGTACCTGTTATGAGTATTTACGGAAGAGCTAGGGTTAAAGTGCCTGCTAGTACTGCCAATCTTGGTCCGGGCTTCGATACTCTAGGTATGGCTTTGCCGCTATATGCCTGGATTGAGATGGAGGAAGCAGAGGAGACTGTTTTTCATCTATATGGTGATGAGATGAATGGAGTGGCTCAGGATAAGAGCAATTTACTCTATAAGGTCGCTCAAATGGTATTTGCAGAGGCAGGCGTTACGGTGCCTGAATTATCGATATCGATGTACTCGGAGATTCCCCTTACGCGCGGACTCGGCAGCAGTGCCTCAGCTATTATTGGCGGCATGGCTGCGGCGAACACAATGATTGGCTCTCCGCTGGATAATGGCAAGCTATTTGATATGGCTACCCAGCTTGAGAAACATCCCGATAATGTGGGTGCCTCCTTGTTTGGCGGCATTATTACTGCTGTGTGGGATGGTGAACATGCGGATTATGTTCGGCTAGAACCACCACAAAATCTTGAGGTGCTGGTGGTTATTCCTGAATTCGAACTGGAAACCACAAAAGCGCGGGGATTGCTTCCAACAGAAATCTCAGTTAGTGATGCTGTGTACAACATCAGCAGAACCTCTCTATTGACGGCTTCGCTGGCATCAGGTCGGCTTGATCTGCTTAGCAGAGCGATGCAGGATCGCCTGCATCAGCCGTATCGTGCACCGCTTATACCGGGCATGGAGAAGCTGCTTGCAGAAGCTCCTGAACACGGTGCTTTAGGGATCGCACTTAGCGGTGCTGGACCGACTCTGCTATGTTTAGTGGATCGCCAAGAGACCCGCAAGAGTGAGCTTGAGGCCTTCTTGAAGAATACGATGCAGGAACATGGCATTTCCGCTCGGACCTGCTGGTTAACACCTTGTGCTTCTGGAGTGACTACAGAGCTGCTCGAAATAAACGAGATGCAAAACGTATCATTTTTGGATATGATAAAAGGAGTACGGTCATGAAATCAATAGCGGTATTGCCGCAGGGCTCGGTATCCCACGAAGCGCTGCTGCATTTGTTTAACGGTGAACCTGTAAAGCTTGTGCATCACAAGTTAATTTCCGATGTATTTCTCTCTACGGCGGGTGGAACCACCGATTACAGCGTGATTCCGATTGAAAATACCATTGAAGGC
The DNA here is from genome assembly GCF_038003885.1 of Paenibacillus sp. FSL R10-2788. Classification (NCBI taxonomy): domain Bacteria; kingdom Bacillati; phylum Bacillota; class Bacilli; order Caryophanales; family Paenibacillaceae; genus Paenibacillus; species Paenibacillus sp. FSL R10-2788. Next base: position 5,537,436 of record NZ_JBBOQA010000001.1, on the reverse strand, counting down.
TCAGTTAGTCTTCACATCGATTGGCTCATCAATGAAGTGGATCTGCCAATGCAGACGGAATGGATTTTTCCATCGATACAGAATCTTATCGGTAACCCAAGGGAATTCACAGATACAGACGGCAACAAGGATTTCACCAAGATGGTAAAAATCCTTTCGCATCCCGTAGCAATGGCACAATGCATGCAATTTGTTCGTAAGCATGCCCCTTGGGCTGAACTGGAGTCGGTCGGAAGCACCTCTGAAGCTGTGGAAATCGTCAAAAACAATCCCGGCAAGGGCTGGGCTGCTATCGGTACCGCTCTTGGCGCCGCTACGCATGGGCTGGAGATTGTAGATCGGCAAATTACAGATCACAACAACAACTACACACGGTTTGTCCTGGTCGGCCCACAGAAGATAAATCTTCCGCGGAGCAGCACCGGAGTAAAGACGAGTGTTCTAGTAACGCTGCCAGAGGATTTTCCAGGTGCCTTGCATCAGGTGCTTGCTGCTTTTTCCTGGCGGAAACTGAATTTATCGCGGATTGAATCACGACCAACGAAGAAGAAGCTGGGTACTTATTATTTTTATATTGATGTGCTGGAACCGATAGAATCTGTTCTGCTGCCAGGGGCTATTGAAGAAATTAGTGCTTTAGGCTGTCAGGTAAGGATTCTGGGCTCGTATCCCACATACACCTATGAGGAAGAGAAAGCGGAGGTGCAGTAAATTCATGGCTGAGCAATGGATCTATTTGGATGGACAACACGTAACGAAGGAAAATGCAAAGGTATCCGTTTTTGATCACGGTTTTTTGTATGGAGACGGTATTTTTGAAGGTATCCGTATCTATAACGGCAATATTTTTAAATGTAAAGAGCATTTGGACAGACTGTATGATTCGGCAAAATCGATCATGCTGGACATTCCGCTAACGTATGATGAGATGCTGGAAGCTATGGCTGAAACGATTCGTCTTAACGACATGCGTAACGGCTATATTCGACTGATCGTCTCCCGGGGACCAGGGAACTTAGGTCTTGATCCGCGCCGTTGTCCAAAAGCTAGTGTAATTATTATCGTTGAACAACTGGCTATTTACCCAGAACAAGCGTATTTGAACGGACTTCGTGCAGTTTCTGTATCCCAGCGCCGTAATATTCCGGATGCACTCAATCCAAAGATCAAATCGCTTAATTACCTAAACAATATCCTAGTAAAAATCCAATCCAACTTGGCAGAAGCCGACGAAGCAATCATGATGAACGCTCAAGGTTATGTTACTGAGGGATCGGGCGATAACATTTTCATCATCAAAAATGGTGTAGTTTTCACTCCTCCATGTTACTTGGGAGCCCTTGAAGGAATTACCCGTCTGGCGATCATTGAGCTCTGCGAGAAATTAGGTATTAAACTGAAAGAAGAACCGTTCACAATGCATGATGTTTATATAGCGGACGAGGTGTTCTTCACTGGCACAGCTGCTGAGGTTATTGCTGCACGTGAAATTGACGGCCGGATCATTGGTGAGGGACAAGCGGGTCCAATCACTTTGAAGCTGCTCGAAGAGTTCCGTAATGTGGTTGATAAAGATGGCTATAAGGTTTGGGAATAAAGACTAATCATACAACGTAAATAGCATTGAATACGCATCAGAAGTCCTTTTATGCATACATGCAGAAGAAAACGGGAGTCTCCGGTTAATCTTTTCATGGATCATGAAAGGATTTTTTTTATTTCGGGGATGTCATTCGCCCATGGGCTGCATAAGATGTAGTAACGAAGGAGGCGGCTGTACCGCATATAACTTTGTAAGAGAGCAATGTTCCATGAAAAGGGTGTTTGCTTTCGAAGTCAGTTTTGCTGTGTAGCTGTAAAGAAAGCAATACTCCACAAAACTTTTAGGAGGTTAATGCTACGTGAAAATACACATTGTCAAACAAGGCGATAGTTTGTATGCATTATCGCAAAAGTACGGAGTGCCGTTACAAAAACTTATTGAAGCTAACCCGCAGATCAGTAATCCGAACGTATTAGCGATTGGAGACAAAGTAAAAATACCTACGGCCCCAGTATCCGTACCGGAGAACAGTGAAGTTTACTACAAGCACACCGTTAAACAAGGAGATACCTTGTGGAAATTATCTAAAGCCTGGGGAATTCCTTTAAAGGATATGGTTGAGGCCAATCCCCAACTAAAGAATCCAAATGTACTTATGCTAGGGGAAGTAGTAAATATTCCAAAAAAAGTATCCAATACCTCACCGACACAGCCTGGGTATACACCGTCTAATGCGTCAGAGAAAACGCAGGTGGGTGGCAAGGAATATACAGGTCCCAAAGAACAGCCTGCTGCTGAGGTAGTGCCTACACCTAAACCGGAAACTAAACCAGAGACCAAACCAGAAATAAAGCCAGAAGCTAAACCAGCACCTAAACCAGCGACAAATATCTCACCTGAATCTAATTCTGCACCACACCCATCGCTAAACATCGCCCCTATTAATACACAAAACATTGCACCCAATCCTGCGCCTAATATGCAAATGGAAGTTGCTCCTGTGCAAGAAATTGAAATGCAGAGTTTATTTGTTCAGATTACGGTTCCAAATCAAGAGCCGGTTGCTCAACAAGAAGCACCTAAAGCTGAGAAGAAAGCAGACAATGATTGCTCATGGGACAATTCCAACGGATACCCGGGACTGGGAGGAAATCCTTATCTCTATGATTCATATCAAAATAGCCCTAATATGAACATGAACTGGGCACCAAGTTATGTTCAGCCAATGGCTTATGCACCAGAATGTATTTCACCATGTTATTTTTCGGGCAATATGTATTCTAATATGAGTCCAGAACAATGGAATCCAAATGCCGCGCCAAACATAAGCCCAGAACAGTGGAATCCAAATGCCGCGCCAAACATAAGCCCGGAACAGTGGAATCCAAATGCCGCGCCAAACATAAGCCCAGAACAATGGAATCCAAATGCCGCGCCAAACATAAGCCCAGAGCAATGGAATCTCAATGCTGCCCCTAATATGAGTCCAGGACAGTGGAATCCGATGGAGGCTAATGTTGCTGGCATGAATGTTGGCGGGGATTTCTCCCCGTATGCTGTTCCTCAATATGGAGGACAGACGCCGAACCTTCCTTGGCCAACTTGTGGGTGCGGAGGCGTGCATATTCAACCAGTGCAAACTTATTCATATGACATGCCTGTATATAACACCTATCCTGAATATGGGAATCCAAACGCTTTTTCCGCATATGGAGCAGGAATGCCTAATCAGGGAATGGTACCTACTTCTACGCTTGGAGCATTTGGTGGACCGGATAACTCTAATATTCCATCCAATCCGCAGTATCCAGGGATAGGTAATTATTCGCAGCATAATCGGGTGCCGGAAATTCAAGAACCTGAAGCGTTCGTGCAGGAATCTCCCGAAACGGCTAGAACAGAGACTGATGAGTCAACTTCTAACGCTTCTCTCAAGAATAAGGGGAATGTAGCAAAGGAAACAGCAACAGGCAAAAAAGCAAAGACCTCAGGTCAACCTAGTAGCAAGAAAAGCAAAACTGCTACGAAATCTCAAGGTTCAGCAGCGAGTACTAAAAAACGTAGAAATCCTTGGATTTCAAACTAATAAATTTATATATTAAGCCGTTGTTTGACTTACGTGTAGATTCTGTATCCTTAGAATCTACACGTTTTTTTATAGGTAAATAGGGATAAAAGATGTTAAATAAAGTGGGGCAAAAGCACTTATTTATAAAATATAAATTTTTAAGTATTGTTTTTATATAGGGATATATGGTACATTATAAATCCAGTCGCAAAGATGAACTATAAAGCTTTCGGTTGGTGAATGTTAATCTGAATTAGATTGCAAAGAACTTTGAAAAAAAAGAGTTGCAATAAATCAGAAAGCATGATATATTATAAGAGTTGCTGCTGAGACATTAAACGGCGCCAGCGAGAATTTGATCTTTGGAAACTGAACAACGAGTGAGTAGGAAATCACGTAAGTGAAATCCAAAATTAGAGAATTAATTTTCTCGTCAGATGTTTCAAAATGAGCATATCGCTCTTTTCAATACTAATTGGAGAGTTTGATCCTGGCTCAGGACGAACGCTGGCGGCGTGCCTAATACATGCAAGTCGAGCGGAGTTACTTTGAAAGCTTGCTTTCAAAGTAACTTAGCGGCGGACGGGTGAGTAACACGTAGGCAACCTGCCCTTCAGACTGGGATAACTACCGGAAACGGTAGCTAATACCGGATAATTTCTTTTTTCTCCTGAGAGAAGAATGAAAGACGGAGCAATCTGTCACTGAGGGATGGGCCTGCGGCGCATTAGCTAGTTGGTGGGGTAACGGCCCACCAAGGCGACGATGCGTAGCCGACCTGAGAGGGTGAACGGCCACACTGGGACTGAGACACGGCCCAGACTCCTACGGGAGGCAGCAGTAGGGAATCTTCCGCAATGGGCGAAAGCCTGACGGAGCAACGCCGCGTGAGTGATGAAGGTTTTCGGATCGTAAAGCTCTGTTGCCAGGGAAGAACGTCCGGTAGAGTAACTGCTACCGGAGTGACGGTACCTGAGAAGAAAGCCCCGGCTAACTACGTGCCAGCAGCCGCGGTAATACGTAGGGGGCAAGCGTTGTCCGGAATTATTGGGCGTAAAGCGCGCGCAGGCGGCTATTTAAGTCTGGTGTTTAAACCTTGGGCTCAACCTGAGGTCGCACTGGAAACTGGGTGGCTTGAGTACAGAAGAGGAAAGTGGAATTCCACGTGTAGCGGTGAAATGCGTAGATATGTGGAGGAACACCAGTGGCGAAGGCGACTTTCTGGGCTGTAACTGACGCTGAGGCGCGAAAGCGTGGGGAGCAAACAGGATTAGATACCCTGGTAGTCCACGCCGTAAACGATGAGTGCTAGGTGTTAGGGGTTTCGATACCCTTGGTGCCGAAGTTAACACAGTAAGCACTCCGCCTGGGGAGTACGGTCGCAAGACTGAAACTCAAAGGAATTGACGGGGACCCGCACAAGCAGTGGAGTATGTGGTTTAATTCGAAGCAACGCGAAGAACCTTACCAGGTCTTGACATCCCTCTGAATCTGCTAGAGATAGCAGCGGCCTTCGGGACAGAGGAGACAGGTGGTGCATGGTTGTCGTCAGCTCGTGTCGTGAGATGTTGGGTTAAGTCCCGCAACGAGCGCAACCCTTAACTTTAGTTGCCAGCAGGTAATGCTGGGCACTCTAGAGTGACTGCCGGTGACAAACCGGAGGAAGGTGGGGATGACGTCAAATCATCATGCCCCTTATGACCTGGGCTACACACGTACTACAATGGCCGGTACAACGGGAAGCGAAGCCGCGAGGTGGAGCCAATCCCATCAAAGCCGGTCTCAGTTCGGATTGCAGGCTGCAACTCGCCTGCATGAAGTCGGAATTGCTAGTAATCGCGGATCAGCATGCCGCGGTGAATACGTTCCCGGGTCTTGTACACACCGCCCGTCACACCACGAGAGTTTACAACACCCGAAGTCGGTGGGGTAACCCGCAAGGGAGCCAGCCGCCGAAGGTGGGGTAGATGATTGGGGTGAAGTCGTAACAAGGTAGCCGTATCGGAAGGTGCGGCTGGATCACCTCCTTTCTATGGAGAATCGTTCTCTGCAATGAGGACATTCAAATCGGAAGCTCAGCTTCCAAAACTCAGGTTTAGGCCTGTTACTCACTCGTTGCTCAGTTTTGAGAGTTTAAGCTCTCAAGTAAGACTTGATCCTTGAAAACTGGATACCGAAACGAATTTGCGTTTTAGAACATCTTTTAGCAACTTGTGCAAACAAGTAAATGTTATTAGTGAGATGATTCCAAAGAGAATGTCATCGTATGATATTTTTCTACGGAAAAATCAAGGTTAAGCTAATAAGAGCACACGGAGGATGCCTAGGCGCCAGGAGCCGACGAAGGACGTGGCGAACAACGAAACTGCCTCGGGGAGCTGTAAGCAAGCTTTGATCCGGGGGTGTCCGAATGGGGAAACCCAGCTGTGGTAATTCGCAGTTACTCATTTCTGAATACATAGGAAATGTAGAGGCAGACCAGGGGAACTGAAACATCTAAGTACCCTGAGGAAGAGAAAACAATAGTGATTCCGTCAGTAGCGGCGAGCGAACGCGGAACAGCCTAAACCTAAGAGCTTGCTCTTAGGGGTTGTGGGACGTCTCACATGGAGTTACAAAGGAATATGGTAGGTGAAGAGGTCTGGAAAGGCCCGCGATAGAGGTAAAAGCCCTGTAACCTAAACTGTGTTCTCTCCGAGACGGATCCCGAGTAGTGCGGGGCACGTGAAACCCCGTATGAATCCAGCAGGACCATCTGCTAAGGCTAAATACTACCTGGCGACCGATAGTGAAACAGTACCGTGAGGGAAAGGTGAAAAGCACCCCGGAAGGGGAGTGAAATAGAACCTGAAACCGTGTGCTTACAAAAAGTCAGAGCCCTATTAATGGGTGATGGCGTGCCTTTTGTAGAATGAACCGGCGAGTTACGTTTAACATGCAAGGTTAAGCCGAGAAGGTGGAGCCGCAGCGAAAGCGAGTCTGAATAGGGCGAATGAGTATGTGGACGTAGACCCGAAACCGTGTGATCTACCCCTGTCCAGGGTGAAGGTGCGGTAACACGCACTGGAGGCCCGAACCCACGTACGTTGAAAAGTGCGGGGATGAGGTGGGGGTAGCGGAGAAATTCCAATCGAACTCGGAGATAGCTGGTTCTCCCCGAAATAGCTTTAGGGCTAGCCTCGGTATAAGAGTAGTGGAGGTAGAGCACTGATTGGGTGCGGGGTCCGCAAGGATTACCAAGCTCAGTCAAACTCCGAATGCCATATACTTATTGCCGGGAGTCAGACAGTGAGTGCTAAGATCCATTGTCAAAAGGGAAACAGCCCAGACCATCAGCTAAGGTCCCCAAGTGTGTGTTAAGTGGGAAAGGATGTGGAGTTGCACAGACAACCAGGATGTTGGCTTAGAAGCAGCCACCATTGAAAGAGTGCGTAATAGCTCACTGGTCGAGTGACTCTGCGCCGAAAATGTAACGGGGCTAAACACACCACCGAAGCTATGGCTAGATACGTATGTATCTGGGGTAGGGGAGCGTTGTGTAGGGGTTGAAGGTGTACTGAAAAGAGCGCTGGACACTACACAAGTGAGAATGCCGGTATGAGTAACGAAAAGATCAGTGAGAATCTGATCCGCCGAAAGCCCAAGGTTTCCTGAGGAAGGCTCGTCCGCTCAGGGTAAGTCGGGACCTAAGGCGAGGCCGAAAGGCGTAGTCGAAGGACAACAGTTTGAAATTACTGTACCACCGTAATCCGCTATGAGCGATGGGGTGACGCAGGAGGGTAGTGACGCGGACTGATGGATGTCCGTCTAAGCAGTGAGGCTGATGTGTAGGCAAATCCGCACATCGTTAAGGCTGGGCTGTGATGGGGAGCGAAAATTATAGTAGCGAAGGTCATGATCTCACACTGCCAAGAAAAGCCTCTAGCCAGGAGAAGGTGCCCGTACCGCAAACCGACACAGGTAGGCGAGAAGAGAATTCTAAGGCGCGCGGAAGAACTCTCGTTAAGGAACTCGGCAAAATGACCCCGTAACTTCGGGAGAAGGGGTGCCCCGGTAGTGTGAATAGCACGAGGGGGCCGCAGTGAAAAGGCCCAAGCGACTGTTTAGCAAAAACACAGGTCTGTGCGAAGCCGCAAGGCGAAGTATACGGGCTGACGCCTGCCCGGTGCTGGAAGGTTAAGGGGAGTGGTTAGGGGTAACCCGAAGCTATGAACCGAAGCCCCAGTAAACGGCGGCCGTAACTATAACGGTCCTAAGGTAGCGAAATTCCTTGTCAGGTAAATTCTGACCCGCACGAATGGCGTAACGACTTGGGCGCTGTCTCAACGAGAGATCCGGTGAAATTTTAATACCTGTGAAGATGCAGGTTACCCGCGACAAGACGGAAAGACCCCATGGAGCTTTACTGCAGCTTGATATTGAATTTGGGTACGATCTGTACAGGATAGGTGGGAGCCGTAGAAATCGGAGCGCAAGCTTCGGTGGAGGCGCCGTTGGGATACCACCCTGATCGTATCTAGGTTCTAACCTAGTACCCTTACCGGGTACGGGGACCGTGTCAGGCGGGCAGTTTGACTGGGGCGGTCGCCTCCTAAAGAGTAACGGAGGCGTTCCAAGGTTCCCTCAGAATGGTTGGAAATCATTCGCAGAGTGCAAAGGCATAAGGGAGCTTGACTGCGAGACCTACAAGTCGAGCAGGGACGAAAGTCGGACTTAGTGATCCGGTGGTACCGCATGGAAGGGCCATCGCTCAACGGATAAAAGCTACCCTGGGGATAACAGGCTTATCTCCCCCAAGAGTCCACATCGACGGGGAGGTTTGGCACCTCGATGTCGGCTCATCGCATCCTGGGGCTGAAGTAGGTCCCAAGGGTTGGGCTGTTCGCCCATTAAAGCGGTACGCGAGCTGGGTTCAGAACGTCGTGAGACAGTTCGGTCCCTATCTGTCGTGGGCGCAGGAAATTTGAGAGGAGCTGTCCTTAGTACGAGAGGACCGGGATGGACGTACCGCTGGTGCACCAGTTGTTCCGCCAGGAGCATGGCTGGGTAGCTACGTACGGACGGGATAAGCGCTGAAAGCATCTAAGCGTGAAGCCCCCCTCAAGATGAGATTTCCCAATTAGTAAGACCCCTTGAAGACGACGAGGTAGATAGGTTGGAGGTGGAAGTGCAGCAATGCATGGAGCTGACCAATACTAATCGGTCGAGGGCTTATCCTATACTTAGAATGCAGATTCGTTTCGGATTCAGTTTTCAGGCATCAAGCCTGAAATACGCTTAGAAATTCATTGTCACTTCTGGTGATGAACCGAATTTCACGCGGCAGCGTCTGTTTCACAGACGCATGTTTGGTGGCGATAGCGGAGGGGTTCCACGCGTACCCATCCCGAACACGACCGTTAAGCCCTCCAGCGCCGATGGTACTTGGACCGAAGGGTCCTGGGAGAGTAGGACGTTGCCAAGCACGCAAGACCACTGTTGAGTATTCGACAGTGGTCTTTTTGTTGTACGATGTTTAGCAGTTTATTATAAGGATAGGCAATCACTGTGAAGTGGTTTTTGAATGAAAATTAGTTCATGGAGGCAAATGATCATGATTATATGGATCAATGGTGCTTTTGGTCCAGGGAAGACAGAAACCGCAAATGAAATTTATCGAAGAAAAACATAGCTAGCGAATATGATGGAATAATTATCGTACCTATGACCCTAGTGAATCCGGATTATTGCAGGGAAATCATCAGCAAGTTAATGGATGGAGGTATTGAGCTTTATCATTTTAGTTTGTGTGCCTCCCGAGAGACCTTGCTTAAGAGATTAAGCATTAGAGTGAAGGAAAAGACTCTTGGGCTGCTCAGCAGATCGACAGGTGCATCAGAGGGCTTGATCACGAGGTATTTAAGCAGCATCTAGACACGAATGATAGAACTATAGGTGAAATCGTTGAGATAATATCTCAAAAGCTTCATATCAATCTATTACCTAGGAAGAGTAAAAAGAAAAATAATTAGTTTAGGTATTGCTATACTTAATAATACATGATATAATCTTTTTTGTTGTCAAAACAATTTGTTTTTAAAACGGCCCGTTGGTCAAGGGGTTAAGACACCTCCCTTTCACGGAGGTAACATGGGTTCGAATCCCATACGGGTCACCATTTCTTCTTGAAACAACATTAGACTTCTAGAAAAAATGGTTGCATTACAGTTTTGATTGTGTTATGATAATTAAGTTGCTTCTTTACATGGAGGCTTAGCTCAGCTGGGAGAGCATCTGCCTTACAAGCAGAGGGTCGGGGGTTCGATCCCCTCAGCCTCCACCATAACACATCCCTAAAAGTGAAGTTAATGCTTCACTGAGGAATCCGGATACTTTCCGGGGGATCCAAGGGAATTAATACTTTTTACTGACGCGGGGTGGAGCAGCCCGGTAGCTCGTCGGGCTCATAACCCGAAGGTCGCAGGTTCAAATCCTGCCCCCGCAACCAATTTTCATTAAGCAATTATTCTTCTGGAACCGTGGTGTAGTTGGCCTAACATGCCTGCCTGTCACGCAGGAGACCGCGGGTTCGAATCCCGTCGGTTCCGCCATTTTCTTGCTTTATGAGCCATTAGCTCAGTTGGTAGAGCACCTGACTTTTAATCAGGGTGTCGAAGGTTCGAGTCCTTCATGGCTCACTTCTTTAGTGAGTCGGACATCAATACATACCGTGTGCGGACGTGGCTCAGCGGTAGAGCATCGCCTTGCCAAGGCGAGGGTCGCGGGTTCGATTCCCGTCGTCCGCTCCATATAAATTTTGCGCCCTTAGCTCAGCTGGATAGAGCGTTTGACTACGAATCAAAAGGCCGGGAGTTCGAATCTCTCAGGGCGCGCCATATTTTAACTTAATACTTTGCCGGTGTGGCGGAATGGCAGACGCGCTCGACTCAAAATCGAGAGGGAAACCGTGGAGGTTCGAGTCCTCTCACCGGTATATCGAAAAAACTTGTAAGATTGCTTCCAGCAATTTTACAAGTTTTTTTTATTTTTTAAATATAGCTATTTCTAGTGGTCTTTTTGTTTCGCTGAATGCTTCTAGTAGCATATATTGTGAATCATACATCACTTCCAAAATAAGGTTTATCAACTATTATTATGTATTATAATGTAAATTAAAGGGAGTGAAAATATTCATGTTCTTCACCATCCTATCTACTGTAGAAGTTAACGAGGATGTTGTATTTCTAACAGAGCTATACGATAGGTATTATCCTATTATGAAAAAGAAGGCTTATGAGATCTTGCAGGACTATGATGTTGTTGATGATATGATACAGGAGTCCTTCGTCAGACTAATCAGTAAAGCCGCATTATTGCGTTCCCTAGACCTGCATAAACAAGTATCCTATCTGGTCCATACCGTACATAATACTAGTATTAATCATGCGAAGCAGCGCAAAAGACATCTGAATCATACCTCTTCAGGGATAACCGCTGACAGTATAGAGCAAATAGCCGACAAGCAGCCTAGCATCGAGGAGATGTATAGCCTCAAGGAGGATTACACAGAGATTGCCAAGATACTCAGTGAGTTATCAGAACGGGATCAGACTTTATTGTATAACAAGTACATTCTTGAATGGAGTGATCACAAGCTTGCTGCTTCTATGGATGTCCAAGCGGTGAATATTAGATCCTATTTGACCAGAGCCAGGCGCAGAGCAATGAAGCTGCTTCTTAAGAATGGCGGAAGTGGAGTATGAAGAAACATCTGCATAAGAAAAAAATAGAGGGAAATTACGAAGAAATCTTTATTTGCATGACCTTAGAGAGTAGAATATGCTGAACCTGCTGTACAGGAGAAGATAATAATACCCTTTATAGTATATCTCGGTGACATCTGTTTCGCTGACTATTGAGAGTGGGAGAACAATAAAGAATTATACGGATTATGATACTTCTATTACTCTCACCCTACAAAAGAGGTAAAACAGCAGCAATCAATGGTCTGATGTGAAGTCTTGGACCCAGTCTTTCTCGAGCATGGGCTAACATGCTTCGAACGGGTTTAACTATGTCAATTCCGGGAATACCTACCGGGTGGTACATATAACAAAATTTGTGGAATATAGTACGGTTCTGGAGACAATAAACTCCTATTCGTATGAATTCAAGTATTAAGACTCCGATTCTAGCCTAGCAAAAAAGAGCAGCGCTTATGCTGCTCTTTTTTGATTTAGAGTGTTGCAGGTTTCTATGCGAAGTTGTCTATTAAAATATGGGGCTCGGTTTAGTCTTATCAAGTAGAGTTTTCGCCTACTAAACTTCATAACCTAGATGTGGTAAGACCAAAAAGTAACATATTAAAAAAATAATGTGTTGATATTTTTTTAATATGTTACTATAATAATATTCAAGAGTTGTATTTTAATGGCAGGAGGTAATGAAATGGATTTATATAAAGATAACTTCGAAAACTTTTCAGAACTCTTTAATTACATCCAAGAATACAAAAAAGAAAAACCAGCACAAACAGCACTTTCCATAGGGAAGATATTCTCTGAACATAACTTTTACTACTTCTACGATAGTGGTACAAGTAAGGTTGTGATGCTTGACAATGATATAGCTCAGTTATTTGAATTGTTAATTTCCTCTAATAAAAGCTTAGATGAATTAAATCAATATATTTATGCTCACAACGTTAATGTAGATGAATTAATGACTTCAATTAATGAGGAGGATTTATTCAAAGGATTCAAAATTAAGCACTTATATAATGACATATCCCTAGAGTATATAAAAAATGAAATGAATACAGGGACAACGCAACTCATTTTGGAATTAACTGGAAAATGCAACATGCGTTGTCGCTATTGTATATATCATGATGGGTATCCTCACAATCGGGCGTTTACTTCAAAAAGAATGTCATCTGATACGGCGCTTAAATCTATTGATTACATGAAACTTTATGGGGATCAGCAGGAAGTTTCTATTACTTTTTATGGTGGAGAGCCTTTACTTGAATTCGAGCTATTAAAAGAAGTTATTGAATACTCGAAGGTTGCTTTAGCAGGAAGGACTATACAATTTTCTTTTACTACTAACTTGTCTGTATTAACCCCCAAAATGGCTGAATATTTTTCTACCGTTGACAATTTATCTATTCTTTGTAGCATTGATGGTCCCAAAGAAATACATGATATGTATCGAGTTTATAAGAATGGCTCAGGCTCATTTGATGACGTTTTCAAGAAATTCAAATTATTAAATAGTGTAGCTAGAAAAAATGGTAAAGAAATGCACATAAGTGCAAATGCGGTGTACATGCCTCCGTTTAGCGAAGAAAAGGTTTCTCAAATAGATGACTTTTTTACAAATTTAGATTTTACTCATGAAGATTTCCGATATCAATTAGGTTATGCCGGTCCTGGTACTGTGCCTGAAGAATTGCTTAAAAGCTCCGATTATAATGACCAATCGCTACGACAATGGCAGGATAAGCAAATCAGTATTACTAGCAATTTGGAAGAAATTAAAGAACAAACTATCTTTAATTCACTTGACAGAATTCATAAAAGAAGTGTAACAAAAAGAGCTACTAATTTTGTGCCAATGAACGGTTGTTGTGTTGTTGGATCCCGACGATTATTTGTTTCCGCAGATGGCGATTTTCTCGCATGTGAAAGGATAGGAAACAGTCCTTCAATAGGAGATATAAATCAAGGGATTATTGAGGAAAAGATTTATAAAAAATATGTTTATGAATTTTCCGAAGTTTGGGAAAATATTTGCTCTGATTGTTGGGCTGCTAAACTTTGTAGTAGTTGTTATGTAGACAGAATGGATTCTTCGGGAGTCAGGGAACCTGATCTTGCAGAGTGTGAATATTATAGAAGTACAACAGAACGTAGTTTAAGGAATTATCACAACTTACTTAGGACATCACCGGAACAGTTAGCAATCTTTAATGAAGATGTTCTTTTATAACAATTGATTTCTCGGTTTAATTGTTCTCATTTAAACCTGGATAAATACATAATGAAAGGAGGTGAGAATATGCTGAAAATTATGAATCCATATCAACAGCAAGCTATTGACAATGAGAGCATAGCTTTTCGTGCGCCATGTGTGTGTAACTCTAAATTAGCGAACCAAGCAGCTACTAAGGTTTCAGGAACTGGTTGTCAATGCTCTTGCATCGGTTCAGTAAATGAAGCGGCTAACCAAGACGCAGCAAGAAACTAGTTTTACAAACCAGCAGTATGTGTAATTCTCAATTAACGAACTATTCAGTTAATAAAATTTCAGAACCTGATTGTAATTGCTCTTGCGTCGGTTCTGTAAACAACGCGTATAACTCCGACGCGGCAAGAAATTGAGTTTCACAATACAACAGTGTCTTCGTCCAATACCGACGAAGACACTGTTGTATTCAAATCTAAGGTTGTTAGACTGGAGTTACTCTTCAGAAGGCTATGACCTATATTGAAATACAATAACCATACCACATTATTCTTCAGGGTTTAGTCACGTCCTTAGTACTTAGAACACAATTAATACTGGAGGATAATTGAGATGAAGAAATTCAACAATTTTAGACACTTTAGTAACTACTTTGCTATTATAAAAACTACTCTAAGCGTATTATTCGCCTCTTCAAAAAAATACTTCATATTAATTTTAGTCTTAAGTTCTGTTATGGCTTTACCTGATATCATAAACTTAATTGTATGGCAGCATATAATAGATCAAATAGGTTCTCTTTTAATAAATGACACCAAAGATTATATTATCATAATATATCTCTTTCTTCTTCATTTCATTATTGTACTAATAAAATTAATTATTAATAAAACTACAAATTATGTAAAGGAAATTTATACTGTATTAGTTGATAAGTATATAACAAATAAAACTATTGAAATTGTAGACAGCATGGAAATGCAAGATTTCGAAGATCCAAGACTACATAATGACATCCAAAAAACAAATGACGAGTCAACAGTGAGAAGTATAGGTATTTTGAATAACATTGTTGAGATTATCATGAATATGACTTTATTCGTTGGTACAATAAGTATATTGGCATCTTACCAGATAAGTATAGTGATTATCATCATACTATCAATAGTCCCAAGTACAATAATTAATTTAAAATCTATGTCAAAGTTATTTGAAGTATATGATAAACGATATGAAAAAACTAGGTACTATAGTTCTTTAAAGGATATGATAGTTACATATGAAAATTTCAAAGAAATGAAATTATTTTCCAACATATCTTTTATACAGAATATCATTAATAATATTTTTGAAAAGATAATTGAGCAAGATAAAAATGTAAAAAGAACTTTAACTATAAAATCTACAGTAGGTGATTCTATTCAACATTTACTGACCTATTTATTGAAAATAATTATAGTTGTTAATGGTATTATGAGTAAACTGTCAATCGGTGTGATCATAATGAGTATTGAAACTGCTACCAAGCTGCAAAATGCTTTGATCAATTTAATAAGCTGTGCTTTGACACTATATGAAAATTGTTTGTATTTATTGAGCTTTGAAAGGTTAAACAAAATAAATTCAATAAAAAGCGAGGAAGTTAGTGAGGATTTAATAAAGGATTTTGTCGTGGATTCAATTGAGTTTATAGGAGTTTATTTTAAATATCCAAGCTCATGTAACCATATATTAGAAGATATAAATTTGACATTAAAAAAAGGATTTGATTATGCAGTTGTCGGATATAACGGAAGTGGAAAAACTACGTTGATCAAGCTCATTTTAGGGTTATATGCACCAACAAAAGGCGAGATATTAATCAATGGCATTAATAGAACTATGTACGACAAGAAAGCCTATTTCGAGAAAATGAGCGCGATGTTCCAGGATTTTGTGAAGTTTCCGCTTACAATAAGAGAAAATATTGGAATTTCAATGGTTGATAATATTAACAATATGCCAGTTATAATAGAAGCTTCCGTCTTAGGTCAAGCACATGATTTTATTAATGAATTGAATAGGAAATTTGATACAAAATTATTGATTGGATGGGAAAATAGTGAGGATATTTCAACAGGACAATGGCAAAGACTTGCTATCTCAAGAAGTTTCGTCCGGGAAGCAGACGTTATGGTATTTGATGAACCAACAGCAGCTTTAGATGCTAAGACAGAAAGTGAAGTCTTTGAAAATATGGTAAACAAAAAAACAGAGAGGATTAATATAATTATTACTCATAGATTCACTAATATAAAAAATATTGATCAAATAATTGTAATACACGAAGGAAAAGTAGACGCTGTGGGGGATCATGATTTTCTGATTAGCAATAATAAAATATATGCGGAGCTGTATGACATTCAAGCAGACAACTATAAAGGATTCATTAAAGAGCCTGCTCTTGCTGGTGAGTTGTTAAAATAATATAAAGAGCTCAAAGCAGTAATCAGTGCTTGACAAAGTGTCCAAAAGGTGAAAATGGAAAAACATCTGATACTCCTGTATTGTTGTAATTCTTGAAGAAGGAATAAACAGATGTCTATATAGTATATCAACAAAATGCTTGACATACTTAATTTTTCAGTTTTCATACTCGTCCTATATGAATTTTATCTTTAACTACGGTGAGATTAAACTTGGATTTGCATAACTACTTCAATTCTTTTAAACAATCTAACTCATTATTTTCTTTAAAATGTTCTACAAAGTTCGATACTGAAAAATTCTTAGCATTTATTTTTAAAATTTGCAACTGATATGCAGCATATTGTTCTGCACTTATAACAGGCTTATAACTTCTTGTTAATACGGTGCCACTATATACAATGTCAGAAATTTCAATATATTCCTTTTTCAATAAATTCCGAACCGCTGCTTGAACGGTATTAATACCCAATCCGTCCCCTTTATCTGCGATGGCTGATGCGGTTAAATTTCCGCCATCTCGCCAAAAAACCAATAACACATCTTGTTCTTTTTGACTGATTCTAGGCAGTTTTTTCATTTCATTCACCTTTCATATAGTAGGTTGTGTTTATTATAATTGCTAAATTACAATATATCAATCTTAAAATAGTGACATCATATTTTTTTATTCTTAAAATTTACTGGTTTGTTATTAGAGCATATTAAGGGATATATGAGTGATTTACAAAGAAAGAATCAACGTTAGGCAATACCAACATTGCAGTAAAATATTTAGATGATATTTTTTTGATGTCACTATTTATTTGAAACATTATATATATAACGCTCGGTTGAAGTTCGTGTACGGCAGGATACTAATGAAGCAGAGAAGAATAGCAAAGCCAAACCATTTATTTAAGAAAAATTTAAGATCTACACACCTAGATTTTTAAGGTGTTGAATCTATACTTTGTACCAAGAAGAATAGGGAGAAAATGGAAATGGAGAAAGGTGAACGTAGCAAGCTAAAGAACAGGAAACCCAAGTTAGTAAGAATATCAGTATTCACAATTGTTCTTCTCGGAGTGCTAATAGGAACAGCAAGTAAACTGAATTTAGATTCACAAAAGGTCTTGCCATTCTTTGGACAGAACACTTATGCCAGTCCATATATTTATGTCTATGACAGAGAGTCTGATCAAGCCATTTACGAAGAAAGTGCGGGAGCCAAGGTTTATCCTGCTTCACTGACAAAAATTATGACCGCAATTGTCACCCTTGAGCATGTTGATGACTTATCTGTAATCGCGCCGGTAGACCGGAGAACGTTCGGCGAGCTTCTTGCAAGTAACTCTTCTATGGCCGGATTTTGCGAAGATGAGGAGGTTACCTACCAAGACTTGTTATATGGGACGCTTCTCACTTCTGGCGGTGAAGCGGCAAACACTTTAGCTGTCCATGTTGCGGGAAGTGTGGAAAATTTTGTTCTGATGATGAATGATAAAGCCGCTGAATTCAGCTTAAATGGTACACATTTCACTAGTCCTGAGGGCCTTCATGATGACAATCAGTATACAACCGCTTCAGACGTGGGAAAGCTTTTGGATTATGCATTAGCTAACGAGGATTTTAAAAAGATGTTTACTCAAGAGACATACCTGACGACATCAACAACAGACCATCCAGAAGGGATTCTGTTAGAATCGACGGTACTGAAGTACCTTAATGAAGATCAGCAAATCGGCTTCAAAATTATTGGAGGTAAATCGGGAACTACATCTGCTGCTGGACAATGTTGGGCAACACTTGGGTTAGTGAATAACCGTGAGTATATAGTCATCGTCATGGGGGCGCCATTAGAGGACATTAGTCATCCAGATCAGGCTCAGATTAGGGATACTTTAAATTTATACGGAAAATTAAGTCAGTTGAAATAAACGATAAAATGTAGAATTACATATTAAAAATGGAGGTGTCTTAGTGAAAAAAATCATAATGTTTGTATTAACTATAACCATTTTGATTGGAGGAAGCCTCTACTTCCAAAATCGAAGCAGCTACTCAGAATATGCAAGCATACAGGATGATAAAACCATCTCAGAGGATTTAATTATCTTAGATAATAATCCGAAGGATGTAAAGTCAGAGAATAAGAGTCCGGGCAATGAGGAAACTCCAAAGGATGCAACGCTAGATGATAAAAGGACTTTTGAGGATATTGCCTTGGACAAACGTCTTGATGAAGGGAGGAAAAAAAATGAAAGAACTTATCGGGAGCAAGGAAGAAAAGAGTCATCAATTAGGCCAACAATAGAAGTTCCATCTCTTTCTATCGAGGATATAACAGGCATCTACAAAACAGTTGATGCATACATGAGAGAAAATTCAGATCGGTTTCCCGAACCAGCGGACAATGGCACTAGGGGAAACACTGATGATCCAAGAATCCAAAATATTCTATACAAGGAAGAAAAAACAGGTATCATAGCAGGATTCGAAAATGAAAATCTGTTCGCATGGGAAGTGAAAAAGCTGGACGGAGAATATACCAACCTCCTGTTAGGTAGAAAGTCTACGGGAGAAGAATGGAAAGTTCTCTCGGAAGGAGACGTATATCAATTGAGAGAGGAAATTAGCGATGGAAATTAAAGCGGAGAATTTAACAAGAACATTTGGAATGAAACGGGCAATCAGTGAACTAAATTTTACATTGCCTGAAGGTGTGTATGGGCTTTTGGGTGATAATGGGGCAGGGAAAAGCACCTTGATGAGAATTCTTGTGGCAGTTGACCATCAAACTAGTGGTAAGGTTACCTTTAACGGCAAGGATATCTTCCATATGAACGACGACTACCGGAATCTTGTGGGATATATTCCCCAGGATTTCGAGGTTTATTCCGCGTTTACAGCAACAGAATATCTGGAATATATGGGAGCACTGAAGGGGTTGTCAAAAAAAGAACTGAAGCACAAAGTTCCAGAGGTATTACAGTTTGTCAACCTGGAGAATGTTGCTAATAAAAAGGTCAAAACCTTTTCCGGAGGGATGAAAAGGCGGGTGGGCATTGCCCAAGCCATTATTAACGATCCGAAGATATTAATTTTTGACGAGCCCACCGCTGGGCTTGACCCCCATGAGCGAATCCGTTTTTCAAACATCATAAGCGAAATGGGACAGGACAAGATCATCTTGTTTTCTACCCACATTATTTCGGATATCGAAGCAATTACCACCAATGTGATCATCCTAAATCAGGGGAAAATTAAAGAGCAAGGTAATGTGCAAAAGATGTTATCCGGGATTAAAGGAAAAGTATTTACTGAGGAGATGGACAGAGAGCGACTGGCCTCCTTTAAAAAGAAGCACCTGATCGTACGGATCCGGCAGGAAGAAAACGTTGTTAATGTCCGTTACTTGGGAGAAAAGGAATCAGGCGCAATCGTATGCGAGCCCACGCTGGAAGATTACTACATCTACTTAGGGAGTGGGAGCCATGCGTAATTTCATTCCATTAGAACTGAAAAAAATATTAAATAAAAATACAGTAATTATCAGCCTACTCTTTCTCACTATTATTCTGATCCCCTGGATTCAAACCGCCAAGAGTATAGATGTCTTGGATGATGAGGGAACCATACATAGCGGTCTTGGAGGCTGGAAAATTTTAAGGGAGCGCACGGTTGAGGGCACGATGACGACGGATTATTTATTACAAATGAAACAAAACTACGAAAACAGCGTGGACAAACCTTATATTGAAGGCGAAGTGGATACAGATCGCAAGTTGGGAAAAAGATTAACTTTTCCTCACGATGCGCTGAACTGGGAACTGAACTTTCCATATATAAAGTACCGTGTTCTCGATAACAGCTTAAATTTAACGGATGAGCAGCTCGCCAATTTTTATGTAGATTGGAAGGGCAGTTTTACCGAATATTTATCCACTGAACAAAATCTATTTCCTTATACAGAGAAACAAATCGAAATCATATCCCAGAAAATGCAAAAAGTACCCACCCCATTTTTATTCAAATACGATAGTGGCTGGGAGTACCTGAAAATAGGTTTATTAAATACGATCTACCTTTTCTTCATGTTCTTGGCCTTTATCCTATGCGAGGGATTCTCCAAAAACAGCAGCAAAGGAATTGACAAGGTGACCTTATCCACCAAGGAGAGCAGGAGGAGGCTGCTCAGCTACAAGCTTGGTGCCGCTTGTGTGTTTTCTACGATAGCCTATTTTGTGTATATTGCGATCATACTGCTGTTTATTACCGCAGTGTATACGCTGCACGGCTGGGACTCTTCGGTTCAAATCGGAACAATTACATTTTATTCTATGAATCAGCTTCAAGAGGGGTTACTCTATATTTCCATGGGATACTTTTCCACACTTGTCGTGACGCATCTTATCCTGTTTTTGTCAGTGGTTTTTAAAAGAGGGAAACTGGTATTAGCACTTTCACTGATTTATTTTTATCTCGTAAATACTTATCAGATGGGGAGGGGGGCGCTGATTGAAAAAGTGATGGTCTTCATGCCCCAGAACTTTATCAATAATCTTATAGGCATAGAGAAATTATATTTTGTGGGTAATACTGTATTTCCTTATGTTTTTGTCGCCCTGTTTCTGGGTACTGTGTACATTCTCTTATCTCGAATCGGTATCTCTATATGGATGAGAAGATATTATTTACAGTAGAGGAAGGTAGGTGAAATCATGAGCTATTTATCAAAAGTAAACAGAAGTAAAATCCTAAACATAAACATATTCGGTTTTTTGTTGGCATTGTTTCTGATACTTACCTTTTACAACTTAGACACCATCAAAACAGGTTATTTAAATCAGGCAAGATATGAGATAACAGATGGGACGGAATACCGGTATTTCTATCAACCGGAGGTATTGGATGAAGTTGAGATTAATAAAATTTTGGAAAAATACAGAGAACTTAGCCTACCAGAAGACAGGAATAAAGCGGATGTTGCAGATTTGCCAGCCTTGGATATGATTATCCAAGTGTATGGCTGGAACTGGACTGGAATACGGGATGTCTCAGCAGAACAATTTTATCAGGACAGGGCAGACATCATCAAAAGTGCACAGAAGGAAGCGGGGAGTTCTAGGGAAGGAATCAGCAACGGGAATTATGCAGCGGCTTCTCTCTCCGAACCTATCCGGATGGGTTATGCCGAGGGATGGAAGAACGTTAACTCAGGGATGAGCCAGTGTGTTTTTATTATCCTGGTTCTCATTTCCATTCTACTGGTCCCAATTTTTAATGAAGACGAGACCTTGGGCGTGGACGGACTGGTCAAATCCACGAGGTTTGGAAAACGTAAGCTGAGTAGGATACGGATTATCAACGCCTTCCAGCTCTCTTTATTGCTTTATCTGGCGGCGGTGGCGATTTACATTACGCCTATATTCTTTATGTACGGTTTACAAGGAGCGGATTTGCCTATACAAAGTAGTCCACAATTTTTTTTATCAATGGTTGCGGTGAATTATTTCGAGCAGTTTTTAATCAACCTGGTTATTGGATATGTGGCAATCTCACTGATGACAGGGATTACTTTATTTATCAGCGTATTAGTCACACAGATTTATACTGGCTACGCCCTGTTACTATTCACCATAGCCATATCTTACGCCATTCAGATGAGTGAGGTATTCTTTCTGAAACATTATGTGGGCAATTTTCTGCCCATGCAGATAGCCAAGTTCAACAGCTATTACACAAGTTTTGAACCCTATGGAGGTATTTCTAGAATTATTGCCGTTCCTTCCATTACTGTTGCAGTTTTATTTATACTCCTACTATTTTTGCCAAGATGCATTAATAAAATGAGGTTTACTTCTTAGATTGAGCATTACGCATAAAGTTAAAACACATCAAGGATAAAAAAATGAAGTGAAGTTCGGAAAGAAGGTAGATGATGTATTCATTTTTTATTTTATGCGAAGCTGGATCAGAAAAAGATGGTATTAGCAACAACGGTTTAGCTCACGTTCTAGAGCACTTTGTTATACTGGCGATGCTCAAAGATTTTTTCACAGAGAAAGAAAGTAATTTGAGAGGACAAACAAGTTACTGCTATTGCTTATATAGTTGGAGCAATGCGAAGTACCAAGTAGGTTTAAACCTTATCTTTGAATTTGAAAACTATATGAGGAGGATATTAAATAATAAAAATGAATATTATGACTTAATGTTAATGGCCATTAGAGAGGTCGAGGAAGAAATACTATCGAAACACAATGAGGTGGCAAAGATCAATGTAATGATTCATTATTTAAATAAAGATATTGTTTCTCGACCAATAGGCCTACTTGAGGACGTAAAAAGTTTGAACGTTGACCAATTATTTGAGACTTTAAGTAGTATTTATGTAGCAGGAAATTTAAGATATTTCATTTTTAATCATGAAAAGAATGAGTTTGTTATTTCTGACTTGCCTCAAAAAACAAAGCGAAAAGGTTGTGTGGAAAAGCAAGAATTCCATGACAAAGAACTGGAACGCATAGCATCTAATTTAAATATAGATGTACAAATATTTAAATTATTTTGTAATAGTGATAAAAAAGTTGCACTTTCTAGTACTTATTTTTCTAAGATTTTTAACAAAGAACAAACGATTCTTAATGAATTGTACTTGATAAGTATTTGCAAATTATTAGATAAAGCTTATGGTGTCAAAAATAACTGTAAATTTGAAATTATATTTTTTAGTAATGAGGACTCTACTAGAATTTACTATATATTTGAATTAACGAGCAGCAATGATATTTACGAGACTCCAAATAAGATAACCATAGATGTGGAACAGATAATAAATTTCATGCTTGAAAGTGTAAATTTCCACGAGTTAAAAGAGGAGTTAAGGATAAATGTATACAGTAATAGATTTAGTCCAATAAGTCGAAGTGAATGCGAAGCAGAGATATTGAATAAAGTTTACTTTAATAATTTTCAAGTAATAAAAGATTATGAAGATTTTGCTGATATTTTACGGAATGTTACGATTGATAAATTCAAAGGATTCTTGTATTTTGCGTTAGGGGAGATAGATGACTTAATTATTTTTGAATAACGTAAAAGACAGGCCGACAGTTTTCCTCGCTTTGGAGTCTAGAGTCCATTTTCATTGATCAAAATAAACTTGCCGGACGACTGACTTCTATGATACACCACACTTTCACTAGACGAATGGTTTCATTATATAAATTGGTACGGGTGTCGCACTTGGTCATCAAGTCGCCCTCAATGCGAATATGTGGATTGATTCGCTTCTTTACCTTCACAATGGTCTGAGCAGTTGAGTGCTACCAAAGCATTGATATTGAGTAAGCCAAGTGATGGAGTCGTGTCTATAATGATGTAGTCATAGTTGGCTTTCATCGGTTCCAGTAAAGGGGTCAATGTCTTTTCACCGCCATTTTCATCCCGTAGGTTAATTTCGGCAACAGACAGTTCAATGTTGCTAGGAATCAGGTCAATGTTACCTTGAGAATGAATGCACTCTTCGGGCGATGGAAGCGGTTCGTCCGTCATCATCGCGTTCTTGATGTTGAACATAGAGTAAGGGAGTTTATCAGGTTGTTCGATACCAAAGTACATCGTTAGATTCCCTTGAGGATCCAAATCAATCAGTAATATCTTTTTTCCTTCATTATATAAGGCGTAAGCCAGGTTAAAAGCGGTGGTGGTTTTACCTGTACTGCCTTTTTGATTAGCGATAGTGTTTACTGTTGTTTTTCTCATATCAATTCCCCTCCCTGAAGCCAAAGCTTCGATATTATCTGTCAATGATAGGGAGCGGGCTGATCTGTTATAGTTCTCTCCGAGTTCTCTCATTTGTGCAAAAGCGACTACTATTTGAGAAGATTCCCGGAAGCCTTGCGGCGTTTAAATCTAACAAAAGAACCCGCAAAAAAACTTGATCTTACAAGGATTTTCGCGGGCTTTAGATTCCTTTTCTTTGACTTAGTTTCTGCTATCTTCCCGATAGCATGAGCGACTCAAAATCGAGAGGGAAACCGTGGAGGTTCGAGTCCTCTCACCGGTACCAACTAAATCAACTCAAAGTTCATTAGATACTATATCTGATGAACTTTTTTGTTTGTTTTTTTACAATTCCGTTCATGCCTGTGCCGGAAAACTTTTGATACATCCTTCAGTTGTGAATAAGAAATTGTACTTAGTTGTACCGAGAATGATTAATGTAAGAGGATATGTGAATGAGATAGAGGCATTCCTGAGGAAGCTCCACTTCGAAGCTATAAGCAAGCATGATACTAAACAGCGATTGACAAAATAGAGGAACTACCTAATACTAATTGATAATCATTATCATTGTTGTGGAATATAATTAATTCAAATAGATTGTGGAGCAGATCGGAGTGTATGGCAAAGATGAAGCTGGAAGATCATATTTTCGCATGGAATTATGCTGCTGTTAAAGTACTTGATATTCGACATGCTGTGATGGAGCCTGGGGACAATCTGCAAGGCTATATATTACCAGCATGCGGATTTATCTACTGTGTGCGGGGTACGGCCAGCTTGAATCTCAACGGCATAGATTACGACGCAGACCGTCACTTTATTGTGCATGGTGGCAAGGGCATGAGACTAAGTATAGAGACAGGGAAGTTGTTTGAATACTATTTATTATTCTATAGAGCCTCCTTGCCAGGAAGAAAGGATTTAGCAAGACTTTTAGAACGCAGCAATCCATTTCGGATGCAGTATAGCTTCGAGTCTTTGGAGCCATTACCACTGCACTATCAACTAATGGCAATGGAACAACTTTGGGCACAAGGAAGCCAATTGGAAAGAATTCAAGTTAAAGGCTTGTTCTATCAGTTTATACATGAATTATTAAAGCAGTTCACAAAGGATGGAATTAACCTCAGGCAACCGGATGTCATTGGGCAGGTTGTCCGTTATATTGAGGAGCATTATCGTCATAATTTATCACTAGAATCTATAGCGGAGCAATTTAATTACAGCCCTCGTCATTTATCAACCCGCTTTAAAGGGGAGACGGGGTTTAGCTTGATTGAATATTTGATACGATTCCGGCTTAAACATGCAGAAGAGCTATTACGATGTACCGATGCTCCACTTCGCGATATTGCAGAAGAAGTTGGATATAGCGATGTATATTACTTCAGTCGTATGTTCAGTAAATACAATGGTCAATCTCCCATCCGGTTCCGCAAGGAAAGCAGGCAGGTGAGTTCATCGGACAATCGTCCATTTACCACCGCCAAATTCTCCATTGGCGAGCACATATCCTCCCGATATAATGTTATTGAGTATGATAATCATTATCATTACTATTACCAAAATGAAATAACCGGAGGGTCTTCACCTATAAGATTAACAAAGACGTCAAGTTTTATTGTAGCGATGCTGCTTAGCTTTACCTTGCTTTTAAGTGCATGTGGATCTGCAAGCGTTGGTTCTAATGCCACAAATTCTAATGGATCCAAAGCTTCTGAAGTTACATCATCACCAGCAAATAATTCAATTGCAGCTGACAATGTCAATAAGGAGGCTCAGACAAGAACTATCTCTACAATAAAGGGAGATATTGTTGTTCCAGCTAATCCAAAGAGGGTTGTCGTGTTATACCTTCAAGGGGATCTTGTGGCCCTCGGCATTAAGCCAGTAGGTACTTCGAGTGTTTTTGAAGGAGCGGCCTTTGCAGAAGAGCTGGGGGGGATTGAAGATCTAGGTTCATGGTATGAGCCTAATCCAGAGGCTATTATGGCAGTAAAGCCGGACTTGATCATAGCTGCTTCTGAAGAAACTTACGAAATCCTTAAGGATATTGCACCGACCGTTCCAATTCCCTATGAAAAAATGGCGACGGATGAACGTGTAATGAAGATTGGCGAGGTATTTGGCAAGGAGCAGGAGGCACAAGCTCTATTAGATAATTTCCACGAGAAGTTGGAGAAGAGCAAGCAGCAGCTTGATGAACTTGGAATTTTGGATAAGACAGTAACCATTATCGAAGGCGGAAAAAAAGAGATGGCGGTGATCGATAGCAAGCTTTATGGAAGGGGCTCTCAGATCATTTATGAATATTTAGGGCTAAAAGCACCAGAGATTCTTCAGAAAAAGATTGATGGCAGAGAGAAGGCTACTGGAGGGTTTGTTTCCTTAGAGGTGTTACCAGAGTATATAGGAGACTTCGTGTTCCGCTCTGTATGGGATGGTGCTGATGATTTGTCGGACAATCCAATTTGGAACAGCATTCCAGCAATTAAAGAAGGTAGATTGATCGAAATTGGGTTTGATTTTTCATATTATTCCGATATCTACTCTCTTGATAAGCAACTAGATTTTGTAGTAGAGAAGCTAGTGTCAGCGTATGAAAAAAAATAGAAGGCTAGATGATAGAACAACCGTTATCCCTGATTTAAGAGGGAAATCGTATTTCGGTCTGTTTCTACTCCTAGGGATACTGCTGCTGCTGCTTTCAGTAGCAGCTTCTATCTCATTTGGCTCTGCTTCCATGAGCCTGAAGATGGCATGGACAGCGATTTTTAATTTTGATCCTGAACTGACCGAGCATCAGATTATTCATGCCCTTCGTATTCCGCGTACAGCAGCTGATATTATTGCGGGGATGTGTCTCGCGGTAGCAGGAGCGGTTATGCAGGGCTATACGCGAAATCCCTTAGCAGATTCCGGATTAATGGGAGTGAATGCAGGAGCAGCTCTTGCAATGGCCGTTACACTGGTTTTTCTTCCAGGGCAACTGCAGACAACAACCCTGCTGGTTAGCTTTATTGGCGCAGGACTTGGAGCAGGATTAACGTATCTTGCCGCTTCATTGAATCGTTCAGGAATGACACCTCAACGACTGGTGCTAGCTGGAATATCAATTACAATGCTATTTGGAGCTGTGGGGTCATTTATCTCATTAAACTATGGAATTGGTCGTGCCCTTGCTTATTGGACTTCGGGTAGTGTGGCTGGAGCAACATGGGTGGAAATTAGGCTAGTTATACCTTGGTTCTTAGGTGGACTGGCTTTGTCACTATTCATTGCACGCTCTATCACTATTTTAAACTTGGGGGAAGAGATCGCGAAAGGCTTCGGGCAACGGATCGTTCTCGTTAAGATGATAGCTACGCTTGCGGTCCTTTTACTAGCGGGTGTAGCTGTTGCACTTGTAGGGCCAATCGGCTTTGTAGGGTTAATTATTCCGCATATTATGCGTTTTTTTGTAGGTGTAGATTATCGTTATATTATTCCGGCATCAGCCATTTACGGCGGCGCACTTATGGTTGTAGCGGA
This sequence comes from Paenibacillus sp. FSL R10-2788, assembly GCF_038003885.1. Taxonomy (NCBI): domain Bacteria; kingdom Bacillati; phylum Bacillota; class Bacilli; order Caryophanales; family Paenibacillaceae; genus Paenibacillus; species Paenibacillus sp. FSL R10-2788. The sequence goes on along the minus strand of NZ_JBBOQA010000001.1, from coordinate 5,510,107 downwards.
TATCGCTGGAAGGCTGATTAATCGTCCGGCAGAGACAGCACTGGGCATTATTTTTGCAATGATTGGTGTTCCTTTCTTCTTGCTAATTGCGAGCAAAGAGAGGAGAGCCTTCAAATGAATGTTGTTAAATCGCATAAGGCTACAATATGGATTCTATCTCTTTTAATACTGCTTATTGCAGGAGCTATTCTTAGTCTTAATATGGGAAAGGTGTCCCTCAATCCACTTGAAGTATTTCAAGTATTGCTTGGACAAGGTCCAGAGGAGCATAATCTCGTTGTTTATAAGTTTCGTCTTCCTCGGATCGTATTAGCGATACTTGTTGGATTTGGGATGGCACTGGCAGGTGCAGTTATGCAGGCTTTGCTGCGCAATGATCTGGCTGATCCCGGCATGCTTGGTATTAGCTCAGGTTCAGGTCTTATGGTGTTGCTGATTATCTCAACGGTAAGCATTCAAGGCGCCGCTATAACATTATTACTGCCGTCTATGGCATTCTTAGGCGGTCTGCTGGCAGCAGCTCTGATCTATGTTCTAGCCTATAGAAAACGTCGTATGATTTCTTCTACACGACTTGTCTTGACTGGTGTTGCAATCAATATGGGGTTTAGTGCGCTGTCGCTATTCCTGACTTTAAAGCTTGATGACCAGAAGTATGAGTTTGCGCAGCGTTGGCAAGCAGGATATTTATGGGGGGACAAGTGGTCTTATATCAGCTTGTTGGCACCTTGGGTATTGCTGCTATTCGCATATATTCTTTCTAATTTCAGGACATTGAACGTCTTGGTGCTAGGCAACGAAATTTCGATAGGATTAGGAGTCGCTGTAAAGAAGAAATTTTTGCGCTTGGCAATTGCGGCTGTAGGCATAGCTTCTGGCTGTGTAGCGCTCGGGGGCTCGATCTTCTTTATTGGATTGATTAGTCCGCATGTGGCTCGCAAGCTGGTAGGTCACGACTACAAAGTTCTTCTACCTACTTCAGCGCTTATTGGTGCGCTATTGCTGCTTGTAGCGGATACGATTGCTCGAACGGTCAGCTTTAAGTCAGATATTCCCGCAGGAATTATTGTAACAATGCTGAGTGTGCCTTACTTCCTATATCTATTGATGCGTTCAAAATAAATATCGATAGGTTCCATTCCTCTCACCGGTATACTAAAAAGGTCTATAAAATTGCTTAATAAGCGATTTTATAGACCTTTTTCATTTTCAGAGCTTATTGAATTTCTAATAGGAGCATTAGGTTTTCCTCTACTACTACTTCTGAATTACCCTATTTCCAAAGTTCTAGTGTATACCGTTAGCTTCGCATTCGATGATTTAGCATTGATACTATAAAGTGCAAACCTTTTCCTACTTTTCAACGTCTCTAATTTATAGAAACAAAAGAAAAGATGACTTGCATTTTATTTATACAGTTGTATAATAGAAGCAGTTATACAACTGTATAATATGGAGGTTGATTCATGATTAATGAAATTAAGAAGCTACCTGATGCAGAGTTAGAAATTATGCTTGTCATTTGGAAAACTGGGAATCCAGTGAGTTCTTCCTACATATCGAATCAATTACGTAATAAACGAAATTGGGCTTTGGCTACTTTAATGACGGTACTTTCGCGACTCGTTGATAAGGGATTTCTGTATTGTGAAAAGGAGGGACGGAGCAATAGTTATCGTGCAGCCATCTCAGAAACGGATTATAAGGAATGTGAAGGGAAAATCGGCAAAATGGAAATATTGGATATGGATGATTTTGACTATACGCTTGCTACTTCCGTTTAACATTTCGTTTGCCAATAATGTCGTACGGATTCCGCTTCCTGATAGCTCAAAGATAAGTACAGTGTTTCAAGACATTCCCTCCAACAGCATACAAATTGATGTGTCAGGGATTTCTCATCCTGTTCAGCAGGCCGCATCGTTAAATCATATACCATCTCTTATGGACATCTTAACTTGGCTCTGGTTTTCCGGGTTCGTACTTTTTTTGCTTTATCATTTTACCAGTTACTACTTTTTCAGAAAACAGTCTCTTCGTTGGAGTAATTCTCTTTTAAGTGACCAGATGGTATTGAAAATAAACCAAGTTTATAAAGAAATGAAAATAAAATTATCCATCACCGTTTTAATTAGTGAAAAGGTTCCAAATCCAATGTTAGTTGGTTTTTACAAGCCGATTCTCTTCTTGCCGCATGATCAATATAACGATGAAGAGCTTGAATTTATCTTCAAGCATGAGTTAGTTCATTATAAGAGACATGACATTGTATATAAGATACTCCTCTTAATTGTACATGCAATTCATTGGTTTAATCCTTTCGTGTGGTTCATGGTACGCCAAGCAGGACGTGAAATTGAAATTTACTGTGATGAGACGGTAGTGGGTACACGAAGCTTATCTTACCGTAAAAAATATTGTGAGGCTATCTTATCTGTCATACAGAATTCGGATCCCCGCTTTTTGGCTTTATCAACTAACTTTTCAGGAGGGGAAATTTCTATGAAAGAGCGATTTATATCTATTCTTAATACGAAGAAAAAACGAAACGGCATCACTCTATTTTATACCGTCCTGCTTTTGATCGGGGTAATCAGCGTGTTGGCGTCGTGCACTAATATAAAAGGCACCGAATTCATCAAACCCGGCACGATCTATTCCATTGGCTTTGATGGGGAGCAAGTTGTTGTTAATGATGCTGGCAATTCGTACTCCATAGATGCAGAGGGGAATGTTTCTGTTTCATATCGGAATGGAGATGTTAAAGCAAATGTGCCATTAAAATTGGATACGACCGGAGGGGTTCTGGGAATGGGGCAAGAGAACACCGGTTATTTTATATCCGAGGATAAAACAGCTATTGTTTATGGTTTTGCAGATGGAAAATCATTGCCGCTGCATGTTTTAATCAGTAATGATAAGGGACAGACATGGAATGACTATCCTATTCCTGGAGCAATGGGATATGAAACAAAATTTATCGGTTTCACGAATAAAAATGATGGTTGGCTGGTCAGTGGTGCTTCACAAGGAGTTGGGAGTGCGCTGAATTATGTATATCAAACCTCTGACGGAGGTAAGACGTGGAAAGAGATAGGCAATCCAAATGATATTTATTCGGAACATTTGACCGGCGTGGGATTTTCTAGTTCGGATATCGGGTTTTTAGGGTACAGATATTATATGGATGAGGGTCCTGTAATTTATTGGACCAAAGATCAGGGGCAAACTTGGGAAAGGCTTGCTGTATCGCTTCCAGAAAAGTTTGATAAATATAAAAAAAATCCCCTTTCTCCTATCTTTAATAGAAAGGAAGGACTGTTCCCTATCTCGTTAATTGATCAAGATACCGGTGTGGCAGGAACTATATATCTTACCAGTAAAGATGAAGGAATCACTTGGGTTTATGATGAAGCTTATGATAAGCTTCTAAATCCTTAAAAAAAGCGGCCATTGGAATGGCCGCTTTTTGATTGTCCAATGGGATCTCAGATAATGGAAAAATAGATACGATGAATACTAATTCCCGAACTAAAGTCAAAAAGGCTTCTATCCTAAAGTATGCCTAAGGATAGAAGCCTATGAGAGAAATATTCGAAAAGAGTATTAGCGAATTGTAAGGGATCCAATTTTGCAACGTTCATTGATTAAAAAATAACATGAATCCAATGAATTAATATGTTGTATTACAGATGCAACTTCTTATAGGATATTATAGGGTATCAAGCGGTACATGCAGCAGTGAGAAAATTCGGAGGCTAAAGGATCCCTTCTATTTGTTTCTCAATTTGAATAAAATAGGTTACTATTTCCACCCCCCTCCTCCATGAGAAGATGACTCTACGTAATCAATCTTAATCTGACCGTTGCCTGAGCCAAGCGTGGTGTTAAAATTATATTGACGTAAGTTCCAATCATTGAAAGTCCCTGCCCAGCTATTATCGACGATAAAAGTATAACGTGTCGTAGCTGAGAAGGAGCCGCGGATGTAGGCACAAATAGCTCTTGAACCGTAGATTCCCACTTTATAACCGTTAGGATTTAGGGATACTATGAACAGCCCAGCATTAGAAATTCGTGTAATCTCAGCATCTGTAAGTCCGTCATGAGAACCTTCTACACGGTTCAGGTATCGTCCAACAAATGTAAAGTTATTATTTTGAAGATGAGAAATAGTTCACAAGTTCTTGGGGGAATAAATTAGTAGATATAAAAGAGGCAATTGACTTTAGTTGGATATGAGGTACAACCGTGCTAGATTCATTGTTTGAGGAGTAACTAGCATATTTATAAATCTAATTTAGAAAAAGAAGAACAGATCTGTATTTTTATTGAGATTTTTATTAAATTTCGCTTAAGTTTGTTAGGGGAGAGTTGGTTTTCTCCTAGTGCATTTCGTTCTCTTTCTAATGTCCAACTGTGGAGGTTCGATTCATCTCACTGTTAACTAAAAAAGAACAACCTATTGTACTTACGATAGGCTGTTCCTTTTTTTACAGGCGACCATAAAAAGAACAATTTCGACTTGAAATAGATTATTGTTATATGAAATATCTACTAAGCCATTACTATCCTCTACGACCTTCTGGATACTTTTTAAGCCTATACCATGACCTGATTTATTAGTTTTTGTGGAGCAGATGTCGCCAAAACGATTCGTATGAATTTCATTCACATAAGGATTCTGAATCCGGATGAACAAGCTTTCATTAAGATAATGCATATGTATGGTTATATAGCACTCTTCATTTCTTTTATCGCAACAAGCTTCAATGGCATTGTCCAGTGCATTTCCTAAAATCACACTGATAACTGTGGTGTCGAGCGTCAGCTGTGCAGGGATGTTCAAGTCTAACTTGAAGGGGATCTGATGCTTTTCAGCGACCTGCTGCTTGTAGTTGATAATGGAATCAATAATCGTATTCCCGCTATTACTAACGCCTATTGGATTGTCTATTTGCCCCAGTAAGTTGTCCAACTCATTCAGATTGGCAGCTTCACCGGATTGTACCTTTGCGCGTAAACCTATGAGAATATTTTTAATATCATGCTGGAACTTAAAAGATTCTTCCTGTATTTCTTTTGTCAAAAGATATTGATTTACATAGTAAGAATTTTGTTGCTCAAGTAAGTAACTTTGGTTCTGCGCAGATTGGATAACTAACATACGGTCGCATAAGATAAATATCAATAAATTTATAATGAGTAGTCCTGTGGACAGGATTGGAACAAGGGTAGGGAAGGACTGCATATAAAGGCTGGATGCGAAGCTGTAGATCCCTAGTGTACTTATAGAAGGGCAAATAAATAATAGAACCCAATACCATTTAGATAACCCGCCATTTCCAAAGGCTTTAGCTACGCGCACGGACACAAAAGCTAATATAAACATCAGCAGCTTGGAAAGAAACTGGTTCAGAATATATCCCTTTGTCGAGTAAAATAGGGGCAGTGATAACTCACTAAGCGTAATAAGCGCAACCAGAAAAAGAGCGGCAACGATCCGCCATTTGATATTTCCATTGTAAAAAAAAGATAAGAGAGCAATCAGGCCAATATTGAGTGTGAGTAGGATTGAGCCTGGCAGTGAGCTATAGTGCAGAAAGACAATACAGAGGAAATATAGGGAGTACACGATAACAAGATTGACTTTGGTGGTAAGTCGGCTAACGAAACAATGCCTGTAGAAGTAATGAATAATGATAGGTAAAAGTGGAAGCGTTACTATATAAAATAACTCCTCCAGAAAGATATTATCCAACAAGACTCCCCCTGAATTTCAGATATTTTTTCTTGAAATCGGCACTGTATTTTGCACTAATGGGTAAGGCTTCGCCATTTAGGAGAATTACTCCCTGGTTCCTGATTTCTTTAATAAAGTAAAAGTTAACGATGTAGGATTGATGGATTCGGACAAAATCGCTCACAGGAAGCTTCTGCTCTTCCTCGTTTAGTGTACTGTAGTAGTCATGTTGATCCTTGCAGGAATAAAGAATAATTCTCCGCCGGTTGCTTTCCAGATAGATGATATTTCGATAGGGGATTAGAATTTCTTTTCCTTTTTGCTGTAGTGATAAGAAGTTTTTTTTGCCTTGCTGGAGCTTGCGAATTACTTTTTCAATCGTAGAAATCAGTTTGTGCTTAAATATCTCTGAATCGATAGGTTTCTTGATAAACCCCGAGGGCTGAACATCGAAGAGTTGCAGATGATATTCATCATGACTAGAGACATAGATAAGCTGCACTAGATCATTTTCATCATTTCCCCGCAGTACATACCCAGCTTTTATTCCATCCATATCCGCCATTTCAATGTCCATAAAAATAATATCAAACGCGCAGGCCTCTTGAATGGCCTTAGTGAAGCTTTCGCCGGAATAAAAGATCGAGACCTCTATTTTCCTTGTGAAATTAGGTTGAGTCTCCAGAATAAGTCTCTCTATTAATTCAGTAGTGGGAAAGTCATCATCACAGACAGCAATACGTATCACTTTATCATTCCTTTCGACAAGAATTGTCCAAAATATCCGGGAATTTGTCGACCATATAAGTCACATTATACAAATCCTTCTTAATAATTACATTAACTAACTTGATTGTTACAGTTTGAATGTAGTGTCCATGGCAACATGTTAGGATGTGGAAAAGTGAAAAGAGGAGTGTTTGATTTGACTCAAACGATCTTTGAGGCCAAAGGTTTAAGCAAACAATACGGAGAGTCTTTTGCACTTCAGGATGTCTATATGACGATTGGGGTAGGAGATATTTATGGGTTTGTTGGCGAAAATGGGGCAGGTAAAACTACGTTAATGAAAATAATAGGCGGATTGGTACATCCGACACACGGTGAAATCTCTCTTTTTGAAAAAAAGGACACAAAAGCTGTTCACGAGGCAAGGCGAAAGGTTGGATTTCTAATTGAAAGGCCAGCGCTTTATCCTAATCTAAATGCCAAGCAAAATCTTACGTTTTATTGCCATGCGTTTGGGATTAAGGATAAGAGCAGAATTGCGGAAGTATTGCAGGCAGTTTCTCTGGCAGATGCCGGTTCTAAGCTAACCTCAGAATACTCCCTTGGGATGAAACAACGTTTAGGTCTGGCTATTGCTCTACTTAACGATCCCAAATTTCTGGTATTGGACGAGCCTATTAATGGTCTTGATCCGTCAGGCATTGTTGAAGTGCGAAAGATCCTGGAGAAGCTTTCCAAAGAACAAGGAGTGACTATACTGATCTCCAGTCATATTTTAAGTGAGTTGCAGCTATTAGCGACCCAATACGGTTTTATTCATAAAGGAAGGTTAATCAAAGAAGCTTCTGCGGAGGAACTCTTACATACGGCGGAAACTAAGATCTGTATTCGAACGGCTGATCCCGCAGCAACACTTCAGATTTTAAAAAGTGAACTCCAACTAGAAACCATTACGATCACCGAAGCTGGAGAAATTCAAATTCCTAAAGAGAGTACAAATCTGGAAGAGCTGATGTCTCTTTTTCTGACGCAGGGCATCCATATTGAAGGGATTAACCTGTCGGCTCCAAATCTTGAGAACTATTATATGGATCTAATTGCTGGAGGTAACGAATGAGGAATTTTCTTAAGGCTGAAGCTTATTATGTAACCAAAGATCCTATGTTCAAGGGGATAAGTCTTCTTTTGCTGTTTGGAAGTGCCTTATTACTAGTTTGGATGGGGGTGCAAGTAGGATTTGATATAGATGGTCCTTTAGAGCCTTTAATCACTAGCATTCAGTTATCTTTTTTTCTGTATTTCATCATTCCGATTTACGTTTGTTTTTTTGCTACCGAGGGATTTGAGTATGGGTCGGTCCAAACCATTATCGCTTCGGGTCAGCGCAGGTCATTATATTTGCTGGGAAAATATCTAACCGAATTAAAAGTTGTAGTATGGTGGGTAATTCAATTTTTTGGTCTTTTTTATGTATTGTACATGCTGGCAGCGTTTGTTACGGGTTCCCATATCGGAAATGAAAGCTTAGAGGGGAAGTTTATCGTTGCGATGGGGGCTATTGGATTCAATATTTTGTATCTCGCAGCTTATTCCGCTGTCGTACTGTTGTTAGGAGTATTGATGAAAAAATCGGCTACCGCTGTAATTGCCACTTTTGTTTTTGTATTTGGCGATTTTCTGCTCAGTGGTTATCTTAAAGACTCTTCGTATGTATATCTGCGAGTGATTTCTGAAAATACGCTAACGACGCAAATTTTTAAATTCTCTGCTGTAAATTCACATGAGATATATACCCTAAACGAGGGTATTCGTATGATCCTAATTCCTGTTGTAATCATAGGGGTTTGCTTGAGCGTTGCTTTAATTTCTTTTGAAAAGAGAGATGTGCATCTATAGAGAGGAAGGATGGATTATGAAAAAGCATAACAAAAGAACAACTGTGATCTTAAGTATTTCGGTAGTAGTTATTATTTTTTGTGTTCTTTTTGTGAGTATACGAATATCTTGACGCTGTCTATCTAGTTTAACTAGAACGTGAGGATTGAATCTCTCCGTCATATCCTATGAATACGGAAGTGATTTGTGATAAATAATAGAGCATATTTATTAAGGAGGGATTGATACGAAGCTTCATCTAGAAGGAAAAACAACATTAGTTACCGGATCCACCTCCGGCATCGGAAAAGCGATCGCAAAATCTCTGGTACGGGAAGGTGCCGCTGTACTTGTGAATGGTCGTCATGCGGATAAAGTAAAACAAACTATAGAAGAAATACGCGCAGAGCATCCGAAAGCAGTGCTGTATCCGGCTGTGGCCGATCTGGGAACCGAGGAAGGATGTCGCAAGCTTATCGAGGAACACCCAATGGTCGATATTCTTATTAATAACTTAGGGATTTTTGAACCCGCTGAATATTTTGATATTCCGGATGCGGAATGGTTTAAATTTTTTGAGGTTAATGTGATGAGTGGGGTCAGACTTAGCCGCCATTATCTGCAGCGCATGCTTGAAAAGAATGAGGGTAGAGTGATTTTCATAGCCAGTGAAGCAGCAATTATGCCTTCTCAGGAAATGGCGCACTATAGTGCGACTAAGACAATGCAGCTATCACTCTCCCGCAGTTTGGCCGAATTGACCAAAAGTACCAAGGTAACTGTGAATACCGTCATGCCGGGCTCCACATTAACTGAAGGTGTAGAAACCATGTTGAATACCTTGTATCCAGAGGAAAATCTGACAATTGAGGAAGCGGAGATCCGATTTATGAAGGAGAATCGTCCGACCTCTATTATTCAACGTTTGATCCGGCCAGAAGAAATCGCCGATTTAGTCGTCTTTTTAAGCAGTCCTTTATCATCGGCTATCAATGGTTCAGCCTTTCGGATTGACGGAGGATTAGTGCGAAGTGTATTCTAACTTTTAAATTTAGCGAGTTATGTAAAAAAGCCACGGCGTACGTTAATAACGTACCTCGTGGCTTTAGGTGTTTATGGAAGGACATTGCCGGCAGCACGGTAGATCTCATACCATTCTTGCCGAGTGAGAGTAATATCGGAAGCTTTGGCAATATCACGCAAGCGCTGTATATTAGTTGTGCCAACGACAGGCTGCATATTTGCCGGATGTCTGAGAATCCATGCGATGGCAATAGCTGTATTGGTTACGTCTTTTTCAGCTGCTAAGCGGTTAATGACCTCGTTCAATTCAGGGAACTTATCGTTATCTAAGAATACGCCTTCAAAGAGGCCATATTGGAAAGGCGACCAAGGCTGAATGGTCATGTCATGCAGGCGACTGTACTCCAAAATCCCGCCATCATGAACAACTGAACCGGAGTTAGTCATATTCACATTGAAACCTGTATCAATCATGCCAGTGACCATAATGCTCAATTGCAGCTGGTTGAACAGCAGCGGTTGCTTTACATTTTTCTTCAGCAGCTCGATTTGCAACGGGTTCTGGTTGCTGACACCAAAGTGTTTGACCATACCTTTGCTTTCCAGAATATCAAAAGCCTCAGCGACTTCTTCTGGCTCGAACAGCGTATCAGGCCGGTGAAGCAGTAGGACGTCGATATAGTCTGTTTTCAAGCGCTTAAGGCTGCCTTCAACGGATTGCAGGATATGTTCCTTGGAGAAATCAAAAAAACCGTTGCGGATTCCGCATTTGGTTTGGATCATCATTTTATCACGCATACCCGGATTGTTCTCCAGTACGCCTGCGAATACTTCTTCGGCTTTGCCAGCTGCGTAGATGTCAGCGTGGTCAAAAAAGTCTATTCCGAGCTCAAGGGCACTATGTACATGTGTATCTGCTTCTTTTGCAGATAGATCAGCAATCCGCATACAGCCAAGCGAAATTTGTGACACCTCAAGTGCGCCGTTTGCTACACTAATTTTTTTAACCAAAAGTGACTCACTCCTTTGAATGTTAGTAGAACATGCAGTATTCAATCAAACCATATCATAAAGAGGGGAGGTAAGCCAATGTCTGTCTAAAAGAGAAAGAGGTTATCTCATCAGTAGAATTCACTACTTCAGAGACAACCTCATTTGTCTATAGGTCAGTTATTAATACATATTTGGAATGTCGACATTAGGATCAATGTCAGCTTCGTAGTCTACACCCTCTGTTCTAAAACCAAACAGGTTAAAGAAATCTTGGCGGTAGCCTTCAAGATCAGCAAGCTCACCTGCATTGTCGGTTGTCAGCTCGTCCCAACGTTTCATAACCTCAGTCTGAACATCCTCACGCATTTCCCAGTCATCAATTCGGATCAAGCAGCCCCCGTCAGCAGTAGCTTCGCCCCCACTGTAAAGATGCTCAGAGAATAAACGGTACATTTGTTCAATACAGTTCTCGTGCAGCCCTTTTTCCTTCATTACTTCATACAATGCAGAGATATAAAGCGGGACTACAGGAATTGCGGAGCTGGATTGGGTTACCAGAGCTTTGTTCACGGAAACAAAAGCACGTCCACCTTGAGTGGACAGGCGATCATTCAATTGGATCGCTGTTTGTTCCAGATCATGTTTGGCTTGACCAATCGTTCCGTCGCGATAGATAGGGTGAGTGATTTCAGGCCCGATGTAGGAGTAAGCAACGGTTGTAGCTCCATCGGCAAGCACGCCAGCTGCTTGAAGCTGATCGATCCACATTCTCCAGTCTTCGCCGCCCATAACTGCGATGGTCTGACGTACTTCCTCTTCTGAGGCAGGCTCAATAGTGGTCATGGAAACTTCACCTGTGTGGAAGTTCAAGGTTTTGTTCGAATAAGCGGTTCCCACCGGTTTAATGACGGAGGAGAAGGTTTCTCCTGTTACCGGATGAGTGCGGCGTGGTGAAGCGACACTGTAGACAACTAAATCAACTGTGCCATATTCAGCTTTAATCAATTCAATGGTCTTCTCTTTGATAGCATCGGAGAAGGCATCGCCAACTATGCTGTGAGATTTAAGTCCAAGCTGCGCTGCTTGTTGTTCAAAAGCTGCGGAGTTGTACCAGCCAGCAGAAGCTGTACGTTGACCTTCAGCAGCTTTATCAAAGAAAACACCAATAGTGTTGGCTCCAGCACCGAAAGCGGCTGAAATTCTGGAAGCTAGTCCGTATCCGGTAGAAGCACCAATGACTAGTACATTAGCGGGTCCCTCAATTTTCTTTTGTGCTTTTACATATTCAATTTGTTGTTGTATTTGTTTGGCGCATCCCTCTGGATGGGCTGTTGTACATATAAATCCGCGAGTTTTAGGTTGAATAATCATCAAGGAATTCCCCTTTTTATAATAATTAAAGTCCAATGTTACTTCAGAGAAAGTATAGCAAACAATATTTACTAATACAAAGAATTTAGGATATTGGAGAAGAATGACTGCTCTCCACTACGATCGACTGCCATCCGCTGCCGCTTACGGACCCAGATGACGTTATATGCAAATTTATCGCCTTTTCAGCAGGGTTTCGGACCCCAGAGACGTTATTGCTTAGAAAAAGGTTCATATTAGGTGTATTTTGTGCCAATAGCGGCTATGAGGTCCGATGGAATTCCAAAGGTGCAATAATGCTGCGTTACGGGTCAACTGTGTCCGATAGGGCATTGTGCGGGGAACTGTGATAGGTCGATCGAACGAACGTACGAAGGAAATAAAACGAACGAATGACGAATCTTACGAATCATGGCAATCGAACTATCTAACCCGAATCATCGGATGAACCAAAGCACAAAAGGGGCTACCCCAGCAGCCATTTCGTGGCCATGGGACAACCCCTTAATCTAATGAGGCTAGATTACGCCTTAAATATAGAATCTATAGTTTTGATCTCTTCTGGGGTCAGCTGCACCTTCAGCGTCTCTAAGTTGGAAACGATCTGCTCAGGACGTTTGGCGCCCGGAATAAGCGCATCGATGGAAGGTACGGTCAAATACCAGGCAAGTACGACATGTGCGACTTCGACACCTTTAGCATTGGCAATCTGGCGGACCTTGTCCACCTTCTCCAGATTCTTGGCAAAGGTCTCCCCTTGAAATAGCGGGTCATTTTTTCTAATGTCGCTGAATGTATCGCCTTGCTTATATTTGCCGCCCAGCAGGCCCGACGCAAGTGGGAAATAGGGCACGAAAGAAATGCCATGCTCCTGCGTATAAGGCAGCAAATCTTGTTCCGCATCACGATGCAGCAGATTGTAGTGGGATTGAAGAACATCCACATGACCGTCTTTGTTGGCTTCTTTCAGCTGATCAATGGAGAAGTTAGACACCCCGATGGCTCTAATCTTCCCTTCATCCTTCAGCTTCTTAAGTTCACCTACAGCTTCGTCCTTAGGTGTGTTTTCATCAGGGAAATGAATATAGTAAAGATCAATATAATCGGTCTGGAGGCGTTTCAAGCTGTCTTCCACAGACTGTCTTAGAAAAGCTGGAGAGTTGTCCAGTGTAATCTTGTCACCGGTAATCACGTGAGCGCCTTTAGTAGCAATGACCACATTGTCGCGGCCGCCTCTTTCCTTCAGCACTTCGCCAATCAGTTCCTCGGATCTTCCAGGTCCATAAATAAAGGCGGAATCAATAAAATTAATCCCATGATCCAGAGCGCTGCGCACGATATTTCTGCCGGTTTCATCATTTAAACCCGGAAATAAATTATGCCCGCCAACAGCATTGGCACCCAGACCCAGTGGGAGAACCTGCAGATTGGTTTTTCCTAAAGTTATTTTATTAGCCATAATCAATAGTCAGCTCCTTAAAATATAATACGTACTATATTAAGTATAGAGAATAACTGAGGTCAGGACAAATTTTCGCCTTCCAGCTTTAAACATGAATATTTAAACCGGATAAGTTATGATAGTAAGAAAATTTTATATTCGCGTTCGTGCAATCATGATGAGGAGAAGGAGGTCCGTCTTATGCTAGTCATTAATCAAAATGAAGTGGCTGAACTATTAGCTATGGAATCTTGCATCTCTGTTATGGAGTCTGTTTTGAAGGATCTGTCTGCTGGACAAGCCGTGCAAAGCTTAAGACAAGTGCTTCCTTTACAAAAGAGCAATCTGCTCGGCTTAATGCCGGGATATTTGCAGCATGAAGAGGTAGCTGGTGCCAAAATCATCAGTGTATTTCCCAGCAATCACGGTTCAGGCCTGCCTTCTCATCAAGGTCTTGTTACTCTATTCGATTCATCTTCGGGTGTTCTGAAAGCTATAGTGGATGGACAAAAGATTACAGCCATTCGTACGGCGGCAGTCAGTGCAGCAGCAACCCGATATCTGGCCAGAGAGGATGCCGAATTCCTTGCTCTTCTTGGAACTGGGGAACAAGCAAAAAGTCATCTGGAAGCGATGTTGCGGGTTCGACCCATCCGTGAGGTAAAAGTATGGGGCAGGACGCTCGCAAAGGCACAGGATTTCCAAACGGAGATGAGCCAAAAATATAATGTACAGATCATTGTTGCTGAGACAGTTCAAGCGGCAGTCAGCGCAGCGGATATCATTTGTACCGTGACAGCATCCACCGAACCTGTGCTCAAGGGAGAATGGCTGAAACCGGGTGTACATATCAATGCAGTCGGCGCATGTAGACCCAATGACCGTGAGCTGGATTCGGAGACCGTCCATTTAGCTAAGTTATATGTAGATCGGCTGGAATCCGCTCAGAATGAATCTGGGGATTATTTAATCCCGCTGAACGAAGGCAAAATCACAGCAGATCATATTGTCGGGGAGATTGGTGAGCTGATCAGTGGCACTATCGAGGGCAGAAGGTCCACGGCTGACATTACTCTTTTTAAAGGATTAGGGCTGGCCATAGAGGATTTAGCAGCAGCTAATTTTATATATAATGAAGCTGTTAGATTACATAAAGGCACTGAAATTGCATTCTAAGGAGCGACTACACGATGAGCACTTATGAAGGTCTGTATGATTTCAAGTTGACGGAGCAAGAGGAGGAGCGGGCTAAACGCTTGCATGAGCAGAACATTATTATCGATTTGCTGTTTCAAGGTCCCTTATCTCCAAGCGCGATTCCAGACTCTATCTCTGACAGAATCAAAGAATTATGTGAGCCTTATAAAGATGAGCCAATGGTATACAGCAGTATGCCTGCAAAAATCATCACAAAGCTATCTGCGAGCGGAGAGATCCCTGAGTATAAGGAAGAGTGGTACAAGTCCGGAATTACAGCAGGGAACCGTGAACTTCATTTAGAATCCTTAGACAGCATCATTACAAGCATGTCAGAGGTGCAGCTGCAATTCGATTCCGCAGATTGGTTAATCAAAGCCTTAACTGCCGAAGACATACGTGCTGCCAAGCGTAATGGTCATAAAGCGGGCATTATCACAGCACAAGAAACGGATGGTCTGGGCACGAATCTCGATCAAGTAGATGTACTTTATAACTTCGGTTTAAGAATTCTACAATTGACCTACAACAATCAGAACCAGATTGGGGCGGGCTGCGCAGAACAATCGAACGCCGGTGTCACTAATTTTGGAAAAAGATTCATTGCGCGCTTGAACAAGCTGGGGATCATTGTAGATACGGGGCATTGCGGGAAACAGACTACGTTAGATGCCTGCGCTTATTCCACAACTCCGGTGATTGCTTCACATACGGGTGTAGAGGCGATCTATCCGCATATGCGCTGTAAAAGTGATGAGGAGATTATCGCGATAGCCAAGACGGGTGGAGTCATTGGTATTTTTGCTATGCCTTGGTTTGTTCATGAAGACCCTAAACATACAACTATTGACCATGTGCTGGATCATATCGAATATGTAATCCGGCTTGTAGGCGTGGATCATGTCGGAATTGGAACGGATTGGCCGATGAGCGATGTGCTCTGGTCATTGGTTTATTTTAAAGAACATATCGCACCCAAGCTTGGATTCGCCAAAGGAGACGGACCTTCTACAGAAACCGTTGCTGGACTTGAGAAATATAGTTATTTTATTAACTTTACTAGAGGTTTGGTTGCCCGCGGTTATGCGGATGCAGATATTGCTAAGATCATGGGCGGCAACTGGCTGCGCGTATTTGAAGAAATTTGCGGATAGGGGATAAACAGATGACAACCTACTTACACACAACTACATTTAACGTCTACTTTTCTGGTGTTTATACAGGCAAAATTCATTTTACAGAGCAACAGATCATGCTCGCTAAGGTCGATCCGCGCAGAAGAACGCAAATGCAAGACAATGTGCTGGATGGACAGTTCAAAACTGTGCTTCCACTTCAAAAAATCCACAAACATTTAGACGCTTATGCTAAAGGGGAGTGGGTAGATTATGAGGTTGTGCTGAGTAATGGCGATATCTATCAAAAGCATATCCAGTATCAGGCGCAGATTGAAGGCCGCGAACTGACCTCACAAGTATGGGCGCTGCGCAAAGAGACGGCTCTGGACATTGTGACTTTGGATGGGGAGATTATCGCTTTTCTTACACCGAATCGGTATGGTATTGAGCTTATGGTTAAAGCGGGTTATGAGAAGCTGACTCCGTTAGTGGTCTACGATGATCCTCTTCTATCTAAGGCAGAATATGGTGTAAACGATCTGGGCACTGATCTGATTCCGATGCGCGATGGGGTGAAGCTGGCCACAGATGTTTTTTTACCAGAGGGTATTAAGCCGGGAACTAAGTTGCCGACTATTCTCGTAAGAACATGTTATGACCGCAACGGAAAAAAAGAGATTTTTATGAGATGGGCCAATAAAGGTTATGCAGTAGTATCGCAGGATGTTAGGGGGCGGGCGGATTCGGAAGGAGAACTGATTCCTTTTTATAATGAACGGGATGACGGCTATGATACGATTGATTGGATTATTGCTCAGGAATGGTCGGATGGCAACGTCGGCATGTGGGGCGCATCCTATCTAGGTTTTGTTGTTGTGGCGGCGGCCACCAGTGGGCACCCGAATCTGAAGGCGGTTGTGAATGAAGTGAATGTAGGCTCTCCATTTGTTGATACCGTTCGCAAAGGGGGAACTCTTTGTTCTTGGCCGTTGCTCTCTTGGACTCTTGCTCAATCTGTGGGTACTCGGACGGATTTTGATATCTTTGGAGGCATTACGGTGAATCCGGAAGCAGCCGTTGATGCAAGACCGATTAGAGAGATCCCTCAGCAAATGATTGGCAAAACATCAGGTCCTTGGGATTTGTGGAGCCAGCATCCCGAGTATGATGATTTCTGGAAAAACTGTACTTTTACTGAGCGCGGAGATCAGGTGCAGGTGCCTATGTATGTCATCTCAGGCTGGTATGACGGCGACAGCGCCGGCGTATCGGAAACATGGAGAATGCTGACAGAACATGATGTGCCTAATCGCAAAATCCGTCTGGGCGCTTGGGAGCACGGGCCGAACAGAGCCAGAGACTATGAAGGTGTGAGCTTCGGCAATGATGCCGTAGTCTATGATTACGATGTTTCTGTGCTGCGCTGGTTCGACCGCTTCCTCAAAGGCATTCCAAATGGAATAGATCAGGAGCCTAGAGCCTCTTATTATGTTGTTGGTGAAAATCAGTGGAGAACGTCCGCGGATTGGACACCTGCCGAAGCCACAGTTTCTTCCTTCTACCTTTCCAGCGGTGGGCGAGCGAATTCAGGACATGGGGATGGGCAACTGCTCGCAGCGCCTGAGGAACATTCTCCTGAAGATACTTATGTCTATAATCCTCATGATCCTATGAATGATAGCGGTGAACGAGAGCCTGAAAATTTGCGGAAATACGAGCTGCGCAATGATATCCTTGTCTACACTAGTGATATTCTGACGGAAGAGCTGACTGTGGCCGGAGAACTGTCTGCGGTTATCTACGCTGCCAGCACTGGCAAGGATACGGATTGGGTAGTTACGCTTAGTGATGTGAATGAACAAGGGGACTCCATCCGGTTATCCAATTATATTGTCAGAGCTAAATACCGTCATGGATTGGAAGCACCTGAGCTGCTGATTCCTGGGCAGGTGGAGAAATATGATATTTTCATGCCGAATATAGCCCATAGATTTGCTGTTGGACACCGAATTCGGTTCTCGGTTACTTCGTCCAGCAAATTCGTTGCTTTCCCTAATACAAATACAGGTAATAATCCATATGAAGATTCAGAAGCGATTACTGTGCTGCAGACCGTCTACCATAATCGTGAGTATCCGAGCCATGTGAAGCTGCCGGTGGTTCCTAACGCTTAAATATGACTTTAATACGAAGAAGATGCTGAACAAAGGTAAAAGAAATTACCACTTGAAGCTGAGGCAGCATTTGATGACCAATGATGCTTCAAGTGGCTTACCGAGTGAGCACCGATTGAGGTCTAGGTAAAAAAAAGTGAAGAATGAACTTATGCTTCAATTGAAGCGAAAAGTAAAACACTTATAGAGCGATTAGGGAATTTCTCCCTGAAATTCTTAGGATTCTGGTCGTCAGACATATAATGGGGGAAAAACTCCCTAATATATGTCTGATTCCCGGGAATTAAGGAAAACAGCTTATTTATTAGGGAGTAATTCCCTGATTTCGTTCATTTAGAGCGAATATATGCTATTTTCAGGGAGTTTTTCCCTAATTAGTTTTAGATCCACTCCGCACAACGCGCAAACGTAGAACGCATCCCCCCATCACGCAAACGCAGAACGCCTACATCGCTACCATCCCAAACGCCCAATTCAATGGCATAGCACACTAAGAACTAAATAGTCTATTGGCAAAGCAAAAGTTTTGGTGGAAAAAATGGTCGATCGTAATGAAATAGGTATCACCTAAGGCCGGTATGTGAAACCTCTCCCCAGAATCGCCCTTCCAGACTTACACCATAAACCTTGAACCATACTGCAAGGTCAACCTTGTATTTTTGGAGAAATGTCGATTATTCACAGAAAAGCGCATAAATGCTCCCTTCTTAGGTCACAATAGGGAAAAACCAGAATGAAGGGATTAACGTGAACGCGTTTCGCTTAAAAAAACAACTTTGGCGGCGATGGAGACGTTGGAAAAAGGCGCTTTGGGTAGGAGCTGCTTGTATAGCTTTTACTGTACTGGCTTGGCGCAGTATGCAGGTACCTGAGGAAATCAGTGGACTGCTGACGAATTCTAGCTGGGCGGATAGTGCCGATAGTGAGTTAGCCGCAGCTGTCTTTAAAGTAGGCGAGGACAGTGATGAGGCAAAAGAGAAGGGCACTTTAAATAACGAACAACTGCTGCAAACCATCTCCCAAAGTGGGCTCAGCAGAACCGTTCATTTAAAAACAACCTATGTGTCCGGAGAAGAGATTCAGACGTTGCCAGGCGTAAAGAACCCGCTTCAGCTGAAGACTATAATCAATGAACACCCTGAATGGAGCGGTTGGATTAGTTCAGAAGGGGATTTGTGGCTGGAACAAAAAGTGAATGATTTATCGACAATGATAAAAAAAGAAGCCTATATTGGTGTAGATGCGTTTGGGAATTTGACCTTGTTTAAAGGTCCGCCAGTTCAGGAAAAGGTACTGAAGACTTTTTTTCAAATGGATATGGGTTCCCTGAAATCCTCATTGCCGGAAAATATTTGGAAAGAGCTTCACGAGGGGATTCGTGTTCAGGATATTGAAGAGTACAACAGTGTGCTGTCTACCTTCAGTGATTATGCCCGCGAAGCTGCTGAGCATGTCATGCAGAACAAGCAATAGATTTGATAAGCTGTCCAAAAGTCATTATTAATGGCTGAGGGCAGCTTTTTTGTGTGAAATGAAACGGGGAAGAGTCTAAGCTGTAGGCCTAAAGTTGCCATTTCGCTGCAAACGGTAAACTTTTTTTCTCCCGCAAGGGGGATTTTTGCTATAATGGTTAGAAGGAATACATATGTTCGCTTCATGGCGGAGGAATGGATGAAAACGGTGGAATAATCTGCCTGTTATAGAGGAGAGATCATGTTTGCGTATTTTGGGAATTGATCCGGGGCTGGCGATCGTCGGCTTTGGTTTTGTGGATAAGGAAGGACATAAACTGACCCCCGTCCAATATGGTTGTATTCAGACTGAGGCTCATACGCCTGAGGAAGAACGACTGCTGCATGTCTATGAAGGCATGGGTCAGCTCATTGATAAATATAAACCCGATGCTGTGGCGATAGAAAAGCTGTTTTTCGCTCGCAACGTTACTACAGCATTGCCAGTGGCGCAGGCCCGCGGTGTGACTATATTAGCTGCAGTACAGCGGGGTCTCCCCGTCTCGGAATATACACCTATGATGGTAAAGCAGGCTGTTGTGGGTTATGGTAAGGCTGAGAAACGGCAGGTCCAGGAAATGGTGAAGCTGCTGCTGAAGCTATCGGCGATTCCGAAACCCGATGATGTGGCGGATGCGCTGGCGGTAGCGGTATGTCATGCCCATTCGAGCAGTCTTAATTCTAAATTAAATGAGGTATTGCGAAAATGATAGATTTCTTAAGAGGACCCGTTGTTCATTTGGAGTCGGAATATGTGGTGCTGGATGTGCAGGGAGTAGGATACCGGGTATTCTGCCCGAATCCTTATGCTTTTGCCAAAGTAGAAGGACCTGTAACGATCTATATTCATTACCAAACACGTGAGGACGCTACGCTATTATTTGGGTTCCCGACTCGTGAGGAACAAAAATTGTTCCGCAAGCTGATAGAGGTATCTGGCATCGGTCCTAGGGTTGCGCTTGGAATCCTGACAGGTGGAACACCGGATCAGTTGATTTCAGCGATTTATCAAGAGAATATAACGTTCTTAACGAAATTGCCGGGCATTGGCAAAAAGACAGCACAGCGTATGATCCTTGATTTGAAGGACAAGCTGGACGGACTCAGTATGGCTTCAATGCAAACGGGATTGTTTGCAGTGCCAACGGAAGAGGCAACGGACGGATTGGCCTGGCAAGAGGCGCGGGATGCGCTTAAGGGGCTGGGTTATACCGAAAGCGAATTGGACCGCGTGTGGCTCGCTTTGAAGAAAGAGGGAGCAGAGACAGGAACTGTAGATGTGCTGATGAAGAAAGCACTAGGGCTGCTATATATAGCTAAGTAAAGCCGTACACATCCTAAAGAAAGGGAGCGATAGGAAATGGATGACCGGATTATATCCGCGAATTTGATGATGGACGAGCAGGCGGTAGAACTAAGCTTGCGCCCTCGTTATCTGGGAGAATATATCGGCCAGACTCAGGTAAAAGAAAACCTGAAAGTATATATAGAAGCGGCCAAAATGAGAAGCGAAGCGCTGGATCATGTGCTGCTGTACGGACCTCCGGGTCTCGGCAAAACAACGCTCGCTAATATTATCGCCAATGAGCTGGGTGTGAACCTGCGAACAACTTCCGGCCCTGCGATAGAGCGTCCAGGCGATCTTGCCGCTCTGCTGACGAATCTGCAGGAAGGCGACGTGCTTTTCATCGATGAGATTCACCGTTTGCACCGCACGGTCGAGGAGGTTATGTATCCTGCGATGGAGGATTTCGCGCTGGATATCATGATCGGCAAAGGGCCAAGTGCCCGTTCGGTACGATTGGATTTGCCGCCGTTCACACTGATAGGTGCCACAACCCGGGCAGGACTATTGTCTGCGCCACTGCGTGATCGTTTCGGAGTGGTCAGTCGCCTGGAATTCTATAACATAGATGAGCTGAGTTACATTGTATCTCGAAATGCGGATCTTCTAGGCATTGAGATTGTTGGCGATGCAGCAGAAGAGATTGCACTTCGTTCGCGGGGAACGCCGCGGATTGCCAACCGCTTATTGAAGCGGGTCCGTGATTTTGCTCAAGTGCGCGGAGATGGAATTATAACTCCTGAAATTTCTGGGGAAGCATTGAAGATGCTTCAGGTGGACCCGCGTGGGCTGGACAGTATTGACCACAAGATGTTAAGTGCTATGATTTCAAGCTTTCGCGGCGGTCCTGTAGGACTGGATACGATTGCAGCTACGATTGGTGAGGAAAGTCAGACGATTGAGGACGTATATGAGCCGTACCTGCTGCAGATAGGTTTCTTGCAGCGGAGTCCGCGTGGAAGAATTGTAACCCCGGCCGCTTATCATCATTTAGGGCTTCCGCTCCCTCCGGAGCAGCACTAGTTCGTCACTACAATTATAAAGGAGGATGCTGGATGAAGCATACGAAGAGGAAATGGAGAGGGGTCGCCCCGCTAAGCAAAGGATTGCTTGCGGCTGCGCTTGCTGTAGGAAGTTTCCTGATCCCTGCGGGTGCCAGTCATGCCGATTCTAATAGCACGATACGAGTTGCTCTTTATGCTGATATTGGAAGTAAATATAAATCCACTGTGCCAGCAGTAACACTGCAATCAACGCAAAGCTTTACTTTGCTGTCGGATCAAGCAGGAAGTGCTCCTTTGGTATCTGTCCCAGGACAGAAGCAAATTCGTATAAGTCTGGACGGATATAGAGTTAAGGTGATGGAGGCTTCAAGCTGGCAGACAGCAGCGGATGCAGCTAAAAAGCTCCAATCCACCTCCGATAAACCGCAGATTTTTGCAATCTCCAGAAATGGAGCGACTGTGTATCAGTTGTACACGGGCGTCTATGCTAGTGAAGCAACTGCCAAGGATGGGCTTACCCGTGTAGTCAAAGCAGGGCTGAGCATTCCTGCTGACCAAACCCCAGCGGTGAAAGGCAATAAACATTTATCAGCTGGCCGCTATTCTTCGGAGCAGGAAGCAGATGTGGCGCTTAATAGCCTCACTGCAGCTGGTTTAGATGCTTGGAAGGTGTTTCTGGCAGGAAACGACGGCAGTGCACAAGTAGAGGTATGGGTAGGCGAAGCTGCCAACGATAGTGATTTAACAGCTGTTCAGGCCGCTGTGTCTACTGCTGCACCACAATTTACGGTTTCTGTGGCCACCTCGCCCGGATTAATACTGCGTAAGGATGCCGGGCTGGATTTTAGCAGTGAAACTCAAGCCGATCATTATCTGGTTTCTGGAAGCAATGCTAAATTTCTTGCGGCAGGCAGCGAGGCTGGGATTCAGTTAGTGGAAAGATCCAAGCGTACATATCGCGGAAATTTGGAACTGAGCAATTTGAGCGGATCGCTGGCTGTAATTAATGTAGTGCCGCTGGAGCAATACTTGTATGCCGTAGTGGGAGGAGAGGTTTCCTCCAGCTGGCCGGAAGAAGCGCTAAAAGCTCAGGCTGTCGCCGCCCGCAGCTATGCGCTGTCGCAAGGCAACCGTTTTGATGTAGCGAATGTAGTAGATACTACTCTTAGTCAGGTATATAACGGAATCGGGTCTGAAGCTCCCTCCATTATCAAAGCTGTAGATACTACTGCTGGTGAAGTGCTGATGAGCGGTGGTAAAGTTGTTGAGGCTGTATTTTCTTCCAATAGTGGTGGTGTGACAGCTGACCCTTCAGAGGTTTGGGCGAATGGTGGCGATGTATTTGCTAGTGTTCCAAGCGTTGAAGATGTTTCGGCTGCTGCTGCTAAGAAGTGGTATTATGTTCTGCTTGCGAATGGTACCTCTGGTTATGCACGTGAAGATAATATTAAATTAACGGGCAGCAAAACTGCTGCCGGACTCGATATAGTTACGGCTACAACCAAAGATGTGAATATACGTCCTCTGCCAGTTATTGAGAGCAGTGTTAGTGCGGTCGGAAAGCTGAATCCGGGTGAGAACGCTGTGGCTCTGGATAAAGTATATGAGTCCGGCAGCTATAGCTGGATCAAAGGGCCGTATACCTCTGCTGAACTTCTAAAAAGCTTGCAGGGTAAAACAACAAGCACGCTCCCTTCCAGCATCTCTAACCTGCAAGTTACTCAGCGCGGTCCTTCTGGAAGAGCGATTCAGGTGAAAGCTAATGGTCAGGCTCTGAATGTGAAATATCCTGATATGTTCCGCTCCGCGTTTAATGGATTACCTAGTACTTTGTTTGATATTGTGGCACCCGGAAGTTATACTGTATTAGGCGCTGACGGCGCTACCGCCACAATTAGTAGCTCGCAAAGTGCTGGTGTGCTTTCCGCATCGGGGAAGGTTAATGTGAATGGCAGTGGAACTGTAGTGATGGGTGGAGATTCTGCGGCCAGAGTGATCACTAACAGCTCGGGCTTTCTGTTCATTGGGCAAGGCAACGGCCATGGTCTAGGCATGTCGCAGTGGGGCGTGAAAGGCATGGCAGACAGCGGGTATGATTACAAGCAAATATTGCAACACTATTATAAGAACGTTACTATAGTTAAGGAATGAAGACAGACCATGAATGTAGATGCTTATGATTTTCATTTGCCGGAAGAATTGATTGCCCAGACACCTCTCGCTGATCGCAGTGCTTCTAGACTGCTTCTAGTGAATAAGGAGGATGGAGAGCTGGCTCACCGGCATTTTACCGATATTATTGATTATTTTAATCCCGGAGACACGCTTGTTCTAAATGATACGAGAGTCATTCCAGCTAGATTGTTTGGAGTGAAAGAAGATACTGGTGCTAAGGCGGAAGTGCTCCTCCTGAAGAATCTTGGGGATGATCGCTGGGAAGCACTTGTAAAGCCAGGGAAAAAGCTCAAGACAGGCGCAGTGATCATCTTTAGCGATGAGCTTCGTGCCGTTATCGAGGACGAAGCTGATATGGGCGGCCGTACGCTTCGTTTCATATATCAGGGTATTTTTCAGGAGATTCTGGACAGGCTGGGAACGATGCCGCTGCCACCTTATATTAAGGAAACACTGGATGATCGTGAACGATATCAGACTGTGTATGCTCGGCATGAGGGATCGGCCGCTGCGCCTACCGCAGGGCTTCATTTTACCCAAGAATTGCTGGAACAGATTGAGGCTAAGGGTGTAAATATCGCTTATATCACCCTTCATGTAGGTCTCGGTACTTTTCGTCCGATGTCTGTAGAGAAGGTTGAAGAGCATGTTATGCATTCTGAGTACTTCGTAATGTCTCAAGAGACGGCAGATACCATAAATGCTACTAAGGCACGAGGTGGCCGTATTATTGCAGTTGGCACAACGTCTTGTCGGACACTTGAAACGGTCGGAAGACAATGTGAAGGTGGGCCGCTTGTGGAATGCAGTGGCTGGACGGATATTTTTATCTATCCAGGGTATAAGTTCAGTGTAGTAAATGCGCTAATTACCAATTTCCACCTGCCAAAGTCTACTTTGGTTATGTTGGTTAGCGCATTGGCAGGTCGGGAACATATTCTAGCTGCTTATGAAGAAGCGATAGAGCAGAAGTACCGATTCTTTAGCTTTGGAGATGCAATGTTTATTTATTAAGGTAAGAGGATGGGTTAACTTATGGCAGCAATTACTTATGAGCACATCAAAACGTGCAAACAATCCGGAGCCAGACTTGGAAGAGTCCACACTCCACATGGTGTGATTGAGACACCAGCATTTATGCCAGTCGGCACACAAGCTACAGTCAAGACTATGAGTCCTGAAGAGCTGAAAGAGATGGATGCCCATATTATTTTGAGCAATACTTACCATCTGTTTCTAAGACCAGGCCATGATATTGTTCGTGAAGCTGGTGGACTGCACAAGTTCATGAACTGGGATCGTCCGATTCTGACAGACAGCGGCGGGTTTCAAGTATTCTCGTTAAGCGACATGCGCAAGATTACGGAAGAAGGAGTTCATTTCCGTTCCCATCTAAATGGGGATAAGAAATTCCTGTCTCCGGAAGTAGCGATGGAGGTTCAGAACTCCCTGGGTTCAGATATAATGATGGCATTTGATGAATGTCCTCCATTCCCGGCTGAGTATGATTATGTGAAAAAATCACTGGAGCGCACCACGCGCTGGGCAGAACGTTGCCTGAAAAGTCATGCTCGTCCTAACGATCAGGGTCTTTTTGCTATTGTGCAAGGGGGCATGTATGAAGATCTGCGCCGTCAGAGCGCGGCTGATTTGACTTCCATGGATTTCCCGGGGTATGCTATTGGGGGGCTCAGCGTCGGAGAGTCCAAGCAGCTAATGTATGAAGTGCTGGATTATACAGTTCCCCTGCTGCCACAAGGCAAACCTCGCTATTTGATGGGCGTGGGTTCACCGGATGCGCTGCTGGAAGGATCAATCCGAGGAGTGGACATGTTCGACTGTGTCTTGCCTACTCGTATTGCCCGTAATGGAACAACGATGACCAGTCAGGGAAGACTCGTTGTACGCAACGCTAAGTATGCCCGTGATTTTGGGCCGCTTGATCCGGAGTGCAATTGCTATACATGCCGGAATTATTCCCGCGCTTATTTGCGCCATCTAATCAAAGCCGATGAAACCTTCGGACTTAGATTGACGACATACCACAATTTGCACTTCTTGTTGGATTTAATGCGTAAAGTGCGTGAAGCCATCAAGGAAGATCGGCTGCTTGATTTTCGCGATGAGTTTTTTGCCAAATACGGATTATATGATAATCTTAAAGGCTTTTAGGGTTTGATTTATGAGTCATGCTTTAATGTACTTTGAAAGGGGGGAGAAATATGATTCAATCGTTTCAATATGCAGCTGGCGCAGGTGGTGGAGGTAGCATACTAGGTCTGGTAGGTCCCTTTGTCCTTATGTTTGTAGTATTCTACTTCTTGCTGATTCGTCCGCAACAAAAGAAGACCAAAACTCGTAACGCAATGTTGAAAGCTCTGAAAAAGGGCGATAAAATCGTTACTATTGGAGGACTTCACGGTACGATCATGGAGATTTCCGATGATATCGTGGTTCTGCGGGTCAACGATGTAACTAAGCTGACTTTTGATCGCGGTTCCATCAGCCACGCTGTGGCTACGGATGTCGAAGAGAAAGTATAGACTTGTTATTTAAGTACATAAAAAGCGGTGTCTTCTCATTGGAGAGGACACCGCTTTTTTGATCTTCAAGGTTATTGAGATTTAGCAGCTTTAACTTTAACGTACATTTGTTACGCGGCTCGGAACGGTAAGCGATTCTTCACGTCCCCGCAGAGTTAATTTGGCGAGTTGAACGCCAACTGTAGAGGCTAGTACAGCTAGCAAGGTTCCACCAATCATATCTGTAAGCCAATGAATGCCCAGATAGAAGATTCCAAAGACGATTACAACTGCGGAAATACTAGTGATGACCATCCAGCGGCGGTTCCCTGAACGGAAGGCCAGAAGTGCCATTGTAACAGATATGGACGTATGTAGACTCGGGAAGCAGTTATTGAGACCGGATAGCGGTCTATATTCCTGTTCGAATTTCGGAAATACATCCAGCATAGTAAATTTGACGCCTGCCGGCAGATAGGACCATACCTCGTTTACCGGGAAGTAAAGATAGAATGGAATCGCCAAGGCATAGTTGATAATAATAGCATAACAGGTTGCGTATAACATCACCCGGTTTTTATCTAACAAATAGACCCCTAATGAAGCTGCTAGAACGGATTGAAGCATGAAAATGTAGAAAAAGACGATGATCGGTGTTAACCATGGACTGTAGAATATATCCTGAACGGCTTGGACAAAATGACCCTCTAGGCCAAATATAAATGGCGTATAATCAGAGGTAAGATGCATTTTTTGTTCAATTTGCAGTTCATATTTATTTATGGCTAATACGCCAAACATTCCTGCAATCAGCAACAAAAACTTATAAGATCGCAGCATCTCTTTCCCAATTTCAACCAATGCCATGATTGGATTACGTTTAGAGCCAATCCATACTAATATCACTACTAATGCAACTGTGTACAAAACAATATGGTTCATTGATTGGTAAAACAAAGCAATCGAAGCCTCCTTGATCTCTTAATGAAGTCAGATGATCACAGTTTAACATATTTTCAAGGAATGTTTCGAATTTAATGGAATTATAATTTTAGCTTTTTTGTAAATTAACGCCAAACATTCCGCCGAGAGCGCCAATTGCTGCAGCTGCGAGAACCCATAGCAGATCTACGCCAGATGGTGCGCTATCCAGTGCCAAAAAACCGATTAACAGAACGATAATCCCATAAAATGCTCCTGTAAGACTTCCTTGATACCAGCCTTTGCTCGTGGCTCTGCGACCGGCGGTTAGTCCTCCGAATGCTGCAGCTATGCCGTGTACAATGTATGTGTACATTGAGAGATCCTGCTCCTTCAGACTGCTGCCCCATAACAAAAGAGAGAGGACAAACGCACCCATCAGCATCCAAAGGAATGATCGACATAGGCCAGATAACACAGGATTGGCTATTCTCCACGAGAACATGCGCCGGATTAAATACATGGTACAACCTCCTAAAGTTTTTTTGAGAAAAAAGAATCAACATAGTTATTATTCATTGTATGGGATGGCTTGCCCCAATAGTACAAGAAAGGGCATTGCAGCCTTTTTACCATTAATTAATATGCCGGCTTCCGAATGTTCCCTGCACAGAGCGGTCAGAATAGGGTTACATTAATCCACCCGAGGAAACAAGTCTGCGGGTGAGAATGGAGGGGAGCGAAGCTATATGTTCCAGCATATCTCTACCCATATTTTCTTGACCGTGCTGATGTATTTCTTCATATTCCTGTGTATGCGCATCATGGGGAAGAGGGAAATAGGTAAGCTGTCTGTATTTGATTTAACGATCTCCATCATGATTGCCGAGATTGCTGTTTTTGTGCTTGAGGATATCAATCGGCCGATCTATGAAGGAGTCGTTCCGATGGCAACATTGGTGTTGATACAGGTAATTGTGGCTCAACTCAGTCTTAAGAGCAGAAAGCTCAGACTTTTAATGGACGGCAAACCGAGCATACTCATTTCTGGAGGCAAGCTGCACCGGGGCGAAATGCGTAGGCAGAGATATAATATTGATGATCTGCTGCAGCAATTGCGTGGACAGAACATCGCCAGTCCTGCTGACGTGGAATTTGCGATCCTGGAGCCTAGTGGACAGCTAACCGTATTCGAGAAAGAGAAGGGGAGTTCATCCTCTAACCAATCAGGCAATAGCAGTGCAGCTGCTGAGCATAAAAAGAGTGACGATAATAAAGGGAACAAGAACCGTAAGATAGAACTGCCGAAGAATAAGATCAGGTATGAAGGACTTCCAATCCCTCTGATTATGGATGGAAAGGTGCAGGATCAGAATTTAGAGATGATTGGAAAAACCAGATTTTGGCTAAGAACTCAAATTCGCCAAAAGGGAGTATCTGATTTCAAAGATGTATTTCTATGCTCCATAGATCATAAGGGCAGAATTTATGTCGACCGTTTGGACAACAGATAACCTTTTAGAGCCTGCGTTTGATAAACGGCAGACGGTCCAAATCACGCAGTGAGATAAGGCCAGCTAACAGACTGATTCCAAAATACAGGACCATTCCTATCGCAGAGGCAAATAAAAATTGAATCCATTGTACATCTGCAATGGGAATGGAAGTGTATACATAATGCACGCCCGCTCCCATAATGAGCATTGCACATAAGGTTTTTATGGTTTCGGTTACTCTTAAAGATAATGAAATGAGACTGACTACACTGTATCCGTGTAGTAACGTAACCAAAATGCTGTTCACAATAATGGCTATGATAGCGCCGTAAATTCCATATTCAGGTTGGGATGCCAGTATTACAATCAGAATGATTTTGACTACTGCTCCAATCAAGGTGTTGATGAGTGCCCTGCCCGGTCGATCCATAGCTTGCAGCGCAGCTTGTAAGGGAGCTTGAACATAGATGAACAAGGCGAACGGAGCCATAAGCTTCAGCATAGGGGCTGTATCCGCGTTGCCATATAACAAATTGCAAAGCGGGACCGCCAGGATATACATAAGAACAGCAAATGGGGCACCTGTTACCAGCGCAAGCCGCAACGCTTGATGCATACGCTTGTGAATGGTAGGCAAGTCCTTTCTTGCGGCAGCTTCTGATATGGAAGGAACCAGAGACACAGCAAGTGAAGAGGTTAATGCCCCGGGCAGCAGCAATAAGGGAATAACCATCCCTTGTAAAGACCCATACTGGGCTGTAGCGGCAGCAGTGGCTATACCTGCCAAGGCGAGACTGCGCACTGTAATAATAGATTCCAGCAGATATGAAAAAGAGCCCACAAGCCGACTTGCTGTAACGGGAATGGATATGCCTAATAAGCGCCGTAATATGGGGATGTTGGCTTTCACACCTTCTGGATCAGATGGGATAACCTCTGACTCAAGAACGGGTTGCTCTGGAGTCGGATTTGTCTGCTTTTTATCTTTTTTAGTAATGACATAATATTGCCACAGAATCGCTAACATTCCGCCAATTTCTCCTACCGTCACACCTAACATCGCTCCAGCCGCCGCCATAGCAATACCCTTGGGAAGCAACAACCAGGAGAACCAGAGCATAAAGAATATTCGAACTAAAGATTCGAAGATAGAGGAGAGCGCCGATGGAATCATGTTTTGCTTTCCTTGGAAATAACCACGGTAGATTGCAGATACGGCGACGATCCCAATCATTGGGATCATGGCAATAAACGTATAATAAACTCTATGGTCTGTTAAGATAACATTAGAGACCCATGAGGCGCTTATCATAGCAACCAATGTAAAGAAGATTGCAAGTCCAACACTAAGGGCAAGTCCAGTACGTAAAATCAGCCGTGATTTTTCTGGCCGATTCTCTCCTTCTGCTTCCGCTACCATCTTGGCTATCGCCAGTGGAATCCCGCCTGTAATCACAGTAACCAGCACGAGAAAAAAAGGATATGCGAGCTGATACAGTCCCACACCTTCTGCTCCGATAATACGTGGTAAAGCAATCCGGGGAATAAATCCAAGCATCCGATTAATGATGCCGGCGGCTAGCAAGATTAAAGTTCCTTGTATAAAGCTCTGTTTCTTCAAAGGTCACGCCTTCTTCCCAAAATGAAATAAAACGCTGGCGAACTTGTCTATTCTTATGGATATGCTATACCCCTATCTCGGCATGCCTTGTTTTAGTAGCTTTAACTTTTTGTGAAGGAAGAAGGAAAGCGAAGAACAAGAGTCGAATATCTATGGTGAGCATACGAACATGAGCGATCTTTGGAGGTGTCAACACGTGGAATCGGAACAGTGGAATCATGATCAACATAGTGAAGAAATCGAAGCCATGTGCCGCAGCAAAGCTGAAGAATTCCGGCTCCTCGGCTATGAGTATGTAACCAGCAAGGATATCTGGGATTGCATCAGCCGTAATTATGATAAGGAAGGCTTGCCTCCCCTACATAAGCTGGTAAACGACATTTATTCCTTGAAAGCCAATAGTTACATGAATTATTTGACTATTGCGGCCTATCGGGGGTTGAACTGAACAATAAACCACATATTTCTTTTTGCGAACTGCCTGATAAAGCAGTAAAGTAAGAGAATAATAACTCCACATCTCCTATTAAAACGGATGTCTTGCTGATTTAAGCAGGGGCGGCCGTTTCTTTGTGTGAGTATAGCTCTATCAATGCTGTGAATTGACGGTCATTTCGCGTGTAGCTATAATAGGAATATTGAGTTAATGAAAGGGGAACTAGCTAGAGCATGAAGAGACTAATGGGCTTTTTTATTACCGTGCTCGTTTTGACAGGCGTTATGGCATTTACTACTCCTGGACTGCTGGACAAGGTTAGACTTGGTCTTGACCTGAAAGGCGGATTTGAGATTTTGTATCATGCTGAGCCTATGGAAGCGGGAGCAGCATTGTCCCGAGCTTCTCTGCTGAAGACAGCGGAAAGCTTAGAAAAACGGGCGAATGCGCTCGGAACAAGTGAACCAGAGGTAACTACTGAAGGTACGGACCGTATCCGTTTGAAAATTGCGGGCGTAACGGATGAAGCCGAGGTTCGTAAAAAAATGAAGGAACCTGCAGTTCTGACTTTCCGTAGTGCTGCTGAAGGTGACGCTGAGGGAACTTACAGCAAAATCGAACTGGTAGGTAGTGATTTTGTTGAAGGTGCTGCAGAAGTTGGACGGGATAACCTGAATCAGCCAATCATCAGCATCAAGATTAAGGACAAGGACAAATTTGCAGAGATTACTAAACGTCTCTTAGGAAAGAATCTCGCGATTTACTTGGATGAGAACAAACTATCTGACCCTACGGTACAAGCTGTACTTACCGATGGCAGTGCTTCTATTTCGGGTAACTATACAATTAAGGAAGCGCGTGAACTTGCAGACACTATTAACCTAGGTGCATTGCCACTGAAGCTGACGGAGAAATATTCCCAAAGTGTGGGTGCTACCCTGGGTAAGCAATCGCTTGATCAAACGATTCGAGCAGGTCTGCTGGCTTCTGTGATTATCCTTATTTTCATGATCGGAATGTATCGTTTGCCAGGTCTTTTGGCTAGTTTTGCCTTGCTCTTGCATACATGGGCGCTAATTGCGGTCTTCGTCTTCGCAGACTTCACCTTGACGCTGCCTGGTATAGCCGCATTTATTCTGGGTATAGGTATGGCGGTCGATGCCAATATCATTACCAACGAACGGATAAGGGAAGAAATGCGCAGTGGAAAAAGTATACTGTCCTCCGTTAAAGCGGGCAATAAATCCTCTTTCCGGACAGTAATGGACTCCAATGTGACTACTATTATTGTGGCAGCAGTTATGTTTGCCTTCGGTACAGGTGCGGTCAAAGGCTTTGCATTGGTGCTGATTGTAGAAATCGTGCTGAGTATCGCCACGAATCTTTATTTCTCCCACTGGTTGCTTAGCCAGCTTGTCAAAGCGGGTAAGCTGAACAAACCGAAGAGCTTCGGTGTTAAGGAGAGTGAAATCCGTGCGCTTTAAGAAAGAGCTTGATTTCGTACATTTGAGTAAATATTTCTATATTTTCTCTATCGCATTGACAGTAGCAGGATTGATTTTCCTGGCGACATTTGGCCTGAATTACAGCGTTGACTTTAAAGCTGGATCTAATGTGGACATCTCCCTTTCCAAGAATTTGAACTTGGATCAGGTTAAGACTGCAACTAGTGCAATCGATGTCGATCATGAACCAACGATCTCGTTTGGTGATCAGCGTGTGAATATCCGCTATGACGAAGTTCTTGATGAGGCTCAAGATGAAGCCCTAAAAGCTGAAATCCTTAAGCTGGATGACAAAGCATCATTTGAAATTAATACCGTGGACACTGAAATGGCAAAAGAATTGGCACGTAATGCTATTTATGCAGTTCTGATTTCTTGTCTGGGGATTATTATTTATGTAAGTATTCGTTTTGAATGGCGTTTCGCCGTGGCATCGATTGTGGCCTTGCTCCATGATGCCTTTATCGTAGTCGCGCTCTTCTCTATCTTCCGCTTGGAAGTGGATTTGACGTTCATTGTAGCGGTGCTTACGATCATCGGTTATTC
Source organism: Paenibacillus sp. FSL R10-2788 (assembly GCF_038003885.1). Taxonomy (NCBI): domain Bacteria; kingdom Bacillati; phylum Bacillota; class Bacilli; order Caryophanales; family Paenibacillaceae; genus Paenibacillus; species Paenibacillus sp. FSL R10-2788. The sequence continues at coordinate 5,477,361 of NZ_JBBOQA010000001.1, read as the reverse complement.
CATCAATGATACGATCGTTATCTTTGACCGGATCCGTGAGAATTTACGTTTTGGTAAACAGAAAACTTATGAAGACTTGAAACACCTTGTGAATAAAAGTGTGGCTCAAACGCTCATGCGTTCTCTCTATACCGCATTTACCGTATTTATTGCGGCGTTCTTCCTGTTATTGTTCGGAGGCGAGTCGATTAAGATGTTCTCGCTTGCGATGGTAATCGGCTTGCTCTTCGGAGCTTACTCTTCCATCTTTATTGCAAGTCCACTCTGGTTAGTGCTTAAAAAGCGTGAGAAGGTTAAAGTGAAAAGCAGCCCGAATAAAGGTTAGAAGAAATTAGCATCGAAGTTCTACTTTTCTTATACGTTTAAGAAAGCCGCGTCAAATGCGACGCGGCTTTCGAAATCTTTAGGGTCATGTCATGTGTATTGAATCATCATGAGATTACTTGCTATTGGTAAGGAGGGCCTCGTATGAATAAAGAACGATCACCGCAAAGCGAGACGGTTGCTTGGACAGGGATCATTAGCGATGTTACTTTGGCAGTAGCTAAGGGGAGTTTTGGCTATATTTCAGGGAGCAAGGCATTAATGGGGGATGCTTTGTATTCCGGAGCAGACGCAGCAGCCAAACTGGCGGATATTCTTCCGTGGCGCTCTGAGCAAGGGAGAAAGAGTAAGCAACGGATCGAAGAACGGCGGGGCACTAAGGAGCCGCTGTTGGCTATACTTTTTTCGGTATTTATTCTTATGGGGGGACTGCAGATCGCATTCTCTGCAATCCGCGACTTAACGGATGGAAAATCATCTACACACGGACAGCTGGCGTTTGTAACCGTCTTAGTATCTATTGTTTTTAAAGAAGCTGTATTTCAATATCAATATCGCTACTTTAAAAAAATAGGTGATGGCAGTCACGCTGCATATGTTAATAGTCATCGTTTCAGCTTATATACATCTATCACAGTATTAGTCGGAATTTCGTTATCCATGGGTGGCACCTATTGGCATCCTCTATCTTATATGGATCCTATTGCAGCACTCTTAACCGGAGTTTTAATTCTTCGTAAAGGTTATTCACTCATTGCTAGCTCTATTAACACTAAAAATGCGCAGGAGCTTCCTTCGGAGGAAGCCGCTAATTTTATTGAAACGGTGCAACGTGTTCATGGCGTCATTCGCGTAGAACATCTGAAGGCACTTGAGCAAGGGAATTATGTGAATCTTCAAGTGAAGATCAGTGTGAATCCGCGGATTACGGTGATGGAAGCACAGGATATTTCGGAATGCGCTAGGAAGCTGCTGCAGCACCGGTTTGTTCATGTCGGTGAGGTGCATATGGACGTTGTTCCTTATGATCCCGGCTATCCGTACAAAAGCAATTATGAATTGCCGGATAATGATATTCCTACGTTGCTTCAGTAGTTTGCAAGGTGAGAGAAAGGTGAGTTCTATTGCTTTATCCAAAAACAAGATGGCAATCTCCGGCAGCCAATCCCGACACAGTTAGGGATATGGCCCGGAGCCTTTCTATTTCTCCACTCTTATCCTCACTATTAGTAAATAGAGGAATGAACACGCCTCATGAAGCTCTAAGCTTCATGGATGGCAGTGAGGAAGAACAGCATGATCCGTTCCTACTCAAAGGAATGGCTGAAGCGGTTCCTAGAATTAGAAAGGCTTTAAAAGATGAAGAACATATTCTTATTTATGGCGATTATGATGCCGACGGGGTGTCCAGCACAGCACTTATGATTCATCTGCTGCGCTATTTAGGCGCTTCCTTTGATATTTATATCCCACACCGCTCTAATGAGGGTTATGGGCTGCATAATCATGCCCTGGATTGGGCTTTACAGCAAGGTGTCTCCTTAATCATTACAGTAGATACTGGCATTAGCGCTTATCATCAGGTTGCTTACGCTAATGAACTGGGGATCGATGTGATCGTTACGGATCACCATGAACCCCCTGAGCTTTTGCCAGAGGCCTATACGCTTATTAATCCCAAGCTGCCAGACTGCCCTTATCCGTTCAAAGGATTAGCGGGTGTAGGTGTGGCTTATAAGCTTGCTCAGGCTATTCTAGGGGAAGAAACTCCCACAGAATGGGCAGAGATTGCAGCGATAGGAACGGTTGCGGATTTAATGCCGCTGCTTGGCGAAAACCGTGAGATTGTTAGAAATGGCTTGGAAAGTATGCGGCATTCAAGTTTCCCGGGGATTCGTGCCTTACTCGCTGTCAGCGGTGTGAACATGAGCACTGTGAGTGCGGTCAATATCGCTTTTGGCATGGCGCCGCGCATCAATGCCAGTGGTCGCCTGGACCATGCTGGACGGGCTGTGTCCCTCCTCACTACCGAGCATGCGGCTGAGGCAGAGCAGCTAGCTGGAGAGCTTGACCTGCTTAACAAAGAACGCCAATTGGTGGTAGAAAGAATTGTTGTTGAGGCTACTGCCAAGCTGGAGCAGATGACACAGGGTGGCGAAATCCCAGACATCATTGTTCTTGCTGATCATGGCTGGAATGTAGGTGTGGTAGGTATAGTGGCTTCCAAACTGCTGGAGCGTTATTATCGGCCTGTGATCATTCTGGATATACATCCAGAGACCGGAATGTGCAAAGGTTCTGCTCGCTCCATTCCTGGACTTGACATCTACGCTGCACTTTCTTCTTGTTCTGATTTAATGGATCATTTTGGAGGTCATCCAGCCGCTGCGGGAATGAGCCTGCATCGGGATGGATTAGAAGCCTTTGCTGCAGCATTAAATGAATATGCGTCCGGGGTGTTAACGCCAGAGCATTTCGTTCCTGTTGCTTCCGCTGATGCAGAGGTGTCAATCTCAGATTTATCACTGCAGACCGCGCTAGAATTGGAAAGGCTTGCACCCTTCGGAATGTCTAATCCGTTGCCGAAGTTTATTATTCGTGGGGCTACCGTGAAAGAGACACGTACAATGGGTCAAGATGGAAAACACCTGAAGATTGTATTGCAGCAGGGGAAAAACAGCATTGAAGCCTTGGCGTTTGGTAAAGGCGTTTTATCCAGGCTGCTACCGGCGGGCACTACGATCAACGTGTTAGCTGAGCTGTCGATCAATGAATGGAATGGCTCACGCAAATCACAGCTGATGCTGCAGGATTTATCTGTGCAGGATGCTCAGTTATTCGATCTTCGTGGTGCTGCTGACGCCGTACGGCAAGCCGCACATATTAGAGAACTACTTCTTCCTTATAGTGGTGCGGGTCCGTATCGAGCTGCTGCAGTGTTTCAGAACGGACGTAGTACGCCTGCAAGTGAATTGATAGGAATGTCTTTATGGGTATATGATAAAGAAGCTGGCATTAGCGCTGCTGTTAAGGATGAGCCCCTTCAGGAATCAGGGCATGTCTCCCTGTTATGCTTACTGGATATGCCGGAGACTCCTGAACAACTGGATGCGCTGCTCGAAACCTTCCCTAATGCTGATAATATTGCGTTATTGCATTCTATCAAGGATGGCCGAGAACGACTTATTACTCCGACACGGGATCATTTCAAAATACTATATAAACTGTTGGCTTCGATCACCTCAGTTGCAACACCTGAGAACGAAGTTTTGCTGCGGTTAAGCCGCCAGTCCTCGTTAAGTATCCGCATGCTTAACAACATGCTTGATGTGTTTGAGGAGCTTGATTTTATTAAAAGAAGTCAGGGAAGTGTGGCGTTTATTACTCAGCCAGTAGCTAAAAGTCTGACAGCATCGAGTCATTTTGTCCGACTGGGACAGATGGCGGAAATGGAGCAATACTTCATGGAGGGCAGCCTGTCAGAGTTACAGGACTGGATGTTATCGCGTCGTTTAGGCGTATCATAATCCATGCAAATATGAGCTGCTGAGCGTACCCAACGGTGTATAAAAATGCAACGCTCAATATAACAAAACGTATGCTAACGAAGCAAGTTTTGTCGATCTGAATCAAAGCAGCTATGCTAACAAAACTTATAGGAGATGATAAATTTGGATTTTAAAGATAGTATTCGTGTGATTCCTGATTTCCCTAAAGAAGGTATTAGTTTTAAAGATATCACCACATTGCTTAAGGACGGAGAGGCTTACCGCCAAGCAATTGACGCGTTGAAAGCTCTCGTAGCGCACTTGGAAATCGACGTTATCGCTGGACCAGAAGCACGTGGCTTCGTAGTTGGAGCACCTCTTGCTTATGCGATGGGAGTAGGTTTTGTGCCGATTCGTAAAAGCGGCAAGCTTCCATATGAGACTATAGAGGTAGGTTATGATCTTGAGTATGGCAAGGACACACTTGCTGTTCACACGGATGCTATCAAGCCTGGTCAAAAAGTATTGATCGCTGATGATTTATTGGCTACTGGTGGAACCATTGCTACTTCGGTTAACCTTGTAGAACAGCTTGGCGGTAAAGTGGTAGGTGCTGCTTTTCTGATTGAGCTGGTTGAGCTTGCCGGACGTAATAAGCTTTCTGGAGTTGAAGTTCTTTCCTTGGTGAATTACGAGGATTAATCTTGTAAAGTTTGTCTTTTCCCGGGAAATAAACGGGGATTCGGCTCTCGAATTATGCTGAAAAGTGCAAAGATTAGCGTGTGACGCCAAACGTGAAAGTTAAACAGTAATTGGAAAATGTAAAATAATAACAGCAGCTGTCTGCCTTTTGGCGGAGAGTTGCTGTTTTGTATCTGAGTCAATAAAAAAAGCTGCCCAAGTCCATAAATGGATGTTGGAGCAGCTTTTTTAAAATTCTATTTTTTCAACCGATTAATGGGCAGTTTTATCACTTTCTCCGCCATCATTAGACAGTCCAAGCACTTCAATGAGTTTGAAGAACAGAGCCAGAACGATACCAACAATTGTAGCCAGCGCCATACCACTTAGTTTAACGTTGCCCATGGTAAGGGTTGTACCACTGATTCCGACAACGAGTACCAACGTAGCCATGATCATGTTCGTAGCTTTGGAAAAATCAACTTTTTGCTCAACGAAAATACGTAATCCGGAAGCCGCAATTACACCGAACAGCAGCAGGGATACACCGCCCATTACAGGGGTTGGAATATTAGCGATAACAGAGGAGAAAGTACCAGAGAATGAAAGCAGAATAGCGATCACCGCTGCGCCGCCGATTACATATACCGAATATACTTTAGTCAACGCCATAACCCCGATATTTTCACCGTAGGTTGTATTTGGAGTAGAACCGATAAAACCGGAGATAATTGTAGATATCCCGTTCCCCATCAGGGAGCGATCAAGTCCAGGATCTTTAGCCAAGTCTCTGCCAACAATATTGCTTGTTACAAGTAAATGTCCAATATGCTCAACGATAACAACTAATGATACCGGGATAATAGTGAATATTACATTCCAATCAAATGAAGGAGTAACAATGGAAGGATGCGCTAAAAATTTTGCATTAGAGATAGCAGCGGTATCCACCATTTTTAAAATATATGCTAAACCATAACCAGTGACGATACCAATAAGGATGTGAATGATTTTTGGAAAACCGCGGAAGAGTACAGCTCCAATTACAGTTACACCAAGCGTCACCATAGAAAGTGCGATTGTTTTGCCATCTGGCGTCCAGTCTGCAACTGCAACGCCTTCAGGAGCAATAAGTCCTGCCATTCGTGCGGCAACAGGTACAAGTTCAAGTCCGATCGTAGCTACGATAGCTCCCATTACTGCTGGAGGGAAAACAACATCAATCCATTTGGTTCCTGCATAACGAATGATCAATGCCACGAGCACGAATATAATACCAGTGACGATAAAAGCACCCAAAGCAAGCGAGTATCCTTTCATGTGATCATTTGGGTAACGACTGAGTACTGATAATACCGGTGCAATAAAGGCAAAGCTGGAACCAAGGTACGCAGGGATTTTACCGCGACAGATCCAAATGTACAGCAATGTACCGATACCATTCATAAGCAAAATCATTCCAGGGTCGACCCCGAACAAGTTAGGCACTAGCACTGTACTGCCAAACATGGCAAACAAATGCTGGAGACTTAATAGAAAGCCTGGGCCCCATGGAAGTTTTTCGTTAACTTGAATTTCGCGTTGCAATGGAGTTCACTCCTCTTTCTTATCTGATATTATGTTGTCCGGCGAAAATCCGCCTTTACTAGATTAAATAGAACTTGGCTTTTTTACAACAACATTTTCACAAGTGTTATTAATTTGTCCGAATTTAATTACTTTTACTTCTGGAATCCCATGAGATGGCAAGTGTTGACGTAATCCTCCTTAAGCCTCATAATTATAGACAACTTTGAATAAGGGCGTAAGTAAGCTTGGACAAATGAAATGATTGGAACCTGCAGATTTTTGAACAGTTGCGGGTTCATTTTATTATAGAAAGGAATCGGATACGACGAGAATGGGCATTGAGCGATTAATTGATAAGGCTGGCGCCTATATAAAAGATAAAGATCTTCTCCGCATCCGGGAAGCTTATGAATTTGCCGATCAGGCTCATCACGGGCAGATCCGCAAGTCGGGGGAGCCATACATTCTGCATCCGCTGGCGGTGGCAGATATTGTCGTCAATATGCAAATGGATGTTATATCTATTGTTGCAGCGCTTTTGCATGATGTGGTGGAAGATACGACGGTCTCACTGGAACAAATCCGCGCTAAATTTGGCGATACCTGCGCAATGCTTGTTGACGGCTTAACGAAGCTGGAACGCATTCGCTTTCGCTCAAAGGAAGAGCAGCAGAACGAGAATTACCGCAAAATGTTTATTGCTATGGCTCAGGATATCCGGGTCATTGTCATTAAACTGGCGGACCGTCTGCATAATATGCGAACGTTAAAATACCAATCTGAAGAGAGCCAGCGCCGTATTTCTTATGAGACGTTGGAGATTTTCTGTCCTGTAGCTGACCGGCTGGGGATTTCCGCGATTAAGTGGGAGATGGAGGATATTGCGCTTCGTTACTTGAACCCGCAGCAGTATTACCGGATTGCTAATCTGGTGCATAAGAAGCGGGCCGAGCGTGAGCAATTTATCGACAGCGTAATTGGCCGTATTCGTGCCAAGCTGGATGAAATGGGCATTGAAGGTGATCTTTCCGGCCGCCCGAAGCATATTTACAGTGTTTATAACAAAATGAGCACAAAAAACAAGCAGTTTAATGAAATTTATGACCTGCTGGCCATTCGTATCATTGTGGATAATATCAAGGACTGTTATGCAACCCTTGGAATTATTCATACCTTATGGAAGCCAATGCCGGGGCGTTTTAAAGATTATATAGCTATGCCGAAAGCCAATATGTATCAATCTCTGCATACTACTGTGGTAGGACCAGGCGGAGAGCCTACTGAGGTGCAAATTCGCACCTGGGAAATGCACCGCACGGCAGAATACGGGATAGCCGCACACTGGGCATACAAAGAAGGCAGCAGTAATAATGCTAATCCGGAGAATCGGATGCCTTTCTTTCGCGAAATATTGGAGCTGCAGCATGAAGCTAAGGATGCCGAAGAGTTCGTAAAATCACTGAAAATGGATTTTTTCTCAGACCTCGTGTTTGTATTTACTCCTAAAGGTGAGGTTATCGAGCTTCCTGCCGGTTCTGTGCCTCTTGACTTCGCGTTCCGCATTCATACAGAAGTGGGCAATCGTACAATTGGTTCCAAGGTGAACGGGCGGATCGTGCCGCTTGATCACAAGCTGAAGACGGGCGATATTGTTGAGATTTTGACGTCTAAGCATTCTTACGGACCTAGCCGTGACTGGCTTAAAATTGCACAATCCTCTCACGCAAGAAGCAAAATTAAGCAATGGTTCAAAAAAGAAAAACGTGAGGAAAATGTCGAAAAAGGTCGCGAAGCGATTGAACGTGAGCTGAAGCGCCTGAATGTCGAAGTTTCCGAGTGGATTTCTGATGAAAAACTATTGGAAGCTGCGAAAAAATTTGCCTTTAATGATGTAGAGGATATGTTGTCTGCCGTTGGTTTTGGTGGGATTACCGCTTCGCAAATTGCCTCCCGCTTGACGGAGAAGCTGCGCAAGGAGCAGGAAGAAGCTGCTAATCACTTGGAGCTTACTTCAGAGATGAAGGAGATCAAGTCTTCCGGCGAGAGACGTAATCAACCTACCAATGGTGTTAGTGTAAAAGGAATTGAAAACTTACTTGTTCGTTTTGCACGATGTTGCAACCCGGTTCCGGGTGACGACATTGTAGGTTATGTTACACGGGGCCGGGGCGTATCTGTACACCGCCAGGATTGTCCTAACATTCCGGGTGAAGGTGACGGAGAAGAAGCAGCTAGAGTGATTGAAGTGGAATGGGAAGGCACGATGGAAGCAAACTACAGTGTGGATATTGAGATTACAGGCCATGATCGCAATGGACTGCTCAATGAAGTACTGCAGGCAGTGTCCGAGAGCAAAACGAACATTTCAGCGGTCACTGGGCGCTCTGACAAGAATAAGATGGCAATGATTCATATGACCATCCTTATTCGTAATACGGAGCATCTGCAATCCGTTGTAGATAAAGTGAAACGAGTCAAAGATGTATATACAGTGAATCGGATCATGCAATAAGGCAAGGAGCGAAGTAGTGCGATGAGAGTTGTAGTACAGCGTTGCAAGGACGCCAAAGTAACCGTGGATGAGACAGTGACCGGAGCGATTGGCAATGGTCTGATGCTGCTTGTCGGCGTTACCCATGAAGATACGGAGAAGGATGCCAAATATTTGGCGGATAAAATAGCTGGACTGCGTATTTTTGAAGATGATGCTGGCAAAATGAACTATAGTGTCACGGATACTAACGGAGCTATTCTTTCAGTGTCCCAGTTTACTTTATACGGAGATTGCCGTAAGGGAAGACGGCCGAATTTCATGGGAGCTGCAGCTCCTGCGGAGGCCGAGCGTCTTTATGATTATTTTAATCAAGAGCTTAGAGCTGGAGGTCTTCAGGTGGAGACGGGCATATTTGGAGCGATGATGGATGTGTCGCTGACCAATTGGGGCCCAGTTACTCTCATTCTGGATAGCCGCAGCTAACGAAATAGAGGATGTCGAAGATTGCTTCTGGCCGGAGCTAACTTTCGACATCTTTTTTTTATGCGGATAGAGCTTCTTTGGGCTGGATAAACTAAATGCAGGCAGATATCACGCATAAGGCAGGGAGTTTAAGAATGAGACAATCACAGAAGGCATGGGTATGGAGAAGTATCCCGGCACTACCGGCTGGGAGTCCTATGGAAGCCTGTGCATTAGCCAAAAAGCTAGAAGGCGAGACCGAACCATTAGTAATCAAAGGAAGAAGCCGCAATCTCTTGCCGCGTACCTGAAGCGGGTGGAAAAGGCGGCTTTTTCGGTGTTGTGAATGAAGCCTTTTTTCCGATTAAAGGTTAGAAAGCATCCTCATAAGGGTAATAGACCACAAGAAAGAATAATTAGAACATCATTAATTGCTAAAGACAGAGAGGAGAAACTATTACATGAGTAACGTTGCTTTCTTACTGGCTAATGATTTTGAAGATTCTGAAATGAAGGTTCCTTATGATGAAATTATAAAGGCAGGACATCAAGCTGACATTATTGGTTTGAAAAAAGGGGAGACCTTGCTAGGTAAAAAGAAAGAAGTCTCCTACGCAGCAGACAAGGCGATCGCCGATGTTCGAGCAAGTGATTATGACGCGATTGTCATCCCGGGTGGTTCTTCCCCCGAGAATTTACGGCAAAATGCCGATATTTTGAAGTTTGTAAAAGAAGCAAATGAAGCAGGCAAGCCTATCGCCTCTATTTGCCACGGACCGCAAATTCTGATCAGTGCAGACTTGCTTAAGGGACGCACCATTACCTCTTATCCTCCGCTGAAGGATGATGTTGTGAATTCCGGCGCGGAGTTTAAGGATGAGGAAGTAGTGGTTGATCGCAATTACATTACTTCGCGTACACCAAAAGATGAGCCTGCATTTGTTCGTGAAATATTGAAGGTCCTGAAATAAATAAGCAATATTTAAATAAGAGTCTTATAATCCAAGGAGGTAATGGCAATGAGCAGAAAAATCCAAGCGTATTTCAGAACTGAAAATGAAGCAGAAGGCGCAAAAACAGCATTGATTAGCTATAAGGTGGATGGCTTGGAGGTTTGGCCACTCACGGACCCTATCGGCAATGATCGTAATATTCTGTTTCCAATCATTCCACTGGATAGTGCATCTGTAGTCGCAGGCACAACTGGAACGCTTGGAACGGCTAGCACACCTGCAGCTGGAGCTATGCTGGTTCCTGGCATTGCCGCCTCCGACACACGGGCTGACCCTGAAACGCATTATAGTGTGAATGAAGATCAGGTTAGTGCGAACGTGGCAGAAGGAGATCTCGAAGATGGGGATTTAAGTGAACTTCGTTATGTGATGGAGCTAAGTATAGCAGAAGAGAATTATAATGAAGTTGTGGAAATCCTCCGGGGCAAAGGAGCTTATGTTGAACAATTCGAATAGTATTCTATTAAAAATAAACCGCTTTCATGGAATGTAATATAATCGTAATATTACGTACATGATTCCTTAATATAGCGTGTTTATAATAAAGGCATGACCCCCTTTTTAATAATATATGATGATGGACCTGCAGCATTCGGCTGCAGGTCATTTTTTTTGTTACAATATAATTGCTGAATAAAAAACTCGGAAGCTGTCAAAATTTATACTAGGCATCCTTTTTACTACCTTGACTTTAATGCAGTAGTTCAGTAGAATATTAACAATATACGATTTTATCATATGGTTTTGATGACGGGACCAAGTAATTCGAGAACCCACAACTCCAGAGAAGAATCCCTTGTCGATTCGGATGACATCTACTTAAGTGGATGATGAACCGGTATCGCTTGGCTGCAAGGATTCTGTTGATGAGCGAATGAATGACCTCCCCGAGAACGTACGGCGAAAGTGGGCAGTGTTGATTGCCGCGATCAGTAGCCGTTTACGCGTAGGCGGGCGTTAACCGCTTTGAGCGGCTTCAGTATATTTTTACTGATCCGGAATGTGGGTGGTACCACGTGGTGTATTATTGGTTATGATAATCCCTCGTCCCTGTTTTTTTATAAAACAGGGCGAGGGATTTTTTGCTTTTTCTGCAATAGAAACAGATGAAGAGAACAGCTTTAGAGGGGTTATTTTTTAGGAGGGATAGACTGTGGCTAAAGAAAGATTCGAGAAACCAACTGGAACGCAGGACGTGCTTCCGGGTGCTGTGGAGAAATGGCAGTATATTGAGGGGAAGGCCAGAGATTTATGCCGCCGTTTTAACTACCGGGAAATTCGCACACCTATGTTTGAGCACACAGGGTTATTCGAACGTGGAGTAGGCGAAACAACGGATATTGTGGAAGGCGAAATGTATACGTTCAAGGACAAAGGCGACCGTGATTTGGCTCTTCGTCCAGAAGGAACGGCTGGTGTCGTGCGAGCTTACGTTCAGAACAAGCTATACGGTGAACCTGATGTAAGCAAGCTGTATTATATCGGACCTATGTTCCGTTATGAGCGTCCGCAGGCCGGAAGATATCGCCAGTTCCATCAGTTTGGGATTGAGGCGTTTGGGGCCGTGGATCCGGCTATTGATGCAGAAGTAATCTCTATGGGCTATCAGTTCTATAAGGATCTAGGTCTTAAGGATGTAAGAGTGGAGCTTAATTCCGTGGGTAATGCACCAAGCCGTGCGGCTTACCGGGAGAAGCTGCTGGGATTCCTTAGACCGATGAAGGATAACCTCTGTAGTGACTGTCAGCGTCGAATCGAGCGTAATCCGCTTCGTGTGCTGGATTGCAAGGTGGATCAGGATAAATTTACAGATGCCCCTTCTATTTTGGACAGTTTGGATGATGAATGCATAACTCATTTTGAGAAGGTTAAGATGCATCTCGACATTATGGGTGTAGAGTTCACGATTAATCCTCGTCTTGTACGTGGTTTGGATTATTACACGCATACTGCGTTTGAATATAAAGCAGCTGGCATTGGCTCTATTGATACTGTAGGCGGCGGAGGCCGGTACAACGGTTTGGTTGAAGAAATCGGTGGACCGGATCAACCGGGTATTGGTTTTGGGATCGGACTGGAGCGTATTCTTCTTATTCTGGAGGATCAGAAGGTAGAACTGGAGACTGCGAAGCCACTGGATGTGTATTTTGTAGCTCTTGGCGAAGAGGCTGACATTGAAATCTCCAAGCAGCTATACTTTCTGCGTAGCCAAGGGTTCTCGGCAGAACGCGACTACCTCGGCCGGAAGATGAAGGCGCAGATGAAGTCAGCTGACCGTATGTCGGCACGTTATACTGCGATTCTTGGCGAAGACGAGCTGAAGAATGGTGTAATTGCGCTGAAGTCGATGAGCACAGGGGAACAGCAGACTGTGAAGCTCGAAGAGCTGGCTCAGGCGTTGGTATAGAAGAAGACTTTTTAAGTAGAAATGTATTTTTAAATAAAAAGGGGAATGGTGAATTATGCAAAGAAGTCATAACTGTGGGCAATTAACACCAGAACATATTGGACAAACGGTAACCTTAAACGGATGGGTCCAGACCCGCCGCGACCTTGGGGGCGTACTTTTTATTGACCTGCGTGACAGAAGCGGTATTGTGCAAGTTGTATTCAACCCGGACTACTCCGGCGAAGCACTGCAAATTGCGGATAAGGTTCGCAGTGAGTATGTTTTGGCTGTCAAAGGAAAAGTGGTTAAACGTGATGAAGAAACCATTAACCGCAATCTGCCAACAGGTGAGATTGAAGTTCAAATTACAGATATCGAAGTGCTGAACGCTGCTAAGACTCCTCCATTCTTCATCGAAGATGGAGTGGAAGTAGACGAATCTCTTCGTCTGAAATATCGTTACCTGGATCTGCGTCGTCCGGAAATGCAAAAAACACTGTTGCTACGCTCGAAAGCTTCTAAGATTTTCCGCGATTTCCTTGACAGTGAAGGATTTATTGACGTAGAGACACCAATCCTAACTAAGAGCTCACCGGAAGGTGCGCGTGATTATTTGGTGCCAAGCCGTGTGCATGAAGGCGAATTTTTCGCATTGCCTCAATCTCCACAAATCTACAAGCAGCTTTTGATGGTGGGTGGCGTTGAACGCTATTATCAAATTGCTCGTTGTTTCCGTGATGAAGATTTGCGTGCTGACCGCCAGCCGGAATTTACACAAGTGGACATCGAGACTTCATTCCTGTCTCAAGATGAGCTGCTTGGCATGATGGAGAACCTAATGCAGCGTTTGTTCAAAGAAACTGTAGGAGCGGATATTCAGCTTCCATTCCAACGTTTGACTTATGCTGAGGCAATGGGCAAATACGGTTCAGACAAACCTGACCTGCGTTTTGGATTAGAGCTTGTAGAAATGAACGATATTGTTGCAACAAGTGGCGTAAAGGTATTCGCTTCCGTGATCGAAAAAGGCGGAGAAGTGAAATGTCTAAATGCTAAAGGCTGCGGGACTTGGACTCGTAAAGAAATCGATGATCTCGGACCTTATGCTGCGCGTTATGGAGCGAAAGGTCTGGCTTGGATTCAAGTGAAAGACGGCGAGTTCAAAGGACCGATTGTCAAATTCTTCACTGAAGAAGAAATTGCCGCTGTGAAGGAGCGTACAGGCGCTGAAGAAGGCGACCTACTGTTGTTCTCCGCTGATACCAAAAAGGTTGTAGCGGACGTTCTAGGCGCCCTTCGTGTCAAAATCGGACGTCAGCTGGGTCTGATCGACGATAACGTGTTCAAGTTCGCTTGGGTGACTGACTTCCCATTGCTTGGTTATGATGAAGATCAGAAACGTTATGTAGCAGAACACCATCCGTTCACTCGTCCGCGTGAAGAGGATCTGCATCTGTTTGACACAGATCCAGGTGCAATTCGTGCACAAGCCTACGATATCGTTCTGAACGGTTATGAAGTAGGCGGTGGCTCCATGCGGATTTACAAACGTGAAGTACAGGAAAAAATGTTCCAAGCTCTCGGCTTCACAGAAGAGGTTGCTTACGAGAAGTTCGGTTACCTGATGGATGCGTTCGAATATGGTACACCTCCACACGGTGGTATCGCCTTCGGTTTAGATCGTCTAATCATGCTGCTGGCGGGCCGTACAAATCTGCGCGAAACCATCGCATTCCCGAAAACGGCAAGTGCAACGGATCTGCTTATGGATGCACCTGCACCAGTAGACGGTTCACAATTGGAGCAACTGCACATTAAGCTGGCCCTTAAACCAAAGAAAGAAAAAGAAAAAGAATAATTAAATAAAGCGGGCGAGGCAGATTTCTGCTTCGCCATAGCTTTTGAAGGAGGCTGACCTCATGCTGCATCAGTTCTCACGTACGGAACTGGCGATCGGACCGGAAGGTCTGGAGATTATGAAGAACAGCACAGTAGCGGTACTTGGTATCGGCGGTGTTGGCGGTATGGCTGTTGAGGCATTGGCTCGTAGCGGGATCGGCAGACTGATTCTGATTGATAAGGATTCTGTCGACATTACCAATGTGAATCGGCAGATTCACGCACTTACTACTACGGTTGGGCAAAAGAAGGCCGAACTGATGGTGGATCGCGTGAAGCTGATTAATCCGGAATGTGAAGCGATTGCGCTGAACATGTTCTATACGGAAGAAACCTATGAGGAACTGTTCAAGCTGAAACCGGATTATGTGATTGATGCCTCGGATACGATTATCTACAAGGTCCATTTGATTAAAGAATGTCTGTCACGGGGAATTCCTATGATCTCAAGCATGGGCGCTGCCAACAAAATGGATCCTACAAGATTCCAGGTAGCGGACATTTCCAAGACAACGTATGATCCGATTGCCCGTGTCATTCGCCAGAAGCTGCGTAAGGATGGGATTAAGAAAGGCGTGAAGGTGGTCTTCTCTACGGAGCCGCCAATGAAGCCACGTCAGGATGTTACGGACAAGATTGTTCCGGAGAATGCGCCGGATCGACGTAAAGCGAAACAACCGCCAGCCAGCAATTCATTTGTTCCACCGGTAGCCGGCCTAATCATGGTCAGCGTTGCCGTGCGTGATTTGCTTGAGGCTGGAGGCGTCAGCTTGTAAGTGAATCGCTGAGCTGAGGCTGTTTCAATTATAGATATAGGATTAGAGTAATGGACAAAAGGGCGAGTAGCTGGAATCCGGCTGCGTACGCCCTTTTGTTGTCGTTAAACAGGCGGGTTCTGCAAGAAGCAGGCCACAAATAGGCATAATAGCTGAACCGGGATGAACGGCTGATTATTAGATTTATAATCCGGGTAATATCCGCCTGCGGAACTTAATATCAGTGGAGGTTTTTGTACATGAAATCGAATTTTTGGCGAAATAGTGTGGGGCTTGCGCCTGAGAATGACTGGAAACGGGAATGGGCTGCAGGGATTCTCTCCTATTTTGCTTCAGTTTATATTGTTATGGTGAATGCGACGATTCTCCATGACGCGGGGATGCCGCTTAGACCTGCAATGGTGGCTACACTGTTGACTGCTATTACCGGCTGTCTGCTGATGGCTTTTGGCGGGAAGACGCCTATCATCGTGGTTCCGGGGATGGGGATTAACGCATTTTTCACTTATACGCTTGTTCATTCCATGAAGCTGGACTGGAGAGAGGCGCTTACTGTAGTCGTTATAACAGGCGTGTTATTCGCTATCGTGGCCTTTACATCACTTTATCGTATTCTTAGTGAGGCAATTCCCCAAAACCTGCAGCATGCCATTACAGTCGGTATAGGGCTGTTTCTGACTTTTATAGGGCTGCAAAAGAGCGGGATAGTGATTGCCCATCAGACTACTTTTGTTGCCATAGGACATTTTAGTGATCCTGCAGTTATTACATCCTGTGTGACTTTATTGCTGGCTTTAGTGTTATTTATCCGGGGAACTAACGGCGGCCTGCTGATAAGTATGCTGGTTGGTACAGGACTAGCCTATCTTCTGGGAGCTGCACATGCACCGGAAAAACAAGCTTCAGGGCATGTATTCTCAGGTTATGGCGGCCTATTTTTCGGAATGGACTGGAGCGGTATTGTGAGCCTTGTGTTCTGGATTGCTGTATTCCTGTTATTGTTAATCGTTGTATTTGAAAATATCGGTCTTGTAGCCTCACAGACGATGATGGCAGGCCGTCCAGAACGCTTCAAAAGCAGCCTGCGTGCGCTCTCGCTTGCCAATATCGCCGCGGGTCTTTTCGGAAGCAGTCCAGTCGTGGCCGCTGCAGAATCCAATGCAGGAATAGCTGCGGGCGGGCGTTCGGGTCTCACCTCGCTGGTGACAGGGCTTCTATTCGGGGCGACCTTCTTATTCCTTCCGTTGTTATCCTATATTCCCGATAGTGCGATCGCACCGATCCTGATTGTGATCGGCGGACTTATGGTACAGAATGTGCGTGAGATGGACTTGAGTGATTTGACCGAGCTGTTCCCGTCTTTTCTAATCATGGTTATGATTCCATTCACCTATAGCATTGTGGATGGTATGGCTTTTGGTTTTATTACCTACCCAATTGTGAAGCTGGCGCTGGGCAAAGGGAAGGAAGTGCCACCTGCGCTGTATGGGATTGCTGGTTTGTTTGTAGCTAACTTTATTTTGCAGGCTGTGCTATAGTGCGGCATCCAGTTTCTTTGATTGCGAGGGAACTGTTGTTCACTAATCAGCTCTATTAGCCAGCGTTGAAATCAAAGGTATAAATACCGTCGATTGGAGCTAAATGCGCGTAGACGTCGAAATCAAAGGTATAAATACCGTAGATTCGAGCTAAAAGCGCATAGACGCCGAAATCAAAGGTATAAATACCGTTGATTGGAGCTAAAAGCGCGTAGACGACGAAATCAAAGGTATAAATACCGTAGATTCGAGCCGAATACGCGTAGATGTCGAAATCAAAGGTATAGATACCGTTGATTGGAGCTAAATGCGCGTAGACGTCGAAATCAAAGGTATAAATACCGTAGAATGGAGCTAAATGCGCGTAGACGCCGAAATCAAAGGTATAAATACCGTTGATTGGAGCTAAATGCGCGTAGACGCCGAAATCAAAGGTATAAATACCGTTGATTGGAGCTAAATGCTCGTAGAAGTCGAAATCAAAGGTATAAATACCGTTGATTGGAGCCGAACGTGAGCGAACGCTGAAACCAAAGGTATAAATACCGTAGATTCGAGCCGAATACGCGTAGACGTCGAGATCAAAGGTATAAATACCGTAGATTGGAGCCAAATGCGCGTAGAAGTCGAAATCAAAGGTATAAATACCGTAGATTGGAGCTAAATGTGCGTGTACGCCGAAACCAAAGGTATAAATACCGTTGATTGGAGCTAAATGTGCGTGTACGCCGAAACCAAAGGCAAAAACACCTTTGGTGTGTCCTGAATATTCGACGCTTGTGCGAGCTAAGGAGCACCAAAGGGTTTTAGGTTGGAGAACTTATAAGTTTAGTCAAATCATTTGAAAGATTTGGTATTTAAGCGCTGATTGTGCTACAATGGGTATCCTTTTGCGTGAGAAATGGGCGTAGGAGCATGAAAATTTAAGCTCGATAAACTTTTAGGAGGTAACTGAAATTGGAAGACAACTTTCAAAGTGCCTATCAAGAGGAAGAAGACAGGCTGAATCAAGCGCTTACTGAAATTGACACTTTGCTGGAGAAGCTCCAGCAGACACCAGTGTACACGGGACATGACTATACGGAACAGGTGCTGGAAGCGAACCGTGATCAGAAGCGCAAAGATCTTGCCAAGCTTAGGCAGGAGCCTTATTTCGGACGGCTTGATTTTCAAGGCAATGATGAGAATGAACGGAAGGCACTCTATATAGGCAAAATCGGCGTAGACCGTGAGCAGGTAAGCGACCGTCCGCTAGTCATCGACTGGCGCGCACCGGTAGCAAGCCTGTTCTATTCGTTTACCGGCGGTACCGAGCCAGCCTCCTATGAAGCTCCTGAGGGATTGATAGAGGGGCTGGTATACCTCAAACGCAACGTCGTGATTCGGAAGCAAATTCTGGAGCGGGTCGCGGATACGTACAATCGGGAAAGCGATGCACCGATAGTATCAGATGAGTTTCTCGTCTATCGACTTGGGGAGAATAAGGATAATCGCCTACGGGATATCGTATCGACCATACAAGAGGAGCAGGACAAGATTATCCGTGCTGCCAAGAATACAGCGCTGATCATTCAGGGCGTGGCAGGAAGCGGTAAAACAACCGTTGCACTGCACAGGCTTGCTTTTCTGCTGTATCAATACAAGGATCAGGTTTCTGCGGAAAAAATGATCATTTTTGCACCAAACCGGATGTTTTTAGATTACATCTCGGATGTATTGCCTGAGCTCGGGGTAGGTAATATTGCTCAAAGTACATTTCCGGATTGGGCGGCTAATGTACTAGGACTGGAATTGCCGGAACAGGATGCGACAGAGACGATGAACCGCTGGTTCGAAACCCCTGGGGGCATGCCGGTAATTACAGAAGAGACACCGGGGCGCTTCAAGGGTTCCACGGTGCTGATGGGAATCATAGAGTCCAGCATCAAGCTATTGGAAAGCAGCTCCGTACCTGAGGGTGATTTTAGCCCGTGGGAGGGTGCGGTGCTACGCCGTTCTATGATTTTGCGCTGGCATAATGAGGAGTATGCTCCCTATCCTCCAGCTAAGCGCAAGGAACGGGTAATGGCGCGGATTCATCGCTGGATTGAGATGGAACTGAAGAAGAGCCCTTCAGCTGCTGCTATGAAGGATCGCAAGAAAAAAGGCGCGCAGCGAGAGAAGGCTTATAGTGCCAAATGGCCTAAATATGATCCATTAACGATCTATAAGCAAATTTTCCGAGCAGCTAAACTTCCTGAGGATTGGCCGATTGAACCGCCTGAGGAAATTCCGGCAGCTGTACTGAAGGAAACGGCAAAAGAGCTGAAAAAAGGCATCATACGTGAAGAGGATTTACCTCCGCTGCTGTATATCCATTATCTTTTGAACGGTGATGAGGGCGTTACTCGCTTTGACCATGTAGTAATCGATGAGGCTCAGGATTTTTCACCTTTCCAAATTGCCGTTCTGGATTTATATGTGCGAGGCCATTCCTTTACGATCCTGGGTGACCTCTCGCAGGGTATACATGCCTATAAAGGCGTACACGCGTGGGAAGAGATGCAGACGTTGTTTACCCCTGAGAACACGGCTTATCACGCGCTGACACGCAGCTATCGTTCTACTATGGAAATTATAGACTTCGCTAATGGAATTCTATCTTCAGGTGTGGAAAGCTCATTGCTGGCCGTTCCTGTGTTTCGTAGTGGAGATCCCGTGCGTATGATCGCCTACGGCGAGGATAACGGGAAGCTGATAGCTGATGAGCAAGCTCGCTTGCGGACAATAACCTCTGCACTGAAGTCTCTGTCAGGAAGGGAATACCGTACGGTGGCTGTCCTAACAAGAAATCTTCATGAGGCTGCAGAACTATATGCGGAGCTGTCACAGCATTTTGAAGATATTCATCTGATTGATGGCAGTATGACCCAATATCAGGGTGGGCTATCGGTGCTGCCTGTCTATTTATCAAAAGGTTTGGAGTTCGATGCAGTGATCTTAGCAGATGCCGATCAAGACCATTACGGAGCGACGGCTTGGGACGCGAAGCTGATGTATGTCGGCTGTACACGTGCTCTCCATGAGCTGTGGCTGCTCCATAATGGGGAAGTTCCTTCCTATGTGCAAACGGCGGCTGGAAGCGATTCTGAGGGGGAGTAAGACTGGTGGAGAATGGTTATAACTGTTCTTGGTCTTGTAACTCCCCCATAGGTATGGCTTAATAATAAGTGTCCGGCCGGGCAAGAACACTTCTGGAAGGAGGCTGATTGAAATGATTTCAGTATACGAGGTGGTTTCCGTTTAAGACGGAAACCTGCTTAAAGCGAGGAGGCCTTATGGCCTCCTTATTACTAACATAAGAAGTACCACACTTATCCATAAGAACGAAATTTATGAAATCGAATGTAGACGCTACCAAAAGGTTTTTATATAATGAAATTACGGATTTTTCCAAATATGAGGAGAAGAAAGGAGGCAGGTGACGTGATTATAACTAAAAACTTAGTTGACCGACGCATAGGGACACACCTGTTGAAGGAGGAAATGCAAGTTGAGTTATGTAAATGGGAAGGATGTGCTCCCCCCTGGCTTGCTCGAAGAGCTTCAGGGATACATCCAAGGTGAACTGCTCTACATCCCAAAGAGGACGGAAGAGCGGGTTCGATGGGGCGAGAACAGCGGTTCGAGGAAAGAAATAGCGAACCGGAACAAGGAAATTTTCAGTTGTCATCGAAGCGGTGATTCCGTAGCGGAACTTCAGAAGAAGTACCATCTATCGGAAGAAAGCATTCGTAAAATCATATCAAAAATGCGGCTGGCAGTAAATTGCTAGCTTGCAATTCAAGCATAAACGCCTTTGGCGTCCTTATAAGGACGGTAAGCGTTATGCGAGAAATCATAAGGATAAAGTATAGCGTGAAACCTATACTTTCTTATATTTTGAAAAAAGAGCATGGCTCCCGCCTTTCTAAGACGAGATCATGCTCTTTTTATTTTGGCGTAAAATAAGTCTATGCTGATACTGTTACCTTGAACCGGCAGGACATCCTAATCCTTCCCTGTGATATGGTATGATAGAGAGGGATTTATATTGAGCTTTTACAAGAATATAGCAAGGAAGTGGAGTTATGGATTTATTTTCTTTCGGAGAGGACACCGGGGGCGGACGGCTGCTTGCGGACCGGATGAGACCGGAGAATCTTGATGAATATATTGGTCAAGAGCATATCATAGGTCGGGGGAAGCTGCTGCGAAGAGCGATTGAGGCGGATCAAGTCTCTTCGATTTTGCTCTATGGTCCCCCGGGATGCGGTAAGACGACACTCGCGCATATTATTTCTCATCACACACAAGGGGAATTCGTACGTCTGAATGCGGTGGAAGCTACCGTGAAGGATGTACGGGAGGTTATTGAGCGAGCTCAGAACAATCAAACATTGTACGGCACAAAGACGATCCTGTTCCTGGACGAGGTGCATCGATTTAATAGCTCACGCCAGGATGCGCTTTTGCCAGCGGTAGAAAAAGGGACCATCACCTTCATTGGAGCGACTACAGAGAACCCGTTCCATTATGTTAATGGGGCGCTTATGAGCCGCTCCACCTTATTTCAGCTGGAGGCATTAACGAGTGAACACAGTCTGATCGCGATGCGCAGAGCCTTGGCGGACAAAGATAAAGGTCTTGGATTTATGGAGCTTCAGGTCGATGAAGAGGCTTTGTTGCATATTGCAACTATGGCTAATGGAGACATTCGCCGGGCACTAAATGCGCTGGAGCTGGCAGCCCTGACTACCGCGCCGCAAGTTGATGGAAGTGTTCATATTACGCTGGAGGTGGCGGAGGAATCCATTCGGCGCCCCATTGTGAAGGCTGATGAATCGACGCAGTATGATGTGCTATCCGCTTTTCATAAAAGTATCCGCGGTTCCAGCGACGCCGCGTTGTTTTGGTTTCTGTATGCGGTAGAAAAGCTTGGAATGGACCCTATGACTTTTATTCGGCGCCTGATTGCAGCCAGCAGTGAGGATATCGGCCTGGCTAATCCCCAAGCTATGGTTCAAGCGGTGAGTGCGCTGGATGCTTATCGAAACAATGGTTGGCCAGAGGCGAAGCTGAACATTGCCCAAGCTATTCTTTTTGCCGTGGAGAGTCCGAAGTCTAATGCTGTGGTTATGGCTATTTCCAATGCAATGGCAAGTATGGATGAGATCAAATCAGCGGAGGTACCGCTGCATCTGCGTGATACGCACTATAAAGGCGCAACTGCGTTAGGGCATGAAGGATATCAATATCCGCACAATTTTCCGGGGCATTATGTAAAGCAGGAGTATTTGCCTAAGGAGATTTCTCAGCGTGTTTTTTATCAAGCAACTGAGCAAGGCAACGAGATTAAGATTCGTCATAATCAAAAGCTTCGGCGGGAGCAGTAACCCAGCTAGCGACTGTAATACCTTCCAATTTCATGCTGGAAAGCAAAAGATTTTAACTTTCAGACGAACTAAATAATTCCCGAAAAAAGGCGGCCTAGAGCCGTTTTTTTGTTGCCTACGTTACTTTTGATCACATCGATTGAAAATTTTTTATAGGAAAAGATTGATAATTTACCATAAGTTAATTAAAATGAACTACAAAGTTACGAGATGTTCATTTTTATTTCCGATTGAACTACTGGTAGTATTCTTAATGGTGTTAATTATCATCACATTGGTTATTTCAAAATGTTTCATGAAAATCAACACTATTTATATCAAAATTTACATAATATTTTCATTGTGTTAATTTTGAAATCCTTGTCGTTAGGGTGATGAATATGGGCGAAGAACTACTAGAAATCAAAAATTTGTCGACATCGTTCAGAATTGCAGACGACTATTATGCTGCGGTTGATGATGTTACCCTGTCTGTTCGCAAAAATGAAATTCTGGCTATCGTTGGAGAGTCTGGTTCAGGAAAAAGTGCGCTCGCCTTTTCAATTATGGGGCTGCACACCAGAGCCAAAATTGACGGACAAATCAAATACAAGGGCCAGGACATCGTTACCATGTCTCCTGCTGCACTAAACAAGCTGCGCGGCCAAGAAATGTCTATGATTTTTCAAGATCCTTTATCCGCTTTAAACCCGCTAATGATCATCGGCTCACAGATTGAAGAAGTACTTATCCTACACGATTCCAAGCTTTCTAAGAAACAGAGAAAAGAGAAGGTCATTGATCTTTTGACCAAGGTTGGAATTTCCCGTCCCGAGCATACATATCAGCAGTACCCCCACGAATTATCCGGTGGCATGAGGCAGCGGGTGGTTATCGCCATTGCGATAGCCAATGGACCCAAGCTTTTGATCGCCGACGAACCTACTACAGCACTAGATGTGACTATCCAATTACAAATCCTTGAACTTATTAAAAAATTAAAAAACGATATGGAAGCAGGCATTATCTTAATCACTCATGACTTAGGGGTTGTAAGCGAAATGGCTGACCGTGTTGCGGTGATGTATGCCGGACAAATCGTCGAAATCGCAGATATTTTTACGTTGACGTCTAATCCGAAACATCCGTATACGAGATCCTTATTAAACTCCATTCCAACGGCAAAAGAAGAGAAATCCAGATTGCATGTGATTCAGGGGATTGTTCCACCACTGCAAAACCTTCCGCGTAAGGGCTGCCGTTTCTCGGCACGGACGCCTTGGATTCCTGAATCGGAGCATGAGGAGAACCCACAGCTGCATGAAGTCGCACCCGGACATTTCGTTCGCTGCACCTGTTATAACAATTTCCATTTCCCTGATACTAACGAGGAGGCAATCCACAATGGGACTTCTTGAGGTTAAAAATTTAGCAGTACATTTTCCAATCCACGGCGGTGTTTTTCGAAGGGAAGTTGGCGTAGTTAAGGCTGTCGATAATGTTAATTTTACCATTGAAGCTGGGCAAACCTATGGTCTGGTTGGTGAATCTGGTTCCGGGAAGACGACAACGGGTCGCGCGATTATAGGTCTTAATTCTATTACTAGCGGCAGCGTGATTTTTGAAGGGCAAGATTTGGCCTTGAGGGGTGTACGTAAGCAAAGAAATGTCCGCAAAGACATTCAGATGATCTTTCAGGATCCGTACTCTTCCTTAAATCCTAAGAAGCGTGTACTCGATATTATTGCAGAACCGTTGCGTAATTTCGAAAAAATGTCTCCAGGGGAAGAAAAACGCCGGGTGCAGGAATTGCTTTTACAGGTAGGCTTAAGTCCTGAGAACATCCTGAAATATCCGCATGAATTTTCTGGCGGCCAGCGGCAGCGGATCGGAATTGCCAGAGCAATTGCACTCAAGCCAAAGCTTATTATTGCTGACGAGCCGGTATCTGCGCTAGATGTCTCAGTACAGGCACAAGTGCTTAACTTCATGCAGGACATTCAAAAAGAGCTGAATCTTACTTTTCTATTTATCAGTCATGATCTCGGGATCATCAGGCATATGTGCGATCACATAGGGATTATGTATAAAGGACGACATGTGGAGCAAGGGACTGCTAAAGATATTTTTGACAATCCTCAGCATATTTATACCAAACGACTCATTGCCGCCATTCCTGATATTGATCCGAAACAGAGAGAAAAGCAGACGGAGTTTAGAAAATCAGTAAGCAAGGAATATGAACAAGCGCACCGGAATTATTTTGATGAAGAAGGCATGGCTTATCCATTAAAATCAATTTCCGAGACTCATCTGGTAGCCTTGCCTGAGAAAGGTTGAGAATATGTGGAAGATTATCGTTCGTAGAATTCTTATAATGATCCCTCAAGTAGTTCTATTAAGTATTCTTGTTTTTCTTATGGCGAAGGCGATGCCTGGTGACGCACTTTCAGGAATGCTTGATCCGAATATTGACCCGGCGGCCATTGATGCGATGAGAGAAAAGCTCGGTTTAAATGATCCATGGTACATCCAGTACTGGGATTGGATCACTAAAGCGATACAAGGGGATTTCGGCCAGTCCTTCCGTTTCAAAATGCCGGTCTCAGAGCTAATCGGTCAACGCCTGATGAATACCCTTTGGCTGGCCATTGTTACGCTGATTCTTACATACCTTATTGCTATCCCGCTTGGTATTACCAGCGGACGTTATAACGATTCGTGGCTGGATCGCTTGATAACTGGCTATACCTATATTGGATTTGCTGCACCGTTGTTTATATTTGCACTCTTAATGGTATGGGTTTTCGGGTTTCATTTTCATTGGTTTCCTACCAGCGGCAGTGTCAGTCCCGGGGAAGTTCCAGGTACACTAAGTCACTTCTGGAGTAAATTCTATCATCTGCTTCTGCCTGCGCTATCTATGGCGCTAATTGCAACGGTTGGGACTGTACAATATCTGAGAAATGAGATCATTGATACGAAGCAAAAAGATTTCATTCTCACTGCTAGAGCTAAAGGGGCTTCGGAGTCACGCGTATACAATCGTCATATTTTGAGAAACTCCTTGCTGCCGATCGCTGCATTTTTTGGATATGAGATCACTGGACTAATCGGTGGTACGGTGTTCGTTGAAACGATCTTCAGCTATCCAGGAATGGGTTTGCTGTTTCTAAGTTCGATAACGATTCGGGATTTCAGCGTGGTAACAGCTCTTGTTCTTCTGTATGGGGTTGCTTCCATCGTCGGTGCGTTGTTATCAGACATTATTTTAAGTATCGTAGATCCTCGTATCCGGATTAAATAAGAAGATGAACACTTTGGGGTGAATGAAATGGCAAAGACGAGCGCAGAGATAGCTCTGCTGCAGGAAACTGATAAAAGTCCATCGGGCTTCAAAATTGTTTGGCGGGAGATGGTGCGGGATAAGCTGGCACTGATCTCATTGATTTTCCTATTTACGATTATTGCTGCTGTATATGGGATCTCCTTATTTTTAGATCAGAAAGAAATTGTCACGGTTGACTTGTTCGCCCTATATGAGAAGCCTTCGGCTGTGCATTGGCTGGGGACTGATTATGGAGGACGGGATGTATTCGGTCAATTAATTATAGGAACACGAAATTCCATGTCTATTGCCTTTATGGTTACTTTTTTTACGGGAATTATCGGTATTCTGGTAGGTTTAGTCTCAGGTTACTTTGGGGGAACGGTAGATAATGTCGCGATGCGTATTGTGGATTTCTTCATGATTCTACCTTTTCTAATGATTGTTATAGCTTTTGTCAGCGCAGTTCCTAAGTACAATACATTGACCTTCTCCTTTATCATGACAGCATTTCTTTGGATGGGGATTGCCAGGCTAATTCGTTCCAAGACATTGCAAGAGAAGGAATTGGATTATGTTCAGGCATCTAAGACCCTAGGCTCCTCCAATCTAAAAATTATGTTCACGCAAGTTCTGCCGAACTTAAGCTCTATCATTATCGTAACGATGACCTTGAATCTGGCAGCTAATATTGGATTGGAATCAGGCCTATCCTTTCTAGGTTTTGGTTTTCCAGAAAGTACACCCAGTCTGGGTACTCTAGTAAGCTATGCGAGAAATCCGCAGACCCTTGAGTTCAGATGGTGGATCTGGTTACCCGCATCATTGCTGATCCTGGTATTGATGTTGAGTATAAATAATGTGGGTCAAGCGCTTAAACGTGCGACCGACGCAAGACAAAGAAAAGGATAATAAGGGAGGAAATGATTAAATGAGAAAAGCCATTCGTTCAAAAGCTTTACTAGTTTCATTAATGTTTGTAATGTTGTTCGCTCTTGCGGCTTGCGGCTCCAAGAACAACAACGAAGCGGCTGAATCAACAGCAGCTCCTAGCGCCAGCGCACCTGCGGCAACTGCAGAAGCAACGGCCGCGCCTGAGGCAGAAGACGGACTTTATAACATTAAAGATTTTAGTAACGTTAAGACTAACCAAGGTGAAGCTATTGACGGAGGGACAATTACATTTGGACTTGTTTCCGATAGTCCATTTGAAGGTACTTTGAACTGGAACTTCTATTCTGGAGATCCAGATGCTCAAGTTCTGAACTGGTTTGATGAAGGTTTGTTAACTTGGGATAAAGACTATGTATATACTAATGATGGTGCGGCTACTTATGAAGTTGCAGAAGATGGACGGACCTTTACCTTTACGATTCGCGACAATGTAAACTGGCAGGATGGTAAGCCAGTAACGGCTGAAGACTGGTTGTTCGCCCATGAAGTTATTGGTAATCCTGCTTATGATGGTCCTCGTTATGGTTCTGACTTCACTAATATTGAAGGCATGGATGAGTACCATTCCGGTAAAGCCAAGACCATATCCGGGATTAAAGTGCTGGGTGATAAGAAACTGCAGATTACTTATAAGCAATCTACACCTTCCTTGTTAACGGGTAGCGTATGGATTTATCCATTAGCCAAACATATCTTTGGCGGCATGGATGTTGCCAAAATCTCCTCTTCCCCTGAAGTCCGCCAAAAGCCAATTGGCTTCGGAGCTTTTAAAGTAGAGAGCATCGTTCCTGGTGAGTCTGTAGTATTTGTTAAGAATGAAGATTACTGGCGCGGAGCCCCAAAACTGGATAAAGTAATTTTGAAGGTTATCAACCCAACAACGATTGTACAAGAACTGAAATCTGGCGGAGTTGACTTGGTGGATTCCTTCCCTATTGATCAATTCCCGGATAATGCAAAGATGTCAAACGTTGAATTCCTGGGTGCGGTTGATCGTGCTTATACGTATATAGGCTTTAAGCTTGGTAAATGGGATGCAGAGAAAAAAGTTGTTGCAACAGATCCTAAAGCTAAAATGGCGGATGTAAATCTGCGTAAAGCCATGTGGGCTGCTGTAGATAATGATACTGTCGGTAAGAAGTTTTATAATGGACTTCGCTGGAATGCGACTACGTTGATCCCACCTTCCCATCCTGAATTCCATGATGCTTCCAATCCAGGTGTAGCTTATGATCCAGAAGCAGCTAAGAAGATCCTGGATGACGCTGGTTACAAACTAAACGGTGAATTTAGAACGAATCCAGATGGCAGCGAGCTGAAGATTAATTTCATTTCGATGACTGGTGGAGACATTGCTGAGCCGCTGGCTCAATATTATGTACAATCCTGGAAAGCGATTGGTCTGAATGTAACTTTGGAAATGGTAGAGTTTAATACCTTCTATGATCGCATAGGTCAAAATGGTGAGGATGATCCTACTGTTGATGTGTACCAAGGCGCTTGGGGTGTAGGGATTGACGTTGACCCATCAGGTCTGTATGGCAAAGATGCAATCTATAACTTCCCGCGTTACTCGAGTGCAGAGAACGATCGTTTGCTCGCCGAAGGGATCTCCGAGGCTGCATTTGATGTAGACAAACGTAAAGAAATCTATAAAGAGTGGCAACAATTTATGGTTGATGAGATTCCAGTATTCCCAACACTTTATCGTGCTGTAATAGTGCCAGTTAATAACCGCGTCCTGAATTATTGGGCTGTTGGTGATGGAGTTGAAATCTATTATAACGACATTGCGGTTTCTGCAGATAAAGCTGCGGTAGCTCAGTAAGAGGGTATTAATGAACAGCAGTTCAAGGAGAGATCCTGAGCTGCTGTTTTTTATTTTTCATTAAATTAACAATAATTCCTATATTTTGTGCATTATTTACTGTAAAAATATAGTGTTTTAATGAAATATATGGTATATTTTGGGTGAGAGCGAAACTTTCGCTTAAATATAGCTCTTAGAGAGAGGTGAGTGGATGATCGCAATGACGGGTACCTGATTCAAGTGAGGGAGGTGTTACGGGACTGAGGTGTAATCTTTCTTGTGGCATTCACTGAAGAGAGGGGCAGTAGAAATGATCAAGAGGTATAGGAAACAAGGACTGGTGATCAGTTTGTTGTTTACGCTTACATTTTGTTCAAATGCTGCATTTCAACCGGCGATAGCAGAGGCGGCGGCCGGAGACTATAACTATGCGGAGGTTCTTCAAAAATCTATTTATTTCTACGAAACCCAGCGGTCTGGTGAATTGCCAGATAACAATCGGGTGGAATGGCGGGGCGATTCCGGTCTTTTGGACGGGGCGGATGTGGGACATGATCTGACTGGTGGTTGGTATGATGCCGGTGATCACGTTAAATTCGGTCTGCCTATGGCTTATTCTACGACGATGCTGGCGTGGTCGGTTTATGAGTACAAGCAAGGATATGAGGGGTCTGGGCAGCTGGAGGAAATATTAGACAATATTCGCTGGGCAACCGATTATTTTGTAAAAGCTCATACTGCTCCTAACGAGCTGTGGGGACAAGTTGGTAACGGAACAACCGATCATAATTGGTGGGGACCCGCAGAAGTCATGCAGATGCAGAGACCTTCCTACAAAATTGATGCCACTCATCCCGGATCAGATCTTGCCGCAGAAACAGCTGCAGCGTTAGCTTCAGCATCCATTATTTTCAGGGATACGGATGCCGTATATGCGGACAAGCTGCTGCTGCATGCTAAACAGCTTTATAATTTTGCTGACACTTACCGCGGCTCCTATTCCGATAGCATTACCGATGCCAAACAATATTATAATTCTTGGAGCGGTTATGCGGATGAATTGAGCTGGGGGGCTGTCTGGTTGTATTTGGCGACTAACGATCAGCAGTATCTCAATAAGGCTATTGCAGCAAGTGATCAATGGGGAACGAATCAGGCTGGAAACTGGGGTTATCAGTGGACGCAGTCTTGGGACGACAAGCATTATGGCGCTCAATTACTGTTGGCACGAATCACCGGGCAGACCAAGTTCATTCAATCCACTGAACGGAATATGCAGTATTGGACGACTGGAGTGGGTGGAACAAGTGACCGTGTTGCCTATACACCTGGCGGACTAGCCCATCTGGATCAATGGGGCGCATTGCGTTATGCAGCCAATCAGGCTTTTATAGCCTTCGTTTACTCGGACTGGGTGAGCGATCCGGTGAAGAAAGATACGGCGCGTTCTTTCGCGGAGAGACAAATTACGTATATGCTTGGCGACAATCCACGAAACAGCAGTTATGTTATCGGTTATGGTAATAATTCTCCTCAGCATCCCCATCATCGAACCTCACATGGATCATGGAATGATAGTCAGACCGTTCCGGTAAATCATCGCCATGTCTTGTACGGAGCGCTAGTTGGAGGCCCGTCCAAAACAGACAGCTACACCGACTCCATTAACGATTATGTCTCGAATGAAGTTGCAACCGATTACAATGCAGCTTTTACAGGAGCTATTGCAAAAATGGTGCTGCTGCATGGACAAGGGCAACAGCCGCTTGCACAATTTCCACCTGCAGAGACACGTGAAGATGAGATGTTTGTCGAAGCCTCTGTGAATGCTAGTGGCAGCAACTTCGTAGAGATTCGAGCATTGCTGAATAACCGTACGGGCTGGCCGGCACGGGCCAGTAAAGAGATGTCTTTTAACTACTATGTGGATCTTAGTGAAGCGATAGCGGCTGGTTATGCTCCTGAGGATATTACGGTTACGGCGGGAGGCTACAATCAGGGTGGAACGGTGTCTGCACTTCAGCCTTACGATGCAGCTAACCATATCTACTATACTAAGGTTGATTTTACAGGTACTTTGATTTATCCGGGTGGACAATCTGCTCATCGTAAGGAGATTCAATTCCGAATTGCAGCCCCGCTGAACACTAACTTCTGGAATAATGCTAATGATTATTCATTCCAAGGTGTGGCAGCTCAAGGAGCAACTCCTGTAAAAACAGCGAACATTCCGGTGTTTGATGCAGGTGTGCACATGTATGGAGAACTTCCAGCGGGTGGTGGACAACCTGGAGAACCTCAAGTCCCTGCACGTCCGACTAATGTTCAGGCAGTAGCAGGTAATGGGACTGTCCATTTGACTTGGAATGCCATTAGCGGGGTTAGTGAATATACCGTTAAACGCAGTGAAGTGAGTGGAGGCCCGTATACGGTGCTTGAGAATGTCATGGGAACGGATTACATGGATAGTGGACGGGTGAACGGAACCACTTATTATTATGTGATCACTGCCACGAATAGTGTAGGGGAGAGCTTGCCATCTATACAGGTTAGTGCCAAACCCCAAGAACCAACACAGCCCACAACGGGGAATTTGAAGGTGCAATATCGTACGAATGATACGAATGCCAGTGATGGACAGCTGCGCCCTCAGTTCCGAATTATGAATACAGGAACCGAGTCTGTGGCACTTAGCGGCTTGAAGCTGCGTTATTATTTCACTGTGGATGGGGATAAACCACAACAGTTTCATTGTGATTATGCTGTAGTGGGCAGTGGTAATTTAAGCGGCAGTTTTGTTAAGCTGAATCCCGCCAGTACGGGCGCGGATTATTATCTGGAGATTT
Organism: Paenibacillus sp. FSL R10-2788; assembly: GCF_038003885.1. Lineage (NCBI taxonomy): Bacteria > Bacillati > Bacillota > Bacilli > Caryophanales > Paenibacillaceae > Paenibacillus > Paenibacillus sp. FSL R10-2788. Next base: position 5,446,397 of record NZ_JBBOQA010000001.1, on the reverse strand, counting down.
CTTTTGGTGCAGGGGCTGGAAGCGTAGCGCCTGGTGGAGATAGCGGCGAGATTCAGGCTCGCACCAATAAGACGGACTGGACGGCTTACAATGAAACGGATGATTATTCCTACAGCGCGGTTCAGCAGACATTTGCCGATTGGAATAAAGTTACACTTTATCAAGGTGAAACACTTGTATGGGGCTTAGAACCATAAATATATCCAAGAGAGGGAGCTTGCCTAAGATGATGAAATTGAGCTTAATAAAGAAGCCTGTTTCTGTAATGATGGCCGCAGTCCTGTTTCTCTCACTCATGACCGGTCTATTTAATTTTAGACCTCAGACTGCTCACGCTTCTACTACGGAGCAGACGCGATTTCTGCAATTATATGCGCAGCTAAAAGACCCCGCAAATGGTTATTTCTCTGCTGAAGGAGTACCTTATCATGCGGTAGAGACCTTGATGAGTGAAGCCCCTGATTACGGACATATGACGACCTCAGAAGCTTACAGTTATTGGATGTGGCTTGAGGTACTCTATGGTTATCACACAGGGGACTGGACTAAGCTGGAATCAGCTTGGGACAACATGGAGAAGTATATCATCCCTATTAACGAAGGTGATGGCAAGGAAGAACAGCCAACCATGAGTTATTACAATCCGAACAGCCCGGCTACGTATGCAGCGGAGCATGCTCAGCCGGATCAGTATCCAAGTCAGCTAGGTGGCCAGTATGCAGCAGGTAAAGATCCGCTAGATGCTGAATTGAAGGCGACGTATGGCAACAACCAGACCTACTTGATGCACTGGCTGGTAGACGTGGACAACTGGTACGGCTTCGGCAACTTGCTGAATCCTACGCATACAGCCGCTTATGTGAATACATTCCAACGGGGTGAACAAGAGTCCGTTTGGGAGGCGGTCCCTCACCCGTCTCAAGATGACAAAACGTTCGGAAAAGCAAACGAAGGCTTCATGAGCCTGTTCACAAAAGAAGCTAACGTGCCTTCCGCTCAATGGCGTTACACGAATGCTACAGATGCCGATGCACGGGCAGTACAAGCAATGTACTGGGCTAAAGAGCTCGGCTACAACAATACAGTGTATTTGAATAAAGCTAAGAAAATGGGCGATTTCCTGCGGTACGGTATGTATGATAAATACTTCCAAAAAGTAGGAAGTGCAGCTACTGACGGCACACCTGATGCCGGGACTGGCAAAGATTCCAATCAATATCTTCTGGCTTGGTATACCGCATGGGGCGGTGGAATTGGAGCTACAGGAAACTGGGCTTGGAGAATCGGGGCGAGCCATGCCCACCAAGGGTATCAGAATGTCGTGGCTGCCTACGCACTTTCTGATTCGGATGGTGGTCTGATCCCGTCATCAGCTACAGCTGGACAGGATTGGGAAAATTCTCTGAAACGTCAATTGGAATTCTATACTTGGCTGCAGTCCTCTGAAGGGGCAATTGCCGGAGGAGCGACCAATAGTTATCAAGGCGCCTACAAGGCTTATCCAGCCGGAACCAGTACTTTTTATGGCATGGCATATGACGAAGCTCCAGTCTACCACGATCCTCCATCCAATAACTGGTTCGGGATGCAGGCATGGAGTGTGGAGCGGGTAGCAGAGCTGTACTATATCCTTGCTTCTAACGGAGACACTACATCTGAAAACTTTCAAATGGCAAAACAAGTTATAGAAAATTGGGTAGATTGGTCTAAAGATTATGCCTTTGCCAACAAACGTCCAGTTACGGATGCTGAAGGTTACTACCTGAACAGTCAAGGTAATCGAATTCTTGGAGGAGACAACCCACAAGTGGCAACAGTCTCTGCACCAGGAGAGTTCTGGATTCCAGGTAATGTGGAATGGACAGGACAACCTAATACGTGGAATGGCTTCAGTGGTTCTGCAGCAAACAGTAACCTGAAAGCCGTAACTAAGAGTCCAAGCCAAGATACAGGTGTACTGGGCAGCTATATTAAGGCACTTACCTTCTATGCGGCTGGCACCAAAGCTGAACATGGCAGCTACAGTACTCTGGGAGGAGAGGCTCAGGTACTGGCTAAATCTTTGTTAGACACGGCATGGGGTTATAACGATGGAGTTGGTATTGCAACTACCGAAAGCCGTGGAGATTATTCTCGCTATTTCACTAAAGAAGTCTATTTCCCAAGCGGTTGGACAGGTACATTCGGCCAAGGAAATACGATCCCTGGTTCATCTACAGTGCCTTCCGATCCAGCTAAAGGCGGAAACGGGGTATACGCAAGCTATACCGATATCCGTCCAAATATCGTGAATGACTCCAAGTGGCAATATTTGCTGGACAAATACAATACTTCTTTTAATAAAGTGACTAAAACTTGGGACAATGGAGCCCCTGAATTTACCTACCATCGCTTCTGGTCGCAAGTAGATATGGCAACTGCTTATGCTGAATACGATCGACTGATCAACAGCAGTGTGCCTACTGAGCCAGTAGCTCCAAAAGCACCTTCCAAACCAAGTGTGGTCGCTGGTAACAAAGTTGTAGATCTTAGTTGGAACAACGTAACTGGAGCTACTAGCTACACTGTGAAAAGAGCTGCGACAACTGGTGGCCCTTACAGCGATGTGGCTGTTGTCACTCAGGCGACTTACAATGACGCTTCAGTGGTTAACGGTACGGATTACTACTACGTAGTTAGTGCTTCCAACGTGGTTGGAGAGAGCCCAAATTCGCTTGAGGTTCACGCCAAGCCTATTGATGTGCCGATTCCGGTACAAGGAGATTTGCTGGTGAAATACCGGACAAGTGATACCAATCCGGGAGATATTCAGTTCCGCCCGCAGCTGCAAATTGTTAACAATGGGGATACGGCTGTAGCGCTTAGCGATGTAAAGCTGCGGTATTATTACACGATTGATGGCGATAAACCTCAACAATTTAATGTTGACTATGCTAACATCGGTGGAAGTAATATACAGGGAACATTCGTGAAGGTGGACCCTGCCAAAACTGGAGCGGATTATTATTTAGAAATCTCCTTCGGCGCAGGTGCAGGCAGTCTTGCACCGGGAGCCAACACGGGTGATATCCAGATCCGGGTCAACAAAACGGATTGGAGCAATTACAACGAGGTTGGAGACTACTCTTATGATCCTGCCAAAACATCGTACACGGAATGGAATCATGTGCTGTTGTATTTGAATGGTGATCTAGCATGGGGACTTGAGCCTTAAAGTCTAAATAAGGGAAGCCCTAGCCATTTGGCTGGGGCTTTTTTTAGTAATTGGCTAGTTAGCGACTGCGACTAAATGTGGCTTCATATCCATTTTAATTGTATTTCCTACAACTAAAATACACCCTAGCCGCGCCAACGTAATTTAGTTGCACTTCATACAACTATTTATCAGTATATGGGTATTTATTGAGGTATAAGCTCAGTTTAACTGTACAATATACAACTAAAACCCAAAAAGAAATAAAAAAGCACGAAATAGCTGTATTAAATACAACTATTTCGTGCTTTTGGTATGTTAGTTAGATATTGTGAGTTACTACGATTACTTGTAGATAGGCTTTTATAGAAGCTTGGCTTACATTCACACTTGTGCTGAAGGAACAACCTTCTGCGCGTATTCTATCGTTCCGCCGCCGAGACATTGCTCGCCGAGATAGAAGACAACGGCTTGACCAGGTGTGATAGCTTTTTGTGGAACATCAAAGGCTACATTTATTGTTCCATCTTCACGCGCTGTAAGGGTCACGCCTTGATCTGGCTGGCGATACCGGAACTTGGCGGTGCATTTCAGCGGCTCTTGCCCAAGCTCTTGACCGTCAATCCAGTTAACACCGGAAGCAATCAGGCTAGTAGAGTACAGGCTATGGTGCTTGTCTCCTTGTACTACATAAAGAATGTTGCGGCTAAGGTCTTTCTCAGCTACAAACCACGGTTCGCCGTTGCCAGAGCCACCAATACCAAGGCCTTGGCGTTGGCCTAACGTGTAATACATAAGTCCGTCGTGGCGGCCTTTGATCTCTCCAGTTACTATGTCAACCATATCGCCAGCTTGTGCCGGGAGATATTGACTGAGGAATTCGCGGAAGTTGCGCTCGCCGATAAAGCAGACGCCTGTGCTATCTTTTTTCTTGGCAGTGTAAAGTCCTGCTTCTTCAGCAATTCTCCGCACTTCAGGTTTCGGCAGATGTCCAATAGGGAACATTGTTTTAGAGAGTTGATGTTGCCCCAGTGCATTCAGGAAATAGGTTTGATCCTTATTGTTGTCTACGCCGCGGAGCAGCTTGTACACACCATCTTCTTCTATAACACGTGCGTAATGTCCAGTTGCGACATAATCGGCACCAAGCTGAAGAGCTTTGTTCAAAAATTCTCCAAACTTAATCTCGCGGTTGCACATGACGTCAGGATTTGGCGTCCGGCCGGCCTTATATTCATCGAGAAAATAAGAAAATACCTTATCAAAGTATTCCTTCTCGAAATTAACGGTATAGTAAGGAATATCAATCTGCTCGCATACGCGGCGAACATCCTCTGCATCGCTTTCGGCCGTACATACTCCGAATTCGTCGGTATCGTCCCAGTTCTTCATGAAGATGCCGATGACGTCATAGCCCTGCTGCTTGAGCAGAAGCGCCGTGACGGAGGAATCGACCCCTCCGGACATGCCGACGACGACACGGGTGTCTTGTTTTGCTTTTGTCATCGTAATCACCATTTCTGTACCCAAAATACCGGTCATTCATGGAACACCCGGCTCAAAATGTATTATAACATACCTGTCTACTCTAAACCTCTGAAATAAGAGACTGGAAACAACAAAATGTCCACCTGGGGTGAACATTCTCGTAAAATGTTTCGTTTACCATTTCATTTGTGACTTCGGATATGATAACATAAACTGAGAGTAATTATCGGAATACCTTGATATGACAATCAAAATGACTTGCCGAATCAATAGTATACAATAATCAGACATTAAACTGAAAGAGGTGCCCCTTTGAAAATATCAACCAAAGGTCGTTACGGACTAACAATTATGATGGAGCTTGCACTGAAATTTGGTGAAGGACCAACTTCACTTAAGAGTATCGCTGAGAAAAATGGTCTTTCCGAGCATTATCTGGAGCAACTAATTGCTCCTCTGCGCAATGCAGGGCTTGTAAAAAGTATTCGTGGAGCATATGGCGGATACATTTTGTCGCGTGAGGCGAACGCTATCACTGCCGGTGATATCATCCGTGTGCTGGAGGGCCCTATCTCTCCTGTAGACTTCACGGAAGAGGACGATGCAGCGAAACGGGATTTATGGTTGCGTATTCGTGACAGCATTGCCGATGTGCTGGATTCCACAACACTTTATGATTTGATTAACTACAAAGAAGAGAGTTTGGCTGACAATTACATGTTTTATATTTAGTCCTCGAATGAAAGATATTCCAAAAAAAAATGTGTCAACGTTTAGGCTCCCATTTGGGAGTCTTTTTTTATCTGCGATTCTATTTGTTCTTACGCTTATTAAAGAGCGCGATCCAGCAGCAAGAGGCTCCGATGAACGCTGCGAGAATCGGTATCCATTGATTAGTAGTCAAATTAGCATCTCCATAGTGCTTATAATTCTTTCGTCATAAAAACACTATAGGGGTCTTCAATGTAATCTGCAAACGGACTGCAGTATTCAAATCCATATTGTTCATATAATTTTCTAGCTGCTTCGAACCCTTCAGTGGATCCGGTTTCTAAGCTCAGCCGCCGATAGCCTTGTTGCTTAGCTTCCTTAATGATATGGGCAAGCATTTTAGATGCAATGCCCTTCCTAAGATGCTTGGTAGAAGTACGCATGGATTTGATTTCACCATGATGGCTACCCAGGTCTTTAAGAGCACCGCAACCTAAGAGTTCGCCCTGCTCCCAGGCGCTCCAGAAGGTAATTTCAGGTGTTTTTAATTTATCTAAATTCAACGCATGTACACTCTCTGGCGGGGATTGCTCAAACATGCTCTGCAGATGTTCACTGATCAATGCTATGATTTCGGTTCCGGTTAAGTTATCGATTCTAAACTCCATATTATTCACTCCCAATGATAAGATTATGGTTTGCTCTATATATCATATTTCTTTAGCGGAGTCCGCTGTTGTATGTTGTAGCAATCGGTCCAAGGCTTTCTGTATAAGTGGCATAAAGTAATTAAGAATTAAGCCGCCTAAACAAATGGTAAGTAGAGTGCCAATCCCAATAGGCCCATTGAAAATAATGGCGGCAAATAAGAAAACCAGATAAATGATTGTTTTAGTAAATAGTATACTAAGCCTAGTTATCGTTTGCAGTACTAATGTTAGTCGGTCCACTGGAATCGGTGCGAAATTTGCGTACAAATAAATGGATGTACCTAATCCAATTGCGATTAAGCCTAAACCATAAAAGGCGATTTTACTGATCCACAGATTAGGCTCGATCAGATTGTTTAACAAAAAAAGCCACATATCGATACCAATGCCTGCTATAAATGCAGTTACCAACCCTAATAATTCTGGTCTTTGCTTGGATAAACATGAATTACATCCAATCAATAGGCATGCGATCAGCACTTCCCAACTGCCTACTGTAAGACCGACATTTTGGGATAGACCGACTAAAAGTGCATCAAAAGGTGACGCTCCAAGATCGGAGATTATTGTTAGTGAAACGCCTAGGGTTAAGATGAAAATTCCGCAAGTGAAAATGGAAAACGTAGTTACACTAAACTTCTTCATTCTATTGAAGCAGAAAGATCTTTAATCATTAAAAGATGAGGGATGCCATCCTCCATAAATTCAGTAGATGAAGCCCGATAACCAAGTTTCTTATAGAACCCCTCTGCCTGAGTTTGCCCGTGCAATTTAACCTTTTGATGCCCCTTTTCAACCACGATCTCTTCTAATGCAGAAATAATTTTTTTCCCAATTCCAAATTTACGATAAGGTTCTAGGATGCAAATACGCTCTAACTTACCTAATCCATCAAGAAAGCGGATCCTTCCTGTGGCAACTGGTTGCCCATCATAATAGGCGAGAACATGCTCACATTCTCCATTCAGCGTATCGAATTCATCAAATTCATCATTAAGGGGTACGCCTTGTTCCTCAACAAATACTTTTTTTCTTATTGAAAATGCAGCTTCAAGTTCCTCGATTAGTGTAATTCTTTTAAGATTCATTCTTGCTTACTCCATTCTGTATTTGTTTTTTTTAGGAAAAACGTCATAATGAATTAACGACAATTATAAGTATATATATAATCAATATTGTTGTAAATACAACATTATTGGAACTGGTAGGTGATTGAATGAAGGAGATACTTCGTGAAGTTGGAATGATAGCGAGGGCATTAGATTCCATAAGTAATATAGAGTTCAAGGAATTAGAGCTTACAAAGGGGCAGTATTTATATCTGGTCCGGATATATGAGAATCCAGGTATTATTCAAGAAAAGCTGTCGGAAATGATAAAGGTGGACCGAACAACAGCAGCGCGTGCGATTCAGAAACTTGAAATCCAAGGTTTTATTGAAAAGAAAGACGATGAAACGAACAAAAAAATAAAAAGGTTATTCACAACTGAAAAAGGTAAACAAGCCTATTCTTTTCTGAAGAGAGAAGGGGAACATACCGATTTGGTTGCGTTAGCAGGATTATCTGAAAAAGAAACGGAAGTATTGTTTCAACTCTTGCAAAGGGTTAGGAAAAATGTTGAGGTTGAGTGGGAATACGTAAAGAAGGGAAATAAAAGAGAGTACTAAAATCAGCAATTGTTATTGAACTAACCCAACGCGATCGCATGAAAAAATGCCTTGCTAGTGATAATACTGGCAGGGCATGTTAATGTGATGATCTATATATCAACGGAGCCGTGGAACGTGCGGAGCGGAGAATAAAAAAAACACCCTAAGGTGTTCTTTGAGGGTAATTATTGTTCTGCGGGTGTATTTCCCATTGCAATAGAAATTCTGTTCCAACTGTTGATTTGATTAATGACCAGTACAAGATCAATATATTGTTTCTCATCGTATTGTTCACGTACTCGTTTATATAGCTCATCAGGAACTCTTTTGGAAGGGATTAGCGTAATATGCTCAGATAGTTCGAGAGCAACCTTCTCTTCAGGTGTATAAAAAGTACATTCCTCCCAAACATTTAAACAATAAATTCGTTGTTCGATTTCACCCATTTTACGAGCTTCGGATGTATGCATATCTATGCAGAAAGCACATCCGTTAATTTGAGAAACTCTGATTTTGATAAGTTCTCTTGTAGTCCGATTAATCGTAGATTTTTTGGTGTACATCTCCATATCCATCATGATTTTCATACCCTCAGGTGCAACTTCATTGTAGGCAACTCTTTGACTCATTTGGCAAGACTCCTTAGGCTTTAGTTTAGGAATAGTATAACTTTATTTTAACACTATTATTCTTTATATGCGAACATTTGTGCTTATTTACTTATGAGAAGGCAGAAATCACCCGATGACCTCTGCATTGGTATACATAATGTTCCAAATCTAGTATTCTAGTAAGAAGATTTTATACGGATGATGTGAAATACATAGGAGCCCGTAATGAGACGTAGTTAACATAATAATACTCAAAATGAGGTGTTTTAAAATGGGCAAGAATTATCGTTGGAGGCACGAGAAAGGAATGGGAGTATTTCGAATGTTTGGTGTGATATTTATTTTTACTCTAATGCTTAAGGGCGTCACGTTATTAGTTCAGGGAATGGAGAGTCTGGTAAGAAATACATATGAATTTGGTTATGCTTTTGGATCTTTATTAGAGAAGGTTTTTTAACTGAAAAATCGAACATATGTAATATCAAAGCCCAGTATGCTATGGATCTTGCCAGAGTGGGAATCGGCGATGATGCGGATGCGAAAGCTCAGCGTAACAGCGTTCAAGTTCATGAAAATATTTTCTTTTTCATTACCTGCACTAAAAAGCCTATCGCCTAATCCCCGGCAATAGACTTTTTATGATGTGGGCAGCCAGCCCCAATCAAGTAATAACTACATCGGAATATCCCGCAAAAATAGTCTGTGTTCCCGGACTAGTATCTGTCCATACGCCGATATATCCTCCAGGCGGAACGGAAGTGATATCAATATAATCCCCTATTAAGGTTACAGGTCCTGTACCTCCAGCATTCGGATCGAAGGAAACGTTAGTTATTCTAGTGTTGGTAAATGTCTGTCCACCGTTAATGGATCGCGCAACATATACATCTAGCAAAAATCCGTTAACCTGATTGCTGTAATAGATCACATTTACTACGCCCGTCAAAGGGTCGACATCGATCGCAGGAAAAAAGTTCTGAGATCCCGCGGGTGCACCGGTAATACTAACGGGAGTGCTCCAAGTCATGCCCCTGTCGTTTGAAATGGACATGAATACATCAGAGTACCCTTGGCGGAAATCCTGCCAGATGGTATACACACGGTTGGTAAAGGGTCCGACTGATCGATCGGTTGAAATATTCGCAAATGTTAAGACCCGAAAAGCATAGCCGGGAACGGGCAGGACTATGGGCACAGGTACGATCGTGGACACAAGAACAGGGGCGCCAAACGTTGTTCCACCATCCAAAGAAGTTCTGATCACAAATCGGAATTCCGGATTTGTCGTAATCCATGCTCCATACACGCTGCCTATCAAATCCACAGCCACATCGGGACGTTCTACCTGATTAGCTTCACTGGAAAGCAGGATGGGAGTGTCCCATGTGGCTCCATTATCACGAGATCGACTAAGAAAAGCTGTCGAGTTACCTCCGTTAGCTACATTGAACTGATGATTGTAAGAAACATAGATATTTCCTAAATATGGGCTAGATTGTCCTACATCGATTGTGATATTTGTTTCGTCATTATTAATGTAGGTTCCATACCCGCTACTTACAATTACAGGGCTGCTGAAATTAGTACCATTGTTGGTGGAAATATAGAATATAGTTGTTCCGTCTGAAGCGCCTGGAAAAGCATGTGCAGAAATGGCAAATGTATTCGGAAAGGAGTACGCAACAGCAGGTGCTTCGGCCCCTGTAAATCCTGGAGGCAGAGGCAGTAAAGCTTGTGACCAGTTGGCACCGCCATCTAACGAGCGATACATCCCTATTAATGGAACTCCGGTTGTAGTGTCTACAGCTACAGCAATCATGATCCCGGGAATAAGCAGATTCACAGCAACATAGGGTTCAAACTTTGGTGGCAAACCTGTAGTGACCTGAAAATTGAAATTGGTCATTGTCACCTCTCCTTTTTCATCTTTAATCTATGTTATGAAAAAAGCGGGAAAGGAACTGTATACCTGTCTATTTGGCTATTATTCCACGTGTTAACCCCTCCTCTTGCCTCACAACTATAAGCTAGCTGTTGAATAAGTTGATAGAAACCAAGAGGAGGAGTGAGAAAATGCCTTATACAACAGGTCTTATTACGAATACGAGAGCAACTGGTACTGCAGCGAGTAATGTAGTGGTCAGTGTTCGTAACACAAGTAATGCGAGTGCAATGATGATTGTCGAAGTCTTCGGTGTTCCATATTCCTTGCCAGCTCTTACCCCGCTTTATGTCACAGGTTATTTCGTTCCTGCAAAGAGTTCTGATATTAGAGAGTTTTTCATTGGGGGGAATCTGGCTTACGAGGTGCAAATTAGTAGTCCTTATCCTTTGGCAGAAGTAGTCACCTCTGTTTATGGGCTGGATGAGTTCGGAAATCTAGTTACCGATCAGCGGGTGCTTCAATCTGAAATGACGGAGATTACCGCTCTTTCTATACCTGTATAATAGTAATATTTAGACCATTAAGCAGCAGTCGCTGAAAGAAATAGGGCGATTGCTGCTTTTTTAGGCGTAATAAAGTATTTTAAGGGCATTCACACAGTCAGATGGGAGGAATCAAAATATACTGATTTTATACTCCAATGTAGAGAGAGGTAAAAAATCATGGCGGATGTAGGAGTAGTTATGCCTGTGTATACCCAAAAGCCGGAGTTCTTACGGCAAGCTCTGCAGTCTGTTCTACACCAATCTTTTACCAATTTTCGGCTGGTTGTTGTGATCGATGGTGCACCTGAAATGGAACCGCTCGTGAGATCCATTATTGTCGAAGATCCAAGGGTAACGGTTATCTCTTACGTACAGAACAGGGGTATAGCACATGCACTGAATACCGGCTTTGATCTTTTGTATAGTGAGCCTAGTATTCAATATCTAAGTTGGGTTTCCAGCGACAATGTTTATGAACCCCGTTTCCTCGAAATCCTTCGGGGGGCGCTAGTTAGAGGTCCACAGGAGTTAGGCATCGTGTACAGTTCTTTTCAAAGCATCGATAACGAGGGAAGGTTTCTTCATAACGAACATCAATTAGCTACTCAGCGTAATTATCAGTCACAGCCTAAAGAGAGATTGCTGGATTACTCGCTTATTGGCGTTTCTTTTATGTACAAAGCACAGATTGCGAAGCTTGTTGGAGCTTATGGAATGGAACCGGTGGAGGATTATGATTACTGGCTGAGACTGGCTGAACATTGTGAAATTCGCTTTATACCGGTGGAACTGGTGAATTATCGTGTGGATTCTACCTTTAGTGTATCTGCCCAATTACATTCGGTTGAAAATCATCGTAGATGGAGATATGCCTATCATTTGACCCGCCATCAGGCACGGTTTCGCAGAGGAATTCCGGCGATGATTACCGTTCTATATCCTGTAGTGAATGCTTGTGCGGATGAAATAACGCGGATAGAGAATCTGTACGAACAAACGTATAGCAATTATGAATGCCGGGTGTTGGATTTATCAACTACGCGTCAGCCATCGGCTCTATTGGAAACCATACCTCATCCTGCGACAGCGTTCGCCTGGCTGCCTGGAGCTGTGGAGTCACACGCGATTTGCAGTGCTATAGAACAACTATCCACTCCATTCACGATAGTTTTAGGTCCAAAAGTTTTTATAGGAGCGCTCGATATTGAGTACATGCTGGAAGCTTTGGTAACTACGGGCGGGGATACGACTTCCAATTACTATACGGATGATCATAGCCTGATTGGATTTCGACACAGACATGTCCCATCGACCAAAGGCCACTATTATAATGAGCTGTTTCGCAGCGCAGATCTGTATGATTTGTTGAAGACCTCTTTTACCTAAAAATAATTTGCGAATGAGTGATCATAATGAAGATTTTGTTCACTTTTTATAACCCGAGTGGAGGTATGCAAACCCTGAACCGAGTTCGCTGCCAAGCGTTACATGCTCGCGGTGTAGAGTGCCATTTACTGTATACACACCATGGAAAAGGACAGCAGAATATCCGTAACATTCAAACGCATATTACCAATAGCGATGACGAGATCAGGGCAATGCTTGCTCGTGAAGCTTTTGACTTAATTGTAGTGTGTACGGATATTAACTTAGCAGAGCGGATTCGAGGGTTCGGGTATAAAGGGCCGCTTGTTTTTGAAGTGCAGGGTTTAGGCACCTTAGATGAAGCTGAGCAGGTCGTTAATAATTTTACAGAGCGCATTTACAGGCTCACCGATGCACTGCTGTATCCAGAAACAACCCATTTGCAGGCGCTTTTCAAAGGCGGATTTCCAACCATTCCACAATATTGTTTTGATGATCCGATCGATTGCGATCAGTTTGGATATACCAATTATCCCGCGAAAAGTTTCCCTATCCTCGGCTGGGTAGGACGCATTCAAACGAATAAGAATTGGCGGGAATTTCTGCAAATCGGGCAAAGGCTGCTGGCGATCCATCCCGAACTTTATTTATGGATTTTTCAGGATGATACTTTGTTTGATCCAGAGCAAAAAGAAAGCTTTGATCAATTTGTAGCTGAGACGGGGATTTCTTCACGGTTGATTTCGTATTCCAATATTCCTCATGAGCAAATGGCAGATTATATGAGTATTATTGGTGATTCGGGAGGTTTGCTCCTTTCTACCTCTATTTTGGAAGGGTTTGGATACGCGGTTGCTGAGGCGATGTTGTGCCGTTGTCCTGTACTTACTACAGATTCAGACGGCGTTCGTAGACTCGTCATTAACAATCACACTGGAAAAATATACACTAGAGGGCAGCTGGATGAAGCTGTGGTTGCTGCTCTATCCTTAATGAATGATCCAGAACTACGGGCCAGAATCAGGATGAATGGAGAATGGCATATCCGGACTAACCTATCCTCTGAGCTGTATGCAGACAGATTTCTACAGATGTATCATCAATTGATGGGACGCAGAATTCATATTGAGCGGCGCTGGTCTTAACTCTGCGGTTAATCCGCAGGGTTAAAATGTTTTTTCATGGATAAACAACGAGGTCAGAATTAGTGTCAATAAAAGGGTGATAATCATTCCTACCATTTGAATAATATTGTTTTCTATATCTCATTGATTAATTCCTTCGTATTATTCCGAACATTTCCCACTGCAGTAGAAACCGGGTAGGCTCTCATTTGATGCTGATCATAGGGTTTAAGAAGCTTTATTAACGAAGTTGCGTCCTGATTGTCCCGGCTCAGCCATTCTGGCTCATCCTCAGGCTTCAAAATAACTGGCATACGGTTATGGATTTCAGCCATAAGTTCATTTGGGGTAGTCGTTATAATCGTGCAGGTACTTAATTTATTACCTTCAGGGTCCATCCAAATATCATACAATCCGGCCATTGAAAAAATACCCCCATCGCGCATCACGATTCGCATGGGTTGTTTGCTATTGCCCTGAACCTTCCATTCATAGAAGCCATCAGATGGAATGATGCAGCGGCGGGAGCTTACTAATCGCTTGAAAGAAGGCTTCTCAAGGAGTGACTCTGCCCGGGCATTGATCATTTTACTGCCGATTTTGTCATCTTTGGCCCATGAAGGAACCAGACCCCAGCGCAGTTCCCCAAGTTTATTGCTGGATCCTGTGTTAATGACTGCCGGAATTTGCTGCATGGGTGCTGCGTTATATGTTGGAGCATAGTGGATAATGGTTGAATCATTCGCAAAATATCTGACCATCAGCTCTTCCATGGTGACGGTTATCGTATATCGTCCGCACATTTTATACACTTCCCATTCGGTCGTTTTTGAGGCTGGATTTGTTTACAGCTTGTAATCAGCATGTTATGCTCGAAATATTTCTTAGCTTGAACGGCTGTTAAGGGTTGTATCTTATTATAAACGAAGCATAATGAATGAAGAAAGCGGTGCATATAGGTGATTTTGGTAAGCTCTTGTTTAGCTGGTATGAAGGTAAGATATAATGGCACGGATTGTTTGGATGAGAAAATTCAGAAGCTTTTGAATGAGAATCAAGCTATTGCTGTGTGTCCGGAATTATTAGGGGGATTCTCTACGCCTAGAGAGCCAGCTGAAATTGTCGGCGGGGATGGTGAGGCTGTGCTTGCAGGAACGGCTAAAGTAGTGGACCGATCGGGCATAGATGTAACAGAACTATATTTAAAAGGGGCTTATATTACGCTTGAGAAAGCTCAAGAAGTTTCAGCTACGATGGTAGTCCTCAAGGAAAACAGTCCTTCTTGCGGCAGCACCATGATTTATAACGGAGAGTTCAAAGGGAAGAAGATCGCTGGGAACGGCGTGACTGCAGCTTTACTTAGAAAAAACGGCATAGAAGTTACCTCTGAAGAGAATTGGCTGTCATTACCTTAGCCTGTGCAGGGAATTGATTACAATATTGTGTTCTTTAGTTTGTGGAAAACTAACTTCTCGCGCGGTATAATTTAATAGTTCTTAAAAACGAACTGTTTTCCTATACCCTAGAAGTGGAGAAATGAATGATGAAAACCATCTATTTGGACCACGCCGCATCAACCCCGGTTCATCCGGAGGTGGCCAAGGTCATGCTGAATATAATGACAGAACAATATGGAAATGCGTCCAGTGTACATCAGTTCGGACGTTCAGCCAAGAAAATATTAAATGGGGCGCGCGATACTATCGCCGCCTTTTTAGGCTGCTCGCCGGAAGAGTGGGTGTTCACTGGCGGCGGAACCGAAAGTGACAATCTAGCACTCTATGGAGCTGTCGCTGCTGTTGCCCAGAAAGGCAATCATATTATCACCTCTGCGATAGAGCATCATGCAGTGCTACATACCTGCGAAGAGCTGGAGAAGGAAGGCTTTAAGATTACTTATCTTCCTGTGGATTCTACAGGCCGAGTATCCGTTGCAGATGTAGAAGCAGCGGTGCAGGAAGACACAGTGCTAATCAGTGTAATGTATGCCAACAATGAGGTAGGAACCGTTCAGCCGATTCAGGAAATTGGCCAATTTGCCAGAGAGCGGGGTATTCTGTTCCATGTTGATGCTGTACAAGCTCTTGGTGCCTTACCGATCACACTGCGGGAGCTTCCGGTAGATTACATGAGCTTTACAGCTCACAAAATCAATGGACCTGGGGGGATCGGTGGCCTTTATGTGCGGAGTGGAGCACCGCTGCATCCAAGACTCCACGGTGGCCTTCAGGAGCGCGGCAGACGAGCCGGAACAGAAAATTTAGCAGGTACTGCTGGATTTGCCAAGGCTGTTGAAATAGCAGTTACAGGTCTATCAGAACGTCGACAAAAAGTGCAGCTCCTGCGCAATAGACTACTTGAAGAGCTGGATGCGCTGATTGGACGGGAAAGTTATTCAATTAACGGCAATACCGAGCATTTTTTGCCTAGTATACTGAATTTGAGCTTCCCGGGAGCTAGAACAGATGTTATGCTGATGAACCTGGATATGGACGGGATTGCGGCAGCAAGCGGTTCAGCCTGCACGTCAGGATCACTGGAAATATCCCATGTTCTGAGAGCAATGGAGCTTCCAGAAAATATTTTAGGGTCAGCGATTCGATTTAGCATGGGTTTGGGTAATACTACTGAAGAAATTGAGTACGTTGCTCGAAAAGTTGAAACCATTCTGAATCGGCTTCGTATCAGAGACTAGTTACTTCTAGGCTATGGTAGGTATCCTGATCATTCGGGCTTTCACTTTTTGAGAACTCGTAATTACACTCAAAGTGAGGAGACCGAGCAGCCATGAAACTTCAAGATCTGATCGGCTTGGCTGTATATGAAGTTGAAGAGGGTAACGCAATCGGCAAAATTGTCGATATTTTGCTCGATTCAAACTGGAATATTACGGGTATTGAACTGGAAAGCAAATCTTTTTTTGGTGGCCATGTGAAATTTGTGGCATGGGAAGATATTGTGGCCTACGGCGAGGATGCTGTCATGATTCGTAATAAAGAGTCGATTGATAAGATAGATGCCGATCATATACCTTGTACTTTTCTACTTGGAAAGAACAAACTTAAGGATTTGAAAGTGCTAACTACAACTGGAACTATACTCGGACGAATATCTGATGTTTATTTTGACCAAAAGTTGGGAAACACAATAGGAGCGCTGGAAATTAGTGACGGGCTTGTCACTGATTTGATCGAAGGCCGCAAATGGCTGCCTTGTTCTGACGAGATGTCCATTGGTGAGAATGCATTAATGGTTCCTGCGATGAGCGAAGAACGGCTACAAAAAGCCATTAATATTGTTAACGGATAGGTGGAATGTATTATATGAAGTGTCCAAACTGCAACTCCAAAGATATCGGAAAGATCGGTTCCCACCAGTTTTATTGCTGGGGCTGTTTCATCGAATTGACGGTAAATGGCGAAAAAATGTCGGTTTATCAAGTTGAAGAAGACGGCACACTAAGCTCGCTGGACGACCTGTTCTCCGGGGATGATATGACTCAGGATTTCCCGCAAATTCATGCGTCGTCTTAACTATGAATCTTGCTTTGTAAGCAAGACTGCTCTATGTACTTAAGCGTCAATTTCCTTTCAGCTGAAATCAGTTGCAAGGTTATTGACGCTTTTTTGTGTGTTTGATGGTTATTTTGCTGCGGCCATACATATACTTATTTACGAAGCTAGTCCAGGCTCTACCGCAGGAGGGTACTCTCATGGAACAATGGTCCCAAAGTAAATGGTTCCGCTGGATGATCGGAGTGCTGCTATCCCTGATCATTTTGTATTTTGTTTGGTTGCTTCGTCCGATGCTGCAGGGGATTTTTGTATTTTTAAAGGCAATCCTCGCTCCATTTCTGGCAGCTATGATTATTTCCTATGTGCTGAATCCCGTGGTTAGTATGCTGGCCGGACGGAAGATGCCGCGTAGCGTAGCTGTTCTACTTATATATGCAGTGTTTCTAACGGCGATTACCGTGATCGCCATCAACCTTATCCCGATGTTTATTGAGCAGCTTGAAGAATTAAATGAACATCTGCCTGAGATCACACTGCAAGCCCAGGGGCTGATGAGCCATATGAATACAAGGCTAATACCGCCTGGGGTTGAAATGGGGATGAACAACTGGTTTTTTCAACTGGAGAATCGTCTGGCCGAAGGGATTTCGCATTTTCTCGATAATATAGGGACAACGATTAACTTGCTGTTCAATGCTTTTATCGTGCCGTTTCTGGTGTTCTATATTTTGAAGGATTTTGACGTATTTGAACGGACGGTGGTCTCTTGTCTGCCCCGCGCACGCCGCAAGTCTATTGTTACTTTGTTAAAAGATATCGATGCTGCGCTCGGCAATTACATTCGCGGACAATTTCTGGTCTGCATCATTATAGGTGTGCTTGCCTATATCGGCTATGCCATCGTCGGAATGCCTTATGCCTTACTGTTCGCCAGTGTGGTGGCAGTATTTAATATTGTTCCGTATATGGGTCCTTTTCTAGGGGCTGCACCTGCCATTGTGATGGCTTCGACCGTCTCTTTTCGATTAGTTCTACTGGTTGCTGTGGTAAACACTTTATGCCAAATTGTGGAGAGCAATATTATTTCTCCACAGGTCGTAGGCAGGACGCTACATTTGCATCCGCTGCTTATTATCTTCGCATTGCTGGTAGGTGGTGAACTGGCAGGGATGATTGGACTTATCCTTGCTGTACCGTTCTTTGCAGCTGCAAAAGTCGTAATTCAACACTTTATGGCGTTTTTAATCAAACGAAAGCCCGTATAAAGGGATAATCATTGACTATTGATAACAGTTTTGTATATAATGTTGGGGAATATTACTGATGACTCAGTATATAGTTGTTCGATGATGAGGAGTATTAATTCTATACCGTTATTGCAGAGAGCCGACACTAAGGTGCGAGTCGGTTAACGGAACAGAGTGAACTCACCTCGGAGTAACGGTGCAAGTTTACAGGATATCCATAAGAGATAATGGATGTCATGAATGAACCGCCGTCGCCTCACCCCCGCTAAAGGGTGCAAAGTGAGTGGCAGAATAAAGTATATTCGCCGCTAACTAGGGTGGTACCACGGGAATTATAACCTCTCGTCCCTAGCGATAATACGCTAGGGATGGGAGGTTTTTTTGTAAATATAAGAGAGTATACGTTTTACGCAATACTTCATGTCTTATATTTCCCGCATAAACGCTTACCGTCCTTATAAGGACACCGAAGGTGTATATGCTTGGTTAAGAAATA
This sequence comes from Paenibacillus sp. FSL R10-2788, assembly GCF_038003885.1. Classification (NCBI taxonomy): domain Bacteria; kingdom Bacillati; phylum Bacillota; class Bacilli; order Caryophanales; family Paenibacillaceae; genus Paenibacillus; species Paenibacillus sp. FSL R10-2788. The sequence goes on along the minus strand of NZ_JBBOQA010000001.1, from coordinate 5,427,856 downwards.
AGAAATCTAAGAAGTAACACTCCAAGGAGGAGCAGACAATGAGCGACAATCAAACAAATAGCACACCCGCTGGTGGTTACCGGGCGCAGACTATTGAGCCGAAATGGCAAAAGTTCTGGGATGAGAACAAAAGCTTTAAGACAGGAGAAGATCCTGAAAAACCCAATTTTTATGCACTGGATATGTTTCCGTATCCTTCAGGTGCAGGACTGCACGTAGGTCATCCAGAGGGTTACACAGCGACTGATATCGTTTCTCGCTACAAGCGGATGCGCGGTTTCAATGTATTGCATCCGATGGGCTGGGATGCTTTTGGACTTCCGGCAGAGCAGTATGCGATGGATACCGGCCAGCATCCACGTGATTTTACCGATAAGAACATCGATAATTTCCGTCGTCAGATCAAATCGCTGGGTTTCTCCTACGATTGGGACCGCGAGATCAGCACGACAGATCCGGATTATTATAAATGGACACAATGGATTTTTATCCAGTTGTATAACAAAGGCCTGGCTTATGTAGCAGAAGTACCTGTTAACTGGTGTGAGGCACTGGGTACGGTACTTGCCAACGAAGAGGTTATCGATGGTAAAAGTGAGCGCGGCGGTCACCCGGTCGTGCGCAAACCGATGCGTCAATGGATTCTGAGAATTACAGAGTACGCTGAGCGTTTGCTGGAGGATCTGGAAGAACTGGATTGGTCCGAAAGCATCAAGGATATGCAGCGCAACTGGATCGGGAAATCAACAGGTGCAGAAGTGAACTTTAACATTGAAGGTCACGAGGCTAACCTGACCGTGTTTACTACACGTCCAGATACACTGTTCGGAGCAAGTTACTGCGTACTGGCACCAGAGCATGAGCTTGTTGATGTGATTACCACTGAAGCTCAGCGTGCTGCTGTGGCAGAATATCGTGAAAAAGCTTCTCGTAAGAGCGATCTGGAGCGTACGGATTTGGCAAAAGAGAAGAGCGGTGTCTTCACAGGCGCATATGCAATTAATCCTGTGAATGGTGCGAAGGCGCCAATCTGGATTGCAGATTATGTGCTTGCTGGTTACGGAACGGGAGCAATCATGGCAGTTCCGGGTCACGATACACGCGACTGGGAATTTGCTAAACAATTCGGCCTGAATATCGTGGAAGTCGTTCAAGGCGGCAACGTTGAAGAAGAGGCTTATTCCGGAGATGGTCCGCATGTCAATTCTGATTTCCTGAATGGACTCAAGAATGAAGAAGCGATTGCGAAGATGATTGCTTGGTTGGAAGAAAAGGGCGTAGGTAAAGGCAAAGTAACCTATCGTCTGCGTGACTGGCTGTTTAGCCGCCAACGCTACTGGGGAGAGCCCATTCCAATTCTGCATTTGGAAGACGGCACAATGAAGACTGTTCCAGTTGATCAGCTGCCGCTGGTACTGCCGGATGTAGATGCGATCAAACCTTCGGGTACAGGGGAATCTCCACTTGCGAATGTAACAGAGTGGGTGGAAACTATTGATCCTGAGACTGGCATGAAGGCTCGCCGCGAGACGAACACCATGCCGCAATGGGCGGGCAGCTGCTGGTATTACCTGCGTTATATTGATCCGAAAAACGATCAAGAGCTGTGCTCCCCTGAGAAGCAAAAAGCATGGCTTCCAGTAGATCTGTATATTGGTGGAGCGGAGCATGCCGTGCTTCACTTGCTCTATGCACGTTTTTGGCACAAGGTGCTTTATGATCTCGGCGTTGTTGAAACAAAAGAACCTTTCCATAAGCTGGTTAACCAAGGTATGATTCTTGGAAATAATAATGAAAAAATGAGTAAATCACGCGGAAATGTCATCAACCCGGATGAGATTGTGGAAGCTTTTGGTGCAGATACACTACGTGTGTATGAAATGTTTATGGGCCCTCTGGAAGCAACCAAACCTTGGAATGAAAAGGGTGTAGAAGGAGTTCACCGTTTCTTGTCCCGTGTATGGCGCCTGTTCGTGAGTGAAGATGGTAAGCTGAGCACCAAAATCACAGCAGACGGTGGCACTGACGAGTTCAAACGCACTTGGCACAAGACCATTAAGAAGGTCACTGATGATTTCGAGCATCTGCGTTTCAATACCTCAATTAGCCAGTTGATGATTTTTATTAACGATGCTTATAAGCAAGAAACTTTGTCCCAAGAAGCTGCTGAACACTTCGTACAAATGTTGTCACCACTGGCGCCTCACATCGCTGAAGAGCTGTGGCAGCTGCTCGGTCACGAAGGAAGTATCAGCTACGTGGCTTGGCCAACGTATGATGAAGCATGGACGGTGGATGCTGAGGTTGAAATCGTTATTCAGGTAAATGGTAAAATCGTACAACGCGCGTTGATCCCGCAGGATATGGGTCAAGAAGAGATGCAAGCTCATGCGTTGTCACTCCCGAATGTGAGTGCAGCAGTAGAAGGTAAAACCGTACGCAAGATCATTGCGGTTCCTGGCAAGCTTGTAAATATCGTAGTGGGTTAAGCGAAGAACGCAATAATGCCCGCAGCAACGGAGAACTCCGTGCTGCGGGTTTTATTGTTTTCTAACGGTCTACAGGACTTTGAATAATACCGTCATGCCCAAATAGCGCATCCAGCTTGGTGACATCCTCATCGTATTTATCATGCGTAGTCATGATGAGACGTTCGAATACGCCCTCAAGGCTAATGCGAAGATGGTTCAGTGCCTCTGCGGTAATCCCGCCACGGACAGCTACACGTTCTTGGAGCTCTTGCGGGGTGAATTCTCCTTCTGTTAGCAGCTTGCCTGTTCCAAGCAGCATTTCACCTGCAAGCCGGCTGATTAACGTCTCTTCAATCCCGGTAACTTCCACCGCAGCTTCAATCCAGCGTTCAATGAAATAGCTCAAGAACGCAGGTCCGCAGCTGGAGAAATCAGAAGCGATTCGGGTATGGGCCTCTTGAATTTCCAAAGGAACACCTATGAAAGACAACATCTGCAGCAGCACAAGCCTGTCTTCTTTATTAAGCCTGCTGCCAAATATGCACAGTGATGTCCCACTTTTGACACAGTGTGTAATGCTGGGGATGATCTTGGCTATTTTGGACGGCAAAGCGGATTCCAGATGTTGCAATTGAACGGGACTAGTAATGGATACGACGATTTGATCGCTGCGGAGATAAGGGCCGATCTCATCTGTTAAGGTTTTGAATTCCAGCGGTTTTACACATAAAAAAACAATGTCACTTCCAGTCGCTGTTTCACTATTGCTTCCGCATAAGTTTATGCCGGGATGACGATCTTCTAGCTCCAGCAGTTTATTCAGACTGCGGTTGCTGGCGAGTACATCGCACGGATTCAGGGCTCCGGAAGAAAGAAAGGCGTCAATCAGCAGGCTGCCCATGCTGCCTGTTCCGATAAATCCTACTTTCACCTGTGGTTCCTCCTTTCTAGCGTTGCTTTTTTACTAACTGACATGAATGCTCTTCGTTATATGTATGCAGGATAGACTTGGACAGATGACAGGTTTTGTATGAATTATTAAAGGAGTTTCCAGCCGCAGGAATGTATGAAGATTCACAAAAAGGCATAAGAAGAATTTTTGTGAGGAGGAAAGTGATATGAATAAAGGGAGTATCGTGCTCGGAGTGGCTGCTGCTGTAATAGGAAGTGGGCTATTCTGGGCGGCGGGAAGCAAGGGCGATTCCGGGATTGCCGGGTGGGAGACTTTGAATGTTGGTATGGAGCAAGCTGTTGGAATCGCTGAGTCTGGTGACGCTCCAGCTGCTGGGGGCAGTGAGGGAGGTCATCAGACGAAAGGAAATAAGCAACATTTAGAGAAAGATGCAGGGCAGGCTGAAGCTGCTGGGAATGTTGAAGACGGTGAGAAGGTTAAGGAGGCTGCGCAAGCAGAAGAAGCTGAACAAGCTGTCCAAACTTCGGCAGATGAAAAAGCTACGGCAGCCGCTGCGGGGGAGCGAGCAAAAGGAGCGGGCCAAACACCAACGGCAGAAGGTCAAACACCAACAGGGGCAGAAGTTCAAACGCCAAACATTGCAGGAAAGCAAACGTCGGCAGGGGATAAAGCTGTTGCGGCTAAGGAGGCGACTGAGCTTTCCGCATCAGCAGCTTCACAGGAAGGTAAAGTAAATGTGAATACTGCGGGTGTTAAGGAGCTGATGGATCTTCCGGGCATCGGAGAAAAGAAGGCTCAGGCAATTATGGATTACCGCAACCTTGTAGGGACCTTTCGCAGCCTATCTGATCTGGGGAAGGTGAAGGGGATAGGACCTAAAATGCTGGAGAAGTTAAAAGCTTTAGTAATATTTTGAAGATAAATAGGAAATGAAGATCGTTGGAAGTGCCACAACCGTTGTCCTAGTGAAAACTTGCGGGGATGTGCTACAATAGTTAACAACTATTTAGAAGGATATGGAGATTGATTATGACTACTGCCTATCGTAAAGACTGGGATACTTATTTCATGGACATTGCCTGTATGGTCTCAACTCGTTCACGCTGCTCACGACGACATGTAGGTGCTGTGCTGGTGCAAGGCAAAAAGCTGCTTGGTACCGCGTACAACGGGGCGCCAATGGGCGTACCTGATTGCTCAGAGGCAGGTTGTATGCTCTCGGAGCAATATGAGATGGAGATCGTGGATGGCGTAGAGACTATGGTGAAGAAACAGCGCTGCATTCGCACGATTCATGCGGAACAGAATCTTTTGCTATTCACAGACCGGATTGACCGGGAAGGCAGCACCGTCTATGTGACGGATGAGCCTTGCTGGACCTGTGCAAATATGCTGGCTAATAGCGGTATTGTGGAGATTGTGTATTATCGTCCTTACCGTAAGGATATGGAAAAGGTAGAGGCAATGATGGCTGCCAAAGGCATCGTATTTCGCCAATTGGAAAATTATGAGCCGCCAAGTGAAACGATGATTAAAGTAGCGGATTAGCTGTATTGTACAACCCTAATTGAATAAGATGACTTGAGGAAGAACCTCTCGTACGCTTTTATGGCGTATGCAGAGGTTCTTTTTTTATCTTGCGAAAGGAGGAGAATGGAGGCGTGAAGGAGAGACCCTTATTAAGTTTTACAGTGTGTTGGGTGACTGGAAGTGCAGCAGCGTGTTTATACTCAGGGATTAGCTTGTGGTTGGCGGGGGCTGGATTACTATTGTTACTGGTTAGTATGAGAGTTTGGGTGAACATGAGCTGGAAACAGCTGGCGGTATTTTGTTTGGCGATTATTATATCCGCTGGATATTGGGAATGGAATGAAGGCCGCAATGTAAGTCACCTGCCTGAAGTGCTGGGGAAATTATTTTCGGAGTTGAATGAGACTGCCGTGGAGGCTAAGGGGACGATTATTTCCGTTGTGGAACGGGACGGGGACCGGGTTGATTTTACGATGAAGCTCTCAGAGTTATCGTTGATTACTGAGGAAGAGGCCGCTTCGCCTGATCCGCGGGACGAACAAGATATAAGGGGGCATGGGGAGTTAATTATGGTGCAGATCAAACTTCTTGCCGAGCAAGAAATCGCTATTGCCGCGGAGTGGCGCAGAGGGGATCAGGTGTCGCTAAACGGTGTACTTGAAGAGCCAGCGACAGCGCGGAATTACGGAGGGTTTGATTATCGAGCCTATTTACATACGCAGAAGATCCACTGGCTTCTAAAGGGTCAGGGGGCAGAGAACGTGCAAGCAACGGCTCCAGATTCATGGCGTCCGTTAATGATCTTACGCTGGAATGATAAAGCGCGGGCAGTTCTTGGAGCAGAGACGGATCGGCTGTTTCAAGAGCGCCACTCTGGATATATGAAGGGTTTGGTGATTGGGATGCAGGATGATCTCGATCCGGATACCTTTAAGCAGTTCTCACAACTTGGGTTGACACATATCCTCGCCATTTCAGGCATGCATGTTGCAGTGTATGTTGGTGTTCTTTTATTTATATTCAGGCGCTTACGGATGACAAAAGAGACCACGCTAACAGTCACCTTAGTGCTCGTTCCCATATACGTCCTTTTGACAGGTGCAGGTCCGTCTATCGTACGTGCGGGATTAATGAGTATGATTGCATTGCTCGCTGCACGAGTTGGCATGCTGAAGGATGGACTGAATATTTTGGCTGCAGCGGCACTGGTTATGCTGATTTGGAATCCTTACATGCTGCTCAGTGTCAGTTTCCAGTTGTCATTTCTGGTGACCTTAGGATTAATGGTCTACGTTCCGCTTATGGACCCTCTGCTGAGGGCACTGCCACGCTGGCTTAAAAGCGCCGTCTCTGTGACTCTAGTTGCCCAGTTGGTCTCATTTCCATTGACGATCTATTATTTTAATCAATTTTCGCTGCTGTCTTTAGTGGCTAATCTGGTTTTTGTGCCCTTTATTACTTTTATTGTATTGCCTTTAGGAACGCTGGCGCTACTGCTTGGACGATTGTGGGGAGATGCTGCAATTTTTTTGGCACATATTACGGAGCTGCTGAATAACGTTACTTTTTATGCGGTTGAATGGATCAATGGTTTTGCTGGTGGAGTTTTGATTTGGCGCTCGCCTTCACTGCTGTGGATCGGAGTGTATTATGTCTTGTTGTACGGGCTGTTGTATGCTGCCAAGCTAAGAATGGAAGCCCGCGCAACACCGCAGTATATGGAGGATGAGACGAGGCCGTTAGCTGAGATTGGTTTAGCTGTGAACAAGCACGGCGGGTTTGGGGGAGCGGGGAGCGCACAGTATTTTTTGGATGCGCCTATGTTTGTACGTTGGAGCGGAGCGATTGTTCTACTATCTGCGGTTGGACTGGGCCTAATGCTGTACAATGGTTATCAGTCAGAAAGAATGGAAGGTAAAGGGACGATTAGTTATCTGGATATCGGGCAAGGCGACAGTATCCTCATCACTACACCAAAAGGAGCTCATATCCTTGTAGATGGTGGAGGAACGTTAAATTTTGGGCAAAAAGAAGAATGGCGGATTCGCCGCAGCCCGTTCGAGGTAGGGGCTAAAGTGTTGGTGCCCTTGCTTAAAAAACGTGGGATCCACCGTCTGGACGCGATTATTTTGACTCATGGGGATCAGGATCATGCCGGGGGACTCCAAGCCGTTATGGAGGCGATTCCGGTTTCGGCACTGCTTTTTAATGGCACACTCGCTGACCGTGAATCTTATATGGAGATGATGCGGACTGCGCTGGAGAACAATGTTCAACTGTATGCCGTGTATCAGGGAATGAGGCTTTCCCCGGATGATAAGACAAAGCTGTCCTTTTTATGGCCGGGAGAACAAGATAGAGAGGGAGCAGCGTCAGGTGCTTCTATGCTGAATAGCATCCCAATGCTAGAGGATCAGAACCACGATTCTGTAGTTTTTCGTTTAGAGATGAACGGAAGAAATTTTCTATTTACCGGAGATATGGATCTGGAAGCCGAGGAGGAGATTGTGCAGCAAGCACTGCAAAAGGGTATTAACGCAGGACCTTCCATTGACGTTTTAAAAGTAGCTCACCATGGGAGCAAAACTTCAACAGGCGAGTCTTGGCTGCAGTTCTGGCATCCATCGGCTGCGGTGATTTCTGCGGGAGTAAATAATCTATATGGTCATCCGAAAGCTGAGGTATTGGAACGTTTGGAAGTTAATCATGCTGCTATTTTTAGAACGGATCAGCAGGGGGAGATTCAGATGCGTGTGCGGGCCGACGGGATTATGGTGCGTCATAAGTTGGCGGAGGGAGCGGATTAAGGAAGGTAGTAGAGTAATGTGATTGAGTGCTGGGTGGTGTATGTTAATTTTCGCAGACTCTATAAAGCTCCTTTAAAGCTCCTTTAAAGCCCCTTTAAAGCTCCTTTCGTGGTCTTTTACACCACTATAAAATCTAAAACCTTGTTTAGTTGCACTTTGTGCAATAGATCGCACCTTAAAGTAGCTGGATCTTCATTTAGTTGCACTTTGTACACTTAAAATCTGGAAAAACGCCTATTTCTCTAATTTTGAGCAGAAATAGTTGCATGAAGTGCAACTAAATCACTTTATGAGCTGGAAAGATCTTTTTTAGTTGCACAAAGTGCAATTGAACGCTCCATATGAACATATCAAAGCATCTCAGTTACATATTATCGTTGTAGCGATACTAACTTTCGCATAAGTTCCTGTTACTTGCTGATGATCCCAGTCCATTTGTTCTAGCACCAGCTGCTCTAATAACGTAACTGTTGTCCTGTCTAGCACCAGCTGCTCTAATAATGTAACTGTTGTGCCTGTCTAGCACCAGCTGCTCTAATGCAGTAACTGTAGTCCCTGTCTAGCACCACCTGCTCTAATGCAGTAACTGTAGTCCCTGTCTAGCACCAGCTGCTCTATTGCAGTAACTGTTGTAACTGTTGTCCTGTCTAGCACCAACTGCTCTAATACAGTAGCTCCAGCTCCAGTAACCGCCGTCCTATTATTACGCGTGCATGCACAATCTATGTAAACGCTTTATAATAGAGATAGAAGATTCTGGTAAACTCTATGCCTATTTAAACTATGTTTCAAAGCCCGGTGGTGAGAAGCTTATGTCCTCCGTGTTTTGTAGCGAATTAGGAGATGAAGCGATAGTGAATACATATGCAGAATTTAGAGTCACAGCGGAAAGTGTATACGATGTTCAAGTGGAATGTAGTAATCCAATTGGACATGCTTGGCGAATGATCGCCAGAGATCATGAGCAGGTGTTCGGAAAAGCTCCGTTACAAGGAGCAGCAGCTACTGTAATTATTCGTTATGCAACACAGGATGATGGCTGCCCGGAATGGGCAGAGGGTTTTTGTTTGCATTTTGCAGGTAGTGAAGAGGATCGGGTCCTGCATATTATCGGCCGTGATGAATTGGGCATTATTTATGGGATGCTTCATTACAGCCGCCACGTGCTTGGTGTCGATCCCTTCTGGTTCTGGGCGGAGCTTCCTCCTGCTAAGAAAGATGCGATCAATCTGCCTGTTTCTGACTACAACAGCATTCAGCCAAAGGTACGTTACCGAGGTTGGTTCGTGAATGATGAAGTGTGTCTTATTGGCTGGAAGGAGGATTATCCTCCGACGGCGGAGGTATGGGAGCCTGTTTTTGAAGCGCTGCTGCGCTGTGGTGGAAATATGGTAATCCCGGGGACGGATTTGCCGAGAGACGGAGTTCATCATCAGCTTGCGGTAGATATGGGACTGTGGATCACACATCATCATGCGGAGCCGCTTGGCGCGCAAATGTTCCTACGTGCTTTTCCGGGCAAGCTGGCTAGCTATAAAGAATATCCAGAATTGTTTGAACAGCTGTGGAGAGAAGCCATCGAGCGGCAAAAAGATGAAAAAACACTCTGGGTGCTCTCCTTCCGCGGACAGGGCGATAAACCATTTTGGGAGAATGACCCCTCTTTTGATACTCCGGAGAAACGGGGCGATTTGATCTCATTTGTGGTTCGCAAGCAATACGATATGATCTGTGAATATGTGGACCAGCCTGTGTGCTGTATGGCGATGTACGGAGAAATTGCGGAGCTGTATAAACAGGGAAAGATCGAAGTTCCAGAAGGTGTTATTAAAATATGGGCGGATAACGGATACGGCAAAATGGTGTCGCGACGACATGGCCATCTGAATCTGCGCGTACCTGCTCTACCCGAGGCAGGTGATCAAGGCAAAAACGGGGTATATTACCACGTCACCTTCCACGATTTGCAGGCCTCCAATCATCTAACACAATTCCCTACGGATCCGTCCTTTATAGTGGAGGAATTACAGGGTGCATTTGCGGCAGGGGCTAGTGAATATCTGCTGGTGAATTCAGGGAATATTTTGCCTCATCTCTATACATTAGATCTGACAGCAAAGTTGTGGATGGATGGAACAGCAGATGCTGATGAACAGCTTCAGACCTTCGTTAACCGTTTCTACACAGCGCAGCAGGGGCGAATTGCCCAATTGTACAAAAGCTACTTCAAAAACACCATAGTATATGGTCCTAATGCTGACGACCGCGCAGGCGATGAATTCTATCATCATCCGGCAAGGCAGATTATAGGGCATTGGCTGCAAAATAAGACGGAGAGCGATGAACGTCTGCGCTGGGCCGCAGGGGATGTTCCTTTTGTAGAGCAGGTTCGATGGTTCAGGGATCGAGCTGAGCGAGTTGTACTAGTCTGGTATCTGCTGCGAAAGCAGTGCCTAGAGGTGATGGGACTTTTACCCGAAAAAGAGCGAAACAGGCTGCATGTTCAACTGCTAGTTCAAATTGAGCTGCATTGGAGCGGGTGCAGAGGGTTAGCCTCTCTTTGCCAGGCGTATATGTGTTACCAAGAAGAGCGATTTCCAGAGGCGTTTATCGAAGCTTCTCATGCGGTTTGGGATTATAAGGAGGGCCAGCAGGCTCTTTTACGGGCAGAGATCGGTCAGTGGAAGCATTTTTATCGGGCTGATTGGTTGACCAATATTGCCAACACTATAGATCATGTAGAAACAGCCCGCAAATTTTTGCGGATTCAGGGGGATAGTCCGGATATGTTTTTATGGTATAAGGAATATTTGATGCCCGAGACTGAAAAGCATATCTATCTGGAAAATACGCATCGTAATCCGTTACCGGACGATGAGCTTGCACGGCGGCTGGAGGAGAAATTCAGCTCTCTTTAAAATATCCGCACACCACTAGTGAACGCTTAAAACGTTCATCGGTGGTGTTTTTTAATGAATGACCTATTTTTTTATTTTAGAGGGAACTTTTTCAAGTTTGGAAAGTCTTATTAGGCAAGGGGTGAGGCGAAACATGCTAAGCGAAGATATACCATATACAGCAGCGTACGCGCCCGCAATGAGTTTGCGGGAAATGATGGAGGCGCATGGCTCGGATGTGTGGAATTATGCTTTTTTCTTAACTAGAAGTCGAGAGCAGGCAAATGATATCAGCCAAGAAGTATTTTTGAAGGCGTATAAGAATGTTGGGAAATACCGGGGTCAATCTTCGATGAAAACCTGGCTGCTTACAATTACCAGAAATACGGCCTTCAGTTGGAGCAAAAATAGCTTTTGGCGCAGATTCATAGCTTTGGGCGATCAACCTACTACTGTTAATGCTCCTTCTGCGGAAAAAGAAGCTCTCGGCAATCAGTATGCGAACCGTATCTGGGAAATTATTATGACCCTTCCAGAGAAGAACAGAGAGGTGCTTGTGCTAGATATTCAACATGGATTATCCATTGCCGAAATGTCAGATTTGCTGAATGTAGCACAAGGAACCGTGAAATCTCGGCTCGCGCGGGCGAGAGAGAAGGTTAAAGAGGCTATCCAGAAGGAGGAGAGGGAATGAAACGCAACGCGGATGATAGTAATCCAGTGATGATCGGGCAGACGGATTGGTATGTGGAAGCAGGCAAAAGACCTTTCATTGAAGATGGTTTCACGCCTGAGTTAATGATGCGGATCGAACAGGCTGCTGTGAATAAAAATTCAGGTTACAAACGTTATTGGATGAATAAAAATGTGCTTCTAACCAGTCTGGCTACGGTTTTGTTGATAGGTGCGCTTACCTTGCCTATGGGTGTATGGAAAAACACAGGGCCAATCCATTCGCCATCCGTTCAGTCACAAGGCGCAGGCATACTGCCTTCTTCTAGTTCTGCAACTAATGATAAAGCGTTAGAGCCTCCGACAAGTCCAGTAGAATTTGAGATTAGCGGTAAGAAATACTACATGCCTTTGCCAATGAACAGAGATAAGAGCAAAGCGTATGCCGTTGAGACAACAGCGGGAATTCTTTGGTCGCCGCCACCCCCGATGGTTGACTACAAGAAGCCAAAGTACACACATCCTACAGAACCGTTCACTCTTTACCTGAGCTCTAAGGACCAGACGGAGCTATCGGCTTCTTCGGCTACTAGGATTTATACTTTTCCTCTTTATGGGGGAGGGGCAAGTACGTATCAATATTTGAGTGGATTTTTTGGGGCAGGCGATTACGTCCTGTTAATTTCCTTCAAAATGACTCTTGGTGTAGGAATGTATGAGGATGTTAAATTTTCAATGCTTAATGTTAAAAAAGCAGCGGCGGGAGAATCTGTAGTTCCAATAGCGCTTGCATCCTTCGATAATACACTTTTAGAATACAAGTCATTAATCGCTGTTGATAAGGAGCATGGACAACTCGTACTTAGTTACTTAGAATATGCAGGGGATAAAAAGTACAAAGAGAAAACCGTACTTTATGATATGGAGACCATGAGCATTCCAACACCTGCTACAGCAATTGGTTTTAAAGAGATTAAGGGAGAAACATTAATTATGGATTATAAAGTGGGTGGGGAACAACGTAAAGCGGATATTCTTACGAAAGCTGGATTGGGGTGGCTGGATGAGAATTGGGCTTTTTTATCCGAAGAGCAACAAAATAAGCTTTATATGGATTATATGAACAATACTCCCTAGTAGATAAATCACTAAATAAAAGCTATACTTTTTGATAAAGTATTTTCTTTTGAGAAGAGTGGAGCCGAAGCGATGAAGAAGTTAACGATTGATGATGTGGCTCAAAAAGCGGGAGTTTCGAAAAGTACGGTCTCCCAATTTTTGAACAAACGTTTTAAATATATGAGTGAAGCGACGAAAAACCGGATTGAGGCAGTAATTGAGGAGCTTAATTATCAGCCGAATGGTCTGGCGCGCAGTCTGAAGCAGAATCGGACGCATATGGTCGGGATCATCGTAGCCAATATTGACTATACGCTGTCAATCCAATGTATCCGGGCGATTGAGAATGAGCTGCAGCATCACGGAATCCAAGTGATCATATGCAACGCGGATGAGAATGCGGAGAAAGAAAGCAAGTATGTAGAAACCTTAATCGCACGTCAGGTGGACGGGCTGATTATTTTTCCTACAGGGAATAACCCGTCTGCCTATAGCAAGCTGATAGAGGCTGATTTTCCGCTAGTCTTTATGGATCGTCTGGTAGATGGAATCACCACGCAGAGTCTATTGCTGGACAATGAAATGGCGGCAAAGATAGGCGTAGGGCAGCTAATACAGCAAGGTCATGAGCGGATTGCTCTGGTGTCCCTCCCAATTGGGGAGCATGCGATTACCCCTCGGAAAGAGCGGATTAGTGGCTACAAAAAAGCGATGGAAGAAGCGGGCATAACGCTGCGTGAGGAGTATATTTGCAGTGTATCCAAAGAGGAATTAGCTTCGGGGCTGGAACACTTATTAGCACTGCCGGAGCCGCCGACCGCGTTGCTTGCTACGAACGACATCACGCTAGCGGAGATTCTGAAATATGCGAATCGAAATGCCATCTCTATTCCAGAACAGTTGTCGGTCATCGGGATAGATGATGCGGAATTCGCGCAAATATATAATCCGGTCATTACGACAATCCGACAGCCTGCTTACGAGATGGGGATGCAGGCTGCCAAGATTATACTCTCTTGTATCGAGGATAAGGGAGCTTCTGTTCCAATTACATATCGTTTTCCGCCGACCTTGCAGCAAGGGCAGTCGGTGAAGTCTTACAAATAAGTTCGAACTATAAAAAGGGGAGTGCCCAGCAGCTATTTCTTAGCTTGTTGAGCACTCCCCCTTTTATTGGACCTAACTTTATCTAAACACTAAACTTGGGTTTGATTGAGTAATATTTTCGAGCAGGAAGTCGCTATCAGACTCAGCTGATCTTATAAGCAGTATAATCCCATATTTGGAGTACTATCGGACCCCATCGCAGTTATCGGCATGGAAAACATGCTAAATGCCCTTTTTCATAAGGAATAGCGTCACTGGAGTCCGAGACTACGCCGCAAAGGTAAAAAAATCGCAAATAGCGTCTTCTGGGTCCGAAAGCCCCAGGGGTACGTGATTACACTGCTGAAGCATAGCAATAGCAATAGCAATAGCAATAGCATAGCCATAGCACCATAGTATAGCCATAGCAGCCAATCAGCGACCCAAAAAGCAGAGCAGCGCTCCTCCAATAACGGAGAATCGCTGCTCTTTTGCGATTATTAGACTTCTTGTTGCATAAACTTCGCAAGTTCCTCACGGGTGGGAAGTCCGTCCATATCGCCTGGCGACATGACGGCTAACGCACCGATCGCATTGCCGCGTTTGACGGCCTCAGCAATCGGAAGCTTTTCCAGCATCGCACTGATTACGCCAACCGCAAATCCATCACCTGCACCCACCGTATCAACAACCTGCTCCACCTTGAATCCGTCCACGTAACCTTCCCCAGCAGAGGATTTATAGTAAGCGCCTTCAGGGCCAAGCTTGATGACGACTAAGCTTACGCCACGCTCCAGGTAATAGTCAGCAATCTCTTCGGGTGTGCTCAGTCCGGTAAGGATTTTACCTTCACCGAGCCCCGGCAGGAACCAGTCGCAGCGTGTAGCCAGATCATTGATGGTACTCACCATTGTTTCTGTATCCGGCCATAAGCTAGGACGCAGATTAGGATCCAGAGAGATCGTCTTTCCTTTACTCTTCATAAATTCCATAGCGTGAATAGAAAATTCAAGACAGTTCTTGGACAAAGCGGCGGAGATACTTGTAACATGCAGATGTCCTGCGGAATTGAAGTAGGCCTCGTCAAAATCCTCCAAACTAAGCGTGGAGGCCGCGGAGTTTTTGCGGAAGTATTCGACCTTTGGATCGCCGGTAACCACTTTCGATTTGATAAGCATACCTGTTGAATACTCTTTAGTAAAAGTAATATTGTCCGTATTAATGTTCTCATTCTTCATCGCCTGAGCAATGAATGTGCCAAAGTTATCTTCGCCAAGCTTCGTAACATAACCTGTAGGATGATTCAAACGCGACAAGCCTGTAGCCACGTTGCTTTCTGCACCTGCTAATGCTTTGGAGAACGAAAATACTTCATGCAGAGGACCGGCCTCATTCGCATAAAACATCGCCATCGGCTCCCCGAAAGTGACGGCATCCAGCTGTTTACTCATTTTTAGTTCCTCCTAGGGTAATGATTTTATCCCAGTATAATGATTTGTAATTTGAAATTATCACATAAATCGGTTTTGTACAATAAAAGAATGATTTTTAACCAAAAAACTTTTTTCGTAAAAAGAAAATAATGTTTCCATAAACCCTTGTTTTATAAAGGTTTTTATTAGATTTTATTGATTATTTCCACCTGATGTAGTAAAAATGTATTGACTGTTAATCGTATTGTTATTACTATTTCCTTATAGAACAAAACGCAATAATTAGTAAATTTAATAAAAAAGTTTATCTAAAAAAGTATTTCCTGTTTATCTATGATCGTACCAAGAGAAAGGGAGTCTACTGATGAAGAAAATGAAAGTATTACAGAATGTGGCATCCGTCGGGGTTGTAGCGGTTATTCGAGCAGATAGTGCTGAGGAAGCTTTTAAGATGTCCGTTGCTTGTATAGAAGGCGGTCTAAATAATATTGAGGTAACTTTTACTACACCAGACGCGGACGTGGCGATTAAGAGATTGGTTGCAGAGTACGGGAGTCGTGCGGTGATTGGCGCCGGAACTGTCTTGGACCCATTAACAGCTAGAATAGCCATTCTTGCAGGTTCAGAGTTTGTCGTTAGTCCCTCTTTTGAAGTGGAGACAGCTAAGATGTGTAATCTTTACGGCATTCCCTATATGCCTGGTTGCATGACATTAAATGAAATGAAGGAAGCGTTGAAGTACGGCGTGGATGTGCTTAAACTGTTCCCTGGCAGTGCTTTCGGTCCGGATTATGTAAAAGCGGTTAAAGGTCCTATGCCACATGTGAATATTATGCCGACCGGTGGCGTGGATTTGAACAATATGGAGAAGTGGATTGCAAACGGCTGCATGGCTGTGGGCATTGGGGGGAATTTGACTGCACCGGCGAAGAATGGCCGATACGATCAGATTACCGATCTTGCTGCCCAATATGTGGCGAAGTTTAAAGAGATAAAAGGGATTTAATGTATAGTTCGAACGAAGATTGAAATCCAGATTCGCGTTTTTATTTATAGGCTGTGTGGCTGACAGATGTTGGCCATGCAGCCTTTTTATGTTGATTTTCTTTGAGCTGTCCATATTCCTTTTATTCTATGCTTTTTAGAAAGTATAGAATCGGGATAAAGATAATAAACTATATAATAGAAGAGTAGTGATACATGGACTGAACGTCAGGATCTATTATCCAGCCGGGAGTGAGTATATGCCTGCTTATAATGACAAAGCGCTGTATCAAGCAGCGGATGAAGATGATGCTGAGTACGTAGAAATTGAGTCGGCATTCCATGGTTGTAAGGTGACGGAAGGGCAGATCTACAGATTAGAGCGCAATTACAATAACCCTCAATTATTTGAGAATGGAGAAGCTTATGTGGTGGATGATGAGACTAGGGAAAACTACGCGGTCTTCATGCTCTGCAAAATTGCGCTCTATAAATAGAGTTTCTTGCCCGATTCCGGAGGGTAATATTTAAGACAGACGGCTTCATTTCCGACAAGGGGATAGGCCGTTTCTTTTGATGTCATTTTTGTTACTAAGATAGTGAAAAAGAGTATTTGAATGATTGTTGTTTCCCCTGTATGCTTAGTAGGAATTATTGGCTGTGCAATGCGGGATAGCGCGTTGTAACGGCTGGCTTAACATGACGTTCTAAGAAAAGTTTGGTATTCTAAAAATATTAATTACACGGTTGCAACAAATTCGCAGTCTTGCGCGTCAGTAAGATTGCATAGAGAGGGGGAACCTTCGTGGTGGAGCAGGGACTCATCAGAGCCGCTCAAGCGGGCGATCGCGACGCTCTAATCACCCTATTGCGAGAAATTGAAGGACATGTATATAAAACGGCCTTCTACATTTTGCATAATGAACAAGATGCGTTAGATGCATCTCAGGAAGCCTTGATCCGGGTTTATACAAAAATCGGCTCATATGAGGAGAAGGCCCAGTTCAAAACGTGGGTTCAGCGAATCGTCACTAACATTTGCATTGATAAATTCAGAAGAACTAAACCTACAGTTTCTATTGATGAACATGAAATGGTGTTTCAGGATAAACACAATGTGGAACGTGAGGTTCTATCCTCTTATTTAGCTGAGGATATACGTGAAGCAATTGATCAATTGCCCGAGCATCATCGGACAGTCATTGTCCTGCGCTATTTACAGGATTTTTCTTACAACGAGATTGCAGATTGTCTGGATTTGCCCTTGAATACAGTGAAATCATACTTATTTCGGGCTAGACAGCAACTGCAGAATAGACTTCAGGAGTACCAGAAAGGTGGTGTATCGGGATGAAATGCGCGGAGGTGATGGAATGGATGCACCGCTATTTAGACAAAGATTTGAGTCAAGATGAGATTGTTGAGATGTTCCGTCATATCGATAATTGTCCTTCCTGCGCGGAAGTCTTTGAGCGCCTGACACTTCTCTCCAATGAATTGGAGCAGTTGCCAGACGTGAAACCCCCGTTTAGTCTGGTTGACTCTATTTTACCTCAGCTTGCAGAATTGGATCGAAGCAGTCGTGAACAGAGTGCTGTGAGATCTGAGGAGCCGGTTGTTGTCCCATTTTCACGTGAAAGCTCCCGCGGTAAACCTGCCAAGGGAACCTCTATAGCAACACGGACAGGCATTGGAGCTATTGCAGCTGCCGTTCTATTAGGGATCGCAATATTTAATATGCCCGATAAAATGCCTGGGGCAGAAGTAGAACAAAGGATGCAGGATAGTGCTAAAACAGCCAGCGATGATACTAAGGATACAGCAATGGAATCGCAAGCTTCTATTACTGCTAACTCTGATGGAGCTTCTCCTGCCGCTGGTGGAGAGAACGAGGGCGCTGCGCAGTTTAAGACGGATGCACCGGAGATGAACGAAGATAACGCCGCTTTAGATAGAGCGACGGGACCAGTGGACCCTGCCTCGATGCCAAGTGCACCGGCGGATGCAGCTGATGCGGGAGCGGGAGCTGGAGGGCGGTCGATCACTGAACCGCCTCAAAGCGCAGATCCTAAGCCGACAGAGAAGATTGCTCCGCCAAGGCAGGATGTCGCCACGAAATCTCAAAATTCAGATTCTAGCAACGCCAGTAGCAATCAGCTAAAGGTGGATAATAAGGAGCAAACTGCTGATATGAATTCAGACAGCGCAGCCGATTCTGCTCCACCGATGGAGGATTCTTTAAAGTTTCCATATGACTACGGACGGGAAGTTATGAGCTTAAGCAGTTCTGAAGATCCTAATGTGCAGACCTGGACTTCTCCTGATGGTCAGTATGCTATAGAATTTGTTGGGTTGCAGCTTGTAATTTATAAGAAGTCGCCAGAGGGCTCAGCGGAAGAACGGTTAGCCGTAAACTCTTATCCGCTAGAAGGAAATTGGATTTCTGGTGAATGGTCCGCGGACAGCTCGAAGTTTACGTACGTGACAGAAAAAGATGGTGTGAATGTAACCAAGGTGTTCACTGTACAGGAAGCAGCTACTGCTTCTTCAAGTCCGGCTGCATCCCCTGGAGCGACCCCAACGAACACTCCAACCTCATCTTCAACAAATTAAAGTGGGGTTGGAACTTTTTTCGAAGTTTCTGAATATACTATATCAACAGGACAGGAACTAGAAAGTATAGGTTTTGCAGAACATCGGTATGACCGCCGGATGTGGAGTTTCTAGAGCTTCGCACTCCGTCGTTTATATAGATGCGCCGCTTAAACGGAGAGGCTTTGGCCATGGCTGCCAGAGTTTCTCCGTTTTTGCATGCATTTTTGTAGTTTTTTTTGCTACAATAGAACTCTGGACAAAATGGGCTAGATGAATGGAAAAGGAAGTGGCGGGATGGATGCCAAAACGGCGATAAAAGAAATCAAACAAGGGAAGATCTCACCGTTGTATGTTTTATATGGCAGTGAGAAATTTCGAATGAATGAATTCACGGCACTGCTGGAAGAACAGCTGATTGCTAAAGAGGATCGTGATTTCGCAGTTATTCCCTTTGATCTCTCTGAGACGCCGGTGCAGGCTGTGGTAGAAGAAGCGGAGACTGTGCCATTTATGGTAGAACGTAAACTATTGCTGGTGCGGGATGCCTCGTTATTTACAGCGGGCAAAGAAAATGCCAAACTGGAGCATCGTATAGATCTTTTAAGTGACTATTTGCAGCATCCTGTAGACTTCAGTGTAATCGTCTTTATGGTGAATAATGATAAGCTGGATGAGCGTAAAAAAATTGTGAAGACTGTCAAATCAGTGGGCACAGTGTTAGCCTTTAATCCGCTGGGAGCAGAAGAGCTGCTGCGCTGGGTGGAAAAAGGAATTCGTGAGCGGGGTTGTGTAATGGCACCTGGCACGGCAGAAATTCTTATAACGAATGCAGGTACAGGCTTGCAAGGTTTATCTGCAGAGATGGACAAGCTTTGTTTATTCGCTGGTAAGGGCGGCACTGTAGACGCGGGGGCCGTAGAGAGTCTGGTACACCGTGGAACAGAACAAAATGTGTTTACGCTTGTTGAGGATATCGCTAATCTGCGTCTTGATAAGGCGCTTGATACCTTGTATGAGCTGCTGAAGCAGCGTGAGGAACCGATCAAGATCGCAGCGCTGGTTGCGCGGCAGTTCCGCATTATTTTGCAGGTTAAGGATTTATCAGCACATAGTTATTCGCAGGGACAGATTGCGTCACAGATCGGATTGCATCCTTATGCGGTTAAGCTTGCTGGGGAGCAGGCCCATAAGTTCTCCAGTGAACGATTGCGGCAAATCTTAAGTGCATTGGCGGATCTGGATTATAAAATGAAAACAGGGGCTATAGACAAAGTGCTAGGGCTGGAACTGTTCATGCTGCGTTTAGGTGTCTGAGCTAAGAAGGGAAAAAGTATTGGAGATGATCTGACTATGAAAAGAATATTTCAATATTCGGCACTGCTTTTACTCGTTCTACTAATTAGTTCCTGTGGCAAAACGGATACTAATTCATCGTCAGGATCTGCCTCTGAGTCGCCTGCGAATACGAATACGAATACGAATACGAATACGAATACCTCTGCAGATGCACCTTCTTATTTTGGTGAATGGAGTGTACAAAGTATAGTAGGTTCTACACCTGTCTCGGCAGCGGAGGATGAAAAGCTTATTGGAATGCGGGTAACTTATTCGATAGAAAAGGCCTCTTTTGATAAAGATGAAATTATGAGCCCTGAATATAAGGAAGAGAACATCACTAAGGATGACTTTTTTAACGAATACAGAAATGAATTAAGTGACCTTGGGATCGAAACGGAATCGGTTAAGACGGTATCTATAAATAATTGGACGAATCCCGGCAGCAGTTTTATTGTTAAAGACGATCAAACGATGATTTTCTTATGGGATGGTAACTATTATGAAATGAAAAAAGAGAAAAAATAAATGAAAGAAGACCGCCTCTCTGAGGGGGTCTTCTTTCATTTAACAAAACATCTCTTAATAGTAACTAATACTACTTATTATTAATTAATAGACACAAAAAAACCTAACCGTATGAAGCATAGCGGTCAGGTTCTTCAATTGCTCATTATGAATGTCGTCTTAGGCTTGAGCCGTAAGAGCGTTCAATTTCTTCGCCAAGCGGGATTTTTTGCGGGCAGCCGCATTTTTATGAACCAGACCTTTACTTACGGCCTTGTCCAGCTTTTTGGAAGCAGCTAGGAAAGCAGCTTGAGCAGTTTCTACTTCCGTACCAGTCAGAGCTACATCAGCAGTTTTCACAGCTGTACGAAGCGCGGATTTTTGGGAAGCATTCAGTGCACGGCGTTTTTCGTTCGTGTTTACGCGTTTAACCGCGGATTTAATATTTGGCATTGCATTCACCTCCTGTAAGACATTCGAAATCATTATCAAATGATTCACAACTTAAAATAGTTTAGCATGACCGGTAGCAAAAAGCAATACTTAAAGCTTTCAAATTAAACCTCCGTATCCTGCATAAACATTGGCTTTCTCTCGCACACTATCGACAAAAGAGCATGGGCAGAAGCTTGCCAAATGAGGATGAACTCATGGAAGTGTATGCTTACAAAACTAAGCAGCTGCTTTCGAAGTGAGTTTTGTTCGAAGTAATTCATGGAAGTGTATGCTTACAAAACTTTTAGGAGGCTGGACACAATGGAACCGGATCTGCAGCTATATTCTGTGCGCACCGATTTGGCGTTAGAGGCAAAGGAAATGGCTCAAGGCCCACAACGAACGCCAATCCCTGGTGTGAACGAAGAAGTGGAAGAGTCTGATGGGATTAAAGTGACCCGTCTTGGTGTAGCTAATGCTGCCGGATCACAGGCAATAGGACGCGCAATTGGCAACTATGTAACCCTTGAGGTACCCGCTCTGCGTGGCGGAGATACAGGCTTGCAGCAAAAGGTGGCAGAAGTTTTTGCCCGCGAATTTGAGGACTTTTTGATCAGAATTGGGATTGGCAAGGATGCATCTGTGTTGATTGTTGGTCTTGGTAACTGGAATGTTACACCGGATTCACTGGGTCCTTTAGTGGTGGAGAACTCACTCATTACACGGCAGTTCTATGAGCTGGTTCCGGATCAGATCTCCCCTGGTTATCGTAAGGTGAGCGCTATTGCTCCTGGAGTGCTTGGGCTGACTGGAATTGAGTCGAGTGAGGTCGTGCAGGGAATCGTGGATCGCACGAAACCTGAGCTTATTATCGCCATAGATGCGTTGGCATCCCGGTCACTGGAGCGTATCAATACGACGATTCAAATTGCGGACATTGGGATCCATCCCGGTTCGGGGATTGGCAACAAGCGACGTGGATTAACCCAAGAAATTCTGGGTGTTCCTTGTATCGCAATCGGAGTGCCCACTGTCTGCTATGCATCAACTATTGTAAATAATGTGCTGGAGATGATGAAAAATCACTTCGGGCAAGGAGCAAACCATACTAAGGAAATCATGGGGATGCTGGACGATATCTCTGAGCAGGAACGCTTGTCATTAGTGAAGGAAGTGCTTGAACCCCTGGGGCACGATTTGATCGTCACTCCCAAGGAAATCGATGAATTTATTGAAGGGATCGCGAATATCGTGGCCAGTGGTCTGAATGCGGCTTTACATGATGCGGTTGATCCTGAGAATGTTGGCGCGTATACCCACTAACTGAATTATGGTTTGTTAAGCCCGGCGGGATGCTGAATTAAGGTATCCTGTACGGGCTTTATGTCTATTCTCTCATTTTCGGTTCTAGTATTGCTCTTGCACTCATAGATTTGGAGTATAAGAGATTACAGAGGGCTGGAGGAGGACATAACTACAATGAATAAAAAATGGTTTCAGCTTTGGAACATCGGCCGTTTAAGGGGAAAAATGCTGGATGTTTTATCGCTGGGGAGAACGATGCTGCTGTTGGCCGGAGGTTCACTAGTATTTTTTTTGCTGCTTGGAGCCGGTGGATTGGCCGGACAGAAGCTTAGCTCTTCACCCATTCCTTCAATGAAGGGGCTTGCCGCCTCCTTGTCTAGTGGTTTTTTCATGGAGCTGCTGGGGATGGAGGTGCCGCATTTACCGCAGGGTAAAGAGACATCCGCTTTTTCAGGTGAAAAGGTAACTTCTTTCGTATTTCAGTTGCTGACCAGCGTGAATCCAGGCGACCCTAAGAGTCTAGTCTCTCGTGAAGTGCCGGGGATGGCGGCGGATGATCCATTTCTTTTGCGGAAAGGTTCAGGTGGATCTACAGGAGCACCAGTGGATTATCATCCTGGGACTGATGAGCTGGCTGAGGGTAGTAGAGATGCGGAAACTTCTGTTCCGGACGAAGGGGACAAGCAAGAAGATGTTACAACACAGCAGCCTGAAGCGACGGTTGCACCATCTCCTGATCCATCAGCGGCGGAGGAAGGGACGGATAAGAGTAATCCGCAAAGCGGCACAGACAGCACTAAGGATACCTCGATCAAACGGATTCTAATCTATCATTCACATCCTAGAGAAGCCTACAATCCTCTGTTAGGGGCAGCAAATGAAAATCCCAGCTCCGGAGTTTCAACTAAAAATGTAATGCTGGTAGGATCATATATTACGAAAAGACTGGAACAGCTCGGGATTGGTACGGTTCATGCCAAAGAAGATTTTCCGACCAAAGTCACCGACTATAACTGGAACTTTTCCTATAAATATTCCCGGATCTTGGTTAAATCAGCACTCAGCGCAAATGAGGAAATGGATAGTTTTATCGACATTCACCGTGATTCGCAGCGTCATAGCAAAACAACAGCTGTTATTGACGGGAAAAGCTATGCACAGGTCTATTTTATCATTGGACATGCAAATAAAGACTGGAAGAAGAACGAAGAGTTTGCCAATAAGATTCATCAACAGCTTGAAAAGAATTACCCGGGAATATCTCGTGGGATATGGGGAAAAGCTGCGGGTAAAGGCAACAACGGAGAGTACAATCAGACCCTGTCTCCCAATAGTGTTTTGATTGAAGTGGGCGGAATTGATAACTCGGCTGAGGAATTAAAGCGGACGGCTGATATTTTGGCAGATGCTATCGCTGATGTGTACTGGAGCAGTCATGACGCTCAGAAGGTGAACGCACCTGAAAAAGTGGCGAATCCCACTACAACACCAAAGAAATCAAACGGAGCTTCGTAAAATAAATTACCAAGGATCAAAAAGGAGTGGTGTACATGTCGCGTTTTGGAAAAAAACTGGTTATGGTTGGGATTTGGGCAGGGATTGGCATCCTCTTAGGGATGCAGTTCGGCGGAAGCGGTGGGTCAACAGTCTCTAAGATTCTACCCGGCTGGAATGCCAGCCCGACTACGCAGACCAGTCAAGTAACAGGCATGCAGCCACAGCCACAACTGCAAAAGAATGGTGTGACACAGGGTGGGCAGACTTATGTATATGTGCCAATGGTAATCGATCCTGTCACAGGTGCATATACGGCTGTTTCTCCTTTGCCTCAAAATAGCAATACAACGCCAGCCGCAGATCCTCCTCAGCAAGTTGTGGATGATTATAGTACGAAATCTCCGGAGCAAATTTTAATTCCTGAGGAGCAAAAGCCTACAGTCGATGTTCTGGCAGATAAGACGGCAGGTCTCTTGCAGCAGGCTTCCCAGAAGGGAATCCGCTGGGTAGTTTCATTGTTCGCTTCGGCAGAAAATTAACAGCAAATTTAGAAGAAACGGTTATTTCACGGGATCGTGTATAGCTGTTTCTTTTGTTTTGGGCCAGCGCGGGATTGATGGAGTAAGCTTGTACTGTTATAATAAGTGGATTAATATCAGGCTGTCTGTGGGGGTAAGGAATGACTGACGTTCAGAAAAGACAACAACAAATTCGCAATTTCTCGATTATTGCACATATAGACCATGGTAAATCGACACTAGCTGACCGCATTTTGGAATACACGGGGGCACTAACCACGCGTGAAATGCAGGAACAGGTACTCGATCAGATGGATCTGGAGCGCGAACGTGGTATCACAATAAAGCTGCAAGCCGTGCGTTTAACCTATCGTGCAGACGATGGTGTAGAGTATTATCTCAACTTGATTGATACACCGGGGCACGTCGATTTCACCTATGAAGTTTCCCGCAGTCTTGCAGCATGTGAAGGCGCACTGCTGGTCGTGGATGCGGCTCAAGGAATTGAAGCACAGACGCTGGCCAATGTGTATTTAGCACTGGATAACAACTTGGAAATCCTACCTGTGCTCAACAAAATTGATTTGCCAAACGCTGACCCTGACCGGGTAAAGCAGGAGATTGAGGATGTTATCGGGCTGGATACCAGTGAAGCGGTTATGGCATCTGCCAAAGCCGGTATCGGAATCAAGGAAATTCTGGAGCAGGTGGTGAAGCAGGTTCCTGCGCCATCCGGTAATTCAGAAGAGCCGCTTAAAGCATTGATCTTTGACTCTCACTACGATCCTTACAAAGGCGTTATCGTCTATGTGCGCGTAATGGACGGGAAGATCCGTGCGGGTTCGAAGATTAAGATGATGGCAACTGAGAAGACCTTCGAGGTCATTGAAGTTGGCGCATTTATGCCGCGTATGACCATTGTCGATGAATTGAACATCGGTGATGTTGGCTTTATCGTAGCTGGGATCAAGCATGTTGGAGATACCCGTGTCGGTGATACTGTCACTGACGCAAAGAATCCTACTGCTGAGCCGCTTCCGGGTTACCGTAAGATCAACCCGATGGTATATTGCGGGTTGTATCCGATTGAGACCTCCGATTATAACGATCTTCGTGAGGCCTTGGAGAAGCTCCAGCTAAATGATGCTTCGCTAAGCTTTGAGCCGGAAAGCTCAAGCGCGCTTGGATTTGGTTTCCGTTGCGGTTTCCTTGGACTCTTGCATATGGAGATCATTCAAGAGCGGATTGAGCGCGAGTTCAATCTGCCGCTAATCACAACAGCGCCGAGTGTTATTTACCGAATTATGCTGACCAATGGCGAAATGATCCAAATCGACAACCCGTCACATTATCCGGAGATCGGTACGATTGACTATATTGAAGAGCCGTATGTTAAAGCAGCGATCATTGTGCCTAACGACTTCGTGGGTACTGTAATGGAGCTGTGCCAGAACAAACGCGGCGAGTTCGTAAATATGGAATATCTAGATACTAATCGTGTAACGATTACGTACGAGATTCCGCTGTCAGAGATCGTTTATGATTTCTTTGATCAGTTGAAATCCGGTACGAAAGGATATGCTTCTTACGACTATGAAATTTGCGGATACCGTCGTTCGAATCTGGTCAAGATGGATATCTTGCTTAACAATGAGCAGGTCGATGCCTTGTCCTTTATCGTTCACCGCGATCGTGCCTACAACCGCGGACGTATCATTTGTGAGAAATTACGTGGGATTATCCCTCGTCAAATGTTCGAAGTGCCGATTCAAGCCTCTGTGGGTACGAAGGTAGTTGCGCGTGAAACCGTTAAGGCGATGCGCAAAAACGTACTTGCTAAATGTTACGGCGGTGATATTTCCCGTAAACGGAAGCTGCTTGAGAAGCAAAAAGAAGGTAAGAAACGCATGAAGCAAGTGGGTAGTGTAGAAGTACCACAAGAAGCGTTTATGGCAGTACTGAAGATCGACGAGTAAAAAATAGGTAGAGCCGGGAGAGTATCCCGGCTCTATTTTTTTGAGCAGGAGCAGATTACAATAGGGGGAAGGATTGTAAGCACATACAAAGTGAGGGGAGTCCTCGTGAAGCGATTATATTTGAAACTTACGCCAAGTACCTTTAAGAATCGGATTTTATTAGCTTTCTTGCTGTTGGTACTAACACCCATTGCCATACTCGTTCTATATAACTTTAAAGAGACAGAACGAATGCTGCAGGATAATGCGGAAACGAAGAACATAGAGCAGCTTATTGGTATTAAGAATGGTTTTGTTGATCTCATGAGTCTCGTGATGAAAACAGGGTCATTACTCGAACAAGATACGACGATTTTATCGATAATGAAGAATCCCGAGCAATCTGATGAAATCACGAGAAAAAAGCTCGTTGAAAACAAGTTCGGAGCGATTGAAAATACATTCTTCATGAGTGGAGCGACGGTGTATTATACTTTAATCGACCTTCATGGAAACGCATACACTTCCTTTATGCCAAAGGAAACTTTGAGCTACGACGAAATCCAATCAGAGGATTGGGTTCAAGCATTGAAGCGAGAAGGAACGAATCGATATATATGGAATCCGAATGACAAGAATAATGTGGTCCGGGAAAGTACAACAAGTAAGAAAATGCTTAGTCTCTATGAGGTTATGCGTGATAATGATTTGAATATTTATGCCTATGCAAGATTAAGTATCGATTATGAGGAGTGGTTTACTTGATCAACGTTAGGGAGTAAACAGGAAGGGGCTTTATTTCTACTCGATGCCTTGGGGGGAGTGATGCTTAATCCCCTTAAGGATGAGGCTTTTTCCTCTGATATTGCGCAGAGTATTGTGAAGAGTGCCAACCAGCGGCAGACGGGGCGTGCTGCATCCATTGTCAACCCGAAGGAGGAAAGCTTATACACCTACAGCTACATCGAGGAGTTAAATGGCTATGTTGTTAAAAAGGTGCAGCTAGCACAGCTTTTTCTTGAAGTAGACAAGCAGAAACGACGGTTTTTTGGTGGATTTGGAATCATTCTGCTGCTATTTGTTCTATTAACTTATTTCATATCATCGACGATTACAGTACCGCTTAAGAAGCTACAGAAGAAGATGGAAATGACCGCTAAGACGAATCTCAAAATGAAATTACCCGAGCAAGGGCGGGGAGAGATTCTTGCCCTGACTCAGAGTTTCAATATAATGATTCATGATTTAAATGAGCTGTTGCAGCGTCTTCAGCTTGAAGAAAAACAGAAGCAATTCGTTCGGTTTCAGGTATTACTTTCGCAGATGAACCCGCATTTTCTACTAAATACATTGAATACGATAAAGAGCATTGCCTTAGATAAAGATGATGATGAAATTTATGGAATTTGTGTTGCACTAGGAAAAATATTGGAGACAACCTTAAATACTGAAGTGGATTTGATCCTGTTAAAGGATGAAATCGTACTAATAGAATCTTACATGGAGATACAGCGGCAACGTTTTGGACATGGGATTGAAATTCAATATGATATCAACGAGGAGCTGCAATACGCGTTAATCCCTAAATTTTGTCTGCAGCCCTTAATTGAAAATAGCTTGATTCACGGCTTCGGTCAGTCAGTAAAACAAGGGAGAATTGATATCTCCGCTAAGGTGACTGGACAACAGCTGTACCTGCAGGTTAGAGATAACGGCATGGGGATAGAAAGAGCACAGCTGAATAAGGCTACACGGAAACGTAAAGGAATCGGTGTTCAGAATATTAGGGAGAGCTTAGAGCTGTTGTTCAAGAATCAACGGACAGGTATGGACATTGTATCTTCGGATACAGGAACTGAAGTGATCATCCATTTTCCATTCCTTATTTCAAAACCTTACGATGGAGGTAAGCTCACATGTGGAGAACGTTAATTGTGGATGATGAACAACCTGCGGTTAAAAGTATACGGAAGCTATTCTTAAAGGCTGGAATCCCGTTTGAAATTATAGGTGAGGCGGAGAATGGAGAAGTAGGCTTGCAAATGATTCGTGAGCTTCAGCCTGATGTGGTAGTGACGGATATCAATATGCCGGTGATGGATGGGGTGAAGCTTCTTCAAATTGCGCGAGAGGAAGGCTTCGAATGCCGGTTTGTAATGTTGACCGCATTGAGTGAATTTGAATACGCCCGCCAGGCGCTCGTATTTGGGGCTTCGGATTACATTTTGAAGTTATCTTTAGATCTCCAAGGTTTGAAGCAGACCATGGGTAAGGTTCAGGCCGAGCTGGAGCGAATGGTGAAGATGAAGAAAGCCGATAAATGGTTTCCGGAGAAGCAACAAACGGGACCGACAGATCATGTGGAGATGAACAAAATTATAGCTTATATTGAAGAACATTATGCTGAGGACATCTCGCTCAAATCCATGTCAGAGTTGATCCGGATGGATGCCAGCTATATAAGTGACTTATTCAAGAAAAAGACAGGGAAAACGTTGACCAATTATATTCAAGAGCGTCGGATTCAGGCTGGGAAAATGCTGCTTGCAGAAACGAAGCTAACGATTAGCGAGATTGGGCAGCAGGTAGGCTTTGAGAACGATAATTATTTTATAAAAATCTTCAAAAAGTGGTGTGGTGTCACGCCAAATGAATTCCGTAAAGAACCAAAAAACGTTCTATAAGTTCCCAAATGTAGTTCATCCCCCAAAATCCGCTCTGATGATAAAGTTATAGATGTAGAGCACAACACATAATCCTTCCAAGGGGGAAGCTATCTATGAAGAAAAAGTGGTATCCTGCAGTGCTTTCTGTCTTATTAGCAGGTACGATGCTGGCTGGTTGTGGGAGTGGTGGAAGTAATGAGGCGCAGGGCAGTGCAAATGGAGAAACAGCAAAGGAGAAAATAAAGCTCACTATGTGGGGGGCAGTTCCTGCAGAAGCCGGGCCTCAAGCTGTAATTGATAACTGGAATAAAGATCATCCAGACATTCAGGTCGAGTATATCCGTAATGTAAATGACGATGCAGGCAACTTAAAGCTGGACACTGCCTTGATGACCAATCAAAACATAGACCTTTTCATGAACTACGATCTTGCTCATTTACAGAAACGTATGGATGCAGGCGTTGCCTTGGATCTAAGCAAGAAAACAGACTATGACATCGACAGCCAGATCGGCGAGGACGCAGCAATGTGGAAAATCAATGATAAGTACTATGGGATTCCTACAAAGAAAAACATGGCGTTTGTATGGTTGAACAAAGATATGCTGGATGCAGCAGGATTACCGATTCCTGCGGTGGACTGGACTTGGTCAGATCTTGAGGAGTATGCGAAGAAGCTAACGAAGCCTGGTGTGTACGGATTATTGCAGGCAGATTCCTCCTTCTCAACAACGATGGACGGTACGCTGGCTGGAATGGGTGTGAAACAGGCGGATGGTACCTCAAACTTTGGGAATGATCTCTGGAAACAACACCTGGAAATATTGCATAACATGATGTTCGTGGACAAATCCACACCGGAATATGGGGAGCAACTGACCAGTAAAATGCCGGTTGATACCATGTTCCTGCAAGGCAAAGCGGCAATGCTGGCAGCCGGTGAGTTTATTTTTAGAAATGCGAACAACTTGAAGGACTATCCGCATGATTTCAAAACCGCGTTCGCCGCTATTCCAAAAGTGAATAAGGATCAAAAGGATTATAAATATTCGGGCGGTGTGGGTGACATGCTTGCTCTTAATGCAAAGTCCAAGAACCTGGATGCAGCTTGGGAGTTCGCAAAATGGTATGCGGATGGCGGTATGCTGCCAATGGCAAGCGGGGGGCGTATTCCAGCCTCTAAGAGTGTAGACAGTAAGGAAGCGATGAGCCTTCTCTTGAATGGTGTAGAAGACAAATATGATACAGATTCAATGAATAATATTGTATTCGGCAAATTCCCATCCTTCCAGCTAAATGTACCTCAACAAGCCATTGATGCACGTAAAGAAGAGTATGAAAAATACTTCTTAAATAAGCAAGATATTGATACTACGATGAAAAATATGCAAACCCGTTCGCAAGAATTAATGAAATAATGAAATAGTTAGCACAAAAGAGAAGGAGGAAGAATTCTTCGTTCTTCTCTTTCGTGTACCCATTTTTCAGCATACGAAAGGCGGCGATACCGTGAAGCGGAGAAGCTGGATGGACAGACAAGGCTGGATCGGCATGACTTTTATTCTCCCGAATATGATTGGTATTCTCTTATTCTTTGTGATTCCTGCAATCTTTTCCTTTGTCCTGATGTTTACGAATTATCAATTTTCAAATCCAAATTGGCAATTTACCGGGCTGGATAATCTCAAACGGTTGTTCCATGACGATAATTTCTATGCCTCGATCAAATATACGGTGATATTCCTGATATCGGTTCCAGTATCGATGGTGCTCGCTTTTATTGTGGCGCTATTTCTAAACCGCAGTGTGTATCTTAAAGGCGTATTACGTGGAATGTTTTTCTTACCGTATATCTCTAGTGGAGTAGCCGTTGCATTTGTCTGGATGCTGCTATTTCAGCCTTCACAGGGACCCATCAATGAACTGCTTCGCTGGATTGGCATAACATCGCCGCCAGGATGGTTTGCAGATACGGAAACCGCAATGTATGCCATTGATATCGTACAGATCTGGCTGATGCTTGGCTACAATATGATCATATATTTAGCGGCACTACAGGAAATCTCGACAGAACAACTAGAAGCTGCCCGGATCGATGGTGCAAGCACATTCAAAACAACATGGAAAATTGTATGGCCTCTTGTTAGTCCAACAACTTTTTTATTAATGATTACCGGATTAATTATGACGATGAAATCGTTCTCGATTATTCAAGCCATTACGGCTGGAGGACCTAGCGGAAGTACGACGGTCTTATCACTATTCGTTTATAAAACAGCATTCAGTTATTACGATATGGGATACGCTTCAGTTATTTCATGGTTCTTGTTCGCCGTCATTCTCGTTATTACAGTCATTCAGTGGATCGGCCAAAAGCGCTGGGTTCATTACTAAATGAATCCACAAAGTGGAGCTTTGCGGGAGGCCCCGAAACCATAAATTAAAGGAGCAGGCGGTATGAATGAAAAAGCAGGAAACATGAAGGTGAAGCTGCCAGTAACGATCATCATGTTTGTTCTAGGACTATTTATGATTGTGCCTTTTCTATGGATGCTCAGCACATCTTTTCAGACACCTGCCGAGGTGTTTAACGAATGGCTGCCTTCATCTCTCAACTGGAGCAATCATATTCGGGTGTGGACAGGAAGTTATGATTTTGTTCCGTATTATTTAAATTCACTTAAGATATCGATTATTGGAACTGCGGGAGCTGTGTTTCTATCTGCCCTTGCCGCTTACGGATTTTCACGTACTTCGTTTAAAGGGCGTGATGGCCTATTCGTCATATATCTATCCATGATGATGATTCCACCGCAGGTGCTTTTTGTTCCTAAGTTTATCATGTTTAACTGGGTTGGGATTTACAATACGCACTTGGCCCTAATCCTTCCAGCCATGTTCTCGATCTTCGGTGTATTTATGCTTCGGCAGTTCTTCATGGGCATTCCTAAGGAAATTACGGAATCTGCTTTTCTGGATGGAGCCGGGCATTACAAAATATTTTTCCGCTTAATTCTGCCATTAGCGAAGCCGGCAATCGCTACATTTGCTATTCTTGATTTCTCCTGGCAATGGAATGATTATGAGAATGCGCTTGTATTTTTGCAAAGCCCTAAGCTATATACCATTCCGCTTGGATTGCAGAATTTTATTCTTGAGAACAATGTGGATTACAACGGGATGATGGCCGCTTCGTCGGCTGCGATCATTCCAATGATTGTTATCTTCTTCATAGGTCAGAAATATATTATTCAGGGGATTTCTAGCTCGGCTGTGAAAGGCTAACTATAGGAGGGATACTGACATGAGAACAGAAACGGTTAAATCCGATGTGACAGTGGTCGGGGGTGGACTTGCAGGGATGAACGCGGCGATTGCTGCAGCACGTCTTGGGTTAAAGGTAGCACTGGTACAGAATCGTCCTGTACTTGGTGGTAACTCGAGTTCAGAAGTTCGGGTTTGGGTATGTGGTGCAACAGGACATGGTGTAAATCGCTATGCACGTGAGACAGGCATTATGGGTGAGCTATTCATCGAGAATCAATACCGGAACCCGGAAGGGAATCCATATCTATGGGATCTAACCTTGCTCGAAGCGGTGAAGGCAGAATCGAATATCAGCTTGTTCCTAAATACCGATGTACGTGAAGTGGAAGCGGAAGGTGAGGCAGAGGAGCGTACGATTCAGAGTGTGACCGGCTGGATGATGGGATCTGAGCGGTTAATCACGTTCGAGAGCGATGCTTTCATCGATTGTACGGGTGATGGTTTAGTTGGCTTCCTAGCAGGAGCGGATTTCCGATTAGGACGTGAAGCCCGTCATGAATTTAATGAGGAATGGGCACCAGAAGTGCCTGATAATATTACATTAGGCAGTACATTATTATTCTATACACAGGATACTGGAAAACCGGTACGTTATGTTGCACCCTCATTCGCGAAGGATATTACAACAACGTCTATCCCGATCCGCCGGGTCATTCGGAGTGGGGATTCAGGCTGTCACTACTGGTGGATTG
Organism: Paenibacillus sp. FSL R10-2788; assembly: GCF_038003885.1. Lineage (NCBI taxonomy): Bacteria > Bacillati > Bacillota > Bacilli > Caryophanales > Paenibacillaceae > Paenibacillus > Paenibacillus sp. FSL R10-2788. The sequence continues at coordinate 5,395,112 of NZ_JBBOQA010000001.1, read as the reverse complement.
AGTGGGGCGGCGAGCTTGATACGGTGGATGAGAATGAACGTATACGTGATGAACTATCCTCTGTTATTTATGGGATTTGGGATTACATTAAAAACTCAGGTCATTTTGATGCCGAAAATATGACGCTGGAGTGGGTTGGCTCAATTCCGGGTAAACGTGAATACAGACGGTTTGTTGGCGATACGATCTTAACGCAAAATGATATTCTTGCGCAGCGTGAATTTGCAGACCGGATTGGATTCGGAGGATGGTCGATTGATCTGCATCCACCGCAAGGGATGTACGCAGAAGAGAGTGGCTCCAAGCATCTGCATGCGGACGGGATCTACCATATTCCATTTGGTTCGCTATATTCGAAGAATGTGCGGAATCTATTCTTCGCGGGTCGTAATATCAGTGCATCTCATGTGGCTTTTGGAACCACACGTGTTATGGCAACCTGTGCGATCATGGGTGAAGCAGCTGGAGCAGGTGCCGCTTTATCCGTCATCAAAGGTGTGACTCCACGTGTAATTCGCGAGCATCATATGCATGAATTACAACAGGTGATGTTGAAGCAAGATGCTTCGATTATTGGATTACGTAACGAAGATCCACTGGACCTCGCCAGAAAAAGCGAGATTCATGCATCCAGCACGTTGAATGGTATCCTGCTGGATCGTCCAGCCGAAGCTTATGAGCTTTCTCATGATGTAGGGATTTTGTTTCCGGTTGAAGGAAGTATCCGTGGGTTAAGGCTGCTTGTGTCAGCAACTATTCAGACGCAGCTGACCGTGGAGATCTGGACGACTGGACGCGCGGAAAATTACGTGCCGGCGGAGTGCAAACAGGTTGATTTTATAACAGTAAAGGCTGGAGAGCAGCAATGGATTGAAGTTCCGATACAAGAGGAGAAATGTAGTCTTATCGGCGAATGTAATATCTTCGCTATTATTCGAGCTAATGAACACCTTCAATTGCATATTTCAGAAACCCCAATCACAGGTGTCATTACATTTGAGCGCGGTGCTAAATCCGTTGTTGATTCAGCGCTGGAAGATCATCAGCCAGATCAGCCGGTGATAGAGTGGAGCATGAAACAACTTGTACGCAGGCATTTCTGCTTTGCAGTAGAAACATCGGCATATGCTGCATCTAAAGTCATTGATGGGTATGTTCGACCTTTCGCGGGACCGCATAGCTGGGTTTCTGAGCCGATGACCGCGGGTAGATCGGAGTGGGTAGAGGCGCGTCTCCCGGATGCTGTTCCAGTCTCCGAAATCCATTTCACCTTTAATGATGATGTCAATGAAGATCTCATCAACTTACATCACCATGAAACGCCATTTCTAGTGATTCCTGAACTGGTAAAGAACTATGATGTAGAGCTGCTCATTGATGGCGCGTGGCAAGTCATGCTCCGTGTCAAAGATAACCATCGCCGGAAAAATGTTCATCGATTAGAGAAGCCTGTCCTTACAGATGCTGTCCGGATCGTTATTCATGAAACTAACGGTGGAGTACATGCCGAACTTGTGGAAATGCGGATTTATCAAGAAGCAACGGCTTTGCCGTCCTTATAGGGACGGTATCCGTTTCTGCGGGAAATACAAAATATATAGGATAACGTAAAACTTATACTTTCTTATATTATAAAATAGAGTTCATTTATAAATGAACGCCCTCGGAGGGAAGCCGTCAGGCTTCCCTTTTCTTGTTTTTTAGATTACACTATTCAAACGATATTTTTATATAAAGGAGACAGCTAATGACAACGAAGACTAATGGCCGTCCCCCTGAGGCTGTATACATTCATATCCCTTTTTGTACCAATAAGTGCTTTTATTGTGATTTTAATTCCTATGTACTCAAGGATCAGCCAGTTATGGATTATCTCGAAGCTTTGGATCGAGAGATGGAGCAGACCGTCAAGAACACCCCTCCGGGTGTTATCAAAACGATCTTCGTCGGCGGAGGCACACCCACTGTTTTAAAACCTGATGAAATGGCTTATTTCTTAAAGTCTGTTCGTACGCATTTCCCAAACTGGGATAAAGATATTGAGTTCTCTATGGAAGCTAACCCTGGAACAACGGATCTGGACAAGCTGACGGTTATGAAAGAAGGTGGCGTGAACCGGGTGAGCTTTGGCGTTCAAGCATTTCAAAACGAGCTGCTCACAGGCATCGGCCGGATTCATAATGTAGATGATGTATACCGGAGCTTAGAGAATGCACGTGCAGTTGGACTAAATAATCTTTCGGTTGACCTGATGTTTGGGCTGCCTAATCAAACTGTTGAGATGTTGGGCGAAAGTATCACCAAGGCGTTGGAGCTGGATCTACCCCACTATTCTATTTACAGCTTGAAGGTGGAGGAGAATACTCTTTTTCACACGCTGTTTAATAAGAACAAACTTCCTCTTCCTAATGAAGAAGATGAATTGCAAATGTACCTCCTGTTGATGTCCTCTATGAAGGAAGCGGGTTACAATCAATACGAGATCAGTAACTTCGCGAAACCAGGAATGGAGAGCCGCCATAATATCACCTACTGGCGTAATGAAGATTATTATGGTCTAGGAGCAGGAGCGCATGGATATGTGGGACGTCAGCGGCATATTAATGTTAAGGGCGTAAATCCATATGTAGAAGCCACACGTAAAGGGCTGCCACGACTGGATGCATACCCAATCTCAGAAGCAGAAGCGATGGAAGACTTTATGATGGTCGGCTTGCGTATGCATGAGGGCGTCTCTAATGAAGCTTTTCAGGCGCAATTCGGGCGTTCAATAGAGGAAGTATTCGAGAAATCCTTGCATAAAATGCTGCATGCAGGGCTGTTGGAACAAGAAGCAGGGGTTTACCGACTCAGCAAGCAAGGAATCTTGTTTGGGAACGATGTTTTTGCTGAATTTGTAGGCGCCCTGACAGAAGTTTAATTTTAAAATACCCCTTGAATTGTAATTCACTCTGTTGTATATTTATTCATATTATCAACAGAGGGGTGAACCAAAGTGCTTGCCAAGACGGAAATGATTCGCCATTCGTCTCCAGCGGGAGACGCACAGGTGATTTGTAGAAATGCTGTGGTAGAAGACGTTGAGCCATTGTATCTAATGATAGAAGAGTATGCCCAGCGCGGCATCATGTTGCCCCGTTCCCGGCAGGCGCTGACACGCCAGATCGATCAATTCGTAGTTGCCGAAATCGAAGGCAGATTCGTAGGCTGTGGTTCACTTTTCAAGCTCGGGAATGATCTCGTAGAGATTCGTTCAATTGGATTGAATGATGAAGGTAAGGGTAAAGGCGTAGGCTCCATGATATTGGCGAAGCTGGTCGAGGAAGCTAGGAACCAGAAAATCCCAAAGGTTATGGCACTAACCTATGCTGTTGATTTTTTTCTTAGAAATGGATTTGAAGTCGTCCAGAAAGAGATTTTCCCCGAAAAAGTATGGACAGATTGCGTGAATTGTAAAAAGCAGCATGCCTGCGATGAAATAGCAGTGCTTAAGATACTGAACTGACTTGACAACGTCAATGTCAGTTTGGTATTTTTGTATTAGTGGTTAGCACTCATCTGAGTCGAGTGCTAACGAATCGGAGCCACAGCCGATAGGAGGGAATAACATGTTAACTGATCGCCAGAGAATGATACTAAATGCAATTGTGGATGATTATATTTCATCGGCAGAGCCAGTAGGATCTCGCAGCATTTCTAAACGGGGAGATGTAGGATACAGTCCGGCTACGATTCGAAATGAAATGGCTGACCTGGAGGATTTAGGTTATCTCGAGCAGCCTCATACATCGGCGGGAAGAATTCCTTCCCATAAAGGATACCGATATTATGTGGATCATTTGGTACCGTGGAATTCCGCCGAAACGGCAGAAATGGGCACGATCCGCGCTTTTTTTGCCGAGAAGCTAAATGCAATGGAGCAGGTAATCCAACATGCGGCGATGATTCTTTCCAATATGACGAATTATACTTCCATCCTGCTGGGACCGGAGGTTTTTCATACTTCATTGCGTCATTTTCAGTTGTTACCACTAGATGATACAACCGCTGTGGCCATTATCGTCACAAGTACGGGGCAAGTTGAGAATCGTACGGTGAACATTCCGCCGGAGATTTCTGTTTCCGAGATGGAGAAAGTGGTTAACCTACTGAATAGTAAACTGGTCAATGTACCACTCTATAAGCTGAAGACTCGGCTCTATTCCGAGCTTGGCGAAGAAATGCAGCGTCACATCTCACATTATGAAGAATTAATGCAGGTGCTGGACACCGCGCTGGAAAGCGATCAAGAGCAGCGCATCTATCTCAGCGGAGCAACGAATATGCTGACACAGCCTGAGTTCAAAGACGTAGACAAGGTGAAGAGTATTCTTGATCTGCTGGAAGAGACACCGACACTGCTCAAAATGCTGGCCCCTACAGTGGGTGGCACAGGTATTCAAGTACGAATAGGAACAGAAAACAATCACGAAGCGTTCGCTAACTGTAGTCTGATCACCGCCACTTATTCACTTGATGGGCAGGCACTAGGAAGCATTGGAATCCTTGGGCCGACCCGTATGGAATATGCAAGAGTGATGGGGATCTTGGGCATTTTATCCCGAGATTTGACAGCGATGCTGGCGCACTGGTATAAGTGAACAGAGTCAACATGATTTCGTGAATGATTTTAAGGAGGTGAAGACAACTTGAAAAAGGAACAAGTTCAAGATTCTAATGAATTCAAAGAGGAATTGATCAATGAGGAGCCTGTGGCTGAAGTAGTCTCAGATGCCGACTCATTTACAGCTGAAAACGTTAGTGAAGGTGCTTCAGATACAGGTGCTGAGGTGAAACGCCTACAGGATCTTGCTGATGAATATCAAGGTCGTGCACTTCGTGCACAAGCTGATTTTGATAACTTCCGTCGTCGTACCCAGAAGGAAAAAGAAGAGTTGGCTCAATATGCTACCTCCAAGCTCCTGACGGAATTGCTTTCCGTGCTGGACAATTTCGAGCGTGCGTTAGTCACTACTCCAGCTAATCCTGAATCCGAAGCTTTCGCGAAGGGCGTTAATATGATTTTCCGTCAGCTGGATGGGGTATTGAAGGCTGAGGGGCTTACAGCTATGGAAACAGTAGGACAGCCTTTTAATCCTGAATACCATCAGGCTATTATGCAGGTTGAGAGCGAGGAGTACGAAGAGGGTATCGTTACAGAAGAGGTTCAAAAAGGATATCTTCTGAAAGATAGAGTTCTTCGTCCGGCCATGGTCAAAGTCAGCATGTAGTCTGTCTATATAGGACGGGCAGTTTCTGCTCGCCATAAAGCAGCAGTGCTTTTGCCTACTATTTATCCGATTGCAGGCTGTTGCCCGGATAGTTTATTATCAATCGAATTTTTTTGATATTTTTATAAATTTATTGAGCTTAGGCTCCATATAACTTTAGAGGAGGCAAATTATTGTGAGTAAAGTTATCGGTATTGACTTAGGAACCACGAACTCTTGCGTTGCCGTTATGGAAGGCGGCGAAGCCGTAGTAATTCCAAACCCAGAAGGCGCGCGTACAACCCCTTCGGTTGTAGGCTTTAAGAAAGACGGCGAGCGTATCGTCGGTGAAACGGCTAAACGCCAAGCGATTACTAACCCTGATCGTACGATCAGCTCTGTTAAACGTCACATGGGTACTAACCACAAAGAAAGCATTGATGGTAAAGACTACTCCCCACAAGAAATTTCGGCAATGATTCTGCAAAAACTGAAATCCGATGCAGAGGCTTATCTTGGCCAAACTGTTACTCAAGCGGTTATCACTGTTCCTGCTTATTTTAATGACAGCCAACGTCAAGCTACCAAAGATGCAGGTAAAATTGCAGGTTTGGAAGTTCTGCGTATTGTGAACGAGCCAACAGCAGCAGCTTTGGCATATGGTCTGGAGAAATCCGAAGATCAAACCATTCTAGTCTATGACCTTGGTGGCGGTACTTTTGACGTATCCATCCTTGAACTTGGTGATGGCTTCTTCGAAGTAAAAGCTACAAGCGGCGACAACAAGCTGGGTGGCGACGACTTTGACCAAGTGGTTATGGATTACCTGGTATCCGAATTCAAAAAAGAGCAAGGCATTGATCTGAGCAAAGATAAATCTGCTGTACAACGTTTGAAAGATGCAGCTGAAAAAGCGAAAAAAGAATTGTCAGGCGTACTGACAACAACTGTATCGCTTCCGTTCATCACTGTGGTTGACGGCGTACCTCAGCACTTAGAGATCAACTTGACTCGGGCGAAATTTGATGAACTGACTGCTGGTCTGGTAGAACGTACTTTGGGACCAACTCGTCAAGCATTGTCTGATGCTGGTATGACACCTGCAGACCTTACTAGAATCGTTCTGGTTGGTGGTTCTACACGTATCCCAGCTGTACAAGATGCTATCAAAAAGCTTACTGGCAAAGAACCACACAAAGGTGTGAATCCGGATGAAGTAGTAGCTCTTGGTGCTGCTGTTCAAGCGGGTGTATTGACTGGTGATGTTAAAGACGTTGTATTGCTTGACGTAACTCCGCTTTCCCTGGGTATTGAAACTGCAGGTGGCGTGTTCACGAAGATGATCGAGCGTAATACTACGATTCCTACAAGCAAATCCCAAGTATTCTCAACCTTTGCTGACAATCAACCTAGCGTAGAGATTCACGTGCTGCAAGGTGAGCGTCAAATGGCAAATGGCAACAAGACACTGGGACGCTTCATGCTGAACGAGATTCCACCAGCACCACGTGGCGTGCCACAAATCGAAGTTTCTTTCGATATTGATGCCAACGGTATCGTAAATGTATCTGCAACAGATAAAGGCACGAACAAGAGCCAAAAAATCACTATCACTTCTTCCAGCGGCCTGAGCGACGCAGAAGTAGAACAAATGATGAAGGATGCCGAGCTTCACGCTGAGGAAGACCGTAAGCGTAAAGAACTGGTAGAAGCGAAGAACGGTGCTGACCAACTCGTGTATTCTACTGAAAAAGTAATTAAAGATCTTGGTGATAAAGCTGATGCTTCTGATGTTGAAAAAGCAAATGAAGCTAAAGATAAAGTTAAAGCAGCACTTGAAACTGACAATCTTGAAGAAATCAATGCAGCTACAGAAGCATTGACTGAGATTGTACAACAGTTGTCCATGAAGCTGTACGAACAAGCTGCTCAAGCTGAGCAAGGTGCTGAAGGTGGCGCTGGAGCCGCTGAAGGCGCTCCTAAAAAAGATAATGTAGTTGACGCTGACTATGAGGTTGTTGACGAAGATAAGAATCAAGGGTAACCTTATACGATAAGTGTAATAGGAAACTGATAAATTCTTATATAGTTAAGAAGGGAAGGTCAAAACCGGGTCATCCCGTGTTTTGACTTTCCTTTTGTAATATCAGATTGCACACTCTTTGCGAATGCGCCTTCTGATATTGTAAGAATAAACATCGCTGAATCTGGATGGTCAGATCCTGAGGTTTTATCGTATAATGGTTTGTTTGACAGGTAATAAGGAATTTGAGTATGTATGCACGGAGGTGAAAGCAGTGGCAGATAAACGCGATTATTATGAAGTGCTTGGCCTAAGTAGAGATGCTTCAGACGATGAGGTGAAAAAAGCGTACCGGAAATTGGCGCGCCAATATCACCCAGACGTGAATAAAGCAGATGACGCTGAAGCTAAGTTTAAGGAAGTAAAAGAAGCTTATGATGTTCTTAGTGATGGACAACAGCGAGCTAGATATGACCAATATGGCCATATTGACCCTAACCAAGGTATGGGCGGCTTCGGAGGCGGCGGTGGTGGCGACTTCGGAGGACTTGGTGATATCTTTGATATGTTCTTCGGAGGCGGCGGACGCCGTGATCCTAACGCACCGCAGCGCGGTGGGGATTTGCAGTATACCATGACCATTGAATTCAAGGAAGCGGTATTCGGCAAAGAAACCGATATTACTATTCCACGTACAGAAACTTGCGATACCTGCTACGGCTCCGGGGCTAAACCGGGCACTAAACCAGAGACTTGTTCCGTATGTCATGGTAGTGGACAACAGGAATTCGTACAGAATACACCGCTTGGACAGATGCGTAATCGTCGTCCTTGTTCACATTGCAGTGGTACAGGTAAGATTATTAAGGAAAAATGTACAACTTGCAGCGGACAGGGTAAAGTTAAAAAGCAACGCAAGATCCATGTGCGTATCCCTGCCGGTGTTGATGACGGTGCACAGCTGCGCATGACTGGCGAAGGTGAAGGCGGCTTACGCGGCGGTCCTGCTGGAGACTTGTATATTGTTATCCGTGTTAAATCGCATGATTTCTTCGTGCGTGAGAACGATGATATTATGTGCGAGGTTCCACTTACGTTTGCACAGGCAGCACTTGGTGATGAGATTGAAATTCCAACCTTAACCGAAAAAGTGAAGCTGAAGATTCCTGCCGGAACGCAAACAGGCACTTTCTTCCGCCTCAAAGGTAAAGGTGTTCCACGTCTGCGTGGATCTGGCCAAGGTGATCAGCATGTACGAGTAATTGTTGTGACACCTAGCAAGCTCAATGAAGAGCAAAAAGAATTGCTACGCCAGTTCGCTTCTCTGAACGGAGAAAACACACATGAACACGAACAGTCCTTCTTTGATCGTGTGAAACGTGCGTTTCGCGGGGACTGATATCCTAACTCATTCATTCAGTAAATGAATAGAAAAAAGACAGCAGAGCAGCGGTCCTCCCGTTATTGGGGGATCGCTGCTCTGTGTTTTTGTTTAGCATGAGATTATAGCAGGGCCAGTTAACTGACCCCATGCAATTCTTTGGTTGAGCTGTAATGCTGGAACCTGGGGAATTTTGCGAGCTTGGCTAACTCGGAAAACCCGGAAAAGCCTGGCAGCTCGTGGTGAACTCGGCAAGCCCGGTAACTCCGGTAACTCCGGTAACTCCGGTAACTCCGGTAAACCCCGCCGAACCTCTGAACCCGAATCCCGTCCCCGAACCCTGAACCGCGAACCCTGAACTGCGAACCGCGAACCCCGAATCCCGAACCCCGAACCGCAAACCGCGAACCGCGAACCGCGAACCGCGAACCCCGAACCCCGAACCCCGAACCCCGAACCCCGAACCCCGAACCCCGAACCCCGAACCCCGAACCCCGAACCCCGAACCCCGAACCCCGAACCCCGAACCCCGAACCGCGAACCGCGAACCGCGAACCGCGAACCGCGAACCGCGAACCGCGAACCGCGAACCCCGAACCCCGAACCCCGAACCGCGAACCCCGAACCCCGAACCCCGAACCCCGAACCCCGAACCCCGAACCCCGAACCCTGTAACCTTGAAACCCCCGACTGGTCTTCATCTTTTTTTAACACACTATCTGTTTTGAATTATCTACGTGGGCATGGTAAATGTCGCATAATCCAGCATTTAAGTGCAACTGCGTCCGATAGCGCCGAGAATAATCATCTGAGTGGATAGGACCCAAAAGATGCTGGAGGCATACGGACCCAGTTGACGCTATTTGCAAATTTATCGCCTTTTGAGCGAAGTTTCGGACTCGAGTGCAGCTATTGCCCAGAAAAGTGCTCATATTTGGTGCTTTTCGTGCTAATAGTGACTATGGGGTCCGTTGGTATGGCAAATGTCGCATAATTCAGCGTTTAAGTGCAACTGTGTCCGATAGCGCTGAGAATAATCATCTGAGTGGATAGGACCCAGAAGACGCTGGAGGCTTGCGGACCCAGATGACGCTATTTGCACATTTTTCTCCTTTTGAGCGAAGTTTCGGACTCCATGGACCTCTGTCAAGAAAGTGGACAGTCACGCAACAGACATTCTAGTCAATTGCTCAGCAAAACGAACTGGAGAAAGATACCCCAGCGCGCCATGCATTCGCTTGCGGTTATAATAAAACTCAATATATTGAAAAAGTGTCTGGTAGGCTTGCTCCTTAGTTTTGAATCGTGGATTACAATAAATGAGCTCCTTTTTCAAAATGCTGTGCCACGACTCGATACAGGCGTTATCATAACAGTTACCTCTGCGGCTCATGCTGGACTCCATGCCATACGCTTTCAACTGCTTCGTGTATTCATGAGAAGTATATTGAGAACCTCTATCGGAGTGATGTAATAGACCCTTTTCCGGTTGTTTAGCTTCGTAAGCATCTTGTAAGGCGCCCGAAATTAAGCTAGTTTCCATATGGTTCTCCAAGCGCCACCCCACGATTTCGCGCGTGCAAAGGTCCATTACACTAGCCAGGTACAAGCGCCCTCCCCGGCAAGGAATGTACGTAATATCGGTAACCCATACTGAATTGGGTTTGAGTGTTTTAAATTGCTGGTTCAGCGTATTTGGGGCAATCGGATGGTCATGATTGGAGTCGGTGGTCTGTACGCGATACGTTTTGGAGACAATGGAGCGAAGCTTCATATGTCGCATGTACACACTCACCGTGCGTTCGGTAACGGTATAACCTTCTTGATGTAGCAGGCGGGTGATCTTCGGACTCCCATACCGCTTTTGATGGTCTGCAAAATGATACTGAATTCGCTTCATTATCGCAGCCTTACGAAGCATATGCGTACTGTTTTTTTCTGTCCGCCACTTGTAGTACCCGCTCCGTGACACATGTAGGGTCATGCACATCTTCTCCAAGAGAAACTCGGAGCGATGTTTTTCAATAAACTGGAATCTCAGTTCCTTGGTTTGCTGAAGATGTGCACTGCTTTTTTTACGATCGCTAATTCCTCTTCCACATCAGCAATCTTGTTATCTTTTTCTTGAAGTTGACGGCTCATTTCTTTCAACTGTGCCTCGAGTTCCCGTACTCGATCCACGCTAGCTGCCGGTTCATTCTTTAGTTCTCGATACTGGCTCATCCATTGATGCAGGGTACTTTTTGGGATGTTGAGCTCTTCCGCCAAGTCGCCCACTGTCTTTGTTTGCTCTTGAATGAACTGCACTGTCTGTTTTTTAAATTCTTCGTTATACCGTTGTCGATGTTCTCCCATGTAAACACACCTCCGTGGACTCATTATCGCCAGTCTGTTAACTACTGTCCACTTTTTATTCTAGCTTCACCAGTGCAGCTATTGCCTAGAAAAGTGCTCATATTTGGTGTTTTTCGTGCTAATAGCGACTATGAGGTCCGTTGGTATGGCAAATGTCGCATAATTCAGCGTTTAAGTGCAACTGTGTCCGATAGCGCTGAGAATAATCATCTGAGTGGATAGGACCCAGAAGACGCTGGAGGCATACGGACCCAGTTGGCGCTATTTGCACATTTTTCTCCTTTTGAGCGAAGTTTCGGACTCCAGTGCAGCTATTGCCCAGAAAAGCGCTTATATTTGGTGTTTTTCGTGCTAATAGCGACTATGGGGTCCGTTAGCATGGCAAATGTCGCATAATCCAGCATTTAAGTGCAACTGTGTCCGATAGTTGCCTCGTATGCGCCGCAGATGTGACCTAAAGCGAGAAAGCCCCAGCAGCCATCTGGCTGCTGGGGCTTTCTTTGAGAGTTCAACTAGATACTGTTTAAGAACGTAGGTCCTCGAACACGCGGCTCAGAATCGTTGCTGCCTGTGCCCGAGTCAGAGTACCTTGTGGATTGAAGTTGTCCGCGCCAACGCCCTTGAGATAACCTTTGCTTACCGCATAGGCTACGGCGTTACGTGCTTCTGCAGCGATGTTGTCGGCATCCTTAAAGCTCAAAGGAGTCTTAGCTACTGTAAGATCAGCACCTAGAGCTTCAGCAATGATAAGAGCTGCTTCTTCGCGAGTCAGCACATCACGTGAACCACTTTGTTTGATACGAGTATTCCAAGTGTCACCTTTTCCAAGTAGACGGTCGAAGAGCGTTAGTAGCTCCGCTTGATTTAAGGTGTCAGTAGGCTTGAAGCTGCCATCGGTTCCTTTGCCGGCAATGATACCATGAGCAGCAAGAACTTCGATATCGCCTTTAGCCCAGTGAGTGCCGATATCCTTGAAGCTTACATTACGGAATGCAACGCTATAAGAGCCGTCGCCAGTAACTGTAAACTGTAGAATACCTTCTTTAGAGAAAGATCCGGGTTGCAGATAGGACCACTTATGATCCTTTGTTTCTGCATAGGCGGCAGTTTTTCGAGCATCACGTAGACTGCTGTCTTTTAGATTAAGCTGAAGGGTAATCGGCTTTCCGGTTGTCCAACCATTTTTAATGGTCAGAATGGAAGAACCAATATTGATCGCAGCTGAGCTTCCTGATAAGACTGCTGTATCGCTAGCATCAGCCAGACTTATCGTAAGCAACAAACCACTGCTGCTAATGAAATCCGGAAGGGTTGCCGCTGGAATAAGAACATTGAACCCACTACCGTTAAGGCTGAGTGCATTCTCCGATTTCTTCAACTGTTCGGCTTGCGCCGGGGTAAGAGTAATAACGACTTGGCTATACTTATTGAAATTCACATCGCTAAGATCAAGTACAGAAGTCTTATCTTTTGCATTCTGGATCGAATTTGTTAATGCAGCATCTAAGATGTTAAACACCGTTGAAGGTTTACCACCAGCTGGATCAGCTGTCTCTACTAGCTTCCCGGATTTCAAAGAAGGTCCAGGAGTGGGAGTGCTGGTTGCTGTAGATACATAGGTCTCAGAAGATGGAGAAGACGTAGGTGATGGTGTCGGTGTTGGCGTTTCTGTTGGATCTGGCGTTGCTGATGGTGTTGGTGTCGGTGTCGGTGTTGGCGTTGGTGTAGGTTTTTCAGGTGTGCTTACAGTTACACTTACTGTTCTCAAACCAGATGGGATAGTTGATGTTGTGGCATCATTCCAAATCTGGACATCATATAGCTCAAAGGAATAATCTCCTGCTGTTGCTGGTTCGAAGGTTATTTGGGCTAGTGAGCCAGAGCCGTGATAAGCACCTCCTGACAGATTGACACTATATTGTGTCAGTTTGTGGCCGTCTCCAAGGTCATACGTTTGTGAATATTCTGTAAGTGGAACACTAGAGAAATGCTCCTCTTGATACGTAACCAGCTGTACGCTTGGCTGGATTACCGGTGTTTCAAGGGAATTATCGTATATGACACCGAATGAAGCCCCATAGACGCCATAAACCTCGTCTGTCACGGAATAATCTAAATCAACGGTCACAGATTGTCCTACTTCAATGGTGGATGCAGAAAGAGCCGGAGTTACTGTGAAAGTACCATCCCCTGTGCTATAAAGCAGCCGCTGAACGTAATCATCGTCGTCTGCACCATTCCCCACTTTATCGACCACATGGACTTTGTACTCATTTAGCCCCTCGTTAACAGGAACATCAATGGTAAAGGCACCGTTATTTGCAATCACACCGCCAAATTTATAAGCATTCCCATCATAATGTTTGCCTTCGGCATATACGGTAAACCAGTTTCCAATAGGGTTTGTATTAGAAATATAATAGGCCATTAGGTCATCATCAATAAAACCACTAATTTGTGCCACGCCAGGATCGGTTGGCGCTTCGCGTTCATACTCCTCAATGGTGATGCCGGAAACTAGCGGCTTCTCGGTATCAATTGTGAACTCGGCCTTTTGTTTCTCGAGCAGTTGCCCATTGGGAAGCACGGGAATGATGTAGTAGTGACCATCTGCTAAAGTAGACTTGGCGGAGGTCTCCAGGTCTGTTAATGTTCCATCCCAATTTGGAACTTCGTATACGCCACGATAGATCTTCTCGTCGATTGCATAAACTTCACCTAAAACTGTTGCAGGAGCATCTTTTGAAGAGGTAACGAAACTTATGCTTTCCAGCTCTTCATTGACAGAAAAGGTAAAGGTGGTGTCGTCTGAGCGACCATCCCCATTAGGTGAAATTTGTGGACTTTCAAAAGAGAGCTGATTAATAGGTGCTACATTATATTGGTCACCTACGACAACGTTAAATGGCAGACGAAGGGTTTCCGTATCAGAGGTAAGTAACAGGATGCCTTCATATGCGCCCTCTTTTGCTGTTTTAGATACATTGAGTGCAAATTGTGCATATTGATCTACACCTGAGGTAACGCTGTGTGGTGCAAAATCAATACTAATATCACTAGGCACTTCTGTCAGCCATTTGGTGGACAGGGTGTATGTTTCTCCATTCCCTTTAAAGTCCTCTACATAGACAGCTTTCGTTACGGTAACACCCTTTGGCTGTAAGCCGAAGGACAAGGAACCTGTGTAATAAGGGATTTCAACAGTACCGGGAAGTCCACTATTAAGGATTTCTCCGACTTTAGCAATGGATTTAGCGTTTATCGACTTCTCCAGATTAATTAAACCTGCACCTTGTTGGTACAAGGAGTAAGAATTCCCATCACGTTTAAAAATAGGATCAGCATTGTTCATCAGCAGGGCTTTAATTTCATTTGGCTTCAGATCAGAGTTTTTACTCAGTAACAAAGCCACAGCTCCTACAACATGTGGGGTTGCCATGCTAGTGCCATTTTTTAAGCCGAAAGCATGGTCATAGTTCCCATCCCAGCTAGGGACTGTCGAGTTGATATTGACTCCGGGCGCTACAACATCAGGTTTTATTAGATAATCTGGCATCCCCGGACCCATAGAACTGAAGTTTGCTAACTGATTTACTTCAAGCGCTATATAGTAACTGATTATATCTTTAGCCGCAGCCATCTGAGTTTTTATTTTTTTGCCATCGGCTTGACTGATTCCGTAGGTAGGAATGTAATCCCCAGGCGCACCAAGGGTGGGGCTGATTTCACCAGGCTCATTATTGGCAATCAGCAAAAGCTTCGCACCAGCAACTTTGGCATTAAGAGATTTGTCTGAGAAGCTCAGCGAGCCCCGATCAACAAGCACTACCTTATCTTTGACATCCAGATTTTTGTAATCGGAAGGACTCCCAAGACCAGCGAAAACGATCTTACTGCCAGCAATATTATCGATTAAATCTGGGGAGTAACTGGCTAATGTCCCGGGAATCTTTTTAACATCGCCAATATCAAAGAAAGGGGTATTTATCGGAGTAGTAGAAGCTCCAACACTAAGCGCGAGTTGGGCACCAGCGGGTTCGCCCAGTGTTCCTGCATCCGGTCCAGCGTTACCGGCGGCAACAATAACATTCACGCCCGATTTTACGGTATTGTCTATCGCGATTGAACTCGCGGAATAGCTTTGGTTGACACTAGAGCCTAGAGAAAGGTTAATAACATCTGCTCCGTCATCGACCGCTTTCTCAATACCCGCAATTACATCTGCTGTGGAACCAGATCCATAGGGACCAAGTACGCGATATGCATACAATTCTACCTCAGGTGCCACATCTAAAATTGTCCCGGCAACGTGTGTACCATGCGAGGTTTCGTAAGGAGTACCTGCTCTTGGAGGGAAGTTAGCATCAGGGGCTGTTTCAGCCGGATCGTCATCCTGATCATATACATCATAGCCGCCTTTATAATTATCTTTTAGCAAAGGGTGATTCTTATCAATACCAGTATCGACAACCGCTACCTGTACATCTTTGCCTGTGTAACCTAAATCATGTAGTTTGTCCGCGCCTATTAGCTTACCGCTGTCTGAATAGGAACGTGTAGCAGGTAATGTCGCCACTTCAACACTGTCTTCTAGTGCATGTACTTCTTCATTCGGATAAATAGCCGCAACGCCTGGAAGCTCTAACAGCTTGTTTACTTGATTGGCTGGCAGCGTAATGGAATACCCGTTAAAAATCTCACTGTATTCAAAACCGATATCGGCATCGATTTTCTGTGTTGAGGAAATAAAGCTTTTATGCTCTGAGATAATTTTACTGCGTTGTGAGGAGACTGAGGATCGTAAAGAATAAGTTTTTGCCTCATTTACATACACGCTGACTGGTTTATTAGTCAATTCCACAATCACTGAAACTGGTGCTGAACCTTTGAGTACTCCAGCATAGTTATGAGGGGTCACACTTTGAGACTGTACATCCGTAACCAGGGTTGAAGATTCAAGGGATGAGTTCGCAAATGCAGCTGATGGAAAAAGAACAGACACAGCCAGTCCGAAGCTTGCCGCTCCAATACCAAATCTTTGAATAGAGTGTTTAAAGGTACGTTTCAAATAAGTTCATCCTCCCAAATGAATTTTTTTGTATTGCATTGTGTGTCTGTGGTTCTCCTCCTCCATATAAAATGTAAAAAATTATGAAAATTAAATTTATTCTACAGCTATAACTTCAAATCGAATATACAACTTTAGTACCATATTGCAGCGAAGCGTTGAGGAAAATGTCGAATTCCCAGTAGATAAGTGGAATATAAGAAAATCAGAGCATAAAACAAGTGAAATTAAGACAATATAAATGAATGCAACAGATATCTGAATTTCAAGCGAGAGCGGGGATAAGATGTCGGAAAGATATATTTTGGCATATTTTAAAAGTCCAGAGGAAGCCGAAGGTGTCGCGCGCAAGCTTCGAGCACTTCGGGCCATTGAAGTTTCCATTGATCGCTTCAGTAGATATGGAGGTACCAGCTTTAGCTCAGGGGTAAATCCGGTGACAGGCAATGTGGCCAGAATGGACTCCATGACTGCTGAGCACGCACACACAGGCATACTTGCAGCTGCGGACACCAGCTCTAGCGGAATGAGTCATGGTGGTAACGGAGGTCCAACGGGGAGAGATATTTTGCTTACGGTTATTGTGCATACGGAGTCCTACGATCAGGCTCTGCGCTTAATTGAAGAAGCAGGCGGGATGGTCTGATCAGGCACTTCATTAAGTAAGAAGAAAGGAGACGAACAATGGATAGAGAAAACTCACAAATCTTCTCCAAGACGGAGAAATTGAAAATGTTATATGAAGCTAAAGCGGAGGATGTAGAATTCTCGGCGGCGGAAGCCGATCTTGATGATATTGAAGCTCAGGATCGCGCACAAGAAGCGGACAAACGTCAGCTGAATGAGATTATGAAGAAAGAATAGCAGCTAAAAAAGCTAAGGCGGATACCTCACTTTGTGGGGTATTTTTGTGTTTGGGCATGTATAATTAGGGCGAAGAGCTTAAGTGTGGGGGGAGAAGATGGATAACGTTATTTTGTGGACAGGATTAGCCTTATTGATCGCACTATTAACCTATTTGAACCAGAAGCAGTTGTACTCTCCAAAAGTAAAACGGGCCTATCGTGAGTTGCGGGAGCTGACAGAGAAGGTTCGTATGGAGCGCTCTGAGGCGAGCGATTTGTATCGATGGGAAGCAGAATTAACCGAACTAGAGAATCATCCGAACGAACTGAATAAATTGGATGCCGAAATTAGGTTTCATCACGCATTTTTGTTATATCTTGAACGTCACTACCCTTCAGACCCAAGGATTATTGGTTTGAAGCAAGCTGACGCATATCAGAAGGATATGGTTTTGGGGATTAAAATAAAAGATTATAAATCCAATTAATAAGATACTTTTGACTGTACGTACAATGGGAGAAGGAATATATTCGCACAGGTCGCAGACAACTGCTGCATGAAGCGAAGGTAGACGTAGCTTGCTGCACCGCAGCCTGGCTGGAGTGCATTTGATTCGGATGAACTGCCATATTTTGCTGCGTGCTCGTAACGAGGGAACGACTGAAATAGTGGTAAAATAAAGTTGATTTGTGGTTGGAATCTGAAAATTGAAATTAGTAACGGGATTGAGAATGATAGAATTTGAAAATGAAATTGAGAGTTGAACCCTAGCTGATATTTGCAGCTGGGTTTTTTTGTTATGAGATCAGAAAAATGAACTAAATTAGGGCAAGCTTTTAGCTTATAAGTAAGGCTACCGCTAAGAAGAATTTGGGCGTCTCATAGTCGACGTAGCTGTAGATGCATTTCTGTTGGAATTGGATATAATTTTCGGCATGATTGAGGTTGGAAAATGATTAATTAGGGAAAACCTCCCTGAAAAACGCTCGAAAAGATAGAAAAAGCCTGATTTCATGAGTTTTTGGGGAGTATTTCCCTAAAAGATAGATCATCCTTCGAATCTTGCACATCATTAGGGAAGTTTTCCCTAATTATCATTATTTTCAATTATATTAACGTCTGCAGATGTTATAAATATTTTAAGTAAAATAGCTAATATCACACTACAAATTAAGGATGTATAATTATTCGAATATACTAACTACGACCAATCAAGTATTGAATTTTTTCAGGGGGAATTAGAATGGGGCTGGTACACTCTCAAGGAGTTACTGATGGGCTTGTTGTTAGATCTTTAGAAAGAAATTTAGCTATTATCCGGTTTGACCTTGATCGCCGAGTTGCTTATGTGAATGAGGTTTTTGCAAATTCCATGGGATATAAAAAAGATGAAATGTACGGAATGCATCATAAAGAGTTCTGTTTTCCACATTTCGCAGATAGCCCAGGTTACGAACGGTTTTGGCAGGATCTTTTTACAGGGAAGAGTTTTCAGGATAAGATCGAACGAATGGATTCGAAAGGAAATGCGGTTTGGCTTGAAGCCACCTACATGCCAGTGTTTGATGAAAGCAATGAACAAGTCATCGGAGTATCTAAAATAGCAACTAATATCACCCAAAGACAAAGCAACATGAGTAATGTTGTACTACGGATGCAAGAGATGGCAGATAGCTTGAATCAAAGAGCAGATTTAGGTATTGAGCGCAGTCAAGAATTATTACGAAGCATCAACAAAATCGCCGAAGTATCGATAGAAAATACACATACTCTAGCTAATCTTGAAAAGCAAGCTGTATCGATTCATAGCATCGTGCAAACGATTCGTGATATTGCTTCGCAAACGCAATTATTAGCCCTAAATGCTGCTATTGAGGCAGCGCATGCCGGGGAGTATGGCCGAGGTTTTGACGTGGTGGCAAAAGAAGTAAGAAAGTTATCTTCCATGGTACAAGATTCGATCATAAAGGTACGGGATAGTGTGGATGCGATCACGCTGGAAATTGGAAAGATCTCTATAGGTACAAATCAAGTGCAAGAAAATATAGAAGATAGTCAGCAGCAGGTTCTGGTGGCGTTGGAGGATTTTTCGAAGATTGCTTCATCTGCACAAAATCTCGACACACAAGCGCGTGAAGTTATGGATATTCTCTAGCAGCAGTATGTATGTTGATAGATTGAATATCAGCAAAAAAGGGTCGGTCTCCTACTTGCGAGAGATAGACCCTTTTAATTGTTGGTATTATCCGATTTTGTTAACAATCAAGGTAGGAATCATATATCTATGATTTATGATGACTCCGTTAACTCCGGTGTTACCAGAAGCACCAGTCGTGCCAGTGACTCCAGTCGCGCCCGTAGCTCCCGTCACTCCAGTAACTCCCGTGTCCCCAATCGCCCCATCAGAGCCAGTCCCACCTTTAGCCCCATCACCCCAGTAGCGCCTGTCGCGCCAGTTGCCCCATCATACCCAAGTAATTCTGCTGTAACTAATCGATGCGGGGCTACTAATCTTTCTGCACTGTCTTTACCCCAAAATGAGAGTTGAATTGGATGATCTGGCAAACTAGCAGTTGTGAAAAAAAATTCGAAAGTATCAAAATCCGCAAAATAATTTTTAGTTATTACTTGATTTGGCATCACATCTAGCAGATCGCATACATATTGAATTCTTTCTCATTCATGTAGTAGCCTTCGATCAGAACTGTGGAAGCAATCTGACCGCTACCATTAGCAATTTTGACCGTGACCTGTTGTGTAAGTCTTGTGTTGTTTTCTGAGTTAACATTGTTTTCTATCGGACCAGTAGTTAAAAGAGTCATTGTCCTTCCTCCATTTGCTTCATTCAGATTATTAAGCCCGTTTGATTTTCCCTATGTCTTTAAGAGTAGCGATAGTTTATGCTCAGAAAAACGAACCTTTTCCAAGGATTGGTTGTCATATAGATATCTCAGTCAAGAAAGGAGGGCGCAAGATTTGGAGAGTAACCGGGAGTTATTTGAAACCTACAATAAAGATGTATACCGGACTTGCTACTATATGGTGCATGACGCGGCGGATGCAGAGGATTTGACTCAGGATGTCTTTATTACAGTATTTCGCAGCAATCGTGAGCACGTGGAGCATATCAAGGCTTGGATTATGAAAATAACGGTCAACCATTGCCTCAATCATTTGAAACGAAAACGAACCTTGCAACAGAAGATAACGGACAACCTTCATTTCTTTAATAAAACGGCAGAAACAGCTGTGGAGCAGCAGATTGAGCAGCGTGAGACGGAGGTCGAGTGGGCGCAATATATGAGCCAGGTCCCTATCAAACTTAGGATGGTGCTCACACTTAGGTATATGCATGATTTCAGTCTGGCTGAAATTTCGGATCTGCTGTCCATTCCACTTGGAACGACCAAATCTAGGCTGCATAAAGGACTAACGGTAATGAGGAGAATCCTGCAGGAGGCTGGGGTTCAAATTGAACTAAAGGAGGGCGAAGCTTTTGAAAAAGTTAGAAAATATGCTGGAGCATCGTTTAAATGAAGATAAAGGCGTGCCTTATCCAGATTTTGAACGCATGTGGGGACGTTTAGAGCAAGAAAACAGTACAATGACTCCCCTACAACTTCGTATGGCCAATGGTAGCGGGAACAGAGGGAGAAACTGGAGTAAAATAGCTGTGGTTGCTTCATTTTCAGTACTTATTGCAGCGGCACCCGTATATGCGGCAGTGCATTATGATTGGGATAATTTGCTCCATGGGAGAGGAGGCGTTCAAGCAGCGCTGGCCCAAAATCTCGGACAACAACTGAACCAGTCGGTGACACAGGATGGAGTAACTCTGAAGCTACATACAGCGATTGTGGATGAGAATCGGACGGTTATCTTATTCACTTTGGATGTAGGAAAACGCTTGGAAAATGAAAATTGGAATGTTAAAGGAATGACTTTGAAGGGCGCAGATGGGGCGAATGGTCCCAGTGAGTTCAGTTATGTGTTATGGGATGAGAAAAATCAACATTACAACGGATATTTCGAGAGTGATTGGACACCGAAAAAGGATACTGTGAATGTGCAATTAGTTGCAGATAATCTGCAAGCCTTTAGCACACAGGAGTTAGATTTACCGCTGGATATCCAATCGCAGGAGACACAAAAGTTTCCTATTGGACAGGAAGGCATGCGCAGCATAGAGGTGAAACCTTTTACCCAAGGACAAGAAAAAATATTATTCTCTTCAGCGATCATTTTTGATCAGCCAGAAACAAAAGAATGGGCCTTTCCAAATATAGTCGCTTACAAAAACGGAACGCTCATAAATTCGCTGGCAGGAGGTGCTTTCGGTACACCGGGAGAAAACGGGGAATATACGTCCCAGCAATATTTTAAGGCGGCTGATATTTCCAGCGGAGAAGTGAATTACAAGCTGCAGTACATGAAACAAGAGAAAAAGGTTGAGGGGCCACTAGCTTTTGATCTTCAATTAAGCAAAAAGCAGATGGAGAGCGGAACCATAAATACTTCATTGAATCTGCCGCTAGAAGAGGGCGAACCTAATTACACGCTGGAGAAAATGGTAGTGACGCCTACTCAAATTCGAATCGCCATTAGAAGTAAAGAGAAAGGCAACAATTTCCCGTATCAAAAGTCTACTCTTGAAGTAGCAGGCAAGACGCTGGAGGGCAATTTCTGGAGATCTCCAGAAGGTGAGCCGGAATTAACAGTGCTTCGTTTTGAGCGGCCAGTTGACCTTGAAATCACAGAAGAGACGCCAATTACCTTTGTTGCTAAATACAAGGTGACTCAGCACGGCAGCTATAAAATTAACAAGGACGAAAAAACACCACTTCTGTTGACGAATATATCTGATAAGAAACAGACGCTTATCCAGCAGCTTAGCGGTTATCCGGTAAAATGGACGTACTATATGCAGGGTGCCGATCTTTATGTAGAGACTGAAAGTGAAGATGCTCGCTTCGGTGGAATTAACCAGACCCATATCGGACTGGGGAAAGAGCGTATTTTAGGTAAACCTCTGACCGTTAATTTCACGGGGGATGGAAACAATAAGGCCATTGATGTTTACAAGGGTTTCAAAGGTACAGAAGCTTCTATTTATATATTCTTCTATACGACTGACGATCCGGATAAAGAAACAAGAGTGCAGCTGCGGCCATAGAAATTTTTTTTTAGGGAGGAACCTTGTGTTCTTCCCTTTTTTTCGTTTACAGTGAGTAGATGCTGAGTGGACTCAGGGAGGATTAGCGTAAAGGAGAGAAAAGGATGGAAATCACTCGCTGTGCTTGGGTTAATGAGGATCCTTTATATATCGCATACCATGATGAAGAGTGGGGTAAACCTCTGTATGATGACCGGAAGCTGTTTGAATTACTTATGCTCGAAGGCATGCAGGCAGGATTAAGCTGGTACACCGTCTTAAAAAAGCGGGCACATTACAGAGAGGTATTTGATGGATTTGATCCGGAAAAGATTGTGCATTATGATGAGCCGAAAATTGCTGAGCTGATGAACGATCCCGGGATTATTAGAAATCGCTTAAAGATTGATTCTATCATTCGTAATGCAAGCGTATATTTGCAAATTAGTGCGGAAACAGGCAGCTTTGCAGATTATCTCTGGAGTTTTGTGGGGGGTGCACCTTCGATTAACCATTGGAAGACACGTGCGGATGTCCCTGCTTCGACGGCTCAGTCTGACGCAATGAGTAAAGCATTAAAAAAGCGAGGCATGAAGTTTGTCGGCTCTACCATATGTTATGCTTTTATACAGGCATCGGGGATGGTAGATGATCATTCGCTCGATTGCTTTTGCAGGAGTAGCACGGGCATGGCAGAGCGTTGATCTGTAGTTTGGCGTTACCCCAAGAAGAAATGTTATACTATGAAGCGAATGCTCACAAAACTAAGTCTATGCTTACGAAGTCAGTTTTGCACGAAGTCAATCAATGAAGCTAACGCTCACAAAACTTTAGGAGGATCACATAAAGATGTTATGGCATGAAGTGACGATACATACAACAGAAGATGCACAAGAAATGATTTCGAATTTTTTATATGAAGCAGGAGCGGGTGGGGTTTCTATTGAAGAATCCGGAACACTCAGTAAAGAGCGGAATACGCGTTACGGTGAATTATACGACCAACCCTTGAATGATATCCCAGAAGGGGAAGCGGTAATCAAAGGTTATTATGCCGATTCCACGGATATGGATGCTGTTATAGAAGAACTGACTCCACGGGTAGCAGAATTGCGTGAGTACGGTATTGATCCGGGCAAATCGCTGATTTCTTGGAAAACCGTAGATGAAGACGAATGGGCGCATGCTTGGAAGCAATATTTTAAACCGCTCAGGGTATCGGAGCGTCTCACGATTAAACCAACTTGGGAGGAATATACGCCTGAGAGCCCCGATGAGGCAATCATTGAGCTGGACCCTGGTATGGCATTTGGTACAGGGACTCACCCTACAACAGCTTTGTGCCTGCGTGCGCTCGAGAAGAATATTAGCGGCGGTGAAGAAGTAATCGATGTTGGTACGGGTTCAGGAATATTGGCTGTAGGTGCGATGCTGCTTGGTGCGAAATCCGTGCTGGCGTTAGATTTGGACCCTGTAGCTGTTGAAAGTGCGCGCGAGAATGTAGCACTGAACAAACTTGAGAAGTTCATTACGGTAAAAGAAAGCGACCTGCTCTCCTTGCTAGGCGGTGAAGGCGTAGCTGACACAGCTGCTGGAGAAATGTGGCCATCCGCTAGACCGGGTCACACTCTTGAGGGAACACCTGCTGAGCAAGTAACAGAGGATAGTCTTGGCGTTACACTCCCAGTGAAGATTGTAGTTGCGAATATTTTGGCAGAAATCATCGTATTGTTTACGGATGACGTGTATCGTGCACTTCAGCCAGGAGGCTTGTATATTACCTCTGGTATTTACAAGGATAAAGAAGGACTTGTGGCTAACGCACTACAAGAGTCCGGCTTTGAGATTATGGAAGTATCCCGTGAAGAAGATTGGGTGGCATTTACAGCCGGAAAGAGGTAAAAATGGATATATTGCAAAGTATAATACGTGTAGATCTGGATCAGCTTCCTTTTCTGCTCATTACGATTTTAATTGCTTTTACAGTACATGAATTCAGTCATGCTTATTTCGCCAATAAGTTCGGTGACCCTACCGCTAGATTATTAGGACGCATGACGCTTAACCCTGCTGTACACTTCGATTTTTTTGGTATTTTACTGCTGCTGGTTGCTGGTTTCGGGTGGGCGCGTCCGGTTCCTGTAAACCGCGATAACTTTAGCCGCCCCCGTCTGATGGGAGTCATTGTGTCTGCTGCGGGCCCAATCAGTAACCTGTTACTAGGGATTATTGGTGCTTTAATATATGGGGTGCTTGCGGCAACTGGTGTATTAGAGTCGATCTCCAATGACCGCGTATTAGAGGCAGTGTATTTGTTCTTTGGCACCTTTATTCAATGGAACTTCTTTCTATTCTTATTCAATCTGATTCCATTGCCTCCGCTGGATGGCTACCGGATTGTGGAGGATATTGCCCCTCGCTCTATTCGGGGCAAATTACAGCAATTTGAGCAATGGGCTGTATTTATCTTTTTATTAATTCTGTTTATTCCAGGGTTACGAACCTATACCATTGATCCTCTTGGCCACTGGGCTAGTGAAATGTCGAGAACATTTGTGCAGCTATTCCTAAGAATGTTTGGCAGCTAAGGTAGGGACTGAAGTCTGGTCAACCCTGCTTAAACATTGTATTATGTAATTTGTTGAAAAATAGGATAGTTAAATTTCGCCTGATCCATAGTTATATTTCTCTAAGAAACGGGTGACGTCTTAATTAAGGCGTCTTTACCGTTTCTTCTTACTGAATTCATGAACAGGATGATGAAGAGATGCAGCGATATTTTGTTACACCGGAGCAGTTTGGTACGGATAACGTTAGAATTGACGGAGAAGATGCAAGGCATATTGCCAAAGTGATGCGCGGTAAGGCTGGGGACAAGCTTATTGTCAGCGATGGCGTCTCCCGTGAAGCGTTAGTGGAGATTGCTCAGATCGAAATAGGAGAAGTGACAGTGAACATCCTGGAAACCCTGGAGATGACGCATGAACCGCGGATAAAAATCACAGTGGCTCAGAGCTTACCCAAGGCTGATAAGATGGAAACTGTCATTCAAAAGTGTACAGAAATTGGAGCCGTTGGTTTTATTCCTTTTCTGTCGGAGCGCACGATTGTACAATACGATGAACGCAAGGAAAGTAAGCGGCTGGACCGCTGGCGTAAAATTTGTAAAGAAGCTGCCGAGCAGGCACACCGGAACATCGTTCCGGCTGTAGGCTCACCGTTATCCTGGAAGCAGCTGCTACAGACTTTTAGTGAGTATGATGCAATTTATTTCTGTTATGAAAAAGAAGAAGGCTTGCAGCTTCGCAGCAGTGTTGCCCCTTGGTTATCCTCGCTTTCACCGCAGGCTGGTGGGAAGGTATTGATTGTGGTAGGTCCTGAAGGGGGCTTTACACCAGAGGAATGCCAAAAGGCAGAAGAAGCTGGTGCAGTTTCCGTAGGACTAGGACGGCGTATTCTGCGCTGTGAGACAGCGGGCATGGTTGCCGCTGCTTGTATTTTATATGAATCTGGAGAAATGGGAGGAGCTTAAGAGATGCCATCCGTAGCATTTTATACTTTAGGTTGTAAAGTGAATTTTTATGACACCGAAGCCATCTGGCAGCTATTCAAAAATGAAGGTTACGAGCAGGTCGATTTCGAGGGACCTGCCGATGTATATCTGATTAATACTTGTACTGTAACTAATACAGGTGACAAAAAAAGCCGTCAAATGATTCGTCGTGCCGTTCGCCGCAATCCGGAGGCTATCGTGGCGGTTACTGGCTGCTATGCACAGACCTCTCCTGGTGAGATTCTTGATATTCCTGGTGTCGATCTTGTTATTGGTAACCAGGACCGCGATCAGATCATGACGCATGTGAAGAACATTGAAGCCTCACGTCAGCCAGTCAACGCTGTTCGTAATATTATGAAGACACGTGAATTCGAAGAGATGGATGTACCTGGCTTTGCGGATCGGACGCGTGCTTTTATGAAGATTCAGGATGGCTGCAACAACTTCTGCACATTCTGCATCATTCCATGGTCACGTGGACTTTCCCGCAGTCGTGATCCCAAAAGCATCGTAACCCAGGCGCATCAATTAGTAGAAGCAGGGTATAAAGAATTTGTTCTCACGGGTATTCATACCGGTGGTTACGGTGATGATCTTGATAATTACCGTCTAGCCGATTTGCTGTGGGATCTAGATAAGGTGGATGGACTGGAGCGGGTACGTATCAGTTCTATCGAAGCCAGCCAGATCGATGAGAAGCTGCTGGAGGTGCTGAACCGTTCCTCTAAAATGTGCCGTCATCTGCATATCCCGCTGCAAGCCGGACATAATGATGTGCTGAAAGCAATGCGCCGTAAATATACGACAGAAGAATATTACGCCAAAATGCAGCTGATCCGTCAGGCGATGCCAGATGTCGGGATTACTACGGATGTTATCGTTGGATTCCCGGGGGAGACCGATGAAATGTTCCGTGCCGGCTACGATTTCATGAAGGCTATTAATTACTCTGAGATGCATGTATTCCCTTACTCCAAGCGGACGGGCACTCCAGCAGCGCGGATGGAGAATCAGATCGACGAAGAAATCAAAAATGTACGCGTGCAGGAACTGATTGATCTTTCAGAAGAAATGCAAATAGCTTATGCTCGTAAATTTGTAGGCCAGACATTAAGTGTTATTCCGGAAAGAGCCGTAAAAGGGGCTCCGGGCCGCAATATCCAGCATGGGTTTAGCGACAACTATTTGCAGGTGTTCTTCGATGGTGAAGATTCACTCCAAGGAGAACTTTGTCAGGTGAAGATAACGGAAGCTGGCGTGAACGAATGCCGCGGCGAGTTGATCGGGGTTAGTCAGACTGGGCTTCAGCAGGCTGTTCGTTAAGCAATAAATATCCGTTAAATAGATATTAGTAAAAAGAAAACAGAGCAGTCATTTTCCCGTTAATGGGGAAGGGCTGCTCTGTTTTTTAGTTGCTGCTGCCTAGACCACCAATTCATAACAATCTCCTGATGCTTTCGGACCCAGATGGCGTTATTTGCAATTTTTTTGCCTTTTATGCTTAGTTTCGGACCCCAGTGCAGCTATTCCTCAGAAAGTGGTTCATAATAGGTGTTTTTCATGACAATAGCGACAATGGTGTCCGTTAGTGTTCCAAAAGTGGGATAAAGCTGTGAATAAGGTCAACTGGGTCCGATAGCGACTTCATACGCGTAGAAGTGGATCAAAAAAACATCCGTAGGATCATGATTGAAACAATCCCCGCCAGTACAGTGCCTAGCAAGCTCCGGGTTTTTATCGCAACCAAAAAAGTAGGCAATGCCGCAAAAAGCTCAATGTTATTAGCTAAAGACGAAAATTTTCCATCATTCAAAAATATCTCCTGACCTATTAATGCCGCCATAACAGAGATAGGAACATAATTTAACCAGCGCATTCCCCATTCTGGCAATTCAAACCGGCTAAGGATCATAAGCGGAACCACCCTGGGAATAAAGGTCACAAAAGCTGCTCCTAGAATGATCAGAAATACATCCCATCTCACTTCCATTTTTCAAACACCATCCCTATCGTTGACGCAATAACTGTAGCGATAATCACTCCAACATTACTGGAGAATAGGAAAGAGCTTCCTACTGCTATGATTACGGCAAGGATTGCGACAACCAAATCTAGTTTGATTTTATTACGGTCAATCATGGAAATTACAAGAATGCCAATAAACATCGCAGGTAAGGCAAACTGCAAACCGAATTGATCAGGGTCTGAGATCCACTGGGCTAAAAAAGCTCCCGCTACATTCGCAAGAAACCAATTTAAATATGCTGTGAGATTTAGACCGTGCATCCATTTTTCACTGATTTGCTGCTTATTCAAAGCTTGATTGATGGCAACTCCAAAGGTCTCATCAGTCAATAAAGAACCAACCAGCATATTTCTCAGTGGGGAAAGATGGCGGAAATAAGGAGAAAGAGCTGCACTAAGCAAAATATGGCGAAGATTCACGATAAATATCGTAATGATAATGGCCGCAGGCGAGCTGCTAACGGCTATCATTCCAGCAGCTATAAACTGAGCGGAGCCCGCGTAAAGAATCAAGCTGATTAAGGCAATCTCAGCAATGCTGAGTCCGGCTGTCTTTTGAACAACGCCTGCTGCAAGTCCGATGCTTAAGTAGCCTAGTAGTGTGGGAATACAATCTTTTACCCCTTTAAGGAAGCTATCTTCCTGTTTAGGAGACGGGATTGCTTCTAGTTGGACGTTCTCTGCACTCATCGTAGCCCCCTTGTTTCAAGAAAGAATTTAGTAGTTAGCATATTACTTCCTAATATTTTGATCAACCTTTACCGTATTATCTAGTCTGAAAGTCCCGAATTTCGCTTTATAGAGCCAGGGGGTAAACACTTAGGGTACAATTGTCGATATAAGTAAAAGAGTGTGGGGATAAACCACCGAACGACATTATAGCCTAAGGGAGAGAACAAATGACTGTGTACAGGAAAATGACGAAAATGCTCCTCATCATGATATTGTTAGCTACTGCGGTTTTTCCGGTAAGTGTCTTTGCAGCGACCGGCGATATCAACTCGATTGAATTCGAAAGCTCAGCTAAAGTAGAGCTTACGGTTGGACAAACGCCAAAGCAACTTAAGGTATATGCGAATGTGGAAGGGTCCTCATCTAAAAGAGATGTGACAGGTGCAGTGGTATGGAATTCTTCTAACACAAACGCTGTAAAGGTAGTAAATGGCCTGCTGACTCCGATAGACAGTGGAAAAGCTATTATTACAGCGACTTATAATCATGCACTTGCTACCATTGAAGTTGAGGTAGCACATCCTGTTAAAGAACTGAAGCTCGAATATAGTTCTGAAGGGAACTACAAATTGGGTGATGATGAGGATAAACTGCTGGTCAAAGCCAATGCGATTGGTGGAGAAACAGCGACTTCTGCTAAGGATGTAACGGCTGATACTACTTGGAGCAGCTCCAACACAAGCGTATTGACCATTGCAGAAGGTAAGATCACTTTGGCTGGTGAAGGTACAGCAACGATCACTGCCAAATACAAGACCTTAACAGCAACCTTTAAGGCTGTAGTGAAATTGCCTTATTCTGAAATTGAGCTTAAACATGACGACAAAATCGTTAAAGAACTAGAGATGCTAGTTGGAGATGCACCTTTGAAATTGGTTGCAGAGACTAAAGAAACTACAAAATCCAGCGCAAATGATATTTCAGCGAAAGCGGAATGGTCCTCTTCTAGTGCTAGTGTAGCTACAGTAGACAAAGGCGAGATCAAAGTGTTGTCTGCTGGTAAAGCTGTAATTACAGTATCCTATCTGGGGATTACACAAACTGTAGACGTATATGTACGTGCTCCTTATGAAGCGCTACTACTTACTCCTACAGGAGATCAATTCCTGTTTATGGGTGAAACCCTGAACGTTAAGGCTGAGGTTCGCGATGCTGCGAATTCTACTCCGAATATTTCAGGCAGCGCAGTATGGACTTCGGATAACCAATTGGCGGCAACCGTTACGCCTGGTAGCGATACCGCGGCAGTGACTGCTAAAGCAGTGGGAACTTCGGTTATTAAAGCAGAGTACAGAGGAATTAATAAAAGCTTTAAGCTGACAGTTTATCCTACGATTACAGAACTGGAAGCCGACAAGACGGAACTGGAGCTTTACACAGATGACACCGTAAGCCTTCCAAAAGTAAACGGTACAAAGCTTGACGGAACAAAGCTAGATCTTAGCAGTGATATCGAGTGGACCTCTGCGGATGATGAGATTGCCACCATTAAAGACGGTAAAATTGTAGCTGAATCGGCAGGTATTGTGAAGGTTATCGGTAAAATAAAATCAGAAAACCCAACGACTTCAAAAACAGCTGTAAGAGAAAAAAGTGTTGAAGTAAAGGTTACAGTGAAAGATAAAGTCCTTGTCTTGCTTGGACCAGAAGAAAATCTGGTGATTGTTACTGGTGAAGAGAAGGCTGTTCCTGAAGTGAAAGCTGTGATGGAAAACGGCAGTGAACTTGATGCTACTGGAACTATGGAATGGGAGCTTACCGGTACGAATGCAATTATCAAGACAACAACTTCCGGTAAGGTAATCAAAGGACTGGTGAAGGGTTCTGCTACTTTAAAGGGAACTTACGCCAATAAAACCATCAGTATCCCAGTTACCATTGAACAAAAGGTTACTAAGCTTGTTGTAGAACCTACTGCTATCGAAATGAACATTAAAGGCTCTAAAGCGATAAAGGTAACGGCTTATTATTCTAATGGTAAAACGGGGAATGTCTCCAGCAGTATGAATTGGCAGTCCTCGAATGAGGCGGTTGCTACGGTTAAAGCTACATCCGTTAAAGCAGTAACAGAAGGTACTGCTACGCTGACAGGATCTTACCAAGGGATTGCTGCTAGTGTCAAAATTACTGTAGTTCCTAAACTGACAAAGCTAACCGTTAATGAAAGCAGACTGAAAATGGCTCCGGGAGCCGTTCAGAATGTAGTCGTGACTGCACAGTATGATACTGGTAAGACTGCTGTTGTTACTGGAAGTGCGGTATGGACCAGCTCC
The DNA here is from genome assembly GCF_038003885.1 of Paenibacillus sp. FSL R10-2788. Lineage (NCBI taxonomy): Bacteria > Bacillati > Bacillota > Bacilli > Caryophanales > Paenibacillaceae > Paenibacillus > Paenibacillus sp. FSL R10-2788. The sequence goes on along the minus strand of NZ_JBBOQA010000001.1, from coordinate 5,364,452 downwards.
AAGCCTTCTGTAGCGAGAGTATCTGCTAGCGGTCAGATTGTAGCTGTGAGTAAAGGAACGACATCCATTAAAGGAAAGCTAGGCGGCAAGACAGTTACGGTATCAGTGACAGTGACAGTGAAGTAATAGAAAATAGGATCTGAATAATCAACTATGAATCTGCAAAGCCAACATTATGTTGCTTTGCAGATTTTTTTATTTGGATTCTATAGTAATTCCGACTATTCCGATGTATAATCACATAAAACATAATAGATGCGTTGGGGGAGATGAGAACATGGCAAAACAAAAGGTGTTGTCGATCAAGACGATTGTAGCGATTGGTATTGGTTCTGCTTTATTCGTTATATTGGGGAGATTCGGCTCGATTCCTTCGGGTATTCCAAACACTAACATCGAGACTACATACGCATTACTGGCATTGTTCTCCCTATTGTACGGTCCGTTTGCCGGATTATTTATAGGCCTGATCGGGCATACCCTGAAGGATACGATATCTTATGGATCGCCATGGTTCAGTTGGGTCATATCATCTGGCATTGTAGGGCTGGTTATTGGCTTGTTAGTAGCTAGAATCGCTATTCATGACGGGGAATTCGGACGAAAGGAAATAATACGCTTTAATCTGGCTCAGATTGCAGCGAATGCTGTAGCATGGTTCCTTGTAGCCCCGGTGTTGGATATTCTGATCTATGCAGAACCCGTAAATAAAGTATTTACGCAAGGACTGACCGCAGGTGCATTAAATATAGCTTCGGTGGCAGTGATCGGATCTTTACTAGCCATTGCGTATGCTAAGACAAGAACAAAACAGGGCAGCTTAACTAGAGAAGCTTGAGTGGAATACAAATCCAAGCTAAAAAAGCCGGTGGAAATCACCGGCTTTTTTCTCTTCACATTAACCCAGAGGAAGGTCTCGGATGAAAAAAGTAATGATTGAATTTAAGGATTTCAGCTTTCAATATCGGGCGCAGCAGGAACCCACACTGCAGGGGATCAACTTAACGATTATTGAAGGGGAAAAGGTGCTTATCGTGGGGCCTTCAGGTTCTGGGAAAAGTACACTTGCTCATTGTATTAATGGTCTCATTCCTTTTGCTTACAGTGGGGAAATATCAGGTTCATTACGGATTATGGGCCAGGAGCAGAAGGATCTGAGTATTGCAGAGCTGTCCAATCAGCTGGGTACCGTATTGCAGGACCCGGATGGACAATTTGTAGGATTAACGGTTGGTGAGGATATCGCCTTCAGTCTAGAGAACCATGTGGTTCAGCAGACAGAAATGAAGAGTAAAGTGGCGGCTGCCGCAAGAGCGGTGGATATCCATGAATTTCTGGCTTCTTCTCCTCAGGAGTTATCGGGTGGACAAAAGCAAAAAACGACCTTGGCAGGTGTTCTGGTAGGTGATGTGGACATCCTGCTCTTTGATGAACCGCTGGCAAGCTTAGATCCTTATACCGGTATAAAAGCGATTGAGCTTATTGATCGAGTGCATAAAGAGACAGGTAAAACCGTTATTATGATCGAGCATCGTCTTGAAGAGGTGCTGCATCGGGCAGTGGATCGTATTATTGTGATCCATGAAGGACGTATTGTGTCGGATATGCCGGCTGCAGAACTGTTGAGCACAACCCTACTTTCAGAAGTTGGCATTCGGGAACCTCTCTATTTAACGGCTTTAAAGTATGCCGGATGTTCGATTACAGCAAATATGAATCCGCAGCATGTGAACGATATAGAGTTGGAGGCGTGTTCTAATAAACTAAAGATCTGGTATGAGTGCAATCAGTCACGCCAGGATAAGCTGGATAGCCCACCCATCCTTGAGCTTAGCGATATTTCTTTTGGATACGAAAAAAATCAGCAGGTGCTAGATAAGCTCAATCTCTGTGTTCATAAAGGAGAGATGGTCTGTATAGCGGGGCGAAATGGAGCTGGAAAATCTACAGTTTCCAAGCTTATTTGTGGCTTCTATAAACCTACTTCCGGATCGATACGGATGCATGGGCGCGATATTGCTCAGGACACGATTAAGGAGCGGGCAGAGCGGATCGGTTTTGTCATGCAAAATCCCAACCATATGATTTCTAAGACACTTTTATATGACGAGGTCGCTCTAGGACTTAGACTCCGAGGTTGCTCTGAGGAGCTAGTTCGTGAACGTGTCCATCAACTCTTGAAGGTGTGCGGACTTTATGTTTTTCGCAGCTGGCCTATCTCGGCGCTTAGTTATGGCCAGAAGAAACGGGTCACGATTGCCGCCATTCTGGTACTGGAGCCGGAAGTGATCATTTTGGATGAGCCGACTGCTGCTCAGGATTACAGGCATTATAACGAAATGATGGAATTTCTCTTGATGCTGCGGGGGCAGGGGATGACGGTCATTATGATCACGCATGATATGCACTTGATGCTGGAATATGCCGATAGAGCTATAGTGTTAGCTGATGGCGTGAAGCTTGCGGATGATAGCCCTGAGCGAATATTAACGAATACTGATGTGGTAAAAAAAGCGAACTTGAAAGAAACCTCGCTTTTTGCCCTAGCTGTAAAAGCTGAACTGAAACAACCTGAGGAGTTCGTTAGAAGGTTCATTGCGTATGATAGGAGGAGCCGAGGCGGATGAAGGCCAAAATGTTAACATTTACGAAGCAGGATTCACCTATTCACCGTCTTACCGGCGCTACTAAGTTGATTTTATTTGTAGTGTGGTCTGTGACGGGGATGATTACATATGATACAAGATGTCTAATTGTGATGCTGTTATTTAGTTTGCTTGCCTTTAGAATTTCCAAAGTCCAATTTCAGGATTATGCTTTCGTATTATATTTCATCTTGATTTTCTTTTTGCTTAATCATATAGCTATCTTTATCTTTTCTCCTTTGGAGGGCGTACGTGTTTACGGTACACGTCATGATATTATGCACATTGCAGGCCGGTATACGGTAACTTGGGAGCAGCTATTTTATCAATTCAATATTGCCCTCAAATATGCAGTGGTCATTCCAATGGCACTATTGTTTCTTCTAACGACCCATCCCAGTGAATTTGCAGCATCCTTAAACAGAGTTGGAGTGAACTATAAAATTGCATATTCTGTATCGCTGGCTCTGCGGTACATTCCGGATATTCAACGAGATTATGAGAATATATCGTTTTCTGCTCAAGCAAGGGGAATAGATCTTTCCAGAAAAGAAAAGCTGCCTAAGCGGCTAAAAAATATCATTTCGATTCTGATGCCCCTAATTTTGACTAGTATCGAGCGAATTGAAAATATCAGTACCGCTATGGAGCTGCGCGGCTTTGGCACTGAGACAAAACGAACTTGGTATAGCAGTCGCCCGTTCACGAGAGACGATTATTTTGCATTGGCTTTGTTTGCGCTGATTGGAATTTTCTCGACGGTGATCACTTTTTACGACGGTTCGCGGTTTTATAATATTTTCGATTGAAGTATAATAGTACAGTTGTGGAAAGCTGGGGTATAAAAAAACGGTACCTTTAAGCTAAGACTGAAGACGTTTTTCCAGTTTTGTCCATATAGGCAGGTAACATAATGGCAGTGCTAGAAGTGAGCAGACTACGTTGAAAATGGTCTGGGCGTGGGCGATTTGTGAAGCAGGGCCTCCACCAATCCATGCTGCACTTGCTTGTAGCAGCCCGATCATGGGCAAGAATAGTAGTGCACCGCCTACATTAAGCGCAACATGGGACCAAGCGACGAAGACGCCGGATGGCGTGCCGCCGATGGAAGCGATGACCGCTGTGACACAGGTGCCTACGTTGGCGCCTAGCACTATGGCTATACCTAGCTCAGGCGGCATGGCACCCGAGGCGGCAATGCTCATAGCCATAGCTATGACAGCAGCGCTGCTATGGAGCAGGGCTGTTAGGCACGCTCCAGCGGCGAGCCCCCATAGGGCACTTGTAGCGGCATGGTTTAGGAACCAGAGGAATAAGCCACTTTCCTGAAGTATTCCGCCGATAGACTGCATGACAGCGATCCCCCATAGGACGAGGGCGAAGCCTGATATAGCCAGACTGATAAATTGCAGTGGCGGGGATATTTTGTGGCAGAGCTCTGCCACTCGCGATGTAGGCGGCAGTTCGCCTGCAATAACTGCCGCTGCCCACAGACTGAGCGAGGCTGCCAGCAAGGGGGTGGCCATGGTATTGATCTGAAGTCCGATCAATTCTGTAGTTAATGTGGTGCCGATGTTGCTGCCCAAGATAATGCCAAGTGTGCGGGCATAGGTGAGCAGGCCGGCATTGACCATGCCGATAGTCAACACCGTTACAGCAGTACTGCTCTGGAGTAAGGCAGACAACAGGCTGCTGGCAATCATTCCTTTAATAGGTGTTGAGGTAGCTCTATTTAGACTTGTAGTTAATAGAGGGCCTGCTAGCTTGGACAACGCCGTTTCCATCAGCTTCATGCCGGCTAGAAAGATAACAAGACCATATATGATAGGGAACAGCAAATCACTGAACATAGGGCATACTCCTTTGGACGAGGGTTGTACACCAATATATGAATGTATTGCATGGGACATGTATAAAAACATTTTTAGAAAAACAGGGAGTTGAAGTCATTGCCATCGGTTATTTTAGAACGCAATCGCAAAAAAAGACTGGAACAGGGCCATCCATGGGTCTATGCAGGTGAAGTCGCATCGGTAGAAGGAAATCCGGAAGCGGGGGGATTAGTAGATGTCCTTAATCATCAGGGCCGATTTTTGGCCGTGGGATATTACAATCCAGCGTCACAGATTCGGGTAAGAATTGTATCACAGGGACCCCTTGCGATCATGGATACAGCCTTTTTTGCAGAACGTTTTGCGAATTGTCTGCAACACAGAAATCGGTTCCTTCCGGGTGCGGATGCTTATCGCTTGGTTTATGGTGAAGCGGACTTTTTGCCGGGGCTTATTGTAGATCGATTCGGAGATATTTTGGTTGTGCAGCTGCTTACGCTCGGAATGAACAAGCGGCGTGCAGAAATCGTCGAAGCATTGGTGCAGGTTATGGCACCGCGCGGAATCTATGAGCGCAGTGATGTTAGTGTGCGCGAGCTTGAAGGTATGGAGCAGACAACGGGTTTGCTGTATGGGGAGTGTCCACGGCATGTAACTGTGAGTGAGAATGGCCTGAAGCTGGTCGTTGATATTGAAGAAGGCCAGAAGACTGGCTACTTCTTTGACCAACGTGAGAATAGAGCTTCCATTGCTCCGCTCATGAAAGGCTGGGGAGGACGAAGCGGCATTACGCTGCAGGAAATCGAAACTGAGGAGGGTTCGCTACAGACCTTGCCAGTTAATAAGAGCGGTAAACATGTAACGTTCCCTTATTGGGACGGTGCGACAGTGCTGGAATGCTTCTCACATACGGGCAGCTTCACGCTGCATGCCTGCAAGTATGGCGCGAAAAAAGTAACCTGCCTCGATGTTTCAGCGCATGCCATTGAGAGTGCCAAAGTGAATGTGGAGCTGAACGGCTTTAGCGATCGTGTTGAATTCGTAGTGGATGATGCTTTTGCATATCTACGGAATCAGGTTAAAGGACTAGAGGAACGTTCTGAACGGGCGACAGTTGCAAGTGGAACAGAGACGGCAGCAGCTGCTACAAATCCTAAATCCGGAGGCAAAACAGCCAAAACCGACACATCCAAGCCGATGACGGCAGGTGGAGGAAGAACTTGGGATGTAGTCATCCTGGACCCTCCGGCGTTTGCCAAAACCAAAAGTGCAGTAGCTGGCGCTTGCCGTGGTTACAAGGATATCAATCTGCACGGCATGAAGCTGGTGAACGAAGGCGGCTATTTGGTTACCGCAAGCTGTTCTTACCATATGCAGCCAGATCTGTTCCTCGAAACGATTGCCGATGCAGCTAAAGATGCTGGCAAGGTGTTGAGACTTGTGGAATGGCGGGCCGCAGGCAAAGACCACCCACAAATACTTGGCGTTAACGAAGGACACTATCTGAAGTTTGCGATTTTTGAAGTGCGGAGTAAAAAATAAGCCTGAAGGTCAAAAAGGTTTACAGTGCCAAGTAACAAATAGGATAAAAGGGCTGGACGTAGGGTGGCCGTGAGTCGACTGTAAGGCAAGTAGTTGCCAACGGACTCAGATGACTCTATTTAGCGTAAACAGCCTATTATTGAATTCTTACGGACCCCAAAGGCGCTATTGCTCTTAAAACACCCGTAATGCAACACATTTTCGAAGAATAGCGTCAATGGGGTCCGAAAAGTTGCCAAAACAGCACTGAATCCACGAATAACGGCTCCTGGGTCCGTAAGTAATTAATGAAACAAGCCTAGCCGAAAATGTGCAATTTGAACGCTGAATGCCGAATGCCGAACGCTGGATGCTGGATGCTGGACGCTGGACGCTGAATGCCGAACGCTGGATGCTGAACGCTGAACACCGAACAGTCTAACATTGACCCTATGCTCCGACATTGGCAGCTCTAATCTAACGTTGCACATCTGGCATTAAAAACAAACTAAACACTCTAAAAAGCAAGCCGCCAAAATCCGGAGGTTTGCTTTTTTTTATTTGTACTCGTAGCTGTTATCCTTTGTAAAACATTAGAAAATACTAGCAAACACATGTTCCGATTAGTGTGGTTATGATATACTGAAGGGACGAGGAATCACTGAACTTTTTTAATTGGAGTGTAATCAATAGGTGGATATTTCACCTTGTAATTTATATATTTTCTCCGCTACGGAAGGAGTCTATCATTTATGTCGGTAACCTTTTTACTAGGCCGCTCGGGCAGTGGCAAGACAACAAAAATATGGGAATCTATCTCTTCTTCCTTAGAGAAGGAACCGCTTGGTGCGCCGATTATTATTCTTGTGCCAGAGCAAGGTTCTTTTGGAGCAGAACGGGGGCTTTTGACCGTAGGGAATGTGAAGGGAAGCCTTCGGGCGCAGACACTGAGTTTTTCGCGGCTTGCCTATCGTGTGAAGCAGGAAACTGGTGGCAGTGCAAGTCTGCCAATCAGTGATGAAGGTAAGAAAATGTTAATTTACAAAATCATCAGTCGTCGCAAAGAGGAACTGAAATTGTTCGGTGCCTCAGCAGACAGACCGGGTTTTGTGGAACGTCTGAACCAACTGCACACGGAGATGAAGCGTTGCTGTTTGGGTTCCACTGATTTAGAAGAGCAGTTGTCCGTTATGCGAGGAGCTATTGCAAGAAGTCCTATTCTTGAGGGTAAGCTGGATGATTTGCAGCTGGTATTCAGCGATTTAGAGAAGGAAATGTCACGTCTCTATATCGATAAAGAGGATCGTTTAGCAGAACTGGCTGAGCATATTCCTGATTCCTCCTATATTCGCGGGGCGGAGATTTGGGTAGATGGATTCCATGGATTTACTCCGCAGGAATTCGTAGTGCTTCGAGAATTGATGCAGCAAGCTTCGAAGCTGACCGTTTCGCTTACAATTGATCGTCCTTACCCATATGGAGATCAGTTGAATGAGCTTGAATTGTTTCACCCCACTGCGGTTACTTACATTAAACTGCGTGGAATAGCTGAAGAGCTGGGCATTGATGTGTGGGACGAGCTGCTGGAGCCAACGGTTCTTCCGCGTTTTGAAGAAAGTCCAGTACTTGCTCACCTTGAACGGGGATATGATCGCCGGAAGGCCTGGATAGGTGCGGATGAACTGGCAAGAGAGGCTATATCCATAGGCGCCGCAGTTTCGCACAGAGCAGAGGTTGAGGGAGCACTGCGCGAAATGACTAGACTGGCGCGTGATGAAGGTGCAAAATATGGCGAAATGGCTGTATTGATGCGCAATATTGGCGATTACGAGCAGCTGATCCAACCGTTGTTCCAAGATTACGGAGTGCCATTTTTTCTGGACCAGAAGGTAAATGAGCTGCATCATCCGCTAGTGGAATTTATACGTTCCGCGCTGGATGTAGTGCGTCGTCGCTGGCGTTACGAGGATGTATTCCGTTGCGTAAAGACGGAGCTTTTGCTTCCGCTAGACGGTAGTATTACACGTGAGGATATGGATGCTTTAGAAAACTATGTGCTGGCTTGTGGGATTCAAGGGTATCGCTGGACGGATGGCCGCTCATGGAAAGGTATTCCTAGCTTGTCGCTGGAAGGCGGCAGACAGATGGATGATGAACTGCTTGCTACTATGGAACGATGCCGTGCTAGTATAACAGGTCCATTATTTGCTTTTGAGAAACGAATCCAGAAAAGCCGAAGCGGCCTTGAACTATGTACGGCAATGTACAAGCTGCTTGAAGAGACGGATGTTGCACAAAAGCTGGAGAAACTCAGTGTTAAGTCTATGGAGAAGGGCCAACCCGAGAAGGCTAGGGAACATAGCCAGTTGTGGGGTGCGGTACTTGATCTGCTAGATCAGATAGTAGAAATGATGGGCAATGAAAGACTTGAGTTTGAAGTGTTCACCGGAGTTCTAGAGACAGGACTTGCTGAGCTTAAAATGGGACTAGTTCCGCCCGCACTGGATCAAGTATTGGTCGGCAATATGGATCGGACTCGCCCAACAGGGGTTAAATACGCTTTTTTGCTTGGATTTAATGAAGGTGTTGTGCCTGCGCAGTTTAAGGAAGATGGAATTCTCTCGGAAGGTGAACGCTCCGTACTAGAGAATGCTGGAATGGAGCTTGCTCCCGGCGCTTCTCGTAAACTGCTGGACGAGCGGTTTCTGATCTATAATGCGCTAACGACAGGAAGTCGAAAGCTCTGGATTAGCTACGCTACAGCGGATGATGAGGGCAAAGCTCTCCTTCCCTCTGAGGTTATCCGGCATTTGCATAGAATGTTCCCAAGGGTTCAAGAGCATAGTTTGTCAGCACTTCCCCCTGCGGGACTACCGGCAGAAGTCGGAAATCCCATTCATCTCGGTTTCATTGGTCAACCAGAACAGAGTCTTCGCGCATTGATTATGCAGCTGCGGCAGTGGCGCCAGGGGACAGAAATTCCGGAGCTATGGTGGGATGTGTATAACTGGTTTACTAAGAACGAAAATCGTAAATTTCAACTGGAACGTTTGCTAAGCTCACTGTTCTATCGTAATGAGGGAACGAAGCTAAAGCGTGGCACAAGCCTCAGATTGTATGGTGGCTCAACACTGCGGGGCAGTGTGTCCCGGATGGAGAAATTTGTTGCGTGCTCATTTTCCCATTTTGCGTCCTACGGACTAAGACTGAAGGAGCGTCAGCTATATAAGCTGCAAGCACCTGATATTGGACAGCTGTTCCATGCTGCGTTAAGTGATATGGCGATAAGACTGAAACAAGAGGGACGGGGCTGGGGCAGCTTGTCTCCGGATGAATGTCGGCGTGAGGCCAGTGAGACAGTAGAGCGGCTATCTCCGATGTTGCAGGGTGAAATCCTAATGAGCTCCAAACGTTACGGGTACATCTCCCGTAAACTTAAGAATATTGTTGGACGTGCTTCTGTGATTCTGGGCGAGCACGCCCGCCGGGGCAGCTTTGAGCCAGTAGGGCTGGAGCTGGACTTTGGACCGGATAAGGAGTTGCCGCCTTTAAGGATTACGCTGCCAAATGGCTGCGTGATGGAGGTTGTTGGCCGGATTGACCGTGTAGATATGGCCCGTGGAGAGAACGGAATTCTTCTGCGGGTAATTGATTATAAATCGAGCCAAAAGGATCTCAAGCTGCATGAGGTGTATTATGGATTATCGCTGCAAATGCTGACTTATTTGGATGTGCTGCTAACATATTCGGAGCAATGGCTGGGGCAGCCGGCACTTCCAGCCGGCACACTTTATTTCCATGTGCATGATCCGTTGTTGACCTCATCCAATGGGATGAACAAGGAACAGGCTGAGCAAGAGCTGTTGAAACGCTTCAAGATGAAAGGACTACTTACAGCAGATCGTGAGGTTGTCTCCCTGATGGATACCACTTTAGACAAAGGGTATTCTTCTATCGTGCCTGTAGCAGTAAAAGCTGACGGCAGCTTTTATAGCAGTGCTTCAGTAGCTACACCAGAGCAGTGGGGTCATCTATTATCCTCCGTTAGAGGGACAATTTCGGATATCGGGACACGGATTACAGAAGGTGATGTGGCGATTGAGCCGTACCGAATTGGGCAGGAGACCGCCTGCACATTCTGTTCCTTTAGACCTGTCTGCCAGTTCGATGAAGCTGTGGAAGGCAACAGCTATAACAATCTGGGTAAGCCAGGGAAGGACGTTATATGGGATCTGCTGTCCCGCAAAGGAGGAACTACACCTTGAGTATGAAGGCTGAAATAGAAGCGAAACCGGAAGGAAGTATATGGAGTGATGACCAGTGGCGCGCCATTGCGGAGAGCGGTGATGACATCCTCGTTGCTGCGGCAGCAGGTTCCGGTAAGACGGCGGTGCTGGTAGAACGGATTATTCGAAAAATCAGTAAGGAAGAGAACGGCTTCAGTGTAGACAGGCTATTAGTAGCTACGTTTACCAAAGCTGCGGCTGCCGAAATGCGGCAGCGGATCAGGGAAGCCCTTGATCGGGAGCTGGAGGAGAATGGGGAGAAAGACCATTTGCGCCGTCAGCTATCCCTGCTGGGCAAAGCTTCGATTACAACGTTACACTCCTTCTGTCTGGAAGTGATCCGGCGTTATTATCAAATGATTCCGATTGATCCGGGTTTCCGCATATTAAATGAGCATGAAGCGGAGATGATGCGGCAGGAGCTGCTCGAAGAGTTGCTGGAGGAAAAGTACGGTGAAGCAGGTGCGGATGGCGAGGATAGTATATTTGTGCAGCTCGCTGATTGGTTCAGTGGTGAACGCAGTGATGATGCAGTGCATGCGCTCATACAGCGATTGCATGATTATGCCCGCAGCCATCCTTGGCCTGCGCAATGGCTCCGTGATACTGCAGCTGATTTCTCATTGCCAGACACCGAAAGTCTGGGTGGAACGCCATGGGTGCTGAGCATTCTTGAAGAAGCGAAGCTGACACTTGCGGGCGCAGCCAGTCAGCTGATTCAAGGCCGGGAGATTGCACTGCAGCCGGGCGGTCCGGCACCCTATGCTGAGAATTTAACCGCTGATCTTGAGATGGTAAATGCACTGCAGGATGCCGTAAACGAACGACCTTGGGCAGAATTATATGATATTTTCATGGAAGTATATTTTGGGAAATTAAAGGCTTGTAAGAAGGATTCGACAGATCCTGGACTGCAGGAGATGGTGAAGGAACTGCGCGACAGTGTGAAGAAGAGTATTTTAGATCTTCAGAAAGCATTGTTTGGCCGTCCGCCTGAGGTTTTTTTGAAAGAGCTGAACGAAGCGGCTCCACTGATGGCAGAGCTTGCAGAGACAGTGATAGCATTCGGTGAACGTTATAGAATTGAAAAAGCAGGAAGAGGTCTAGTCGACTTCAGTGATTTGGAGCATTATTGTCTGCAAATTCTACGCCATCCGGACTCTACGCCCGGTCATTCCCTGCCTTCTGATGCAGCTATGGAATACCGCGCTCAATTCGATGAGGTTCTGCTGGATGAGTATCAGGATACGAATAGTGTGCAAGAGGAGATTGTGCGGCTAATATCCCGTGAAACACCCGGTAACCGGTTTATGGTCGGAGATATGAAGCAAAGTATCTATCGATTCCGTCTGGCGGAGCCGGGGCTATTCCTGGATAAATACCGCAGCTTTGGCTCACACCCAATCGATGATCTATCTGAAATTACTAATGAATCATCTAGCGGTTCGGTCATCGATCTGGCCCGTAATTTTCGCAGTCGCATGGAGGTTGTAAATGCCGTGAATATGATCTTCCGGCAGATTATGAATGAGACGGTAGCGGAGATTAATTATGATGAACGCGCTGAGCTTGTTTACGGAGCGAATTTCCCAGGTGCAGCAGAGAAGGGTCCTGATACCTTTTTTGCACCGGAGTTATTATTGATTGATCGTGGTTCGGCAGCAGGGAAGTCAGAAGAGACCTCTGAAGACGGTGAGGCGCCACTTCAGGAGAGTGAAGCCATTGAGAGCGAGACGGCGCAGCTGGAAGCGCGGGCAATTGCCCGGCGTATTTCACAAATGACGGGGATGACCGGTGGATCGCCACTGCTTATCTACGATAAAGGACTCAAGATTATGCGTCCGGTTATTTACGGTGATATCGTGATCCTGCTTCGCTCGGCAAGAATCTGGACCCCTCTAATCATCGAAGAGCTTCGGATGGAAGGAATCCCTGCTTATGGTGATCTGAATAAAGGTTATTTTGAAGCTACAGAAGTGGAAATTGCACTTTCCCTCTTAAAAATAGTTGATAATCCTCAGCAGGACATTCCGCTGGCTGGCGTACTTCGTTCACCTGTGGTCGGATTAACGGAAGAAGAATTGGCTACGGTGCGTATGTGTAGTCAGGGTCCTTTTTTTCAAGCAGTACAGATGGCGGTGGATATGCAAGATGCAAAAGAGGCTGAAGAAGAGTATGACCTCTTCTCGGCTCATGTGATTGAATCCGCAAGCACCGTCGAAAATAATGTTTTACCTGATAAAGATCTGCCGCAGATCAGTCCAGAACTGAAGCGCAAGCTTAGACATTTCCTAGAACAGCTGGAAAGCTGGAGAAATGCGGCTAGACAAGGTAGTCTCAGTGAGCTGATCTGGCGTATCTATGGGGAGAGCGGCTATCTGGAATGGGTTGGAGGACTGCCTGGAGGCTCGCAGCGCCAGAACAATCTTAAAGCTTTGTATGATCGGGCTGTGCAATTTGAGAATGACACCGCAGCACGCGGATTGTTCCGTTTTCTGGTGTTCATTTCACGGCTTCGTGAGAATGGCGGAGATCTGGGTGTAGCTGGCGGTGGCGGTGAAGAAGGCAATGGCGTCAGAATCATGACCATCCATAAATCCAAAGGTCTGGAGTTCCCTGTTGTTTTTGTAGCCGGGATGGCAAAACAGTTCAATCGACAAGATTTGCATTCGCCATTTCTTATGCACAAAGAGCTTGGCTTTGGGCCACGTTTTGTGGAACGGGAAACGCGAGTTAGTTACCCAACACTTCCTTATCTGGCTATTAACCGGCGTACACGGCTTGAGTTATTAGCTGAGGAAATGCGTGTATTATATGTGGCGTTAACTCGTCCGAGAGATAAAATGATTCTAGTGGGCACCGTAAGAGATTTGCCACGCAAAATCGCTAGCTGGAGCAGCGTACAGAACCGGGATGAGCTGCTGCTTGCAGACCATCTGCTGGCCCGAGGGCGCAGCTATTTGGATTGGGTTGGACCGGCATTGATCCGGCACCCTGCTGCGGCGATTCTTCGTAAGCTGGGCGGTTCAGAAGGTACCGTCTCCACGGTGCTGCACAACGATGTGTCCAACTGGAGCATCAGTGTGCAAAATGCTTCCGAACTTAATTCTGGGGCGTTCCTGCCAACGGATCAGACTGAAGATAAGGTAGAGGAACGGCAAGCTGTACTCGAAGCACTGCATAAGGGTGAATCTGTAAATATATATGAAACAGAGACTAGCGATGAAATTGCTAGAAGACTGGAATGGAATTATCCGTATGCGGCAGCCTCAGGTATTCCGGCTAAAACTTCTGTTACGGAGTTAAAAGCGTTGTTGTCATTACAGGAGCAGCCCTCTTTTGATCTGCTGGAAGAAGGCAATTCTACAACCTCAATAGAAAACGATAAACGTCCAAGTGTTGCAGGTGCGGACAGTCTTCATTTGCGGCGTCCGAAATTTATGGAAAAACGCAGTCTGACCCCAGCGGAACGCGGGACAGCATACCATACAGTCATGCAGCATATTCCGCTGGAGGGTTCAGTTGATCCTATGGTTGTGGAAGAAACCTTAGCCCGGCTTCAGAGAGTGGCTATTCTAACTGCTGAGCAGGTGGAGGCTGTAGCTCCCGATCAGATAGAAGCTTTTTATAATAATGAACTTGGACGTAGATTAATAGCTTCTTCTTGGAAGCTTAGAGAAATGCCATTCAGTTATATGGTTCCCGCAGGTGAGGCTTATCGAGGGCTCGATTATATGAATGAAGCCGTCTCGGAGCTTACCCCTGAGAACAATAAGGAAGGCTTTAGTGAGGCTGTGCTAATTCAAGGGGTCATTGACTGCCTGTTCCGAGAAGAGGACCGGATTATTCTGCTAGACTATAAGACGGACTCTGTATTAGAACATCAGGGCGGCCTAGAAGCACTTAAGGAAAAATATCGTTTTCAGCTAGAGTTATACAGCAAGGCATTACATGATATTTTGGGAGAACCGATCAGCGAGATTTGGCTGTACTTTTTTGACGGCGATCATGCTGTGAAATTATAAATTATTCATTGCCGCATAGGAGCGGGGAAAGAGGACGAAGATGCGGATATTGCATACGGGGGATTGGCACTTGGGCCGTACGCTGGAGGGAAGAAGCCGCCAGAAGGAGCAAGAGCAGTTCATAGATGAATTGGTGGAGATCGCTGATTTTCATAAGGTGGATTTGATTATGATGGCGGGAGATGTGTACGATTCCGTTAATCCACCAGCGGCTTCGGAGCAATTATTCTATGAGGCTGCTGCCAGGCTATCTTCAGGGGGCAGGCCCCTTGTGGTGATTGCCGGCAATCATGACCAACCGGAGCGCGTATCTTCAGTCTCCCCGCTTGTATTAAGGCAGGGGATTACCTTGGTAGGACTTCCAACCTCAGAGCCAGTGACAGTTCATGCTGCGCGCACGGGTGAGATTGCCAAAATCGCAGCCCTTCCCTATCCCTCAGAGGCACGTCTTGGTGAGCTGCTTGCTGGGGACAGCGGGGAAGAGGAGCTTCGACTGGCTTACAGCGCACGGGTAGGCAAACTCATGCAGCTGTTGGGAAGGGAATTTACCCGACAAACCGTAAATTTGGCGATGAGCCATATTTATGTGCTGGGTGGTGTAGAGAGTGATTCGGAACGCCCGATTCAAGTGGGCGGGGCTTACACTGTAGATCCTTCTGCTTTATCCTGTGGAGCGCAATATACTGCCCTAGGCCATCTTCATCGCGCTCAGCGTGTTAAAGGGGAAGGGATGATCCGTTATAGCGGATCCCCGTTGGCATATAGCTTTTCTGAAGCAGGACAAGCCAAGTCGGTGACGCTGATTGATGTTGCGCCGGGCGGTGAGCCGACCTTCGAAGAAATCTATCTTCGCTGTGGGCGCCCACTTGTAAGATGGAGCTCTACGGGTGGATTGCAAGAGGTATATAACTGGTTGGATGAAGGTAGAGATGCTTCTGCTTTTATAGATTTGGAGATTCGGCTCAGTGAAGCTATGTCGATGAATGATATTCAGCGCCTGCGTAAATCACGTGAGGGGATCATTCATATTCGTCCGATTTATCCGCAAATGGAGCTGGAGCTTGAACAGACTTCCCGTTCACGTATGCCTGTACAGGAATTGTTCCGTAAATTCTATCAGCGCCAGACGGGCGGGGCGGAGCCGGAGGATCGTTTGATTGAGCTGTTCTTACAGCTAACCGAAGAAGAACGGCAGCAGCCGGAGGAAGGAGAGGAGAACTAAGGTGAAGCCTATTTTATTAAAAGTAGCAGGATTGCAGAGTTATAGAGAAATGCAGGAAATAGATTTTGAAAGTCTGTGTGAGACTGGGCTGTTTGGGATTTTTGGACCTACGGGCAGCGGCAAGTCCAGTTTGCTGGATGCTATTACTTTGGCGATGTACGGGAAAGTAGAGCGCGCCGTTAACGGGACACAGGGGATTATGAATCACTCTGAGGATTCACTCAGCGTGGCGTTTACCTTTGAGCTCACTTCTTCCGCTGGGGTACATCGTTATCGTGTTGAACGTAAGTTCAAGCGGACTGGTGAGCAAACAGTCAGCAACACCATTAGCCGTTTCATTGAAGTCACACCTGACGGGGATAACGTTATGGCGGATAAACTCGCAGATGTTACACGTTGTGTGGAAGAGCATATTGGACTCAAAATGGATGACTTCACGCGAGCAGTTGTATTGCCGCAGGGGAAATTCGCCGAATTCTTATCGCTTCGGGGCGTAGACCGCCGACAAATGCTGCAGCGCCTGTTCCATTTGGAACAGTATGGCGATCAGCTTGCGTTGAAGCTTAGCCGGCGGGTGAAGGAGAATGAGGCTGCGCTCCGCGCGCTCGAAGCGGAGCAGCAGGGGCTTGGCAGCGCAGGCAAAGAGGATGTAGAGGCAGCGGCAGAGCGCCTCGAACAAGCAGCCCAACATGCTGCGGAATGCCGCCGCAAGCTGGAGGCGGCGCTGCAGGTCGCGGAGCGTTTCACGCGCATTCGCGAGCTGCAAGAGGAACGGACCCGCCGCGAATTGCAGCGGCAGGGACTGCTTTCCAAGGAGGAGGAGATTCTCCTCCTTGAACGGAAGCTCGGCCAAGCTGATGAGGCCGAGGCTAGGCTTCCCGCGCTGAAAGCATGGCGAAGCGCGGAAGAAGCCTTCAAGAGCCGATTGACCCGCGCGGAGGGTCAAGAGGTGCTGGCCGCCGCTGCCGAGCAGGAGGCGGCGCGTGCCGCTGCGGCCGCGGCTGCTGCGCAGGCCGCGCTTGCGGCGGAAGAGCCGGCCCTCCGGCAGGGGGCCGACACCTACCGCCGCGCGCTCGAGCTCGAGTCCGAGCTCGGCGCCCTGCGGCGCGAACTCGCGGCTCTGCGCGAGCGCCGCGAAGAGGCCTCCCGCAAGCTAGCGGAGCTGCGGGAGGGCATGGCCCGGGAGCGTGAGCTTTTGGCCAAGGGCCAAAAGCGCCAGCAAGAGCTGCAGCAGAGCTTGCAGCCGCTCGGTGTCCGCTCCCAGGAGCGGCAGTCTCTGCAAGAAGCGATGCAGAGACTGCAAGGGCTGCACTCCGCCGAATCCCAGTGGGATAAGGCGGAAAAGGAGCGCCGCGAGCGTGCCGCTGCACTCGCGGCTGCGCAGGCGCGACTCGCGGAGGCCGAGGGCCGTCGCGAGCAGCAGGAAGCTTCTCGCGGGCAGCTGATCCGCGAGGCGGCGCTGCATCAAGAGAAGCTGCTGGCGACAGAAGAAGCTGCGCGCACCGCAGCAGAAAGCCTGGAGCAACATATCAGTTCTTTGGAAGCAGCCCTCAAGGGGCATGAGTTGCACAGACTGTCGCTTGGATTGGCTATAGAATTGGAAGCAGGACAACCTTGCCCTGTATGTGGCAGCGAACACCACCCGGCCCCTGCTGTATTGCAGGATAACCTAGAGCAACAGGAACTGGAGTCAAAGCTTCAACAGGCTCGGGTGTTGTCTAGACGTGCTTTGGAAGCACGCCATATGTTCCGTGGTTTAAGGGAGCAGGACCTGGTTTGGCTGGAGCAGGTGTTTGGTGATGGAGCTTTTGATACGGTAAATCATCCTGCAGCTGCAGGTTCAGAAGTCAGTACTACAGAGGTTTCCTCTACCGATATGTCCATCCCAGATGAAAAAGCTTTGGCAGAACTTGATGCTGCATTTTTAGCATTAAAAAGCCAGTCTGGAGAACTGCGTCGTACAGCGATACAGTGGCAGCAATCGATGCAGGAAGTTCAGCAGCTATGCCTCAAAGAAGCAGCAGGTGCCGAAGGTGAGCGAAGCTGGGTAGAAGGTCTTACCGCCAAAGCCAAGGAACTGAGTGGCCAACTAACCGCTTTGCGGCAGAACTGGGTACAGCAGTTCCCTGATTTGGCACCGGAAGAGGTAGAAAAAGCTTATCGTGAGCTGTTAGCCAAGGATGCTCAAGCTGAGGAAATTAGATCCCGACTGGAAATCAGTGTCAAGTTTCTGGATGAGAAAAGCGCTTCGGTACAGAATCTTCAGGAAACCATCACCGGACTCGATAAAGAGCTTACTCAGTGGAATACACAGATGGAAGGCAAAGAAGAATTGCAGCGTGAAAAAGAACGGCGTCTTCTAGAGTGGACTAATGGCCGCGCTGCTGCCCCACTTCTAGCAGAGTGTGAGCGTCGTCTGCAGGAATTGTTAGCAGCTGTGGAGACCAGCCAACGATTACATCTCACGGCAGCGGAAAAAGCGCAGCATGAGATCAAGGAGGCAGCGATTACCCGCCAGGCTGCAGAATCTGCTCGAGAGCATTATGTGACTTCAAGCCATCTGTGGGAGCAAAGCTTAACCTCTTCACCGTTTAGTTCGGCCGCTGAGGTTGAAGGAGCAGCTCTCGCACCTGAAGAGCGGGAAATTTCATCTTCTCGGGTACGTGCCCATCGTGCTGAAGAAGCTGAAGTCTCATTGCAGCTGCGCAATATTGAAGAGAAGCTTGATGGAGCCAGCTTAAGTGAAGAGGAATGGCAAGTTAGCCAGGAGAGCTTAAGCGCGTGTAAGTCAGAGGATGAAATGTCTCTGCAAGCAAGAGCGCGTGCAGAGCGAGATCTAGAGGATCTGCGGCATCGGCATATTCGCTGGATGGAGCTTGAAGCCCAGCGGCTAGAACATGCTTCCCTACAGGATCATTTGTCCAAATTGCAGACGGTTTTACGTGGAAATGCTTTTGTTGAGTATATTGCGGAGGAACAATTGATGCAGGTGTGCCAGTCTGCTTCTCAGCGGCTTCATTTCCTGAGCAAACAGCGTTATGCGCTGGAGGTTGATTCGGGCGGTGGCTTTGTAATCCGTGATGATGGAAACGGTGGTGTAAGAAGACCGGTCTCCACGCTTTCCGGCGGAGAGACGTTCTTAACTTCCTTGTCACTTGCACTTGCTCTTTCGGCACAGATTCAGCTGCGGGGGCAGTATCCATTGCAATTTTTCTTTTTGGACGAAGGTTTTGGTACGCTGGATCCGGAATTGCTCGATACGGTAATTACCTCACTGGAAAGACTGCATAACGACCAACTGTCTGTCGGCATTATCAGCCATGTTCCAGAGCTTCGGGCACGACTGCCACGCAAGCTGGTAGTAGTACCTGCTGAACAGGGTGGAGGGGGATCTCGGATCCTTTTGGAAAAAATGTGAAGATCTACAATGTGTGTGATTCTTATCACAGATACAGTATCAACGCGCTGTTATAATACAGCTAAGCCGACATTACTTTAGAAACACCTCGGCGGACGTATGGCAGGGAATGAACTCCTTTTCATACGTCCGCCGCCGAATCAGCTTTATAAGCTGTGAAGGGTGTTTCTCTTTTTTTTGTCTTTTTTAGGCCTAACGGTGTTGATATATTTATTTAATGGTTCATTCTGTAACAGATACAGTTTGGTGCTGATTATACTGAGTTTGCTTGCTGCTTTCGTAATTGATGATTATCCTGTATGATTATCTTATGATGAAGTGGAATTTCACCAATTTTTAGGAGGCAAGCACTCTATGGAGACCGTGTTTAGCAAAATTATTGAGGGTACTATTCCTTCCAAAAAAGTATTTGAGAATGAACGTATTCTTGCATTTTACGACATCGAGCCGGCTGCACCGGTACATGTGTTGATCATTCCCAAGAAGTTCATTGCTTCAATGAATGATGTTACACCTGAGGATCTTCCGCTAATTGCTGAAATCCACAGTGTGGCCCAACAGATCGCCAAAGACCTTGGGATTGCTGAGTCTGGTTATCGTTTAATCAATAATTGCGGGCCTGATAGTGGACAAGCTGTGCCTCATCTTCATTATCACCTGCTGGGTGGAGCCAAGCTGGGTGCGCTCACTGGAAACTCAGCTTCCCACGCATAGCATAATCATTTAATGTTGAAGAACTTGCCAGAAAAAAGAATAGCACGAAGGTTGACACGTTATTTCCGTTTGACCTATAATGGAGTTTGATAAACCGTGTTATGCTCTTGGACGGTATGGTCGGAGGGAGGGGAAACCTGTGTCTGAAACGAAAGTTCGCAAAAACGAGACAATTGATGCTGCACTTCGTCGCTTTAAACGTTCCATCGCAAAAGATGGTGTCTTGGCTGAGGTGAAGAAACGCAAACATTACGAAAAGCCGAGCGTTAAGAAAAAGCTGAAGTCTGAGGCTGCTCGTAAGAGAAAGTTTTAGGAGGATTACCCACGCATGAATCTTAGCGAGAGATTGAACGAAGATATGAAGCAAGCGATGAAGAGTAAGGACAAGTTCACGCTCTCCACGATTCGAATGGTTCGTTCTACAATAAAGTATCTTGAAATAGATCTGAAGAGAACATTGGACGACAACGAAGTGCTTGATATCCTTAGTCGTGAAATCAAACAGCGCAAAGATGCCCTCCAAGAATTTGAATCAGCGGGTCGCGACGAGCTTGCCGCGAGTACAAAAGCAGAAATCGAGATTATTATTAAATATCTTCCCGAGCAACTTTCCGAAGAAGAAATTAAAGTAATTGTACAGCAGACCATCCAGGAAACCGGTGCTTCTTCGAAGAGCGAAATGGGGAAGGTCATGAGCGCACTGATGCCTAAGGTCAAAGGTCGCGCTGATGGTAAACTCGTGAACCAGGCGGTTCTGCAATTTCTGCAATAATATAGCACTAGCACCCCTTGTAAAAGGGGTGCTTTTCTATGTTATGAAACGTAAATCCAATTTCAGCGTATTAAGGGTTATGAGTTCTGGGTCAAGCTAAAGAAGGGAGGTAAAATCATTGAGAAGATTACGGAAAATACTGTTAGCTAGCATTCCTGTGGTCCTGCTGTTACTCCTCCTGACACCCTTTGCAACGAATGTAAGCGCTGACGGGACAGCCCCGAAAACACCGGGGGTTACGAACAGTGAGCTGAAAAAAGGTCCCGTGTTTATTATTCCGGTAGATCAAAAGATTGAACGGGGTTTGCAAAGCTTTTTGGAAAGAGGATTTGAAGAAGCCGCTAATTATGGAGCAGTCCTTATTCTACTAGAGGTCGATACACCTGGAGGGCTGGTGAAATCGGCAGAAGAGATTGGGACGATGGTAAGAGAGAGTGAAATACCAACAGCTGCCTATATTAAAGGTGATGCCGCTTCTGCAGGCAGTTACATAGCACTTAATGCAGGTGCAATAATCATGAAGCCGGGCAGTATGATCGGTTCTGCTTCTTTGGTAGACATGAATGGTCAAAAAGTCGATGATGCCAAAATGATATCCTACTGGAGATCTAAAATGATTGGCGCTGCTGCTCTGAATGATCGTGATCCAGACATTGCCGCTGGTATGGTGGATAGTAATTTGGTCGTGGATAAGCCAGAGCTTGGTGTGACTAAGACACAGGGAGAAATCATTGCCTTGTCTAGTGAAGAAGCTTTAAAAGCTGGTTACGCTGATCAAATTACAGATACCCCTGAAGAAGCAATTCATTGGCTTGGATATACTACAGACGACATCTTTCGCGTAGAGCATACCGGTGCGGAAAAAATGTCGCAATTTCTGACCAATCCGATTATTATGACGATTCTGCTGTTCATTGGGATTACAGGCGTTGTAATTGAACTGATTGTTCCAGGCTTTGGTGCGCCAGGAATTATCGGGACATTGGCTTTTGTGTTATATTTCTTCGGCAACTATGTTGCAGGATTCGCCGGAGCGGAAACTTGGCTCTTGTTTATCATTGGGCTTGTCATGCTTGTGCTGGAGCTCTTTGTGCCTAGCTTCGGAATATTGGGGCTGCTCGGCTCTGTTAGCCTTGTAGCGGGTGTCGTACGAGCTGCTTACAGCTATAAGCATGCACTTCTCAGTCTAGGTATCTCTTTCGTAGCTGCGACTATAGTTGTAGTAATTGTTGCGGTCATTTTTAAAGAACGAGGGATCTGGAACAGATTTATTTTGAAGGAAAGCCTTACTAAAGATCAGGGATTTGTGCCCGTAGAAGAGAAGCTTAGCTTGTTAGGCGCTACAGGAACCAGTATTACTCCGCTTCGTCCATCTGGAACGGCTATGATAGGCGGCGAACGTGTGGATGTTGTTACAGAAGGTAGTTTTATTAGTGCTGATGCACCGGTCTCTATTATTAAAGTAGAGGGCGGACGGATTGTTGTGAAAGAAATTAAGGAATAAGGTAAACACTGGAACCAATAACAGTTCTAGAATAAATTTACGGAGGTTATATAGTATGGGTGAAGCATCTTTGATTCCTATTCTGTTTATCGCGGTAGTGGTGATTATTGTATTAAGCGTGTTTTTAAGTTTCTTCCCGGTTATGCTCTGGATTTCTGCATTAGCGTCGGGCGTTAGAATCAGTATTATTACACTGGTGGCGATGAGACTGCGTCGTGTAACCCCAAGTCGTATCGTTAACCCAATGATTAAAGCGACCAAGGCAGGTCTTGGACTGAACATTAATCAACTGGAGAGTCACTATCTCGCAGGTGGTAACGTAGACCGGGTGGTTAATGCGCTTATTGCAGCACAACGTGCAGATATTCCTCTGGAATTTACTCGCGCAGCAGCTATTGATCTTGCAGGACGTGATGTGCTGCAGGCTGTGCAAATGAGCGTTAACCCTCGTGTAATTGAGACACCGGTTGTTGCGGCTGTTGCTAAGAACGGGATTGAAGTTAAGGTAAAAGCGCGCGTAACCGTTCGTGCCAATATCGACCGTCTCGTGGGTGGTGCGGGTGAAGAAACGATTATTGCCCGTGTTGGTGAAGGGATTGTAACGACAGTAGGTTCGAGTGATTCCCACAAAGATGTCCTTGAGAACCCGGATTTGATTTCGCGGACGGTATTGTCCAAAGGTCTGGATTCAGGTACTGCTTTTGAGATCCTCTCCATTGATATTGCGGATATCGATGTAGGCAAGAACATCGGTGCTTATCTACAAACTGAGCAAGCAGAAGCGGACAAACGTATTGCCCAAGCCAAGGCGGAAGAACGCAGAGCGATGGCTGTCGCTCACGAGCAAGAGATGAAGGCGCGCGTAGTAGAGATGAAGGCTCTTGTTGTAGAAGCTGAATCTCAGGTGCCTATGGCGATGGCTGAGGCGCTCAGAAATGGCCAAATCGGCGTGATGGATTATATGAATATCAAAAACATCGAGGCAGATACCCAAATGCGGGGATCTCTCGGCAAAATGAATGATCAGGACGACAATAACCGTCCTAACAATAATAAATAAAAGGGGATGTGAATCTCCATGAGCTGGATCTATATTATTGCGGTTATTATATTCGCGATCGTATCCAATGTGAATAAAGCAACTAAAAACAAGCCCAAAGGAGCTCCTCGCGGGGGGATGCCCACTTTTGGGGGCGGAGAGGATTCTCCGCTCCGCCGGGTAAAGCGCCCGGATATCGATGGAGGGCGCCAAGCGGAGTCTGGCAGTGGATTTCCTGCTCCTGTTAACACCTCTTCCCGGCAGTCGATGTCAGAGGATAACCGGGAGTATGATGCCTCTCCTGCCTTTCCAGAACCTGCGTATATACCAACTCCAGATTATTCTACTGGAGAAGGAATGTCTTTGGAGCATGCCGATGACGGAGTTGAATTACGCACACAAAGAATGCAAGAAGAGGTGCGGCGTCTTCAATCTGCTTTTGACGGGATAGCGGGTGCAGATTCCAAAAGGTCAAATAAGACTAAGAACACAAACTCACCCTCTGCGGCAGACCAGACACATGGAACAGGGAGTCATGACGACCTGCGCAATGGTGTAGTCTGGGCAGAGATTCTGGGACCACCGCGTTCTCGCCAGCCGCATTCCACCCGAAGATAATATTTACGGATCATAGTAACAATAAAGCCTCGGTTTCCTATCTTTACGATAGGTTGCCGGGGCTTTTTTTGCTTTTTTCACACTAGAAGGGTCCTCCTTTGTTACTTCTTCTCATAAAAAAAAGCGTTGCCGCATAAGGTGTACAGAAGGCAGGAAGGGGGAACGTCTACTTATGACCCGTATTGGCCGCAGGCTGCGGGGATGGACAAACGGGGTACTGGATCTACCACAGGACTTATTACAGGAAATGCCCCGGATCACCCTGATCGGCAATAAGGAACTGCATATTGAGAACCATCGCGGCGTGCTGCATTTTTCCTCTGGTCAGCTTAAGCTCGCGTTAGCTAAAGGATCGCTTGAAATCACAGGCGAGGGACTTGTCATCCGAAATATTCTAGGCCAGGAATTGGCTGTAGAAGGCGTTATCGGGGAGATCAGATATAACGAAAGCGAGGAGAGATCATGAAGGAGCCACCTCTGTCATCACTGCGGGGGTTCGTTACACTGCATGTGACGGGACCTCAGGTGGAGCGATTTATTAATTTCATTTCTGAAGCAGGAATCATGATTTGGGATGTGAGGCCCGCTGAGGGCGGCGCTTCCCTTAAGCTGCTTCTGGATGATTTTTATGTCCTCCGGCCGATTTTAAAAAAGACAGGCTGTCGTATGCACGTTACCGGTAGAAGCGGACTTCCATTTCTTATGGCACGGCTGTGGAAAAGGAAATTTTTTGGCATAGGTATTTTAATGTTTGGAATTACACTTTTTATGTTATCTACGATGGTATGGAGTATTAGAGTCGAAGGAAATGAAAAGATTGCCTCTGAGGATATATTGGCTGCTGCTCGCCAGGAGGGGGTGTACCCTTTTCAGTGGATATGGCGTCTGGAGGAGCCGGACAAGCTCTCTAAGGGGCTGCTGGCCCATTTACCGGGTGTTTCTTGGATAGGGCTGCAACGGACGGGGACGAGCATCAAAATTCAGGTTGTAGAGGCTAAACAGCCCGACATCAAACCTTTGCTTAGCCAGCGCCATTTAATTAGCCGAACAGATGCGGTGGTAACAGAAATATATGCGGAACAGGGCAGACCGGTAGTTGCGCGTAATTCGCGTGTGAAAAAAGGAGATATCCTGATTTCCGGTGCTCTTGGAGACGAAGAAAATGTAGAGTATGTGGTAGCCAAGGGTGAGGTTAAGGGCTTGGTTTGGCATGAGTACAATATCGAGGTCCCTCTTAAAACAACAAATAGCACCTATACTGGGGAGCGTAAGGATCGCACTTATCTTGTGTTGGGGAAATGGGCTATTCAGCTGTGGGGTTATGGCAAATCCGCCTTTGAGAATTCAAAGACGCTCACAGAGCATGATCCGCTGTCTTGGCGCTCTATTGAGCTGCCGCTGGGCCTGATGACTGAGAAAGAAATGGAGATCAATGAAACAAAGGATATGATAACTCCAGAAGCCGGAGTTGCGAGGGGAATTGAGCGGGCTAAGAATGATATTTTAGCTCGATATGGTGTTGATAGCGTCATCAAAAGTCAAAAAGTTTTGCATGAGAAGAAAGAGAATGGTAAAGTTTATATGAAAGTGATCTTTGAAGTAGAAGAAAAAATTTCCGAAGAACTGCCAATAGTAAACAATTGAGGAGAATGAGGCTACTTGTCAGAACAGACTGCAAGCATTCGTATATCTTTGCAAAATGCGGGAGAAGCGCAATCGCTGTTTGGCCCGCAGGATGGATTCTTAAAAATCATCGAGAGTGAAATTCCCGCCATTATTGATTCGCGTGAAGCTGAGCTAACGATTCGTGGAGCTGAGCGGGAAGTAGACATGCTGGGGCAATTGTTTAATGTGCTACTGTCCCTCATTCGTAGCGGTTACATACTTACTGAACGTGATGTGCAGTACGCTGTGGAACTGGCGAAAGATTTTCGTGCTGATCAATTGCTCGATTTGTTCAAAGGAGAAATTACTACAACTTTTCGCGGAAAGCCTATCCGTGTCAAAACGGTCGGCCAGAAGCATTATGTGACAACGATCAAGAAGCGTGATATTGTATTCGGAATCGGTCCTGCAGGAACGGGGAAGACCTACTTGGCAGTGGTGCTTGCAGTTACGGCACTGAAAGAGGGTTCGGTTAAGCGTATTGTTCTTACGCGTCCCGCAGTAGAAGCAGGAGAGAGTCTAGGATTCCTTCCAGGGGATTTGCAAGAAAAGGTAGATCCATATCTGCGTCCGCTTTATGATGCGTTATACGACGTTATGGGACCCGATCAGGTGGCTAAGGCGCTTGAACGGGGATTGATTGAGATTGCTCCGCTGGCTTATATGCGCGGACGTACACTGGATGATTCATTTATCATCCTGGATGAAGCACAGAATACCACACCTGAGCAAATGAAAATGTTCCTGACTCGACTCGGCTTCGGGTCCAAAATGGTGATTACAGGTGACGTTACCCAGATTGACCTGCCCCGCGGCAAGAAATCCGGTTTGATTGAAGCCAAAGCGATTTTATCCGGCATAGAAGAACTTGGCTTTGTCTACTTCGCGGAACAGGATGTTGTACGGCATTCCCTGGTGCAGAAAATTATCGTTGCCTATGACCGCTCTGCCGAAAACCTCCAATAAAGGGGATTGTCTTCATGGCTTCAAAGCAACCATCTAAATTAAGCGGATTTGTATATACGAACAACGGATGGAAGTATAGCGCAGTGACACGCTATGCTCTTTTCCTGTTACTCGGACTAGTGTTCTACTTCAGCTTGTCGCCAGAATTGCTACCTAAGAAATATGATATTAAAGAGAATACTTACAGTGCAAAGGAAATAACGGCACCGAAACAAATTAAGGACACCAAAGCTACGTTAAAGGCGGCTGAGGAAGCGGCTGAAAGCGTATCTCCCAAGTACAAAATTATCCCGATGAGGGCGGACAACCTTGTGACCTCACTGCTGGACCGGATAGATCGCCTCAATCAGGATGATCTGATTTCGCAAAGCGATAAGACGGGGATTTATCGTGATGAGATTCCGCAGAGAGCCAGCGACTTCATCTTGAATTTCGTAGCTTCCAATCGAGGCAGCGCTACTTATTCAGATCACCTTCTGGATGAAATGCAATCTGTCATCAAAGAGCAGACCTATGTCATTCCGGAAGAGACTTACATTAAGATTCCGCGCCTGACCTCTCAGGACATTATCGAGATGAAGCCTGTCGCCCGAGATATTGTAACTAGGCTGATGAATGATCAGATTACGGATGCGCAGACTGCTCGCGCCAAGGTAGCGGAACAGGTCAGTATTAGTTCTCTAAGCCAGCGTACAGCGCGTGAGGTTGTTCAGGAGCTTGTACGTCTTGTGATCACAAGTAACAAGTTCTACGATGAGGATGCTACCAAGGAAGCGAAGGTACAAGCTCGGGAGAACACACCCGATGTATTCATCGAGCAAGGGGACACGCTTGTTGCTAAGGGGCAGCTAATTACTCCAGAGCTCTACACTCTTTTGGATGAGAATGGTCTACTAAGCAATGAGGTGAATTACTGGCCCCAATTAGGCCTATTGATACTCTCTGCGATGCTTTCCGTCGGTTTGCTTGCGTTCATTCGTTATTCTGGCGGTACCTCAGGCTTTAAGTACAACAATTCTCAGCTATTGATGCTGGTGCTTGTATTTGTTATAACTATTATCTCTATGCGGTTGGCCGCTGTTTTGCAGACCGATGTCCGATCTTATATCGGATTCCTGGCACCGGTGGCGATTGGCGCAATGTTAATTGCAATGCTTCTGGACATGCCCTTGGCCTATTTCTGCTCCATTCTATTCAGTGTACTGGCAAGTGTTATTTTGAATGTGCAGCAGAACTCAATCTTTGATTTTAACTTTGGTTTCTTTGCCATTGTGGTTTCTTACGTGGCTATCTTTGCGACTCACCGTGCGGGTCAACGCTCCACGCTCCTTAAAGGCGGGATTATGGTATCGCTTTTTGGCTGTCTGACAGTTTTTATGCAGATACTGCTAGGTGGAGGGGCATGGAAAGAGGTAGGTACCTTGTATTCGGTTGGTTTTGCTTTTGCAGGGGGGCTATTGACGGCTGTGCTTGTGATTGGGCTAATGCCTTTCTTCGAAGCAACCTTTGGTATTCTATCAGCATTGAAGCTGGTAGAATTGTCTAATCCAAACCACCCGCTGCTGCGCAAGCTGCTTACCGAAACCCCGGGAACCTATCACCATAGTGTAATGGTAGGTAACCTGTCGGAGGCTGCCGCGGAAGCGATTGGAGCAGATGGTTTATTGTGCCGGGTAGGATCGTATTATCATGATATCGGCAAAACAAAACGTCCGTTTTATTTTATCGAGAATCAGAATAATATGGAAAACCCACATGACTCTATTGAACCGAAGCTTAGTAAATCTATCATCGTTGCCCACGCCCGTGACGGGGTGGAAATGCAACGAGAATATAAGCTGCCAAAACCAATCCGTGACATTGCGGAGCAGCATCATGGAACAACGTTCCTGCATTATTTTTACCATAAGGCACTGAAGCTGGCTGAAGAAAAAGGTGTCGAGGCTGATTTTACCGAGGAAGATTTCCGTTATCCTGGACCGAAAGCCCAGTCGAAGGAAGCAGCCGTTGTGGGGATTGCCGACAGTGTCGAGGCTGCAGTGAGATCATTGCGTAAGCCAACTGTTCTGCAGGTGGAAACGATGATTGAGAAGATTATTAAAAGTCGACTGGATGATCATCAGTTTGACGAATGTGATTTGACGATTAAAGAATTGGATATTATTGCACGGACTCTGAAGGAGACGGTTATGGGAATTTTCCATTCACGGATCGAATACCCAGAAGATGTGCGTAAGCCGAAAAAAGAGGAAGGGGCACCTAACCCATGAGTTTGGAGATCGTTTGGGATAACGAGCAAGAAGAATACGAGATAAAGGACGATCTCATTACGCTGCTGGAGAGTATTTTGCAAAAAGCAGGTGAAGCGGAAGGGATCGATCGGGGCGAGGTAGCTCTTACTTTTGTCGATAACGCTCGTATACATGAGTTGAATTTAGAATATCGGGGAATTGACCGTCCGACGGACGTGCTTTCTTTTGCTATGAATGAAAGCGGAGAGGACGAGCTGGACATTATATACGAGGTAGAGGAAGGCGAGGCGCTGGAAGATGTTCCAGACGTACTTGGGGATATAATCATTTCCGTAACTCGTGCGCAGGAGCAGGCGCTGGAATACGGTCATTCACTGGAACGAGAGCTTGGTTTTCTTTTTGTTCACGGATTTCTGCATTTGTTAGGATATGATCATCAGGATGAAGCCTCAGAAGCAGAAATGATGTCCAAGCAAGAAAAAGTACTATCTCAGGTTGGGTTGACGCGCTAATGGTGAAGAACACGGCGGTAGGGCACAAGAAGTTCTGGCACTCTTTTCGGTTTGCATCGCAAGGCTTAGTGTCGGCATTCAAATCCGAGCTTAACATGAAGGTGCATTGCTGTTTAGCGGTGGTTGTGCTAGTTGCCGCTGCCGTGTTCAGACTTCCGCTGGCCAGTTGGATGTTGCTGCTGTTCTCGATCACGCTTGTCCTAACTGCCGAACTGCTCAATACGGCAATTGAAGCGACGGTTGATCTGATCTCGCCAGAGATTCATCCACTGGCTAAGAGAGCAAAAGATACCGCCGCAGGAGCTGTGCTTCTCACGGCGGTGTTTGCTGTCTTAGTCGGGATCTATGTTTTTTACCAGCCTGTGATGGACTGGATTAGCGGACTTATGTCATAATCAGGATACAAAATCAATTCAGGGGAGAGGCGGACCCGCGTTTTGCGATTCCGCCTCTTTCGTTACTGAATAATTTTGAAGTGAGTTATGTACCCGAATATATCTCATGAAGTACGCTGATAAAATTTAGTGCATGCTGAGAAAATAACGATAAACGAAACTAATTAGATGCTTACGAAGTGAGTTTTGTTGAAGTAATAACAGGAAGTAACGCTAAACAAAACAGAGCGTATATGCTTACGAATTGAGTTTTGTGCGAAGAAAAATCAACGAAGTCAATACTCACACAACTTTAGGAGGACAAAATATGGATTCTACTCTTCTTATGCAAGAGGCGATTAAAGCACGAGCTAAAGCTTACACTCCATATTCCCGATTCGGAGTAGGAGCTGCCCTTCTTGATCAGGATGGTCATATTCACCACGGCTGTAATGTGGAAAATGCTGCTTTTGGCCCAACCAACTGTGCGGAACGGACAGCATTATTCCGTGCGATTGCGGATGGACATGCTGTTGGTTCTTTTAAAGCAATTGCCGTAGTAGCTGACTCTGACGGCCCCGTTTCACCTTGCGGTGTGTGCCGGCAAGTAATGATTGAGTTGTGTTCACCGGATATGAAGGTTATTCTTGGAAACATGAAGGGTGATGTCGTTGAGACTACGGTGGGAGAATTGCTTCCAGGCGCTTTTGGTCCCGTAGATCTAAAGCAAGGACAAGCTTCAGAATAAAATGAGGTTTTGATTTAATGCCTGTGCCCGTATAAAGGCAAATTAGGCATAGTTAGACGAAGGTTGCTACTTTAATTGCACAATGTACAGTTAAATTGCTACTCTTTCCCACAAAAATGAATTTAGTTGCAGATAGTACAATTAAATTTATGATAAAGTCCATATTAGGCTCTTAAGACAGGATTTAATTGCACAGAATACAACTAAAGCACCAAAACATAAACTCAAACTAAAATTAGTTGTACAAAATACAATTAAAAGTGTTCTAGTTCTACCAAGTTAGGCTAAACTGGTGCAAACTATGTGTTATTAGAGTAATATTACGAGGTAAGCGCCGCGGCAAAAGCCGCCAGCGATTCTTTGCCCATCGTAACTTGAAACCCTGCCTGTAAGCTGCATCTCAGTAATTTTTCTCCATGGAGAGCTTAATGCGAACCGTGTTAATAAGCGACAGTGAAGCGTGTCCCCAACAGGGGACAAAAGCGCTCATGCACAACCGTCCCTCTAATCCCGTCGAACGTTGCAGGTACGCCTATTTTCGGGTGTCCAGAGGGTCGGGGCCCTTGGGGTCCCCCTTGGCTGAGGGAGATTCAGGGGGAGCGAAAAAGCTTTTAAAAAAAGATTGAATGATTGAAAAAGATTGAACTAGAAGGTAAGTATGGAAGGAAGATAATATGAAATTCAAATCAGGCTTTGTCGCAATTATCGGCAGACCAAACGTAGGTAAATCAACACTCATGAATCAGGTCATTGGCCAGAAGATTGCCATCATGTCGGATAAGCCACAGACAACCAGAAACAAAATTCATGGTGTTTACACAACAAACACTTCACAAATCGTATTCCTGGACACACCGGGGATTCATAAAAGACAGTCCAAGCTAGGCGACTACATGAACCAGACTGCAATGAGTACACTGGGTGAAGTAGAAGCTGTGTTATTCCTTGTGGATGCGTCAGAGGGCTTGGGCGGTGGAGACCGTTACATTGCCGAGCAATTAAATGGTCTGAAGACACCGGTGATTCTGGTGCTCAACAAGATCGATAAAATAGAGCCGGAAGCTCTGCTCCCGCTTATGGCTCAATATAACAAGCTGCATGATTTTGCCGAAATTATTCCGATTTCTGCGAAGATGGGCAGCAATGTTAATACGCTGTTAGAGCAGGTTGCCAAGTACTTGCCGGAAGGCCCTCAGTATTATCCGGAAGATCAAATCACGGATCACCCCGAGCAATTTGTCTGCGCGGAATTAATCCGGGAGAAAATTCTGCATTTGACTCGTGAAGAAGTGCCGCACTCTATTGCTGTAGCCATCGAAGATATGAAGGTTGAGCCTAATGGAGTAGTACATGTTTCAGCTGTTATTTTTGTTGAGCGTGATTCGCAAAAGGGAATTATTATCGGCAAGCAAGGGGCAATGCTGAAAGAGGTCGGCAGACGGGCTCGGACAGATATTGAGAACCTGCTGGGTTCGAAGATTTTTCTGGAGCTATGGGTAAAAGTGAAAAAAGATTGGCGCAATCAGGACCGCGTTCTGCGGGATTTGGGCTTCCATAAAGACCTTTAAGTTAATTCCGTTATTCCTCGTTTGGTAGGAATTGCAAGGATAGAACCTGCTCCATCGCACCATCCTAATTCTTGATAAGAGACATCGTCTTTCCCAAGAAAGGATGAATACGAATGCGAAACTTTTCGTGGAAGTATTTTGCAATGACAGGAGACGTCGATGCTTACCTGCTGTATAAGGAAGCTGGCCATCCGCTTGAAGATAGTGGATTACAGCTAGTGGAGGAAGAGAAGGCCTGTGATGAAGAAGCGCAATAAGGACTGGTTGCTTGCCGAATGGTTGGGGGAAGAGGCATGCTACACAGGGTGGAAGGGATCGTCATCCGCAGCATGGACTACGGCGAGGGGAACGCAATTATTACGCTTTGCACCGAGAACGCGGGAAAAGTAGGGGTTCTGGTGCGTGGCGCAAAGAAGGTCAAAAGCCGCCATGCTGCATTGATCCAACTGTTCACCGTTGGGGAATTTGTTTTTTTTAGAAATAATGGAGGACTTGGGACACTGAATTCTGGCGAAATTACGAAGTCTCACCATCCGCTGCGTGAGGATTTGATCAAAGCTGCTTATGCGTCTTATGCGTGTGAACTGCTTGATCGTGTTCTGCATGATGAGGAAACGGGAAGCTTCTGGTTTCGCCAGCTTACGGCCTGTCTTAATGCACTTGAAGAGGACAAGGAACCCGGCGTTATCATAAATGTCTTTGAAATGAAAATCTTACAGGCAGCCGGTTATGGTCCTGAATTCGATTCTTGTGTAATTTGTGGTGCCGAGAAGCCGGATGATCAACTGCTGGTCAGCCCTCGCCTTGGTGGAGCACTGTGCCGCAGTTGTAAACATAATGACCCTCCAGCCATGGAGGTCTCTGCTCGTGCGTTGAAGCTGCTGCGATTATTCGCCAGACTTGACCTAACTAGACTAGGCAATGTGGATGTAAAGGAAAGCAGCCGGGATGAGCTGAAAAAAATTATGCGCGCCTTTATGGATGTGCAACTCGGATTAAAGCTGAAGTCACAAAGTTTCCTAGACCAGCTCGACAAGTACAAGATTTGACGAAAGCTGATTTTTCCGTTACTATAGGATCAGTTTATTATATGATCGTCGTTATGCTCCAATTGGGGAGAGGCGTGCATTGATCGGGAAAGTAGTGGACTTTATTGTCGTTATTCAGCGAGCTGGGGGCAGTGGAAGCCTGGCGGGACAACGTTCATGAACATGGCACCCGGGAGTACGGATGCGGCGAATGAAAGTGGATTTCGTTCTTGTCTTGGCAGCAAACTTGCTCATACAAGGTATGAAATCAAGTAGGGTGGAACCGCGGGAGAATAAGTTAAGCTCTCGTCCCTATGTCTGTTAATCAGGCATGGGGGCGGGGGCTTTTTGTTGCTGTCAGGAGCTAAAAGTGCCGCCTCCATGGTAGAAAGTTTTAGGCAAGCTGTTGTAAAAAACTTGTAAAGCGAAGGAGACGGTATTATGAACTTCCAGCAGATGATTTTGACACTGCAGCAGTTCTGGGCTGAACAGAACTGTATCATCGTACAGCCTTATGACACAGAAAAAGGCGCCGGCACGATGAACCCTATGACTTTTTTACGCTCGCTAGGTCCTGAGCCTTGGAGAGTGGCTTACGTAGAGCCTTCACGTCGTCCCTCCGATGGTCGTTATGGAGAGAACCCGAACCGTCTGTATCAGCATCACCAGTTCCAAGTAATCATCAAACCCTCACCAGATAACATTCAAGAGATCTATTTGGATAGCTTGAAAGCACTCGGTATTGATCCGCTCTTGCATGACATCCGTTTTGTAGAGGATAACTGGGAGAATCCGTCACTGGGCTGTGCAGGTCTGGGATGGGAAGTATGGCTGGACGGTATGGAGATCACTCAGTTTACTTACTTCCAGCAGGTAGGTGGCATCGAAGCGAATCCTGTTGCTGTAGAAATCACTTACGGTATGGAGCGCTTAGCCTCTTACATTCAGGATAAAGAAAATGTGTTCGATCTTGAATGGGTAAGCGGTATAACTTATGGTGATGTTTTTCATCAGCCGGAGTTTGAACATTCTACCTACACTTTTGAAGTATCGGATGTAAAAATGTTATTCTCGCTGTTCAACATGTATGAAGAGGAAGCGCGTAGAGCGATGGAGAAACATCTTGTGTTTCCAGCCTACGATTATGTGTTGAAATGCTCACATAGCTTTAATCTACTCGATGCACGTGGAGCAATTAGTGTAACTGAACGGACTGGATTTATTACCCGAGTGCGTAATCTTGCCCGCTCCGTAGCGGCAACATATCTTGAGGAACGCGAGAAGCTTGGCTTCCCACTGCTGAAGAAAGAAGGTGCTGACCGTGTCTAAAGATATCCTGTTTGAGATCGGTCTGGAGGAAATTCCTGCACGTTTTATCCGTGCTGCGATGGAACAGCTGCAGGATAGAATGTCCAAGTGGTTGGATTCTACACGTATAAACCATGCTGGAGTTACTGCATATGCTACGCCGCGTCGTCTCGCTGTATTTGTTAAGGATGCGGCTGAGAAGCAAGAGGATATTAGTGAAGAGGTCAAAGGACCTTCACGCAAAATCGCGCTGGATGCTAACGGCGACTGGAGTAAAGCTGCACTAGGATTTGCCCGCAGTCAGGGTGTATCTCCAGAGCAATTTACGTTTAAAGAGCTAGCTGGCGTGGAATATATTTATGCCACAAAAAATAGTGCGGGTGTAGAGACTGCTTCTTTGCTCACAGAAGGACTTCTGGGTATTGTAAATGCGATGACTTTCCCGAAAAACATGCGCTGGGGAGCTTACGATTTTAAATTCGTTCGTCCGATTCGCTGGATGGTTGCTCTTTTTGGTAAAGAGATCATTGATTTGGAGATTACGGATGTAAAAGCGGGTAATGTGAGCCGTGGACATCGTTTTCTGGGTACAGAGACTGTAATCTCGGAGCCTGCACAATATGTGGAGAGCATGCGTGCGCAGCATGTACTTGTGGATGTGAAGGAACGGGAAACGCTTATCCTGGATCAAATCAACAAATTGGCTGAAGAGAAAAGCTGGACGATTGCGATTAAAGAAGATCTTTTGGAAGAAGTACTGTTCTTGGTAGAAACACCAACCGTGCTCTTTGGAACCTTTGATCCATCTTTCTTAGAGATTCCTCAGGATGTGCTGATTACCTCGATGCGTGAGCATCAGCGTTATTTCCCTGTTTTTGATGCAGCTGGCAAGCTACTGCCATTCTTTGTAACTGTACGAAACGGGAATGCAGAATCCTTGGATGTTATCGCTAAGGGAAATGAAAAAGTGCTTCGTGCTCGTCTATCAGATGCCAAATTCTTCTATCAAGAAGATCAAAAGATGAAGATTGACGATGCGTTAGCCAAGCTTGAGAACATTGTTTACCATGAAGATTTGGGCAGCGTAGGGGATAAGGTGCGCCGTATTCGCCAAATCTCTGATCGTCTGGCTGTGAAGCTTGGATTGTCAGCTACTGCTGTGTCCGAAGTAAGTCGCACTGCGGATATTTGTAAATTTGATCTTGTCACACAAATGGTTTATGAATTTCCTGAGCTGCAAGGAACAATGGGTGAAGATTATGCACGTAAAGCAGGCGAGCCTGAAACTGTGGCAAAAGCGATCTTCGAGCATTATCAGCCACGATTTGCAGGAGATGCTGTACCTTCAACAGAAGCAGGTTCAGTTGTCAGCATAGCGGACAAAATCGATACGATTGTTGGCTGCTTCTCCATCGGCATCATCCCGACAGGATCTCAGGATCCATATGCGCTGCGCCGTCAGGCTGCAGGAATTGTCCAAATTGTGCTTGAGCATAAATTGCCAATTACGCTGCGCGAAATTTTTGAAGCGGCGATTGAAATTCATGAAAATTCAGGAAATACGAAACATTCTGGAGATGAACTACGTATAAACCTGTACGAGTTCTTCGGTCTGCGTGTAAAACGTCTTTTATCTGACAATGTACGCTATGATGTTGTGGACGCTGTTACAGCGGCTGGTTTTGACGACGTAGTAGATGTTGTGGGCAGAAGTCGTGCTCTTATGGCTGCTGTGTCCGACCAAGCAGATTTCAAGATTACCGTGGATTCGCTTACTCGTGTCAGTAATTTGGCAAGTAAAGCAACTAGTGAAGTGATTGATCCTGCTTTACTTAAAGAAGATGCCGAAATGCAGCTTTTCAATACATGGCAGGAGCTTCACACACCTTACCTGAAAGCTATGGCGGCAAAAAATGCCGAAGAAGCACTTCGGATTCTTTCGGGTCTAAAAGACGCCGTTACAACATTTTTTGATTCCGTTATGGTTATGGCTGAGGACGAGCAAGTGCGTGCTAACCGTTTGGCTCTGCTTGCTGGTATTGATGCTGACTCCAAGTCGTTCGCTGATTTCGCGAAGCTTGTCTGGTAATTTTAATCAAGAAAATTTGAATCTTATGGTATAGAATGTTGGTTTGGGGTATAAATATACGGAACGGTGCCAATGCGTCATTTGACATCCGTTCCGTATTTATGCTTAGAAAGAAGGATTTCTTGCGGAGAGGGCGTATATATATTACACGGGAAATTGGTGATGATCATGGAGAAGTCCCAGTCTAGAACGATAGTGGTGGATGGGGATGCTTGTCCGGTCAAAAAAGAGATCGCTGAGGTAGGTCGCACCTTTGGTGTTCCGGTACTTATGGTATCTTCTTATGACCATGCACTGAAAGCTGAAGAGGGTGTAACGGTTGTGCAGGTGGATCGAGGAGATCAGAGTGCCGATCTATATATTGCCAATCATATTACTGCAGGAGATGTGGTACTGACTCAAGATTATGGTCTTGCGGCACTTGCACTAGGTAAACGATGCAGTGTGCTTTCATTTCGTGGTCAGGAATACGACAATTCCAAGATGGATTTTATGTTGGAGGGAAGACATGCCAGGGCCGTGGAACGAAGACGGGGACATTATTCCAAGGGTCCAAAACCCATAACGGCAGAAGAAAAAACTTATTTTCAACATAAACTGACAAAACTTTTAATACTTTTGCAGGAGAATGTGTAGCAATAGCGAATTATATTTATTTGTTAAGAGATGAAGGTGGTTGAAGTGGCTAGCGGACACGGCAATATTCCGGAAGAGGTTATCGAAAGCGTGCTTGCGCGTCATGATATAGTCGATACAGTCGGTAAGGTTGTTCATTTGTCCAAGCAGGGGAAATATTTATGGGGCCTCTGCCCGTTCCATTCGGAGAAAACCCCTTCCTTTACTGTTACCCCCGACCGGGGAGTATTTCATTGCTTTGGCTGCGGTATGGGTGGAAATGCCATCAAATTTAGGATGGAAATCGAAGGATTAACCTTCCCCGAAGCTGTCAGAATAATGGCTGAAGAAAGTGATATTCCCGTTCCAGAAGGTAAGGGAGGTATGATGTCTCCCCCTGATCCGGAACGCGA
The DNA here is from genome assembly GCF_038003885.1 of Paenibacillus sp. FSL R10-2788. Taxonomy (NCBI): domain Bacteria; kingdom Bacillati; phylum Bacillota; class Bacilli; order Caryophanales; family Paenibacillaceae; genus Paenibacillus; species Paenibacillus sp. FSL R10-2788. Next base: position 5,327,318 of record NZ_JBBOQA010000001.1, on the reverse strand, counting down.
CCGGTTGATTCAAGCTTATGAATGGTCGGCAAAGTTCTATCATTACTTGCTGAAGAATACGGAACACGGCAAAGCCGCTATGGACTATTTAAGAGGCCGGAACTTCAGTGATAAAATGATTGACCAGTTTCAGATCGGATATGCTCCGGACCGCTGGGATACTTTGCTGCAGTTTTTGGAGAAACGAAATTTTGACCTTGCGGAAATGGAGAAAGGCGGACTTCTGTCAGCCCGCGGTGAGGGCAAAGGCTATTTGGATCGTTTCCGTGGCCGGATTATTTTTCCGATTGCCAACCGTACAGGCAAGGTAATCGCATTCGCCGGAAGAATACTTGGAGAGGGTCAACCTAAGTATTTAAATTCTCCGGAGAGTAGATTGTTTAACAAAAGCCGGATATTGTACAATTTGCACCAGTCCAAAGCATCCATTCGCAAAACTCGACAAATCGTCCTGTTTGAAGGATACGGAGATGTCATCTCATCCTGGGAAGCGGGTGTGCATAACGGCGTAGCAACGATGGGAACGTCCTTGACGGAGGGTCATGTGGCACTTATGAAGAGCCTGGCTGATGAAATTATACTGTCTTACGACGGTGACCGGGCGGGACAAGCAGCAGCCATGAAGGCCATTCCGATGCTTGAAGGCAGCGGCCTGCGTGTAAAGATCGCCTTACTGCCAAGCGGGGTGGATCCGGATGAATTTATCTCCAAGCATGGAGGAGAAAGATTTAAAGATCAGGTTATTGATTCAGCAGTTTCATCCATAAAATTTAAGCTTATATATCTGAAAAAAAACCATATACTCCTAGAGGAAGATGGCAAAATCGCCTATGTCAAGGAAGCCTTAGAAGTTATTGCTTCACTGCATTCCTCAACAGAGCGAGAGGTTTATCTGAAGGAAATCGCTGCTGAACTCGAACTTTCATATGATAGTTTGAAGCAGGATTGTAATTTACTTAGGGCATCGATGCAAAAAAACATCCCTGAAGGGGATAATAACGACAAAAGGTGGAATAATGGTAGGCATAAAAAAGGGCAGGTGCAGACACCGACCTTACTACCCGCTTATCATGTCGCGGAACGGCGTCTATTGTCCTTTATGATTCAGGACCCGGAAGCCGCCACGTATGTGGGCGAACGCCTCGGAGAAGATTTCAACATCGTTGATCATGCGGCAATTGCTGCTTATCTATATGCCTATTACGCGCAAGGCAAACCACCCGGCATTAGTCGGTTTCTATCATCACTTCAGGATGATCGTCTGGAGAAAACTGCGACATCAATATCCATGATGGATACCCCTCCGGACTGGAATATGCAGGTTCTAGATGATTGTATCCGTGAAGTGCGGAAATACCCACTGCAACGCAAAATGGAACAGAAGCGTGAAGAGATGATTCAGGCTGAAAAGTCAGGTGACTTTTTGCGTGCGGCACAAATAGCAAGTGAGATTATAGCCCTAGAGAGACAATGACATGTTGACAGGATGTACCTAGGGAGGAGGGAGTCGAATTATGGCGAACGATCAGCATACTGAATTGGAAGCAGAATTTACTTTGGATCAGGTGAAGGATCAGCTCATTGAGCAAGGTAAGAAAAGATCATCATTAAATTACAAAGATATTATGGAGAAATTATCGCCGTTTGATCAAGACCCCGAGCAAATGGAGGAGTTCTACGAGCAACTCAGTGATTTGGGAATTGAGGTTGTAAACGAGAACGATGAAGAGGTTAACAGCCTCCGACCAAGCGAGGATAATGAGGATAAAGACAGCGATGATTTCAGCTTTGATGACGATCTGTCACTGCCACCAGGGATCAAGATTAATGACCCTGTCCGTATGTATCTAAAAGAAATCGGACGCGTTCCTTTGTTGTCGGCTGACGATGAAGTTGAGCTTGCTATGCGGATTAAGAATGGCGATGAAGAAGCTAAACGCCGTCTTGCAGAAGCGAACCTGCGTCTCGTAGTAAGTATCGCGAAACGTTATGTCGGACGCGGTATGCTGTTCCTGGATCTGATTCAGGAAGGTAATATGGGTCTGATCAAAGCAGTAGAGAAATTTGACCATAATAAGGGATTCAAATTTAGTACGTATGCTACTTGGTGGATTCGCCAGGCCATCACTCGTGCGATTGCGGATCAGGCGCGTACCATTCGTATTCCTGTACACATGGTGGAAACGATCAACAAGCTGATTCGGGTTTCTCGCCAATTGCTGCAAGAACTGGGACGCGAACCTTCCCCAGAGGAAATTGCGGCTGAGATGGAACTGACGGTTGAGAAAGTTAGAGAGATCATGAAGATTGCCCAAGAACCTGTATCCTTGGAAACACCAATTGGTGAAGAAGATGACTCTCATCTGGGAGATTTCATTGAGGATCAGGAAGCATTGGCTCCTGCGGATGCAGCGGCTTATGAACTCCTGAAGGAACAACTGGAGGATGTGCTGGACACGCTCACGGAGCGTGAAGAGAATGTACTTCGCCTGCGTTTTGGCCTTGATGATGGACGGACAAGAACGCTTGAAGAAGTCGGCAAGGTGTTTGGTGTTACCCGGGAACGGATTCGCCAGATCGAAGCCAAAGCATTGCGCAAACTTCGTCACCCTAGCCGCAGTAAACGGCTTAAGGATTTCCTTGAATAGTATTTCATGAACTGGACCTTCTGCTGCTCAGTGGCAGGAGGTTCTTTTATTTGAATTTACGCTGGTAAAAAATGTGTTGACCTTGTGTATCTGGAAAGAAGGATGAACCAGTGAATTTGGAAAAACGCGACATCATTATAAAAGAGATTCAGTATTGGAGAAAAAGCCGGTTGCTGCCAGAGCAGTATTGCGATTTCTTAACCAATCTGTATGACGATGAGGATGCGAATAAGGATAACAATCCAATTTCGCTGAGAAATTTACAGCAGGGAAGCATCAAAATTTGGCTGTTTTCTTTTGGAATTATTTCCTTGATTTTCTTGATTAGTCTTTATTTTAGCGTTTTTCCTTGGCCTTTGCAACTTGCAACCGCACTATCTGTATTAATTATTTGTTATGGATACTCCGCCGTTTATAAGGACCGGAACAATGTTATCAGTCTTATCCTAGCGGGGCTGGGCAGTGTTTTAACGCTTGGTTTTGGGCTATGGCTGATTGATTTGCATGATCTGGATCCTCAGCTCTGGAGGCCTATTCTAATTGGGTGCTGCGGCTTGTTATGGTGTATTTTGGGATTTTTACTCCGGATAGGTTTGTTGCAGTACTGTGGTTTTGCTTTTTGGGCATTACTGTATGCAGGGTTCTTCGGTGGAAGAAGCCCGGAGGCCTCTATATTTAAACTGGAGTTCCTATGGCTGCCATTGTGTGTGCTGATGGTATGGTTAAGCTGGCTTTTGCATCATAAGGTAAGCGGTGTTGCCAGTGTTTATTTTGCAGTGGGAGTATCGCTTTGGATCATGCCAGAGCTTGACGCTCTTTTATTAAGACAGATTTATCCGCAGTGGATTTCATTGATGCTGATCCTAAAGATTGCAGCAGGGTTAGCTTTGTTGTTTGGGTTTCGAAAAAAATGGATAACGTGGGTGGCAACATGAACAATGTGAAATTATCAGATCGGCTTCAGCAATTGCTGGAGCAAATTCCGCAAGGAAGCAGATTAGCAGATATCGGTTCCGATCATGCCTTGCTTCCTGTGGCCGCTGTCGAAAGCGGTAAGGCTGTGTTTGCAATTGCAGGTGAAGTAAACCCGGGTCCCTTTGATGCTGCTTGTAAGGGCGTTGCAGAGGCTGGACTAGGGAAGGTGATCTCGGTGCGCCGAGGAGACGGCCTTGAGGTTCTGGAACCTGGTGAAGTCAATTGTATCACGATTGCTGGCATGGGAGGCGCATTAATTGCCGCGATTCTGGACCGGGGTCAAAGCCAAGGTAAGCTAAAGGATGTTACAACCCTTTTGCTTCAGCCGAATGTAGGCGAGGATATTTTGCGCCGCTGGTTATTAAATAATAAATGGGTACTCGTAGCTGAGAGAATTTTGGAAGAAGACGGGAAGTTATATGAAGTATTGACGGCTGTACCAGAAAATACGGACGCTGGAATTACAAATGAAAGTGTATATCGTGACTTAACCCTGGGGGATTCCACTAAGGTCCTTGGGCAAGAGGCCTTGCTGCAAATGGGACCATGGCTGCTTCAAGCGCCAAATGCTGTGTTTTTTGCTAAGTGGCAGGGTGAGATTCAGAAATTGGAAGGCATTTTAACATCGTTGTCACGTTCAGAACTAGAATCTGCTGAGAATAAACGGAAACAGATTCAAGGTCAGATCAGGGAAATTACGGAGGTGCTACAATGTTTGCCAAGGGACAAACAGTAATTCAGTATATGGAGCAACTGGCTCCTAAGCATTTAGCTGAGGATTGGGACAAAATTGGCCTTCAACTGGGCACGCTGCAAAAAGAAATAACTAATGTATTAGTTGCTTTAGATGTGAATGATGAGGTAGTTGAAGAAGCGATTCGTCTAGGCTGCAATTTGATTATTGCGCATCATGCGATTATTTTCCGTCCATTGCAAGGAATCCAGACAGACACACCGGCGGGCAAAATGTATGAAAAATTAATCAAGAATGACATTGCGGTGTACATCAGCCACACGAATCTGGATGTTACCGAGGGTGGAATGAATGATTGGATGGCTGAAGCTCTTGGCATAGAAAACGGAGTACCCATCAAAGACATTCATTCAGAGCAATTATCAAAGCTGGTAGTATTTGTGCCGAAGGATCATCATCAGAAGGTTCTGGATGCTATCCTGAATGCTGGAGCAGGGGCAATTGGCAACTATAGTCATTGCAGCTTCAATATCGAGGGATACGGTACTTTTATTCCAGGAGAAGGCACGGATCCTTATATCGGGGAAAAAGGTAAGATGGAACGTGCCGAGGAAATTCGTATTGAGACGATCGTCCCGCACTCCATCCGCAATAAAGTGGTGCAGGCTATGCTTAAGGCCCATCCTTATGAAGAGGTTGCCTATGATTTATATTCAATGGATCTTAAGGGCCGCAGCTTAGGACTTGGGCGGGTAGGAAAGCTCAAAGAGCCTACAACCCTTGGACAATTCGTGGAGACGGTAAAAAAAGGTCTGAAGGTAGACCATGTACGGGTTGTTGGTGATTTGGACCGTCCGATTCGTAAAGCCGCTGTTCTCGGTGGCTCGGGTGGAAAGTATTATAACAGTGCTATTTTCCGCGGTGCGGATGTTCTGGTTACTGGGGATCTGGATTATCATACAGTACAGGATGCTGCGCTCGCCGGAATCACTCTGATTGATCCGGGACATAATGCGGAGAAGATCATGAAAGAGAAAGTAGCGGAGTGGATGGCTGGAAAATTGGCCGAGCATAAGTATGATACAGCTGTACATGCTTCGCAGGTGAATACGGAGCCATTTAAGTTCCTATAAAATTGCCATTTAATAATGCTTGTGCCAGACATGTGATGTCTGTATAATATATAATGTTGTTCGGAAAGTTTGACAGACAATCGCCGGTGACGTGAAGACGTCACGGGAGGAAAGTCCGGGCTCCATAAGGCAGGATGCTGGATAACGTCCAGTCGGCGCGAGCTGAAGGATAGTGCCACAGAAATGGACCGCCGATGGCCGCCTTAGGGCGGCACAGGCAAGGATGGAACCGAGGTGTAAGAGACCCCGAGGAACGCTGGTGACTTCGTTCCTGGTAAACCCCATCTGGAGCAAGACCTAATGAGACGCAGCTGAATAAGCAGCCTTAGCCTGAGGCGCGTCTAGGTTGGTCGCTGGAGCTGTGCAGTAATGTATGGCCTAGATAGATGATTGTCGCTTATGGTGGGAGGGTAGTTCCCGATCGAACCACGACGAGCACAGAACCCGGCTTACGGCAAACTTTCCTAACTGCAACGTTATAATAACAACACCATACAAACGGCGACGTATCCCGGTAACCCGGCTACGCCGCCTTTTTTGTTGCAAACAAATGCGGATAAGGCAAATATATAAAGCAGTGAATGCGTGAAAATGCAGGTGTTTAGTAACGTGATATGCAGAAATTGGATTTTTTAAAAGAATTGCTAGCGGCTGATGGGCTGATGACTGGTGGTTGATGAGCTGATGGCTGATGGTTGATGGTTGATGGTTGATGACTGATGGCAGATGGTTGATGGGCTGATGAGCTGATATGCTAACGGACCGAGATGCAGCTATTTGTGTATTTTATGCCTTTTTGGAGGAGTTTCGGACTGGAGAGCCGTTATTCGGCATAAACAGGGTGGATATCGGGCGTTTTGAATCCAATAGTGACTATGGAGTCCGATAGCAAACTAAATGAGCGGAATTGATGCAAATAAGAGCGCTGGGGTCCGATACGAACCTCCCGAACTCCCGAATTCAGAACTCCAGAACTCCAGAACTCCAGAACTCCAGAACTCCAGAACTCCAGAACTCCAGAACTCCAGAACTCCATAGTTACTTTGACGCCAGAATTAGATTAGTAGCTAGCAAACTGCGCAATGCGGAGCTTGGCTAATCTTCTGCGGGAAGATTGGAGTTAGTAGCAAAATATCAATTGTAACCTCTGGCTGTAACTTCGCTGTGAAATCGGATTAGTTGAATGGCAGATGTGTTGAGTAACTAAAGGATGTTTGGTGATGCCGACGGCGAAATGTGGGAATGCGATATGTGATGTGTAAAAATTGCTGAATGGGGAAATACGAAAATGAGATGTGTAGAGAGGCTGAAATGTGGAATGCGATATATGACGAGCAAAAATTGCTGAATGTGGAAATAGGAAAATGTGATCTGTAGAGGCGCTGAAATGTGGAAATCAGAAATATGACGTGTGAAAATCGCTGAATGTGAAATGTGAAGATACGAAATAAGCTGAGCAGAAACGCTCAATGTGGAATTGCGAAATGAGATTTGCAAAAATGCTAAAAGTAGAAATGCGAAAATTTGATTTGCAGAAATGCGTAAAGGTAACATTCTGCAAATGCGCAAAAGTGAAAACGCAGAAATCTGCTCACAAAAAATGGCTTCTCCGTCCAATAAAGGATGGAGAAGCCGTTTTAATTAGCTATCGTGGCTATTGATTATGAGCAGTTATTCACGACCGAACGATGTTTTGATTTTGCTGCCATTGAACCAATGCTTTCTCTAGACGTTGAACAGCAACAGGAACTAGTTCGGGTGGCGTATGCGTGAAGTTAAGGCGCATTTTGCTTTTGTGAGGCTCCGCTGAATAGAATACCTCTCCTGGAACAAACGCTACTCCGTTTTCCACTGCCAGCGGGAGTAATTCCTTAGTGTTAATCTCTTCGGAAAGTGTAAGCCATAGGAACATGCCGCCTCTTGGTTCAAGGAAATATGCTCCTTCCCAGTTATGTGATCTGAGCTCCGCGGACAGGAGCTTCATACGCGAATGATACTCTCTTGAGATGAGGCGGATATGCTGCTCAATATCAAAATGTAACAGCAGTTCATCTAAAGCACGCTGGTCGATGGTGCTGGAATGCAGATCGGCTGCTTGCTTCGCCTTGGCGATGGTCTTGATAAGTTCGGAATCGCCGATAATCCAACCCGTGCGCAGGGCAGGGGCGACGATTTTGGAGAAGGTCCCTGTGTAGACTACACAATAATCCCCGCCGAAGCTTCTATCGATGGAGGCTAGTGAGGGGGGATATAGAGTTTTATCTTCATCAAAGGTTATTTCTCCATAGGGATTGTCCTCTAGAATAAGAACACTGTAACGGCGGCAGATTTCAACCACCTGCTCGCGGCGCTCTTTACTCCAGGTTGCTCCAGACGGATTGTTGAAGGTCGGAACTGCGTAGAGCAGTTTTGGCCGATGTACCCGAATCTGCTCCTCCAATTGATCTGGCAGAATGCCATGTTCGTCGTTTGGTATCGTATGAATAGCAGCCCGGTAAGAACCGAGTACCTGTAGTGCTGCCAGATAGGTGGGCGCTTCCACAAAAACTGCATCGCCGGGATCCAGCAATATTTTGCATAACAGATCTATAGCTTGCTGTGAGCCTGTAGTCAGCACCATCTCAGAGGATGTAACCGGGATACCTTGACGGGTAAGCCTTTCAGCGATTTTGTCACGTAGTGGAGTAAAACCCTCAGTAAGCCCATATTGAAGCGCTGAGGTGTCGCTGGAGAGCACGCGATTATAGGCATCACGTACGGCCTCCAAGGGAAACAAATCCTCCCCAGGCAGCCCGCCTGCAAGTGAAATGATGTCATTGCCCTGTGTAACTTTTAGAATCTCCCGAACTGCTGATGACCCTAGATGATTGGCTGCCGTTGAGTATTTGATATCCATAAATTAGTTCTCCACCTTTCGATTTGATGCTATCATAATAGGAGTGCTGTATAACAGTAAAGCGTTGAATATAACAGTGGAGGTGAAGGGTTCATGCATATCGATTTGAATCGCAGCGGCAGTAAAACTCTGCCCCATCAAATCAGTGAAACCCTCAGTCAGCGGATCTCATCAGGACTGCTTCAGCAAGGTGTCCTGCTGCCCTCCGTTAGAAGTCTAGCTATAACATTGAACGTGAGTCAGGTTACAGTAAGCAAGGCTTACGATATGCTTGAGAAACGAGGACTTATTTACTGCAGACAGGGCAAAGGCTGCTTTGTAGCCGATCCAACCCATAATAGACGTCACGAAGAGGGTTGCTGGCAGGATTTATATGATGATTATTTGCCGCGGGCTCAGCTTTGGCGGAATTTTGATGTTTCGGAAGTGAAATATCCCTTTCATTTAGCCGCCATCCACAGTGAGCTGCTGCCGCTTCACGATATCGGTGACACCTACACCTCCTTGGTCAAAGAGCAACCGGAGCTTATGGCAACCTACGGGAATTTTCAGGGAGATCTTGAGCTGCGGAATGTCATGAGAGAACATTTGAAATCGCGTGGGGTTTCACTCACTTCTTCCGATTTGATGATAACCAGCGGGACCCAGCAAGGCATTGATCTGGTGGCTCGTACATTTGTTGGTCCTGGAGATACAGTCTATCTTGAGGCGCCTAGCTATACTGGTGCTATTGATGTATTTGCGGGACGAGGTGCAGAGATGATTTTTGTACCTACGGATAGTGAAGGGATGCGGGTGGATGTTCTTACAAAAATGTGTGATCAAAGACCCCCAAAGCTAATTTATACCATCCCTACTTTTCAAAATCCAAGCGGCGTAACTATGAGCATCACAAGAAGACAACGACTGCTGGAATTAGCGCGCAGCTACCGTTGCCTCATTGTTGAGGATGACCCATTTAGTGATTTATATTTCCATGAACCTCCACCTAGGGCGATTAAATCAATGGATCCCGATGGACATGTAGTCTATATGAAAAGCTTTAGCAAAGTACTTGCTCCTGGTTGCCGAATCGCCTGTGTAGCAGCAGAAGGAAATATTCTGTCCCGGCTGATCGCCGCTAAATCTGCGAGTGACCTAGGAAGTCCCTTGCTGACACAGAAGGCCGTATTACCCTTCATCGCTGAAAAATACGACGCCTACGCAGCACAGCTACGAATTACACTGCGTGGTCGTATGGAAAAGGCGGCGAAGCTTCTGAAGCTGTACGCGCCGCCTGGAGTGAACTATATGCTACCAGAGGGAGGACTTAATCTCTGGCTGGAGCTGCCCCCTTCTCCTGATATCGCAAGCCTGCATGACTTGGCGGAACAGGAGAGCATTTCTTTTTTACCCGGTGATGTCTGTTACTCTGCGGAAACGCCTTCCCGCCACATCCGTCTTTGCTATTCTCAAATGAAGGAACCGGAGATGGAGGAAGGGTTGCAGCGGTTTCTTCACTTACTTGGCCGGTTTTTGCAATGACACGGTTAAGGGGTGTTATTTGTTCTTTGTTTTAATTGATTCATTTGCTGGCGTACATGTTGAGGGAAAAGCTGCAATGGGACTTGATTGCCGCTTGCCGCTTGTAGCGTTTTATAAATATCGACCTGACCCCAGCCAAAATATTTATCATGGCCGGAAGTTCCCAGATCCACAGCGTTTTTGGTCATAAGGTCCATAACTTCCTTATTCGTCAGATTAGGATTTAGTGAACGTACCAGACCCGCCAGCGCAGCGACATGGGGACTGGCCATTGACGTGCCGGATAAAGCGGCATATTGACTGTCCGGATAGGTGCTTGCGATGCTTTCTCCGGGTGCAGCGACATCAATATAATCGCCGTAGTTGGAGAAGGAGGCTTTTTCCCCTGAAGCATTTGTAGCAGCCACTGCAATCACTTCGGGATAAGCTGCAGGGTATCCAGGCCGCTCTGTATTATCATTGCCTGCTGCAGACACAAGCACGATGTCCCGGTCATAGGCGTATTTAATCGCATCATGAAGGAACTGAGAGTCGGCATAATTCCCTAAACTTAAGTTAATAACCTTTGCACCATTGTCAGCTGCCCATATGATACCTTCTGCTACGGAATAAGTCGTTCCGGCACCTGAGTTATCTAGCGCTTTTACAGGGAGGATCTTATTGTACCAGCTGATGCCAGCTACACCTTCCCCGTTGTTAACAAGTGCGCCAATGATTCCAGATACATGTGTACCGTGACCTACATCATCCTCGGGTGTGGAACCATTGGTAATGGCATTATAACCAGTCAAAAGCTTACCTTGTAAATCAGGATGATTAATCTGTACTCCCGTATCCACCACGGCCACAACCACTTCTTTGCTGCCTTTGGAAAGATTCCACCCTAGCTCGGTTTCAATCGCCGGGAGGTTCCATTGGTAAGTGGAGAATAACATGTCGTTAGGAGTGACAGTTCCTTCAGCGTTTTTAGTGATGGTATCATTGGTTAAATACATATAGTGAGGTTCCGTATATTCGGGATGCCATTTGTTGGTGAAATAGGATTTGAGCTGATAGTAGGTCATCTTCTCAGAGCGAAAGATATAGGCATATCCCAGCTTGCGTGGCTGCTTGCAGTGGATATCGGCGGTTATCGTCTGGAGCTGTCCTTGAGTCGGAGTATTTCCCTGAAAACGGACTACAATTTCATTCTCATAAAAATGGCTGGCATTTTCGTTATCATGGCCGGTCTTGACCGTAATGTCCTTTAAGTTATCGGTATGGACTGATTCCACATGGTATTTGCCTTCCTTAGGATACGGAATGAGACGCAGGTTCTTCAGCTGATGGTCTGCCACACGCCCAAGCACCTTTTGGTTGATAAGAGCAATAATCCCTACATTTTTCTGTTTGTTCCGCTGAGCGATAAAGTAATATTTTTCTTTACCGATTGTAAACGTTGGAGATTCATAGGATTGATGACCGTGGATTGCTGATTTTGCCGTTTTGAGATATTTTAGAAGCTGCTTGTTCTCCTGTTCGGTTCCTTTTGGAAAAGATGACTTAAAGGTCTCAGTCTTTTGTGTGCGAAAATCGATCCACATCAGCATGGAGATAAACCCGTGGTCTTGCTGCAATCGTTTCGCATACACTGATTTATCATGAATCGAAGACATCCCGTCTGTTTCAGACAGGAGTTTAGTTAAATGTCTACTGACATCGACTCTATTCAGATGATCTGTCGCCTCCACATCCTGGCTTAAGGAGGTTTTCTTTAATGTTTTTTCCTGAGAGGGATTTGGAGGTGAATGCAAAGCTGAAGTTGGAGCCGGATTCTGAACAGCGACTTTAGCGGCATCTCTGGTCGTCCCATTAGTGGCAGGCCGCAGGGCAAAGGTAAGTAACCCAACTGTAAAAGCTGCTGTAACCAAACCTGCAACTGTTAGATTTTTTCGTGACATGATTTCCGCTCCTCTATGCAATGTAATGTCTATAGGTTTAGAAGAGAGCGTATCTTTTATGCATCTTAGAAAAGGATACCTTCCTAACGTTTTTTATGATAATATCAGAGAGAATAAGTATCTCGAATTGTCTTCTTGATTGTGTAAGAGATACCTCATTAGATGTTGTTCTTAATAATTGTTCAGAAGGTTAGACTTCTCTGTGTTCACATCCTGATATTGCAAGAATAAAGAGATACGTCCTTAGGGCGGTTTCTTTCAGAGGATTAACTTTATTGACTACAAGAGCAGGGAATAATAAGGAGGAGCAACCGCTATGTCAGCAGCCAATGTGCAGAAATTATGTGAATCGACGAGAGATAAACTTAAAGTGGTAATCGACAAAATGGAAGTATTTCTAAATGAGCATGCATTGCCTCAGCTTGTAGTTGAGGGAGATGAGGAAACTGTACAATTTTACCAAGGTTTTCTGTCCGATCTTCGTCATCTATTAGTGTTCTCGGAAATGTCATATGAGAAATTAGGCGTTGCGCTGCGTCGTGCGACATTCGATGAATCTTTTGCACAGAAAGCGCTTTATAATGTATATCACTATGGCGTGAACAACTTCTTTTATCCGAAAAATGAAAGCTATTCTGAAGATGGACGTTACGCTTATACAGGTCAGGATGCAATCCGTTTCCGCAAAAAGCCAGTACGTCCCGCACGTGATATCATCCTGGAAATCACCAAAACGTATGAAGATCTTCGCGATGATCTCATTTATTATGAGAACGACTATTTGACCGAGAAACGTATGCAAAATCAGGTTTAACTTCTAAATAGTGATCTAAAGGGATCAGCATTTTGTCATTTTGTAATGACGATGAGCTGGTCCTTTTTTGCGTGGATTGAAAGCCTGTCTCGATACATCAACTGGAAACCACTCTGTCGAATAGCGGGTAAATGGAGCGGACATAATGAAGCCGAGGTGATAATTATGTCGAGTGAAAAACCATTAGTAAAATGTAGCGTGAGCAATTGTCATTATTGGGGCGAGCATAATTTATGCCGGGCTGAAGAAATTGTAATTGAGATCGATAAGCACGTAGGCAATGGTTATAAGGAAGAATATGCTGAAGAAATGACGAATGAAGGTCACCGCGATCATGCCAGTACATCATCTGCAACATGTTGTCTGACGTTTAAGCCGAACGCTTAGGAGGCCGCCAGAATGGACACAGAAAAGGATAATGAATCAAGCTCATCACGGGAACAATCCGGTCCGAGAAAAGTCATTCTTCGTCCGCGGAGAGTGGACTATCCTCGTCGGGACAGAGAGCATCGCGAAGAATACGCTGCTGAGGTAAATCCGGTTCCAATGCAGGTACGGGATGCCCCGCGTATAGTGGAAGAGCGCAAGGACAGTGAAGCGGAATATAGTGGAAGCCGGGTAATGGGGTATGTTGGACTGGGGATGGGAATCGCCTCATTGTTCATCTGGTCCTTTATTCTCGGACCCATCGCTGCCGTAGTTGGTTATTATTCCTATGTCAAAGAGCAAAAAACGCTTGGGGCATGGGCAATGGGCTTAGGGATTGTTGCGACACTAAGCTACTTCGTGATGATTCCCTTTGCGCGCTAAAAAGAACTGAATGGCTTTGATCTAAACAGGCTTTTAGACCTAAATATCAGGGTCTGAAGTCTGTTTTTTCATTCCAACATATAGCAATAATCTCAGATAAAATGTAAGATTAAGCCGTAATTCATCGAAATTTCAACGCGAAACCTTATATATGATTCGAGTAGGACAAAAAAGGAGTGCGCCAGCATGCAGATCAATCCCGCTGTAACCGACGGGTTAGGGCAGCTTAAATGGATCAACCTTAAGGCTACAACCGAAAAAACTAGCTCCGCGAATGGAAATGAACGGTCAACGGGAGTTTCAGCTTCTGGATTTGCGACAATGCTTCAGGCAATGTCAACGAGTAGTGAAAGTTCAAGCTATTTGACTTCTCTCCCGGATGCAACTTCAGTCAGCAGCTTGTTATGGCAGCAGATAGGTGGGACAACAAAAATCTTCAATAACATAATTTCCGGGGAAATAACGGGTTCCACACCTACGAGCTATGATGATCTCATCCAGAAGGCGAGTGCTAAATATGGCGTGCCGATTGATCTGATCAAAGCAGTGATTGATACTGAATCTTCGTTTAATCCTAATGTGGTCTCTTCGGCAGGGGCTAAAGGTTTGATGCAGCTTATGGATGGGACCGCGAGCGGCTTAGGGGTTACTGATTCGTTCGATCCGGCGCAAAACATTGATGGCGGCGTACGTTATTTATCTTATCAACTGAAACGCTTTGGCGGAGAGGAAAAGATGGCACTTGCAGCGTACAACGCAGGGCCGGGACGGGTAACAGATCTTGGAGTAACCAATGATCAGGAATTATTGGAGAAACTTAGCCTGCTTCCAAAAGAGACACAATCTTATATCTTTAAAATAGAACGCGCTCGCGCTCAATACGCGGTATAATAAAAAGGATCAAACGGGAAACACCGTTTGATCCTTTTTCGATAATAAGTTCACTCAACGAAGTAAAGGAGACATTTGACATATGCTTTACTGGGATTATGCCGCCGCTACACCGCCCTATGTAGAAGTGGTGCAGACGATGGAACAAATTATGAAGCTGCATTATGCGAACCCTTCCTCTTTGCACCGTGCGGGCAGTGAAGCGGGTAAGCTGATCAGACGGTCGCGTGAAGTATGCGCTGCTGCTTTATCTGTACAACCGCAGGAGATTCTATTTACTTCTGGTGCAACGGAAAGCAATAATTTGGCGATAAAAGGCGCTGCTCTGCAATATCAGACTAGAGGCCGCCATTTGGTAACTACAGAAATAGAGCATCCCTCTGTATATGAGAGTTTCCTGCAATTGCAGCGAATGGGCTGGGAGGTTACTTTTGTAGCACCCGATAGCACTGGCGTTGTTGATCCTGAGCGCGTAGCTGCTGCTGTCCGGCGCGACACAGTGCTTGTTAGTGTGATGCATGTCAATAACGAGATTGGAACGATACAACCGCTTAAAGAGATGGGGAAGCTGATTAAAGCTGTGAATCCGCGAACCTTATTTCATGTAGATGGTGTTCAGGGATATGGTAAGCTTGCAGTTGACTTAAAGGATTGGCAGGTGGATCTTTATAGCCTGTCTCCTCATAAGCTTCGAGGCCCACGTGGAGTGGGATTACTGTATATCAAAGAGGGAATTAAGCTATTCCCATTGCTTACAGGGGGCTCTCATGAAGAAGGACAACGCGCTGGAACTGAAAATGTACCTGCGATTGTCGCATCCTCCAAAGCTATCCGCATGAGTGGTGAGCAGCGCGAAACCTTCGTTGCCCAGTTGGTTCCACTCCGAGATCGATTATTACGCTTCTTGCGCACCGTTCCTGAATTTGTTATAAACAGCAGAGAGGATGGAGCTCCCCATATTGTGCATTTCTCTTACCCTGGCATGAAGGGAGAGGTATTCGCCCGCAAGCTAGAGGAACTGGGGATGGCTGTCTCCACCCGTTCGGCCTGCTCCTCACGACTGGCTGAGCCTAGTCGTGTATTATTGTCTATGGGTAAAGATGTCTCCAGTGCTTCAGGTGGGATTCGTATTAGTCTTGGCGACAGTCATACAGATGAGGATGTCGCTGCGCTTGAGCAAGCATTAACCACTGCGGTACAAGCTTTAAAGATTGCTGAAGGAGGAATGAAGTAACAAATGAGCATGATGAACAAGGAATCTGCAGAAGGCAGAGCCCATAGTATAGAATACGCTGATATGCTGCTCCTGCGTTTTGGAGAGTTTACTTTAAAGGGCAAAAATCGTACCCGATTTGAAAAAACCGTACTGCGTCATGTGAAGGAATTGATTAAGCCTTATCCAAACGTAGTTCTGAGCAAGGAATTCGGAAGAATTTACGTGGAATTGAACGGGGAATCTGCGATTGAATTGGTACAAGCACTGAAGAATGTATTTGGCATTGCTTCAGTTAGTCCAGTGAAGGTTTCTAAGTCAGAGCTTGAGGATATTGTAGCGGTCAGCCGTCAATTTTTGGAGATAATCGCGCCTGCTCCGGGCACCAGATTTAAGGTTAATGCTCGGCGGGTATGGAAAGAGTTCCCTTACGGCTCCATTGAGATGAATAAACGGATCGCGACACCACTATTGCAAGGATATCCTGGCCTCACCGTAGACGTTAAATCGCCTGAATTAGAGCTGAGGGTCGAAATTCGTCAGGGACATACTTATATTTTCTGTGAAAATATTGCCGGTGTAGGTGGATTTCCATTAGGCACTAACGGAAAAGCGATGTTATTGCTGTCCGGTGGCATTGATAGTCCCGTAGCAGGCTGGTCATCCATGCGGCGCGGACTTGAAGTGGAGTGCGTGCACTTCTACAGTTATCCTTATACAAGCGAGCTTGCTAGACAAAAGGTTGTGGATCTTGCGCGGGTATTGTCACGTTATGCGGGTGTAATCAAGCTGCATCTGGTACCCTTTACTGAAGTGCAGACTTCCTTTACCGGCATCGGCCAGGATAATCTGATTATTACACTGATGCGGCGGGCAATGCTGAGAATTACTACCCAGCTTGCTGAGCGGGAAGGTGCATTGGCGATTGTAACCGGGGATAGTCTGGGACAAGTCGCTAGCCAGACCTTGCCAAGCATGAACGTGATTGGCCGTGCGACAACCCTCCCCCTTCTGCGTCCGCTGGTAATGATGGACAAAAGTGATATTGTGGACCTGTCGAAGAACATCGGTACCTATGATTTGTCTATCCTTCCTTATGAGGATTGCTGTACTTTATTTGTTCCAAAATCACCTACAACAAATCCGAATTTACGGATTGTGGATAAGATAGAGGCTACGCTTCCGGGATATTCTGAACTTCTGGAAGCGGCGATTGAAGCCACAGAGACCGTGTTAATCACTCCCTATGGAGATGAGAAGCCTAGTGATGTTGTAAGTGTCGAGGCTGGATTACAGGAAGAATGGTTCTAAAATAATAAACCAAAAAACTGCCTTGGAGCGTAGTGAAATCTACGTTCTGAGGCAGTTTTTTTGTGGTTTAGACGATTGTGCCCTCCTGAGGCTCTTCTGGTTTTGATTGGCGTTTCCAATGTCCCGCTGCCAAAATACCTATAATGATCACGATTATAAACAGATATTTGAGCAGCGGATGATGATTAAAAAATGGCGCAAGCTGATGTTCATCCGTAATCATACTTGAAGCAGTGAAACCTAAGACAGCAGAACCAATATAAATGATCCATGGATATTTGTTGATTAATTTAATAAAAAGGGTACTTCCCCACACAACGATGGGGACACTGATCAGCAGTCCTATGATAACCAGTGAGATATTATGCTTGGCAGCTCCGGCAATGGCGATCACATTATCAAGGCCCATGGCAGCATCAGCTAAAATGATTGTCCCTACAGCGGACCACAAGCTTTGACCTGCCTTGATATCTGTTGAAGTGTTCTCACTGGTTAACAGCTTATAGGCAATCAGAATGAGTAAAATCCCTCCGGCAAGCAGTAACCAGGGGATTTTCAACAACCATACGACCAGAATCGTTGCGAAGATCCGCAACACTACAGCACCTGCTGTTCCAAATACGATAGCCTTTTTTTGCGTGTCGGACGGTAAATTACGCGCTGCAAGTCCGATCACAATGGCATTATCTCCCGCCAGAATAAGATCTAGAAAAATAATGTTGAGCAGCGATAATATAAACTCCCAGATGGATGTATTCAAAGCGAAGTCACTCCCAAGTTTTGTTAGATTGAGCTTCAAAATATGCTTAGTTTTGTATACGCAAAAAAAGGAGCCAACATGCGTTCACGCTCAAAAAAAGTTGGACAGGAAGCATAGCTTGTCATTTCCGAACATACAAGTAGTTACATGTGACTCGGGGAGGTAAGTGCGAATGGATTCATTATTGCTCCTTGGTGAAATATTGATGATCAATCTGGTGCTGAGCGGAGATAATGCAATGGTTATCGCAATGGCCAGCAAGGATCTTTCGGCGAAGCACCGAAAGACTGCGGTATGGTGGGGCTCAGCAGGCGCAGTTGTTCTGCGGTGTTTGCTTACTTTTGTTGCGGTATTGCTATTAAAAATCCCTTATATTCAGGCTGGAGGGGGGATGCTGCTGCTATGGATAGCGTTCAAGCTACTGTTGGAGGAAGAGGAGGATCTCAGAGTAAGGGAATCTTCCTCAGTCTGGAAAGCAATCCGAACGATTCTTGTAGCGGACTTTATTATGAGCCTGGATAATGTACTAGCCATTGCGGGAGTAGCTAAAGGAGATTTAGCTTTAATTGTCATCGGGATTGCTCTCAGCATTCCGATAGTAGTGTGGGGAAGCGGCATCATTGTAGGCTGGCTGCACCGGTTTCCAGTGCTCGTATTTATCGGTGCTTATATACTGGCGTTTACAGCAGGGGATATGTTGCTTCAGGATGCAAAATTAGGGACAATGCTCTCCTTTTTATTCCCCTCCTTACATTCCTTTTTGCCCATTGCCTTAGGCATATTAGTTGTGGTTACGGGAGCAATTAAACGCAGAAAAACATCTGCAGGTTAATAAATTGCAATAAAAGGCAATACTAAACGGACATCTCCATAAATTGGAATTGTCCGTTTTTTTTGCGCGATCAGAAGCGCTTATAGACACTGATTAATCACAGGGAGTGATGGCATTTTGTGTATGTTTCGGATAAGATATGAGTAAGAATCCTGTCGCTTTCAGGCTATAAGGTGACGTGGAAATGAGGTAGACGTGAAATTGAAGGGATGGGTGAAGGATGTCTTCAAAGAAAGATATACAGCTAGGAATTTTCATTGTTGCTGCTGGCATAGTGATTTTATTAGGTAAGCTGGGCGTCTTCGGATTTTTGGGCCGCGCGCTTTGGCCTCTAGTGATTTTAATTCCAGGAATAGTGCTGCATATGTTATTTTTCAGCCGTCGTGCTTCGGCCTCAGTATTGGTTCCTGCTGGGATATTAACGGTGTACGGATTGTTGTTTGGCCTTTGCAATATTTGGGGATGGGGGCTTATGAGTAACTTATGGCCTGTGCTGTTGCTTGGTCTTGCCGTGGGCTTGTATGAATATTCTATCTATGAACCAAGACGGACGGGTGGACTGTCAGCAATTGCTGTAACATTAGGCTTACTAAGCCTTGCACTTTGTATTTTCAGCCTTATGGGCACCGGCGCGATCTACCTGATCGGGATTGTATTAATAGCTGTAGGAATTTGGCTGATTACAGGTCGAGGCAGAGCACGTGGCCGGAATAGATGGTATCGAAGCTAATTGCTGTAGGATCTTGTGAAAAAAAACGGAAATTGGTAACTGTTTTTTCATAAAAAGACTTGCTTTTCATGGTACTTTCACTATAATATTAATGTTATGTTGAAGCGTCGGCTTTCTGCCTGGCGCTTCTTTTGTGAGACTGCCGTGACATGCTATGAATTTTAACTGTTTTAATTTGATAAATGAGAGGATTTGGATACAAATCATGCATTCAAGAAAAGATATTCGCAACATTGCGATCATTGCCCACGTTGACCATGGCAAAACAACACTCGTCGATCAGCTCCTTCAACAATCGGGGATCTTCAGCGCCCATGAGCACTTGCAAGAACGTGCTATGGACTCTAATGATATCGAGCGGGAACGTGGAATTACAATCCTAGCTAAAAATACAGCAATTACTTATAAAGAGTTTTTGATCAACATTGTGGATACACCTGGACATGCTGACTTTGGTGGCGAAGTAGAACGGATCATGAAAATGGTTGACGGTGTATTGCTGGTTGTTGATGCTTATGAAGGCTGCATGCCGCAAACGAAATTCGTTCTGCGTAAAGCATTGGAACAAAAACTTACACCGATCGTTGTCGTGAACAAGATTGACCGTCCAGCTGCTCGTCCTAAGGAAGTTATTGATGAAGTGCTCGATTTGTTCATCGAACTTGAAGCAAATGACGAACAATTGGAATTCCCTGTTGTTTATGCATCTGCTCTTAATGGTACATCAAGCATGGTTCCTGAGAAACAAGATGAAACGATGCTTTCGCTCTACGAAACCATTGTTGAACATATTCCAGCTCCAACCGAAAGTGTTGAAGAACCGCTTCAATTCCTCGTAACGTTGATGGATTATAACGAATACTTGGGTCGTATTGCGATTGGACGTGTTAACCGCGGTGTGATCAAACAAGGTCAATCTGTAACAGTTATTATGCGTGATGGTAAGAGCAAAACTGCACGTATCGAGAAATTGTTCGGCTTCCAAGGTTTGAAACGTATTGAAACAGAGCAAGCGGGCGCAGGGGATATCGTTGCTATTGCAGGGATCAAGGACATCAACATTGGTGAGACCATTGCTGATCCTGCAAACCCTGAAGCACTTCCAGTTCTGAAGATTGACGAGCCAACCATGCAAATGACATTCCTAGTGAATAACAGTCCTTTTGCTGGTAAAGAGGGTAAATGGGTAACTTCCCGTAAACTACGTGAGCGTCTCTTTAAAGAACTTGAAACAGATGTGAGCTTGCGAGTGGAAGAAACTGATAGTCCTGACGCATTTATCGTTTCTGGACGCGGTGAGCTTCACCTTGGTATTCTGATCGAGAATATGCGTCGTGAAGGTTACGAAATGCAAGTTTCTAAACCACAAGTAATCATTAAAGAAATCGACGGTGTCAAAATGGAGCCGCTTGAGCGTCTAATGATTGATATTCCAGAAGAAAGCATGGGCTCTGTTATGGAGAGTCTGGGTACTCGTAAAGCCGAAATGGTCAATATGATTAACAACGGTACGGGTCAAGTACGTCTGGAGTTCCTGATTCCTGCACGTGGTTTGATTGGTTACAACACTTACTTCTTGACTTTGACACGCGGTTACGGCGTTATGAACCATGCTTTTGACAGCTACGCTCCACTGGTTGCTGGTCAAGTTGGCGGACGTCATCAAGGTGTGCTTGTAGCAAGTGAGACTGGATCAACAACTCAATACGGAATCGTGGGTGTTGAGGATCGTGGTATTCTCTTCTTGGATGCAGGTACAGAAATTTATGAAGGTATGATCGTAGGCGAGCATACCCGTGATAACGATATTATCGTTAACATCTGTAAGGAAAAAGCACTTACCAACATGCGTACCTCAGGCAAAGATGATACTGTAAAAATGAAGACACCACGCACCTTCTCTTTGGAAGGCGCACTTGAATATTTGAACGATGATGAATATTGTGAAATTACACCTAAATCCATTCGTTTGCGTAAAAAGATTCTGAACAAAGGCGAACGCGAACGTGTAGAGAAACAACGTAAAACAGCACAAGCCAACGCGTAAACACATGCTTATGAATAAGACCGCCGGATTATTGCATCCGGCGGCTTTTTTTAATATAAGAAACAAAAAATTCCCCTACTGATGATATAATGTAAACGTATCTTAAATTTGGGAGGAGTGCGGT
This sequence comes from Paenibacillus sp. FSL R10-2788, assembly GCF_038003885.1. Lineage (NCBI taxonomy): Bacteria > Bacillati > Bacillota > Bacilli > Caryophanales > Paenibacillaceae > Paenibacillus > Paenibacillus sp. FSL R10-2788. The sequence goes on along the minus strand of NZ_JBBOQA010000001.1, from coordinate 5,305,976 downwards.
TATCTATGCAGGTGTGGTTCGCTGAGCATCCAATCGTCGCTTATATTGTTATCTTTATATTGCTTACTTTTGTTTATAATCAAGTCTTTCGTGTGAATCAAAAGTTATCGATTGGCAAGGAAATCATGCTCTACATAATGATGGCGATTGGCTCTGGCATGCTCCTAATTTTCCAACATGATAAGCTTCCGATTATCCAATGTCTGTTGGTTGCTGTCGGATTAATGCTGATGGTACGGATACGTTATATAGTAGAAGCTCGACAGAAGAGAAAGGCTGCAGCAGCAGCGAAGAGATCGTAATCGCAACTTTTGTACCTTAAGGATCGTCTAATTAATGTAGCAATTCTAATTCTAAATGAAATGAAAAGGACTTTATTCTATTATGAGTACAAGAAACAACGGTTTACCTCCAAGAGCAAACGGGCAACAACCTACTAATAGAAAACAGCCTGTGAAGGGTGTTTCTAAGAAAAAAACGAAAAAGAAAGTGAAAAAGAGAGGTTTTTTTGGCAGATTAGTTAGAGTATTGTTAACTTTGCTAATTATTGCGATCCTCGGCGTGCTGGGTTATGGCGGTTATCTGTATTGGAAGCTTGAGCATGGCGTATTTAATGCAGGGGTTGAGGGTACGGTTGCCCCAGGGCAATCCGCTTCAGAAAAGCCACTGACGATGCTTATACTGGGAACGGATAACAGACCTAAACACGAGTCTTATTTGACTGACGTAATCATGGTTGCAGCACTTAATCCTAAGACCAAATCAGCGACCATAGTTTCGCTTCCTCGTGATACCTATGTGGAGCTAAGCGGCTATAAGAAAACGAAGATTAATGAATTTTATGCTCGCTTCAAGGGTAAGGAGAAATCCTCCGGACTACTGGCTGAAGACGAGATGAAGACGATGATGGGTAAGTATTTGGACATTGATGTAGATTATACAACGATTCTTGATTTTCAGGGCTTCCGGGATGTGGTGGACGAGCTTGGGGGAGTCGAAGTAAATATTAGTGAAAATATGTGTTATACAGACACTGTGGACGGCACGAATATCAATCTGAAAAAGGGTCCGGCAGAGCTGGATGGAAAAAATGCATTGGACTATGTGCGGTATCGTAAATCCAATTGCAAGCCTAAGACTAACGCTTCAGATGATTTTGATCGCAACAAACGCCAGAACGAAGTCCTGAACAGTCTGGTGGATCAGATGCAATCGCTTGGTGGCGTATTGAAAATCGGCAAGGTGCTTGATGCAGTGGACAGTAACATGAAGACAGATATCGAAAATTCGCAAATCAAAGATATGATTGCGACGTATTGGAAGATTTCCAAAGAGAATATCGAATTCAAGCCGGTTACTGGAACGTGGCGAAGTCCATATGTATATATTAATGATGAGGAGTTGGAGGCCGCTAAGAAAAGCTTGCAGGACCGAATTGCAGGAATTTCCACTGGAGCTGATTCGACAACTGCTGAGACGCCTTGAGGACCTTAATATCTTCCATAGCTAAAATTGAATGCAAGTTTCAGCCTGTGCTATAATATAATAAATCGAATGAATTAACGTCGCATAGGGGGCCAGTACTTATGTCCGAAGCCGTTGCTCAGCTGAATGAAACTTTGCTATCGATGCTGCAATCGGAAACCTTTGTTCTTCTAAACACAGTTGATGCGGAGACAGGCGGTCCTACATCCACAGCTATTTCGTGGCTTTATGCTGTTAGTGCTAGTACTGTGCGTTTGGCTATTGATCATCGTTCAAGACTTGTGAATAATATGAAGGTTAATCCATTAATAACTATAACTGTGTTTGGTGAAGGAACTGTCTATGCCATAAACGGTAGTGCTGCTGTAAGGCAGGACCCGCTAGAGGATGTTCCCTTTAAGATGTGCTGTTTTGATGTTGAAATTAAAGCGGTCCGCAACGCGCTTTTTTACGGCGCGCAGCTTGACTCCGCCCCAAGATATGCGAAAGTTTATGATGGACGTGCCGCTGAGAAGTTGGACGGACAAGTATTTGCTGCCATGAAAAAAGCCTAGTGAAAATATCACTGGGCTTTTTTTGAATTCTAAGGACTTCTTTTTTCCTTTATCCACTACTGTGCATTTCTTTGCGGCTTGGTATCATCTGGCAGCTGTGGCATGATTCGTCCGATAATATCAGCCAGCTCGGATGAGAATCCGGAAATCGGATGTCCCTTGGAGATATGGCGGCTCATTTCCGCTAATCTGCTGGAGAGATCCATATCCGCTGTGACAAGCGCCCGTACACTTCTTGGGTCTTTGCGGATAGCTTCTGCTACAGAATATTTGATGCTTCCTACACGTGAGCGGCCTAGAGAACCTTCTACATCAAGACCAACAATGGCAACTTTGTTCATGACTACACAGTGTGCGCCATTTACACCGGGAACTCTTTTGGCCAACTGTTCAAAATGATCCTTAAGTGCAATTTCATTTTCTCCATTAACATTGACGGCTTGACCAGCTTTTGAGGTGGCTTTAGGATTAGTCGCACCATCATTGGACAATTGCCGAACCTCATGGTTCCCCGTACCCTTTACAGCATTCGCAGATTGTTTATTCTGAGGAGAGGGTGATGTCTTTTTATTAGCGATACCGCAGCTTGTCAGTAGCAGCAGTACCAGCAACAGACATATTGATTTTCTCATATGTGATTACTCCTTTCAGCCAATGAATCGTTTCTGTACCTTATCTTTTCCCTTGGCGGAAAGAGTTATGTATGATCAATCAAACCAGGCGCTGTGGAGGGGATAATATGAACAAGATATTTGTGCTAGATACCAACGTGCTTTTGCACGACCCCAATTCAATTTTCTCTTTCAAGGAGCATGAGGTGGTTATTCCGGCTGTTGTGCTGGAAGAAATCGACTCCAAGAAGCGCAATGCTGACGAAATCGGTCGGAATGCCCGTACGGTATCCCGATTGCTCGATGGACTCCGGGAACTAGGTCATCTGCATAGCGGTGTGGAACTGGAGCATGGAGGCAAGCTGAAGGTAGAACTTAACCATCGCAGTTTTGTGAAGGTACAGGAAATGTTTGGTGAGGTGTCTAACGACAATCGGATTTTGGCTGTTGCTCTCAATTATTTGAATGAAGAGAATGAGAAGCCTGATCCGCGTCCCGTTGTGCTTGTGAGCAAGGATGTACTGGTTCGTATTAAAGCGGATGTACTTGGAATTACGCCAGAGGATTATTTGTCAGATCGTACTGGAGACTTAAATGAACTATACACTGGTTACCAATCTCTGCAGGTGCATCCCGCATTGATTGATGAATATTATAGTCACCGCTCTCTGACGGTAAAACAGCTCGCGTTGTCGTATCCGTTGTACCCTCATGAATTTGTGATTCTCAAGGATGAGATTGGCACTGGCAAATCAGCTCTTCTCAAAGTGAATAGTGATGCCACACGTCTGGAGCCACTCTATCTGGGCAATGATTCGGTTTGGGGGATTAGCGCCCGTAATGCTCAACAACGAATGGCACTGGAGCTGCTGCTAAATGATGAAATCCCGCTCGTAACGATCACGGGTAAGGCTGGGACAGGGAAGACGTTATTGGCGCTTGCAGCCGGACTATTCAAAGTGGAGGATGAACATAAATACAAAAAATTGCTTATCGCCCGTCCGGTTGTTCCTATGGGTAAGGACATTGGTTACTTGCCCGGTGAGAAGGATGAGAAGCTTAGACCCTGGATGCAGCCTATTTATGATAATCTGGAATTCCTGTTCGATACCAAAAAAGCTGGCGATATCGATAAAATCTTAATGGGGTTAGGCAGTATACAGGTAGAAGCCTTAACCTATATTCGCGGCCGTTCAATCCCATCACAGTTCATTATTATTGATGAGGCGCAGAACCTTTCCCGTCATGAGGTGAAGACCATTGTCTCCAGAGCGGGAGAAGGAAGTAAAGTCATTCTAATGGGCGATCCGGAGCAAATCGATCATCCATATCTGGATGCTGCGAGCAACGGACTGAGCTATATCGTCGAGAAGTTTAAGCAGCAAGGGATTAGCGGACATATTACTTTGGAAAAAGGTGAACGTTCCCGCTTGGCGCAATTGGCCGCGGATCTACTCTAGCCGTTCATGAATCCAATTTTCAGCCGGGAGAAGCAAACACTCCCGGCTTTTTCCTGCCCGCCCGGAAACGGCAGAGGAATTTAAAGTTGGTTGTGGTGATTAGAGCCATGGAAAGAAAGTTTGGAACTGTAGAAGCGAAGCGTTCGCCTTTATCCTCGGATTTTAACCGCATGATGCGGTAATTAAATCAGGAAATCTGAGGATAACAGCGATCGGAAGTCCAAAGCTTTCTTGTAATGGCGGTCAGATCACCTTCCTATTTTTAATGCCTCTGGCGTTTCACCCATATAATAGAAAGAGAACGGTTTCACAAACTAAAGACAAGCACCGGAGGGTTTGGTAAAATAGGGGAGACCAATCAAAAGGGAAGGTGGGAAATCGTGCTGAAACGCAAAAATTATTGGCTGCTTTTTGCAATTTTACTACTATCGCTGACAAGCCTGTCGCCCAGTATGGAATTGAGTACCAGTAACGATCCACGTCCTATGAAAAGACCGCAAAGTCAGTCGACCAATCCCTCTTCCGGAGATGAGGGAACTATAGATAGCTTACATATAAGAGTATCGTTAAATAGCGAAGAATTTAGTGAACTGGAGCTCCTTAGCAACCGTTATACCTTAGAAAGTGGAGTAAAGGTTATTTTAAGCAATGTAAATATTGAGGATGCCGATGAGGTATTGAAGCATGATTTAACGATCGGGGACAGCCCGGATATAGTCATGGCAGATGGACGAAGCATACTGGACTGGGCCACACGTGGATATTTATTGCCGATGGATGTGTATCAGAGCGTTCCGGGGAGTGCACCGTTAACACAGTTGATCCCCTTGATGCAGTGGAATGGATATAATTGGGGAGTCCCGTTAGATATAGATCCTTACGTGCTCGTTTATTCCCCACAACGGCTGGCGGAGCTGGGTTTTAATGCATTACCCAAAAGCCTCGAAGAGTGGAATATCCTGCTTCAGAATGTGCTTAAAGAGCAAGGAAAGTATTTACTCGCGATGGATACCCGTAATCCTTATGGATTGTCAGCGGTAATGGAGAGCATGAATAGCAGCTTGTTAGCAGATAACCAAGAAGTGTTGAATTGGACTCAGAACGCCCGCAGTTATTTTTATCTCACCAGCCGCTACAATAAAGATGTCTGGGATATGCTACAAGGAGGTAGTGTCGCGGTTGCTTCTTTACCGTTATCCGAGTGGCAGAAGCATGGTAATTCATCCCTTGCTGCTGTTCCGGCGCTGACTGCCAATAACGGAGGTGGGTTTGAATCCTGTTACAGTCGATCTTTTGCCCTTCCAGCTCAATCTCAAAGTCCAAAGGAAGCTGTGAATTGGCTGACTTTTATCACCTCAGAGGATGCTCAGTTGGATTGGTTGGAGAATACGGGGAGCTTGCCGGCGCTTGATGTTCTTTATCGTTCGGAGCATGCTTTTAAATACAAACTTCCTTTCGAGGTTGAGCTATTGCTGACAGAAGAAACCGCCCCGGAGGATGAGTCACAGGGCGGCTGGAGTAAGGTTGTTGAAGCTGTATCATTACTATTAACAGGGCAGATAGATGCGGAAGGCTACAAAGAATATCTAAAAGAAGGTCTAAAATGAAATGGAAAGCTTAACATGCAAGACGCCCTCTTGGCTATCTACTGCCGTGGCACGAAGGAAAGATACTATTTTTCCAGGATAAAAGCCTAAGTCAAATTCTTCTTCCAACGTTTTTCTTGTCGTGTCAGGCAATTCAAGACCATTAAATACAATATGATCGACTTGGAATATAAGGCCGTTGATCGGTTCTTCCTGAATGGTGTAGTGACCGGTCAGTGAAAGAGCTAGCGCTCCGCTTTTTCCAGTGGCAGTAATTGAACCGTCATTGAAATGAAAGGCGAAGTCTTTAAACAGCGAATTCTGTGATTGCAAAAATTCATTCAAATCCTCTTCCTTCAGGTTTAGCTCATAAGTCATTCCCTTTCGAGTCAGTACACCCTCTCGATTCTGAACAAACTGTGGTAGTTTATTCATTGCGGAGGATAACGCCTTGAAATATGTTTTTACCTCGTGCAGGCCGATATTCTCCCAATATAATGTGAATTCTTTAAGTAGAGTACTCATATTTTCAGGATCGCTGCTATTTTTAATCCCACCCTCAATTTCCTTGTTGAGCGCGTTTACCCGAACTTGCTGTTCCTCCAGAGCCGTGCGCAGCCGGGCGAGCTCTTCCGAGTTTCGCTTCGCAGTCTGAATGGTATCCTTCAAATCCTTATATTGTTCTTCATATTGTGAGAGAATATCGCGGTCATTCCCAATAATAATCTCATAATAATCGAACAGAGCCAGGAATCTGCTGATACTTTTTGCTGAAAAAAACGCGACCAGAAGATTATCTCTATCCCCCATATAATAAGAACGCACAACTGCACCTGCCCGTTCCTGTTGGTCCGCGATGGCTGTTTTTTTCTGGGTAGCTTGTCTGTTCAAGCTTTCTACCTTTTGTTCAAGCGCTTTTTGTTCGGCTGTAATCTTGATGATTTCACGTTCAATTTCTGCAGAAGACAAGGTCTGTTCAAGTAGTTTACGGGTTTCTTCATTATCTGGTATAGCAGAGTTGAAAAAATCACCGCTAGGATCGGCAGACAAGTACTTCACAGGTTGTAACGGAAACAAAGTACAGCAGAAGAGAATTAGTATGGTTGCAATCATGCGGCTTTGTAAATTGCGGGAGCGCACCACACCACCACCTTTTTTTTGAAATGATATATGTATGTACTAATAATATGTTTAACCCTTCTAAAATAGCATACAAACAAAAAAACGGAAGTGATCCTTATAAGATAAGGACCTCATCCGCTCCAAAAGAGTACTGCAATTTATAGTGGAAGACCCATTTGAAAGATCGTCCAATAACTAAATCCGGTGAAAGTCAGAATCATGTATGCCCAGAAGAGAAGAACATAAGTTTTTTCAGTAAATTTCATATAGCCAAGTATTACGAAAAATGCTGTTTGCAAAAAGAAAAGCAAGGCCATTTCTGTTAGACCTCCGGCGAAAGCCATCAATCCAATAGCTAATGTGAAAAAACCTAATACCCGAAACATGCGGTCCAAGAGAGAGTCCCCCTTCCAGTATGTATCTCACGAATATTCCTTCGATTTATTATACCCTCAACATAATTATGTGTAAACGAATTCATTGAAAAAAATGCACTAATCTTCAAAAAATGTGATTTTTATAATTGACCTGAGTGATTAGCGCTTTAAAAAAGAGAATTTATAGTTTTATGCGTATGATGTACGCAGATAATGGAAATACAAATTAGTATCAAATAGATTCTATGAACTCTATGAGAAGCATAGAAATGGAGTAAGCAGCTTTTATCCCTATTCACTACCCGGCAGAACTGCCGGTTATGGAGATGGTTATTTCATGACGTTGTTAGGAGGTTTGGCTTTATGACAGCCGTTAGACAGGACGCTTGGAGTGCAGAAGATGATCTAATATTGGCAGAAGTAACTTTGCGACACATTCGGGAGGGCAGCACACAGCTTGCCGCTTTTGAAGAGGTGGGCGAAAAAATCGGCAGAACATCGGCCGCTTGCGGATTCCGCTGGAACAGTTGTGTTCGGAAAAGTTATGAAGGTGCAATCGGTATTGCTAAAGGGCAGCGTCAAAAGCGTAGCTACCTGAAAAAGCAGCCGTCAGTAAGAGGAGCGCAAGTAGCTGGTCTGATTCTGGGTGATGTCGATGAGGAATTTGGGCGCGGTGAGGGATTAAGTGAAAACACATTATCCATTGATGCGGTCATTCGTTTCTTAAGACAATGGAAGGGTACGATCCAGGAAGCAGGACGTCAGCTGAAAATGCTGGAAAGAGACCTGCGCGAGAAGGAAGATGAATTAACAGAATTACGATCTGAGAATGAGCGGTTGTCTAAAGAGGTTAATCTTGCTCAAAGCGACTACCGGGTAGTTAACGATGATTACAAAGCTTTAATTCAGATTATGGATCGTGCTCGCAGGCTTGCTTTCTTAAATGAAGAAGAAGAAGAAATGAAGACTCGTTTCAAAATGGATGGTAACGGAAATTTAGAACGCATTGAATAAACGATAGGTTAACTAACAATCCCGCAAGTGGTCTGCTTTTTAAGCACCACTTGCGGGGTTTTTGGTATACTTAGAAAAATTGTGCTTAAGATCAGCAGGAGGGTTATATGAAAATTGATATAATTGGTGCAGGTTCACTCGGGCTGCTGCTGGCAGGGAGATTGATCCAAGCCGGGAATGATGTGAGACTGTGGTGCCGAGGGATAGAACAATGCCAACGATTAGGGCGTGATGGCTTAACGGTTACCTACGAGGATGAACGCGAGCCGATAACAATTTCGGAAGATCAGTTTGTATCCGCGCCAATAGGGGAGTTCGCTGGTGCTTATCTGGAAGAGCCGAGTGATTGGATCGTGGTGACGGTTAAACAGAATACTCTACATAATGATTTGCCTGAATTTCTATCCCTACTTAAGGAAGAGCAAGTACATATGATATGTTTTCAGAATGGTACAGGACATATGGAGATGTTGGGGGGCTTGTTGCCGGACGCCAATTTATATGTAGCTGTGACTACGGAGGCTGCGAAGCGCAAATCATTAACTGAGGTCATTCATGCAGGAGCAGGGGAGGTGTGGATAGGAAAATGGAGCTCAGGGGATGGACAAGCTCATAGCATACATAATGATTTAAAAGCGAATAATTTAATAGAAGTTCTCATAATGGCAGGATTCGCAGCCTTTTTGTCGAATGAAGTGGATACCATGATTTACCGGAAGCTCTTGATCAATGCCGTTATTAATCCACTCACGGCGATTTGGCGTATTCCAAATGGGGAGCTGCTGTCTTCAGAGCAACGCCTCCAATTAATGAAGGAAGTTTTTGAAGAAGCAACAATGGTGTATGATTTCTGTGAAATTACTTATGATAAGGATGCTTGGGATAACATCCTTCAGGTGTGCCGGTTAACGTCTGGCAATATTTCATCTATGCTGGCAGATGTACTTGCTTCAAGAACCACAGAAATTCGTTGGATCAATGGAAGTCTTGTAGAAATGGCAGAACGATCTGGAGTGTCGGCACCATTAAATCGCTGGCTCTGCCAATTAGTAGAAGGTATTGGGGTATGATCTCTGGGGAGAGGTGAAGCTATGGGACTGCTGATGGATTCGGTTATTACTTTAAGCGTTATTCCGATTGTGCCGTTTTTGATTGTTTTTTTCATTGGAAAAGGCTTAAAAAAAGATAAAAAGAAAACTTTTATGCTCGCTATGGACGTGACCACATTTTTTTTATTATTGTCGGTCTCCGCATTGTTTAATAACATCTTTAATTCCGGTTTTGGGTTTTACCTTATACTAATTATTGTATTAATATCCGCTGGACTGATTGGCGGAGCTCAAAATCGGATGAAAGGAAAGGTAGATGGGAAGCGGTTATTTCGGGCAGTTTGGAGACTTTCGTTCTTTTTTATGAGCGTCGGATATTTATTATTTATGTTTGTTGGGCTAATTACCTACATATCACAAGCGATGTAACGTTCCACTGCTTCGGTGAAGCGTCAACGTCACAAAAGTTTAAAGTTTTAAAAAAAAAATATTTTCTGAAAACATTGCACTAGATTTTTTTGACCACTGGTTGTATAATCATAAACCATATACCACATTCTATTTAGGGGGAACTGCTAGATGAAGAAGAGTAAAAGTCTATTGCTAATGATTGCATTAGTACTTGTTATCGGCACAGTGCTTGCTGGCTGCGGCGGAAACAATGCAAACAGCGGCAATAAAGGTAACAATGCTAACACTGGTAACACGGCAACTGGTAATGCAGCTACAGAAGAAAAATTGGCTGCTGACCAAACATTGAGAATTAACCTTAGTTCTGAGCCTCCAACATTTGACCCAGGATTGGCGCAAGATAGCCAAGCTAACACTGTCCTGAAAACAATGTACGAAGGTTTGACTCGCATGAATGATGAAACAGGTCAAGCTGAACCAGGTGTTGCTGAAAGCTGGGAAGTTTCCGCTGACGGTCTGGTATATACTTTCAAACTCCGTGATTCACAATGGAGTAACGGCGATCCTGTAACAACAGAAGATTTCGTTCGCGCTTGGAAACGCGTGCTCGATCCTGCTGCTGCATCTGCTGCGCCTTACGCTTATCAATTGTACTACATCAAAAATGCTGAAAAGTACTACAACAAGGAAATTACTGATTTCAGTCAAGTAGGTGTCAAAGCGATTGATGAGAAAACTCTTGAAGTTACTCTTGAATCCTCCACTCCTTACTTCCTTGGATTGCTTTCCTTCTACACTTATTACCCTGTACACAAATCCATTGAGAGTAATCCTAAATGGGCAACAAGCAAAGATTCTATGATCGTTAACGGTGCTTTCACTCTTACTGAGTGGACTACTGGTCAAACTCTTGTTGTAACTAAAAACGATAAATACTGGGATAAAGATTCCATTAAACTTAGCGCTATCGATTTCTCCCTTGTAAACAGCGGTGCAACTGAACTGCTCAGCTACAAGAACGGTGAATATGATCGTGCGGGCGGACCAACTGGTGAAATTCCATCAGAACAAATTCCAATCGTACAAAAAGAACTTCCTAACGAATTCAGCCGTAAAGGTATTGCTTCCGTATATTACTACGAATTCAATATCACTGAAAAACCATTTACAAACGCTAAAATCCGTAAAGCTCTTGCAATGGCGCTTAACCGCCAAGCTTTGATTGACAATGTAGTTCAAGGTGGACAATTCCCAGCATTCGGTTTTGTACCTCCAGGTATCGCTGGTGCTGATGGTGAATACCGTACAGCAGTTAAAGATAGCTACTTCACTGAAGATCTAGAACAAGCTAAAACATTGCTTGCTGAAGGTCTGAAAGAAGAAGGTATGGATAAACTGCCTACATTCTCCCTGACTTACAACACAAGTGAAGGTCACAAGAAAATCGCTTTGGCGATTGCTGATATGTGGAAAAACAATCTTGGTATCGACGTACAAACCGTTAACCAAGAGTGGGCTGTATTTATTGAAAACCGTCAAAACCTGAACTACCAAGTTGCTCGTGCTGGTTGGACTGCGGATTACAATGATCCAATGACTTTCCTTGATATGTGGGTAACAGGTGGCGGTAACAATGATACTGGTTACGCTAACCCTGAGTATGACAAATTGATCAGCGAAGCTAAAACAAGCACTGACTTGGCAGTACGTCAAGAAAAGTTTGCTGCAGCTGAAAAATTGCTCATCGAGCAAGATATGGTTCTGATTCCTTTGTACTACTACACTAACAACTCCCTGACTAAAGAGTACCTTAAAGGTGTTACTCTTGACTTTAGTGGTGCAATTGACTTGACTCGCGGATACTTGCTTGAGCACTAAGATATTGCTTTAGTAATTACAACAGAATAGTTAGTTGACTGAAGTTGCAGAATACTTCGGGATATATATGTGGAATTCCATATATATCCCTTTTTTTTGTACTCCTGTCTATTTGTTAATTAATGTTATTAATAACATATATAGAAAATAGACAAAAATCCGTTTTTTTCATAAAATCATTATTATGTGTATCAAAAATTGTCGGAGGAGGTGTGATGGGGATGGTTCGTTATGTCGCAAATAAGTTTTTCTATATGTTGGTTTCTCTATTTGTATTGATTTCAGCTACCTTTTTCTTGATGAAAGCTATTCCGGGGGATCCGTTTACTTCTGAAAAGAAGGTACCGCCAGAAATTAAAGCACGTCTGATGGAACAATATGGTCTGGACAAGCCGCTCTCTCATCAGTATTTTAAGTATTTAGGTGATATTATCCAAGGTGACCTAGGTGTCTCAATGAAACGCCTAAATCAAGATGTATCACATTTGATCAGTCAAACCTTTTCAGCGTCGCTGAAGCTGGGACTCGTCGCAATCGTTGTGGCGGTTATTGTCGGAGTATTTCTCGGCATGTTGGCGGCACTCTATCACAGAAAGTTTATTGACAGCGCAGCTATGGTGCTGGCAGTTCTGGGGATTGCGGTTCCGAGCTTTGTAGTCGCGTCATTACTGCAGTACGTATTTGCTTTCAAACTGGGTTGGGTACCGGTTTCAGGTTTTAAAGGGCCAATCTATTATTTCTTACCCGTGGCCGCGCTCTCGGCACAGCCGATCGCCTTTATCGCCCGCTTGACCCGTTCAAGCATGCTTGAAGTTTTGAATGCGGATTATATCAAAACGGCTAAAGCAAAGGGATTGAGCTGGATGGCTATTCTGAGCCGTCATGTACTTCGTAACGGAATTCTACCTGTTGTTACTTATATGGGTCCAATGACAGCTAACATCGTAACTGGTTCGGTTGTTATCGAGCAGATCTTTGGTGTTGGGGGTATTGGTAAACAGTTCGTGGAAGCGATTGGTGTCCGTGACTATACCGTTATTATGGGGATAACCATTTTCTATGGTGTATTACTCATGGTTGCCCGCTTTATTACTGATATTGCTTATGTATTGATTGACCCACGTATGAAATTAAGTGGAGGAAAGGAGGGCTAAAGAGTGGCTACTGAAAATAACTTGCTAAATCTAAAACCGGAAGATTTTCAAAAAGTCGGTGTGGATGAAAAAGAAGCCGAAGTTATCCAGCGTGAGAGTCTCTCTGCTTGGAAAGACTCTTGGCAACGGTTGCGTCAAAATAAAATGGCGATGACTGCGCTCGGTATCCTGGGTTTGATTGTACTTGCAGCGATTTTTGCACCTTTTATCTCGAAATATAACTATTATTCTAATGATTTGATGAGCACCAACAAGCCCCCTTCCTCCGATCACTGGTTTGGAACGGATGATCTTGGTCGTGATATCTTTGTTCGTACTTGGTACGGTGCACGGATCTCCTTGATCGTTGGTCTTGCTGCGGCAGCCATCGACTTGTTCATCGGTGTTATCTACGGAGGCATTATGGGCTTCTTCGGCGGCCGTGTAGATAATATTATGAATAAATTCTCTGAGATTTTGTATTCTATTCCATATTTGCTGGTTGTAATCTTGCTCTTGGTCGTTCTTGAGCCAAGTCTTGGAACAATCATCCTAGCTCTAACCATTACAGGCTGGATTACGATGTCGTGGATTGTGCGTGGAGAAATTATGCAGCTCAAGAATCGCGAATTCGTATTGGCGTCCCGTTCCATGGGTGCTGGTTCTGCGAGACTGTTGTTCAAGCACCTTCTGCCGAACGCGGTTGGTCCGATTATCGTAACCATTACACTGTCTGTACCAAATGCTATCTTTGCTGAGGCCTTCCTAAGCTTCTTGGGTCTTGGTGTACAAGCTCCTGTTGCTTCACTTGGATCGATGATCAATGACTCACTCACCGGCTGGCTGTATTATCCATGGCGCTTCTTGTTCCCTGCGATCCTAATCAGCTTAACAATGCTTTCTTTCAACATTTTCGGTGATGGTCTTCGTGACGCGCTTGATCCTAAGCTGAAGAAATAGGAGGAATATGGATGGAACCTATTTTACAAGTCAAAGATTTGCATATTTCCTTTTTTGTTAAGGGCGGAGAAGTACAAGCTGTCCGTGGTATGAATTTTGAAATTGGCAAAGGCGAAACGGTTGCCATCGTCGGCGAGTCCGGCAGCGGTAAGAGTGTAACTGCTCAATCGATTATGCGTTTGATCCCTTCTCCACCTTCTAAAGTGAAAAAGGGAGAAATTATTTTTCAAGGACAGAATCTGCTAGACAAAAGCATGAAAGAAATGGAATCTATTCGCGGTAAAGATATTGGCATGATTTTTCAAGACCCGATGACTTCTCTGAACCCAACCATCAAAGTGGGCAAACAGATCACTGAAGTTTTGATTAAACATCAGAAAATGTCAGCGGCCGAAGCGAAAAAGCAAGGTATGGAGATGTTGAAATTAGTAGGCATCAAAAATGCGGAGGCTCGCTTTAACCAATATCCCCACGAATTCTCAGGCGGTATGCGCCAGCGTGTAATGATCGCAATCGCGTTAGCTTGCCGTCCGGCTTTGCTGATAGCGGATGAGCCTACAACGGCTCTAGATGTAACCATTCAGGCGCAGATCATGGAAGTTATGAGAGAGATGCAGCAAAAACTAGGTACCTCCATTATTCTGATTACACATGATCTCGGCGTAGTTGCTGGCATGTGTGATCGGGTGATTGTAATGTATGCAGGTGAGGTTGTGGAGACCGGAACAAGATGGGAAATCTTTAAAAATCCACAACATCCATACACCAAAGGTCTGCTGCGCTCAATGCCGCGTCTGGACCAAAAGAAAGGCGAGCCGCTTATTCCGATCATCGGCACACCGCCAGATCTGATCAAGCCGCCGATCGGCTGTCCGTTCACTGCTCGTTGCAATGAAGCGATGCATGTGTGCGAACAAATCGATCCCGGCGCCACAGAATTCAGCGAAACGCATATGGCGCGTTGCTGGAATCTGCATTCGATGGCCAAGGAGGTGCAGTACTCTTGAGTAAGAACCTAATAGAGGTAGAAGGTCTTAAGAAATATTTTAATGTAGGTAAAGGTAAGGTTCTTAAGGCTGTTGATAATATTAACTTCACGATCCGTGAGGGCGAGACACTTGGGATGGTAGGTGAGTCCGGTTGTGGTAAGACTACTGCTGGACGTACGATTCTTCGCTTGTATGAGCCAACTGCTGGAAGTGTGAAATATAATGGTACAGACATTTATAAATTACCTGGAAATCAAATGAAGGCTATGCGCCGTGACATGCAAATGATTTTCCAAGATCCGTACGCATCGCTTAACCCGCGGTTTACGGTTTCTGATATCATCGGCGAGGCACTGGACATTCACGGAATGGCTGGCAGCCGTGCAGAACGTAAGAAACGGATTGAAGAACTGCTGGATATGGTTGGTCTTAATCATGACCATGCAACCCGTTATCCGCATGAATTCTCCGGTGGACAACGTCAACGTATCGGGATTGCCCGTTCGTTAGCGGTTAATCCTAAGTTCATCGTTTGTGATGAGCCGATTTCCGCACTTGACGTATCCATTCAAGCTCAGGTCGTTAACTTGCTTAAAGAATTGCAAGATCGTCTGGGATTGACTTATCTTTTCATCGCGCATGATCTGTCCATGGTTAAACATATCAGTGATCGCGTAGCAGTTATGTACTTGGGTAAAATGGTTGAGTTGGCGGAAAGTGAAGAGCTATATGCAAATCCTATCCACCCTTATACTAAATCCCTATTGTCGGCTATTCCAGTTCCGGACCCGGAAATTGAAGTTAACAAAAAACGTATTCACTTGCATGATGAGCTTGGCAGCCCTATTTATTCTGCTAACGATAAGACCAATGACAGTGACTTTGAATTAGTAGAAGTATCTAAAGGCCACTTTGTCAGCAAAAAATTCGCATAATTTATACTTAGGTTTTCAAAGGCGGGAGCATTATGCTCTCGCCTCTTGTATGTATTTAGGATATTATTTAATGATTTTATAGTATAATTGAACAGTTGGCTGTACCTGTGTTGCTGATATCAAGACATGTTTTGCTTTGACGCGGCTCCTGACTTTGGATACAATCATAGAGAGTTTTTACGAACTTGGATTTACATATAACTGCTTAGTAGAACTGGAGGCACTAGCGAATGAATATTGTAACGGAACCGCTCAAGGGTGGATCTGCACTCTCGCGCGACTATATAGATCATTTTGAAAAGGTTAGTCATTTGTACGGTGGGGATTTCCGCAATAAAGAAAGTAGAAGTAGACGGGCCGATTGGCTAGATAGCAGAGAAAGCCTTCGTGCCGACCGGACTCAGATTGCTGGGTGTCTACGACAATATAATGAAAAGCATAATTCGCATGATGCGGTGATGGCTTCGCTGGCGCTCTTAGAGCAGCCGGGGACATTAGTGGTGACAGGTGGGCAGCAAAGCGGACTATTTACTGGACCCCTGTTAGTGGTATATAAAGCTGCAACTACCATTATGGCGGCAAAAGAAGCAGCTGAACAACTCGGCCGACCTGTAGTTCCTTTATTCTGGATTGCAGGTGAAGATCATGACTGGGATGAAGTGAATCATACGTATGTACTGAATCGTACGCAGGAGATTACTAAGATTAAGATAGAAAAGTCAGAAGAGAAACGCTCCTCAGTAAGTGATATTCGTGTAGAAGAGGAAAGCTGGCAGCAGGTAGTAGAACAGTTAGACGGTCTGCTTCAGGAAAGCGACTTTAAGCCGCAGATCATGGAATTCATTCGCACTTCTTCTTTTAGAGCTGATAGTATGACGGATGCATTTGCCAAGCTGATGGGTTCATTATTTGGTAAATTTGGTCTGATTCTGCTTGATTCTGCTGATCCCAACTTACGTAAGTTAGAACAGCCATTTTTCACTTCGCTAATTATGCAGAATGATGCACTGGAAACAGCGTATATGAATTCTGCTTCTGATATTGTGGGCGCTGGATATGAGCTTCAGGCTGATGTTACAACTGGCAATGCCAACCTCTTTTATATTCATGAAGGTACACGGCTTCTGCTTCACAAGAAGGACGGAATCTTTACGGATCGCAAGGGTCAGGTATCCTTTACCCGTGATGAATTACTTGAGGAGGTGCAGGCACATCCGGAACGCTTTAGCAACAATGTGCTGACACGTCCACTTATGCAGGATTATGTGCTGCCTGTTCTGGCAACGGTGCTGGGTCAAGGTGAGATTGCTTACTGGGCCATTCCGCGCCGTGCGTTTGAGACCATTGGGGGAGAAATGCCGTTAATTATCCCTAGAATGTCTTTTACTGTCGTAGAAGGTACGCTGCACAAGCATATGGACAAATATCAACTTAGCTTTGAGGATGTAAGACAAGGACTGGATCATAAAAGACATGAATGGCTGGCCGCACAGGATGAGCTGGGGATTGAACGTCGTTTTGAAGAAACCAAAACCTCATTCGCCGCCATGTACGAACCGCTGATTGAGCAGCTTGGAACGGTTCAGGCAGGTCTGCTTAAGCTGGGGAATAACAATAAAGAGAAGATTCTAGATCAGATTACTTTTTTACAGGCGAAAGCCCAAGATGCAATGGCAAAACAGAACGAAGCTGCAATCCGGCAATGGGAGCGAATCGAGCTGTCATTAATGCCACTGGGTAAACTGCAGGAAAGAGTGTACAATATCATGTATTACTTGAACCGGTACGGGCTTGCTTGGCTGGATGAGCTAATGACGGTTGAACCGGATTACAGTGGAACACATCGCATCATTTATATGTAATGGAAGTATCGCTTTCCACAAAACTAAGCTTATGCTTACGAAGTGAGTTTTGTACGAAGTAGATCAATGTAGTAACGCTCACAAAACAAAGCGTATGCTTACGAAGCAAGTTTTGTACGAAGTAGATTCAATGTAGTAACGCTCACAAAACTTTTAGGAGGTTTCATAATGAGTTCATCTAAACAAAATAGTATCGTGGCTGATATGTCACTCGCACCGGAAGGGCATTTGAAAATCGACTGGGTTCGCCAGCATATGCCGGTACTGAACCGTATTCGTGAGCAGTTTGAAGCAGAACAGCCATTTAAAGGTCTGAAAGTATCGATCACATTGCATTTGGAAGCTAAAACCGCTTATTTGGCGAAGGTTGTCAAAGCTGGTGGTGCAGATGTAACCATTACAGGTTCGAATCCACTTTCTACACAGGATGATGTATGTGCAGCGCTTGTGGAGGATGGAATCACAGTATTTGCTAAATACAATCCGTCTCCTGAAGAATTTAAAGCCCTTAATATCAAGGCACTGGAGAGCAAACCGGACTTGATTATTGATGACGGTGGGGATTTTGCTACATTGCTGCATTCGGAGCGTTCTGATCTGATGGAGAATATTCGCGGGGGTGCTGAAGAAACAACTACCGGGATTATTCGTCTAAAAGCTCTGCAAAAGCAAGGCGTATTGAAGTTCCCAATGGTCGCGGTTAATGATGCCTACTGCAAATATTTGTTTGATAACCGTTATGGCACTGGCCAATCGGCTTGGGATGGAATTATTCGCACAACCAACCTTATCGTAGCGGGTAAAACAGTAGTTGTTGTCGGTTACGGCTGGTGTGGTAAAGGTGTTGCCATGCGCGCCAAAGGGCTTGGAGCAAAAGTGGTTGTCACAGAAGTTGATGCGATTAAAGCCGTTGAAGCACATATGGACGGTTTTGAAGTAATGCCAATGCTGGAAGCAGCTAAGGTTGGTGATTTCTTCGTTACAGTAACTGGTAACCGTTATGTAATTCGCGGTGAACATTATGATGTGATGAAGGATGGCGCAATCATGTGCAACGCGGGCCATTTCGACGTTGAAGTGAATAAGCCTGAGCTGTCGGAAAGATCCGTATCCCAACGTACCGTTCGCAAAAATATCGAAGAGTACCAGCTTCGTGACGGACGTAAATTATATCTGCTTGCCGAAGGCAGACTTGTAAATCTGGGTGCTGCTGATGGTCACCCTGCTGAAATTATGGATACAACCTTTGCGCTCCAGGCGCTGTCGCTGAAATATGTAAATGATAATTATAAGAGCATTGGCGTAAAAGTTGAAAATGTTCCTTATGAGCTGGATGAGCAAGTAGCACGTTATAAGCTGGAAAGTCTGGGCATTAACATCGATAGCCTGACTCCGGCGCAAGTGGATTATTTGGACAGCTGGAATTTGAACGATTAATAACTGAACGCATAACAATAAAGTGTATTAACCAGTGTACCTTGAACTGAAGCAACTTTTTTAACAAAGCCATGCAACGGACAAGATTCCGATTGTATGGCTTTTTTCTGTGGAGAAATGTTTTTCGGGAAACGAGCTATCTGATTTAGGAAAAATTTCCTTGGCCAGAAAAAGGTTTTTGATTTTTAATGGCGAATCTATTATGCTTAAGTGGTGAAAAGTGGGGTAAAGTGGGGATTCGGGGATTAGGGGTGGGAAAAAGGATGTTCATGGGAGAGTATCAACACAGCATTGACGACAAAGGCCGAATCATTATTCCGGCTAAACTCCGTGAATTGCTCGGAACCTCCTTCGTGACGACCCGCGG
This sequence comes from Paenibacillus sp. FSL R10-2788, assembly GCF_038003885.1. Lineage (NCBI taxonomy): Bacteria > Bacillati > Bacillota > Bacilli > Caryophanales > Paenibacillaceae > Paenibacillus > Paenibacillus sp. FSL R10-2788. The sequence goes on along the minus strand of NZ_JBBOQA010000001.1, from coordinate 5,286,746 downwards.
CCTAGACTCCTGCCTGTTTGTTTATCCCATGGAAGAATGGGCAATCATGGAACAAAAGCTTAAAAGCCTTTCGCTGATGAAATCAGATGCCCGCGCATTTAGCCGCTTTTTTTTCTCAGGTGCAACTGAATGTGTTTGGGATAAGCAGGGAAGGGTAAATCTGCCGGCTAATTTACGGCAGTATGCCAAACTGGACAAAGACTGTGTCATTCTGGGCGTTTCGAACCGGGTGGAAATCTGGAACAAAGAGCTTTGGGAACAGTACTTCGAACAGTCCGAGGAATCGTTCAACGAAATCGCTGAGAAATTGGTGGATTTCAATTTTGATCTATAAAACACAATAACGAATACTGTCCTGGAGGGATGCAGCTTGTTTCACCACATCACGGTGCTTAAGGAAGAAGCGACAGAAGGGCTGCACATCAAAAAAGACGGAATCTATGTAGATTGCACTCTCGGTGGAGCGGGACACAGCTCACTTATCGCTTCCAAGCTTAGCGGCGAAGGCCGTTTAATCTGTTTGGATCAAGATGATTGGGCTTTGGAGAACGCAAAAGAAAGATTAGCGGAATACGGAGACAAGGTTGTGACTATTAAGACTAACTTCCGTGATCTGGAGAGTGTACTTAAGGATGTGCCCTTTGTGCCACAAACAGATGGTATTCCCCAAGTAGATGGAGTGCTCTTTGATCTTGGCGTATCCTCTCCCCAGTTTGACGAAGGGGAACGAGGCTTTAGTTACAATCATGATGCTCCGCTGGACATGCGCATGGATCAGTCAGCACTTTTGACGGCTGCTGAAATTGTGAATACATGGTCCGAGCAGGAGATTGCCCGTGTTCTTTTCCAATATGGAGAAGAGAAATTCTCGCGGAGAATCGCTAGAAAAATTGTAGACAGAAGAGAAGAAGCTCCTATTGAGACAACAGGAGAATTAGCAGAACTGATCAAGGAAGGTATCCCGGCAGCTGCTCGAAGAACAGGAGGGCATCCCGCTAAACGTAGCTTTCAAGGATTAAGGATTGCTGTGAATGACGAATTGGGTGCTTTTGAAGAAGGGCTACATAGTGCAGTACGTTGCCTTGCACCAGGAGGCAGAGTATCCGTCATCACCTTTCATTCGCTCGAAGACCGAATTTGCAAGCAAATTTTTAGCAGCTATTTAAGCAGATGTACATGCCCGCCTGACTTTCCGTTTTGCGTATGCGGCGCGAAAGGCACGCTTAAGTTAATCAATCGTAAACCGCTTGTGCCTTCTGAAGAAGAGCTTGAGCTTAATACCCGAGCCCGCTCAGCTAAGCTGCGCATTGCAGAAAAATTGTAATTGACGATAAAGGAGAGTCAGAGATGGCCTATACCCGCGGCAATTTAGCAGTTCAGCCCAAAAGAAAAGAAGAGGTAAACCCCCTTTACCGCGAGAAGACAAAAGTAGTTACCAGACGAAGAGTACTTCCGCTGCAAGAGAAACTTTTGTATATGCTGACGCTAGGAGTATGCGTTCTGGTGGCGATCACCCTGATTTCACGTTACGTCCAAATTTATGATTTGAACTTGCAGGCTCAGAAATTAGATCAGGATATTGCAACAGCCAAGAAGCAGATTTCTACGTATCAGATGGAAAAGCAGAATCTAGAGCAGAAAGTCGCCCAAAAAGCACGGGATCTTGGTTATGTGTCTCCGGATGAGAATGCAACAATCTATATTCCGGCAAGCTCGGCAACGACTCCAGGTGATAATTAGTGAGCGATTGGCAAGATCGCAATAAAAAAAGTTGTGAGGTTCGCTTATGCTGAAAAGAATAAAACTTCGCACGCTGTTTATAGGAGGGTGTATTACCCTCTTTTTTCTTGTTTTGATCGTTAGAGTGTTCTGGATTCAAGTTATGCAAGGTGAGGAATGGCAGGAAAAGGCCGCCACACTTTGGGCACATACCTCAACTATCAAAGCGGAGCGAGGTACGATTTCTGACCGTAACGGGAGTGTGCTCGCTAGCGATGTCCCTGCTTATACCGTGGTGGTGAATCCTGAAGTGATTCAACAACAAGGCATCGGGGAAGAGGTCATCACAGGATTACACGAATTGCTAGGCAAACCAGAGGATGAGCTGCGTAAGCTGGTTGAAGCCAAGGACGAAAAGACGGGTGCTTACCTCAAGAACCGTGAAATACGTAATGAAGGCTGGAAGATTGATCAGGAGCTTGCCGATAAGGTGAAAGAATTTTATGTAGCCCTAGGTAAAGAACATAAAATTCAAGAGACCGGTATTGGGCTTGTTAGAGAGCAGAAACGATATTATCCAAAAGATGAATTAGCTGCACATATCTTAGGTTATACAGATAGGGACGGCAATGCTATCATGGGACTGGAAAAATACTTTGATACGGAGCTTAAGGGTGCCGATGGCAAGCTGCTTTATCAAAGTGACGGTCAAGGGGTAAAATTGCCGGATTCACAAGATACCTATAAGCCAGTAGTAAATGGAAGTAATTTCAAGCTTACAATCGATAGTACGATCCAGCATTATATAGAAGAGGCCATGCAAAAGGCGTATGCGCAATATAAGCCAAAAAGTATGAGTGTCATTGCTGCTGATCCGAACACGATGGAGATTTTGGGATTAGCCAACATGCCTACCTATAATCCAAATGAATTTTGGAAGACCGGGGCTGAAGGGGCAGGATTCTATAATCATGCTATTAAATCTACTTATGAGCCTGGTTCCACCTTCAAAATTGTAACGCTTGCCGCCGCAGTAGAAGAGAAGCTTTTTGATCCTGTTGCGACATTTTTGTCCGGGTCCATCCGGATAAAGGGATATAGTAAGGCACTGCATGATATTAATCATGCTGGATGGGGGCAAATCAGTTTTCTTGAAGGTGTGAAACGTTCTAGTAACGTTCTATTCGTTAAGCTATATGAAATGCTCGGACAGGACAAGCTATTACAGTATATCAATGATTTTGGCTTCAATGAGAAAACGGGAATCGATCTGCCAGGAGAAGCAAGCGGGGTCGTTAACCCTAATGTTGGACGTCCTATAGAAATTGCGACACTCGCATATGGACACGGAAAAGTGCTAGTAACCCCACTTCAGCAGCTCGTTGCCGTATCTGCTATCGCTAATGGGGGGAAGTTGATGACTCCGTATGTAGTTAAGGAGGTCACAAACCCTAACACTGGTGAGACAAAGGTTACTCAGCCTAGTGTAGTGCGTCAGGTGATTGATGAGGAAAGCGCCAAGAAAACGGGTGAATATTTGGAGCAGGTTGTTGCTGACCAAGTAAAAGGAACAGGGCGTAACGCTTATATTGACGGCTATCGCGTGGCAGGAAAGACAGGAACGGCTATCAAGGTTGAAGGTAAGGATTATGTGAAATCCAAAGTACTTGTCTCCTTTATTGGTTATGCTCCTGTTGATGATCCAAAGATCGCTGTTATTGTCATTATTGATGAACCGAACGTTGAGGTTGGCGGCGGTAAGGCAGCTGCTCCAGTATTTAAAGAGATTGTATCCCAATCTCTGCAATACATGGGAGTACCTAAGCTGGCGTCTGAGGCTAGTGATAGCAGCAGCAAAAAGCCGGCTAAGACTGAAACAGTCGCACTTCGGACTACACCAGATCTAACAGACAAGACGATGAAGGAAGCAAGAGAAGCACTTTTGGATCAAGGCTTCGATTATGTAGTGGTCGGAGAAGGATCTGCTGTAGAGAGTCAATATCCTGAGGCAGGTACGAAGCTTGCTACAGGGCAACGGATCTATTTATTAAGTCCGCAGGGGGCTCAGCCTACCATTCCAGATTTAAAAGGGGAATCCCTGCGTGATGCACTTGAAATTCTAACTCTACTAAAAGTAGAGATTGCGGTAGACGGAGAAGGTTACGTCTCAGAACAGATTGTAGGAACGCAAAATGGCAAGACCTTGGTCACTTTGAAAATGAAGCCATTAAATGATTATGGCGAAGATATTCCCGTGGCCCCGCCTGCTGATGAGGGGACAGATTCCGAGAGCGGAACATAGCTTGTTCTAACCCCTGTTTGTCCCGAATAGTCATGAAGATAAGAGCTCATGTCTATTGTTGAAAGTGGGGGAGAACGGAATGAAGGTTTCCAAAGTCGTAACACGGCGGAGAATGCTGTGGACATTGCTGGGACTGGCAGTGTTATTCGGTTCGCTGGTCGTGCGTCTTGCGTATGTGCAATTATCTCAAGGCGAGGAATTGACTGCGAAGGTAGAAGATTCCTTGCGCCGCAATATTCCTTTTACCGCTAAACGTGGTGAAATTATGGATCGTGAAGGTGTGCCGCTCGTTTCTAATATCACCACACCTACAGTGTATGCAGTACCGGTGCAGGTAAAAGAGAAGCAAAAGACAGCACAGCAATTAGCTCCACTGCTTGGGATGACTGAGGAGAAGCTGATGACATTGCTGTCCAAAAAAGAAATGTCGGTGAAACTTCAGCCCGGCGGCCGCAAAATTACGATGGATCTTGCCGCGAGCATCCGTGATTTGCAGCTGCCGGGCATCGTTGTCGCTGAGGATAGCAAAAGATATTACCCTTACGGCGATTTAGCCGCGCATATTTTAGGCTTCACAGGTATAGATAACCAGGGTATTACAGGAGTAGAGAGTATATATGACAATCTGCTCAAAGGCATAGCCGGCAATATTTCTTATTTGTCTGATGCAGGCGGAAGACTTATGCCTGGCTCATCTGAGAAATATTCTGCCCCTCAAGACGGACTTAATCTGGAGCTGACGATTGATAAACAGATCCAGTCCATTATGGAACGTGAGCTGGATCAGGCTATGGTAAAATATCAGGCGCAGGGTGCTTGGGCTATAGCTATGAATCCGAAGAATGGTGAGATACTAGCCATGGCTAGCAGACCGGGGTATGAACCAGCATCATACAAGGAATATGATGCGCAGATTTACAACCGGAATCTGCCTATCTGGATGACCTATGAACCTGGTTCAACGTTCAAAATCATTACTCTGGCTGCTGCGCTGCAGGAAGGTAAAGTAGATCTTCAGAACGATCATTTCTATGATCCGGGTTTTATCGAGGTAGCGGGCGCAAAGCTGCGCTGCTGGAAAAAGGGCGGCCACGGTAGTCAAACCTTTTTACAGGTAGTTGAGAACTCCTGTAACCCTGGGTTTGTCGCCTTAGGGCAACGGCTGGGAAAAGAATCACTTTTCAAATATATTCGTGATTTTGGTTTTGGCAGTAAAACGGGAATTGATCTGAATGGGGAAGCTAATGGCATTCTGTTCAAGCTCAGTCAAGTAGGTCCGGTAGAGCTTTCGACTACAGCCTTCGGCCAAGGGGTTTCGGTTACGCCTATTCAGCAGATAGCTGCGGTATCCGCAGCTATCAATGGTGGCAATCTCTATAAACCACATGTAACAAAAGCATGGGTTAACCCGGTTACGGGAGAGACTGTATCAGAGGTGAAGCCAGAGCTTGTGCGGCAGGTCATTTCGGAGGAAACATCCAAGAAGGTGCGGGCAGCACTTGAGAGCGTGGTTGCCAAAGGCACAGGACGGCCGGCTTTTATTGACGGCTATCGTGTAGGTGGCAAGACGGGTACTGCACAGAAGGTTGTAAATGGACGTTATTCTCCAACAGAGCACATTGTTTCTTTTATTGGCTTTGCGCCAGCGGATGATCCTCAGATCGTTGTGTACACTGCCGTGGATAATCCGAAAGGGATTCAATTTGGGGGTGTGGTTGCAGCTCCAATCGTGCAAAATATTTTGGAAGACTCACTGCACTATATGAAGGTTCCGGAGCGCAGTGATCAGCTTCCCAAAACTTATAAGTATGGCGAAACTCCGATAGTGACCGTACCTGATCTTACCGGAGCAACGGTGCAGGATATCTATGAGGATTTAAATATGAATTTTAATCTTGCACGTTCAGGCACAGGAAATACGGTCATCAATCAAGCTCCTAAGGCTGGGGCCAGAGTAGAACAGGGCTCAACCATCAGGATTTATATGGGAGCATCTAGTGAATAATGATTAAGGTATAAGGTTTCAGCTCGTATCCGAAAATGTAGAGTGAGGGATTACTATGAAAGTTAACGAATTATCTGCTTGTCTTGCTACTTCGCAACTATACGGGGATGGAGATGTGGAGATTACTGATCTTCAGACGGATTCCCGCCGTGTAGGCCCGGGAGATCTATTCATCTGTTTGCCTGGCCACACCGTGGACGGGCACAAATATGCGCCGCAAGCAGTAGCCTCCGGAGCGGCGGCTATTGTATGTGAGCACAAGCTGGAGCTTGATATCCCGCAGATTGTTGTGGATGACTGCCGGTTTGCGATGTCTGTCATGTCGAATGCTTTCTTTGGCTCACCTAGCAGCCGGATGAGAATGATCGGGGTGACGGGCACAAACGGCAAAACAACAACGACTTATCTCATTGAGCGGATTATGCAGGATCAGAATATGAAGACAGGTCTGATTGGAACGATTCAAATGCGCTATGACGGCAAAAGCTACCCTATGTCAGGCACAACTCCGGAGTCGCTAGATCTGCAGCGGTCCCTTCATGATATGGCTTCCAAAGGTGTGGAGTGTTGCGTAATGGAAGTATCCTCTCACGCACTTCAGCAAGGACGTGTGAAGGGTGCGGACTTCCGTACGGCAATTTTTACGAACTTAACCCAAGATCATCTGGATTATCATCATACAATGGAGGAGTATCGGGCGGTTAAAGGGCTCTTTTTCTCCAGATTAGGAAATGTGATCTCTCCGTGGAAGGAAGAACGCAAATATGCGGTGTTGAACGCGGATGATGAAGCAAGTCACTATTTTGCAGCCCAAACTGCGGCGGAAGTGATTACATATGGCATTGATAACAACGCTAATGTCCGAGCTTCGCAAATATCGATCACTGCAAAAGGAACTTTTTTCCATGTTGATACGTTTAAGGGGAAGACGGACATTTCGCTCCGTATGGTTGGAAAGTTCAATGTCTACAATGCACTCGCGGCGATTACAGCTGCTTTATTGGAAGATGTCTCTCTGGCTGATATCAAGACTAGTCTTGAGGCAATCGATGGTGTAGCTGGACGGGTGGAGTCAGTGGATGAAGGTCAGGAATTTGCTGTTATCGTTGACTACGCACATACACCAGACGGGCTAGAGAATGTATTAAAGACGGTCTGCGAATTTGCTACCGGCAAAGTGCTTACAGTGTTTGGCTGTGGCGGAGACAGAGACCGGACGAAACGTCCATTAATGGGGAAGATCGCTGCACGATATAGCGACATGGTATTCGTAACTTCTGACAACCCTCGGACTGAGGACCCTCAACTAATCTTGAAGGATATAGAAGCAGGACTAGTAGAGGATGGAGTCACCTCTGACCGGTATCATATGATTGTTGATCGCCGAGAAGCTATCGGGAAGGCTATTGAAATGGCAAGCCCTGGCGATGTAGTATTGATTGCGGGGAAAGGTCATGAGACCTATCAACTGATTGGCGGAGTGGTTCATGATTTCGATGACCGCATCGTCGCTAAAGAAGTTATAAGGGGCCGAAACTATTGATTACAAGAACGCTTGAAAATATTGCTGCCATGTGCGCAGGGGAACCTGCTGCTGTCGAAGCTATGAATACAACCCTTACGGGAGTCGTTACCGACTCCCGTAAGATCACACCCGGCTGCCTGTTTGTGCCTCTATCTGGAGACAAATTCGATGGTCACCACTATGCTGCCGCAGCACTGGCTGCTGGTGCTGGCGCAACCTTGTGGCAACGCGATAAAGGACCGGTACCTGAAGGTGGCGGAGTTATTATTGTTGAAGATACGCTGGAGGCTCTCCAGAAGTTGTCCGCTGCTTATCTGAAGGAAGTGGCTCCGCAGGTTGTCGCTGTTACGGGCAGCAACGGGAAAACAACAACAAAAGATATCATTATGTCTCTGCTTGAAGTGCAGTTCAAAGTGCACAAGACAGCGGGGAATTTCAATAATCATATCGGTCTTCCGCTTACTATTTTATCCATGGCTGAGGATACAGAGATCGCTGTACTTGAAATGGGGATGAGCTCGCGGGGAGAAATTGCTCTGCTGGCTTCTTTGGCTGAACCTGACGTAGCGGTAATTACTAATGTAGGCGAGTCGCATTTACTGCAGCTGGGGTCACGTAAAGAAATAGCCCGCGCCAAGCTGGAGATTGCTGAGGGGCTGAAGCCGGGGGGACTGCTGATTTATAACGGTGACGAACCGCTGCTGACTGAGGTAATGCAAGAGTCCACTTTTAAGGCTCCAGAAGGGATGAGAACCTTCCGTTTTGGTCTAAATGAGGATAATGATGATTATCCAACAGGGATGATGTCCCATACTGGTGGCATGACGTTCACGTCAAGCCGTCATAAGGAACATGCTTTTACATTACCGCTGCCAGGTCAGCATAACGTTGTTAACGCTCTGGCTGCACTAGCGGTTGCTCGTCATTATGGGGTTACGGAGCAGAATATGAAGGACGGTCTAAGCAAGCTCAAGTTGACGGGCATGCGGATTGAAGTGATTCGAACTTCTTCCGGACTTACGCTTTTAAACGATGCTTATAATGCCAGCCCTACTTCTATGAAGGCGGCTATAGATGTCCTGCAATCTATGAAATGCAGTGGCAATAAAATCGCTGTGCTCGGGGACATGCTGGAACTTGGGCCGGAGGAAGTAGAATTTCATCAAGAAATAGGCTACTACCTTGACCCTTCATTAACTGATTTTGTATGTACTTACGGACCATTATCCGTTCATATTGCCAAAGCAGCAGAAGAGAAATTCGGCAAAGAGCGCGTAAAAGCTTTTACAGATAAAGCGGAACTAACCGCTGTCCTTCTAGAGAAATGCAGTGCTAAGGATATTGTTCTATTTAAAGGATCAAGAGGAATGAAGCTCGAGGAAGTGCTTCAGAGCCTAAATAAAGATATTCAACAGACCTAAATCATTGGAGGGGGTGTACCCATGGATTATCAACTATTGTTATTGACTATTGCTGTTTCCTTTATCCTTGCGGTCATTGCCGCTCCGCTCTTCATTCCGCTTCTGCGCAGGATGAAATTCGGACAGCAGGTGCGAGATGACGGACCGCAAACCCATTTGAAGAAAGCGGGAACGCCGACTATGGGCGGTATCGTGATTATCGTAGCTTTTACCTTGTCTTATCTGAAATTTTCTGTGGTGAATACAGATTTTTACGTACTGCTCGTAGCTACGCTTGGTTTTGGATTGATCGGGTTTTTGGATGACTATATCAAAATTGTATTTAAGCGTTCCTTAGGGCTCACAGCACGTCAAAAGTTATTTGGACAGCTGCTGGTTGGTGCTCTGATGTGCGGTCTTCTGATTTATGCCGGACACAGTACAAGTATCAGCGTACCAGGTACTGATTTCAGCTTTGATTGGGGTGGCTGGTTCTATTATCCATTCATCATTATTATGATGATGGCAGTGACGAATGCCGTTAACTTTACAGATGGAGTCGATGGACTGTTGTCTGGTGTCAGTGCCATTGCCTTGGCCGCATACGCGGTGGTGGCAATGCAGGCTACGTCTATTGCGGCAGGTGTATGTGCTGCGGCAATGATTGGTGCTGTATTAGGCTTTCTTGTGTTCAATGCCCACCCTGCTAAAGTGTTTATGGGGGATACGGGTTCGTTTGGTATTGGTGGTGCTATAGGTGCTATTGCTATTGTCACGAAGAGTGAGCTGCTGTTTCTCATCATAGGCGGTGTCTTTGTAATTGAAATGTTATCCGTTGTGATTCAAGTGGTTTCATTTAAAACCCGTGGCAAACGTGTATTCAGAATGAGCCCGATTCACCATCATTTTGAGCTTGGTGGCTGGTCGGAGTGGCGTGTGGTAATTTCGTTCTGGGCGGTTAGCTTGGTGTTGGCTGCTGTGGGACTATTTATTAGCAAGGGGTTGTAGAGAATGAAACATCCAGATATGTATCATGGTGAAGAAGTTGTGGTTCTTGGGCTTGCTAAAAGCGGTGTCCAGGTGGCTAAAGTGCTGCATGAACGCGGCGCTATAGTTACGGTTAACGACAAAAAGGAAAGAGATCAAAGTCCCGAAGCTTCCGAATTGGAATCTTTGGGAATTTGTGTTATATGCGGCGGGCATCCGGAAGGACTTATTCATGAAGGTGTAAGTCTGGTAATCAAAAATCCAGGCATTCCTTATTCTGCGCCCCCTGTACAAAAGGCAATTGAGCTTGGAATTGAAGTGGTCACAGAGGTAGAGGTGGCTTATCGACTTTGTGCAGCGCCGATGATCGGCATCACAGGCTCCAATGGCAAGACGACAACGACGACCTGGGTAGGCCATATGCTGGAAGCTGCGGGAATGAACCCTATAGTTGCGGGCAACATTGGTACGCCTCTTTGTCAGGCTGCACAAGAGGCTACAGAGGATAACTGGATGGTGGTCGAGCTTAGCAGCTTTCAACTCAAAGGTACGGAGACCTTCCGGCCAAAGATAGGCTGTCTGCTGAATATTGCAGAGACTCATCTGGATTATCATGGAAGCATGAAAGATTATGTGGATTCCAAAACCAAGCTGTTCGCTAATCAATTAGCTACGGATACAGCAGTGCTGAACTGGGATGATCCTGTCTGCCGGGAACTTGTGCCCTATGTGAAGGCTTCGATTCTTCCATTCTCCTTGTTTGAGGAGCTGCCTCATGGAGTATTTGTTAGCCCGTCCTATATTACGGGGCAAGATGATGAGCTGAAGCGCCACATTATCTATCGCGAATCTGCGGACAAGGAAACGATAATCGCGGATGTGGATTCCATCGCTCTTCCGGGTCGCTTTAATGTGGGGAATGCGCTGGCTGCCTGTGGAATTGCTATTGCCGCTGGAGCTGACCCCTCTCTATTAAGCGAAGTGCTTTCTTCTTTTCGTGGTGTGGAGCACCGCCTGGAGTATGTAGCTGATAAGGCTGGAGCCGCTTATTACAACAATTCCAAAGCAACGAACTCCAAAGCGACAATTACGGCTTTGACATCGTTTCAGCGTCCGGTGGTATTGATCGCTGGCGGATTAGACCGTGGCTCCGATTATATGGAGCTGCTGCCTGTCCTGAGCGGACGCGTCAAAGCTTTGGTGGCGTTAGGACAAACCAAGGACAAGCTAATAAATGTAGCACAGCTGGCAGGATTAAAGCAGATTATCTCCGTCGATAATGGGGAGAGCGCCGCCGCCGTGCTGCAAGCAGCTGTGCGGGGAGCTTCCGCTCTGGCGGAAGAAGGAGATATCGTTCTCCTGTCTCCTGCATGTGCTAGTTGGGATATGTTTACATCCTATGAAGAGCGCGGGTGTATTTTTAAAGAGGCGGTGCATAACCTTTAAGTAGGGGGGTGGATAAGCCCCTACTACGGATGCAAGAGGTGTGCTCCTGATGAACAAAACTCGTCATGCTCCCGATATTTGGTTGCTGATTCCCATTCTTTCTTTGCTGGTAATCGGCATGGTGATGGTATACAGCGCCGGATCTGTCTTGGGCTTCCGCAATTATGGAGATTCGTTTTACTTTGTAAAGAGGCAGCTTTTGTTTGCAGGACTGGGACTTGTTGCAATGTTTGTTACAGCGAATACAGACTACAAAGTGTTAAAAAAGCTGGCTAAGCCGGCACTGATTGTCTGCTTTATCCTGCTCGTTATGGTGCTTATTCCCGGCATTGGTGTAGTTCGCGGGGGAGCGCGCAGCTGGCTCGGAATCAGCTCCTTCGGGATTCAACCCTCCGAGTTCATGAAGATGGGGATGATTCTATTTCTGGCGAATTGGCTGGGAAAAGAAGAGTATGATATCACCTCCTTCACTCGTGGCTTACTTCCACCGTTAGCGCTTATCGGATCAGCCTTTGCACTGATTATGCTCCAGCCGGATCTGGGTACAGGTACCGTTATGTTTGGCGCAGCCTTGATGATGGTCTTTACAGCTGGGGCAAGAATGAAACATCTACTCTCACTAGGAGTAGCTGGCGTGGCTGGGTTTGTTGCTTTGGTTGCCGCAGCACCTTACCGGCTGCAGCGGATAACTGCTTTTCTTGATCCTTGGTCCGATCCCCTCGGTGCAGGCTACCAGATTATTCAGTCGCTATACGCGATTGGCCCTGGAGGGCTCGGGGGTCTCGGACTTGGAATGAGCCGGCAGAAGTACAGTTATGTACCTGAGCCGCAGACCGATTTTATTTTTTCTATATTGGCCGAGGAACTGGGGTTTATCGGTGGTTTGGCTGTGTTGATCCTGTTTCTTATTCTAATCTGGCGCGGAATGAAGGTGGCGATGAGTCTGCCTGACCGTTTTGGAAGCTATTTGGCCGTTGGCATCGTCTGTATGGTGGCTGTGCAAGTCATTATTAATATTGGTGTGGTCATCGGTCTAATGCCTGTAACAGGCATCACACTTCCTCTGATTAGCTATGGAGGTTCTTCGCTTACACTGATGTTAACCTCCCTGGGCATTCTATTGAACTTATCCCGTTATGCGAGGTGAAAGACATGCGTATCGTATTAAGCGGCGGAGGCACGGGTGGTCATATCTATCCCGCAGTCGCTGTTGCTAGACAACTGGAAGCAGAAGATAGTGAATCTACCTTCCTGTATATTGGTGGAACGCGTGGCTTAGAGAGCAAGCTTGTTCCCCAAGAGAATATCCCTTTCAAATCTATCGACATCACTGGCTTTCGGCGCAAGCTGTCCATGGACAACGTCAAGACGGTGATGCGTTTTTTAAAGGGCGTTAAGGCTTCCAAAGAAATGTTAAGAGAGTTTAAGCCTGATGTTGTAATTGGTACAGGCGGTTATGTATGTGGTCCGGTCGTTTACGCTGCATCCCGGCTAGGTATCCCAACCTTGATCCATGAGCAAAATGCTATCCCTGGTTTAACAAATCGTTTTTTAAGTCGTTACGCGAGTACAGTGGCCGTAAGCTTTGAAGGGACAGAATCTGCTTTTCCGGGGAGCAAGCACGTAATCTACACAGGTAATCCTCGGGCAACGACGGTTACTACGGCTAGTCCACAACGGGGGTTTGCCTCGCTGGGCATTCCGGATAACAGCACGGTTGTTTTGGTTGTTGGCGGCAGTCAAGGGGCTAAGGCTATTAATAAAGCCATGATTGAAATGGCCCCATTTGTGGGTAAGGGTAATGGTGTTCATTATGTTTACGTTACAGGTGAGCCTTATTTTGAGGATACCCGTGCTGAATTGCGTCAGAAGCTGGGTAGCACACCGAACTGGCTGCATGTCCTACCTTATGTTCACAATATGCCGGAGGTCTTGGCTTGTACCTCCTTAATCGTAAATCGGGCGGGGGCATCCTTTCTCGCTGAGATTACAGCGCTGGGTATTCCTTCTGTACTTATCCCTTCTCCTAATGTGACGAACAATCACCAAGAGGCGAATGCAAGACAGCTGGAACGCGAAGGGGCCGCTGTGGTGCTGCTTGAGAAGGATTTGAATGGTAAGGCGCTTTATGAAGCTGTGCAAGCAATCATTGGAACTGAAGCTGTACGCCAAAAAATGTCCGAGGCTTCCAAACGACTGGGCAAAAGGGATTCTGCTGCCATTGTCACTAACGAACTCCGAAGACTAGCCGGTAAACAGTCTTAAGCCATTTACCTTTGAGAGGTATTTTCCTTATTGGCAGCTCTCTGTCACACACTTGGAGGAACGAACATAGGATAATCCTATAATCGTGACAATCACCCAGAACACTTCCTAACCTGAAAGGTAGTGCAGGATAATCTTGTACATTTCATATGACCTTGTATCGGAAGTGTTTGTGGTGGGTGAGCGGTAATCTCGGAGGTGATACATTGGACAAATTGGTGATTGAGGGTGGAAGTCCCCTGTCAGGCACCATTCGTATCCATGGAGCAAAAAATGCGGCGCTGCCGATTCTAGCGGCAAGCCTGCTGGCCGAAGGAGTTCACTCACTGCATAATGTGCCGAAGCTGCTGGACATCGAGACTATGCTAGACATCTTGGATCGGCTGGGCTGCAGGTGCGTGCATCAAGAGGATACGGTGACGATAGATACGTCAGCCGTGGGGACATCTCATGTACCTGAGGATTTGATGCGGCAGATGAGATCTTCCATTTTTTTAATGGGACCGCTGTTATCCAGATTTGGTGAGGTAACGATCTATCAGCCTGGTGGCTGTGCGATCGGGGAGCGTAAAATCGATCTTCATTTGCAGGGTCTTAAAGCACTGGGGGCGGAGATCGAGGAAAGCAACGGACGAATATCCTGTCGGGGCTCAAAGCTTGTAGGGAGTGATATTCATCTCGACTATCCAAGTGTTGGAGCCACGGAGAATATTATGATGGCTGCCGCCAAGGCAGAGGGGACAACGACGATATCGGGAGCAGCAAGAGAGCCGGAAATACAGGATCTACAGCAATTTTTGAATAGTATGGGTGCTCAGATTATCGGTGCAGGCACGGATACCATTACGATCCAGGGTGTCAAAAACTTATATCCCTGTACGTACGAGGTAATCCCAGACCGGATAGTGGCTGGAACTGTAATGATTGCTGCGGCAGCTACACGTGGGAATGTGACCTTGACACATACGAACGCCGGGCATCTGACTTCGCTTATTCATGTGCTTAAGCGGGCTGGTGTTCAAATCACAGTATGCAATGATATAATTAATGTCAGCTGCATGGGACGTCCGCGTGCGGTTGAGAGAATCGTAACCTCTCCTTATCCTTCTTTCCCGACGGATCTGCAATCTCAGGTCATGGTGCTGCTGTCGCTCGCCGATGGTTTTAGTGTGATCAAGGAAACGGTGTTTGAGGGACGGTTCAAACATGTGGAAGAAATGGCCCGGATGGGTGCTGACATCTCTATCGATTTGAATCGTGCGTTTATTCGCGGCGTTCAGAGATTGTATGGTGCTACTGTGGAAGCTACTGATTTGAGGGCGGGTGCAGCTCTGGTCATTGCCGGGCTTGCTGCACAAGGGACTACGGTCGTTGAGCAAGCGCATCACATTGACCGTGGTTATGATGGAATAGAGAAGCTGTTTCAGAAGCTTGGCGCGCGTATAAGCCGTAAGGTGCCTGTAACGGATCCACTTGATTTGGCCAATTAAAGCTCCCTGTCTCCTTCCAGATCTCTCAGAGAAGGAGACAGGGCCTTATTACGGAGATATGAGAATGACTACAACCCGATTACCTCTTCTTAAAGAGGACAAGCCTAAGAAAAAAATGAGCCGTAAGATTACGGCGATCCTGCTGCTGCTGTTCACTGCGCTTCTTGCTGTGATTTTTTTCAGATCGTCTATTAGCCATATTACAGTGATAGATTTTCAAGGTAGCAAGTATTCTACTAGTGAAGAGTTACTCTCACAAAGTGGAATTAAAATAGGTGGGCAATTCTTTGCTGTATCAACTAAAGCTGTGGAAGAATCTCTGCTGAAGCTTAAGACGATTAAAGACGTCAGCGTGCAGAAGAATTTCCCCGGGGTGATCACAGTAAAGATTGAGGAATTCCCTGCGGTAGCTTATGAACTGGAACAGGGAGGCCTCTTAAAGGCGATTCTGTCCAGTGGAGCTGCAGTGCCTGTTAATGAGACTGGAATTGCTGTTGAGAAACCTATATTAACGAACTGGGACCCGGAAGATCCGAATAAGGCTAAGCTTTGTCAAGCATTAGCAAGCATTCCTAATGAATTGACAAGTGATATCTCTGAGATTGTTCCCTCGCCAACCTTGTCTTTTCCAGACCGGATCAAGCTCTATACTAGATCCCGTTTTGAGGTGATTACAGCCATCTCTTTGCTAAAGAGCAAGGTGTCCTATTTGAATCAGATTATAGAGACTGAACAGCCTGGACTCATTAAAATGCTAGAAGCCGATTCATATGTTCCTTTTCAGGTGGAAAGCGATGAAGAAGATGTTGCGCAAGATTAGTGTGGAGGTAAATAGTCCCTACTAATAGAGTTAAAAAAATGCTACAATCGGAGTTACGGGCAAGAAGCTATATCCCTCTTTTTTCTTCGATTTTTTTGAGATAGTACTATATTTGGTTGAAATGACCAATTAGGCCGATATTTCTTGTGATAATTGCTATTTTTACAATAACATATGAGTAACTATTCACATTTGGGGATGTTGGAATATTATTCCGTTCAAAAAATTTGTAGAAAAAAGAGGGAAAGGATTAGGTATGTTGAATATGTACAGAGAAGTTTCCCGGGACCGGGATAAGGTAATGCAATTAATTATGATTATAACAGGAGGTGCCATAGGACTTGAGCAACAATGACATCATTGTTAGTTTGGACATCGGTACATCCAAAGTTCGGGCAATAATTGGGGAAGTTACCAATGGAACCTTTAATATTATTGGCGTTGGATCTGCTGATTCGGAAGGAATACGTAAAGGCGCGATTGTAGATATCGACCAAACTGTGCAATCGATCAAAAGTGCTATAGATCATGCAGAGCAGATGGTGGGTATTCAAATATCAGAGGTTTATGTAGGCATTTCCGGTAATCATATTGGCCTGCAATCCAGCCACGGTGTTGTGGCCGTTCAGAATGAGGATCGTGAAATCGGCGATGATGATATCGATCGCGTAATTAAAGCTGCGGAAGTCATTGCTATGCCTCCGGAGCGTGAAGTGATTGATGTTGTTCCCAAACAATTTATCGTCGATGGTCTTGAAGGAATTCAAGACCCGCGCGGAATGATTGGTGTTCGTCTGGAAGTTGAGGCAACAATCATTACGGGTGCTAAGACGCCAATACATAATCTACTACGCTGTGTTGAGAAATCAGGGCTGAAGGTAAAGGATCTTGTGCTGATGTCTCTTGGAGCTGGTGGATTGGCGCTGTCCAAGGACGAGAAATCGATGGGATCTGTTCTGGTTGATATTGGTGCGGGCTCAACAACAATAGCCATATACGAAGAGGGTTCTCTTAGTGCAACCTCCACGATTCCGATCGGAGGAGAATTCGTAACCAATGATATTGCCTACGGACTTCGGACACTTACTGATCAAGCGGAGAAGGTAAAACTTAAATATGGTTGCGCATGGATTGACGATGCAGCCTCAGACGTTGTCTTCAAGGTATTGCGCATTGGCAGTAACGTGGAGAAGGAATTTAACCAAGAGGATCTGGCGGCAATTATCGAGCCAAGGGTGCAAGAAATATTCCACCTGATTCGTCAAGAAGTTAAACGGCTTGGTTACAGTGAACTGCCTGGAGGTTATATACTTACAGGTGGGACTGTCTCGATGCCGGGTGTATTGAAAGCTGCTCAGACCGAGCTGGCTGCATCTGTACGCATCGCCGTGCCGGATTATATCGGTGTACGGGACCCTGGGTTTACCGGCGGTGTCGGTATTCTGCATAATGTTGTCCGTAGTTTCCGAGCAAGAAACAGTGGTGGAAGCAGCAACAAAAAGACGGTCAACCGGAGCAAGCAGAACGCCACTCCGAGTCAGGAAACTGTTCAGAAGCCCGGATTTGTGGAGCGTCTAAAAAATATGTTTAGCGAGTTTATATAAGTGTAAGTCCAGATATACTTGGACCGGCCATCCAAGCACATTGAGGGGGAGATGGAACAATATGTTAGAATTTGATTTTGAAATGGAGAGCTTGGCGCAAATAAAAGTCATCGGCGTGGGCGGCGGAGGTAGTAATGCTGTCAACCGGATGATTGAAAACGGCGTTCAGGGTGTAGAATTTATTACGGTTAATACAGACGCCCAAGCGTTGCATATGGCCAAATCGGAGCACAAGCTGCAGATTGGGGACAAGCTGACCCGTGGTTTGGGTGCAGGCGCCAACCCTGAAGTCGGTAAGAAAGCAGCGGAGGAATCCCGTGATCTGATTTCGAATACCCTTAAAGGTGCAGATATGGTATTTGTTACTGCAGGAATGGGTGGCGGTACAGGTACAGGGGCGGCGCCAGTTATAGCTGAAATTGCTAGAGAATGTGGAGCCCTGACTGTGGGTGTAGTTACTCGCCCGTTCACTTTTGAAGGAAGAAAACGTTATAACCAGGCAATGCTTGGAATCGAAGCTTTGAAAGAAAAAGTCGACACGCTAATCGTCATTCCAAATGACCGTTTGCTTGAGATCGTTGATAAGAAAACACCGATGTTGGAAGCTTTCCGTGAAGCAGATAATGTTCTCCGGCAGGCTGTTCAAGGTATCTCTGACCTAATTAAGGTTCCTGGTCTGATTAACCTTGACTTTGCGGATGTAAAGACGATCATGACAGAGCGCGGTTCAGCGCTTATGGGAATTGGTATAGCAAATGGTGAGAACCGTGCGTCTGAAGCAGCACGTAAAGCCATCATGAGCCCACTCTTGGAAACGTCTATTGAAGGCGCCCGCGGCGTAATCATGAATATTACGGGAGGATCTAACCTCTCCCTATACGAAGTCAATGAAGCGGCTGAGATCGTTACATCCGCCTCTGATCCTGAAGTGAATATGATCTTTGGTGCGATAATTGATGAAGGCCTGAAGGATGATATCAAAGTAACAGTAATTGCTACTGGCTTTGAACATAAACCATCACCTGAAGCACCAGGACGCCGTCCGGTCTCGACGAATAACGAGCCAGCGGCAGCACCGGATAAGAACGCTGCTAATCTGCGTCCGTTCGGGAATCAGAATACGTCAGATCAATTAGATATTCCGACGTTCCTGCGTAACCGTAATCGTGGCAACAATGACTAATTAAATATTTTTATTAAGAGATATGAAGCAGCGTATTCCCCAGCTAATAGAGCTAGGGCAATGCGGTGCTTTTTTTTATGTGAAATGTTGTTCAGTAGGAATAAAACCCTCCCGCGCTATAACTCGACAAAAAAACCTTAAGAATGCCCCCCAAGTTTAGACAGACTTTGAAAGCGAGACTTTTTATACTAATCATATCGTCCAAAAAAACAGAGCCTGATCCATTTTGGCTACAGGATAGATTCCGCCATAGTAAGCAGGTGAATGCACTGGTTGTTTATATTGACTTGATATTCGCCGCCAATCTAGTGATCGACGGAATTCTTTTGTGGCTGACAGGCTGGATGGTCAAGCTGAGGATATCATGGTGGCGGCTAGTCCTCTCAGCTCTGGTTGGTGCGCTCTATGTGGTGATGATGTTTGTGCCGGAGTTGTCTTTCATGTATACCTTCCTCATTAAGTTTGGATTGTCGGTGGTTATGCTATGGATTGCCTTTGGTTTTGGGAGTCTGCAAAGCTACCTTCGCACTATGGGAGCTTTTTATATTATCAACTTCGCAGCTGCTGGTGGGATTGTAGGTATTCACTATTTGCTGCAGAGCTCCGGTGATATTTGGAATGGTATTATGTTCACTGCTTCAGGAGGGCATGCTTACCGCCTAAAGATTGGTTTTTGGTTTGTAATTGCAGTATTTCCCCTGGTGTTAATCTGCTTCAAGGCAGTGCACTCCTCACGAATCAGAAGGGAGCAGCTTGAAACCTATATCGGTGAGGTGGTAGTAGAAATTGATGGAGTGACTGTTTCCTGTCCCGGCCTGCTAGACACAGGTAACCGGCTTTGTGATCCTTTGACCCGCATACCGGTGATGGTTATGGAATCTTCGCTCTGGGAGGGACATCTGCCTGAAACATGGAAAGGTAGACTCACTCAGGACGGAGCGGACAAACTTTTACTAGAAACGGACGGGCAGTCGTTTGCTTGGCAGGACAGGATGCGACTGGTGCCTTACAGGGGAGTTAACCGGGGGGCATCATTTATGCTTGCACTGAAGCCTGATCAGGTGACGATAAAGCTTGGTGAAGATATCTTTTATTGTAAAAGAGTCTTGATCGGGCTGGATGGTGGGACATTGTCGGGGGATGGAGCCTATCGGGCTGTAATACATCCTGATTTGACTCAAAAAGAGAGCGCTATTGATGCAGCACTGCCTTCCTAATCTTTAAAGCTAGCTGAACCAAACTTCTGATGGCTGAAAGCGGGATTTGAAAGCTTCACACGCGAACCGTGCACTTCTTGGAGGAGGAACAAATAATGGTCAAATGGAAAATTGCTCTGCAGCTGCAATATTACCGCATGCTGTTTCTACTAGGGCTGAAGAGTCAGGAAATCTATTATATTGGCGGGAGTGAGGCACTTCCTCCACCGCTGACACGGGAAGAAGAAGAATATCTGCTTCAGCGGCTGTCTAGCGGCGATGCAGCTGTTCGTGCGATGTTGATTGAGCGCAATCTTCGCTTGGTAGTATATATCGCTCGTAAATTTGAGAATACCGGCATTAATATCGAGGATCTGGTTTCGATTGGCGCTATTGGCTTAATTAAGGCTGTGAACACTTTTGATCCTGAGAAAAAAATAAAACTGGCTACTTATGCATCCCGCTGCATAGAGAATGAAATCTTGATGTATCTGCGGCGGAACAGCAAGACACGGAGTGAGGTTTCTTTTGATGAGCCGCTTAATATTGATTGGGATGGCAATGAATTATTGCTTTCTGACGTATTAGGAACGGAAAATGATACCATTTATCGGAACATAGAAGAACAGGTTGATCGCAAGCTGCTGCAAAAGGCACTGGAAAAGCTGAGTGACCGGGAAAGACTCATTATGGAGCTGAGATTTGGCCTGCGCGGAGGCGAAGAAAAGACACAAAAAGATGTGGCCGATCTGCTTGGCATCTCCCAATCTTATATTTCGCGGCTGGAGAAAAGAATTATCAAGCGGCTGCGCAAGGAGTTTAACAAGATGGTGTAAGGTGAAATTAGCAAGGAATAAAATGGCGAGCCCGGGAGATAATGTACAGTAATGTTTCTCCTTGGGAGGTAAATCATCATGACCCGTAATAAAGTCGAGATTTGCGGTGTGGATACTGCTAAGCTGCCTGTTCTAACGAATGTGGAAATGCGGCAACTGTTCACTTCGCTGCAGCAGCAGGGCGAGCGATCCGCCAGAGAGAAATTGGTAAACGGTAATCTTAGACTTGTTCTAAGCGTTATCCAGAGGTTCAATAATAGGGGAGAATTTGTTGACGATTTGTTCCAGGTGGGTTGCATCGGTCTGATGAAAGCCATCGATAATTTCGATTTATCACAAAACGTTAAATTCTCCACATATGCAGTTCCGATGATTATCGGTGAGATTCGGCGTTACCTGCGTGATAACAACCCGATTCGGGTATCACGTTCTCTCAGAGATATCGCCTACAAGGCGCTCCAGGTACGTGATAGTCTGACCAATCAGAACTCACGGGAACCGACGATATTCGAAATATCAGAAGCGCTGGGTGTGCCGAAGGAAGATGTTGTTTTTGCTCTTGATGCCATTCAGGATCCAGTGTCCTTATTCGAGCCGATCTATCATGACGGCGGCGATCCTATTTATGTAATGGACCAGATTAGCGACGATAAGAATAAGGATGTGTCGTGGATCGAAGAAATTGCATTACGTGAAGCGATGCGTAAGTTAGGACAAAGGGAGAAACGAATTTTATCCATGCGGTTTTTCGAAGGGAAAACACAGATGGAGGTCGCAGATGAGATTGGCATTTCACAGGCACAGGTCTCACGTCTGGAGAAATCTGCGATTCAGCAAATGCAAAAACACGTGAAATCTTAGAGCAGTAGCCATGAGGAGATATTCCAGAATCCGGGTTAAGGATTTTGGGTTGTCTCCTCTTTTTAATGCATGTTGACAAGCTTCCGGATCATATATTGGACTATAGGTCGGATTGTACAGGGGTGGTGAGATGAACGAGGATTATCAAGGGTCTGCCAAAAAAATGAAAATCTCAGATTTTCAGACGAAGGATGTTATCAACATTGTAGATGGCAAGCGGCTGGGGCAGATTAGTGATCTGGAGCTTGATTTGCGCCGTGGTGTCATTGATGCCATCGTTATACCCGGATACACTCGGTTTATGGGATTGTTCGGAGGCGGGACAGATCTGATTATTCCATGGCGGAATATAGTTAAGATCGGGTCCGATGTAGTACTCGTGAAGATTGAAGAGTCGCGGATGTCTCCGGGACAGGAAGAGCGTGAAACGATGTATCTGGAACGGGGAGATCGCAGCGAACGGCGCACTTATTAATTAGGTGCGTTTTTTGTTTTTTTATTTAAGAATTTAGGCGATCAGGCTTAACCGTCACTTTGTACGGGTATTTACATGTGGTACACTAAGGCGGAGGTGAGGAAATGGAACCGTTTGTGCAGGGGAAAGAAATGCTTATGCTGCTCCATCTGGAGCCTTGGCGAGTGGAGCATAACGAAATTACAGCGGGGTTTACTGGTAGACAGGGAGGGGCTAGCAAGGCGCCCTATGACAGCCTGAATTGTGCGTTTCACGTTGGGGATGCTCCTGAAGATGTCCTGAGCAATCGGAGAGCGCTTGCCGAAGCTCTTGATTTCAAGCCGGAAGCATGGACCTGTGGAGAACAAACTCATGGGGCAGAGATAGCTGTAGTAAGGGAAGTAGACCGTGGGCGGGGACAACAGGACAGAGCATCGGCATTTCAAGCTACGGATGGTCTGCTGACGGATGTGCCTGGGGTTTTGTTGACTTCTTTTTATGCGGATTGTGTGCCCCTTTATTTTTATGATCCCGTGCGTAGAGTCGTCGGTCTTGCGCATGCAGGCTGGAAAGGAACGGTGGCTCAGATTGCCGCAGCTATGGTGAGTAAGCTGCAAACGGTATACGGCAGCCATCCACATGATATTGTGGCAGCGATCGGTCCATCCATTGGCGACTGCTGTTATGAGGTGGATGATTATGTGATGGAGCATGTTCGGCAGCTGGAGGGCAGCTTGAATGAGGGGATAGAAACTTTCGATGCTGTGGAGCTTTACAGAGCCTCAGAGACTGATCAGAGTAAATACTTGCTAAACTTGAAAGAAATGAATCGACGCATTATGATAAAAGCAGGAATATTGCCGACTCATATCGAATGTACAACATGGTGTACAAGCTGTAATCGTGATTTGTTTTTTTCTTATCGCAAAGAAAACGGTATTACAGGCAGAATGACGAGCTGGATCGGAATAAAGGAGAGTTGAAAGTTGTCTTTAACACTGCAGGAGAGGATTGCTGAGGTAGAGGAACGTGTAGCACGTGCCTGCGCGGCAAGCGGCCGGGATCGTAATGACGTCAAGGTAATTGCAGTGACGAAATATGTTTCTCTGGAAATGGTATCCTCCGTATTGGAGGCAGGCCTAGAGCATGTTGCTGAGAGTCGCTGGCAGGATGCTGAGCACAAATGGAAGGTTTTAGGGGACAAAGGGACATGGCATTTTATCGGGCATTTGCAAACCAATAAGGTTAAAGACGTTATTGGCAAATTTCAATATATACACTCTTTGGACCGGATGTCTCTGGCGCAAGAATTACACAAAAAGGCGCTTGCTGCTGATCAGGAAGTGAATGTGTTTCTTCAAGTGAATATCTCTGGCGAAGATACGAAGTTTGGTCTGTCACCTGAGGCAGTACCTGGATTTTTACGTGAAATCGCTAGTTTGGACCGCGTTAAGGTAATTGGACTTATGACGATGGCACCTTTAGAAGGTGATCCGGAGCTTACCCGTCCTGTATTTCGCGGACTTCGTGAGCTGCGCGATGAGCTTAATCAACTTGCTTTGACACCTGAGCCGATTACGGAGCTGTCCATGGGAATGTCGAATGATTTTGAAGTGGCGATACAGGAAGGAGCCACCTGGGTACGCCTGGGTACGGTGTTAGTAGGCCATTAGGAGGGATCGTGATGAGCGTTATGAACCGATTTATGAGTTTTTTGGGCTTGCAGGAGGAAGAGGAAGTTGTGGAGCGGGAGCAAATCCACGAAGAGGATGAGTATGAGCCGGCCCCTGTAGAAACCCGCAAAAATCAGAGGGGCAACGTTGTCAGTATCCATTCGCAAAAAAATGTCAAGGTTGTATTATATGAACCACGTTCATATGATGAGGCACAGGAGATTGCTGATCATCTCCGTTCGCATCGGACGGTAGTAATTAACCTGCAGCGTGTTCGCAATGATCAAGCAATGCGAATTATTGATTTTCTCAGCGGAACTGTTTATGCCCTTGGGGGAGGAATCTCTAAAATTGGGGGCAATATATTTATGTGCACTCCAGATACTGTTGAAATTCAAGGCTCCATTACAGAAATCCTAGGTGACGATCAAGACTATAACAGAATGAGGTGAATGGGCTTTGCTTCAAATTGATTACATTATCGATATTTTGTTTAACATTTATTTTTACATGATTATTTTCTATGTGCTAATGTCCTGGTTACCCAACGTTCGTGATAACTTCATTGGAGAACTGCTAAGCAAACTCGTAGAGCCGTATTTAACACCTTTCAGACGGTTTATTCCACCGCTCTTCGGTACACTTGATATCTCTCCAATTATTGCATTACTTGTCTTGGAATTCGCTGCAGGCGGACTTAAATCTATCCTGCATTTGATTTTTTAGGCAATTGTGATGAAGAACGAAGTTTACGGGCATTTTCATCCCGATGAACGTCAATTTGTGGACAAGGCCTTCGAATGGGTTACCAACGCTGGAGAATATCATGAGACTAAATTAACTGAATTTCTCGATCCCCGCCAAGGTTTTATTCTGCAAACTTTAGTTAACCGCCATCCTGATGTGATTGTTAAATGGGAAGGTGGACATGCTGAGGCAGAGCGGAAGCGAGCGCTTGTCGCTCCTGATTATCGTGACCTGGATCAGGAAGACATGGAGCTGAAGGTGCTTGCAATAACCTCAGGGGAGCAGAAGTTTCTGGCTCTGGAGCATGGGGACTACATGGGTTCTATTCTGGGGCTGGGCGTTAAACGAGGCAAAATCGGTGATATTCATGTTCTGGACGATGGTTGTCATGTTGTAGTCGCTGCTGATATTGCAGATTATTTAGCTATGAATTTAACTGGAGTGCACCGGATACAGGTAAGTACGGAAGTATTACCCCTTTCCGCCTTGCGTAATAGTGAGGTTAAGCTGGAATTGATGGATTTGACTGTAGCATCCCTGCGATTGGATGGCATTGCCGCAGATGTAACACGGCTTAGCCGAAGCAAAATTCTTGCTCCCATCAAGGCTGGACGTGTTCGGGTAAACTGGAAAGTGGAGGAAGACCCATCCTGCGGTCTTAAGGATGGTGACATGGTATCTATTCAAGGCTTTGGTCGCTTCAAGGTTCTAGAGGTCGGCAGTTTGACGAAAAAGGGCCGATACCGTGTTCAGATTGGTAAATTTGTGTGAATCCCTTGCAGGAATACGGTCTTACTTGTCGAAATTGATTATTTCGAGGGAATCAAACATTTTTTAAGCTGGACGCCGATACTTTTAAGAAGAGGCGGACCATGAATGGCAGGCGGAACACAGGAACACCTTCTGCCTTTACTTGAAGTACAGTCTTTCTTCTTTGTCTGCCGCTTAGTTGCGATTTAGAGATAAAGAAGGTCCGAAATTTCTAGGAGGTGCACAGCATGCCATTAACACCGCTCGATATACATAACAAGGAGTTTTCTCGGAGACTTCGCGGTTATGATGAGGACGAGGTCAACGAATTTCTGGATCAAGTGATCAAGGATTACGAAAGCGTCATCCGTGAGAACAAGGAACTGCAGAATCAGCTTTTGTCTATTCAAGAGCGTCTGGATCATTTTGTGAATATTGAAGAAAGTTTATCGAAGACGATCTTAGTCGCTCAGGAAGCGGCGGATGATGTGAAGAACAACTCCAAGAAGGAATCCCAGCTCATTATCAAGGAAGCGGAGAAAAACGCCGATCGTATTATTAACGAAGCGTTATCCAAATCCCGTAAGGTTGCTATTGAGACTGAAGAATTGCGCAAGCAAGCTTCGATCTATCGCACTCGTTTCCGGACATTAGTGGAAGCTCAGCTGGAGCTGTTATCACAGGATGACTGGAATGCCTTAGAGAGTCGTGAGGCGAGCGAGAACGTAGCTTTCAAGGATGATGTTCTTCATCGCATCTAAAGGTTTCAGACGATAATTGGCTAAATAGAGGGAGCTATTCCCTCTATTTTTATTTTCCGATAAAATAGACCATAATAAAGTGAACTCCATGTGCAAGTACGCTCATAATAGCTAGATTGGGCGAATGGTTGTTGACATTTAGATTCAAAAAGTCTATAAATAGAACATATCTGTATAATGTTTATATGTATTCGATGACGGGACAAGTACGACAAGGTAACGTTCTCCAGAGAGTCGGCGATTGCTGCGAGCCGATTGTTCGAACCCTGCCGGAAGATCTTCCCCTAGAAGTTAAGCTGAAGCGTTGATCGTGCGTAAGCCTAACCGTCTGCCGGACGTTACACCGGACCTGTGCACAAGATTTACGCGCAGGACTGAGATTGTGCTGAATACACTCCCCTTAAGGATGTGCTCATGCGCAGAATTAGGGTGGTATCGCGAGCGTCGTCTCGCCCCTTTGGGGGTGGGATGACGCTTATTTTGTTGTTCCGGGGCGGCCATCCCCCTAAATCCCCCTTTCTAAGGGGGACCCCAAGGGCTGCCGCCCTCTGGACACCCGCAAAGTAAAGCCTCGTGCAAATAGGTACGGTGGTGGAAACAAACGGACTCATGTGGCTGAACGAGCGGCCCTTCTTAGGCTCCCCTGGCGGGTTCGCCTGCGGGGCCTTAACGGCAAGAGCGGTGCGCGACCAGCTGCGCAAGGTCGCGAAATGGCGCCCCGAGCGATTGCTGCCCTGCGGGATCGCGGCTCGGGAGCCAGGGCAAGAGCGGTGTGCGACCAGCTGCGCAAGGTCGCGTATGGCCCCGAGCGATTGCTGCCCTAACGGGATCGCGGCTCGGGTGCCAGGGCAAGAGCGGTGAGCGGCCAGCTGCGCAAGGTCACTCATTGGCGCCCCGAGCGATTGCTGCCCTGCGGGATCGCGGCTCGGGAGCCAGGGCAAGAGCGGTGAGCGACCAGCTGCGCAAGGTCGCTCATTGGCGCCCCGAGCGATTGCTGCCCTAACGGGATCGCGGCTCGGGAGCCAGGGCAAGAGCGGTGCGCGACCAGCTGCGCAAGGTCGCGAAATGGCGCCCCGAGCGATTGCTGCCCTACGGGATCGCAGCTCGGGTGCCAGGGCAAAGAAGTGGCAGCTGCTGCCAGGATCGCCCAAGGATCGAAAAGAGCTTTATAGACTAATCCATGAAAGGATTGACCATCACATGCAAAAAGTAGATGTCAGAGAAAAGGCGCGGGCAAGAGATGTCCGCATATTGAAGAAATGGAACGAAGAGAATACGTTCCGCAAGTCCATGGAGAACCGTGAGGGACGTCCAAACTATGTATTCTATGAAGGTCCGCCAACAGCAAACGGTGCGCCGCATATCGGACACGTGCTGGGACGGGTAATCAAGGATTTCATCGGTCGTTACCAGACAATGAAAGGTTACCGCGTAGTACGTAAAGCAGGCTGGGATACACACGGTCTGCCAGTAGAACTAGGCGTACAAAAGAAGCTTGGCATCTCCGGTAAACAAGAGATTGAGGAATATGGCGTAGAAAAATTCATCCAGGAATGTAAAGACAGCGTCTTCGGTTATGAGAAGCAATGGCGTGAATTTACAGAAGCGATTGGATACTGGACAGATCTAGATAATCCTTACGTAACCTTGGATAACACCTATATCGAAAGTGTATGGAACATCTTGGCTACAGTGCATGAGAACGGGTTGCTTTACCGCGGACACCGTGTTAGCCCGTATTGCCCGAGCTGCCAGACTACATTAAGCTCGCATGAAGTTGCCCAAGGCTACAAAACCGTTAAGGATCTCAGTGCAACTGCGAAGTTCAAGCTGGATGACAGCGGAGACTACGTATTGGCTTGGACGACAACACCTTGGACCTTGCCAGCCCATATGGCGCTAGCTATGAACCCGGACATGGATTATGTACGTGTGCAACAAGAAGATGGTGTGTACATCGTTGCTAAAAACTTGGTCGAAGAAGTAATGAAAGGCGAGCACACAGTCCTTTCTACACATAAAGGTTCCGAGTTTATCGGTAAAACTTACGCACCTCCATTCGGATATATTAAGGCAGAGAAAAGTAATGTTATCGTAGGTGCTTCTTTCGTTACAGATTCCAGTGGTACAGGGATCGTACACATGGCACCAGCACATGGTGAAGATGACTACAAGACTTGCCGTGAGAATGGCATCAGCTTCGTAAATGTGGTTGATAATTCCGGTAAGTATACGGATGTAGTTTCTGATTTTGCGGGACGTTTTGTTAAGGATTGCGATCTGGATATCATTAAGGTTTTGTCTGAAAAAGGATTGCTTTACGGTAAAGAGAAATACGAGCATAGCTATCCGTTCTGCTGGCGTTGTGATACACCACTTTTGTATTACGCAACAGACAGCTGGTTCATCAACACTACAGCGATCAAAGATCAGCTGATTGCTAACAACAACAGTGTGGCTTGGTACCCTGAGCATGTACGTGAAGGTCGTTTCGGGAAGTTCTTGGATGAACTGGTTGACTGGAATATCAGCCGTAACCGTTATTGGGGTACACCCCTCAACGTCTGGGTATGTCAAGAAACGGGCAAAGAGTTTGCACCACACAGCATTGAAGAGCTAAGAGCGATGGCGATTGGTGATGTTCCGGAAGATATCGAGCTGCATAAACCTTTCGTGGATAAGATCAAGCTGCGCAGTCCGTTTAGCGAAGGTGCAGAGATGGTTCGCACATCGGAAGTGATCGACGTATGGTTCGACAGTGGCTCAATGCCTTTTGCACAAAGCCATTATCCATTTGAGAACGAGGATAAGCTGAATGATCAGTACCCGGCAGATATGATCTGTGAAGGGATCGACCAGACCCGCGGATGGTTCTACAGCTTGCTTGCAGTATCCACCTTGTTTAAGGGTAAAGCTCCATATAAAGCAGTTATTGCTCACGGTCATATCCTCGATGAGAATGGTCAAAAAATGTCCAAATCCAAAGGCAATGTTATTGATCCTTGGGAAATCATGAACGATTACGGCACGGATGCATTCCGTTGGGCTATTTTGTCCGACAGTGCACCGTGGAATAATAAACGTTT
Source organism: Paenibacillus sp. FSL R10-2788 (assembly GCF_038003885.1). Lineage (NCBI taxonomy): Bacteria > Bacillati > Bacillota > Bacilli > Caryophanales > Paenibacillaceae > Paenibacillus > Paenibacillus sp. FSL R10-2788. The sequence continues at coordinate 5,257,636 of NZ_JBBOQA010000001.1, read as the reverse complement.
CTCGCGTGGTCTTGTAGGTGAGACAAAATCTAAAGTAGTGGATACGCTGGTGAACACACATGCCTTCTTAACGCTTTATGCGGGCATCGATGGATACGACCCAGCCGATCATCCTTTTAAGGTATCAAAACATAAGCTGGACCGCTGGATCCTGTCCCGTCTGAACAGCTTGATTCTTTTGGTGGATAAAGGACTTGCGGTAAATGACTTCGTGAATACGTCTAGAGCGATTGAGAACTTTGTGGATGAGCTGAGCAACTGGTATATCCGTCGTTCCCGTGACCGTTTCTGGGGGAGTGGCCTAGGTGAAGATAAACTGGATGCTTACCGTACGTTGACTCATGTGCTTTTGGCGACAGCAACTTTGATGGCTCCATTTACACCGATGTTGTCCGAAGATATCTTCACGAACCTTGGCGGCGGAGAAAGTGTGCATTTGGCAGACTACCCGGTTGCTGACGAGAACTTGATCGATAAAGAGCTGGAAGAGGATATGGAAAGTGCAAGACAGATCGTTGAGTTGGCGCGTAACGTACGTAACGAAACAGGCATTAAGAATCGTCAACCGCTGTCCGAGCTGATCGTTTCGATGAACCGTGACTTCCATTTGGCTGAGTATGAAGAGATCATCAAAGATGAGATCAACATCAAGAACATCGTGCTGGAGAACAGTGACAGCGGATTTGTTGATTTCACACTCAAGCTGAATCTTAAGGTAGCCGGTAAAAAATACGGTAAAAATGTAGGCTTCCTGCAAGGCTTCCTGAAAAGCCTCGACAGTGATTCTACCCGCAAAGCGGTACAGGACGGTAAAATTGCAATTGCGACACCTGAAGGTGAAGAGCTTGTAATCACTTCTGAAGAGCTGCTTGTTGAAAAACAAGCCAAAGCAGGTTTCGCCGCAGCTTCCGGATATGGAGTTACGGTTGCGCTCAATACCGAAATCACGCCTGAGCTTGAACAAGAAGGCTGGGTTCGTGAGATCATTCGTGCGGTTCAAGATTACCGTAAACGTCTGGATCTGCCGATCGAGAAACGGATCGCACTCACTTTGAAGTTAGACGATGAGCTAAAAGCAGCTGTTACAGCATTTGACAATGTATTGCGAGACAATGTTCTTGTGACTACGGTTGATTTTGATGGAGAACATGCTTTTGAGACGGTAGAAGTCGGTGACAAATCCATCGGTATCCATATCGAAGCATAATTCTGCATTACCTGTCCCAAAACAGCATATACTAGCGGCATAAGTGTAAACGGAGATCTTCCGTTTATGCGGGAAATATAGTCTTTATATTTCGGCGCAAAACTAACGAGTCCCGAGCTTAAGGAGATGAATTCTCTTTGGCCGGGCTCGTTTACTTTGTAGCGAAGGAAAGACATATGAGAGGAGCCGTAGCTGTGGAGGGAAATAAGAGGAGAATCTCCATTAAGACATCCGGCAATAAGAATAACCCAGACAAGGAAAAGGAGAATAAGGCTTTTCCTGAAGTTAATCCTGAGTATCTAACAGCAGATCCGCGTAATCCCGAGGATATTCCGCTGGAAGAAAAAATGAATACGATGTACCGTTTGACCTTTGAGTGGGCTCATATTTTGGAAAAATCCCGAATTTATCAATATACGGATCTGCTATATTCACCTTGGCGGTTGATTTGGAGAAATATTTTATTTGGAGCAGCTCGGGGAGTTGGGATTGCACTGGGTTTTACTTTTTTTGCGGCAACGATTATTTATATCCTTCAGGGACTAGGCGCGCTCAATCTACCGATCATTGGTGATTATATTGCGGATATTGTGCGGATCGTACAACGTCAGCTAGAGTTCAAATAGCCATCGAAACGTTAAGATTAAAAACAGCGAACCATTCCTCAAAACTGGAACAGTACGCTGTTTAAATGTTTTTGTGTTGAGGACATCTGTGTTTAGTCTTCGTCGAGAGGATCTAGGCTATGGGTTGCCTCGTCACTGTCCAAATAACGCTGGTAGCTCCGTCCAGGTACTACAATTAGATTGTTGCCCGTGATATCAGTGGCGATAAAGTTCTCCCAAGGCTCTACGCAGCCTTCCAGCTCATCGGCTTCAATCTCCATATCATTATAAGAATCAATATTGTTGCCCTCCGCCATGGCGGGAGAATTCGAGGTACCCCAGCTTTCAACAATCTGCCAGGCATCCTCACCGTCAAAACCGTTTTGATCGTCGCGTTCATCCAGACTGGTTCGTCCAAAAGGTGGAGATAACAGCTCCTCTTCCACTGGACGAGTGAAAGGTGCGTTTTGCCGCGGGTTGTGCTCTTTACAATAAAGTGTGGAAGGGATGGCAGATAAACGTTCAAAAGGGATCGGCTCACCACTAGCCTTGCATATCCCATAGGTGCCATTATCCATAGCGGATAAAGCAGCTTCAATATCGTCCAGCTCATGCTCGTCCCGCTCTAACAGTGAAATGTCCATGGAGCGATTATACAAATCGGTGGCTGCATCTCCTGGATGGTTGTCATTCTCGGAAAGTTCTCCGGAGCCATCCCGCATGGATTCATCTAAGCCGTAATGTTCATTATTCTGAAGCCTGTGCTGAATCGTATCCCGATCTTTTTCCAATCGTGCGCGTAGCTCTGAGAGCTGCTGTACTGTCAGGTGCGTCATAATGAGAAAGCTCCTTTCTGTACCTTTTATAAGAATCATTCCGACTTGCCGGATAACACCGGATGGTTCTCTGTTAGGTTGACCGGAGAGCAGGGATTTTAGCGCTGGAAAATAGTCCCCAAGATTGAACTTAGCGGCTGTCCCGCAATAGACGATTCTTTAAGGGCTGTGCTACAATATACAAGTCTTTAAACAGTATTCGTACCGCATTTAGCGGGAAAAATAAGAACGGAGTGACAACTTCTGTGGTGTACTATTTGATTGCTCTTATTGTATTTTTGGTGGATCAAGGGACAAAGTATCTCATTGCTACACGTCTGGAGATCGGAGAACAGATTTCTGTTATCGGAGATTTTTTCCTGATTACCTCTCATCGCAATCGCGGGGCTGCTTTTGGGATTCTCGAAGGTCAGCAATGGTTCTTCTTTCTAGTTACGGTTGTAGTGGTTAGTGGTATCGTTTGGTATTTGAACAAGACTAGACACTCGCGGAAGCTGTTATCTGTTGCCCTAGGGCTTGTACTGGGTGGAGCTATCGGTAACTTCCTGGACCGGATAATCAATGGTGAGGTTGTTGATTTCCTTCTGTTCAATTTTGGGAGCTATAGCTTCCCGATTTTTAACGTGGCGGATTCTTGTATTGTCATTGGGGTTGGATTGATTCTTCTGGATTCTTTTCGTGACCTTAAGAATGGCGAAGAAATTACGGAAATAAAAGATGTGAAAGAAGCAAAGGAAGTAAGAGAAGGGAATGAATGATTTGAATAAAGACGTCAATCACCAAGCGGCATCTACGAGCGAAGAAGAGAGGGACGTCACGGAATGGACCGTTTCGGCAGAGAACGCGCGGGAGCGAATCGATAAATATATTACGGAATCATGGGAAGAAGAAATTTCCCGTTCTCAGGTGCAGCTGTGGATCAGCGGCGGTAACGTTACGGTTAATGGCAAGCCAGTGAAAGCCAACTATAAGTTATCGGAAGGCGACGTGGTTAGCGTTGTTGTCCCTGAAGCAGAAGTAACGGATTTGATCGCGGAGAACATTCCTCTTGAAGTTGTATATGAAGACAGCGATGTCATTGTGATTAATAAACCCCGGGGCATGGTTGTGCACCCAGCTGCGGGACATCCGTCAGGCACCTTAGTAAATGCGCTGATGTATCATTGTAAGGATCTGTCCGGCATTAACGGTGAGATTCGTCCAGGTATTGTACATCGGATCGATAAGGATACCTCTGGTCTTATCATGGTGGCTAAGAATGATGCCAGTCATGCCTCGCTTGCCGCACAGCTTAAAGAGCATAGTGTTACGCGCCGATATATTGCAGTCGTACACGGCAACTTGTCGCATGATAAGGGCACTGTTGACGCACCGATTGGCAGAGATCCACATGATCGCAAGCTATACACAGTAACCGAAAAGAACAGCAAGAAATCCGTAACCCATTTTACAGTAATGGAACGCTTCGGAGATTGTACACTGCTGGAGCTGCAGCTGGAGACTGGCCGCACGCATCAGATCAGGGTACATATGAAGTTCATTGGCCATCCACTTGTAGGCGATCCGATATATGGACGCAGCAAGGGCACTACGATGAATGGACAAGCGTTGCATGCGGCGGTGCTCGGATTTATTCATCCTACTACAGGTGAATATAAAGAATTCAGCAGACCTATTCCGGAGGACATGGAAGAAGTCCTGTTCACACTACGCAGCAGATAAGTACAAATGAAGTGATAATTAGTCTATGGTATTGAACACTACTTTACGGCATATTTAAAAACATAAGGATAAAGAAAGGGTAATGCCTTATTCTTTATCCTTATTTTTATAATGAAACGGATATCCGGAAACATACGCCATCCAAGGGACGGCGAAGCCGTTTCTTTCAAAAGTAGAATAGATATTCAGGAGATGAGATGACAGTATGAGTATTGAACAATACCAAGATAGCTTCATTCAGACTAATTTTGCAGACCGCATCGGCGGTGCCAATTATGGCAAAGACACTTCGATTTATAAATTCGAGAAAATCAAACGTGCTAAAGCATCCGCAAAACAGGATTTTCCTAACATTGAACTAATTGATATGGGCGTAGGCGAGCCGGATGAGATGGCTGATGCGGGTATCGTAGCTAAGCTTGCTGAAGAAGCAGCGAAGGAAGAAAACCGCGGATATGCGGACAATGGAATTGCCGAATTCAAGACTGCTGCTGCTGAATATTTGCGGGAAGTTTTCCGGGTGGAAGGAATTGATCCAGACACGGAGGTAGTTCACTCCATCGGATCGAAGCCTGCGCTGGCTATGTTGCCATCTTGTTTCATCAATCCAGGTGATATCACGATTATGACCGTGCCGGGTTATCCAGTCTTGGGTACACATACTAAATATTTGGGTGGACAAGTATTTACAGTGGAGCTGAAGAAGGAGAACAAATTCCTTCCAGATCTGAATGAAATTCCGGAAGACATTGCTCGTAAAGCTAAGCTTCTTTATCTAAACTATCCAAACAATCCAACGGGCGCTAGTGCCACTCCTGAGTTTTTTGCTGAGGTCGTTGCATGGGCGAAAAAATACGATGTAGTGGTTATTCATGACGCACCTTATGCTGCCTTGACCTATGACGGTTTGAAGCCACTTAGCTTCCTCTCCGTTCCAGGTGCAAAGGATGTGGGTGTGGAGCTGCATTCTCTTTCTAAGTCTTACAATATGACGGGCTGGAGAATTGGTTTTGTGGCTGGTAATCCGCTAGTGGTTAAAGCCTTCAGCGATGTGAAGGATAATAACGATTCCGGCCAATTTATCGCGATTCAAAAAGCAGCGGCTTATGGTCTTGCTCATCCGGAGATTACTGAAGCGATTGCGGATAAATACTCCCGTCGTCACAACCTGCTGGTTGATGCACTGAACAGCCTCGGCTTTAAAGCTGAGAAGCCAAAAGGCTCTTTCTTCCTGTATGTCGCTGCACCTAAGGGAATCAAAGACGGCCGTCGCTTTGAATCCGGTGAAGATTTCTCCCAATTCCTGATTCGTGAGAAGCTGATCTCCACTGTGCCTTGGGATGATGCAGGTCCGTTTGTTCGTTTCTCCGTTACCTTTATTGCTAAAGGTGAAGAGGAAGAGAGACGTGTCATCTCTGAAATTCAAAGACGTCTTAGCGATGTGGAATTTGAGTTTTAAGCATTGTTATTGAAATTAATGAGGCTGTCTCAAAAGTAGTGAATTCTACTTGGGGGCAGCTTCTTTTTTATGGAATAGGAAATGTGGATGTTGCTGTGCCTTATGACTATAAGCCGCGTGTCGTGTTCTGTACTATTGGGGTGGGTGGTGGATGAATGCTGTGTGTGATTTTCGTACAGCTTGCAGTAGATGATTTGTGGTAGCTGTGACGGTGGACTTTGTGCGGTGGACTTGTGTGGTGAGTGATATGTGTTCTGAGTTTGTGTGGAAGTAAAGAGTGGGTTTTAAACTAATTAGGGAAAATCTCCCTGAAATTAGCCGATATTCGCTCTAAATGAACGAAATCAGGGAAAAGTTCCCTAATAATCAGGGGGTTTTCTGTATTATTTACTGTACTGGCTTATAATTAGGGAAGTTTTCCCTAATTACAAGTCTGATGAACAGAAATCACTGACTTTCAGGGAGAAATTCCCTAATTACTATATAAGAACCTCACCAATTGCATCATTTTCAGCATTACTAGGTGCGCCTCTTGAACCATTTGGACATCAAGTAGTGTTAAGAACATAAACGAGGTTGTCCCAAAAGCCATGAAACGGCTATTTGGGTTCAGCCTCGTTTTTTATGCAGATATACTGAGTACCGCTTTCCCCTTGTTGTTAATAGAAGTAAGGAAGAGAAGTGCAAAAGTTTAGGCAGAGAAAGTTGACATGAGGGGGTTGTTCTGTCATAATTCTTGTTAAATGAATAGCGCCTTTAATTCAGTCCTGTGAGGCTGGCAAGGTAACGTGAATCGAGGTTCGCGACTCTTAGAAAGGTATCCGTGTGTAAATACGGAACTGTCTTTTTATGCGCGCGGCCGTCATCTTCCTCATCTGCGGATTTCACTCCTTGCCTGTTATAGGCAAGGAGTTTTTTGATTTCCGGGAACTTGAATAGGCGAACAAGCTGGAGGGTGACAAGATTATGGTTACTGAGAAAAATGTCATTATGGATGAAACGGCGATCCGCCGGGCCTTATCGCGTATTGCTCATGAGATTTTGGAGAAGAACAAAGGTATCGAAAATTGTCTGCTGGTCGGCATTCGGACACGAGGTGTGTATCTGGCACAGCGTATCGCTGAGCGCATCAAGGAGATTGAAGGCGTCGAGATTCCATACGGTGAGCTGGATATCACACATTACCGGGATGACCGTGAAGTGGAAGGCAGTGAAGCAGTAGTGAAGAGCAACGTTGTTATTACTTCAGGAAGTGCTGGCATCCATGATCAGAAAGTCATTTTGTTCGATGATGTACTTTACACCGGACGCACCATCCGCGCGGCGATGGACGCTTTGATGGATTGCGGACGCCCACGAATGATTCAACTGGCAGTACTGGCTGACCGCGGACACCGCGAGCTGCCGATCCGGCCGGACTACATCGGTAAGAATGTACCTACCTCAAAGCACGAGCAGATTGAAGTGGCGCTGAAGGAATACGACGGCAAAGATGAGGTCTACATTATTTCAAACCGGGAGGAACGATAACATCATGACACTTACCAAGGTAAAGGAACGTAGTCTACTGGGAATCAAAGAGCTTGACCGGTCGGAAATTATCCAACTGCTTGACAGAACAGCATTTTGGGACAATCAAAGTGAAAAGCTGACGCCCATCTTGAACTCCCATTTTATTTCTAACATGTTTTTTGAGAACAGCACACGCACACGCTTCTCTTTCGAGATGGCAGAGAAACGACTAGGTGCGCAAGTACTTAATTTTACGGCTGCAGCTTCTAGTGTAGAAAAAGGGGAGTCGATCTACGATACAGTGCGCACACTGGAATCGATGGGGATCGATGCCGGAGTTGTGCGTTTGAAGCCTGCAGGTGTGCTGCAGCAGTTAGCTGAGAAGGTGTCCATACCGCTTATCAATGCGGGCGACGGCAACAATGAACATCCTACGCAGGCGCTGCTTGATTTATACACCATGACCAAAACCTTTGGGGAACTAAAGGGCCTGACAGTCTCCATCATTGGGGACATTATGCATAGCCGCGTAGCGCGTTCTAATCTCTGGGGGCTTACGAAAATGGGAGCCAAGGTGCAGTTCTGCGCACCGGATAATATGAAGGCTCCTGAGCTTATGGAGTATGCGCCGTACGTAACTATGGAAGAAGCTCTTAAAGCAGACGTAGTAATGATGCTTCGAGTACAGCTTGAGCGCCACACTTCCGGCATTAAGCTGTCTGCTGAAGATTACCGTAGCCACTACGGTCTAACAGAAGAGCGGGCAGCTAAGCTGGCCAAAGACACAATCATTATGCATCCAGCTCCGGTTAACCGGAATCTAGAGATTGATGATGCAGTAGTTGAGTGCAGTCAATCGCGGATTTTCCCGCAAATGTCTAATGGCGTACCGGTCCGGATGGCGGTTCTCGAAAGAGCTTTACTATAAGCTTACAGAATGCTAACGTATAGAGACTAATAAATATACACAAAGATGAATTTTTATTATATAATAACGAGAGGGCCCGCAGCTGTGATCTGAGGGTAAAGGTAGAATCATGACAGTGATTATTAGAAACGCCAGCGTATTGAATAAGGAAGGCTTGCTTGAGCGCAAACACATCGAACTACAGGATGGTGTGATCTCGGCTATAATCGACGGAAATGAAGCTATCGGAGAAGCCACGGAGATCATTGATGCTGAAGGTAAGCTGCTCATTCCGGGACTCATTGATATGCATGTGCACTTGCGTGAACCGGGATTTGAACACAAGGAAACAGTGGAAACCGGAAGTCGCTCAGCTGCTAAAGGCGGATTTACAACCATTGCATGTATGCCAAATACTCGTCCGGTGACAGATAGCCCGGAGATCGTGCAATTTGTGAAAGACAAGGCGCGTGAAGCAGGACTAGTTAAAGTGCTTCCTTATGCAGCCATTACGAAAAATGAGCTCGGACGTGAGTTGACGGATTTTGCGGCGCTCAAAGAAGCTGGAGCTATTGGTTATACAGACGACGGTGTGGGCGTACAAAGTGCTCAAATGATGAAAGATGCAATGAACATCGCAGCATCGCTCGATATGCCAGTCATTGCTCACTGCGAAGATAACTCGCTGGTTGAGGGCTGCTGTGTAGCTGAAGGTGAGTTCGCTAAGAAGCATGGCCTCAAAGGAATTCCGAATGAGTCAGAAGCGATCCATGTTGGGCGCGATATTTTGCTGGCAGAAGCGACAGGCGTTCATTACCATGTATGCCATGTCAGTACTGAACAGTCGGTGCGGCTGATTCGCCAAGCAAAAGAGATCGGCATTAAAGTAACTGCTGAGGTATGTCCGCATCACTTGCTTCTTGCTGAAGACGATATTCCAGGCCTTGACGCCAATTGGAAAATGAACCCGCCGCTGCGCTCCCGCCGCGATGTTGAGGCGTGTATCGAAGGGTTGCTTGATGGCACACTAGATATGATTGTTACAGATCATGCGCCACATAGTGAGGAAGAGAAAGCAAAAGGAATGCAGCTGGCACCTTTTGGTATCGTTGGATTCGAGACAGCTTTCCCACTCTTATACACGGCGTTTGTAGAAACCGGAAAATGGGATTTATCCTTACTAGTACAAAGAATGACTGCCGATCCTGCACGGGTATTCAGATTGAACACCGGGGTTATGGAGATCGGAGCTCCTGCAGATTTGACACTCATCGATCTGGAGCAGGAAAAAGAAGTAGACCCAGGTTCCTTCGCAAGCAAAGGACGCAACACACCTTTTGGCGGCTGGAAGCTTAAGGGTTGGCCAGTAAAAACTTGGGTGGACGGCAAAGCCGTATGGACTGAGAAAAACTAGCGGACTGGTGAGGCGAAATTGCTGATCTTTGCGGATCAGCAATTTGAGCGCGTACACTCCGGAAGGCATGCAAGGCATACGTATCAGACTACAGAACATGAAGGAGTGGAAGGGAATGCAGGCGAGATTGCTGCTTCAAGACGGAACTTTATTTACAGGTACCGCATTTGGCGCTGAAGGTGAAAAGACAGGCGAGGTTGTTTTTAACACAGGAATTACAGGATATCAAGAGGTGCTGTCTGACCCTTCATATTGCGGACAAATCGTTACCATGACGTACCCATTGATCGGGAACTACGGGATTACGCGGGATGATTTCGAATCTGTTCGACCTTTCGTACACGGTTTTGTAGTGCGTCGTCATGAAGAAGTTCCAAGTAACTGGCGCGCAGAATACAGTGTGGACGACCTGCTGAAAGAATACGATATTCCTGGAATCAGCGAGATTGATACCCGGATGTTGACGCGGATTATTCGCCACTACGGAACAATGAAGGCGATCCTGACTACCTCTAACAAACGGGTAGAGGAATTGATGGAAATGATGGGCGACACTTCAATTGAAGAACTGCGCAATCAGGTAGCTCGCACATCTACTCCAAGCATGTACAATAGCCCGGGAACTAAAGAACGCATCGTGCTGGTAGATTACGGAGCGAAGGCTGGTATCTTACGCGAGTTGAACAATCGCGGTTGTGATGTTGTAGTTGTACCTCATGACGTAACTGCTGATGAGATTCGTCGCCTCAATCCAGATGGTATCCAGCTGTCCAACGGCCCTGGGGACCCGAAAGACGTTCCACACGCAGTGAAGACGATCTCAGAATTGCTTGGCGAATACCCAATCTTCGGTATCTGCTTAGGTCACCAGCTGTTTGCACTGGCTTGTGGCGCGGATACAGAGAAGCTGAAATTCGGACACCGTGGCGGTAACCATCCGGTTAAAGAATTGGAGAGCGGACGTTGCTTCATTACTTCTCAGAACCATGGCTACACAGTGAATGAAGACTCTGTGAAGAGCACGGATCTAGAGGTTACTCACATTAATAATAATGATAAGACCGTTGAAGGACTTAAACATACCCGTTATCCTGCGTTTTCAGTACAGTACCATCCAGAAGCAGCACCGGGACCTCATGACAGCAGCTACTTATTCGATCGTTTCTTACAGATGATCGCTGATCATAAAGCTAACACACCTGTAAGCTCGCGCCAGGCGCAGCTTGCGGCAAACGCCAGAATCACGGCGCCAAAACCTACAGTAAAACAGCTTGAAGCCGTGAAAGGAGCTCTATAACATGCCTAAGAATGAAAAGCTTAAAAAAATATTAGTAATCGGTTCTGGACCGATTGTTATCGGGCAAGCCGCAGAATTTGACTATGCCGGAACGCAGGCCTGTCAGGCCCTGAAAGAAGAAGGCGTCGAAGTTGTGCTGATCAACAGTAACCCAGCGACTATCATGACTGACACCAATATGGCTGATAAAGTTTATATCGAGCCGATTACCCTTGAATTCGTAACTGGCATCATCCGTCAGGAGCGCCCAGATGGCTTGTTGCCAACTTTGGGAGGACAGACAGGTCTTAATATGGCTGTAGAATTGGCTCGTGCAGGAGTACTAGAGCAAGAGAATGTTAAGCTTCTAGGTACCCAGCTTGAGTCCATCGAAAAAGCAGAGGATCGCGATTTGTTCCGTGATCTGATGCGCGAACTGGAACAGCCTGTACCAGAGAGCACTATTATTACCACAGTAGATGAAGCGATGAAATTCGCTGAGGAAATTGGTTTCCCTCTAATTGTACGCCCGGCTTATACGCTTGGCGGCACCGGCGGCGGGATCTGCGACAACGAAGAAGAGCTGCTTGAGACTGTCAAAGCAGGTATTCGTTATAGCCCGATCGGACAATGTTTGGTGGAGAAAAGTATTGCCGGCATGAAGGAAGTTGAATACGAGGTTATGCGTGATGCGAACGACAACTGTATCGTTGTCTGCAACATGGAGAACTTCGACCCGGTAGGTGTGCATACAGGTGACAGTATCGTTGTGGCACCTAGCCAAACGTTATCCGATCGTGAATATCAAATGCTGCGCAGCGCTTCACTCAAAATCATTCGTGCGCTGAATATCGAGGGTGGCTGCAACGTGCAGTTCGCACTGGATCCGCAAAGCTATCAATATTATGTAATCGAAGTAAATCCACGTGTCAGCCGCTCTTCGGCTTTGGCTTCGAAAGCAACCGGTTATCCGATTGCCAAAATGGCTGCCAAAATCGCGCTTGGTTACACACTTGATGAAATCGTCAATCCAGTTACTGGACAGACCTATGCTTGCTTCGAGCCTACACTTGACTATATCGTAAGCAAAATCCCACGCTGGCCGTTCGACAAGTTCATTCATGCGAACCGTAAGCTGGGCACACAAATGAAAGCAACTGGAGAAGTTATGGCCATCGGTCGTACCTTCGAAGAGTCCATTCATAAAGCAATTCGTTCCCTGGAAATCGGTGTACACCGTTTCCGCCTGCCGGGCGCTGAAGATTTGGAAGAAAGCGTCCTGCGTGAACGTCTGGCAAAACCTGATGATGAGCGGTTGTTCTTGATCGCGGAAGCCTTCCGCCGCGGATTTGGCTTGCAAGAGATCCAAGATATCACTAACGTGGACTGGTGGTTCCTGTCCAAGATCGAGGGATTGATCAACTTTGAAGAGGTTATCCGTGGGGATGAAAGCTTATCAGCAGAAACCCTGTATCAAGCTAAACGCAGAGGTTTTACAGACCGTGCGATTGCTGAGATTCGTGCAGAAGGACAAGCGAACGTTAAATTCATCAAAGAAGCTGATGTACGCGCGCTTCGTTTAGAGCGAGGATTAACGCCTGTATTCAAAATGGTAGATACCTGTGCGGCTGAGTTCGAAGCTTCTACACCTTACTACTACTCTACTTATGAGACTGAAAATGAAGTCATTCATTCCGATAAACAAAAGGTTATCGTGCTTGGATCGGGTCCAATCCGGATCGGTCAAGGGATTGAGTTCGATTACTCCACTGTGCATGCAGTATGGGCGATTCAGAAGGCAGGTTATGAAGCGGTTATTATCAATAATAACCCTGAGACTGTATCTACCGACTTTAATACTTCGGACCGGTTGTATTTTGAACCCTTGTTCTTTGAAGATGTAATGAACGTAATTGCGCAAGAGAATCCGATTGGGGTTATCGTACAATTCGGAGGCCAAACAGCCATTAACCTTGCTGCACCATTAAGTGCCGCTGGCGTTAAGATTCTCGGAACTAGCCTAGACAGTATTGACGAAGCTGAAGATCGGAAGAAATTCGAAGCTTTGCTGGCTCGTCTGGATATTGCCCAACCAAAAGGGAAGACGGTTATCAACGTAGATCAAGCAGTAGAAACTGCACAATCGCTTGGATATCCAGTCCTGGTACGTCCTTCCTATGTACTTGGTGGACGCGCAATGGAAATTGTATATAATGATGCGGAATTGCTTAGCTACATGGTAGAAGCGGTTAAGGTGAATCCGGAGCATCCGGTATTGATTGACCGTTACATGCTTGGTAAAGAGGTTGAGGTAGACGCAATTTGTGACGGTGAGACGGTAGTTATTCCAGGGATTATGGAGCATGTTGAGCGTGCAGGCGTTCACTCCGGTGACTCCATCGCTGTATATCCTCCGCAATATCTGGATGAAGGTCTGAAAGCAAAAATTGCAGAGATCACAATCAAGATTGCTAAGGAACTGAAAACGATTGGTCTGGTCAACATCCAGTTCGTCATCTATCAGAATGAAGTGTACGTCATTGAAGTAAATCCACGTTCATCGCGTACGGTTCCATTCTTGAGTAAAGTAACTGGAATTCCAATGGCGCATCTGGCAACCAAAATCATTCTCGGCGGCAAGCTGAAAGATGACGGTTATACAGAAGGTCTATGGCCGGAAAGTGATTATGTATCGGTTAAAGTGCCGGTGTTCTCTTTTGCCAAGCTGCGTAGAGTAGAACCAACGCTCGGACCTGAAATGAAATCGACGGGTGAGGTTATGGGCCGCGATAAATTGTATGCAAAAGCTTTGTATAAAGGTCTAATCGGAGCAGGAATGAAAATTCCAGCAACCGGCGCTATCATCGTTACAGTGGCAGATAAAGATAAAGCAGAAGCTGTGGAGCTTATGAAAGGCTTCCACTCGCTGGGTTACAAGATCATTGCTACCGGAGGCACCGCTCAAGCGCTTGAAGAAGCAGGTCTCAACGTAATGAACGTGAACAAGCTGGATGAAGGTGCACCGAACATTCTCGACTTGATTCGTGGTGGGCAAGCCAACTTCGTCTTTAATACACTGACTAAAGGGAAAACACCAGAGCGTGATGGATTCCGTATCCGTCGTGAAGCGGTTGAGAATGGCGTCGTATGTATGACATCACTCGATACAGTAACGGCACTGCTCAGAATGCTGCAGACGATCAACTTCTCGTCACAGTCCATGCCTGCTTTTGTCGGACAATTAAACTAATCTCATAAAGATGCATAGGGCGGTTTGCGTTTACGCAGACCGTTCCGCTATGCCTAGGGGCTAATAAATGAAGAGTGTGGATTTAAGTCTGCACTGGATGGGAGAACGGTTATGGGACAGGGAGATGCAAAGTGGAATGAAATGGCGAATCGCTTGATGATCGCCTTGGATTACCCTGATGTTGCTGGGGCAAGAACCTTGATTGACAAGCTGGAAGGGATTCCTTGTTATATGAAAGTGGGAATGCAGCTCTTCTATGCAGCAGGACCGGAATTCATTAATGAACTGAAATCTCGAGGGTATTCTGTATTTGCAGATGTCAAAATGCATGATATTCCTAACACGGTAAAAGGCGGGGCAGAAAGCCTTACGAACCTCGGTGTAGATATGTTTAACGTACATGCCGCTGGAGGCTCGGCAATGATGGCTGCAGCCCGTGAAGGCGCTGCTTCAGTAGTTAATGGGAATGCTACGCTTAAAATGCCTTTGATTATCGCAGTTACACAGCTGACCAGCACGAGCCAAGAAGTGATGAATAACGAAATTGGAATCGCAGGAGACGTAGCAGATACTGTAGTCAGATACGCTAAGCTGGCAGCCGCTGCAGGTCTGGATGGAGTAGTGGCTTCACCGCAAGAGTCTTCAGCGATCGCAGAGGCTTGTGGGCCCGCATTTTGTACAGTTACACCTGGTATCCGGCCAGCAGGTGCATCCCTAGGTGACCAGTCCCGGGTGATGACGCCGGGCAAAGCCATTCAGCAAGGCAGCCACTTCCTGGTGGTGGGACGTCCTGTTACAACTGCAGCTGATCCACGTCAAGCAGCACTAAATATTATTGAGGAGATGACCCTAGCATGAGTACATTAAATAGAAGTGAACAAGTAGCAAGTTATCTGCTTACGATAGGAGCGGTGGCACTGCGACCGCAGGAGCCTTTTACCTGGACCTCTGGTATTAAATCCCCGATCTATTGCGATAACCGTCTGACTATGGCTTACCCAGAGGTACGTAACTATATTGCTGATGCCTTCGCTGAGCTTATTAAAAGCCAGTATCCAGATGCAGAGGTGATCGCAGGTACAGCAACCGCAGGCATTCCTCACGCAGCTTGGGTAGCTGATAAACTCAATCTGCCAATGGCTTATATCCGCGATAAAGCTAAAGGTCACGGCAAGCAGAATCAGATCGAAGGCCTAATTAAGTCGGGGCAAAAGGTAGTCGTTATCGAGGACTTGATCTCCACTGGTGGAAGCTCCATCAAAGCAGCTCAAGCTGTGCAAGAAGCAGGCGCAGAAGCGTTGGCTGTATTGGCAATCTTCAGCTACGAGCTGGATCGTGCGGTCGATGCTTTTGCTGCCGCTGAAATGCCATTACAAAGCTTGTCCAACTACAGCACATTGATTGATGTGGCTCTTACACAAGGCGAGATCGCAGCTACAGATGTGGAACTGCTGAAATCTTGGAGAAAAGATCCTTCCGCATTTGGCGTTTAAACTAAATATTTAAGTATAGATTGGACGGGCCTCTCACATTTTGGTGGGAGGATTTTCTTTTTAACTGCACCGAGTGCAATTAAAAGGAAAAGGTGCTCTGACACTCTGGAATACTATACTCTGCCCCGGTGATTCCTCGCGCTGTCGTCACACACGCAGAATAGTTGCAGTTCGTGCACTTAAACTAACCTTCCTTAGAGGATATGGCGATATAGTTGCACTTTGTGCAATTATATCCACCAGAAATCCGCCGAAAGCTCCTAATAACGTTTTTTAACTGCACATAGTGCAATTAAAAGGAAGAAGCATAATACATTCGGCTTTAATAGTTGTACAAAGTGCAATTATCCTGCGTAGAAGGGGCGATTTGTGCCGGTCACAGGAAAGGTAGCAGGTTAGTTAGTAGGTTAGTTAGTAGGTTAGTTAGTAGGGAAGGCAAATGCTGTATTGGTAAAAGGAAAAGTAGAGTGGAGTGGAGAGTAGGGTTTTGGTGTTTGCATTTACATTCACATTCTGACATTTGGCTGACCTGCGCACTGTCGCTCTGGTATATTGCGCTCTGACACTCGGGATTCTGAGACTCTGCAGCTATGCGTTATCGCTCTACACTCTGAACGCTCTGACACTCTGGAATACTATATTCTGCGTGTGTGATGCCATCGCAATGTCGTCACACACGCAGAATAGTTGCAGTTCGTGCACTTAAACTAACCATCCTTAGAGGATCTGGTGATATAGTTGCACTTTGTGCAATTATATCCGCCAGAAATCCTCCGAAAGCACCTAATAACATTTTTTAACTGCACATAGTGCAATTAAAAGGAGAAGCGCAACACACACAGCTGTAATAGTTGCACAAAGTGCAATTATCTTACCGTAGAAAGGCATATCAGGATCCTCAGAAAACTCCCGGAATGTTTTTTATAGAAATAATATGAAGAAATCGTAGCATAACTTTAAACAGCCTGTAACTTCCCCTCCAGAATAAAGCTATATACTGTTACTAGAATTATGGGTAATTATTCATAAGGTGGATGGATTGAGTATTTTATGGGAGGGTTCAAGAATGAATCATATAAATAATAATAGAAGGCTATGGCGGCGCTGGTTAAGCTTTGGAATATGTGCAGCACTCCTATTGCCTTTAATTTCTGAAAGCAGGCATACAGCCTGGGCAGAGGCTTCTAAGCCATCTACAGAACAGCGCGTGTTACGTATTGGCAGCCTCTGGTCTGGAGAAGACGATTCTTCTTTTCGTCAGCAGTTTACAGATATGTATGAATTGCAGCATCCTGAAATCAAACTTGAGATTATTCCAGCCATCAATATGAATGAGCTTCGTTTTGACAGCACCTATCCAGAGGTTAACCCAGATAATCTGGAGAATATCCGAACAATTATGGGCGGTGCACAGCCAGTTGATGTAATCGTCGGTGATAGTACATTGGTGAAGAGTTTGGTGAAGCATAATCTGGTGCAATCGCTGGAGCCGCTTATCGCACGAGATCAATATGATTTAAGCAATATGGCACCTACAATGTTAAATGGAGTACGTGAGCTGGGTGGAGGAAGTCTTTACGCGTTAGCGCCGACCTTTATGTCGAGTGCGTTATATTTTAACAAAGGTATTTTTGATGCTGCTGGTGTAGGTTATCCGACGGACGGAATGACTTGGGATGAAGTGTTCGCGCTGGCCGAAAAGGTGACCAAGAAATCGACAAATAAAGATAAGCGTATATATGGATTTTCGATGAACCGTTATATGAGCGATCCTTTCTGGGATATGCAGACCTATGTCTCACCGCTTGAGCTTGCTATGTATGACAACAAGGGACATAAGATGGAGGTAAACCAAACACAGTGGAGTCAAGCTTGGACGACCTACAGCCAATTGGTGAAAAAGCAAATTACACCTGGGTTAAACGGTATGGATTTTATAGAAACAGAACGGAGCACCTATAGTCCTGTCCAAGGGGATCTATTCCTTACCGGAAAAGCTGCAATGGTAATTGGAGAATACGATTATCTTAATGAGCTTGCAGGTGTGAGCCGCAATGCAGCAAAAATTAAAAATTACAATCCCGTCGATTGGGGTTTAGTTACCGTACCTACTTTTAAGGAGAAACCAGGAGTGGCTGTAGGTACTTGGGTAGGTAATATGATGGCTATCAACACTATGGCTGCTAATAAGGAAGATGCTTGGGATTTGATCAAGTTCGTCAACAGTAATGAGGTAGCCAAAATTAAAGCTCATACCCGCGGGGAACTAACTTCCCGTAAGGATTACATTACCACGAAGGTACCTTCAGTAAATCTGGAATCCTTCTATACGCTCAAACCATTACCAGCCAATGATCCTTTGATGAACGTCCTACAAACACAGAAGCCTGGAATTAGCCGTATTAACGATGTTGGGCGCCAACTATTCACAGAAGTTTATCAGGGCAAAAGAACGGTGGAGAGTGCCCTCAAAGCTTGGGAGAAGCAAGGGAATACCATGCTGGGTACGCTCGAAAAAGATCCCACATATTATTTCGACTCTATAGGGGATTAAGTTTTGGAATATGTAGCGGCCACCGGATTTCCGGTGGCTTATTTTGTGGAACTTGGGCATGATAAGTTCAGAGCAGCGTGAGATTAATTTGCGAAAAGGAGAAGAGGGCATCATGAATTGGATATACTTCGCGAAACTGTTCAGAACGAGATTTCAAGCAGGTTGTTTAGCAAAAAGGTTGGAGCAAGATGGCTGGATTTATGGCTACCATGACCCAAGTTTTGTGGAAATTTATCGATCCCGCAAAGGAAGATATGGGGTTAGATTTTTGCCTTGAGAACTTTTACAAATTCATCCTTGACGTAGACCCATTTTGTACTGTATATTGTTTATTGTCGCTGTTTGAATATTATTTCTGACGCGGGGTGGAGCAGCCCGGTAGCTCGTCGGGCTCATAACCCGAAGGTCGCAGGTTCAAATCCTGCCCCCGCAACCAATTTTATTACAACAGCAATTGTACATTCGGATATTTTTAGATCCGGGCCCTTAGCTCAGTTGGTTAGAGCGGTCGGCTCATAACCGATTGGTCGGGGGTTCGAGTCCCTCAGGGCCCACTTATCAAAAACCCTTACTTTGTAAGGGTTTTTTGCTGTCTATAAGCTTAGCAATATAAGAAAGTAGAATGGATAAAGAACAGAATTTTGAGTTTGCTAACGGATTTGCTAACGGGAATTATTTTTCTGCAGTTTCGAGCTGTTTTTCAGCGTATTTATTCAGTTCTGCTTCA
Organism: Paenibacillus sp. FSL R10-2788; assembly: GCF_038003885.1. Classification (NCBI taxonomy): domain Bacteria; kingdom Bacillati; phylum Bacillota; class Bacilli; order Caryophanales; family Paenibacillaceae; genus Paenibacillus; species Paenibacillus sp. FSL R10-2788. Next base: position 5,238,674 of record NZ_JBBOQA010000001.1, on the reverse strand, counting down.
ATTTTATCAACGGCCTCTTCCTGCATGATTGGGAGTAGGTGTGAGTATTATTCGTTGAACATCGCTGGAGTCATACCCAGTCGTTCAGCAGCTACCTTTAGCTTTATATAGCTCCGACCAGAGTAGCAACATACTAAGTCAATTTCCTTGTATGAGTCCTCGTATTCTTTTTTTTAGCCCCGATTTGCGTATAGCGTTCCCTAAGACCATCAATAATATTCTGAAAAACCTTGCAAAGTACCACTGGAGATCAGAGTACCAATTTAGGATATTTCTAATGTCGTTTGTAGAGTACGGCAGTTTACTTCTCTGCCACTGCCGCTCTTGCTAAGGGGGATTTAATAAAAATTTTAGTAGAAGGTCTGACATTCATTTTAAATAAATGTTATAATTATTAAATCAGTGTGTAGAGATATTGGTCTTTTTTGTTGGGCCAAAAATATATGTCTCATGATACGTCTGCCATCTGAAATATTATTCACGGAGATGACAAACATGCATGGAGACAAAAGACTGCCCAGAAACGGAAAAGAAGGTATACTATTTTTACTCATTATTTCAATCATTTCAGTAAACACTATTGCCCCTATTATTGTGGGGTTGGAACGTGGCTTCAGTAAGGAAGTGTATATAGATACACTAAAGGTTATTCCGTTTATGTGGATGATCGTAGTTTTATCTGTAAGATTAGTTGCAGGACCGATTGTTGGGAAAGTGATGCCGAAATTCATGGGACAAACAGATGGATTTAATGCAGGGATTCTGTTGAATACTTTATTGAATGTCACGGTGTTATCTATTTTACTATCAATTATTGGCACATGGGTTGGGACGAAACAAATAAGCCTGGATCCACTTAAAAATTTCCTTCACATCTGGCCAAGAAACTTTGGTATAGCATTTTGGATTGAACTGTTGGTTGCGCAGCCGATAGCAAGATTTGCTATGAAAACATTACACGCAAGACAGGATCGAAAATCGGAAAGTGTAAATGCGTAACTAGCTAGATTTTTGTAGACGAATAAGAAAAAAAGGAGCGTCCATGGTGGGCGTTCCTTTTTTATGTCGTAGTAGTCGAACTATAATGCTCAACAGGAGATGCTCGCGAATGACTGAACGCACAATGTAGAAGCATGCTCTAAATACTGCGTACTTTTGATTTGCCTTTGGGGCAAATTGCTTCCTAAAGAATTAATCCAGCAATAACTCTAGCCCCCGGTCACCGCGGTTGAGTTTACAAGTACCCACTAAGGAGAAGTAACCGATGAAAACGAAAATACTCTTTTACTATCTGTGATAATTGCATTTACATGCACCGCAGTCACACTGGAGCCAACCACAAGAATAATGAATAGGGTGTGTCTCAGTGCCTAAAGGAGCATGACATCTCCAGCATTTAGTGTGACGTATTCCATATTTCATAATTTGTTTTTCTTTGATATGCGTTTGGAAGTATTCTTTTTGTGATTTTTTTCGTTTTTCTTCCTCTTCTTTCCTAAGTTGTTCATTTTGTTGAATTATGAATTTTCTTTCAGCTTCATTCTTTTTAATAGCGAGCGCTTCTTGAACGTACCCTTGAATTAAGGAAATATCATTTTTCAAGCAACATACTATCTCTGTTACATTCTGTCGTTCATCGGAAATCATTCCATATAGGTTAACGCCATTGTTAAAGTCATCTTGCGATAAATTAAGCATATCAAGATTTCCTGACACTAATGAACGACTTATCATAACGTTTCCAATGGATAAAAATCCTGAACTCAATTTCATGCTCAATATGCTATCTTTATGCAGATAATTATTACCTTTAATTTCAATGATGGCGAATTGTCTGTTTACTGTTGGAGTATAAGTTAATTTATTATCGATTTTTATAGTATTTGATTCCGAAAGTTTCTGATATTCTCTATCTTCTATTATTGTAAGAAGACCCTGTAATACTCCTTTGAAAAATCCCATATTATGTACTCTCCTTTTATTTAAATCAGGTTTATTTTACCATGTGAAATAGTTTAATAGTGAGGAAATTTGAATTGTATTTGACTGAGGATTAGTAACATAAGGACTCTGGAGTATGAAAGATTTGTTATGGACAGAAAAAAAGAAAGAGTTATCCAGTATCCGATAAAATAGCTGTTGGGGCACTTTTTCTTGCTGCAAACTTACTTATACTAAACACCAAACTTCGTTTGATTAGGGAGCATTTTTGGTATGAGGCTCCTATCGGACCCAGCTGACCCTTAAAGAGGTTTTTCTCCACATTTGCAATTCTAACGGACTCCATAGTCGCTATTGGCATAAAAAGTACCGCATTTGAGTCTCTTTCTAGGCATTAGCGTCCATGGAGTCCGAAACCATGCTTCAAAGGCTGAAAATCAGCAAATAGCGTCATCTGGGTCCGATAGATCGAGGTGGAGGATGTTAGTTCGTTAGTTCGTTAGTTCGTTAGTTCGTTAGCTCGTTAGTGCCATGCTCCTCGCAGATGTAGTTGCAGAAATTACAATGAGAAGTAGCCTATAAAGGAACAGTCAGTAGTTTCACCTCTGCAACCAGCATATCTAGTATGCGAGCTCATAAACCATACAGTAAAGCACAAAACGGCACTGCTCCAAACCATGAAATGGTTTGGAAGCAGCGCCGTTTTTGTTAGCAGTCAGCTAAATTCCTCCAATGGAGAGCAAGGTGACCGAAACGATGTACCCAATTGCTTCCGACCGCAGTCCCAATCGCAATCTCGATCGCAGTCCCAATCGCAATCTCAATCTCAATCGCGATCTCAACCGCAGTCCCAACCGCAGTTGCAGCCCAGATCGCAATCGCGATCCCAACCGCAGCCCTAGTCGCAATCCCGATCGCAGTCCCGATCACAGTCCTAATCTCAGTCGCAATCCCGATCCCAACCGCAGTCCCAACCACAGGCCCTGGGTTTCCACCAACATCCCTAAAGTTTCATGCTGTCCCACAGCTGCTGGAATGCCCCGGATTCGACCTCGAAGAATACCGGTGCCTGACCGTAGCGTACAAGTCCTTGACCGAACAGCGTCAGCTCTACTCGGGCGTTGTCTTCCAGCTGCAGATAGATGATCTTGCGGTCTTCGCTGTCGTAGATGCCTTGCTCGATCAGCGGCTCTGCTGCCAGCGGTTTAGCCGCTTGGAGTGCTGTCAGGAAGCCATCAAGCGCCTCGCCATTGGCGATTGGCGCCTGCTGCTGGAGGCCGTTGTTCCAGCTGTTGAAGCTTTCCGACTGAGCTGAAGTAACTCGGCCTTCAAGATTCAGCTTGCCGAATAGGTCGGCGCCGCTGTTTATGGTGATGCCGTTCGTGTGCTCATACAGTTCAGCGAATACCTCGCCGTTGATTTCCGAATAGGACATAATCAGGAAGCTGGAATCATAGCCCTTCACGGAATAGAGATCCGTTTCGCCGATGTTCGAGGCTAACTCAATATATTCGTCGTTACCGCTCCATTCGTTGATGCCGCCTGTAGTGCGTCCTAACTTGTCACCGCGCAGAGCGGCAGCATCGGCAGCGTCGATGCGAGTCGCTGACTGTGTGTAAATATTATTTTTATACACGACCAAGGCGATCATATCTGCCTTCACGCCAGATTCCTTATCTGGCAGTTTCAGCTTGGGAATGACAATGCTGCCCGATGTAGCTGTGCCCGAATTGCCAGCATTGCTTACACCCGGAGTTACCTGGGCAACCTGCCCCGGGGAGCTCTGACTGTTCAACTGCTGCCATATACTAGGCCCAGCCAGACCGATTCCTGCGGCGAGCACGACACTTGCCGCGATATAAACCGTCTTGCGCGGACGTTTCCGCTCCTGCCGCTGCTCCATTTTGTCGAACAATTCTTTTTTCATTTCTTCACCTGGTTTCATCGAATCCACCGCTTTCTTATATGTTGTTCGAAACTGATCTTCCTTCACTGTGGTTCCACTCCTTCCAGCTCCAGTTTTAACAGTTGCCGTCCCCGCTGAAGTCTCATCTTCACGGCAGACTGGCTAATCTGCAGAATCTTGCTGATCTCCTGGATGGGATAGTCCTCGTAATAATAAAGATGGATTACGGTTTTATACTTCATGGGCATCGCCATAACTAACTGCAGCAGAGCCCAATCCTCGGGGCTGTCTGCCGCAATTGGCTCAGCGCTCTCCAGCTTAACCTCGCGCTTGCGCCAGCCTCTGCCCAGTAGTGTTTTACAATGGTTGGTGATTACCCGGATCAGCCATGCCTTCTGATGTTCGGCATCTTTGAACTTTGGCGCTTTTTCTATTAGCTTGATGAAGGTATCCTGAGTGGCTTCTTCGGCATCTTGCCGGCTGCCTAGATGGACCAAAGCGATCCGGAACAGCATATCTGCGTAAATTTCGTAACTCTTCATCACATGATTTCCCGGCCGGGTCATGGATCGCTGCATGATACTGTGCCCCCCTTTACCTATAACACCATTTAGGACGGCATTAGGTCACATTTTGTTCCTGAGAAAATTTCTTTGTGTTTGAGAGTAGAGAATGCCTATTCATAAATTATCGCCAGAGGGTTATGGACTCAGAAGTCGTTATTTGCATATAAATAGACTTTTGAGCAAGTTCGCGGACCCCAGTGACGCTATTCCTTAAAAAGTGGGCCTTGTAAGGTGTTTCTCATGCCAATAAAGGCGATGGGGTCCGTTACACTTCGAAATGGAGGGTTATGCAACGCATAAGATCAACTGTGTCCGATAGCTGCTAAGCACCACGCCAATATTGTCTACGCAAACGATGGTTACTTATTTAGAACAGGGGAGATCAAAAAAACGCATTTGCCCAAGCACCAATTGCTGACTGCTGGACAAACGCGTCTTTTTAATAGAGTGACTCCTTCACGGGAGATCCTCTTCGATATGTTTATATGTATAGCTAGGATCATTACCTTTAACAGGAGCCCTGCTGTATTGATAGATCCTTCCATTTTCTTTTCGATAAAAGTATCTTGCGTAGGGTTCGTCTGCGAAAATCACCGTGGTACTTACGAGGGGAGCTTTGGCAATCTGGGTGTATACTTTATAAAAATCTTCCTTCTTATAATTTCTCGTCTCTATTAGATAATGAATGACTTCTCTGTTCATATGATTTCGGAAGGAGTGGAGGGCTAAGGATGTTATTCCACAGATTAAAAGGATTAGAACGATGAAGATTAGTTTTGTATTTTTCTTCATTAATTCCCTCCATATAGATAATTTGTATATAGTATAAGATAATATACAGAGACTATTATGTCATTCATAGATATCTTGTAAATGTACAAATAAGAAAGGAGGTAAGAATATGACGCAGGAAGAAGAGAAAATACTGGAGCTGGAGCAGCGAATTAAGGTGCTGGAAAACCAAGCAAGGCCGAGGCTGCCGGGGATGAAAATTTTATGGTTTTTAATTTGGGGTTGTGTAATACAAAAAGGCAGCAAATACCGATAGTAATCCAGGCGTAGGCGAATGAAGAATTGCCGGGACATACTATATTTGCTGCCTTTTAACTTATGAAGAATAATGATTCTCTTTTAGTCTTCTTTGGGTTCTTGCAATAAAATGGAGAAGGTCCCCGTTTCGTGATCCACCTCAATCGTCTCAATGCCCACAAAATCCGGGATTTCGGGGTGTACTGCATCTACATTATAATCCGGATGAGTCAGTAATAATTCAATTACTTTAATGGCTTCCATGTCGTTCCCCCTCACGAGAAATTCCACCATAAATGAATATGCAGAGAACTATTGCAACTAAGCTTATTATCTCCGTGATCCGTTGCGAATATGTGTCAGTCGTTCTTCGTTTCTTCCCATCACGGCCAATAATTGCCCTTGGAACACACGTCTTTGGATCTGATCAATCCGCTGTAAGGCCAGCTCGGCAGGTACTTGGAATTCTGCTGCAAGATAGGAGATGGCATCTTCCCGTTGCTCAGGCAATGTCATGCGGGAGATCATGGAGTAAGGCGTCGCCGCATACAAGATAAAACGCTCTGATTCGTCCTCCTGTGCCCGCGTGAAATGCTCTGGCATCAAGGTCTGATTATCGCTGCCATGGCGAAGTAGATGACACAGTTCATGAAGAAACTCTAGCCGTTGAAGATTGGCTGGAAGGCGGTTGTCGATAAACAGGCTGTACATTCCTGCAGACGCTTCAATGCTCTTGCTTCTCACATCCAAATAATGAACCCAGATATTAAGCCGCTCTGCAATATACGATATTGAAATTTGCGAAGGCTGATGAAGATTTAATCGCTTGTATAGATCCTCCGTCCATTTCTCAAGCACAGTCATTTGATAATATGATTTCATGTTCTCCAACTTATTCACCTCGTTTAAAATCACTAATAAATCACTAATGGGATCGTATGTTCGCATAAATGCGCAAAAGAAAAGCCCGAAGGGCTATGTAGAGTAAAAAAAGTCTAAGGATACATAGGAACGTTAGTTCTCATGTACCCTTAGCATAAAGCAATTACACACTAATATCAAGTGTTTTTCCCAAATTCGGAGCAACGCTTTTGCCCAGCATTTCCACCATAGTTTGGCTCTGGGTTTCAGCCTGATTCTTGGCAATATTCATGACCTGTATCCCAACATTTTGAGCTAAGGATGCTTGGCTCATTGCCATTGATAATGCAGCTATATCCATATTGCACCTCCTTTGTGTATATCCTGTTTATCGACTGTCCGCCTTCAATTCATTAGGTGATTGGCATTTGTTTGCCAATTCGCCCAAACGGCTTATCTCCTTTTTACATATCTTGTGCTGTAGTCATTAATCATTAGGAGGAATTGAAAATGGGTATGGAACATGGTTGTGGTTGTAACGTAGGTCCGGTAGTAAGTCCAGCATCAGTAGGTCCGGTGTGTAGTCCTTGGACTTCTACAGGAGCAATCCTGGTACTTTTCATCTTGCTGGTTATCATCACTAAAGCTTGCTTATTCTAAGTTAGCTGATGTGAAGTGTAGCCCCGTCTGGCGAATGCCAGGTGGGGCTATTCTGTTGCCTGGGGATGGTCAGACAGATCGTTATTTAAACATAAATTCCACCCGGGTTCCGTCTGCATAATCCTCCAGCTGATTGCCAACCCAGCTTCCTGCCCCGCGGTTATCGCTTGGCGTTATGTATTCAATGTCGGCACCAACGCCGCCTTCCTCACACATAGCCATTGGCCATTCATCCCGGTCATATCCCTTTTTAGTAGGGATCCCTTTTAAGGACTCTTTGCGGTTCTCTTCAGCCTGCTCTCGGTTAATCGTACATGTGGCGGATTCACCTTTCGCAATGGCATCCTGAATATGCTTGGCGGTCTCAGGATAGCGGTCTGATGGGAAGGTTAGCTGAACAACACTCGAATTGGATGGAGACGAGGGGTCTGTAGGCTCTCCGTTTTGTTCAAACCAGTAACTAGCCAAAGCAAGTAATGCAACAATGATGAGACTGGAGATCCATTTTTTCACTTTCAATTCTGCTCCTCCTTTTTTGGCACTTAAAATAGTATATCTTATATCATAATTCAGTGCGATTTAATATAATTAGGTAAAATAAAGGAGGACGTAACTGGATATGGAGTACATAATTACCATTGAGGATCAGACGCTTATTACGGCTGCCGAAGATATAATTACCAGACGTTATGAATGGGGGCGTCATCATGTGGGTGCAGCGCTTCGTACTAAAACAGGAGAGATTTTTACAGCGGTACATGTGGAAGCCAGCATGGGGAGGATTACAGTCTGTGCAGAAGCGATGGTGATTGGCAAAGCGATATCCGAAGGTTATAAGGAATTTGATACGATTGTTGCGGTAAGGCATTCTGATCCAGACAGCGAGGAAAAAGAGATTAAAGTAGTCTCTCCCTGCGGCATGTGCCGAGAGTTAATTGCGGATTACGGAATAGACTGCAAGATAATTGTATCGGAGGATGACCGATTAGCTAAATATGAAATCACTGAGCTATTGCCTTTAAGGTACACGAGATAAGAAAAAAGTAATGAGGAGCCGCTGAGCTCCTTTTTTTGTTGAGCCGTGAAATTATTCAGCAGTTCCTTATATCGTCCCAACTTATTTTACAACTTCATGTCCATTCGCTGAGTTCATGTCACTATTGTCCCCATACTATAACTTAAAAAGATTTAAAAGGATGGTGAGAATAGATGGAGCAGCGGATTATTCGTCAGATGGTTGATTCAGCATCAAGGTTCGTGGGCGATGTGCAGTGGCAGATGGCTTTTCGCAGATTACAAATGGCTCCGGCGGATTCGGGACTGTCGTCCTCGGCTCAGCTATTGCTGAATACCCTCTATTACTTGCAGGGAAAGGGTGTGATAAGCGGCCAACATGATTATTTGGAAAGTGCAGACGAGCTTATGGAGAAGCTTAAAAATACCAGTGGGCAATATGCTGCGCTTCATGGCTACGAGCTGGGCGCAATCAATAATCAGTCCCAGGCTCTAATTGACAATCAGCGGAATTGGGTCGTCAACAGTGCGATACGCTGGTCTAGGGCCGGCGGGATCGTAACGATGTGTTATCACGCTGCATTACCGGGGACAGCGCCAACTTGGGGGAATGTAAATACGAGCCTAAGCAATGCTGATTTTGATAAATATATAACCTCAGGTACCACCCAGTATAATGCGCTGTTAGCTGATCTGGATAAGATAGCCCTGTCGCTGAAAAAGCTTAATGACGCAGGGATTCCTGTACTTTGGCGGCCGTATCATGAAATGAATGGTGGATGGTTTTGGTGGGGGCAAAAGAGCAATTACGTTGCATTGTGGAACCTTATGTTCGATCGTTTTACCAATTATCATAAGCTGCATAATTTATTGTGGGTTTGGAGTCCAAATGCAAAAAATCAGTGGTGTGATGAGCCGGCAGAATACTATCCGGGCAGTGATAAGGTAGATGTGCTGGCGCTCGACATTTATGACGCGGATTTCAAGATTAGCCATTATGATAATTTATGGGATCTGGGTCGTGGCAAGCTGATTGCGATTGGTGAGAATGGAGAGCTTCCGTCTGCTGAACTGTTGTCCAAAACGCAGCCCAAATGGTCTTATCAGCTGACCTGGGGGAAACTCCTCTATGAGAAGAATACCGATGCTGTGATAAAAGCTTTTATGAACGACAAAATGGTATTCACACGAGAGGAGTATGCTGCTGAGGCCGCCGCTTTCGCTGCTATCGGGGATAGTGTGCTGGAGAGTGGACTCTGTGGGCAATACTACAATAACATGACGCTTAGCGGCACACCTGCACTTTTGCGTAGGGATGCCAATATTAACTTTTCATGGAGACAAGGTTCGCCTGATCCTGCCATTCGTGTAGATGCGTTTTCTGTGCGGTGGAGTGGGAAGCTGACGGCTGCTTTTAGCGAGATTTATACCATTTATTCCTACTCTGATGATGGGATACGGGTATGGATTGATGGCGGGCTAGTCATTGATAGTTGGGTGAATCAGAGCGGCCAGGAACGAAAAGGAAGCATAAGTCTGATAGCAGGTAAGCCGTATGAAATAAAGGTGGAGTATTATGAGAATGCGGGCGACGCCCGGGTTGTTTTGCAGTGGGAGAGTCCTAGCCAGATCAAGGGGGTTATCCCAGCGGGGGCATTTTATCTTCCTTAAAAAAGAGTACTTCAAGTGTACAAGCGCAAGCAAAAAGCCCCGGTTTTCCGGGGCCTTTTTACGTATGAGCGTCTTAAATTTGTTCGCGGTAGCTAATGTTGTTGGCGATCTTTTCGTCACGAACGGCTTTGCGCAGAACATCTTTGACGGTTTGGGCATCATGGATTTTTCGAAAAAGAAGCTGAGGCGCTGAGGCATCATCAGAAAATACAGTTAATGACCCGATGCCAAGCATCCGGTCCATTATTGACTGTTTCACGGATAAATCGCGTACGCGCAGCAATTCGATTTCTTCAACATTTTTACCGATAAGTCCGGTCTTTAACATAATGCGCTGACTTGTAATGGTATATGAAGTTGTGTTAAGAGCTATAATTCCTTTAAGTCGATCTGAGATGCCGGCAGGTTTGCCTTTCCAGAGCACAACTTCTTGATTGACATGATTATCTTCTGCTGGTCGATGGGCGGTCACTGGAGCGGTACCGTTAAGGCTGGTTCCACATTCTCCACAAAATTTAGCGCCCTGCTTGTATTCCGCTCCGCAGGTGGTGCAATAAGGCATAAATACCCTCCTTTTCTGATCACAATTAAAATAATTATAACATAACAGTCATTTTACATATATTTCATTTGCGCTTTACACAAACCGACATTATCCTGTTAAGTGGAGGGATAAATAATGAAAAAAGCTTTACTAATAGGAATGCTGATGATGACTGTCATCCTTAGCGCCTGCAGCAATAATTCAACTTCATCGGCACCTGCCACGGAGGAAGAAGTGCAGGAGACCGTGCAAAACTTCTACAATGAAATGTCTAAACTTGAAGAGTCAGGAAAAACTTCTTTAGCGGAGTTCAACGAAGCCATTGCTGGTTATTCAGCAGGAGAACTCACGGACAAGCAGTTGGAGAAGAAAATTAAGCAATTCCAGAGTACCGCAACTGATTTATCGAATCAAGCCGAGAAAGTAAAAATTTCCTCCAGCTTGCCTGAAGACATTCGGAAGTTGCTCGAAGAGTCTAAAGTTGCCTTTGAAAGTGCTTATTCTTTAAAAGAAGAGGCCTCTCAAGGTGCTGATTCCGCAAACGTTACGGCTGAGCAATTTAATGAATTGAATCAGAACGCTGATGTAGCGATGTTATTCGGTATTTCCAAGCTTAACGAGGCAAGAGAAGCAACAGGACTTATAGACTCCGAAGGTCAGGCTACCTCAGAGTCTGGGGACGTTGTTCAAGAATAAATCAAATCAGGCGCTGCGCAGTTTATCTGTCAGCGTCTTTTTGCTGCGAATTTTAGCTTGAATAGATATACATTAATATACATCTTTTGAATAAAGAGTGACCCTTAAAAAGGTATCTTTTTCCTAATTATTGATTAATATGCGAAGATGCGGATATAATACAAACATACGTTCGTGTTGAGAGGAATAGATATATAATTAAGGAGGGGTTACCATGGGCAAAAAGCTGGAGAAAAACGGGCTGTGGGAAAGCAGCCGCATGATGCTGCCGGAGCATAAGATACGAATTATAAGAGATGAACGGGAAACGCTGCGCCGCATCAAGCCTATTCTGGATGAGCAGAAGCTGGAGGAGATTGAATGTACACTGGCTTTGTCGTTGCGGAGTCATATACGAGTGACAGTTGTTCTTTTTGACCCTTTTGAAAATACGATGTTAAGTGGTTTTGTGACTTCCATTCACACCCACTCGCGTGAGTTTAAGCTGCAGTGGGCGGAGGAATGGAAGTGGATCGATGTGGATGATATTGTCGAGGTCTACATCGTTTAATGCTGAGAACCGTTGCCTTCGCTTTTCTCATAAGCGATTAAGGTAACGGTAGGATTACCGGTCAGATGTGCAATGGAAGCTTCAGCATTCCGAATAATTTCCAGTGCTTCTTCCTGTTCACTAAGGGCTGCAACTTTATAGCTATCGCTATGAATATCCATATGTCTCCCACCTTTCGTTAAATATTTTGTCCTTTTTTGTGGAAATCATCCTAAAGGGGACAGGGGTACAGGCAAATAGGGCAGCGGCATCATTGAATATACCAAAGGGGTGATTCTATGCTGACTTTGGAGCAATTGAGGGAAAAATCCGCGGCGCGTCTGGTCGGGCTTCATCCTGTCTTGGCGGCAGGTGCGAATGTTTTGATTCAGCAAAGCCATGCGAGAGGAGTCCCTATCGTTATTACTCAGGGTCTACGGACCATTGCTGAGCAAAATGCTTTGTATGCGCAGGGGAGAAGCAAACCAGGACCGATAGTTACCAACGCTAAAGGCGGTACCAGCTATCATAATTATGGTCTTGCGTTTGATTTTGCGCTTTTGCTGCCGAATGGCACTAGCCTTTCTTGGGATATCAATCGTGATGGTGATAAGGATAAGACAGCGGATTGGCAAGAGGTTGTACAGGAGGCTAAGCGGCTTGGTTTAGAATGGGGCGGGGACTGGACCTCTTTTAAAGATTATTCACATCTGCAAATGACTTTCGGTTTAACTATAGATCAACTTCGGGCAGGTAAACGTCCAACGACGGACCAAGCCAAAGAGGCTTTAAAAAAGATTACCGGAGGGGATGATCAGGTGAACAAAGACGTTACAGTGACCATTAACCTAAACGGCCGCAAGCTTACCGATGGCGTTCTTGATACCGGAATAACCTATGTGCCCATACGTGCGCTGGCTGAGGCGCTTGGAGCAAAGGTTACTTATGATGCTGTGACTAAGACAGTTAATGTAGTAAAAGAGTAAAACCACCATGCATAGACAGTGCCGTCCAAGGGGAAATTATCAGTGATAACTAACCTTAAAGGGAGGCATAACACTGTGAACAAGCTGATAACAAGCCTTGCATGCGGTACTGTATTATCAATGAGTCTAATGGGAGCTAGCTATGCATCAAATGCCGTGGGATCAGCAGCATTGGGCGGTATCCCAGCCGCGAATACCGGGATGGATGGGACTGCGGAACACACTCGGATGATGAATACGGAAGGCAATTTAATGAACGGCACCACGGGAACAATGAATCAGCATGAGAGCATTATGAAAGATAAGATCCGCATCGATGATAATTACAGACCTAACAACTACAGAACCAACAGCACTGTCAACCCGGCAACCAACACCACACAGACCGGCAAATACCGTGCAACTAGTACAACAACGAATGCTGCAACTAACAAAGGATCTAACTGGGGCTGGCTCGGTCTGCTTGGACTTTTGGGTCTTGCCGGAATGAGAAGCAGAAGTGACGAGCGTAGATAATCCGCGTCTATAATAACCCGTGTCGGTTCTGGCTGAACGGGTTATTTTTATTGTGAATAATTTTTTTTCGAAAAAGGATTGCGCGTTATCGATATTCATGATATTATATTTCTTGTCGCGTTATATGTGAACAACGTATGAAGCTTCAACACATAATATGCCGGGGTGGCGGAACAGGCAGACGCACAGGACTTAAAATCCTGCGGTACGTGAGTACCGTACGGGTTCGACCCCCGTCCTCGGCATCCTTGATTTATAAGGGTTTTTTCCGAAAAACCTTGGTTTTTAAAACAGCTTAGGAGAGAAGTTTTTATATAGTTCTCTCCTGCAGTTCTCTCCTTTTTCCGAAGGAGAGAACGAGGAGAAGATCGCATGACTCTCATGAAATATTGAGGGCAGTGCGATCTTTTTTATTAAAAGACCAAAACACCACTCATTGTTGATGCTGAAGATACTTTGGAACTGTATTCCAAGTGAGAATAAATGTTGGCTGTTGTAGAATAGTTGCTGTGTCCCAGCCATTCCTGAATTTCTTTCATACTGACTCCGTTGGCGAGTAAGAGGCTTGCACAACTATGACGCAGGTCGTGATAGCGAATATGGCGAAGACCATTTTTTTTAAGAGTTCTAGTGAAGTTCTGTGTGATATAGCCGGGTTTAATACGTTGTCCCAACTTATCTAGATATACATACTCCTCATAATCAGTGCAGTAAGAGTTAGCACATATGAGTTTATTAAGAGCTTGAAGCTCACGAATACGCAGCAGTAGATCCTCAAAGGCTGGCACAAGAGGTAAGGTGCGGCGACTCGGCTTGTTTTTAGCCCGGTCCTTTTCAATGATGTGTTCCTTACCTTCAAAATAAACCGGAGTTACAGTGTGCCTAATACTAATCGTTTTGTTTTCAAAATTTATAGCTGTCCATTTCAACCCAACTACTTCACTTCGGCGCAATCCATAAAAAGCAGCAAGAATGACTGCTAGCTCTATCAGCTCGCCCTTAACTTTTTCAAACAGAATATTTGTCTCCTGCTTGTTGTAAAAACTGCCTACAAAATCATTTTTCTTTGGTCTTTCAATCTTATCTGCAGGATTAGTGTTAATTAAATCATTTTTGAGAGCATGTTTTAGCGCTTTGCGAATATTAGCGTGATAATGGAGAACCGTGTTGGTTGTTACTCCATTTTCCTCTAACTCATACTGATAATAATCCTGAATATGAATTGGTAATAATTCTTTGAGACGGAGGCCTTTTTCTTCAAAATAAGGTGCTACATGATTAGTTATGACATTGTGGTAAGATGCGTAAGTGATAAATTCAACCTTGTGTTTCATCATTGCTAGCCACTGAAGCATGAAGACAGAAAATAGTGGTCCTTGATCGACTGGCTCTTCGGCTGGCATTTCTTCGATAATTTCTTCAACTACCGGTTCTTCCTCAGTAACATTTAAAAGAAGTGTAAATTCCCTCCTTGTCTCTAATAGCAATGCTTCTGCTCTTTTTTTGTTTCCCTTTACCGTAAGACCAGTAGGAATCCACTTTGGTTTTCTCTTACCTTCTTCATCCTTGCAATTCAAGACCATATAAAAAAGACCTTTTTTTTCTTGCAGGTGGCCTGCTACCATGAAAAAACCTCCTTCATAGCAGCCCGCTTGACCCTACCATTGACGCTTTTATTATAACACGTATATAAGTATTGATTCAATGCACTAAAGCGTCACAGTGAGGAAGGTCGAAGGTAAATGCAAACATATTAAGATAAAGTAGGATGTTTATTTTTGGAATTTTATAAACTCTGCCAATTTTGAAATGACAGATTTTATTATCTTGGAGTAACTTATAAGCGGTTTTGCTACTAATACCTCCAAGCATTTCACACATCTGCATAACAGTTACAATATCTGGATATTCTTGATATATGATACCATACATATCTTGAAAACCTGTGGGCAGCCAAAAGTCAGTAGTCATTAAAAGGACCTCCTTTATAAACATAATTACCAACAAGGAGCCAATAAACTATAGAATAATTCAAATATTCATAATAAAGATAAGTGTCCGTATCAAGCTGCTGCTGGTTTGCAGCATCATAACTTTGTTAATACCAAAGTTCCCCCTCATCAGAGCGAGCTACCCCCAATACAGTGACGTTGGCCGGGCAGAAGTATCAGGATCTTTTTGCTGGTTGTGGCGATTCAATCTACCATAGATTGATTTTAGCCAGAAGATTGTCGCTCCGAACTCTAGGTTCTATATAGATCTAGATCGCTAGAGCTCATCTTGGCGTCTCCGCTTCGTCGCTTCTGTGTTTATACAGAGCAAATAAGAACGTACTTGATACTAGACGTATGTTATTGTCAAAGGACATCCAAAGCTACAAGCCTAACGAAAAAACCGGAGAATTAATTCTTAAAGACATTATATTAATCCTCTGTATTAAAATGGGCTTTATCATTTGAAATACAACTTAAATACAAAAAAAAGTTATGTTTCAATCTATAGGTGGCAATTAAATAGCCATAAAAGAGCATACTAAATTAGATCAACTAAGAGAGATAACGGTTGATATCAAATCGGCGGACAGCCAAGATAAAAGTGATAATTAGTTGTTGTTTACAGTCTTCGCTATAGTGGCCGTTGTGCCATGAATGTTTAAAGATTAATCGTTCATATCGAGAGATCAACTCTTCTTCAGCAAGTCTATCCCCACCTTGAGCTAATTCGATAAGTTCCATTACTTCCCGCATAAGAAACCTCCTTTCTACTGGGATACACATTTTGTAGAAAAGGAGGGGAACGAATGCGGGTGAAAAGCTTAATTCTACACCTCCAGTTGTTGCTTAAGTTTCTCCAATAATAATCTTTTGGCCTTACTCACAGCTTGTTGAGTTAATCCCAATAAATTAGCGATTTCTGAATCTGTCTTTTCATCGTAAAATTTATAAGCCAATAGTTTTTTCTCCATCGGATTTAATGCTTTGATGACAGAACTCAAGTATTCCTGAACCTCTATCTGTCCTATAGGAGCAGAGAAAAAATTTATTGTAAGCTGTACATTTTCAATATTTTCATTTAATGGCTCAGTATAACGGTATTCAAAATCTAATTTTCTGAAAAAATCACGACTGGAGTGATAGAGGCATATTTGAATGTAACGGCTAAATCCTTTTTCAACATCAGAATGAATATTTCGTCGATTGTTCATCATGATCATCTCCTCATTCTCAAATAGGGAAAAAGATCCCAAAAAACAACTATTGACATAATATTGTAAATAATAATCAGTTTTTTTGTTGATTTTTGGTGATAAACAACTTTACGTATACGTAATCTTGTTTATTGTTCCTGCTCAACTGTTCGTATCAACATATAAGTCGCTCGCGTTAACTTAATCTTTGTCAACAAAGAAGTAAGGTTAGAACGTGTTCAATAGAATTGGACTTTCTTTGAGTGCACAACTTGGCTCCTATGGAATTGAAGTCGAACTATATTGTTGAAATTTGTTACATAATGTTTAGAATTGTCAGTTGAACCGTGTCTGAACCTCCTTGGCGTTTTTTGTAAGTTTAAATTAAGTTACCGATCTGTGCAATCTTCATTCGTGGTTATTATTCGGCTGCCTTTGGACGGTGTACTCGCCATATTTAATTGCTCAGCCACCCCTTTAAAGTACATACTATCAAAATAAGAATTAGCTATACGTAGAAACGCTGCATTTGCACAAGAGAGCAAGGAGACTCTACAAAGTGGATATAAAATTCACAAACGTCATTACCGAGCCAGAGCTGCGAAGGCTGTCCACTAACAGAACACTGTACGAAGGCAGCCGGAAACCTGGAAGTGATTGTAAGTCTGGAATGGCTGTGTTACCAGAAGTAGGCTCAGGAAATCCTGCGAAGTAATTCTTTCACTTGCTCATAATCTACTGAAGCAAGCTGCAAATGACCAAAAATGCAGAGCAGCGATCCTCCAATAACAGGAGAATTGCTGCTCTGTTGAATTCTACGGTTTTGAGAATGAACGTGGTCTGTCTCCACTAGTGGAAAACTACTGTTTATACGATAATGAACAATCTAAAATGTAACATGAAGCACATAGTGCCTTCGTTGCTCCATCCGGATTTCTCCAGTGTAAACAAAGGAGGCTTTATTCTAAATGGTTTTAGCTTCGTTTCAACACTTCTTTTTGTATTTAGTGGCTGTCATCCCGAAATATTTTTTGAATACATTACTGAATTGTTCCGGTGTTGCGAAACCCACTTGTGCTGCGATTAGGCCGATGGAAGTTTCCGTTGTGAGTAGAAGCCTTGAAGCTGCAGCCATTCGTGCGTGCAGCTTCTTATCTTTGAAGGACATACCGTATTGCTTATGAACCATTCGTTCCGTCTGTCTTGTGCTTAGCCCCAATTCGTTAGCAAGCTGTTGCAGGCTAATGGAGCTGTAATGGTATAAAAAGCTATTCTCAATCATAAGCAGTCTGCTATCATCAAGAGTCTTCAGGGGAAGGGACGGTACGGTGGTATGATTCTCTCTGTAATGTCTTAACAAACAGATCACAATCATCTCAAGAATGTTGGTCGCCATATGATGGACGCCGATTTGTTGAAGGGAAAGCTCTTCAGCAAGCATTTGGAACAATTCGAGCATTTTCCCATCCTCCTGCCCAATCCAGAAGGGGGTGGATACCAGCAATTCGGGGAGAGACGGCTCTCTTACGAAGGAACGTTTGACATTGGGAGATATAGAATTGCCGGGCAAAATCTCAAAGAAAATGCAGTATTCAGCCATCGGGTCTTCCAGATCCGGAATCTGCTCGTGAACGACATCTGGACCGGTTACAAATAACGTGCCGGGCGTGATTGCGTAACGGTTTCCTTGTGCATTCAGAATACCTTGGCCGGTTGGAATAAAATGCAGCTCGTAGCTTCCCTGGCTATGGCTGTGTTCAGGCATAGGAATGTGGAAATACCCGAACTTAACATACAATACGTTCAATACTACCTCGCCAAGAGTCAGCTTGATATCTAGATTTCCGATGTTAATATTAGGTAATTTCATGCGATCTAACTCTCCCCTTGTAAAAATGCGACATGCTTCCCTCTTCCTTGTCATCTCCCAGGATAACGAATCCCAGTCTACATTGATATAATTATTACTAAAATTCGACGCAATGTTAATAACTGCAGCCCAAACAGATCAGGAGGAGATCTTATGACCAGTTTACCGGAAACAATACGTTTGTATAAGAAAGGAAATTATGCAAACACCTACACGGAAGTTCCCGCTGTTAATCCCGGAAATGCATGGCGGGAGGGTATGGTTAGCGGAAACGGGGAGAACGGATATATTACTTCAGGTTCGCCGTATGCGGACAGTTTTATTTTTCAGAATATGTCCTTTAACTATCCTTCCAAAGATCCAAGAGTGATTCCCGAAGAATTGACGGAGCAGCTGACTGATGCCAGACAAAATGTTTTTAAGCAGAACGATAAATGGAAGATTACGAATAAAACCGGTTCCACAAGGATCAGAACCTTTTATTATAGCTACCATCCTGGACACCAACTCCGATTCAGTATACCTTCCCAAGGAAATCTGGGTGGTTATGAGAGATGGACGAATTATGAAACAGCAGAGACTGGGGTACGATACAGCGATGAGAATGGGGAATGGGTCCGCACCTCCTTTACGTCCCGTGAGGATAATGTAACTTTTACCAAGATCACAGCATCTTCTACAGGCACAAAAATTAATATAACCCTCTCCATTGATGACATCTCCACAATAAGCGGAGCGAACGAAGGCCACATCGAGCTGAGAGAGCTGCAGTATAAGAAGCTGGTGGACTCCGTTGCGAATTATCTCGCCCAGGTTGCTCATTATCCCGTGTATCAGGGAAGTGAACTAGCTTACGGCGGATACGCTGGCTTGACTCAGGTTGTTGTTGTAAACGGAACCAAGAAGAGAATGCTGATGGCTGGCAGTCATGAACGGATCAATGTTGGGCGAGAACCAAATCCGGTCATTCAGATTAAGGACGCTGATGCCGTATATTTAATTACGCGCTCAAGCAGAACTCATTCTATGGGGAGAATCGAAGAATTTGCTGAAATGACACAATACAATATCGTAGACCAACTCTATCAAGATATAAATGCGGTTGTGCAAAAATATTTGGCCTCAGACGGTCAATTCAATTATGATGCAGCTCTAGCTGCCCATACGAGGAAGCATTCAGTAGAGTTTAATGCAGTGAGCTTCAGTATTAATGGCGACGACCACTACAAAAATTCAGATAACCAGACCTTAATCACTACGCAGAAATCAACTCCGGGAAGAGTCAATCATGCTTTTATGGAGCAGGTGTATAACCAGGGACGGTATGCCATGATCTGTTGCAGCGGTACCAGTGCACCACGCTTATATGGAATGTGGACCGGGGAGTGGAATCCTGGCTGGCGGGGGATTTATACGCTTGATGCTAATGTGAATCTGCAGGTTGCCTCCATGAATACAGGCCATTTAACTCAAGCACAGCTCGGATATATTACTTTTTTCCTGAGAAATACTCCCGACTTTGAATACAATGCGCGGATGGCGTACGGAATGCACGATGCACTGCAGGTTTCAGTTAACTCTGACGGCGATCGCGGGATGCATGTGGAATATGACAATGATTATCCGTTTGAATACTGGAACGCGGGGGCAAGCTGGTGCCTTCTGCCCATTTATGAATACTGGCAGTGTTACGGCAACCCAAAGATACCGCTTCATGAGAATATGCGGATTCATGAACTGCAGACTATTCTGAGTGTACAAGATGGAGGCATGAGCGATGAGGAGTTCACACAGCTGTTAGACAAAGGCTATCTGGATCTTGCGGAAGATATCCTGCTTCCCTTGCTTACCAAGCAGGCAAACTTTTGGCAGCAGATCTGTACACCGGAATATTACATGGATGTCAACGGCAAGGCATGCTACCAGTGTGACAAAAAGACTTTGAATTCAGGAGAGAAATACCTAATTATTCCCACATATTCTCCAGAGAATCACCCCATCGGATATAACAGTACAATCACGGCGAATGCCACCATGGACATTTCAGCTGCACGGGATGGTCTATCTATGGTTATCTCCATGGAAAAGGCAGTCAAGCGCGATGGTTATGAAACAGCCATAGCTAAGTGGACAGCATTGCTTGAGTTGCTGCCAAATTATAAATATGACTATGATGGTGCTTTGCGCGAATGGGCTATGAGTGAGTACACGGAAAATAACAATCATCGGCATTTGAGCCATCTTTATGTGGCATGGCCAGCCTATGAAACACAAACCGATCCGGAGTTAAAGCGGGCAGCAAAGATAGCGATTGACAATAGAGACCGATTTAATACTGTCGACGATACCGCCGGGCATGGTTGGATGCATAAGGCGCTAGTTCAAGCTAGGCTGAAAAATGGTGACGGAGTGCTCTCGGCATTTCTTCCCATGATGAGGGATGCGGGTTATTACAGCTCCTTAATGACAGATCATGATTCAAACAGAAGATGCAATTGTTATTGCACAGATACCTCTTTCGGTACTGTGGGAGCCATTAATGAAGCGCTGTTATTCTCGAATACGGGTGAAATAGAGGTTCTTCCGGCATTGCCATCCGATTGGACAAAGGGTTCTATAGATGGGCTTATGGCAAGAACCTGGGTCGAAGTCAAGGCATTATCCTGGAATCTTTCCGCCAAAACGGTGCATGTATTACTGCGTTCCAGCAAGAATGAAAATACCATCCGAATAAGGGTGGGACTATCTTGGACTGAGGCCAAGATCGACGGAAGTAAAGCGGATGTACAACAGGACTTACGCGGGAAATATATTCAGTTAACACTTAGTGAAGGTACCGAGGTTACAGTGGCATTTCAATTGTAGGACCAGTCCAACTGTGACCACCTTGAAAATGGACATCTCTTTATTGGAAATGAACTGTGTTCATGACGGCATGAGGAACCTATAATTTAACCTAGAAAGCGAGTTAATCTATTAGCCGTCAAGGAGGTGGACATCATTCAAGAAGAGCTATTTCTAAAACGTTTACACAAACAGCTACCCTTTCATTTGTTCGTAGGACTTGGGATTCTGTTTCTGCTGGTCTTCAGTTACATTCCGATGTTCGGCATTATCATCGCCTTCAAGAATTACAAAATTTCTACTGGTATTGAAGGTATCTTCACCAGTTCCTGGGCAGGATTATCGCATTTCAGAGAGTTGATTAACGATTACAACTTTCCAAGCCTGGTGCGCAATACGTTAATACTCAGTGTACTGAAAGTGATTTTTTCGTATCCGATTCCGATTCTGTTTGCGATTATGCTTAGCGAGGTCAAACACGTATTTTTTAAAAGGTTTGTACAGACCGTAAGTTACCTGCCACATTTCATTTCCTGGGTTGTAGTAACTGGCATTGCATACGCTTTCTTTTCATCCGGTTTTGGAATTTTTAATGAGTTGATGCTATCGCTGCATATTATCAAGGAACCTGTACAAATCCTGACCGATCCTGATTCGTTCTATGGCTTGGCGGTTATGACTGCGATCTGGAAGGAGGCAGGCTGGTGGACCATTATTTTTCTGGCAGCTTTGGCTGGCATTGATCCAGCATTGTATGAGGCAGCGGAGATTGACGGGGCTGGCAGACTTAAACGAATTCTGTACATTACCTTGCCGGGGCTTAAAAGTGCCAGCATAGTAGTGCTCATTCTGACCATCGGCAGTATTCTGGGAGGCGGATTGGTAGGGTCAAATTTCGAACAGTCAATGCTGCTGGGGAATCCGCTCAACAATGAGAAGTCGCAGATTATCCAGACCTATGCATTTTCGGTTGGTCTAGCCCAGGGACGGTTCTCTTTTGCCACAGCGATTGACCTTATGCAGTCGGTAATCTCGGTATTCCTGATCTTCACCAGCAACTTTATCGCCAAGCGGTTCTCGGGAACCGGTTTGTTCTAGCCTAGAGTCATTACTCAAACAGAAAAGGCAGTGAAGCCATGCGCAGGAAAAGAACGATGGAGGATTGGATACTGGACATTCTGATTACGGCCATTTTATTAATCATTGTGTTTATTACGCTGTACCCCTTCTATTACATTCTTATCATTACGTTTAATTCAGGATCTGATTCTAATCTAGGAGGAATGTATTTATGGCCGAGGGAGTTCACCCTGGGGAATTACATCTACTTTATTGAAGATCCAAAATGGGTAAATGCTTTTCTGGTTTCGATCCTACGGACGATAGTGGGAACGGTGCTCGCAGTGTTTTTCACCAGTATGGTTGCATATGGGCTTGCGAAGCGCGATTTGATGTTTAGAAAAACGTATTTTTTTATCGTGGTAGTAGCGATGAATTTCTCGGGCGGACTGATTGCTTTCTACATTGTGCTCAAAAGCCTCGGGCTGATTAACACATTCGGGGTATACGTGATTCCCAGCATGCTGAATTTGTTCTTCCTGCTGATAGCCATCTCTTTCTTTCGTGAAATTCCAGATGAACTAGGAGAATCTGCACGGATTGACGGAGCAAGCGAACTGAGGATATTCATCAGCATCGTTGTACCTGTCTCCATGCCGCTGATGGCAACGATGAGCTTATTCATTGGCTCCGGACAGTGGAACTCCTGGCTCGACTCTGCATATTTCGTTCAGAACGAGAACTTGAGAACGCTTACTTATCGGATGATGCAGGTGATCAATCAGTCCATGGTACCCACGGGGGATGCCGCAGCGGCTTCGATGTCCAGAGCTAAGGTTACTCCCTTCTCTATTCAGGCGACGGCAATGGTGGTGTCTATTATTCCAATTCTCGGGGTCTATCCGTTTCTGCAAAAGTACTTTGTTTCGGGGATGATGCTCGGCTCGGTAAAAGGTTAAACATCCGGTAATTTCCAAAATTACATGAATGGGGGAAAGAAAGATGGAGAAAAGCTCACGTATGCTATTTAAGCTGATACTGGCGGTACTTTTGGTAGCGGGCGTACTTTCAGCATGCAGCCAAAATGGGGATCTGAGTGGTGTTGCATCATCGACCGACAATGGACAGAATAGCGGAGAAGCAGGTGATCAGAACTCAACAAATTCCAGTACTGACAAAGGGCGCGACCATCAGCCGGTGGAGCTGACTATGTTCGTTGATGCAACATGGTATCCTTTTCAGGACTGGTCCGGGGAAATCCCGGAAATGATCACTAAAGCTATTGGAGTGAAGCCGAAAATTACGGTTGCCACGGACGATAAGCAATTGGCACTGATGGTAGCTTCAGGGGATCTCCCGGATATCATTGTTTCTTTTAACTTCAAGCTAATGTCCGATGGTAATCTAAGCTGGCCGTATAATGAAATATTTCCTAAATATGCTCCTGATGTGAAGTTCGATCCAGTAAAGGAACTTGTGAATACTGTGAGTGACGGGAATTATTACGCCATTCGCAATGACTTTTCTCCTGAATCAGAGTGGAAGGCTAACCCTTATGCCCATATGATGGTTCCCGGGTTAGCTATGCGCAAGGATGTTCTGGAGGAAATGGGTAATCCGTCCATTAAGTCGCTGGAAGATCTTGATAATGTGTTTGCAACTGTCAAAGAGAAATACCCTGAGATGACGCCTTTAATTCTTAATCCTAACTGGCAAAGGCCATATTTCGATGCACAATTCGGTGCTTATGGAGGTTTTGTGGACGAGAATGGGAAGATTGTTTACTACCTGAGACAAGATGCTGTACGCAAGTCGATGCTGTATATGAATAGCCTATATCGGAACGGATATATAACATCCGAGAATTTTGCCTATAAGAATGAGACGGAGACAGAGCAAATGATGGCGGCCGGGAAGGGCTTCGCCTATACCTGGACCTATTCCGGGGCAGAACGCCTCAATGCGGATAACAAAGACAACGGTATCAGCTTTGTTCAATTGGCCGAACCGCTTAGACCAGAGGCTTCCATTCTAAGCTCAGGAACCGGCGGGCTGGGAATGTATGTCACCAAGAGTAATAAAAATGTGGAAGCGACCGTCAAATTTTTGAAATATCTATTCTCAGAGGAAGGTTGGAGAACAGCAGAGTGGGGCGTAGAGGGCAAGGATTGGAGCTGGAACGCAGCCGGGTATCCGGAATTCAATTATGATATTAACGACCTCGAGCTACTGAAGAAAAAAGGGGTGTACTGGTGGGGGGTGCCTACTGAGACTGGTGTAGGAATGGCATTGACATCTTATAAAGAAGGCTCGGAAACGACACGGCAGGGAGAGAAGTACTCACCAATAATTAAGTTTAATCCGGCGATAGGTATGATTAATCCTGACACGGATTCACCTGAACAGATTATCCGCACGAATATTGATAATATGGTGAAAACGGAGGTCACTAAGATCTATCTGGCTGCTACAGAAGCTGAAGCTCAGGCTGCCTTCGACGAGCTGATCAAAAAAGCCGAAAAAATCGGAATGAGCAAGCTTGAAGAATGGGCAACTGCGCAGTACGGTCCTCTTAAGCAGAAGTATGATCAGTTAACGAAGTAATTAGTAACATACAGTCACTATACCGCTCATACAGGATGCAGGCTCAAGGTGCCGTGCTAATCCTGTATGAGCTCATTGCGTTAAAATATCATAATAGACAGCGGGGAGGTATGTGATATGCGTATACGTACAAAAATGTACTTAGGTTACATTCTCCTCATTGTGCTTCCATTTCTGTTCTTTGCTCTTTTCTCCTATGTTCAGCTGTATGACAAAATGCTCACCCAATATCAACTTGTAAACCAGCAAAATTTGGAGCAAACTGCATCCAATCTGGATTCAAGCCTGGCTAAGCTGGAATCACTTACTTCGATTTATCAAAACAATGCAGCTTTAATTGATTTTTTGCAAGGAGAGTTTGTGGATGACCGTGATTTGATCTACTCGTATTTAAAAGAAATTAATCCGGCATTTTCGTTTGCTTATCTGGCAGATCCTTTAGTACAAAATCTTACCGTCTATCCCAAATCTCAGAAACGGCTACTCGGGGCTCCCGGTTTTCAGAACTATCGTGATATAGGGGGATTTCTAACTCCTGATGAAGTAGAAGAATTGCGTCCGGCCCAGGGACTATGGAAGCATTCTTTCGATCCTGCCGCCCCGACACTGAGTTATTTCCAGAAGCTGTACAGTAATTCCTATATTACTGATCTAGGTATTATTCAGATAAGTGTCGACCCTGCAATGTTAGATCAATTCGTGTCGGCCTTGACTCAAGTACATCCGAATAATGCAATAATGGTGCTTGATCGTCAAGGAAAGATGATTAGCTATGTCATGAATACGAAGCTGTCAGATGAGCAAATACGCTCCATTGTCCAGCCGTTTGGAAATGAATCCTTGGGAGGATTTCTTGCCGACCATGATCGACTTTTGATTAATTCCGTTCATATTCCAAAGCTGGGGCTGACGATTATCGAGGTGAATAAACGGGCAGCTTTATTCGAATTTCTGAGGGTAAAACAGTTATGGGTAGCTTGCGGTTTGGCGCTGCTGGCGTTGTTGTCCGCTCTGTACTTTTGGATCGTCTCTTCGCTAACCAAGCGAATCGTCCGGCTCTCACGTCATATGCGCAGAGTGGAGCCAGAGTTCCTGAACAACCCCGTTAAGGGGAAAGCCGGGAAAGACGAAATAGGCTTCCTGATCACGAACTATAATGAAATGATCAGCCGCATGGATGAATTAGTAAACCATGTTCAAAAGGTGGAGATGCTCAAGAAAGAAGCAGATTTCAAAATGCTGCAGGCACAAATTCAACCTCATTTTCTATATAATACCCTGGAAACGATGCGAATGCTTGCCAGGTCGAATAAGGATTATAAAGTAGCTGAGATGGCGCTTTCTCTCGGCAATTTGTTCCGCTACAGTCTGTCAAAGTCGGAACATACGACGCTTCGAGATGAGTTGGATCATGTAAGCACCTATATCGCAATACATCAAATCCGTATGAGTGACCTTGAGGTGGAGTTCCAGGTAGAGGAGACGCTATTATCGTTGCCTTGTCCCAGATTTATCCTGCAGCCGCTTGTCGAGAACAGTATGATCCATGGCTTGTCCAAGAACAGGGGAAGTAAGCGGATTGCGTTGCGGCTAGCAAGAAAACATGGATATGTGTGGATTGAGGTAGCCGACAACGGTTCCGGGATATCGGAGCAGCAGTTGAAGTCTCTTCAGCGGTTGCTGGAGGGCAGTATCACCAAGCATGAAGCGAAGCATAAGACGACAGGCATCGGGCTTAGTAATGTGGCTGAACGGGTCAAGGCGTATTACGGTAAAGAATCATCGCTTGGAATAATAAGTACTCCCGGCAAAGAGACGGTTTGTTGCCTTAAACTGCTGCTGAAGGAGGAATACTTCAATGCTCAAACTACTGATTGTGGATGATGAGCCAATCATTCTGGAAGGTTTGCGAGATATGATTGAGGAAGAAAAGACAGCGTTCAGGCAAATTATAACGGCTCGTGATAGCATCGAAGCGCTGGAACGAATAGAACTTGCCCGTCCGGATTTAATCATTACAGATATCCATATGCCAGAAATAGACGGTCTGGAGCTAATTCGGCGAGCGCAGCAAAAGAATATAAAGCGCTTCATTATCCTGACTGGGCACGATGTATTCGACTATGCACGCAAAGCTGTTAAATTGCAGGTAATAGAGTACTTACTTAAGCCAATTAAACAGGTGGAATTAGCTGAGATTCTAAGAAGAACAGCATGTGAACTGATTCAAGAACGTGAAATTATAGCGGTATCTGGAAATCCTCTTGAAGAAATGGGCACCTCGCAGAACGAACATATTAAATTGCTAAAAGCCTATATAGAGCAAAGTTACATGAAGGATATTTCTTTATCTGATGCGGCGGCATACCTGAATTTGCACCCAGTGTACCTTGGACAGATGTTTAAGCGGGAAACCGGAAATACTTTCGTGCAATATATAAACCAGGTAAGGATAGGTAAGGCTAAGGTTATGATGGCTAGCATGAAGAATTTGTCGCTGGATACGATAGCCAGAATGGTAGGGTATGAGAACCAGCGGACTTTTTATAAAGTGTTTCGCAAATTTAATGATGAAACTCCGGGACAGTTCAGGGACCGGAAAATGCAATCAGACTCAAATTCTCTATTTTTTTAAAGGAGACGCAGACCATGGATAAGATGAGCACTGAGACATTCTTGCCATGGCCTATGATTCTTTTGGATTATTTGCCATATAGTTCAAGCCCCATTCCTCTATCTGATACAGTATAGAATGAAGGCTCTTCCCGGTCTCTGACAAAGAATACTCTACCTTGGGTGGAATTTCAGAATACACCTGCCGGTTAATCAGCCCATCGTTTTCGAGCTCACGCAGCTGGCGAGTGAGTGTGCGCTGCGTAATATTGGGGAATTCTTTTCTTAATTCATTAAACCGTCGCACGCCGAGAAGCGAAAGCTTGTGCAGAATGAGCAGCTTATACTTGCCCCCAATCATATTGACTGTAAATTCAACCGGACATTGTGAGCAATGTGAGTCTTGATTATCCACTCTGATTATCTCCTTTTTTAGGTATCCTTAAGGATACTATATATCCTTCATGTGCGTACTTACATTATTGAATTTAAACCTATATTATTTAACTATAGTCACTAAATTACTTTTAGTAAACGGAAGGATGATGAAAAAATGACAACTAAGGATAAGATATTAGTATATGGAGCAGGCGGCGTACAAGGAGGGGCTGTCGCCAGCAAGCTTCTGAAAGAAGGACACGCCGTTCATACAATCGTAAGAAATTCGGACAAGGCCGCTCAGCTTCAAGAGCAGGGCATTACTGCCTTTGTTGGCGATCTAACAGATGCTAGCAGCCTAACTCCTGCTCATCACGGTGTCAACAAAGTATTCCTGGTGCTGCCGGTGGACTACGACTTGGAGCGTAATCGACAATTCATCCGTAATACCGTCGATGCTGCCAAAGAAGCCAATGTTAAACTCCTTGTTTTTAATACCAGCGGTTTCTTTACAGATGATGTTACAGGTGTTGCTGCTTATGATATTAAGAAGGAATTGATCGCTTATGTGAAGCAAAGTGGCATTCCGACTATCATCCTTCAACCTACATTTTATATGGAAAACTTCCTTATCCCCGGCGTTGTAGACAACCAAACACTGGCTTACCCTGTACCTGCTGATTCTGCAGTCGCATGGATTAGTATGGAGGATGCAGCCGCTTACAGCGTATATGCACTTAACCACCCAGAACTGGCGGGGAAGACATTGCCTATCGTAGGACCTGAGGCGCTAACTGGAAATCAGCTGGCAGAGCAATTTAGTGCCACATTAAATCGAAAAATACAGTTTTACTCGCTCCCTGTGGAAGCGTTCGAAGAAGCATTATCTCCAATGCTAGGCAAGGAAACAGCAAAAGGCCTCGCCGACTCCTACAAATGGCTTGGATTAAATTCTCATTTTCAATTACTTCCCAAGCCAGACCAAGTCAGCGACGAGTTGCGTTCTGCTACACCGGGCACTCCGCTCCAAAAGTGGGTGAAACAAGCTGTGCAGAATGGATTTTTCGCACAATAACAACATAGGATTCGAGGGCAATCCATTTGCAGAGAAAAGCAAGTTCTGTCTATACCGGGAGGGGAGACAGACGATCGCCGAGATCAGCAAGTGAGCTATAGCGTAACAATAACCACTACGAGAGTAGTGGTTATTTGTGATTTGGCTGAATTTTGTCAATTAATGCAGATCTGGTCACGGCTGTCTTATCATGTTAAGCAGTAATGAGACGTCATTGGTAGAGCCGACGGAAATGACTGTTTTTTGGGCATCATCAATAAAGGTTCTCATTTGTTCAGCCAGGTCGCTTCTTGTAATGATCACATCCGCTTGTTGAACAGCCTGAATCAGGTCCTCGTTCGGGACCGATGAAATATCGATCGTGTGAATTTCGGCAGAAGTTAATCTCTTGATTTCATCCAGATAAAAGATGCAGGAGCTTGCCTTGCATTCAATGAAAAGAAAACGCCGCTTCCTTTTTTGATGCTGGCCAAACAAATGTACATAAGCGAATCCGGACAGCAGCAGGTCGTCTATTGAAAAATTCATTTTGTGGGCTTCGTCAATCATTTGCTCCACAAAGGAAAAATGAAGATTATTAGCTTTAAAGCGCTGGATGTGTTCTTCGTCGGCAACTTGCGTTCCCCGCCCCTTTTGCATCAGCAGAAGTCCCTCTTCTTTCAATTGTGTATATACACTTTGAATAGTGTTCCGGTTAATCGACAACTGCTCGGCCAATTGATTGGTGGAAGGAAGCACATCTCCCGAATGGAGTAGGCCTTTCCCTATAAGCCATTTGATCTGTTCTTTGATCTGTATATGAATCGGCAAGGGAGAATCGGGATCGATATTAAAAAGCAAGCCTGAGTTTTCCATCTTTATACGACCCGCTTTCTTGGTTGGTTGTCTATGGATTTGGATATTTACAGCTTAATGAAGAAAATGATAAAAATCAAGCATTCAAGCTCTGGATTACTAGTTGATGGAGAAGGCTTGACAAATCACAGAGAAAGATTTACTTTAATAATAAATAACTAATTAACTATTTAACTAGTTAACTAAAAATAAGGAGAGGTGAGTTATGGATCAGACAAAAACGACACTCAAAATGGAATGGAACGGGAATAAAAGTGGGAGTGGGAAAGTCGAAGCAGGCTATCTAAAAACAGAAATTGCTGTTCCCCAATCCTTCGGCGGTACTGGTGAAGGTACTGAGCCGAAGGAACTGCTAGTCACTTCCGCTGCAACATGCTTTATGTTGACCCTTGTAAGCATGCTAGAGGCAAGAAATCTTGCTGTAGAAAGTCTGGAAATGCATTCGGAAGCAAGTGTCTCCAAAGAAGAAGGGTTCAAGATCACCCATTACCCAGTAATTGTGCTGCCTGCGGGTGGGACTGAAGAGGAAATTCAATCTGTTGATCGAACCTTTGCAGCGGCCGACCGAAACTGCGAGGTTGGAAATATGCTTAAAAAAGCCGGAGTTCAAATCTCCATTACCGGTGATGTCTCATTATCAATAAATGCTTAATAGCCTTCATTAATCACTTATCCATTTTGAGGAGGAAGTCATATGAGTGCAACAGCTTTAACGAAAGATACGTTTCAAAATCATATTAAATCAGGAGTTACACTGGTTGATTTTTGGGCACCTTGGTGTGGGCCATGCCGAGTTCAACTCCCCATTGTTGAAGAATTGGCAAATGAGCTAAAGGATCAAGCTAATATCGCTATAGTTAATGTTGATGATGAGCAGGAATTAGCTATACAATTTGGCGTTCGAAGCATTCCGACCTTGTTGCTGTTTAATGAAGGTAAGCTGGTAGAACAAATGGTCGGTATAAATCCGAAATCTGTACTGAAGGATAAAATTCTAAATGCGGCAGGAAAATAATTTTTAAACAAACCAACGGAGCATTTTTAGATAAAGGAGCCACTCAGTGGTTCCTTATTAATAATTAATGTTTGTTATCCTGACATCGCTTGTAAACAAAGGGGTGGCTAATTGCATAATATTCAAGTTGGCTCTTTAGTCTTAAATGGACAACTGATATTCTATTTTTGGTTTGGGGCAGCGGGCTGGTTGATGCTGCATTACCAAAATCGGAATCAAAGGGTACAAGAGGAAGTGTTGCCCCTCCTTACTAACGCGTTCTGGTTATGGATGGTTATCTGGAAAGCAAGTTATTTGCTGTTTTATCCCGTAGAGGTTATTCGACGTCCGATCTCTCTCCTGTATTATGATGGCGGGGAACGCGGGGCATGGCTGGCAGCTTTGGCAGCAGTGGTCTATATCTGGAGGGCAGCCTCAAAGCGGAATATAATATTTATGGCTTTGGTCGACGGCTTGATTATATATATGCTGGCGGGTTACTTAGCTTCAAGGATATTATTGCTACTTACCGGAGTGGAACACATATGGTTTCATTTGACAAGCTTAGTACTAGCTCTTGTACTTCTTATACTTCTACAGACTACAAGAGCAGCAAATTTGCCTGCCGCCAGAAGGTTCGTTTACGTTGTCTGGTTCTGTATCGGACATATTGTACTTTGGTTTTTTATTTCCGAACGGCAAACGTGGTTTTTATCATTCAACAAGCAACAGGTATTCTTCCTTATATCCGCTGCGGGTCTTGCCGGAATGGGCGGGCTGACCGATAACAAGCAAAAGAGAGGGTTAGATGAATAATATTAATGTTTTCTCGGCCTTTGCCGCAGGTGTACTATCCTTTTTATCTCCTTGTGTTTTTCCGTTACTCCCCGGTTTCATTTCTCAATTGACCGGTTCATCCGTTCAAGATGGCAAACTGGTTGTAAATAGGGGGAAGATGATTTTTCTATCCTTTTTTTTCATAGTAGGTTTCAGCCTTGTTTTTATTACGCTGGGAGCGTCGGCAAGTTTTATAGGCCATTTCTTTGCCCGGGAACGCGATGTAATTCAAAAAATAAGCGGCTTATTGATTATTATCTTTGGCATGCAAATGGCGGGGATTCTAAATCTCCGGTTACTGATGTCCGGTAAGACAAGAGAATTCAAGACGAAAAGAAGATATGGTGCAGTGCGTTCACTGTTTACTGGTGTGGCCTTTGGTGCGGGCTTTAGCCCTTGTGTGGGCTTGGCATTGTCAGCTATCTTACTTCTGGCTGGGTCCAGCGACACGCTGTGGAATGGCGTTGGGCTTCTTACCGTCTATTCCCTTGGAATGGGAGTACCGTTCCTGCTGATTTCATGGTTACTGACTTATTCTCTGCAATTAATGAAAAAAATCAACAAATGGGTTCCTTTTCTGTCCAAATTGAACGGCTGGTTAGTGATAGGTCTGGGATTTTTGTTGTTTAACGGACAACTGCAGAGAATTAGTGCCTGGCTGGCCCAATACACACTTTTGGATATCAACTTTTAGTGGATGGTGATGAATCAGTTGAGAAAAAACCTGATTGCAATCCTTGTTTTGATAGGACTTGTCGTTTATGGCGGTTACGATTATTTCAAAAAATCACCCTCTGAAACAATACAAATAACGAAGTCAGAAAACAAGCAGTTGAGGACGGGGATCCTGAAGGGACAGCTGGCGCCGGACTTTGCGCTTACGGACTTAAAGGGGACTACAGTTCAGTTGTCTGATTTTAAGGGCAAGATCGTATTGATTAATTTTTGGGCTACCTGGTGTCCGCCATGTCAGGTGGAAATGCCTCATATGCAGAATATTTTTCAGGATTTCAAGGCAAAAGATGTTGTCATTCTGGGGGTCAACATGACGCTTACAGAAGAGAATTTGGAAGTCGTTCAGACCTTCGTTAATGAACAACAACTCACCTTTCCAATTGTTACGGACGAGAAGAATGAGGTTGTGCAAACTTATCAAGTTGTTGCTTACCCCACAACATATTTACTGGACACCGAAGGAGTCATCCTGGAAAAATTTCAAGGGGCGATCAGCTATGAAATAATGGAAAAATATATATCCAGAATCCGTTAAGAAAAAAACTATTTGGTTAACTGAAATGAGGTTTCATAATGAAAGAAGTATATGAATTAACTACGCTACGGGAAATCGAGAATTTTCTTAAGGAT
Organism: Paenibacillus sp. FSL R10-2788; assembly: GCF_038003885.1. Classification (NCBI taxonomy): domain Bacteria; kingdom Bacillati; phylum Bacillota; class Bacilli; order Caryophanales; family Paenibacillaceae; genus Paenibacillus; species Paenibacillus sp. FSL R10-2788. Next base: position 5,206,074 of record NZ_JBBOQA010000001.1, on the reverse strand, counting down.
TACGAACTGAGCTTTTTATATATTTCTAAGCCCGATTGCAGCATCTGTCATGCACTGTTGCCCAAACTCAAAGAACTCCTGTCCCATTATCCAATTATCCGTCTCGGGCATATTGATGCCAGCAAAGTAGAAGAGGTAGCAGGAAAGTTTCTTATTCTGAGTGCTCCGATGATGCTCTTGTTCATCGAACAAAAAGAGTATTTGAGAGAAGATCGATTTGTTCGTTTATCACTGTTGAAGGAAAAGCTGGACTATATTTATCAGATTTATAATGAATAGTTCACTAATGGTGACGCTTCAGCCAAGGCTGAGTCGTTTTTTGAATACGGTGGGGGCTATGGCAAAAGAATAACAGCAGCCGGAACCTCCGGCTGCTGTTATTTGAATTTATAATGAACAGTAATCCCTATATATTATAGTGTATAAGATTCGCCGTCATCCGGCACGAATACATTAGAAGTAATCCCTTTTTCATTTAGGAAGCTTTTTAACTCTGCTCTTGACAAGGTCCAGTGATTTACTGCTTCCATGTGAACTGAAACAATCACCGCGTTAGGTGCAGCCTTATGCACTTCATAAATATCGTCTTTTCCCATAATCAAAGAGCCGCCTTCTGTGAGCTGGACATCTCCTCCATTAACCACAATGACTTCCGGCTGGTGTGTTTCGATTTCTTCCTGAACATCTTCGTACCATACGGTGTCTCCGGCGACATATAACGTTTTCTCATCCGGATGTTTAAAAACAACACCACAAACTACTCCCGCCAGGGTTAAGATCTCTCCTCTTCCATGTTCGCCTTTCGTTTTCACTAATTGGATCCCTTCGAAGGATGTGCTCTCCGATAAAACTTCAATGTCCTGGAAGCCGGCTTTTTTGATTTCTGTTGCATCTTCTTCATTTTGTACAAACATTTTCACGTTTTTGGGCAGCACTTCTTTGGCAGCTTCATCGAAGTGGTCATAGTGTAAATGAGTAACAATGACCGCATCTACATCCTTAATTAAATCTTCAAGCGATATCGGTAACTGAACTAAAGGGTTATATTGTTCATTTTTAGTGAAAGCAGGAAATGGCGGAAGAGTTCCCTTCTCTGCCAGGAATGGATCAACCAAAAATTTCTTGCCTGCATATTCAACAACCAAAGTTGCATTTCTTATCAATCTAACTTTCATAAAATTAGCTCCTTTTCTTTTGTTATATTATTATTGTACCTAGGAGACCATTTAACTTACATATATAAAATCAAGTCTTTGGATGATTTAACTTTAATTTTGAAAGAAAATGATATCAAATACGCTTGCTTTGATTTTCACGTATTTCAATGGAGGGATTACCATGGATCAAACCGATTTTCTTATTCTGTCTGAATTATCTAAAAATAGCCGTATCACCATGAAAGAATTAGGGGAGAAAGTGCATATGACCGGGCAAGCAGCCGCAATCCGTGTTGCGAAACTGGAGGATAATGGAGTGCTTGAAGGGTATACGATAAAAGTTAATCATTCCAAATTAGGGTGTTTTATTCACGCTTTTATTACACTCTATACAAATACGCATAATCACCAACCGCTGTTGGCCTTTATTAAAATGAAAGAGCCCTTTGTGTTGAACAATTATAAAATTGGCGGGGATGGGTGTTATCTTCTGGAGTGCAGATTTCCATCTAATAAACATGTAGATGAATTCTTGGGAGAGGTGAGTGAATATGCGAACTACAAAGTGTCGATGGTTATTAAAAAAGGAGTGTTAGATAATTAATCGGCGGTCAGCTCCCCTACGTATTCTGCTGGGGACAGGACGCCGATTTTTTGCCTATGGTTTATTGGACTCAGGTGGACTTTCGCTCAATCAATTCAAATTCTAAAAGGCGGGGTTTAGGAGCAGGCTGACCCAGCATATCCAGAATGATCAAAAAGGCATTCTCTGCCTGGTCATTTGCAGGATAGTGGATAGTTGTCAGGTCTAACAGATGAGCAAGCTCGGAATTGTCGAATCCCAATATGCCGACGTCAACCGGAGCGGTGAAGCCGGCACGCCGAAGCTCGGTGAGAAGTCCGGCAGCCACATTGTCGTTCGAACAGGCGATAGCATCCGGTCTGTTCGTCTGTTCTATCCACCATCTTGCAACCTCTTCTCCATCAAAAATGCTGAGCTTATAGTGGAAGTCTGGAAAGTCATTGGATTTTATTTGATACTTAGCTGCAAAATCATTATAGGCTCTGATCCGTTCCGGAGTGTTTAATCCTTTTGATGAAAATACGTTCGCGATTCTGCGGTATCCTTTGGAGTAAAGGTACTCAAGTCCTAGCATATAACCCTGATATTGATCCATGAAGACTGAGGGAATCGTATCGCTCACAAGCCGCTGCCAAGTCACAATCGGACCGTACTTGGCATAAGATTCGATTACATTCCATTCATTGGTTCGAAATAGACAAACCAAGGCATCCAACTGCTTACTGCGTAGCATTTCAAGCGCTACGAGTTCTTGCTGAGGATCTCCGTTTGTAATAAACAACATCACATTGAACCCATGCTTTTGAGCGATGGTGTTAAAAGCTTGAATGAATGATGTGGATAAGGTCGTATACGTCCCAGTCAAAACACCAATAATCCGGGTCATTCCTTTTTTAAGGGACTTGGCACTGGAGTTGGGTACATAATCCAGATGTTCAATGATTTCGAGAATTTTTTGACGTTTGGTTTCACTTACATAAGGGTGTTGATTGATGACACGAGAGACGGTTGTTGTGGACACGCCAGCAAGACGCGCGATTTCCTGAATATTGGTCATGGATTCTCACCTCTTCATCAAAGGATAGCATATTCAGTGGATAAGAATCGAATTTTCTTACCGCTTCAATATGTAAGGAAAGTGGGCTTGACCTGTAATGCATTCCATAAATTAATGTGGAGGAGTAGTAGAATTAACACATACAGGAGGCGTTCTCATTGAATAAAAAATTGAAGATTGTGACCATCGGCGGCGGTTCCAGCTACACACCGGAATTGATCGAAGGATTTATTAAACGGCATCATGAACTCCCGGTCAGCGAACTATGGCTGGTGGACATAGAGGCTGGTAAAGATAAGCTTGAAATTGTAGGTGCCATGGCAAAACGGATGATAAAGGCTGCGGGGATCGAATGCGACATTCACCTGACCCTTGATCGGAGACTGGCGCTTGAGAATGCTGACTTCGTGACAACCCAATTCCGGGTAGGGCTGCTGGAAGCGCGAATTAAAGACGAGATGATTCCTCTTAAACACGGCATGATCGGACAGGAAACCAACGGAGCGGGTGGCATGCTGAAGGCGTTCCGTACCATTCCGGTCGTTCTTGAGATCGTCGAAGATATGAAAGATCTGTGTCCAGAGGCCTGGCTAATCAACTTCACTAATCCTGCAGGTATGGTTACGGAAGCTGTGCTTCGGTACGGGAAGTGGGAGAAAGTTATCGGGTTATGCAATGTTCCGATCATGGCGGTCAAGAACGAGGCAGCTGTAATCGAGAAGGAGGAAGAGGACCTCTTCTTCAAATTTGCCGGCATCAACCATCTTCATTGGCATAAAGTTTATGGCCAAAACGGCGAAGAGCTTACGGCCGAGGTTATAGATAAATTGTACGGGTCGGACGCCAAGCCGGAAAAATTGGTTGAGAACATTAAAGAAATGCGGTTCTTGTCTGAACAAATTGCCCATCTGGAGATGCTGCCTTGTCCTTATCACCGTTACTACTACATGACCGACAGTATGCTGAAAGAGGAACTGGAAGAGGCAAACGGAGAAGGAACCCGTGGGCAGGTCGTCAAGCGCCTGGAGGAGAGTTTGTTTGAACTGTACAAAGATCCAAACCTCGACTATAAGCCCAAGGAGCTGGAGAAACGCGGAGGGGCTTATTACAGCGATGCGGCCTGTGAAATCATCAATTCGATTTACAACAATAAAGGCACAAGAATGGTGGTCAATACCCGGAATCGAGGCACGATCAGCGATCTTCCTTACGAGAGTGCCATCGAAGTAACGAGTATTATCACGGCGCATGGGGCGGAGCCGGTCCACTTCGGAGCGTTCCCGCCAGCCCAGCGGGGGCTGCTGCAGTTAATGAAGTCGATGGAAGAGCTCACAGTCGAAGCCGCGGTTACGGGAGATTATGCGACCGCCCTGCAGGCTTTCACATTGAATCCTCTTGTAACGAGCGGAGATGCCGCAAAAATTGTTCTGGATGAGATGTTGGAGGCCCATCGCGAATACCTTCCTCAATTCTATAAGTGAGTATGTTTTAAATATATATTCATTACGAAGGGGCTGTCCCATAAGTTATGAAATGGCTGGGACGGCCCATATTTTTGGAGTTAGATAGCCGGTTGTGCTATCGCCAAAGCGGTACGGCTGAGCTTTCCCTTTATGTGGATTTTACAAGAACGAGCCCGGGCAGTTGACTCTCTGGCTCGTTTTGTATTCTGTTCGAAAGAATACATCCGAATTACCTGCAGCATTCGGATGGAACCACTTTCCATAAGTGAAAACACTTGTTGGTGCCGTAGGCCAGACACTGGATGATTAATAAAAGGAATATCGGAAATAATGATGAGTGCATCAACCTTATGGAAATCTTCTCTCAATAAAAAAATATTGAATAATTAACTATTCATAGATATAATTAAAGTGCGAGTTAAGGATAGTGATTGTTTAATTACAAGCTAGACCTGCTTGCACATTTTGATTGACGTTTCTTCGGAACGTTAATTTCATTATGTGCGGGCGGGTCTTTATTTGTATAAAGGAGGGCAGAACATGATCATACGTAAAATTCTTAACAATAACGTGGCGGTAATACGGGATAAATTCGACCAAGAAGTTATTGTGATGGGCAAAGGAATAGCATATCAAAAAAAAATTGGGGATCTGATTGATGAGCAAGTCGTTGAAAAGATTTACTCATTGTCAACTAAGGAATCATTTATTAAACTACAGGATCTTTTAACAGAGATTCCGATTGAATATTTTAATGTAAGCGACCAAATAATAAATTACGCAAAGTTGACTCTAGGGAAAAAATTGAATGATAGTATGTACATCTCTTTAAGTGATCATATATTTACAGCTGTGAATCGGTTTCGGGATGGCATTATTTTAAAAAATGCACTACTTTGGGATATTAAGCGCTTTTATCCTGAAGAATATGAGGTTGGTGTTAAGGCTCTACAATATATCAGTCAAGATCTAGATATTCAATTCCCTGACGATGAGGCTGGGTTCCTTGCTCTGCATATAGTGAATGCTGAAGAAAGAGAAGAGAGCCAAGATATCTATCGTGTAACTAAAATTATTCAAGAAATAAGCAATATTATAAGGCTTTATTTTCAGATTAATTTTGATGAAAAATCAGTTTATTTTTATCGCTTTATTTCACATCTGAAATTTTTTGCCCAAAGATTAGTTAGCGGGAACATGCATGAAAATGAAAGTGATCAGGATCTGCTAGATGTAATTAAATCAAAGTATAAGAACGCTTTCTTGTGCGTTGAAAAAATAGAAAAGTACATCGAAGCTAATTATAGTTACAATCTTACAAATGAAGAGAAACTGTATCTAACAGTCCATATCCAAAGAGTAGTTTACAAAACAAATTCATAAAATAATTCCTTTAAGGGGGTGAGATGTTACACGCAAGACAGGATGGTGACATTAAGTTGGCCAGACCCTTCAGGATCTATTTATATAATAGTTATGGAGGAGAATAAACTATGGGTAAATATCAAAAGTTAGCTGAAGAGATCGTGAACCATGTAGGGGGATCAGAAAACATTAGTGATCTGACACATTGCGTTACGCGATTAAGATTTCATCTGAAAGATGACTCACTGCCAAATGATGAAGTTTTGAAAAAAATAGAGGGTGTAGTTACTGTCATACGCTCCGGTGGTCAGTATCAAGTCGTTATTGGTAATCATGTCACAGAGGTGTATTCCGAGGTTACATCGTTCGCTAAACTTAATCATGGTCAATCGGATCCTTTGGCAGAGACGGTAGTCAAAAAGAAAAAGCCGCTAGATGCCCTCATTGATATCATATCCGGTTTGTTTCAGCCAATTCTTGGTATTTTATTAGCAGCCGGAATGCTTAAAGGCCTCAATACGTTGTTAAACGTTTTGGGCGTATACTCTTTAGATAGTGGAACTTATACGCTCATCAATGCTATGGGAGACGCTTTATTTATGTTCCTTCCTGTATTTTTGGGCTATACTTCCGCCAATAAATTTAAAGTTCAGCCCTTTATTGGTATATTAATTGGCTTGGCCATGTGTTATCCTGCGATCCAGTTGGATGCTTTGGCTGGCTCCAAAGAGCCACTATATACCTTGTTCAGTGGTACAGCATTAAGCTCCCCTGTATATCTGGATCTGTTTGGTATTCCGCTAATCAGCATGAACTATACGTCCACCGTGCTTCCGGTCATCATCGTTGTCTACTTTGCTTCTAAAGTACAACGCGTGCTTGATAAAATTGTTCCGGATGTAGTCAAGTTTTTTATGGTACCGATGGTTACGGTATTGGTATCTTTATCTCTGGGATTTTTAATAATAGGCCCTGTAGCAAGCTATGCCTCTGAATTGATTGCGCAAGGAATACTTGTTGCACGGGACGCAAGTCCATTACTTGCAGGTTTTCTATTAGGGTTTCTATGGCAAGTCATTCTTGTTTTCGGACTCCACTGGGGACTAATTCCTCTTTATATAAATAATATTACGACGCTAGGTTATGACACTATTATGGCCTCTGTCTTTGCGACCTCTTTTTCCCAAATGGCCATTGTGCTTGCGATTATCATCAAAACCAAAGATAAAAATTTGAAAGCATTAGGGATACCTGCGGCTATTTCAGCACTATTTGGCATAACCGAGCCGGTAGTTTACGGAATTACGCTTCCGCGAAAAAAACTCTTTATCATGAGCTGTATTGTTTCCGGGGTTGCAGGAGGATTCTACGGGCTATACAACCTGAGGGAGTTTACTTTCGGAGGATTAGGAATATTTGAATTTTTTACAATGATTGATCCTAATGATCCTGGAACAGCCAACATTATAATTGCCATTATTGGGGTTGTTTTTGCCATGATCATTTCATTTATTCTAACATTTGTAATGTTCAAAGATGAAACAGCAGAAGTCGAGACTCCAAAATCCGGACTGAACAAAAGACATGTCATGTCCAGTCCGATGAGCGGTGAGGTTATTTCTATTAAAGAAGTAAAAGATGAAGCATTCTCACAAGAAGTTTTAGGCAGAGGGATTGGAATTCGTCCTTCAACAGGTGAACTGGTTGCCCCATTTGATGGCAAGGTTGTCACACTCTTTCCTACGAAGCATGCTGTTGGACTGGTATCCGATGAGGGAATGGAAGTACTGATTCATATTGGTTTTAACACTGTACGATTAAAAGGAAAACATTTTGAAGCGTTTGTACAGGAAGGTGATACAGTTCAAAAAGGTCAGAGACTGGTTACTTTCAACATTGAAGAAATCGAAAAAGCAGGTTTTTCGGTTGAGACACCAATGATCGTTACGAATACAGATAGTTATCTGGAAATTATCGAGACACAAGAATCCAAGGTGAATGCAGGCGAAGTTCTGCTGACAGGCTTGCTCTAAGAGGCGGTCTACAATTACACATGTTTGAAGGAGACGATGTATATGGGTTTTAAAGAAGGATTTTTATGGGGTGGTGCAACCTCAGCCAATCAGTCCGAAGGTGCTTATGATGTGGATGGCAGAGGCCTTGCAAACGTGGATTTGAGTCCTACAGGCGAAGATCGGGAGCGCGTTTTGATGGGAAAACTAAAAATGTTTGATTATGATCATAACTACTATTATCCGGCTAAAGAAGGCATTGATATGTACCATCACTTTAAAGAAGATATTGCCCTGTTTGCCGAAATGGGCTTCAAGGTCTATCGGTTATCGATTGCTTGGAGCAGAATTTTCCCAGAAGGTGATGAAACTGAACCGAATGAAGCCGGACTTCAATTTTACGAGGAGTTGTTTAAGGAATGCCACAAGTATGACATAGAGCCTCTCGTAACGATTACGCACTTTGATGTTCCAATGCACCTGGTTAAAGAGTATGGTTCTTGGAGAAATAGAAAGCTAGTCTCTTTTTATGAAAGATTATGCACAGTCATTTTTAATCGTTATAAAGGTTTGGTTAAATACTGGATTACCTTCAATGAGATTAATATGGTTCTGGAAGCTCCATTTTTGGCAGCTGGACTATTTATTGAGGACAATGAGGATGCAGAAACTGTAAAATATGCAGCAAGTCATCATGAACTGGTGGCCAGTGCTCTGGCGACCAAAATTGCCCACGAAGTAGATCCAGAGAATAAAGTGGGGTGTATGCTGGCAGCCAACGCTCCATATCCGAGAACATGTGATCCGAAAGATATCTGGAAAGCCAAGCAGGTAGAGAACCAGAGTTATTTCTTCATAGACGTTCAAGTAAGAGGGGAGTATCCGGCTTATACACTCAAAGACTTGGAACGCAAAAATATTGTGCTTCCGTTCGAAGAAGGGGACAAGGAATTACTGAAACAGCATACTGTAGATTTTATCGGCTTCTCGTATTATTCATCAAGCGTCGTAAGTGCAGATCCTGAATTAACAGATACAATTGGAGGAAATCTGTTTCCAAGCTTGCCTAACCCATATCTGAAAGCTAGTGATTGGGGCTGGCAGATCGATCCGCTTGGACTACGAATTACGCTGAACAACATCTATGATCGCTATCAAAAGCCATTGTTTATTGTGGAAAATGGCCTAGGTGCAGTGGATATTCCTGACGAGAATGGTTATGTTGAAGATGATTATCGAATATCCTACTTAAGCGAGCATATTCGCGCGATGAGGGATGCGGTAGAATACGACGGCGTAGATCTGCTGGGCTATACTGTTTGGGGACCTATTGATATTGTAAGTGCAAGTACAGGTGAGATGAAAAAAAGGTACGGGTTTATCTATGTTGATCGGGATGACCGTGGCCAGGGTTCATTTAAACGAACCAAAAAGAAATCATTTGAATGGTATAAGAAGGTTATTGCTACTAACGGTGAAGATCTGGATTTTTGATTGGCATTTTAAAGAACTCTTATACAGTAGCATGGACTCCATATATCTCCGCAACCTCCTAGGGATTGGACAATCTCTCTGTGGCTTGGTTGTGGAGATTTTTTTGTACATTTTAATGAACTTTTTTTACATGAATTTATTATCTCGGGCGAATATATTAGGCACATGATTTATCGGTTTAATCGGGGAGAATATCTTCCCTTAAACCGAAACTTTTTTAAGATTTTCTTCTTCTTGACTAAAAGCCGTTGGGACATTCGTAAAGTGCCCCCTTTAAAAAAGGCATTGGATAATAAGGATGCAAATTTATAATGAGTTTATTGACAAAGTCTTTGTCGCTTCACATACTCTTAGTTAACATTAAAGAGAATCAGTTTCACTTTTGTGAAAGCGCTATTTTAAAAGACAACTGCAAAGGAGATACTTCCATGCATAGCATGATCAAACGAATGAAAATCTTTCACCGACTGGTACTTTTTATGCTGTTGCTGATCTCGCTCGTGTGCGCCGGATTTCTGGTGGTCACAACTCTCTCTTTTAAAACCTATGATGAGATGCTGTACGAGCAGGCTTCCCGCGCCATGAATCTGTCGGTCTCCGGTATTGAAAATGAGATCGGCAATATCGAGAAGCTGTCAATGAATATGGCGCTTGACTCCAGAATTCAGGAGCAGCTGATCAGCATACAGGGAGGGATTTCCTCGTACGAGCGTTCGGTCAGAACGATAGATTTCAAGAATAAGATAATGCAGTATATGTTTTCGGAAGAGAGTATTGCCTCCATCAGGTTCCTGAATACGAGCGGATACGAATTTTTTGTCGGGCAGAACAGAGTGACCAATCAGGAGGAACAAATTGCAGGGATTGTCCGTACTGCACACGAACGGGAAGGCTCCGGCGTCTGGATCGAACCGGAGAATAAAAATGAAGGACTGACTCTGGCAAGAGAAGTCCGTTCTATTTTTGAACCGATTCTGGATCCGCTGGGAACGCTGATTTTTCAGATTGATTTTCAAAAGCTGGTGGAGCGCCATTTTCGGCCGGCATCAAGTACAGCGACAGAGCTGTTCGTTATTTCCGATTATGGTGTGTTGTACCGGCCTGCGGCAGAAAGCTTCCAAAGCTTTGATGTGGGAGCAATTGCACTGACAGGCAATTACGGCTCTTTTGTTCAGCAAATCGCCGGCAAATCTTATTTTCTCGCGTACAAGCAGTCTCAGGCGACGGGGTGGAAATATATCAGCCTTATTCCCTATGACGATGTGTTTCAGGAGAAAAAAGCGCTGCGCAACACGATTTTGCTTATTGCCGCATTGTTAATTGTAATCGCCTGCTCCATCAGCTATTTATTCGCCAAGAGGTTCACCCGGCCGATTAATCAGCTGGCCAGGCAGATGCGCAGCGCAGAAAAAGGCGATTTCAGCGCTTCCCTGCTGGATATCCCCGCGGCCTCTCAAATGGACGAGATCGGCTATCTGCATAAAAGATTTAACAGCATGATCCGCAATATCGAGCAGCTGATTGATGAGAATTACAAGAAGCAAATCGTGATTAAAGATACGGAATATAGGGCGCTGCAGGCGCAAATCAACCCTCATTTCCTCTACAATACGCTGAATTCGATCAATTGGATGGCCCGCATGCGCAGCGATGAGGTCATCTCAACTATGGTGGAATCCTTGAGCCTGCTCCTCCGCGGGGCCATGGATAACAAACGGACCATGGTGACCGTACGCGAGGAAATTGAGCTGATTAACAGCTATATGTATATCCAGAAAGTACGCTATGGCAAGCGGATCGATTTCAGTGTGGATATACCAAGCGATGCGCAGGGCAGCCAGATCCCGAAGTTTGCGCTGCAGCCGATCGTGGAGAATGCGGTGTATCATGCCGTAGACCAGATGGCCGGGGTATGCCATATTATGATTCACTCCGAAATCACTGGAAACGGGGAAGAGCTTGTGTTTGTGGTTAGTGATGACGGTCCCGGTATGGACAAGATTTATCTGGAGAGCCTTAGAAGTCTGGATTATGAAGCGAAAGGAACAGGGATAGGACTGCGGAACATCCACGAGAGACTGCAGCTGACTTTTGGAGAGGGGTATGGCATCGGCATTGAAAGTGAGATTGGCAAAGGAACCAGTGTCTGGATCACGATACCAAGGGGAGGAAACACATATGTATAAAGTACTGCTTGTCGATGATGAGGAACTGGTAGTACAGGGAATCTCAAGCCTGATCCCATGGGAGAATAACGGGTTTCAGCTGCTTGAGCCCGCATACAACGGGGTGGAGGCCTTGGAGCGGTTCCGCCGTGAGCCTGCCGACATTGTGATTACGGATATCCGCATGCCTCTCATGGACGGACTGTCATTAATCAGGGAGCTTAAGGAGGAGTCGCCGTACACTGAGTACATTGTCTTGTCCGGTTACGGTGAATATGACTATACGAGCAAGGCAATGGCTCAGGGAGTTAAGCATTATCTGCTGAAGCCGTCCAATGAGACTAAGATTCTGGAAGTGCTTCATAAAGTAGCCGCTGAACTGAGAGGGCGGGCGGAGCATGCGCATTTTGTGGAACGGCTGCAGAATGATTTCAAGAAAGTGTTGCCTCACGTAAAAGAGCAGCTGTTACGGGATATTGTGCTCACCGGAATGTACAAAAAGCAGGATTGTGACTATTTCATGGACCTGTTCATGATTGAGCAGCAAATGTTCAAGCTGGTGTTATTTACGCTCCATGAAGAAACGGAGTATATTCACAAATTCGCGCTTAGAAACATTGCGGAAGAAATGTTCAAAGATGAGGGAGCCTATTTAACGACAGTGGTGCGGGACCAGGTTCTGCTACTTGTAAAGGCGGTTGATTTCACACGGCTATCAGAGAAGGTCAAGCAGGTTCAGCGGATTTACAAAGCGTACTATAAGTTTGAAATATTTGTTGCCATTAGCAACGAAGGGGGATTCACCGCCATCCGGTCGATGTACGAAACGGTGAGGCGCTGTCTGAGCTTCGGCATATCCTTTCAAGAAGGATATATCGTGACTCCGCAGGATGTGCTGGATGCCGAACGGGAGCTTCCCGCGGACACGGCAAATGTATCGGATCGGCTGGCGCTGGCAGTCCGTACAGGCAATCCCGCAGAGGTGAGGGAAACCATTATTGAAGCGGGTAGATGGCTGGAGAACGGCTTATTCGATGCGGCTGCAGCCAGGAAATTATGCTTCGATCTGTTCCTGACCGTGATCCGCCAGAGCGACGGGGGACTGGACGAATATGTGACCGATATTCCGAAGCTGTACAATATGGCCTCCCTTCGCGGGGCTTTTCAGCTGCTGGAGAAAACGGCATTGGAGCTGGCTGCACGGAATTCCGGCTGGGCGGCCAAACGGCAGAATGATCTAATCGACTCGGTGCTTCGGATTATAGAAAATAATCTGGGCAATCCTGATTTATCGTTAAAGTGGATCGGAAATGAGCTGCTGTATGTGAATGTAGATTATCTTGGGAAAATGTTCACCAAAAAAATGGGCAGCAAATTCTCAAATTATTTGGTTCGGCTGCGGATGGAATCGGCCAAAAGGCTGATGGAGCAGGACAAGGATCTGAGAATTTACGATATTGCCGTGATGATGGGGTATCCTGAGGATGCCCAATACTTTTCCAAATTGTTCAAGAGATACGCTGGCATGACGCCAACAGAGTATGTGCGCAGCAGGGAGTCGCTGGAACGGTGATCTGCAAAACCTCGATTTAGTTCAAGAAAAACCTCTGTTTTTTCCATGTTGGAGATTAGCAAAGAGATGTATTTTAAATATAGAGACGGTTTGTACCTATCCGGGCCCGGACAACACAAATACGTTCACCAATACAACAATTAGAGGGGCGCTAACTAATGAAGAGACGCTTTTCCATGACGATGATCCTGGCAGTGGCCTGTATCCTTGCTCTTGCCGGATGTTCAGGAGGCAACTCGGCTGAGCCAAGCGGAACAACACAACCTACACAAGAAACAGGCAGCAGCGGTACGCAGGAAGCAGGAGGCAATCTCCGTGTGATCTGGTGGGGAAATCAGGATCGGCATAATTTAACGTCCGAGGTTCTCGACCTCTACTCCAAAGCCAATCCTGGAGTAACCTTCACGCCGGAATATCAGGGATTCGACGGGTATTACCAAAAGCTCACGCTCCTTGCCGCTTCCAACAATATGCCTGATATTTTTCAGTTTTATGTAGGCGCCAGCGATGCGAATCAGTTTGTTGATAAAGGGCTGGTTGAGCCATTGGACGCTTATATCGAGAAAGGTCTGATTGATGTTTCGGAGATTGGGGAAAGCACGCTGTCCGGCGGTATAGGCTCGGACGGCAAGATGTATGGGATTCCTCTCGGTGTCAATGCCAGAGTCATGATCGTTGACCCTGCTGCTTATGAAAAAGCGGGCCTGACCGTTCCTGAAAACGGTTACGCGAACTGGGAAGCGCTGTATGAAGATTTGAAAAAGCTGAAGGAGATCACCGGTGCATATGGGGCAGACGACCTATTCAACATCGCCTTCACTTTGCCTTATTATGCCCGACAGTTTGATCAGACCGTAAATGCTGAGGATACAGGAATCGGTTTTGATGAAAAATTATACACTGATTTCTTTACTTACCGTCAGGAATGGGCTAAGGAAGGCCTTATTCCGAAGATGGACGCCTCCATGTCAGTAAAAAATCCGGAGGAGTCGTTCCTCGTGAAGGGCCAATCTGCTGTGATGGTTGGTTATACAAACCAGTATCCCGGAATTGTAAAAGCGGCAGCACGTCCGCTTAAGATGATTCTTATGCCTGGACCGAATTCTGAGAAGGCAATGGATGTACGGCCGGGTCTGCATTTCTCCATCGCTGCCAATTCCGCCAACAAAGAAACAGCGGCAAAGTTTATCAGTTACTTCATTAACGATGTTGAAGCGAACAAAGTGCTGAATGCGAACCGAGGGATGCCGATTTCAAGTACCGTACGCGCTGCCTTAATGGAACAGTTCGAGCCTGAAATGAAGGATGTAGCCGATTATATGGAAACTGTAGCTGAGCATAGCAGCCCGCTCGACCTGCCAGCTCCGGCCGGGGCTACGGAAATCGATACGCTCATGGTTGATCTGGAACAGCAGATTATGTACGATCAGATTTCGATCCAGGATGCATATGAGAAGCTGCAGAAGGATGCCGCAGCTATAGTGGCCAAGCATAAGCAGTGACAAACAAAGCGGCCGGCTCTTGATTACGATTAAGCAGCCGGCCGTAGATAGGTGTGGTGAAGATAATGGCACAGAAAGTCGCAAAAGCAGGCGGTTATGAGAACAGAGTCGGCTATCTATTTATTTTACCTTGGATTATTGGCTTTATCGCGTTTACGGCCATTCCGTTCGTGGCATTGTTCTACTTCTCCTTTACGAATTACGACCTCATATCGACACCCAAGTGGATCGGGCTGGATAATTTTATCCGCATGTTCACCGTGGACGAGAAATTCGTAACCAGTCTTAAAGTCACGTTCTTCTATGTTCTGACAGCGATCCCGCTTCGTCTCATCTTCGCTTTGTTCATTGCCATGCTGCTGAATATGAAGATTAAGCTTGTGGGACTATACCGAACCGCCTTCTACGTACCATCCATTATCGGAGGCAGTGTAGCTGTGGCGGTTATGTGGGGCCAGCTGTTTGGACTAAACGGGGCTGTCAACGGAATCATTGGAGTTTTAACCGGCACCACCCCGAACACATCATGGATTGCCAATCCCGATACGGCGCTGTGGACACTCATCCTGATGGCCATTTGGCAATTCGGTTCCCCCATGATTATTTTTCTTGCCGGGCTGAAGAACATTCCGGATTCCTATTATGAAGCGGCGGTAGTTGACGGCGCGAATGCGTTTCACCGGTTTGTAAAAATCACGCTTCCTTTGCTGACTCCGGTCATCCTGTTCAATCTTGTAATGCAAATCATCGGCGGATTTATGACGTTTACACAGGGACTTATCATTACGTCAGGCGGACCGCTGGACCGGACCTTGTTCTACCAGCTCTATGTGTACCGTCAGGGCTTTGAATTCCTGGATATGGGATATGCTGCGGCGCTGTCCTGCTTCTTGCTGGTAATTGTTGCGGTACTGACCGCGCTTGTCTTTAAATCGTCGTCCTCATGGGTACATTACGAGTCGAAAGGATAGTCATTATGATACAAATTTCAAAGTTTAGTGTGGGTAAGCTGACGATCCAGCTAGTGTGTCTCATCATCGGGATCGTCTCGCTATACCCGCTGGTCTGGATGATCACCAGCTCGTTTAAGGAGAGCTCCCAAGTTTTTGTGAGTGCGCAATCTCTGATCCCTAGAAGCTGGGACTTCAGCAATTATACAACCGGATGGCAGGGGTTTGCGGGAATCACCTTCGGGACATTTTTCAAAAATACAATCATTATCGTATGTTCAGTGGTAGTGGGAACCCTTGTCTCCTGTTCGTTGATTGCTTACGGATTCGCGAGAATACCGTTTAAGCTGAAGGGCTTCTGGTTCGGAACCGTGATGCTGACTCTGCTGCTGCCGGGACAGATTGTGCAAATTCCGCAGTATATTATTTTTCATAAAATGGGTTGGGTCAATACATTCCTGCCCTTGATTGTCCCGGCATTTTTCGGATCTGCCTTCTTTATCTTCCTGCTCTTGCAGTTCATCCGCACCATTCCTTACGAGCTGGATGAAGCGGCCAAAATCGACGGCTGCAGCCGGTTCGGCATCTTCTCACGGGTCATTCTGCCGCTGATTAAGCCGGCTTTGGTGACAACCGCCATCTTCGAATTTTATTGGTCCTGGGACAATTTCTTCGGCGCGCTGATTTATTTAGGCAAACCGCAGTTGTATACGATCAGTGTTGCACTCCGTCTGTTCGCAGATCCGAGCTCCGGTACGGATTGGTCAGCCATGTTTGCAATGGCTACATTATCGCTTATTCCGCCTATCCTTATCTTCTTTGTATTCCAGCGTTATATCGTAGAAGGTATTAGCACGACGGGATTGAAAGGATGAGTGGATGATGAATAGCAGGCAAATAATAGGTTTGAACGGCAGCTGGAGCGCCACGCTGGAAGACTGGAATGAACCGGGAAAGACCATATCCAGGGAAATTACATTACCAGGAACGCTTGATGAGCATGGGCTGGGGCCTGTACCGGACACTTCCTCTGAGCATCTGACCCGTAAGCATGCGTATGAAGGGCGTGCCCGTTACGAACGCCGGGTGATGATTCCAGAGGAATGGCGGGACAAAGTGCTTTTCTTCGGAATGGAGCGGACGCGGGAAACGGAGCTTTGGATCGACGGGGTACAGGTAGGACGCAGCAACACGTTGTCCACACCTCAGCTGTATAATGTGAGCGGTTATCTTGAGCCGGGACCACATGTTCTCTCGGTCATCGTGGATAACAGCTCCGGAATTATGGGCTGGAGAAGTATCCGCAACTCGCATATGGCGACGGATCATACCCAGACGAACTGGAACGGTATCCTTGGAGCCATCGAGCTTACCGCAACCGATCCGCTGCGGATCGGGCAGCTTCGCCTATATCCTCAACAGGGAGGAACGGTTAAAGGCAGAGTTGCGGTAAGCAAACCGGACCAGGGCTTTGCGGACGGATATGTGTCCATCCAGGTCCAGGATTCTGCCGGTCAGAAGCTGTACGATAGCGGGAGAATTCCTTTCCAGCTTGAAACGGATTCCTCAGGTGGAGAAATTCCGTTTCTGATCCCTGCAACCGATGCTTTACAGTTATGGGATGAATTTAACCCTAACATATACACGGTACATGCTGTGCTGGAGGGAAAGTACCAGGACCGGTCAAATGAAGATGAATTCACCGTTCCTCTGGGAATTCGGACTTTTGGTGTATCAGGAACCCAATTTATAGTGAATGGCAACAAGACGTTCCTGCGTGGCAAACATGATGGCTGTGTATTCCCGTTAACGGGATATGCCCCTATGGTTAAGGAGTCCTGGCTTCAGGTTTTCCGGACGGCAAAGGCTTACGGTATTAACCATTATCGGTTTCATTCATGGTGTCCGCCGCAGGCCGCTTTTGAAGCAGCCGACGAGACAGGCATTTATTTGCAGCCGGAGCTTCCGTTTTGGGACCCCGGGATGGCGTTTCAGAATGATGAGGAGTGGGGCTATTTCTCGGATGAGGCCTTCCGGATTATTGAAGCATATGGCAACCATCCGTCATTTGTCATGTTTGCCTGGGGGAATGAGCTGTCGGGTTCGATGGAACGGATGGAGGCGCTCGTAGAGAAGGCCCGCGGTTGGGACCCAGGCAAACTATATGCTATCGGCTCCAATAATTTTTTCCTCCAGGCGGGGTTGCCTGGCAACTCGGATTACTGGACCACCTTCTGGACCGAAGGGGTCTGGAATGTGAAGAAGGCAGGATACGGAGGGAAGCATGTCCGCGGAGCGACACCGCATCCGACACGCGGGTTTATTAACAACAGTCCCCCTTCAGGCCGGAAGGATTACCACGAAGAAATCCGGGGGGTTCCGGTCCCAGTGATCGGGCATGAAGTCGGACAATTTCAGGTTTACCCCGATTTCAGGGAGATTGACAAATACCTGGGGGTGCTGGAGCCGGGACATCTTATAGGATTCCGCAATCTGGCGGCTGCTTCTGGACTGCTCCAGCAGGCAGATGAGCTCCATGCCGCTTCTGGACAGCTTGCCGCTCTATGCTACCGCGAGGAGATTGAGGCGGCTCTGCGGACCCCGAGGATGGCCGGTTTTCAACTGCTGGATTTGCAGGATTTCCCCGGCCAGGGTGGAGCCTTGGTCGGCATGTTGGATGCTTTTATGGAATCCAAGGGGATTGTTGTTCCTGAGGAATGGCGGCGTTTCTGCTGCGAAGTGGTTCCTCTCGCCCGGCTTCATCGGTATGTGTGGACCGAAGGCGAAAGTATTCTGGGGCAGATAGAGATTGCAAATTATGGGCCGGGCCCGCTTACGGATGTCGAAGTAGTCTGGTCGATCACTGATGGTTGTGGCCGTACGATCGGAGAAGGGAGTTATCCGGCAGCCACCATTCCCCAAGGCGAGCTGTGGCTCGCCGGGGAGCTTGAATACCGGATTCCCGCAATGACACAAGCGGACAACTGGACACTTCAAATCAACATTGCCGGAACGCCCTACAGCAACGAATATAGGCTGTGGGTATACCCGGATGACGCCGGGGTACAGATTCCCTCCTCGGTTGTGGTATCGGATGCTTTTGACGCGGATACGCGGCGTGAACTGCAGAGCGGCAGGAATGTGCTACTGATTCCTCCGGCGGGCGGGTCGTTTGGTAACGGTCCTGTTGGAACGTTCATTCCCGACTTCTGGTGTTATCCCATGTTCAAGAAGTACGATCCTCCCGGAACGTTAGGCATCTATTGTGCTGCCGATCATCCGGCGCTGGCGGAATTTCCGACGTCTTCGCATGCAGAGTGGCACTGGTGGCACTTGATGAGGCATTCCCGGGCCATGGTGCTGGACAATACTTCAACGGAATACCGGCCCATCGTTCAGGTGATCGATAATGTGGCGAGACAGCATAAGCTCGGTGTTGTTTTCGAAGCAAAGGTGGGAAACGGACAGCTGCTGATTTGTTCCATCGACCTTTGGAGTCAGCAGGACCGGCCGGAAGCCAGGCAGTTTATGCGTTCATTGCTGAACTATTGCGCTTCGGACCGTTTCGCTCCCGCAGAGGAATGGACGGAGGCGTTCACGGACAGCTTGTTCGTCACCAAAGAAATATCCGAGGTTGCCGCCAATCCGAATGCGGATAACTACGGGTAACAGGAATGCAGAAGAAACTTTGAATGAAGGAGAACAGGAACATGAAGATGAACGGTTCTGCAGATGTACTGCGGTTAAAGGGACAACTGCGGATTCAGATTCCCGGGGAGCCTTCTGCGCCGGTCCGGCACGTTCTTCGTATGCTGGCCCGGGATGTGGAAACAGTATTGGGCGACAGCCCTCAACTCGTCACAGGGACCAAGGAACGGTCGGACCTTCAGATTCGCTATGCCACAGCTCTGGATGAGAGAGTACAGCGTCCGGAATCCTATGCATTTTATTTTCACCCGGAGGATAGCAAGGGGCGGATGAGCATTGCCGGTTATGATGACCTTGGACTTGTCTATGGTATCCTGGAATTCAGTCGCAGGTTCTTGGGCATCGAGCCCTTCTGGTTCTGGGCAGACCAGCCGATTGCCCGGCGGGAAGAGATTGAGATTCCTTGCGAAGCTTATCACTCTCCGCCGCCCAAGGTGCGCTTCCGCGGCTGGTTCGTCAACGATGAGGTCTGTCTGATTGGCTGGAAGGAGCCGTATCCTCCTGGGCGTGAGGTGTGGGAACCGGTATTTGAAGCGCTGCTGCGCTGCGGAGGCAATATGGTCATTCCGGGCACGGATCTGCCGCGGCAAGGCATTCACTACGAGGTGGCCGCTGAGATGGGCTTGTGGTTAACGCATCATCATGCCGAGCCGCTCGGCGCGGAGATGTTCCTGCGGGCGTATCCCGGCAAACAAGCTAGCTACCAGGAGCATCCGGAGTTGTTCGAAGCGTTATGGGCAGAGGCAATTGAGCAGCAAAAAGATAAGAAGGTCGTCTGGGTACTTTCCTTCAGAGGACAAGGAGATCAGCCTTTCTGGGAACTGGACCCCTACTTCGACACGGCTGAGAAACGCGGCGCAATGATCGCGCAGGTGATCCGGAAACAGTACGACATGATCAGAAGCGCCGTCCAGAATCCGGTGTGCAGCGTAGCTTTGTACGGAGAAATTGCCGAACTGTATAAAGGCGGATATATTAAACTTCCTGATGATGTCATCAAGGTATGGGCGGATAACGGATATGGCAAAATGGTCTCGCGCAGGCACGGTAATCTGAACCAGCGCGTGTCTTCTCTCCCGGAAGCGCATGACCTGGGGCCACACGGGATTTATTATCACGTGACGTTTCATGATCTGCAGGCTTCCAACCATCTTACAATGTATCCGGGGCCTGCTGCCTTCCTGAAACAAGAGGTGGAAGCAGCGTTCGAGTCCGGTGCAGACGAGTATGTGCTGCTGAATTGCGGAAACATCAGGCCGCATGTTTATACGCTAGATATTATCCGGGAACTGTGGAGCTCTGGAAGCATCAATGTTAATGGGCATTTGCGGCAATTCGTTGGCTGTTATTATTCAGATCACCATGAGGATTTGGCAGCACTATATCGTAGTTATGCTGATGCGGCCATTGTGTACGGTACACATAACGACGACCTGGCTGGCGACGAATATTATCATCACCCGGCACGCAAAATCATCGGACACTGGCTGACTGGACAAGGCGAACAGCCGCTTTCGCAATTGGTGTGGGCGGTGGGGGAAGCGCCATTCTCAGAGCAGGTAAGCAGGTTCGAGGAAAAACTGGCATCCGGAGCCAAGACTTGGAGAACATGGCTTGACCACTGTGATGAAACCATCGGTAAGCTTGGTCCGGAAGACAAACAAAGAGCGCATGATCATTTGCGCTTTCACGGAGCTATCCATCTGTCAGGCTGTGAGGGCTTTTACTGGCTGTGCCGTTCTTACGATGCCTACCGCAAGGAACAGTATCCGCAGGCTTTTGTCCATGCTTCGGAATCGCTGTGGTCTTACCGGGAAGGGCTTGATGTGCTGCGCCAGTCCGAGCACGGCATATGGAAGGATTTCTACCGGGCGAACTGGCTGACCAATATGGAGAACACAATCTACAATGTGGATACTCTAAGGCGTTATCTCCGCATGCACGGCGACAGCCCGGATTTCTTCCTGTGGTATAAAGCTTATCTGATGCCGGAAACGGAGAAGTATATTTATCTCGAGAATACGCACCGTGAGCCGCTGTCAGATGATGATCTGGGCTTGCGTTTGAAGGATCATTTTGGGGAAGAAGGAAATGAATGAAGCGGCGGCTGAATGTTCAATTTTAATGTCAAGGAGCGAGCAGCATGAATAACGAAATCAATTGGCCCCGGCCCTGCCTCAACCCTCTGCCGCATCGGATAAGTAACACGGAAAAGTTCCTGGTAAGCCTTTGCGGGGGAGACTGGAAATTAAATTTATCCCCTGCGGAAGACTTTTTTGATCCAGCCGCAGACCTTTCCGGTTGGTCAAATACCTCTGTTCCTCTGCAAATTGATGCGGGTGAAGAGGAGTACGCATATGCACGCGAGTTATACATTCCTGCAGAATGGGAGCAGAACAGAATTTTTCTGCGTTTTGACGGAGCTAACTGTTATGCGCGTGTGTTCATCGACGGCAGTTTTGTTCGCGATCATTATGGAGGTTTTGTCACATGGGATTGTGACATTACCGATTACATCCTTCCCGGACAGGCACACCGTCTTGTAGTAGGGATTACCGATAAGTCATCTGAGGTGAATCCGTTTCATCGGGGAGGGCTGATCCGTGAAGTGACTCTCTACACCGTGCCTCAGACCTATCTTGCCCGTCTACATGCCGAGACTGTGTTTGACGGAAACTATTCAGATGCAACTCTTACCGTCTCAACTATAATTGCAGGAGGAAACGGAACAGTGGAGCTAATGCTGACTTCTCCAGACGGCGAGGAACTGCCGCTTCCGCCTCTTGCCGGGAACGCTGGAATTGACTTGTCCGGCACTTATCCCATCACAGGTCCACTGAAATGGGACAGTGAGCATCCTTATCTGTATACCCTTACAGCTTCGGTAATCACAGAAGAGGGTTGTGTTGAAGTAGTTGTCAAGAAAATAGGTTTCCGTCAGATTGAACGCAGAGGAAACGAAGTGTTTGTTAACGGGCAACTGCTTAAGCTTCGAGGTATCAATCGTCACGACATTCATCCTGTAACGGGCAGAGCACTTCCCCGAGTGCTGATGGAGGAAGATGTACGTCTGTTTAAGGAAGCCAATATTAACTTTATCCGTACAAGCCATTATCCGCCCAGTCCCTATTTTTTAGATTTGTGCGATCAATATGGCATGTATGTAGAAGATGAAATTGCGGTGTCTTTCCTGGGCTATGGCACTTGGTATAGCCAGAGTGACCCTGAGTTTATCTCTTGTTTTATGGGACAGTTTGCGGAAATGATTGAACGGGACCGCTCTCACCCCAGTGTAATCATCTGGTCACTGGCCAACGAGAGTTATTGGGGAGACAATCTGGCACTGATGAACGCATATGCCCACAAGGAAGACCCAGGTCGCTTAACTATCTTCAGTTATCCCCTTACGCAAATGGAAGATGACCTTCCGGTGGATATCTGGAGTGTGCATTATGATAGATGGGACAGAGATCTTGCCGATTTAACGGATTGCTTCCGCCGGAGTCACCGTGAGCCAGGCGACTGGCCGGTGCTTCACGATGAATCGACTCATATTCCTTGCTATAACCGAAGAGAGCTTCAGCGGGACCCGGGAGCCCGCGATTTCTGGGGGGAGACCATTTACCGGTTTTGGGACAGACTGTGGAAGACCGACGGGGCTTTGGGGTGTGCTATTTGGGCAGGGGTTGATGATATTTGGGTGAAGGACGAGAATTCATTCACTTTTCCCTGGGGAATTATTGACGGCTGGCGGCGAACAAAACCGGAATATTGGCATACCCGCAAAGGATATTCTCCGATTGTTCTGTTAGGTGAACCTGAGAGTCAGAACGGCCATATCGTCCAAATGGTTCAGAACCGGTTCAATCATACCTGTCTAAGTGAAATTCGCATCGGCTGGAAACTGGAAGGAGAGTATGGAGAAATCCAGGGACCGGCCATCTCCCCCCGGGGCGAAGGCTTGCTGGTTATCCCATCCCCTTTCCGGCCGGGGGCGAAGCTGGAACTGACCTTTACCGATCCTTTCGGATATCAGGTGGACGAAGCCATGTATTTGCTGGATGCGCAGCCGGTCCGGCTGCCTTGTCTAAGTGGGGGAGAACCCACCATTGAATGGAGAGAGAAGTTTGTGCGGATTAGCGGACTGAACTTCTCTTTGTCATTTTCGGTCGAGACCGGATTAATCACCGAAGGATACCATGGGAATACGCTGTTGCTCACCGGAGGACCATTCCTGACCTTGACTGGATTGGAACTTCGCCCGTGGAAGCTAGAATCTATGGATGTCTGTCCGGCTGAAGGCAATGCCAGGATTACATTGAATGGCTCTTATGGAGAAGTACAGGTATGCTTTGTAATATCTGTGGATGCATCCGGACTTATGGAAACCGTCTATAAGGTTAAGAATATGCCTTATGCAAGTCCCTGGGAAATTGCTATTGGCAGCGGTATTACGTCCCATTCCGGCGGGTATGACGAGGTTGGAGTCTCGTTTACTGTATCTGGGGATTTGAATACCTTGAGCTGGAGGAAAATGGGCTTGTGGAATGTTTATCCAGACTCGCACCTGGCCCGTCTGGAGGGGACTACGGCCAAGTTCAATCCAGAAGGGTTGAACCACATCGCCAGTCCTCCTGGCTGGGACTGGCGGATGGATGAGAAAGACACAGCTCTTTTCGGCAAATATGATATAGGCCGCCGGGGCACCCGCGATTTTGCAAGCATGAAGCCATCTATTGTCTATGCCACTATCGGGAATGACAGCTCGGCTTTTACCGCGCTTTCTGACGGGAGTGATTCTGTACGGATGGAGGTGGACTTCAAGCCGGAGCATATCATATCAGACCAGCATTCAGCTATCGTATACAAAGGCAGATGGTTCAGGCAGGACACCAGACACCGTAGTCTGGGAGGAACCGAGATGTGGTCCAAAACAGCGGGGGATAGCTGTGAATATACGTTTACGGGGACCGGAATTGCCTGGATTTCCAGTCTGGACCGGATTTGCGGCATAGCCAGAGTGTATATTGATGGCGAGCTCAAAGACGCCCAGATTGATTTAGGGGTTAGTCGCGCCGGTAAAAACGCCCGCGGCTACACAAAATATTACCGTCAATTGGTATACTCCATTCAGGACTTGCCTATGGGCAAGCACATCCTTCGCATTGAGGTGACAGGCGAAAAGGCAGCTGGCTCAAACAACAGTTACGTGAATATCGATCATTTTCTTGTGATGGATGGAAATGAGATCGGAGATACCCGGTTTGTGATCAACAGCGAGTTCAATTATCCGGAGCTCTCCTGGGGAGACTATACCAAACCTCCAATTGTCGTCTCGTCCGGATATAAACGCTGTATTTACACCAAACTTGGGCGATAATGCTGGGCTTATGAAGCGTATAGGACTTTTTTCGAATTTAAAAGAAGGCTGGAAGAAAGTAAGGAAGATCCATTCATAAGCGCATATTTTACCAATGAAGAATCTTTATGTGCGTCGAAGTCACTTGTTTGCGGTTGTTTTGATCTTAATCGAGGATATTTTTTGCCGGAAGTTGTACTTCCGGCATTTTGTATTTTTAACACATGAATTTAAGCAAGTGGTTCAGGCATTGAATCGTCAGAACACTGAGTTCAATTTCTGCGATATTCAACCAGCTGCCATGCTTAGGGGTGTAATGGATTTCCAACCGTTCTGCCAAGGCTAATGCGTGTTCAGGTGTAAAGGTTTCATACAAGGACAAGATCGTATGGGTATTCAAGTTGTCCACACCAGCCGAACCCGTTCGATCCATTCGCGTTCTTTCGGTCATATTCTTGACGACAAAGCCTATGGCTCCGAAGCGATTCGGAATTGGATTACAGCTAAGCAGGCATCCAACACCATCCCGCCTAAGCGAATAGTCCAAACCCATGGAACGTCGATTGGTATCGGTATAAAGAACGCCACTTAGTGGAGTGCTTTTTCAATAAAATTAAACACTTTCGCCATGTGGCTACTCGTTACGACAAGTTGGCCAAGTCATTCTAAATTGACTCAATGAAGAGTTTTCAGACACGACCTAGTACTCTAATTTCTCCCCATCTTCCGGAACTGAAAACTTTGCGTCAAATCCGTGCTCTCTTGCAAAGTCTTTTAACTCTTTACGTGTTAGATAAGCATGATTAACTGCCTCCATATGGGTTGCAAACAATTCAGCTTCTGGAAGAGTTTGATGTACTTTTAATACACCTTCTGCCCCCATAATTAACGGCCCACCAATTTCAAATTGATTGTTACCTGCGTTAATAATTACAACATCCGGCTGATATTTTTGTAGATTTTTCTCCACTTCGTCATACCAAACGGTATCACCTAATAAATAAACAGTCTTCTCACTTTCATGCTTAAAGACAACACCGCAAGCAGGACCTGATATTGCTAGCATCTCGTCAACACTTGCGTGTTTTCCATTGGTATGAGTTAAAGAAATTCCCTCAAAATGTGTCTTATCACCTATTACATAAACATTCTTAAACCCTTGCTCACGAAGTGTAGTTGCATCATCTTCATTTTGCGAAAATAAAGGAATTTGTTTATGTATTTGTTCACTTGCCGCAGGATCCCAGTGATCTGGATGCAAATGCGTTACAATCAATGCATCCACGCCTTCTAGAATTTCATTAACTGACATTGGCAATTCAGTTAGAGGATTACTCTCCAAATTTCCAGACATAGGCATCGGTGCATGTGGTGGTGCAAATGGAGGAATTTCACCTTTTTTAGAGAGCATAGGATCTATTAAAAAGATTTTTTTACCATACTTTATTTTTAACGTTGCATTCCTGATTTGTGTAATATACATCGAAAATCCTCCTTTAAATTTATCAAGTTATTTGAGCTCTGTAACTTCCCAATTTGAATCAAAGTACCACTTGCTCATTCTTAATAACCTAATCGGTTTATATTATAATTTTATCGTGTAATAAAAAATCATTACATTATTAAAAAAGGAAAACAGCCAAATTACTTTAATATCTAAAGAATGTAGGAACGATATAATTGATTCATGCAAGATAATTCTTCATATATTTTCCAGTAACACTGGATGTTGTTCTGCAAATTTGTTCTACAGAACCATTTGCCATTAATTGACCTCCATAGCGTCCCCCATTTGGCCCCATATCAACAATGTAGTCAGCATTAGCGATCACATCTAAGTCATGCTCAATTACAATTACTGTTGCTTTACTTTGCACCAATTTATCTAATACACCCACTAATGTAGCAACATCTCGAGGATGCAATCCAATACTTGGTTCATCAAAGATAAATAAGTAGTTTGCTTGTTTTTTCTCTAAATAGTAAGTCAGCTTTAATCGTTGTGCTTCTCCACCAGAAAGTGCTGGCGTGCTTTCGCCTAGATGTAGATAACCAAGACCTAATTCATTTAAAACTTTCAATGTTTTAGAGATACTGGATTGATTTTCAAAGAAAGATTGTGCTTCTGCAACCGTCAATTCCAGTACTTCCGCAATATTCTTTCCTTGCAAAGTAACATCTAATATTTCATCTTTATATCGTTTGCCCTGACATTGTGGACAGACTTCAACAATATCTGGTAAGTACTGAATATCTAGATTTACACTTCCTGTACCCTCACAATAAGTACAAGCTCCTGAATTGTTATTATAGGAAAAATCAGTTGCCTTGAATGCATGTGTCTGATCCGCTTCCGTTTCAAAGAGTTTGCGCAGCTTGTCCATAATTTTAGAGTAAGTGGATACTGTAGAACGAATATTTTTCCCAATTGGATTTGAGTCAATTTCTACGACTTGCTTGATCTTTCCTTCGCCTGTTAACGCAACATGGTCGGGAAGTTTTTCCTTTGCCAATCTGGCTTTCATAGCGGGGACGAGACTGTCTAATACTAATGTGGTCTTGCCTGATCCTGAAATCCCTGTCACAACATTGAGACCGTTCAATACAAACTCCGCACGAACCTCATGAATATTGTTTTTACCTTTAACTGTAACTATCATCTTATCCAGCTGGTTAGCATCTTGAATGTTACGAACAACAAGCTCTGCTGATTTATTTAAGTAAGCAGCAATAACCGACTGATCATTAGTAGATAGTTCACTTGGAGTTCCTGCACCTATAACTTCTCCACCATCTTCACCAGATAAAGGCCCTATTTCAATCAAATAGTCCGCTGCTTCTAAGATGGCCACATCATGATCAACGACGAGAACCGAATTACCTTGTCTAATAATCTGCCGAATAATCTGTATTAAAGCTTGCACATTTTCTGCATGGAGACCAACACTTGGTTCGTCCAAAACATATAAAATCCCTGTCATTTGATTGCGAATCGTACGAGCTAGTTGAATTCTCTGCAATTCTCCTGTTGAGAGGCCGTTCCCTGCTCTATCTAAAGTTAAATAATCCAGACCTAGCGCGACAATTGGTTCTATAAGTTCTCTCAACTCTTTTGAAAGTTGTTCAGCCATATTTTTCATTTCGGCAGGTACCCAGCTAACTAATTTATCTGAAAACTCTTCTAGCTGTAATAAATCATAATGGCTGACTTCTGCAATATTTTTGCCCATAATAAGCGTCGAAAATAGTTCGGGATTATAGCGAGTTCCATGACATCTGGAACAACACCCTACATCATAAAACCGATTTAATCGCTTGATGGTATTTTCATTTTTGGCAGTATTAAAGCTGTTTTCTACTGCTACAAAAGCGTTTTCGTACTTGGCATTAAGTTCAAAAGATTTCCCAGTTGAAGTTGGAACCACAATGACTCGTTTTACTTCTGGTCCATGAAGAACAATTTCTTTCTCTTTATCCGTTAGTTCTTTAAAGGGAAGATCTAAGCGAACACCTTGCTGTTCCGCTAGTAAATGCATATGCGTTCTGCCCGGTAAACGCCAGGATGCCACGGCACCTTCTTTAATAGTTAAATCAGGATTTGGAATAATCTTTTTTAACTGAATTTCTCTTGCTTCTCCTGTTCCTTGACAAGTTGAACAAGCTCCATCTGAATTGAATGCAAAGCTTTCCGCACCATAGACCATGAAAGGGACTTCGCACGTAGGGCAGTTAATAATCCCCATTCTTTCATCTGTCCCCATGAAATCCATGACTTCTGCTACTCGCAGTGTCGGCTCAAGACGATGTCCATTTGGACAAACATGAGAACCTAAACGTGAAAAAATCAACCGTAAAATGTTCAAGGTTTCGGTCAGCGTTCCCACTGTTGAGCGAATGCCGGGTGTGTCTGGTCGTTGGCGTAAGGCAATCGTTGAAGGGAGATTCTTAATTGCTTTCACATCTGAACGTCCCACCTGTTTAATACGACGCCGTGTGTATGTGGACAAGGCATTTAAGTATCGTCTTGTTCCTTCAGCATAGATCGTGTCCATCGCTAAAGACGATTTGCCTGATCCTGATACCCCAGTAATCGCAACTAAACGATTCAAAGGAATATCAATATTAATATTTTTCAAGTTATTCGCATTGGCTCCCTGTACATTGATATGCGTTGGAATATAGTTCATTTCATCCTGCATTGTTATAACCTCTTATCCGCTTTTTTATTGTCAATTATAGTCTATAGCATCTAATTCGTTGTTTAATCGGTTTAAATTAGCTCAGAGATAATGTGTAGGACTTTGTAATTCGCATATTCGTTTAATAGTTCCAAAAAGTTATTCAGCTCTTCATTA
The DNA here is from genome assembly GCF_038003885.1 of Paenibacillus sp. FSL R10-2788. Taxonomy (NCBI): domain Bacteria; kingdom Bacillati; phylum Bacillota; class Bacilli; order Caryophanales; family Paenibacillaceae; genus Paenibacillus; species Paenibacillus sp. FSL R10-2788. The sequence continues at coordinate 5,177,331 of NZ_JBBOQA010000001.1, read as the reverse complement.
GAAGGAAATCCACCTTGGATCATATAATTCATTTGTCCAGAAATTCTATAATGGTGGAGAATAAATTGTTGTTTGGATTGAATAAACTCTAAATATCTTTTATGACTAAGATGCGTCATTTCAGTCTCGATAAACACCTGATGGGTATACCCAAGCTTAGACGGATCAACTTCAATTGTATATTTTTTTATAACGTTTTTATCCTCCAGTTGTTTTATTCTTGCAGAAACCGATGGTGGTGTCATATGAATCAATTGGGCTAACTTATTTTCGCGAATTCTGGAATTTTTTTTTAGCTGTTTTAATATCTCAATATCGGTATTGTCCATTAAGTTATACACTCCTTATTATTTAAAAGAAAAGATGGGATATACCTAATTTTTTAAATTACTATATACAAATTTACGAGTAAAGTATACACATACCATGTTAGCAGATGGTAAACTATAATTTTTATAATTAAAGGAGATTATGACATGGACAAACCACAATTTAATCGCGTTGCCTGGTTCGAAATTGGAGCAAACCAACCTGAAGAGGTAAAAGATTTTTACAGCAAGATGTTTGGTTGGAAGTTTAAAGCAAACAATGATCTGCCTGGTGTGAATTATGATGCAGTGCTTCAAGGAGATGGGGAAATGCCAACAGGCGGTATTCTGCACACTGCAAACAAGCTTGAAGAATACTCAACATTTTATGTGATAGTAGAAGATGTTGTGGCAATGATTGAAAAAGCCAAGACAAATGGTGGGAAAGTTATCTGGGGACCGGTTACGGATGCGTCCAATGTTACATTTGCACGATTAAGTGACAATACTGGACACCAATTTGGGATTTTCTCGATGTAACTGAATGTCGTTCAAAAATTTTGATAAATATAATCCGGAACATTCTCCTCCTCTGAAGTGAAAAAGCCAGTGGACGTTTACTGCGAGTAAAAATCCGCTGGCTTTCAGTGTTTTTTTGCATAAAAAGGCTACCTTTATCGAAAATTAAGTCACCTCAAGAGATTAGCAACTCAATTTTCGCAGCTTAAATTCGGCAGATAAGCCTTGATATAAATGGGCAGGCCCTCAATCAATTGCTAGAGTTGTGTTTGAATAAAATTGTGATTTGCTTATTTGTTTTTTTAGTCACATCTTCTTGCAGGCCTTAGTAAGAACGATTCATCCTCAAACTTGATTTTTTCATTTTCTACCTGCTTTTTGAGCAGAGCAAACGTATGGCATTCTAAGATAATATGCTTGGGCTTCTTCATCAGCCTTAGTAAGCGTCTAAGTAGCCTTCGTATAAATGAATTTTATCAGTTTGAGCATAGCACTGATTACAAGCACACTCATCGAAACGCCAAACTCTCGCTTTAACCATTCCGCGACAAGATCCAAGTATTCAGTTCGATGACTCGACTCGTCAACAAACGAATTTTCCAGCGAGCGTACCCCTTTGGAGGCTCGGAACAAGCTAGCGCAATAATTCGGGCTTCCACCTCACCGGTGATCGATGAAGGACGTGCCGGTTCATCGCGTACTTGAATTAATTGTTTCACTCTGACATCAGCAATGGTGTAGTTGACTTCAATTTTGACAATGCCGAAGCTGCGAAGTTTTTGTAAATTCTGAGACACTGTAGATCGGATGTTAATGAATAATGATTAGCTAAGAAAATAACATTTAAAGATTTTACCTACAGTTAATTTTAAAGGATATAACTTAAGTCCCCATTGTGGCTGTGAAAAATGAATCTGCAGTGCTCGAGAAGAATGGAAATGAATTATTTTTTAAATTCGCGGGGATTAATCATTTGCATTGGCATAAGATTTATGGTGACGACGGCCAAGATCTTACTCTCCAAGCGATTGAAAAACTGTATGGTCCTGATGCGAAAACAGAGAAAATCGTTGAAAATATTAAAAACATGCGATTCCTGCATGAACAGCTTGTCCAATTAGACATGCTATCATGCCCATATCATCGGTACTATTACATGACAGATGCGATGATCCAAGAGGAACTTGAAGAAGCAGAGGGAGAAGGGACTCGTGGACAAGTAGTGAAGCGCCTAGAGGAGCGTTTATTTGAACTTTACAAAGATCCAAATTTGGATCATAAGCCAGAAGAACTTGCGAAATGAGGAGGGGCCTACTATAGTGATGCTTCCTGTGAGATCATTAACTCCATTCATAACAACAAAGGAACTCAGATGGTTGTAAGTACACGCAATAAGGGAACGATCAGTGAACGCGGTTTATTACAATTAATGAAGTCCATGGAGGAATTAACGATTGAAGCCGCTGTTACGGGGAACTACGCAACGGCTCTGCAAGCATTTACGTCTAATCCACTGGTTCAAAGCGGTGACTCGGCTAAAGCGTTGTTGGATGAATTACTTGAGGCTCATAAACAGTATTACCGCAGTTTCACCGGAAAGAAGATAGTATTCTAAAAAGTACCAATTCGTTTTAAAATTTTGTCTACTTAAAAAGGACTTCAGAGACCAATTATATGGCCTTGAAGTCCTTTAGTTATGAAAAAAAGTATAGAATAAATTGTTCTTCGTCGGTTCTAAGAAGTCAGCTTAATGAATTTGAAAATGTTCTTGCCACTCATTTAAGCCCTCTTCCATCCGAAAAGCTGTAAATCCTTCAGATTGTAGTTTTTGAGTGGCCAGAGCTGAGTAGACACACAGCGGACCTCTGCAATATGCGATGACTTCTGTATTTTTCGGTATATCTCTTATAAATATCTCTAACTCTCCCATTGGTATCGAAATTGCTCCAGCAATATGATCCATTTCATACTCTTCTTTAGGACGTAAATCTACCAAAATTATTGAATCATTATTAAGCTTCTCCCTAACCTCATCCATTGTAAGCGTATGAACATCATCAAGATTGTTTAAGAAATCATCTTTCAGTCTGCTAATGTCAGGGAGCTGTTTTTCACTGATCCGCCATAAAGAGGAAAGAAATTCGATGATTTCTGAATCGGCCAAAGAATAAATCGCGTATGTTCCTTTTTTCGAGAATTTAACCAGTTTTGCATCGAGCAGAACTTGAAGATGGCGGGATACATTCGCAATATTCATGTCTGTACAAGTAGCTATTTTTTCTACGGTTCTGGAACCATTGGATAGTACATTCAAGATCTCAAGGCGCTTATCACTGGATAAACATTTTCCGATTCTAGCAAATTGCTTATATAGATCTTCCTTGAAAATTTTAGCAGAGTTCAGCTCTTCCTCCATTATTATCAACCTCTTTTCGTATTAACTTACCTAATTGAGTTTATGGTAATTCAATTGATTATTAGAATTTTAACATAAACCTCCCGAGTAGAGTCAAGTCAAAAGAATGTAATTTGAAGAACAAAGCATATGCATTAAAGGTGCCAATCCGTTGTCATCATTCGGGGATACCAAGCAACTGCTCTGTCGGCTTATTTATGTGTTGACGGAGAGGGATTCCGATGCTATAGTTCAATCAATCAATTGAATAGTAAATAATATTATTCTTAAGTACTGTGAAAACTAATAAATTGAGAGGGATAGTATATATATATCTGTAATAGTAGGAACAGCTGACCGCAGCAATCTATCTGGCCCGTGCTAATATGAATCCACTCATCATTGAAGGACTTGAACCCGGAGGACAGCTTACAACAAGAACCGAAATTGAAAATTATCCTGGATTCCCAAATGGCATAATGGGCCCTGAATTAATGGATAATATGCGTAAACAAGCAGAGCGTTTTGGGGCTACATTTATTAATGGTTGGGTAAAGAAGATCGATTTGGATAAACGACCATTTAGACTGGAAGTCGATGGAAAAGGCAAGATCATTACTGAAACTCTGATCATTTCAACCGGTGCTAGCGCTAAATATTTAGGAATACCAGGCGAAACAGAAAATGTAGGCCGGGGAGTTAGTACTTGTGCCACTTGTGATGGATTTTTCTTTAGAAATAAGGAACTCATCGTAGTGGGTGGAGGCGATACAGCTTTGGAAGAGGCAAACTTTCTAACACGATTTGCTTCCAAAATTACTGTGGTTCATCGTCGAGAAGAACTGAGAGCTTCAAAAATCATGCAAGGTCGCGCTCGTTCAAATCCTAAAATTGAGTGGCTTTGAGCAAGACCCCTCTTGAGGTGGTTGTGGGAGAGCGTGGAGTGACAGGGTTGAAAGTCCGGAACAATGCTTACGGTGAAGAGGAGATCCTAGATGCAGGTGGTGTATTCGTAGCCATCGGCCATCATCCAGATACTGGATTTATAAATGGTCAAATTGATACGGATGAGAACGGCTATATCATTACAGTACCCGGTACATCAATAACAAATATTCCAGGTGAGCTTGCTTCCACAGGATGCTCGCTATCGTCAAGCTATTACTGTAGCAGGAACCGGAGCCATGGCAGCCATGGATAGCGAGAAGTTTATTGATTCTTTGGAAAATAATTAAAATGTCCTAACCGATAGAAAGTTTGGAAATATGGGAAAGTTAATGGAATGGTAAACCAATACATTTATAAAAAGGAGATATTAAAATGAATAAAGTTTCCTCTAAATCAGATTTTGATACAGCTATCCGTTCACCCAAAATCACAGTTGCTGTATTTAAAGCAGACTGGTGTCCCGACTGCAAATTCATTGATCCGTTCATGCCTGAAGTTGAAGAGAAATTTGCGAATGATCTGGATCTCATTGAGGTGGATGTAGATAATGTTGGCACTGTGAGTGAAGAACAAAATATTAAGGGTATTCCAAGCTTTGTAGCCTATGCCGATGGTAAAGAGCTTACTCGATATGTCAACAAGCTCCGTAAATCACGCGAAGAGATTGAACATTTTCTGCAGAGTGCTGTTGAGGTATATAACAAACTTTCATAAGGAACGGTACGACACCAACTTAGAAGGTCTTATTAAAGAGTACGATCATTAACTACATGGATAAACGTACAAATGGAAAAGAAACAAGAGGTTGGAGTCAAGGAGTTGCCTCTTTATATAAGAATTACTTCCGTTTACAAGTGAGGCACTGAGCATATTATATTAACTAAAAATTTCTAATGAATAGAGGGGTTTATATGAATCATCAGGACAGTTTATTTAAAAAATCGAGTTTTAAACGTATTGGAGAATTCAACTCACTTTCTCCAGAAATATTTAAGGCGTTTGTATCCTTTGAAAAGTTAGCATTGGCCGAAGGTAAGCTTACAGCTAAATTTAAGGAACTGATTGCAATTGCTATAGCCCACACCACGGGATGCCCTTATTGTATTGAGGCTCATGTCAAACAAGCTAAGAAAAATGGTGTTTCGAAAGAGGAAATGGCAGAATCGATTATGGTTGCAACCGCCCTCAAAGCTGGTTCGGCGATGGCCCATGGCGTTAATGCATTAAATGCATATGATGAAACCGAAGACGACGAGCTGTACAGTGCCTCTTATATCAATCGGCTGGGGGAGTTTACCCAATTAAGCGGTGATGCTTTTAAAGCCTTTGGTTCTTTTGATCAGAAGGCGTTGAAAGCCGGTATACTCAGTAGCAAGGAAAAGGAATTGATTGCGGTTGCGGTTGCACATACTACTGGGTGTCCGTATTGCATTGATATTCATACGAAAGCAGCCAAAAAATCCGCAGCAACCAAAGAAGAGCTGGCAGAGTCGATTATGGTAGCCACTGCTTTAAAAGCTGGTTCTGCTCTTGCTCATGGAGTGAATGCACTGGTTGCATATGACGAATAACAAATACTGAAAAGGGGTAGACATATGAAAATTGAAATATGGTCTGACATTGCATGTCCATTCTGCTATATTGGTAAACAAAATCTGGAGCGAGCCTTAGAAGGATTATCATATAAAGATGAAATAAGTATTGAATACAAAAGCTTTGAGCTTGATCCGGGAGCTTCTTCATATGATGGGACAAGTTTTGTGGAAAAATTAACCTCTAAGTTTGGCGGAAGAGAACAAGCGAAAGAATTTCTTAGCCACTTAACTCAACAAGCCAAGAACGTGGGATTATCCTTTCAATTAGATAGCCTAAAACCCACAAATACACTGGATGCTCATCGTTTATTAAAATGGGCAAAAACGAATGATAAAGAAAAAGCATTGAATGAAAAATTGCTTATTGCTCATTTTACTGAATCAAGGGATGTAGGAGATCATGATACACTGGCCGATATTGCAGAAGCGGTTGGATTAAGCAGAAAAGAAGCTCTTGAAGTATTGAAAACTAAGGATCTCTATACAGATCAAGTACGAAATGATCAAGATGAAGCTCGTCGCGTTGGCATTAGCGGGGTACCGTTCTTTATATTCAACCAAAAATATGCAGTTTCAGGGGCACAGCCGATAGGATCTTTTTCTCAAGTGTTGGAGAAAGTCTGGGAAGAAGAGCATCCGGCGGCTAAGTTTGAAATTCTTTCTGATGAAACCTCTAGTGCAGGACTATGTACTGATGAAGGTTGCGCGATCCCGCCTAAAAAGTCATAAAGGACATGCGCGTATTCACTTAAGATCGGTCTATGAATTTGTAAAATAGAGGAGTCCTAAACATGGGTAAAATGAACGGGTAGATGTAAATATGCTCGGAAGCTTGGCAGAAAAATATAAGAAAAACCCTGAGGAGGCGATTACAAGTTTTGCTTCTACAGTTAAATGGAAAGATGGGTTTTACTCGGAGGCCGAGGTTGGAGACTATAAGCCGGTATCCGTTGATGAACCAGAGTGGCTATCCGGAACTGGAAAAGGGCCTAATCCGGTTGAGCTTTTGTTAAGTGCACTTGGCGCTTGTGTAGGTGTTGGATTCATTGCAACAGCTAGTGGTATGGTTATTAAAGTATATTCGGTAGAAGTTGATGTTACTGGCGAAATAGATCTGAACGTTTTCTTAGGCTTAAGAGAAGGGGATTCAGGTTTGATGAAATAAACGTTCGTTTTAATGTGGACAGTAACGCAAATGAAACACAGGTAAATGAGTTGGTGGCACAAGCCATGAAACTATCACCGGTGAGAAACACAATTGAAAGAAACGTTAAAGTGAATTCGACGTATACAATTATCCATTAATACCAGGAATACTTGATTGTTTTGCTAGAAGCGTAGACATTATGCGAGGAACACATAGCATAATGTCTACTTTCTTTAGAATTAGGGGCCCGTCCCCTAGTCGGCTATATTGATAGCTGAATATTGCGAGATGGGTAACCCACAGACGGTTTCCATCGATAAGGTAGGTGACTCCTTTTGGCAAACGCCCTACCTAGATCCACAAAAGTGTGCTGGTCTCACTCCTGAAATGTCATTCATTTAAGCTTCTTGAAAAGAATAATTATACTTACTTAGCTAACTATTGACTTTGGACTAAAAGATTGTTACTATTTTCACGAGAGTAAGTTATTTTTTTCACAAAATAAAAGGAGGTTATATTATGTTAACTACGTTTAAAGCTACTGCCACAAAATTGCCAGGAGGTTTGCAGGTTGAGGCTCAATCCAGAGGTTTTAAAATCTTGATCGATGAACCTGAAGATTTAGGTGGAACAGATAAAGGGATGAATCCGGTTGAAGCGCTTCTGTGTGCGCTGGGAGCATGCCAGTCCATCGTTGCTGCTGCTTTTGCGGATGGGTATGGATTCTCGTATGAAGAGTTGTACGTTGAGCTTGAAGGGGATCTGGACCCAGATGGGTTCATGGGGCTGGCGGATGTGAGAAGCGGTTTCCAGGAAATTCGTTTTGTGATGCACTTCAAAACGACAGAAAGCCAAGAAAAAGCAGAAGCTTTTGCGGCATTCATTGAGAAGACCTGCCCGGTTGGAGACTGCTTGGCGAATGGGGTTAAATTGGTACAATCAGGTGTAGTGAGACACTAAACTATTCGCTAAAAGCGGTGCGGCTTTGCGCTTTTTAGTAGTGAAGGAGCATGAATATCTTGGATATTAAAATGTCTATGATTGCTGGGGGAAAAAAGGGAAAAGCAGGAACAATCAATGTGCAGCTTGGGGAGAAGGTTTCTATCGGAGACATACTCGTCGAGGTTGAGACGGGTAAAGGCAATCGAGAAATTACAGCACCCGCAGCGGGGTCCATCAACGAGATTCTTTTTGAAGAAGGTGGAGAAATTTCCTCCAACCAAGTTTTGTTTACATTGGAAACTGCTGATGAAGACACCGGTGTATCATCTGAACCGCAGCCTGCGGGTATGGATCAGCCGGCCATAGCTAAGAAAGTTGAACTATTGATTATTGGAGCAGGACCAGGTGGGTATGTGGCCGCCATTTATGCCGCCAAAAAAGGGATTAAAGTTACATTAGTTGAAAAAGAAGAACTGGGCGGTACATGTTTAAATGTAGGTTGTATTCCAACCAAATCACTGGTTAAGTCTTCTGAAGTTTGTCACTATGTTAAACAATCGTCTTTATTTGGTATCCACACAGGAACGGACCTTCAGGTCGATATGAAGCAGATTATTCGTCGTAAAGATGAAATCAAGGATAAATTAATTTCCGGGATTGACTACTTGATGGAGAAGAATAATATAGAAGTTATCCGCGGGCAAGCTTCTTTCATATCTGCACATGAAGTGAGTGTAAAAGGACAGAACCACTACCATATTTCAGCGAACGACATCATCGTAGCTACAGGCTCCAAAATTTCCAAGGTGAATATTCCTGGCATTGATCTTCCTTTTGTGATGAACAGCACTGATGCGCTTGCATGCACTGAGCTGCCGAAGAGCATCACGATTATCGGCGGGGGCGTCATTGGTATGGAGTTTGCCTTCATCTATCGTTATCTGGGTGTTGAAGTCCATGTAGTCGAATTTATGAGCCGACTGTTGACCATGATCGATAGCGACATTTCTGAAGAAATTAAACATTCGGCGGAGCAAGCAGGAATTCATATCCATACGAACTCGAAGGTAGTCAAAATCCAGCGTGCTGAAGAAGGACAAGCGATTGTAAATTATGAGGATTCCCAAGGTGAGCATCTGCTTGTTAGTGAAAAAGTGCTGGTGGCTATTGGACGGGAGCCTAACTTGGATGGTTTGGAAGTTGAACGAGCTGGAATTCAGCTCAATGAACGTGGACGAGGCATTACCGTGAACGAAAACATGCGTACAAACGTCGATCATATCTATGCGATAGGCGATGTTACAAATATAATGCAGCTTGCCCATGTCGCTTCACATCAAGGTACTACAGCTATTGATGGGATAATAGGCGAATCGGGAGGCATGCACTATACGGCAATCCCGAACGTGATTTTCACTTCACCTGAAATAGCCAGTGTAGGTCTATTAGAGGATGAATGTAAGCAGCAAGGGATGGATTACAGCGTGAGCAAGGTTTCCTTTGCCAGCAATGGTAAGGCGTTAACAATGAATGAACCTGAAGGTTTTATTAAATTGATTAAGGATAATCGCTCAGAAAGAATAGTTGGAGGGGCGATTATTGGTCCCGATGCGTCATCCCTGATCAGTACCTTAACGCTTGCGATTGCCAATGAGCTGACGGAGAAACAAATCATGCACACCGTTTTTGCTCACCCGACTACAGGAGAAGTGATTCATGAAGCTGCTTTCGGCTTTAGCATTGGGGCACTTCATCAAGCATAAAACAGGCTGATGTAGCCATACCATTTCACAAAAAGTGAAATGTTTGCTATCATATTATGAATAGAGGAGAAATACACGGAGATAAAACTGTTGGGATTGGTTGGTGTGTCTATTGTTTAATTTAGAGGATTGCCTTGCTTTTGTCACAAACCGTAGTGGGAAAATCTTTGCAGAAGCATTGGAGAAAGAGTTTCGTCCCTACCACATCACCAGGAGCCAATGGATCGCTATGTATTACATCTATATTCAAGAATCCATTACCCAGCGAGAATTAGCAGAAGAAATGTCGATTAAAGAACCGAGCGTGGTCCGTTTGCTTCAAAAACTGGAATACGATGGGCTTATATATCGCTCTGCTACGAATTCAGATAAACGAGTCAAGCAGTTAGAATTATCTGATAAGGGTGTAAAGGTATGTCTCGACTTAATGCCAATTGCCGAAAAGTTCAAAAACGATACAATCGCAGGTATTTCCAAGGACGATCTTGAGACATTCAAACATGTGTTGAGTATTATGGTTGAGAATACAAAATAGTGAAAATCTTTTGACTTTATTTTAAAAATAAAGTTAAAATAAATTCTCGTAAGTCAGAGGTAACGAAAAAGACATCAGTTTAGGTGATCAAACGTTACTCTTGAATGGATCTTTATAGAACAAAACAAAAAAAAGACTCTTTCGTTTTTGAAGACGAAAGAGTCTTTTTTTATTCGTTGCGCGCCTAGCCAAGCTAGGCACAGCTAACCGGTGAAACTCCGGTCGAGGTAAGAGCCAAGTCGCCTCGTAGCTAACAGGCAACTGGTGGAGAGATTCTAAGGTTGAAGCCCTGTTACAAAGTAGCCCTGAGAGGGGAACTAGCAAAGCAGCAGGCCGTAACATGAAGTGAATTCTTTTTGAAAAATAAGTTTTAGACTGTCGCTGTTATTAAACTAATGTTTCCCGTTAACATACAAATAGTCCCAATGGTCAATTAGGTTAGGCAGTTTCGTTAGATTGTAGTCTTTATTCCAGGCTAACATGTTGTGGATGCCTTCGAGTGTCTCGCGATTCTTGTTTGGGGCGTTACCGGCAATACGCTCTTCATATTGCTTCCAGATTCGTTCCTCCTGAACGGACAACGGCGTTATCAGTACGACGATTTTATCTGCAGCGGCAAAACTTGGCTCTACCCACGACCTGTATACGCCTTCTGCGATCCACGAATCGAGACCGATAATTTCTCTGAGCCGGCGGTCGCGCTCATCTTCCGGTGCCTTTACGCCATATTCATTCGATTGTGGATCCCAAAAATTTATCATCTAAATCATAATCCGGAGTTTATGGCTCAATAACGTTGCGATATAGGATTTTTCGCTTCCAGCGCCGCCAATGATATGGATTCGGATTCAGACACCTCTTTCTTCTAAAAAGTTTTGTATATAATTACCTTTTATGAGAATAATTTATCTAAATGTTCAAACTATCCTGCTTGTTAGCTTAGAAAGCCTGCTAGTCTAATACTATGTTTTCTCTGAACAATCGGGCGAAGGCCATGGAACTGTCTGCCGGGCGAGAAGCTGTAAAGAAAGTATGGGAAATAATCGGGCACAAGGACCACTTTGCGATAGAAAATACTCATTCGCAATCAAGCTGATGCCTGATCACTAACTATCTTTGATGTTTTGTCTTTCTTTTTCGTATCAATATGGTGATGAGCAGTATAGCAGGGAGGGCAACTCAGAAAATAGGAAATATCCTAACTTTTGCATAATGATGACCTTCCCACATAAATTTTGTATACGTCGGTGATAAAAAAGAGAGGACAAGAACACTTAGAGCCAAAGGGATTAGCCATATTTTATATCTAATTGTAGTGAGTCTTTGCATCCCGATGGTAGCCTATAAAAAAGATGCACATGGTTCACATCTAAACCAATAAACAAAATAAGTGTAAAGAACGCATCGGCCCGCTCGAAAATTTGGGCTGCATATATCATTTGAACAACGGTAAGCAACGGATAGGTGGTGAGACCAGCAACTTCAGGATTCAAGACAAGGATTACCGTCTGATTCAGTAGGGTCAACATTAGTGATACAACGATGTAAGTGGAGATGCTACTTTTACCAAGCTTCTTACCTTTTGGTGCATATTTAAAGAACACAGAAAAAGGACGACTTGTCCAAATGGAAAAAAACAATTTTCGGAATTGCAGAGTCCCAAACTGGCTTAAGATCATTCTTCAGTTTAGGGAACATAAATTCAGGGTGAAACAGTCCTGTCATAGGAATGGAAACCAATATTAATGCATAATCGAACGTTAGTAGATATATATAAATGACGCAAAGACGAAAAAACACTTTAGGTTCATAGCTAGAGACAAATGTGATTACACCTATCGAAAACAGTGAAAATCATAACCATGGGGGTTTGATTGAGTAGCGTCATCCTACACAGCTTACCGATATCGCGCAAATTGCGGGAATATTCATACGTGAAGTAACCGACAAAGGAGAAGGCTACAATCCAACTTGGTATTTTTCCCAAATAATGCAGGCACATCTTAAACAAGTGCCATTTTGGACTTAAGCCATAAATCGAAAGATAGAAACGTATGTATATGCGGAAACACTTCTAGGTGTTGACTTTTGATAAACGTTAGTTCATACCTGCTCAACCGGCCTGACTTATGGAAGTCCTTCGGCATTACAGTATCCACGACAGTTATCGGAACCGTTCTAAGTCTGTTGATTACCGCCATGATGGCTTATCCGCTGACCAAAAAGGAGTTCACACTGGGCAAAGTCCTCATGATCGCTGCTGTAGTTACGATGGTCTTCAAGGCACCGCTCATTCCGTACTTCTTGACGGTTAAGAATATCGGCCTGTACGACAATCCGCTGGTACTGGTTATACCACATGTGCTTACGGCGCAAGCCAATGAATTTAAGGAAAAGGAACTTACTGCCTGAAAGCCGCGATGGAGTAAAGCTACAACCGCATCGGGCTTCCGGGAAAAGGCCTCCATCCGGCGTTTGTAGCCGTGACTTCGTTTGGATAGATTCGAGGTCATTTCACACAACCGATTGGTGATTTTGGCAGAAGAGAGCATGACAAAATCAAGTGGAGCAAAGCTAAACCCGTCCGACCAGCCTAGGGTTAGCATGGTGTAGCCTTTGATAAATTCGCCCGTGGAATGGTCGAAAACTCGTGCCAACAACTCTGCTTTTTTTGCTCCGGTTCCGGCTCAAAACGGAATCGTCGATAATGAACACACGTACCCGGTGCGATGAAATGAGCGATTCGAAATGGCGCACGATGCGAAGACTTAAGGCCTGCAAAAAGCGCCGCCAAGCAAAAGAGGCTTGATTTAAAAACCGGTAGATAACATCTTTACCGGGAAGATCTGCAGCGCGGTCACTTTCCAGAAGGCGAAACCAGTTCTTCCCTTCGAAGACCAAAGAGAACACGATTTGAAAAATCGCTAGGCTCGAAAGACCGAACGATTTGGAAATACTTGCTTGTCGCAAGGTTTTTCCGTTATGAAGGGTCGCAAAAAGTTTGAAAAAGCGAGACTGTTCAGACAGGGAATGTTGTTGTAACATAGGGTTACGCACCTTTCTTGTTGGCATGGTTGCTCGACACTTCCATGATACCAAACAAGTGAGGTGTTTTTTCAATACGAGTGAATCTACTGAATTCTTCTCAAGGGTTTAGGCCATTTTTCTAGGTGCGAAAGTTGAGTAAATAATATTTTCAATGTCATAAATGAAAATAGCGATTTATGTAAAATTCTCTTTTCTGAAAACGCTGATAAACTATTTGTAAAAAAAAATTGCTGGAATAGGCCGTGAATCAAGCCTTCCAAATTGGAGAGAACAATATCCAAAAGCTACCAATAAACAGCTTCAGTTCACTTATGAGTACATTGTAAATGGAAGTATAGCAATCATAGAACAGTGGCTAATTTCCGAAATGCACGAAGATCATTTATACGTTGCCAACTTTATTAGAACTATCTGTAATACTGCATTAGTAATGTTGGAATGAGGGAAATCGCTTATTTATTCTAATAAAGGTAAAGTAACAACTGTATGTGTACCTGCAGAATTGCTGAATAAACGAATACCATACTGGTAGCCAGCCTTCAATTGAATCCGTTCATGAACATTGCGTAATCCGTAGCCGTATAATTGCTGGTCGAACAGGCCTTCCCCGTACTTGTTGTACATCTCTTTTCCATTATCTTCAATGAAAATTAGAAAATGCCTTGCTTCGGTTTGACTGCGGATAGTTATACTTCCTTTGTCTCTACGCAGGGTATTGATTCCATGTTCAATGGCATTTTCGACAAGCGGCTGGAAGATGAAGTTAGGGACCTGGAGCTCAAGTAATTGTGGCGATATATCGTAAATGACATCGAAAGGCTCATCGCGGGCCGTCTGCTGCAGAGCAATATAAGACTTTATATTTGCGAGTTCCGTCTGCAGAGTACTGTACTCCTTGCCTTGATTCAGGGCAGTCCTGTAGAAGGTAGCCAAATCGTTAGTGATTTGCGAAATTTTCAGCTGATCATTCTCGATTGCAATCCAGTTGATGGTAGACAAGATGTTGTATAGGAAATGGGGATTGATTTTCTCTTGCAGTAGCCGCAGTTCCAGCTCTTTCTGACGCAGTTCTGCAGCATATTTTTCCTCGATTAGGTGGTTTAGCCGGGTGAGCATCAGCTTGAATGACAAGGCCAGACTTCCGATTTCATCTTTATAAGAGGTGTCCACACGGATGCTTAAATCCCCCTCGCGTACTTGCTGCATTTGATGGGTAAGGATAAAGATTCTTTTAATCATGGAACGGGAGAGAATGCCTATGATCAGGCCAACGAGCACCAGACAAATCAAAATGATCACAAGATTGAGTAGCAGCTGGCGGTTTGAAAATGAAGAGATATTCTGGCGGTTGAAGTCATAGGAGATCTGCCAATCCAGCGGTGTTAATGTTCTAGTAATGTTATATGCGTGAACAAGCCTGGACTCAGGATTAGAAGTATAGATGACTTCTGTACTGTCGGAGATCGTGATATTTGCCGGAGCAATAACGAAGGATTCGAAGCTTCGGGTAAACAAATCCTCCTTGACACGCATCCGGGCCACACCGAGAAACCTGCCGGTAATTGAATTCTTAATTGCCTTGCCTACATACAGATGATCTTCTTCCGGCCACCAGTAAAAAGAACTTGATGAGGAAATCTTCTGAAACCAGTCAGCATTTTGAATCATTTTAGTGGAGCGTATTAAATCTTTCAATACAAATACATCGTTCACTGTATAGATTTCCAGTTTGTCGATATATAGGTTGGACAGCATTGCATTGTATAGGAAGGGAGCGATATACATATCTGCAATCCGGTTGGTTTCCAGTGCCGATAACTGCTGTGACGGCAGGAGAAACTCCTGGAAGCTGTAGTTGTTAGCCACCAGGGATAGTGAGGACTCGGCTTGGTATAACTTCGTCTCAATCTCCTTGCCTACACGTTCTACCGCAGTATCAGTCTCTTGTTTGAGCTGGGAATGTACAAATGAAAGCGAAGACCGATAAGAATACCCTCCAAGCAGCAGTAGAGGGATCATGAATACAAGCACGTAGGATAATCTTAGCTTGTGTGTAAAAGATAAATCCCTCCAATAACGTTGCATGAGTACTTAAATCCCCTCTCTCTCCCGGTACTGTGCCGGACTGACATTTTCCCTACTCCTGAAAATAGAAATAAAGTAGGATGGTGTCTGAAATCCCACTTGCTCACCGATTTCAGCTATTTTAAGATGGGTCGTTTTCAATAGATGTTTAGCCTGTTCAATCCGATATTCAGCTATGAATTTGCTGATGTTATGTCCTGTTTCTTTTTTGAATAATGTGCTGAGATAGGCAGAGGTAACTTGCACCTGTCCGGCCAGATAGGCTAGTCCCATCTCATTGCTGTTGTAGTCACGGGAAATTAGGTCCTTAACACTTCGGATAAGCCAGTTCTGATCATGATTAGTATACTCTTTTTGTTCGATCCGCTTTAGAATATTCACAATGACATCCATTGTCTGATTGAGATTATCCGTCGCATAGATTTCATTGACAAGATCGGTTGGTTTTAACTGCAGAGTTGTATTTTTGGAGATTTTCTTAATCATTTCGGTCAGCACGTATTTAATGAACATTGGGCTATATGACCTGTTATTATGGATTTGGGACTGCAGCCGCTGCAACTCCGAATAAGCTTCAGAATAATTACCGGCTTTTATACAGGTTGTGATTTTATCAGTGGAAATTTGTGTAACGTCATAACTGGACTGGATATGATTATCCTTCTGTACATACACTACGGTGCTGGAAGAAATAAAATAATAATAATCGGTATATTTACTCATGTGATCGTATTCAGCTTTTAAGCCTGATAGCTTGTGCAACTCTCTTCCGGCGATTACAAATACCACAGACTGAAATTTCTGTCGGATTGTCAGTAATAGAAGATCACAAAAAGCGCTTACATGTTGTGTGTTTGCTCTGGTAAACAGAATAATGAGAAACGTATTAGCATCCATGAGTCCATAGACGAACTCAAACGGCTGGGTATCGTGATTGCCTATTGCTTCGATGACTTCTATGAATTCTCCCGCTTCACAGGTTACAAGTAGTGGAATAAACGGGGTGGATTCAAACGCTGGTACTAGCTCCCGGATGGTGTGCACTGCTTTGTCACTTGTGGCAGTGGAAGTAAGCAATAGCTGCAGTTGCTTCTCTAAAGTGTAGAATTTAGAATACTCGATTATTTTCTGGAGCTGTACCGCCTCTGAGCGCTGCAGTTCCTTCTCATTGCACCAGGTGATCGCTTCAGTTATAACCTGATTGAAATCTCCAACATTAATCGGTTTGAGTAAGTATTTGCTGACTCCAAGCGAAATAGCATTCTGTGCATATTCGAAATCGGCATAGGCGCTGTAGAGAATCAGAAACAGCTCTTTGCGATACTCAATCTTTCGTATTAGGCTGATTCCATCCATGAATGGCATTTTGATATCCGTTAATAGAATGTCTACAGACTGCTTAGATAGTACGGACAGTGCTTCCTCGCCATTACCCGCTTTCAAAACGTTCAGTCCAAAGCTGCCTTTGCGGAGGAGCGTTTCAATACCGTCACGTTCATTTTTTTCATCATCTACAATAAGTATGTTGTACAAGTTAGCTTCCTCCTTATTAGAATTAAGATGACGTGGTTACATCACTTGAACAAGTTATATTGTATCCTGTTTAACTAATATAGGCTATGCGGCGGGAGCTGAAACGAAAAAAACGATATGAATCTATAATTTCTTGCATTTAAGCGCTTTCTTAATAAGCCTATAATTTAAGTAAGCTAACTTGCAAGAGCTACATTATAAAATCGGGGGGAAGTATTCCATGAAAGTAAGAAAAAGACTAATCACAGCAGCGGCACTCGTACTCTTAGTTATAGGTGGTTGTTCTTCAAATTCCGGCGGAGAAAACAATACAGCAGAGAGCGGGAAATCCTCTACAACGATTTCGATGATCGGATGGTACGAAGACAATATAATGACTGACACCATTAATAAGATTAATGAGAATCTGGATGAAGGATATAAATTAGAATATACATTTATTAACTTGAAGCAATACAACAATGTCTTGAGCACACAGCTTGCGGCCGGAGAAGGGCCTGACATTGTTATGGACGGGGCATCATTCCCGGCTCGTATAAAAGCTGATAATCTGCTGGATATTACCGGTGAAGATTTCGTCGGCAACTTCAATGAAGCAGGGCTGGCTCTGTCCACTACAGAAGACAAGGTATATGGTATCCCTTCCTATGGCTGGTATTCAGGGATTTGGTATAACAAAGATATTTTTGCACAGTATGGCCTGACGCCACCAGAAACTTTTGAGGACCTGCTTGCGATCTGCAAGACGCTATCAGACAACGGCGTACAGCCATTTGGTTTCGGCCTATCCGACAGCGATACAGCTTGGCATTCACTGGTCGGATACCTTGAGAATTCTTACTATAATAATGGTAATGAAACACCAGCTTTTGATACAAAATTCGCCCAAGGTGAAGTGACTCTTTCCGGCAATCTGAATACTGCAGTCGATGAATGGGCGCAAATGATCAAACAGGGATATATCAATGATAACATGTTGGGTATTTCCGGTGAGCAAGTTATCCCGGGATTCCTTGAAGGCAAAACTGCGATGTTCTACGGCGGGCCTTGGAACTATGAAAAGTTGAAAGAGGGCTCAGTGAATTTCGGTTTGTTCTCGCATGTAGGTACAAATGGTGCTGAAAAATGGCTGGTAGGCGGGCCCGCTGCAAATTTCGGTGTCAACAAGAATAGTAAAAACCAGGAAGGCGCTAAAAAAGTGCTGGCCTTACTTGCTTCCGAGGATGTGCAGAAGACTATCCTGGCGAGTAACGTCGGAGGTTTTAGCTACTATAAGGATCTGAATAGTGAACTTCCTGAGGAGTACAGTGAAGTCAAAGATATTCTTGCTGCAGGAAGAGTCGGTGTTGCTTGGGATCGTTGGGGCACCAATATGCCTGCACAATCTTTGATTGATGAAGGTGTCAAACAGTTACAAGGAATGGTAGCTGGAGTAACGACCACAGAGCAGTTCCTCAAGGCGATGGATGATAAAGCAAACCTAATCAGGTATCAAGATTAATGGCCGGGGACCTCTAGCAGGTCCCTCTCTCTAGTCACCTTGAAAGGAAGGACACACGTGAAAAACAAAATCAGAGTCTATTCACCTTATGTGCTGATGCTGCTTCCTCTGCTGGTGATCTACGCAATTTTTTATATTGTTCCTTTGATCTACACAGCAGCATACAGTTTCACAAGCTGGAGCAATTATTCCAGTTCCATATCCTTTACGGGACTCGATAATTACCGGCGGATATTTGAAGATAACACTTTAGGTATAGGTATCAAAAATTCACTCATCTATGCAGTTGTTAATGTGCTGCTTGCAAATGTCATCTCGTTGCCGGTAGCAGTACTCCTGAACACCAAACTGAAATTCCGAAACGGATTCCGGGCTTTATTCTTCAGTCCTGCAGTGCTTAGTACACTTGTTGTGGGTTTTCTGTGGAGCTATATTCTGTCTTCCTCGGATTATGGAATGCTGAACAAGCTGATCGGTGCTGTCGGTATGGAACCGATTAATTGGCTGGGTAATCCGAAGACGGCACTAGCTGCGATTATTCTTACTCAGGTATGGCAGTGGTTTGGATGGTCAATGGTTATTTATCTGGCTAACCTGCAGAGCATCAGTGAGGACTTATATGAAGCTGGACGTATTGACGGTGCCAACCGCTGGAAACAATTTTTCCATATTACACTGCCGGGCTTAGCACCTGCAATCAAAATTAATCTGATTACCGGGATGATTTCCGGACTTAAAGTCTTTGATATTGTAGTGTCGCTTACTAAGGGCGGACCGGGTTATTCCACGGAAACCATCCTAACCTTGATGTTCTCCAAATTCTCTGAAGGGAATTACGGGTATGCGGCATCCTTTGGGATCGTCTTCCTTGTGGTAAGCATCCTGCTGGCCGGCGTTCTGCTGCGAAGCTTCAAAGTATGGGAGGACCGAATCAATTGAAAAGTGAATCTGCACAAAACAGACTTCTGCATATGTTGTCATTCCTGCTGATGTTCATTCTGGCCTTAATCGTGGCGGTTCCATTATACTATCTGGTGGTCACTACCTTTAAAAGCTCCTATGAAGCGGGAGTTCATCCTCTGGCCTTGCCAAGCTCGCTCAGCTTTGAATCTTATATTAATGCTTTCCAGAAGATGCAGTACCCTCGGGCCTTTATGAATACCTTTATCATTACGACGCTTTCAGTCATCGGTGTAATTCTCTGTGCATCCATGGGAGGATATGTGTTGAACCGTAAGGGTGATAGTAAAGCTGCCAAAATCGTGTTTGTTCTGATTCTGGCAGGAATTATGTTCCCTTATCAAATGTCAGTCTTAGGCTTGTATAAAGTTGTGCAAAGCCTGCATCTAATGAATACATTATGGGCTGTGATTTTTATTAATATCGCTGTGAACATTCCATTTGCTACCTTTATGTTCCGCTCTTTCATCACTACGATTCCCGGTGAACTGGAAGAAGCCGCTAAGATTGATGGGGCAGGATTCTATAGGGTATTCTGGGTAATTACCTTTCCACTGATGAAGCCAATTATTGCTACAGTCGCTATTCTGAATTCACTTACGATTTGGAACGACTTCATGGGGCCGCTATATTTCCTTCAATCCAGAGAGAAAAACGTAATTTTACAAGAGGTATACCGCAATGTCGGTCAGTTCTCTACGGATTGGAACAGCATGTTCCCGATGATGGTTCTGGGTGTATTGCCGCTATTAATTTTTTATCTGTTTATGCAAAAGTATATTATCGGCGGTGTTATGAACGGTGCTCTGAAAGGCTAGTACAAGAATGACAAGAATATTTAAACGGGAGCGGAGCGACTTATGAGAGAGAAGATGGATT
Source organism: Paenibacillus sp. FSL R10-2788 (assembly GCF_038003885.1). NCBI lineage: Bacteria > Bacillati > Bacillota > Bacilli > Caryophanales > Paenibacillaceae > Paenibacillus > Paenibacillus sp. FSL R10-2788. The sequence continues at coordinate 5,157,173 of NZ_JBBOQA010000001.1, read as the reverse complement.
ATACAGAAAAACAAATAATTCGTTTAACAAGCAATTTGAGTAAGTATAACATTGAAATTTCGGATAAAAATCATATATCCCATTTAAGTCACCCGGACGATCCTCACGGAATGAACTGGGCTGGAGAATCCGGAAGATGGGGGGAAGTATGTCTGAAGCCTGGTGTTGATCTGACTGTAGAGAGACAGGTGCTTCCCAGTGGCAGACTGCAGGAAACCTATATATTCACCAATAATACCCCTTATGACATTTACACACAGAAGGGCGAGATTGGAATCCACGCTACCTTCCCTGATCAATATGATTCAGCGGATATATGTATGACGCAAAGAAGCCATGCACACATATGGTGCGGTGGGGAGGCCAGTTATATTATGGGGCTGCGCATGGGAGGAATTGCCCCCCATCTGGGTCTAGTACTAACGAACGGAAGTATCACTGAATATAGCATTGAAAGGGATGCCGCTCAGAGCAGCAATAACCGTGGCTTGATTATCCTCCATCCTGCCCCCTTTGTTCTTATACCCGGGGCATCCATCTCACTGACTTGGGAACTGTTCTGGCATGAAGGGAAAGAAGACTTTTACCAGCAACTACAAGCTTACCCACGATACATTCACGTCGAAGCGGACAAGTACGTGCTGTTTGCAGGGGAAAAGTGCCGGCTGAAGATATCGCATGCCTTCCCACAACTGGATCTAGTTGATATTATCTGCAAGGGTGAAGAGGTCCCTTATTCCGTTACGGGTAATTGTATTATCGTAGAAGCGGTATACGAAACATCAGGTGAGTATAGCTATTCAATTGATATCAACGGTATCAGTACAATCTGCAATATTCTCGTGCTGCCTCCGCTTAATCAACTCATCGAGGCCAGATGCCACTTTATTGCACGAAAACAGCAATGTCGTGACAAGGGAAGCCGCTTGGATGGTGCATTCCTCGTCTATGATAATGAAGAGCAGAGCAGATATTATTCCCATTACCATGATCATAACGGCGGAAGAGAACGATTCGGCATGGGGGTGCTCATCGCCAGATACTTACAGACCACTGCTTCAGATGAATTGGAAGCAAGCCTGCTAAAATATGTGGATTATATTGAACGTGAGTTATTCGATGAGGTGAGTGGTACTGTATTTAATGATATCGGCCGCAACAATGACATCCATAGGCTCTATAATTATTCGTGGCTGGCCATTTTGTATATGGAATTGTTTAACCTATATAAGAACAAGGCCTATCTAGTCAAGATGTCGAAGATTATGCACGGATTCTATAATAATGGCGGCTACAAATTCTATCCGATTGAACTGCCGATGAATGATATGATCGGCCTGCTGAGAGGCAATGAGCTGATACTGGAAGCTGATTCCCTGTACGCGCATTTCAGTAAGCATGCAGAGACTATCTTTGAATGCGGAATCTCCTATCCTCCGAGCGAAGTGAATTATGAGCAGAGTATTGTGGCTCCTGCTGCGAATGTGCTGATTCAGATGTACCTTCTGACCAAGAATGAGAAATATTTGACCGCATTCCGTGAGCATCTGCACATATTGGAGCTCTTCAATGGAAGGCAACCCGACTACAACCTGCATGAAGTGGCGATTCGTCACTGGGACGGATATTGGTTCGGTAAAAGAAGACTGTTAGGCGATACGTTTCCGCACTACTGGAGCGGATTGTCTGGGAGAGTCTATCTGGAGTATGCTAAGCTGACTGGCGAGGAGCAGTATGAGACAATGGGGGAAGCTTCCCTACGCGGTGTACTCAGTCTTTTCAGAGCAGATGGTCAAGCCTCCTGTGCTAGATTGTTTCCTTTCAAGGTGAACGATAAGCCAGGTAAATACGATGATCCTTGGGCTAACGATCAGGATTGGGCACTTTATTTCATGATTTCGTAAGATCCAGGTTACGTACACAAAAACATTAGCACCTCTTATGCTCAATCCGGAAACATTCGGTGGGAAGCAAAAGAGGTGCTATTCTGTTACAACTTAACATTATCTAACCATTCCTAGGGCCTGCAGCTTTTACGGGTACCGGCTGCAGCGCCATCATCCAATATCTAAATCCAACCACTAAAGGAGAGCTGAATATGACAACAATTAAAATGACTTCCGGAGAGTTTACTTTTCTGGCCAGGCTTGAGGAAGAGAAGACACCAGAATCCAGCCGCTGGCTGCTTGAGCAGCTGCCGCTTACGGTCACAATGATTCAGGGGGCATGGAGCGGCAGAGCCGTCTTTGCTGACCTCCACGGCATCGGCCGAGGCGTTGTCTTCGAACACCCCACAAGCTATCCGCTTCCGGGCGAAATTCTCCTGTATCCGGGAGATGAAATGGGAAGCACAGGGAAATATATCATAAGGGCACCGCGATATAAAATCAGAATAAGGAGTATTGCAAATGAAACCTACAATTGGATGGATTGGTTTAGGGAATATGGGCAAACCTATGGCTCAAAATCTTGTAAATGCAGGGTATCAGCTTTGGGTTCATAATCGCACAGCCGAAAAAGCGAACTTCCTGGTGGAACAAGGCGCCCAATACGCCGAAACGTCCAAAGTCGTTGCTGAAAAAAGCGATATTATCATTACCATACTATCGAATGCCTCTGCCTTGCAAGATTTCTACCATGGAGACGCAGGTCTGCTGTCCGGTGTGGACAGTAGTAAAATTGTAATCGATATGAGCACGATCGGCCACGAAGCTGCGCTGAATCTAGCGGGTCAATTATCCAGCAAGCAGGTGCGATTCGTTGATGCACCCGTTTCCGGCTCAGTGAAACCGGCGGAAGCCGGCCAATTGGTCATTTTGGCTGGAGGGGAAACAGGGGTTGTTAATATCTGTAGGCCAATCTTTGATGTGTTAGGTAAAGAAACTTTGCATTTTGGCAAAAACGGCTCGGGAAGCCAAGCCAAACTGGTAGTTAACCTGCTCTTGGGAATCACCATGCAGGGTATTGCGGAGTCACTGATTCTCGCCGAGAAGATGGGGTTGGATCGCGAACTGGTGATCAAGATGATGACTGAATCTGCTGTAAACAAACCGATGCTGGGAGCCAAAACAAATGCTTTAATGGATGAATCGTTTCCTCCTGCGTTTGCCTTGAAGTGGATGGAGAAGGACTTGAATCTGGCGATGGAAACGGCAAAAGCACTGGAGAGTAGCCTGCCTTTGGCTGCAAATGCAGCAGCTACATATACATCGGCCATAGCCCGGGGAAAGGGAGATTTAGACGTAGCGGCGATCTTTCTGCACATTAAGGAGCTTTCGGAAAAGTAAGACAATTAGCCGAAAATCCTTTGATTTAGTACTTTAATCAATTTGTAAAGAGTGTTGTATTACACTTGTAATTAGATTTCTATAAGAAACAGCGCCTAAGATTAATTATACGCTGTTTTTAAGATACGCTGATGCTAGCGCGAATAACGAATCAATTAATTACGATAATCTCACTTTTAATTTTTGAATAGGAATTTGTGTCAATTCAAATGATATTTTCGAATAAGTTCAGCATGTCTATTCATTCCGCGTCTCTCCAACTCCTGCACAAATACCTGCCATGGAGGAATATTACTCATATAGGGAGTAGGGCCATTATAAAGACCGCCTCCCGGCCCATTATAAAGTCCTCCACCTGGTCCATTATAAAGACCGCCTCCGGGCCCATTATAGAGTCCACCCCCGGGCCCATTATAGAGACCGCCTCCGGGCCCATTATAAAGTCCACCCCCAGGTCCATTATAAAGTCCTCCGCCGGGCCCATTATAAGCGCCGCCCCCAGGCCCGTTATAAAGTCCGCCTCCCGGTCCATTGTAAAGCCCCCCACCGGGCCCGTTATATTTGTTTCTATTCCACATTTCGAACCTCCTATTTATTTAAATAGTTTCCAATTATAGATTAGCACATCTTACTGAGGTGATCATTTACTTTAATTTTAATATCGTGTAGTGAATAATATCGGCAATAAATCTACTAGTCCGCGAATATTTTAAACAATATTTTAAAAATACTTTAGTATAGAACCATCAAAAAGGTTAAGTATGCTGCCTAAAAACAAAGATTGTATACTCGCAGATGAGTTGCAGCCTTTGTTTTTATTAGTTCGAATTTTTCATTTTATGTAAATAGGTCAAAGTTCAATCATTCGACATAAGTGTAAACGAATTGCGGGTTTATCTTATATTTGGAAGGAAGAAGGAAAAGGTTTGTCGAAATATTACTAACACATTTTCACTTTTCAAGAACTACCTTTCTAGGTAGTGAAGATAAAAACCTTATATAGTTCTAATAGAAAAATATTAATTTTTTAAATGTTGTTATTTAAGTTATGGGGAGTGGAATTTTTGAAGGAAGATCTTTTTACTTATTATAATGATCAAGCTTCAAATAAAGCGTTGATTTATTCACATATGTATTATTTTCATAAATTTTATATAGTCCTAATTTATTTTTCTATGTTGATGGCAATTTCAAGTGGTATTTCTATACTTTTTTTAGCATCATATCCATGGTGGTGTATTATCTCACTTCCAAGTACACTTCTCTTAATTGTATTCTTGCATGCACTAAATAAAGTATTTGATAAGAAAGCGATGAAAGTACTAAAAAAACATCATTCTATTATCTCAAATCCGAAAAAATGGAGAAAATCAAAATCCGATATACAGTTTCATCTCATCTCAGAATATCTTCTTGATAATAATGTGTATGTGAAGTGGAAGATAGAGAAACTTATTGATTCTTATACAAAAGATAATGAGAGGAGGAAACTTTCTCCTTTAGTAGCTCCAAGTATTATTTTAGCTATATCGATTCCTAATCTCACCCAACTCTTAACACATATATACGCCTATTTTAATGCATTAGATAATGTACCATTAAACATTCAAAATATGGATTCACCTGAAATTACAATAAATACGACGGTGTTCTTTGTGGTGTTTATTGTTTCTTTACTTATAGCAACAAGTATTTCAATGTTGAATAAAGTTAAAGAAGATATCAAAGAAATGATTATGGATAAAGATGGCCCTATAAGAAATGGTTTAATAACAACACTTGAGAATATTTTGTATCAAATGAATGATTAGAAGTTAAAGTCTAATTTTCATCAAACGTATATATTCAAAAAACATAGTAGATTAATGACAAGGAGTACAAAAGTCTTGAGGGGAATTCACCTTAGAAGCTTAAAATATTTGCTGAAGTTACAGCTTATAGATTTTTCAGAGAAATATATAATTAGAACTAAGTCTGGGGAGAATTTTAGTGTGGACTTAATTTTGAAACATAGATATGAGGTTGTTACTTCGCATTAAGAACTACGTTTGTCTACAATCAGAAACACACATTAAAGGAGTGATATAGTGTTAATTGAATGGATAAAGATTAATGGATTTAGAAACTTCGATAATGAAACAATAAATCTTGCAAATCAAACATTAATTATTGGAGCTAATGATGTAGGGAAAACTAATTTAATATATGCTTTGAGAATTTTATTTGACCGGAGCCTAAGTGAGAAGGATTTGGAGTTATACGACAGTGATTATAATGTTATTACTAAAGCAAAAAATATGGAGATAACAGTAAAAATCACGGAGATACAAGAAGACTGTTTAATCAGTACATTTAAAGGTGACCTCCAGAGTGGAGTAGTGTATATCCAATATAAAAACTCGAAAAGTGGTGAATATACTATATTAGCCGGACATTCTGAAGAAACATTAGAAGTCAAACAATCACGTTTTTATATAAAAAGACTTAATATGGAATGTGTAAATACAACACGTAACTTAACATCATTGATGAAAAGAGAAAGAAATCAAATTCTTAATGATTCGAAATTATCCCTAGCAGAAAAATTAATGGAAGCGGATGAAAAATCTATAGGAGAAATGAAAGTGGACTTGAATACTATGAACTCCAAGATAGATAATTTAAACTATATTAAGAAGTCTTTGGAGAATGTAAACGCTGAATTAGGCGATCTAGCCATACATAATAAAAGCCAAATATTAAGTTTTAAAAATGCTAACTCCGATATAGTGCAAATGCTGGATAATCTCGAGCTAACTTATGCTTCAGATAATGAAACGCTTACATTAGGTGGAGAGGGTCGAAATAATCAAATATTTATAGCGACATGGGTTGCAAAACAGAAAAATAGAAGAACCCTAGAGAAAGTTACTTTTTTTGCTATTGAAGAACCAGAAGCTCATTTACATCCACACCAACAAAGAAAACTCTCGAATTATTTATTGAAAAATTTCGCAGAACAAGTATTTATAACTACACATTCTCCTCATATTGCATCTGAATTTCGTCCTGACAAAATCGTAAAGCTTTATCAGAAACATAAGTTGACTAAAGTTGCTAGAGGTGGATGCAGTGAAGCAATAAAACTGGATTTTGATGACTTTGGATATAGGTTAGATGCGATAACTTCAGATGTTTTTTTTGTAAATGCAGTTCTATTAGTAGAGGGTCCCTCAGAGAAGCTTTTTTATACAGCCTTATCACAGAAATTAAATATTGATTTGGATTATCTAAATGTCTCTATTATTTCCGTTAATGGTATAGGGTTTAAACCATATGTGAAAATTTGCCTAGCGTTAGATATTCCATTTGTATTGAGAACAGATAATGATATTTTTAACAAATCACATAAAGTCTCGCCTTCTGTTTCTATAGAGTTATCGTATCAAGCAGGAATATCTCGAGTAATGGGGATTTATGAAGAATTGCTTGAAAGGGGAAATGAAGCCCTACTCGAATACTGGAAGTTAAATCAGAAAGATAATGAATGGTTGGAAAAAGTAAGTATACCAGAAAAAGCTAAACTTTTATCAGAGTATATTACTAAGGCAATTGAGAAGGATAATATTTATTTATCTATGAAAGACCTTGAAAATGATTTAGTGGAAAGTAAGTTATACAGCTTTTTGAAGAAATTTTATAATACAACTACAAAAAAAAGTACAGTAAAGAAAATGCAAAAAGCTAAGGCGGAAAATATGCTTAGTTTCTTGAAAAGTAATATAAACAATTTGGAAGTTTTAAAGGGAGATAAAATTGCAGAGCCCTTAGAGCAAATCAAAATATTAGCTGAAAGGGTTGTATTAAATAATGGGTAAGCTAATAGAACCTAGTGATGAGCAACTGAGGATTATTGAGAAGCAGGGAAACCTGGTGATTACGGCAAAACCAGGAAGTGGTAAAACATTTACTGTGGTGGAAAAGATTAAATTCATATCAAAAAAGCTATTAGATTTCCAAGGAGTTATTGCTATATCTTTTACTAGAAAGGCAAGTCAAGAATTAAAAATACGTTGTAAAAGAAAAGGTATTGAAAGTAAATCGAATTTTTTGGGGACAATTGACAAGTTTTATATATCTGAAATAATTGTCCCATTTACAAAAATTCTTGTGAGTAAAATAATTCCTTTAGAAGTTAGAGATAATATTGATGATTATCCTGAATACCAACGATTAAAAGGTCTAAAAGATGATTCGAATAATAAAGAATTGCTACTTTTGTTGAGGGAATCCTTATTAAATGGACATATTTTTTTGGAAATCTGTGGTGAAACTGCACTCTATATTTTGAATACCGTTCCAGAATGCTTATTATACTTAAAATCAAAATATACACATGTTTTTATTGATGAATACCAGGATTGTGGTGAAATTCAACACAATATATTTTTGAAATTAGTAGATCAAGGCATAATAGGAATTGCGGTTGGAGATTTAGATCAGGCAATTTACGCGTTCAGTGATAGATACTCCAAATTTTTATTCTCATTAATGTCTAATAAAGAATTTGATCACTTAGAAATCACAAGAAACCATCGATGTCATAAGTCAATTTCAGAATATTCGTTAGCGCTCATGGGAGTTCCAGATATTGTATTAACAGATGAACCGAGAGTTTTTAAAGTTGATGTAATAGGAAGCGATGAAGCAGTTATAAGTGCGATTGAACGTAATATGCAGATGATTAGAATGAATTATGGAATAGTGAATAATAATGATTTTGCTATTTTATGTAGAAGTAATGAAAATGCGAGAAGAGCTTCTCAATTTCTTAAGATTGAAAACAAACTATTTGTAGATACTGCACTAGACAGAAGTAATACGAATTGGGGTATGCTTTTTAATGATATGTTAACTTCGTATTTCTCATATAAAGTTGGTTTAACTACCATTTTAGAGTTTGTCGAAAACTACTTCAATGAAGAATATGATATAAAAGGGTTTGAAAGCGGATTAATAATTATTAGTAGTATTTTTTTATTAAATGAAGATCAATTAGTTGAACACCTGGAGTCTTTTGTGAAATTTGCTAAGCTTATTTATCCAGAAGAGATAGATAATGGGATATCTAAGGAATTAAATACCGTATTAGGGGATAAAGAAAATCGTAATAGTTTTAAACCTGCGACTGAAAAAGAAGTAAACATCATGACATTACACAAGTCTAAAGGACTTGAGTTTAAATGTGTTTTTCTTTTAGATGTTTACAGATGGATATTACCAGCTGAAGGAAATTGGCTCACAGAAGAAGACTATACTCAATCTTTAAATCTTCATTATGTCGGAATAACTAGAGCAATAGAGGCTTGCTATATTATGCAGGGTACAAAAAGATATAGATCAAGACAAGGTGATTATTGGTCAACTGAGGGCTCACCTTTTTTATTTATTAATAACGTTTCTAATTTAAGGGGAGCTTTAGAATGGGAGCTATAATAAAAAACTAGTACCAGAGCAAGGTGCATTCTCTCACGAGAAGTAGCCTTGCTCTATTTTATTACAAGAATAACACTAATTAATAAATATAATTCTTTAGTAGTTTTTCGTGAAATGAGTTATTTATTGATGAATCAAACAAGTCATGCGATGCTTCGCCAAAAAAAACATCTTCATTGAAAATACGCTTAATATAGGACCTCATATAAATCGGAGCGAATAAAACGAGTGCTAAAAATTCAAGGCCTTTACAAATCTCCATAGCTCTATAGACTATTGGTATCTCATAGGGCAATGTTGATCCACAAAGTACCCTTAAATTAGCGTTAATGAAATCCACATGAGGTTCAGAGGCTCCTATTACTCCACAGTCAACTACATAAAAGTTATAGTCCTGATTTAATTCTTTCATCATATAGAAGTCAGAACCTTCTATTGAATAGGCATTTCCATTTTTATCTGGTTTGAACAACTGAATGATATGGGCCAGATGATTACTGGTATTTGATTCAAAATAGCAGGCAGTCCCACCATGAGCATTAATCCAACAAACTAAATTAAATGCCGTAGTGGTGACGCCTACTCTCCGGTCACATCCAGCTATGGCAATTACAACATTAGTGCATTTAAACTGGAATTGAGTTACTTCTTCCACTTTTGAAGATGGAGGTACCACCTCTATTGAAACAGATTCTTTAGCAGGATTACGTCGAAGCATTCCCACTTCTGAAAAACACTCTCGAAGCTCATCTTGAATCATCTCTATTGTTTCGGCAGTAACCACATTTTGAATATCTGCTTTTATCAGTTCTAGTAAAAAAGGGCTGCTCTCCGGCAGTCCTTCATTAATCATAATAATTCGCATTTCATACATCATCTGAAAAGATAGAAGTGCTTGTACCATTTCTTCGTCAGTCTCTTTTATGGCTTCACGGTCAATTGCTAAATAGTGAACATGACTATAGAACCGCATATCTTTGACTACAAACGCATTGAGAGAAAACGACCCGATTAGCTTCTTTACTGGCAGTTCCAATTCTTCCTCAATAAAATCAAGCAGATTAACTTTATTAGTACTCGTCAGATATAGAATCATGATTTTACCCTTCCTTCTTGAATAACAAAATGATCCCGATGACCACCAGACCGATGTAGAAGAAAAGCTCAATGAGCTGCTTCTTTTTGTCCATGCTCATCGTCCTCCTGCTGTTCCCATATAAGCAAACTTATATTCCGGGATATCAAAGTGGACATGCAACCTTTTAGATCCAATCATCAATAAAGCATGTTCCCGCTTCTTGCTGGCAAGAAGTTCTTCCTCTGCGTCCGTTAGGTTATAAAGCTCACGTGTTTCTTGAAGGTTCTTCCCGTCTGTCCCCATCAGTATTTTAATACAAGGAATATCCAAAAGCGCTTGCCCATACATCTTGACTTCAGGTGCTAGAAAGTCGACGACACTATGAGAGATAATCGCAAGGCCTGCTTCATACTTTCGAGCGCGTTTCTCTACGTTTCGTAAGAATACTAGGCTCTGTGGGACGTTTGGGTCAATCATCAAATAACACTCATCACAGATCAGCAGAACCCGTTCTGTTCGGTCCTGAGACATTTGCTCCCAGCACCAGGATAAAAGGTTAAAGTATTGGGTTCGCTTGATATTCTCAGATGTATTCTGAAGAGTATGGGTGTCCAAGCAAATGCAGCGGCTATGGGTTTGGATGGTACTGTGACCATTCCATAAAAAAGAGTCCCCACCATGTGCAATATCATGCAGTAGTAGGGACAACTCTTTATAAGCATCATCTCCAAATTCCTTTTCCTTGCCATGAATCAGAGCGTAGAGGTCAGAAAAAGTAGGGAAGTCAGTACTGGAAAGTTTCGCAATATCTGTGGTCCAAGTAATCTGAAACTGATTATATAACTCAATCAAACATTGCTTAAGGACGGCTTTTTGCATCATGGTCAGGTCAGGGATGTAGAGGTTAAAGAAGATTTCCAGATTCTTCAGATGAAGCGCCATTTCGGACATACCGTGACCTTCATCTTTATAAAGCGGAAATTGCTCATCCTCTTCATCGCGTGGAGCGGGGCGAATTTGCAGTGGATTGATTCTACCATTAGATCCACCGCCGGCGTTAATCCAGTCGCCATTTAGCCTCTGGCAAAGCTCCTTATATTCCGATTCTGGATCAATAAAAATAATTTTGGTACCCTTCATGTATTCACTAAGTGCCACATGCTTTACAGCTGTAGATTTACCTACGCCGGCCACGCCCATAATGACGATGTTTGAATTGGTTCGGTCGCCGCCGCGTTTCCATGTATCGACGATAACCAAGCCACCGCTAGCGTCCTTGGCGAAGTAATAGCCCGTTCCGTCGTTGAAGCCAGAGCTTGCAAAGGGGAAGCCTCCAACGAAGGTACTCATCGGCATGATTTTATTTAGGATATCCCCCATTTGATCTTGTGCCGGGTACATGGGGGATAGGTGACGAAAGCCCTCTTTTTGAAGATGGGCCAGGTTACGAATTTTGCACCGCATCATACTTAAGGTATTTTCTACACGTCTACACACACGAGTGAACTGCTTGTCATCTTCCGCAAATGGCATGACCATTACATTCATAAGGCCAACCGTTTCACCGTTTTGGTCGATCTGCATCATAATGTTCTCACCATCGGTAGCCGCCTTGTCTGCTCGTTGACGGGTGAGAGGATCTTTAGCACTGTCGGCCATGCTGCGGTTTTGTGTAATGGATTTGGATATTGCGGAGATTAAGGCGCTATTGTCTATAGGTTGAAAACCAATGGATACCATGGTAGATGGCATATTGGTTAGAGTGGAGAGCCAACCAACATCGGCTTTGTGAGGATACTTAATGACGCCATACATTTTAGCTGTTTGTTCACCAATCACAAGGCCGTTCCGAAAAAACTCCAGGCCCATAGGAGTGATTGCGTTTAGAAGTGATGGATTCACAGATAAAGATGGAGATGTGGGTTTCAAAATATCAGTTCTCCTTTCCGCTTATGATCCAGAAGGGGCCACCTGCTGCTGCATTTTTTCGGGCTTCATTTAAAATAATGGAGAAATCCCATTCCTGCTCGCTTCGCTTTCGACTGGCTGGATCGGCGACAAGAATCTTGCCTTCAGATGTGACGCCTCGAAGGACCATGAAATGCCCTGAAGAAGTGAAGTGACCTTTACCCATAATGGCAACAACTAGTTTTCCACTAGATAAGGCATTAATGATGGTTTGCTGGTCTTTTTGAGCAACTCCTTGAACATTTAATCCAAAATGCTGAGCACCATCAGGAATTAAGCTATGGTAGCTACCGGTTCCTTCTGCCAAATAACCGTTGCTATATGCCCAATTAGCCATAGTGACTGGATCGATCATTTTACTCGTGAGGGTCGAAACGACAATTGATAAGGAAGTTGGACCGCAACCGGATACGCCAATGGTGTCCCTGGGACCATAAGGTTTATCTGCCCAACGGGAGTCCATTTGGTTGTAATAGACAACTTCACGACTTCCATCCTTAAACGTTACTCCCTCATATTGCTGTCCCTGACTTTCCACATATCCTTCGTCGGTATTTTGTAGAACTTGGGTGAAGCCATAGTCGATACGCATTTCATTTACAATGGGTGTTTCATCAGCCGAGAGCCATATTTTGAGTGACTCTAAGGGGGAGGTAAGCAGTTGTAGAACCATAGCGATGAGAACTAACAAGGTGGCTGCCGGAACTAAAGTAAGCATCAGCATTCGTTTGCGAGCTTGTTCGTCGGAAGCAATTTTCAGGGCTATTTTGGAAAGTAACTTCGCAGTGAAGGGGTCCAAATTCTTACACCTCCAACTTCGCAAGAAAAGGAATCACATTTTCAGGTTCTGTCGTTTCGAGGTGGGTGTAGGAGGGATTGTTAACTAGGTTGCATAACTGAACGATGTCTTGCTGTTTTAAAAGTTGAGTTTGCACTTGGCCATCTTCAAAATGCTGAGCAAGCCGTTTAGTTTTGTCCAAGAGGTCCCGTTCAGTCCCGTCATTTTGTCGCTGCCAGAGGATTAAATAAAATTGTCGCTCAACTACTTCACCTGAGAGAGTGAGCGTATTCATCTCCAGCATTTCTTTCCGGAGCAGTTCTTTTTGCTTAGGGTCTGCGGTAGAGAGTAAGGCACTGAGTTCTGAAATTAGAGGAGAAATATCTACAGGGCGGCTTACCGCAAGAAACTTAAATGGATAGTTGAAAGAGGATAATTCGGCTGTCAGCTTGCTAATAAGCATCCGTTTTTCAGAGGTACTCAATAAATCCAGGCTAATCGGGAAGATCCGTACATAGCTCATCAGCCAACCGTCTTGTGTATGAAGGAAGTTCCCATGAATGTCTTGTACTTGGACGAATTCTTGTGCTGTTTGCATGGCAAGATCTGTGGTGATATTGGATTTTGCTTTACTTTTCATGAGGTGAAATAAAACAGCTCCTCCGCCAAGAAGGCAGAGGAGCAGCACAATGATGGGCAGCAGCATAAAAGCAGCACCACTTTCTATTTTGTTTTTTTCGGTGCAATATGCCAATCAGAGAATAGGTTCCCGGAGATCGTAATCGTTCCCTGTAATTGAAGGGTTAGCATGCCTGCAGGTGTCCAGACATCCAGAATGCGTGTAATTGGAATATACGGTCCATCAGGGAACCAAACCGGCGTAAAGTGAACTCGACTTTGGTAAGTTGAATATTCATTAGTCTTCAACCAAAAATTGGCGTTCACTCCACCTGATTTAAGGTCATGAAGTCGCCAGTATGCTTGATAAGAAAACTCCGGGAAATAAGTAACGGCGTGCTGGGCACCGGTGAAGTGACTACTAGGAGCATTAGAAGAGGTAGTGCTGTTGCTGGTTATCTCAATGCCATATCCTGATTTCATCCTACTGGAGGAAAGAGATGGTGATTTAGTATCGGGGACGACTGATTGAGTGGCAGAGAGGGAAGCGAAATAACTAGTCCAGATATATTCCCACCAGCCTCGATCTTTCCAATATCCATAGTCTATCCAATAGCCCGTATCCTTTCCGGTACTGTGCCATTGCCAGTTAGAAATCCAGACCCAGTATTCATGCCAACTAGCCGACCAGATTCCCCAGGAGGCAGTAGTTTTTGACGGATAGTTAGGAACTGATGGGAGATGAAATGAATCGTTACGATCTGTGGCAGTAGGATTGGGCGGGGGATTCTGGTTTAGATCGACAATAGAAGCTGTTATAGAAGAAACATTAAGAGAGCCGTTTGTTGAGCGCACCTGAATAGAGATTGATTGTGGTGAGCTAGGTGTGTGCCATTTTATCCAAACCAACTGACTGTCGCCTTCCGGAATGACGATATTCGTCACCGTGTAAGTGCTGCCCATAATCGCAAATGTAACGCTTGCCGGATTATCAGGTGTGATTTCAGCAGCGGTGGAAAGACGCACGGAGGTAATCACATCGGTATCTGTTCGGTATTGATAGCTCGCCTGACTGGGGGAAGGGGTGGTAGGGGCGTTATTAAAGCGAACGATGCCCAAACCAAGTGAAGTAATTATTTGATCGTTACTGACACGACTACTGGTAGAACCATTCCAAGCGGGGAAGCCAAGGTCGGAGGTCTCTAGAAATATGGATAATGGTAGATTTTGATGAGTGAGGCTGACCATTTTTGAACGTAAACCGCCATTTAGAATTTGATCGTACAAAGCGGCCTCATGGGCAGTCATCGCCATCTGCACACCTTGAAAGGTAATATAAGCGATGGGTTCTATAAGAAGTTTGTAGTTACCGTTTATTAAAGTCTCGTAGTCAATATTTGTTGCGTTCGCAATGCGCATTGCCATGTACTCAGAACAAAAATATCTTTTGATGAGCTCTAAATTCGGTTCAGCTTTACTCGACTTAATAATGAAAGGTAGACGTTCTCCAGGCTGTACATATGTGTAAGGGGCAGTTGACGGTTTTAAAGTTGTCCCTTTGCTATACTGTAGTTTACTGATTTTTCCGAAATGAATAAGTGAGCTTGGAGGAGTGCGATTCGTAAAATCAATAGGGGTAGATACCGCAATCTGATCATCTGATCTTATTACAGTGACCCTGACTCCTTCATCGTTTGTATTCCAAAAGTTTTGCCCATTACCGCTACCTAGACCACCACCACCAATGTCAATATTCCCATCACCAGTACCATCAGCATTTGTAATATACGGCATGAAGATGGTCATCGTAAGTAAAAGTATAAACATACATTTTAAAAATCGACTCATAACCAATGCCTCCCAAAAGAAAAAGACGCAGCAACACGCCGCGCCTTTTCTCATGTTTTAGTGATTTTAATCCATGTCTCCAACTTGCTTATTCAAATCACCATCAGTTCCCGTTTTAACAACTTGTGTTCCACCGCCTTGATCCTCAACCCATCCAAAACCAGGAACATACACTTTCCCATCATTATTTTTAGCTCCAGCCTTTGGTTCATCTTTTTGATTATTAGGCTGAGTTGTCTTTTCCTCATAAGCTGGAGTAGAAGTAGGAGATTGTGGTTTTGTAGATGCCTTAACTTTGGGCTTAGGTGGCTGGGTAGGTTTTGGTGTTTTGGCAGGTTGGGTAATAGGTACTTCAACATTCTTCTTTTCCTTTTCCGGTTGAAGTATGGGAGTTTCAGATATAGTAGGCTGAGGGGTGATTTCGGCAACAGAGATGGGGGAGTGGCTTGGGCTTGGATTCTGGGGGGAGTTAGTAGGGCTTGGCTCTATTTCAGAAACATTGATTTTAGAAGGAATTGCTGCGGTTATCGTATTTGCTAGATCAGTTATTTGACTGCTGTCTTTATGTGGCCATGCCGCCCAAGTAACTATAAGCCCAATAATCACAATTCCTCCAGCAAAAGCCCATATCTTTCGCTTCATCTTTTTCGACTCCTTATAGCATATTTGTGTTCTTACAAGAGGATCCCATTCTTCTATTTTACTGTATAATTCTGTAAAATCCAATTAAATCAGCTTACACAATAATTTTTTATGAGTTTATGAGCTGAACCGAGGCATATATACTGCTTTAACATGTAATTCTGCCTTCATAGAAGGTAGATGACCCCAGCCAAAGGAAAGTGGCACCTCTAGCTGTATTACTGCTTCGGCTGTGAATTGCTCTATGGTGTTCGGAGAAGAAGGAGCGAACGGTGCATTGATAAGAGTTACTACTAAACCGGATAAACTATATTCCACCTGATCTCCAATCAGTTTAGTATATCTTGTTCCTTGTTGGGCCAGTCCCAAATTCTCTTGTAGCCGAGGATAGATATGTCCTGTGGAGACCTGCTCCTGCCATTCGTTTCCAGACCGTAAATAACCGCCGGAGTAACTTTGCCGCAGGCTACTGTATACATAACTGTAGTTTTCAGCAACCACGGCAATAATGGAGCTTTGCACGGCATCACGTACACCACTGGCGATAATTGTTAGTCGCATATATTCAAAAATTACACAGGAAAACATCAGTATTGCCAACACAATGGCAACAACTAACGGAAAACCATTACCAGATTTGTTAGTCAGCCACTTCATTTCCAATACACCTCAGACTTTCCTTGAGCTCTAGCGGAGAGTTCAATGGGTAAGGAGCCAAAATCCCCAAATAGTCCGATATTAACAGTGGTTTTCAAAGTTACCGTTACTTCTTCATTAATTTGAATTTGTCCGCTTCTGTTCCACGTTATTGTAGGATAGAGACCAGTTTGTGTCTGTAATTCATTAGCTCGCTCTGTAGTCTCATTGCCAACTCTGCCGGATATCTCAGCTTCTCGTACCAGTTCCGCGGCGAAAGTGTCTAGTTGATGTTTTACAACAAAGACTGGAAACACCTTGATCGCCAGAGCTACGCATAACATGGCAGCCAATACTAGCACCACCACATCGACGTAACCTTCTCCGCGCTTACTTCGGAGGATGGACACCTAGCATTCCTCCCTTCCTTCTGGATGGTATGCATCAGAATAACTTGCCCATCGCCCTCATGATCTCCATGCCCAAAATGACAATGTACATCAACATAAAGCATCCGAGCATATAGAATGAATACTTGCGTACTTTGCCTGGACGTTTCATTGCAATAAGCTTGAGTCGTTGAATTTCTATCAATTTGAAGTCATGTGCGAGCATTTCAAAATAGACAACTCCCTGATCCCCGCGCAATACGGCTAGCAACCCCCGTACAATATCTGATAACATCGTGCTGCCAATACGTGTCTCGAGCCTCAGCAGTGCCGTCTCCTGATTGCCACTCTTTATATCCGCAATAGTAATAAATAATTCGCTCTGCAAGCTGCTCCCGGCATTTTTGGCGTATACCTCAAGCATCCGCAGCACGTCTCTGGTTGCTTTAAGTTCTTGCGCGATAGTGGTCACAAACCGGGGGAGTTCAGCTTCAATTTCTTCTCTTTTTTTGCGAACGGATTCCCTTGCCGCACTTATGTTTTTGAAGAATACAGCGATTGCTAAAAAGATAAAGAGAGGTGAAATCAGCGGTAAAATTGGCAGACTCATTAATCCTCCACCAAAAATCAAACCCGCTTTTACAATGGAATGAGCTACATAGGCTTGTGGGGTTAGTGGAATTCCAGCTGACTGAAGGGTTGCAGCCGTTTTACGTCTATAGTAATCGCTTAGTCGAAGTTTAGGAGCTAGCCAGGAAGACATACGAAAGATGAGAGCATCGAAGGTAGAACTGTTTTTCTTCCCAGTTCGTGCGACCTGAATGACTGCCTTTGAGGCAGCAAGTGTAGGAAGTTTAATCAGGTCCGCGATAATGAGATAAGATCCAGCAGCGAAAAACAAACCAATGAACATTAGTAATCCGGACATCATAGACAATCACCTCCATTAGCGCTCCCATTCTTCCTCACGCACTACACCATCCCATACAGGCTCATGGTAAGGAGCGTGAATATACGGTTCGACTTCCTCCAGACTTTTGAGGGTGATGGCCTCATAACTAATCGCCTCTTCAGCTGATTTTGGTAATTTCCCCATCTGTGTCAATGAAGTAAAGCCTGCATTACCAATAATGATGTGATCCAAAATACTAATATGAAGCGGTTCAAAGATCGCAACCATTCGTTTGGTCATCTCTATATCTTCCCAGGATGGCTTCAGGCTCCCGCCCGGATGGTTATGCGCCATAATGATGGATGTACAGTCACAATTTAGCGCAGTCTTTAAAATATTGCGGGGGTACACAGGAGCCTCAGTGAGACCACCTTCAGAAATAATCCGTGTTTCAATCACATGGTTACCATTATCTAAGAAGGCGACCATGAAGCGTTCTCGGTCCCGTAGCCCATGTAAAAATGCGGAGAAGTAGCTTCCTGCCAGCTCTGGAGAGGTGATTTTTCGCTGTGTATTCTCGACTTCCCACTGCAGAACACGGTGAGAGATGAGGAATTCATTAAGCTGCTCAACTTTTTGTAATTGTATTGAAGTGAGTTCCAGGGAATGGGGATGCTCCAGAGCATTCATTAGGTTATTGGTATTTCCATAGTTCTCTAATTTTTCGAGTGGAATTCCCGTTAACTGATGAAGGGATTGGATATATTCCTTGACCATTCTCTTATCAAGAGAGTCTTGGCCCATCGAATTCGCTCCTTTCAGGAGATGGGACTGGCTCCAAGGCATGTAAGATCTTCTTTACTGCATGCAGCTTGCTTTTCAAATCGCCAGACAGCTCCTCTTCCTCGAACCGGTCCCAAAAGTTATCGAACCCGTATTCCTCAATCAGGGATTGTAAGATGATCTGCTCTTGCGGGGATGCCTCAATCAAATTGCCTAGTAACCGAATAGAATCGTGCATTTGAATTCTCCTTTCTTACCGTTTGTATTCCAGAGGACGTGTAAGCCGGATCACTGCTGCCAGTGAGACAAACAATGCCAATGCGCAGATTGAAAGCACGATATGCCCAGGAGTGCTGGTAGTCAATGTATGGAACCAGTCGCGATTCAGAAAATAAAGTAAGGGAATATTGCCGACGAGTAGAATAGCCATGGTCAGAAATTCTTTTAAGGGCTCATAGAGCAAATAGTCAAGCTCCGCCGAGACAACGCGCATATCGGACAACTTGGCGACAATGGGCATGAGTGTGGATTTCAACGTTCGGTCATCCTGACAGGCAATCAGGGCATCACACCACTCTTGAAAAACAGTGTTATTAATTCGGCCTTTAAGCTGTTGAGTTGCTAGCCTGAGGTTGGCATGAATCAGCTTCGTTTCGGCTAGGAACGCTTGAAATACGTCTGCTACGGGAGGATTCAAGTAAGGGAGATTTTCTTCAATCGCTGCCAGAATATTCTCGTTACGCAGGTAGGAGGTGGTAATGACGGAGAGAGCCGTTTCTAGTTCACTACCAAGCCGCTTCTTGTAGAATGTAGAGCTGAATAAGACACCCCAAAAAGGGAGTAGGGCAAATCCCCCAGCCATTACGGGCAACAACCACAAGTTGTTCATGAGGATTGCTAGCATAGCTCCTATAATTGCTAAGGATAGGGAACCGGCGATAAGCAAACCAAACCGTTGACTATGACCCGTCTGTTCTAGAATGGCTCGGGCTTCATGTACTGTAGCACGCCAGCCTTTAAGTTTCTTTGGGTGCTGAACAGCCCGGATCCGTTTTGCTAATGATGGATTTCGAATAGACAAGTGGGAGAGTAGTTCGGAGAGTTCTTGGGCTAATGTGTAAGGAGTGAGTTGAAGGATCAACATGCAGCCTGCAGTTAAACCGATAGAGGCTAACAGCAGCATAAACGTCATGAGGCTTCACCTCCAGATAACAAACGTTGCAATGAGGACAAGGGCAAACCGTTTTCGAGCAACCGTTTCTGTAGGCCGATGGAAATGTCACTAACCTTCTCATAAGCGCCGTCGATGCAAATACGGCCGGCTTCTTCGTAAGTAGCATGGACGGCAAACCGGAATAGCGTATGAATGACACGCTGACCATCTGGGAGTATGCAGCATTCTGTGATTTCCATCATCCTGCGGGTATTGTCCTCAAGTTTCTTCACAAACAAAATGAGTGGAAAAGCTTCTGTTACCAGGTTGTACAGGGTCTGATCATTCATATCATATTTTTGGGTACAGAGCGTCACCATCCGGTAGTAGGTAGCAAAACAAGAATTCGCATGGGTAGTGGTAATCACGGTATGACCGGTTCGAGCTGCTTCTTGAGAGGCAAAAGCTTCAGCCGATTTCATTTCCCCGACGCAAATAATATCCGGGTTGGCAGTCAGCGCAAATTCCAATAACTTTTCCTGATCGATATGCTGGCGGGGATCTTCGCTGGAGCGTGTCACCGTATGCACCACATTGTTCAGAACGCGGCCGTTTTCGTCGGTAATGACCAGATCAAACTCACGGCAATCATTTTCAATAGTGAAGATACGTTTGTCATAGGGGATCGTAGAGAGCAGCCAGCTCATCAAGGTTGTTTTCCCGCTGCCGGTGGCTCCAGTGACGCACATGGATAACCCATACCTTAGACAGATGCAAAGGAAGTCCAGCATTTCTGCGGTCGCTGTTTCATTCTGAATAAAATCCTCTCGGGCTAGCTTCTGCGGGTTAATGATCCGTATGGAGGCAGCAATCCCTTTATCTTTATCTGTAATGGGAGCACCGAACACGGTAATGCGAATATTGTTGGCCAGATGGCCCCGGACAATGGGCTGAGAATAGTCCAGGATCATTCCAGACTGGTGCAGTAGCCGCCGGATGACATCCACCGCATGCTCTGGAGAAGAAAACTGTTCTTCAGCTGGGAGTATGCGTCCATCCGTATAGCTGATTTTCACGTCATTGTAGCTGTTGATATTGATTTCTTCGACATCTCTTGAAAAAAGGTAACGGGTTAAAAAGGAATACTCCACCATCTCGGCATACAGTCGATTGATTAGTTCATCGAATGTCAGTCCAGGCACATGTAGCCGTTGGTCGGTTAGATATTGACTCATATAGGAAATGATTTGCTGTTTTTGTTCCTCAGGGTGGCGGCTCATCAGTGTAGCGTATTTCCCAGAAAGATAAGTTTGAACTTCCTTTAGCACATCCGCAAAGGACTTAGACTGATTCGCAGTGAAAAATAGAGAAGAAGCTTGATTCATTGACCATCACCTCGATGCTTTGGAAGGAATGATTTCAGCCAATCGAGGAGATTTAAGATCGTCGCATTACGGGTTGAAATTGTAGAAGATTTATCTTTTGATTTCGCAATGTGCTGATGTTCTTCCGGTAAAGCCAGTTGAATTAAATGTTCAACGCGACTGAGATATGTCTTTGCTTCTTTGCTAGCCAAATCATCGAGCAGCCGTGCATCTGACGTTTGTTGCTCTAGCTCAGTCACATAGGGAAGGGTTACCTCAATACCTCCGAAAACTTGACTGTATTCCCGTTCGTCTTGCCCTGCTTTAACATTGGATAGTACAGAAACATTCAAAGAATGGCGAAAACGTATATCCGTCAACAGTGGCAAATAGGAAGCATAGAACATCAGGCTTTTCAGCTCACAACTGTGTAACCGGTAGACGGTATCGGCCAGTTCTAGGGCTACCGTGGAAAGAGGATCGGCGGACAGATAGCTGGAGCAATCAACCAATATCACATCTGCCAGATGTCTTGCTAACGTTAGGAGATCGACAGTACGTTCTCTATCGTAAGAAGCATACGTAAAAGCGGTGTCCCCTTTTTTGTATCCAAGCAGAGCAATATGAGGAGAACCATCCAGTGGTAGAGCAAACCGTAGTAATTCTTCTTGAGTTAGTGCAGGCAGACTGAGCAGTTCGCCTAGGGATAGTTGTTGCTTGGCGGCTTGCGGCAGGATTGTGGAAGCGGAAGGGCAAAGGGCATCGCAGCAAAGAATCAGAACATTTTTCTTTTTAGCGGCAAAGGCTTTAGCCAGCTTGATCGTTGTTACGGTCTTGCCGCTACCGGGATTGCCCCAAACAGCGATCAATGGTTTATTACTCATCGGCATCCCCTTTCTTTAACTGAGCTGTAAAGTAAGCATCTTGTTTGTCGGTAAAAGATTTGGCAGTTACAGGGTCGCCGCGGTATACGAGGGACGTATGCAGTTTGGCTTTATTCTCAAGGTCGGCTAAAAGCTGAGCCTGCTCTGGTTGAACGAGTAGCGTTAAGGTTGAAGGGAGTTCATTGTCCTCATCGTCGTCTTTAGTGGAGCCGTTATTTCCTGTTTGCGCGTCCAACCCACTGCTTGCAGTGACAGCTAATATTTCAACATACTGCAACTCTGGAGGCATCGTAGTCGTACGCATTTCTCCGCAATCCGAAGCGATTAGGGTCACTATATCTCCAGGTTGAAGTTTCCCGGATAATCCTGCTGCAAGGCTTTTAATTGTGACGGACAAGGCTTGTTTGTGCCCATCCAGTCGATCGAGGTAAGCATCTAGTGGAACAGCAGATAACTTGGCAGGGAGCAAATAGTCGCCGCTTTTGAGATCCACCGCCGCATATTGTCCAACAACAGCCTCCGTTGCTTTGAGAACAGATTCAGGCAAGTGGAGCTTTCCTACCTCGACGGTTTCTACCTGTTCTGACTGAATTATCGAGCCTTTGGCAACATCCTTGGTAATACGGATGATTTGAGTGGTATCGCTGGCTGAACGGTTTAAGAGTGGTGCAATACCAAAACAAATGATGAGAGAGAGTAGAATACAAGCTGCTCCTAATACAGAACGATTTTTAAATCTGCGCATAAAAGACAAGACCTCCTGAGGAAGGGTTTAGAGTTGGAGCATGATAAATGCAAAAAGGCCACCGGCAGATAAAAAGGGTGCCAGTGGCAGAGACGTTTGTTTAGCAGATTGGTACCCGGTTTTAAAACCAATTGCTACAGCAGTGAATAGAACTAGTGTTAACCCAATGATGCTTTGAATGGTGCCACCTACTGGACCTAGCACAAAGCCACAGGCTGCCATGAGTTTGATATCACCGCCTCCGAGCTTACCTTTAGAGAGCACAGCGGCAACAAAGTACGGTAAGCCAGTTAGGAGCATCCCAGATAAGGAGAAAAGAGGAGAGAAGTGAATGAATCCTAGAGCGGTAATAGCTACGGAAAGAGAATCAGGAATCTCGCGAGTTTTCACATCTTGAATGCTGGCACAAGCCAGGAGCAAGGTGAGAAGTAAACCTTTCAGAAGGATGATATTTAGGGACAGACTCAAGGTTGCTCCTCCTGCCACGGCCATTCAGGTAGACTTCTGTAGGGGTATACCTTTTGGCTTTTGGCAAAGCGAACCATAAAGCGTACTTGATCGAGAACGGACAGATTATTTCGGTCTTTCGTGGTCATCATCACTGAGGCGGAAACGCCGGTTAAGAAAGTAACCAAGGCCATCGGCACGCTGCCATTGATCAACCAGAGTAATAGCGCCAGAAGTACAGTGAGCAATGAACTGATAAAAGCCTGACCTAATTGCTGTTTGCCAAAACCGGGAAACCATTCGGCTTCTGGCTTCACGCCCATCGGAATATATAACGTTTGCGATTCTTGATTCATCTCAGACCTCCTATTGGTAATAGAACAAAATGATATCCTTTACCTGCCAGATGCTTTCGGCAAGAATGTAAAACAGTACTACGTTCCGGCTGCGTTTCTTGTATTTCGCCGCTTCATCATCAGCTCCAGCCAGACGTACCATGCAATACACCAAGCGACAGGCGCAGCCAAGACGGATTAAGGCGATAAGAGCTTGTGCCAACTCCTCCAATGTATCCATTCACTCACCCGGCCTTCGTCATTTTGCGGGCCATCCCTAAGAGTTTGACGGAGTGATAGACATTGTTTACAACCCCGCCACCGCCACCTGATGTAATCAAGAAATCGGAGAGGAAACGTGGTGTCTTGATCGCGAGCATCATACAGGCTAGTCCCCAGAAGACATGGGATTGCAACATCAACCCCACACCTAATTTGGCTAAAGCGATTTGAATGACTACCGTCAACATGGATTGCATGAATTTCTGGGTATAGGCACGGAACACACCACGGTCATTATCCAGTAATCCAGCGCAGGCTAGCGGAATACCAACACGAAGGATGAACATTTCGAGTCCGCGCATGAGAAACTGGAAATACAGGATGAAGAAACAAACCACGAAGACCAATCCGAATAGTGCGGTCACAAGTCCGAGTGAGCTGATACTGTTAACCCATGCCTGCCAGTTGTAGTCGGTCGATTGTCCGATGACGACCATTAACTGATTGGTTAGCTCTTCGACCATTTGACCGATCCAGGTATAGATGGTGGGGAAACAAATGGCAACAGCCATTGCCCTGAAAAAATTGGTCAGTAGAAACAGCGGTTCTTCATCCGGATCCCCATCGGTCCACAGTACATAAATCTCAAAGCCCTTTTTCAGAAATTTGAGAATCATCACTGCAACTCCAAAGCCAAACAAAATATCGTACAAGCTTTCCAGTAGATTCGTGCCAGTTGTGAGGGTCATGTATTTCTCTGCATATAAGGAGATGGGAAGGATGTCTTTTAACAAGGTGTCCATATAGATTAGCGCCCCGTTAAGCAGAGCAACGACGAGCAGCAGTAAGATCTTCTCCATCTGTTCCTCCTTTCTAAAAGAAGCGGCGTGACCGCCGCTTCCTCTGAAGGCTGCTTAACCTTTGTAGTTGAACATTTCCTTGATACGCTGAGTAAGTGTGGGCAGGATGGTTCCTTCAAACAGCAGATACAGACCGCCTAGCACTAGTGCACCAATTACAACCGCCATCAGGATCTTTACAGCCGTATCCACGAAACCTTCCCCGCTATGGTTGCTAATTACTGTCTTTGCATTGCTCCTCATGTGAGCGAATTTCTTCGGTACAACCTGCATCCATTTTTTCATTATTCATAACCTCCAGAATTCAATGTGAGCATAGAAAAGAGCCTGCTATGGTCAGCAAGCTCTTTTTACTTGTAGTAGCCAATAATGATATTAAGGGTGGCTGCGCCGAGTACCGCACCAATGCAGGATACAATGGCAACAATGATACGGTTGTTCCACTTTTTGGTATCCATCTCATCAGCGGCAGAGCGCCGGATACTAAAATAAACAATGAGTAAACCGGATACTACCGGAGCCAGAATCATCAGCCAAGTTGTCACATCGCCGATTAATTTCTCGGTCCCAGTCACCAGCTTGCTACCTTTAATGTCGCCGGAAGCATAAACGGATGTGGATTCAACCCAATTGTAGTAAAGCGTAAATAGTAAGGCTGCTGCAGTTCGTATAACCGAAGAGAAGCGGCCTGACCTTAATCGTCGTCTGAACCCGGAGGAAAGAATTCGCTTTGAGCGGCTGCTTATTGCCGATGTTCGGCCATCTGCCGGGTGATATCTTTCTGATAGTAGATCCAAATGTTCCAAAGTTTCACCTCCTCATTCGTATTCGTTCGTACGATTCGCCGCATTTCTCGTTCTTCCCTTACTTGGCGATTGTGCTCCTTGTCTCCAAGGCCCATCATTGCGTTAAATGCCCAGGAGGATAAATCGGGAGAATACATCATTGCGGGATGAGAACGAGAAAGTACAATCTGATAAGGGCGTGAGACACGGTGCACCTCATCTACCGTTAACAACTTGCGCTCAAGCAGGTTTAAGCTGTGTGAAGTGCTGGGCGTCGAATATTTGCCATGCGATGCAGAAAGTTGGTAACTGGACGTTGTATATGTTCCGAGCTTCTCGCTGACTTCCCGCAGCGTCTCTAAATCGTCAGCCTGCAGATATATCCAGGTCTGACAATTGGATTTGATCGTATTGGCTACATGGTCGTCGTATTTTTCTTTCAATTGTTCGAAACTCTGTAGAAATAGGTTAAAGCGCATTCCACGCCCTCCGCCGACCGTCAACTTATTTGTGAAATCGGCAATGGGCGTAAAGTTACCAAACTCATCAAGGATAAAATTGACCCGTTGTTTTAAGCGTCCTCCACGTTTGTCTGCTTCGGTAGTTAACAGTTCGTACAACTGGGATACCATAAGCGAAGCCACAGGATAAAAGGTTGTCTTCTCATCAGGGAGGATAATAAAAAGCGCCTGTTTCTTATTGCCGATGTCGGCTAAAGAAAAGTCGCTTTTGTGAGTGATGGCATAAATGGATTTGGAGGTGAAGAGGCGCAATGTGGTCAACGCTGAGGTATAGAAACTACCTTTGGTGCGGGAGGGAGCAATGTCGGAGATGCTGAGCAGAGCCCGAGCAGGATGGTTCTGAGGCAACCGCTTAATGTACTCCTGCATCGGTGTTTTGTTACCGATTTGTTTGTTCATCTCCGCTAGAAACCAGTAGACATTAGTCATATTTTGAAACTCCGGGCGCTTGACGTTATCCCACACGACACTGAGGATCGAGGCGGCGATGACCGACATTTCTCCGTTGGTCCAGATTTTTTCACCCTGAGCTTTGCCTACCAGCACGTTCGTCATGTCCCAAGCGAGCATTTCTGCTTGCTCTTGGTCTCCAGCCAGCGTCGCGTCAATGATAGGCTGAAGCAGATTGTAATGGTGGCTCTTTTCAGGATGGCGGAAATCGAGAGTAAATACTTCGTAACCCAGCTTCTCCAGCAGGACGCTACTATAATGAAATAGCTCTGCTTTCGGATCAGAGATAACCAATGACTCTCCGGCTAATGCCAAGAGTCCGATGGATTGAAGGACCACTGTTCGAGATTTCCCGCTGCGCGTCGCGCCGATACAGAGAGAATGAACATCGTCCCCTATAAAGAAAAGACGCTCCTGGTTTCGTGCTTGTTGTAATCCTAGGACAATACCACCCGATTGGATCAGAGGTGGTGCTGCAGCTCGGCGAGGATGGTTAATCGCAGTGTTCACTTTCGGAATAGACTTCGGATGAAGCATTCTCACGGTGAAAGTCCTCCTTCAGATCGGTTCGTCGGAAATGCAGGTCGTCGTAACCGGATTGAATCAATTGGCGAATATAGGGATGATGCAGATCGAGCAATTCGCAGTCGAAGGTATGAGACCATTCCTCTTCTAGCAGCCAACGTGCAGAACCATGCTGATTTTGTCCCACCACCACAGGTGTTTCAATCCCGGGTGCAATTTGCTTCAGTTTGCTTTGATAAGGCCGGTTATTGGAGGCGATAAAGAGAGCGGACAGGAGTAGAGTAAATCCTTGAAGACAAAGAAAGAGCAGAAAGTGAACTCTGCTAGAAATAAGACTACCTAGGCTTGTATTTAGGGAGGGGACAGTGAGAGTTGAAGTTGAACCGGATAAGGCACCATGCAGGGCCGTAGAGAAGAAAAGATTAAAGATGGAACCGATGGTTATTAAAAGCGTGCAAAGCAGCAGCTTTTGTTTCGTTTTCACCACTCAGGCTCCTCTGTGGGTTCAAAAAAATTATCAGGCCGTTCTCTCAGGGAGATAGAGTCTTGAGGGGATTGTGGGAAGTTATCATATTGTTCTGTAGCAGGAAAGCGAGCTTCCTGATCTAGCTGTATTTGTAGAAAGAGTGATCTGGGTGCCGGCTGATCATAAATACGGCTCCATTCTTCAACATGAAGATTATGCATCGTTACATATACGGGATGGTCCTCACATAAGGTGTGCAGCAAACTATCCTCGTTTATAATTTGTTCCAGTACAGCGGGGTGAGAAGCGGACAATTCATAAACCGGAATAGAGCAAGCATCGAGTGGATAAAAGAGATAGTTTATTTGACCAGCTGCTACTTCCTGTGCCATCTCCGACAGACAGTGTTTTGCGATCGTTTGATGTATAGCGAGTGCCCACTCTCCGTCATGATTCACCATGGAAATACCATTGTAGAACTCTTGGCTTTCCGTAATGTCTCCCCAAGGTGTAGTTGCTGGTGGGGTCATTCCACCAAAATACTCCGGAGCAAAAAACTCTCCATCCTGGGCCAGTTTTTCTGGCGAGCCGCACCATTCTTTGAATTCCGGATCCGTAATTGCATCCTTCTTGAGCAGTTCATAGGAAGGGATGATACTTTTGGCATCGTCGAAATAGATATGATCACCTTGTGACTCTCCAGCTTGCAACGCTTCTTCACTGAGTACTTCTTTGGCATAATCAGCATCCACAACAATGCCGCTATTGTGTTCGGCCATCATGCCGTACACATGCAGGCCAATTTCCGCGCAGGTCAAAATATTCCCCCATATCGAGCTTTCAGGCTGAGGCATGGACTCACTTCCTTCTATAATAAATATGAGTTGTTACCGACCTTCTTCGGTAATTTCGAGCGTCTCCGAGTTACCGTCAAAATCATGACTAAATTCTTGCTCGTAATTCAGCTGGATTTCCCGATCTTTAAGCTCGGGCAGTAGTTCCTCCAACCGGTCAATCAGGATCTGGACCTGTTCGAATTGGTCCATCGTCTTGTCATTGGGACTGATAAGGAATTTGACCATCTCATCATGAATGAGAATAAGCTCATTCTCGCTGAATAGTTTCTTACCATCTACCAGGCCGCTGCGGACTGCAAAGTTCTCCATTGCTTCATTTCTGTCATAAAAATATTGGCGTTGTACCGGTATTCCATTCTCTGGAGCAAGACGGTAGGTCGAAAACACATATTCGAATAGAGGATGATGTTTGCAAGCAAGAATGACATCCCCGTATTCACTAAGCTTGTAGACACCGTTTGTGATCTTCTCATCCTTATCGGTGTATGGCTTTTCGGTACAAACACCCAGCTGCAGGGCTGTTTTTCGTGCCAGGTCTGAAATGCTGCTCATAAGCCGATCCGGGACAGTGACAAAAGGATTGCGTTCAATGCTATCCATCCGTGTATAAAAGGCAATGATCTGATCCTTCAGATACAAATCTGCTAA
Organism: Paenibacillus sp. FSL R10-2788; assembly: GCF_038003885.1. NCBI lineage: Bacteria > Bacillati > Bacillota > Bacilli > Caryophanales > Paenibacillaceae > Paenibacillus > Paenibacillus sp. FSL R10-2788. The sequence goes on along the minus strand of NZ_JBBOQA010000001.1, from coordinate 5,128,517 downwards.
ATAGTCCGCGGATGTGGAACGCCGAACCTCAATCCCTTGCAAGGATAGGGCAGCAAAGAAGTTTTTATAAAATTCGCTTTTACTTTTCATTTGAGGACCACCTTTCAAGAAGGCTACTGTTCGTGATCCATTTCGGCTTGTATTTGGGAATAGAGGAGACTGGGAGAAGGGGGAGTCAATGACTCGATTTTCTGTAGAAGATGGTCAACGGATTGCTTTTCGTTATACCCAAGTGTGGAATCATTAATACTACGATAGAGAAGGGCAGCGTAAAGCGAACTAAGCTGATCGGTTTCAAACAATCTACCCTTGTCGAGTAATCCACTCCGCATTAGAAAATCATCCTTTGCTTTCTCATACTCGTTGCGATAAAAATAATGCCCCATGGCAAATCCAGTCCGCTCGCTGTTCATCTCCCAGGTAACAAAGCGAAACTCACCGTCCCCATCGTAACGGCCTGCTAATACATGATGGTTATATTCCAGCATACTGCGGTAACTGCTCAAACTGGAGATTCCAAGTTGGGTAGCATTACGATAGCTATGCTCTATCTCCCAGACCTTTCCGACAATGCTCGGTATCTGGTGAGCGAGTTCAGCTTCGGCATTAGCTGGATAATGAATTTCACCATTCTGATGAATAAATGCGATAGGGTCGTTCTTTTGAAGAACGGAGAGAATAGAAGATGATTCACGCTGGATATTCAAACCCAAACGGGAGAGTTCTGCTTCCAGCACCTCTTTCATTCGATTATTGATCTCCACTGGCCGATTGCTCCTTGAGCTGAGATGGACTCTCCTGAGAAGGAATTACTTGAGGTTGTTGATTCGGTTTGTCTTCTGAAGGTGGTCGATGTTTCCGTGGTGTTTGACGCATCAGTTTCTCAAACGATTGCAGCTTTCCATTGGTAAAAAACATTTGATCATTCCTTTCAAAGTGGTTGGAGACTCACTTTACCTATCGAATCCTTTATCCTTATTCCGAAGAAGCCATTCTTTCTTAGCCTGCTTCGATAAGTCACCGCCCATTAGCTTGCTTTTGTCGTCGTAATCCATTTGGGCATTCATCGTCAAACCTTCCATCAGGTTAAGCAGCTCAAGCACTAATTGCTCTGTCATGGCATACTGCCAATTAGCTTGTTTGGTATTATAATTGACATCCTTCTCAAGCTGGATGATGGTACGAACTGTGGAGAGGATGCGGTTGGCGATACGTTTCTCTGCTTCAGCTTGATACTTCGCACGCTGCCTGTTCAAATGATTTGGATTAGAATCATAAAGCATGGCCAGGTTCATTTTTGCCTCAACGTAATCATCTACCATCTGAGCCAGATAGCGATTCTCTTGCAAGATGTTCTGTACAAACTTATCCAGCAGTGTTTTCGATTCAGGAGGCAACAGCTTGTACGCAAGTCGTCCGGATTTCGGCATTTGTTGACGCAATTGAAAAAGCTGTTCAGCCAACTTCTTGACAGAAGAGGGCTCCACCAAATGATGTTTAGGAAAGAGGAGAAGAGAGTCTTCATCGTCAATTTCGAACCGCTGCTGGAATGCTCGAAATGCTTTTGGATTCAACTGCTTCAGATAGTTCTCAAATTCTGCTACCAATTGATCGGTAATTTCGGATACTCCAGATTTGGCCTGATCCCGCTTGGCAATAAATTGTTTGATTTTATAAGCGAACGTGTCTTTAATCAGCTGTTTGCGAATACGATTGGGGATTTCGGGGGAAGTGAAGTTCTTCATGATTTCTTGTTTCTTATCCCAAAATACTACATGAAGATGAGGATGATCTATTTCGTTATGAAAGGCGGCAGCCCAACAAAGGTTCTCTGTTTTAATCTGGTTTTGGGCTGCAAGTGTGGCAATGTGCTGCTCGATATACTGCTGCCATACTGTGAAGTTTGATAGTCCTAGTTCCATTGCAGTTTCTCTGCGGAAAGAAATAATGCCACGAAACATGTTTTTGCCTTGCTGCGAAATATCTCGGACAGTTCGTGCGACTTCTTGCCAGGAATCAAATATCTGCATCTCGCCGGGCTTTAGTTTTCCGAATAGACCATGGTTTTTCGCATCATGCCGAACTGCACCTGGGCGGGTGGCGATATAACCAATATGACAGTAATTGCTGACTGCAGTTTTGGGCTTATTGGGATGGAAGAAGCGTTGCTTATAGATCAGAGCCGACATCGATATCGCCTCCGCGCAGTCGCTCAGCATCCTGCTCAAAACCATCACCGGAGAGGAATAGCTTCTCCACATCAGTGAGCTTCATCTTCATGTATTCCACTGCAAGCTGCCGAGCCTTCTTCTCAATCTCCCGAAAAGTTGTATAACGATTCACATCTATTAAATCCGCAATGATAGCAATGGTGGAGTAATAAGAGGCGGCGGACATGATGAGGTCTTTGCTAGCCAGTCCGGCTAACCGGTTGCTCAAACCATTGATGGCAATGGTGATCTCCTGGCGGATAATAGTAGTGATGAAATCAATCTCTTCGGTATAGGCATCTACAGACATCCCCTTTTGAATAAAGGCACGTACGATATCTGACATACTGAGATGCTTGGTGGCCGCGTACTTTTTCAACGCTTCATATTGTTTCTTTGGGAGCTTGACGGTGATCTGTACGGTTTTCTCAGCTTGTGCCAATGGTCTCTCCTTCCCTTTGATGTACTTAAGTGACATTCGTTTGCCGGGTGAAAATCACTAAAAATGTCGGTGGGAGCTCTGCTTCCACGCTGTTTTCTCGCAAAATGACATTTTGCTATTCCTGCCTTTACACCACCACCATCGGGCGGTGCCCTCTGGTGGTGGGACGGCAGTTCTTTTATCCAATGAGAAAAAAGTCTATAGTTCATAATCACAATCCTCCTCATGAATAGGTGATTCCGCTTCGGTTGTGGGCTGACGCATAGAAACCAGATCTAGATTGAAATCTTTATTATGTGGCGTCTGGATACTGGTCTGATATCCTAACTCATCATACTTATGGGCAAATTTAAAGGCAGCCTCTTGTCCCCAATTGGGAGCCGGGCTGCCATCGCGATAAGTGGCGTTATAGTCGTTGTCTAAGCAAAAGATGATTTCATGAATAGTGTGTTGGGATAGGAAGCGCTCTAAGGCATTATCTGATAAACAGCCGAGAGAAATTCGATGATCTTCTCGCCAGTCCAGCCCCTTCAGCTTGGTAAGGGTGGCATGACTCATGGCGTCGATGGGGCTTTCACATACGTAAACCCGCGAACTGTTGTTGCTACCAGGAATGAGAAAGGGGTAGCTTTTATCTGAATGTATTCGATCCTGCTTAAAAGGGCGATTAGGGTTGCAACCTCTCATCGAACAGTACTTAGGAATTCCATCAGGATCGTATCCGATGAAAACACAGTTTCCGGTTTTGGATTGCTGGTAAAGCTTTTTATCGTGCATGAGTTGGGACATGATTTCGGAGTCAATTCCTCGAACGTGTACGAGATACCAAGCGACTCGCCTATAGTTGGATGCCTTGTCTGGAAGGGTGAGTTGGCCGGCTGTTTGAGGAGAATGGAGCAGAGGAGTGAAGCGTGGGATTTCGCTCTCCAGCAGAAAAGCTACAGCTTCTTTGAAATTCATATTCCAGAATTGCATTACAAAGTCAATTGGGCCGCCGTGGGTATCAGTGGAAAAGTGATAGTACTTATTGCTGTCTTTGAAAAAGTAAAGACCGCCACTTTGCTCCGCGTGAAGTGCGCGGCGGCCTCCGTTTTCGAGAGTGTAACCATTGGATTTGGCGAATTGTACTAGGTTCGTGATACTGGCTTGGATGATTTGATTTTTATCTGAAAAGAGATTGTTTTTCATATTTACCCCTTTTTTAAATATGATTTGGAATCGAAAAAGTGATGAAATCAGTATCAAATTAATGGATCATTAGATGATATAATACAGTTACTAATAAGCATTTGGAGGCGACGCCTTTGTTTGAAGCAAATACTCCGCAAGAACTAATATATTTGATAGAGATTCCCAAGAAGTATAGAGTGGCCCTTTTAGACGGAGAAGTAAAAGAGTTTTATTCAAAAGAAAACTTTTTTCCTAGGGTACACTATGTCATTGAGAAGATGCATAGTATTCTGACTTTATTAGATGAATCAGAGGCTTATAGCTGGGAACTTCATATTAAATACATAATCAAATATGGACTAGTGAAAGGCGGGCATTATAAATATGCCTACCAAATTTTTCATAATGAAATGGAAGAAGAATTAGTATCATATTTAGATGATGAAAGAACTAAATCAGTAGAAGGATTCGACTATAGTTATAACTTAATGCATATCGCTATTGAAGCTATTATTCAATACAATCATCTAAATTCATTCTCGAATTCATTATTAAACATGTGGAAGTTTATATCTCCTGAAGAGTTAATACACACGATTATCTTTCCAGTTGATATAATTTATGAAAGTAAAGATTGGAATATAGGCGATATAAACAATTGTGTCTTTTATCATATTCCTAGTGTCTTTGAATTTACAAAGGCATATATTGAGATAATAAAAATTATCATGGACATGAATGTGCCACGCAAACAGTTCAATCGCCATATACATGCCTGCCTTAAACTAATCTTAGACGAGGTTCAGTATTTTTCATCAGAGGAATGTTCATACCTTTTACTATTGCAAAAGCTTTCGGCAATATTAAAACAGAATACTGATGTTCAAGATTTGATTTTCTTAACTCGTTGGATGATAGAGCTTAATCTAGGTGAGTTTAATGCAGAGGGGTATGCAATTAACGAAGTTGTTTTATCAGACAAAGAAATCAAGAATCTTGCTAAATGTGCCAATAAAGTGCTGAAATGGTCTAGCGAAAACTCAATTCCAGGTATTATCAAAGAATATTGGGATTTAATAAAAAATATAAACGACATTAAAAAAACAGCACTTTTAATTGAATTTTGTTCAAAATTAACTCAGATACGAGACAAGGAAATCATTAATAAAATAGCAGGTGACGCATTTAAATCATTTGATCCAATGAAGTTTTTATTTGAGCAGAGTGAATACGGAACTATAGCAAAGATTTACTTTTCTCATCTTTCAATAGAAGGTTACTACTTTGAGTTTGCATTTTCTTTAAAAAAGAGTGGTTACATTGAAGAGGCTAAAAAAGTATATTCACAGGCTATTGAGAACGGAAAAGAAACAAATGCGATTTTCAATAATTTAGGGGTAATCTATGAAGAGCATGATAAAGAATACGAAACAGCCCTATCCCTGTTTGAAAGAGCAATCTCTTTGGCTCCTAATGAAGTATTGCATAAAAATAATAAAAAGCGAATTGAAAATCTAATTAAAGAAAAAAAGAACAAAAATCAGACTTTGAAAGACATCTATTTTAAGAAAACAACAAAATATCAAAAAAGTATATTATTTGCTCTCTATCGTTTATCTGACCAACAACCCACATTTAATGAATTATCAGAGGCTACGCGACAAAAAGAGTCTTATGTCAAAAAAAATTTGGAAGAATTATTGAATTTGGAATTAATTATTCCCAATAATAATTCCTATATATTAGAACCGATTATTGAAGAATTAGTATCTAATTACGTTGAACCTAAGTTAGAACGTCAGATAATTCGAGTTGATAAGGCGTCCTTATATAGGCCTATTTTTTATCATGAATCTGAGATTAACTTGTATCATGCATTAATTGATTTATTTCCGCAACACTTTATATTCCCAAACATTAGTTTGAAAACAATTATTGATGTTGAGAAAATAAAAGAACTTGTTTCACAAGAGCATGTTAATTATCTATTTATGGCTCATGTTGACTATGCCATTATTAGTACAACCACATATACTCCAGTCCTTGCAATTGAGAAAGATAGCACATATCATGAAACTGATTCTGCGGCTATTCGCGATGAACGAAAGAACCTGATTTTTCAAATGAGCGGAATACCATTAGTTAGAGTGAAATTCAATAGTAATGTAACTCTAGAGTCACTAAAGAAGCAAGTGCGTGATGTAACAAAGGAGTTAATAAACACATTGAAAAGTGACGAACAAGATGTCCGTTTACTTCATGAAATTGATGTTCGAAACTTCGGTGCTTTATCGAAATCGGATTATGATTTGGATGAATTACAAGAGGATTGGGCAAAAATTGTTGGAAGTGGTATCGCACAAAAATCTAAGATAGACAACGTTGAGGGTCGTACGGTTAGTGTCTTACTATCTAGTGAATTGGAAGCGATTATCTCCATGAGTAAGGAGCAAATTGAAAAGAAATTTAAAATAGCGCATCCGTTAATTAGTGAAATAACATATCATTATTATTAAAAATACTAATGGTAAGAGAACATATGGGATTAGATATGTTTAAAATGATCATTTAAACGAAGAACTTCAAGAGAGGAAATTCTGGCATGTCTAAAGGCGTGCCTTTTTTTGTTTGTGCCAGTATACAAATAATTAACACATAATTGAACCAACAGCATTTTCGTTTATCAGGATCGTAAACTAGGATGAGAGAGGGGATATAGAGTAAGTTAAGAAAAACTAAATAATAACATTATTAATTCTTTATAAAACCTCCGATATCTTCAAATACAAATGAGCTATTCATTTGAAGTGATATGTTATGACTTTTCCAATTCCAGTGAATAGAACTACTTGAAGGGTCATGGATAAGATTAAGCCGATTAAATAATAAAGATTGGGCAATATCCTTACGGATTAATTCGACATAGGAATCTGCTAACCAATTTTTGTAATGGAACGGAAGTAATGAAGTGTGTTCATATAGACTGTTTAAAAAGGAATCAGGAATCATGGTATCGTAATTAATTTGATCATAAAAGTTAATTTCATCTTCTTTGTTAGTGATAAGAATAAAAGCATATTCATAATAAAAACAAAAGCCAATCCAATATTCTTGCACCTTTATTCTTTGACTGTAGTTAAACTGTTCTAGAAGAATTTGGCTAATACTGTTTTCAATGAAAAGCTTATGATTGGTTTGAATATTTTTATTGATTTTTAACTCCATGAAAGGAGCACCTCCAATAACAAATGGACACATGCGAATATATGTTCGCATGTGTCCATTTTATCATAAACTACAGGAAAATTGTTATTTTTTCTTTGTTAGGCTAATAGTTAGTTCTGTTGTATCAAGAGGTGAATAACTTCTGGCTGCAATTCCAATATCCCGAAACTGGTCGTCAATATACTCCTTTGTTATCAGAACTTCATCCGTTGTAAAAATAGCCACCATCTGTTTGAAGAATATGTCAGGAACTCTTTGGATTTTTTCCTTATTGCTACTTATCTGTTCGTGGAGATAAGCTAAATCTTTACAGTCTATAAAAACTGGTTTTGTTGTATATCCTTTAACAATCTCTCTTCTAAAGAAGTCAGCCATTGCAAAAAGTTGACGTTTTCTAAATTTATTTCCTATGAAAATATGTGATGTTACTTCATGAGGAGTACAATAAGTTGAGATATCAACTAAACTATTTAGTTGTTTGACGTAATGCAAGGCCTTACGATGTTCACCTGACCCTAATGTGTATCCAGCTGGATCTTTAGTGAATTTACAATCATAAGTAAAGGCATATTTCATCTCGGAAGAGTTTAAAGGGGCATTTTCCTTGTACTGAATTGCAAAAAGTCCTTCAGGTATTGGTTTACCAATTAATTCTTTTCCCCACTTTTCAGAATTGGGAAACATATCTTTTATAACTGGGAAAACATCATCTTCAAGATCACTATCGTCATATTTGTCTTTTAACTCAGTTGTTTTTCCACTAATAAAATTGAGATTTTTAACAGCCTTCATAGCGGCTGTTACTACCAAATGATGCGTACGTTTATTTAGATCTTCTATATATTTCCCCATAAATACACTAAAATCTTGTTGATCATTATTTACATAAATTTGTCCGAATGTTAGCTGCTCAATTGTATCAAGTGAGTAGATGTCACTTGTTTGCTGATCTACGCCGTAACATATCACTATAGTAGGAATTAATTTCCTTTCAATATTCTCCAGCGTTCTTTTTGAAAGCACATTTTTCGTCACAAGAACTTGAAATAAACGATTTTCAAATAAAAAACGTTTGAATTTAAATTTTTTCTTTCTAATAGTTTGTTGAGAATAACCTTTAGTTTCTAATCGAGAATCTCTTTCTAGAAGAGTATCGAACAAATCATAAATATATTTTTCCATAACTTCATTGTTAGCTATTATTTCTTCTTCCGGAGTAACTTTTATATCATTATGACATTCTGGGCACTCTAATTTGTCATGAGTATTTACAATCACTTCACTCTTATTAATTGTATAGAAGTTGCAGTTATTGCACGAATATTTATCGTCTTGCTTTAACTCTAGAAGTTTCAAAGTAATAAGTTCATCGAACATTTGCTTTTGATCATTTTCAAGTTGATCCTGTCTCGAAAATCTAAAGATCTGATCGATTTTGAGAGCGCGACCACCAGTGAATTTATTTTTAATTGGGCGATCCAGAGGAAATCCGAATTTCTTGAAAAAATTGTTGTTGATTAATGTTTTAGTTGCTGTACTCAAATTACTATCGTCTAGTTTGAAAACCACGTCTCCATTTTCTAGTGAAATTGATCGTATTGATTTTGAATGTTTGCTTGAATGAAATGAAATATTCTTTATATCCTTGAGACTGTTTAAGTCAACTACTCTACGCTGAAAAGCGTCCATCACGCTTGGCCAAATATCAGTTCCGTTCAATTGAAGAATTAAATCAGGAGACTTACTTAATAAAGAGTTTGAAAAAGAAATGCGATCGATGACAAAGTCTTCTGGATTTTCGTTAGTTACTGGTGTTCCTTCTTCAAAGAGCCGAACGATATCTTTAACTTTGTATTCTGTGAATACTTCTCTTTGAATCTCATTAAGAGTTAATCCCAATTCATCAGTGAAGTATTTTTTTATACCGCGTAAATCAGTTTTCATTGCTTTAATTTCAAGTGTTTTTTCTTCTGTTTGAATTGCAAACATAACTTGATCTCTATCTTTTACTCTTTTGGCTTTATCATAGCCAGGTCTTTTAGTATCTTTAGTTAGTTTGTATATCATATACAAAAAATAATGTTCTCCAAGCTGACAGTGTGCAATTATTCTATAATCATTATTTCTTCCGGAATTATTGTATAAAACATTTGCAATGGTGTCTTGGTATCCCTTTTCTGTACTTAAACTATTTACTATTTTCGAAGTGAACTTTTTAGTTGAAGTGAAAACATCGCCTGAAGCTTTGTTCCTCCATTCATGAAGAACCAAAACTTCAAAAAGCCAAGAGGGATTAGTGAGAAATAATTTTATTGACTTTACTACAGTTGATATTTTGGTTGCTTCATTATCCGGAAGCTTTTTATCGAATATTTCATCTATAGCTTTTTTCTTTCTTTTTAGAAATTCTTTGAGAAACAAGAAATCCATAAAGTTTTTGTGAGTCTTTAAATGTTCATTCCACTTAATTTCATCTTCATAATCAGCAAGTTTTAAGATCTTTTGCAAATACGGTTTATCTTCTTCATTTAATGATGCAATAAAGACAGCGCTGGTAGTATCAGAATAACCTTCAGTTATTTTTTCATGATTAACTAATAACTCGTCCCAGTATTCATCTGTGACATCTGATAATGTAGTATATCTTGTCGAATACGACATAAGTCCTATTCCCCCATATTCTAAAGAGGTTTTTTCCAACATGTTCCTTCTATTATAAATCTAGTATTGTCGATTGAACAAGAAGGAAATGCTTTTCTATAGGGAATAGATGATTTGTCATAAACTACTGATATATTTGTCGTGATTAATTCTTGGGGGAGGGCAAAAGTATTAGAAAGATCGTCTGTGGTTATCATTTCTAAAGTTGATCATTCAAAATTATAATTTTAAGATAATGTAAGAACTTTTGTCGGAAAATTTGCAAGTATTCATAGTTACTTAAATGTGTTTCTACGATTCGTATTCCCACTTATCGGATTGTTCTATTTCCGATATTTCGTTATTTATGTTTATCATTAATGTTTGATCTTTCAATTCTTGGAATTCTAACTGTGAGTTAAGCTCTACCTGACGAGTAAGCATTTCCTGCAACTTTTGATCAAATTCGAATGGCTTACCTACTTCAATAGTGGCTTCAGCGAATTGCGTTTGAATTTCACATAACCTCTGTTCAGCAGAATGGAGGTTTACTGGTATTTTTTCAATAACATTCTCCAATCGAGTAATATTCCCGATAGGCGAATCGCCTAAATCAACAAAATATGTCTCGGCTCCGTTGAGCTTAATAGAGATAATATTAAATGCAGATCGACTTAAATAAAGTTCAAATCCACGGTATCTTCCAACATGTATTGAATCTCCGTTGTTAAACTCATTCACCTTCGAAAGAAGGAGTAGCAACTCTCCAGCCTGTGGTTTCTCATTATAGATTTCCCCTTCAAGCACAATTAGAAATTCGTCGTCTCGCGTTTGATCAACCAAAGCTAGATCAACTTTCAGACGCTCAATCCGTTGTTCACAAGCTTGTATCTCCCGCGGATATTGCTGTGAAATCTGTCTTTCCATTATTAGACGCTCATTGTTCCAATTGGCCTTGAGCAACTTCAGCCTTATCACCTCATTATCTACCTGCATCTTTTCTGCAAGAAGGGGATTAGCTGTAGCGATAGCCTTTACCTCGGCAGCCGACAAAACCGTTTCATCAGCGTCCTCACAGGAACGGGATATGCTTTTGCCGGTCATTACTTGTGAAATGTATCGGAGCTTCTGCTCTTGAATCTGCCAGAGGTAACTGTCAAATGTCCCTTTGGTTACATAGCGAAAGATCTGGACCATATTGTTTTTATTACCTTGCCTAAGGATACGTCCATCACGTTGAGTAATATCCGCCGGACGCCAGGGACAGTCAAGGTGATGTGCTGCAATAAGTCGATCCTGAACATTCGTTCCAGTTCCCATCTTTTGTGTTGATCCGAGCAAGATACTTACTTCACCGCGGCGAACCTGTTCAAATAATTCCTCGCGTTGTATATCCGTTTTAGCATCATGGATAAACGCAATCTCTTGTTCAGGAATTCCTTTATTGATTAGTTGTGTTTTGGTTTCATCGTAGACATTAAAGTATCCTGGCTTGGGTGTGCCACTATCGGAGAAAATGACTTGAGTAAGTCGATCAGATCTGGATTGTTCCCAGATATCAAAAACGTTGCTGATACATCGAGTTAACTTAGAATCCGATTCAACCGGAGCTTCAGGATCTACCAGACGGGGATCAATGGACATAAGCTTGGCTTCATTTGTTAATTTCAGCATGTTGTCTTCGGTAGCTAGTACATCATTGTTACGGATTTTCTCTGCACGTTCGACAAAGCTATCCATCATAAGCTTTTGAAAAGGAGAGCATTCAGTGACGACAATCTCCGGCTTCCCATGTTTCAATTCGGGAACCGGAAGTTTGAGCATTTCGGCAGTTTGAATATCAGCAACGGTGCGAAATATGTTCATGAGTTCCGGGAGATTATGAAATTTGGCAAACCGGGACTTCATGCGATACCCACTCCCTTCAGGTGTCATCTCGAGCGAGGAGACAACTTCTCCAAAGGTGGCTGCCCAATTATCGAAAAAGTCCAACCCGAGTCGCTTTAAAACCATTGGCTGCAAATAACGCTGCATCACATACATCTCAGACATGCTATTGCTTATCGGTGTCCCTGTAGCGAATACCACACCTCTGCCTTGATTTATTTCCTGGATGTATTGACATTTTAAGAGCATATCCATGGCACGCTGACTACTTGTTTTACCTATACCGGCGACATTGCGCATTTTGGTAAAAGTAAAACAGTTCTTGTAGGCATGCGCTTCATCGACAAATAACATATCAACGCCAAGCTGTTCAAAGTAGAGCAAGTTATCTTTTTTATCCTCATTGACCAAACGCTCCAATCGATGCTTTAGTTGATTCTGAAAAATGACCATCTGTTTAATAGTCCAGTTGTCACCCTTTTCCCTTTTGACCTGATCAATCATCTGGGTAACTCCATTGATTTCATTTTGCAGTAATTGTTCCTGACGCTCATGAGATATAGGGATCTTTTCGAATTGGCTGTGGCCGATGATAATTGCGTCGTAATCACCCATGGCGATTTTAGAGACAAAGCGATTTCGGTTCTGAATACTGAAATCCTTTTTTGTGGTTACCAGGATGTTGGCAGCAGGGAAGAAGCGCATAAACTCATTGGCCCATTGTTCAGTTAAGTGGTTGGGAACACAATAAATTGGCTTTTGAATGGCTCCCAGCTGCTTTAAATACATGCCTGAAGCAATCATAGCAGCGGTCTTACCGGCTCCCACCTCATGAGCCATAAGGGCGGTCCCTGAGTATATAATTCTTGCTGCAACGTCTTGCTGGTGTTGCCGGAGCTCCACTTCTTCACTCATACCCTGAAACACAAGATGGCTGCCATCATAAGTACGTGGACGGAGAGTATTAAACTTCTCATTATAGATACCCAGTAATATATCTGCCCGGTCTTTGTCCTTGAACAGCCAAGATGAAAAGGCCTCTTTGATTTGCTGCTGCTTGGCGCGGGCAATCATCGTTTCCTTGGCGTTCACCACATATTTGATTTGTTCATTTCCATTTTGGTCGAAGTAGGTTACCAGATCACGAACAGTAATACTCTGCAGGTTCAAACTGCCTTCATAAATGTCGTATGCATTTACTCGTGATGTACCAAAAGTGCGGTTTACTTTTATTGATTCCCGTTCCAATGATTTGCCGGAGACGCGCCAGGAGTTCGCATATTCCATGTACTCAACATTGATATTTCCAGCAGATTGATGATATCCTGCCGTTCCAAATGTCTCATACATGAAATCACGGTAATACTTGATTGGAATCCACGGACTTCCAATCCGAAAATCAATATCACCCGGTAATAGTGGAGCAGGTTGCACAGCACTTAGGGCGATTACATTACGCTCAAACAACTCGGGATATTCCGATGTTTTCAGCTTGGCATAGGCTAATTTGTCTTTTACATTTCCGGATAAGTATTCTTCATCCAGTTCCCAGCCTTCGTCTTGATTGCCAACATATTTCTGGGGATTAAGGAACAGTCGGTCTCCAAGTTCATCTAAGATCTCTTCTGTTGATTTGCCATATAATCTCGACATATAGGATAGATCTACTTTGAGCTTCTGATTCAGGCAGATTTGAAGAGCTTGTAAAGCTGAATCAGCATGTACCGGCATGCGGTTCGGACGAATCGTGGGTTTAGTGAACACCTGAGCTTTTACCCAATTCTTCTCGGGTGTCATATCCTCAATGGAGCGTAGTAGTGGGAGCTGATCATCATCTGAAAAAGCGGCAGTATTGGCTCGATCATTAATGGGCCCGTATCTATTGACAAATTGATCGTAGACCTCATTTAGTCGCTGCTGTCCCTGTTGGAGTTCAGAGATGTCATAACCATATTCTCGGGACTGAATGTCAATCACTGTTTTGAGGGCATCTCGAATGTCGCATAATCCTTTAATGCGTTCTGCTTTTTTGCCCTTGATGTCTTGGAAAAGCAAATATTCATTCTCGCAGAAATAGATCTGATTATCCTTGATCACGTAAGTGAAATTCTTGGTTCCTGCATCGGCTGGTTGCGCTTGTTCCTGTCCATCCTCTAAGTCCTCAATTTGAATGTCATCGGGTAAGGCTGAAAATTGAGCTTTTAAAAAATGAAGGGCGACGCTTAATTCGGCATATAGATTCTGGGCAGGTTTTGGAAAGCAAGCAGTAGTTCGTTCTGAACCATACATGCTACGATCCCAGTTCATATCTCCGAGCACCATTTCGGGATGATGAACAAAATAAGTATTGATTGGAATGCCATCGGATGTGCGGGAGACCGAAATCCAATCTGGAAATTGTTCAGTGTCCAGTTGCCGGGGCTGATCCAGTTTCTGCAGGAATACCATGTCGGTAGTTACTTCAGTACCGGCAACTGCTTTGAAAGCAGTGTTCGGTAAGCGAATAGCACCAATGAGATCAGCTTGTTCTGCTAACTCTTTTCGGATCGAAGAGTCTTGTTTATCGAATGTACCTTTACTGGTGATAAAGGCTATGATCCCGCCCGGCTTCACCAATTCCATTGATTTTATGAAAAAGTAATCATGGATCAAGTAGCTCTCTTTAAAGCGATGATCGAAGACTTGGATGTTATTGAAAGGGATATTGCCTATAACAGCATCAAAACTGCTTGGAGTAAAGTTGGTTGTCTCAAAACCTTGAACATGGATTTGTGCAGAGGGGTATAATTGCTTGGCCATCCTACCGGTGATTCCATCCAGTTCAACGCCAAAAAGCTTTGCTTGCTGTAAGGTGTCAGGAAGTACGGAGAAGAAGTTTCCGGTACCCATAGCAGGATCAAGGATTTTACGGTGTTCTCCGTCATTTAGGCCAAAGCGCTCGAGTGCTTGGTAGATGTAACGAATTAACTCCGGCTCTGTGTAATAGGCTGTAATCGTGGAGTTCAGTGCTTCAGCATATTCTCTATCATCCAGCAAATGCTTTAACTCCGCAGCTTCATACTCCCAATCTTTTGCATTCTCATTAAAGGCATTTGCTAGTCCACCCCAGCCCACATAACCAGCTAATATCCTTTGCTCGTCAGGCGAGGGAACACGACGTTCAGATTCAAGCAGTTTCAGAAGACGGATTGCTTCTATATTTCGTTTGTATTTGCTTTTAGCTCCGGAAGGATAAAGGGATACTTCCGTATTATAATGGAAGTTTTGAGGTGTGAAAGTAGGGTGATCAAGAGGTTCTTGAGTAACAGAAAGAGTACTTTTAGTCTCTTCTTGGAATTCCTGATTCTCGGCGGATTCAATTCCTATAGGCTCACGTTGTATAGGAGCTCCAAGAGTACCGGCTTGACTCTTATTGTCTTCCGCCTGCTGAACGTAATCAAATAATGTCCATTCCTCTTCTTGCGGAGGGAAGACAGATAGGCTACCGTCATAGCTTCCATTTTGAATGAGCTGCAGGAGGGTAGTGGCTATCGTTCTCCAGTTGATAAGGACCTCATGGGCACCTTCACTGTCAGACCATAGTAGTTCAATTCCTTTTCCAGAGTGAGTATATCCGGTCAAGCCATTGCCAAAATCGCCTCTGGCTCCACCAGTCCCATATCGATTTTTAAGCATCGGAATGAGGTCATGAGCCTTTGTAATTGAGTGTTCGACTACGTAAGAATAGATGACTTGTTTTCCTTGCATTGAACCCATACCGCTGCGGAGCAAGTATTCTAACATTTCTTGTTCCGATAAAATGATATCTTCAGATTTTTCAGGCAATAAAAAAGAACCGCTAATCTGCGGTTCTAAGGACAATGTATTTGAAGTTGCAGTTATCTGGGTCTCAAGACGATCTCGTTCAGTACCAGTTCCTCCGCGGTTGATTTGATCTGGTTCAAGTGCCGTGTCCGTTCTAGAGTATCTTCGGTCTGAGGTAGCGGTTGTAGTCGGAGTAACTGGTCCGTCAGCTGTTGTATTCTCTCGTTCGCTTCCTGGTCGATTTGGTGCATTTTCTCCATCAGATTGCCCTGCATCTTCAAGCTCATTAATCGATGGGGATGATGATTTCTGAGATAGTTTAAGCTCATCCTTCCGTATTTGCCTAATGGCTGTTGGTCGGCCTCCGCCTGACTGGAGATCTGTATCATAGGATACAAAAGTCCGTCTGTCTGCTGACTGTAGTTGAGATTCAAATTCTCTTTGTTCATAATTAACCATCCTTTCTTGTTGCATTAATTTGATATGCCTACCGATATCGAGCAAAATCTCTTTGGAAATCTCAGTTAGAATGCCGCCCAGTCGGGACATTAGCGGTACATTGTTCCAGTCGTTTATAGTATCGAACACCGGAGTTGAATCTGGCTCTGGAAGCCTACACCGAGAATGAATGAAGTAGGTGCTGCTGGCGGCAATTAATTCCTGCATTTGTTCTTGCACGCCGGAAATAGGAAATGTGGCAAAAGGATGATTTACCATATCCAGCTCTATATCCTGATATAAGTCAAAAGATGATATATGCTGTTTAACCAGCTGTGTAATACATAACCCTAGATCATTTGTTTCATTGGAGGATAGTCTATGAGTGAGTTCAACCAAATCTAGTCCCTGTAAACTCCAGGATTGAGGAGGGACTCTCCCATGAGTTTGAAAGACATCGAATAAATAGTCTATATGAGGCCTATTCTCCTGAAAGTTACTGACACCAATGGCCTTTTCTCCTCGATTGATGTACCGGCCCAGTTTGTTCCAAAGAGGAAGGGAGGCCAACATGGTAGCCTCTGGATTCTGCATGTATATGAGAAGAGCATTATCAAAAGAGTACTTATAAATACCAGAAGCGAATTTTAAATAATCCATCCAGTCTTGTGGTGACTGCGAAATTTGTGATACAGCCGACTGATAGATGGCTCTTAGTGTTGTTACACGAGCCATGATGGTTATCCTCCCTTCCAATGGATGAAATGTGCTTCTTACTGTTCCAACTCATCATAGATATCTTTGTCTGGCACAAAGGGAAGCCAATCTCGTTTAATATCCACGGCATAGGCTGGATAGCGAAGCTTGATCCCTTCAAAGAAATATGGCATGAGTCCATTATCGAACAGATAATAGGGGCTGAAAGAGTGGGTCTCTTCTTCATGTTCTCCCGTATAGCCCGAATAAAGGTTAAATGCGAGGCGGGAAAGACGGACCGTTGTTCCTGTCTGCCAGCCGTTGTTTAAGCCCTCTAGCCTAATGCTGTCTTCTCTGAAATCATAAAGATCATTAATGTGACGGCGAGTATCTTCTGTAAGGCCTAATAGATAAAACAGAGCGGATCGGTAAGGATCGTGTTGACGCTCAGCACGAATTACATTACCTTCATAAAACTGTTCATGAGCCAGATCTTTGAATATCATTAAATTTCCTCCTCTTCAATTAAGGATGTTGTTCAGGCTCTGACTGGAGCGAAAAATATAAGGTTAAAGCTTTATCGATGATTTCCTCAACTTCTGCGGCTTTACTCTCAGGAGAGAAATATTTGGCATATACTTTATGCTTTAGCTTGAATGGAGCAGGAACCATATTTTTTGGCTTCCGGCTAGACACACCGGAAAGGATCGCTGATGCGGCTTGCTCAGTTAAATTACGGTTTTCTGATTTCGCTCGAAGCAGCTCGGATTTTTTCATATCTACTTTGTAACCCTGTACATGTATTAACGATTCCACGGTTTGTTGTTCTTCCCGCTTCAGATAAGAGAGATCGACGGCCGGGCGAAGCTTAATTTCACCTTGATCGACTCTTTCCATGAGTTCTGGTAGAAGGTGATTCAAGCGCAAATATCGTTTGATATTGGTTGGGCTCATATCGTTTTTCTCGGAAACTTCATCCACACTTTTTCCTGGGTGCCCCACTGGGACACGTTCATCATTTTCCTTGTCATTACTGGTAATTTGAGCTTTTTCAATTTCGCTTAATTTACTCTGTTTTTGCTTAGCTTCTTTGCAAGCTTCAAGCTGCATCTCCAGGGCACGAGCAAGTTCACTGGGCAACATATCCTGAATGGAACGTTGATGAAAATTGGTGTCCACCACGATAATTACAGCTTCTGCTTCCGTCAATTGTTCTTTAACAATGGAAGGGATAGAAAGTAACCCCGCAGCTTTAGCGGCATTGACGCGATTATGCCCAGAAAGAATTTCATAGGAATCTTGTTCCATTGGACGGACTATAACGGGAATTAGCACACCGTTCTCTAGGACGCTTTCGATTAAGTCATCCAGTTTTTTGCCCTCATACAGCTTAAATGGATGTTTATGAAAGGGAATAAGGCTGGAGAGTAGAAGGGAAGTGACTCCTGAATTTTCAGGAGATGATGTTGTATGGTCTGGTCCCTCAGACAAAAGTAAAAGCTCATCAATGCTTGATAGCTTAGGCGTAGGTCGCTTACTGCTCATCTTGCATCAGCTCCTTTGCTAAACTGCAATAAGCTGTGGCTACCTTCGATTTAGGATTGAATTCAATAATGCTTTGACTATAGAAATTCGCCTCTCCGACTTTGACTGAGAGAGGGATTTGAACATCAAAAATGCGGACGGTTTCCTGGTAATATGCTTTTACCAACCGAAAGGCTTCTTTATATAAATTGGTTCGTGTATCACACATGGTCATTAAAATACCCGCAATGTTAATCCGCGGATTAATTCGTTTCTTTACCTTAATGATAATTTTCAGAAGCTGAGTTAGGCCTGTTGCTGACCACAGTTGAGGGTTTACCGGAATTAATACACTGTTACTGGCCGCAAGGGCGTTTATAGTTAGTAGACCAAGAGAGGGATTTGTGTCTATAATGATAAAGTCGTATCTTTGCTTCATGGGTTCCAGTAATGTGGTGAGAGTCTTTTCACCACCCAATTCATCTCTTAAATTTATCTCAGCAACGGAAAGTTCAATATTGCTGGGGATAAGGTCTATATTGCTATGATTATGAACGTATTCTTTAGGATCCGGCAGTGGTTCGTCGCTCATGAGGGCATTCATAATATTGAACATTGAAAACTTAAGCTGGTCTGGATTTTCAATTCCAAAGCACATACTTAAATTGCCTTGTGGATCGAAATCAACCAGCAGCACTTTTTTATTTTCATGGGACAAGGCGCACGCCAGATTGTAGGCGGTGGTCGTCTTGCCTGTGCCACCTTTTTGATTGGCAATGGTGATAACGGTTGTTTGTCTCATTATGAAAACCTCCCCGGAGGTTTGCTCCGAACATATTGTCAATGGTAGGGAGCGGGCTGGTTCTCTCATTTTTCTCTCCGAGTTCTCTCGCAGTTCTCTCCAAAGGCTAAATTTGCGCTTCCTGTTGCTTGTTGCCGGAAACCCTTGTGGCTCTTAGGAAAACACTAAAAACCGTAAAAATCCTTGATTCTACAAGGTTTTTTGCGGATTGTAGGTTCCCTTATATTCCACTGCAGGGCGTTAAAGTCCAAATGACTTCTGGGACTTAAAATCCTGCGGTACGTGAGTACCGTACGGGTTCGACCCCCGTCCTCGGCACTAGAAGAACAAGGGTTTCAGCTCATTAGAGCTGGAACCCTTATTTGTTTTTAAGGTGGTTTGCTAACATTTTGCTAACGGCGCTTCTTTTTTTGTGTAGATTCGAGGTTTCCGATGCGCTCGGAATGATGCTTGAATTGATTTTATAACGAGCGCTCTTTATTCAAACTCTACGTTCGAGGATTCTGTCACGCTCCATTCTCAGGCGCTGGATTTCTGCTCTAATGACTTCTTTACGATAAGGGAAAGTATTCTTGTCGCTATGCTCCAAAGCAAGCTTTACGTGGAGTATGGCAATATCCAGCAGCGCAGACTGGATTGCCGCATCATCTAATGCTCCCCAAGCGATATGCTTCATTGAGCGGCCCCCTTTGATTTCTTAGAAAAGATATCGTTTATCTTTTGTGCGGTATCCTTTTTCGTCTCCATGTCGATGTGCGTATAAGTATTGGCTGTAATGCTGATGGTTGAATGTCCCAGCCAGACCTGAATCTCTTTCAGACTTACGCCATTTTTAATCAAGTAGCTGGCTGTCGAGTGCCTGAGATCATGGAATCTGATATGCGGCAATCCGTTCTTTGCAAGTATGGCTTTGAATTTGTGATTCAGGTATTCCGTCTTCATAGGACTGCCGTCAGGCCAGCAGCATACAAGACCGCTATCAATGTAATCTTTGCCGTACAGCAGCTTGTTTTTCTTCCGCTGTTTCTTTAGATGTAATAAGTAATCTTCGAGTTTTTCCATCAAAGGCAGAATGCGCTGGCTGCTCTCGCTTTTAGGTTTCTTTACCACAACTTCTTTACCGTACTTCACGCGAACCTCTTTAATCGAGATTGTCTTTTCTTCGAAATTGATACAATCCCACTTCAATCCAAGCACCTCAGAACGTCGAAGCCCATAATGAGCAGCGAGATATACTGCCGATTCTATCGGTGTACCCAAGCAAACCTCAAATAACTTTTCGAGCTGTTCGACAGTGTAGTAACTGGCATCAAACTTCTCCTGCTTTGGAAGCACGATTCGATCAGCAGGATTAAAAGGAATCAGGTTCATTCGCACTCCGAATTTCAAAGCACTCCTAATATTGGCGTGGTGTCTTCTTAATGTTTTAGCGGATAATCCTTTTTTGCCAGTCGATGAATCATCTTGATACTTTGTCTCATAATATTTTTGCAGATGCATAGGTTGTAATTCTTGTAACAATAAATCGTTTTTACTCTTGAAATAGGGGATGATATGCTTGGTTACGATCATCTCATAACCTTCCCAAGTCGTTTCCTCCACCTCACTTTTAATAACGTTATGAAGCCAATCCAGCATAAATTCGGTGAATTTGAGTTTTCGTTGTGGAAGGACAAAACTGTTGTTGTCCATTTTTGTAAGTGTTTCTCGCAGAAACTTTTCGGCATCGGATTTCTTTTCGCATTTGGTATTAATCCACTTTGGCTTTCGCTTCCCGGACTCGTCCTTCATTTCAACAATGATGTACCAGTATTTATTGCGTTTACGTAAGCTGCCTTTCATGTGCTTCGACCTCCAATGATTTTTTTGTATATGAAAAAGACAGGAGCGTAATTGCCCCTGCCTATAAAGCTGGAATGGTAAGTATTTAGAATTAATTAGCTGTTAAACGAAAAGTGAAAAATAATACAGGAAAAAATATGAAAATGTGATAAAGTCCTAATTTATAATCACATTTTCATATTTTTTGGAGGTATATATGAATATTCGCGATAGTGATACACCTGAATCTCTTTTAGCTTTTTTCAATGAAAGTTACGCTGGTGATCATTTTTATGTTGATGAGAATGGGGATTTCAATGTACACATAAGTGGACAAAAGGCATCAACCTTCCACTTTATTTTGATTCCAGTGGAAAAAGTTAACGTGTTGGATAAACAAGGAAACATCAAAGATATGCGTTACAAATTTTATGCTTTAAGAGAAGGGGCGACAGTTCTTTTGGAGCCTATCACTATTCTTAAGAAAGAACTGCATAATGTGAATTGGATTCGGCGATGGAATCAATTTGCTGTACTAGACTCTATAACTCCGAAATCTTATGTGTGGATTTTGCAATTTTTAAATCACATTGATAAGAAGATTCCAACAGTAAATGAGCTAGATTTAATTGGTTGGCACAAAGATGAACAAGGTTGGTTTTTCTTACATTCTGGAGGGAAGATCGGTAAGTCGAGACAAACCTATAGAACCACATTTACAGAATTTAAATTCTTGAAGAACAACTCTTTAAGCGAGGAGCAAGCGTTTAAGGAGACAATTGAAATGCTAAATATCTGTGATCAAAAGGTGACGTATGCTCTACTGAGTTACTCTCTTCTTTCGCTCATTGTTACTCCTCTTGTAGAGTCCAAAGATTTGTCACCTAACTTCGCCATGTGGATTTATGGAAAGACAGGTTTGGGTAAGACAAGATTGTCAAGTCTTTTTACAAGCTTTTACGATACTGAAAACATAGTTCGTGTTGACTCTTATAAGAAGGATTTAAAATCAGCTTACACCAAACATAAGGACAGCGTTATTGTAGTTGATGATTATGGAACTTCAAAAACTGCAGAGAATGAATATCGTACTGACGAAAAAGTCGAGAATATCATTCGATGGTTAGGGGATAGACAACTTTCCTCAGTCGATGATGCTTTACCAACCGGAATGGCTTTATTTACTGGAGAACGGTTCCTTAACAATAATGAGAAAAACAGTTCAACAATCGCTCGCACAATCAGGATATCAATGGATAACATTTTCAATCGTAATGAGCCTGGATTTGATTCAGCTAAGATGAAGAGATTCGAGAAGTTTGAAAAGATGAATCCATTATCCACAAGTATTTTCTTTTATCTGGATTGGTTATCAGAAAAGTTAAACTCCCAAATGATTGATCAATACAAAAGCGACTTCCAAAAATTAAGATTGAAATTTGAATCTAAAGTTCATTCTAGGATTATTGATAGTATTAGTCACCTATTTAATACTTTCAATTTTTATATCTTGTATGCAGCGGAAAAAGAATTTATAACGCCGCTGGAATCACAAATAATTAGTGATAATGCATTGCAAATATTTATGAATATACTAGAGGATCAATCAAAACCCGTTGTTCACCCTCAAGTTGAGTTATTTCTAGAATTGCTGATAGAAGCAATCAGGGGGGGGGCAGTCAAAATAGCTTTGCCTCATGATCTTAGTTATTCAAATGGACGCCTCAATCCATCAAATGGGACACTGGGAATCTATTATCCTGATACAGAAGAATTAAAACTTGTATGGGAAAGTTCATATGGAATTTTATATCAGGAATCCAGAAAACGTAATGAAATTTTAGTAGGAGTGAAAAAATTAGGGAAGTTGCTAGAGGAAGCAAACCTGATACTTAAATCTTCAAGCGGCATTACAACACCACTTCAAACCCAAGACGAAAATTTCAGGCATTCAACATCCAGAGCTATAACGTTTGATGCTCGAAAGATAGTTAATGTTTCAGAGCTAATAATAAAATTAGATGAGCAATCAAAGCAAGATACATTACGTTACATAGAGGAGTGGGAGGGAATTGAAGATGACACTTATGATTACCAAGATATAGAAGAGAGTTTATCAGATGCGAATTTAATTGATACGGGCTTAATATCCAACGAAGATGAATGGAATCATAAGAAGGGAAAATAGCATCGTAACTCCACTTTATTCTTTATTATTTGCCTGGTAACAGTTCCTTAAATAATACTACCCCTCCGCCAATTAGATACTGTCGTATAGGCGGTGCGGGTGTAGGAGGTGCTGTTGCTTTGGTGGACATGGTGTACCTTGTATACAGAATGACCCGGATAGAGTATGACAGAACTTTTACTTCAATACAGTCATACTTAAAGAAATATTTAAATAAGAGTCAACTTCGCAAAGACCATCATGATAAAAATGCCTATGTCACAAATGCGTTCTCCCAGATCGGTTTTCAAGAAATTCGAATACGTTCTGCTTCTTGGGGCCACTATTCTATAGAGGTACGTTTACGTCCCAAGCTAACTATTGATAAAGAAGGATATTATTCTTTAGCAAAAGTATCTGAATTTGATTGGGTTCGAGATGTCTTTAATTTTGTATTAAAGGATACTCTTTCATTAAAAGTCCCCGACTTTTTTGAATGGACAGCCAAAAGAATAGAAGCTGCTGTAGATATAAACTTACAAGAGGCCTTGATTCCACAATATCTATCTTTATTTAAAAGGGGGTTTATTCCTGATTACTTTATGGACAATGATAAAACCAAGAAGTATTTCTCTGAAATCACTAACTGTTACTTGATGTCAGAAAACAAAACAGTCAATTGGTATAATCGTTATGAAACACTCTTAATAAAAGAGGGTAAAAGTAAAAAGAAATGGGTGGATTTTTCGCAGACAAAAGGATTATTTCGGTTTGAAACTCAAGTTCGCAATGGAAAGGAAACTGTAAAAGAAGTATTAAGCAAACAAAGATTAAAACATGAAGTAATGAAGTTTTATAAATTGATTGTTGGGGAAGGTGACTATCACACCTTGAAATGTGCAGAGCAAATTATAAATCAAAGGGTACAAAATTTCAAAAAACGTCAAACACTCATTACTATGCTTAAATTTATCGAACATTGCGGAGGAATCACTAAAGCGAAAGAAATTTTTGTTAATAGTAATGAAAACACAAAGATGTCTTCTGATAGATTTGGTAAGATGCTTAAAAAACTTAGGGATTTGAATATTAATCCTGTTCTAATTCCTGAAGAATGGGGAATTGATTTTATTGAAAATCCTTATGCGAAAATTGAGGAGGAATTTGAATGAACTGAAGCCCGCAATTAATTAAAATACGGGCTTCAAGTAGCTGACTCTCATTATTCTTCTTTATACTTATCGTACAAATCCTTTGCTGTTTCAATCACATTAAATTTGTTTTCAATTGTTTGGCTCACTGCATCTACACCACATTCTACTACACGCTCCCAAAAATCACTCATCATTTGATTCCTCCATTAATTTTTTTCACTAATGTTTCCAAGCTTTGAGGCCGCTGAGTGTTCCATATCCAACACCAAATAAATAACCAACGGCTGTTCCTACGCCAGGGAATAATGCTGTGCCAAGTGCTGCCCCTACGCCTCCTCCAAAAAGTGCGCCCACTGCGGTCAGGGCAGACTTCCCAGCTGTTTCTATTACTTTATCCATGAATCTCACCTCCTTTCAGGGACTAACGCAAAATAAACGGGAGGAGCTGTCGCTCTTCCCGTTGTACTGGTAACTCTATTTAGTTTGCTTTTCAGTATTTGAAGATGTATTAAACAATCGAATTAACTTAAAGAGATAACCGATTAAGTAAAACGGGGTTACGGCACAGCCAACAAATAGAGACAAGATGATCTTGTAAACGATATAATTAGAGATTGTTGTAAATACAGTGATGTTACGTTGTGGCTTGCTTATGAATTTCCAACCAAACGGTATAGAAAGAAGAACATATATTTCAATCATTGGCTTTATATCCTCCAATACAATCTGAATTATGCCTTTTGAAGAATAGTACCTTCTTGTTTTTTGAAGGATAGAGTTGCTGAATTAACGGCATTTTGAACAATAGGATTGGCATTATAGGCATGTATGTATTCTTTGATACCGGGATTATGCCGATTAGTGATCATACTCTTTTTCTTGAATTTTGAAATGACAGAATAAGTCTGCTTTTTTTCGTTAATCCAGATTGTATGCACAGTCTTATTTTTAAATACAAAGCGAACACGTCCCTGCCCTTTTTCAACTGTGAAATCAGGATGGGCAAAAGTGCCCAACTGATCGTATAACTGTTCATTTGTAACCAGTGCCGACATAGGATGATTTGCGAAGTTTAACTTCAATAATCTCACTCCGGCTATTCCGTTTATAATCATGTAGGCCAAAGCCCAACCAATAATAAAACCAATAAACAAACCAAATCCCAGACCTCCGATTATCATAAAAGAAATGCAAGATACAGGAATTAAGCCGTAGTACCATTTTTTATAGCCCTTCATAGGATTTTCTAAGACTATAGGTTCTTGGGCAAATGTATGCTTGCCTGAAGCACTGTTCATCATTATATTTCCTCCAATATGATTGATATGCTATTTTTCAATAACTAAAAGATTAACTGTCCTTTAAGTTCCTTTCTTGTTTTCAATAATCATATTTGTGTTGTCCATCAATACTTCCAGTAGACACTGCTTAATGGTTTCAGGGGTTATAGTTAAAGTTGAAGGATGGCAACCGCTTCTCACACCTCCCTTTGGATCATACAAAGTCAATAGGTCAATTAAGGTGATCTCCAGAGCAGCCGAGATTTGTTCTAGTATTTTGATCGTAGGGTTCTTTTCTCCACGTTCAATCTGCCCAATGTAAGATGTGTTTACCCCTGCACTTAGTGCAAGCTGCTCCTGACTGAAAGCATTTTTCAATCGCAAAATCCTGATATTTTCCCCAATAGATTCGATGCTGTTCATTTCCCTTCACCCCTAATCAAACGATAGAATTTTTTGGTAGGAGGCTCAACAGGATATAGTACGGATTTCAATGCTTATAGTAGGGAATTGATACGGAGTGTGGTTAAACCGTGGATAAAAGCACTTAAGAGAGGTCTTTACATCTGATTATTTGAAGGACATGTCAATAAAAGCTGTTTAGCGAACTTTAGAAATGCCCATGTTCTTTCAAACTGTAGAAGCGATTGCCGCCGATAATTACATGATCAAGGACTTCTATTCCTATGATTTCCCCAGCAGCTATGAGTCGTTTTGTTAAATTAATGTCCTCAATGGATGGCTCCGGGTCTCCGCTCGGGTGGTTGTGAGCGCATATGAGCGAGGCACTACAGCGTCTTATGGCTGCATGGAATACTTCTCTAGGATGGACGATAGCGGCGTTCAGAGAGCCTATGGAGATGACTTCTTTGAAGATGAGGCTGTTCTTAGTGTTGAGGAAGAGGCAGATGAAGTGTTCTTTTTGCTCATGACAAAGTTCTGCTTCGAGGAGTTTAAAAACATCTTGGGGTGTGCGAATAATACAGTTTTTTTGATCTTGGATGGTGATAGATTTAGCTAATTGGATCAGTGCGTATATTTGTAGTGCTTTCTTTTTACCAATACCTTTTATAGATGTTAATTGTTGCTCAGATGCATTTATAAGTTCTGCTCTAGTTGGAAAAATATCTAGTAAATTACCAATTTCATCGTTATCATGCTTATCTCTTAATATTTGAGCCAATAACTTAATGATATCTTCTTTTTGCTCACTACACATTCTAGCATTCCCTCTCCTTAGGTTAATAATATATTAAATAGTTAATGCAAAGTTATAATATAGATTTAAAATCCATGAATATACTCTTGGGAAAGATACGATTGTAAATTTTTTCTTGTCGATCTTTCTGTTTATTAGTATTATTGAACTAGTTTTTATCAAAGGAACGTAGAAAAAGGAGCTGGATTCTCTATGGATATAACTATGTTGATTATCAGTATCGCATCAATGATTGCAACAATCATATCGACAATATTTGCGATCAAAGCTAAAAATGAAGCGAGACTAATATTAACTCAAATCAAAAATACCGAGATCAATTCTGATCTTCAAAAACACGACATAAAAAATAGTGGAAAAATTGATGTTGAAAATAGTGGAAAAAATAATGGTGTAATGGCTGGTATTGTCACAGGAGGAATTGATAAGCGTGATAGATAAAAAACGCAATTTCACAATTACCAATACAGGAGAAAACAACGGACTTATGACAGGGGATGTGTATGGTGGTATTACATACATACAACCAGAGAATACCGTCAGTACTTTTTCTTTAATTCCATCCTTAATTGAAAAGTTAGCCGAACTAGCAAATGTTGATGATGAAGACATGGAACGGTCTTACAAATTGAATCCGATTGACTTGATGAGTTATACCATTGAAGAAAAGATAAAATACAATGATGTCATAAAGTATAAAGAGTTAATTAGGGAATATAGCTTATATGGAAGTATTTGTGAGCAAGCATTTAATATAATTGACAATAACAATGTAGGGATAAAAAGAAAGGTTTTAAGAAGCGTTTCTGTTCTTTACAGAGAATGTAAAGGTGGGATTTTACTTGAAAATAGAGCGAGTACACAACCTGAAATGGACATTATCAGATTAAATGCGGATAGAATTTTAGATTTTGTCAAGAGGGACTTAGAAAGTCGAATTACTAGAAATGATAATTTATTTGTTGAAGAAATTGATGAAGCACTAATGAGAATAATTTGTTATGCTTTTGTTGAATGTAAGATATTGGAAAAACCGCAGGTGGTTTGAAAATGATAATAAATATAGATAGAGAACCGAAATATTCACTGTATTACATTGGTGGAATAATTTTAGATTTATTAAAAAAACATGACTCCTTATCTATTGACGAGCTTTATGAAAAGACTAAATCTATCATAGATAGTAATCTGTATATTGATTTTATTTATTATTCATTAGATTGGTTATATATGCTTTCTCTAATAAATATTGAGCAAGATAAGGTGAAAATATGCTAATTCATAGGCTAATCGTAAGAAAAACGAAACCCGAAATTGAGATTATTAGGGATATTTCCTTCAATCATAAAGGGTTAAGTCTTATTGTTGATAACACAAGTGATTCAGCAAAAGACAGCGGTAATAACGTCGGTAAAACCACAGTTGTTAAAATAATTGACTTATGCCTTGGAGCTAAATCGGTTAGAAGTTTATATTTTGATGTAGACACAAAAAGTGAGAATCATGAAATAAGAGAATTCCTAATGGAGCATAAAGTTGAAGCTGAGTTAATTCTAGTTGATCCGAATAAAAAAAAGAAAAGCAGTATTGTTAGACAATTATTTAATAGAGGAAAAAGAATCATTGATTCCATTGAATTCACCCAAGAAGAATTCTGGGGAAAACTGAAGCTTTTATTGTTTGATTTAGATGAGCACAACCCCACTTTAAGACAGTTGATCCCTAAGTTCGTTAGAGTTGATAATATAACCTCTGAAAATATGATTAAATATCTTGGAAATACAACATCTAACGATACATATGATTCAATCTATCTGTTCCTCTTTAGAATAATAAAAAATGATTTACTCAGTAAAAAAGACACTCTTTCAGCAAATCTAAAAGAAGTAGAAACAAAAATTAGACTTTTACAACATGACGAGAATATCAGTTCGCTCGATATTTTAGAGCAACGAAAACAACTTATAGATAGCGATTTAGTAGAACTTTCAACAAAAAGAAAAAACCTTGATTATATGGAGACCTATAAGGAGGAATTGAAAAATAAAAGAAATATTATTAATTCAATTAATGAAGTAGAAGCTGAAATGCAGATGTTACAATTTGAAATAAAACAAATAACTGTAAATATAGAAAAATTAGAGAATGAAAAAAGCAATATAAATCATAGTCAAATAAGTTATATTTATAATGAAGCCAAAGCCTATATTGGCACAGTTAATAAAACATTTGAAGACTTACTCCTTTTTCATAATAAGATGATTCAAAATAGAATAGATTTTGTAAAGGATCAATTAACAATCAAAGAAAAGCGCTATACTGAACTGGAATACGGAAGAGATACACTGTTAGAACAGAATAAAAACTTAACAATTGATTTACTTGATGAAGGACTACTTGAAGAGTTGAATTCTATAAACCAAAAAATAGAAGCACTTGTCCTAGAAAAAGGTGCTATAAACCAAACTATAAAAATATTAACAAGTGCTGAAACCTTAAAAGATAATTTGACTAATGATATCAAACAAATTAGCCAACAGATGGATTCAAATAATATCAATGATATTATAGGTAAGTTTAACGTATATTTTTCGGATTATTGTGAAAAATTGTATGGTGAAAAATATTTATTTGTATACAATAGCAAATGGAAGGAACAGAATAAATTCCCTGTTTCGCTGGATTTATTTAAGGGGAATGTAGGAACCGGAATGAAAAAGGGCATAATTGTAGCCTTTGATTTAGCTTATATAAAGTTTGCAGAAGAAATGAGCATTGTTTCTCCAAGATTTGTAATACATGATAAGTTAGAGAATACCCATATCAATCAATTGAGAACAATATTTGAATTATCTAGAGATATCAATGGCCAGTATATTGTTCCTATTCTTAGAGAAAGGGTCGACAAAATCGAATCCGCTCTAATTGAAGAGTGTAAAGTACTAGAGCTTAGTAAGGATGAAAAGTTCTTTAAAGTATAGTGTTTAAACTGGTTCAAAGATCTACATGCTTAATTTAGAGAAAAACCCTTAATACTTAAGGGTTTTTCGTTTGTTTAGGGTAAGTTGAAGTATGGAAAAACGAGTGAAATCAAGGTTTTTAAAAAATGTTTTCTTGAATGTTTTTTTGGTGAAAACTGCTTTTATATCAGGCTTTATTGCTTGAAAAAACAAGCTTTTACAGATGAGAAAAGCCGATCTTAGAGGGTCGGTCTTCTTTGTTTTGGTATAGTTGTTCTAATTTAAAATAAATTAAATTATCGCTGAAATAAATAATTTTTTAATCCCGTTACTCAAATTACATACAACAAGCATATCAGCCATTCCTCGCTCGACAAATACACTGTTAACTTTTTTATTGTAGAATTTGCTCTGAATAATATTTATTAAGCAAATCTTCATCTAGATCGTTAATTTCATTTCCCATATAAACTGTTTTATTTGTTTTAGCATGTCTACAAATGTCAAATAAATCAAGTTTCATAACCCGCTTTGAATAAAATGACTTTAATATTTCTATTTGAGGAGGTGATTTAAGAAAATCAATTATTTTATTTACCGTTATACTGCCATGATATACATCGAATTTTTGAGTGAAGTGCTGTTTAAAAGCTCCTTCATTAATCAACATCAATGAAGGAGGAGTCCTACTTAAAAACATATTAAATGAAGACTCATCAATTATGTATACTCCATTAACCTCTAGTGGTCTACCTATCATAGAAGTTGTTATTAAAATGCGATGATAATTTTCAATTTGAAAATCATTATCTAAAGTTAATTGCTCTTTAATAAGAGTAGGATTGTTACTGAAAAAGTCAGCTATTCTATTAATTTGCGCTGTCTCTTTATAGAGTTTAAATAAATGATTAGCATGTTGTCTTGTAGTGTATGGCTGAACATGGGCTTTACATTCGACAAAAAATATATCATTCTCCATAACAAAAGCCACATCACATTCATATTCAGTATCGTTTACTCTTTTGTACAAAGGTGAATATTTTATTTTATTTATTTTAAATCCAGCTTTCAATCTATCTTCAAACCCTTTTCCCTTAAAACTCAGGTTACTATTTCTGGTTAAAAAGTTTGAAGAAAGTGCTCTTGCCGGATCAGCATATATCATTAGCGAAGGTATTAGTACAAACTGATCATCCACTTTAATTAACGGGCAATCCAAGATATCTTGCGATTTGTTATTAAATGTAAATATATTAAAAATAATTTCAAATTCTATATTTGAAAAACCATTTTTTAAATATAATTCTTTCCACATTTTCTTTGTTTTACTAATGCAATAATTTTTAATTCTATATCCATTTCTTCTAGCATGTGTAGCAAGAAATCTTTTGCATTCATTAATGAGTAATTGATATGCCTTAATCCATTTTGAAAGTTTAATATTTTCCACCTTTTCTTCCAAGGTTGGTGTACCGAAATACAACGTAGAGAATAGATACGTTAACTTTTCTAGCTGATCAGACAATTCATAATCTGATTCCTTATTCAATACTTTTCCCACAGCACTCATTTGCCAACCTTCACGCAAGTTAACAAACCTTTCATTTGAAATGATATTATTCAACTCAAATTCATTGTCTGAAATCTCAAATGTTATTTTGTTATGAATTTCACCTAGAATATTTACTTCAGAATACTTCCAGTACTCAATCATATCGTTTATTTCGTTCCAGTATGTACTAAAGAATATATGTTTACTTGATATATCAAGATATTGAGCTTCAATAAATTTATTACTTCCGCAAAATTCATAGTTATTGAACATAAAGAACTTTAAAATCATTCCTGTAGACTCGATTGCAGAATCCCTCAACGCAACTTTTAAATTGAAATTTTTACTTGTATCTGTATTCCCACTTAGGCCATATAGATATCTTTCAAGAGAAAGCAAATAAGAAACCACTTGATATTTATCTACTTCTTTCCCTAGTTTATCAAAATATGCTGAACGCATTTGATTAAATTTAGCAATAATATCTTCAATAATTTCTGATTCAGTAATTAAGTTATTTACTTTTCCTTTTTCATCATCTTTAATCAATGGCAAAAGCGTATCGATTATTTTATTAAATATCTCTTTGTTTTTTGTATCTTCATAAAAACTAACAGCGATACCTGATGCCTTTATAATTGATATTACCTTGTCAATTCCTTGAGATTCTAAAATACTTAATAAATATGCCAGTATGTTATCAAAGCCTTTTTTTATTTCGTTTTCAAATTTATAAAAATTATAATTGTCTGGATCTAAAAGATTCATTTTTACCACTCCTATAATAAAAATTTATTGGAGAATATCAAATAAAGATTGATTATTATCACCCTGAAAATAATATCATGCAAATATTTAATCTATACAATAAGAGATTGAATTAAATTATACAGACCCTTAGGTATTCTTACTATGATCAACTACCTTTATCTGATCTAAAAAAGGAAAATGCCGGAAAACGTCGAATTTAGTTCTTAAGTTTATGTAGAATAAAACGTTTTTCATAGTGGGATGCCTTGCTGAATATCTTGATTTTAGAGCTAATAGAAAAAGCAGTATTAAAATAAGAAACCAAGTTATAAAGGTGAAGAATAAAGAGAAATCGGGGTGTTATCTTGAGTAAAATTATTATTAAGAGGCTTTATATTAACCCGCAACTTACAATAAATTTCAATGAGGGACAAAACTATATTATCGGATTAAATGGTTCAGGTAAAACAACTTTGTTCAACTTGATTCAATATTTATTAGGTCTGAAAGGTAACTTTACGAGATTAATAAATTACTGGTCATTCGATTCCCCTTATCTGGAATGCAAGTTTAAAGATAAGAGTGTGCGTATTTCGAGAAAATTACCTTCTAATATGATTTTTTTTGAAGGGGATATACATAGGCAAGCCAAAGCAAACTCAATTGAGTTAAATCAAATATATACTGAATTAATGAATATAAAATTTGTTTCACCATTTAATGAGCTTGCTACGCTTGATATATTGGGACATTCTTTTTATGCTGAACTGGATATTAAAGGGAATAGCAAAGAGAAGCAGGACACATACCATAAGATTGTTGGCTATAATTCAGAATACCTAGACTCAATAGAAAAGGATATTAAAACAATTGAAAATGAAGTAGCATTTGATAACCATGGATTGAAAATGGTTGAGAAATACAAAAACGGCGTAGAGAATTCCATAGCAAAAATCATCGAAGATAATACATTAAACAAGTTGAATGACATAATAGGTTTTGAATATAAAAAAATCAAAGAAAAAATAATAGAAAATTATAATTTAATGGAAAGAGCACGTACTATATTAATACAAGAAAAGGAATTTAGCGAAGAGTTTATCAATGAACAATTATCAATTATTGATGCTTTTTTTTATCATACTATAAATCATTTAACCAAACGGAACGAGAATTTCTATAATTTTAAAGACGTCATGAAGCAAAAGAATTTTAATGTCTTTTCATATGGGCAGAAGAATATTATTCTTTTCGTTTTACGGTTAACTTTTTGTAGAGATTTGAAAGATTTAAAATATAATAATGGTGCGGGAATATTAGTAACAGATGATTTACTTTCTGTAAACGATGCTGATTCTTCTACAGGAGTTACTGAAAAAATTACTGAAGTTGTGAATGAAGGTGCGCTCCAATATATCAGTTTCAGCCGTTATAATAGCTATATTCCCAAGGAGCATGTGGTTTTTGAGATGCCTGGCATACAAGGAGGAGGTATCTTTGAAAGATAAAAGTAAACTTTCTGTGATAGTTGCTATTATAAGTTCTTTCATATCTTTATTAGTATTATTATTTGGTAATAATATATACGATAGATTAAATAATAACTCTACGTTAATAATTGAAACTAGTAAGACCAACCAATTTTTACCTGACAA
The DNA here is from genome assembly GCF_038003885.1 of Paenibacillus sp. FSL R10-2788. Lineage (NCBI taxonomy): Bacteria > Bacillati > Bacillota > Bacilli > Caryophanales > Paenibacillaceae > Paenibacillus > Paenibacillus sp. FSL R10-2788. The sequence goes on along the minus strand of NZ_JBBOQA010000001.1, from coordinate 5,095,121 downwards.
GCTACTCGAAATAATGAATGATAATACTCTCAAGAATAATAACAGGCCATCTGCTGATTCATTAAGAGTCATAAAAATTAAAAATAAAGGAATTTCTTCGAAAAATTTAAGAATCCAGTTAGATTTAGATGGTTCAATATTCGATTATAAAATAGAAAGTACTGAATCAATTAAAGACAGCAGCATTAGTTCTAACTCAACAGTAATTGTTAATATGGATAGGTTATCTCAAAATGCTTCTATAGAATTAATAATATGGTTTCATGAAGACTATAAAAACTTCTATGCCTCTTATTCCGATGATATTTCGAGTAATATAATTCCATATAACGAGAATAAAAATACAACTAAAAAGTCAATTGTTATCATAATTTTAGTTGTAATACTTATTGAGTCTGTATTATTTATAATAAATTCACTTAGACGAATGAATATAGCTAAAAAAGAACGAGAAAAGACTGAACTTCTAGACTATGTTTTAACTGGAATCAATAATAGCTTTTCAGAAGAAGATACAACAATTAGTGAATCTGAAAGTAAATCACCTGGTCCATCAGAGAAAGACCACGCTTTGGAAAGATTAAGTAAATTAATAGAGAAGAAAAGCTAATCTTATTGGATTGGTAGATTAAGATGGAGTCTTTCCAGAATACATAATAGGGTACCTCGGGGTTACGATGCCATTAAGAAAAAAATGCTCAATGATACTAACCGTTGAGAAGCGGGTTCATCTTGACCGCAAATAATTATTCAGACACTTCTTTTCGAGCCATTCCAGCATAGAAAATGTTGCTTGAATGAAGCCAGCATTCACAGGTACAAAGGTGGCATCAGCGCATGCAAGGTCGCCAAGTTTATTGGTCTGCCGGAATGCCTTGTCCAGACTGTATCTACAGTCGATGATTCCGATACTTAGAACAAGCTCAAAACACCAATTTTAAAATTCAGGATCTAATTGATGTGATTCAAACAAGGATAAAAAAAGAGCAGAAGCATTTAGCTCCTGCTCAATTATTTGCTAACATTTTTGCTAACACTGCTGCATATCCAAATCCCTGAAAGTAGAGAGTATGGAACACAAAAAAGCGCCCTTAACCCGCGTGGTTAAAGGGTTTATGTGCGATCTTTCCGTGGTGTAGATAAGAAGCTAAAGGGCCATTTCAAGACTTAAAATCCTGCGGTACGTGAGTACCGTACGGGTTCGACCCCCGTCCTCGGCATCACAGTGAAAACCTTGAGAAATCAAGGTTTTTTTTTGTTTTTCTTGAGTAAAACTTCCGTCAAAAACTAAAGGTTCTGTGTGTCTTGGAATCACATCCGAGCTCACAGAATCAGGTTGATAACACTCCTTTTCAGTGCTTGTTTAATCACAAGCTCTGGAGGGAGTTTTTTAATATGTAAGATTTCATGAACCGCCGTATATCAAACGGTAAGCAGAGTGGTATGAGAGATCCGAGCCTTTTGATTACTGTCGAATAACATCTTAATTTGTTGTATTATTAATTAATCTAGTTTTCAAGAACCAAGGAGGGTTAAGGTTTGCTTACACTGAGAAGAGCTGAGCCGTGTCAAAGTAAAAAGCTCAGTCTCACATCGCTGCTTACGGGCTTGGTTACGCTGGTGGTTCTACTAACCTCAAGCATTCTTCTGATTGGCTCTTACGAGTCCAAAAAACAATCATTGATGGAGACTACACTCCATCTGAATTACTACAACGCTGACCGAATGACCAAAACAATGGATTCCTTATTTCAGTCCATGCGCAGCAGTTTGGAATACAGTGCTGACACACTCTCCGATGACGAAACCTTAACGCCCAAGCAAGTGGATGATAATTTGGAACTGATGCGCAATAGTAGCAATTACTTCAATTCTATCGCCGTGCTCGATGCCGACGGGCTGATCCGCAATGTAGTACCGGCTAGTTTGGGGTCAGTAGGAAACCATATTACTTCTAAGGTCGGTTTGGAAGCTCTGGCGTTAAAGAAACCTTACATATCCTCCCCCTACATGACCCAAACCACCAAGAGACTAATCGTTTTTATGAGTCAGCCGATTTTTAGCAAGAATGGTACATATCGCGGTATTTTGAGCGGCACATTTTATCTGCAGGAGAACAATATTTTGTCTATGATTTTTGGCGATAATAACGTGGACGATTCTGGCTCCTATTATTATATTGTGGATTCAAGCGGGCATCTGTTGTACCACCCGGATAAGCAGCTCATTGGGGAGGATGTTAGCAATAACAAGGTTGTGCAGAAACTCATGAATGGGGAGAGTGGGGAACAGCAAGTGCGTAACACCCGTGACGTTGAAATGCTTGCCGGATACTCCAGCGTTCCAGCCAACGGATGGGGAATTGTGGTCGTTTCGCCGATTAGTGTCATCCATCATCAACTGATGGGGCACCTTCGGACCATTCTCTGGTATTCGTTGTTTCCGTTCATTATACTCCTGATGGGCGTCATTCTCGTAGCACGCAAGCTGGCCCGGCCTTTTGTGTACCTGGCAAATCTGGTGAGCAGGATGGGCAAGGAGAAGATTGAATTGCCAGAAGCGAAGCCGCAATGGAGCCGAGAGGCAGATCTGCTGACCAAGGCTGTGTTGCTTGCCGTGACGGATATTCAGAAGCAGACGGATCAACTGACCCAAGAGGCTACGACGGATGCTCTGACCGGTTTAATGAACCGGAGATCCTTAGAGTATACGATGAGTCAGTGGATTGACTCAGGACAACCGTTTTCGCTCATTGTGCTGGATGTAGACAAATTCAAACTCGTGAACGACACCTACGGCCATCTCATCGGCGACGAAGTGCTGAAACATGTAGCCAATGTTATAGTTACCTCGTTTCGTCCAGACGATGTTTGCCACCGCTACGGCGGTGAAGAGTTCATCATCTTGCTAGCCCACACTAGACCCGAGGAAGCCTTCACCATAGCTGAAAGAGTCCGGCGGGCAATGGAACAAAGCAGGGGGCCAATCCCGACACAGGTTACGATCTCTCTAGGAATCGCCCATTATCCTATTCATGCATTGGAGCGGGAGGGGCTGCTGGAGAAGGCGGATCAAGCGTTATACCTGGCCAAGAGCAGGGGAAGAAACCGGACGATGGTCGCTGATGTTTGAAACAATGGCTCGAAATATAGAAGCATATAAACCTCCTTTGCTATATCTGACTAAATCAGATGAAGTAGAAGGAGGTTTTGTCAATGGCTATACGTTTAACAAAAGTTAAAAAGGCAGCAATAGCAATAATGGAAGAAGCATTAAACAGTCTATCAATTAGAAGAAAGCGAATAACCTCAATGAACAAGCAGTCCTTGATTACCCATACATATCAATCTACGTTTCAAACATCTACCCGACACTACAGAATCAGATGATGAGTTTAGCCGTCAACTACGCTCATTTGCGCATATCCTGTTGTGCTGTACGTGCTAGCCCGAGCCCCATATGCAGTGTTTGAATTCAGTTTAGTGAGATATAGTTTTCCACCTTGCGGTAAGTTATTTGCATAACCTACATCCGAACCAGTGTTAAGATTTGTGAAACCGGCATTATAGCTTGTCCCTGGTAAAGAATCACCTATCATTGTGACTCTATTAGCGCTGGAATAAAAGGTGTAAAACGGTAGTGACGCTCCAGAATTTGAGGGTTCAAATAAGTAGACAAACCCAACATAATTCGCGGCTAGGGTATGAAAATCATAAGTTTGAGGCTTAGTTAACTGTTCTTTTCGTACATCTTCTTTCAATTTAGGAACATCCCAACCTGGAAAAAGGTCCGAAAATTCTGGAAGTTCTACTAACATTCCATCGGGCAACTCATAGCCAACCTGACCATCAACAGTCCAAGAAGTACTGTATATTATAGAATTCCTTGCATTCAAGATGTCGTCTTTCCATTCCGTAGGAGCTGCGTCAACATCCTGATAAGCGAGCTTCTCTTCCGACAGGGAAGCGAAGTAGTTCTGCTGATTACTTGCAAGCGCAAAGCTTGGAGTGAGGAGGAGGAGGAGAGCCAGGGCCGAGAAAACAAAGAGAGATTTCTTTTTCATTAATTAGTAGCCTCCATTCTAAAATTGGGAATTTGGTTTTTCGTTCAACGTGAAAGTATTCGTTAATTGTTCATCGGAATTGCCTCCGTTTCATTAGTGTTAAACTATGAAAATGCTTCTTCATAATATATATGTCTTAATGTATCGAATTGGGGACAAAGATTTTCAAAAATATCCCAATATTGTTTTTGTGTGTGATAAATAGGATAAAATATTTCTATTTTATAGATTTGACATGAATTCAAGACAAATGTAGAATATCATTGTAGACAGTTGTCTTAAAGGAGTTGATTAATAGAAATAATGAGAAAATTGCCAGATGCAGAGTTTGATATCATGAAAGTTGTGTGGGCCAATGATTCACCTATAACGACTAATGTTATTATGCAACAGCTTGGAAATGATAGGAAATGGAAAGCGCAAACGGTCATTTCTCTTATGTTACGGTTGGTTGAGCGTGGCTTTATTCGAACTGAAAAAAAGGGAAAAGAGCGCACTTATTTCCCTTTAATTAACAAAGAGGAGTACCTGAAATTTGAAACAGGCGACTTTATGGAGCGTTTTCATGCGAATTCATTCGTTAGCTTGGTTGCTACGCTATATGCTAGTAACAAAGTAAAGGACAGTGACCTCGATCAATTGGAAAATTGGCTGAAAGATAAGAGGGAGTGATATGCAGGGATTTTTAGTTACCGTGCTCCAATGCTCTGTATCTATGTCATTGCTGACGCTTGTGTACGCGGCAATACAGCCCTTTATATCCAAACGATATGTCGCAAAGTGGAATTATAGGGTTTGGCTGCTGCTTTCGGTAGGCTGGATATTCCCCTTTCGTCCACAGATTGACCTATTAGTTCTCCCTGTGACCATGCCGGATCTTCCTGCAACGCTTGTTCCATCCATAATCCGTACTGTCCCCTTAATGGACTTTGGGGATAGGGGGGATGCTTGGGCAACAATCTCTTTATGGTGGGTGCTTACAGCGATTTGGGGGTGCGGTATTGTAATCATAATACTGTATCATGCTCTACGGCATAGTCGTTTTATGAAGACGGTACGTCGTTGGAGTGATCCTGTAACCGATGCGAAGGTTCAAGGGATTTTAGACAGTGTAAGGTCGGAACTCGGGATTAAAAAGCATATAGGTTTATGCGTATGTGAAAGCGTTACAAGTCCTATGTTCATTGGCTTTATACAGCCTGTCATTTTACTGCCGCGAGTGAAACTATCAGATGATGAAGTGTATCTAATTCTAAAGCATGAGTTGATTCATCTTAAACGGCATGACCTCTGGTGCAAGGCCATGATCTTGATTGCAACCTCGTTTCATTGGTTCAATCCAGTTGTCTATCTTATGGCAAAAGCGGCAGCGGAACAATGTGAAATCTCTTGTGACGCATTGGTTTTACAAAACGCAGATCATCAACGGCGAATACAATATGGGGAAATCATTATTACTGTTGCGAGGAATGGGGCGAAGCTCCAAACAGCATTATCAAGTAATTTTTATGGAGGGAAAAAAGGTTTGAAAAATCGCATTTCTTCAATCATGGACCTAAAAGAGAAGAAAAATGGTGTTCTATTCCTTTGTGTGGCGCTGATAGGAATTATATGGATAGGGTCCGCGTTAACCGTTTCAGCTAACGCAGATGAACCTCAAGCATCTACTACTACCGAAGTTGTTACTTCGTCGTATGACAGAAATGACAATATTGATAGCGATAGTGAAATTGTTAATGAGGTAACACGCCTCAAAGAGCTATTGCGCCGCTATGCAAATAACCTAGGATATAAATGATGAATAGGAAGAAGGCAACCTTTTAGAGGGTTGCTTTTTTATTTTTAATTTTTTTTGAAAAAGTGTTCCTATTATCTGTTTATAGGGTAGTATTGAAATACCAATATTTATATGTTTATATAAAATTATAACTAAAGTAGATTGTATTTCATAAAAAGGAAATGGTGGTGAGAAGGCGGTGCTAAATGATAATCAACGTCGCACCATAAAAGTATTATATACGGAAATGTATAGTTCATTGTTGGCATATGCACAAAGCAAGTTGAATGACCGCACACTGGCCGAAGAAGCCGTTCAGGACACATTTAGAATCGCATGTGCTAAAGCCGACAAATTTCTATTTTGTTCCAATCCGAAAGGCTGGCTATTTAATACATTAAAGAATGTTATTAAAAACAAAGTTCGCAGTCGGGCATACCTTAAAAATATAGTAGTAACTTCATTCGAAATAGATGAAAACGTTATCTTTGAGGATAGTGACGTACTTGATGTTGACTTTATATTTTCTGACTTAACCAATATTGAAGACTATAAATTACTTAAAAAAATTACTCTGGAGAAGTATTCAATGATGGAGGCGGCTAATGAAATTGGGATTTCTGTAGAGGCCTGTAAAAAACGGGTTCAGCGAGTAAAGAAGAAGTTAAAAAAAGTTTTGAAAAACATAGTTTAACCAGCCAGCAATCATGAAAATAATATAAGTGTTCTGGCGCAAAAAAACAGTGGCGCAGCAAGTATTGTATTCAACCTTGTTATGCAGGAGAGGTTACGGCTATCGTGGAGCTGCTTAATAAGCAGAGAAATGGATAGGACCGGCAACATTTGTTCATCATCTGAAGGATGCGTTCATTATGCCTGGTGTACATGATAACCATGTATTTTTTACCGGTTACATGTCCATGCACCGTGGAGTGGATCTGACGAATGTCGCTACAATCCAAGAGGCTTTAGAGTTGCTAAAACAAGAGGCAAAAAAAACCTTATAGCAAAATGTATACGCTTACGGGTGGAGTGAAGAGTGTTGGGGCGAGCTTCCGGGGCAAAGCTTATTAGACGAAGCTTTTACTGACAGGGCTGTAATCGCCATTAATTTGACGAAAAGCTATTGTTGGATGAACAAGCTTGCCCAGGATAAGTATCAGTTTCTCCCTAACCAATGCAGCGCGGAATCACGCGCCCGTCTCCTTCATGACATGATGCAGGATCAGGAATTAGTCAGACAAGAGTTTTTGGACTTTGCCCGAATGCTTGCTAAGCGGGGTGTAACTTCGATAAAAGATATAGGCTTTGACAGGCATAGCGGTTTGCTGCCGGTCCTTGAAGAGCTGGAAGCAGCGGGAGAGCTGCCGTTGCAGGTCCATTTCGCGCTTGGATGCTTATATGGCTGCTGTGGCCGGAAAAGAAAATGAAAGCCGGTTTTATAATTACAAGTCCATGCTTGAGGCCAATGTTCCGATTACGATGGGTAGAAATGGAAACGGTTAAACTTAAAATAAAATGGTCCCTTCCTCATAGTTATACATTGATTTTTCTGATTATCGTGGCTATTGCCGGATTAACCTGGATTGTCCCGAGCGGCCAATTTGACCGCCAGGAAGTGCTGGTGGATGGTTCCTCCAGAACAGCCATCATCCCGGGAACCTATCATACCGTTCCTAAAATCAGTGAGCAAGGGGATTTGAGACAAGGATTTGCCCAAATTGCCAGTGCGCCGTTGGAGGGAATCATCAATGGTGCTGATGTCGTCGCCTTCGTCCTGATTGTAGGGGGAGCTTTTAGAATTATTCTGCAGACGGGGGCGATTGACCGGGCACTGATAGCTTTAGCCGGAAGACTCAAAAGTAAAGGGATATTACTGATTCCGATAGCCATGGTGATTTTCAGCGGTATTCCAAAATGATATTCTAAACCGCCAACGCTTCATCAAGGAGAACGATGGGATAGAAGTAAGTTTCTCGAATCGGGATAAATTAATTATTGGCGGCTTCATCTTTACCTTGGGACTTATTGTCTGGGGAATACTGAGCAAAGGCTGGTATATGACTGAGATCGGAGCGCTTTTCTTTGCACTTGGTATTTTTTCAGGGATTGTCACCCGGATGAGTCAAAAGGAAATTGCCGAGAATTTTGTTAAAGGTTGCGGAGAATTTATCTACGTGTGAGTTGTAATTTATCTTGTTGCGTTTGTAACGATTTTTGGTACAAGTATCTTAGTCCTGATGGTCAAGAAACCCTTGATTTATCAGGGCTTTTTTAATGGTTTTCCTTGAGTATTATTAAAGATACTCTAAATGGCTAAAACTGATTTTAGGTTCAAAAGCTCGTGGATCAATTGTTGGCACAAATCGTAGTGTGGAGGCGGTTAAATGAACACTATTGGGGCAAATATTAAACAACTACGAAAAATACATAATCTTAATCAAACGGATTTAGCTAATAAAATCGGTGTTTCTCAAGGCAGCCTTAGTGATTTGGAATCTGGAAAAGGTAAGCCGGCAATAGAGACGGTTTTCTCAATTTGCTCTGAGTTCGGTTGTTCTTATGAATGGCTTTTAACCGGGAAGGAGCATTCAACTATTGGTGAATTAAGTGGTACAGTAGTGGAGTTATTGCAGACTGTTAAGGGGCTTAACAATAGAGAACAGCTAGAACTGTGACAGATCGCAAAAATTAAGCGTGATTTACTGTAAAGATGATCAAGCGGAAATAAAAACGTAAAATTGAAATTTTGACGTAGTTTTACATCTTCACATCCAGATGTCGAAGCAGCAAATGGAAGCAGTACATTGTTACCAGACCTATACATGGAATACCACATGAAGCAGACCAGATTGCCCGCCGCCATAATAAGTGAACACTGCGTTGCCGCCAGTATTCAGTTGGGGCAGGACTTCGCTCAACGTTCCCCCCATCTCTGTTTCATGCTTCATAGAATCGCCCTTGAAACCGTCAGTTTGGCTAATTGTATTATTTTTTACGTATGAGGCAACAAAATCAGTGAGCTCTGCTACTGTTGGATCGTTCAACATTTGCCGCAGAAAGGCATCAAACGGAATGGACTGACCGTCACAAGCATAATTACTCAATCGCGCAGCTTCCCGTCAACTTGAGCCATGATTAGTGAATCCGCACCATGTTATGCGGAGGGCCCCCTGCCTATTGATAATAAGGGACGGAATCCGCTAAATAATCATGCCCTGTCTTGACACCGGACTGGAGCAGCCATATGGTACAAGTGACAAGAACATACAAACATAGGGAGATACATGCTCAAGAAGGGGGAACTATGAATACATTCACAGCCTATGGCCGTAAGATCCGGCAGCAGATCGCCGGCAGGTATTACCGGATATCCATCAAACAGAGGATTCTGTTCTCGTTCATCGTGCTGATTACGCTGTCCATCGGTGCAATGGGCAGCTTCTCGTATTGGATTGCCGCGCAGGAGATCGAGGATAATGCCTACGCCGGCAGCCGGGAGACCGTAAGCAAGACGGCACAGCTGCTGGATTCCCGCCTGAATGATGTGGCGCTGTCTGTGCAGTCCCTGATGCTGAGCGATGCGTACCGCAAGATGATGCTCGATGTGTTCAGCCATGATGTGTCGAATTACTATGTCCATCTGTCGGATCTGCAATATGTGCTCTCCCAGGTAACGTTCAATCAGCCGATCATCGAAAACGTGCTGATCGTTACCCCGATTGGCGATTTCTATTCCACTACGCAGATCCGGGCGCAGGACAACTCGTTCTACGGCTCGGAATTATATGATCTGAGCAAGGAGCGGCCAGGCGGCTACTGGGCCAAAGGACATTATGACCGGTTGTTCACGGGCAGCCAGCGGGTGGTCTCCTTCGTAGTCCGGGGGATTTATGAATACCCTTACACGCCGATCAGCAATGTATTTATTGTGGTCAATATCAGGGAGAGCCGGATAGATGAGCTGCTGAATACAGGCGGAGAACAAGCAGGGAGAAATTATTATCTGGTGAGCGGGGAAGGAGAGGCGGTGGTGGAGTCCCGCTGGCCGTTCCGGGGCAGGTTCCCCTGGAAGCCGGTGCTTGCCGAAGCCGGGAAAGCGGCCGATCCGCAGGACCACTACTACAGCTATGGCGGCAAGAAGTATCTGGTTAATTATACAAGCTCAGCGGTATCACCCGACTGGATCATCTCCGGCATGCAGTCGCGGGACCAGCTGCTGGGCAAGCTGCAGCGGGTGCAGCGCATTACCCTCTATGTCATCGTTGTTTTCCTGCTGGCCACCTGGCTGATCTCCAACCAGCTGACATCTGTGCTGCTGAAGCCCCTGTTCAAGCTGCGGCGGCTGATGCGCAGAGTCGAAGAGAACCAGCTCAGCGTGGTGTATGAGAGCCGTTATGAGGACGAGGTTGCCCAGGTCGGCTTTCAGTTCAACCGGATGATGTCAGAGATTAAGACGCTGATCGCGGATGTGAAGACCAAGGAGGAGGACAAGCGGCATGCAGAGATCCGCGCGCTTACGGCCCAGATGGAGCCGCACTTTCTGTACAATACACTCAATACCATCTATTGCAAATCGGTCATGGGGGAGAATGACGATGTAAATGAGATGATCCTGTCGTTGTCGCAGATGTTCCAGATCGGGCTCAGCGGCGGCAAGGATCTGATTACCCTTGCGGATGAGCTGTCCCACGTGCGGCAGTATTTCGCTATTCAGCAGAAATGCTATGAAGGTCTGTTCGAATACACGGTGACGGTAGAGGATGAGGCACTGCTTACCTGTCTGATGCCCAAGATTATCCTGCAGCCGGTGGTGGAGAACAGCATCCAGCATGGATTCAGCGACCGGACTTTAGGAGGCAGGATAGACATCACGGTCAGCCGGGAGCAGGGGCTGCTGCATATTTGCATTACCGACAATGGACGGGGACTTGATGCTGTACGGGTCAAGCAGGGGATGCTCAGTGCTCCGCAGTCGAGGAAAGGTTATGCCCTGTTCAACATCAGGCACCGGCTGGCGCTGTATTACGGGGACGAAGCCCGTATGGATGTGGGCGGCGAACCAAGTAAGGGATCACGGACGGATCTGTGGATTCCCTCAGAAGAGGAGAGATGAAGGATGGACCGGAAGCTGGAGCTGGAAAGGTTCAAATTATGTGTAATCGACGATATTAAAAGTGTGGTGGAGATGGTCTCGAGCAAGCCGCCATGGCAGGAGCACGGTATTGAGGTAGTCGGTACAGCGCTGGACGGTGAAGCGGGGCTGCAGATTATCCGCGAGACCCGGCCGGACATTGTGCTGACTGATATCCGGATGCCAAGAATGGACGGCCTGCAGATGACCCGGGCGATTCTGGAGGAACTGCCGGACTGCAAGATTATTATCCTCAGCGCCTACTCGGAGTTCTCTTATGCCCAGGAAGCCATCCGACTAGGGGCGCTTGATTTCGTCAAGAAGCCCTTTTCCCTGAACGAGATTGTGCAGGCTGTGCTGAAGGCCAGGGAGTTGTGCCGGGAGGAGCGTCAGGAGACCACCAGACTTGCTGTGATGGAGGCCAAAATTAGAGAAAGTCTGCCTATTCTCCGCCAAGAATATCTCATCTTCCTGCTGCACCACCAGACGACAGAATCGGATGCACGTTCCCGCTGGGCCTATCTCGATATCCCTCTGGACCAGCATGATTTCTTCGTGTTTGTCGCCGAAATCGATCATTTCACGGAGAAGCTGAGCGGCCAGCCTGTGCAGGAGGTCGAGCTGCTGCGGTTCAGCCTGCATAATATTCTCGAAGAGACGATTTCCGCCTGGACCCGCGGCGTTATCATCCGGGAGGCGACAGACCGGTACGTCTGCATCATGAACGGCTCGGACCCGGATACGGCCGCGCTGGTTACGGAGGCCTGCTGCACGAATGTAAGCCGATTCTCCCGGCATACACTTTCCATTGGCGTGGGGCTGGGCGCAGCGGCGATTCAGGAGCTGGGCACAGCGTACAGGCAGGCGATTAGCGCGCTGGGTTATCATTTCTACACCGGAGGAAACGGGGTCTACATTTACAGCAATGTCGAGAATAAACCGCTCGCACTTCACAGCTACTCCGCCGCCGTCGAGCAGGAGCTGCTGTTCGCCCTGCGTTCCGGCAATTCTGCCAAAAGCCTGCAGATGCTCGATCAGCTATTCGCGGAGCTGCTGGACAGCGGGCTTTTGCCTGAGCCGCGTTATGTGGAAAGCGTCGGCTATGAGCTGGGCTACAGGATCTGCCGGGTCCTGCTGGAGCAGTTCCCCTACGGGCAGGTGGAGCCGCTGGAGCGCAGGATTGCCGTCATGAAGAACCGGGTGCATCCTTCCCTGCAGGATATCCGGGACCTGCTGTCCGGGCTGTGCCGGGAGGCCTGTGCGCTGGTTACGGAGGTCCGTTCCCTGGAGTCCACACGGATTATCCGCCAGGCCGCCGCTTATATCGATAGCCATCTGGATACGGGGCTGTCGCTGGAGCAGGTGGCGAAGCAGATTAACCTCAGCCAGGGGTATTTCTCCAACCTGTTCAAGAAGGTGCAGGGGATTTCGTTTCAGCAGTATGTGATGCACGAGAAGATGGAGAAGGCTAAGGCGATGCTGATCAGCGGCCGGCAGGTTCAGGAGATCGCCCAGGATCTCGGGTATGAGCACAGGCGCTATTTCAGCGAGGTGTTCAAGAAATATACCGGAATGACCCCGTCCGAGTTCAAACTGCATTATCTTGGAAAAGAATAAAAATGCGCAGGGGAGGCATGTCCGCAGGGCGGAGGTGGCCTCCCTTCACTGTATAAAGCTCCTGCAGAAATCTGCCCTTAAAGTGGGCTTACCCGCCTTATCCGGATGCGCCAATCCGTCTATAATCAGGTTGTAAGCGAATACAACAGGGATATATAAGGGGGAACTACCAATGATGAAGCGTATGCTAATAACATCTCTGAGCCTGGTCCTGGCACTTGGCCTGACAGCCTGCGGCAACGGTAACGGTGGCAATGCTGCAGAAGGTAAGGGAGACGGGAAGACAGGCGGCTCGGGGGACAAGACCAAAATCAGCTACTGGACCGGCGACCGTCATGATGCGGATTTCGTGAAGGACAAGGTAGCCGAGTTCAACGCAACCAATACTGACGGGATTGAGGTGGAGCTGGTCGTCAAGGGCGACGACTTCGATACCGCACTCGATCTGTCCTTCCAGACCTCCGATGCGCCGGATGTAATCCGGGTGAAGGAGAATACCATCCAGACCTTCTACAAAAAAGGCTTTCTCGCTCCCATTGACGAGTTCCTCACCGATGAGCTGAAGACGAAATTCCCGGTCATGCCGGATCTGAATGAATTTGACGGCAAGCGTTACAGTCTGCCGAATTATGGAACAACCATGCGTCTAGTATACAACAAGGATCTGTTCGCCAAAGCAGGCGTTGAGCATCCGCCAGCTACCCTGCAGGAGCTGGTGGATACCGCCAAAAAATTGACGGAAGCCGGTAAAGCGGACGGCGCTTACGGCTTCGCCCAGAACTTCAAAAGCCCCGGAAGCGCGTTTGCGCGTTCGGCGCGGGTGATTGCGGAGATGAGCGGCTACGGCGGTTTCGGGTATGATTTCAAGACGGCCCGCTACGATTTCAGCGGCTTCGAATCGATCATCAATGCCTTTAAGCAGATCCGGGACAACGGCAGCATGCTGCCGGGTGTGGAATCGCTGGATATTGATCCGCTGCGGGCGCAGTTTGCAGAGGGCAAAATCGGAATGTATATGTCCTACTCCTCGGAGCCGGGCGTCTACAAGAATCAGTTCCCGGCCAAGATTGACTGGGCAGCCGCTCCGGTTCCGACCATCGACGGCACCGTGAAGGGGGCTTCGGGCTTCCTCGGGGGCCAGTGGCTGGCGCTGAGCTCGAAGTCGGAGCACAAAGGAGCAGCCTGGAAGTTCATGGAGTTCATGTACGGCGATCAGGTGCTGACGGATTATCAGGAAAAAGGCTTTGGCATCTCCATGGTACCATCCGTCAGCGCAGTAGCCAAGACACCGGATGTGAACGGCATTGAAGGCTTCCTGCCGAACAAGCACGATGGAGTGTGGCCGGTCTATCCGTCTGTAGCACCGGAAGGGATGAAATCGGATGACGCCTTCTTCAAGTATATGCTGAACGGCGGCGATCTGAAGGCAATTATCGCCGATCTGAACAAACGCTATAACACTGCACTGGACAGCGTGATTGCGAATGATGGCGTGAAGGCCGAGCCGGATGCCGGCTTTGACCCCGCCGCATTGGGCGGCAAGTTCGCCAAGTAGATGGAAGGTCAGGGATAGAGATATAGGCCAAAGCAGAGGGATGAGGAAGCAGCTTTCCCATCCCTCTGCTCTGGCCGCAAGGGAGAGGAGCCGGAAGAAACCAGATGAACAAAACAAAACAAGCCTTATTTTCATACAGCTTTATCTTTCCAAGTGCCTTGCTCACGTTGGTCCTCGGGATTTATCCGATTGCCTGGGCGTTCCGCTATATGTTCTATGATTACAAAGGGTTCGGAACGGCCCGGTTTACCGGGCTGGCCAATTTCAGCCGCATCCTGAAGGATACCCAGTTCTGGGATTCGGTGGTGAACACGTTTGTCTATGCAGGCGGCAAGCTGCTGATCACTATTCCGCTGGCTCTGCTGCTGGCCTCCATATTGAATCGGGGGCTGCGGGGCAGACAGCTGCTGCGGGGGATTTTCTTCATGCCGACCGTCATCAGTACCGCCGTAATGGCCGTAGTCTTCTTCACGATCTTTAACTCGTATAACGGGATTCTCAACCAGTTCCTGATCCGTTCGGGCCTTTCCGATTCCGGTGTGGACTGGCTGGGGCCGAAATATGCCATGCTCACCGTCATTTTGGTTGCGGCTTGGGGGGCGGTCGGCAATTACATGCTGCTCTTCCTCGCCGGTCTGCAGAATATCCCGGAGGATGTTTATGAAGCCTCTTCCCTGGACGGAGCAGGCAGACTCCAGCAGTTCCGCTATGTCACCCTGCCGATGCTCGGGCCTGTCATGCAGATGGTCATTATGCTGGCGATCATTACAGCTTTGAAGGGATACGAGAGCATTATGGTGCTGACCGAAGGCGGTCCTGTAGGCAAGACAGAGGTGATGTTCCTGTATTTGTACAAATTATTTTTCCCTGTCGGCGGAGGCAGCGCGGCGGTCCAGGTCCAAGAGTTCGGATACGGCAGTGCGGTCGCCTTCGTGTCTGCGGTCATCGTCGGGATCATATCGCTCATTTATTTCTACGCATCCAGACGTATGAATCAGACCGATTGAGGAGAGAGGCTATTATGAGAATAAGAACCATACTGGGCAATATCATCCTGTGGATTTTTTTGCTGGCATTTGCTTTTATCACCCTGATTCCGGTTGTTATCACCATTCTCGGCTCCTTCAAGACAAATGCCGAACTGACTGCGGGAGCCACCTTCCTGCCGGATAGCTGGCATTTCTCGAACTATGCCGAAGCCTGGGCACAGGCGAATTTCTCCAGATATACGCTGAACAGCCTGATTGTCTCTCTGGCGGCGGTGGTTGGCACGCTGCTGGTATCATCCATGGCGGCTTATGTGGTGGACCGGATGGATTTTGCAGGCAAGAAACTGTATATCGGCCTGCAATCCTTTACTATGTTCGTGGCAGTAGGGGCGGTCGTGCTGCGTCCGCAGTTTGATCTGATGGTCAAGCTTCATCTGCACAGCAGCCTGTGGGGGGTCATATTGATTCTGATCTCCGCCCATGCTTCGATCTTCTTCATTCTGTCCAGCTTCATGAAGGGGATTCCCCGTGAGCTGGATGAGGCGGCGCTGATGGACGGCAGCTCCCCCGGCCGCACCTTCTGGCGGATTATTCTGCCGCTGCTCGGACCTGGACTCGGCGTAGGTGCGCTGTTCACCTTCCGCGGCGCGTGGAATGAATATCTGCTGCCACTCGTGTTCACGATGACGAAGCCGGAGCTGCAGACGCTGACTGTCGGGCTGGCGAACCTGAAATACGGGATTTCGGCCGCTTCCCAGACCCACTATATGATGGCAGGCGCCTGCTTGTCCATTCTGCCGATTCTCGTAGCCTATCTGTTCGCCAACAAATCCTTCATGCAGATGACAGCCGGTTCCCTCAAAGGGTAGCGGTCCGGCCCTGCGCAACCCATATTCCATATTTAAAATTCAAGGAGGTACATCCCATGACTCAACACGCTCCGGCAATTCTGCAATCTGCCCCGTTCATCCGGCGGTATCCGGGCAATCCTGTGCTGGATGCAACGAAGGTTCCTTACCCCACCGCACTGGTATTCAATGCCGGTGTAACGAAATTTAACGGCAAGTATGTGATGATCTTCCGTAATGATTACGGCTCACTGGTAGATCAGACGCTTGAGCCGCACCACACCACGGATCTCGGCATTGCTTACAGTGACGACGGGCTGAGCTGGACCGCCGGCCCGAAGCCAGTGTTCAAAATTCATGACGAGGAAATTATCCGCGCCTACGACCCGCGCCTGACCGTGATCGGCGGCCGTTGTTATATGTGTTTTGCCGTGGATACGCACCATGGCATCCGCGGCGGAATTGCCGTTACCGATGATCTGGAACACTTCGAGGTGCTCAGCCTGTCTACACCGGACCTGCGCAATATGGTACTGTTTCCCGAGTTGATCGGCGGCAAGTATGTCCGGCTGGAGCGTCCCTTCACGGTATACAGCCGCGGCGGCCGGGACCGCTTCGATGCCTGGATCTCCGAGTCGCCGGACCTGAAGCATTGGGGCAACTCCAGCCTACTGCTCGCCGTCGAGCAGGTGCCGTTTGCCAATGACAAGGTTGGCCCGGCCGCACCTCCGGTCCGGACGGATAAGGGCTGGCTGACCACCTTCCATGCGGTGGATGTGGACCCGGCCAGAGGCAAGCAAGGTTGGGAGGACACCTGGAAGAAGCGCTATACCGCCGGAATTATGCTGCTGGATCTGGAGGACCCCCGCAAGGTGATCGGCATGAGCAGGCAGCCCCTGCTGGTACCGGAGACAGACTATGAGATTGGCGGGGGATTCCGCAATCATGTGATTTTTCCGGGAGGGATGATTCTGGAGGAAGACGGCGAGGTCAAGATCTATTACGGCTCTGCGGATACGGTGGAATGTCTGGCAACGGCCCATGTGGACGATCTGCTCCGGCTCTGTCTGGAGCCGGAGCATAGATAAGATTGGAAGCAGGCTGAGGGCGGAAATGCGGAGTAACAGTAGGGCCATGTGCCATGATTGGAGCGGCTTGCGCGGAGATTGTGCATAAAATGCAACAATACAGCTCAGTAGTAGCGACCAACGCAGAAATCCTGCACAAGGTGAACAAAACCGGGGCCGTATTTTAAAAGGAAACTTTGCTGATGCAGAAAAGGTTAGTATTACTCTGCCACTTCCGAAGCTGAACAGGAATATGTCGACTTTATGAAAAGAGTAATAGAGCATCACTGGTGAAATCATTATTCACTGATGACAGAGTATTTTCTGAAGATATGAAAGAGGTGTTTATTTATGCTAAAAAGGTTAAAACTATTAAGTTTAATTGTTTGTATGCTCGCCAGTCTTTTAGCTGTCGTTCCTTTGACAGCAAGAGCGGCGGGCACAATTGTAAGCTATCCATTACCGTCGATCTATACCACGACCAGTCAATACACGGTAACAGCAGACTCTACAAATATACCGGTAATCGACACTTCGGCGGTATTTGTAAACTATAATTATTGTAATTTCTCTTTTTCAGGAACTACTACAATCACAATAACAGCAAGCGAGACAATCAATACCTATAATATTTCTCCCAAAGCTTTGGGAATCACTGCAACAAAGAGCGGAAATACACTTACATTTACACTTTCATCACCAACATATCTTATAGTTAAAATCAACAACCTGAAAGATCTGGTTATTGCGGCAGATGCTCTTGAAACCAATGTTCCGGCTTCATCCGGTACAGGTATATACAATGTTAAAACTCAATACGGTGCCGACAGTACCGGTGCCGCTATGGCTACAACTGCAATACAAAACGCCATAAATGCGGCTAACGCAGCAGGTGGCGGTATAGTATACGTTCCAGCCGGTGTTTATAAGTGCGGAAACCTTGTTTTAAAAAGCAATGTTTCGGTTTATCTGGAGGGTGGTTCTGTTATAAGGGGTTCAGGAAATCCAAGCGATTACACTACCCATTTTCATAAGAATTCTCTGGGTAAGGATGGAACATGGTTTATTTATACTGAAACAAATGCAAACAATATTAAGATATACGGCAGGGGGACTATTGACGGCAATGGCCATTATATGAGAAATACAAACAATTATTTGAACAATATTCTTGTACCCTTGCAGTGCAGCAACTTCACGGTTGACGGCATAACAATAAGAGACAGCGGTGGCTGGGCTACAATAGTTACAAGATCTAATAACGTAACATTCCAGAATACAAAGCACTTCAACAACAATGAACTTGATTATGAAAATGATGCAATCGACATTCAAGAGAGCCAGAATGTACTCATAAAGCACACTGTAGCAGTATCGGAGGATGACACATACTCATTTAAGACATGGGATGTAGAAACTACGGATATAGCTGCAAACTGGCCTGGAAGTCCTGAAAGCCAGTCAAATGTAGTTGTGGATGATGCTTTGGCTTGGAGCAGATGTGGAGCATTTAAGGTTGGAGATGGAGTGAAACAGCTTCAGGATGGCATAGTTGTTAAAAACTCTTATGTATACCGGTGCTGGCGTGCTTTAGCAGTAGGTCATCTTTATGGAACTCCAGCAGCACAAAACATCATATTTGACAATATAGATGTAGAAGGCTTCTGGCCAAGATCCGGTGTTCACTCCAGATGGTTTGATCTTTCTGCGAAAACCGGTCCGATAAAAAATGTGGTCTATAATAATATAAATTTACGCGCTTTAGGTGAAGTTTCAATAATGAAGGGTTGGAGTGACACATCTACTGTCTCCGGAGTTACATTAAACAATGTTCGCGTCGGTGGAGTTGCGGCAACTACATTGGCAGAATTGAAAATAACAGATACTAACAGCTATGCTGCAGCTCCAAAATTCAACACATTGAAATTTGAAGCGGAAGGCTATAACCTTAGTTCAGGTGTTATTTCCTATGAGGCAAGCACTGATGGTGGGCTGGATGTTGGTGGAGGGAGTAATGGCGACTATATAGCATTTAAAAATGTAGATTTTGGTAGTACAGCTAAAACAAGTATTGATTTGAAGGTTGCATCCGCTAATTCCGGCGGAAGAATAGAATTCCACTTGGACAGTCCTACGGGCACTATGCTGGGTTATTGGACAGCAGAAAGCACAGGCGGATGGCAGACATGGTCAGTCAAGAATATCCCGCTTAATGCCGGGACCGCCGTAGGGACCCATACCGTATATGTAACTTTTGTTAAGTCAGATTCAACCACAGTTGCAAATTTAACCTGGTTCCAGTTCAAATAGAATGGAAACGGTTTGATTTAATTGCAATAAGATGGATCTAGCTATTGTTGTGGCAGAATCGCCGAATTGAGGCCTTTTTAATGCCAAGATGAAATATAACTCACACTACGCTGCTGTGATCATCGGTTTGGCCCGGGGGATCCTCGTCGTTGCAGAGAACGGGATGATTATCGATACCATTTTGAATGGCCTGGCTACTATGCTTAAGGGTTTGCCGAATTACTTGTTCACCACCATCATGCTGGTCGTGCATAATATTATTACGTTCTTGGTTCCTTCTTCATCCGGAGAGGCGGCCTTGACGATGCCTGTGCTTGCACCATTAGGCGATCTTGTGGATGTTAACCGCGAAGCGGTAGTAACCGCATACCAATTTGGAAATGGATTAACGAATCTCATTTCGCCAACAGGCGGTGTGCTGCTGGCAGGTTTGGCCATCGCCCGGATCAATTTTGGACAATGGTTAAAGGTAATACTCAAGCTGTTTCCGATTCTTTGGCTGGTGGCGGCAATCTTTGCTGCAGTTTCCTCAGCTGTGGGCATGTAGTGGATAACATATTGCAAAGCCATGCGGGATTTCCCGCAGAAGATAATCAAAATCCCAAGGTCATACTGACCTTGGGATTTTTGACTCTACATATTGATCCTATTCCCCTCACATCACATCTGTAGAAGATGAATCAATCATTCTCCTAATCTATTTTTGTTTATTTTAATAATTAATCGGCAGTCTCCCCTTTGTTGTATATTTCCTCCTGATTTGTGGCCACAAATAATGTATGCTAAGAATTTAATCCGTTATTTTCCTATCCGTCAGTTTCTGCCGTTCCAAACAGCAGAATACAAACTGTTCAGAAGATAACGCTTCCACGTATGATGTATTCATAACCAGCTGAGTGCTTCATCCGATACTAGTATCACAAATGAGGGAATTTAAGGTGAGAGAATATACGATTGTTAATATTTTATATACCCGCAAGAGTCCTGTGCGCATGAGTGAGCTGATTGCCGAAGTGGGGTTGTCCGAACGGACTCTCCGTGACGTGATCCGTGCACTCGACAAAACAGGAGAGGCGAATGGTTTCGGTATCCGTATGATCCGCGGCCAGGGTTATCTACTGGAGATTGGCGATGAAGCCAAATTCAGTAGCTACCAGGAAAAAGGAATGCTGCAGCTGGATCAGGTGGATCTCGATAATAAGCAATCACGCCAGCAGTATTTATTATTCTATCTCTTGCAGAACGATAGCTATCAGTCTATGGATAACATGGCGGAAGAAATCGGCGTCAGCCGTTCTACTATTATTTCCGATCTGAAGGAAGTAGAGCAGCGACTTGCCGCTTTCCGGCTTAGCTTGAAACGCCGGGCTCATTATGGCATGAAAATCGAGGGGGAAGAGCAAGACTTCCGTAAAGCCTTTTCTTACTTTATCTTGCAATCGGGTCATACGCTGCAGCATACGGAGGATTTTCATGCTTTTAGTCAGGACTTCGATGCTGAGCAGCTTAAGGGATTTCTACTGCAAATCCTCAAGGAAAAAGAACTGAAGATCTCGGATGTGTTTCTGGATAATATCTTGACCCATCTGTTCATTCTTCTTTACAGAGTTTCCAAGCACAATTTCATTGTGGCTGGACAAGCCTTGCAGGGAACACCTGAGCCGCTGTATCAGGATATTGCCGGGAGTATTGCAGATTTCATCTCCTCTCAATACCAGATTAAGCTTCCGGCGGATGAGATTGATTATTTGGCGCTGCACATTTCTGGCAAGACCATTATGGAACGGATGTCGGAAGAGACCAAATCGCATCTGCGGGAGGGAATCACGGCTATTCTGGAGCGCTTGGACCGCGAGTTCCTTACTGGATTCACTCAAGATCAAGAGCTGCGCGAAGCACTGCTATTGCATATGTTCCCGCTGCTGAACCGGTTGTATTACAATCTTCAGCTCGGCAACCCATTGGTGGAGGATGTTTACAGCCAGTATGCCAATGTGTTCGTCATTTCCTTCCGCTTCGCTGAGATTGTAGAGGAGCAGTACGGGTTTCGGATGTCGCGGGATGAGGCAGGGTATGTCGCGTTGCATTTTGCCACCCATCTGGAACGGATGCAGCAGCGCAATCTGGAGAAGTTCAAGCGGATTGCCGTGATCTGCTCGACGGGAGGGGGCAGTGCCCAGTTAATCCGGCTGAAGCTGGAAGCGGTATTCCCCAAAGCGTCGGTGATCACAGCCTCCATCACGGAGGTGGAGGAGATCAGCAGCAAGCCTGTGGATCTGATTCTCTCTACTGTACCGCTGGCAACAGAGATTAAGGAAAAACCGGTGATCCATATCAAACAGCTGCTGGATGATCAAGAGATTCAGCGGATCAAAGAAATATTGTCTTTGCAGATTAATCGTACAGAACCGTCCTACAAGCTGATGGATTTCAAGGATTTGTTCCGCAGGGAGCTGTTCCATCTGTCTGGTTCGGACGAAGATTACATGGAGCTGTTAAAGCAGCGCTGCCGGGAGATCGTGGGCAATCATTATGCAGCTGACGATTTCCCTGAACAAGTGCTGCTCAGAGAGCAGAAATTCACCACCATTTACAAAAATGGGGTGGCCGGCCCGCATCCGATGCGGATGAGCGCGATCCGCGACTGTATCAGTGTAACCGTGTTGAAGAAACCGCTGATCTATGAGGGGAAGCCGGTCCAATTGATTTTTCTGATCAATCTGGGTCCGGGGCAGTTGTTCCTGCACAAAGAGATCAGCAAGCTGCTACTGGTTCTAATGGAGAAGGAAGACAGCCGTAACCGGCTGCTAAACACGAATAGTTATGAGCAATTTATGAATGAGATAGAGAACCTACTATAAAAAATGACGATACGGAGTGGAGAACCCATGGATTATGAACAAACGATTATGCAGATTATTGCCAGCAGCGGAGAGGCAAGAAGCCTTAGCCTAAAAGCGGTAAGAACCGCGCGCGCCGGAAACCTGGAAGAAGCAGGCGAGATGATTAAGAACGCCAAGACCAGCCTGACCAAAGCACATAAAGTGCAAACGGGGCTGATCCAGGCTGAAGGCCGGGGTGAAAAGACAGAAATTACGCTGCTGATGATTCACGCGCAGGATCATTTGATGAATGCCCTGACGGTTAGAGAACTGGCTGTGGAACTGATCGAAGAAATCAAAGAACGCAAAGCACTCGAACTAGAATTGAAAGGATCGGTGAACTAAGATGAAAAAAATATTGCTCGCCTGTGCAGGCGGATTCTCGACAAGTATGCTGGTGGAACGGATGAAAGAATCGGCACGGACACAAGGGGTTGAAGTGGTTATTGATGCGGTGGCGGAGAGTGACATCGCCGATCAAAAGCCTTTTGACATCATTATGCTTGGACCACAAATGGGACACGCCGAAGGCGATCTGGCCGCAGAATATCCGAACATTCCAGTAACTACGATCGATATGATGGACTATGGCATGATGGATGGGGACAAGGTGCTGGCTACAGCACTTGAACTGATGGAGAAGGGGGCTTAAGTCATGGCAGGCGGCGCAGAATGGAGAGCCAAGATCCAGAAAGTCAGCACGAAAATCCAAAAAAACACCTATATCAGCGCTATTTCCAACGGTCTGATGGCCTTGATGCCAATTTTGATTCTGGGCGCTATTTTTTCCCTGATTAATGCACTCAAGCTTGATCCTTATCAGAATTTCCTGGAAAGCACTGGACTCAAAACTTATACTTCGATTCCGGCAACTGTAACCACCGATTTGATCGCACTCTACGCGGTGTTCTCCATCGCTTACAATTTCGCTACCCAACATAAGCAGCAAGGCTTTTCGGCAGGGATTTTGGCGCTGATGAGTTTCTTGCTAGTTACACCAAAAGGACTGCTGGATGATGGCGTGACCAAAGCATTTGGTTACTCCTGGTTAGGCGCCAAGGGATTGTTCGTGGCAATCATCCTGGCACTGCTGGTAGGTAAGATCTATACCTTTGTATTGGAAAAGAAATTCTATATCAAAATGCCGAAGGGTGTTCCGCCCACGGTCGAGAAATCTTTTGCCGCGCTTACGCCTGGTTTTATCGTAGCGGTTCTGATGCTAGTACTGACGGCGATTTTCGCCGCAACGAAATATGGCAATATGCACGAGTTTGTCTTCTCGATTATCCAGCTGCCACTGACTAGTCTGGGGGGTACCTGGTGGGCGATGCTGATCTGCATCTTCGTAATTCACCTGCTGTGGTTCTTTGGAGTTCACGGCACCTTGGTAGTCTATTCCGTTGTCGGCCCGATTTGGGTGGCTTTGGGACTTGAGAATCTGGACGCTTACCAAAGAGGTGTAGAAGGTACGCATATCATTGGTTCACCGTTCTTCCCGGTTTATGTACTGATCGGTGGTGCGGGGGCAACGTTAGGTCTCATTATTGCGATGTTGTTCGCCAAATCTACACGTTATAAGACACTTGGTAAACTGGCAATTATTCCAAGTCTGATCGGTGTCAATGAGCCGGTGATTTTCGGGATGCCATTGGTGCTGAATGTTCGGTTTATGATTCCGTTTATCCTGACTCCGCTGGTGAGTAGTGGTCTGGCGATTCTTCTGACGACTCTGGGTATCCTTCCTGTGCTGCACGGGATTCAGGTGCCGCTGGGCATTCCGGTGCTGGTTAATGGCTGGATGAACGGGGGCTGGCGCGTAAGTGCGTTCCAGCTGGTTATGATTGGTGCAAGCTTCATGATCTACTATCCATTCTTTAAAAAAGCCGATGCCGAAGCGCTGGAGCAAGAACAGCAGGCTGAAGCTAAAGCGGCAGCAACCGCTGCCGCCAATTAATAAAAGGAGGCTCAACCGATGACTTATCCATTTCCGGAAAACTTCCTGTGGGGCGGTGCGGTAGCCGCCAATCAGGTCGAAGGCGCGTATAATGAGGGCGGCAAGGGTTTGTCCACTGCTGACGTAGTCAAATATTGTCCTCCTAAGGAACGGAAGAGCCTGGAACAGCTATTGTCCATGTCTGGTCCACAGCTAGAAGAGGCCATACAGGATGATAATCAGGGGAATTACCCCAAACGCAGAGGGATTGATTTCTACCACCGCTACAAAGAAGATATCGCCTTGTTCGCTGAGATGGGTTTTAAGGTATTCCGTATGTCCATCTCCTGGCCTCGTATTTATCCGAATGGCGATGAGCAGGTACCTAACGAGGCAGGACTGCGTTTCTACGACGATGTTTTTGATGAGTTGCGCAAATATAATATCGAGCCGCTGGTCACCATTTCCCATTATGAAATGCCGGTGCACCTAGTCACCAAATACAACGGCTGGGAATCCAGAGAACTGGTTGAACTGTTCGTCCGTTATGCGGAGACTGTGTTCACCCGTTACCGGGATAAGGTGAAGTATTGGCTGACTTTCAACGAAATCAACTGTACGCTCAAAGCGCCGTTTCTGGGCGCAGGGATTATTCTGGATGGCAAGTCAAATGAGAAGCAGGTTGCTTTTCAGGCTTTGCATCACCAGTTCGTAGCCAGTGCGCTTGCGATTAAGCGGGGCCGGGAGATCAATCCGCAGTTCCAGATCGGCTGCATGCTGGCCCGCAAGCTGCTCTACCCATATTCCTGTCATCCCGGTGATGTACTGAAAGCGCAAGCGGAGAACCAAATGGCAATGTTCTGCTCCGATGTTCAGGTTAGAGGCTATTATCCTTCTTATATCCGCCGGCATTTGGAGCAGCATGGAGTGACAATAACCATGTTGCCGGGGGATGAAGCTTTGCTGCGGGGCAATCTTGTAGATTTTCTTTCCTTTAGTTATTACATGTCCTCAGTAGTCAGTGTGGATGAGAGCATCACGGCTACGACGGAAGGTAACCTGTCCTCAGGTCTGAAGAATCCCTTCCTGAAAACCTCCGATTGGGGCTGGCAGATCGATCCAAAGGGGCTGCGGTTTGTGCTCAAGGAGATGCATGACCGCTACCAGCTTCCTCTGTTCGTAGTAGAGAATGGTCTGGGTGCTGCGGATGTACTCGAACTGGATGGCACGATCCGTGATCCATACCGGATAGAGTATCTGGCACAGCATATTGAGCAGATGGCGGAAGCCATTGCCGATGGCGTGGAGCTAATGGGCTACACCAGCTGGGGCTGTATTGATCTGATCTCGGCTTCCACCTCGGAGATGCGCAAGCGGTACGGCTTCATTTATGTTGATCAGGATGATGCAGGCAATGGAACGCTGCTGCGTCTGCGTAAGGACAGCTTTTACTGGTACAAAAAGGTCATAACCTCTAACGGTGCAGATTTAAGCTATTAGTGTGGTGTTATAGTCCTTGTTCATTTTTTATGAAAACCTTGAGAAATCAAGGTTTTTTTGTTTTTTTAATAAGGAATAGGAAGCTTGTGAGTTTCTTCTTATAACGAAGTTTTATCCGGGAAGGCACTTAACTTATGGGCAAGCCGCTTTTTGGCCGACTATTTTTTTAGGTATTCCGAGAAGTTCTCCTGAAAGTCCAGTGAATGAATATCTTCCCGAAGATGGTGGTGGATTAGCGGACCGATATTGGTGGTTTCCTTTTGCACCATAAGCTCAAGAATGGATTGGTGTTCGCTCCAGATTTCTTCCAGCTTGTCGGTCTTGAGCATGTGCAGTCTGCGGTACCTGAGATAATGTACATTCGACTGCTGGATCAGAGTCCACAGATACTCACGTCCAGCAAGCCTGTACAAGGCCCGGTGAAACTCGTCGTCTAAATTAAGGAAAGAATCTACAGCATTCTCCTGCCCGATGACCTCTTTTTGTTTCTTAAGAATCTCCTTCAGTTCGTGCACCCCGGGTAGTAAAAGCTGTGCAGAAAGATCCTTGAGGATCTCCTTTTCCAGTGTGCAACGCAAGTATGTGATTTGTTCAACAGATTCTAGATCAATAAAGGACACAATATTACCTTTTTTCGGGTAGATATCGGTATAAGATTCCAGTGCAAGCTGCTTGAGAACATCACGCAACGGCGTACGTGAAATCTGAAACCGCTCAGACAAGGCTGTTTCACTTAGAATGGTACCTGGCTTTAACGCCAGCGTGAGGATTTCGTGCTTCAGTGTGTTTAGAATTTCAGCTTTGATTGACATTTCTGTTCCTGCTTTCAATTGTTGATGACAGATACAGTACTAGTATACATGATAAGTTCGTTCATTAAAATTATCGAGATGAAAATAGGGTGGAAATTCCTTGTTTTTATGATAAAATTCCTGATGAATTTGTGATTGACAAAGAATTGTTCTTATTCTATGATCAAGTAAATCTTGTATACAAGATAGATGAAAACGAATTCACAGGAGGGTTTATCAATGAACATGACGTGGAGATGGTACGGCGAGGGCAATGACAATATCACGCTGGATCATATTCGGCAGATTCCGGGTGTAATGGGGATTGTCTGGTCTTTGCACGAGAAAGTAGCTGGAGAAGTGTGGGAAATGGAACGGATCCAAGAAGTGGCGGATCAAATCACCAGTAAGGGTTTCAGCACGGCTGTAGTAGAAAGCGTCAACGTTCATGATGATATCAAAATCGGCTTGCCGACCCGTGATAAATATATCGATAATTATATCGACACCATTCGTAAACTCGCCAAGGTTGGCGTTAAGGTGATTTGCTATAATTTTATGCCTGTTTTCGATTGGACCCGCACAGAGCTGTATAAAGAGTTGCCTGATGGCTCGAATGCTCTCTTTTATGAAAAGGCTGCCATTACCGATAATCCGCGTGAGATGGTGGACCGGATTCTGAAGGGAGCTGGACAGTTCACGATGCCGGGCTGGGAGCCGGAGCGGCTGGCGAAGCTAGATGAGCTGTTTGCGGCTTATGCGGATGTGACGGAAGATAAACTGTTCGACAACCTCCAGTATTTCCTGGAACGCATTATTCCAGTATGCGAGGAAGTGGACATCAAGATGGCTATTCATCCGGATGATCCGGCTTGGCCGATCTTTGGACTGCCGCGTATTATCCGCAATCGGGATATGATCCGCCGCTTTCTGGATTTGGTGGACAGCCCGTACAACGGTTTGACGTTCTGCACAGGGTCACTCGGCACGAATCCGGATAACGATCTGCCAGCGATGATCCGCGAGTTCCATGACCGTATTCATTTTGCACATATCCGCAATGTGAAGGTATTTGAGAACGGTGATTTCATTGAGGTGTCGCACCGTGGGCGTGACGGAAGCGTTGATGTGGCCGAGGTGGTCAAAGCCTATCATGAGAACGGATACATTGGTTATGTACGTCCGGATCACGGGCGTCATCTTTGGGGGGAAGAGAAGAACTGCCGCCCGGGTTATGGTTTGTATGATAGAGCTATGGGCATCATGTATTTGCTTGGTGTCTGGGATAGCTTGGACAACGTCAAGGAGGCAAAATAAATGCTGCATCTGACCAGAAGCAGTATCCAAGGGGAAAAAGCAGCTTGGAAAGCTGCTGGAGTGGAGCTTCCACAGTTCGACTATGAGCAGGTAGCAAACAATACACAGCTTAAACCGGAATGGATTCATTTCGGTGCAGGTAATATTTTCAGGGGATTCGTGGCAAATGCTCATCAGAAGCTGCTGGATAGCAGGAAGTCGGATACAGGTATTATTGCGGTGGAAACCTTTGATTTCGAAATGATTGATAAAGTTTACAAGCCCTACGACAATCTGACCCTTTTAGTGCTGATGAATGCTCGTGGTGATTTTCAGAAAAGAGTAGTCAGCAGTATTGTGGAGGGAATCGCAGCGGACAAAAACCGTGA
This sequence comes from Paenibacillus sp. FSL R10-2788, assembly GCF_038003885.1. NCBI lineage: Bacteria > Bacillati > Bacillota > Bacilli > Caryophanales > Paenibacillaceae > Paenibacillus > Paenibacillus sp. FSL R10-2788. The sequence goes on along the minus strand of NZ_JBBOQA010000001.1, from coordinate 5,066,970 downwards.
AGCGGAGTACCGCCGATTGATCGAGGTGTTCGAGAATCCGAGCCTGCAAATGGCCAGCTTCACCATCACGGAGAAGGGATACTCGTTGACGGATCCGCACGATAAATATCTTGGCATTGTGAAAAAGGATATCGAGAGCGGACCGGAGCATCCTGTTCATGTCATGAGCATTGTAGCTTCGCTTGCTTATCGAAGATATCTGAAAGGCCAATATCCGATGACCTTTGTCAGCATGGACAACTGCTCACACAATGGCGACAAGTTGAAGAACGGTATTGTGTCCATCGCTAAGGAATGGGCCCAAAGAGGACTTGTTGTGGAAGACTTTGTGCGCTATCTGGAAGATGAACGATTAATAACCTTTCCATTGTCCATGATCGATAAAATCACACCACGTCCTTCGGAGAGTGTACAGGCCGCGCTTCTGGAACAGGGAATTGGTGATATGGATGTAATCATTACCTCCAAAAACACATATACCGCTCCTTTCGTAAATGCCGAGATTAGCGAATACCTTGTAGTGGAGGACAACTTTACGAACGGACGTCCACCACTAGAGGAAGCCGGAATTATTTTTACGGACCGGGAGACAGTCAACAAGGTGGAGACGATGAAAGTAACGACCTGCCTTAATCCGCTGCATACGGCGCTTGCTGTTTCCGGTTGTCTGCTTGGATACACCTTGATCGCGGATGAGATGAAGGACGATACTTTGCGGAGGTTTGTGGAGATAATCGGTTACAAAGAAGGTCTGCCCGTCGTAGTGGACCCGGGGATTCTCAGTCCAAAGCAGTTCCTGGACGAAGTCCTTACGGAGCGTTTTGCCAATCCATTTATCCCCGATACTCCACAGCGGATTGCTACAGACACTTCGCAGAAGGTGGGTATACGGTTCGGTGAAACTATTAAATCCTATATTCGACGGGAGGAGCTCGATCCAGCGCAGCTAACAGCGATTCCACTGGCTATCGCGGTGTGGTGTCGTTACTTACTAGGAGTGAATGATGCTGGAGAGGTCTTCACATTGAGTTCAGATCCGTTACTAGAAACACTGCAGGGTTACCTGCAAGGAGTTTCGCTTGGAGACCAAACCGCAAGTGTGCGCCCCATTCTTGAAGATGAGCGACTTTTTGGGGTTCCGTTGTACGCAATTGGTCTAGGCGATAAGATTGAGGTTATGTTCCAGGAAATGATGGCAGGCCCAGGAGCGGTACGGAGAACATTAGAGAACTATTTGAAGTGAAAGCTAGGCAGTTAAGTAGATTTGTTTTAATATAGGAGAAAATAAAGCAAAAAAAAGTCCCGAGGTAATCAATCGGGGCTTTTTTTGTATGATTTTAAAAAATCCAAACAAAGTGTGAAAAGAATCTTATGTAAAATGAGAAGAACGAAAGTTAAACTAAAAACATGGCGAATAACCGGTGTTCGTCAACTGAGCGACGAATTTTGAGGGGGTTCAACACTATGTTGTGAGGCGGGCAGAAAGGCCGGCAAAGTAGAAGCGGCGAAAAGGAAGCGGGATTTATACCGTAGAATGAGGCGGATGGAGTGGTTGCGGAGACAATAGAGGCATTAATGCCCTAAAATGTTGCGGATCGAGCGGATGTGGCGAAAGGAACGGGATAAATCCCACAGAATGCAGCTGATCGGGCGAATACGGAGAAATCTACGGGATAATTGCTTTAGAATGCAGCGGATGGAGCAGATGTGGAGAAATGGACAGGATAAATCCCGCAGAATGCAACGGATCGAGCATACGGAGAAATCTACGGTATAAATCCCGTAGAATGCAGCTGATCGAGCATATACGGAGAAATCTACGGTATAAATCCCGCAGAATGTACCGGATCGAGCATATACGGAGAACTCTACGGTATAAATCCCGCAGAATGTACCGGATCGAGCATATACGGAGAATTCTACGGGATAAATTCCGCAGAATGTACCGGATCGGGCGAATACGGGGAAATGAACGGGATAAATCCCGCAGAATATATCGGATCGAGCGAATACGGTGAAATCTACGGTATAAATCCCGCAGAATGTACCGGATCGAGCGAATACGGGGAAATGAACGGGATAAATCCCGCAGAATGCGGCTGATCGAGCGAATGTGGCGAAATGAGCGGTATAAATCCCGTAGAATGCAACGGATCGGGCGAATACGGGGAAATGAGCGGTATAAATCCCGCAGAATGTACCGGATCGAGCGAATGTGGCGAAAAGAACGGTATAAATCCCGCAGAATGTACCGGATCGAGCGGATGTGGCGAAAAGAACGGTATAAATCCCGCAGAATGCAGCGGATCGGGCGAATACGGGGAAATGAGCGGTATAAATCCCGCAGAATGTACCGGATCGAGCGAATGTGGCGAAATGAACGGGATAAATCCCGCAGAATATATCGGATCGAGCGAATACGGTGAAATCTACGGTATAAATCCCGCAGAATGCAGCGGATCGGGCGGATGCGGAGAAATGAGCGGTAAAAATCCCGCAGAATGCAGCGGATCGGGCGAATATGGTGAAATGAACGGTATAAATCCCGCAGAAAGCAAAGGATCGAGCGGACCGGTCCGGTCCGGTCCGGATCAATACACCTTAAGGGAGTGATTCCGCCCATTAACCGGAGAACCACTCCTTTTTTATAGCCAACTTTATAATCCAATCAACGACGACCTCCGTGATCGTTAACTGTGTAAATTGCTGAACTCGATTCGCGAGCTGAAGGACCTAGTAAACTCTTTTTCGATTATTGTTTTCATGATATTGTGATGTACTTTGAGTTGTGATTGATCGGCGTGGTCTCTAAGGAGTTCAAAGAGCGCTGCTGATTTTTTGAAGCCTGTATCATCGTCTAGCTTGATGCTTAATAATAAGATTTCTAGAATAGTGTTGATTGTATCGTACATATTCTCTTGTTTATAGTAATACATCGCCAGCAGATAAATGTAATCCTCATGGTATCTGATATTCACAATAGTCTCATGTTCTCCTATGTCATCAACATTGATTTTGAATTCCTTCAGAATCCAATCAACGGAATAATCATGTATTATCGAAGATTCTAAGATTGTAATGAGTCCCGGCAATAACTCTTCATCATCACTTTTTCTAATAAACTCAACGTATTTATGTAGGACTCCCATTTTGCCTTCCAACAGATCGATAACGTATGAATTGGCTTTTGCTATATTGCGGTAATATTCGACTTCATTAATACCCTCTTCATCTAAACCTACTATCCAGCCCAGGTCAGCATACTTCTGAATACATATTTTTGCCTCGTCAAACTTACCGGATTTTTGTAGTGCTATACCTTTTGCGCATGAGCTATATCCAAAATAATAGGGGATACTCCGTTTCAGTTTAGGACCTCGTATGAGGTTACTATTGTTTTCATATATGATGGAAATTTGTTCGTGTAGCTTGTCTGCAATTTCAATCATGGCATCCCAATTCTCAAATGAAAATGATGCCTTAAGCATCTGAATCAAGGAATCCACATTCAACCCTTCCAAATCCAACTTCAATCCTATCTCCCTTTCTAGAGCATATCATGCATCGATTAAGATAATTGTATTTCATTTCTAAATTATTCATTTATTTTACATTAAATCATGTGATTTCCATCACGTTACATAAGGTTAAAAGGGTCTTTATTAATAATTTTCAAAATAGATCCAGCCCATATTATCTTCCTCAAGTTTCTAGTGTTGGAGGGATTATGTTTGTTCCGTTATTTATTTGTCCCCTTGTTTTTGGGTTATTTGTACGTAAAATGCGGAAATGTACCTATCGTGGAACTCGATCTTCCTTTATGATCATCCCGTAAAGAAAGCGCTATCAAAGAAATTTTGACCACATTTTATGAGGGGGTAAGGATGATTTGAAGCGAATGGGAAAAAAGCTGGGAATGAGTCTGTTGGTATTTATAATTGCAGCAGCGCAGTTCGGTTTCACAGGAACACAGGGCAATGTGGCACTAGCAGCTGAGAAGAGTATGGCGCAAAAGCCCTATATGGGCTGGAGCAGTTACAGCATGCAGGTGTACGACGGTGCAGGTAACTGGACCTCGGCCGAAAGCATCAAAAAACAATCGGATGTTATGCATGAGAAGTTGCAAGCCCATGGCTATGAATACATCAATATTGATGCGGGCTGGAATGGCAGCATGGATGAATACGGCAGACCGATTCCAAGTGAGACCTTATATCCTAACGGATTTCAAGAGGTCATCGACTATGTTCATAATAATGGACAGAAAATTGGAATCTATATGATTCCGGGGGTATCCATCGATGCCTATAATCAGAATCTAGAGATTTACGGAACGGGTGGCCAATGCCGTATACAGGACATTACAGCCAAACCGCTTACCATTATGGATTACTGGAATTCTTACACTTATAAAATTGATTTCACAAATCCATGTGCCCAGAAGTATGTGGATTCCATTGCGGATATGATTGGCGAGTGGGGCATTGATTTCGTCAAATTTGACAGCGTGACTCCTGGCTCGGGGATTGACAACTTAAGCCGTGATGCGCGCGGCGATGTAGAGGCATGGTCTAAGGCTTTTGACAGAAATAACATCTGGTTTGAGCTGTCCTGGGCGCTCGATCACAATTACGTGGATTTCTGGAAAAAGTATGCCAACGGTTGGCGTATTGACTGGGATGTGGAAGCTTACGATGGCAGTGGGCTGACAGCCTGGCCGAGTATTTCCCGCTTGTTCCCCAAAGCAGCACTTTGGTGGAGGGATGCAGGTCCTGGGGGTTGGAATGATTTTGATTCTCTGAACGTTGGTAACGGATCTATGGATGGTCTGACCAAAGACGAGCGGAAATCCGCGATGACATTCTGGTCAATCTCTTCCGTGCCATTGTATACAGGTAATGACATGACTAGGCTGGACAGCTATGGTCTAGAACTGCTTACCAATGATGAGGTAATTGCCGTAAATCAGGCAGGACGTCCAGGCCATCCGGTATCTATGGATACCCAGCAGCAGGTTTGGTATGCCAATAATGGAGATGGCACTTACAGCGTAGCTCTGTTCAATTTGGGCAGTCGGAGTGCGGAGGTGAAAGTCAAATGGAGTGATCTCGGCCTTGAGGGCCCGGCTTCCGTTCGCGATTTATGGAGTCACACTGAGCTGGGAGACTTTGAGAAGGAATTTAGCGGAGGGATACTTGAACCTCATGCGTCGCGGATGCTTAAAGTTACAGCATTAGGTGGCACCTCTACAGTCAATGATGATGATACAGGTATGCGCTACAGCGGGGATTGGAAGCGAAATGGTGGCAAAGAGCTGCTAGAAGGAAAACAAGATTTGAGCATTACGATCAAGGATTCCTCGTCTGCTCCGTCGATGGCTTCACAATCGGATGTTACGAACTATGGGACTGACCCGTCTGAGAATTCGTCTGCTGCGAACAAGGCAACGGTCACTAATGTAGTATACATTAATGATAATGACAGCGGCATTAAATATAATGGCGCATGGCAGGTAAGCTCATCTAGAGGATTGGGTGATTATAAAGACGATGTGCATTATGCCGAGAAGAACGGTGATTCCTTTGAGTACACCTTTACGGGCACTGGCATTGACCTGCTGACCGAAAAGCATGAATCTCAGGGAGATATGATTATTACGCTGGACCATGAGGCTGCACAGACCGTTAGTGCTTATAAAACGGGATCAAGAGAGGTACAGCAAAATCTGTACAGTGTCTCGGGACTGGCTAACGGCTCTCACACGCTTAAAGTGGCCAAAAGCTCAGGTGATTTTATGCTGCTTGACGCATTTAAGGTGACTACAGAAACTCCAGCAGGAGGACAGAATAGTACCATTACTCCGACATCTGCTAGATTTGAACAAGTAACAGAACAACAAGAGGATGTTACTGTCACCCTGAATTTGAATGGTAATATACTGAGCAGTATTGAAAATAATGGCGAGGCACTTTCGGAAGTCGATTTTACGGTGACGAATGACAAGTTGACCATCCATAAGCAATACCTTGCGCAGCAGCCGGCAGGCACAACCGACTTGATTTTCATTTTTAACGCTGGTGATCCACAGACCCTGTCGATACAAATTAGCGATTCTACAGGCATTCGTTATGTGATGATTAATAACGATGATTCGACAGTTAAGTACAATGGCACTTGGAACCGCAGCAGTGGCAGAGGATTGGGCGACTATAAAGACGATGTGCAATATACGGAGCAGAATGGTGATTCTTTTGAATATACCTTCAGAGGAACGGGGATTCAGCTGTTCACAGAGGTAGATGAGTCACAGGGTGATATGGATATTTATGTTGACGATCGATTTAAGGAAACAGTCAGTGCCTATCATCATGGACAAATGTCACTTCAGAACCTTTACAGCATTTCTGGCTTACCGGATGGTATGCACACGCTCAAGGTTGTGAAGAAATCAGGCAGATTTATGCTTCTTGATATGCTCAAGGTAGAAATTCCGAATATGATTAATCCGATCGCTGCCAGCTTTGATAAAGCTGCTTCCGCTCAGGAAGATATTGAGGTGACATTACTGCAGCAAGCGGAAAGCTTTGCCGGCATTACTAACGGATCATATGATCTGGTTCTGGGGACTGATTATTCAGTAGCAGGTAACCGTGTTACACTGAATAAATCTTATCTTGCTGCACAGCCAGTGGGCACGCTGAACCTTAAGTTTACTGTAGGGGGAGATTATCTTAATGATGTTCACTCTACATCAGTGGACGGTGATTCCTTTGAATATACCTTCAAGGGTACCGGAATCAGCCTGATTACACCTATTGGTCCAGAGCAAGGTGATATGGATATTTATGTGGATGGACAACGGGTCCAAACCGTGAATGCGTATAGTCAGAGCCGCCTGAGCCGTCAGGAAATTTATAGTATTTCGGGATTGGAAGGCGGGATACACACGCTTAAAGCTGTGAAGAAATCTGGTGATTTCATGCTGACGGATCAATTGAAATTCACAGTTTCAACGATTCCTGTTGTATCTCCGACACCAACGCCAAGTCCGACACCAACATCAACTTCTACACCGACACCAACACCAACACCAACATCAACGGATTCGGGTGGCTCGTACATTCCAGCTAAGCCTTCTTCCACACCTGCCTTGACTCCGACGCCAACTCCGGCAACTGGAAACGAGGATGGATCTGCAGGGAATGGCGAGTCTGATACGATCCGTCATACCGCATATATCAAAGGTTATCCGGGTGGGTTCTTCCAGCCGGAGCACGAAATTACGCGTGCTGAGATGGCAACGATTCTTGCCAATGTTTCTGAGAAGGGGGCTACTGGAGCAGGTGTCGTGTTCAGTGATGTGCCTTCTGGTTACTGGGGTGCTGATGCCATAACTAAAGTAGCGAAGATGGGACTAATAAAGGGTTACAGCGATGGCACCTTTAAACCTAATCAAACGTTGACGCGTGCAGAAATGGCCACTCTGGTGACCCTGCTTAGAACGGATTCGACGCAGAAGGGTTCCGGTTTCTTTGACATCAATGGACATTGGGCACAGGCGGCGATTTTGCAAGCCCAAGGTACTGGCATTTTCACTGGTTATAATGACGGGACTTTCCGTCCTAATGCCAAGCTTACTCGTGCCGAAGCTGTTGTGGCTATGAATAGAGCTTTAGGCAGAGGTCCCCTAATCAATGTAACGAATCCACAGTGGGCAGATGTTCCGGCAACACATTGGGCCTTCGGCGACATTGAAGAAGCTTCGACGGATCATGTCTTTACATCTGGATTAGAGGCCAGAGATCAGAAGAAGAACTGATTGTCTAGCCAAAGCAATGATGAAGGGGGCCGTTACTGGCCCCTTTTTTCTAAATGACAGGAGGGCCATGTAAGGGTCACACATCGAAACAGCTGACACACTATAGATAAAATATCGGAATTGCCGATAAAAGGCAGTGATAACGGCGTAGATCGCTGTTTTTTTTCCATTTCTGAAGAGGTGCAGGAGGGTGAAGTGAGTTCGAACCCTTGACTATGAAGCAAAATGTTTTAATCTATGGTAATGATAGCGCTATCGAAATGTCATATTGAGGGAGGCTAACTACGCTGAAATATTCCAATATCTTTCGTAAATTTCTAATCTCTTATGTGGTCATTTTGGTCATACCCAGCATTGGCGGGTACATGTCCTATCTAACCTCAATCTCCGTGACACAGTCCATCTCGATTGAGAATGGAGTCACTCAGCTTCAGAAAAGTCAGGAGATATTGGAGCGCCGTATGGCGGAGGTTGAAGGCTTTACCAGGCAATTGGCGGTCAACCAGGAGCTAAATGTTCTTATGAATGAAAGTGAAAATGAGACGAATGTGTATGGGATTTGGAAAACGATGCGGAATGTTTTGACTTTCGGCCAGACTAATGATTTTTTGCAAAACTATTATATTTACCTCGCTAACTATAATCTTATCCTAACCCCAGGTTCGACCTATCGTCCGGAGCATTACTACTCTAATTTCAACTATAAGGGTCTTTCGTTACAGGATTGGAGAAAAGAAGTGCTTGAGACAACCCACCGCAGCGAGATCAAGCCACTTAGTGATTTTGTCAGCAGGGGGATGCAAACCTCGGTCATTACCTATATGCAGTCACTCCCCTTGGATAGCTTTAATGATTCCTCGCCGGCTGTCGCAGTCGTGATTATTGATGAAAAAAATATTTCCAGCTTGCTCTCAGGCCTGACCGAGCGATACGGGGGCTGGGTGCATATTAGTGACGCTAAAGGGAATACGATTGTTCTGCAAGGAAGCGATGAGCAGAAAATGGCCAAAATGCTCGACGATCCAGCTTTTGATAAGAATAAGGTCAGTCAGTTCTACAAGGATGATCTGGTGGTTACTACCCGTTCCGATTCCAATGGCTGGGTGTATCAGACCGGGATTCCTCAAGATATTTTGATGGAGAATGCTAACAAGATCAAAAGAATCTCCATACAAATTACGGGAGGCACTCTAATTATCGGTTTGATTGCCGGACTGGTATTAGCTTACCGTAACAGCGCGCCAATCAATCGTATGCTCAGTGTCATGAAGGAGCAATTCGGTAAAGAAGAAGCCTCGGAGAGGAATGAATTTGACTTTTTGAGCGGAAATATTGCCGATATGATTACCAAAAATAAGCTGCTCGAGTCCGAGCTTAACCGCCAGCTTCCTCTGGTCCGAGATGCCTTCCTGAAACGGCTGATTGCCGGTGAATTCAAGACGCGGGATGAAATTATCTCTGCAGCCAAGCAGGCGGATATCAGCATGAATCAGGATACTGGCTACGTAGGAATTGTTCAAATTAACGGTTATGCGGGTATGGACAGTGTTGAAATTCTGAACGAGCTGAGCGCTTCCCGGCTGCTGCTGAAACAGACCTTGGCTGATCTTGGCGTGGATGTCTTGATGACGGATATGGGCTCTGATAAAGTTGTAACGCTGTTCTTTTCTAGGGAAAAAGGAGCTGACAAGGAACAGGAAGCAGCGAATATCACCCAGACGATGGAGGAGCTCGCTCAAAATGTCTTTAATGAGTACCGCATTACCATTCTGGCGGGCTTCGGGGATCTATTCACAGAGGTAACGGAGGTTAGCCTTTCGTATGATCAAGCGAAGCAGGCGCTGGAATATGCAGTTTACATGAATAAGAAAGGAATTATCTGGAGTAGCGAAGCTCAGATCGAGAATACAACTTATTATTATCCGCTGGATTCGGAGCAACGGTTAATCAGCACGATTCGAGCCGGAGAGCTAGAAGAAGCCGAACGGATTGTGCGTGCGATTATCGCCCAGAATATGGAGCAGCGAGAATTATCCATCGAAATGAAGCACCAGCTTGTCGGGGAAATGAAGGGGACTTTTCTCAAGCTATTGGATCAAAAGGCATTTACCGAATATTCAGAGATCGAGAGTGTCAAACGGCGGGTCATAGACATTGGCTCATCAGAGTCGCTTGAGACGATCCAGAACGAATTTTTTGACATTATGGAAGAGCTGTGCGGACTCATTGCGAATAAAAAGAAAGATATTCATATTCAGATCATCAAGCAGATTAAGGACTACACAGCAAAAAACTATTCGGATACGGAACTGACCCTCTACCGGGTGGCGGAACAGGTGGAGCGGCCGGAAAAATACATTTCCCAGCTGTTTAAAGAGGTAACGGGTGTCAACTTCTCCGACCATTTGATAAAAGTCAGAATGGATCAAGCCATTATCCTGCTCAAAGAGAATGGATTAACGGTGGATGAGATTGCCGTGCGGGTGGGCTACAACAGTTCACATTCCTTCAGACGCGCATTTAAAAGGTTGATGGGTGTCTCCCCGAGTACCTATAGACAATCTGTGGATGAATAAAAAAATATGCCATAACATACGGCTGCACTGTCCACTTTGGACGATGCAGTCTTTTTTCTGATTTCAACCCTGCAATTTGGAAAAATGGCCGTTCTACTGCTATTTTGTGCTCCTCAGATAAGGCGATTTGTACGCTGAAGTCCCCAAGTGTACCTTTCTTTTGGAGATAAAAGTCATCTATGATCAATCCGTAGAAAGCGCTATCAAAAATCACAGACATCTGCTTAGGGGGAATTGTTCTGGAGAAAGAAATAGTATTACATCGCAAGTCGTTGCCGAAAAGCAAAGGCCCCGCATTCTTACAAAATGCTCGCAAAAGCATAAAAAAGCACTGGCAGTTACATCTGCTTGTGATTCCGCCTTTGCTGTTTTTTATCATCTTCAAGTATTATCCGATGCTGAACACTGTCCTAGCCTTTAAGGACTATAACGTCATAAAAGGGATATGGGGAAGTCCATGGGTCGGATTTAAAAACTTCCAGCTCTTCTTTGAGAATCCGCAGTTTTGGACGCTGCTCAAGAATACTATTATGCTTAGTGGCTATCAGTTGCTGGCGGGTTTTCCAATCCCGATTATTCTTGCGCTCATGATTAATGAGGTACGGGGAGGAAGGTTTAAGAAATTCGTTCAGCTTGTATCGTTTGCTCCTTATTTCATCTCGACGGTTGTCATGGTGTCAATCGTTATGCTATTTCTGGCCCCACGGCTCGGTTTTGCCAACATTGCACTCAACTTCTTCGGACTGGATTCTATTAACTTCCTAGGTGAACCCGGCATGTTCCGTTCGATTTATGTGTGGACTGATATTTGGCAGACAGCGGGCTACAGTGCAGTCGTATATTTGGCAGCGCTTGCAGGGATAGATCCAACACTTTATGAAGCTGCCAAAGTTGATGGAGCCTCGCGGTTTCAAAAAATCCGTCACGTCGATTTGCCAGGGATTGTGCCAACCATTGTTATCATTTTGATTCTGAATGTGGGGAATGTAATGGCGATCGGCTTTGAAAAAGTCTACCTGCTACAGAACCCGCTTAACCTCGTTAATTCTGAGATCATTGCCACTTATGTCTACCGGGTCGGTCTGTTGAATGCCAATTACAGCTTTGCAACTGCGGTGGGCCTGTTCAACTCCATCATCAACCTGGTTCTCTTATTTACAGTAAACGGTCTGGCGAAAAGAATCACGAAGAACAGCATCTGGTAGGAAAGGAGCTCATCTATGGCAGCAGCAGTTCAAAAAAAGATTAAAGAATCCGTCGGCGACAAAGCGTTCCTGATCACAATCTATATTGTGCTCACTCTTGTGGTAATCGCTGTACTTTATCCGCTTATTTTTATCATCAGCAGCTCAATCAGTAGTCCGGCAGCCGTGACCTCTGGTCGTGTCTGGCTCTGGCCTGTGGATATATCTTTCAAAGGTTTTAAAGTATTGCTGAATACGCCTGAGATTATCACTGGTTATGGAAACTCAATTTTCTACACCGCAGCGGGAACGCTGATTAGTATAACTTTAACGGTTATGATTGCTTATCCACTGTCTCGAAAAGGTTTTTTCGGACGAAATACACTGATGATGATCATTACCTTCACCATGATCTTCAGTGGGGGGCTAATTCCCACCTATTTGGTTGTGAAGGAGATGCATCTGATCGACACTCGCTGGGCGCTGTTGATTCCGAACGCCATTTGGGTCTGGCAGGTCATTATTGCCCGCTCCTTCTTTCAATCCTCGATTCCGGAGGAGCTTTTGGAAGCTAGTGAAATCGACGGCTGTAGTGATATGAGATTCATCTGGAGCGTGGTACTCCCGTTATCCAAACCGATTCTCGCAGTGTTGGTGCTTATGTACGCGGTAGGTCAATGGAATGCCTATTTCGATGCGTTGATTTATCTGAAATCAGCAGATTTGTTCCCCTTACAGCTTGTCCTGCGAAGCATCATCATTCAGAACAACAGCGCTGGTGGGGCTATGGACGTGGGGAAACTGGTCGAGAAACAACAGCTTTCCGAGCTGCTGAAGTATTCCTTAATTGTGATTGCCACCTTGCCGGTACTAGTTATCTATCCTTTCGTACAGCGTTATTTTGTACAGGGGATGCTTGTTGGTTCCGTCAAGGGTTGATCTTAGGAATCTCTTTTTTTGGAAAGGAGGTATGCCCGGAGTACACACTTAAGGTATCATCGTATCACCTGCTAAATTACAAAAGGGAGTGATAATATTTGAAGAAGCAAAGCTTGATAACTTTACTAATTCTGGTCATGGCATTTACGGTTGTAATTAGCGGATGTGCAAATAAAAATACAGGTAACGCATCCAGCACGCAGCAGGGCTCTGGTTCGGGTTCGTCTGGCAAGCCGGTTGAGATCAGCGTGTTCTCAGTTCAGGAATCCGGCATCGACCTTTCGACCAATAAATTCACAAAACATGTAGAAGAGAAATTTAATTTCAAATTCAACTGGCAGATCAATCCATCGGATGGTGCTCAGGAAAAACGCCAGATCTCACTGGCGAGTGGCGACTATCCAGATGCCTACCTGCTTACTCACTATATTGATCAATTCTCACAGGCCGATCTACTGAAATACGGCAAGCAAGGTGTACTCATTCCGCTAAATGATCTGATTGATAAATATGCTCCTAATATTAAAGCAGCCATGGAAAAGAACTCTGACCTAAGAACGTTTAATACTGCACCTGATGGCAACATTTACGGACTTGTAGCTTATACAGAATGCTTCCACTGTTCCTATCCTAGCAAAATGTGGCTGAATACTGAGTGGATGAAAAAGCTTAACTTGGAGATGCCGAAGACCACTGAGGAATTTAAAAATGTACTGAAAGCCTTTAAAACGCAAGACCCGAACGGCAACGGCAAAGCGGATGAAGTGCCGCTAAGCGGTTCCATCGAGGAGTTCGGCGTACGGATCGTTCCTTTCTTGATGAACGCATTTGTTTATGATGATGATCGTAATTACCTAAACATGAAGGATGGAAAGGTGCAATCTGCTGCCATTACTCCGGAGTGGAAAGAAGGATTGACCTATATTAAATCCCTGTTTGACGAAGGGTTAATTGATCCGGGTGCCTTTACACAAAACGCGGAAGCTTTTAAGAAAATCGGTGAAAATGCTGATGTAGAAATTCTAGGCGCAGGTGCAGGTATGCACCCAGCGATCTTCGTAAACATCGACCCGGGGAATACCCGCTCAGCACATTACAACCCGCTTCCTCCGATTTCGGGACCTTCAGGAATTTCTTATGCGACTCATGATGGAGGCGGCGTAGTCCCGGGTGCAAAATTCGTGATCACAAACAAAGCAAGTGAAGAAGCGCAAATTACACTGATCAAGATGGTGGATTATATGTTCACACCAGAAGGCCAAACGAATGGCGCAGCTGGCCTGAAGGGAACCGATTGGACCGATCCGGTTGAAGGCGATGTGGCGTTGGGTAAAGATGTTAAACCGATGATCAAATTAATTCCAGGTGAAGAAGGCGCAGCACCACGTAATGCGGGCTGGAGTGGTATGGCTCACTTCTATGAGCCTAAAGAATACCGTGATACTTACGTTCAAGGTACCGACATCTTTGCTTCTGATGGTTACGAACGTAGATTGTATGATGCGACTCTGCTATACGAAGGTCATGAGCCTAAAGAGTTGTTCCCTATCTGGTCGATCTGGATTGATCCAAGTGAGATTGATGAAGCCAGCTTGCTGCAGACAAATTTGAAAAATTACATCGAACAAAATGAGCTGCAATTCATCACAGGCAACAAGGATCTGAACAAGGACTGGGACGCTTATGTAAAGGGATTGCAGAACTTGAAGCTTGACCGTTATCTCGAAATTTTACAAAAGGCTTATGATACTTCAAAAAAATAAATATTGAAATCAGAATCAGGTGCTGTATGATAGACCCCGCACCTGATTTCTTGATTTCAAGGAGAAATATGGTTTTTTATGGATGGAGGTTGAGTTATGACAGACGAGAAACATTGCAATCATTCATTTGTAGTTCCGCGCCGTGGACTACCTCAAATTAAAGGCAGGCTTACGGAAAAAGGGACTGTGACCGTTGCCTTTTTAGGCGGCTCAATTACGGAGGGGGCAGGTGCTTCCGAAGCAGACACATATAGCTGGAGAGCGCTCACCGGTAAGTATCTTCAGGAACGGTTTGCGGATCAGGAGTTCCGCTTCATCAACGCAGGAGTGGGAGGAACGAACTCAACTTTAGGTGCTCATCGATTACAGGAGCATGTCCTGCAGCAGGGCACAATTGATTTGTTATTCGTTGAATTTAGCGTCAATGACGGCAGTGACCGGGAAGAATCCATTAGAGGGATGGAGGGCATTGTCCGCCAATGCAGACGGTTGTCACCGGGCACTGATATTTGCTTTTTGTATACGGCAGCAGAGAAGAATCTCTCCGGGAGCAATCCCTTTAATATCGCTGTCCATGAAGAAGTAGCTGAGCATTATAAGCTTCCCTCTGTTAATTTTGCAGCTAGAGTCTATGCGCAGCTAGAGGCGGGACAAATGGAGTGGACTAAGCTGGCACCGGATGGATATCATCCCAATGATGACGGTCATGCGCTGTATGCTTCTTTTTTGCGAGAGTATCTGGAGACAGCGCTTGTTCCTGGCAAGACGAATTTGAGCAGCGAAAGCTCTTTAGATATTCCACCCTTGGCGGTGCAAAATTATGAATATGGCAGTTTGCTTGATTTCCGCGCGGCTGATCATGTGAACGGTTACGAACTTCGCGAACTGTCTGCAGGAGATCCGCTGATGAACTGGCGTTTTGGAACAGAGCATCTGTATACCCATAGCAAGGAGGCTATGTTTTCTTTTACCGTAACCGGGCAAAGCGCAGGCTTGATGCTGCTCTACGGACCGGACAGCGGGATTTTTGAATATTCGCTTAATGGCAGTTCTTATAAAGCTGTGAACTTATTCGATGAATGGTGTCCGCTTGCCTTTCGGCCTATTATCGCCATGTTTCCGATCCAGGAACAACGTCAAGAACTGCGGGTTACAGTACGCATTACGGGGCTGAAGGACGAACAGAGTAAAGGTACCAGCCTGCGTATTCTGAAACTGCTGCACAATTGATTATTTAAAGCGGAGATATTATACTGCCAAATATTAAGCGTTTACAAAAAAGAAAGGCGGTGCCGATGATCACTTCTGCCGAGAATAATGCCTTAACTACTCCTACTGTAATCCGCCTGACGGATTATGGAGTACTGCCGGATTCTGGTTTAGACGCGCAGCCAGCCATGGTTCGGGCTATTCAGGCTGTCGCTGAAATTCCCGGCCCGGGACTACTGGATTGCCGAAGGGCTGCTATCATTTCTATCCGGACGAGGCCATCCGGAAACCTTATTTTATCTCGAATACTGCCAGCGAGGAAGAGAACCGGGATGTCACTAATCCAAGTTTGAGAGTATTGATGCGTTGGCCCTTAGTACCAAGAGCACCTGCGGACTGGTCTTTAAGTGCAATGGAATTCCGGCAGGCAGTGGTGAGGCGAGTCTTTCGAATCTTGATGATGCGATTGAATTAAATGCTGCAGTGAGGTTGAAATTGCTGATAATTTATTAAATGACAGATGGTGAGGAGAGCGCGTATGAAACTTCAATATGACAAGCCAGCATATGTATGGACGGAAGGTCTTCCAATTGGGAATGGACGTCTGGGCGGTATGATCTTCGGTGGTGTGGAACAGGAGAAAATTAGTCTGAACGAGGATACGCTTTGGTCAGGATACCCAAAAGAGGGTAACAATCCCGGTGCTAAAAACGTTCTGCCAAAGGTGCGACAGCTGATTCAAGAAGGCCGCTATGTTGAGGCGGACACGCTGACTAGAGAAATGATGGGGCCGTATACTCAATCTTATTTACCTTTTGGTGATCTATTGCTTCGTTTTGAGCATGGCAACGTCTATCATTCTTATCAGCGTACACTGGATGTGGAAAATGCGCTGCATCGCATTGAATATCAGATTGGCAATGTTACTTATACCCGTGAGATGTTCGCTTCTCATCCTGATCAGTTGCTTGTACTTCGTTTGACCGCAAGTGTGCCAGGCGCATTGAATGTGCATGCTACGCTGGAAAGTCCGCTCCGGCACAACCTTTATTCGCAAGGCGACAGCTTTGTACTATCGGGAACGGCACCGGAGCATGTAGATCCAAGCTATTTCGGGAGCGACAATCCCATCCGATACGGTGAATCAGGCAGCAGCAAGGGAATGGCTTTCGAAGGACAACTCTCCGTGACGGCGGATGACGGCCAAGTAACGGTTGATGGCAGTGGGATTCATTTGCTGGGTGCGACAGCGGCAACCTTTTATTTCAGTGCGGCTACAAGTTTTAAAGGGTATGACCTAATCCCGGGAATTGAAGGAAAAGATGCCTCCACCATTGCAGCTTCTTTCTTGGCAAGTGCTCAAGGCAAGTCTTACACCAGCCTGCTTCAAGCCCATATCACTGATTACCGGGCACTTTTCGATCGGGTGAAGCTTCGGCTGGGCAAGCCGCTGGCGCCGGAAGGAATGTCAACCGAGCAGCGGATTACGACTTACTCCGCGCAAGATCCGGGTCTAGTTGAGCTGCTGTTCCATTTCGGACGTTATTTGCTGATCGCAAGCTCGCGCCCCGGAACGCAGGCTGCCAATCTTCAGGGAATATGGAATGCCTCTACTCGTCCGCCTTGGAGCAGTAATTATACACTGAATATCAATACAGAAATGAACTATTGGCCCGCTGAGATTTGCAATCTGGCAGAATGTCATGAGCCACTTTTGGATTTCGTCGGCAATCTGGCGAAGAGAGGGGCGGATACCGCTCGGACCAACTATGGCACCCGGGGCTGGGTAGCTCATCATAACTCGGATCTTTGGGCACACACTGCACCGGTAGGTGATTATGGCGATGGAGATCCAAGCTGGGCTTATTGGCCAATGGGGGGTATCTGGCTGACTCAGCATCTTTGGGAACATTATGCTTTTGGCGGAGACACTGAATACTTGCGGGCTTCGGCTTATCCTGTCATGAAAGAGGCGGCTCTGTTCGCATTGGATTGGCTAATTGACGATGGCAAAGGCAATCTTGTGACCTCCCCGTCCACTTCACCAGAGCATAAATTCCGGACAGCGGAAGGTGTGGCTGCGGTCAGCCCGGGTGCCACAATGGATATATCGCTGATCTGGGAGTTGTTCACGAACTGTATCGAGGCATCTGTGATTCTTGGAACGGATGAAGCTTTGCGTGAAGAGCTGAAAAGTACCCGTGAGCGTCTATTGCCACTGCAGGTTGGCAAGTACGGGCAACTGCAGGAATGGTCCTCTGATTTTGAGGATGAGGACATGTATCACAGACATACCTCGCATCTGGTTGGTATTTATCCGGGCCGCCAGTTGTCAGAAGAAGAGACCCCTGAGCTATTTGCTGCGGCAAGAACCTCGCTGGAGCGGCGCGGGGATGAAAGCACAGGCTGGAGTCTGGGCTGGAGAGTCGCTTTATGGAGCCGCTTCCGGGATGGAAACCGTTCCCTGCGTCTGCTCTCCAACATGCTGCGGCTGGTGAAGGACGGGGAGTCGGAGCAGTATAATCACGGCGGAGTTTATGCCAATCTGCTCGGCGCGCATCCGCCGTTCCAGATTGATGGCAACTTCGCAGCCTCCGCCGGGATTGCCGAAATGCTGCTGCAATCTCACCGCGGCTATCTCGAACTACTGCCTGCATTGCCAAATGAATGGCAGGAGGGAAGCGTTGCAGGTTTACGTGCCCGCGGTGGCTTTGAAGTCAGCATTCAGTGGGACAACGGCAAGCTAGTGGAAGCGCAGATCACTTCGCTGCTGGGCACAGAATGTGTGATCCGCATGGATACTCTACTTAAGGTAACCTGTGGCAGCCACGATTTACAGTGTGAACATTCTGCCGAAGGAAGGGTAAGCTTCGCTACAACCGCGGGACAATCCTACAAGCTTATCATTGATGACCAGCAATAATCCGTTTAATAAGCGTATGAACAGCAGTAGGACCTGAACGTTTGGTCCTGCTGCTGTTTTTTGTATTGCTGCATGAATCTTCAGGACCAGCAGTGTTTAGGTAAGATGTGTTAGATCGCGGTATGGATCGGAAGATCGTTGTATAGAAAACGCTTTATCCGCTCTTTATAATGAGGTCATACTTGGGGGATACAGCTACTGAGACTACCGCCTTCAAGGTCCAAAATGCAGCAACAAGGAGGCAAATTATGCTAACTGACAGTAATACAACCGTAAACGTGAATACAGACACAACGTCTCTTATCCGTGTAACCAATGGCCTGGTGAATCTGGAGATTGATCTCGGAACAGGTGAGTCATCCGTTGTCGGCGGGACTTCTGCACATGTAAAGGGGATTCGCAGCGCCTTTCGCTGGCAGGGCCGGGAATATAATACTGAGCACTATCAGAGCCACGTGCTGAAGTTGCAGGAAGAGGTTGTTCGTGAAGGTTTTGGCAAAGGTGTTCATCTAGTGATTGTGCATGAAACATCCCTGCTGCCACAGCTGGAGCAGCATTTTTATATTTATGAGTCATCCTCATATGTGCTGATGCAAAGTGCGATCGCAAGCGATGAGGATATCAAAGCGAACCGCATGGCGGTCATTCAGAGCAAATCGGTATCACTCGGCGGCGAGTCAGGTCAACCGGATGAACCAAGCATCCTGCGTGTGCCTTACGACAACGATAAATGGGTCAGATATACAGTGGTGAAGCCACCTATGGATACAGAGAGCTACGAGGTAACAGCAGTGTTCGCGCCGGATAGCCGGCGAGGGATTATCATGGGTTCCATAACTCATAAGGTGTGGAAAACGGGTATCCGTATCAAAAGCGAGCGAAGCGGCCAGATCGAGGAGCTGGATCTTTACGGTGGGGCTGTGAGTGAATTAACCCGCGACTTTCAGCCGCACGGTTATGTAAAAGGCAAAAGAGTGGAGTCACCGCTCGTATTCGTAGGTTTTTATGACGATTACAGAGAAGGTCTTGAAGCTTACGGCCGGGCCAATACATGGATTGAAGCTCCGCTGGCTTGGGAGGGTGGCGTTCCTGTTGGCTGGAATAGCTGGTCTGCAGCAATGGCTGAACTCGATTATGATTTGTATACGTCGACCAGTGAGTTTTTGAAAAAAGAAGTGCAGCCGTTAGGATTCCAGAATGAGGATACGCTGTACATCAACTTTGACGCTTTTTGGGATAATTTCACAGCAGAAGAGATGAAAAATGCACTTGAGCTAGTGCGGAAGAATGGTCATAGACCGGGAACCTACTGGACCCCTTTCGCTTTCTGGGGAAGTCCTTCTCAGTTCGGAGATGTCGTGGAGGGTACGAACGGTAAATACACCTATGGCGATATCCTGCTTCGGGACAGCGAAGGAGAGATTCTGCCGGATGTTGATGGAGGGCTAGCCATTGACCCCACACATCCGGGGAACCTGCAAAGAATGGATTGGTATACAAATAAATTCATCTCGGAAGGATTCGAGTATATCAAGCTGGATTTCTTAGCACATGGCGCACTGGAAGGGCAGCATCACAATCCGGAGATTACGACGGGCATTGCGGCGTATCACTACGGTATGTCCTACTTGCAGAACAAGCTGTCTCTAGAGGTAATTGGTCGACCGTTCTTTATTAATCTGTCCATCGCACCGTTGTTCCCTTATGCATTTGCACATAGCCGGCGTGTCTCTTGTGATGTTTTTGGCACGCTGCAGGATACAGAATACATGCTCAACTCTTTAACCCATGGCTGGTGGATGAGCGATTCATTGTACCGTTACAATGATCCTGACCATTCCGTACTGTACAAGAGCCATAACCAGGAAGCCACGGGCTGGCATGAAGGTCGCAGCCGGCTAACCGCTTCGGTGATCGCGGGAACGGTGCTGCTGCTAGGGGATGACTTCCGAAAAGAGGAAGCCGCCGCCCGGGCCAAAGCTTGGCTGAGCAATAAGGACATTATGGATGTTGCTCGTCTTGGCAAAACCTTCAGACCGATAGAAGGGGACCTCGGCAAGCAATCCTGTGATACTTTTGTGCTCGAATCTGCAGAAGAAAATGCTTTTTATATAGCCGTCTTCAATTACGATGCCGTGAAATCCGCTCCTAGATCTATCTCATTAGAACGTGCAGGGCTGAATGCTCAAGGTGCTTACCAGCTGCTGGACCTATGGGAAGGTGTAGAAGGGGAAACCTCAGGAGAGCTGGAAGTTACGCTTGAACCCGCAGAATCTAAAATCTTCAAATTGACAGCAAAATAAAAAGGAATACGCGCCCTCTGCTTCTTGCGGATAGCGCGTATTTTTTTTATAACCTATATTTGTATTCGGCTTAGCGGATTAAGGCGGTATTGTGTGGGATTTATGCCGTAACAGGCACTGAAATGTCTGGAAAAGGGATGGATCGAAGGATAGCCTAATTTCTCAGCAATGGCAGTAACACTTAGCTCGCTCTCCAGAAGCAGACCTGCCGCCCGTCGCATAACGAGATTATGATGATAAGCGCGCGGCGTCATCCCGGTTTCTCGCAGAAACAGCTCATGAAAATAGGTTCGCTTGAGTCCGCAGAGATGTGCCCAGTCTTCGATAGATTTACCACGTTCGGGATGAGTGTTCAAATACTCCAACAGGCGGACAATCCGATAATCGCTTGGCTGATGCTGATGGAGGGCATTATACCAGCTTAATATCCAACCGTATAACAAGCTATGGACCGCTTCATTCCGGTAGAATATCGCTTCATTGTATATTTTGGCAATCATCACAAGACTATCGTATAGCTGTGGATATTTAGCTAGCGGGAAGACGCAAGGCAATTCGTTCAGCTCGGCACAGGGGGCTTCGGTGGCCTTTTTCTCAAGCCTTAAGGGTTCAGGCGCATGGATAAAAGAAAGATTAGTAGACATAGGCGACTGCTTGTCCCACAAATCAAAATAGACATTGTAGGACGAGAGTGGATGAGAAGGGGAAATATGAAAGGCATGTGGCTGGCCGGGACGGAGAAACACCAGTGTTCTACGCTCAATCGGATAACGAATTCCGTCGATTTCCATCTCACCGGGGCCATCGGTAAACAGATGAAAAGCGTAGGCATTGCCGACGCGCAGATGCTCATTGCTGCTGCCGTCGTACAGATAAGGCATGATTGCTCCAACATACGGTGTGATTTCAGATAGTTTGTTCATACTATACCCCTTTTCTAGCAGCATTTCTTAATTCTGGCCTGTAGTTAAATGTTTGGGATAACGGATAAATTGTCAAATGAATGAACGAGTCAACAAAGACTATTAATACCGACAATGTTACGATAAATGCGATAAATAGACAATGCTAATAAAGAAATAAGCGAATTAATTAACAACACTTTGAGGTCTATTACAGACAGGAGACGATCTAATGAGCGATTTTAAATTGTGGTATTCAACCCCTGCAACAAGCTGGTTGCAAGGTTTGCCATTGGGCAACGGAAGAATAGGTGCTGTTATAATGGCGGCGCCGCATCGTGAGGTTTGGAGCATGAGCGAGGTGACCTATTGGTCTGGGCAAAAGGATCCCGACCCTGCTCCTGCCGGAGGTAGAACTGCGCTTGAAGAGGCGCGAAGTCACTTTTTTGCCGGCGATTATGACAGCGGTGATCGTTTAGCCAAACAGTATTTACAGCCTAAAAAACAAAATTTCGGTACGAACCTGGGATTATGCGAGGTTGTTATTGATTTTGCCCAGGATGCGGATGTTAAATCAGGCGGTGTGTTTCGGCGGGAGCTGGAATTGACAAGTGCAGTGGCTGGGGCGGTCTATGAGAGCGGCGAAACAACCATCCATCGAGAGGTCTTCGCTTCACATGCCGATGATCTGTTAGTTTCAAGAATTTGGAGCGATAAGCCTGGAGGTGTATCCTTTACGCTTGCCATCGAAGGTGGGACAGAATCGTTTACGACTGAGGTTGTGGATGGCGACACCATTGAATTCAAGGGGCAAGCTACAGAAAAGGTGCATAGTAATGGTAAATGCGGGGTATGGGCAAAAGGGCAGCTCAAAGTAAGTCTATCCGGCGGTACGATCTACAGGGGGGATGGCCGATTAAGAGTTTCCGGAGCTAATGAGGCCCGGATTTATTTTGGGGTCAGTACCGATTATCGCCGGAGCAACCAGGATTGGGAGACGGAGAGCTACAGCAACCTACGGCAGGCTTTAACCAAAGGTTATGCACAGTTAAAAGAAGATCATATTCAAGATTACCGTCAGGAATATGAAAAGGTGGATATTCAATTGGGAAGCTCCGGGAAAGAAAGTCTGCCTACCGATCAGCGGATTAGGTTGCTGGCACAGGATCAGGTGGAGGACCCTCATTTGTTCGCATTGTTCCTCCAGTATGGCCGCTACCTGACCATTGCCGGATCACGGGAAGATTCACCTCTTCCACTGCACTTGCAGGGAATCTGGAATGACGGTGAGGCTTGTCGTATGGGCTGGAGCTGCGACTATCATCTCGATATTAATACACAGATGAATTATTATCCGACAGAAGTCGTGAACCTTGGGGACAGCCACCTTCCATTGATGCGATATATTGAAGATTTATCTCAGGCGGGAAGATCAACTGCACGCGATTTATATGGCAGCAAAGGATGGGTGGCGCATGTATTCTCTAACGTCTGGGGTTTTACAGCTCCGGGCTGGGAAACCTCATGGGGGCTCAATGTCACAGGCGGATTATGGATTGCAACCCATCTGATGGAGCATTATGAATATAGTCAGGATCGTGTATTTCTAGAGCGCCAGGCATATCCTGTTCTAAAAGAAGCCGCAGAATTCTTCCTCGACTATATGACGATTCATCCGAAATATGGCTGGCTGGTGACGGGTCCTTCGAACTCGCCAGAGAACAGCTTCTATCCCGCAGATAGCAGCGAGGGTGCACAGCAGCTGTCTATGGGCTCTACCATGGATCAAGTGCTCGTACAGGATCTTTTCGAGTTCTGCCTGAAGTCTGCGGTGTTGCTCGATACAGATGTGGAGCTTCAGCTGAAGCTAAAGGAAGCTATTGCTAAGTTACCCCCGCTACAGATTGGCAAAAGAGGTCAGCTGCAGGAGTGGCTTGAAGATTATGAAGAAGCGCAACCTGAGCATCGACACTTGGCTCATTTGTTCGCTTTGTATCCAAGCAACCAGATTACACCGGACAGAACACCGGAGTTAAGTGCGGCAGCAAGGGTAACGCTGGAGAACCGGATGGCTCAGGAAGAACTGGAGGATGTAGAGTTCACCGCCGCCTTATTCGGCCTTAGTTTTGCCAGACTATATGACGGGGAGAAGGCGTATAAGCATATCTCTCATTTGATTAGCGGACTGTGCTTTGATAATCTGTTCAGTTTCTCCAAATCAGGGATTGGTGGGGCAGAGTGCAATATCTTTGTCGTGGATGGCAACTTTGGCGGGACGGCTACCATTGCAGAGATGCTGCTGCAAAGCCACGCGGATGAAATTCATCTGTTGCCAGCGCTCCCGCAAGCCTGGAATACAGGATCGGTGTCTGGATTACGAGCCAAAGGAAAGGTAGAGGTAGACATAGTTTGGGAGAAGGGGCAGTTGACGGAAGCTACGCTTCGCACCTACTCACCGGGAACGGTGACCCTTCGATGGGGAGATCAGAGAAATACCTTCCAAGCAGAAACAGGAGGAAGCTACTATTTCAACAGCCAATTGGAGCTGTTATAATAATTCGGCGGGGGCGATGAGCCTCCGTTTTCATTATGCGTCCGAATAATGATGAGTAGGTATCGAAGAGCTATCTGGTCTGCTTAGGACCCGATAGCCTTTTTACAAGCACGTTGGGATTAGATCTTACAAAGTAACGATTCATGCCTGAAAATGACTTACATTAATTTGGTCGATGATCGCCTAAGGGGAAAAGAATATAATAGGAGCAAATACAGACAACAAGAAGGAGGAAACCTCAGGTGTATAGTATTTTTCTGGTAGATGATGAAGAAATGGGTCTTGAGATGATGAGAGATTATATCCGCTGGGAAGAGATGGGCATCTATGTCGTTGGAACAGCGAGCAATGGTAGAGAAGCTTTGGAGAAAATAGAGGCTTTTCAACCGGATATTATTCTTACAGATGTTCAGATGCCGATAATGAATGGAATTGAGTTGGCTAAAAAAATACATGAATGTTATGACCAGATGCAAATTATGTTCCTCACCGGACATGATGAATTCCACTATGTTAAATCAGCCCTTAATGTAGGAGCTGCCGGATATTTACTGAAGCCGCTAGATTTGACTGAAATTGAAAGCGTTATCGAAAAGGTTAAAGCACGCTGCGAAGAGGTTCAGATGAAACAACGTTCTATGGAGGCTGCTAAAACAAAAATTCTTAAGGAGCTTTCTTTTGAAAAAAATGCGGAGCAAGCCGCAGAGCTGGCAAATAACTTCAATAGGCTGACCCGTCTCCCAGAGAGTAATCGTTATACCATGGCACTGTTTAGCATCGATCCCAAGGAGGCGGAGGGTGAGCAGCAGAGTCTGGAAGAGTGTATGAGTAGGCTGATCTCTTATCTGGATCACTTTTTTAAGGCGAAAAATATAGAGGTTGTTTTTGTTCCTTACAAGGATGGCGAGACAGGTGTGTTTATGGAAGCGACTCAACAGCCTGGCTATTATACTTGGGAGGATTTAGCAGTGGCTATTCGTAGTGCACTGGATTTTACGGTGACGGCAGCAGTCGGGGCGCAGGCAGCAGAATTAGCGCTGGTCCATAATCTGTATAAGCAGACGCGTGTGATTTTAAATGAACGTTTTTATAAAGGCACGGGCTTAATTATTCATGCCGCGGCTATTTCGAATCAGTTCGACAGTGAACATATGCCACCTTTTGAGAGAAAAGAGTGGTTTGAAGCTATCAATCAGCTGGACTTCGAGCAGGCCGCACAAAAGCTGCATCAATATTTCGTGGGATTGGCCACGCTGAGAATCAAGAAAAAAATCATCTGTAATTGGGCGATTGATCTTGTTGATGAACTGCTAGAGCAGCTGCATCAGTCGGTTCCCGAGGGCTTTAAGCGGGCGGAGCTCTATCATTCCATCTATAATGCGCTGACTTTACATGAGATCGAGGATTTAATCCTGGGCACTGCGGGTGATGCCGTGAGCATGCTAGGTGAGCGACTTATGGATAAAAATACAAAGCTGGTCCACAAGGTTCGCACCGTGATTGAACAAAATTACGATCAGCCGATTACGATTAATAGTCTGTCTGATCAGGTTTATCTGTCACCGAACTACTTAAGATCTATTTTTAAGGATAAAACAGGCATCACGATCCACGATTATTTAACCCGTATTCGGCTTGATAAGGCTAAGGAGCTGCTCGCAGACGGGTCACTGAAGATTCAAGATATTGCCCAGAGAGTGGGGTACGAAAGCACGTCTTATTTTATTTCTCTATTTCTGAAGAACCTTGGGGTCACACCTAACGAGTATAGGAAAAATATTTAACCTTCCGCACTTCTGCTTACTGAATAGAAAGAAAAGTCGCTTTCCTCTATGAATTGTAAACTTGCGATATGGAAAGATGCCCCTTTGCTTTTTACAATAAGCATGTATTACAACTCAGCACATGTGAGGGGCTTGATTCATTATTGCGATTAAAGGAAGCTTTTTTACAAATCTAATTGCGATAGCGCTTTCAAGAAATCCAGACGGCAATAGTTGGATACAGCATTCTTGAGAGAGTAATCGGTACGGGCCGTACATTCCTTACATGACGTTACTTACAACAAGGAGAGGAGTTCTGAAGACGTTATTTGGAAAAAGGAACAACTGATGAATTGCAACCGGAAGGCTTTTCTTATATCAGAAAGTTAAATGGAGGGATTAAATGTTTGGACGTGTAATGAAAAGAGGGTTCTTGTTCTTTCTTATGATCAGCTTAGTGTTAGGCAGCGGTGGTCAGTTTGCCGGCAAGGTTTACGCCGAGGATACAAATAGCTATGAAGCTGAAGCGGATGGGAATATTCTGACGGGTAATGCGTCAATTTCTGACCACCCAGCGGCTTCCGGAGGGAAAAAAATTGGCGGCATGTATCAAGGCAGCTCCTTGTTGTTCAATAATGTGACCGTAAACGAGCCGGGGAATTATAAAATTACAGTGTATTATATTTCTGGCGATTCGCGCCCGTTTAATATCAGTGCCAATGGCGGTGACAAGCAATTTGAAGAACCGTCCAAGACTGTGGACTGGGATACGGTAGGCACTTATGATGTGACGCTTCCGCTGAACGCGGGTGCTAATAACATCTTGATCGATGACAACAACTGGTATTCTCCAGACATCGATAAGATCGTAATCCGTGGACTAGACGACAGCGATCCAGGTGAAGGACCCGGAGGTGACTGGAAGGAGAAGCTGCATGGTGTGATCATGGAAGCCGAGGCTACTGAGAATATGCTTACAGGCAACGCCAAAGTGGCGGACAGCAGTGTGGGCTCTGGCGGTAAAATCGTAACGGATCTGAACAAAAACAGTTCCTTACAGTTTACAAATGTTGCAGTACCAGCAGCGGGAACGTATTTAATCCGCATCTCCTATATTTCCGGCGATCAACGTCCTGTCTATATGCAGGTTAACGATGGAATGGATGAAATGATCGACCTGCCAAAGACGGCAAGCTGGAGCACCGTGGGAACCTATGATGTGGAGGCCTCTTTGGTAGAGGGTTTGAATACTATCACCTTCTCAGATCATGATTGGTATTCTCCAGATTTCGACCGGATAGAAATTATTCCTTATACCCTCAGCTATGAAGCAGAATCTCCGCTCAATGTTTTGACAGGTGAGGCCCAAGTTTCCGAAAGCCCGAATGCTTCGGGTGGCCAGAAGGTAGGGTACTTGAATAGCGGCAGTTCCATAACCTTCAACAAGATTACAGCCCCTATGACTGGTGATTACCGAATCACAGTCGCCTACATTTCAGGTGACCCACGCAGCTTCTACGTTAGTGCGAATGGTGGTGCAGAACAGTATTATGAGCTGCCCAAGACACCGGACTGGGATACGGTTGGAATGAATGAACTTACACTGCCACTGAACGAAGGCGAGAATACAATCAAATTTACAGATGGCAACTGGTATGCGCCAGATCTGGACCGAATTATAGTTGAGCCAGCCATGGGTGTGGATCCTAATCCCCCAGTGGAGGAAGACGGTGATTTAGGAACACCGGGCGCTTCGAAGAACTACGGAGCTATCACAGTTACCGAATATACTTACGGACTGCTTGTATCAAATGGCCAATATGAAGTGTCCTATAATACCAAGTCTGGATATGCAAGCTATAACTGGGCTGACGGACAGAAGCTGCATGGGATCTATAGCAGTATCAAAATCGGCGATACGCTCGTTGAGACTACAAGCTATGAGAGTCATACAATTGTTGGTGCTCCGGTAGACATTCAGGATGGTTTCGGCAAAGGCGTGGAGCTAACTTTTGTCCACACTTCCACAGGAAAACCGACGTTAAAGCAGGTCTACAAGTTTTATGACGACCAAAAGTATTTTCTGACCCGTCTGGATGCGGCCAGCGATACAGCAGTCAAGACCAACTATATGTCACCTATTACCGTAAAACGTACAGGTGGTGTGGATATCGGAGCTAGTGCGGATAATCGTGTGCTTACAGTTCCTTTTGACAACGATGCTTGGATTCGTTATAAATCTCAATCTATGAACCGTGCAGATACCAGCTATGAGGTGACTACTGTGTTTAACAACTCGACACGCAGCGGCCTTGTGCTTGGCTCTGTAACTCATGATACCTGGAAGACAGGCATCGACTGGAAAGGTTCCGCCAATCGGCTAAATGAGCTGGTCGTATATGGCGGTGCAGCTAGTGATGTCACCCGCGATACCCAGCCTCATGGCAGCTTAAGTGGAACAGACTTGTCCTCACCTATGATCATGGTAGGGGCATTCAGTGATTACCGTACAGGGCTTGAGGAGTATGGTAAAGCTAATGCGATCATTACACCTGCACTTGAGCTAAACCCCGAGCTGCCACAAGGCGTACCGGTTGGTTTTAATAGCTGGGGAGCTTACGAGGGTACGCTTTCCTATCAGGATGTAGTGGATGTCTCCAATTACTATAAAGAGAATCTGCAAAATTTCAATAATAACGGCAATGTATTTATTAACATGGATTCTTATTGGGATAATCTGAATGATAAGCAGCTGGCTGACGCCGTATCGGTAATTAAAGGCAATGGCCAGCATGCGGGTATTTATTGGGCACCGTTTGTATACTGGGGCAACAATATGAACCAGATTGTAGAGGGAACTGACAATAAATATACTTACGGCGATATTGTCCTTAAGGATGCCGCGGGTCAACCGCTGCCAACTCTGGACGGGGCTTTTCCTTTGGATGTAACACATCCTGGTGCCCAATTGCGCATGAACTATTTTTTGGACAAATTTAAAGGTCTGGGCTTCACCTTCATCAAATTAGATTTTTTAACGCATGGTTCGCTTGAGGGGCAACATTTCGATCCAACTATAACGACAGGAATCCAAGCTTATAATGAAGGAATGCGTTATGTGAAAGAACGTCTGGATGGAAAAATGTTCATTAGCGCATCAATTGCGCCTATTTTCCCGAGCCAATATGCGCATAGCCGACGAATTTCCTGCGACACATACGGCAAGATCAATGAAACCGAATATATGCTGAACTCATTAACCTATGGCTTTTGGCAAAATGGCACGATCTACACCTACACCGATCCTGATCATTTGGCATTGGCCCGTGCTACCAGCTTGACTGAAGCGCGTAGCCGTATGAACTCTGGCGTTATCGCTGGAACAGTACTGCTTGGCTCTGACAATGTTAACGACTCAAAAGCACAGGAGTACATGACCGCTTTGTTCAACAACAAGGATGTTCTCGATTTAGCTTTAAAAGGAAAAGTGTTCAAACCACTTGAAGGAAATACAAACGCTAATGCCGCTGATACTTTTGTTATGAAGGATGGCAATGATTATTATCTGGCCGTATTCAATTACAGTGCATCTGCTTCGGCAGATAAGCAAGTTGATCTTGGCCGCGCTGGACTGGATGCTGCAGAGACTTATACTACGCTAGATCTCTGGACAGGAGAAGTTTCCTCTGTCACAGGAACTATGAAATTGTCCTTGCAGCCGACAGAGTCGATATTGGTAAAATTGACGGCTGCACCTAAGAAAGTAACCGGTATAACACTGGATAAGACAGAGCTTTCGTTGACCGCAGGTGAAACCGGCAAGTTGACGGCTACGGTATCGCCGGAAGATGCGACGGATAAAGCAGTCCTCTGGACTTCGAGCGATACCTCTGTAGCTACCGTAGTCTACGGAACAGTAACCGCTGTAGAAGCTGGAAAGGCCACCATTACTGTGGAAACGGTAGACGGTGGGTTCAAAGCATCGGCAGAAATCACGGTCAAAGAGGACTCTACAGGAGAGCCTAGCAATCCAGGAGAACCGAGCAGTCCGGGAGAACCGAGCAATCCGGGAGAACCGAGCAATCCAGGAGAGCCTAGTAATCCTGGGAATCCAGGAAATCCGGGAGAACCGAGTAATCCTGGGAATCCAGGAAACAATGGCGGTATCTCTGACAGTACTTCGGGCTTGGAGAATGCTATTGGAACCTTGATTCTAACGCCAGATATGCTGAAAGTGGACAGTGCTTCTGGTCAGGTAGTGGTTGAGATTAAAGGGGACATCCAACAAGTTCAGTTATCCTCTGCTATAGTCCGACAGTTGGCGAACCACACCCTAGTTTTGAATGCGGGTAAGCTCTCCTTGCAGGTACCAGCGGAGCTAATTCACCAGCTACAAAACAAGCTGCCAGAGGGACAGCGGGAAGATAGCACGATTGCCCTGAAGATGGTGAACCTCAGCAGCAAGGCCGATGAGTTAGTTGCTACAGTGGCTAGTTCTACTAATGCGGCTGTTGTACTAAAGGGAGACATCTATGAATTTAGTCTTTCTATTACCACCAAGTCAGGCATTACAGACACACTCGCTACATTTGATAAGCCGATAACACTCATCATGCCAGTGGCAGAAGGCTTCAATGCTAAACGAGGCGGTGTTTATTATATCGCGGACAATGGCAGGCTGGAATATATTCAAGCTGATTATGCTAACGGTGTATTAAAAGCTGAGGTCAGCCACTTCAGCAAATATGCTGTGCTGGAGTTGAACCGCATCTTTGTCGATGTGCCGGCCAATCACTGGGCTAACCCAGTAATCCAAGAGCTGTCGTCCAAGCTATATGTGCAGGGCACAAGCAAAGAAAAGTTTGAACCAAGCCGGGCAGTTACACGTGCCGAGTTCACTTCGATGCTTGTTCATGCCCTTGGACTGACCGCGACAGGAAAAGAAAGCTTTGCTGATGTTGCTCCATCTGCCTGGTATGCGGAGCCTATCTCAATCGCTTACAAGGCGGGAATCGTGAGTGGTAGAAGTGCGTCCAAGTTTGAGCCGGGAGCACAAATCACCCGTGAAGAAATCACGGTGATGCTAATGAAGGCTTACGAGCTGAACAACGGCGTAACAGCCAATGGTGCAACAACCAACGGCGCAACAACCAATGGTGAAACAACCAATGGTGAAACAACCAACGGTGCAACAACTAACGGCGCAACAACAAACGGCGCAACTGCCGCAGCGTTCACCGACATGAATCAGGTGTCTGCTTGGGCCACTGCTTCTGTTAATGAAGCGGCCAATCTAGGACTGATTCAAGGTCAAAGTCATGAACGGTTTGCACCAAAAGGAATCACTTCGCGCGCAGAAGCAGCTCAAGTGATCTATAATTTGATTTTGAAGTAAGCTGAAATCACTACAAAAAAGCGACTCTCCATTAACCGGAGAGTCGCTTTTTTTGATAGATCACTTGATGAAATTAGCTACTTTATCGAACTTTACTAATAGGTACTACATTATTATTAGGTACATTACTGTTCGGCAGTTATTAGTACCGCACTTTACTATCTATCGGACCTTACTCCAGCGAAGTAGAATCCCGTGCAAAAGTCGAGCACACCCCAGCAAAGTAGAATCCCGTGCAAAAGTCGAACACACTCCGGTCTCAGCAAATTAGAATCTCGCGCAAAAGTAGAACACACCCCGACAAAATAGATCATAGTTAGAACACATCGGACCGTATTGCAGCTATTTCGGATATATGAGTCATTTTACTAAGACTTCGGACTGTATAGCTCTTATTGCTATAAAATTGTCCAGAATTAGTATGTAAATGAGTCAATAGCTGCATCTGAGTTCGATAGCCGAGCAAAATGCCCTGAATCATCGAAATAAGGTCTCCTCGGTCCGATGCGTAGGAGGAAGGAGTATAAGTTGGAACACACTAAGACACTCTGGCAAAGTAGAATCCCGCACAAAAGTCTAGCACACCCCAGCAAAGTAGAATCTCTCGCGCAAAGTAGAACACATCGGACCGTATTGCAGCTATTTCGGATATTTGAGTCTTTTTACAAAGATTTCGGACTGTATAGCTCTTATTGCTATAAAATGGTCCAGAATTAGTGTGCAAAAGAGTCAATAGCTGCATCTGAGTCCGATAGTCGAGCTAAATGCCCCGACTCATCGAAATAAGGTCTCCTCGGTCCGATGCGTAAGAGGAAGGAGTATAAGTTGGAACACACTAAGACACTCTGGCAAAGTAGAATCCCGCACAAAAGTCTAGCACACCCCAGCAAAGTAGAATCCCGCGCGAAGTAGAACACATCGGACTGTATTGCAGCTATTTTGGATATTTGAGTCATTTTACAAAGATTTCGGACTGTATAGCTCTTATTGCTATAAAAATGTCCAGAATTACTGTGCAAATGAGTCAATAGCTGCATCTGAGTCCGATAGCCGAGCAAAATGCCCCGACTCATCGAAATAAGGTCTCCTCGGTCCGATGCGTAAGAGGAAGGAGTATAAGTAGAACACACCCCAGCAAAGTAGAATTCCGCGCAAAAGTCGAACATTCCCCAGCAAAGTAGAATTCCGCGCAAAAGTCGAACACACCCCAGCAAAGTAGAATCCCGCGCGAAGTAGAACACATCGGACCGTATTGCAGCTATTTCGGGTATTTGAGGCATTTTACAAAGATTTCGGACTGTATAGCTCTTATTGCTATAAAATTGTCCAGAATTAGTGTACAAACGAGTAAATAGCTGCATCTGAGTCCGATAGTCGAGCAAAATGCCCCGAATCATCGAAATAAGGTCTCCTCGGTCCGATACGAATGAGGAGGGAGCAAATAGTGCCGAACGATCCCAACGATCCCATCGATCCCATCGATCCCATCAAATCCAAGGAGAAGCAAGCCAAAGGATTCTCGCAATGGAGAATCCCCTCGTCACCGCTCCTACACCTCTTTTTGCGGTAAACGAATCTGCACGGTGG
The DNA here is from genome assembly GCF_038003885.1 of Paenibacillus sp. FSL R10-2788. Taxonomy (NCBI): domain Bacteria; kingdom Bacillati; phylum Bacillota; class Bacilli; order Caryophanales; family Paenibacillaceae; genus Paenibacillus; species Paenibacillus sp. FSL R10-2788. The sequence goes on along the minus strand of NZ_JBBOQA010000001.1, from coordinate 5,034,053 downwards.
TGCCTATTCCTAGTCTGCTAAACACTTTAACGCCGTAGTGCTCACCATATTTTAGTTTGATGCGGCGATCAACGTTAGTGATTCCGTACCCTCGTCCAGGCTTATCCTCAAGCAAAGAGCTGAGGGTCTCGCGGCTCATCCCCATGCCATCATCGATTACCGACAAGATAATATCGTTTGCTTCCATGACACCTTTGATATGAATGTTCAGCGGACTTTCTTGGCTCCACACGGCATGCAGCACTGCATTCTCCACAAAAGGCTGTAAGGCAAGCTTGACAGTAGAGTAGGGCAGGATCGCTTCATCTACTGTGTAGGTAATGTTCAGTTGGCCTTTAAAGCGGATTAGCTGAATGGCGTTGTAGCTCTGGGTCAGCTTTAATTCCTCGTGGATGGTCAATATACTTTTCCCTTTATTCAAGGAGATTCGATAAAACTTGGCTAGATGAAGCACCAAATCTTGTATACGCGTATCTTGATGTTTTAGGGCAAGCGACGAGATGGAGCCCAGCGTGTTGTACAGAAAATGAGGGTTGATTTGCGCTTGCAGCAGGTCAAGCTCGGCCTCCTTACTCTGCAGCTCCTTCTGATACACCTCGGTAATGAGACTTTTGAGCCGGGTGGTCATTTGCTTGAAGGCAAAATGCAGCTGGCCAATCTCATCATTCCCCAAATGTTCTTCTGTACTATGATTGAAATCGCCCCGTTCCAGGCGGCGGATCATCCGGATTAAAGTACGGATACGCTTGCTGAACAGCGACGCCGTAATGTAAATCAGCAGGAGGGCCACACCAATAAAGCCCAGTGAGATTTTGATAATCAGATCTGAGAGTGATTTAGCGTCCTGAATGATGCTGTCATAGGGGAAGATAGATACAGTTTTCCATCCATTTTTGAGCGTGTTGTAGACCGCGAATGCCTTTACCCCTTTGTAAGTTGTATCAAATCTGCCCGATGGTGACTCATCGAATTTCTGATCAAGCAATTCCGGCAGGCTCGTATTTAATAAGTGCTTGTCTGCTGCTGAGAGAATAAGCCCTTTGTCATTAATAATAAAAATATCTTTCCCGCCCGCTTCTTCCTCCATTAAAGAATAGATGACCGATTCGGAGATTCTGAAGACCAGAATACCGTAGGGATATTGATTGCGGTTATTGTTCAAAAATCTTGCTAAGGTAAACATGGCCGGACTATCTTCGGTCTGCGGTGAGGATAGATGAATGATATTCCCATGTGACTGCTGAAGCTGCTTGAACAGCTCGGTCTCTTTAACCTCAGCTGTCACCGGCTTGATATAGTAATCATCTTTGGGCAGTGATTCATTGTCCGAATAAATGAAAACGCTATCAAAATCAGGATAGGCAGTCATTATCGTGTCCATGCGGTTGCCTATGTATTGATAGACATCCAGATAAGAAGGATCATCCTGGTATTCACTCGTGAGGTAGCTGGCAAGTCTGTTATCCAGGTAGATGGAAGCTGAAATATGTTCATAGCTGTCCAGCTTGTTTTCCAAATTTTTATTAATCTGAGCTGTTGAATTCATCATATTGCTGTAAATCTGATCCGTTAATTTTGATTTTGTTAATTCGTAGGAAAGGTAGGCGAAAAGCATCATCGGAACAATGGTCACTAGCACAAATACGCTGAACAGCTTGGAGCGAAAGCTCAAATCGATAAAAGGCATATAAATATATTTCCTATATATATGGCGCATAGAAGAAGTCCCTTCTTTACTGTAAATTCGCTGTTTGCCATGTTCATCATAGCAGACTGAATATCGAAATCCAATGCTCGAATCTGCCGAAACTCCTTTAAAAAGCGCTATCATTCGGAGGATTGAAGTATAGAAAGCCACCTGTTGCGGACTTAAGATGAATAGGAGAGAAGTTGAATCGAGATGTGGCTCGACATGCTGCACTAAATAAAAAGGGAGGGTATTTGATGCATAAAGCAAGCGCTATCAAAACAGTCAGAGGCAATAATCTGTGGTACAGATTAAAAGAGCAGAAATGGTTATTTTTGCTGATGCTGCCTGCCTTAATTGCGACATTGCTATTTTCTTATGGTCCTATGTTTGGGATGTATATGGCGTTTACGAATTATCAGCCGGGCGGAGGAACATTTTTTCAACAATTTTTCCATGCAGAGTTTGTAGGCTTTAAGTGGTTTGAGTATTTCTTTACTACCGGAGACTTCTACCGTGTAATGCGCAATACGCTCGCTACAAGCTTGCTGACCTTGTTATTCGGATTTCCAGCACCGATCATCCTCGCACTTGTACTGAATGAAGCTAGACAGGGATTTTTCAAAAGATTTGTACAGACGGTTTCTTATCTGCCGCATTTTATCTCATGGGTTATCGCTGCAAACATCGTGATTACACTGCTGGCTTCCGATGGGATGTTTAACAATTTACTGGTGACGTTGGGCATTGTTCAGGAACCGGTTGCTTTTCTACAAAATGGACCACTATTCTGGTGGATTATCGCTTTGTCCAATATGTGGAAGGAAATGGGCTTCAGCGCCATTATGTATCTTGCTGCAATTTCCGCTATTAATCCAGAGCTCTACGAAGCAGCTAGAGTGGATGGAGCCAGTCGCTTCCGGCAAATGTGGCATATTACGTTGCCAGCCTTGCGTCCAACCATTGTTATTTTAGGGATTCTTGCCGTCGGAGGCATTTTGAATGCGGGCTTTGAACAACAATACCTGCTGCAAAATAATACCGTGCTTGAGTATTCAGAGGTTATCGATATTTATGCATATAAATACGGGCTACAAAACAGCATGTTCTCCTACGGGGCGGCCGTTGGGGTATTTAAATCCGTGATTGCCTTCATACTTGTTGTAATTGTGAATCGAATTTCTAGAAAAGTGAACGACCAAGCGTTGTTCTAAACCCGAAAAAGAGAGGAGCGCTTGTGATGATTTCGAATAGATACGGGGATCATATTTTTAAATTTATAGTTTATTTCATTCTTATACTTGTGTTGCTAGTTACCTTTCTCCCTTTTTGGAATATTCTCGTTCTTTCATTAAATGCTGCTGAGGATACCGTACGTGGTGGCGTCTATTTATGGCCCAGAGTCCTCACCTTTGATAGCTACAGTCAAATCTTAAAAGATAGCGAGATTTTGAATGGCTTATGGGTTACTGTCAAACGTACCGTAATTGGCGCGCCGCTATCTGTCCTTGTCATTACGATGCTTGCTTATCCGCTAAGCCGCCGGAATTTGATGGGACGTAAAGGATGGAATCTATATTTTGTCTTCACAATGTATTTTGGAGGCGGACTGATTCCTTATTACATGGTGCTTAAAGCGCTGAATATGATTGACACGTTTTCCGTATTTATTTTGCCAGGGCTGATGAATGTCTTCTATATGATTATTGTCCGTACTTTTATGGAGGGACTGCCTGGTGAGATCGAGGAGTCGGCGAAGGTAGACGGGGCGAATGACCTGATGATTTTCTTCCGGATTGTTCTACCGTTGACCACACCCGTGCTTGCGACTGTAGGACTTTTTCAGGCAATCTCACATTGGAATTCGTGGTTTGACTCCTATGCGTTTACCTATAGTTCTGACTTAAAGACCTTGCAAGCCGTACTCGTGAAAATATTAAGCCAATTCCAGACCGGAGGTATGGTATCGCAATCGCAAATGCTAGCTAACTCGGCTAAGCGGAATGCGGTTTCAAGTGATACTATCCGGATGGCAGCGACGATGGTGGCAACATTGCCTATCGTACTGGTATACCCATTCCTGCAAAAGTACTTTGTTAAGGGTATGACTTTGGGAGCGGTTAAGAGTTAATATGATTAAATAAATAGCGGCCCTGAAGGGGGGTGAACGGGCAGACTTGCTTGGTTGCTTGATAGACTTATGAAGTAACTTACTTAATGGGAGGAATTAGGGTGTCTATGATAAAGAAAAACAAATGGTTGAACGTGAGTATTACTGCCGCATTAGCCGTTGGTGTATTAGCGGGTTGTGCTTCAAATGATGGAAAAAACAATACAAACCAAACGGCCGGAGACGATAAAAAACAAGAGCCGATTACATTGACCTGGTTTGATTCAAATACCAAGGGAGAACCTTTCACTGATGCTATTGCGCAGGAAATCACCAAAAAAACGGGCATTTCGATCTCAATTCAGCAGCCAACGGGTAATCCTACGGAAAAGCTGAGCTTGATGCTAGCCAGCGGTGACTATCCAGATGTAGTTGTAATGAGCCGGGGCGATGCTTCTCTCGATAAATACATTACAAGTGGCGCATTTATAGCGCTCGATGAGTTAATTGAGAAAAGTGGACCAGACATTAAAGAAATGTACGGCGACACATTGATCAAAACACGTTATAAGGATGGGAAAAACTATTACCTAGCTAACTGGTATGGCCTGGATAGTGATCCTGTTTTCGGTATGCTGATGAGAAAAAATCTGGTTGCGGACCTAGCTCCAGATAAGGCAGATGGCTCCACCCCACTCACAACGGATGAGTATGAAGCACTTTTAAAGAATTTTAAAGAGAAAAACAAGACAATTGATGGAAAAGAAACTGTTCCAATGACGATGAACGGTGAGAATATGGGCGCCAACCTCGGTACATTTAAAGGGATGTGGGGTCTGAGAACCTACTATGATAATAATGGAACATTACAATATGATGTTAAGGATCCAAAGTATCGCGAGATGCTGCTTTATGTGAACAGTCTGTATAGAGAAGGTCTAATCGAAAAAGAGTTTGCCATCAGCAAAACGCAAACCTGGATTCAAAAGCTGGCTACCGGCGCAGTGTTCTCCACACCAGGCGCATACTGGGACCCAGGTAATGCAAATGGTACTCTGAAGAAGGATGGCGGAGATGATAATCAGTTCTTCCCGTACAAGGTTGTAGCACCAGGCACAGAGACCTCCCAAACAACATTCGGACCAAGAAGCTCACTTGGATGGGATGCTATTGCCATTACGAAAAATAACAAACACCCTGAAGAAACTATCAAGCTGTTCAACTACCTAGCGAGTGACGAAGGACAACATTTGCTGCTATGGGGTAAGGAAGGCGAGCAGTACACCATGGTGGATGGAAAGAGACAACCAGACCCTGCATTCCTGCAAAGCTTCAAGGATAACTGGGACGATGCTGTGAAGAAGAGCGGTGTTCGTAAATGGTTGTGGTTTGTTAAAAATGGTCTGGATGCCAATGAACAGCCATACGATATGGCCGTTAAATACCAACGTAGTGAAATTGACGAAATGGCCATTAAGAGCCTTGGAGATTCCGTATGGGATACAGCAGAATTTGATAACTTAGGCCCTGACGGCGGAACGCCTGAAGCGCTGACAGCGCAAAAAGTAAAAGATATTATGGACCAAAGCATTACGAGAGTAATCATCGCTCCTTCTGAAGCCGAAGCCAATTCTACATTCGACAAGATGCTTGCGGATATGAAAAAAGCTGGGGATGAAAAAGTAGAAGAAATCTTCAATCAGAAGTATAGCGAACGTATGGAATTGTGGAACTCAAAATAATATATTTATCTATGTAAAAGCTTCCTCTCTGCATTTCAGCAGAGGGAAGCTTTTTGTTGTATAAAAAAGCTAAACCAGCCGATTAACATGTGCATTCCTGCGGAAATCAAGCGGGGCTTGATGATAGAATTTTTTGAATTGATGATAGAAATGACTGACATTCTCGAAGCCGGATTCCAAAGCGATATCGACCACACGCAGCTCGGTAGTGAGCAGTAGGTTGCGGGCTACATTGAGCTTTAGCTGGTTGATATATTCCGTAGGCGTCTGGTTCAAGTATTGCCGGAAGGCGCGGTTCACATGGCCGGCGCTTCTCCCTGACAGCTCGTACAAGGCATGAAGTCCACGGTGCAAATTATCCTTTAAATGCATTTTGGTTATGGCATGCTCTAGCCAGAGCGGGAATTCTGGTTGAGCGACTGTCTCTGCGGAGAAAAAATGCTGGGTGAGTGTATCGACGAGCAGGCCTTTTAGAAAAATCCGGGACTTAACCTTGTCTAGGGTTGATAGGATGCGAATGCGTTCCATAGAACGGACGAAACTAGCCATTTCCAGCTGAGATAACATGGCGATTCGGGGGAGAGGCGTGTTCAGCAATCCGTGCAAAAACTCCTCTTCATTCAGATAAGTTAAAGCATCTTCAATGAGGCTTTTGCGGCAGGGAATGTTCAGGAAACGGCAATCGCTATCACCATCTGCTTCATATCTGTGGGTATCACTGGGCCGAATAAAGACAAGGCAGCCAGTCTGAAGCAGCTGCGCTGTCCCGTTAACAATATGCTGACATCTGCCTTCTGTGAGAATGAAAAATTCATAGAAATCATGCGTATGTTCTGGAGATACCTGACTTAAGGACTCCACCCAGAAAGGGTCTGCTAGTAGTTCAGGATTCATATGGCTTGCCTCGGTGTATTTGAGCATGTTCGTCCTCCAGTGTATTAATGATGTTAAAATAGCACATGATTCTCGAGAACACAACACAAGAAATATAAAGATATTATTGATAGACTTGATCTATAAGAAGGCAAAATAGCACATTTTGGAGGCGGGAGAAAATGCATCTTGTAGATCTAAATGGAAAATGGAAAATGAGACGTCTGCATGAGCCGAGCTGGCTGGAGGCTAGTGTGCCAGGTTCTGTCTATCACGATTTATTGAATGCCGGAGAAATGCCGGATCCGTTCTATCGTGAGCAGGAATATGAGGTTCTGGAATTATCCAATTACGATTACGAATATCAGCGTTGCTTTCAAGTGGAAGCTGAAGTGTTACAGCATGACCGCGTATTTCTGCTGTGTGAGGGGCTGGATACGTTATGCGAGCTTTTTGTGAATGGAACTAACATTCTGAACAGTGATAATATGCACCGGACGTATGAAGTGGACATTAAGTCAGTGTTGAAGCAAGGCGATAACACCATTCACGCGATTTTTCGTTCCCCAGTGGAATTTGCTCTGCGGAAGCAAGCGGAGCTGCCGCTTAGCAGTTGTGCTGATGCAGTGGAGGGAATATCCCATCTGCGCAAAGCACATTCCATGTTCGGCTGGGACTGGGGTCCGAAGCTGCCCGATCTTGGAATCTGGAGAAGTCTCTCCATTCAGGGGTATGACAGTGCCCGTGTTGACGATGTTTATATTACACAATTTCACGAGCCGGATAAGGTTACTCTGGATGTTCGGGTAAGAACAGAGAGTTGGCAGGAGGTTGAACGGGAAATCGTAGTCAGCGTTCACACTCCAGCAGGTGTGGCCGTTGAACGTCGTGTGTCCGAAACTGCCGGAGAAGATCATCATATTACACTGGAAATTATGGAGCCAGAGCTGTGGTGGCCGAATAATCTGGGTGCACAACCCCTGTATAACGTCGAGGTCGTACTGTTGCAGAAGGGACAGGAGCTGGATCGTCGAGAACTGCGGATTGGATTAAGAACGATTTCTGTGAAGCAGGAAGAAGACCAGTGGGGACAATCATTCGCTTTTGAAATCAACGGCGTACTTATCTTTTCTACAGGTGCCGATTATATTCTGGAAGATAATCTTCTACCTCGCGTGACTAAGGAGCGCACGGATCGCCTGCTCCAAAGCTGCGTGGCTGCTAACTTTAATACCATTCGTGTATGGGGTGGCGGTTATTATCCTGACGATTATTTTTATGATCTATGCGATGAATATGGGCTTATCGTCTGGCAGGATCATCTGTATGCCTGCGGGATCTATGCACTGACAGAATCTTTTGAGGACAATATCACACATGAGACGATGGACAACATGAAGCGCTTACGCCATCACGCATCGTTAGGCTTGTGGTGCGGTAACAACGAACAGGAGATGGCTTGGGTCGATTGGGATTGGGAGAATCATTATTCGCTCCAGCTAAAGGCCGACTATATCAAGCAGTATGAAGTGCTTCTGCCGGCTATCGCTAAGGAAGTTGATCCCAATACCTTCTACTGGCGTGCCTCTCCTTCCTCTAAAGGAAGCTTTGATAAACCGAATGACGAGAACTATGGAGACATGCATTACTGGGGCGTTTGGCATGGCAAGGAGCCTTTTACCGATTATCGGAAGCTCTATCCGCGTTATATGTCTGAGTTTGGCCTGCAATCCTTCCCAAGCTTGAAGACGATTGAATCCTTTACGCTGCCGGAGGATCGCAATATTTTCTCCTATGTCATGGAGTCCCACCAGAAGAACAATACCGGAAATGAGAAAATTCTCTATTATATCGGCGAGACCTACAAATATCCGAAGGATTTTGAATCTATTCTCTATGCGTCCCAGCTTATCCAAGCCGAAGGCATGCGCTGTGGCGTAGAGCATTGGCGTAGACATAGAGGGCGCTGCATGGGCGCATTGTATTGGCAGTTGAACGATTGTTGGCCGGTTGCTTCCTGGTCTAGCATCGATTATTATGGCCGGTGGAAAGCAATGCATTATACAGCTAGACGTTTTTTTGCTCCAGTTCTTGCTTCTGCACATGACGAAGGAACCGTAGTTTCCCTGCATGTCTCTAATGAGAGCAGAGAGAAGGTGAGCGGTGAATTAAGATGGAGACTGCTTACTCCGACATCAGAGGTTCTAATGGAAGGTGCGAAGTCGGTGAAGATTGAGGCTTTAAGCAGTGCCGAGTTCGATCGGCTTGATTTTGGTCATGTCTTGGATACAAAAGAGAAGAAACGTGAAGCCTATCTGGAATATGTATTTGAGGTAGAGGGGGAAACGATAAGCGGGGGAACCGTCTTGTTCGTTAAGCCGAAACACTTCAGCTTTGTTGATCCTGAGCTTGAAGCCGTACTCACTGAGGAAGCAGAACAATTCGTTATTACTGTGAAGTCAAAAGCATATGCCCGTTTCGTCGGACTTGATTTCAAGGAAAGAGATGCGATCTTCAGTGATAACTATTTCGACCTATCAGCTGGCGTTTCAAGAACCGTTACGGTTGCTAAAAAAGATCTCGATAAACCAGCTACGGCTGAGGAACTGCGTGCCCAGCTTACTGTACGTTCCGTCTTTGATATTTAAGAAAAAGGTTATTTTCCTACTATATCCTAGGCTACCAATCTCCAAATGACAGTTTGATGATATATATTCTAGTGGTTTAGACTCTGCGTATAGATAGATCAATATTTTACTATAATAGGTATAGATATTAAGATTGTATACCCTTCCATTTCACTCTAAAATAGACTTCGAAGAAGCATTAATTACAAACTATAAACGTTCTATTGAGCTACCTTAAGGAGAGTGCAAACATATTATGGGTATTTATTATGATGACAACCGCAAGGTGTTTCATTTACAGTCTGAGAAATCCAGCTATATTATTGAAATGATCAAAGGTGTTATTCCAGCGCATGTCTACTGGGGCCCAAAATTGGCAGGGAGAGAATTTCAACATCCGTTGAATTTGGTGGAACGTTGCTCTTTTAGTCCAACTTATTTGCAGGAGGATAAAAATATCTCCCTCGACACCTTGCCAAGCGAATTCCCTTCTTATGGAAACGGTGATTTCCGCGAGCCGGCACTTGAGGTTCACCTAGTAGATGGCACGACCGTAACGGATTTCCGTTATAAGAGCCACACCATTAATAAAGGAAAACCTGCACTCAAGGGTCTGCCTGCTACTTATGTTGAAAGTGAAGAAGAAGCAGAGACCCTGGAAATTATATTGCAAGATGATAAAACAGGATTGATCGCTGCCTTGAGCTATACCGTATTTAACAATCAGGATGTTATAACACGTTCCGTGCGGATTGAGAATCTGGGTAAGGACAATCTGGTTCTGAAAAGAGTATTAAGCGCGAATGTTGACTTCCATGATTCTGACTATGACATGCTGCAATTATCCGGTACTTGGACTAGAGAACGCCATATTCACAAAAGACCACTCGTTCCTGGCATCCAGCGGATTGACAGCAAACGCGGCTCCAGCAGCCATCAGCAGAATCCTTTTATGGCCTTGCTTGCAAAAGATGCAACAGAGGATCATGGCGAAGTTTACGGGTTCAGCCTTGTGTATAGCGGAAGTTTCCTTGCCCAAGCAGAAGTGGATCAATACGGAATTTCCAGAGTAGGGATCGGTATTCAACCTTTTAACTTTCAGTGGTTGCTTGAACCGGGCGAATCCTTTCAGGCTCCAGAAGCCGTATTGGTAAGATCCAGTGAAGGGCTTGGTGGATTATCGAGAACCTATCACCGTCTGTATCGGACCCGATTATGCAGAGGTGAATTCCGCGATAGCAAGCGTCCTATTCTGATCAACAACTGGGAAGCGACTTATTTTAATTTTAATGCGGATAAAATCAAAGAAATTGCTAAAGCAGGCAAAGAGCTAGGCCTGGAGCTGTTCGTGCTGGATGACGGCTGGTTCGGCAAACGTGATAACGACGACAGCTCCCTGGGAGATTGGGTAGAGGATCGTCGCAAGCTGCCTGAAGGTCTTGGAAAGCTAGGGGAAGATATCACAGCAATGGGCATGGAATTCGGATTATGGTTCGAGCCAGAAATGGTATCGCCAGAAAGTGATCTTTACCGTGAACATCCAGACTGGTGTCTCCATGTACCTGGGCATAAAAGTTCGTTAGCCCGCCAGCAGCTAGTGCTGGATTTATCCCGCAAGGATGTATGCGATTATATCGTCGAGTCAGTTAGCTCGGTATTGTCATCTGCTCCGATTACTTATGTGAAATGGGATATGAACCGGAATATGACAGAGATTGGATCAGCGCTTCTTCCAGCCGAACGTCAACGCGAAACGGCACACCGTTATATCCTTGGACTTTATGATGTGCTGGAACGTATCGTTTCCCGTTTCCCTCATATTTTGTTCGAAAGCTGCTCTGGTGGTGGCGGACGATTTGATCCGGGGATGCTGTATTATATGCCACAGACCTGGACTAGCGATGATACGGATGCAGTGGAAAGATTAAAGATCCAATACGGAACAAGTATTGTGTATCCAGCGAGTTCAATGGGTGCCCATGTGTCGGCTGTTCCTAACCATCAGGTGCATCGTATTACTCCTTTGGAGACACGTGGTCATGTCGCGATGTCGGGCAATTTCGGCTACGAGCTGGATTTGACCAAGCTTACTGAAGCTGAACGCGAGGATATCCGCAAGCAGGTTTCGGAGTACAAGGAACTGAGAATGCTGATTCAGTACGGTGATTTCTATCGACTGCTTAGTCCTTTTGAAGGAAACGAGACGGCATGGATGTTTGTTTCCGCTGATAAAAAAGAAGCCTTCGCCACCTACTTCCAAGTTCTGGCCGGGCCTAATCCACCGTTGCGCAGATTGCGTCTGAAAGGACTCGACCCTGCGAAATCGTATAAGCTTGAGCTTAACGGCGGAGTATACAGAGGGGATGAGCTGATGCACTTCGGACTCACGCTTCCACAGCTAGAGGGCGATTTCAGAAGCCTACTTTTCGTGCTTAGAGAAGTTTAATCAAAAAAGGAGGGTGCCCCGAAAGCCATTGGCTGCTGGGCACCTTCCTTTTTTTTTCTCCTTTTTCGAGTTCTTTTGTGACTAGCTGCGCGCCCGAAGCTGTTATTGGATGAGGCGCTTTGCGAGATGCTTACTTGGCCGGGGACTACCAGACGCGAATTAGTGCGACTTGCAAGTAGCTTGGCGCCACTGGAGCTGATTGTTTATACTGAAGCCGGCGGGCTCAAATTGGTGCACCATGTAAGTTGCTTACCCAGCCAACACAGTGCTATCGGACTCAAATGCCGCTAACCGCTCTCTTTCCACACATTTGGAGTTTTATCGGACCGCATAGTCGCTATTGACTCGAAAAGTACCTAATAAGCACCTCTTTCGAAGGAATAGCAGCACTGGAGTCCGAAACTGTGCTCAAAAGGCGAAAAATTAGCAAATAGCGTCATCTGAGTCCGAAAGCGGCGGTGGAGGGGGCGACTCGGTGCTGCTGTACTCGAATTAGGGTGTTTAACAAGCTGCTTACCAAGCTGGTGACTGCTGGATGCGAATTAGTACGACTTGCAAGTTGCTTACCCATCCAACACAGTGCTATCGGACTCAAATGCCGCTAACCGCAGCCTTTTCACACATTTGGAGTTTTATCGGACCGCATAGTCGCTATTGACTCGAAAAGTACCTAATATGCACCTCTTTCGAAGGAATAGCTGCACTGGAGTCCGAAACTGTGCTCAAAAGGCGAAAAATTAGCAAATAGCGTCATCTGGGTCCGAAAGCGGCGGGGGATGGTTTTGAGTTGGCGCCACCAAATCTGAATGGTTACTACTTGCATCCACCGGCCCCGAATTAGCACGCCACGCACGCCACTCAGCTCTATCGAAGCCGAACGGACATACCGAGCAACATCAATTTTCAAAAAACACATGCTTGGACAGGAACTCTAGGTCCTGCTCGCGGTAAGTAGAGGGGCTAACTCCAAAGTAGGAACGAAAGACTTTGCCAAAATAGCTGGCATTGTCAAACCCGGTGTCCACAGCGATCTGGTAGATCGTCTGATCTGTTGTTTTCAGCATAGATGCTGCCAGCTCGATCCGTCTCCTTCTTAAATACTCAAAAGGTGAGAGATTGATGTTTTTTTGAAATAGTCTGCAAAGATGATGTTTGGAAATTCCAACATGTGCGGCGACATCGTCTAAGCTAAGGTTATTATTGTGCAGATCATTTTTCATAAATTGTATAGCAGCATGAAGTTTGTCATTTTTTATATAGGTGGTTAACAAACTCGGTTTCTTGAGGTATTTCTCCATGGACAATATCCACTGAAAGGCTTTCCCCGTTAGAAAATGCAAATCTCTTTCTTCATCAACCTGGATGTCCTTGAACATACTCCACAACAAATCCATCGGAACCGATTCCTGAGGGAGTTCTATAATGGGACCGCCATGTCCGATCAGCTGGTTCCAGAGTGAAATAGCTAGAGGTCCTCGTACATTCAGCCAAATGAATTCCCAGGGCTCTGTACCTTCCTCCGGATAATAATATCTGTGTATACTGGGGACAGTCACTAGGAAAGCTTTGCCCTTTGTTAATGGGTGAACAACCCCGTCTATTTCAATTCTACCCTCTCCAGATAAGGTGTACTGAAAAATAACACAACTTCTCTCCGTCCGGTTCTGGCCGTTGAATGAATATGCCGGAGTCTCGGCTTGTTCCCAGCCAATAGAATCAAACAAAAGCATAGAAGCTTGTTCTTCCGAGCGAATGGTATAGGAGGAGCGCAACATTAGCAGATTTCCTTTCCATGGTTCGTTATTCATACAAAGTGTAAACTTTTTTGTTGATCTGTTCAATTTTTGTTTCATTTAATCTGCTGTCTTCGATATTGATAAGGCGTAATGCCATACTGATCTTTGAACAGCTTAATGAAATATTGTGGCTTTTTGTAGCCGACTAGATGTGAAATATCGAGCACATGTAAGTTGGAATCGATCAATAACTTGGAGGCCTTTTCTAAGCGTTTAGAAGAAATGTAGCTCGATAAATTTTCGCCCGTCTCCTGCTTATAAAATTTGGACAGGTAAACAGGATGGAGGTGAACAATTTTCCCTAAATCCTCCAGGCTCAAGCATTCACTAATATGATTGGAGATATAGGCTTGAATGGTATGAACAATATTTTGATTGGAAAATTTAGCGCTTCTATCTAATTGGGTGAGGCTCTGCAAGATGGATTGAAGAGCCGTATTTGGCTCTGATAATTGATTGAAAATCCAGTCTGCGGCCTCAGCTGATTGTATTTTAGCGGTTGTGGAATACAGCAAATTAATGAATTCGAGCAGGTAGAGGAGCTTTTGTTTTTTGACAGTGAGCTTGGCAAAGTTTTTTAAAATGTTTTTTCTGGTTTGCTCCCATTCTCCCAGCTCTAATTTAGGGAGAGCACTAGAGTCATGCAGCATAGTAAAGTCACTGGTACCTATATTTTCATTAAAAAAGAAATGATAAAAAATATGCCGAACAGCATGCTTTTGAGAAAATTCAAACGGCTCGGAAAAAGAAATGGAATCGACGCTGCTTGCCACAGTTTCGATATTTGATTCTGGAATAATTCCAGTAATGGCTGATGGAGTGGTCCAAATAAAGTCTCGTCCACCATTATGATCTTTTAACATCATTTCATCTTTCCCACTAGCCCCTGAGACATGAAAAAAGCAAAAATGCTCATTCCGGAAGGTAGAATCGAATGTACTGTGATCATAACGTATTGGGGAAGATTCGCTAATGACAGAAAGCAGGTAACCTAGCCCATCTATCTTTTTCTCTACCACTGGGGTTTTTGAGGGTTTCTCAGCGATACTCTTAATAACTTGACTCATGGCTTTTTCCATATCCTCTTTATCTACCGGCTTGAGTAAATAATCCAAAGCGCCCAGACGGATGGCTTGCTGTGCATAATCAAATTGAGAATAACCGGAAAGAAAAATCACCTTGGTTTTGAGCTTTTTTTCATGAACATGATGCAGTAAATCAATGCCGGATACCTCGGGCATACGAATATCTGTAATAAGAATATCTATATGATTCTGATTCAATAGCTCCTTGGCTTCAATCGAATTTGTTGTCGTCTCAATATGCTCAATCCCAAATTTGTTCCAATCCAGCAGGTGTTTTAAATATTCAACGATGTAATGCCCGTCATCAACTATCAGTAATCGCATATTGACCTCCTTCATCCAGCGAGAAATCTATGAATGCCAGCACGGATAAACCGCCCCAGTCATTGATGAAGAACCGCAGCCCGCTTAATTCACCATAAGCATTTTTGAGGCGATGATGAATGTTCCAAAGACCAATTCCTCTTGATCCTTCAGGGGGGGATTCATTCTCAAGTCTGGCCATTAGCTGGTGTATTTCCTCAGCAGTAAGCCCCTTACCGTCATCGGCAACAATAATTAACGCTCCAGTATCAAGTGCTTTTACATCTATAGTAACGCGATAAGCCCCTTGCTGTTCTTCAATCCCATGCTGAATCGCGTTCTCGACCATAGGCTGGATAATCAGTGGCATAATCAGATGCTCTCCCAGTTCAGGGGGCAGGTTGATTTCATAATTTATTTTTTTGGAAAGTGACATGATGGATAAAAAATGATCGGCAAGCTGCAATTCAGAAGCCAACGTAACATTATCTGAATTCATTTTTGTTAAATAACGATAGTACTCTGCTAAATGTTTGCTCATCTGCATTACGGCTTCCGGTGAAGTTTTTGCCACAGCCATAATGAAAAACAGATTATTGTAAAGAAAATGTGGATTGATCTGAGCCTGCAGCTGTTTCACTTCCGCGTTTCTGCGCAGCTCGGTTTCTATTTTTAATGAAGCGAATAAAGCCTGTATTTTGGCGACCATGTGGTTAAAGCTTTTAAATAGACTATAAAATTGATTGTCCGGGTTCTCACTAATTCTGGTGCTGTAATTCCCTTGTTCCACTTGGTAGAATTTCTTGTCGAGCAAATATACATTACGATAATAGTTTCGATAGAACATAAAAATCACGATAAGACCAATGATCAGGATCATTAGGATGCTGACAAAAAACACCTGTGTATTCCGGTTAAGCGGATTCAAAAAATCACTCATTCGCGTATAGGTAACAAGATACGTATCAATCGGCTCAATATACTTCGATAAAACATAATAATCGTCATCGTTGATATGATAGTCAAACTTTAGAATTTCATGTGCATTGGGTGTTATCGTCTCCTTGGCTTTTTCCTCGATTCGAATATCCACCGCTTTATTGCTAATCATCAAACTCTTGTTCACAAGCAAAAAGGCATTGGAGCTCTCACCGCCACTCACTGCTTTTTCTAAAAGACTTGTTAAATACTCCTTTTTCAGCTTAACGCCCACAATGTATTGAATATTGGCAGGATTCTTAGGCTCATGAATATAAGGGTAGATTGAAAAATAATACAAATTATTATTAACAATCTGCCAGCCTCGCTGCGTGACCTTCTGAAAGGGCTGTTTGGCAAGCGAATCATGACCCGTAAAAATAAAAGTGCCGTCCGATTTCCAGTAGATACCGATAGATTCAATCGCCTGACTGGAGAGAAGTGGTGCTGATATGCGGTCATAGATATCATTTTTTTTCATCTGGGCATCGTAATTGTTCATCTCTTGTATTTTGCTTTGATAGAAACGTACGGAGGTGTCGGCTGTATATTGGATGCCATACAAACTTGCCTCAGAGATGATGCCATCCAGTATGCTTTCCGTATAAGCTAGCTGATTTTTGGAGGAGTTAACCAAGCTCTCTTGAATGGTTTTGGAACCTAGGGAGTTCATTATGAAAAACAAACTTAAGGTAAGTAAAAGGAAAAAAACGAAAAAATATATGAATCGTTTCATATTTACTTTTTTAATCATAAGCATTACTCCTGTCGCTAGGACTCGTGTGAATTCATCATAAGCCATATATTCCAAAAGAAAAAGGGAAGAGCTCTCGCAAAATGAAAGCGTTTATAAAGATGTTTAGCGAGTGGTTATGATATTTAATTTGAGACATTTTCGAATGAAAGCGCTTTTGTTAACATTAAACCAGAAAGAAATTAGCAGCCAAGAATGTAAAAGGGGGTAAGCACAATAGCACAGATAATGAATACCCAGCTCAAATGGAGTGAGAAAGCCAACGTTAAAAAAAGCAGAAAAAATCCTTGGAAAAAGGAAATCAAAAAAAATTGGCCATTGTATGTTTTATGTATCCCAGCTTTGGTATTCGTTCTAATTTTTGCCTACGGTCCTATGGTCGGATTAGTGATGGCCTTTCAGGATTACAAGCCCTGGCTTGGAATTACAGGTTCAACTTGGATTGGTTGGGATAACTTCGCAAGAATCTTTCAATATAAAGAGGCGACACAATCTATTATCAACACCCTCATTATTGCTGTAATCAAAATTATAGTGGGAATTATCGTTCCTATCTTTATGGCGATTCTGCTAAGCGAGATTAGAAACATGGGGATTAAAAAGAGTATTCAAACCTTGGTCTATTTACCGCATTTCCTCTCTTGGGTAACCGTTGCCGGAATCATGATTGATATCCTGGGTCTTGACGGGGGCATAAATCATTTTCTTACGAATTTCCTCGGACTAAAACCAATTTTCTTTTTGGGTGATCCTACGCTGTTCAGACCGACGATCATCATCAGTGATTTATGGAAAAACTTCGGATTTGGCATGATTGTTTACTTAGCGGTGATCACAGGGATCGACCCTTCTTATTATGAGGCCGCCGAGATAGACGGCGCGTCACGCCGCCAACAAATACGCCATGTTACCTTACCGAGTATGATGCCGATGATCATCGTAATTGCGACGTTAAGCCTTGGAAATATTTTGGATGCAGGATTTGACCAAATCTTTAACTTATACAATCCACTCGTATATAGTACGGGAGATATCATCGATACTTATGTTTACCGGTCATCCTTATTGAATGGCCAATACGGTTTTGGTACCGCTGTTGGGTTGTTTAAATCTGGCATCAGCTTCATTTTAATCGTAATTTCCTATCGAATTGCTTACAAGGTAGCTAACTACAAAATATTTTAAGTCGAAGTTGTTAAGCTTTCAAAACAGTTAGGAGGAATGGGAGTGTATTATAAATCCAAGGGATATAGGATATTTTCGATTTTCAATCATATCCTCCTGATTCTAGTAGCCTTATCGTGTTTATTGCCTATGCTTCATTTGCTAGCACAATCATTTAGCAGTAAGACAGCGGTAAATGGGAATTTGGTATCCTTTTGGCCGGTGGACTTTAATATCGAAGCCTATGTGAAAACTTTTAAAAACACGAATTTTACAGGCTCCATGAGAATCTCAGTGGTCCGGACGGTGCTGGGGACGTTAATCAGTATGTTTATTATTACAACGTCAGGGTATGCCTTGTCCAAAGATTTCCGGGGGCGTAATGCTTTAATGTGGATTTTTATTTTCACGATGTTGTTTTCCGGTGGATTGATTCCTTCTTATATATTGGTTACGAAACTTGGGCTCAAGGATACAATCTGGTCGCTCGTGCTTCCCGGTGCCTTCGGAGCTTACAATTTGATTCTGATTATGAATTTCTTTAAAACAATCCCTAAGGCGCTTGAAGAGGCGGCATTTATCGATGGGGCTTCGTTCTTCGTCATTTTCCGGAAAATCTATCTTCCGCTTTCCCTTCCCGGTCTGGCAACCGTCGGATTGTTTATCATGGTGGGGAGCTGGAACGCATGGTTTGATGGGATTTTGTATATGTCGAATACAACGGACTATCCGTTAGCTTCATTCTTACAGACTGTAGTTGTGCAAGGTTCAGCGCAGAGTATGGCACTTAGTCAATCAGAAGCAGCCGCGTTGTCAGAACAGAGTATCAAAGCTGCGCAAATTTTTATTAGCACACTGCCCATTATCCTTGTGTACCCGTTTCTACAGAAGTATTTTGTCAAAGGCATCGTTCTGGGTGCTGTAAAAGAATAACGTGACCAACATATAAAAACTTTAATTCAAAGGAGCTTATTGATGAAAAAAACAGGGGCCTTAATAACGACTACTGTATTGATGGCAGGATTGCTAGCGGGCTGCGGCTCAAACGGTAAAGAATCTAATGCGGCAGAAGCGGTTCTCAAAGACGGCAAATACGATCCTCCTATTACTATCAACATCGCCAAGCAACAAGATGAGAATGCCGGTAAATATATCAACGGGGAGAGCTTAAATGATAATGTGTTGACCCGCTGGGGTGTCGAGAATCTAGGGATTAACATCCAAACTACTCTTTTGGGCGGTGATGCCTCCCAATATAATACGAAACTTCGTTTAGCGCTCACTGGTTCCGAGAAGCTTCCGGATGTTTTGCCAGTGTATGACACCTCCTTAGAAAATGATCTGATTCAATCTGGACTTGTAAAAGATATTGCGGAAGACATTAACAAATATATGCCTGAGCGTCTGAAAGAAATATATAAACAATATCCAACAACGTTCAACCCGGTTATCCAGGACGGCAAGGTTTATGGGATGGCGATCTCGCCCAATCTCACTGAAGGTGAAGTCATGCTTATCCGTCAAGATTGGTTAGATAAATTAAATTTAAAAGCGCCAACAAATATAGATGAATTTGAACAGGTAATCGCTGCCTTTACGAATGATGACCCGGACGGTAACGGAAAAAATGATACTTATGGATTTGATTTCTCGGGAAAAGATTCTTACAACACGGGTTGGGTGAGTGACTCTGTAATGATTTTTAGTGCTTATACAGGGAAGAGTCTCCCCGGCCAATGGTATAACGACAATGGTAAACTCACTTACGGTTCTGTCGCTGATGGGACAAAAGATGCGTTAGCTAAACTACGCGATTGGTACTCCAAAGGGTATTTAAATAAAGAGCTGGCTACACAGGGTGCATGGGATGCACTGGCGGATTTCACTGAAGGTAAAGCAGGAATTATTATTGGCCGTCCTTGGCTGTACGGCAGTGTTAAAGATGTGGAAACTAACGTAAAAGGGGCTAAAATCAAAGCTTACCCAACTATCAACGGTGTAAGTGGGGATCGAACCTACCAATCCGGTCAACAGAACGATGGTGTCTTTATGTTTAATAAAGACTTTAACAATATGGAAGCTTTCTTCTTGTATTATGACAAGCTTTACGATGCAGCATTTGGTACCGGAGATTTCAAATATGGTTATGCTCAGGGATATGATTATGACATCGTAGGCGATGAAGTGGTATTCGATTCAAAAAAATTCAATACGCCTTTGGATGCCGCTCAAGGTGTAGGGAAAATGGCTTTTACCAAAAATACACCTAGTGTTGATGGTCCAGGTAAATCTTTTTATGATCTTTCCAAAGGTGCAAAAGCAGAGAATGGGGTCTTGATCAGATCGGCTTCAAATGATGAAACAGCCAAAGAGGGATATGTGATTTCCTATGAGAATAGAGAGTCGCTGCTTCCAAATGCATTTAACGGTCCTCCTACCAAGACTATGCAGACAACCTGGGAACAACTGAATACGATGGAAAAGGAAACCTTCACCAAAATTATTTACAGTAAAGAGCCGCTAACTGCGTACGATGACTTCGTGAAGCAATGGCATGACAAAGGCGGTACGAAAATTTCCGAAGAAATCAACGAATGGTATAACAATGCTAGCAAGGTGGATGTGATGTCTCAGATGGGATTGAAATAAGTTCGCAAGAACAGCAGGTTCAGTTAAGGTCATCCTTGGCCGGACCTGCTTTTTTGTATAAAAATCTAATCCTCTGGAGGATAATCATGGACGAAAACGCGAATATAGTCACCCTATTAAATAGCGCTCCGCTTCTGGATATGAGCGGGAACCCTGTACATGCACATGGTGGACATATGCTCTATAAGGATGGATATTATTACTGGTTTGGTGAGAACCGGATGGATCGGCGGAGAGTGAACTGCTACCGATCTGTGGATCTAGTGAATTGGGAATGGCGCAATGATGTGCTCACACTCGATTCACCGGTACAGCCGATTTATCATCGCACCACATTAGAGCTTGAACCCTTGGACAGGGAGGGTCGCCCAACGGGTGCGGTAATTGAGCGCCCAAAAGTACTCTACAACAAACTTACAGGGAGATTTGTTATGTGGATGCATTGGGAAAATGGACGCGACTACTCTGATGCGCGCTGCGCGATCGCTGATTGCGGGACGGTAGATGGGGATTATGTTTACCGGGGCAGCTTTAATCCGATAGGTAACATGTCTCGTGACTGCACCTTGTTCCAGGATGACGATGGGACGGCTTATTTTATCTCCGCGGCAAGGGAAAATGCTGATCTTATTATGTATCGTCTGTCACCTGATTACCTCAGCATAGAAGAACAGGTCAAGACCTTGTGGCCCGGACAAGCGCGTGAAGCACCTGCATTAATGAAACGTCAGGGTGTATACTTCCTCATCTCGTCCGCCTGTACGGGCTGGTTGCCTAACCAAGGAACCTATGCCTGGTCTGAGGAATTATTTGGTCGTTGGTCACCCTTGCTGCCTTTGGGCGACATCACTACATACGACAGCCAGCCTGCTTTTATAGTTCCTATTGTAGGAACAGACAATGACCAGTGCTCTTACCTGTATGTTGGGGATCGCTGGGACCCTGCGGATTATTATGCCTCTTCCTATGTATTTCTGCCGCTGAGCTTTCCTTCTGACCGGGAAATGAAGCTTGACTGGGCAGAGCGAACGGTGATTGACCTAAGGAAGGGAATCGTAGCTGTGGAATGCGGCTCTGGTAGTGGTCTGTTCAGATTGAAAAGCTTAGGAATGGGGCTTTATCTGGCGGCGGGAAATCAATCTATTGAACATGAGGAGACCCTGAACGTCGAAGTCCGTACGCTTTCGTATGAAGATCAGCAGCAGAGATGGACAGTTGAATACGGGGAGAAGGGTAGGGCGAGAATTCGAAACAGTGAAAAGGCCTTATCTATTGGCCCGTTGAATTCCTTGCTGCTGGAGCCTATTCGTGACAACGAAGATCAGTTTATATGGTTGCTTACAAAGACAGAAGCAGGTTCACTGACTATTGGGAGCAATGACGGAAGAGTTCTTACCGTAGCAGGAGAACAGCGTGGGGGCTGGGGTTGTGTGTTTCTTGAATCCATACGCTGCCATGATCCCCGTCTAGGTGCAGACCCACAGCTTTTTCAACTGATTTCAGTAAGGTAAACAGTTTAGAGAAAAGAGGTATACCGATGAATTTATCTGTCTCCTTCCCTATGGAATGGTTTAAAAGTGCCCCCCATACACAACTTACTGCGACTTCCTCTGAGGCGTTTCAGTTAATCACTACACCAGAAGGTGGTGGATTTGAGCTTCAGCCAGGGCATCTGGGATCCGCCGCTTGGTGCGATTATGGTTTCGTTAATGCGGAGGTTTACCATGAAAGCCATGACGTTCTGGTGCTGTTATTCAGTTTTTATGATCGGGATCATCGCGTCATTACTTATCATGTAGGAATTTTACCTGGTGTGCGCACGAAAATTTGTTTACCCTTGATTCATTTAAATGGGGAGAAGTTGTTCCTTCCCCGTTATCCGGGTGTGATGCAGACAGTACTGCGGGGAGATGCAGGCATCGATCGCAAGCATATCACCCGATTCTCTATCGCTACTCTCCCTTCAACAACAAGTAGAGCTGTGCAAATTAGTGGCTTGGCTCTAAGTCTAACTGAGCCCGCCTTTGAGTATGAACAGCAACCATATATAGATGATCTGGGCCAATTAAAGGGAAGGGATTGGCCAGGGAAAACGGTTGATGCAGAAGCGTTGACGGAACGGCTGCGCGCAGAGCGGCAACTTGCGGCACAAGTTGATCACAGTGGAGGTGACCTCAGCAGGTA
Organism: Paenibacillus sp. FSL R10-2788; assembly: GCF_038003885.1. Taxonomy (NCBI): domain Bacteria; kingdom Bacillati; phylum Bacillota; class Bacilli; order Caryophanales; family Paenibacillaceae; genus Paenibacillus; species Paenibacillus sp. FSL R10-2788. The sequence goes on along the minus strand of NZ_JBBOQA010000001.1, from coordinate 5,011,655 downwards.
CGGAGGTTGGAAAGCGCTGAGATTCGCGGCAACTGGATATTTCCGCACGGAGTTTGACGGCAGCCGCTGGTGGTTCGTTGACCCAGAGGGTTATGCCCTGTTCAGTACGGGGATGGACTGTGTGGGTCCGGCTTGTTCTATGCATGTAACTGGCATGGAGCACTTGATACCCTCATTGCCGGAGCGGGAAGGAATCTATCAAGAAGCTTGGTCACAGGATGGCGAGGAATTCAGCTTCGAGATTGCCAATCTGATCACTGCTTTTGGGGCGGAGTGGCGCTCTAACTGGGTGGCTATGACGGATTTTCGCTTACAACAATGGGGATTCAACACCATCGGTAACTGGTCCAATGATCTTTTTATTGAGGAATCTCAGCTTCCGTATGTTTATCCTCTAGTGGACTTTCCTATGACGGAGCAATCTATTTTCCGGGATTTCCCGGATGTGTTTAGCCCGGAGTATGAGCGGAATGCCGGGAGCTTTGCGGAGCAGCTTCTTCCATTAAGGGAAGATCAGAGAATGGTTGGCTATTTCATGCGTAATGAGCCGCATTGGGCATTCGTGGATGGGTTGAATTTGACCGGGCAGATGCTGAAATCTCCGGTCCGTTATGCCAGCAAGAAGGAATTCATTCGCTGGCTTGCAGAAAAGTACAAAACAGTGGAGCAATTAAACATGGCGTGGGATAGTGTTTTTGAAGAATTCGAGGATTTATACGATGTATCGAATGTGAATGTAACCGGGGATAATCTCACTTCTGCCCGAGAAGTGGATTATAACCAGTTCAACCGGATCATGATCCGGCGGTATGTAGAAGTGCCAGCCTGTCTTTGCAAGCAGACGGATCCGAATCATCTGAATTTGGGAATGCGTTATGCCTGGGTTGGCAGTGATGAGGTGCTGGAGGGCTGCGAATGGTTTGATGTATTCTCTATGAACTGCTATCAGTTCAGTCCTGACAAGGAACAGATCGCCCAGATCAGCGGACGACTGAACAAACCAGTCATGATTGGGGAATATCATTTTGGTGCGGCTGAAGGCGGCATGTTGGCTTATGGGATCCGTGCGGTGGCAACCCAGAAGGAGCGCGGTGAAGCTTACCGTTATTATGTAGAGCAGGGGGCAGCCATCCCGCAGCTGATCGGAGTTCATTATTTTCAATGGAATGATCAGCCTGTGCTTGGACGTTATGACGGAGAAAACTATCAAATCGGCGTAGTGGATGTCTGCAACCGTCCATATGAACCTTTCGTGCAAGCAGCGAAAAAGGCCCATGACCAGATGTATCAGGTGCGGACGGGGAGGACAGCACCCTATAATATTGTGCCAATAGAGATTCCGAAAACGGGATTCTGATTGCAAATCTTTACAACAAAAAGGCCCCCAGCCAATGGGGGCCTTTTTTGTCCTCTCCTCTGCAATGTAGCCCCTTTATAAGCCAAGGCCGGAGGAGGGGAGTGAATCATCACGGGAATAGCGCTTGCGGTATTCCCCCGGAGTTATTCCGGCACAACGTTTGAACATACGGATGAAGGAATTTACGTTCTGATAACCGACCTGAAGCGCGATATCCTGAATCCGCAGTTCCAGATTCATTAGCAGCTCTTTGGCCCGCTCAATTCGCAGATTGTTCAGATATTCACTGAAGTTGATGTTTGTTTTCTCTTTAAAAATGCTGGACAGGTAACCTGGAGTTAAATTCAACTTGTCTGCTACTAGGTTGAGGTTGATGTCCTCGCCGTAATGTTTGTCTAAGTAATCCAGCACAAAGCTGATAATAGGGTCGCGCGGCTCCGAGCGGTTACTGATGACCACGAGCACACGACGAACCAGATCACGCAGCCATTCCTTGTATTGATCCATTGAGTGGAAAGCGTTAAATGGCTCTAGACGGGGTGGTAAGAGACGCTCCGCTTCCGCTTGGGGCAGATTCAGCTTCGTCACCGTTTTGCTCGTCTGTTCCGCTGCTCCCAAGGCAAATGCCCGAAAATCCGCCGCCGCCGCGTCCTTGTGCTGCAGTTGCTCCAGCTGACGATCCAGCCAAGCGAATACAGCCTCCTCATTGCCAGACTGCAGCAGATTGTGCAGCTCCTCTCCGTGTGTCACCTTTAAATGAAAGGATTTGGCGGACGAGGCTCTAGGTTCTACGATAATTTGTGTTTCCCCGTTCAATCTACGCTCATTTAACAACATCGATAGATTATTGTAGGCATCGGTAAATGAGGTTTCGCCTGAATATACCGGACTTACAGCAATAGTCAGGTATAAGGATATCTCCGAATCCAGCAGTTCTTTCAGTGTATCAAGAGCCTGCAGAAAACTGCTCTGCGGTCCGGGGTTGAACAGGAGCAGCAAGAGCTGATCCTGCTCCGGCTGGAGTGCGACGCTGTCGCTTTCACCTCCGGTGATCAAGGTTTGGATTAGCTTCCATAACATCAGTGTGTGTTTCTCAAATTCGTCCGGCAAGGTTTTGAAGCTGACCTTGAACAGAATGGAGGCATAGGGTAGTTCGGATTGCCGGACATCTTCAAGCTCCGCAAGACTTTTACTCAGCGGGATATTTTTCACTTTATGAGTGTAGGCATATTGGCGTACCAGTGAGTTCTTATGATCAAGATCGGTCTGGATGAATCGGTTATTCTCCAAAATGGAGCTCAGGCGGTCGCCGATAATGGCGAATTCCTTCACACTGCTCAATTTTTCTGGCCGGCTGCCCGCTTTACGGTCCAAGGCAGCAATCAGGCGCTGGAGCGGCTGGTTAAGCCGATGGCTGAAGATCAGGGATGAGAGAACACTGATCAGTACTGCCGCAGAGAGTAACACAGCCAGCAATAGCTGCATACCACGCATTTCTGCGGCAATAGCCGCTACCTCGGTCACTCGGATATAGGTGAATCCGGTTTGTTTACCTTTTTCATAGAAGTAATATTGATCTCCGACCCGCTCATGGGCATTGCTACTTTCCGGAAGCTGGCTTGTTTGCAGTTTAACATCTGATGTAGAGAACAATAAATTTTCTTGTGCATCCAGAATATAGAATGGGGTATTGCCGGCATCACCGTAGGTATCCTGCATCAGCTGCGGATTCAGCATGACAATCCCATACACTTCCTCATAAGGAATCGCTTTGACCAGCACTGGCATTAACCTTCCGAGCGTACGGGTGGAATGTATAGTTTTCTCGGTAAAGGTTACGGCGGGCATGACTTTTAAAAATTGATTGCCCATCGTTTGCCGGCTCCAGTACTCCGGAGGGTATTCTGCACTGAAGTAGTATTTACCGAACATATCTGCGGCGCTGCTTAGGCCCTCCCTCTCCAGTACATAATCTTCCTTTTTAAAATAAAGAATGAAATTTTCGATATGCAGAAAAGGATTAGCATACAAAGTTGAGAGATCCGATGTCACTTCTGCCGGGATATCATATCGACGGTTCTCTTTGAGGTGGCTTAAAATGCCCAGATTGGCAGTCCATGAATCGGATTGGGTGAGGGCAAGAATCATGTTCTGGGTCAACCGGAAATGATTTTCGTAGCCTTCGACCGTTTGTGCGAGTCCAAGCTCATTTTGACGGATCATCTCCTTATAGATTTTGCCGCTTAAATACAGATGGGAGAACAGATTAAATGATGCCAAAATCAAGATGACACTGAGGAAGCTTAGCATCAGCTTAACGAACAGGGCATTCAGCGCAAATTTGCCTGTAACGGATCCCTTCATATGTATCCCCCTTTGGATGCACCCGTAAATGAATTGGATTAATTCTATCATAGCGGCAAAAAGCTAACACCAACAATATGCAATTTTGCTGATTTGTACGCTATTCTATGGAAATCCGCAGTTAAGGCGAAATGTTATATAACATGTAGATAGCGCTTTCCAAAGAAATGCAGCTATAATTCGGAGACAAATCCCAGAAAAAAGGGGGAAGTAATCTGACATCTATATGATTTATGATCATTTTAACAAGAGGAGACATGCATATGGCTCAAGCTAGCGTAGTGCAGGACAAAATGCGAAAGAAAGTGCACCGGCGACCCCAACGCCACAAAACGGGAATCCTTAGAACTTGGAATAAAAACAAGGCGCTCTGGCTGCTGTTCCTGCCGTGCCTGTTGTATTATTTGATCTTCCGCTATGCGCCGATGTTTGGATTAGTTATCACTTTCAAGGATTACAATCTTTTTAAAGGAATTTGGGCCAGCGATTGGGTGGGACTCAAATATTACAGGATGTTTATTGAGAATCCCGATTTTTGGCCGCTGATGAAAAATACTTTTCTGCTTGGTTTATATAAGCTGTTTTTCGGCTTCCCGGCACCAATTCTACTGGCGATTTTGCTTAATGAGGTGCGCAAGGCTGCTTTCAAACGTGTTGTGCAGACCGTCAGCTATCTTCCGCATTTTATCTCAAATGTCATTGTAGCCAGTATGGTGATTATGTTTTTATCCCCAACCGGAGGGCTGATTAATAATCTGCTTGGTGCCATAGGGATTGGACCGATCAATTTCATGAATGAACCTGGATTGTTCCGCGGTATTTATGTCCTGTCGGAAATCTGGCAGCATATCGGTTGGGAGACTATTATCTACTTGGCCGCGTTGACCGCTATCGACCCGCAGCTGTATGAAGCCGCTGATATGGACGGAGCCAGCCGCATGCGTAAAATATGGCATGTCACCTTGCCCGGCATTTCACCCGCCATCGTGATCACCTTGATTCTTAATATCGGTAAAGTGCTCGAGATTGGCTTCGAGAAGGTGTTCCTGATGCAGAACCCGGCGATCTACGATACAGCGGATATTATCAGTACTTATGTCTATAGGGTGGGTATGGTGCAGGGGAACTTCAGCTATGGCGCTTCTATTGATCTCTTCATGGGCGTGATTAGCTTGATCTTCATCTATACAGCAAATTACATCAGCCGTCGTGTAAGCGAGACAAGTTTATGGTAGAAAAGAGGTGTGGTGATGAGATCACCCCGTTTATCCTGGTTTAATGTCGTGAGCACTTTTATCCTTCTCGTGGTTGTGGTGGTCACGCTTTATCCGTTCCTGCATATGCTCGCTGTCTCTCTCAGTAGTGATGTGCATGTCATGAAGAATACAGTTTCTTTCTGGCCTAAGGGTTTTAACCTGAATATGTATAAGCTTGTACTCGGAGATTCGCAAATCTGGGTGGCTTACAAAAATACACTCATTTACACCGTGCTTGGCACCTTTATCTCGCTGGTGGTCACCTCCACGGGTGCCTATGCACTCTCACGCAGTGATATGGCGCTGCGCAAGAGCTTCACCCTGTTGATTGTGGTGACGATGTTTTTCAGCGGAGGGATGATTCCTACGTTCCTCGTGGTTCGCTCCCTGGAACTGGTCGATACCGTATGGGGCATGGTGCTGCCGGGGGCGGTTAGCACTTGGAATCTGATTCTGATGCGGACCTTTTTCTCCGGCATTCCTAAAGAGCTGGAGGAGTCAGGCCGCATCGACGGACTGAATGATATCGGCATATTTATCCGTATTATTGTTCCGCTTTCCAAGGCTTCCTTCGCCACCATAGCGCTCTTTTACGCGGTTGGCATGTGGAATAACTTTATTTACCCGCTGCTCTACCTGCGCTCACCGGATTTGTTCCCGCTGCAAGTGCTGCTGCGCAATCTGGTGCTGGCTGGCAGTGCTAGCTCGGGAGATGTTACTAGCATTGGAGGTGACAACATGGTTATAGAAGAATCGCTGAAGTACGCGACGATTATGGTCTCGACGCTTCCGATTCTGATTGTGTATCCATTTGTACAGAAGTATTTCGTTAAGGGGGCCATGATTGGCGCAGTTAAAGGCTGAGGCGGGTGGTACCGTCACAAATTCAGAATAAGGGAGAGATCGTAATGAACAAATGGAAATCTGTACTGCTGCCACTGGTGATTGCAGCAACCGTAGTAACTGGCTGCAGCGGAGGGGGCAATGACACCTCGCCGCAGAGTAATACTCAGGGCAGCAGTACCGCTTCACCTACTGATTCGTCCAAAACGGAAAAAACCTTCACTGCGCTCTTAGACAACAATGCTACGTTCCCTTATTCGAAAAGCTGGCCCATTTGGAGCTGGCTGAAGGAGAAAACCGGTGTCACACTCGAGGTGCAGACCCCTTCAGGGAAGCTTGAAGAGAGCTTGAACCTGGCGATTGCCTCGAAGGCAATGCCGGATCTGATGTATATGCCTAACCGCAAAGAATCAAATAAATTCGGGCAACAGGGTGCGTTGGTGGATTTGATGGAGTATATGGACAAAATGCCGAATCTGACCGCCTGGGTAAAGCAATATCCAGAGGAAGCGAAGGCTGCACTGTCTGCTGATGGCAAAATGTATATGTTCCCGAATCAGGGCTTTGGCGAGACGAATCGCATGATCTGGTTATACCGTAAAGACATTTTTGACAAAGAAGGAATCCAGGCACCAGCCACATATGAGGAGCTGCATACAGCTCTAAAAACCTTGAAGGCGAAATATCCGGACAGCTATCCGCTTTCGATCCGCTACGGACAAATTCCCGATGAAATGAATGCCAATATGACTGTGAATTACGGGACAGGTGAAGGGGCTTATTATGATTTTGATAAAAAAGAGTGGCTTTTTGGGCCTACGGAAGATAGTTACAAGGAAATGGTTGGCATGTGGAAAATATTTTATGACGAAGGGCTGATTCCGCCTGACTTTCTATCTCTGCAAACTAAGCAATGGCAGGACATGGTGTCCACGGGCAAATCGTTTGTGACCATTGATTACATCAGCCGGATCGATTTTTTCAACAATGCGATGCAGCAAGAAAATCCGGACTTCAACATGCAGTTTATGGCTCCTCCAGCGGGCATTGCCGGCGGCAAGCAACTGAACCCGTATTTTCATTATATGGAAGGTGGCCTAACCGTAGCTTCAACCTCCAAGAATATCGATGAAGTGATGAGCTATATGGATTTTTTCTATTCCGAAGAGGGACGTGCGCTCAGCAGCTGGGGCGTGGAGGGCGAGACGTATGTGAAGGAAGGCGACACGATCAAGTTCAAACCAGAGTACAACGATGTGATCGAAATGCGGAAACAGACAGGACTTCAGACTAGCGGAACGTACACATGGATCGACTTTGGCTCACATCTGTCGTTGTTCTCAGACAATTTGAAGTATGCCTTTGAAGAAGCAACGAAATATGATCCGTCCATGATGCAGCCACGGCCTGCATTTACGGAGAAAGAGAATGAAATTATTGCGATTACCGGCCAGGCGATCCAAAAACACCGCGATGAAAGCTTTGCCAAGTTTGTAACCGGCTCCCGAAAGCTGGCCGACTGGGACAAATATGTGGAGGAGATGAACAATCTCGGCGTGGATAAGTTGTTGAGCACTTATAAGGAAGCTTACGAGCGTGTTCAGAACATTCAGTTAAACGGGAATTAATCTGTCTGGTGCCAAGGACAATAGTTGCCCGGAAAGGATGAACGGGATGAATGACATCATTAAACCGTTAGAGACACACAGAGTAGAGCAGATGTCCGTTCAGGTTTATGAAGATCGTAGCCTAATGGGCGCTGCGGCGGCATCGCAGGTTGCGCAGAAAATTAGAGCTTTGCTTCAAGATTCCGCGCGTCAGGTCCGAATCGTGTTTGCAGCCGCACCTTCGCAAAATGAACTGTACGAGGGGCTGGTGCGGGAGCAGGGGATTGATTGGTCCCGGGTCAATGCTTTTCATATGGATGAATACATTGGCCTTGCGGCTTCGGCTCCCCAGCGTTTCGGCCGTTTTTTGACAGATCGGCTATATAGTCGGGTTAACCCTGGCCGGGTAGAACTGCTGGATGGTCTCGCCGCTGATGTGGTGCAGGAATGCCAGAGATATTCGGCTTTGTTGAGCGAGGAGCCTATTGATATCGTTTGCCTCGGGATCGGGGAAAACGGGCATATCGCGTTTAATGATCCGCCAGTCGCTAATTTTACCGACCCGCAGCTGGTCAAAGCGGTCGAACTGGAGGAAGCCTGCCGCCGCCAGCAGGTGAATGACGGTTGTTTTACCGGGCTGGACGAGGTGCCAACCCATGCGCTGACGCTTACGGTACCAGCCTTGCTGGCTGGCCGTCACCTGTACGGAATTGTACCTGGGGTGTCCAAACGCAATGCTTTACAGGCGGCGCTCCATGATTCGATCAGCACGGCATGTCCAGCTACTATTCTGCGAACCCATCCGGAGATCACGATGTTCACGGATCGGGCTGCCTTCGGCCTATGAACGTGTCAATTAAAGGAAAGCACTACAAGACTGGGCTGCCGGTTGAGGTGAGTGTCGAGCACGGGCAAATCACTTCGGTCACCGAACTTGCGGAGAGTCCAGCCAGGGCCGATTGGCCCTGGCTGGCACCCGGGTTGGTGGATCTGCAAGTGAACGGGGCTGGGGGCTGGATCTCAACACGCTGCCTTTGCAGCCTGCCACGGTATTGGAACTGTCCCGACTTCTGCTAGGAAACGGGGTCACCAGCTATTGTCCAACTCTGATTACCAATGGCAAAGAAGCGCTGGCTCAAGCGATCTCCGCCATTGCGGAAGCCGCTTCGCTGTATCCGGAAGATGCTGGGGGGATTGTAGGTATTCATCTGGAAGGACCTTTTCTGTCACCAGAAGAGGGTCCACGCGGCGCTCATCCAAGGGAACATATTGGCCCGCCGGATTGGGATATGTTGTGCCGCTGGCAGGAAGCGGCTGAAGGGCTTATCCGTATCCTCACCGTCTCCCCGGAATGGCCAAACGCCGCTGCATTTATCGCCCGGTGCAGTGAATCAGGCATCCTTGTTTCCATAGGGCATACAGCAGCTTCCCCCGAGCAGATTAGGGAGGCGGTTGCCGCAGGAGCGGTGATGTCTACGCATCTCGGCAATGGTACACATCTGACGCTGCCCCGTCATCCCAACTATTTGTGGGAGCAGCTGGCGGCGGATGAACTATACGGCTGTATGATTGCAGATGGCCAACATTTACCACCCGCTCTGTTGAAAGTAATTCTGCGGATGAAGCGCAGCCGCACCATCTTGGTCAGCGATACTGTATCACTGAGCGGAATGCTGCCGGGAACTTACCACCTGCACATCGGTGGAGAGGTTGTATTAACAGCAGAAGGGCGGCTGCATCTGGCTGGCAATCAGCAGCTGCTTGCAGGTTCCGCCATGATGCTTCCAGATCAGGTAGCCTATCTTGCGGAGGCTGGATTAGCCCGGCTGGATGAAGCCTGGGATTGTGCTTCTGCTCATCCGGCCACACTGCTGGGGCTGGAACAGGCGATAGGGCTAAGGGCTGGAGCGCCTGCCGATCTCGTGAGCTTCTGCTATGACGACAGGACACTTACCGTGCTGGAATGCTGGAAGAATGGTCATAGCAGGGCTTGCAGTAAATAATTACAGCAAAGATTAGGAGGAGAACGATGCAGAGCTTGATACCGCAACCGAAGCAGATCCAAGCGAAAGAGGGAGAAGCTTTTCTGTTCAGCGAGGGTGTAAGTCTGAGCCTCTACATGGAGCGGCATGATCAGAGGCTGGTGGTTCATTGCCGTCGGGCGTTTCCGGAGCTGGAATGTACACATGTTATCTCGGGGAAAGGATTTTCACTTATTCTTCAGAGTCCCTTGCTGCCAGAAACGAAAGGAGCTCAGCCAGATGAAGTGGATCTGGAAATGCTTAACGGTCGGGCGGAAGGGTACAGGCTGGAGGTGTCGGAGTGCCGGATGGTAATCCAAGCACTGGACGCGCCGGGGCTGTTTTACGGGCTGCAAACGTTACTACAGCTGCGTAAGTCAGCAAGGGAAGTTCCTGCCGTGTCTATCACGGACTGGCCTGACACTACCTTGCGGGCGATGAACTTTGATCTTCGCCAGACATTTTCCAAGCCAGAGCTGCTGCTATCGTATTTGGCGGATTTTGCCCGGTATAAAACGAATGCGGTTCTGATTGAATACGAAGATAAATTCCCGTTCCAGAAGTACCCGGAATTCGTGCATCCTCAGCATTCGTTAAGCCTCACACAGCTAGAGGAACTGAAACGCACAGCCCATGAATATTTTATTGAGATCATTCCGCTGCAGCAGAGTTTCGGGCATCTGGAGTATGTACTCCGCCACGACGCTTGGCGGCACTTGCGCGAAACGGAGTTATCCCTCGGGGAGATCTGTCCATCGCATCCGGAATCCTTCGAGCTGATTACCGATCTGTTACAGGAGATGATGGATGCTCATCCGGATTCCCGTTATATTCACCTCGGCTGCGACGAGGTGTACAGCTTATGTGAATGCGAACGCTGTAAAACGTTGTTCGGAGGGGTACGGGAGCGGGCGTTTATCGCTTTTTTGAACACTTTGATTGAATTTACAGCCAGCCGTGGTAAAAAAGTGATTTTCTGGCATGACATGCTGGACAAATGCCCGCCGGAGGAACTGGCAAAGCTGGATAAGCGGAGTGCGGCGATGATCTGGATATACAACGGACGTAATATTGAAGCTGAGGTTTCTTCTCTTGCGGATAAATTCAGGTCACTAGGTATCGAGGTTATGGGAGCGCCGGCGGTTCGCAGCTTTGACTGGGCTGAACATCAGAATTATCCGGTACTATTGAACCGGACGGATAATCTGCTCCAATGGGCGGAGACAGCGGATAAGCTGGACCTCGGTTGCATCGTCGCCACGAACTGGACAGGGCCGTTCAGCCTTGGTGTTCCTTATGGGATCTTTGAGACGACCTGGTATCCGATGCTGCTGCACGCCGATTTGGCCTGGAACCGTAAAGCGGACTCAGCAACATTTATCGATCGATTCATGGAGCAGTTTCATGGCATCGGTCCTAGAACAGGTCACGCTCAGCTCGGGAATTATCAGCTGGAAGATTATTATGATGTTATCTGGAAGCTGTTGGACAAGGTGAAGGATCATAAGGATGAAGCAGAGCTGATTGCCATTATGCATGATTTTGAAGCGGCGACGGACCGTTCGCGGGCGATCCACAAATATGTCTACCGCTGGGAGCTCTATCCGGGAGATGAAGCGGAAAGGCACTCGCTGCTGAACAATTACATGCGAAATCGCCGCGGACGTGAGAACGTTTTGCCTCGCATGAAAGCGGCTTTGGAGCGTTACCAGCCATCCGATATGGCGGAGCATTTTGTGAAATCCCGCTTCTATCTTCACGATTATCTGGAGCGGACATTATACCGTGAGCTGGGGTTTGCTCAGGCTGAATAAGAGTTTTTGAAAAGATCGTAGGGCTATCGTGTAAGCGGGTAGCAGTGCGGTCTTTTTTTAATTCATAGCTGGATGAAGCTACATATTACAACATATTCAGGAACTAAATCCCAGTTTGCTGCGTCTAACTTATAAAGTTCTAGCAAACTACATTGGAGGAGAATGAATATGAGAGCAACACCCATAAACAGGACGATAAGGAAGGTTACACTTACCGCATTATGTATTTTGCTTGTATTGCTGAGTGGCAGGGTAATGGCGGAGCCGTCTCCGGCACAAAAGACAACCGCGGTATTCACAGCGGAGATGCAGAGTACCTTGGAAGGGGCGCAGAATGTGCTGCTTACGATACAGCCATTCCCGGACGAAGCAGCCGTAGGTTTCTTCAAGAATGGGCGTAGTCTGCCCAAGGGATATCTGGAGCAGACTGCCGATAAGATTCTGGAACAGCGGGGCAAGTTCACCAAGGTGGCAGGGCTAACTCGAACAGCGCTGGCTTACAGTGCTGCGGGGGGCAACATCAACAACATCGCGGGTATTGATCTTTATCCATTCCTGATGAATCATGACGGAATTGATTCGGAAGGGGCAGCAGCGGTAGCAGCCGCCTATATTACCTCGAAAAACTCCATTTCAAATTCATTGGAGCGGACAAACCGTTACCCCGATTTGCTGTTTTATCAGCTGCTTGATATGCAGCTAGCGGATGGCAGCTGGCCGCTGGCCGGGCAGAAGCAAGGAGATCTGGTAGCTACTGCCTGGGTACTGACGGCACTTGCTTCCGAAGTGAGTTCAGAACAAACTGCGCAGCCGATTGAGAAGGCTTTGCAGTGGCTTAAGAGCAAGCAGCAGCTAGACGGAGGATTCGATGGTAAAACTACGACGACAGCGCAGGTGATTGTTGCTTTATCCTCGCAGGGAGTTGATGCAGCAGATTTCACCAAGGAAGGCGGAGCCTCGTTGCTGGACCATTTGCTGGCGCGGAAGCTTACGGGTGGCGGCTTTGCGCAGACAGCAGGCGGAGGAAACGATAGTCCCGCTACTGTGCAAGCCTACCTTGCCTTGACTTCCTATAAGCTGCTGTCCAAGCAGGCTGGCATGCTGTATAGCGGACTACATCATGCTGGACTTGACCGGGCAACGATTCAGGTCGAAGGACCCGGTGGCACCCTTGCCGGGGGGCATATTGTTGGCGGAGATGCTGTGAAGGCAGCGGCAGCTTTTTTACAGGCGAAGGGTCTGGCGTATAAGCTGAATGCGGATGCAGCTAAACCGGCCTTCACAGCTATAGAAGGGATTCAGAACGGGCGATACAATGGACGCGGAGAATGGAAGATTGCTGTATTCAGCGGGGGCAGTGCATGGATGTATCCTGAGAATAGCCCGTACAGACTGACGATAGGCAATGGGGATCAGCTGCTCGTTTACTACGCGGACGATACAGAACTGCTTGACCGGATGGAAGTGAAGTGGAAAGATAAAAACGGCCAGGAAATGGGTGGATACGCAAGCGCCAATATGCCGTTTTCCCTCCATATCACCAAGTCAAACGGTCAGCTGGGCGGTCTTCCGGCTTTCGGCGCTACAGTGACACTTCAAGGAAAAAGCGTTGTGGCTGACAGCACGGGAAAGGTGTCTTTTGCCGGGATGAAGCCCGGTGTCTATCCTGTGCAAGTCACCAAATACCGTAAAGATGCTGCTCCAGCACTTTCCAAACGGACGTTTGCGCTGCATGTCTCTTCCCCGGAATTGGCCAGCTTTACGGATGCCAATAAAGTCGCAGCTTGGGCACGTTTGGATTTCGCAACAGCGCTCAGCAGCGGATATATTCAGGGCGTGAGTGCCAGCGGAAATGTGCTGGCTCCTAAGCAGAAGCTGACCCGGGCTGAATTTCTGACCCTGCTGCTGCGGCTATTGCATGAGTTCCCCGATGCCAAGGCCACTTCTAGCTTTAAGGATGTTCCGGCGGACAAATGGTACAGCGGTACCATCGCCAAGGCTGAGGAGCTGGGCATTATCAGCTCTTCAGCCGGCAAGTTCGAACCGGACCGCGGTATTACGCGGGAAGAAGCGGCGGATATGGTAACCAAAGCTGCCCGGTTGTCTACGTACGGCAGCCCGGACCGTGTGAAGTTTGCCGATACTTCCAGTTTGTCAGAGGCGAGCCGCCAGGCGATTCAGGCCGTGAATGAACATGAAGTAATGACCGGCAGCGGGAGCCGTTTCGATCCTAAGCAGATTCTGGTGCGTGAGCAGGCAGCGGCAATTTTAGTCAGACTGCAGAAATTAATCCCGGAAGCCTTCTATTAATGGAATAAACGTCCAGGGATATGATAAGCTTCAGATAGAGTTATCACATCCAGTGCAGAGGAGGCAAATCTATGAGCCGCTTGATCACAGGCAACATATATTATGGATTTCAGGTCGTTAATGAGGAATTTATCCGGGAGATCGATTCCGCCGTATTCACGATGGAACATCTGAAGAGCGGCGCCAGGCTGCTTTTCGTGCAGAATCAGGATGACAACAAGGTATTCAGCGTAAGCTTCAGGACTCCGCCTGAAGATAGCACAGGAGTCTTTCATATTTTGGAGCATTCCGTATTATGTGGTTCGGAGAAATATCCGGTGAAGGAACCTTTTGTAGAATTGCTAAAGGGCTCGATGCAGACATTCCTGAATGCATTTACGTTTGGGGATAAGACGATGTATCCGGTGGCGAGCCGGAATGAGCAGGATTTCTCCAATCTGATGGAGGTCTACCTGGATAGTGTCTTTCAGCCGAATATTTATAAGCAAAAGGAGATATTTGAGCAAGAGGGCTGGCATTACGAGCTTCAGCAAACTGAAGCTGATCTGATCTATAAAGGCGTGGTTTACAACGAGATGAAGGGTTCCTATTCCTCGCCGTTTACGGTACTGATGGACAGGATCAAAAAGTCGTTGTATCCAGACACGATTTACCGCCATTCTTCAGGTGGAGATCCGCAGGAGATTCCTGCGCTTACGTATGAGCAATTCCTTAAGGCGCACAGCAACTATTATCATCCGTCCAACAGTTATTTTTATCTGTACGGAGACGTCTCTATTGAAGAGAAGCTGCAATTTATAGACCAGGAATACCTTAGCCGTTATGAAAAGAACAGCTTTGATACCACCATTCCCCTACAACAGCCTACCGGAATGACGGAGCTGGTAGCGGATTATCCGATTCTGGAAGCAGAAACGGCCGACGACAAAACTTATTTGAGTCTGAACTATGTAATTGGAACCTCTACGGATCGGGAACTGAATCTGGCTTTTGATATTTTGAAAAGCATGCTAATGGACAGCAATGCAGCTCCGCTTAAGCAAGCCCTGCTGGAAAGCGGTCTGGGTAAAGATGCCTTTGCTTTTTATTCCGACAGTATGGTTCAGCCGCTGCTTGGTATTACCCTGACACATTCGAACGCCTCCGCCAAAGATGCCTTCGTGGAGCTGGTGAAGACCACATTAAGCAGCTTGGTTAAGAACGGGCTGGATGAGAAGCTGGTGCTGGCGGCGGTCAACAGCAAGGAATTTGAACTGCGGGAAGCGGACTTTAGCCGATATCCAAAGGGACTTACTTACAATATCGAAGTGATGAAGTCCTGGCTCTATGACGGTCAGCCGTCTACTCATATGCTTTATGAAGAGGTATTCACTACCATTCGGGAAAAAATAACGGATCGTTATTTTGAGAAGCTGATTGAGGTCTACTTACTGAATAGTGATCATTGCAGTCTGGTGGTGCTGAACCCGTCCAAGACGATTGCAGCCGACAAGGAAGCGAGCACCCAGCGTCAATTAAGTGAATACAAATCATCACAGCAACCAGACCAGCTGGAGCAGCTTGTGCAGAGTACACAACATCTTCTGGCGCGGCAAGGCCGTGCAGATGCTGCCGAGGATTTGCAGAAGCTGCCGAGTTTATCTCTACAGGACATTAACCGCAGTGCTGAACCTCAGGTGCCATCCCATGAATATAACCTTGAGGGTCTAAAGCTGATCCACCATGACGTATCTACTCAAAAGATTGCGTACTGCAAGTTTTATTGGGATACGAGTGTTGTGGCTCCTGAGCAAATTCCTTATCTTGTGCTGCTGGCAGAGGTATTGGGCCAAATGGAGACAGCTTCTTACAGCATTGAAGAGCTCACTAGTGAAATTGGGATCAAAACCGGAGGCATTCATTTCAAAAATGAGATCTTTGGCGCTGCAAAAGATACTGGAGCCAGTTATCAGCCTAAATTCACTGCGCAGGTTAAGGTGATGGCGGGGCATATTGGCGAATCGCTGGATCTGCTGCGCGAGCTGCTCTATACCAGCGCGCTTGATAATCTGACGAAGCTGCAGGAAATCGTGCGCCGGGAAGCCTCGCAGATGGAATCAGTTCTGAATCAAAAAGGCAATGAAATTGCGGCCAGCCGCCTGATGTCTTATTTTTCGGACATGGGAGCGTATCAGGAACAACAGGGTGGTGTGGCCTATTACCGCTTTATCCGTGAGCTTGCCGAGAAGATCGATCAGCAGGGAGCTGAGGTGGCAGACACGCTGAAGGATATCTGTGCGGTTTTATTCAATAAACAGAATTTAATCATCAGCGTGACGGGTACCCCTGATTTGTATGAAGAATTTGCCGCTAATGTAGCGAAGCTGGATATTCAGGATCGGCCAGTGGTGAATAAACCTAAGATTACGGCGCAGGGGCATGCGGATAATGAAGGTTTTATGTCTTCCAGCCAGGTGCAATATGTGGTTAAAGGCTACGACTTCAACAAGCTGGGATTTACGTATTCCGGCAAAATGCAGGTGCTCAAAAAAATCATGAGCCTCACCTATCTGTGGAATGCCGTGCGCGTGAAGGGCGGAGCTTATGGCGGAAGCCTGATGCTGCGCAGAGATGGGATATTGATGTTCACTTCCTACCGTGATCCCAATTTGCAGGAGACGCTGGAGGTTTATGATCAGGCGTACCGATTCACCGAAGGATATGAAGCGGATGCCGACGAGATGACCAAAGCAGTTATCGGCACCCTGTCCATGCTGGACCAGCCGCTGAGCCCAAGCGCTCAGGGACGGCGGGCGGACCGGTATTATTTTGAGCAGGTAACCGGGGCCGAGCTGCAGCAGGAACGGGATGAAATCTTGTCGACCACACCGGAAGACATCAGACAGTATGCCGATTTGCTTAAGGCTGTGACGGAACAAAATTATTTCACAGTTGTCGGCAATGCCTCCAAGTTGGAATCGAAAAAAGTCTTATTCGGAAACCTAGAAGAACTAGTAATGTAATTCTCTCTATAAACTCCTCTTCAGTACCTGTCTGCCGACAAGTGCTGGAGAGGAGTTTTTTTGTATTTAGTTAGAACCTTGACAGTTAGAGTTCTAACTATTATGATAATGATGTTACTTAGAGTTCTAACTAATTCAAAAGAGGAGGGAATAACAATGAACAAACCCGTTGTAGACACACCATTTTCTAATTTAATACGAGAGATTGGGATAAAAATAAAAGGTACAGCTGACACCAGGTTAAATGAGTTAGGTCTGAACTCACAACAAGGCCGCATGATCGGCTATATTTTTGAGAATCAAGCAGAAGGGGTTATTCAGAAGGATTTAGCGGAGGTCTTTAACAGGAAGGGGGCGAGCATCACCAGTATGCTTCAGGGGTTGGAGAAGAAAGGGTATATCCAGCGTGTCACTCCTGAAAATGATGAACGTCAAAAGAGTATTTTTGTATTGGAAAAAGGTGCTCTTTTAGTGGAAGAGTTCAATGAGATTTTCTCTGAGGTAGAAGCAAGCATTACTAAGGCGCTTAGTCCGGAAGAAACTGCAACCCTAAAGTCTTTACTTCAAAAAGTTAGTTCAAGTTTATAAACGTTCGGAGGTTCACTTATGACAAATGAGTTCTCAAATCAATATTATTTAGAGTCGGCGCCCATGAAAAAAGCGATCGCTCATTTATCGATTCCCATGATGATTGGGATGTCTGTGGGTACTATTTATAATGTAATCAATGCTTACTTCATCGGCTTATTGCATAATACAAGTATGCTGACCGCAATCACGCTGGGCCTGCCTATTTTTACCGTTTTAATGGCTTTTGGAAATGTATTGGGGGTAGGCGGAGGAACATTTGTAACCCGCTTGGCGGGGCAAAAAGAGACGGAAAAAGGGAAAAGGGTTGCCGGATATACTTTTTACGGGAGTATTGTAGTGGGGCTTCTTATCGCGCTCATCGCTTGGTTAGCTATTAATCCGATCACGCGCATGCTTGGTGCAGATGCTCCTACCTTAGACTTTACGAAGTCTTACGCGCTCACTCTTTTTGCAGGCGGATTTGCTGTTGTGCTTAATTTTGCATTGGAACAACTGGTCCGTTCGGAAGGGGCCTCGAAGGAATCAATGTATGGTATTTTTATCAGTACGGCTTTAAGTTTGATTTTTGATCCTATATTTATTCTCGTGCTGAATTGGCATGTTGCCGGGGCTGCTTTGGCTATGGTTTTAGCAAATTTGGGCTCTGCTATTTATTATATTTACTTTTTGGAAACGAAAAGTGAGCATTTAAGAGGATTTTTGAAGCATTTTAAGATATCTGTACGAGATCAGCTTGAGGTTTATAAAATAGGTACAGCCGAGCTATTGCAAGCCAGTTTTTTAATTGTCAGCACGCTTTTGTTAAATAACTATTCCATTCAATATGGGGAGAGTGTGGTCGCCGGATTTGGTGTGGCTTTAAGAATTGTGCAGATTCCAGAATTTTTATCGATGGGTTTATTTTTGGGATTGATTCCGCTATTTGCTTTTAACTTTGCTAGTAAAAATACGGAGAGACTTAAATCCAGCATCAAATACGCTTTTGCATATATAGGCGGCATTGCAGTTGTTTTTGTGAGTCTAGTATATGTGTTTAGAGGAACGATTCTTCATTGGTTCTCAGGCGATCCTTCTGTGTTAAGCATGGGAACTTATATTTTGGCAGCTATGCTGATTTCGGCTTTATTTAATGGATTTACCGGATTATTTATGAGTATTTTTCAAGCAACGGGGCAAGGCACACCCACTACTATTATGGCAATAAGCCAAGGTGTATTATTTATACCGATGATTATCGTATTGCATTCTATTTTTGGCCTGCACGGTGTGATTTGGTCGATGACTGTGACTGAGGTAATAACGAGTGTGATGGGTGTGGTTTTGTTTATGATTTTTCGGAAAAAACTGAATAGTGCGGGCGGGGATGGAAAAGGTGCTGTAGAGGTTACGCCGGTATAACGCGATTGCTTTATGTAAAACTCAATATGGATTTTGTTTGCTGCGGGAGCTTAGCTCGCGCTTTTTTTGCGTTGTGCAAAAGGAATATAAAACTGCTGGATCGGTAAAATTCGTTCCAAAATGAACAATTCTAGTTCTTATGATGACTGTTTACTTTTTCTACAATTATGGATAAGTAAAGGAGGAGAACTATGATACGCAAAAAAAGGTTTCATCTTAACATGGACACGCGCGAAGCGATGGCGGGATATTTATTCGTTGCTCCGCTTATGCTTGGGCTGATCATCTTGACGTTGATCCCGGTGCTGGGCTCACTGCTGTTAAGCTTCACGGACTGGAACTTTGTGGCTGGGTTAGGGGGGATTAAGTTCGCGGGCGTGGATAATTTCATCAGGCTGTTTCATGATGATGCTTTTATGAAAAGCTTGCTGAACAATTTGCTCTTTATTATCACAGTACCGGTTACGATCATCGTTGCCCTGCTGCTGGCTATCCTGATTGATAAACAGGTTTTTCTGAAGGATCTGTTTAAAGTAATTTATTTCCTTCCGTACATTTCCAGTGTAGTTGCCATCGCTATGGTTTGGCAGGTTATGTTTCACCCTTCGCTGGGACCCGTCAATCAATTCCTGATGTCACTGGGGTGGAACAACCCACCCAAATGGTTAGCTGATATCCATTATGCTCTGCCGTCGCTGATGTTGATTCAAGTCTGGATTCAGCTCGGTTACAACATTATTATTTTTATCGCAGGTTTACAGAGTATTCCAAAGGATCTTTATGAAGCGGCTGATATTGATGGTGCCAACGTCTGGCGCAAATTCCGCAACATCACGGTTCCCTGCATTTCGCCAACTACCTTTTTCCTGCTGGTAACAGGGGTTATCGGCTCATTTAAAATCTTTGATCTGATACAAGTGCTGACCCAGGGTGGACCGGCTAACTCCACGACCGTTATCGTCTACGAGTTATATGATACAGCCTTCAATCAGCTGAAGACAGGTTACGCCTCTAGCATGGCACTCGTTCTGTTCCTTATTTGCCTGATCATTACAGCCTTGCAGATGTTGGCGCAAAAAAAATGGGTCAACTATTAAAGGCGGAAAGGAGAAATTACAGTGAAAAAAGAGCTTCTATCCAGAACCTTCTGGACCATCGCAATGGGACTGCTAGGTATCGCATTTCTTTTACCGTTCTTATGGATGTTATCCACTTCCTTTAAGCTGGAGAAAGATGTGTTTAACTTTCCGATTCAATGGTTGCCACAGCAGTGGAACCTCATTGAAAATTATAAAGAGGTATGGTCGGGTGATTTCGCTCGCTATTATGGAAATTCCATTTATATTACGCTGGCTACGACTATAATTAATGTGCTGATATGCGCACTCGCTGCTTATGGATTCTCCAAGCTGCGTTTTCCGGGCAGGGATGCGATGTTTATAGTTGTATTGGCACTTTATATGGTTCCACCACAGGCTTCGTTGGTTCCACAGTTTCTACTGTTTAACTGGCTGAATTTAATTGACACACATTTGGGATTGATCCTGATTAACAGCTTTAGTATTATTGGAGCGTTTATGCTCAAGCAATTTTTTATGGGGGTAAACAACGAGTATCTTGAATCGGCGCGGATGGATGGAGCAGGGCATTTTCGCTCTTTTCTACAGATTGCCTTTCCGCTGATCCGTCCCGCTGTAGCTACTTATGCTATTTTGCGCTTTATTTGGACCTGGAACGACTATCAATATCCACTCATTTTTTTGAAATCTAAAGCTTTGTTTACGATTCAGCTGGGGATCCGGTTGTTCGGGGATCAATACGGGGATGTCTATTCACTCATGATGGCTGGTGCGGTATCTGCAATTCTGCCGTTGCTCATCATTTTTGCACTCGGACAGAAGCAGGTTATTGAGGGAATTGCCCTCGGAGGTGTGAAAGGATAATAAAAGTCAAAATAGTTTCTCTTCGGTAGAATATGAGAACTTTCCTCGTCAATCCTGCATGTTAGGATGTTCTTGTAAGCAGTTACATAGTCACTGGTTATTAAGCGAGTGATGCCCAACACATTTATAGGAGGGTCTAAATGAAAAAGAAATTATTATCTGCATTCATCATCACATCGATGGCGTTATCATTGGCCGCTTGCGGCGGAAATACGAAAACCAATAATGCAGGAGCGACTAATGCACCCGATGCTGGCGGGAATTCAGAGCCTGCAGCGGAGAAGGTTACCCTGAAGCTCAGCACCTGGCAGACAGAAGCCAAAGCGAAATGGAGCACGATTATCACGGAGTTTGAGAAGACGCATCCCGATATTCATGTGGAAGTAGATTTGCTGAATGAAAAAGGTGATTCGGTTGCCTCTATGCAGAAGCTGGATTTGATGGCGGCTGCGAGCGATCCGCTGGATATTGTCGAACTGCCTTATACCAACTATTCACAGCGTGCAGATATCGGGTTATTGGAACCGATGGATGACTATATTCAGAAGGAAGGTTATAAGCTCGCAGATGAATATCTGGTGGACACTACGGTCAATGGCAAAATCTATGCGTTACCGTCTTCCATGCAGCGCTGGTTCGTGCTCCTTAACAAAGAAATGTTAGATGAAGCAGGCCTTCCGGTTCCGACAGATTGGACATGGGCGGATTTCGAAGAGTATGCCAAGAAATTGACCAAGGGCGAGGGCGCAACGAAACGTTTTGGCGCGTATCTGCATAATTGGCCGGATTATTTCCAGCTCCAACTGATGAGCAAGTCTACGGATAATACTTTTCTAAAAGCTGATGGAACCTCCAATGCACTTGACCCGCAATTTAAGGCTAATCTGCAGATGATGAAGAAAATGATGTACGAAGATAAGAGTGCCACTCCTTATGAGGATATTATTTCGCAAAAACTAGCTTACCGGAATCAGTATTTTAACGGTTTAGCAGCGATGCTTCCGATGGGCGACTGGATGGTTGCGGAATCGGGTGGAACGGATGCCATTCCGGCAACCTTTGTTACCGCGTTTGCGCCGATTCCCCGACTTGAGAGTGAGAGCAAACACTACTCACCCGTACAGCCGACCTACATGGGAATAGCCGCTAAATCCAAGCATAAGGAGGCTGCCTATACCTTTGTGCGCTGGTATACCTCAGAAGGACTTGAAATTGGTGGACGCGTTTTCTCTGGCTGGGCTAAATCGGATACGAACAAATTAGTGGATACAATTGTGAGTGGTTCTAAGGATGCCTCTAAGATTGATGTCGATTCTCTGAAATATACGATGGAGAACTCGACACCTGGTGCAACGCAAGTTCCGGCTAAATATGCGGATGAAGCTAAGAACAACGTTATTCCAGAAGCGGAGATGTATCTCCTTGGCCAACAGGATCTGGATGTCACGGTTGCCAATATCGATAAAAAAATAACGGAAGTTGTTCAGAACAATAGCGGAAAGTAAGCGGAGACTGATTGTACGCTTTTCAAAGGGGGCTTATAATGTGGGGGCAGGAAAGCATTTCTGCCTCCTGCTCCAAATTCAAACAGATGTGGGGCCTGTAATCCGTGTTTAGAAAGCATCAATCCCTCCGTAAGAAACTTGTCTGGTCATCGCTGATCTGCGTCCTGATCCCGCTGATCTGCATTTACATGGTTACTGATTATTTGACCCGGGATCTCATTCTGGAGAAAGCGGTTGGTAGCGCAAGAGAATCTTTAAATGCAGCCAGCGCCAATATGAATGCCATATTTGAACAGACACTGGAACAGTCCAACTTTGTGCTCCAGAACAGCGAGATCAGGCAGATGATGTCTGCCGATTCAGAGTCGCTCCGTGCACCAAAGCAGATCATTCAGTATAACCGTATGTCGCGGATGCTGGATGATATGTTTGTTTTAACAGAATATTTGAAGGTGACGTTAATCGGAAAAAATGGTCTTATTTATACCAGCTATCCTTACAGTGACTTTAACCCGAAAAATTTCTACAACAAGAATTGGACATCGTTGCTGAAACAAATTCAACCCATCTCGACTTATTGGAGAGCGGAGCACGATACTTACTACAATTATTCTGATAAAGGCTCAGCTGATTGGGTAACCATTGCAAGGCCGATTCAATCGACCTCTAGCAGTACCATCGGATATTTAATTATTAATATCAATGAGCGCAAGCTCCGTCCTTATCTAAATAACGATAATGATAAAGAGATGATGCTTTTGGATGACAAGGGAACTGTAGTTTCCCATGCTGATAAGGCCCGAATCGGAGAGACGATGACGTGGTTGAAAAAGGATGGCGAGCTTGACACTGTGGAAATCGACGGAGAGAAGTTTTTATATGTTGATCAGGAGCTGAGCAGCAACAAATGGCGGATGGTCAGCATTATCCCGCTGAAGGCAGCCTTGTCAAAAAATAAGCAGATTTTATTTATCAGCCTGGCGGTGCAGATTCTTTTCTTTACTTTGTTTTCCGTTCTCTTAACCGTTCTAATCTCAAAGCTGACTCAGCCTATCGTAAAATTAAGCGCTTTTGTAAAGCGAATAGGTCGTGGTCAGTTAGATGAACGTTCGTTCATTCGAGGGAATAATGAGGCAGCACAGCTCGCCCGCACCATTGACCAGATGCTAGATCGGATCGAGTCTATGATTGAACAAATCACTTATGAACAGACGGGAAAAAGAAAAGCCGAACTAGAGATGCTACAAGCGCAGATCAATCCACATTTTATGTTTAATCTGCTGAATTCGATTCGCTTAAATATTCTGATGCAAGGCGATCGGGAGAATGCTGAGTTGATTGGTTCGCTGTCGTCTTTGCTCCGTATGACCTTTAACAGGGACAATGAGTTTATCCCGCTTCGTGAGGAGACAGATACGATATCGCATTATGTCACTTTAATGAATTTCCGCCATGCCAATCAGGTCAGGCTGGAAATGAATTTAGAGGACGGGAGCGCTGAAGCACTGGTGCCTCGATTTATGATTCAACCCATGATCGAGAATGCCATCATCCATGGCTTCGAGCAGTTTGGTGGCGAGATTTTTATTGAAGCTCGTATTGTTGCAACTACGGGAAGCTTGGTTATCACCATTAAGGATAATGGGATCGGGATGTCACCGGAAACTTTAACAAGACTTCGTGAAACCGCATACAGCAGCGAACAAATTACAGAGGAGGACAGAAAAGGGTTCTCCGGCATAGGTTTACGCAATGTGGCCCAACGCCTCAGTATGATTTATGGCGCTTCTTTTAAGCTGAATATTCAAAGTGAACCTGATGTGGGCACGGAGATTTGTCTGGAGTTTCCTCTGAATTACGGAAAGGTGGGTGTGGAGAATGCTGACGGCAATATTGGTGGATGATGACTATCCGGTTATCCGTTATTTGTCGCAGGCCGTACCTTGGAGCGAGCTCGGTATTGAACTCACCGGATGTTATTATAGCGGTCTCGAGGCTTGGGAAAAAGCACAGCAGAGTCCACCAGATCTCATTATTACCGATATTGGCATGCCCAAGATGAACGGGCTGGAGATGCTGGAGCTATTCAGAGCTGTGCAGCCCGGAATCCGTGCGATTATTCTCTCCTGCCACAACGAATTCAAATACGCCCAGCAAGCGCTGAAATTAAACGTAGGAGAATATATTTTAAAGGAATCACTGGATATTGAGCAGTTACAGCAAGCGATTAGAACCCTTGTGGCGGAAGTGGGACTGAATAGGCAGCAGCATACGGAGATGCTGGTTTATAAGCAAAAGCAGTCTCAAAATCGCGCCGCGCTGAAGGAAAAGTTTCTAAAAGATACCTTGTATCAATCCTGGGACAAGGGGGCTTGGATCGAGCAGGCCCGATCAAACGGAATTATGATCCATGCCAAAAACTATATCCCGCTGGTTATTGTAATTGACCGTCCAGAGGAAGCTTCAAGGGTGCGCCGGATGAGTGAATATACGATTTCTTTTGCGGTTGAGAATATTATGCAGGAAGTGCTTGAGGCTGATCACAGTCTGTTTATTTCGAGATACAGCCATAAGGAGATAGTCATTCTCTTTTGTAGCGACCAGCCTTCCAAAGATCACCAGGCAATCTATCACTCCATTCAAAATGCAGCCTCTGCGGTTCAGAAATATCTTAAACTTTCTGTCTCTTGCTTATTTGGCGCTGAGGCGCGCAGTCCTGAGGAAATTCGCGGAACATTGCAGCGGATGCTGAAGGAGAAAATACAGCGCTTTTATCTCCCTGCGGCGGGAATTCACCGTTTTGAAGAAGTCTGCTTTTCCGGAGAAGATATTTATGCTGAATATGGAACCTTGTACGCTGTTATCAATGATGATATTGCCTTGAACAGGAACACGGAGCTTCGCGTTCATGTAAAGGAATGGAGGGAATGGGTGGCCTCGCAAAAATTCCATCCGAATGAAGTCAAGGAATGTGTGCTTCGCTTGCTGATGGACTTGCAGATGAAGACGAAACAGCTTCTGCAATCTCCATTGCCTATAACCGAAGAAAAGCTATTTAGCGTGGTTGGTGACATTGAAACTCTGGAGCATTTGGAACAATGGCTGGTGCAGTACTTAGAGGAATTAGCGCGGAAAATAAGTATGTTCTCCATCAAGTCTAAACGGAGTGAGGTCATCAAAGCCCAGCAGTTCGTGATTAGTCATGTGACGGAGAAAATAACGCTGGAGGACATGGCAGGCCGCCTTAACTTAAATGCCAGTTATTTCAGCCGCTTATTCAAACGGGAAACAAACCAGAACTTCATTGAATATGTAAATATGCTAAAGCTTCAGAAGGCAAAGGAGCTGCTTAACCAATCTGAAAAGACAGTGGAAGAGATCTCCGAGTATCTGGGATATGCCAACAAAAGTTATTTCATCAAGCTGTTTAAACGGGAAATGGGCATGAGGCCTAGTGAATATGCGGCTTGGCATTGAGTGTGGACAGGAGGAAACATTGCTGTGGAAATAAAGGGCACTAGAAATGAATTACAGATGTTCCTAAATGAACTATATACTCCACTGGAGAGCAGATTTACCTCTGGTTGTGCAGGAATTAATATGGGCGCTACAGGATCGATTTACAATGAGGCTACGGCGCTTATGGAAGCTTTCGCCCGTCCTCTATGGGGCCTTGTTCCCCATGCCAGCGGTGGAGGGGAAAGTGCACTTTGGCCGATGTTTCTGGAAGGGATCATCAACGGAACAGACCCGGAGCATGAAGAATATTGGGGGCAATTTACTACCAAAGATCAGCGTATGGTAGAACAGGCCGTGTTGGGACTGGGGCTTGCTCTTGCACCACATAAAATGTGGGAGCCGCTGAGCGACACGCAGAAAATGAATGTATATAACTGGCTAAATCAGATTAATCATGTGGATCGTTCCAATCCGAATAACTGGCTGATGTTCACGGTTCTTGTGAATGTGGGCTTCAAGAAAGTCGGATTGCCTTATGATCAGAGCATAATGGATGATTATCTAGCGAAGATCGATACTTACTATCTTGGTGATGGTTGGTATTCCGATGGATTGACCGATCAGAGGGACTATTATATTGCTTTTGCTATGCATTATTATACGCTGATATACGCTAAGCTGATGGCGGATGATGATCCTCAGAGAGCTGCTGTTTATCGGGAAAGATCAGCACGATTTGCCGAGGATTTCATTTATTGGTTCGCTGAGGACGGAAGTGCAATTCCTTTTGGTCGTAGCCTGACCTATCGTTTTGCACAGGTTTCTTTCTGGAGCGCGCTGGTGTATGCAGAAGTGGTTCCTTTTTCATATGGCGTTCTTAAGGGAATCATTATGCGCCATTTTCGTTGGTGGTTTGAACAACCTATTATGGGATTAGACGGACTGCTTAGCATCGGATATGCTTATCCGAATCTAGTTATGACAGAGAGCTACAACGCCCCCGGATCTCCGTATTGGGCCTTTAAAGCTATGCTTATTCTTGCCTTGCCAGATGATCATCCTTTTTGGCAGGCGGAGGAAGAGCCGCTGCCTATTTTGAAAGAGGTACGGGCTCTCCAAGAGGCGCGAATGCTTGTGAGTCGTCCGGAAGGAAACAGGCATGTTATTGCCTATACCTCTGGCCAGATGGCTAATTTTGATATGGCCCATAGTGCAGCCAAATATTCTAAATTTGCATACTCCACTCTGTTTGGCTTTAGTGTCCCGAAAGCGGGTTACGGGTTGGTTCAAGGCGCTTACGATTCTACACTCGCACTATGCGAATGTGATGAACACTATCGGGTACGCAGATTCTGCGAGACCTGGGAAATCGGAGACAGCTATGTATATTCCCGCTGGCATCCCTGGAGTGATGTACATGTGGAGACATGGATTATTCCGGCAGGTCTATGGCATGTTCGTGTTCACAGCATTCATACTGCCCGGCGGCTGGATGTAGCGGAGGGTGGATTTGCCATTGGCCAGTCAGCTGGCTTCTCGCACAGTGAACGGGAAACCATTAAGGTATCAAACACTGCTGTTTCGGTGCAGCTGCCCTGGGGAATCAGTGCCATACATAGGCTAAGCGGCTTTGATCGGGGAGAGTGCGTACATCCCGAGCCGAATACCAATCTGCTGAAGCCGCGGACACTTCTTCCGAGCTTGTGCTCCAGACTGGAACCGGGAGATCAAGTATTGATATCTGCTGTCTTCGGAGCGACGAATACTCCGGAGAACCAGGCAAGTCTTGCTTCACCACCGCTTATTCAATGGCACTCGGACGGAAGGGTTGCTGTATACGAACCTAGTAACGATACACTTTTGCATACTGTTGATTTAAGGGAAGGGAGAAACAAAGATGTGGAATAAGGCTATTGAGGATGCGATTCACAAAGTTGGGAGCAATATTGCTAACCATCCGGGCAAACTGCCTCATATCGCTGAGGGGCAACAGTACGAATGGGGAGACAACGACGACTGGATAGAGGGTTTCTATGTTGGGATGATGTGGCTTGCTTATGAATATAGTAAGGATTCATGCTATAAGGAGGCGGCAGCCTCTTGGTTAGGGGACTTCAAGCATCGTCTGGATCAGCACATTGCCCTGGACCATCATGATATTGGTTTCTTGTATACACTGACTGCAGTAGCGGAGTGGAAAATAACGGGCAGCGAAGCGGCGCGAGCTGTCGGCCTGCAAGCTGCGGACACGCTGTGCAAGCGCTGGCGTGAACCAGCAGGGATTCTTCAGGCCTGGGGACTGGAGAGTGACCCGGAGAATGCGGGACGTATCATTATTGACTGCTTGATGAATTTACCTCTATTGTTCTGGGCAGCGGAGGAAACAGGAGATAGGCGCTATTATGAAATAGCGCTCGAACATGCGTTTAAGAGCCGGAAATTTCTTGTGCGTGGGGATGCCTCCTCTTACCATACTTTTTATTTTGATCCGGCTACCGGAAATGCAATTCGTGGGGGAACACATCAAGGTTATGAGGACGGATCGACCTGGACACGGGGTCAAGCTTGGGGAATATACGGTTTTGCTCTGGCGTATCGCTATACGCAGAATGAGGATTTTCTTAAGACCTCTAAGAGCCTAGCGGATTATTTTATCAGCCATCTACCGGAGGACAGTGTGGCTTATTGGGATTTCGATGTGCCAGTGGGAGCGGATACCCCTCGCGACAGCTCGGCTTCGGCGATTGCTGCAGCCGGTCTTTTGGAACTGCTCGATCACCTAGGCGTAGATGATCCGGACCGGGCCATTTATGAAGTTGCTTTACACCGTAGCATGAAATCCCTAGTGGAACATTATGCGACATCTGGAAATCCGGAAGCAGAGGGACTTCTAAAGCATGGTTCTTATCATGTGAGAGGTGGACGTGTGCCTGATGGTCATATGATTTGGGGAGATTATTATTATTTGGAAGCGTTGATCCGCTTGCAGACTGGCATCCGAGGCTATTGGTAGTGGGATGTTAGAATGTGGAAAGGTTTAGCCTATAGAAAAAGGAAACTGCTAAGACTAATCTCTTAGCGGTTTTCTTTTTTTTGTGGACTACTATACAAGAATTTTAAAACGTAGTTATTTACTTGGAATAGTATGAATAAAATCATATCACCACACGTAAGGTTTAATGTAAGATTTTGATAATTATTAGAAATTAAGAAAAGGGGATCGGGTTACTCAGATATGAATTTAGACTGGGAGTTTATCTATGAGAGTTTGCCGCTTTATAGTGAGGCGATGTGGCTGACAGTGAAGCTAGCGTTGTTAGCTATTGTCTTCTCACTCCTTATTGGCTTACTGTTTAGTATCGTCTTGTACTATAAGGTCAAAATCGTAAGTGATGTTATTAAGATCTACATTGAGCTTTCACGGAACACCCCTTTACTTGTGCAGCTCTTTTTTCTTTACTATGGCTTACCTAAGATCGGAATTCACTTTAGTGAGATGACCTGTGCGATTGTAGGCATGATATTTTTGGGCGGGAGCTATATGACGGAGGCTTTTCGTGGTGGGTTCGAGGCAGTTAGCCAAACGCAGATTGAATCAGGTCAGAGCATTGGACTGTCTAAGCTGCAGCTGGTCAGATATGTTATTTTTCCCCAAGCCTTTGCGATAAGTATTCCTTCTTTAGGGGCAAATGCGATCTTTCTGCTGAAGGAGACCTCTATTGTAGGTGCCATTGCTTTAATGGATTTGATGAATGTGGCAAAAGACTTGATCGGCATGCATTACAAAACAGCGGAGTCTCTGCTCCTTCTGGTACTCGCCTATTTGGTGTTAGTCCTGCCCTTATCGCTTTTATTGACTTGGGTGGAAAGGAAGGTGAGATATGCAGAATTCGGGGATTGAGGTGCTTTTTGAAGGTTCTAATTTCGAACGATTATTAGGGGGCTTACTTGTAACGATTGAAATTTCATTCCTCTCTATTGGAATCGGTACGTTATTAGGTATCCTTATGGGATTGCTCCGGACGCTGGGATCGAGGCCTTTAAGGTTTATATTACGTCTTTATTTGGAGACCTTTAGAATTATTCCGATTCTAGTGTGGCTGTATGTAGTACATTTCAGTTTCTCTCCATTACTTCATATCGATATCAGCGGGGAGGCTACCTCTATATTGGTGTTCAGCTTATGGGGAGCTGCGGAGATTGGGGATCTTGTTCGTGGAGCTTTGCAATCTATGCCAAAACATCAGGTGGAATCTGCTAGGGCGCTAGGTCTGAGCAGCAGTCAACTTTATCGGCATATTTTGATTCCGCAGGCTGTACGCAGAACGCTGCCGGGAATGATTAATCTTGCCACACGAATGATCAAGACAACATCACTGGTGGTGCTAATTGGAGTGATTGAGGTGGTAAAGATCGGGCAGCAGATTATTGAACTCGGCGTGATAAAAGCGCCCACCGCTTCCTTCTGGGTATACGGCTTTATCTTTATATTATATTTTTCTGTATGTTTTCCGTTATCCAGACTTTCGAAAAAAGTTGAAAGCAGATGGCAAAATTAAGGCTTAGGAAGGAACGGTTGTAATGGCAGATTCCGGAGAACTCCTGCTGGAGGTTACACAATTACACAAATATTTTGGAGAGCGAAAGGTTCTGGACGGCATTGAATTGCAGGTGGCAAAAGGAGAAGTAATCGTTATTCTCGGTCCCTCTGGTTGTGGAAAAAGTACGTTCCTGCGTTGTCTTAACGGTTTGGAGCCGGTTCAGGAAGGGGCGATACAATATCGTGGGCAGAACCTTGCGGGGGCTGCTGTAGATTGGCGTGAAGTTAGGCAGCATATCGGAATGGTCTTTCAAAATTATGAGTTATTCCCGCATATGACGGTTATGGATAACATTCTTTTAGGTCCTCTGAAAGTACAAAAGAGAGAGCTCAAAGAAGCAACGCAGCAAGCGGAACAGCTCTTAGAGCGGGTTGGGCTGCTTGAGCGTAAACTTGACTATCCACGGCAGCTTTCCGGTGGACAAAAGCAGAGAATAGCTATAGTAAGAGCTTTATGTATGAACCCGGAGATTATGTTATTTGATGAAGTGACGGCATCCTTGGATCCGGAAATGGTTCGGGAAGTGCTTGATGTGATCTTAGGGCTTGCTCAGCAAGGAATGACGATGATCATCGTGACTCATGAAATGGGGTTTGCCAGATCGGTTGGGGATCGGATCGTGTTTATGGATCAAGGCAAGATATGTGAGATCGCTGCCCCGCAACAATTTTTTACCCACCCTGCGACAGAACGTGCCCAGCATTTTCTGGATATATTTCAGTACGAAAAATTATAGAAATAGGAGAGGAAGAGAAATGAAGGAAAGTTTGAAATGGCTAACGATGCTGGTAGGTGTAAGTATATTATTGATGGGATTGGCTGCTTGCGGCAATAGTTCGGATAACAACGGAAACTCAGCATCTTCTAAATTCACTTCTATTGAACAGCTAAAGAAGAAAGGGAAGATTAAGATCGGCGTATTTGCAGACAAACCACCTTTTGGTTATGTGGACGCTGAGGGTAAAAACCAAGGGTTTGATGTGTATATTGCCAAACGGTTTGCCAAGGATCTGCTGGGGGATGAATCGAAGGTTGAATTTGTGTTAGTTGATGCTGCCAGCCGCGTGGCTTATCTTGAATCGGGTAAGGTTGATATCATTATGGCTAACTTTACGGTCACCGAGGAAAGAAAAGAAAAAGTGGATTTTGCTAATCCGTACATGAAATTGTCCTTTGGGGTCGTATCCCCAGACAGTGCTCCAATCACTTCCATTGATCAATTAAAAGGGAACAAGCAAAAGCTCATTGTAGCTAAAGGTACGACAGCGGAAACCTATTTTACCAAAGAATATCCGGATATTGAATTGCTCAAATTCGATCAGTACACCGAGATTTTTGCAGCGCTTAAAGATGGTCGGGGGGCGGCAATCGCTAACGATAATACAGAACTCATTGCCTGGGCTAAATCAAATCCTGGATTTACGGTCAGCATTCCTGCTTTCGGGGGTCAGGATACAATTGCTCCAGCAGTGGCAAAGGGGAATAAGGAATTATTGGACTGGATTAATACAGAACTTGATACCCTTGGTAAAGAACAATTTATCCATCAAGCCTATAAAGAAACCTTAAATGAAATTTACGGTGAAGGATATACCGATGAGCTTGTTGTTGAAGGTGGGAAAATCCAGTAACAGATTAGGAATAACATTGCGGGGGCATCTGAGAAGATGCCTTTTCTGCAGATAGACTATTGCAATTTCTATAATGCCGAGTATAATACTAGGTATACACAGAATAAGGAGTCGGTGAAAATGTCTGTCGATGATTATCTGGATCTTCTAAACTACGCCAAAGCAATTAACGATGGACAGTGGCAAGTTGACATCATAGACCGTTTGAATAAGCTGAGTAAGGCTTCTCATGCTGAGACAACAGAACAAAGTGTGAACGAGCTGTGGATTCAATTCGACGATATAAATGCAATATTAATGGATTTATTTAATAAGCTGAGGGAAAGTGTGGATCCAGTAGCGCAGTATCGGTGGAAAGAGAAAATCTGGGAGTTAAAGCAGGAACGGATTAATCTATCGAAGAAGATTCAGAGTAGATATATCAGGATATAATTTAAGCCCACATTGTGATAAAAAAGAAAATAAAAAAAGGCATGCAGTTAGTCTGCTCTGCCAAACTTACGATGGTCTATAGGCTACTTAGACATTTGCATTCCTTCGCGCATCATTGTCATACACATAGTCATCATTTCATCGCAGTCCTGCATTTTTTTCATCATCATATCCATGTTCATATCCATCATGCCCATTTCAGACATTTTTTCCATGCCGATCTTCATACAGTTCATCTTAGACATCATATCATCCATACACATGTTCATCATCATTTCCATACACATCTTGTCCATTTTTAATTCCTCCCTTCTTTTAAATTACCTTTCTTCCATAAAATACTATACAATTTCGGAACAATCAACGCTAGATTTGATATTTTACTAACTTATTTTTCTTATTTGTCGTAATTATGTATATCCTTACCATGCGGATGTTATTAATCAGAATACTTAATTGTGGATCGGTGACTATTGGCTAGATTGCCTCAGGTCAGCGTTTTTTTTGCGTTCTACAGAGTGAGGAATTAACGAGCTGGATCATCACTCTGGGATAAACGAGAAGACACTGCCATAGGTCCCTGTAAATACGGGCTGACCGAATTTTTGTGTCCATTCCTTGAGTAGCTTATATGAGACCTTTTTGCTCGTAATTACATAATCGGGATGATCGTAATTAACGATCTCGGGAAGGTATTCAGAGAATCCGTGCATCGAGCGTTCAAAAGCAGTCCAACCCAATACGCCAAGAGAATCTTTTGTCACGAAGGGATCTTGTCTGCCATCACATAACACATCTCCCCCTCGGAACATGACATAGCCGGATGAACCGTAGTGGGCGAGAACTTTGGGACGTGTACCTTCAGGTGTATGCTGCAGAATATAGTCCATTTCATCTACAGGATATTTTTTAGCGTCAATAACTGGTGGTACAAGGAACAGATAAGCAATGTTTAGCAGCAGACCAACTGCCAGTAACCCTCGTAATGTACTTTGTCGGACTAGAATACCTGTTTTGGTGAACTCAGGAAGCGCATCAAAAAATACAGCCGCAAAATAGGGAATGAACAGCCACATAAACAGGTTTTGCTTGAAGTTTGATACACCGAGGTATAGAATCCCAAGCATAAGAAAAAAACGGAACGGTTTACGCTGGAGTGCAAAAGGAAGTGTGCAGGCAAAGAACATAAGCAACAGTAGAATGGGCAAATTATCCAAGCTATTGAACCGAATCGGCTGCCATTCATTAATCAGCAGGTTAAAGTTCTTTTTCGTTACTGTCAAAATAAACAAGAGGCTTTTTACGCCGCCTGGATTTAGAATGCCAACTAACCAGATGAGACCGAAGACTATAATTTTACGCTCATTCAGCGTTTTTTGGATCAATGATTCAAGCAAGGCCATCCCTGTAAATACAGCAATTACAAGCCATACTCCTGCATGGAAATTGGCAATGCCAATAGAAAGGGCAATCATCGCAGCGGCATATTTCTTTTGAGCACTCATTTGATATTCACGCAAATATACGAAAAACCAGACAATCATAAACGAAGAGATCATCTGTGGACGGCCTTTGAAATAATTATAATAAATCCAGCAAGAAATTAGCAGCACAAAAGGGAGCAGGAGAACATGGTCTTCCTGAAGTCCCAGTTCTTTGCGTGAAACCTTACCCAGCCGAAGCAATCCGAGCACTAACAAGAACAAGCATACAGCGGTCAAAATATACACACCCGGCCATCCAAACGCTGCATAAAGCGGGGCAACGAGCAGCTGGAATCCGAATTCATGAGGGACGTAGGGCAGCTTACTTCCGTAAAAAGTATGTATGGCATGATGTAGAACTTGTCCGTGCTCGATCATATATTGTCCTAGCTCTATATGCCAGAAGGTATCGGGATCATTGTAAGAAAATTTAGGGAACATCAGCAAGATAGCGGCTATAACGAATATGCCGTACAAAAGTTTGTGTATATTGAATTTCACCATTATTTTGTTTCCTTTCTTATATAATAGAAAATTTATGAAGCGGAGTGAACACTCATGCATCAACTCTTTACGTGGATATCTGAATCCGCGCTTCACCTTGTTAATTCTATGGGCATTTGGGGCATATGGTTAGGGATGATTCTAGAGAGTGCCTGTATTCCCATTCCCAGCGAAGTGATTATGCTCAGCGGTGGCTGGCTGATTGCGCAAGGCTCGCTTACTTTTATGGAAGTTGCTGTTGCTGGGATATTCGGAAACCTACTGGGTTCCATCATTGCCTATTATATTGGTAAGGCTGGTGGACGCCGGTTATTAGAGAAATACGGAAAATATATTCTCCTGAATGAGCATCATTTGGAGCAATCGGAGCGTTGGTTCGAGCGTTATGGCGAGAGTACCGTATTTTTTACTCGTATGTTGCCCTTTATTCGTACTTTTATCTCACTGCCCGCAGGGATTGCTGGAATGAAAGCTTGGAGATTCATAACATTTACAGCACTCGGCTGTATCCCGTGGAACTTAGCTTTGATCTATCTGGGATACCGCTTAGGTGACAACTGGGGTATCGTGGAGCAATTTATTCGCCCAATCAGTTATACCATTTGCGGAATCGTGGTGCTTCTTGTGTTGAGATGGTTAGTACGGAGATTTCGTAACCAGACTTAATGCCAACTCTTCGGGTGTTTTCTGCTCGGTGAGCCTCACAGCTTATTATGGATAAATTAAGGTTAGGAACGTCGATGCTAGAATTAACTGTTATATGTTGAATGTATTCTATATTCAAGATTAATCTACTTATGTCTGGGAGGTTTGAAATGAAGGTCAAACGAATCGTCGCCAATATAAACACGAAGGATATCACGGCAGCTAAATGCTTCTATGAGGATGTGCTCGGTCTTGATTTAATGATGGATCATGGTTGGATTAGAACTTATGGTTTAGACGAGGAGATGAGCATTCAGATTAGTTTTGCCTCACAGGGTGGCTCAGAAACGCCTACGCCTGATCTATCAATTGAAGTCGATGATGTCGATGCTACATTTGAAAGCATGAAGAAAGCTGGATTTCCGATAGAATATGGGCCTGTTGATGAGCCTTGGGGCGTTCGGCGATTCTATGTCCGCGACCCGTTTGGCAAACTTATTAATATTCTTGCACATAGACATTAGAAGAGTGGTCACGGCGTGCAGAAATCTTGATTGTTAAACTGTCGAATAGCGATAGCTAAATGATGACATAGGGGCAGCCGGTCAGGGGATCGGCCGCCTTTGTTCAACTAACGGGCAGTAGAGCGTAATGTCGCTGATACAAAAAACTAACATTACATAAAGTGTTGCTACGAATTGTATGTCTTGGGTAGAGATAGGGCAACCTAATTAATGGAAAATAAGATAACGGAGGAAAAGAGCGCGTGGATTTTTTTAAGAGCCAAGAGTCATTGTCGGCAATAGGGTGGATTTTACGCTCGATTGTCGGATTTGTATTCCTTATAATTGCTGCCAAAATGATGGGTCAGCGTTCAATATCGCAGCTTAGGTTTCTTGATTTCATCATCGCGCTGACGCTGGGAAATATTATTGCGCATCCACTGTCGGACGAGCAACTTGGCCTGAAGGGTTCCATGATTACGACTCTTTCGCTCGTGATCCTATACATAGTCGCGATCTGGCTCAGTTTAAAGATCCCACTGTTAAAACAATTTTTCGATCCTCCAGCGATTACTCTTATTCAGGAAGGGAAGCTTAATTACCGGAACCTGTCGAAGGCAAAGTTACCTATTGATTTTTTGTATGCAGAGCTGAGAAAGTCGAGCGTAGAGGATATCTCGAAGGTTGCCTTTGCTTCATGGGAGCCAGGCGGTACTCTTTCTGTATTCGTAAATACGGCTTATCAGCCTGTAACTCCGGCTGATCTGAAGTTGGCCACACAACCATTTAACCTGACCAAACCGATTATTGTGGATGGCCACATTGAACATGCACTGTTACGCGAAATCGGCAAAAACCGCGAATGGCTGGAAACGGTAATACAGCCCCACTTATTGAACAATGTCATCTTGGCAACCGTAGATAGTAAGCTTACAGTGCAGGTACATGTGGTTGAGGGTCCATAAACGTATGTTTCCTCCGAAAGTGTAATCGCGTAGCCATGAAATTTGAATATATAATACGGTTCACCGTAATGCTTCCAAATACAAAGTACAGTTTGACCACAAAATGTATATCAGTATATAAAGCAAAAAACACTCCTGACAATGGAGTGTTTTTGTTATTAAAATTTATTTGAGGTCCATGTAGCAATTCCATTCATTGGACATGCAACAACCAGCCAATTATCAAATTCTACTCCCACCTGCCAACATTCATACTTCTCATGAAAACCATTAACAAATAATATGCTTCCTGATTCCAAGTTTATAATTAAATGTGGAGTAACGTCTCCCAATTTTATATCTGTAATTTTTTCACGTCTCAGCTTTATTATTTGACTGTACTTTTCTTCCTCTGAGACATCTGCAATTTGACTTTCATTACTAGGGTATTGAGAGGGAACTGAATCAAATATAGTCCACTTTGATTCAATGTTCAGGTACAGTTGACCAGCTAAATCATCGAACTCGTTCAGCGAAGTCCCTATTTTCTTTATTCATTCCGTTCCCAGCTCTTTTCATCAACGTATAAGCAAAATTTTTACACCATATCTTGGATTTGTCGGTGTTGGCTTTTCGCTTCAAATTTCACTCCTAAAAAACTCAATTACGACACAAAGGCAGCCAGTCAATGGAGCGGCTGCCTTTGTTTAGCTAACGGAAGGTTAGTTCAAATATGCAGGTGACCTGCGTTTTTATATTAGCGTTTTGGCATTTTGCTCTCATCCATGTACAGCAGATTCCAGCGGTGACCGTCCAGGTCGGCAAATCCTGCGCCGTACATCCAGCCGTCAGTTTCACTTGGCTTGCCAAAGATGTTTCCTCCGGCAGACTCTGCTTTTTGGATAAAGGCATCTACTTCTTCTCTGCTTTCAGCACCAATGGAGAATATTACTTCAGCGCTATGGGAAGTATCTGCGGTCTTTGAACCTGTGAATTTCTCAAACGCCGCATCCGGAAACAGCAGAATTGTTGTTTGGCCTATAACAAGCTTGGCTCTCTCGTTACCAACACTCACCGCTTGGAATCCAATCTCATTGAAAAAGGCAGTTGACCTCTCAACATCTTTGACTGGCAGGTTAATCCAAATCTCCTGTGACATGGCTGTAGCCTCCTAATATATTTTCAACTATTCCTACTATACTCTACTTCTGGCAGCAGAAGCGATCTCTTTCGCAACTCACCTTTAATTGAAATACTCGATAGTTTTCTCAATAAATGCCTTGGCCGATTTTGTCAGAAAACGGTCGGAACGATGAATGATCTCAAAGTGACGATATGGCGGATCGTCTGTAATTCGGATGCAGTGTAGTGTTGGTTCATTCATCGCTTGGATCAGAGGATAAGGCAGCAATGTTCCTCCGACGTTGGCTTTAACCAAGCTAATAATGGAAGTTGCCGAACTGGTCTCCATGATCGTATTTAAGCTGAAGCCATATTTACGGCAATAGCCATCAACCAATTCTCTGCCTGTAAATCCTTCGGGGAACATTACAGTTTGGATATTACGCAGTTCCTGGATTCCAATTGTGCTTCGTTCAGCCCAATCATGTTTCTCGGAAACGACAAGTACATATTCTTCACTGCACAAAGGAATGCGTACAAGCCGGTCATCAGGAGCGGAAATGATCTCGATCCCGATGTCTACTTCATTATCCAGTACTTGATTCAAGACGTAGATCGAAGAGATAACCTTCAGCTGCACCTTAGGGAATCGCGTATGAAAATTCACGAGTAATGGGGTGAGCCGATAGTCCAGATCGGAAGGGAGAACACCAATTACCAACCGCCCTCGTTGATCATTGCGTAATTCAGCTAACGCATCCTGGGTATTCTGTAAATGCCGAATCATCTGTACACAGTGCTCCAGAAAGAGATTTCCGGCCTGAGTCATCACAATCTTTTTGCCGACTCGGTCAAATAAGGGAACTCCGAGTTCATCCTCGAGCGCGCAGCTTCATCAAGCAGTACTTCCCTGACCGAGTGGCATCCATGGTGGGTATTTACTCTACAGCGATGGTGATGGGGGCCAGCATTAGTGTGGGACTATCGGTTCCGCTACAGCATACGCTGGGTGGTTCGTGGAGAGGCTCGTTGGCTGTATGGGCATTAGTCGCAGCCATTGCATTGCCGATATGGTTGAGATTAGCCTGGTCTGCGCACGCAGATCGACAATCCGGTAAAATCTCCAGTGTACTTAATGCACCACTTCCGGTGAACAACAAACGTGCCTGGGTGCTGACATTATTCTTCGGGCTGATGGCAGCGATCTTCTATTCATTGACCGCTTGGCTTGCACCAGCAATCCAAAGCCAGGGGTATAGTCAAGAGACGGCCGGCAAAATCCAAACTTTATTTACATTGATATCGCTGCCCTCTACGTTGTTCATTCCCATGCTTGTACATCGTTACCAAAGACGTGTATTCTGGCTTGTCGGGTGTGCATTATTGGAGTTGATGGGTGTCCTGATGCTGAACCTAACCGTTAGCCCCTGGCTCGCGGCGATTCCGCTCGGTATTGGAGCGGGTGGGCTGTTCCCGATTGCACTGATGTTGCCCATTGATGAAACAAGCAGTGCTCAAGAAGCCAGTAGCTGGTCCGCAATGACCCAATCTGGTGGCTACATTCTCGGAGCGCTTGGGCCGCTAGCCATTGGCTGGCTGCACGATGCAACAGGCAGCTTCGTTCAAGCATTTTATGGATTGGCTGTAATCATCGTGCTTCAGATTATCGTTCAAATGGCTATAGGAAATAAAAAAAAGTTCTCCAGCGAGTTATGATAAACCGCAACCTGGTGTATAAAGAAATCTATCAATATGATGAAATCTCCTATTTCTGTTCCGTCTCTTTTTCTAGAGCGTGAGCAATGCTAAGCTCCACAAAGTTCAGCGCTTCGTCGGAAACGGGATATAGTCCTGACTCTGATGTAGGGAGCTTCCTCACTTCCCAAAACTTCTCCATCAATTCCTCGTCTCCATTAAAGGTTTCGTGTGATAGCTTTATTAACTCACAGGCAATGGAATAACCTTCATCAGATTCAGGTGGAACAGATTGTTGTATGCACCACTCAATCCGGCGCAGCAAAGAGGCATATTGCTGAGTGGTCTGGTCATTACTGCTGAGATTGGGTAGTGCATTTTGTAGAAAGGTACTTTCGTCATCGTTGAAGTAATCGATCCATTGTTTAGAAATGGGTTGTACGTTCTGGACCAGATGAGAAACCCGATCCCAGGAGAGTGTACCTTCTAGATCAATCATGTTGATCAAAGAAGTAGTATTTGCAATACTGCCCTGAAGAGAAGCAAGCTGCTCCTGAAGATGATTATGATGTGCGATTAGAATATGACGAAAGGATAGCTTGTCCATTACATTTTGAATGTCTTCAAGCGGTAGTGATAGTGATTTAAGCAACGTTATCTTTTCGAGAGTGAATAAATCTTCTTCTGAATAATAACGGCGGCCGTTATCTTCCTTATAACTCGGTGTAAGTAGACCGATCTGATCGTAATAACGTAGGGTTCGAACCGAAATGTTCCGCTGTTTGGATATTTGTCCTGTTGTCCATCTATTCATGGTTCTTTTTCCTCCCAAAAATAATGCTTGCAGGTGACGTAACGTCACCTATTATCATTAAATTATATCACAGAGGATTGAGGGATTAAGGATGACCAGCACGGAAATGTGGAAGAAGATGGATCAGTGGACATGGCGTGAGTTTATTGCTTTACTTGCGCTTGAGTTTGTATTTGTTATATTCGTTATCAAATATGCGGTACAGTCAATGTATGAGCAATGGCTGGGGAATACTCTTTATTCAGGAACTCTTACAGGGCTTACCATAGCAATTGTACTTTTGTTAGGGTTATATTTTATTGCTTTACGACCGAAGAAAATGCCTTGGACTGAGGTAGGAGTAAAGAGATTTTCTGCGAAAGATTGGTGGAGAATTGCGCTGTGGACACTTATTCTTATCGTATTGAGTATGGCGACTCTCTATCTCACGAGTTTTCTTGGGAATACGGTGGACAATAGCAAAACAGAGAGTCTGAAGCAAAATGTCACTCTATTTACTATAATTATTGGTATTGTGTCGGCAGGGATCGTGTCACCATTTTATGAGGAGATATTTTACCGTGGATTTGTATATCGTTGGTTACGGACTCGTGTTAGTATGAGCTGGGCGATTGTGATTAGTTCGCTAATCTTTACGCTTGCACATTTTCCCACTATGAATGCCATGCCCGTGAATTTTATTAGTGGAGTTGTCCTTGCATGGACCTATGAACGTACGGGATCGGTCGTGCCTGGTATGATCGTTCACGGTGTGTTTAATACGATTGCGGTGTTGTTAACAGCGATGAGTTAGAGTGATGATTATATTATGTATAAACGATGAGCGCTGATGAGCCTCAGGGTTTCTGCATTAATTGGACGAGAGAGCAACGTATTTAAGACTTCGGTACTGACCAAAGGCCTGGGTGTAATTCAACTAGCGGGTAGGATAATGGAAATGATTTGTAGAAAAAAACCTATAAATGAAAGTGACAAAAGTGGACAATTCTACCGGCAGTTGAATAAAGCGCCTGGGATAATTCAACCACCGCTTGATAGGATTGCGTTTGAGGAAATGCTATGCTGTTTTCGACAGTGCGCACTGTACATTTTGTTTTATTGGAGGTATACAATGCTCGACTTGCGTAAAATTGGAGCTTATATTTCGAAGCTTCGCAAAGACCAGGATTTGACCCAATTAGAACTTGCCGACCAACTGAATGTAAGTCATCAAGCGGTATCGAAATGGGAACGGGGCGACTCGCTACCGGATATCGGAACGCTTCCGCAGTTTGCGAGGTTATTCGGCAAAACGGTAGACGACATTTTAAATGCAGGAGACAACGCAGAAAATCGGGAGCACCCGCACCTAGGAACGATCGTTGAGGAGATCGCAGAGAACAGGCCGGACCAAGTTGCAGAGATGGTCAATACCGGTGAGGTGGAGGTGGAAGAACTTGTAGAAGTAGCGCCGTTTGTAAAAGCGAGTGCTCTGCATAAGGTTACAGAACGATTAGACAGCAGCGTCCTTAAGTTAGACGTGATCATGCGGCTGGCTCCGTTCCTTGGAACAGATACATTGGATGAACTGGTTCGTCAGGCAGAAGAGGGCGAAATTGTGTGGAATACCATTACTGGACTCGCTCCGTTCGTCAGCAGCGACACATTAAGCCGACTGGTAGATAAATCAATTGACGGTTCCTTAGAAGTGCACAATCTTGTTGGAATTGCCCCATTTCTTGAAAAAGAACATGTAGATCGGTTGGTACAACAAGCAGAAGAGGGTAGCTTGAGCTGGAATTCCGTTCAAGGGTTGGCACCCTTTATTAGCAGAGAAACGTTAAGCCGCTTGGTAGACCGGGTTGCAGATGGCACTATTGATGCGAACCGGATCATTAGCCTCGTACCTTTTCTGGACAGGGAAAATCTCGAGAAGTTAATTAGTGGAGTCGAAGCTGAACATCTTAGCCCAGATCTGCTGGCAAGCCTTGCTCCTTTCGTCGATCAAGGGACATTGAGCAGAATGGTGACAAACTTATTAAATAAAGTAAAGTAGACACGTATATCGGAGATTGGTGATGCATAGGCAATGGCGTTAAGCTCCCTCGAAATGATTCAGTTTCCTCACTCAGACTCATGAATTCGCAGGATTTCATCCTGTAGTTAAAGTGATGAAGAGGATGATGAAGGAGCCGGTGGCTGGGAGATGGGGAATTGGGCATGCGTAAATAAGGGTGAATAAGGATCACCCATATTGTTCCATTATATGCACGTCTCCACTTCGCCCTAGCGATTCTCACTCCCATGTCTCAACGGGTCATAGCCCTTTCATTCCTTCGTCACATCTAACTAAGGGGTGGAGGTCGGTCTTTCTAACGGAACGGGTCCGAGCCCTTTTGCGTAACGTCTCCCGATACTCCGTGCTTCTTGTTATCCTGCGAATGCATGAGTCGATGAGGATTAATTGGTTTTATGCTGCTTGTGGGAATACCTTGATCGGTTCGTAAGCGGTACTGCTTTTAGCCAATGCGACTAGCATTCTCGCTACTTTACCGATTAATTTCATAATGGATTTCATCTTCTTCAGTTTCTTTTCCTCTACATTATAACGATGTGCCGCTCGTATCTCCGGATTTGTCATAACCATACTCATTGTCATGAGATAAAGAAAATGACGTAAACGTGGCCGGCCTCGTTTGCTGAGCACCATCTTTCCTCGCCATTTCCCGGAGCTAGCTTCAGCTAGATTTAACCCAGCATGACGCAGTAAAGCATTTCCGTGCGTATATCCGCTTAGATCACCAGCCTCACCGAGTACACCAGCTAGATTCGTAACATAGATGCCTCGTATTTCAAGGAGCTTCTGTGCATAAGGAATACGCTTAAGAATGAGGCGGAGCTCATGCTCAATTTGTTCAAGCTGGCGCTGGGCCAGGTCATATTCTTCGAGCAATTGCCCAAGATGGAGCTTGTATGCGTGGAGTGCCTGAGTGGCACCCACACTGGATTTCGCAAGTGAAATGAGTAGCTCAGCACGTTTAACTCCAGCATGACGCTTTACATATTGCTTCCAACCGGCAAGGACCTGTTCCGTATTTAACAGACGGATCTCTTTTGGCAAGGGGAAGAGTCGGAGTGTTGCGATTGCACTGGTGCAAGTGAGGATTTTAAAAACCTGACGAAGTTCAGGGAAAACAATGTCTACCCAGCGATGAATCTGATTAACCGCAGCGTTGAGGCGCTTGGTAACCGTCTCTCGGTTCGCCATTAGAATACGTAGTTCCTCGTAATCTTCGGGATGAAAACGAACAGGGGAGTAGTACCCGTTTTTGACCATGTCTGCTATGACAAGCGCATCTTTATGGTCACTTTTAGACGGTGTATTATCTCGGTTTTCCTTGTTCTTTTTGACGAGATGAGGATTAACCAGAACGGGCTCCATGCCTTGATCGAGGAGCCAACGTGCCAGGCTAAACCAGTAGTGGCCAGTGGGTTCCATACCAACTATGACGCTGCTAAGTTTGTAGGATTTGAGTAGATCTTGGATCCAGCGTTCGAACAGATCGAACCCTTCACGATGGTTACCGAATTCGAGCGGAGTTCCCAAAGCAATCCCACGAAAGCTGACCGCGCGGGCCACATGGACTTCTTGGGCGATGTCTACGCCAATGACCAAATGATGAACGGTAATGTTTTCAATGAGTTGATTTTGCTTGTCTTGAGCTTTAAACTTCATAGTAGAGCGACCTCCTAAATGGTGAGATTAAAAGGGCTGTAGACCCGTATCCAACTCCCATGTTACCGAGGCGCTCGTTTTTGTTCAAACTCCAAATTATTCAGTTTACAGGAATTCTAACGGGAAACG
Source organism: Paenibacillus sp. FSL R10-2788 (assembly GCF_038003885.1). NCBI lineage: Bacteria > Bacillati > Bacillota > Bacilli > Caryophanales > Paenibacillaceae > Paenibacillus > Paenibacillus sp. FSL R10-2788. The sequence continues at coordinate 4,967,966 of NZ_JBBOQA010000001.1, read as the reverse complement.
TTAATTTAATAAAAACATGTAAGCAGCCGCTCAAACAACCGGCTGCTTTTTCATTAAAGCTAACGGGCAGGATAGTTGAATGATTTCGCGAATAACTTAAGTCATGACGAATTTACGAAGTTCGCAAAAAGGCGTTAGCCGAAAGAAGTTCTTAGTTTAGGAGGAGTCTATATGATATTAGAAAAAGTTATAAATAGAATTGAAATACAAAGTGAATATAAGGATTTTGTTGATAAGTATATAGATAATATACTTACCGAATTCAAAGGTAAGATTCATAGCATTTATATGTGTGGCTCGATTCCAAAAGGAACTGCTAAACCTTTTAAGTCAGATGCAGACTTTACTATTGTATGTGTAAATCCCAAAGATATTGATTACGAAAGATTGTCAAAAATTAAAGACAGGCTTTTGGAAGAATATCCAATAGTAACTAAGATTGATACGATAATTTGCTCGATTGACGATGTATTAAGTAAACCAAATGAGTGGGGTTTTTGGGTAAAGATAATTTGTGTTTGCATATATGGTCATGACGTTGGTGAAAAAGTACCACCGATAATTATTTCTCCAGAGTTCATTTTAGACTTAAATACAGAGACCAAGGAGGAAATAGATCGTATACATAGTTTACTTTCTAATGCTAGTGATAATACAATGAAAACTAGATATATTAAAGGTTACTCTAAGAGATTAATTCGTGCATTATACTCTTTGGTTTTAGAAGATACAGGTGTATGGCAAGATGACATTATTAAGATGAAGAATGCCCTATTAAACTATTGTGAGATTGACTCCGCTTTAGTTGATTATCTGTATGCTTGTTACTTGGATAGTAATGTACTTGTTGAAGAGTTTCTGGGAATTGCAGATGAAGTATGTAGCTATTTTGAGAACGTCTTAAATGCAATGGCTGCTTCCAGAACTTCCCTCGGCTAACACCATATTGACGCTCCGGGTCACTCTGGGAAGCGAGTGACCACATCCAGCCCCCTAAGCCCGTCGGGACGTCACTGCGTTAGGTGTTTGGCAAGCCTCACAACTATAAGCAGCGACTCTAATTAAAACATATGACTATCGAGCTAACGGGAACTTTAGTTGAATAATACACATTAATGAGCAGGCGCTACGGTAGCCTGCTGTTTTTATTGAAGTAACGGGCAGATTTGCACAATAGTCACCGCAGTTTAATGCGACTTCAAAATAAAAAGGAGAGAAAAGACCCATGAATACTACACTTGGCAGATTAACAGGTCGAATCGCAATAGTAACAGGTGCAAGTCGCAGCACAGGAATCGGTGCTGCAGTGTGCAAAGAGTTGGCCTATCTAGGCGCTGATGTATTTTTTACACACTGGGTTAGTTACGATCAACAGATGCCCTGGGGTAGCAATAATGAGGAGCAAAAGCAACTTTGTGAGGAAATACGTTCCATGGGCGTTCGTTGCGAACACCTAATGATGAATCTTTCTGTACCTGAAAGCTTTGTGGATTTATTAAATAACGTTGAGCAGAAGCTGGGAGAACCTTCCATTCTTGTTAACAATGCTTGTTATTCGGTTAACGATGACTTAACCACGATTACCCCAGAGTCTTTGGATGCACACTACGCAATTAATGTTAGGGCGGTAACTATGCTTAGTGTGGAATTCGCTAGACGGTTTACGCAATCGGCAGGTGGTCGAGTTATTAATATGACATCGGGCCAATCACTAGGTCCCATGGCTGGTGAAATCTCTTATGCCACAACGAAAGGGGCAATAGATGCTTTCACACGAACTTTTGCAGCAGAGGTGGGACCGAAAGGCATCACCGTAAATGCGATAAATCCTGGACCCACAGACACCGGCTGGATGACTCCTGACCTACGACAGCAGTTATCTAAGCAATTTGTAACAGGTAGAGTAGGATTGCCTAAGGATGCAGCTCGTCTGGTTGCATTCTTAGCCAGCGATGATGGGGAGTGGATTACCGGCCAAGTTTTACATTCCACGGGTGGATTCAACTAACGGAGAACGATAGTTGAATAATACATTACTTTGATAAGCAGGTGCTTCGGTATCCTGCTCTTTTTATTAAGCTAACAGGCAGGATTGTTTAGAAAGTCCCTGATTGTATTTACCTATGCTTACTGTTAATCTAAACAATAGAGATGCAAACAAAGGAGCATAAACTTATCATGTGGAATACTCTGTAAAGATTAACAATTTGAAAGGATGCCTGAAATAGTGACTACACTATTTATTAGGTATGCTTTTCTTTAATCTTATAGGGTATGCAGGAAAAGGTGTATCATATACCCATCCTGCGGATACCTGATGGTATCCGCTTTTATTCGTGGGAAACAGCATAACAGCATCTCTATTGATTCCTACCTGTTTATCCTTCTACTAGCGAGTGGAGGAACTTTGTTATGCGATCGAAGTTAGTCTTGATTGAGGGAATGCCAGGATCTGGTAAAACAACAACTGCTCAGCAAGTTCATGAAATTCTTACGGAAGTGAACATTACATCCCAGCTTTTTTTAGAAGGAAATCTGGAACATCCTGCTGATTATGATGGAGTCGCTTTCTTTAAGAAAACCGAATGCGATGAATTATTGAATACCCATAAAAAGTTTAAAGATTTGTTGAGTAATCTAATGATTAAACAAGGTAACGATTACTTCCTGGAATATCGGAAAATAAAAAATGAAGTCTGGTCAAGTTTTCCAGATGAATTGCATCACGCAGTTTTTAAACATGATATTTATGAATTGCCGCTAGATCAAAATAGGAAACTGATAACAGAAAGATGGAAGAAGTTTGCGGATCGTGTTTTGTATGGCGCAGACACCTTTGTTTTTGATTGTTGTTTTATACAAAACCCTGTAACTATAGGCATGATTAAACATGGTGCGAAGAAGGAAGACGTTATAAGTTATGTTATTGAACTGGCAACAATTGTAGAGCGATTGAATCCATTGTTGATATATGTACAGCAGAATGATCTTGATCATTCTTTCAGAAAGGCTGTAAAGGAAAGACCTCAGGAATGGTCAGAGGGATTTATTGAATATTACACGAACCAAGGGTATGGAAAAGAACAAAATTATAAAGGGTTAGATGGAACACTGCAGGTTCTTAAAGCAAGAAGGGAACTGGAAGAAGAAATTTTTAACAGATTAAACATTACCAAGATAAAAGTTGATAACTCTTCTTATAATAAAAATGATTATAAGCAAGTTTTAGAGGGCATTTTATCAGAATATTATAAAACAACAAACTAATGAGAGAATGGATTCTAATGATTGCAGGCTGAAAAAGAGGCAATCTATAAAGCTTACGGGAAACGATAGCTGAGGAGCATTGCCATGACAATGCTCCTCTTTTATTTGTTAAAGTTACGGGCAGGATTGCTTCATCAATTGTCGAATCCTTTGCTTGAATATTTCTATAAAGGGGGGGATGGAAATTAAAATACGAGAAGTTGTAGCAAATGATTATACTGAAGTTGTTTTTTTATGGAATGATGTACTTGGCGTTCGCAATGTTAATATTGAAAACTTTCGAGTTACTATGGAAAACATGAATAAGGCTGGAAATTACAAAACATTCGTTGCATTATTTGAAAATGATGTGGTTGGTTTTGTCACTATAGTTCAGGCGTTATCCGTAGGGTCTTCGAATGGTTATCTACATATTCAAGGGCTTGCTGTTAAAAAGGAATTACAGCATAGTGGGATAGGTACAGAACTACTAAGATACACTGAAAATTACGCTAAAGAAATGGAAATATCAAGTATTATTTTATGTAGCGGATTTAAGCGAACCGACGCCCATGCTTTCTATGTGCATAGTGGCTATGACAAAGATTCATACTGCTTTGATAAGATTATTAAACTTGACTAATTTTGAATATGTAATAGCCGAGCAGCCATTTTGTATTAAGTTAACGGATAACGATAACTCAATAACGACACACGGGCAGGTCAGCGTGGGATTTATGTTGTTATTCAGGAGGATTTTTAATTGTGGGTTTTGAACAGGATTTTAAAAAAAGGGTACATGAAGTTATTACACAGAAACAATTATGTTCAGTTATGAATGACACTAAGTGGGGAAACTTACAAAGTGATGTACTAAATAAACTACCTTTTACCCCTCCATATCAAGCTAAGTATGTATTAGACGATATACTTTATCCAGAGAACTTCGAAAACGACGTCTGGTATTTAGGGGATTGGATAGAAGGACTTTCACCTTTTTTTTCTGTAGAATGGATACGGGTTAGACCAAGGTATCAGAAGCACAAGGGGAATCTGCTTCCTCCTGAATTAATTGACATAAGTAAAGAATTTCTTTCGATTTTACATGAATTAAGAATTCCGTATAGAGAAGAAAATAATACATTTTTCATTTATGGATATATATCAAATACAGACTCACTTTTCAAAGGTAATCAATTGAGCTAACGGGACACGTTAGTTCAATAAACCAGCGGCAGTCTAAAACTTTATTTACTCAGACACCAACTTTCATTTAATTTGATCATATTACACGTTCGAAGATGCTTTCGGACACAGTTTGCCTTTAACTAAACACAGAACATTAATCCTATCGTTACTGGAGGTTGATGCACTGTGTTTTTTTCTGCGGATTTCTTCGTTTGCTTCGCTCTATAGAAAATCATGAAGTTAATATTCAGTTGAGGATCTCATCACTATCTGTTTACGATTCAGAGTTAGAGTTAGAGAAGGCCAAGCGAAAAAGGAGCTTTCTCATGAACACAGATCCTAAAGTACTTATTGTAACTTCGGCATTTGGAGACGGGCATATCAAAGTAGCAGAAGCAATTGATCATTCTTTTAGACGTAGAGGGATCAGCCGGATTGTTACCTTGGATCTTTTCGCTGCAGTCTACCCTAGTCTGAATGAGCTGTCCCGCAGATTCTATCTGAACAGCACAGGTTATACTCAAGAATTTTATGGATTAGTGTACAAGTTGACGAGCAAGATTAAACCAGACCAGTTCATGGGTAAATGGATTCATTCTATGGGCAAGCGGAAAGTGCAAAGGATCATCGACGAGATTGGACCGGATATTATCATTCATACCTTTCCCTATTTGGCCGCTGCTGAGCTTGCATCAACAAAGGGAAGACGAATCCCCCTTTTCACTGTCATGACGGATTATGTGGTTCATGGCAGGTGGCTTCATCCACAAACCTCGAAGTATTTTATTGCTACGGAAAGTATGAAAGCAGAACTGATGTCATTAGGTATTGCTGAAGAAAAGCTTGTGGTTAGCGGGATTCCGATTCGTGAAGCTTTTGAACAGACTCAGGAACGTGAAGGCCTTTTACGTAAGCATGGACTAGATGGAAATCGACATTATCTATTACTTGCGGCAGGGGCTTACGGCGTGTTGAGTGATATTAACCATTTAATAATAAGGGCGCTGCAGCAATCAAACTTCGATGTAATGGTATTGTGCGGGAATAATCATAAGCTCCAGATGGCTACGGAAGAGCTTTTTCAAGAGAATCCTCGGGTTCACATACGGGGTTATACAGAAGAAATGCAGGAGCTAATGTGCATATCCTCCTGTCTGTTGACCAAAGCAGGGGGGATTACCTTGACTGAGGCGATGGCTCTAGCACTTCCTGTAATTGTCTATCGTCCGCTCCCCGGTCAGGAGGCAGGCAATGCAGAATGGTTGTCTGAGCACAATTTAATAGAGATTGCCCGAAACGAGGAGCAGTTAGTAGAGCAGCTTCAGAGATTGGAGCATCTGGGGTACAGGGATGGAAAGGTGCAGGATATGAAGAACTTTTCCCGGAAATCAGCCGCGGATGCTATCGTTACTGAGGCTTTAGAGGTTATCAAGCTGCGGCAGCCGTCTGTTTCAGCCGTAAAATCTATGGTTGTTGAAGGGCAGGCGAAGACGATTCATGGATATTATTAGCAAGGTAGAAAGACCACGCGTTGTGGGTCCTCTAATTGGAGGCTGGCTCGGAAGCTCGGGAAATGAATTGCTGCCTTTTCAAGTAAGCGACTGTTTATTTGATTATAATTATTTATTACCAGATAAAGGGTCGATAAGATGTTATTATTTGTATGGGTGAATTTATTGAAAATGGTGCTTTATTGTCATTGGGGAGGACAAAATGTACACGAATCAGAAGATAGAGGATATTTTGCATGAAATGCTAATCAAGTTTGTGGAAAATGAAAAGTTTCCGGGATTAGCGGCCGGAATCGTAAAGGACAACCAAGTTCTGTTTACTGGTGAATATGGGACGGCAAATTTATCGACGGGTGATCCTGTAGTTCGTGGCACTTTGTTTCACCAAGCCTCTGTCTCCAAAACCTTCGCAGCAACCGCCATTATGCAATTAGTTGAGCGTGGTAAGGTAGAATTGGATGCCCCCATCACTAAATACCTGTCATATTTTAAGTTAGAGGATGAGCGGTATCAAAATATAACAATAAGACAGCTTATGAATCATACCTCCGGTATGCCTGATGAGGAAGATTATGCGTGGGATCGCCCTGAATACGACGAGCAAAGTCTTGAACGATATGTAAAAGGGATAGGTCACCACAAGCTGTTAAGCCAACCGGGAGAGAAATTTGCCTATAGTAATATAGGATATGAGATCTTGGGAGATATGATAGCAAAAGTCAGCGATATGAGCTTCGAGCAGTATATGGAAAAAAATATTCTTGAACCAACAGGAATGCAGTCCAGTTCTTTTCTTAAACAGGAGGCTGAAGCTTATATTGCTGCACCTCATGTGCTTGGAGCTACCCATGAATGTGGTGGCTGCGTTAGTAGTGTTTTTCCATATAACAGGGCCCATGCACCTAGCTCCACTTTATATACCCATGCCGAAGATATGTGCCAATATCTGTCGATGCATCTAAACGGTGGAACAGCCGGGAACGGCAATGAAATCCTCCAGCCAGGTAGCTATGATGAAATGTGGAAACCTCATGCACAAACGGGCTATGATCCGGAAAATGCACAGATAGGATTGGGCTGGTTTCTAGGAGAATATAAAGGTTCTCGTATTCTCTCACATTCCGGCTGGGATACTGGATTCTTAAGCAATCTGTTCCTGCTTCCCGATGAAAAAATCGCTATTTCTGTTATGAGTAATTGTGACTATGTCAACATGGGCGGTGTATGCTTCCCAATCCTTGATCTGTTGCTTGGCTCCAATATTTAGAACGAGTCTGTAACTGATTTTACAACTTCATAACAAGGGGCTTCGTACTTTATAACATTCGTAACTTAAAGTACATGTAAGTCAAGCCCACTTACACTATGGAGGTTATGAGAAATGAAGAGTAAAGATGTGAAATCAGCCCTTGGGGTGATCGCGATATCCGGTGGTCTGCTGGCCCTGACTGCTTTGGCAGTGCCCAAAATCGTCGCTTACACTACAGTGAACCAGAATGTGTCTCAAGCGAACGTTTCCTACACGCAAGAACTCAACCAGAAGCCTGCTGTTCAACTGGCGAGCAGCCAGATCCCGGTACTTAAGGTTGCAACCAAAACACCAGTCTCGACGATCAAGTCGTATTTTGAGCGCACAGTCACCGCTGAAGAAATTAAGCAGATTAATGAGTATGCAGAGAAGGCCAGGCTCACTGGCAAGGATGAACAGCTTACGCGGCAATTTACGGACCAGGAGAATAAGCGGCGGATGTTATTGGATGATCAATACAAGTACGATGGTTTACGGCCCAAGCAGAAGCTACCTTTGAAATCAGGGAGCTCCGAATTTTATCTGGATCAAAGCAAATTTACCTATGTATTTCCTAAGCGCGAACTGACCGATGAAGAAATGCTGCAATTGATCGACTGGAATTACCGTTTTAATTATGTGGTAAGCCTCAATCTTGTCGTGGCACAGCCAGATAAGAAGGACATCAGTCAGGATGAAGCCCTACGCAGAGCAAAAGAGAGCGTAAGCCGTCTATTCGGTGTCGATCTCTCAAAGTTGCAGGCTCAGACCTCATATCATAAGCCTTTTCCTGATTCGAAAGGGCAATGGTTCGTTAATTTTCTACCTTACCGGGCAGAGACACTGCGGGCTCAGGATAAGTCTTATTTCATGTATAATACTTTCGTGGATGCAAAGAGCGGGACCGTACTTGATACCACGATAGTGGATCTGTCCTACAAGAGAACTCCGATTACAGCAGCTATAAATAAAAAGATTAGCCAGGATTCCAGCTGGCTTCAAGCCGCTAAATCCATTGTGGTGGACAAGCAGGGCGAGACCCGTGCGATAACCAGCTCCTCTATCATTAAAGACAGTGCATATGACAAAAGCGGAGTGGTAGCGGTCTTGGTCAAACTGAAAGACGGTAGCACCTACACGGCAGAGCTGCGCTATCCCGAGAAGACGCTGCGCTGCCTGATCTATACACCGGTTTCTAAGTAATGAAGTGAACCAGCGTTATAACCTACTTTAGTATTTACAACCTACAGCAAGCCCCACTCGGGGCTTGCTGCTATGCATTTTGAGAGCTGGTGGATGACTATTGTGAGAGCAGACATGGGTATAGGAATTTCTTTTTACAAGAAGGGATGGTTAGATGCTAGATATTAAATCCTTACAAGAATGTCCTCTTCGTCAAAATGAGCTTATTAAGTATGTCAAAAAACGGTGGCCAAAAGTACAACAAGTTGTGCTCCCCAATATACAAGAAAGTTTAATCTCAAAAGATGAGGAGTTTCCTTTTACATTTTTGCTGTTGAAACATGATGTAATCATCGGGTTTTATCAATTAATTGAGCAGGAATTTATAACTCGAAAAGATTTATCACCTTGGATTGCGCCATTGTTTATTGACGAAAGTGAGAGAGGCAAAGCACTAGGAGCCGTTTTGTTGGAGCATGCCAGAAAAATAGCTGGACAACTAGGTTATGCAAAAGTCTACTTGGCGACGGATCATATTCTTTATTATGAGAAATATGGATTTAAGGAGATAGGTCTGGATAACTTCGAGTGGGGACGGCCCACCAAAATATATGAACATGACACTATTACATAAATGACCCAAATGGAAAGCAGGAGTTATCATGGAACATATCTTCGAATTAGCAAAAATAAAGAGTGAAGAAATAACGATACTCGAACTGCAGGATGCAATGGTAAGAGGGGATGTTAGTTCTAGGGAACTTGTTATGTATTACATGTATCGGATAGCAACGTTTGACCAGAGTGGTCCCATGATAAACTCTATTATGGAAATGAATCCAGATGCGATTTTTATTGCCGAGGCATTAGATCAGGAGAGAAAATTAAGCGGAGCACGAAGTCTTTTACATGGTGTGCCTGTATTATTGAAAGGAAATATTGAAACGAATGATAAAATGCATACAACTGCTGGCGCATTAACTTTGGAAAACCATGTTAGCTCAAACGATGCTTTTCTTGTCCAAAAACTAAGGGATGCTGGGGCAATTATACTTGCAAAAACAAATATGACGGAATGGGCAAATGGGATGTCATCATCCATGTGGGCTGGGTATAGCTCAATAGGAGGACAAACCAAAAATCCATACGGGGATCATTTTCCGGGGGGTTCCAGTACGGGTTCTGCCGCTTCCGTTGCAGCCAACTTTTCAACAGTAGCCGTGGGGACAGAGACGTCTGGCTCTATTTTAAGTCCAGCTGTGCAAAACGCAATTGTTGGTTTAAAGCCAACTGTAGGTCTAATAAGTAGATCAGGCATAATTCCATGGTCATATTCTCAGGATACAGCTGGACCTATGGCAAGGAATGTGACAGATGTTGCGATCTTATTAAATGCACTTACGGGAAAAGATGAAAGTGATCCTGCTACTTGGAAAAATGAATATTCTACTATGGACTACACAGCATTTTTGGATAAAGACGGATTAAATAAAGCGACCATAGGCGTTTTTAGAAATGCTCTACCTAAGAATTATTGTGACATGGGTGAATATGATGAACATTTATTTAATGATGCTGTGGCTAAATTAAAAGATTCTGGAGCCAACATAATAGAAGATATAGATATTCCATCGTTCCATAGAGAGTGGAAATATAACAAAATGAATCTTGAATTTAAGCATTCCGTTGAAAATTACTTATATAACCTTCCGGCTCAACTTCCTGTCCATAACCTAAATGAATTGATTGAATGGAACGAGCGGAATTCGGAAAAGGCTTTGAAATATGGACAAGATATGCTGAACTATCGATCACAGCTAGATAAACCGTTGAATCATTCGGAATATATTGTAGAGTCTATCTCTGACTTATATTATTCGCAAAATATAGGGATCGATCATGCTTTAGAAAAGTATGGATTGGATGCAATCCTGTTTCCTGCTTATGTCGGAGCTGATTTAAGTGCTAGAGCAGGTTATCCAACTATAGCAGTGCCCGCAGGCTTTCAAGAGAATGGAAGAGCCTTTGGGATCACATTTGCAGGAACGGCATTTAGTGAACCGACACTCATTCGGATTGCATTTGCATTCGAACAACAAACGAAACACAGAAAAATGCCGGCTCTAAAGAAATGAAAGATGATTTGAAAATTAGAAAAAGGTGCATTTACAAACGAACGTATGTTTGCTAAAATGTTGATGTGGATAAAAATACCAAAGTGAAGAAAAGAGCGTTTGAGATTAGCAATCCATAAAAAACAACCCAAGTTGAATTCTGCTAAAATGTAGTTAATGTCTAATGTAGATATCCCTCATGAACAAAGGAGAACTGAAAATGAGAAAACTCGTTCTATTTCTTCACGCATCGCTTGACGGTTTTGTAGAAGGGCCGAATGGTGAAATGGACATTGGCTGGGTTTCCTACGATGCTGATTTGGAGAACCATGCGAAAGAAATTCTGAGTACTGCCGACACTGTCATTTGGGGACGTGGGACTTATCAGATGATGCACAGTTACTGGCCATCTGTCCCTTCGAACCCATCAGCTTCGCAGCATGAACGGAATCATGCCGAGTGGATCGAAAAGACAGCTAAGATCGTTTTTTCCACGACGCTGGAGAAAGTCGAATGGAATAATTCCAGACTCGTGAAAGAAGCTGTCGAGGAAGAGATCAATAACCTCAAACAGCAGCCCGGCAAGGATATGGTCATCCTCGGCAGTCCTAGATTCGCACACCACCTTATGCAGCTTGATTTAATTGATGAGTATAAAATTACGGTTTCTCCCGTCCTGATCGGTAAGGGATTGCCATTATTCCAAGGTCTCAAGGAGAAGAGAAATCTTAAGCTAATCGAAAACAAGACCTTTGATTCTGGAGCCATAGGTCTCGTTTACCAGACGGTAAGATGACCTTGTCACTTAAGGTGATTACGCTCACGAGGAACGTTATTGGAACGACAACAGCGGCAGTCTAAGACTTTATTTATCAAGTCTTGGTCCGCCGCTGCTTGTTTTAATGGATCCAGTCTAATACTTTATTTTTACCAAACACTAATCAGATGTTGGTTCTTTCATAAACCATGAAATATGGGTGCATCGCTTACAAATAAGGATGGCAGCGTTTTTGTTCGCCCAGTCAAAGCCTAAAAATGATGCGCCGCTTGTGTTAAGCAGTTTATAATCCAGATCAAAGGTATCGTTTTGACAGCAAGGACAGGTTATTGGTGCGCCTGCAGCACTGTATCTCATTATAAAAACCTCCTGTAGATTTGTATATTACTTTAACGTATTTAAGGTTATTCAGGTTTCGTGCACTTGAAAGGATTACTCACGAGTTCATTTTGCCAAGGGCAAGAGTGTTAGGTTTATTTCAGTTATAATATTTGATATAAGGTATACAGGATTCGTTTTAATGAAGAAGGTGAGGGACTGATTTTGACCCATAATATTATCGAATACTGTTTACAAAAGAATGGAGCAACAAAGGATTTTCCTTTCGGCTTCGATCCAATGGTGATCAAAATTGCCGGTAAAATGTTCGCGCTTATATTTGAGAATAAGGGGAATTATGCTTACATAAATCTAAAATGTGATCCGGTGATTGCAGGGAACTTGCGAGAGCAGCATGAGAGCGTTCGGCCAGGATACCACATGAACAAAAAACACTGGAATACGATTGTTTTGGATGGCTCCTTACCAGAGTCGGATATCTATTTAATGATTGATCATTCTTACGATATGGTTGTCAAAAATCTCCCTAAGAGCCTCCGACAAACGATATATTGAAGGTGGCATTAAGTTGTCGTTAAAATGGCAATGAACTGGTATAATATGGTTTATATTCATGGGAAGGAGTTGTATTTATGTCTGACTTTTTTAATTCAGGACCTAATCCCAATTTGTCGGACCCTGCAGGCCATAAAGCAAACCATGATGTAAATGCGCAAAAATATCATACTGAAGGCGTTCCAGGATTCTGGAGTGAGGTAACCAATCTGTTGATCGTTGTGGCTATAATTGCTATCATTTTTTTAGTTATAAGGTTTGTTTTATGATTACCCTGGTTTAGAGTGAAGACATTGACTTTTAGGAGGCGGTTCCATTGGTAACTATCATTAGGTGGACAGAATTTAGAAGGATAACGCCTACTCGTCCATAAACTGCGTATTTCCTTCTTAATGAGGGTACTAGATGCAAGAATATAAAATTAGTACAATGAAAGACTATTCAAAGCAATCGATTGATCAAATCCGCATATTAGAACATCTTTGCAAGACGTCCGACAGATCAAGTTTGAGGGTGGGTATAGAAAGCCTTAAGGAGATAGACGGAGATGAGGCATTCTTGTGCCAGATCGATAACCAATTAGTCGGATTTCTCAGTTGGTATACTTCGGATGGCATCGAAGCTAATATTAACGGAATGGTTCACCCGGACTTTCGTCGCCAAGGTGTATTCCACGACTTACTGAAAAGTGCCGCATCAGATATGCAAATGCAAGGCATACAAACTTGCCGTTTTAGGATACCTTCTAATTCTGAATCAGGGATGGATTATATACGGTATTTAGGGGCAAGTGCTGCACCGTCTGAATTCCTCATGGTTTTTAATCGGGCACAAATCGCTGGATCAAGCCACTCCGGTTTAGCTGTGCGATTAGAAGAAGATCAGGATTTAGAGTTCATGGTTAAATGTTCATCACAAGCTTTTGGTGATTCAGAGTCCTGGACTAGGAATTATTTAACTCGTACAAGAGAACCGGCACGGATTACTTACATTGCTGTGGACAACATGATTCCGGTTGGGATGATCAGAGTCAATTATTTAGATACAAATACAGCGGTTATACATGATTTTTGTGTGCTTCCTTCGTGTCAAGGCAGAGGATACGGACGTGAAATTCTTTCAGAGGTAGTTAAAATCTTGCGAGATCAGAGGGATTTCCAGATTCGTCTTGGCGTGGTCACTCAAAATAGAAAGGCATTATCCCTCTATCAGTCGATTGGGTTTGAGGTGACTGCGGAGTCTAATTACTATGTAATATCCGTCGATATGATTTATTAAGAAAGAGGCGCTACTCATGCGCCTCTTCTTTTTTTATCATGCCCTTCTAATTATCACGCTGAATCTAGCTATAGTTAATACTTATAACCTGTCATAGCTCATTGGTAGATCGGTTTAGTCAGTCGGTTATGCTATATTTATTCTAATAATTTGTTTACGAGGAGATTAATATATGAGCATTCAAACCGTACCCCAAAAACGAACCGTTACTCCATTTCGATATGATATCGTGGGCAGCTTCCTGCGCCCCCAAGCGTTGAAAGATGCTAGATTAAAATTCAAGAATGGTGAAATTACTGCCGAGCAGTTGAAGGAAGTAGAGAACGACGAAATCGTTAAGCTCGTGCAGAAACAAAAAGAGGTGGGTCTTCAAGCAGTAACCGATGGCGAATTCCGCCGCTCTTGGTGGCACCTCGACTTCTTCTGGGGACTTGACGGTGTAGATCGGACAATTATTGACCAAGGTTACCAATTTAACGGTGCAGAGTCCAGACCAGAAACAGCCCGACTGACCGGGAAAATAAGCTACAGCAGCCATCCTTTTGTTTCGCATTATGAATTTTTAAAAGGTGCTGCTGGTGAGGACGTTGTTGCGCGTCAATCGATTCCTGCGGCTGCACAATTCCTGTTCGAGCTAGATCGGGCGGAAAACAAGGAAAGCACAAATGAATTATACCCGAATCGCGAAGAGCTTATCTCGGATATTGCCAAAGCATACAAAGCATCGATTCTGGCCTTCTATGCAGCGGGCTGCCGCAGTATTCAGATCGACGATTGTACGTGGGGAGCGCTTTGCGACGAACAGTTTATAGCATTTATGAATCAGATTGGCGTGAACGTAGCTGAATATGCAAGCGAACTTGCAAAATTGAATGAGGAAGTTGTAACTGGTCTGCCGGAAGACCTTGTTGTAACGACCCATGTATGCCGGGGCAATTATGTTTCGACTTATGCTGGAGTAGGTGGAGGCTACGAGCCTATCGCGCAAACGCTTCTTAATATCAATAACTACTCGGGTTATTATCTGGAGTTTGATACCGAACGTGCAGGTGACTTCAAGCCATTGCGTTTCTTGAAAGACAATCAGCAGGTTGTGTTAGGTCTGTTCTCATCCAAATTTGGTGAGCTTGAAAGCAAGGAAGATATTCTGAAGCGTATTGAGGAAGCGAAGCAATACGTTGATCTAAACCGGATTTGCCTTAGCCCGCAATGTGGCTTTGCTTCTACGGAAGAAGGCAACCACCTGACAGAAGAGCAGCAATGGCGTAAGCTTGCTTATATTAAAGAAATTGCTGAAGAGATCTGGAACTAACTTTAATTAAAAAGTAGACAGAGATAAAGATAAAGCACCTTTAGCCATTCGGATGTTTATCCGTACGGTTAAAGGTGTATTTTGTTCTACAGTGAGCATACCGATATACTTGGCGAGTTCTATCTATACCGTGACGGAGGATTAGGGAAAACCTCCCTAATAAAAGCCGATAATTGCTCTAAATGAATGAAATTAGGGAATAACTCCCTAAAAACAGAGCAATATCAAGATTTACCATCAAATCAGTCGAATTTCAGGGAGAAATTCCCTGATTATTAGTCTGATGACCAGAATCCTCTGGTAATAAGGGAGGAATTCCCTAATTATCTCCAGGGCGAGCATATGATTGAGCTTTACGGAGTTTTTTTGCCAAGCTCAGTATAAAAGAAATCACCCCCGTTTAATAAACGGGGGTGATTTAGCCTAAGAAGTAAGAGTGTCAGCTTTTAATTGTCTTTAGAGTGTCTTTCGCCAACCTGGAATTCATCGGCATGTTCAAACATATATTTCACGGTCAGAGGGTCATGACCAGTAAGTTGTTTGAAGTCGTCTGTATAAACATCCATTTTTCCTTCACGAATAGCTTGTCCGAAAGTAACCATACCTTCTGAAGAAAAGGGTGCTTCGGAGCCTTCTTTAAATGCACCGTCGGTGGTTCTAGGCACGCCCATTGCTTCGAATACGGCATAATTTTCTTCATCCGTGTTTTCTTTGTAGGTGATATGATTGCCCGTTACTTCATTACCAATCTTAATGAAATCGGTAATTGTCATCAATTCAAGTCCGTTGATATTTAGAATCGCTTCCTGATAATTATTGGAGGCTAGGGCATACGCAACGGCTTTTGCGCAATCCTTCCGCGAGATATAAGCCATTTTACCGTCACCTTGATTGTTTGTTAATACCCCGTCACCCTTCACATACGTGAAGTAATTGGTAATCATGGCTTCCGCGTATTGGGAATTCCGAAGGAAGATATAATCTAGCCCAACGCTTTGAATATAACGTTCGGTATACACATGGTCGATTTTTTCTACGCTTGGATTGCTTTCATCGGCTGCGTTTACTAGAGAAGTATAAATGATCTGTTTGACTCCAGCTTCTTTGGCAGCATCGACCACATGTTTTTGTGCATTTTGGCGTTTTTCTCCAACAAAAGGCATGGAGATTAGAGCGAGTTTATCGGCATGAGCAAAAGCTTCGGCAAGGCCGTCCTTGTTATTAAAGTTGGTCACATGTGTTTCAATCCCTTGTTCCGCATATTCTTTCAAACATGCTGGATCGTAAGCGCAAAAAATGATTTGGTCTTTATCTATCAGCTCCAACAAATATTCCGCAGCTTGCTTCCCTAGATTTCCATCGACACCAGTCAACAATAATTTACCCATGATCGTTGTCACTCCTTGTTGAAATGAATTATACCCTTATAGTATGTGAAAAAAGTAACATAGTCTAACGCATAAAACTTATGGTCGATTGCTAAATCCAATTTGGATTTGTTGCAGGAAGGAAGGCAAGGCCGGGTTTGTATTATTTTTGAGATAACCTGCTTCGATTGCAAAGGTATGGTGTGAATCATCTAAGGGAATTAGCCGGACTTCATCTTGAAGATAAGCGAGCTGATAGTTATCCGGGAAAAAGCCAATCAAATTCTCCGTGATGATATAAAACAATTCTGTCTCCACATCGTCTGCGGTTCGAAGAATGTTCGGCTGATAGCCGTCTTCAATTGCATGCTGGATCATTAGATGATAAGAGTTTCCAATAGCTGTTGGATTCAGCATGACTAGTGGATGTTCATATAACTCCTCTTTGGCGATCGATTCATGATGAAACAGGGGATGGTGGTGACTCACAGCCGCACAATAACGTCCCTTATACAAGGGATAGGTTACAATGTCCTCTTTTCCTTGAAACTCGGAATCAAAGGCAATAGCCACGTCGTAAATCCCTTTTTGCAAGTATTCTGCAATATCTTTTAGCAATACTTTATTCAGTTCCAGCTTAATATTCGGATGATGATCCTGAAACGAGGGAATCAATTTCAACAAACTTTGGATATCCGTCATCGCCGCATATTCGATACTCAAGGATTGCGTATTATACTTTTGAAAGTTTTCCATGCTCATCTTCATATGGTTATATTGCTTCCAGAGGATGAGGGCTTCGCCATAGAAAAGCCATCCGGCTTTGGTTGGCTCAATAGGGATCTGCTTTCTGTCAATCAATTGAATGTTGAATTCCTCTTCAAGCGCGGCGATTTGTTGGCTAATGGTGGTCTGCGATACATAGTTCTTTTTAGCTGTTTCCGTAAAATTTCTGCATTCCACGAGATCTATAAAATATTTAATCCTTCTTATGTTCATAGTATCCTCCGCATGCCGCTGTTTGCTTTTATTATAACCCAGAAAGTAAAAAAGAGAGCCTCGTTTAGAGACTCCCTTTGTTGTACTACTCTTATTTTGTGTAGTTATCGAAATAACCTTGGATATAAATCATTGGTGTTCCTTTATCGCCACTACCAGAAGTCAAATCAGATAATGATCCAATCAGGTCAGTTAATCTACGAGGTGTAGTCCCTTGGGCTTCCATCGCACCAACTAGATCATCATTTTTATTCTGGATGTATTTAGAAATAGCTTGTTTTAACTCTTCACCACGAAGATGAGAGAAGTTGTTATCGGCCAAGTATTTCAATTTTACTTCATTTGGTGTTCCATCAAGTCCGGCGGTGTAAGCAGGGGAGACAACTGGATCTGCCAGCTCCCAGATTTTTCCGACTGGATCTTTGAATGCTCCATCGCCATAAACCATAACTTCTACAGTTTTACCTGTCATTTCTTTGATTTTTGCTTGGATACCATCCACGATAGGCTGGCAGTTATTTGGAAATAGCTTTACACTTTCTTCTGTTGCTTTATTTGATCCTAGCAGACCATAGGCTTCGTTAAAGCCGCTGCCATCGATTGATTGTGTAAGAATATCATCCAAGCCAAATACTTTTTCAGCACCGTTGTTTGTGAGAATACGTTTGGTTCTGAAGCGAGTGTGAATATCGCAAGTTAATACATTTTTTGTATAGTTTAAAATGGTTTTTGGGTTGTTGGAGAAGATGACTTCACAAGCCACACCTTCAGCTTCAATTAAACCTTTATAATATTCAATATAGTCAACCCCTGTGAATGGGTGCTTAATATAGCCGAAAAACTCACGGAACTGAGCTTCTGTTAATACATCCGTCCATGGATTGATACCTTTAGCATCTAGTTCGTCGATGTCTACAAGGTGGTTGCCTACTTCATCAGCTGGATAGCTTAACATTAGGACTACTTTTTGTGCCCCTTTGGCAATACCGCGTAAGCAGTTAGCAAACCGGTTACGGCTAAGGATTGGAAAAATAACACCTACGGTTTCTTCGCCGAATTTCCCCTTTATATCAGCAGCAATATTGTCAATCGTCGCATAGTTTCCTTGTGCCCGAGCAACAATGGATTCAGTTACGGTCACAATGTCACGATCTTCGATCGAAAAACCCTCGACTGTTGCTGCATTCAATACCGTCTGAACTACGATTTCTTCAATGTTATCCCCATTGTTAATGATAGGTCCGCGAAGTCCACGTACAACTGTTCCAACTACTCTTTCCAATATGATCTCTCCTCTAATAAGGGTATACTCTATATTATTAAAATGGTTTTAAAGCCTATATTACTATACCCTTTTAGAGCGATATAAGTAAAATTAATGTTTATAATATCTAATATAAAAATGATTTATAGTTAAGGAGGATTACAATTGGCGCGTGTGTTATTTATTAATGGTGGATCAGAGGGACATATCAATCCCACGATTGGCGTTGTGGAAGAGCTTATTTCGCGTGGCGAAGAGGTAGTGTACTTTTGTATAGAAGCTTACAGAGAGCGTATGGAAATGACGGGGGCTACAGTACGAACATTTGACGATCAGAAATTTATACAAGCTTTTATCTCAGGTGGAAGAAATTATGTACTGGAAAGAATCAACGGCCTTTTACTTACGGCAGATATAGTTATTCCAAGCGTTCTTGAACAGATCAAAGGGGAGCATTTTGATTACATCATCCATGATTCTATGTTTGGTTGTGGACGTTTGCTAGCTCAAATTCTTAAGCTTCCGGCCATTAGCTCCTGTACTTCTTTTGCGCAGACAAAAGCAGCATTCGATGACATGTTAGAACGATTTTATACTACAGTCCCTGCAGAAGTAACTAATCCTATAAAGGATAAATTCCAAAGCTTGACGCAAATGGTGAAGGGCAAATATGATGTGGACATCCAATCCCCTTATGAAGTGTTTTGTAATCCTGCCCCACTTACTATCGTTTATACAACTAGGGAGTTTCAACCTGAGGGAGAAGCTTTTGACCCGTCTTATATCTTTGTAGGACCCTCCATCTCTTCACGATTAGCTCCAGAAAAATTCGATCTCATGGCAATTAAGGGGAAAAGTCTAATTTACATTTCACTCGGCACAGTTTTTAACCAAGCCATTGAATACTATAAACTTTGTTTTGAAGCATTGGGGAACACGGAGCACACTATTGTGATGTCAATTGGAGATAAAGTCCAAATCACTGATTTAGGGGAAATTCCGCAAAACTTTTTCGTGAAAAATTATGTTCCACAAACGGATATACTGCAATACACAAAGTTATTTATTACACATGGTGGAATGAACAGTATCAATGAAGGGCTTTATTACAGGGTTCCGCTAATTGTAATTCCACAAAGTGCGGATCAGCCAATAATTGCGAAGCAAGTCGTCCATGTCGGAGCAGGCATTAAGTTACAAATGCAAAGTTTAACTGCAAATCACCTACGAGAAGCCGTAGATCATGTATTAAGCGATTTATCTTATAAAAAAGCTGTCTCCAATATCAGTGAATCGTTTCGGAACTCGGGTGGGTATCGACGAGCTGTTGATGAGATTGTTCGGGGAGGGGGAGTCGTATGAACAAAATGGACCGGTTGTTAGCTATAGTGCTTGAACTGCAGCGTAACAAAATGTTGCGGGCGGAGGATTTGGCTGCTAGGTTTGAAACGAGCGTAAGAACGATCTATCGGGATATTCAGGCACTGAGTGAAGCGGGCGTATCCATTATAGGAGCGCCAGGGCAGGGTTACTCCTTAATCGAGGGGTATTTCCTGCCACCCGTTAGTTTCACGCTGGATGAAGCAGTGACATTGCTTATCGGAACTGATTTTATCGAGCAGCGGTTTGATGCACACTATGGTAATAAGGCTAGAAGTTCTAAAGCAAAGATAGAAGCTATCCTGCCGGAAGCCATCCGCAGTGAAGCATCACAGATTCGCAAAAGTTTTCGTTTATTTGCATCCGTAGAAGATATAGCACCCATACAAGAGAAGGCATGTTTGGAAGCCATTCGTGGAGCGATATTGGAGGGAAGGAAAATAAGATTTCGTTATTCCAAAAGAATCGCCGAAGCCGATGGGAACCGTCAAAGTGTTCGTACGGTTGCTCCTTATGGACTTGTGCTTCATCACGGGTCATGGGTACTCATCGCCTGTTGTGAATTGCGTCAAGACATCCGTCATTTCCGGTTATCCCGAATGAGGGAGCTTATTAATCTGGAAGATGAATTTATACTGCCAGCAGATTTTCATCTGGAGGTATACCAACCTCCTGATGATCGCAACGTTCATGTGCTTATCTTAGTCCAAGCTGACATAGCCGATAAGGTAAGGGAATCAAATAATTTCTATATGGAAACTATTGAGGAGCATGCGGAGGGGTTACTTGTTACTTTTCGCGTTCGCGAGCCAGGGGAATTGCTGCAATGGGTGCTTGGCTGGGGAGGCGGTATGGTTGTGCTGGAGCCCGAATCTTTCCGTGATCAGGTTAGAAATGAAATAGAAATAATGTTAAAACGCTACTGACATAACGCTGTCAGTAGCGTTTTTGTATACTTGGACCATCAATGACTACAGGAGCTGATATATGATGATTACAACAAAAGAAGCCTTACAACGATTTGAAGAAACTGCGACATACTATATTCAAGAATTGGAGCGATTCAATCTGGAGCAGCTGAAGCAAAAGCCGAGTGAAAACGAGTGGTCCATCGGACAGATGTTTCAGCATCACATTAACTCGGCGCTGTATATGCAGCTTCGTAATATTGATCAATGCCTTGTGCTCGACCAAGATCCCTTAGTAGCTCATGTGGGGAAAACTGAGGATGGTGCGGCTATATTTGCGCAAGGAAGCTTTCCGCCCATTCGTATTCAGGTTCCGCCTTCCGCCCAATATACGCCGGAGCAGCCGGAGAGCAAAGAACAATTAATTCAAGGGTTACGTACAGTCATCCAAAGAATGAGAGAGATCGAACCCTCTCTTGAGAAAGCATCCAAACAAAATACCGTTTCTCACCCGCGATTCGGTGGATTATGCGCGGAGGAATGGTTCCTACTTATTGAAATGCACTATCGTCATCATCTTCTGCAGCTGGAGCGGTTAAACAAAAGAATTGTTGTTTAATTCCATATTTGCACCTAAAGAAGGGTTCATTCAGGTTGTGAAAGGATCATAAAATCAGGAACCGCATTCCAATAAAAAGAGTTGGAATGGTCTTAATTTCCTGAACCAAGCGTGGCCTGAACGTGATTCTTATATTCACTAGGATTAACACCAAAGTGTTTTTTGAATAACCGGGTGAAATAAAATTGATCGTGTATACCGATTTGCGTGGAAATTTCTTTAATGTACGGATTCCCTTTAAGTATTAAATCTGCGGCTTTTTCCATTTTCACAGTATTAATGTAGTGAATGATGCTTTGCCCCACTTCTTCTTTGAAGATTCTGGACAGATAGTTCTCACTTAAGTTGACATGCTTGGCAATCAGAGATAAGGTCAGCTTCTTCTGATAATGTGTGTTGATATAGTCAATCGCTTGTTTAACATCTCTATTGTGTGTAGTTACGATCTGTTGCTTTTGATGGGAGAATAATTGGAACACAAGCTCCATTATAGATAGAACGTCAGTGGTACGTTTACTGCTGGCGATATTTTCTATATAGTTCTTCAAAAGCTTTGGATCCTCGACAATGAGATGGGCATCGCATAAGGGAAGATAATGCAGACAATTTACAATGAACTTTTTGGTTTCAGCAGGATTAATTTGCTTGGATTTACAGATGTCAAGAAATTGCTGAGTTGCTTGAGTAACGGCTTCAACCCCTGAAAGCTTCCAGTTCTGAATTAATTGCGTTGAGAAATCATGTACATCCTCGAAGTCCAGCGTATCCTTTAAATGGACATCCTTTGGATCTATAATCGTTATTTCGTTGTAAAATTGAATTAGCAAGGATTCTTTACATCGTTCTAGGGTTCGTTTTGCTTCAGCATATCCCCGTACAGGATCAGAAAAAACAATGGTAGGGGTGATAGAAATATACATTTTGATTAACCGAATGACCCTCTGGATAAAGTCTGTGCGGATAATTTGATGATCGTCTAAGGTATCACAGGAGATTAGAAGCAGCAGCCCATTAGATTCAAGCTGAATAATTTCCAACTGATCTACGGTCTCCAAGATATCTAAGATGATGTTTTCAATAAAGGATACGGAGATGTGATTTTGTCTTTCGTTATGGGTGGCGTTATTCTGCTCAAAAGTAATGTAGAATAAATAACAGCTGCTTTCGCTGAAAGCGAACGTTATAGCATCATGCTGCTCAAGCTGCCGCACATCGTAATAAGGATCGGTGAAATAATCTTTTAGAAGCGCATTTTTCACACTTTTTAAATTGTGCTGCAATAACTGAGTTTGGGTCTCCTGCTGCTGCCTAGATTGAAGCTGCTCTTGAATTAGCTTCGTAGATTTCTCCAGCAAATAGATCAGATCCCCTGTTTTCATACTAATCTTCAGCATATAATCTATAGCACCAAGCACTAAGGCTTCACGAACTAACTCATACTCCCCGTGGTTGCTGGCCACCAGAATTTTTCCTGCAAACCCTCTGTTATTCAGTTCTTTTATCAGCTGTAAACCATCCATATTAGGCATTTTGAGATCTGTAATGATGATATGGGGATTAAACTTGTCTACAAGTGTTAAGGCTTCAACTCCGTCAGAGGCAGTAGCACAGATCATGTATCCAAGCTCTTCCCATGGAATCATGGTTCTGAGCGCAACTTTAACAATCGGTTCGTCATCCACTAGCATTACATTATACATAGGATACATAGTATCACCCCTTAAGTTCGTATGTTTGTATAGGGATAATCAGGCGGCAGCAGGTTCCATGACCCATTGAGCTTGTGATGAACAGCCCGTAACTCTCACCGTATTGAAGTTTAATGCGATCGGCCACATTTGAAATTCCGATACCCGACAGATTGTCAGCCTTTTCTGATTTGGTGGTGTCAAACCCTTTTCCGTTATCGATGATTTCAATAATAAGGGTATATTCATTTTTTGCGTATACCTTAATTTGGATTAGAACTTTTCCTCCTATATCTGTAACCCCATGAAGAATCGCGTTCTCTGCGATCGGCTGTAGGATGAGCTTGGGGATCATGCTCTGTAATAAAGACTCATCCAAGTCATATTCAATGTCAAACCTGTCGGCATAACGTATTTTTTGAATGGCAAAATAATGATCCAGATTGTTCAGCTCCTGCTTGATGGTGATTTGCTCATCTTGATCGATAATGGTACTACGCAGCAATTCAGCTAGTGAGGAGATGCCGTCGCTAAGGACGGGAACCTGGTTAATCATCGCCAGCCATCGTAAGGAGTTAAGTGTATTAAAAAGAAAGTGAGGATTAATTTGCGATTGCAGCATTTGCAATTCGAGCGAACGTCTTCTTTTCAGATCTTTCTTTTGATCCTTCATCAGCTGTTCCATTCTACTGACCATGCTGTTAATTCTATTGGCCAACACGCCCATTTCATCGTTGCTGTGATCTTCGATCCGACTCGATAGATCACCATAAAAAATTTGGTTGCAGAAGACGATGATTTGTTTGATTGGTTTCAGGATGCTTTTATACAATACGATAATAATTAGAATACACACGACTACAATGATGCTGACAACAATAAGTAGTCCAGTGGTGATTTTACTTGTCTCTGAATTGATATAAGAGAAGGGGACGGTAGAAATCATGTACCAGCCTAATTGATTATTGTTAATATAAGAGATTTGCTGCATTTTTCCATTGACCATGCCTTGGAAGGAATGGTTTTTCTTTGCCTCTTGTGTCTTGATTTGCTTAAAAAGCTCATCTTTATAATAGGGTTCTCCTAGCGGAGTATCCTTTTGATTCGAGGACATTACTTTTCCCTCCCTATTCATAATAAGGAGACTGGAACCTGTACCTAAATCCACACTGGAAAGAATGACTTTTGAAAATAACTCCCCACCAATAAAAACAAACACATGACCTAAGGGAACGCCAATGTCATCTTGATCAAAAATTTTCCGGCCCAGGACAATGGTATTGTAAGCGCGATAGCTTTTTACGTAGTTAAGACTGTCATAAGGGGCATTCAGCTCTACTTGTTTCATAATTTCTTCATACTTAGGATTGGGGATGCCGTCGTAGCCTAATTCATAGATAGGTTGGTTCTTGGCGTCGATGACCCGAACGTTCTGGACATATCCGGGGTAGATGGTTCTATATAAATTGTCCATGGCATGATTAATGGCAGCATTGCTAGGAGCGGGTTCATTTGGTGCTGCCGATAAACGCTCCTGAATAATACTATTGGTAGAAACAGAGCCTGCAAGATATTGATAGTTGTTAAGTTCACTTAACATCGTTCGATTAAGCAGCGTTAAAGCCTGAAATGTGGATTTACTTAATTTATTGTTAATGGATTTGGAGTAAATGGTGTAGGAGTAGAAACCTATAAAGATGATTGGGATCACAGAAACGATTAAGAAAATGACGGTTAAGCGATTTTGAATTTTAACCTTGCGCATGATTTGCGGAGGATTAGGAAAATGCAGCTTCCCTTTACGTCGACTCAGGTGGATGACCTCCCATTCACTATCTTTTACTTACAAGTTAACATAAAAAGAACAATGGAATATATATGCAGCGGCGAAAAGTGAGAATAATCTATGGAATGGATAATATTATCCATTCCGTTAACGGCTAAGTTTACAGGTTATGTGACCCTGATGAATAAGCTTATACGAGCTCGCATTGGAAGATGGATAAGATAATACATAGGTAGGTTTGTATTGTAAATGTAAATATAGCGTAAATCCTTCTATACTTAGATTATTAAAAAAGCGTTTACAAGAATATCTTAAGGAGGGCGTTTATGAAAAAGACTATGAGTACATTATTAGCAGTAATGCTGCTAGGTGTGGGGTTGCTCGGCTGCGGGAACAGCAATAATAAACCTGCTGCCTCTAATGAATCGGATTCAACGAAAGCTGCGAGCACAGCGCAAGCTACAAGTACAACGAACGCCGAGAATACTAAAGAAGAACCTGCTAAAGATTTTGATAACAAGGAACTTAGTATTGCTGTATTCCAAGGGGGATATGGTGCGGATTATTGGAATGAAATTGTCAGCAAATTCGAAAGTACTTATCCAGGTGTGAAAGTGAACATGACGATTAATCCAAAAGTTGGTGAAGTAATCCGGCCGCAGATTGTTGCGGGTAATCCTCCCGACTTCCTGTCTGTTACAGATACAGAGCAAAGTGGCATCGTGCTTTCATTAATTAAAGAAAAAGGACTGCTAGATATCAGCGATGTATTTGAAAGCAAAGCGCTTGATAAAGAGGAGACACTTAAGGACATGATTCTTCCGGGGATGCTGGACAGTACAAGATTTCAGCCTTATCAAGATGGAAAGACGTATCTCGCACCTTTTAATGCTGGACCGATGGGCTTGATTTACAATAAAACACTGTTCGCAGAAAAAGGCTGGAGTGTTCCTGAGACTTGGGAGGAGTTCTTTGCTTTAGGTGATGAGCTGAACAAAGAGGAGAACTACCTGGTTAATGCAGATGGAACTAAAACGAAGCGGGCTTTATTCACTTATCAAGGCATCTATCCGGATTATTTGGAGGAAATTCTCTACCCGGCCATTGCCAGTGCGGGGGGGAAAGAAACGCTGGATAAAGTCTTTGCATATGAAGAAGGTTCATTTAAGAACGACACGATCAAAAAAGTACTGGATATTTTCTATAAAATCTCTAAAGACGGTTATCTGATGGACGGCACGGTTGCCTTGAACCATACACAGTCGCAGACCGATATGATGATGGGTAAAGCTTTGTTTATCGTAAACGGCAACTGGATGGAAAATGAAATGAAGGATTCACCTAGAGAAAATGGGTTTGAATTTGGGATGACAACAGTACCTGTGTTCAATAAAGGTGATCAGAAGTATGTGCTTTCCAGCTACGAGCAATTCTCCATCCCTGCTAAGGCTAAAAATCCTGAGCTCGCTAAGGAATTCTTGAAGTTCCTATATACCGATGAGTCTGTGAAACTATTCGCGGAAAAAGCGAATGGGGCGTATGCGCTTAACGATGCGAAGGAGCTGTCTAAGCCATTTTTAACTAAAGGTGTCTATGACATGTTTGAGGCTTATAATGGTTCCATTTCTATTCTACAGGGCTGGCAATCGTTACCGAAGGGTTCCAAGGTTAGTGTAGTCACTGAAATGTTCAAGAATACGGTCACACCAGTGATGACAGGCCAGATGACCACGGATCAATGGATGGATAATGTGGAAAAAGCTTTTGCACAGATTCGTAAAGAGAAAGCAGCTAGTAAATAATCTATAGTATCTCATGCAAATGCATCCTGTTAGGAATGGATAAGGTTATCTATGAACGGGATGCATTTTGTATGAAGAGGAGTGAGAAAGATGTCTGAAATGCAGCTGGCAGAAGTAGCTCCTAGACAGAGAAAATCAAAGATTAGGACAGCGAAAACCAGAAATCCTAAGCTATTCATAGCGGTATGCACGATTCCTACGCTCTTGTTAACCCTCGTATTTATGATTATTCCAACCTTTCGGGCATTTTTTATGTCTTTTACGGATGCCACCGGGATGAGTGATGAGAACAAGTTTATCTTTTTGGATAACTATAAATATATGTTTCAAGATGAGATGTTCCTCAAAGCTCTGAGCAATACATTTAAACTGATGCTGGTTGTGCCAGTAATTACATTGATTTTTGGGCTGGTGCTTGCTTTTCTATTAACGCAGACGAAGCTGAAGGAAAGAGGATTTTACCGAACCGTATTCTTTTTCCCTAGTATCATCTCTTTGACGGTAGTCGGAATTATCTGGTCCTTTGTGTTTCATCCCAACATGGGCATTTTGAATAATATTCTGGAGAGCATCGGATTAGATCAACTGAGCAGACCTTGGCTTGGAGATAGCCGAACAGCATTGTGGTGTGTAGCCGTTACACTGATCTGGCAAGCGGTTGGTTATTATATGGTCATGTATATCGCTGCGATTGACGGGATTTCTGCGGATGTGTTTGAATCGGCGACTATTGATGGTGCGGGATATTTCCGGAAGCTTACCAGCATTACGATCCCTCTGCTAAAAGATATTATTGGCATTACGTTTGTGTTGTCCCTGGCAGGTACGATCAATTTAAGTTTTATAGTTGTAACTGTAATGACTGGCGGTGGTCCGGCAGGTGGAACTACTGTTTTACTCCACTACATGTACACGCAAGCTTTCCAAAATGCGAACTTTGGTTATGCCATGGCTATTGCTATTTTTACGCTGGTGTTCGCCTTTGTGCTTTCTTTTCTGTCCAGACTACTTACAAATCGAGCAGAAGGGTAGGGGAGAAGGATGACGAGCAATCAACAGAGTCTTATAAAAATGAATATTGCCAACTGGATCACGCGGCTGTTTCTGATTGTAGCCACCATTGTT
Source organism: Paenibacillus sp. FSL R10-2788 (assembly GCF_038003885.1). Lineage (NCBI taxonomy): Bacteria > Bacillati > Bacillota > Bacilli > Caryophanales > Paenibacillaceae > Paenibacillus > Paenibacillus sp. FSL R10-2788. The sequence continues at coordinate 4,940,237 of NZ_JBBOQA010000001.1, read as the reverse complement.
TTGTTATATCCGTTTGTATGGAATCTCTTAGCTTCATTTAAAAGCAATACGGAATTTCTAACCGACCCCTTCTCCTTACCACAAGCCTTACACTTTGATAACTATGTACGCGCTTTTCAGAAATCCAAGATGGGGAGTTATTTCCTGAACTCTATCTTTCTTGTGGTGTTATCCACGGCGATTCTAGTTATTTTTGTGGTTCCTATGGCTTATGTCTTAACGAGATTTAAGTTTTGGGGCTCCAAACTAATCCTTAACCTTTATATGGCCTGTATTTTTCTGCAAGCCTCCTACATTATGGTTCCTCTATTTCTTCAGGTGAATTCGTTCGGGATGTTGGACAATCGCGGGATGCTCAGTTTAATCTATGCTGTTCTGCAGTTTCCCTTTGCCATCTTTGTATTAAGTGGATTTCTGCGGTCCATCCCTAGAGATTATGAAGAAGCCGCTAAGATTGACGGTTGTGGCAACACGGGAGTGCTCGTCAGAATTGTTGCGCCGCTTGCTAAACCGGGTATTGTGACGGTCTGTATGCTGGCAGCGATGGGCTTTTGGAATGAGTATCCGCTGGCGTTGGTCTTAATTCAAAGTGATAGCAAAAAAACATTGCCAGTAGGTTTAGCCAATCTTTTTGAGGTTCAACGTTATGCTACAGATTGGAGTGCACTTTTTGCCGCGCTGATCCTAGTGCTGATTCCAACGATTCTTTTATATGTGATAGGACAAAAGCAATTGCTCCAAGGAATAAGCGCAGGCGGGATTAAGGGCTGAACAACAAAGACATGGAGGGAAGTTACGTGGACAAAGGAAGATTTACACTGCCTGGTGAAACAGGGATGGAAGAGGTCATAGGTGATCTCGTCGAAAGATGGGGTGTAGATGCCGTACGTGACAGTGATGGCACGAATCTATCACAGGACATTCTCGACATGGGTCTGCAAATTTATTCAACGCTTTGTCTCGTCCGTGAGGACAACGAGTGGGCGAAGCAGCATCCGCAATATAGACAGCAGATCTATCTGATGACTGCTCCAGTAATAGTAACTTCAAAGGTGAAGACTATCGATATTATGGCTGATTTTTTTGCCGATCAATTTATTCCTAACACAGATGTGGATATAAAAAAATATTGGCAGGTTGTAAACCGGACTACAGGAGAAGTATTACCTTCTGAATGTTGGAGTTATGCAGAGGGGATTGTCACATTTGAGCAGGCGGTACAATTTCACAAATATACGGTCAGTTTCTTGGCCTACCAGAAATGGGAGCCGGTCTCCATGTACAACCACATCACGAATGATTGGGATGAGGAGCATCGTTTACCGTTGGATATTCGTTATCCCGAGGCTCAAAAACATGTATTGAGGGTGCTGGAAGATTGGCTGAAGAAACATCCCAAGACAGATATCGTACGTTTTACTACCTTCTTTTATAATTTTGATTTGATTTTTAACAAGGAAGGTAAGGAGAAACAAGTGAATTGGTTTGGCTATCTCAGTTGTGTAAGTCCACTTGCGTTAGAGCAATTCGAACAAGCTTATGGGTACCGATTGACTGCAGAAGATTTTGTGGATCAGGGGCGATATAACACACCATTTAAGAACCCGACCCAAAGATATCTGGACTGGATGGACTTCAATCAGAAATTCATCGCAGGTTATGCCAAACAATGTGTAGATATGGTGCATGATTTCGGGAAGAAAGCGATTATGTTTTTTGGGGATCACTGGGCGGGCACAGAGCCTTATGGCAAATATTTTCCGGAGATCGGGCTCGACGCAGTGGTTGGGGCAGTAGGAGATGGCGTTACAACCCGTATGATTGCGGATATACCTATTAAGGATACCGAGGCACGTTTCTATCCTTATTTCTTTCCAGATGTCTTTTTTGAAGGGGGAGACCCTGTCGGAGAGTCCATGCCGATCTGGATCAAATGCCGGCGTGCGCTCATGCGCAAACCAGTTGGCAGGATGGGGTATGGCGGATATTTAAGTCTAGCGCATCAATTCCCGGATTTTATAGATCATGTGACAGAGATTGCAACGCAGTTCAAAGGGATTCATGCCAATGCAGAAGGGACACAGCCTTTTAAAGCTCCTTTTAAAGTGGCGGTTCTGAATACTTGGGGCTCCCTTCGAAGCTGGCAGACACATCAAGTGGCTCATTCATTATGGAATCAAAGATGTTACTCCTACATAGGGGCATTAGAGTCACTGGCAGGCTTGCCGTTCGACATTGAGTTTATAAGCTTTGATGACATCAGGTTAAGTGGGATTGATCCTAGTATCGGTGTGATTATTAACGCGGGTGATGTCCATACCTCTTGGAGCGGTGGAGATCAATGGAGCGATCCGCAAGTTGTGGCAACACTTCGTGAGTGGGTGGATCAAGGGGGCGGTTTTATTGGGATTGGTGATCCATCAGCTTATGAACATCAAGGGGTTCTTTTTCAACTAGCGGATATTCTAGGTGTTCAGAAGGAGATTGGATTTACAGCAAGCATCAATAAGCCCAAGGTAACGCCTGTGCAGGATCATTTCATAACGGAAGATCTGGAAGGTGAGATCGATTATGGTGAAGGGATGACCATGGTTTATCAAGCGGAGGCCGGAGCAGAAATATTGGATGTGCACCAAGGCAGCTGCAATCTTGCCGTGAATTCATTTGGTCAGGGTCGGGGCGTTTATATCGCTGGACTTCCGTACAGTATTCAGAATACCAGACTACTCAGCCGAGCGATCTTTTGGGCTGCACATCAAGAGGAGCAGTTGTATTCATGGTTCTCAGTGAATCCGAATGTTGAATGTCATGCGTATCCTGAGACGGGTCGATATTGTGCCGTAAATAACACTTCCGAGATCCAAAAGACGACGATCCTGATGGACAATGCCGTGATCCAAGAAATAGAGTTGGGTGGGATGGAAAGTGTGTGGTTTCAATTTGAGATCACACATTAGGAGTCAGCCGTAACTACGGCGAATAATTAGACTTCCGGCCGCTGTTATCTCCAACTTTCCTGAATTGTACCGCTTCGATGGAGTGATTGGGGAATTTCTCCCTGAAATTCCGGGATTTTTGGTCATCAGACTAATAATCAGGGAAAATCTCCCTAAAGTTTAGCTGATTTGATAGCAATTATAGAAATTCCTCTTATTATTAGGGAGGAATTCCCTGATTTCGTTCATTTAGAGCGAATATTGATTATTTTCAGGGAGTTTTTCCCTAATTAGTTTTAGAGCCGTCCCCGCATACTGCATTAACGCAGAAAACACGAACGTTCGCCGCCCCGCATATTGCACATCTCACCGTACAATGTATATTGTTTATCGGCCCCCACAGGTATCATACAAAGCAGATGATCCATCCCCCTCAATGTTTTTGGCAGGTTTTTCTCACTTGGATTGAGATATTCTGGGGTTTCCGTATCTAGAGTATCCGGGACAACTTGCGATAAGCCCGCGGAGAAATCCCCTCATTCGCGGTAAATACCCTGCTGAAATAATGGATATCAGGATAACCAACGTTATCACCGACCTGTTCAATCGGCCAATCCGTTTCGCGCAGCAGCTTGCGTGCTTCCCGATGCCGGATGGAACGGAGATATTCACCAGGAGGCATGCCAGCCACCTCACGAAATAGCTTGGAGAAATGGTCTTCATGCATATTCATGGCACCAGCCATGGATTTATTGCTCCAGCGGTCTGCTAGCTTTGAATCCATCTCATCGATTAAAGCTCTGATCCGCCCGGTATGGACGGAAGATTTGGCAGCATTCCGGGAGCTTTGTGTTCGGAGCAGCGAGGTTAGAACGCCGAGCAGTAACCCCCGACAGACCCATTCATAACCGGCAGGCCGCATCGTAAATTCATGCACGAGCTGTTCCATCGCATGAATACATTCGGGTGGCGGGGTATAAATGGGCTCCTGTGACAATGGCATAAAAGGAGCGGTCACAGCTTCCAAGGCAAACTTCTCGGCCATAACCTCCTCCTCATTGACCAGCATGTCTTCATCGCTTGTAATAATCGATTCCCCAAAAAAATCAAAATGGATCCCAATGAGTTTGGTTTCCGAATCTGACACAATCGCATTCTGATGATATACCCCGGAAGAAAGGAATATCAGTTGTCCTGAATTCAGGATATATTCCTCCGTATCCATTTTTGTTGATAATTTCCCCTGGCGAACATATAGCAGCTCGAAATCATACAATCTTCTTCTTGGAAAGAGGCAAGGTGAGAGGGTTTGGAATTGTGCGTAGTGAATGCCAGGTGACCACTCCCGGGAAGGGACCTGTTTTCTCAGGGGATAACGGGGTTCTTTTTCAGCCACGAATAAACCTCCCATACAGTATAAAATGATTTACTAAATAGACCGGAATCGTGCAAAAAATCTCTTGTTCACCTAAATAAATCTAACTTACAATCTATTATAATATAAATAAATCAAGGATATAAGGGTATTTAGGGCAGGATCTTAAAAGACGGAAAATAACAAATTTGAGGAGGATTCAGATGAAAAAGGGAATAAACATTTGGTCGTTTCGTGAAGGTACTGAGATCGAAGAATGTGCACGTCTGGCTAAAGCGGCGGGGTTCGATGGAATTGAATTGTCTTTGAATGAATCGGGTGAACTTGGCCTGCAAACCACTGAGAAAGAAGCTATTAAGATCAGAAATTCCATTCAGGAGATGGGGTTAGAAATTGCAGGACTGGCGACAGGACTATATTGGTCATATGCCATGACAAGTGAATCCGCGGCGAACCGGACGAAGGCTATCGATGTATGTAAAAAACAATTGGAGCTGGCAGCAACACTTGGCGTAGATACGATTCTTGTCATTCCTGGTGCGGTTGGTGTCGATTTTATTGAGGGCTGTGAAGTAATCGATTATGAAAAAGCTTATGATCGAGCCTTGAAGGCGATCAGTGATCTAGCTCAGGATGCTAAAATGGCGGGTGTTTCTATTGGGATTGAAAATGTGTGGAATAAATTCCTGCTGTCTCCGCTTGAATTACGTTCTTTTATAGATGCTGTAGGCTCCAATTATGTAGGTTCCTATCTGGATGTAGGGAATATCGTTCATTCTGGTTATCCAGAGCAGTGGATACGGATTCTAGGCCATAGAATCAAGAAGGTGCATTTCAAAGATTACCGCCGGGCAGCCGGAGGACTTCATGGATTTGTTGATCTACTTGCTGGGGATGTGGATTATCCTGCTGTTATGGAAGCACTGCAAGAGATCGGCTACAGCAATTATGTTACTGGTGAAATGATACCGCCATATACGCATTATTCGGAGCAAATCATTTTTAATACTTCTGCAGCGATGGATGCTATTTTAGGACGCACTAGTTACTAAGTTTAAGAGAGGTGAAGGCTGTGCTCAGAGTGGGGCTGGTGGGCTTTGGATTTATGGGCCGAATGAACTTTGATCAGTATGTTCAATTGCAGGAAGACGGCCATCCGATTTCTCTGGTTGCCATTTGTGACCCGCAGATTGAAGTCCTTAAACATACTAAATCCGCGGGGAATATGAACACGGCCCACGAGGTATATGATTTATCCCCTTACAATCTTTATGAGAATTTGGAGCATATGCTCGAAAAAGAAGAACTAGATGCTATTAGCCTTGCGGTACCTACGTACTTGCATGCTGAAATGGCTTGTTCGCTGCTGGAACGAGGGTATCATGTGTTCTGTGAAAAGCCGATGGCGAGACATTCCGCAGAAGCTTGGAAGATGGTAGCGGCGGCGCAAAGCAGCGGAAAAAAATTGCTGATTGGCCATTGTCTTCGCTTCTGGCCGGGATATGAATATTTGAAGGGGATCATAGCTAGCGGTGAGTTCGGTGAAGTGACAGAGGCTTATTTTTACCGGGGTTCCGGTGCTCCTAAAGGGTGGCTGGTCAATGATGAGCTAAGTGGTGGCTGTATGCTGGATATGCATGTACACGATACGGACATCATCCATCACTTATTCGGAAAACCGGATAAAGTATCAACGCTTGGGCGGAAGGTTTTACCGGGAAGTGGCTATGATATCGTCTCCACTCATTATTTTTATCAGGATGGAAAAGTGGTCAATGCCCAAGCGGACTGGACACTGGAAGACGACTTTGGTTTTTACATGGGCTATCGGATTAATTTTGAACGGGGGAATGTAGTCTTCGATGGCGCGGAAGTTAAGGTGAATCCTAATTGTCAACCGGGGTTCATTGCGAAGCTTTCTTCGCATACCGGATATTACAGAGAGTTGGTATATTTCTTAAAAGTCATTCAGAACGATGAGCCAGTGACCCTATGTATGCCTGAAAGTGCGGCTCAGTCCATAGAAATCATTGAGGCTGAAATCCAATCGGCTGATCAGGAAGGTACCTGGATACGGATACGTTAAGTGCCATATTTTTAGTAAAGGAGACTTCACGATGTTGAAAATAGGTTTGATCGGTTTTGGATTTATGGGCCGGATGCATTTTGATAATTATGTGCGCTTAACGGAAGAGGGGCAGCCCATTGCCCTTAAAGCCATCTGTGATTTGCGAATTGAGGAATTAAAGGATGGAAAAGCAGCCGGGAATATGAGCACTGCCCAGGAAGTCTATGATTTGTCAGCTTACAATCTATACGATGATCTGGAGAAAATGATAGCCAGTGAGGAACTGGATATGATCGACATTGCGGTTCCTACTTATCTGCATGCGGAAATGACTTGTTCGCTGCTGGAACGTGGATATCATGTATTTTGTGAGAAACCGATGGCCAGAACTTCCGCACAAGCGCTGAAAATGGTGGAGACGGCAGTCCGCTGTGGGAAAAAACTGATGATCGGACATTGTCTCCGTTTTTGGCCGGGGTATGAATATTTAAAAGAAGTGATAGAGAGCGGGCAGTTCGGTCAGGTCACGGAAGGGTATTTTTACAGGGGATCTGGTGCTCCTAAGGATTGGTTTCTTGATGAGACACTAAGCGGTGGAGGCATTATGGATATGCATATTCACGATACGGATATGATTAACTATCTGTTCGGCAGACCGGATAAAGTATCATCCTTAGGACGTAATGTCCTTCCGGGAAGCGGATATGATATCGCATCGACTCACTATTTTTATAAGGATGCAAAAGTAATTAATGCTCAGGTGGATTGGACGCTGGAAGGTGATTTTGGGTTTTACATGGGGTATCGGGTTAATTTTGAACGAGGAAATATAGTGTTTGACGGCAGCGAGGTCAAGGTCAATCCGAATGACAGGGCAGGCTATATAGCGGAACTTTCGCCGGATGTTGGCTACTATAGAGAGCTTGTATATTTTCTGAATGTCATTATCCAGGATAAGCCTATCATTATTTGTACGCCAGAGAGTACAGCGGAGTCTCTAAGAATCGTGGAAGCAGAAATGAAGTCAGCGGATGCTGAAGGCGAATGGATCGTGCTAGATTAGTTGTGTGCAGAGTGAGTAAGGACGTGAGCTGGAAGAGGATCATTCACAATGACCTTTTTCCAGTTCACGTCCTTTTGTCATCGCTGAAATTTGGTATTGTCTCTTGCATAATGGGATACTGATCCGTCATATCTTCTCAGCCGTACTTGTTCATCAGAGAACAGTTCAACAATTCCTGAAGCAACCTCTGAATACATTCCATCAGGATCAAGCTGTAGCGCAGAAATATAGGTTTGGGATAAGGCAGCTATAAAAAAATCAATGTTTTTCACTAGTGTTTGTGGCATGTTATTCCCTCCGGTGACATCTTGTACATGATGATATATTAAACCATAGGAGTTATTTTACCATGATTTATCGTTGAGTTTTAGGAAGAATTCTTTGGTAAAAGTCGAAAATATGAGAAATTTGGTTGAAATTGTATTTAAGATCATCTTTAATGAAACAAAGAGGGGAATTTTACCACTCTAAATAAATTAAGGGGATTACATAATGAAAGACTATGAAGTGCTGGAAATTAACAAAAAGAGTTTTTTTAAAACGACTATCTATTTTATGATCATTCCTACACTGCTATTGTTTATAGTAGGTTTAGGGATGGTGGTGATCGGGCTTATCATTAATGAGACGTTTATGGTTGTTATGGGTATCCCTTATTTGATTATGCCGGTTATTTTGATACTCATTTATGGATTGGTGGGTATGCTGGTAGCGCTGGTATATAACAAGCTGGCGAAGAGATTCGGAGGTCTAGAATTGAAAATAGTGGAGAAAAACCCTCCGGTTGAAGCAAACTATTTACCATAACCCGAAGTTATTAAAGGGCAGGTATTGCGATGATTTCGCTACCTGTCCTTTTTTATCTTTTTAATTTGAAAAGAAACCGGGGAATGGATATGATTTGGATAATGAAAGGATGATTGCCAGATGACGGAACAGACACAAAGAGCCAAGGAGCTGTACATTCAGTTTTTGGGTCATTTTTTAAATATGCATAAAGCAGGAGTGCTTAAGGAGTACAAGAGTTTTGAAATTCCAAGAGAAGTGGAGCTGGAATGGCTGCAGGAATGGGCTACGGAGCACGTCAAGCAGTTGTCGATACGGGACTGGGATGCGATTACGATACTAGAATCCATCTCGCGGAATTATCAGGATAGCTGGATTGTGGAAAAAGTGGCTTCTTTTGCTTCGCGGAATATAATGAGCGCCGATAGTTTGGTTAGACTGATTTATGCGGAAAAAATGCTTGAAATCATTCGTTCTCATAATCAAGTGATCACAAAAGAACTGTTATTTCAAGGATGTAAGGTTGCTGTTCAAATCCTCGAGGATGTAATCTCACAGCCGCTGGTCATTGATCCTGGACACGAACTTAAAGAACATAACCTTAAAGATAAACGTGCGTTAAACAGTCGAGCCCAACAAGGGATTGAAGAGGTAAAGGTACTAATTAATTCTTAGTTGCCAAAGTTGACATACTGTTGTCAAATTGGATGTGCTACGATTTCCTGACAGAATCAAGTTTGCTGATCTAAAGAAGAAAATGAGGGATTATCGAATGGCTGAACCTTTAAAAGCAATGTACAATGAACAATTTCTGCGTGAGTTCGGCGAAAAGATTCGTGGCGTACATAATGTCTTCGAGACAGAGGCATTTGTAAGCTCAGCCATGACTGAACCGTGGGAAACGCTTGAGCTGAAGGCAAGAATGCGGCGGATCACCGAGACGTTGGGCAGCCACTTACAGCTTCCTTATGAGGAAGCGCTGGCTATCCTATTCGCCATTGCTGAGGAATGTGTAGGATTTCCGTATTTAATTTTTCCGGATTTCGTTGAGGTATATGGCCAAGGAGACGAACATTGGGCGTTGTCTATGCAGGCGCTGGAAAGATTCACAGCGAAATCATCGGCTGAATTTGCAGTTAGGCCGTTTCTCTTACGGGAACCAGAACGGATGATGGCTCAAATGCTGGTATGGGCGAAGCACCCTGATGAGCATGTACGTAGGCTGGCTAGTGAAGGCTGTCGGCCTCGTCTGCCTTGGGGACAGGCGCTCCCCATGTTCAAGCTTGACCCAGCTCCGGTATTACCTGTACTTGAGCAGCTTAAGGCGGATACATCCCTGTATGTGCGTAAAAGTGTCGCTAATAATTTGAATGATATTGCGAAGGATCATCCGGAAGTGGTGCTCGATACCGCTCGGCGCTGGAAGGGAACACATCCCGATACAGACTGGATTGTGCGGCACGGCTGCCGTTCTTTGATTCGTAAAGCTGAGCCAGAGATTATGGCTTTATTCGGATACGCAGAGCAGACAGACGAAGCTACTCCACTTATAACGAGTGCTTCAATTCTATTGGAACCTTCTATCCTGACCATTGGCGAAAGCTCTGAATTACAGTATAAGCTTCAAGTTCGTGAGGGAGCTCCGGCACGGATTCGGATTGAATACGGAATCTATTTCGTGAAAGCGGCAGGTCGAACCTCTCGTAAATCTTTTTTGTTATCGGATAAGACCGTACCTGGAGGTACAATTCTGTCAGGTAAACGGACACATCGTTGGGCTGATTTAACAACTCGGCGTCATTATCCAGGAGAGCACCGGATTGTGCTGCTGGTAAATGGGCGAGAAGTGGCGGAAGTGGCGTTAGAACTTAAAGGGAGTGCTAATATATGAAAAAAGAAGTTTTGATGTTTCTATCCAATGGCTACGCTGATTGGGAAAGCGGATATATTAGTGCCGAACTAAATAAGCCGGAGAGTGAATTTAAAGTAAGCACAGTTGCTTTAACTAGCGACAATGTCAAATCTATGGGTGGATTTACTGTTGTACCTGACTATACTTTAGACAGTTTACCTGTTCAGTATGAAATGTTAATTTTAATCGGGGGCACAGGCTGGAAAGATAATTCAGCTATTACTCCAGTGATTGAAAAATGTTTGCAGGAGAGTGTACCTATTGCCGCTATATGTGACGCTACAACTTTTTTGGCTGAAAATGGCTATTTAGACAACATACCGCATACCGGAAATTCATTGGATTATTTAAAACAAAACGCTCCTAATTATAAAGGAGATGCAAATTATATAGAAAAACAGGCAGTTTCGAGTGAACATATCATTACTGCTAATGGTACGGCTGCTTTAGAATTTGCAAGGGAAGTTATGAAGAAGTTAGAGGGTTTCCCAATCGAAACCGTCGAGGGATGGTACAATTTTTTCAAAGATGGTTTTTATCAAGAATAAAAATGTATATAAAAAAGGTGGTCTCAAGTCTTAACGACTTCAGATCACCTTTTTGGGGTTGAAGCTTATTTTTTCACTTCTGTAACACCAGTTACTTTTCCTTGATCGGATGAATTAAAGGTGGATTTATATTGATCGTTTGCGAAGTAGACATTGCCTTCAACGGTTGCGTTCACCAGGGTAAAACCATCCGCTTCTACGTATACATCTCCAATAAAAGTGCCGCCTTGAATACGGGCGTTTTTACTCTTGATGGTCAATTTTGGAGCAGTCAGTTTGAAGGAGTTGGTGATGTTGTGATCCGCATCTTGTGTGTATAGAGCAATTTTTCTGGCGGGTTCCTCTTTATTCATGAATTCTCCATCCACGACGAGATCTTCGGTGAAGGTTAAGTCTTTAAGTGTGGCAGCAATCCAGGTTCCCTCTGGACTGATGGCGCGTTTGAAGGCTTCTTCATTATCTACTACGGAAGCTGAGGTTACAGCATCTGTGGTGTTATTTTGATTATTAGCGGTGCCTGCATTATTAGTGGTACCCGCGTTATTTGTGTTCTCAGGAGTGCTTGTTGCAGTAGCATTATTAGCATTATCTGTTGCATTTCCACATCCGACCATTAACACAAAAGCAAATACCGCAGCAACACTTGCTATCTTTCTCATCTGTATAACCTCCCTAAGTAATTGTACTGATATCCTTCGAGCTTACTATAGAGTGATTAGTTAGTAATTTACCAATCAATCTACAAATGGTAATATAGGCCTGGACATCTCTGGCGTATAGTATGACCTGAAAAATGTGATTTATCCGATGAATTCACGAGCAATATGGATTACAATAAGTACAGGCAGTAGAAAAGGAGCATTATCCATGGCCAAGCAGAAATATTATGTAGTCTGGGAAGGTAAACAACCGGGAGTCTATAGCACTTGGGCAGAATGCCAGGCACAGACAGATCATTATACCGGTGCAAAATATAAATCCTATGAATCCAAAGCAGCAGCTGATGCGGCATATAAAGCGGGCTGGAAGGGGAATTGGGGAACAGGGGCAGCTGGTGCAGCAAAGTCTAAGGGGACAAGTTCTTTTAAACGCAGTGCTACAGTAGAGAACTCTGAGGAGATTGATTACAACAGTATTTCAGTAGATGTGGGGACTCGTGGTAATCCGGGGCCTGTTGAATATAAGGGTGTAGATACACAAACGGGAGATATCATTTTCTCCTGTGGTCCGATCAAAAAGGGCACTAATAATTTAGGTGAATTTTTAGCGATTGTCCATGCCTTGGCGTTGTTGAAGAAAGAGGGAAGCGATAAAACGGTTTACAGTGATTCTGTAAATGCAATGAAGTGGGTGAAGCAGAAGAAGGTGGCAACAACCTTGCCGCGCGATTCTTCAACAGAGGAAATTTGGGTGCTTATTGATCGGGCAGAGCGTTGGTTGCAAACCAATACATATGACAATAAGGTGCTCAAGTGGCACACAAAAGAGTGGGGCGAGATCAAAGCGGATTATGGTCGGAAATAAAAAACTATATCGCTATGGTTTCGGTTAAAGGAGGAGTTTGGGGATGTTTGGCAACGATTGGGATGAGGTATTGCAGGATGAAATGCAAAAGCCTTATTTTTTAAAATTAATGGATGTACTAACAGAAGAATATAAGGAACATACCGTTTATCCGCCAAAAGAATTATTGTTCACAGCATTAAAACTAACGCCTTATAAGGAGACTCGTGTAGTTATTTTAGGTCAAGATCCTTATCATGGTCCCGGACAAGCTCACGGACTAAGCTTCTCTGTCAATCCGGGGGTACGTATCCCTCCGTCACTGCGCAATATTTATGCAGAGCTGAAGGAGGACGTCGGTGTGCCTGTTCCAAACCACGGCTCTTTATTGCACTTAGCAGAGCAGGGAGTGTTGTTGCTGAACACCGTACTGACGGTACGTGAGGGTGAGGCGGGTTCACATAAAGGTCTGGGCTGGGAGACATTCACAGACACCATAATGCAAAAGCTGAATGAAAGAACTACGCCCATGGTATTTATATTATGGGGGAGTCATGCGCAGAAAAAAGGTGCTTTCATCGACCAAAGCCGGCATAAGGTGCTGCAATCACCTCATCCAAGCCCTCTCTCGTCGCATCGTGGATTCTTTGGCAGTCGTCCGTTTTCGAAGGCCAATCAATTTCTAGAGTCGCAGGGTATGGAAGGAATAGATTGGTTCATTCCGGACTTATAATTTATGGAGTGATGCGAAGGGGAGGTAGCTATGAAGCATTGGGTAGGTAAACCCGTTATAATGTACTGCGGAGAGAAACCTTATACCATTATGAAGGGAATCCTGCGCAAATGGGACCTTTCCGCATCGGTGGCGGTCATTGGCCATCAGGAAATTGCTGTGCCGTTTCGGGATATTGTTGTTATTAAGGCTCTGGCTCCAAAAGAAAGAGCGCTGCCTCCAGTTCTCCATTCCGTGGGTTATGTGATGAGGGATCGGCAGCAATTTGACAATGCAGTGTATTTTAAATCGGCGGTCAGCGTCTGGAAAGAGGATCAGCTTATTGCCTTTAATACGATTATTACCTCACATACGAAAGGTTCAGTTACACTTCAGAACGGCCAAAACCTGATGAAGGGCAATCACATCTTTGTAGTTCGTTCTTTACGAGGGTGATTTCAGGAACCTGTAAAGAATAAAAAAGGGTACGACTCCGAGTGATTGGAGACGTACCCTTTTTTATTTTATAGTTAAGCTCCGCCCGTTCACGAAGTAGATTACAACCGTTATAGCTCCTCTTTTTTGATAGGCTCAGCTTCATCTTTACGGTCTGCAATAATAATCTCATACACGCGCAGGAAAACAATTTTTATAATCATATAAACAGGGAGCGCAATAAGAACTCCGATAATACCGTAGAAGTCTCCACCTATAAGGACAAGGATGACCGTAGTCAGTGGATGAACATCCAATGATTTTCCGTAAATAATCGGTGAGAGTACATTATCCTGGATCTGCTGGGCAATGAAAATTATGACTAGAGACCATATGGCCATCGTCGGTGATTCAATGAAACCTACTATTATTACCGGAATCGCTGCTAAGAATGAACCCACATATGGAATGAAGTTAAGAGGCACTGAAATTACGGCGAGTAACAGGGAGTAAGGCAGTCCGATGATAAGGAATCCTATATATAACATAATACCGAGTACGACATTTAGCACCACACGTGTGACGATGAAGCTGCTTAAGGCGCTGTCGATATCTCCAAGCATCTCTTGGCCTTCCTTCCGATATTTTCTCGGAATTAAGCCTTGAAGTTTAGGCGATAGCTTATAGTCATCTTTTAGCATGTAGTACAGAATGATGGGCAAAGTGGCGATTAACACTACAATGCTGGAAACAACGCCAATCAAATTGGACATGGAATTGGTAACCCAGGTAATAGTATCGCTAAGAAATTCTGATAAACGGGCCGCGACGTCAGAATCCCCTTTGAAAAAACGTGACAGTGTCGGATTCTCCCTCAATGCATTGAACTGATCCTGCAAACCTTGCACGAGGTAGGGAGTGTTATCAATAAAGTTCTGAATTTGTTCTTGCAGTGTCGGCCAGACTAGAATCCAGAAGAGAACGAACAAGCCCGCAATCAGAAAATAAATGAGCAGGATGGAGAACGCCCGGTTTAATTTTCTTTTCTCTAGGATTCTTACTAATGGACGCAGCAGGTAGTACATAAACCCTGATAACATCATGGGAACAAGTAATAATTTGAAAATGGCACCTAGTGGCGCGAAGAGAAACATTACTTTGGAGCCTAAGTACAAAATCAGTAAAAAGGCGATAATAGCAAGGCTTGTCCGAAAATACTTCTGTTGTGGCAATAAAAACATCCCCCAAAATTCAAATTTATATCTATGTAGTTTAATAACCCTAATTTACAAGTATTGATTCAAAAGCGTGTAATTCCTTATAGGTAGTTCTTGGCATACCCATATAGAGGTTCTAGTTACAAAGGTTACGCCAAGTAAAAAGATCGCAATATAACAAGGGTATATCACTACTTCGCTGCTTTTTTCGTGGATTATCTTGACTTTCGTTTATGAGATTTTCTAGTGGATAAAGTGAAGATTTCAGGAACTACCTCCTCGCCTCCAGTTTCTTTGGTAACTTGTCTTGCTTTAACAAGAGATAAAAAGGAAAAAATCTCACCTAATGCTACAAGTCCAGCTGCGATGATCTCATAATCCTCAGCGCTAAGTTCTGCGGATTCCACTGGATTAGTGTTATTGGTGGTCCCATTCTTATTAGCATTGCTGTTACCGTTATTTCTCCCACGGTTTCTTCCATTGGCCATTTCTGATCACCCGCTTTTCCCGGTATGTATTATTAATATGTTATAAATGCCGTATATGAGATAGGCAATTGGGATGTAATTTTGCACTGTCTCTTTTTAGCACTTTACATAGGATGAAAACGCTGTTAAAATCATAAACGAGCACAAATGATCAATAACGGTCACATATAATCAATTAACGGTCAAGAAAATTCATAGATGAGCGCAAGGAATTGCACAGGTCGCGCTCTCACATAAAGGAGCGAGCCACGATGATGTTTGAGGAAGAGAGAAAACAAAAAATCATGCTTTTTGTGGAAAAAAACTCAAGAGCTTCTGTACAGGAGCTAAGTCAGGAAATGGGCGTATCCGAGTCTACTGTGCGCCGTGATCTGAAGGAGCTGGAAGAAGCCAAGCTATTAAAGCGTACTCATGGCGGAGCGGTTTCCTTGCAGAGTGTCAATTTTGAGGCGGCTTATCCTGATAAGGAAGATCATTTATTGGATGAGAAGCAACGGATTGCCCGCAAGGCAGTGGAGATGATTCAGGAGGGTGACGCTATACTGCTTGATGCAGGAACAACAACACTGCAGATTGCCAGAGAGCTGAAGAACTTTTCGAATATCAAAGTCATTACGAACTCGATTATGGCGCTGAATGAGCTGCGGGATTGCCGCAATATCGAAGTCTCAATTACAGGTGGTATGCTTCGCCCGGATACGATGGCTTTTGTTGGACCGATGACAGAACGTTCCTTAGATATGGTGAGAGTGGATAAAACTTTTCTTGCTACTAATGGACTGGATTTGCGGGAAGGCATCACAACCCCGAACATGTTAGAGGCAGCTACAAAACGCAAAATGATCGCAGTCGCCAAGCAAGTTATTCTACTGGCAGATCACAGTAAGCTGGGGCAGGTATCCTTTAGCAAGGTTGCTGATGTGACGGAAATGGATCATTGCATTATAGATTCAGGAGCGTCTGACAAATTCATCCGTGAGATCACGCAATTGGGTGTGGATTTCACGCTGGTATAAATTCTATATAGGATAAGCAATTATGAATTACCGTGTGATCGTTTGGAGAAATTACAGATGCCGTATTTTTGATCGGTAATCTATGGCTTAGAAAACCAACATAATTGAGGGATAATCATGATCTATACTGTAACGCTTAATCCTTCCATTGATTATATCGTGGAAGTGGAAGATTTGAGACTGGGTGACTTGAACCGGATGAAACGTGATTTGAAGCTTCCCGGAGGGAAGGGGATTAACGTATCCCGAGTGCTTAAACAGCTTGGGGTTCAGAATAAGGCTATGGGATTCCTTGGGGGCTTCACCGGCCGATATATTGAGGATTGGTTACACGAAGAATCAATTTCAAGCGATTTCGTGTTTGTTTCTGATGATACGCGGATTAACATCAAGCTCAAGCATGGAGAAGAAACGGAGATTAACGGTGTTGGACCCGCCATTCTTGTTCCGGAAGCCGACGCACTATTGCAAAAGCTGGCTGCTCTGAACGCGGAGGATGTAGTGATTTTGTCGGGAAGCGTTCCCCCATCACTGGGTGCAGATTTCTATGACAAGCTTATATCTGTGTGCAAACAGAGTGGAGCGGAATTCGTCATTGACACTACTGGTGCTGCACTTCAAAAAGCGCTGGCGTATCAGCCATTGCTGGTTAAACCGAACCATCATGAGCTTGCAGAGCTATTCGGCGTAACAATAGACACGAGGGAAGAGATTATTACTTATGGACGCAAGCTGCTGGATGCAGGAGCGAAACATGTACTGGTTTCCATGGCGGGTGAAGGGGCTTTGTTCATTACGGAGCAAGGGGTATACCACGCCAACGCACCAAAAGGTAAAGTGAAAAATTCTGTAGGTGCAGGGGATTCCATGATCGCTGGTTTTGTAGGGACACTGTCTTTGACAGGAGACTTGTTGGAGGCGTTCCGTGCAGGCGTTGCCTCGGGTAGTGCAACCGCATTCTCTGATGATTTAGCGGACAGAGAATTCATTGAACAGCTGAGACCGCGGATCCAAATCTCAGAAGTGTAAGCCGACAGCATTCAAAGTACTTAAGGGAGTTGAACATGATGAAAATAACGGATTTAATGATAAAAGAAACTATGATCATGGATCTAAAAGCTACAACTAAGGAAGCTGCAATTGATGAATTGATTGCAAGTCTTGCTGCTAGTGGCCGAATTAATGATCCGATCCTTTTTAAAGAGATGATTCTGAAGCGCGAAGAGCAATCCAGTACTGGGATTGGTGGCGGTATCGCGATGCCGCACGCTAAGACTAAAGCGGTAAATGAAGCGACGGTTGTATTTGCTAAGAGCGCAAAGGGAGTGGAGTTTGAATCCCTTGATGATGAGCCAGCACGTATCTTCTTTATGATTGCCGCTCCAGAAGGAGCAGGCAATATGCATCTTCGTACACTGGCCTCATTGTCCAGACTACTGATCGATAGCGAGTTCATTGAACAGCTTATGAATACTCAGACTCCGGATGAGGTATCAGCTTTGTTTGATGCCAAGCAGGCGGAAGGCGAAGCTAAGGAGAAAGAGAACGAAGCCGCTGAAACTGCCGCAAAGTCAGAGCCTGAACGTGTAATCGTGGGCAACCCGGATTCCCAAGCTTTTGTCGTAGCTGTAACTGCTTGTCCTACAGGCATTGCGCACACTTTTATGGCTGAAGATGCCCTTAAGAAAAAAGCTCTAGAAATGGGAGTTAATATCCGTGTAGAGACGAATGGTTCAGAAGGGGCCAAAAACGTACTCACCCCTGATGAGATTCGGCGTGCAAGCGGTGTAATTGTTGCAGCTGATAAAAAGGTGGAAATGGCCCGTTTTGACGGTAAACCTGTACTGCAAAGACCGGTAAGTGATGGCATCCGTAAGTCGGAAGAGCTTATTCGTAAAGCTATGAATGGGGAAGCGCCGATCTATCACAATGAAGGTCGCGGTGGCAATGACGAAGGGTCTAAAGAGAAATCTGGCAGTATCGGCAGTAAAATATATAAGGACTTAATGAATGGGATCTCCCACATGCTTCCGTTTGTAGTCGGTGGCGGTATTCTGCTAGCAATCTCCTTCCTGATTGAACAAGTAGGTGGAGCAGATCATCCGCTGTTCCAGTTACTGCAGACAATCGGTGGCGGAGATGGTGCCTTCCATTTCCTAATTCCAGTCCTTGCTGGATTTATAGCGCTCAGCATTGGTGATCGTCCGGCTCTGATGCCAGGTATGGTTGGGGGCTACATGGCCTTGAATTCCAACGCTGGGTTCCTCGGCGGGCTGGCTGCTGGTTTCTTGGCGGGTTATGTAATTATCGGACTACGTAAAGTATTTGCAGGTCTGCCTAAAACACTTGACGGACTGAAGCCGATCCTGTTATACCCGGTATTCGGGCTTCTAATTACCGGTGGATTGATGTATTACCTGTTCGATCCGGTCTTTAGCTGGATCAATGTAGGACTGATTGATTGGCTTAATGATCTTGGAACTGTTAATGCTGTTATTCTGGGCCTGGTTCTCGGTGGCATGATGGCCATAGATATGGGTGGACCTTTCAATAAAGCTGCTTATACTTTTGCCATCGGTGTATTCACTACCAGTGGCAATACCAACGGCTTCATGATGGCTGCTGTAATGGCCGGGGGGATGGTGCCTCCACTTGCAATAGCACTGGCTTCTACTTTCTTTAAGAATAAATTCACGGAAGAAGAACGTAAATCAGGCTTAACGAACTATGTGCTGGGCTTGTCGTTCATTACGGAAGGGGCCATTCCATTCGCCGCAGCCGATCCGCTTCGTGTCCTAACCTCTTGTATTCTTGGTTCGGCCGTTGCTGGAGGTCTTACACAGCTTTGGAATATCAACGTGCCTGCTCCGCATGGCGGGATCTTTGTAGCTGCCCTTTCAAGCCACGCGCTGTTGTTCCTGTTGGCTGTTCTGATCGGTTCGGTCATCTCCGGATTGATGCTCGGATTATGGAAGAAACCGCTTGAAGCAAAGTAACTTTATAAGTAAATTGAACTGCTGGGTGCCAGAATTTTCATTCTGGTGTCCAGCAGTTTTTGCATGGACTTTAATCTACCCCTTTCCTCGCCCATAGGTAGATTTATCTCCATAAATGAGGTTTAATTTTATATAATTGAAAATATATATAATCAGAAGGAAAAGGAGCGAGCGAGATGATATTACATAAGGGGGAAGTCTTGTTCCGCCAAGGAGACAGCTGTGATTTTTTATTTAAGGTAAAAAGCGGGCTGTTCAAGGTCACAAGACTTCATGAGAATGGGAACATGGTGTTATTTAACATCCTGTATCCTGGTGAGATGGTTCCCCATCATTCACTCATTTCGCCAAAGGAGGCGCATGGAACGGCAGTTGCGATGATGAAGAGCGAGGTGGAGGCAGTTCCATCAGCAGAATGGTATCAACAGCTGCGGGATGATCCTGGTCAAGCGATGGAAATCGCCAGACTGCTTCAGGAGAAGGTACGGTTTATGCAAACACGGCTGGATCATCTTACTGTAGGTACACCTGCAGAACGTATGGAATTGCTAACCCGCTGGTTTAATGACTATTCTCATGGCGCAGCGCTAACAGAGTTATTGACCCAGGAAGAAATAGGGCAATTGATCGGTGTAAGACGTGAAACAATCAACCGTTTGCTGCGGAGTACAGAGTGATTCCTGCTTTTTTCTGGCAAACTGTTTAGAGTAGGGTGGCTCCGTGGTATAATGTAAACAGAACTTATCAAATTAGAGAAAGGATCAGGATACCATGTGTCCCCGAAGGACGATTCCCCAAAGGACGATTTGGAAACGTTATGATCTGTCTTATACTTAGCTTCCCTGTAGAAGGTGCGTAAACCGTTGTTACTTGACGAACCGCCTCTGCGAGGGGAAGGAGTATATATATGCGAAGGAGCAATACCTCCGGTTTTACCCGTCGTAGAGGTTGGTGGGACGTCTAGCCGCCATATACGATAAGGGGAGACCTGTATGAGGAACCACAATTACGGAGTGAATGTACTGCTCCGATTGACAGTCATTTTGTTTGGAACATTTTTGCTTGCATTTACTTATTATCACATCAATTTTCAGAATCATTTGTCAGAGGGCGGATTCGTAGGATTATCGCTGCTCGGCAAATACGTATTAGGAATTTCACCTTCGATTTCAACTCTGCTTCTAGACGTTCCAGTACTCTTGATAGCATGGATGTTCAAAGGGAAAGCGTTCGTGTGCAACACTTTTGTTTCTGTAGGAGCTTTTACAATCTTCTACGGTCTCATGGAACGTTATTCCGGTTTGGTCATCAACTTGCAGGACAATTTGGCATTAGCAGCTCTTTTGTCCGGCGTACTGACAGGTTTAGGAGCGGGAATTATCCTGCGGAGTGGCGGGGCTAGCGGTGGAGACGATATTTTGTCGCTGCTGGTTAGTGAATGGAAGGGAATCAAAGTAGGTACGGTATTCATCATGATGGATGTAATCGTTCTGGCACTATCACTCTTTTATATGCCTGTTAAAGAAACGATGTATACAGTGATGGCAGTAGTCGTAGCCGGCTATGTGATCACCTTTACAACCTCTTTAGGCAAACCAAAGCTAGTGAAGGCGCCAAAGATTCAATCTACTTTGCGTAAACCTCATGATGGTACGGTAATGTGAATAAGGCTGTATAAACAGCTTATTTCGGGGATATACTACATTTAAGGTCAGCCAGAATTTCTGGTTGACTTTTTTTTGCTGGATATGACGTAATTTAAAGGGTGTAGTCCTTAGGGGCGTTGCTTGGATGTTTCGCTCATAACAAAAGGTGGCGTACAGTGAAAATTCTGTACGCCACCTTTTAGTTAACTTAAGACTCACTTGTGCTCGTCTTTGAATCGTGTAGAGACATTTGCGACCAGCTTGTCTTTTATTTAGCCCACGGTATTCGTGATAGCTTCGCATTCGTCCGAACAATGACCACTGTGCTGTGTTTCACAGTCCTCACAGCAAATATGCTGAAGATGACAAGCATCATTGGCGCAATTGATAAATTGGTCAGCTGGCTGACCGCAGTGATGGCAACGTCCGACAACGATATCCTCGTCGGTATGATTAATCTGTACGGAGATCCGCTCATCGAAGACATAACATTTTCCATCAAACAGTTGGCCCTGTACCTCAGGGTCTTTACCATAAGTCACAATGCCGCCATCCAACTGGTACACCTGCTCAAAGCCTTCCTTCATCATAAACCCGCTTAATTTCTCGCAGCGGATCCCGCCTGTACAGTAGGTCAGGATTGGTTTATCCTTAAGGTCGCTCATATTCTCGCGAATCCAGTCCGGGAATTCTTTGAAGCTGTCTACTTCGGGGCGGATGGAGCCGCGGAAATGACCAAGATCGAATTCGTAGCCGGTACGACCATCCAGAATCACCACATCGTCGCGCTGCATCATTTCGTAGAAATCTTTAGGCGCCAGATGCTCTCCGGTAATCACGTTAGGGTCCAGTTCATCCTCGACCCGGAACGTCACGAGTTCCTTTTTATAACGAACGAAGATCTTTTTGAAGGCATGACCATCAGCCTTATCGATCTTGAAGACGATATCGCTAAACAGAGGGTTTGCGCGCAAATCCTTCATGTATTGCTCGGTTTGGGCAACCGTACCTGATAGTGTTCCGTTAATGCCTTCATCAGAAATAAGAATTCGTCCCTTTACATCAAGCTCTTTGCAGTAAGCCAAATGCTCCTGGGCGAATAGTTCTGCATCCGGCACTTTTACAAATTTATAGTATAGCAGAATTGCATATTCCGATTGTGGATTCATTCATTTCACCTTTATCATTAGAATTAGACTACTAAATAAACATTTAAGTATAAAAAGTATTGTAACATATTATCAAGTATTGACAAGAGATGTGGTACAGTAACCTGAAGAAAGCTGGTATAAATATCATTATTCAGGGATACCAGGATTAAGGTCAGCCAGAACCTCTGGTTGATTTTTTCTGCAGGATATAGGCGGTTTTCATGGATAGTTATGATTAGCGAAACCGTGAATCGCAACGCACGTATATATTTTCATTCATAAGTCACATGATGACTTTAATTATAAGGAGGAACTGCGGGATGAGTGCTCATGAGATTGATTATGCCATTATGGGTGAGGAAATACAGTGTGTAGAGGTGCAGCTTGACCCAGGAGAGAGTGTAATTGCCGAAGCCGGGAGCTTTATGATGATGGATCAGGAAATAACAATGGAGACGATATTTGGTGACGGCAGCGGAGGCTCGCGTGGAAGTGGCTTGATGGGGAAGCTGATGGGCGCGGGCAAACGTCTGTTGACAGGTGAAAGCTTGTTTATGACTGTCTTCACACACAGTGGTTCTTATGGGCGTAAAAGTGTTACCTTTGCTGCTCCGTACCCAGGCAAAATCATCCCGCTCGACTTGCAGCAATACGGTGGAAAAATCATCTGTCAAAAGGATGCGTTCCTTTGCGCGGCAAAGGGCGTTTCAATCGGTATTGAATTTCAGCGTAAGCTGGGTACTGGCTTTTTTGGTGGGGAAGGTTTTATTATGCAAAAGCTGGAGGGTGATGGACTTTCATTTGTACACTCTGGCGGTTATGTTATGGAACGCACACTTCAACCGGGAGAGACGCTTAAGCTGGACACTGGCTGTCTAGTCGCTATGACGTCTTCGGTGGATTACAATATTGAGTTTGTAAAAGGGGTCAAAACCGCGCTGTTCGGCGGTGAAGGCCTGTTCTTCGCAACGTTGCGCGGACCCGGCAAGGTGTGGGTACAATCGCTGCCATTCAGCCGAATGGCCGATCGCATCCTGTCCGCTGCCGGCAACAGCGGTCGGAAAGAAGAAGGAAGCGTGCTTGGTGGGCTTGGCAATTTGCTGGATGGCAGATAAGTCTGCGTGAGCGAAGCGCATAGCGTGGGAGTAGAGGATATATGGAATGTGGAGTGAGCGTGGAAAGCATATGAAGCAAAGAGCGTACGAAATATGGAGTGAGCGTGGAATTGCTGAGCATATGAGGCAAAGAGCGCGCGAAATGTGGAGTGAGCGTGGAAATACTGAGCATATGAGGCAAAGAGCGCGCGAAATGTGGAGTGAGCGTGGAAATGCTGAACATATGAGGCAAAGAGCGCGCGGAATATGGTGAGCGTGGAAATGCTGAACATATGAGGCAAAGAGCGTACGAAATATGGAGTGAGCGTGGAATTGCTGAACATATGTAGCAAAGAGCGTACGAAATATGGAGTGAGCGTGGAATTGCTGAACATATGTAGCAAAGAGCGTACGAAATGTGGAGTGAGCGTGGAATTGCTGAACATATGTAGCAAAGAGCGTACGAAATATGGAGCATATGAGGTATACAACATTACAAGAGGACGCATCGTTTCAGCGGTGGTTCTATATTGGGATGGTGAAACAAGGGCAGAAATGCCCTTGTTTTGCTGTAAAGGTTTAGTATCGCGCGAAAGAAGGGCGAAAGTACCTTTGATTTGCTCGAATGAGCTAGTGTGACGCGAAAGAAGGGTAAAAGTGCCTTTGATTTACTCGATACTGCCAAATGAAGTGTATAAATCCCGTAGAATGGAGCCGATGGAGCACATATAGCCAAATGAACGGTATAAATCCCGTAGAATGGAGCCGATGGAGCACATATAGCCAAATGAACGGTATAAATCCCGTAGAATGGAGCCGTTGGAGCACATATAGCCAAATGAACGGTATAAATCCCGTAGAATAGAGCCGATCGAGCGTATACGGTCAAATGAACGGTATAAATCCCGTAGAATGGAGCCGATGGAGCACCTATAGCCAAATGTACGGTATAAATCCCGTAGAATGGAGCCGATGGAGCACCTATAGCCAAATGAACGGTATAAATCCCGTAGAATGGAGCCGACGGAGCACCTATAGCCAAATGAACGGTATATATCCCGTAGAATGGAGCCGACGGAGCACATATAGCCAAATGTACGGTATAAATCCCGTAGAATGGAGCCGACGGAGCACATATAAGCCAAATGAACGGTATAAATCCCGTAGAATGGAGCCGATGGAGCGTATATGGCCAAATGAACGGTATAAATCCCGTAGAATGGAGCCGATGGAGCGTATACGGTCAGATGTACGGTATAAATCCCGCAGAATGGAGCCGACGGAGCACCTACGGCTATATGAACGGTATAAATCCCGTAGAATGGAGCCGATGGAGCACCTACAGTCAAATGAACGGGATAAATGCCGTAGAATAGAGCCGATCGAGCGTATACGGTCAGATGAGCGGTATATATCCCGCAGAATAGAGGTGATCGAGCACCTATAGCCAAATGTACGGTATAAATCCCGTAGAATGGAGCCGATGGAGCACCTATAGCCAAATGTACGGTATAAATCCCGTAGAATGGAGCCGATGGAGCATATATGGCCAAATGAACGGTATAAATCCCGTAGAATGGAGCCGATGGAGCGTATACGGTCAAATGAACGGTATAAATCCCGTAGAATGGAGTCGATGGAGCGTATATGGCCAAATGAACGGTATAAATCCCGTAGAATAGAGGCGATCGAGCGTATACGGTCAAATGTACGGTATAAATCCCGTAGAATGGAGCGGATGGAGTAGTTGCGGCCAAAGGAGCGGTATAATCCCATAGAATAGAGCCGATCGAGCGTATACATCTCTATAAGCGCTATATATCCACAGATAAGTTACTTCAACAAGCAATAAGTTACTTATGTTCGATGGGATATCACCGTTCGGCGTTTGCAATATCAACTCTAAATTGTCCTCCACTACCGTTATCGCTGCCACTGCTGCCACCACCACTGCTGCCACTGCTGCCACCACCACTGCTACCACCACTGCTACCACCACTACTGTATTCTTAAACCAATTTATAGTTTGTTAAAGCCGTAATGGGCTATGCTCATTTACGGTTTTTTATGTTTTTGTAAGTAATGGTTGGCCGAAGTAGATGACCACTCAGGTAGGATTGGGATAGTTTAATTAATAACTATATAATACCAGTTCATGAGTAGCTGGTTCAGGTATGATGTGTTCAACACTAAATCGTACTTTGGAGGAATGTATATTGGTAATGGACGTGGAATTTGGCAAGGAAATTGGGAATGCTATTAGTTGGGCTAAAGAGCGGCTGGGGTCGCAGGAGTATCCGCTGCGTTGTCTTGCTTTTGTTGAAGATGCATATGAAAGAAGCAATGGGATCGAAATGTGGGGAGGCAGCGATGCACGTGAATCCGCTGAGCTGTACGATGCGCACAAGAACACCGGGGCTCCGCCAGCTGGCGCGTTTGTTTTTTATACTTGCTCAGGTTTGGTGGACGGTGAGCTTAAGGATTGGGGGCATGTAGCTTTGGCCCTTGGGAATGGCGAGGCCATTCATGCCTGGGATAAAGTAAGGATAGATCACTACATGGAAATTTGCCATCTGCAAGCTGCTCCAGGCTGGAGCCAACCAGAACTTATCGGCTGGGCACCTGTAGAGCGAGTTCTTGCCGGGATTCAGAAGAAACAATGGGACTAGTTGATATCCTCAAACCTAACTTATCCAAGAACCTAGAAGGTGCCGTAAATAGGTGCTTCATGGGTTCTTTTTTCTTCCTTCTGATTTGACTAACCCTATGCACGGTGTATATATTATTTGGCAGACCCCCTTATATTGTTAAGGCTGGACCGGAGGTATGATATGTTTAAAATATTTATTATAGAAGATGACCGTGGACTTGTGGCTTTGCTGCAGGATTATTTACATAAGTTTGGATATGATACGCAGGCGGTGAGTGATTTTGAGCGGGTCCGCACTCAGTTTGAGGCGTTCGCGCCACATCTGGTGCTCCTTGATGTTAATTTGCCAAAATACGATGGTTATTACTGGTGCCGCCAAATTCGCGGAATTTCAACCTGCCCTATTCTTTTTATATCTGCCCGCGATGGCAAAATGGACCAAGTAATGGCGCTGGAAAATGGAGCCGACGATTATATCACTAAGCCTTTTGATTACGAAATCGCGATGGCCAAAATCAAAAGTCAGCTGCGGCGCGCCTACGGCACCTATGCCGGAGGGAATAATGAACGCACACTGAACGTTGCGGGAATGACGCTGGATGTAGAGCGGCTAATCCTTACCCGAGGCGAAGCTAAAGTGGACTTAAGCCACACGGAAGCCAAAATACTAGATGAGCTGATGCAAAAGTCCGGAGTCATCGTTACCCGGGACAGGCTGCTCGAAAAAATCTGGGATGATCAAGCCTTCGTGGATGAAAATACATTAAATGTATATGTTACACGTGTACGCAAAAAACTTGCTGCTCTCGCTATCACAGATGGACTACAAACCGTGCGCGGTCAAGGCTACCGTTTGATTCCGAATTGGGGGGATGAGGAATGAAGTTGTTTTTAAGGGAACAGTTCCCCCTGATCGTGGTTTATCTAGCCCAGCTAGTCCTGATCACATTAGTGTATCGGCTGGATGGAGGCAGCGGTCTGAATGTAAGTTTATATGCCGCGCTGCTTAGCACTTGTCTACTGATTGGCTACCTCGCTTACCGTTATGTCACCAATCGCACGTTCTATGAACGTTTGGAGACTACGCCCTCCTCTCTCGATGAGGCAGGTGGCCCTGCACAGGATTCTCCGCTAGCCGTAAGCTTGCGAGGTTTACTGGGGTCGCAATTCCGCCTCTACAAAAATGATTTGCACAGCTACCGCCACAAATTAGAAGAACATATTCACTTTATTAATCAATGGGTACATGGCATGAAGACGCCGTTGTCTGTCATTCATCTGATCATTCAGGATAAGGATGGCCCTCCTTTTACGGCAATTGGTGATGAACTGGATCGTCTGAAAAAAGGACTGGATACCGTGCTTTATACGGCCCGTCTGGATACTTTTGAACACGATTTCTATGTGGAACGGCTGAATTTGGAGACAATCGTGCGTGGTGTGACCTCTGAGCAGAAGCGGCTTTTTATTCGAAAAAGAGTTTTTCCAGCTATACAAATAGATGAGCAGATTACCGTAACTACGGATGAAAAATGGCTCACTTTTGTCCTTACGCAGCTGATTACGAACGCTGTACGTTATACGACTGTAGAGGGCAAACATGTTTTTTTTCAAGGGATGGTCACGGAAGATAAGCAGACTGTGCTTGAGATCCGGGATGAAGGAGTGGGCATACCAGCAGGAGATCTGCCGCGCGTGTTCGATGCATATTTTACCGGGGTGAATGGACGAACCTTCCAGGAATCTACGGGGATGGGTTTATATCTCGTGAAGCAGATCTGCGGCAAGCTTGGACATGAGGTGAGTATCCGTTCCGAAGAAGGAAGCGGGACCACCGTGCGGATTGTATTTAGGGAGCAGCATATAACAAACCTTACAAATGTGTAAGGGCATTGTAAGTTTCAGAAATAGCAGCCCATGTGTACACTTTGTATAATGAAGGCAATCCAGTCGAAAGAAGGAGAGGTAACACTTGCCCATTCTAGATGTTCATAATTTATCAAAAATATATGAGGGTAAAGTGTCCACTCAGGCGCTGAATCATATCCGCTTTTCTGTAGAAAAGGGGGAGTTCGTTGGCATAATGGGCCCATCAGGGAGCGGGAAAACAACGCTGCTCAACACGATTGCCACCATCGACCAACCGACCTCCGGTCAGATTCTGATCAACGGCCGAGATCCTAATCTGCTTAGCAGAAAAGAAAAGGCACTTTTTCGCCGTCATGAGCTAGGCTTCGTCTTTCAGCATTTTAATCTACTGGATACGCTCACTGTAGAGGAGAACATCGTATTACCTTTAACGCTTGCAGGTGCCCGTGTCCCAGAGATGGAGAGCAGGCTAAAAGAGGTCACTACCTTGCTTGGTATCGAACATTTACTGAAGAAGCGCACGTATGAGGTCTCAGGCGGACAAATGCAGCGGGCGGCTATCGCCCGGGCGATGATTCATCGTCCAGCGTTAATTTTGGCGGATGAGCCCACAGGCAATCTGGATTCCAAAGCCTCAGGGGAAGTCATGAATATGTTGACAGAGGTGAATAAGGAAGAAGGAGCTACGGTGCTGATGGTCACGCATGACGCAGTGGCTGCAAGCTTTTGCAACCGGGTCATCTTTATTAAAGACGGACGTTTCTATAGTGAAATGTACAAAGGCAGTAATAGAGGCGCTTTCTTCCAAAGTATTATTGATATGTTGTCTCTGCTTGGGGGAACCAGCCATGACCTTTCGGCAATTCGCTTATAGGAATGTAACACGTAATAAACGCAAATATGCCGCTTATTTTGTCGTCAGTGCTTTTTCGGTGATGATCTTTTTCGTGTGCGCTTTGTTTATTTACCATCCGGATATTTCAAAGAGCTTAATTTATAGTACGGCGGCTCATACGATGATGGTGGCAGAGGCAATTATTTATGTCTTTTGTTCTTTGTTCGTGCTCGTATCCGTTGGATCCTTCCTGCAGTCGCGGAAGATGGAGTTCGGAATTTTATTGATGCATGGAATGACGAAGAGACAGCTAAACACCATGGTTTTTCTGGAAAATATGATGATCGGCACCTCTGCCATCCTGACGGGTACCCTTCTCGGGTTACTTCTGGGCAAATTATTTCTGATGATCGGATCCACTTTTTTGGGAATTCCCCTGTTAACCTTTCATCTCCCATGGCAGGCACTTGTGCTTACGATCTGCAGCTTCGTGTTATTGTTTTTTCTGATATCGCTTTGCACCTTTGTTTTTATCGGCAATGAGTCACTGATGCGTCTGTTTCAGGGAGAGCGTAAGGCAGAAGAAGAACCCAAAGTATCCTTTGTATTATCTATTATTACTGCTGTATTGCTGATTAGTGGTTATTATTTGGCGGCTACTGCAAAAGCTGCTTCCGTAGAGAAAGTCATGTTTCCGGTCGTTGCAATTACGGTTATCGGGACGTATCTCTTTTATACCCAGCTAAGTATTTGTGTGGTTAAGCTGCTTAAGGACATTCGGCGCTTGTATTGGCATCGTACGAATATCATCACTTTATCGGGCTTGTCCTACCGCTGGAAAGAGAATGGCCGAATGTTTTTTATGGTGACGATTGTATCCGCAGTCTCCTTCACTTCAGTAGGGGTATTTGCATCGATACATACACTTTCCAGAGAGCTGAAATTGGATTATCCTGCAGCAGTGGGTTATGTAGCTAAAGGAAATCAGGCGGATGAACCCTTTGATCAGCATCTGAACGAAATTAAGGAAGAGCTCAAGACGCACGGACTCCCTTATGAAGCGCTTAGTATCCCGATTAAATATGCTGAGGTCGAAGCTCAGACTGGACCCGATCGCACTTTACGCCTTCCCTTGATTGCTTTTAGTGATTATAATCTCGCCCTGCAGCGTGCAGGTTTCACAACGGCTGAGCGTGCTCTGGTGGGCAACGAAGGTCTGGTGATGATTGGTTCACAGCGGGATCGCAGTTTAACAGAAGGCAGAGTAAAAGCGGTCTATTCCTTGCAGCAAGGACTTGCCATTAAAGAAATAGGTTATACCGCGCAAGTCCCCATTGCTGAATATTTATTGCCGGAGCTGGATGGTAGAGATGGCGGGGATTTTAGTGGTGTCGTGATCAGTGATGAGCTCTACAGCGCTATTGATCCCGTGCAGACGGATCTTTATACAGGTTTTTATGTAGAGGATTTTCCACAGACGGTAGGTATCGCAGATGATCTTGCCCATAAAGGCAAACAGTCCTATGAAAGTGATTCTCCGTATGCGATTGTGATCAGCGGCACGCTGTTTGAACTTCAGAAAACATTGTATAACACAATGCTTTTTGCTTCATTGCTGGTGGGTACTGTCTTTTTTATCGCGGCAGGCAGCTTTCTTTACTTCCGGTTATATACCGATCTTGATCATGATCGCAATCAATATTCCACTTTGTCCAAGATGGGGCTTACGGATAAAGAACTCAATCGAATAGTCACAATTCAGCTCGCTCTATTGTTTTTTGTGCCGGTCGGAATAGCTATTTTACACAGTGTGTTTGCCTTTATTGCGCTTCAACGGTTGTTCTACTTATCTATCGCAACGGAGACAGGCGCGGTGTTACTCGGATATTTGGCTGTTCAAGGACTATACTTCTTTTTTATTCGCAGCCGCTATTTACGCAACCTGAAGAAGAACTTGATATGAGAAATGGGGGTAACAAGAATGCAAGCATGGATTACAGATTTTATGGAGCAGTTTGGTTACTTCGGTATTTTTCTGATGCTGGCCTTTGAAAATATATTTCCACCAATTCCTTCAGAAGTGATCCTGCCCTTTGGAGGATTTATGACCACTACGACGAGCTTAACGATCCCTGGTGTAATCATTGCTGCCACTGCTGGATCACTACTGGGTGCAGTAATTCTCTATTATATTGGCCGATTATTGGATGTGAGCCGGTTAGAGAAACTGGTTGAACGCTGGGGGGGTCTAATTCGCGTTACTAAAAAAGATATCCACAAGGCTGACGCCTGGTTTGATAAATATGGCTATTGGACTGTATTGTTTTGTCGGATGGTTCCGCTGGTCCGCAGTCTGATTTCGATTCCGGCGGGAATGTCAGGTATGAAATTTGGAGTATTTATGATCTTCACAACGATTGGCACATTGGGATGGAATTTGCTGCTTGTGCTTATTGGCGCGGCTTTGGGCGAATCCTGGGAAGACATTGCCATGTACATGGATGTGTACTCCAATGTGGTCTATGTACTAATTGCTGGCGGATTAGTTATTCTTGGGTTTCTGTACTTCCGCAAACGCAGCCGGAGAATGAACACTGAGGGCTAAGCGGGTGGAGGACTGATAATAGAAATGACTATTAAAAAGGAGGGAAACACATGGAGCTATTAACGATTATTAAAGCCATTATTTTGGGGCTTGTTGAAGGTTTAACCGAATTTGCTCCAGTATCCTCCACGGGTCATATGATTATTGTTGATGATATGTGGCTGAAATCACAGGAGTTATTTGGACAATATACGGCAAATACCTTCAAAATAGTTATTCAACTGGGTTCTATATTAGCGGTTGTTGTGATTTTTAGAAATCGATTCATTGATCTGTTGGGCTTAAGGCGTTTCAGCCGTAAGCAGTTGGACCCTGTAACAGAGAAGCTACCGCAGTTAGAGCAGGGCGGGCACCTCAAGCTGACACAGGTTCTGGTAGGGTTAGTGCCTGCAGGTGTGTTAGGTGTTCTGTTTAATGATTATATTGATGAGCATTTATTCTCTACCTCAACGGTGTTAATTGGTCTAGTGATCGGGGCTATATTAATGATTATTGCGGATCTGTTTGGGCCGAAGAAGATCAGAACTGAGAGTGTAGATCAGATTACATACAAACAGGCACTTGGTGTAGGTCTTGTACAGTGTTTTTCGTTATGGCCTGGATTTTCACGCTCGGGCTCGACGATTTCTGGTGGCGTAATCCTCGGGATGAGCCATCGTGCCGCTGCTGATTTTACGTTTATTATGGCAGTACCCATCATGGCAGGTGCCAGTCTGTTGTCACTGATGAAGAACTGGCAATATTTCACCATGGACGCGCTGCCGTTTTTTATTGCAGGCTTTATTAGTGCCTTCCTATTTGCGCTGTTATCGATGCGTTTCTTCTTAAAACTGATCAATCGTATCAAGCTCTTACCGTTTGCTATATACCGTATAATTCTTGCTGCTGTAGTATATTTCGTATTTTTCTAAGTCCGTTATAAGGAATCGATATAACAGAAGCCCCAGTAATCTATTGCAGATTGCTGGGGCTTTCACGTATGATGACATCAGATTAAGACACTCAAATGATGAATGATATCGGAGACAGGTGCTGACCGGAAAATAGTAATTCGGTAGGCTTAATAGGGAAATTCGGTTCGAAGCCGATGCGGTCCCGCCACTGTAACGGAAGAATCTCGAGCAACAGAGGTCACTGGCAATTTACTACTGCTGGGAAGACTGCTCAAGATGTTGACGCCGCTAGCCAGGAGACCTGCCTGTTTCAACAGCACTGCTTCACCTACGGAAGATAGGGAGGTGTTAGACGTTAACCATGGGTATATCATGGGCGTCTTTCCCTTTGACTTTTTTAGGGAAGGGCGCTCTTTTTTATAGGAAAGCAAGTAGTTTTGGAGTTTGAAATAAGAGATTGAAGAGGGAGTGTATCGAAATGACGAATAAGGTAAAAGTAAGCAATCTTGGATATCCGAGAATCGGAAAGAACCGCGAATGGAAAAAGGCACTGGAGGCATTCTGGCAGGGGAAAATAAATGAGGAGCAATTCCGCTCCGAAATGGCAGCAATCCAGCTGCAGCATTTGAAGACCCAGCAAGAAGCAGGAATTGAGCTTATTCCGGTAAATGATTTTACATTTTATGATCATGTGTTGGATGCGGCTGTTATGTTTGGAATCGTACCTCCACGGTATGCGTATGATGGCGGCGACATCGGGCTTGATCTTTATTTTGCAATGGCCCGTGGTAATGCTGAGGCTACTGCCTGCGAGATGACCAAATGGTTCAATACGAACTATCACTATATCGTTCCAGAGATCGGCACACAAACACCACGCCTGACTGAAAACAAACCTCTAGCGGCTTATCGTTTTGCTAAATCGCAGGCAGGGATTGAAGGTAAACCGGTACTTTTAGGTCTGTATACCTTCCTTAAGCTGTCCAAAGGTTACGCAGCGGCAGATATCGCCAAGATTGCTGCACGTTTTGTTCCAGTCTATGTTCAACTGCTACAGGAACTGAAGCAAGAAGGGGTAAGCTGGGTACAAATCGATGAGCCAGCGATTGTTACAGGCATAAGTAAAGAAGAATTAACACTGCTTAACTCGATATACACAGACATTGCCGGCTCCGTGCCGGGCTTGAATATTATTTTACAGACGTATTTTGAAGCTGCTGAGCCGCTGGAGGCACTGCTAGAGCTGCCTGTTCAAGGCTTGGGTCTTGACTTTGTGCACGATGGTGGAACGAATCTGGCTTCCATCGAACGTCTTGGCTGGCCGAAGGACAAATGGCTGGGTGCCGGAATTATTGATGGACGGAACATTTGGCGTTCCGATTTAGACGCTAAGCTGCAACTGGTAGAAAAGCTCAGCGTTCATGTACCGCTTGATCGTCTTATTCTTCAGCCTTCTTGCAGCCTGCTGCATGTCCCAGTCACCGTTCAAGGTGAAGTGAAGCTGAAGGCGACAGTTAAGAATGCGTTAGCCTTTGCCGATGAGAAGCTTAAAGAGCTTAGTCTGCTCGGAGCAGCCGTCGCAGATAAAGGAGAAGCTTCTCAAGCAGCGCTGGCCGCTAGTCGTGAAGCTATTGCAGCGTTCCGCGCACTACCTGAGCGTGGCCGTAAGGATGTGGCGGAGCAAGTGCTTGCACTTGCAGCTCTACCAGACCAACGCAGTCTGCCTTTTGCTGAGCGCTTAAAGGTGCAGCAAGAGAAATGGCAGCTTCCACTTCTGCCAACCACTACAATTGGTAGCTTTCCGCAGACAGTCGAAGTGCGCCAGGCGAGATTGAAATGGCGTAAAGGGGTCTGGAATCAGGAGCGTTATGATGGATTTGTTCGTGAGCAGATCGCGGATGCAATTACCTTCCAAGAAAAGCTAGGTCTGGATGTTCTGGTCCACGGCGAGTTCGAGCGTACAGATATGGTGGAGTTTTTCGGAGAAAAGCTGGATGGATACTTGTTTACTAGTAATGGCTGGGTTCAATCCTACGGTTCCCGTTGCGTTAAGCCGCCGGTGATCTACGCGGATATTGCATTTATACAGCCTATGACTGTTAAAGAAAGCGTCTATGCACAATCGTTGACGAAGCTTCCGGTTAAAGGAATGTTGACGGGCCCTGTTACTATCCTCAATTGGTCATTTGTACGTGATGATCTCAGCCGGGAAGAGGTAGCCAATCAAATTGCTCTTGCCCTTCGCCATGAGGTAAAAGCGTTGGAAGATGCAGGCATCGAAATGATTCAAGTGGATGAGCCGGCTATTCGTGAAGGACTTCCGCTAAAGGCAGAAGACCGTGAGCATTACCTGAACTGGGCAGTGAAGTCGTTCCGTGTTGCCACGAACCATGTGAAGGCTACGACACAAATTCATACGCATATGTGCTATAGCGAATTTAATGACATGATCGATTCAATATCGGCTATGGATGCTGATGTAATCTCCATTGAGACTTCACGTAGCCATGGTGAGCTGATTATCAGCTTTGAGGAGCAGGCCTATGATAAAGGAATCGGTCTTGGAGTGTACGACATCCATAGCCCGCGGGTTCCAGCTGTCGAAGAAATGACTGCGAATATCGATCGTGCGCTGCGGGTGCTTGACCCTGAACAGTTCTGGATTAATCCGGATTGCGGTCTGAAAACGCGGGGCTGGCAGGAGACAGAGGATGCACTACGTAACATGGTAAGAGCTGCTGCTATTGCGAGGGAAAAGACAGGGGTTATTGCTTCTAAATAGACTTAAATAAATTAGAGCCAGGGTAATTTACCCTGGCTTTTTAGTTCAATTATTTTTTTGTAATCAGCTACTTGATAATAATTCTCAATCTTGTTAGAATGAAAAAGAAAAAGAAGGAACCGTGGAGGGTCCCTTTAGGCATTTACTTATTTACTTTCGAAAGTTTTGCAATCTGTTTCTTCTGCGCGTTTTGGTTCTTGGGAGCTGTGGAAAGCTACGAAGATCGATTCAGCGCTGCATTTGTTCTCTTCTGCCCAGTGGGTGCAGGAGTTAACTTCACAAACTACGTCTTTTGCCATGAGGGTTCACCTCCCCTTTTAGTAATTGACAGTATCATTCAAAGAACGGCTCTGTTCAGCAAGGTGGAGCTTGTCTCAGCAAAGCCGTGTCACGCCCTCATTCATTATGAATAGAGGGTATTTGGATTTTTTTACTAGGTTAGACGTGGTAATTGTACCAAATAATGAGTTTGTAAGCAAATGAGTTCTTTAACTTTCGGGACCCCTCCCATATAAAAAATATGTCCAATAAGAGTCGCAGAAATGCGGCTTTTTGTGTATTTCAACAAGAAAAACCAAAAGAAATTTACCGAAATTCCATATTCCAGTGCAACCTTCCAAGTTTTGGGGCGTCAAAGAAATGAGAGACGGAAGAGATCTGTATAGAACATGACATTCCGTAACGTTACAATGCTAGGGATTACCACTACATTTTTGGAGGAATGAGAATGCGCAAATGGGGTCTGCATTACTTATGTTTATTAATTCTTGCGGTGGTATTGGCAGGTTGTGGCTCGGGTGATAACAATTCGGCAGCTGACAAATTAGCTAGTGACGGCGGAAATACGAGTAATTCTGCTGCAGCAACAACTGAGCAATCTTCAAAAGCTACATTAGCGGATAAGAACACCTCAGCAGAGGCTGAGACAGCAGCGGGAGGCAACGAAGCCCCAGTTGAAAAAGGTTTGACATCAGAGAACACGGATCAAGCAAACGCGGGATTTACGGGCAGTGATGTCGTGGAAGGATTGAACAAGAAGCTTATCTATCATGCCAATCTGACTATGGAAGTAGAAGACTACGGTAAAGCTCAGACTGAAATTCGAAACATGGTAACGATGGCTAAAGGATATATTATAGAGTTTAACGAGAACATGTCGCAATATGAGCAAGGGGGGACGTTTATCCTTAAGGTGCCAGCCTCCGGATTCTCTCCTTTTCTGAATAATTTGGAAAAAGTAAAACACGAATCGCTACAGCGCAGCATTCAAGGTCAGGATGTCTCGGAGGAGTATATTGATCTAGAGTCGCGTCTGAAGGCAAAGCAGTTAATGGAAGCTCAATATACTGAGTTTATGAAAAAAGCAACGAAATCAAGTGATCTGGTCGCCTTTGCAAACGAGCTTGGTTCGATTCAAGAAACGATTGAGCAGATCAAAGGCAGAATGCGATATATAGATCAGAACGTATCCTTTTCAACGGTAGAGCTTAGAGTGTACCAGACGGATGAGAGTTTAGCTGTGAAGGAAAAGGCAGAGCAAGGTCCATTGCTGGAACGCGCATCAGATGCTTTAAAAGGAAGCCTGAACGCACTATCTGTTATGTTTCAGTGGCTTTTTGTAATTCTTGCAGGCGCATTGCCGATTCTAATCGGTGTGGGCATTATTTTAGCCATCGTTTGGTTTGCCCGCAAAAATATCCGCGTACGACGGGAGCAGCAGACCCAGCGGATACGGCAGGAAAATCGGGAGCTGAACAAGGAGGTACTCCCTGCACCAGCAGAGCCAAAGGTGACAACCTCAATAAAGGATAAGAAAGCGAACGAGGACGAGAATAAAGAATAAGCTCCTATGAATTAAAAAGCCTCCAATTCATGGTATACCGTGAATTGGAGGCTTTTCTATAAGACAGTACAGTTTCGCACGTTATCGAAGATTAGGCAGGCTGGAAGAGTACACGATACTCGCCATAGCCCTCTTTCTCCAGATCCTCTTTCGGTATAAATCGCAGTGCCGCTGAATTAATGCAGTAGCGCAGGCCGTTTTCCCCTGGACCATCGTCGAAGACATGACCTAGATGGGAATCTGCTACTTTGCTGCGCACTTCTGTGCGAACCATCAAATGGCTGAGGTCCGTCTTTTCCTTCACGGCGTAATCGCGGATTGGACGTGTAAAGCTGGGCCAGCCACAACCGGAATCGTATTTATCCTGCGAACTGAATAATGCTTCACCAGATACGATATCTACATAAATGCCTTCTCCGTGGTGATCCCAAAAATCATTTCGGAAAGGTGACTCTGTAGCGCTATTCTGAGTGACTTCATATTGAAGTGGCGTCAGACGTTCTTTCAAGCTTAGTTTATCTTCTTTATGTGTCCAGTGGGTTTCGATAAAATCCTCTCGGCCGGAACCCTTACGGTAACGTTTGTAGTGGCCCGGGTTCTTACGATGGTAGCCCTGATGATATTCTTCGGCAGGATAGAAGGTTGCTGCCGGGAGGATCGGGGTAACAATCGGGCTAGCGAATCGTCCGCTTTCTTGCAAAGCTGCCTTGGAAGCCTCTGCTTGTTGCTTTTGCTCTTCAGAATGGGTGAAGATAGCCGTTCCGTAAGAGGTGCCGCGATCATGGAATTGTCCACCCGCATCGGTTGGGTCAATTTGCTGCCAGAATAACTCAAGCAGCTTGCTATAAGGGAAAATTTCTGGGTTGAACGTAATTTGTACCGCTTCAACATGTCCTGTGGTTTCGGAGCATACCTCTTCATAGGTAGGATTCACTGTATGCCCGCCAGTATAGCCGGAGACGACACTAATAATGCCTGGCAATTCCTCGAACGGCGAGACCATGCACCAGAAGCATCCACCTGCAAAGGTTGCTTTTTCCGCCTTGGAATTTATATGGTTAGTCTGATGTTCACTCATTAATATCCCTCCATTCATGTAATGCAATTAAATAGATCACAATCTAATTATAAAGCAAATAACCACAGCCTGCCAGCTTCCGCCAAATAAGCTCTCTGTTACCTAGTGTTTCTTACTTCCTGTGAACTGTAACGAAAGCTTAGTCCGGCTATAATAAGCACAATGGCATAAACAACGATGGCTATAATCGCATTTCCAGGGTTCTGGAACAGTTGATCCCCAAGGAAGGCATACAAGGCGATGCCTGGGATTTTTCCAATAGCTGAGGCAGCTAGATAACTCCAGAAGGGCAGCCCGGCTGCTCCGGCATAGATGTTAACTGCTGTCTGCGGGATAATCGGCAAGAGACGTGCAAAGACAATAGAAGCAAAGGGCCGCCGTTCTATGCCTTTTGTGAATTTTTCAAGTAGGGGAATAGAAGTCAGATAAGCTCTCGCTTGATCTTGAAATAAGAACTTCACTACGCCGAAAAGGAATGCGGCAGCAAGGGTTGTAGCTACCCAGCAAATTAAAGCACCAGCCAAACTTCCGTATGCATAACCAAAAAATCCGATGACCGCTTTGTACGGTACAACTGGAAAGAGAGCCAGTAAAGTTGCGATCCCTATAGAGCCGAAAAGATTATGATCCTCTTTCATCCAGCTAAGGATGTCATATCTGTAGATAAACGCAAGGATTGTGCCCGAAACATAAAGAATAATCGAGAACCATTTTCTCATAGCTAATATACCCTTTCTTCCACTCATTCATCTCATCATACGGGATAAAAAGTAAATTTTGAAGTGAAGATCATTGTCGGCGAACGCCAAGCAGGTATAATAGCATTTATAGAGAACAAAGAGAGAGATAAATTCTTGAATTATAAAGAGGGGAGTTAGATCAGTGATCGTTTCTGTACGCAAAAGAGTCGCCATCATCGGGATTGGCAATATCGCCCGCAAAGTATATTTGCCACTGCTCTCTCAGCATGGACAAGTTGAGGTAGTGGGGGTTCTCAGTCACTCATCCACAACAGTAGAGCAAGCTGTTAATGCCTATCGCTTTCCTAAAGGTACGACAAATTTAGACGAGCTGTTGTCTTGGGATCTGGATGCAGTATTTGTGCATAGCCCAACGACGACCCATTATGATATAGTAACAAAATGTCTCGAACAGGGGATTTCGGTGTATGTAGATAAGCCGCTGTCCTATGATCTGGAAGAATCCAGAAGGATGGCAGAGCTGGCAGAAAATAAAGGGCTGCTGCTAGGAGTGGGCTTTAATCGGCGTTTTGCCCCAATGTATGTCACCGCCAAGAGTTGGCTCGAGGAAGCTGGAGGCATTAGCCATTGCCACGCGATTAAACATCGCACGAAGCTGCAATTAGGCAGCAGCCGTGAGACTGTACATGACGACTTGATTCATATGCTTGATCTGCTGTTATGGTTATGTGGAGATCAGTATGAGCTGCTTCGCAGTAATCTTCAATCCAATGGAGAGGGGCGACTTGTCCAGGCATCTGGAATGCTGGGTTGGGAGCAAGGCTCAGTGGGGATGTATAGCATGGTTCGTGAGGCTGGTGTTGATTTGGAGAAGCTGGAGCTGCACGGTAATGGCCGTTCGGTGGAAGTGGCAGATCTGGACCAAGCCATCCTATATGAAAAAAATGCTTTGCCACGGACCCAGAGCTTTGGAAGCTGGGATACGGTGCTGGATAGAAGAGGTTTCGGTGGAGTGGTAGATCATTTTCTGAACAATATAAATACACCAGAGTTATGCAGTATTGCTGCTTCAGCAGTTCTGCCTAGTCATAGATTGGCAGCTCAGCTTGCTGAATGAGGTCTCTAAGAAAGGAGTAAAATATGGAAGACAACCGTAAATTAGTGGAGGAACAAATCATCGAAAGCTATAAGCGGGAGGAAGAGATGATGATCCTTGTATTCGCCCAGTGGTGCGTGAATCAAGGACTCGACCCGCACAGTTTATATTTGCAGGCTTATCCACAGCAAGAAGGGAATGAAGCCTTGCGAAAAGCGCTTGCCCTAACGGTTTCTGCGGAGGAAGCAGGGGATATTTCCGATGACACAGTTCTCGGCGTACTCTCCTTATTCGGAAATGATGACTTGGCGCAAATCGTGACAGAAGCGATTGCTCAAAGGGAATCTAAAGCACATACAGGGGATTGACAACGAGGATATAATGATAATGTCAGATGAACTTTTTTTAGTAAACGATGTTCATCAGGGATGAAATGTGTTAATATTATATATACTAACTAATAGTAAGTTTCGCTAGTGAGAGGTGAGAACAATGGAAGAACATCAAATTTCGATGTGTCCCAGATTTGAGACAGCCTTCTCTTTCTTAGGCAAACGTTGGAATGGACTTATTATTCAGACATTGATGAGTGGACCGAAGCGGTTTAAAGATATTTCCGGCCTCATTCCTTCAATGAGCGATAAGATGCTGTCCGAGCGGATGAAGGATTTGGAAGGTGAGGGTATCCTGGTTAGACATGTATACCCGGAAACACCTGTACGTATTGAATATGAACTAACAGACAAAGGCCGTGCGCTGGAGCCTGTTATGCAGCAGATTCAGTCTTGGGCTGAGAGCTGGGTAGAGTAGAAATCAAAGTCGTGTTGTGGCCCTTTTTCCTGAAGAACGGAGGAGGGCTTTTCAATTTTTAAATAAAAACCTTGCACAGATCGAAAAAATCTGTAATATAATAGAAAAAACGTTGTATGTTCCTTGAATGGAAACGCTTGCAATATTGGTTTTTGCTCAAATCTACTCAGCTGGAGTACAGGCATAGCAAAACTATTAGGAGGCGAGGGAGATGAAGACCACCCTGTTTTCCCGGGAAATAACGTATGGAAAAAAGGATGTTGCTGAGCTGGAGAACGCTTCGATCAAAGTACAGCTCATCTATGACAAGACGTTGTTCATGCTGCATAGCCATCTTCCAGATTCCTTATGGGATGCGTGGATTGGTGTGCCTTACAGCATTATCTCTTCACTCTACAAAGGCAACAATGATAGCGGAACTATTTTTCAAAAATGGATTCAAAGTCCTTCTGGCTGGAAATGTATCGGTTGTGAACGGCATTGCCTGGAGTCGACGGAACCTCTTCAAGAAGTGAATATGGCAGGTAATCAACGACAATATAAGTTTCATAATGGCATTCGCCAGAGCATGGTGCTACAAGCCTTAATTTGGTCCATGTACGAGAATACCGTATTATTTAAACCCTTTTTAGGGGATGAGCCCTTTTTTGATGAAGATGATTTGCATACGATATCCTCTTATTTCGTGCCAACTTATCTTAACGATCTACGTCTACTGGAGCAGTCTAAGCCTTGTAAAGAGTACAAAGATCAGAATATACAGATTTATCAGGAATGGATATCCGCCCCTGACCTTGTCCTCAAATGGAATGGTGGCCTGACAGAAGGCAGATGGATGACCGGTGTTTATATGGATCACTCACGCTTTGCTGGTTTAGGACCTTATTTAAAGGACGCAAAGGGTAAACGAACGTATATGCAGGCTTATGTTCAATAAAAGATACAGATTTGGTGTGACCGAATAGATAAATGTAAGACAAATAACATTACTGATGCCCGTGTGGTTAACAAAAGACAGGTCGATTGTGGGGATTTATCTCCATGATTGACCTTTTTCGTTCAACAAAGAGATACAATTTTCGTGAGTACAATCACAAGTCAAAACTCCTTTCAGGGTTAAGGTGAACAGGTAGAAAAGATTTTTTCAGAACCTGATCACATATCCCGAGGAGGAACTATTATGGAAACTAAACAACCTAATGATAGAATTTCGGATTTACAGCATAAGCAATCGGTGCAACCTGGATTTACTCCAGATGCCCTGGTAAAAGATATTGTGCTGCAATTCCCAAAAGCTGCGGATTATTTCAAGTCTAAACGGATTGATTTCTGCTGTGGAGGCGCCAAACCTCTTGCTGAAGCAGCTGTAGAGCGTGGACTAGATCAAGAGATGATCATTAGTGATCTCAACAAGCTGTTCGAGGAATATCCGGTACCACAAGAAGAACTCGCATGGAACACAGCACCTTCTGCAGAGTTAATCGACCATATTGTGAGTAAACATCACCATTACCTGCGGGAAGAACTGCCCCTGATTAGCCAAAATGTAACTAAGGTATACCGGGTTCATGGCGGAGATTCACCTCATTTAGAAGAGTTATATAGTTTGTTTAATGCACTCAAGGAAGATCTGCTTCAGCATACAGCTAAAGAAGAGGAAGATGAGTTTCCAAAATTATTAGCGTATGATGCCAATCCAAGTGAAGAAGGGCTGACCACACTTCGCGAGGCATTATTTGAACTTGAGAGTGAACATGACACAGCAGGCGATATATTGAGACAAATACGCAAAATAACAGATGATTTCACCCCACCGGCTCATGCTTGTACAACCTATCGTTTGACTTATGCCCGGCTAGAGGAGCTGGAGAGCATGACTTTTGAACATGTTCATCTGGAGAATAATATATTGTTCCCTAGATTCCAGTAGAAAAAATGAGTTTTCAAAGAGTCCCTTAGGGGACTTTTTTTATATTTGAGAACAAAGCTTATTTACGTTATTCTTAAATAGACAGTATGCATAACTTACTACAAGCCTGAGACGCTGTGTGGTCATTAGGCGGGACAAGGCGGTGTCACTATGCCCACGAAATATATGTGGAGGTTGTTACTAGGATTAGTCATCGTATTCATAATAGGTGGATGTTCGACTCTTGCTGACGTTAATAATGAAGGGAATAATGGCTTAGCAGGATCAGACGGGCCTACGCTTTCGCTTATCGTTGCGGGAAATGACTTGCTGACCAACCCTTTGGACAAGCAGCTTAGCGAGAGCTACAGAAAAGGGATAACGATCTTTGACCTACTGAAAGGTAGTGGGAAGGCCACCTTTTCTGAGGATAACACAAGCATTCTAACGGTAAATAATATTTCACTCAGTCCAGGAATGAATTGGGAGCTGCAAATGGATGGGGAGACCATTGGATCTGAGGATTGGGGTCGAACCGTCGGGCATGAATCAAAATTAGTAATTACGGCGATGTCTAAGGAACAAGAGGAACCCCTTCAAATTGTGTTGTTGACCGTGAATGGCGGAAGTGAGCAAGTGAATTTGAATCATTCATATGTTATGGGATTTACTGAAGATTTAACAGTGAGAGGTTTGTTGAAGAACAGCAGTGTGGTGCAGTTGACCGAAGACAACAAAAAGGTGTTATCCATTGGTGATTATACTCCTCTTAGCAATGAAGTTTGGAAGATGAAGGTGAATGGGAAGCAGCTGCTTGAGAATGGAATGGACATGAAGCTTAGAGTGCAGGATGAATTGGAGATTTTATTGGCTATACGTTAAAAAAAGTACATAAATGCCAGATCTACGGTTATTCAGAACCTGTGATCTGGCTTTTTTTATTAGAATTTAGAACCTAACAAAGTTGTCTTATTTTTTATGTGAAAACATTCACATTTAATGTGACTGTAATCACAATCTCTCTTAAATTTTGAAATGTATAATTTCATTATGTAGAAGATAAGTTGAAGCAAAGTTCAACAAGAACGGATAAGACTGAGGAGGCACCTAACTATGGCAGCGAAGAGAGAAAAATTAGTATTAGTCGGCAACGGTATGGCAGGCATAGGTACGCTAGAGCAAATATTGAAGCTAGGTGGAGCTTATGACATTACGGTCTTTGGAAGCGAACCTCACCCCAATTATAATCGGATCATGTTGTCCTATGTTCTCGAAGGCAGCAAAACCATCAACGATATCATCCTAAACGACTGGAACTGGTATGAAGATAACAACATTACTTTGCATACAGGAACAACAGTTACGCGAATTGACGAGCATTCCAAGCAAGTAATTGCGGATAACGGTATGGCTGTTTCTTACGATAAAGTGATTATTGCAACGGGTTCGAATTCATTTATTTTACCTGTACCTGGTTGTGATAAGGAAGGAGTAGTGGGTTTCCGGGATATTGCAGATTGTGATGCGATGCTAGCTGCGGCTAAACAATACAACAAAGCGGCGGTAATCGGCGGGGGCTTACTTGGATTGGAAGCGGCAAAGGGTCTTGTGAACCTTGGCATGGACGTTACTGTAGTGCATCTGATGGAAGATCTAATGGAGCGCCAGCTTGATCGTAATGCCTCCTCTATGTTGCAAGCTGAGCTAGAGCGTCAAGGCGTGAAATTTGCCATGGGCAAACAAACAGTAGAATTGACAGGGGAACAGAGAGTAAGTGGTTTACAATTTAGTGATGGCACTACACTTGCAGCTGATTTTGTAGTTATGGCTGTAGGCATCAAACCGAATATAACTGTGGCAAAAGAAAGCGGAATTGCTGTTAATCGTGGA
The DNA here is from genome assembly GCF_038003885.1 of Paenibacillus sp. FSL R10-2788. NCBI lineage: Bacteria > Bacillati > Bacillota > Bacilli > Caryophanales > Paenibacillaceae > Paenibacillus > Paenibacillus sp. FSL R10-2788. Next base: position 4,896,330 of record NZ_JBBOQA010000001.1, on the reverse strand, counting down.
ATTGTAGTGGACGATTATTTGCAGACCTCTATGCAGAATGTATATTCCATTGGCGAATGTGCCGAACATCGCGGAGTTTGTTACGGATTAGTAGCGCCGCTCTTCGAGCAGGGTATGGTTCTAGCTAAACATCTCTGCGGAAGCGATACAAATCCATATGAAGGTTCTGTTGTCTCCACCAAATTAAAAATTTCCGGTGTGGATGTATTTTCTGCAGGTGAGTTTATGGATTCCCCTGAGCACACTGTAATCTCAAGCAAAGATGAATGGAAGCGAACCTATAAGAAAATTCTGCTCAAAGACAATGTCATTGTTGGTGCAGTCCTGTTCGGGGATGTGACGGAATCGGCTAACCTGCAAAAGTTAGTAAAACAAGGTGCTGTAATGACTGATGAGATTTATACAGAGGTCATGGGTACGGGCTGCTGCGGAAGCGGAGCCAAAAAGAGCACATCTGTAGAAGCTATGGCGGACGAAGAAATCGTTTGTGGCTGTAATGGGGTTACGAAAAAAGCGATTGTGGATGCGGTCATAGAAAATGGTTTTACTACTGTGGACGAGATCAAAGCATGTACAGGAGCGACGCGTTCTTGCGGAGGTTGTAAACCGGTTGTAGAACAAATTTTACAATTTGTCCTGGGTGATAGTTTTGAGCAGTCTGCCAAGCAAGGTATCTGTAGCTGTACAACGCTTAGCCGGGATGAGATTGTTGCTGAGATTACAGCTAAAGGTCTTAGTACTACTAAAGAGGTTATGCATGTACTGGGTTGGAAACAAGAGGAAGGCTGCTCTAAATGCCGTCCGGCGATTAACTATTATCTGGGGATGCTAAATCCGGATACACATCAAGATGAGAAGGAATCACGTTTTGTTAATGAACGTATGGGAGCCAATATTCAGAAAGACGGAACCTATACCGTTATTCCACGCATGTACGGCGGGGTAACGACACCAGAGGATTTGAAGAAAATCGCTGATGTCTCCCTTAAATATGATGTAAAAGTTGTGAAGGTGACTGGTGGGCAACGCCTGGATCTAATCGGGGTGAAAAAAGAGGATCTGCCGAAGGTATGGGAAGAGCTCGATATGCCATCAGGTTATGGTTATGCCAAATCGCTACGTACGGTTAAGACTTGTGTGGGTTCACAGTTCTGCCGTTTCGGTACACAGGATTCGCTGGGAATGGGCGCGCTCATAGAACGTAAGTATGAACGTCTTGATTTTCCTGCCAAGTTTAAAATAGCTGTCAACGGCTGCCCACGTAACTGTGCGGAATCCTGCACGAAGGATATTGGCATCGTCGGTAATGACGGCGGTTGGGAAGTATTTATCGGTGGTAACGGTGGGATCAAACCACGGATTGCTGATTCCTTCTGCAAAATTAAGACCGATGAAGAGTTGATCGAAGTGTGCTCCGCTGTGATGCAATATTACCGTGAGACCGGCAATTATTTGGAGAGAACCTCCGAGTGGGTTGAGCGTATGGGACTTGAGCAGATTCAAATGGTCATTTTGAATAATGAAGATAACCGCAAAGAGCTGGCCGCACGGATTGACTTTGCTCTGACTCAGGTGACGGATCCTTGGAAAAAAATGCTTAATGACAGTAGCACTCGTACTGCGCTTTTTGAAGAAACAAGAGTCTAGCGGATATAACGCACACAGAAGGGGAGAGACCAATGAATAAGACCACACAAACGTATGCAATAGGCTCAGTACAGGATTTCCTGCTGCAGATTGGCCGTGTAGTGATTGCTGGAGCTGTTGAACTGGCTGTATTTCGTGCCTCTGACGGAGCCATCTATGCAGTAGAGAATCGTAGTCCTCATCCTAAGGGTGGCCCGCTTGCGGAAGGGATCGTGTCAGGTCACTATCTGTACGATCCGCTGTACGATTGGAAAATCGATCTGCGCACGGGTGAGGTGCAGGCTCCAGACCAAGGTAGTGTTGTGACTTATCCAGTCACACTGGACGGAGAGAAAGTTACAGTGAGCGTGTAGACACCGAAGAGTGTAGTAATAGATTTAATAGAAAACGGTGGGGTGGAGTATTATGTTTACGCAAAGTGTGGAGAGCATCGTAGAGACGGCAGTCAGTAAGCGGGACAAAATGAATGAAAGCTTGCCAAGATATTTTCTAGCAGCCCTGTTGGCAGGTGCTTATGTAGGCATTGGGATTATCCTTATTTTCTCTCTAGGAGCACCGCTAGCAGCTGCTAAATCACCTTTCCAACCGCTTATTATGGGTACATCCTTCGGCATCGCCTTGACGCTTGTAGTATTTGCAGGCTCAGAACTGTTTACTGGGAATAATATGTTTTTTACTGTAAGTACACTGGCAGGCAGAACCAGTATCTGGGATACCGTTAAGAACTGGATCCTTGTATTCATCGGGAATGTGGTGGGTGCAGTGATTTTAGCGCTTTTAATTCGTGGGACTGGGTTATTCAGTGCTGCGCCGCCAGAGCATTTGATCTTTACAGCCGCTGCTAAAAAAATGAGTCTCCCGTTCTCTGAGCTGTTTTTTCGTGGAATCCTATGTAACTGGCTGGTCTGTTTAGCGCTATGGATGTCCTCACGTGCTAAAAGTGAATCTGCTAAGCTAATTTTAATCTGGTGGTGTCTGTTCGCCTTTATCGCAAGCGGATATGAGCATAGTGTGGCTAATATGACTCTGCTTAGTGTTGCTGTGTTGCTTCCGAATCATCCGGAAACCATTACGATAGCTGGATGGCTGCATAATATGATCCCTGTAACTTTGGGGAATATCATTGGTGGGGGCGTATTTGTCGGCATGGCCTATTGGCTGATCTCACCAGTGCGTGGTACTCGCAATAACCGTTAAATCCATTTTTAATTAACTATATTAGAGCTGAACCGATCTTGGGTTTAGCTCTTTTTTTGTTGAATATAAAAAAAAGACACCTGCATTAGGCGCCTTGGACCACTCTATTTTATATTATGCAGAATAATTGGGTCATGTATGTTTCATTGAGGTGAATAGAGGGTATATTATAACGGAATTAGATCCGGCAGATTTCGTTCGGACACAGTTCGCAGTGGCAAATTTCTTGCAGCATGCCAAGGTCCTTGATGACAATCATACCGTTCTCATACTCAACAGCATCTTTTTTACGCAGGTCGCTCAGCATCCGGTTAACACTTTCACGAGTGGCACCGATCATGTTGGACAAATCTGTATGCGTAATTTTTTTGTTGATAAGGATATTCTCACCATCGCTGCTCTTCTCACCATAGGTATTGCCAAGACGAATGAGCGTGGAGCATAGTGCACCAGGTTTGCCGTACATCATTAGATCACGGAATTTAGTTTGGGTGAGACGGTGATGAATACCCATCCATTTCATAAAGTCGATAGCAAAATCACAATGTTGGCAAATGAGAATTTCTAGATCCTTTTGTTCGATGACGCCAACTTCACTTTCTTCAATCACTTCGGCTGTAAAGCTATGCTTAGTGCTGAAGAATGGATCTGCTTGACCTACCATATCACCAGCTTGATACATATAAAGAATGAGTTCTTTACCTTCATCAGTAGATTTAGTTAATTTCACACGTCCACGTTTGATATAAAACAATTTATCCGAGTAGTCGCCTTCCCAGAATAGATGTGAACCCTCTGGAACTATGCGCTCTTTCATTGTAACTAGAAGTCTGTTGAAATTCTGTTCGGAGAAACAGTTTGTATTTCCGTGGGCTTCGATAACATTGTAATGTTCTTTTAGCATAATCGACATCCCCTTTATTCCCTCAGTTTTTCAGTAAATTTTAAATTAATTATACCTTGAAAATCCCTCGAATTGGTTATAAAAAATCGTTTAAAAGTGTCGAATTTTCAACATTGTGATAAATTTCACTTCTAAAGTGTTCGATGTAATATTCTTTTTAACTAAAAAAGAGTAAGTGATCTCACGTTTATGATATATGAACAGCGGCTATCCATTATTCTCAAATACTGGGTTAATCGCTGTTTTTTTGCGTCCCCGTTAGATTGTAACATATAACATAGCTGAAATTCATGTTCAAGAAATTAGTTTTATCTCAACTCCGTATAAATGCACACATCTTCATTACGGTCGGACATTGGCTCTACTGCTATGCAGCGATATCCTGAAATTGGAGCAAAAATCAGGAGAAGGAGAAATCATATATGGCTAAAGTAGCAGACAAATATCTTAAGGTTGATCCGTGGGCAATTATTGAAGAGGGCTTTGATCCAGAGCGAAATCGGACTTCGGAATCTATTTTTTCATTGGGTAATGAATATATGGGTGTACGGGGATATGCAGAGGAAGGATATTCAGGTGACACCCTGCAAGGAAGTTATTTTAATGGATTAAATGAACAATTGGATATTGGCAATCACTATAAAGGGATTATTCGCTCGCTGAGATATATGGTGAATGCGGTGGACTGGCTGTATACACGTCTATCTGTAGATGGTGAACAGCTTGATTTAGCAAAAAGCAACGTAACGGATTATGTGCGTAGGTTGGATCTTCGTAAAGGTACGTACCGGAGAGAGCTAGTCTGGCATCTAAACGATGGCAAGTCGCTAAAAGTAGTCTTTACACGTCTGGTCAGTATGACTATGTCTCATTTGGGGTTGCAGCGGGTAGATTTTGAACCTCTTAATTTCTCGGGGAGCGTGGACATTTGTACAGGTCTTGATTTCGGCATTATTCATGAAGAACGCGGCGAATGTATGTGGAACAGTCTCCGCAGCGGAGTAAGTGGAGCGTCCTCTGCTATTATGGCGAGTACAGTGAATACTGGGAATAAGCTGTTCTCAAGCTTTACCTTACAATCCTCGCAGCCGTTACAGCTCACTGCTGTCGAGAGTGATAAATTTATTGGACAAAATTTCACCCTGGACCTTACGGAAGGAGAAGTCTCCTATTTTACCAAACTGGTTATGAACTATTCGGATAGTGATTCTGCCCATACAGCTGAAGAGCTGTGGAGCAAAGGTCTGTCTCTTGCTGAAACAGCAAGCCAGTTGACAGATACCCAAATAATCGCTGATCAGACAGCTTATTGGAAGGGCATCTGGGAGACAAGTGATATCCGAATTGAGGGCGATCCTGAGAATCAGCAGGGTATTCGTTTCTGTATCTTCCAGCTTTATCAGACCTATCATGGCGATCATCCCGGATTTAATATTGGTGCCAAAGGGCTGACGGGTGAAGTATATCGTGGGTTGGCTTTTTGGGATACAGAATCCTATTGCTTACCGTTCTATATGTTCAATAATCCAAGGGCTGCCCGGAGCTTATTGGAATTCAGATATAAAACATTGCCGCAGGCTATGCAGCGCGCTAAAGAGGTGGATTGTGAGGGAGCCTGCTATCCAATTGCTACTATAGATGGAACAGAAAGCTGTGATCTCTGGCAGCACTCTAATCTTCAGCTTCATGTAGGGACTGCTGTTTCTTATGGCATTTGGCATTATGTCAAAAATACCGGTGATAAAAGCTTCCTGCACAGTAAAGGGGCTGAGATGCTGATTCAGATCAGCAGATTCTATGCTACACGTGGCCAATGGGGGCAACGCAGCGGGGAATATGGTTATTTTGGCGTTATGGGCCCTGATGAGTTCCAATTGATGGTCAATAACAACTGCTACATTAATCTGATGGCTCAACAATCTTTTGAATACACCCTAGAGACTCTTCGGGAGATGAAAGAACAGGCTCCTGCTGCTTTTGCAGCTGTGGTAGAGAAAACAGAACTTCATGACGAGGAACTCACCGATTGGGAAAACAAGGCGCAGCATATGCGGATTCCGGTTGACGAAGTGACAGGAGTTTATGAAGAGCATGATGGGTTCTTCGATATGCCACATATTGATATTCATTCGATTCCTGTTACAGAATTCCCGTTATATTCGAACTGGTCATATGATCGTTTGTATCGCTATGACATGATTAAGCAGCCGGATGTACTTATGTTTATGTTCTTGTACAGCGGACAATTCTCTAAAGAAGCGAAGCTGGCGAACTATGAATATTACGAGCCTAGATGTATTCATGAGTCTTCGCTGTCACCTTCGATCCACTCCATTTTGGCGAGTGAAATCGGCAAACCCGAGGAAGCATATTCGTTTTTTGAATTTGCTACTCGACTGGATTTAGACAACTATAACCGCAATACCCGTGAAGGGCTGCATACTACCTCAATTGCAGCTGCTTGGATGAATATTGTTTACGGCTTTGGTGGAATGCGTTCGGATGGAGCACGTCTGTCCTTTCAGCCAACCCTGCCAGAACGCTGGGATGAATATAGCTTCCAAGTATTGTATGAAGGAGTGCTTCTGAGAATTGTGGTCGACAAAAATTCAGTAACAATCACTGCGGTTAATGGTGGAAGTACCGAAATTATAGTGTACGGACAGTCGATTACAGTGGATGCTTCCGGGAAGACGCTTCCGCTAGGCGAAGGGATGCTGGCAGGATGAACTGGATCGTAAAGGAGAGTTGTTTTGATAAACAGCTTGTGACGACGAACGGTAACAAATATATGTTAGGCAACGGCTACATGGGGTATCGCGGCACACTGGAGGAATTCAGTAAAACTGAGCTAGTAGCTGTCACCCTCGCAGGACTATATGACAAAGAGGGGGACAAATGGAGAGAACCAGTTAATGCCCCTAATGGATTGTTGACCAAAGTTTTCTGTAATGATCAGCTCTTAAGTGTGCTTGACTGTGAACCGGTCGCTCATACTCAGGAGCTGAATATCCGAAATGCCATTCATCATCGGAGCACTGAATATGCTGTATCTGACGGTGGGGCGTTGACGTTTACCGCAGATCGTTTCGTAAGCCAGGATAATCTTCACTTGCTCGTTAGTAAATACTCTATTCGCAGTACTCAAGACTGCCGAGTAGCGATTGAGACGGGAATTGACGTAGATGTGTGGGATATCAATGGGCCTCATCTTTACGGACAAAAGGTACAGCTCAAGGACGAGGTGCTGATCTCTTCTTCTGTTAGCGGAGAATTGAAGATTCCGGTTGTTGTGGCGGAGAGGGCGGTATTCAGTTTTGGTGAGGAGCTACTGGAAGATGGGGCTGCTGTTCGCCGGATTTCTTTTGATGCCCGTGCGGGTGAGACGTATGAATGGTTTAAGTATGTAGCAGTCTATACTGGACTTGATGCTGATCAGCCGGAGTCGGAAGCTGTTAAATCTGTCCATGCTGCTGAGGCGCTGGGTTTTGAGGGGTTATTTAAGGCTCATCGTCTGTTATGGGACGAGAGATGGTCACACAGCGATGTAATCATCGAAGGTGATGAAGCTGCCCAATTTGCCTTGAGATATAGTATCTATCAGCTGTTAATCATTGCCCCTACAGTTTCGGAGAAGGTGTCTATTCCAGCCCGGGGATTATCGGGTCAGGTATATAAGGGAGCTGTATTCTGGGATACGGAAATGTTTATGTTGCCGTTTTTCCTGCACAGTGATCCTAAGGTAGCGCGGAACTTGATGATGTACCGGATTCATACATTGGATGGTGCTCGCCGTAAGGCAGCGGAATATGGATTTTTGGGCGCATTTTATGCTTGGGAAAGTCAGGATACGGGAGACGATGCCTGTACGCTGTTTAATGTGAACGATGTATTTACAGGCCGGCCGATGCGGACCTATTTCCGCGATAAGCAGGTTCATATCAGTGGTGACGTTGTGCATGGGATCTGGAAGTATGTTCAATTCACAGGCGATGAAAGTCTGCTTACTAGTGGAGGAGCTGAGGTGATCTGGGAATGCGCTCGCTTTTTCTACTCTTACGCTTACTATAATTCGGTTAAACAGCGGTTTGAGATTCTGGATGTAACAGGTCCGGATGAATATCATGAGCGTGTGAACAATAATGCTTTTACCAATGCACTGGTTAAAGAGACGCTGGAGATTGCCTTGCATACGGCAGCTTTGCTGCAAGAGAAGTATCCTGAGGCCTACGGTCAATTGTCCGCTCCGTTTAGCTCAGGGCCATTCCTGAAGGAGTTCAAAACGATGCTGGATAGCTTTTATGTTCCACAGCCTGATCCTGCCAGTCTTGTTATTGAACAATTCGACCGGTACCTCACCTTGGAGGATGTAGAACTAACAGAACTGAAATCACGTGTGCTTAATAAAAATGAGTATTTTGGCGGCGGCAATGGCTTAGCTACCACCACAACCATACTTAAACAAGCAGACGTTGTGTTGATGCTGAATCTGTTTAAACACTCCTTTAGCAAGGAAGTGAAACAAGCGAACTGGGGATTTTACGAACCGCGTACGGAACATGGATCAAGCTTAAGCCCTTGTATCTACGCTTTGGTAGCTGCTGATATTGGTTCACCGGATTGGGGCTATCCGTATTTTATGCGTACGGCTACCGTCGATCTCACCGGCGAATCTAAGCAATATGTAGGGGATCTCTACATCGGAGGGACTCATCCAGCTGCGAATGGTGGTGCTTGGATGGCTGCGGTTCTTGGCTTCGCTGGGCTGGACTACGACGGAGGGGTTGTGCACATCAATCCATCTCTGCCGCAACATTGGCAGTCTGTTCAGCTTCCGGTTACGCTGCGCGGCGATACCATCCAACTGCGGATCAGTAAGGATGAAGTCACTGTGATCACAGCTGCTGATTACAGTGGAGACTTAGTATTCTCGGTGCAAGGCGGAGAAGGCAAGTCGTGCTCTGCTGGTGAGAACCTTCGACTGGCTTTGTCGAAACAGGAGTATAAATATTAATACACAACGGAGAGGAAGCAAATCAATGTTGGAAAATATGAAAGGCGCCATCTTTGATCTGGACGGCGTGATCGTAGATACAGCCAAATATCATTATTTGGCGTGGGCGAGTCTTGCAGATGAGCTTGGCTTTAAATTCACGGAGGAGGATAATGAACGGCTTAAAGGTGTGAGCCGGCTGAGATCGCTTGATATCCTGCTGGAAGTGGGTGGCCTGGAATTTGAGGAAGCAGAGAAGCAGGCAATGGCGGAGAAGAAAAACCGCCTGTACGTAGAATACATTTCTCGACTCGAGGAATCGGAGCTGCTGCCTGGAGTGAAAGAATACCTAACAGGATTGAGATCACGTGGGATTGGGATTGCGCTAGGATCAGCCAGTAAGAACGCTGAGTTTATTTTGAATAAGCTGAACATTACAGACTTATTCGATGCAGTTGTTGACGGCAACAAAGTGTCACTAGCCAAACCTGACCCAGAGGTATTCCTGATCGCGGCTCAAGAGATAGGCTTGCAGCCGGATGGATGTGTTGTGTTTGAAGATGCTGAGGCAGGCGTTCAAGCAGGTAAAGCTGCTGGAATGAAGGTTGTAGGTATCGGCAAACCTGAGGTGCTGAAAGAAGCTGATCTGGTCGTAAAAGGATTGTATGAGCTGCTGACAGACTAAATTTCTAAATGAACAAGGGACCGACTCCAAAGTAGCGGATGACTTTGGGGGCGGTCTTTTTTTGTGCAAAGTCTCTGTATTTAGCTAGCTCAGACTGTCTATCGGACCTCATAGTCGCTATTAGCCAAAATTCGGCTTATTTGCGAACCTATCGGACTCCATAGTCTCTATTGGCTCGAAAAGCCCACATATCGCGTATGTTTGGAACGAATAACGCCTCTGGAGTCCGAAACTCCTCGTAAAAGCCAAAAATCAGCCAAATAGCAGCATCTGAGTCCGATCGCTCATCGTGAAGGGGTGTGTGGGAATGTAAAACGCCGAATAAGTAGTTAGCTACACATTAAGTAATCCAAAAGGTTAGTATTAAGCTCAGACGGTGATCGGACCCCATAGTCGCTATTAGCCGTATAGTAAATAATTCAGAAGGTTAGTCAAAAAGCTCAACAGTTTATCGGACCTCATAGTCTCTATAAGTAATAATTCGGCTCATATGCGAACCTATCGGACTCCATAGTCGCTATTGGTTCGAAAAGCCCACATATCGCGTAGTTTGGAACGAATAACGCCTCTGGAGTCCGAAACTCCTCGTAAAAGCCAAAAATTAGCCAAATAGCTGCATCTGAGTCCTATAGCTCATCGTGAAGAGGGCGTATGGGAATGCAAAACGCCGAATAAGTAGTAAGTCGCACATTAAGTAATCCAAACGCTCAACAAGCAGCAAAGCCGCACATCCGGTAATCCTAACGCACAACAAGCAGCTAAATAGCACATCAAGTAATCCAGACGCCCAACAGCAAAGCACATTCAAGTATTGAAGTACTTGAGTGTTCAAGTGTTCAAGAACATACATCGCACTTCTTCCATATAGAGTTCATTCCTCCTAGCCCCACGCAGTGGTCTTTACGCCGTCCGCCCCTTTTTCTGTTTGCGGTTTTTAAGAGTTCGTTGATAGAGTTGCGAAGTGGAGGTTTGGAGCTGGAGAAACGCCAGTGGTCGCCTTTATCCTCGGATTTCTACCGCTCAGCGGTATAAAATCAGGAAATCTGAGGATAACAGCGATCGTAAGCCCAAACGCTCCACGTATGGCGAACATATCATCGTGCTCTTTTTATCCGTCCAACAGAAAAAACTACATACAAATGAACATAAAAAACTTTAAAATAAACATATGTAAGCGTTTATCACTTTGATATAGTTATTGAACCCGGAGGTGCATCTCGATGTTGTCTAGGCTGATTCGGCCGATTCTGAAGCTGAACGTCAAACAGCAGCTTATCCTGCTGTTTCTGATTATGATCTCGCCCATTCTGTTTTTGAACATTTACGGGAATATGAAGGCTGAGCAAATTCTGAAGCGCCATGTGACGAATGCTTATGTAGAGCTGAACAAGCAAAACTTCACCATCATTAACCGAGATATCGATACCGTAAATAAAATTACTACCACTGTAATTCAAAACCCTCTGATTCAGCAGATTAATATGACGGGTTCGGATACCATCCTGGAGCGGGTTAAACGCTATGAGACGATAGAGAAGCTGTTGGTCAGTTACTCGCAGGGAGCTGAGCGTGGGGACGGCATCTATTATTCCCTTTATATATACGATCCCGAGGATTATTATTTTTTTGCACCCAATTTCCCGCAGGTTAAGAAGGCGGGGGTATATTTCTTTTCCAAAGCGGAAGAGCCATATTGGTTCGAGGAGGTTGTCCAGAAAAAGGGCCGCGGATCTCTAAAATTCACAGGGAAGCTAAGTGCGCAAGCGGAAAACTTGAAGACTCTTACCTATATGAGAGCTGTCAATAACATCTCCAGGAAAGCTGAGACTATTGGGGTCTTAGTCATTACCAAGATGGACGCGAAAATCGGAGAATCCCTCAAATCCATATCGTTGCCTGATGGTGATATTTACTTAACGGATCTGGATAATCGTGTACTCGCTTCTACTACGAATAATACTGGTGAGATCATTACGTTGCCGGAAACGGTCATTGCTGAGGATTTGGAAGGTACCGTGGATGTTATTACCTCGGATTTTATTTATGTGGTCAATAATAACCACGCCTTAGGACAGAAGCTAGTCTACAAAATCGCCGTAAAAGCACTGCTGCAGCAACAAAACGAAATGAAAAGTGTGATTCAATACATAACTGTGGCCTATGCTGTTTTTGGATTAATCATGATTACTTATTTCTGGCGTTCATTAATGACGCCTTTGCAAAAGTTAGCCTTTTTCGTCCGAAAGTTTGAGCCAGGCAATCGTGTCCCTGAGACGCCAAAAAGAGGGAGTAACGATGAGGTCAGTGTGCTGATTGGATCTACCTATGACATGGCCCGCAGGCTTAATGGACTAATTACTTATAAATATCAGATGGAGCTAAAACAGAAGGAATCACAGCTTCAACTGCTCTATCAACAGATCAATCCGCATTTGCTCTACAACACTTTGGAGAGTATTTACTGGAAAAGCTCGCTGGAAGGTAACGTTGAATCCGCCGAGATGATCAAGGAATTATCCAAGCTTATGAAGATTAGCCTCAGTCGGGGAAGGGAGCTGATTAGCCTTGAAGAAGAGCTGGAGCATGCAACGGCCTATATCAAGCTGCAGCAGCACCGGTATGATTATATATTTCGTGTTGTAATGGAGATTCATCCAGATACGAAAAGAAATCTAATTCCTAAAATTACCCTGCAGCCGTTAATTGAGAATGCTATTATTCATGGTGTCAAAAATATGGGCGAGGATGGGGAAATCATCATTAGCGCAGTTTGTGTGGACGATACCGTCGAGATCACTATTGAAGATAACGGATATAAGTCTGTTGATTATCAGGCCATTGAAGCTGTGCTGAATGACGACAGTCCAAATCCGGCCAGCGGTTACGGGATTCGCAACATTAACCAGCGCATACATTTACACTTTGGCTCTGATTATGGCATCAGCTATACGCCTCGTAAAGAGGGCGGTACATTGGTGACGGTTAAGCTTCCGAAATCAGAGAATCAGGACTAAGGAAGGGGAGCATACAGATATGTTCAATATATTAGTTGTGGATGACGAACCCTTGATTTGTAAAGGGCTGAGCAATTTATTAGCTTCTTCGGGGTTAAACATAGACCATATTTATACAGCAAACAGTGGTTTTGAAGCGCTGGACTGCATTCGGATGGAGGAAATAGACCTGCTCGTTACTGATATTCAGATGGGCGCAATGAGCGGGATTGATCTGATGCAGCATGCAAAATTGGCCAAACCCTGGGTACAGACCATCGTGATTTCTGCACACGAGACATTTCAATATGCGCAAATGGCGGTTAGGCTTGGCGCGAAGGATTATTTGATCAAACCTTTGAACAGTGAGCAATTTCTGGATTCGGTGCGAAATGTGCTGCTTAAGATGGGCAAACCATCACCAGAATTGGACATTTTCATGTCAGGGATTAACGAAAGCTTTCGGCTGGAAGAGCCGCTTCCGGAATACAGCAAGTTATTAAATGAGCTGCTCAATGAGCCTGAAGGTGTACTGTGTGATGCAGAACGCTTACAAAAGCTGGATAACCTGAAGCTGCAAGGGCCGTATTTTTCCGTCTTAAAAATTAAGGTGCCTCTGGCTGGAATGAATCAGGAGAAGCACTACACCCTGCGGGACAGACGGCTTCTTTGTTATGCCGCGCTGAATATCGCCAAAGAGCTGATGGATCAGGAGTGGAACTCGACAGCCTTTTACGCAGAGGATGAAGAAATAACGATCATTATTCAATGGGATGAAAAAAGCTATGAAGATTCGTCTGCCAGTCAAATCAATAGGCTAGATATTCTTGGCCGCAGTCTTCATTTTAATATTCAAAAATATCTGCACTTAAATGCAGTCATCGGCATCAGCCAGATTCTCAAGGGTCTATCATTTATGGCTGTATTGAACCGTCAAGCCTCCAAAGCCATTCTTTGGAATAATGAACATAATGACCATTATGTGTTTTACTACGGGGATTTTAATTGGAACAGCTACACAACCGATCCTTCAGTAGAAGAGCTTCATACACGCAGCAATCTGATTGTAGAGAAAGCAAGAGAGTATATTGACGAGAACTATGCGCAAAAAGGATTAACCATCCATGAAGTGGCTAAGAAAAACCATGTCAGTCCCAATTATTTGAGCTATCTGTTTAAGAAAAATACAGGTTACAACCTGTGGGAATATGTAATTAAGCTGCGGATGGAAGAAAGCCGGGACATGATTTTGAACACAGATCTTCGCAGATACGAAATCGCCGAGCGTGTAGGTTATGAATCACCGGAGCATTTTAGTAAAATTTTCAAAAAATATTATGGGATTAGCCCCAGTGAATTGAAGAAGTAAAAACACATACTACTTCGGTAGATTTAGACATGTTCAGTACAACCCTCATTTTCTACAATTTAAGGTAGGAAGCATTTTGCGAAAAATGCTGAAAGAAAAATGGAATGAGGGAGCCTGATGAATCAAACCGCAGTTGTATCCGAAAATCCGCCGGCGCTGAAGGGTACACCTTACAAGCAAAACCGCTGGAAGAAAAACTTTTGGGGATATATGTTCCTCGTACCTGCTGTGATTATTTTTGTAATGTTCCTGTGGGTGCCAATTTTTAAAGGCTTGTTGTACAGCTTCTACCATGTTGATTTTGTAAAAGGGAATAGCTTTGTTGGCTTTGAGAACTACGCTAGAGCCCTTAGTGATCCAGATGTTTTGACCGCGTTAAAAAATACGGGGTATTACATGCTTCTATGTCTTATTATCGGGTTCTGGGTTCCGATTGCTTTTGCCATTATGATCTCGGAGCTGAGAAGGTTTGGGGGCTTTGTACGGGTAGCGGCTTACCTTCCTTTCGTTATGCCTGGTGTGGTTCTATATGGACTCTGGAGATGGATTTATGATCCGGTGGGCCCAATCAATGCGGTATTAAGCTCGCTTGGTGTGGACCAGGTTGCCTTCCTGACAGATACAAGGTGGTCGATGATTTCTCTTGTTTTTATGGAGACGTGGCAGCAGTTTGGATCAGGGATGTTAATATACTTGGCTGCTGTACTCAGCATTCCGCGGGATTGGTATGAAGCAGCTGAGATTGATGGGGCGGGTGTGTGGGCACGTATAAAGTACATCACATTGCCTTCGCTACGTAATTTGATCATTTTGATGTTGATATTACAGATTATCGGGACTTCACAAGGGTATCAGTCACAAATGGCGCTGCTTGATGGTGGACCGAATAATACTACGCTTACCTATGCGCTGCTGATCGTAAAATATGCTTTTACGCGACTCGATTATGGAACGGCGACTGCGCTTGGCATGCTAATGTTCATTGTCCTAGGTGGTTTGGGCATTTTACAGTTCAAGCTTAACAAGGAGGACAACTAAGATGAAGAGCGCAGACAGAGGGATTCTCTCAGAACATGATTTGAAAAAAACAAGCAATAAGATCGTTTATGGCTTGATGTGCGTGGTTATTTTGATTATGGTGTTCAGCATGCTGTATCCGATCTGTATGACGTTATTTAACGGACTGAAATCGAATCAAGAGGTGAACTCATTCCCACCGCATTTTTTCCCGCAGGAATGGCACTTCAGCAACCTTAAGGAAGCGATGAATTACATTGATCTGCTGATGTTCCTTAAAAACACCATTTATATTTTTGTGGGGAATATGGTCGTGACACTAGTAGTATTGGGAATGTCTGCTTTCAGCATTTCTCGTATGAATGTCCCTTACAGAAAGGCAATTTATTTCTTTTTCCTGATGACATTGTTTATTCCGGCGACCAGCTATATGATTCCCAACTTTGTCAATCTAAAAGAGCTTGGATTACTGAATCAGTACGCTGCTTTTTGGCTGCCTGCTGGTGCGAATACATTCTATTTTCTACTCTTAAAGAACTTTTTTGATGGGATACACCCTGAAATTTTTGAAGCAGCGCGGATTGACGGTTCCTCTGAGCCGAGAAGCTTTTTCTCCATTGCAGTGCCATTGTCGGTTCCGATTTTTGCTACGCTGGCGATCTTTATCTTTTCTACCGCATGGAATGACTGGTTCTGGCCATCTCTGGTTATGCACAGTGAAGAGAAATATACGCTCGCGACAGCAATCTATAAATACGTTATTAATGTAAAGGCACTTAATACGAATATTAAATTCGCCATCCTATTTATCGTATCGTTGCCGCCGATCCTTGTCTTCCTGATCTTCCAAAAGTTCATTATGCGTGGCGTCGCATTATCAGCAGTTAAGGGATAAGCGCGGATCGACGGATTTAGTCACGGATCGTAAACATGCACATGAAAGGAATATAAATGCACCTCGTTTGTAAACGATTTCTCTTTTATGATCGATATGTAAGATAACTATGAATTGAAAAGGGGAGTTTCAATGCGTAAGTACTCTAGCGTGCTACTAAGCCTCCTTGTGGCCGGATCGTTGTTAACCGCTTGCGGCGGTAATAACAATAACGGAAACACGACAGGAAACAAGGAAGGGGAAGCGACTACTGCGCCAACGAATGCTGCAACAGATAATGCTGGCAGTGCTACAGCAGCGCCAACTGATGATATCACACAAAGAAAAGTGACCATCAAAATTCACTATCCAACCCCTGACCTAACCGAAGTTAGAGCACAGGAAGATGACAAGATCAAACGTTTCCAAGAGGAATATCCGAATGTTGAAATCGTCAAAGACGATTGGCAGTACAATGTAAGTGAAATCGGCATCAAAATGGCAGCGAATGAAGCTCCAACCTTCTTTAACACCTACGCTACAGAAGCAAAATTCCTAGTTGAAAAAGGCTGGGTAGCTGACATTACGGATCTGTGGAATAAATACGAATTTAAGGATCAAATTAACCCGGTTCTCCAAAATCAATTTATCATTGACGGTAAAGTCTTCGGCGTAACTCAAAAGGGTTATGTAACAACCACAATGATCAACAAAAAAATGCTGGACGAAAAAGGTGTTGCTGTTCCACCTATGGATTGGACTTGGGATGATATGCTGAATACCGCCAAAGGCGTAGCTGATACCAAAAAAGGGATTTCCGGTATTGCTCCAATGGGTAAAGGGAATGAAGCAGGCTGGAACTGGACCAACTTCCTGTTCGAAGCTGGCGGTGAAATTCAGAAGATTGAAGGCGGTAAGGTTGTAGCTACTTTTAATTCTGAGGCTGGGATTAAAGCGCTGGATTTCTACAAGAAACTTAGATGGGAAGCAAACGCGATTCCTCAGGACTGGGCACTGGGCTGGGGTGATGCTGTAGGCGCATTCCAACAAAGTCGTACAGCAATGGTAATGGCTGGATCTGACGGTGTTATTGAGCAAGCGTTGAATCAGGGCGGTCTGAAACCAGAAGATGTACTTACGTATCCAATGCCTGCAATGGAAAAAGGCGGAAAACACACCGGGGTACTTGGTGGTGACTACCTTGTAATCAATCCAAATGCAACACCAGACGAGCAAGAAATGGCATTCCGTTATATTACATTTGATTACTTCTCCGATAAAGGTCTAGAAGCACTGGATGCGGTTCTGCAACAACGTACAACGGATGGTAAATACTTTATTCCGCCGCTCTTAGATTACTATTCTGCAGATTCTGACTTCGGCAAGAAAACGAAAGCTGTGTATGATAAATATACAAATGTATATCAGTACAGCCCTGATATTTTAGGTTTGCTGGACGGTAAACCGGAAGCGCAATACAATACACAGGACTACTACGCAACCATGTCCAATGTAATTCAAGAGCTGTTCTCCAAAAAAGGAACAGATTCCAAGACACAGCTTGAAGCTGCTGCCAAAACAGTGCAAGAGAAATTCTTCGACACAATTAAAGTAGAATAGCTAGGAAGAACAGAACCGGCTCCATAGGAGTCGGTTTTTTTATGTTTATATTATTGATATTTTTATAAATAAACACGACGGGGGGCATCCCACTATTTTTTAGAGACCAATGGAAAAATAGAGTGTCAACAAAATTAGGTTTGCTTTTTTAAAATATTTTTGCGAGCGGAAAGGTAGAAAATGGGTATCAGTTCTTGTCTTTTTAAACATAAACTTTAAATTTAAGAAATAATAAAGCATAAATAATGGTAAAAAAGCTATAATATGATCGAATGAAAGCGCTTTGAAAACAAATCAAAAAAACTTTATACTTTGTGAAAGATTTCACTATACAAGGTGGAAATGATGTGATAAGATAAATGTGTAGAGAAAAACAACCTAAAAATTGACAGGAGGACGAGGGAGATGGCAGTTAAGAACGAAGTCGCCGCCCAAGTTAAACAAACTACCGCTGAAGAGTATATTCAGACTTTAGTGGATAAAGCGAAAAAAGCACATGAGGCATTCATGGCGCTGGATCAAGAGCAAGTTGACACAATCGTTCATGCAATGGCGTTGGCTGGACTCGACAAACATATGTACCTCGCTAAATTGGCTGTAGAAGAAACTGGCCGCGGGGTTTACGAAGACAAAATTACTAAAAACATCTTCTCGACAGAATATATCTGGCACGGAATTAAATACGATAAAACAGTAGGCGTTATTGAAGACAATGCTTATGAAAGCTTCCAAAAAATTGCTGAGCCCGTCGGAATTGTAATGGGTATCACACCGGTAACCAACCCTACATCCACCACGATGTTTAAAGCGTTGATTTCGATTAAGACACGGAACCCTATTATATTCGGTTTCCACCCATCTGCGCAAGAGTGTAGTGCAGCAGCTGCTAGAATTCTTCATGATGCGGCTGTAAAAGCTGGCGCACCTGAGAATTGTATCCAATGGATTGAAATGCCAACGATGGACAAAACAAACGCTTTGATGAACAACCCTGACGTTGCACTTATTCTCGCAACAGGCGGTTCTGCAATGGTAAAAGCAGCTTATAGCTGTGGTAAACCAGCTCTTGGCGTAGGTCCTGGTAACGTACCTGCATTCATCGAAAAGAGCGCGGATATCGATCAAGCCGTAACGGACATCATTCTTTCCAAAACATTTGATAATGGTATGATCTGTGCTTCCGAGCAAGCTGTTATTATCGAAGAACCAATCTTTGATCAAGTGAAAAAGAAAATGATCGCTAATGGCTGCT
The DNA here is from genome assembly GCF_038003885.1 of Paenibacillus sp. FSL R10-2788. Lineage (NCBI taxonomy): Bacteria > Bacillati > Bacillota > Bacilli > Caryophanales > Paenibacillaceae > Paenibacillus > Paenibacillus sp. FSL R10-2788. The sequence continues at coordinate 4,877,779 of NZ_JBBOQA010000001.1, read as the reverse complement.
ACTTTGTTAACAAAGAAGAAGCTGCCAAACTTACTAGCGGCGCTATGAACGTTGATAAATGTGCGGTTAACCCAGCAATCGTTGGACAATCCGCAGTGAAAATTGCTGAAATGTGCGGCATTCAAGTTCCTGCCGGCACTAAGATTCTGGTAGCAGAACTTGAAGGTGTAGGCACTAAATATCCATTGTCCGCTGAAAAATTGAGTCCTGTGCTTGCTTGCTACAAAGTTAAAAACGCAGATCAAGGTATCGAACGCGCAGCACAAGTTGTTGAATTTGGTGGTATGGGCCATAGTTCGGCTATCCACTCCAACAACGAAGAAGTAATCATGAAGTTCTCCAACCGTCTGCAAACAGGACGTATTCTCGTTAACTCGCCTTCCACTCATGGTGCGATCGGCGATATCTATAACACTAACATCCCTTCGTTGACGCTGGGCTGCGGATCTTATGGTCGTAACTCCGTGTCGCAAAACGTTACAGCAATTAATTTGATCAACGTGAAAAGGGTGAATCGTCGTACCGTGAATATGCAATGGTTTAAAGTACCTGACAAGATCTATTTCGAAAAAGGCGCTACTCAGTACCTGACCAAAATGCCTGATATCACACGTGTCGCAATTATCACTGACCCAATGATGGTTAAGCTCGGATATGTTGAGAGAGTTGAACATTACCTGCGTCAACGCCAAACTCCTGTAGCGATCGAAGTGTTCTCGGAAGTTGAACCAGATCCATCGACAACTACAGTTGAAAAAGGTACAGCAATGATGAACAGATTCCAACCGGACTGCATCATCGCACTTGGTGGTGGTTCCCCAATGGATGCTGCAAAAGGAATGTGGTTATTCTATGAACATCCAGACGCAGACTTTAACGGTCTGAAACAAAAATTCATGGATATCCGTAAACGGGTTTACAAATTCCCTAAACTTGGAAATAAAGCTAAGTTTGTAGCGATTCCAACTACTTCGGGTACGGGTTCGGAAGTAACATCTTTCGCAGTTATTACCGATAAAACAACTGAACAACACACTAAATATCCATTGGCTGACTACGAGCTAACTCCAGACGTAGCTATCATTGATCCAGAGTTCGTATATAGCTTGCCAAAAACTGCTGTAGCTGATACAGGTATGGACGTATTGACACATGCCATCGAAGCTTATGTATCTGTTATGGCGAGTGACTACACTGATGGTCTGGCAATTAAAGCAATCCAATTGGTATTCCAATACCTTGAAAAATCGGCGCTTGAAGGCGACAGAGTTGCCCGTGAGAAAATGCATAACGCATCAACACTTGCTGGTATGGCCTTTGCTAATGCTTTCCTGGGTATTAACCACAGTTTGGCGCATAAATGGGGCGGTCAATATCACACTGCTCACGGTCGTACTAATGCGATCCTTATGCCACACGTTATTCGTTACAATGCTAAGAAACCTACGAAGTTCGCTTCGTTCCCTAAATATTCACACTTTGTAGCTGACGAGCGTTATGCAGAAATCGCCCGTATTCTGGGATTGCCAGCTCGCACAACTGAAGAAGGTGTAACTAGCCTGATCAATGCTATTCGCGATATGAACAAAAAACTGGGTATCGAAGAATCCTTCCAACAACTGGGCTTTGATCCTAAGGATTTTGAATCCCGTGTAGATTACTTGGCTGACCGTGCATTTGAAGATCAATGTACAACTGCCAATCCTAAGCTGCCACTGGTATCTGAACTTGCAGATGTATACCGTAATGCTTTCTACGGAAGATTTGATAATTAATATTTGGTTAAGTAGATAATAGGATGGTTGTGGACTAGATATAAGTGACAAATATCACCGGAAAGGTGATATTTGTCACAGTCTATTTATAGAAAATAAACTAAAATGTTTATATAAACAACGGTCCCATACATGGAACAATGATTGTGAATTTTCGAACAACCATATCTTTCTTGGGATCACGAGACACGGGATCAACCTTCAAGCCCGCGATCTCTACAAATATTATAAATATAGATGGAGGGATTTAGCATGTCGGTGATAGAAAAAGATGTACAAGAAGTGAAATCCGGTTGGAGAAGTTTTACAAAAGGTAAATGGTCCAGAAAAGTTGACGTTAACAACTTTATCGCAAGTAACATTAAGCCTTATGAAGGAAACGAAGAATTCCTCGTAGGACCTACTAGTAACACAACTGAACTATGGAAGATTATTTCCCAATTGAGCAAGGAAGAAAGAGAAAGAGGCGGCGTATGGGATGTTTCCCTAGATACTGTCTCCACAATCACTTCACATGCTCCAGGCTACATTGACAAAGACAAGGAACAAATTGTAGGCGTACAGACTGACGCTCCTTTCAAACGTTCCATCCAGCCATTTGGCGGGATCAAGATGATGGTTGATGCTACGAAAGCTTATGGCTTCGAGCTTCCACAAAACATCGTTGACATGTTTACGAACATTCGCAAAACGCATAACCAAGGCGTATTTGATGCATATACACCAGACATGAGAGCTGTGCGTAAATCCGGCGTAATTACAGGTCTTCCTGATGCTTACGGCCGCGGACGCATCATCGGCGACTACCGCCGCATTGCTCTGTACGGTATTGATTTCCTCATTAAAGACAAAAAACAACAACAAACTGAGCTTGAAGTTGATTCCATGACTGAAGATATTATTCGTTTGCGTGAAGAGCTGTCCGAGCAAATTCGTGCACTTGGCGAATTGAAAGAAATGGCAGCCGCTCATGGAATGGATATTTCCAGACCAGCGACCAACTTCAAAGAAGCTACTCAATGGGTATACTTCGGGTATCTTGCAGCAGTTAAAGAGCAAAATGGTGCAGCGATGTCCCTAGGCCGTGTGTCCTCTTTCTTGGACATCTATGCAGAACGCGATATTGCTGAAGGTACTTTGACTGAAGAACAAGTACAAGAAATCGTCGATCATTTCGTAATGAAACTGCGTATCGTGAAATTCTTGCGTACACCTGACTATAATGATCTGTTCTCCGGCGACCCAACATGGGTAACTGAATCCATCGGTGGTATGGCTGAAGACGGAACAACTCGTGTTACCAAGAACAGCTTCCGTTTCTTGAACACCCTGTACAACTTGGGTCCAGCTCCGGAACCAAACTTAACTGTACTATGGTCCGAAAAATTGCCTGAAGCCTTTAAAAAATATTGTGCTAAGGTTTCCATCGAAACTAGTGCAATTCAGTATGAAAATGACGATGTAATGCGTCCATACTGGGGTGAAGATTATGCGATTGCTTGCTGCGTATCTCCAATGCGCATCGGTAAACAAATGCAGTTCTTCGGCGCTCGTGCCAACCTGGCAAAAGCATTGCTGTATGCTATCAATGGTGGTGTAGACGAAAAATCCGGAGCGCAAGTTGGACCAGAATTCCCAGCGATCACTTCTGAATATCTGGATTATGACGAAGTAATGAAACGTTTCAAACCGATGATGGAGTGGTTGGCTAAGACTTATGTTAACACTTTGAACATCATTCACTATATGCATGACAAATATTCTTACGAACGTATCGAAATGGCGCTGCATGACCGTGACATTCTGCGTACGATGGCTTGTGGTATTGCTGGGCTGTCCGTTGCAGCTGACTCACTAAGCGCAATTAAATACGCCAAAGTAAAACCTATTCGTAACGAACAAGGTATTGCGATCGACTTCGAAACCGAAGGCGAATTCCCTTGCTACGGTAACAATGACGATGCTGTAGACAGCATCGCAGTAGAATTGGTTGAAACCTTCATGACTATGATCCGTAAAAACAAAACATATCGTGATTCTGTGCCGACTCAATCGGTACTGACCATTACTTCGAATGTAGTGTACGGTAAGAAGACAGGTACTACACCTGACGGACGTAAGAAAGGTGAACCTTTCGCACCGGGTGCTAACCCAATGCACGGACGTGACAAGAAAGGCGCCTTGGCTTCCCTGAACTCTGTAGCTAAACTGCCTTACTCCGATGCACAAGATGGTATCTCTAACACGTTCTCCATCGTACCTAAGGCACTTGGTAAAGACGAGGATTCCCGTAAGTCTAACCTGGTACACATGATGGATGGATACTTCCATAACAACGCTCAGCATTTGAATGTTAACGTATTTAACCGTGAACAGCTGATGGACGCTATGGAGCACCCAGAGAACTATCCACAATTGACTATTCGTGTATCCGGCTATGCAGTTAACTTCATCAAGCTGACTCGCGAACAACAAATGGACGTAATCAACCGTACATTCCACGGTTCGATGTAATTTGTTCCTGTCATGAAGATCTTTGAATTAGTACTACATTGAAATAATTGCAAGGAAGATACCGCCCTTGTCTCAAGGGCGGTAATATCTTGTTTGAGAATTGTTAAAATTTTAAATTTTATAGCCGCGATTTAGGGATATGACAGTCTCAAAGACAGGAAGCTTCATCGTTGAAAGAGGGCTTGTAGTCTGTCGTGGCGAAAGGATGACATCCTATGATTAAAGGTCGCATACACTCTTTGGAAACCTTTGGAACCGTTGATGGACCTGGTATTCGATTTGTCTTGTTTATGCAAGGCTGCTTGCTGAAATGTCAGTATTGCCATAACCCTGATACTTGGGCTTTAGATGAAGGTAAAGAAATGACTCTAGAAGAAGTGCTTTCGGAGATCGAGCCATATATAAACTACTATCGTTCATCCGGTGGCGGGTTAACTGTATCCGGTGGAGAACCAACCTTGCAGGCGCAATTTGTAAAGCAGTTATTCACGGAAGTGAAAAAACGTTGGAATCTGCATACCACATTAGATAGTAATGGCTACAACGAAGGTGACAAGATTAATGACTTATTGGACGTTACAGATTTGGTTATGCTTGATCTGAAGCATATTGATGAAGAAGCGCATATCAAGTTAACCGGTAAATCCAATGATCGAACTTTGAAGCTTGCACGCTGGCTCTCAGACCATAATCGTAAGATGTGGATCCGACATGTATATGTACCTGGTATTCATGATCGTGAAGAGGATCTCATTAACTTAGGTCGTTATATTGGAACCTTAAATGGCGTCGAGAAATTCGAAATCTTACCTTATCATCAGATGGGTATCTATAAATGGGAAATGCTCGGCAAAGCTTATGAACTGGATGGAGTACCTTCTCCAACAGAAGAAGAAGTGCAACGGGCATATCGCTTGGTAGAAGAAGGTCGTAAGCAAACGGCATTGGTATAATAGATATATATTTTTAAGAGAGACCGTACCCTCAGTGGTTGATCACTGAAGGTGCGGTTTTTTGTTATGAGGAAGTAAAAAGGGAGGGGATAAAGCTCCTCTGAGGGGGTAGTTTTATACTATTCCTAATAAAGACATGCTATAGTTACACGTGGTTAATGGGATGGATAATAAATGAATATGTCAGGTAATGTGACTATTTGGATGTTTTATTAAATGTTTCTAGAGTGAAAACAAAGTTTTGTGATGAGAAAAACAAATAAATTAAGCGATTTAACATTTTTGTGTTATGTAATATAACTTATAATGTAGTTGATTCCGCTTACATTAGAGATTTTTATCCCTATAGTGGATGAATCTTAACCTTACGATAATGAAGTCTGTTTTCTATAATAAGAAGTGTAAAGCACATCAATATATAGGGAGGGTCACAAGAAATGAAAAAAAGTATGACTTTGCTATTGTCCCTGATTTTCGTATCATCAGCTTTACTGACTGGTTGCGGAGGCAACAACAATGAGTCTTCTAACAAAGGAGATGGAAACGCTACCGCGACTAATTCAGCCGCTACAAATGCTCCTGCAACAGAAGAACCGGTAAATAACGAGCCATTTGAAATGACGATTCGTCACACTCAAATCGGTGCAGACAAGCAGAAACGTCTGGCTATTCTCGAAGAAGTAGTTAACAAGGTACAAGAGGATGTACCGGGTCTGACCTTTAAACTCGACGGGGTAGATTCAGATGTAAACCGTAAAGAAAAATTGCGTGGTGAAATGGCTGCGGGTAATCCGCCGGAAATCTTCGATCTGTTCGGTAGCCCTGACTCCAAGATCTATGCTAAAGAAGGTAAATTACTTGACCTGACTCCAATTCTTGAGGAACTTGGAATTAAGGATAAATTCTCAAATCTTGATCCTTTCACTTATGAAGGAAAAATCTATGGATTGCCTATCGGTGGTTCTGGTGAAGGCTTCTTCTATAACAAAGAATACTATACAAGCAAGGGCTGGAAGGCTCCAACAACGTTTGCCGAATTGGAACAACAATTGGCTGATATCAAGGCTGATGGAAAAGTACCTTTGGCTGGTGCATCCAAAGCTGGTTGGGTACCACTTATGTTAGCTAACCACTTGTGGTCACGTTATGCAGGTCCAGATGTAACTGCTAAATTTGCAACAGGCGAAGCTAAATGGTCTGATCCAAATGTAGTAAAAGGATTTGCGAAATACAAAGAATGGGTTGATAAAGGCTATTTCAAAAAAGGCGAACTTGGCTTTGAATATGCTGAATACACAACACAATTCACTAGTGGTGAAGCGATCCTGCTGTATGATGGTACTTGGAAATCCTCCGTATTTAAAACTGGCCAATCTGGCGAAGGTTTGATCGGTAAAGTTGGCTTCTTCAATATCCCAGCAGTTGAAGGCGGAGCAGGCGACCAAACTGCATTGATGCGCGATGTAAACAATGGTTATGGTTTCTCTGCATCTGCTGAGAAAGATCCACGTCAATTGGCTGCTGTGAAATCTTTTATTAAAAACTTATTTAATGAAGAAATGCAATTGCGTGGACTTGTTGAAGATGGTGTATTGCCAGCAATGAAGATTGACCAAAACGTATTGAATGAGAATATTACTGATGATCTGATGAGCGAAATCGTAGGTGTACTTAACAACTCACAATCTTCGTTCCCAGCATTTGACTCTCTTGTTCAAGCTGATGTAACTACAGAAATCAGTAACATTCAAATTCAAAAACTGATTGGCGATCAGACGACTCCTGAGAAAATGGGCGAAGCTTTGCAAAAGGTACAAGAAGAAGCAAACGCAGCAGTTGAATAAATAGCTGCAAACTGAATGTACCCTGGTGCTAAATCCAGGGTACATTTTTAAAATCAAAGAAAATATGTGTTTGCACTTGATCTGAAGCATTCACTATTCGCCAGATGTCAAAGCAACCGGAGGTAGTCATGAATAAAGCATTAAGAAATCCAGTGGTATTTTTCCTTTTCGTTCTTCCAGCATTGATATTGTTCACGATGTTTTTCATTTACCCCATTTTCAGTTCTATTTATTACAGTTTTACCAGTTGGAACGGTGTATCGGAGACGGTTAAATCAGCCGGATTAAGTAATTATGAGAAAGCATTAGGAGATGAACGATTCTGGATATCCGTTAAGAACAACGGTTGGTTTATTCTTTTCTCCGTATGTATCCAGGTACCGTTGATCGTATTCTTCTCGTTATTGATTTCTAATGTGAAGAAGTTAAAAGGCTTATATAAGACAGCAGTCTTTATGCCTTCCATTATGTCTACAGCAGTTATCGGTATTCTCTGGGGGTTTATCTATGAGCCCAACATTGGACTTTTTAATAAGCTCCTTAGTCTAGTAGGAATTAATCCTATTTACTGGCTGTCAGATGAGAGATTTGCAATGCTTTCTATTTTGTTGACGAATGCTTGGCAGTGGACTGGATTTTATATCGTTATGGTCCTAGCGGCGATTCTAGCTATTCCTGGTGAATTGGATGAAGCTGCAGCCATTGACGGCGCAACCGGATTTCAACGCGCTACCCGTATCACGCTCCCACTAATCGTACCGATCATCTCGGTTGTAATTATGCTATCCATTGCTGGAGCAATGAAAGCGGCGGATATTGTCATCGTTATGACTAAGGGGGGACCTGCAGGTTCAACCGATGTAATGGCAACATACATGATTAAATATGCGATCACGAACTTTAAGTATGGATACGGAAATGCCATCGCTGTCCTGATCTTTGCGTTTACACTGGTGGTTACAGTCCTTTATCAGCTGCTGATTGCACGTCGTACAGAAAGGATTGAATACTGATGCCACGCGCCCTGAAAAAGAGTCTGCCACATATTGCCCTTTTATTCTATTTGTTAGTGATCCTGTTTCCTTTCCTATTCGTATTATTCTCTTCTGTGAAAAAGGATAATAATGAGATTGCGCTTAATCCTTTTGGCATTCCAAAGGAATTCGTCTTCAATAACTACGTCGAAGCTTGGGTAAATGCCAAGATCAGTACTTACTTTTTCAACAGTTTGTACATTTCGATACTTGCTTCTGTAGTGTCCATTCTGCTTGCGTCTATGTTTGCTTTTGCGGTTACGCGGATGCGTCAGGGGAAATGGAATACTATTTTGTTCTCACTGGTTTTAGTAGGAATGCTCATTCCGAATAATGCTTTAATGCTGCCGATTTATACGATTGTACGTAAGTTAGGAATACTGAACACCCACTGGGCGTTGATCATTCCTTATATCGCCAATGCGATTCCATTTACCATAATTATTTTAGCAGCATTTATGCGAAATTTACCTAGAGAAATAGAAGAAGCTGCGGTCATGGATGGCTTGAAGGCACCGGGTATCTTTGCTAGAATTATTGTACCTCTAACGGTTCCGGCTATGGTTACTGTATTCATTGTTAATTTCCTGGGAAATTGGAACGAGTTCTTGCTAGCTAACTACTTCCTGTCGAATGACGAGCTGCGAACGCTTCCAGTAGGTATGGTCCAATTCCGTGATCAATACCAAATGAACTATGCACAAATGTCAGCCGGTATCGTCTTCAGCGTCCTGCCGGTAATTATCATTTATGCTATTCTGCAGGAGAAGATTATTGAAGGTGTAACAGCGGGCGGCGTAAAAGGATAACTTTATTCTCAGTCAGGAGCACTAGCCGATGAATTTGCGCTATAAATTATTTACGGCATTTTTGGGCCTGATTATCATTCCTTTATTTATTCTAGGCATGCTTATGTTTTTTGTGACTTATAATTCTATTGAGAAAAAGTACAGCCAGCAGTCGGAATACTCACTTAAAGCGATTAGCTACAGTATTTCTAATGTACTAAAAGATATGGATAACGTTACAGACAACGGAATTGCTACCTCGGTATTTCATATGGCCCTTAGTGCAGATGATCCTACCAATCAGGATTTGACTGATGCTGAGCAACTGAATCTGAATGCGAGCCAGCGCAATTTCCGTAGTCTGTTGTTTAATCATCCATCGATCAGTTATGCGTTTTTGTACAATTTTAACGGTAGAGGTAACTCTGAAATCGTGTCGCTTTTTAACAAGGAAAATTTCCGAACGCTACCCTATGATACATTCAAAAAAAGTGATCTGTACCAGGAAGTTATGGACTTGAATGGTGTGCCGAAATGGCTGGCTCCTCACGAGTATCCCGAGCTTACGGGTACTGAACCTGTGTTTACACAAATTCGCTTAGTGAAGGAATTGAGCTTCTTTCAGAACATAGGTATCCTAGTTGTGCAGATCAAGAATTGGGAGTTCGAATCCATATTTCGCAATCTAAAAATTGGGGATAGCAATCAGGATGTTTCCTTTATGCTTGTAAATGATGATGGAATGATTCTTTTTGACCCAGATCAAAAGCTGGATGGACAGGACTTCCAGTCTTTCGCGGATAAAGAGATTACCTTTAAAAAAGGGTTTCAGAGTTTCAAAACAGAGTACAACGGGGAGAAAAGCATTCTTTCCATGTATCACTTGAAGGACTATCCATGGAGTCTGGTATCTGTGACTTCTTGGAATACGTTGTCTCACGAAGTTACAGTATTTGCTCGCTGGTTCGTCGCTGTGATTTTCCTTTGCTTATTGGCAGCTGTGATCTTCAATTTATTTTTTATGAACCGGATTACCGGCGGCATCGCCGTCATTGTTCGTTTTATGCGCCGGGTTGAAGACGGAGATCTGACCACTAGGGTAGAAGTTAAAGGAAATGATGAGTTAACGCTGCTTGCTAAGGGATTTAATGATCTTATGGATAAAATTAATGGGTTATTTAACAGAATTCATGTGGAGCAGCGTCGCAAGAATCAAGCTGAGATGCGTGTTCTGCAGGCACAGATTAAACCACATTTTTTATTCAATACATTAGAATCAATCAATGTTCTCGCTATACAGAATGAAGGTAAAAAAGTTAGTGAGATGGTCTACAGGCTGGCCAGTATTTTGCGAATTAGCATTCAGGATCGGGAAGAGATTACGCTGGATGAAGAAGTTAAACATTTGCGCAATTATTTGGATATACAAAAATTCCGCTTTGAAGATTTGTTCGAATATGAGATCGATATTCCGAATGAATTGATGAGTTGCGGTATCCTTAAACTCACTTTACAACCGCTTGTAGAGAACAGCATTCAACATGGATTTGAGGGCATTGATTACAAAGGTCATGTTTCTGTGAAAGTTTGGGAGAAGCAGGGGGATTTGATTTTACGTATTGAAGATAATGGTATTGGTATTACACCGTCTCAGTTAGCTATTTTTCAATATATTGTGAATGATCCTGTGGAGCAAGAAGTTAAGGTTGAACGGGATAACCGGATGAATCTTGAACGCAGAGGTCTTGGTATTCGCAGTGTAGCAGATCGCATCCGCATTGAATACGGTGACAGGTACGGAATATTTATCTGTTCTAGTCCAGGTCATGGTACTATTATCCAATGTGTCATACCTAAATACGAGCAGGGGGAAGATCATTATGCTAAAAGTATTATTGGTTGATGACGAAGCCCCAATTCTGAATAATCTGAACAGGGTGTTGCCTTGGCAGGAGATGGGGATGGAGGTTGTCGGTATGGCGCGAAGTGGAATGGATGCTTTGCGTATTGCCGAGGAGAAACAGCCTGATCTTGTGTTATGTGACATCCGTATGCCAGTGATGGACGGGTTAACTTTTATCGGTAAGTTGCGGGAGATGGGATTGGATAGCGAGGTGCTGCTTCTTACCGGATATCAGGAGTTTGATTATGCACGGGAAGCGATTCGGCTAGGTGTTAAAGAGTATATTTGTAAGCCGATACATTATGAAGAGCTTGGCAATAAGGTACGGGAAATTGGGGCTAAGATCCGTAGTAAGCAGTTTAAGAATAAACTGTATAATAGCATTCCAATTTTTCAGGAAATCCCTGAAGGTGAAGATGATTCTGGCAAAAAAACACCGGATCAGCTGATGAACCAAGCAGCTAAGTACATCACAGAACATCTCCATTCTGATATTGGGATTGAGGAAGTGGCGAATAAGATCGGGATTAGTGGCAGTTATTTCTGTCTCTTATTTAAGAATCGTTTTGCTATGACTTTTGTGGAATACGTGACCCTACAACGAATTGAAGCTGCTAAGTTTATGCTAACTAACAGCGATAAGAGTATTACGATGATTGGCTCGGGAGTTGGTTATCAGGAGCGGCGTTATTTTACCAAGGTATTTCAGAAGCAGACGGGGATGTCGCCTAAGGAGTATCGCGACCGATGCCGGACCGAAGTGCAGTGAGGTCGGCGTCGCTCTGAGGAATGTTTGCTGCTGAGTGGTGAGGTTAGCGTCGCTCCAAGGAATGTTTGGACTTCCGGTCGCTGTTATCCTCAGATTTCTTGATTAGAAACCGCTATTAGCGGTTGAAATCCGAGGATAAAGGCGAACGCTACGCTCCTACAGTTCCAAACTTCCTTTCCGTTCCTTCTCCCTCACCCCACTTCGTAGTAGTATAGGGGCCGGCCCACACCTACGGATGTGGGCCTCTCTGAGAACACAAGGGCTGATTGCCTAGTTAATTTAAGACAGGAAGTATCGACCATAAAGTACGAAGATTATCAACCAGCCTTAGCTGTGATGAAGAGAAAAGATTATCGACCAGCCCTTGGCTGTGATGAAGTACAAAGATTATCAACCAGCCCTTGGCTGTGATAAATGCGATTAAGGTACATAAGCTATGATTAATTAAATTTTTTGCCTCTATTTAGAGGCTGAAGAGATGGTTTTCCTTGATTTTCGAGGATAATCGTCTCTTTTTTTATAGAAATATAATATGTTCCCTATACTCCCATAAATTATCATATGTTTTAATTAGAGTGTAAGGAGGATACGCAAAACGTTAGGCAAGCAAGAGTATTTGGGACTTAAGAATGGGATGATGGAGAATGGGGGAACCAAAAATGAGTGTGACGAATCCTTCCGTCAGCTTGTCAGAAGTAAAGAAACCAGGCAGGGGAAGAACGCCGAATTTTCTTAGAGTAATGAAGAAATATTGGGTGTTCTATTTGATGATGTTACCTGCGATAGTGATTCTAATCATCAATAACTACATACCGATGTTAGGAACGGTAATTGCATTTAAGGATATCAATTACCAAAAAGGGATTCTGGGTAGTGATTGGGTCGGGTTAGCAAACTTCAAATATTTAATCTCGACGGAGACGGCCTGGATCATTACGAGGAATACGTTATTGTATAATACGGCGTTTATTATACTGACGCTATTTTTTTCGCTAGCTTTCGCAATTATGTTTAATGAAATGCGTAGCAGATGGCTATCGAAATTCCATCAAAGCGCTATGTTTCTCCCTTATTTTCTCTCTTGGGTCGTCGTAAGTTACTTAGTATACGGCTTTCTGAGTGCAGAGCACGGGTTCATGAACAAGACATTACTCCCGTTCTTTGGGGTAGATCCTATCGAATGGTATTCACAGTCTAAATATTGGCCTGGGATTCTTGTAATTGTGAAGATATGGAAAGAGATTGGGTATACAACGGTTATTTATATGGCCGCTATCATTGGAATAGATAATGAATATTATGAGGCGGCACTTATTGATGGAGCTTCTAAATGGAAGCAGATTCGAAAAATCACGCTGCCCCTGATCAGTCCAGTTATTATAGTAATGACGCTGCTGCAGATAGGTAGGATTTTTAACGCAGACTTCGGATTATTCTTTCAGGTTACGAGAAATGCAGGAGCGTTATACTCGACGACGCAGGTTATCGACACTTATGTATATCAGACCTTCCTTGCAATCGGTGATATAGGAATGTCTTCAGCCGCGGGTCTCGTTCAATCTGTTGTAGGATTTCTATTGATTTTCTTGGCGAATCTAGCAGTGCGGCGAATCAGTAAAGATGATGCTTTATTTTAAAGGGAGGTGGGAGTGTTGAGCCAGACAGAAACAGCAATAGGGTCGTCACGGCGTACAGGAAAGCGCACAAAACGGCAAAGACAACCCAATGAAATATCTAATATATCTAATTTGCTAATTAATATATTCTTTTGGATATACACAGCGATTTGTGTGGTGCCGCTGATCCTCGTAGTTATTGTATCGTTTTCGGACGAGAATTCCGTTATTCAGAACGGGTACAGCTTTTTTCCTAACAAGTGGGATATTTCTTCTTATGAATTTCTGTTAAAAGATTATTGGCAAATTATCGATGCAGCTTCCGTTTCGTTATTTGTGACTGTGGTGGGCACGATTCTGAGTCTTATCATTATGGCTATGTACGCTTACCCTATCTCACGTGGAGATTTTCCACATCGTAATTTCTTCTCATTTTTTATGTTTTTTACAATGTTGTTTAATGGTGGCCTTGTGCCTTGGTATCTGGTCTACACGCGTATGATGCATATGAAGGATACGTTATGGATTCTAATTATGCCGCTGCTGGTTTCTGCTTTCTTTGTTATCATCTTACGGACCTTTTTTGCCAATACCATACCGCCAGCTTTAATCGAATCTGCTAAGATCGATGGGGCGCCAGAATTCCGGATCTTCGTTCAAATTATTTTGCCTTTATCTATGCCAGTATTAGCTACAGTAGGTTTGTTTCAGACCCTGGCCTATTGGAATGATTGGTACCTTAGTTTGATCTTTATCTCACCCGAAGGTCATGTCAATTTACAATACCTAATGTATAAGACGATGCTGAATGTTCAGTTCCTGACTGCAAGTCCTCAGGCGATGGCTGCCTTAGCTGCACAAGGTGTAGAGATCAATATTCCGACAGAAACGGTAAGAATGGCGATGGCTGTTATTGGTATTGGACCTATCGTGTTTGTATATTCCTTCTTCCAGAAGTATTTTATTAAAGGGCTTACCGTGGGTGCTGTCAAAGGTTAAGGACGATTGTCATGGCTTAATTCGGCCGCTTTATGCTAAGGTGTGAACGGCCGATTCAGCATATATAAATATTTTGAGGGAGGTTATGGTGTATATGAAAGCTGTTAGAAAAAGCGCACTAATGACACTATTGCTAACGATGGTACTGAGTCTTAGTTTAGCAGGCTGCGGTGGGAATAACGGGAATAATGAAGCAGCTTCACCTGCTCCAAGCGAAAATGCAACCGCTACCAATGCTGCTGCTACGGATGAGCCAGCCGCAGATCCTACTGCCGAACCGGCAAAAGAATTGGAGCCTTATACCGTCAAGTTAATCTATGTCGGTGCAGTGCAAAAGGATGAAAAAGCAGTAGAAGATGAAATCAATAAGTTATTGGAACCTAAAATCAACGCCAAATTGGATATCGCACCGATCGATTGGGGTCCATGGGACAATGATGTCAATCTGAAAATTGCGAGTCAGGAAAAATTCGATATCATCTTTACAGCTCAATGGAAGAACTACGTAACGAATGCAGCTAAAGGCGCTTATCTCCCGATTAATGACGATAGCGGCAAATATGGTAATCTCCTAAATGAATACGGCCAAGGGATTCTAAAAAATCTGGATCCACAATTCTTAAAAGGTTCAGCGATCAATGGTGTGAATTATGCTGTTCCTACAAACAAGGAGCTGGCTGCACAAGGTGGGGTTGTCTATCGCTCCGATATTGCGGATGAACTGGGCATCGATATGTCAAATGTGAAATCCATCCAAGATCTGGATGCAGTTCTCAAAGTAGTGAAGGAGAAAAGACCTGACCTGACTCCATTGTATTTCAAACAAGGTGAGACCTTTAACTCACAATACATGGCACAATACGATACCCTTGGTGATGCTGCCATTCCTGGTGTTCTGCTTAAAGATTCCTCAGATACTAAGATTCAATCGATGATTGAGATGGATCGTTATAAAGAAATCATTAAACTTACTCGTGAGTATATGAAAAAGGGTTACATTAACAAAGACGCCGCAGTTGCTACGAATTCGACTCAGGATGCAATGAAGGCTGGCAATGTCTTTATGACAGTGCAATCGCTTAAACCAGGTAAAGATAGTGAGCTGGCGAATGCTACCGGCTTGGTTGGCAAGCTGAAACAAATTGCATTCAATGATCCAACGATTTCTACTAGTGATGCTGCTGGATCTATGCTTGCGATCTCTGCTTCCTCTGGTGATCCGGCCCGGGCTATGATGGTGCTAGATATCCTGCACACAGATAAAGATATCAACAATCTGCTTGTTTTCGGTATAAAAGGTGTGCACTATGAAGTCGTAAGTGGTGATACGATCAAAGCTACAGACAAAACAGCTGATTATAATACGGCTGCAGCTTGGATGCTTGGAAGTCAATTCCTGAACCCAGTGTGGGAAAGTGAAGCACCGGACAAATGGGAGCAATTCAAAGCCTTTAACTCTAAAGGTAAAGCCTCTGTTGCGCTTGGTTTCAACTTCGACGCCTCCGCGATGAAGACTGAAATGGCTGCTTGTAAAGCTGTAATGGATGAATACGACATCAGTTTGGATACGGGTTCTGTTGATCCTGATACCGTACTGACTAAGTATGCTGATAAGCTGAAAAAGGCAGGGCTCGATAAGATTATTGCAGAGAAACAAAAACAGCTGGATGCTTTCCTGGCTGCGCAAAAATAAAGCGAAAATGATTTAAAAAAAGGCTCTCCCCGGCAGGCTGATTTAGCCGGGGAGAGCCTTTTTATGATATTACTTAGCGGAAGGAGCTGTCTATTCGCTTTGCGGCTTGAACAGCAAGGGTCCAAGCCAGTTCAGGAGTTAGCTCGCCTTTTTCAGCTTTGGTCAAGTATTCGAGCATGCTTGTCTCCACGTCAGCGTGATGAGGGCCGTAATAGGTCGGAATTACTGCTTTTGCTGCTGACGAAAGGGTCAGACCAAGCTCTGAATTAGGAAAATAAGGATCATGCAGATCGTGGATCTCTGGGTCATCATAGATTTCGGGGGTGGAAGGGAAAGCCCCTTGTACCTTGAAAGAAACCAATTGCTGCGTTGGTTCGGTTAGCCATTTAATAAGAGCAAAGGATTCATCAGGATGATTACCTGTCTTTGGTAAGGTCAGAACGGAGCCTCCGCGATTAGCGCTGTTTTCTGGGATTTGTGTTACATTCCATAAACCGCTGGCAGTTGGAGCACTGCTCTTGATATGACCAATCATCCAAGCCGGACAGAGCATGACTGCAAAATCTCCGTTGAGCAGGCCTGCACCCCAGCGTTGCGTATCCACTGCAATACTGGCGGACAGATTTAGCTTAAGGGCTTGAATTGAGAAGTCCCAGGCTCGTTTGACCGCTGGATTATTGTCGAGGATCAATTCTTGCGTTGTGGGACTGTAATATTGAAGCTTGGACTGACGTAGAAGGGTGAGATAGAGGTTCTCCAAGTCATTTACAAAAGCTTTTCCTGTTCTCTCCTGTACTTTGGTGCCCGCTTCAAGGAATTGCTCCCAAGTTTGGATTTCTTTAGCCACTTCCTCTGGTTTAGTAGGGAGACCTGATAATGCGAATATATCCGTTCGATATAACATGGCATAGGGTCCAATTTCCGTTGGTAATCCGAAAATAAAATCATTACCCAGCACCTCCTGCCACTTCCAATTCAGAAATTGGTCCTTCAGATTGTCAGCTTCAAAAGTTTTTAGGTTATAAAAATAATCAGGGAACTGTTTGAAGCGATCCAAATAGCTAATATCAATGGCAGCCACGTCCGGGGAACTATAACCTGCTGCGAATGAAGTCTGTAGCTTGGCTGGAAGC
The DNA here is from genome assembly GCF_038003885.1 of Paenibacillus sp. FSL R10-2788. NCBI lineage: Bacteria > Bacillati > Bacillota > Bacilli > Caryophanales > Paenibacillaceae > Paenibacillus > Paenibacillus sp. FSL R10-2788. Next base: position 4,860,758 of record NZ_JBBOQA010000001.1, on the reverse strand, counting down.
TGCGTGGAGGTGGAGGTTTGAATATGAATCTCTAGCTCGGGATGTTGAGATTGATATTGGTCAATGAGCGACTCAAGACCTGATCCGGCAGTGAGCCAGATGTTCAGCTGTATCGGGTCTTGTAAAGCGGTATCTTCCTTGGAAGGGGAGAGCTGACAACCACTTGTATTAAGTAATAAGCCAAATGTTAATAGGACAGTAATCAACTTACCATTTACATTCAAGAGAAACACACCTCTACTTTATTTGTTGTGCTTCTGAAATTCCTGAGGAGTCATCCCCATGTATTTCTTAAAAATAAGGCTGAAATACGCAGGATCCTTAAAGCCTACTAATTCGCTAACCTCATACACCTTGAGAGTAACATTCTCTAATAATTCAGTAGCTTTTTGAATACGAAGTTTGGTAAGGAAGCTAGAGAAAGGTTCCCCTACATCATCTTTAAACAATCGGCCGAGATAGGTAGGATTCATATACAGTTCATCTGCGATCATTTTGAGGGAGAGATTCTCTTGGAGCCGGGAATTCATAACCTCAATCATCATAGAGATTACCCTGCGCGTTGCCTTTACTTGTAATTGTTCAGCGAGCTGTGGAGAAGCCGAATGTATGGTGAGGTCTCTGAAAAAGATAACGGATGGCGTACTCTCTTTTTTGACCTGCTGACAAGCTTCCAGACTCTCGTGATAGGCGGTCGCGAGTGCCCCCAATTGATAGTGAGGATTGGAGACCCCTGCACAGAATGGCGATTTCAGAATACCCGATAGCTTATGCAACAGCTCTTGTGTCAATACCTCATCCACGCCGTTAGGCTGCTCAAGAGGATAGAATAATAGCATGATGGCTTCCTGCTCCTCTTGAATACCAACAACATTGGCGTACAGCGCAAAACATTCTTCTAATATATTAACGACCGCTGCATACATGGCTTGTTCCGACCAGTTCTGCGGCATGCCTACTCCAAGATGGTTTACGGTTATGACTACAAAGGAATGAAAAGGAGGAATAAGTTGTTCTTCAAAATAGGGTAACGGGATGCCGTAAAGAAGATCAGATAAGCGTTTCTCCCGAAGGTTTTTTTCTCTCAGCTGCGTTAATTGCCTCTGCTGTTTCTTCAATTGAAGACGTTCATATACGCCTGTTGCGACTTCAAGAATATGTTCTACTGAATTTGGTTTAACCAAATATTCCTTTACACCATAACGGATGGCTTGACTAGCATAGGTGAAATCCTGATAACCTGTGAGCAGCACGGTTTCAGTGTCTGGATAACATTCATGGATATGCTTTGCAAGTTCCAGTCCATCCATGCCGGGCATTCGTATATCGGATATCACCAGATCAACCATATGCTCTTTTAACAGTTGCACAGCTTCTAAACCGTTCTCTGCCGAGCCAATAATGCTAAAGTTATGATTCGCACTTCCCAGCATTTCTGACAGAGAACGGCGAACAAAACTTTCGTCGTCCACGATTAACACATTCATCGTTGTGCCTCCTTAACTTTGATCATACTGTAATGGAACAGTGACTTTCACAAATAAGCCACCAAGCTCGCTTGTTGATAGCTGTAGACCAAATTCCTGTCCGTAGATCAGCTCTATGCGATGATTTAGATTGGATAGTCCAATTCCGGTATGAAGCAGCTTCTCCGGATTAACCTCACCGCCGACTAATGCGTCTGCCATACTTTCCTCGCTCATGCCGTCCCCGTTGTCTTCTACAGTTAACACCAGAGATGTTCCTTCACTATAGGCACGTATGCGAATTAGCCATACTTCCCGAAGTGTGGGTTCAAGTCCATGAGTAATGGCATTTTCGACAAGTGGCTGAAGGGTTAATTTCATAAGCTGGCCATTCATAACCTCAGGATTTACAAAAAGATCAATCTGCAATTTGTCCTCGTAGCGCAGCTTCTGGAGAAAAATGAACCGTTCTAATTGCTTTAAATCCTCCTCAACTGTAACGAATTCGGATCCGCGGTCAATGCTATAGCGGAGCAGGTCACTTAGAGCGAGTACCATTTGGGACTCTTCCTGCATGCGTTTGTTGGCGAGCGACCAATAGATTGTATTCAAAGTGTTATAAAGGAAATGCGGGCGGAATTGCGCTTTGAGTGCTACGATCTGAGCTTGCTTTTCACTGATCTGCTTGCTGGATAGGTCAGCGATAGTATGATCCAGGTTTTGGAGCATCGAATTATAGCTTGAATAAAGGATAGCCATTTCTTTGTTCATGGTTGTTTTTACAAAAGGTAAAGTAGTTCCCCGTTCGACATTGCTCAGCTTGGTTGCCAGATTACGAAGGGGCTTGGATAGGGTCCAAGAGAAAAAGAAAGTGAATAGTAGGGCAGCGCCCATCCCCAGCAGGCCAATTAAAATAATATTCCGGCGAATCGTATTTAAATCTTTGACAGCGTCTTTAGAATCAATGTAAGCAAAAACGCTCCACTCGCTATAGTCGGAATAGGCATAGGATACGAATAGATTGCGTGAGTTTATTTTTTGTGGAATGATTCTGGCTTTATGATTGCTGAATTGTTTTAGAAGCCCGTCGTTCATATAGAGTCCAATTTCTTTTGGATCTGTGGAATAGACAATGGTATTAAATGAATCAACAACTTGGATTTTCTCATTTTTGCCGAGGTGAAATTGGCTGACAGCGTTATGGATAACCTCGACAGGGAGGACAAGAAACAGGGTTCCTAACCGGTTTAGATCATTCCAATCATTAATTTGTCTGGCACCCATCACCACAGGGATATTACCGTTCTGCCATACATCTACACCGAACCAGACCATTCGGCCTTTATTCTGTGCTATAGCCGGAAACCAATAAGCATCACGGATTTCCTTTTCGCTGTCCCAGATGACCTTTAAGGAACTGCTGTTGGTATACACCTGATCATCGGACAGCCCGAGCAGCTTGAACTGGATGTCAGAGTTTATGGAACGTGTCTGTTGATCTATGTAACGAGTAATTTCCATGGCGTCTGTACGAGGTGAACGTGACAACGCTAAGTCTCCCAAGGTTTCTTGAATCAAGGGACTGAACATGATCGTAGAAGAAAGCTTATCGTTATCCTGAAGAATTGCGTCCATTTTACCTTGAAGTTGCTTGACGGATTCCAGGATATATTGGTTGGAGCGGTTTAAAACAGCTTGAGAGGAAGAGCGGTAGGACAAAAAAATGGTGAATCCTACGATGGTGAAGATGATTAGAGAGAAGCCCATGATTAATTGAACGAGGATGGAGATTTTTTTGGACATGTTATCCCTCGCATGTAAAAGATATTCTTCCATACATTGTAACAAAAGCAAATGAAAGCGAATATAGTCAGACGAAAAATAAACATATTTATAGAAAAAATCTCATTTTTTTCAGGGGAAACAGCGTGGTTGTAGAATGTTATTTAATACAGCGTTAATCTTTCTTTACTTAATAATGAAACTTTTTATAGTGGCATGCGTCTAATACTATGTTTGTTATGACGATCGTGGCAAAAGCTTTTTGCCGCCCTATCGTGGGTGGTAGCATTTTGCGGGGAATATAAGAGGAGTATGAAAAAGATAGAGTCCTACTTATATTTACAAATAGGAGCAGAGGAGTTATATCATGGATTTGAAAAAGTTAACGTTAGTTGCTGTTTTGGCTGTATCTCAGGCCGCATCGGCAGTGCCGGCTTTTGCTGAAGCTGTCAATAATACCCCAAGTAATACTACTGTAATAGGGACAGTTGTTTCAGCTGCGCCGGAGGTAATGCCAGAATCTACCGATCCATTGCCGCCATTGCCGACGGAGACGCCAGGAGGAGTAGTGTCACCAACACCAACTCCTATTCCTGCAGAGACAGTTGATCCTACGACTACTGTTGAACCTACAGCAACAATTGAACCTACTGCAACACCGCTTCCAACTGCAACACCTGGAGTTACTACAGAACCTACTACAACAACAGATGGTGCTCGTGCTGCGGCTAGCAATCAGCTTATCCTTATGATGAACAGCAACAAAATGTATCAGAACGGCCAGGAATATTTAGCTAATCAGCCTATGGCAGTGAAAAACGGCGTGTCCTACGTTTCGATCCGGGCTATGGTAGAACGTGTAGGTGTGAAATACGTTTATGATTATAAAACGAAAGAAACCATTGTTACCAAGGGAAGCGACGTTATGCGCTTTAAGACCGACAGCAAGGTCTATACAGTTAATGGTGAAAAGAAGACAATGAAAGGTCCAGCTTACCAATACAAGGGTACTTTCATGGTTCCATTGACATCCATAACTGGGGCACTGGGCATTCCTTACACCGTTGATAATGTACAAAAGCGGGTAATCCTTACATTAAACAACAAACCTAAAGCTTCTTTCACAGTGCCAACTGAAATTTACGCCGGCGAACCAGTGACCTTCGTTACCTCCAGCTCGTCACCAAATGGTGTAGCTATTGTGGATGAAAGCTGGGGAGGTAACAAGCAGGATATCTATGATCAACCAGGATATTATGTAGTAACCTATTCCGTAATGGATGCGAATCAACAGTGGAGTGATCCTTACTCCATGACCATCACAGTGCTTAAACCTAATACACCTCCAGTTGCTAATTTCACTACAGACAAGGATTCATATAAGATGGGTGAAATGATTACTTATACCGATCTAAGTAACGATCCTGATGGTGATGAAATTACCGTAACTTGGACGAACAAAGCAGAAGCTTTCTTTACTCCGGGTCCAGCGACAATTGCTGTCCAAGTAAAAGATTCACATGGCGCGATCAGTACCTTTGAGAAAACCGTTAATATTTCGGATGAAATCTTGTACAGTAAAGAAGATTTCAACAGATTATTTGCATCTCCGGGCAGTGTGTTTAGCATCGATGGATCGATGGTTCCTACTTGGCAGCAAGTAGCTTATAATCTTTCTTCCGAGCCTTATAAATTAATTCGCAGCAACAGCCCAGAAACGGTGTATACAGAAGGTGTTACTTACCGTGAGACTTCATTAGGTAAAACCCGCTTCTTGATTCACCACAAGAATAACCTGAATATTAAAGCTAAAGTGTATGTGATTGCTACGAATAACAATCTTTACCCAACTACGCTTACAACAGAATATGTTGGCTTTGCAGGCCCAAGCACATATCCTGAAGGTACAGGTAAAATGTCTGTAGAACGTTATTGGAAATCTATGCTTACAAATGAGCATTATAAAACGATTGTTCTGCAACCCGGGGAAAGCGTCTCAATTCTGACGGATCTAAACCAAATTGCGATGAAACCAAGTGAAATTGTTTCACTGCAAGCGGACTTATTTAGTGATTATCCAATCGATTATAATGTCATGTTAATTGATGCGAATAAAGATCCACTGACTACACTTCCAACACTTCCAGTTCTGGATCAAGACGGAGTGCATAATCGGGGAACTTACGAAGATTCTACTCGTATTATCACGGTTACCGATGAGGTAGGAAAAACCCCTGCAAAACTTCTGCTAGGCGATAATTCCAGTGATAAGAACCTGGCTGGCGTAGACCCAATGGCAGGTAAGGAAGCATCCAATGCCGGTAATTTCGGGGTATTATACAAGATCAGATTCGAAAATGTTGCACCAAACTCCTTGATTACGTTTAATCCACGTGGCGGTAACTATATGGGGCCGGTTATGGTTAATAATCAAATCGTGCATATGCCAAGCGTGGGAAGTCTTGCTAATGCTGATATGAACAGTGTGGTTTATCGTAGTGGTGAGTATGGCGGCAGTGTGGAGATTTTGTTCACAGCAGCTTCAGGCAGTAACTTGCCGGTCAATTTCCTCATCACTCCACTTCCAGCAAAGAAATAACAGAATAGGAATATCCCTATAAGCTCTATTGGGGAATTATCTACAATAAAGGCCCGGCTGAATATTCCGTAAAGGAATACGCAGCCGGGCTTTTGTTTAAATATAATAATTCATTGGTTATGTAGGGGTGCTTCATTGTGCTTCATTGACGGGGCATTTATTTTGGGGCATTATTAAGAGAGTGAAATATAAATGAACTGATCTTATGGGAGATGAGCGTATGCTGTCGACAGAACAAATATTAGAAGTCATGTCGGGGCAAGGACTGCGAATCACCGACCAACGCAAAACGCTTGCCCAGTTATTCGGCGAGAATAAGGGATATTTGTCAGCGAAGGATGTATATGAGCATATGGGCCGCAAGTATAGCGGGCTTAGCTTTGATACGGTGTACCGCAATCTTCGTGTAATGGAAGAGCTTGGTGTGCTTGAACAGATTGTCTTTGAAGACGGAGTGAAGTTCAAGGGAAGCTGCAATCATCAGGATCATCACCATCATATGATCTGCCTTCAATGCCAAAAGACCTACCCGATTAATTTCTGCCCGATGAATTTAACGGATACACCCGATCAATTCCGGGTAGTCAAGCATAAATTTGAGGTGTTCGGTTATTGCAAAGAATGTGAAGAGAACCGGGAAGAAGAACTAGTTGCAGCATCAGATAAACAAAAGGGACTTTAGAAATGGTGACCCTACGCAGAACGATTCAGGCGCCTATTCGGGTGTACCGCAGGTACATTTCCCCTATTAAACCAGCAACCTGTCGCTTCTATCCAACCTGCTCTGCCTATGCCTTGGAAGCCATTGAAGTCCATGGTCCACTGAAAGGCTCATGGCTTGCAGCTAAGCGGATTGCCAGATGTCATCCCTTTCATCCTGGAGGACTTGATCCTGTGCCGCCGCTTCAAGATGAATCTGCTGAGAAGGATTCTGCCCCTGCGACTTGACATGGTGCCTTACCTTTGGGTATATTCACAAGTAATAGTATGAATTCCGAAGAACGGATAAGTAAATCGTTACGTCCAATACAGAGAGCCGGAATGTGCTGAAAGCCGGTATGGAGCGTTAGATTGAATATGGTCCGGGAGGAACTGTGTTCGAGCGGGGACTGCAATTGAGGTTCACGTAAGATAACAGCGTGATCCAGCGTTAATGGACAGTTCCCGCGAGGGAACTGGCGAAGCCTGTGCTCTGTGAAGAGACAGGAAATTTGGGTGGTATCGCGTGAGTTATACTCTCGCCCCATTATGGGGACGGGAGTTTTTTGTTTTTTAATAAGAAAGGATGATTACCGAATGAGTGAGAAAAAAACGTTTTACCTAACGACACCAATTTATTATCCGAGTGACAAGCTACATATCGGACATGCTTATTCAACCGTGGCAGGAGACGCAATGGCCCGTTACAAACGTCTGCGCGGCTACGAAGTGCGTTATCTAACCGGTACAGACGAACATGGACAAAAGATTGAGCGGAAGGCAGAGGAAGCAGGAAAGACCCCTCAGCAGTTCGTAGACGACATTGTTGTTGGTATTAAGGAGCTATGGCGCAAGCTGGACATTTCGAACGATGACTTCATCCGTACTACGGAAGAGCGTCATAAAAAAGTGGTACAGGATATTTTTGATCGGTTGCTGCAGCAAGGAGATATCTATAAAGGTGAATATGAGGGCTGGTATAGTATCCCAGATGAAACCTTTTACACAGAAACGCAATTAGTTGATATTGTGCGTGATGATAACGGTGTGATTACTGGTGCAAAAAGCCCAGATAGCGGCCACCCGGTTGAGCTGGTGAAGGAAGCAAGTTATTTCTTCCGGATGAGTAAATATGCGGATCGGTTACTGCAATTTTACGAGGAGAATCCAGAGTTTATTTTGCCGGAATCCCGTAAGAACGAAATGATTAACAATTTCATCAAGCCCGGACTGGAAGACCTGGCAGTTTCCCGCACAACCTTTGATTGGGGTGTGAAAGTTAAGGGCGACGAGAAGCATGTCGTGTACGTGTGGATTGATGCTTTGACTAACTATATTACTGCTCTGGGTTATGGTTCCGAGGATCGCACCTTGTATGACAAGTTCTGGCCCGCGGATGTACACATCGTTGGTAAAGAAATTGTTCGTTTCCATACAATTTACTGGCCGATCATTCTGATGGCGCTTGGTGAACCCCTTCCGAAAAAGGTATTTGCCCATGGCTGGTTGCTCATGAAAGATGGAAAAATGTCGAAATCCAAAGGTAACGTAGTTGATCCTGTGACACTGATTGATCGTTATGGCTTGGATGCATTACGTTATTACCTGCTGCGCGAGGTACCATTTGGTTCTGATGGCACGTTTACACCGGAAAGTTTTGTAGACCGGGTTAACTATGATCTTGCCAACGACCTGGGTAACTTGTTGAATCGTACAGGGGCTATGGTTGAAAAGTATTTTGCAGGCGAGATTCCGGCATATGAAGGAAATGTAACAGCATTTGATGGTGAGCTTCAAGCTGCAGCTGAGAATACTTATGCCAAAGTAGAAGAAGCTATGGAAAAAATGGAGTTCTCCGTGGCGCTGACAGCTATCGGAACATTCATTAGCCGCACCAACAAATATATCGATGAGACCCAACCTTGGGTACTTGCCAAAGATGAAAATAGAACTGCCGAGTTGGCTTCTGTGATGAGACATCTTGTGGAAGGTCTGCGTACTGCTTCAATCCTGCTGCAGCCGTTCTTGACACAAACACCAGCGAAGATCTGGGAACAGCTGGGTATTGAGCCTGATGAGTTAACGACTTGGGATAGCGGTAAGACTTTTGGCCTGATTCCGGCGGGAACAAAGCTGGTGAAAGGCAATCCAATCTTCCCGCGTCTGGATGTGGAGCAAGAGGTAGCTTATATTGCCGAGGCTATGGGCGCTGGCAAAGCTGCGGCTGAAGTGGCGGAAGCGGCTGCTCCTGCTGCTGCGGACTCCGAGCCAGTGGAAGAGCATAAAGAGGAAATCGGCATTGACGATTTCGCTAAAGCAGAGCTGCGTGTTGCTCAAGTTATTGCTGCAGAGCCAGTGAAAAAAGCTGACAAGCTGCTGAAGCTGCAACTGGATCTGGGTTATGAACAACGTCAAGTGGTTTCTGGTATCGCGAAATTCTATACACCGGAAGAGCTGGTGGGACGTAAAGTGATTTGTATCGTAAACCTTAAACCGGTGAAGCTGCGTGGGGAGTTGTCCCAAGGGATGATTTTGGCGGCTTCTAAAGGTGACCAGCTAACGATCGCTACCGTGCCGGACAGCATGCCAAACGGAGCAGTAGTGAAATAAGACAATACTGTTGTAGAAATTTTTTAATGAGGTTGCTTGAACAAGAGAATGCTCCTTCAGCCGGGTTGGTTGTGGGAGCATTCCTTTTTTATTAAAGGCGATATTGCCGTTTCTTTTTGGATACTTTGTTGACTTATCGTAACGATTACTATTATACTACTAATAGTAAAATTTACGATTTGAGGGGTAGATCAATATAATGGCAGCAATGAAATCGCGTATAATTTTGCTCGTCCTTGCACTGGTACTGGTATTTACACTAAGTGCATGCGGACCTAAGAGCAGTGGAAGTATAGTTGAAGGGAAAGTAAATGTAGTTACAACCTTTTATCCTATTTACGAGTTTGCTAAGGAGATTGGCGGGGAAGATATCAATGCTATTAACCTGCTTCCAGTGGGTGTGGAGCCACATGATTGGACACCGCGCAGTCAAGACATTATCAACACTTCTAAGGCACAGCTATTTCTATATAACGGTGCAGGCTTAGAAGGCTGGGTCCCTAACTTTTTAAAAGGCCTTGATAGCAGCAGTAAAGTTAAGGCGGTTGAAGTAAGCCAAGGTATTGATTATATCATGACCGATGAAGATGACGGGCATGATCATGGGGCAAGTGAGGAAGAGTCTCATCAAAATGAGGATACGGATCATAACAGTAACGCCTCAGGAGACAGCCTGCATACGGACCCGCATACTTGGGTAAGTCCAAAATCAGCCATTACTATGGCTCAGAATATTAAAGAAAGCCTTCAGTCCGTGGATCCTGAGCATAAAGAAGGTTATGAAGAGCGTTACAATAAGCTTGCTGAACGTCTGCAGGCATTAGATAGTAAATTCAAAGAGGAGCTTGCTAAGCTGCCCAACCATAAGATCGTAGTATCACATCAGGCTTTCTCTTACCTTGCCCGTGATTATGGATTGGATCAGCATGCGATTATGGGACTTTCGCCGGACGCCGAGCCGCGCGGACAGGATTTAGTGAAGCTTGCGAAAATGGTAAAAGATGAAGGTATTAAGTATATCTTTTTTGAAGAGCTTGTCTCCGATAAACTGGCTAAGACACTTGCAGCCGAAGCGGGCGTTTCCACTATGGTGCTTAATCCGGTAGAGGGACTTACTGCGGAGCAAGAGAAGAACGGAGATAATTACTTCACTCTGATGGAGAAAAATTTGCAAAATCTGATTATGGCCTTACAATAATAAGGAAAGTATAAGGGAAAGGCGGTACTTAAGCATGCAATCGGTATCCTTGGACTGCCATCAGCATATCATCGATATACAGGATCTTTCTTTTTCATATGGGGAACAGAAGGTGATATCGAATCTTAACTATAGTGTAAGAGAACGAGATTTCCTTGGTATCATTGGTTCTAATGGTGCTGGTAAAACAACATTGATGAAAATGATCGTCGGCTTGCTTCCGGCGAGCAGTGGTGAAATTAAATTATTCGGAACGCCTGTCCGCAAGTTTAAAGACTGGGAACGGATCGGATATGTTCCGCAAAAAAATGCCTTCAACCCATTGTTTCCAGCAACGGTGCGTGAAGTAGTTCTGTCAGGTCTATATAATAACAAGAATCTGATCCGCAGAGTATCTAAGGCTCAGCATCGTCAATGTGAGGATGCACTTGAAGTCATGCGGATACAAGATATTGCGGAGAAAAGAGTAGGCCAGCTGTCAGGCGGTCAGCAGCAGCGTGTTTTTCTGGCTCGGGCGCTGATTAACCATCCTGACCTGCTGATTTTGGACGAACCTACCGTGGGTATTGATGCCGAATCACAAGCGGGATTCTTTGAATTAATTACGCATATGCATGCTCATCATCATATGACCTTCCTGATGGTGTCGCATGATATCGACATGATTAAAAATTATTTAGGTCATGAGCCCGTGCAGACAAATGGTAAAATCAACTTTTACTCCCGCCACTCACATGATCTCCAGAATTGCACAGAAGAGAACCTGCAGCACACGCTCTCTTAAGTCATAATTGAACTCTGAACAGGGGTGCCTCTGTTCTCAGGGCATACATAACTTGCGTGTGGAAGTTAGTCAGTAGACATGGTTTTATTAAGAGGTATTTTAACCTTGTTCCTATTTCTTATTTTCTCTTACCTAAGCACCACCAAAGTACAAGCGTGTCCCTTTAGGGACGAAAGCGATCTTTCCCCGACCTATCTATGTTCAGTAACACTAACTCCTACGCTAGTTGCACTTAACGGGTGTCCAGAGGGCAGAGCCCTTGGGGCCCTCCCTTGGAAGGGAGGGTTTGGGAGGGATCGAAAAGGTTTGAAAAAGGTTTTAAAATGGTTTGAGTTTTGTATGAAGGAGAGTTTAAGTTGGAAATACTATTTAGCGATTTTTTTCAGCGGGCGCTTGCGGGCGGACTGCTGATTGGTATAACGGCGCCGCTTATAGGCGTTTTTCTTGTGCTTAGACGATTATCCATGATTGGTGATACGCTGGCTCATGTTACTATAGCGGGGGTAGCACTCGGTTTTCTAACAGGATTTTATCCGCTGGGCGCAGGCCTTATCTTTGCAGTGGTAGCGTCCTTCGCGATTGAAAAGCTTCGCAAGGCTTATAAGAGTTATGCGGAGCTGTCGATTGCCATTATAATGTCGGGCGGAGTGGCGTTGGCTTCACTCTTTTTCACCTTAGGAAAAGGGTATAATGCGGACGTAATGAGTTATTTGTTCGGCAGCATTTATACGCTCGATAATACTGATTTGATCGTGGTAGGCATAGTGACTATAGCTGTTGTAGTAGTAGTATCGATGTTCTTTAAAGAGTTCTTTTTGCTTAGCTTTGAAGAGGATGCAGCAAGTGTAAGTGGGCTGCCGGTGAAGCTGCTTAACATGCTGATCACCATCCTGACAGCACTTGTGATTAGCACAGCGATCAAGATTGTGGGCTCGCTATTAGTATCTGCTTTGTTGACTATTCCGGTCGCAATCAGCTTATTGCTATCTCGTAGCTTTAAATCCTCGGTCATCCTGGCGGTTATCATTTCGGAGATTGCCGTTGTAGGAGGACTAGTAGTAGCTGGAGTGTGGAATTTGGCTCCCGGTGCAACTATTGTGCTTTTGCTCATATCATTATTGGTATTAACCTTGATCGGTAAAAAGGGATTGCCAGCATAAACAGCGAATTAAGTAATCGGTATCGCATTAGGCAAGCGTAAACGCCTTCGGTGTCCTTGTAAGGACGATAAGCGTTTAGGTGTGAATATAAGAAAAGTAATAATGAGAAATTAATCCTTTCTTATATTAAAAAAAGGAGCCATAAGCAGCTCCATGAAGTGACTCGAATGCCGGAAGGAGAGCCGCTATTTTGTCTAATATCAATGCAGGAATTGCTTTAGCCGCAGGGGTGGCATCGTTTATATCGCCATGCTGCTTACCGCTGTACCCCTCTTATTTATCGTACATTACCGGGTTATCCGTTCAACAATTAAAATCAGGCAGCAACTCTAAAGAGGTTCGTGTACGCACCCTGACTCATACATTGGCATTTATATTAGGTTTTTCTGCTGTTTTTTACACACTTGGTTTTGGGGCTGGGTTATTCGGGCAATTCTTTAATGGCCAGCGTGATCTGATCCGGCAATTGTCGGCGATTCTAATTATTGTAATGGGTTTATTTTTGATTGGGATTTTTCAGCCCCAGTTTCTACTTCGCGAACGGAAGCTTGATTTAAAATGGAAACCGGCGGGTTATGTGGGCTCCTTTATTTTCGGAATTGGTTTTTCTGCTGGTTGGTCACCTTGTATCGGACCGATTTTGACGGCAATTATTGCACTGTCGGCAAGCGATCCAGGCACTTGGTTTACATTGATTACCGCGTATAGCATCGGATTTGCTTTGCCATTTTTTCTTTTAGCCTTTTTCCTTGGCGGAGTGAAGCGTATCCTCAAGTATTCGAATCTGCTGATGAAGATTGGCGGCGTCCTAATGGTATTTATGGGTGTTTTGCTGTTCACGGATCAAATGTTCCGGATAACAGTGTGGCTACAAGGAATAACGCCGGATTGGCTAATTTTTTAAAATACAAGAATTTTTAGAGCTTAGGTGAAGTAATCAATACCTGCTTCAGGAAAATGCTCGAAAATCCGCTCTGTGATAAATTCTCGCAGGGCGGTTTGCTGTTCATCCGGATAGACATATTTGTTCTGTCCCCAGCGGCCCCATTTCTTTTTACGTTTCTCCATGTCCATTTCTAGTTTAGATTTCGGATAACGTTTCTCAATTACAGTTTTGGCTGTTTTGGTGAATCGGTGCTGAATCATTTCAAAGGTTAGACCTTTTCCTATTTCCGGCGGGAGGGTCTTGGCTAATTTGGCCAGCAGCTCCGCGTAGCCTTCCTGCCAGCCGTCATACCAAATAATTGGGGCAATGATGAAGCCCAGTGGATAGCCGGCACGTGCGACCTTTCCAGCCGCTTCAATTCGCTCTTCAAACCGCGAGGTAGCAGGCTCGAAATTTTTGATCACATAGTCAGCATTTACGCTAAAACGAATTCTGGTATGTCCGTTATGCTGCAAATCGAGTAGAGGTTCAACATGTTGGTATTTGGTCACAAAGCGCAGGCGGCCAAGGGGCTCCGCTGCCATGAATGTGATGAGTTCTGACAGAGATCCGGTAATATGCTCCAGTCCTAATGGATCTGAGGTACAGGCTGCTTCAAAAGTCGTGATTTCAGGGCTACGTTCCTCGATATATTTTTTGGCGGCGTCAATGATGTCTTCGGTGTTTACATATACACGAATGTAAGGCTTTGCACCTAAAGTAGTCTGCAAATAACAATAATGGCAGTGGCCCATGCAGCCAGTTGCGATCGGAATTGCATAATCTGCGGAGGGTTTGGATTGGTCAAACTTTAAGGTTTTGCGCAGGCCGACTACAAGTGTTCTTTTGGCAATTTTATATTGCTCGACCTCTGTGTCACCCGGGAAATTCATTATGCGGTTATGCGATGTAGTCATGCGATAGGGAATATTGTTAGCCTTCACCCATTCCATGATCCGTTCACCTTTCGGGTAATTTAAAGCATCCGGCTCGAAGAAAACAAGCTCGGGGACAAAAAGGGCTGTAGCTTTTCTGGTTCTCTTTACGGGAGGGGTCTCAGGTGTCACTATAGTCATGAATTCACGCTCCTTCTGAAAGATGAGTAAGTTTATTATGCCTAACTGAGTCTCATTAGAAGCATGGCAATCATGGGTAACTCCTCAGCATGTTCTCTTGAAGGACTTGCCAAGGGGCGTTAGAAACATGTATCATTGTTAGAGCAAGGTTTGGCTCGGCGCCAGGTTCATTATAGAAAAGAGGTAAATTTTAATGCCAACACCCAGCATGGAGGATTATTTGGAGCGCATATATAAGCTCATTGATGAGAAAGGTTATGCGCGGGTCTCGGATATTGCCGAGGGACTGGAAGTACATCCCTCCTCTGTGACCAAGATGATCCAAAAACTGGATAAGGACGAATATCTCATCTATGAGAAATATCGTGGGCTTGTCCTAACCAACAAAGGGAAAAAAGTAGGGAAACGTCTTGTTGATCGTCATCAACTATTGGAAGAATTCCTCGGTTTGATCGGAGTACAGCAGGAATTTATCTATAATGATGTTGAAGGGATCGAGCACCACCTAAGTTGGGATTCGATTACACGTATCGAAACGTTGGTGGAATATTTCCGCCGCGATGAAGAACGTCTGCAGACTTTATATGCTATTCACAATGAACTGGCAAGCGATTCTTGAAATGTTTTTTCCCGAAACGGATACCGTCCTTAAAGTTATGCCCAGCAAGGCTTTGGTGAGCATAAACTACTTGATGGTATAGCCGTTTCTATTTTGTTTAGTGCAACCTTTCCCAGTTTTTAGCGTCAAAACGGATAAGTCCTTTTTCTGGCTGAGATTGATACCGCTCTTTTGAAGGGTGGAATCGGTACATCAACTTGGAGGATTGATCCGTTTTTTCTTTTTTTATTGGATACATATTATTTTAGATTTGGGGAGGAATTATGAATTATCGTAAATGGATGTTGGGATTGCTAGTATTAGTATTGTTTCTGCCTTTATGGTCTCCTGGGGCACGTGCGGCAGCTGTGCAGATTACCATTGAACTGGATGGCGAGGCGCTGGCAAGCGATGTGCCGCCGTATATCACAGCTTCGAATGTAACGATGGTGCCAATTAGCGTCATTAGTAAAGGGTTGAGTGCTGGAGTAGTTTGGAATCAAAGCAGTAAGACAGTTACAATCACGCAAGGAGATACAGAGATCAAGCTGACCAGTGGCCAGAAAAGTGCATTAGTTAATAATGCTTCTGTAGCCCTCGACACCTCAGTACAGATTAAGCAGGGACGGGTTATGGTGCCGCTTCGTTTTGTAAGTGAGCAATTGGGGTTACAGGTTATCTGGGATCAGACTACCAAACATATTTCTTTGTACTCTAATACAGAGCCGCCGCAGGCTGCTGATCCGGAAACGCCAGCAGTACCTACAGCGACTCCAGTCGTTACGCCAACGCCGACCCCAGCCCCTACAGCGACTCCAAAACCGACCTCGCCAACAGTTCCAAGTATCCCTGGTGCGTCGGCTAACAAGGAGATGAAGGGAGCCTGGATCTCTACAGTATTTAATCTGGACTGGCCTTCAGTAGCTTCTGCAGGTAACGAAGCGAAACAAAAACAAGAATTTGATAATCTGCTGGACAAGCTAAAAGCTGTTGGTTTTAATGCTGTTTTTGTACAGGTTAGAACCTCAGCAGACAGCCTGTACCCTTCTGTTCTAGTTCCTTGGTCTAAGGTGCTGACCGGCACCCAAGGAAAAAATCCGGGTTATGACCCGTTGAGCTATATGGTCAGCGCTGCACATTCACGCGGTATGCAGTTCCATGCATGGTTCAACCCATTCCGCGCGACAACGGATGCTTCTACATCCGCATTAGCAAGTAATCATGTGGCTAAGTCAAATCCGGAATGGATTGTAGACGCAGGAGGTAAAAAATACATCAATCCAGGGATCCCAGCAGCCCGCCAGCATATTATCGATACAGTGTTGGAGGTCGTCAAAGGCTATGATGTAGATGGTGTCCATTTGGATGATTATTTCTATCCTTCAGGTGTATCTTTTGCTGATGATACTGCTTATAAGACTTATAACACGAAGAACCTGTCCTCTAAGGTGGATTGGCGCCGCGATAATATTAATGAATTCGTCCGTCAATTGGGAGAACAGATTCATAAGGTGAAACCGAAGGTTTCTTATGGAATTAGTCCGTTTGGTGTATGGCGTAATATCAAAAAAGACAGCACAGGTTCGGATACCACAGCTGGAGTTACCGCTTATGACGATATGTACGCCGATGTTCGGACATGGATCAAGCAAGGCTGGATTGACTATGTCGCACCGCAAATTTATTGGAGTCTGTCCTTTAGCACTGCCCGCTACGATAAGCTAGTAGATTGGTGGGTTAAAGAGGTAGAGAATACGAATGTTAAGCTCTATATTGGGCAAGCTGCTTATAAGGTTGGAGCAAGTGACCAGAAAGCAGAATGGCAAAGTGGCGACCAAATCATCAACCAGCTTAAATATAATGAGAAATATAAAGAGGTTGCAGGCAGTATTATGTTCAGAGCAAATGACATTGTAGTCCGCAATCCGTTTGGATTATCAAATTTGCTGACCTTTTATTTTCAGTCCAAATAAGATAACTGTTCTAGATAAGGAGTCATGAATGCTCCCCCGTGCTCATAGATAAGCAATAGAATCTATGGGAAACGGGGGATTTTCGTGTATGGAGATTAACGCTGTGTTTGAAGGAGGGGGAGTAAAAGGGATTTCTCTCGCTGGAGCAGTTGAAGCCACGGAAAAGGCGGGGCGAACCTTTAAAAAGGTCGCTGGAACCTCCTCAGGCGCGATTGTAGCGACTTTACTGGCTGCGGGTTATGAAGGTGAGGAAATGAGTCGGATGATCCAAGGAACTTCTTTTTCATCGTTTATGAAGCGAGCTCCCATTTATAATACGGCTTGGGTAGGTCCTGCACTGCGAGTGTTATTGAAGAAGGGATTGTATTCGGGTGAAGCCTTGGAATCGTGGATGAGATCGCTTTTGCTTAAAAAGGGAATTATCACTTTTCGTGATCTGCCTCCAGGCAAACTATCTATAATTGCTTCTGACATTACCAATGGCCGGATATTGGTCTTACCAGATGGGTTGGAACAGTATGGAATCTCTCCTGAACATTTTGAGGTGGCTAAGGCTGTCCGTATGAGCTGCAGTATTCCTTATTTTTTTGATCCAGTGATGCTCAGGTTAAATGGACAGTCCGCTAGAGGGAAGTCTTTTATTGAGCAATTTGTATACGTTGTGGACGGAGGATTATTAAGCAATTTTCCTTTATGGCTATTTGACGGGATGAACGAGAATAGTAAAGTGCCGGGGAAAAGAATCCCTACCGTAGGGTATCAAACAGTAGGTAAAACCGACCCGCAGCCCCACAGGATTAGGGGACCATTCAGTATGCTGCAAGCTATGGTCAGTACCATGCTGTCTGCTCATGATGAGAAATATATTGAAGATGATAAATATGTCCGCACAGTAACCATCCCAACGCTTGGTATCGGCACGACCCAATTTAATATTACGAAGATGCAAAGCGACGAATTGTATGCCGCCGGACTGAAAGCAGGGGAAGACTTCTTTAAGGAATGGCGCCCCCGATAACAAGCAAGCTTCATAATATCAGAAAAAAAGCATCCCGCACGTTATTTTGAAACGTGGAGATGCTTTTTTGTGCTTGTCATAATTTAGTTAATGGTACTTCGGAAGCTGATCATCGTTTTTCCCTTTATTTCCTTCGATGACTTGGAAGGGATAACTTTTGCGTTTGCCTGGTGCTGCTTGTGTCTTGCGAATCCCAGCTACCTTGGTCATGGTTTTCTGCGAAGGTTTGACTTTGATTCTAGATCCATTACTGCTGCGAGCGTATTTCCCTGGTCCCATTTTGTAAGCATAATAGATAATCGCTAACAATACTAAGGGGAGAATCAGCTTCGACAGCGTGTAGAAAGGCTCAGTCAAGACTCCAATCACAAAACCGAATATTGCAAGAATTACTGAAATCCAAAAAATTAAAGCATGCCTGATCATAGGACACTCATCCTTTCGCAGGATCCAATATGCCGCCTGACACACTTGCCTCCGTATATCCTCTGGCTTCAATCTCTGCATCAAGCTCACGCATACGATTGAAAGAGGCGATGGATACTTCTACCTGATCATCCTTTGGTTCTTTGGTAGTGAGCAGCTGCAGCCATAGTCCAGGATATCCCAAGTATTTAAGACCTGGAATTTCTCTTACTGCGTTGGTACCCTTCAGAACCTCAAACGAAACACCGATTACGACAGGCAACAGAATAATCCGTTGGATCACACGTTCCCAAAGATTATCCCATGGTACTACGGAGTAAATAATAACGCCGAGGATAATCGTCAGCATCATAAAACTGCTTCCGCAGCGGTAATGCAGACGGCTGTATTTCTGAACGTTCTGGACAGTCAGCTCTTCGCCTGCTTCAAAGGCGCTGATGACTTTGTGTTCCGCACCGTGATACTGGAATAGCCGCTTGATCACAGGTGTTTGCGAAATCGCCCATAAATAGACCAGCAAGAGGACCATTTTAATGCCGCCTTCTATGAGGTTGTGCAGTACATAGTTATCAAATGCATTCTTGAATAAAAAATCTTCGACAAATACTGGGACAAGCGTAAAAATGAGCTTTCCGAATAAGAAGGAGAGAATACCCATTACAGCAACGCCAAAAATCATTCCGAGGCTCCAGCCTTCGTCCTTTTTCTTCGGCTTAGCTTTCTCTTTCGCCAGTTCTTCGGGTTCCAATTCATCTTCGGCATAGGATTCAGCTGAATAGTTCAAGTGCTTAGAGCCTTTGGCGCTGGCATCTATAATACTGACAAGGCCGCGAAGCAGCGGAATCTTGCGCAGTTTAGTGACCCAGCTCTTATCGCTTCTTGGCACCTCCAAAAATGTAATCTCCTGATTCTTTCGTCGCACGGCTGTTACATTAATATGCTTGCCGCCGAACATGACGCCTTCAATGACGGCTTGGCCGCCATAGCTGGGAGTTTCCTGGGACAACCAATTCACCTTCCCGTAATTAATATGATTTATATAATACATTGTAACTAATTTTTGAAGACATTACTAGTTGGATCGCCTTTTGCTGCACATACTACCTTATAGGGACAAGGAGAGACAAATCGGTATTAAAATACGGAAAGCGAGGCAATTCTATGAGCAAATCACATCAACAACAATCAGATCATACTAATATTTGGTTTTTTGCGCTCGAATTAGGTTTTTTCGCAGGTTTGATTTGGGGAGGGCTGCACTGGTTAATCTACTGGTTCAGCTTTACCAAGGTTAGTCCTGGTTATTTAGCAGAGCCGTTTTTTAAACATACTTTTCTGACAACAATGTATGGACATCTCGTGGGTTATTTGTTTTTCATCTTATTTTCAGTGATAGCCTCACTGCTATATGTGCTTATTCTGCGCAAGCTGAAGGGACCTTGGCCAGGATTGGTTTATGGTGTTTTGTGGTGGGTAGTTATATTTATTCCCGGCTCGCAAATGTTTCTTATGCAGCCGCCTTTTAAGCTGCCGTGGAACACTGTGATTAGTGAGTTCTGCCTTTTTTTACTTTGGGGGATGTTCATTGGATACACAGCGGCGATTGAGTATACCGACGAACGAAAGCGTGAGCAAGCGACTGCACTTGCCTAACGGCTCGAAAAAACTTCTCAAGGGGATATCCCTATGTTAAAATACAATGTGGCTATTTCGAGAGGAGAATGAAAATGGGTAACGAGCGCGTCTCCAAGCTGCGTAAGGTTTTGCAGGATAAAGGATTGGAAGCAATGTTGATAACCAGCGGTTATAACCGCCGCTATTTAAGTGGATTTACCGGATCGTCCGGTTATGTATTGGTGACAAGCGATGATTGTTATCTGCTAACTGACTTCAGGTACATGACACAGGCTGCGGATCAAGCGGTAGGAGTTAAGGTTGTAGAGCATGGTCCTAAATTTATTGATACAGTACGCGAGTTGCTGCCAACAGGCAGTGAGGTACGTGTTGGTTTCGAACAGGATGATGTCTCATTCAGCGCTTATACCTCATATGCGGAAACCCTTAAGCCGGCAGTGTTAGTTCCAGTTTCCAAAGCCGTGGAAGACCTCCGTATGTTCAAGGATGCTGAAGAGCTTGCTGTTATGCAACGTGCAGCTGATCTGGCTGATGCTACATTCAATCATATTCTGAATGTGATCAAACCAGGCATGACTGAAAGAGACGTCGATTTGGAAATGGAATTCTATATGCGTACCCACGGGGCAACTGCGTCATCTTTTGATACGATTGTTGCTTCAGGTGAACGTTCGTCCATGCCGCATGGCGTAGCAAGCAGCCGTGTAATTCAAGGTAATGAATTTATTACGCTTGATTTCGGCGCATTACTCGATGGATACTGCTCAGATGTGACTCGTACCATTGCACTCGGAGCTCCAGATCCGAAGCTGAAAGAAATCTATGATATTGTGCTGGAAGCTCAGCTACATACGTTGGCACATATCAAACCGGGTATGACTGGACGGGAATGTGATGCACTGGCACGTGATATCATCGCTAGCTACGGATATGGTGATCAATTTGGACATAGTACGGGTCATGGACTTGGAATGGAAGTTCATGAATGGCCGCGTTTGTCCAAGCTGAGTGACGATATCATGCAGCCGGGAATGGTGGTTACTGTGGAACCAGGTATCTATTTGCCGGGGATTGGCGGAGTACGTATTGAAGACGATATTGTGATCACCGAGAGCGGAATATCGCTGCTGACCCATTCGTCCAAAGAATATACAGTACTGTAAGTATGAAAAAGTAGTGGTTTAATTATCGAATTCAGGAGGGATTTTTAGTGATTTCAGTAAACGATTTTAAGACAGGCTTGACCGTAGAGGTGGACGGTGATATTTTTACCGTTCTTGATTTCCAGCACGTTAAACCAGGTAAAGGTGCAGCGTTCGTTCGCTCTAAGCTGAAAAACCTGCGCAATGGTAACACTGTAGAGCGTACTTTCCGTGCAGGTGAAACTATTGGCCGTGCTATTATTGAGAACCGTGGCGTGCAATATTTGTATGCAAGCGGATCTGAGCATGCTTTCATGGACAACGAAACCTATGACCAATTCGAATTGTCCAGCAAGCAGCTTGAATGGGAATTGAACTTCCTTAAAGAGAACATGACTGTAAACATCATCAGTTACCAAGGTGAAATCCTTGGGATCAACCTGCCTACCAGTGTAGAGCTGAAGGTTGTTGAAACTGAGCCAGGTGTGAAGGGAAATACAGCTCAAGGCGCTACTAAATCGGCCAAGCTTGAAACAGGTCATTCTGTACAAGTTCCTTTGTTCATCAATGAAGGAGATGTGCTGCTTATTGATACTCGCGAAGGTAAATATATCTCCCGCGCGTAGGAAGCATCATACTTGCTGAACTTATAACCAATCAGCCTCCCCCGTTATTACGGTGGGGGGTTTTTGGTATATAAACGAGGATGCATGAGGAACAGTATAGGTGTGGGATATTATACTTACGAATTAAAGGATTAGAAGGAGGCGCATATGAGAAAATTAATTATATCTGAGTTCATATCCCTTGATGGTGTTATGGAAAATCCACAATGGACCTTCTCATTCGGAAGTGAAGAACAGGAGCATTTCAAATTTGCTGAACTGAAAGCTGCTGACGCTCTAATGTTAGGACGGACAACCTACGAAGGTTTTGCAGAGGCTTGGCCAAATATGGTTGAGCAGACGGGTGAGTACGGTGAAATGATGAATGGATACGCTAAGTACGTAGTCTCCACAACTCTCGAAGAAACAACATGGAGCAATTCAAGCTTGATCAAGGGCGATCTTGTTCAGGAGGTGTCCAAGCTGAAGGAGCAGCCGGGGAGAGATATTCTCGTTTTTGGCAGTCGTACGCTTGCGCAGAGCCTCATGCAGCTTGGCCTTGTCGATAAATATCAGCTTCTGGTCTTCCCGATTCTGCTGGGTAGCGGTCAGCGACTGTTCGATAACGTTGGTGAAGAGAAGACGTTGGAGCTAGTGGACTCCAAAAGATTCAGTTCTGGAGTGATGGCCTTGACTTATCGACCAGCTTCCCATTGAAATATTGGAAGACGAGTGAAATGAGGTCAGCTAGTGTGTTGAAGCTGACCTTATCTTTTTGTTAGCTTCTGGAAAATCAATAATTTTTTAATGAAATCATTAACGCATTACGCTATTTTCGTATTATACTGGTTTAAAGCGGGAAACCGATTAGAAGCAACTACATAGACCGATATGGGGAGTGAGTGGGACTTTGTCACTTTATGTTATGAAATTCGGAGGCAGCTCCGTCGGCGACACAGAACGCATGCAACGTGTTGCCAAGCGCATCGCAGACAAGCAGGATGAGGGACATCGCTGCGTTGTAGTTGTATCTGCTATGGGGGATACAACAGATGATTTGATCGATACGGCGAAGCAATTAAACGGGCAGCCGCCTGCACGTGAAATGGATATGCTGATGACAACAGGAGAGCAGATTTCCGTTGCTCTTTTGTCCATAGCTCTTCATGGGATCGGGCGGAATGCAGTATCTTATACAGGATGGCAGGCCGGGTTCCGTACAGACGAAACCCACGGTAGAGCTCGTATCAATGATATTGATCCACACCGTGTAGTAGCGTCTTTGGAACGCGAACAGATCGTTATCGTTGCCGGTTTCCAAGGTATGACTTTGGATGGTGAGATCACTACCCTGGGCCGCGGAGGATCGGACACGACAGCTGTAGCCCTTGCGGCTGCTATTCAAGCAGATGTATGTGAGATTTATACCGACGTTGATGGTATCTATTCTACAGATCCACGCATTGTGAAAACAGCCCGTAAGCTGAACGAAATCTCTTACGATGAGATGCTAGAGCTTGCCAATCTGGGAGCGGCCGTACTACATCCGCGTGCAGTGGAGTATGCTAAGCGTCATCAAGTTAAGCTGGTCGTTAGATCGAGCTTTAATCATAATGAAGGTACTGTTGTGAAGGAGGAAGCAAGCATGGAGCAAGGTGTCGTAGTTAGTGGGATTGCTTATGATAAGAATGTAGCGCGTGTCAGTATTCTAGGAGTACCTGATGTACCGGGTGTACTCGCTCAAGTCTTCGGCAAGCTGGCTGAAGAAGGCGTAAACGTAGATATCATTGTACAAAGTGGTGTGCAGAATGAGCAGGCTGACTTCTCATTTACAGTTTCACTTGATGAACTGGATCGTGCGAAGGAAGTAATTAAAGAAATCCATAAAACTTTACCTTACCGTGAAGTGACGTCCGAGGATAACCTCGTGAAGGTTTCTATTGTTGGCGCGGGTATGGTTAGCCATCCTGGTGTTGCAGCTCAAATGTTTGATGTACTCTCCCAAGAGGGCGTAAGCATTAAGATGGTCAGCACGTCAGAGATTAAGGTTTCTTGTGTAATCGAATCCGGCAATTTGCCATCGATCATTCAGGCGCTTCACACCGCTTATAATCTGGATACAACTGAGCAGGCCTTTGTTGGTGGTCCTAAGGATCGTCGTTAAGAGCCGTTTAATCAATAAAAAGGGAGATCCTACAGCTACTTAGCTACGGGGTCTCCTTTTTGGGCATCAGCTATAAATGAAAAGGAACGCTGCAGGTTTGAATGCAGCGTTCCTTTTTACATCTATATGGGTATTTATCCTAAACGTCTAAATCGGCCTAGAATTTCAACAGTCTCAAGTACATTGACGAAAGAGCTTGGATCCGTCTCAAGGATAGTCTTACGCAGCTCTGACAGCTCATAGCGGGTCGTTACGGTCATCAGCATTGTATTGCCCTCGTGACTGTAACCGCCCTCTGCGTTGACTACTGTGATGCCATGAGGCAGCTCTCTAAGACGATTCAGCATTTTATCCCGTTCCTTGGTAACAATGAAGCAGGTTAGCTTGACATGACGAATATGAATCATATCAACCACTCTGCTTTTCACAAAAATACAGAGCATAGCGTATAAGGCTGAGTCCCAGCTTTTAAAGAAGCCTAAACTCAGAATAACGATCCCATCCATTACGAAGAGTACATTCCCAATAGGAATATCCCGCTTACGTGTAATAATCGAGCCTAATATATCAAATCCTCCAGATGAGCCCCCGGCACGGAGAGAAAATCCAACCCCGCCAGCAATAATTACGCCGCCAAAAATACTAGCCAAAATCGGGTCTTTGGTCACTTTCACCGCAGGAATAATTGTCATGAACCAGGTGGTAGCTAAAACGGAAAGCATGCTTAGTAAGATGTACTTTTTCCCCACTGCAATAAATCCCCAGATCAGAACAGGAAGGTTTATCGCAAAATAAATGATTGAGATGTACTTCGGATTAGTTACATACCCGATGACTGAAGCCACCCCCGCTACCCCGCCGCTTAGCAGTTGATGAGGAATTAGAAATAATCTCATCCCTGCGGCGACTAAAAAAGCTGAAAAAATAATGATTGCCGCTTCTCTTACTGGTCTGACTACGGACCGCATGCTGAGCGGTAGCCCGTAATTTCGAACGTGCATGACACAAATCCCCTCTTTTTCTTATGTCTTTTTAGTTTGCCTTTTTTTGAAAATATAAACTCACTATATTTCCTATTAAAAAGGATACCACAGATGAAGGCGTTCGTAAAAATTATTTTATCATACTGATTATATTTATTTATGAACCCACTCACTATGAATTCTTTCACAGTCTGATCTGTAAATCTGTCATTTCTCATTGTCTAAAGTGAAAAAGCCACGCATATCCATGAATAATAGAAAGCTAAACAAGCCTCAGATGTCTTTTGGTATGAATGAATTAGTAAAAGGAGTTGAGTTGATTGGACAAGTATGTGAGTTGGATGGCGACTCTGCGGTTGTTCTCGGGCAGTGCAGAGATTATAGCTGCCCTGATAATGCTCAGATTAAATCAGGTCGATAAGGCACTCGCTGTCAATTCTGGACTGGCTTTGGTAGGCCCGACCATATTGATATTGACGACAGCAATTGGCCTGACTGGGATGGCGCAGCAGCTGTCATGGAGCAAATTAGGCTGGGTGGGCTGCGGTGTAGCCTTTCTCTTAATCGGGATTTTGAAAAAATGATAGATGATAGGCATATTAGGCGCGTACAAGCATAAATATGGAATAAAGCAATTAAGTAGAGGACAGCTTGGGGGTACTTTGTATGGCAGATGACTGGCTGCAATTGTTTCCTGAAAAAGTAAGAGCACTGTTAAAGTGCCTTCCCCTTCCGCTGCTAGGAATGGTGGAGGAGATTCGTGTCCGTGAAGGTCGTCCGCTGGAAATTAACTACTCTGGTAAATATCACTTTCTAAGAGTGAATGGCAGTTTGACGCAGAGGCCTGAAGAAGCTTACAAGCCGGATCGGGAAGACACTCATCGACTGCTAGATCTGATCAGCAACCATTCGCTATATACGATGGAAGAAGAGCTGAGAAAAGGATTTATTACGATTCCCGGCGGTCATCGGATAGGACTTGCTGGTAGGACAGTACTGAGTGGCGGAGGTGTAGAGCATCTTCGTGATATCACTGGCTTTAATGTCCGTATTGCTCGTGAAGTACCTGGAATCGCAGATGGAGTGCTGCCTTATTTACTGGACAAGGGGCGGCAGCGAATGATGCACACCTTGATTCTCTCCCCTCCACAACATGGCAAGACTACCCTACTCCGCGATCTCGCAAGACAAATCTCCTTAGGAGAATTGGGCAAGCGCGAAGGGAGTAGACCGGGGCTGAAGGTGGGAATTGTTGACGAACGGTCTGAAATTGCTGGCAGCCGGCGTGGTGTTCCCGCCTTTGACGTGGGTCCGCGGACAGACGTTCTTGATGGGTGTCCCAAGGCAGAAGGCATGATGATGATGATCCGGTCGCTATCTCCAGATGTATTAATCGCGGATGAGATTGGCCGTCCTGAAGATGCCGAAGCGGTTACCGAGGCACTGCATGCCGGAATATCTGTCATTGCTTCCGCTCACGGAAAAGATGTAACAGAGTTGGCTCGTAGGCCGGGTCTTGGAGGACTGCTGGAACAAAAGATGTTCGAGAGATATGTCATACTCCATCGTTCAGAAGCAGGCCTCACGTTTCGTATTCTGGATGGCCAGAAAAGAGGAATGCTGCTTATCTCTCCCGGGGATCGACTAGGTGGTGATTTGCATGCTTAAGCTGTTCGGTGCTGTGCTCATTGTGGTGGCTGGTACGCTTGCAGGTCTCCAGTTTGCTCGTCAATATGCAGACAGGCCCAGACATATCAGAGGTTTAATAGCAGCACTACAGCGGTTGGAAACAGAGATCATGTACGGCTTCACCCCACTGCCGGAAGCCATGCGGCGGATTGGGAATCAGTCTAAGGACCCGCTGAAATCGTTGTTTGTCAAAACAGCGGAGGAGATGAGCCCTCCCTATGACAGAAGCGCCCAGGATGCCATCCAGCGGGCGATGGAAGCATATTGGAAGTCTACCGCTATGAAGGGGACAGAAAAAGAGATTCTTCGCCAGCTCAGCTGTACTCTCGGCACAAGCGATAGGTCGAATCAGAGCACTCATATCGCGTTAGCATTGCAGCAATTGAAGCAGGAGGAGTCGGTGGCCAGAGAGGATCAAGGCAAATATGAAAAGTTAAGTAAAAGCCTGGGTCTGCTGCTTGGAGTACTGATCGTCATTTTGATCTTTTAGCGAGGTGCCAGGAATGAATATTGAAGTCAATGCGATTTTTCAAATTGCCGGCATTGGCATAATTATCGCCATGATACACACGGTGCTCAAACAGATGGGAAAAGAGGATTTCGCACATTGGGTCACCGTGATCGGGTTCGTAGTCGTGCTGTTCATGGTGATTCGTATGCTGGACGGGTTGCTGCAGGAAATAAAAACGATCTTTCTTTTTCAATAGGCGTGCTATGGAGATTATTCAAGTTGTTGGGATTGGGCTGATATCGACCATATTGATTCTCGTACTGAAGGAACAAAAACCGATGTTCGCCTTTCTTCTTGCTACTACAACAGGAATTCTAATTTTTATGTTTCTGATCGGCAAGATCGGAATGATCCTCTCTACACTGGAGCGGGTGGCTGAGTCATCGGGGATGGAAATGATTTATTTGAAGACTGTTTTCAAAATCATCGGCATTTCCTATATCGCAGAGTTTGGTGCACAGATTGTACGAGATGCCGGTCAGGAATCCATTGCTTCCAAAATAGAACTCGCCGGCAAAGTGCTAATTATGGTACTAGCCGTACCCATCATCAGCATCATTATCGAAACCGTCATGAAGCTACTGCCTGCTTAAAGCAATCGTAAAGAGAGCTGAGCAACGAATCGGGAGGAGAAATTATGCAAGAGCGCAGTGTTTTCCGTCCTCCAAAACTAAAAATAATACTGCTGCTGCTTCCATTCTTTTTCATTCTATGGTTTGCAGGTACAGCTCAGAGTGTGCAAGCTTCCTCAACACCAGAATCCGGCAGTTCTTCCCCGGTAGACCAGTGGGTCAAGAGCCAGGTGAATAATTTGCCAAAAGATAAAGTGGAGTCGTATTGGGATCAGCTGATGAAGGATTATGGTGGTTTTTTCCCGGACGGGGCCACACCTACGCTAATGGACATGCTGCTTCCAGGAGATAAGGGGCTCAGCTTGAAGGGTGTGTTATCTGGGCTTCTAGGCTTTATGTGGCATGAGGTGCTGTACAACGGAAAGCTGCTCGTGACGATTGTGATGATCAGTGTGCTCAGCATGATTCTGGAGACGCTGCAAACCGCTTTTGAGCGAAAAACGGTCAGTAAGGTCGCTTATACGCTCTGTTATATGGTGGTGCTGGTAATTGCCGTGAACAGCTTCAATATCGCTATTGGTTATGCAAAGGATGCTATCGACCGGATGATCGATTTCATGATGGCGATGATTCCACTGCTGTTCGCGCTGCTGGCTTCGATGGGGAATATCGTTACGGTCTCTGTCACCCATCCGTTAATTGTTTTTATGATTCATACGGTTGGCACCATGATCCACACCCTTGTTTTTCCGCTTCTGTTCTTCTCGGCTGTGCTGCATCTGGTCAGCGCATTGTCGGAGAAATATAAACTAACCCAGCTGGCTAACCTGCTGCGAAACATCGGTGCTGGACTGTTAGGTGTACTGCTAACTGTGTTCCTAGGTGTAATTTCCGTTCGAGGGATAACAAGCTCAGTAACGGATGGAGTCACCATTCGGGCCGCTAAATATATTACAGGGAATTTTGTTCCGGTCATCGGCAAAATGTTCGCGGATGCCACAGACACAGTAATCTCAGCTTCACTGCTGGTGAAGAATGCGATCGGGTTATCGGGTGTCATTATCATATTGTTCCTGTGTGCTTTTCCGGCAATCAAAATCCTGGTGCTTGCCCTTATCTACAACATAGCCGCCGCTGTGATGCAGCCGCTGGGAGAGACACCGATTGTAGTCTGTCTCCAGACGATTGGAAAAAGCATGGTGTACGTATTCGCTGCTTTGGCTGCTGTTTCCTTAATGTTTTTTATGGCGGTTACGATCATGCTGACTGCGGGCAACTTGACCGTAATGATGAGGTGAAGCAACAAAACCTTTAGGAGGGAAACCATGAGCTGGTTGGGCGGTTGGCTGCGGGAGATCATCCTGGTTGTGCTGTTGGCGTCATTTGTTGAATTGCTGCTCCCAAGCAAATCCATGGAGCGTTATGCAAGATTGGTGCTAAGTCTCCTAATCCTGCTCACGATGCTCAGCCCTATCGTCTCTCTCCTGAAAGGTGATGCAATCTCCGAACTGAGTGTCGCTATGGGACAGCAAGAGAAAGAAGGCGGTTTGTTCACTGGCGGAGGGAAGGGAGACCCATCCTTGGAACAGATTCTGGCAGATGGGCAAAAGCTTGCACAAGGCCGTCAGGAACAGAGTCTGCAGCTCGCTGCCGAAGAGGTGGCGGGTCAGATGAAAGAGCAGATTATCAGCGAGACCGGCAAACGCGGGGTTAATGTCACCGTAACGCTGGGCATGGGGAAGTCTGGCGGCACCGGTAACGAAGATGTTCCTGTCATTTCTAATGTAAAGGTCTCTATGCCTCAGACATCGGCTAACTCCCCGGGTACTTCCGGAGCTTCCAGCACAGCGACTACAGCACCCATTACAATCACTCCTGTAGCACCTGTAGAAGTTAAAATTGGCGCTAATCCGGCAGATAACGTAGAGAGTGAAGCAACATCATCAGATGAACCTAATAAAGCAGTGAACGGAACTGTGGCGGAAGACAGCGCGTCCTCGAGTGAAATGGAGTCCATTGTAAAGCTGCTGGAACTGAAGTGGGATTTGGATCCCAAAGTCATTCAGGTGGATGGCAGCGTGGCTAGTAACGTCAAATCATGAGCTTGCAGTTTCTAAATAACTATAATTTTTAGGAGGGATGGGAGTGGGCAATTGGCTGAAAAAGCTTGAGCAGTGGGCTGGGGGTGGGGCCGGCAGTCCAAAGAGAAGCCATACCTTTCGCTGGCTGATCATTCTGGGTCTGCTGGGCGCAGCGATCATGCTATTCAATTCCTTCGTCAATGTGAAGAGGATTGATAACGAGAATACAGGGCGCGAGCCGCCGCTGAATCAGTCCTCACAAACGGCGTTGGTGCAGAGTGATCCAACCACAACAACCAATTCGTTCGACAGCATCGAACTAGCGATGGAGAACCGGATGAAGGAGATTTTGGAGAAAATCGTTGGCGTTGGTACAGTCGATATCATGGTTACAGTGGAGTCTACAGAAGAAATTGTCGTGGTGCGTAATATGAATGACTCCCAGCAGCTTAGTGAAGAGACGGATGCCAGTGGGGGAAAACGTCATACGACACAATATACGAGGGATGGCGAAATCGTAACCTACTCGCAATCAGGGGACGAAACACCCATTGTGACGAAGCGGATTAAACCTCAGGTACGCGGCGTACTGGTAGTTGCCAAAGGGGCAGAGAACAAGGTTGTTCGTGGACTCGTCGAGCAGGCTATAGAAAAAGGCTTGAACGTCCCGATCCAGCGCATTTCAGTAGTACCACGCAAACAAGAGTAGCAGGAGAAAGTCAATAAGTGAGTGCTTCCGAAGCAGCCACTAGATTAAATTTTAGGAGGAATATGGAATGAACGGCAAAAGACAAACGATATGGTTGGTTTCTATGCTCAGCTTGATGGTGGTCCTCTCTGCATACTATTTATTCACTGAAGACTCAGGTGCTTCGATTCCAAAAGACACGGCTGGCACAATGCAGGTTGATTCCCTGAAAGACACAGCAGGTGCAGCGTTGCCAACGGTTGGTGACAAAGGTGTTGTTGTGAACGAAGTTGTTAGTCAAGGCGATGTTGTTGCTGATGAAGGCGTTGTAGATAGCACTACTGGCGCCGCTACTACGGACGACAGCGCTACTGCCGCCAAAACGGATGACAGTGCTGCTACCGCTAAAACGGATGATAGCACTACTACTGCTAAAACGGACGACAGTACAACTACAGCTGCTAAGGACGATAGCAGTAAAGCTGCCGCAAATAGCAGTGACTCAGAGAAGGCAACAACCGACACTGCTGCTAAAGATGCCACGAAAACAGATACATCTGCTAAAGATACAGCCGCAAATACAACCACCAAGACTCCAGCCAAAAATGACAAAGAAATTCTCGATGAAGTAGCTTCTCAAAGTGTATCGGCGAGCAGCATGTTCACTAACTACCTTTATGAACGTGAGCAAAAGAATCTTAAGAACCAACAAGACTTGCTTGCTTTGATTAATGACATGGATAAAACACCTGCTGATAACGCAGTCGCTCAAGAACAACTTCTCAATCTTGAAGAAAAAGAATCCAAAATTACCGGTATCGAAGAACAGCTTCAACAAAAATATGGAGAAGCGATTGTAAAGGAAGAAGCTGGAGACAGCTACAAAGTAGTCGTTCTCAGCGACAAACTGGATGTAAAGCAAGCGGTTAGTATCGTGGATCTCGTAATGAAGGAACTGAGCGTGTCTCAAGATAAAATTAGTGTACAATACGTTTCCGAGCAATAATAAGCTGTAAAATTAAAAGAAAAATGACGAAAGAGCTCGGGTTGACCCGGGCTCTTTCCATTTTTACCGATTGTGATATAATACATAAAGTTATCTTGTCCGCTTAAGAAGTGGCTTCGAGAGAAAGCTGAAGGAGTGAACTGATATATGTTCAAGTTGAGCGAAATTAAGGAATTGATTAAATTGCTGGACCAGACCTCCTCTGTACATGAGTTGGAGATCGAAAGCGAAGGAATGAAGCTTGCAATTCGCAAACCGGATCGCCCTGAAGCTGATGGAACAGCAGTACAGGCGACTCCTTATGCTGCCTATCCCTTTACGCCTGCCCCGCAGCCGCAGAGCGTACCGCAAGTATCCTATCCGGTAGTTGGTGAAGTTCCTCCAGCGCAGCAGCCACAAGCAGCTGATGAAGGCAAACTACATAAAATTGTGTCTCCAATGGTGGGGACCTTTTATAGTGCCGCTTCTCCGGAAACGCCTTCGTTTGTTAATGTTGGAGACCGTGTAAGTGAAAAATCAACGGTTTGCATTATCGAGGCGATGAAACTGATGAATGAGCTGGAAGCGGAGATCAAAGGTGAAATCGTGTCTGTACTTGCTGAGAACGGTCAGCTTGTAGAATATGGTCAACCACTATTCTTGGTTAAACCGGAATAAATACCGCAGACTACTTAAGGAGCGGAAGCTTCGCAAAACTTTGGGAGGAAACGCATGAACATTCAAAAAGTGTTGATTGCCAACCGCGGCGAAATCGCGGTCCGCATTATTAGGGCCTGCCGTGAACTGGGCATTTCCACCGTCGCGGTCTATTCGGAACCCGACCGGGATTCACTGCATGTCCGGTTGGCTGATGAAGCTTACTGCATCGGTCCGATGCCGGCCAAGGACAGCTATCTGAACTTTACAAATATTATGAGTGTAGCCACCTTAACGGAATGTGATGCCATCCATCCTGGCTATGGATTTTTAGCTGAAAATGCGGATTTTGCAGAGATTTGTGAATCTTGCAATATTATCTTCATAGGACCTTCTCCAGATGCCATAAACCGTATGGGTGACAAGGCTGTGGCGAAGGAAACCATGAAACTGGCTGGAGTTCCGATTATCCCGGGCTCAGATGGTCTTGTAGGCGATGTAGAGGAAGCTGTCATGCTGGGCCGCGATATTGGTTACCCAATCATCGTTAAGGCTACTGCAGGTGGCGGAGGTAAGGGAATACGGATTGCTGAGGACGAGGAATCTTTGGTGAAGCAGATCACTGCTGCACAACAGGAAGCACAAAAGGCGTTTGGTAACGCTGGTGTATATCTGGAGAAATTCCTAACAGGCATGAAGCATGTGGAGATTCAGATTATTGCAGATAAACATGGCAATGTAGTGCACTTAGGTGAACGGGACTGCTCCGTGCAGCGTCGTCGCCAAAAGCTGATTGAAGAGGCACCTTGTTCAGTGCTCACACCTGAAATTCGTGAAGCAATGGGTAAAGCAGCTGTTCGAGCAGCGCTTGCCGTGAATTATTCGGGAGCCGGAACACTTGAATTCCTGCTTGGACCGGATGGACAGTTTTACTTCATGGAGATGAATACTCGTATTCAGGTCGAACATCCAGTAACGGAAATGGTTACAGGCGTGGATTTGATTAAGGAAATGATTTCTGTAGCAGAAGGCAATCCGCTGTCATTCACTCAGGAAGATATCGTGATTAATGGCTGGTCGATTGAATGCCGTATAAATGCTGAAGATCCAGAGCGTAATTTCATGCCTTCACCAGGAAAAATCGGCTTTTATTTGCCACCCGGAGGCCTTGGCGTTCGTGTAGATAGTGCGGCGTACCCAGGATATACGATTTCCCCTTTCTATGATTCTATGATTGCAAAACTGATTGTATGGGCTCCTACACGTCAGGAAGCGATTGCGAAGATGAAGCGCGCCTTGGCTGAATTCGCCGTGGAAGGCATTCATACTACCATCCCTTTCCATCAGAAACTGTTGGAGCATCCTGTATTTTTGGATGGTAACTTTGACATTAAGTTTCTTGAAGAGTATGAAATTTAGGACGACTTCGGTTTGTTTGTCATAAAGTTCGTCAAATGATATAGTATGTTTAATAAGAGACGTGCTTTACGCTTGAAATCATGAACAATCTTTCTTGAAAGGTGTGAAGTCTAAAATGAGTACATTGCCGACAGAATACGAACGGACGGAAATCGGTGAAATCCAGATTGCTCCTGAAGTAATCGAGGTTATTGCAGGTCTGGCGACCGTTGAGGTTAAAGGTGTAGCAGGTATGAGCGGCGGATTCGCCGGTGGTATTGTTGAACTTCTTGGACGTAAGAATCTGTCCAAAGGAGTTAAAGTAGAGGTTGGACAACGTGAAGCTGCGGTGGATGTTTCTGTAATTATTGAATATGGCAATCGCCTTCCTGAAGTGGCTGCTGAAATTCAACGTAATGTTAAGCGCTCCATCGAGACTATGACTGGTCTGACTGTTGTGGAAGTGAATGTGCATATTCATGATGTGCAATTCAAGAACAACAACACTGTAGACAAGAACGAAGAAACTGAAACGATTCTTCGTGTGAAATAGCAGTCATCGTTCTTCCATAAACCCCCGACAGCAAAGTCGAGGGTTTACTCTAATTTAAGGAGGTTATGAGACTCGTGGCAAAAATTTTGGACAGACTTTTGCTGTTTGTCTACAGTTTAAGTATCGGAATACTATCTGTTATTGCCATCCTCCTCTTAAGCGGTGCGATTCCTAGAACTTTGGAGATTGAGAATGGACCAGCAGCTTATATTACAGCAATAATAGTAGCAGTTGTCTTGTTCCTTCTGAGTATCCGATTTTTCTACATCTCTCTGCGCCGTGATCGCGCTTCATTGCCTTCGGTCGATCAGCGTACAGAGTATGGGGATATCCAGATTTCAATGGAAACTATTGAGAATCTGAGTCTTAAGGCTGCTGGTAAAGTGAAGGGAATCAGAGATCTCAAGTCACGTATTCGTGTCTCTCAGGCTGGCCTTGAAATTACAATTCGTGCAGTAGTGGACGGTGAGCATTCATTACCGCTGCTTACGACAGAAGTACAACGTCAGGTGCATGATTTCGTGCAGGAGACAACCGGCATTCCGGTTGCTGATGTGTCTGTATATATTGCTAACCTCACGCAGTCTCCAAGCTTCAAAAGTCGAGTGGAATAGAGGTGAGTTTCCCTTATGTCTTGGAAAGAAGTATGGGAAAGTCACGGGGGTAGAATCGCCGGAGTGACTTTCGGCATTGGTCTGGGTTTGATTTATTTAATTTGCGGTTTTTGGGATATGCTGTTCTTTGCACTGGTAGTGTTCATCGGATATACGCTCGGCAAAAGAAAGGATACCGCGCAAGCGCCCCTGTTTCAATGGCAGGAGTTGGTTTCGCGATTATCCGGACGCTGGCGTCCCTTTAAGTGAACCGCGATAGTCTTTTTCCCGGAGCAGGAAACCGTAAGTTTGTGTTGTCCGTTGCCCCCGGAAGAAAGGCATTGCGGTTTTTTTGCGACAAGGGACAGGTATATTTGCGAGCTTCCTCTGAAGGTATCTTCGCTTTGTGCAATAATCCTCACAGGATTAGGGAAAGAATGAATAAGTGTGAAGCGATATTTAGGTCGTAGACGTTGTTGCAGTACAAGTGAATATTTTAATGCGATATAAGATTTTAGGAGGAACACATGAAAAGACGTATAGCTAGAGAGATTATTGTCCAAAGCCTGTATCAGATGGAAATGAACGATGTGGAAAGCGCGGAAGCCGTAGAAATGCTGCTCGAGGAAGCTTCAGAAGAGAATGAAACCGAACGTGTAATCACGGACGAGATTCAGCTTAAACACTATGTGGTAGAGCATGTGAATGGGGTATGGGAGCACAAGGTAGCGATCGACGATATACTTGAACATTACCTGAAGGGCTGGCAAATGAGCCGTCTGTCACGTGTGGATCGTCAGATTCTACGTTTAGCAGCGTATGAAATGGTGTTCGCTAATGATGTGCCTGCGAAGGTTGCGGTGAATGAAGCGATCGATTTGGCCAAGCATTTTGGAACGGATGATTCCGGGAAGTTTGTTAACGGAGTACTCGGCAAGATGATCCAAGAGATAGATACTATTAAAGCTGACCATTCTTAATTTATAAACCATAGTAAAGTATATAAAAGGGGAGAGACTAACATGACAGCAGCAATCATCAGTGGTAAACAAGTATCCGAGGAAATTCGTATTAGCATTGCCCAAGAGGTTGCTGAACTGGCGAAACGCGGCGTAAAGCCCGGTTTGGCTGTTATTCTAGTAGGTGAAGACCCGGGATCTCAGGTTTATGTTCGCAATAAGGAGAAATCTTGTATCAGCTTAGGATTCCATTCGGAAGTGCATAAATTGGATGAATCCACTTCTCAAGAAGAACTTCTGGCACTGGTAGCAGAGCTAAACGGACGCGATGATATCGACGGAATTCTGGTTCAACTCCCATTGCCTAAGCATATCGAGGAGAAGGCTGTTATTGATGCAATCTCCGTGGAAAAGGATGTAGACGGCTTTCACCCTGTCAATGTAGGCAACCTGGTCATCGGTGCCGACAGTCTTCTTCCATGTACTCCTGCAGGAGTAATCGAACTGATTAAACGTACAGGAACAGGTATGGCAGGTAAACATGCCGTTGTAATTGGTCGTAGCAATATTGTAGGAAAGCCAGTTTCCCTCTTGTTGCAACGCGAAAATGCTACCGTAACTATGTGCCATTCCCGTACAGCTAATATGCAAGAGATTAGCCGTCAAGCGGATATTTTGGTTGTAGCGATCGGACGAGCTAATTTCATTGATGCTTCCTATGTGAAGCCGGGTGCTGTTGTCATCGATGTGGGCATGAACCGTCTGGATAACGGTAAACTCGCAGGTGACGTTGATTATGAAAGTGCAAAAGAAGTTGCCGGATACATCACGCCTGTTCCAGGCGGGGTTGGACCGATGACTATTACAATGCTGATGAGCAACACGCTGATTGCGGCTAAACGCCGTCACGGCCTGGAATAGGGGTAAGATTCATGGCGGCAGAGCGGCAGGTTTATTCGATAAAAGAACTCAACCGTTATATCCGCATGAAGCTAGACTCGGATAATTTACTTTCGGATGTGTGGATTCGCGGAGAGATTTCCAACTTTACACATCATGGCAGCGGGCATATGTACTTCACACTTAAGGACGAGAGCAGCCGTATTAAAACGATTATGTTCGCTTCTCATAACCAGCGGCTGCCCTTTATTCCGAAAGAAGGCGCTCGGGTAATTGCCAGAGGCAATGTGACCGTTTATGAACGGGATGGGCAATACCAGTTCTATGCCACACATATGCAGCCTGATGGGATTGGCAGTTTATATCTGGCCTATGAGCAGCTGAAGAGCAAGCTTGAAAAAGAAGGCCTTTTTGCAGAAGTTCGCAAGCGTTCGTTGCCGCGGTTCCCGAAGTGTATTGGTGTGATTACATCCCCAACAGGAGCAGCTGTACGAGATATTGTGATTACGCTTCAGCGGCGGTTTCCGCAGGTAGTTATTGTAATCTATCCCGTACTGGTGCAAGGCAAAGGCGCTGCGCCTTCGATAGTGAAGGCGATTGGCGCGCTGAACGCCATGGGTGAAGCCGACGTGCTTATCGTCGGCCGCGGCGGCGGTTCGCTGGAGGAGCTGTGGGCGTTCAACGAGGAGGAAGTCGCACGAGCGATATCGGCATCAAGGATTCCGGTCATCTCGGCCGTCGGCCACGAGACCGATTTCACGATTGCCGATTTCGCCGCCGACCTCCGCGCGGCTACGCCCACAGCGGCCGCTGAGCTGGCCGTGCCTCACGCCGGCGAGCTAGCTGCGCAGCTTCGCCAGCTGCAGCAGCGGCTGCGCCAAGCGCTGCAACAACGCGCCCAGCGTGGACGCGAGCGCCACTCGGTGCTGCAGCGCTCGCTGGCGCTGGCAGGCCCGCGCCGGACGCTGATTCAGCACACGCAGCGGCTGGACATGCTGCGTGAGCGGCTCCAGCGCTCAGCGGATGCACGGCTCAGCCGTTCCCGCGAGCGTAAGGCGGTGCTGCATCACAGTCTGCAGCGGTTCCATCCGCGCGACAGTGTTGCCGCAGCACGTCAGCGCACGGACAGCATGCGCCGTGAGTTAATGGGCGCTATGCAGGCTCGTTTGCAGGAGAAGCGATCTCGCTATGTGGCAGAGATTCGTCACCTGGATGCGCTGAGCCCGCTAAAAGTAATGTCGCGCGGCTACAGCTTAGTGTATGACGAGGCGGAAGAACATTTAATCAAATCGCTGACCGAAGTGCAGCTTGGCGATCTTGTGGTGATAAAGATGAATGACGGACAGCTGAACTGCCAAGTATGGGGGATGAAGGAGGATGGCAAAGACGATGACGAAGGAAGCGGAACTTGATTTTGAAGGCGCTATGGACCGACTGGAGGAAATCGTTCGTGAGCTTGAACACGGCGACGTTCCTCTGGAGAAGGCCATCGATTTATTTCAGCAGGGCATGAAGCTGTCGCAGCTTTGCGGCAGCAAGCTGGAACAAGTAGAGCGTAAGATCGAAATGATTACCCAAGAGGACGGAGAACTGCGCAAAAAGCCGTTTGGTGCACGTCTGGAAGGGGACGCCGATGAATCGCTTTGAGAATGATCTGGAGGGAAGCTCCGCAAGTGAAAGCATGCGGCAGCCGCTGGAGGATTACATCGCATCGATAAGTGATTTGCTCTCACAGGAGCTTGAGACTATTCTTCCCGCAGCATGGACGGTTCCGGAAAATTTACAGCAAGCGATGAAGTATTCGCTAATGGCAGGGGGCAAACGCCTCCGGCCGCTGCTTGTGATCGCTGCTTGTGAATCACTGGGAGGCAGCCGTGAAGCAGCCTTGCCTGTTGCTGCTGCTATTGAGATGGTACATACCTACTCGTTGATTCATGATGATCTGCCTGCCATGGATAATGATGATTATCGGCGCGGTAAGCTGACGAATCATAAAGTCTTTGGTGAAGCGTCAGCTATTCTTGCGGGTGATGCGCTTTTGACCCATGCTTTTTACAGTGTGGTACAAGCCTCCCGTAAATTTGGCATCCCTGCTGATAATGTTTTATCCATAGTGGAGGATCTGGCGGAAATGGCGGGTCCACGCGGCATGGTCGGCGGTCAGATTGCAGATATGGAAGGCGAGCAAGGACTAACAGATCTTGCACAGCTGAAGTATATTCATCTGCATAAAACCGGAGATTTAATTATCTTTTCGTTGTTAGCCGGCGGACGTATCGCAGGGGCAACAGAGAAGCAGCTTGAAGCTCTGCGTGATTTTGGCACAAGCATCGGACTCGCTTTTCAAATTCAGGATGATATTCTTGATTTGGTTGGAGATGAAGGCAAGCTTGGTAAAAAAACAGGCAGCGATATCAAACAGCAGAAGGTAACCTACCCTTATTTTATTGGGTTAGAGGAATCTCGTGCTGAGGTGAAGCAGCTTACAGAAGCAGCTCAAAATGCTGTGCTGAATGGCGGTTTTTACGACAACCAGCGCCTGCTGGAAATTGCAGATTATTTAATGGCACGTGATCACTAAGTATGAACTTTCGAAGCGGCTGTATTTCGACAGCCGTTTCGTTTGTGTTATAATGGTTTTTATATATTTTACAACATCTAGGAAAGCGGGGAACTATTCGTGCTGCTTCCACAAATAAATGATCCACAACAACTGAAATCACTGTCAGTCGAAGAATTAACTACTCTTGCAGAGGAAATTCGACGATTTCTGATTGAGAAGCTTACAGCAACCGGCGGGCACCTCGGTTCTAATCTGGGGGTGGTGGAGCTCACGCTGGCCTTACATTATTGCTACAACAGTCCTCGTGACAAAATGATCTACGACGTTGGCCACCAAGCCTATGTCCACAAAATACTGACCGGCCGTCAAGATCGCTTTGATACCCTGCGCAAATATCAGGGATTGTGCGGCTTTGTTAAGCGCTCTGAAAGCGAACATGATGTGTGGGAAGCTGGACATAGCAGCACCTCTTTGTCGGCAGCGATGGGGATGGCTATGGCTCGTGATCTTAAAGGCGAAGACAACAAGGTAATTGCCGTGATTGGTGACGGTGCGCTTACCGGCGGGATGGCTTTTGAAGCGCTTAACCACATTGGCCATGAGAAGCGTAAGCTGATGGTTATTTTGAACGATAATGAAATGTCGATTGCTCCGAATGTAGGGGCGATGCACAATTATTTAAGCAAAATTCGTTCGGACCGCCATTATTTGCGTGCTAAAGACGAGGTTGAAGGGCTGCTTAAGAAGATTCCGGCCATCGGTGGACGATTAGCGAAAACCGCTGAACAGTTAAAAAACAGTCTTAAATATATGATGGTACCCGGAGTATTGTTTGAAGAGCTTGGCTTTACGTATCTTGGGCCAGTGGATGGACATGATCTGGAGAAAATGATCGACACCTTCCATCAAGCAGATAACGTGGCGGGTCCTGTGCTTGTGCATGTGCTGACGACCAAAGGCAAGGGCTACAAACCGGCTGAGACTGATTTCTATAAATCGCATGCCATTTCCCCTTACAAAATTGAGTCGGGTCAGGCACTTAAAGCTGTAGGTCCTCCAATGTATACCGAAGTATTTGGCAGTACGCTGATTGAGCTGGGACGTGAAGATTCGCGCCTGATTGCAGTTACCCCTGCGATGCCAGGCGGTTCAGGGTTGTTTCCTTTTGCGAAGGAATTTCCGGATCGCATGATTGACGTCGGGATTGCCGAGCAGCATGCAGCAACCCTGTGTGCAGCTTTGGCTATGGAAGGGATGAAGCCGGTATACGCCGTGTATTCTACCTTCATGCAGCGTGCCTATGATCAGATCGTCCATGATATTTGCCGCCATAACGCCAATGTTATGTTCGCCATTGACCGTGCTGGATTTGTGGGTGCGGATGGTGAGACTCATCAGGGTGTGTACGATGTTGCTTTTATGCGCCATATCCCTAATATGGTTATGATGATGCCAAAAGACGAAAATGAGCTGCGTCATATGATGAAGACGGCACTTGAATATAATGACGGTCCAATTGCTTACCGCTATCCGCGTATTAACGGAACAGGCGTGGCAATGGATGCTGAACTGCATACCCTTCCTATAGGATCATGGGAACGACTGCGTACAGGAGAAGGATATGCTGTAGTGGCATGTGGTCCTATGGTTCAAGTGGCTGAAGAAGCCGCTGATTTGCTGAAGCGGGAAGGGATTCAGGTGGGCGTTGTGAATGCGCGTTTCCTGAAGCCGCTTGATAACTCCATGCTTCTTGATTTGGCTCATGCTGGGACCAATATGGTTGTTATTGAAGAGGCTTGCCAAGCGGGAAGTCTCGGCAGTGCGGTATTGGAGTTCTACGCGGAGCATGAAATTTATGACGCGCGTGTACATCTGATGGGTGTGCCCGACATCTTCGTGGAGCATGGCTCCATTAAAGAACAACGTCAGCAAACAGGCCTTACCGTAGAAGCGTTATGTGCACGTATCAAGTCCATGATGGCTTTAAGTGCTTATAATTACAAAACAACTTCGTCTTCCTAAGTGGAAGCCGGAAATTAGTAACCCTTGAACGATCGGGAGATGACCATGGAACACCGTAAAGAACGGATTGATGTACTGCTTGTGGAGCAAGGTTTTTATGAAAGCCGGGAGAAAGCTAAAGCTGCTATTATGGCAGGGTTGGTGCTCGCGGATGAGGAACGTATTGAAAAAGCTGGCATGAAGGTCTCGCGGGAGTCTACCCTTAAGGTTAAAGGCTCTGTGCATCCGTATGTCAGTCGTGGGGGCCTAAAGCTGGAGAAGGCTCTTCGCCAATTTAATATTGATCTTACGGGACGGAACATGCTGGACATTGGTGCTTCCACTGGCGGCTTCACAGATTGTGCGCTTCAGAATGGTGTAAGCCATGTGTATGCCATTGATGTTGGCTATAACCAGCTGGATTGGTCACTGCGTAATGATGAGCGAGTGAGCGTCATGGAGCGTACGAACTTCCGGTATATGACACCTTCAGATTTGCAGGGTCCTGTTCCGGACTTTGCCAGTATTGATGTATCTTTTATATCCTTAAAAATAATTCTCCCACCCCTCAAAGCCTTGCTGCAACGTCCAGCAGATATCGCTGCACTCATCAAGCCGCAATTTGAGGCTGGGCGTGAGAAGGTTGGAAAATCAGGTGTGATTCGTGATTCCGCGGTCCATAAAGAGGTATTGATTAATGTACTGACTATGGCTGCAGAGTTAGGATTCGGTCTACATGGATTAACCTTTTCACCAATTACAGGCGGAGAAGGCAATATTGAGTTTCTTGCTCACTGGAGACTGACGCCAGAAGTGGTGGAAGGCGAAGAAGTATCCGTACAGCCGGCAGCTGCTGTTGCAGCAGTCATTCCAGTGGAGGACTTCGCTTCCCTTGCTGATGAAGTGATTAAGCAGGCTACGAGTACTTTTAATGTGAGTTCTACTCATGGAAACTCCCCGCGCCGCTAGAGCTTTATGAACACCCCGTCAACCTCAAATGGTCAGCGGGGTGTTTTGCAGATTTGCTCAAATGGATTGAATTTATTAAAATAAAGACCCGGTATAAAATCCGGGTCTTTATATTTTGAATCTTTTTTGGATTTACTGTGCTCGTTGTAATTGTAAAATGCTGAATTAGCGAATAATATCAATTATGCGGAAAGCTCGTAAAAAAACAGCTTAGAAGCAGGATTTACCAGGGCTTCACGCGAATAAATCACCGAGGTGATTGATAGTGGCGGGTAGCTCTGACAAGGTCGTTATGGCGTTTATTGGGGTAGCATTATCGATTTTTATAATATATCGGGTATATGTATGGCTGCAGAGTTCTCCGCGTTCTTTTATGAAGGATCAAATTCCGTTCAATAAAGTGATTATTCCACATCCCTCTATTGATATACTTGAGGATGAAGGATATGAGGTCGTTGGAGGGAAATTAAAAATCCCCTTGTCTTTCAACGTAAATGGGGCGCAGATGTATAGCCGGTTATTTATAGATTATGTGGCGACAAAAGAGGAAGGCTCGTTATATTTAGTTATCCTTTCCAGACCACGCAAGCCTTTGGATTTCACTGGCAGCGGCTTACGTGATACCTTGCTTCCCTACCTGCTGATCTATCCGGAATGCAGCGGCGTTCTATATGTTAATGTAGCAACAGCATCGATCCATGTAATTAAGCTTGGCAAAGACGATGGAGAATCAAACTGAGTCCATATTTTTTATATACCAGGAGGCAACAATGAAGGGACAACGACATATTAAGATTCGTGAAATTATTACACAAAAGGATATCGAGACACAGGACGAGCTTGTGGAAGCCTTGCGTGAATCAGGTTTTCAAGTTACTCAAGCCACAGTATCTCGAGATATAAAAGAGCTGTTGCTCATCAAGGTACCCATGGATGATGGAAGATATAAATATTCACTTCCAACGGATCAACGGTACAATCCCATTCAGAAGCTTAAGCGCGTTCTTGTGGATAATTTTGTGCAGATCGATTCCTCGGCTAATCTTGTGGTGATGAAATGTTTACCAGGTACGGCTAACTCTGTCGCTGCTTTGATTGATAATATTGACTGGCCGCAAATTATGGGAACCCTTTCTGGTGATGATACAATCCTTATTATTTGCCGTTTACCTGAGGACAGTAAGACTGTAATTTCACAAATCATGGGTTATATTTCTTAATTATAATTAATCAGATGCCTGTCATCTTCTCGGAGGTGCTCTATTAGTGTTAGAAACCTTGTCTATACGCAATCTTGCCGTCGTTGAGGCGGTTGATGTGCATTTTTATCCTGGCTTCCACGTGCTTACGGGAGAGACCGGGGCAGGTAAATCCATTATTATTGATGCGCTTGGATTGATTGTTGGAGGCCGCGGTTCAGCGGATTCCATTCGTTATGGTTGTGAAAAAGCGGAGATGGAGGCGCTCTTCAGTCTTCCCAGCGGTCATCCCGTTTGGGAGACTTTGGAGCGTCTTGGCATTGAGGCCCAGCGCGAGGAGCATCTTATTATACGACGCGAGCTTACCTCTCAAGGTAAAAGTACATCACGTGTAAATGGACAGATGGTCAATCTTACCATGCTTCGTGAGATCGGCGAGCAGCTGGTTAATATACACGGCCAGCATGAGCACCAGAACTTGCTGAAGGCGGAACGGCATCTGGGACTGCTGGATACTTACGGAGAACCGATTATTGGTCCGCTAAAGGCAGTTTATCAGGAAAGGTATTCTGCCTTCGCGAAGGTGGAGAAAGAGCTGCGAGAGCTGCAGGAATCCAGCCAGAAGGCATACCAAATGCTCGACTTATATCGTTTTCAGCTTGAAGAAATTTCATCGGCCGGATTAAAACCGGGAGAAGATGAATTACTTACCGAAGAACGGGTCAAACTATCCCACAGTGAGAAAATGAT
This sequence comes from Paenibacillus sp. FSL R10-2788, assembly GCF_038003885.1. Classification (NCBI taxonomy): domain Bacteria; kingdom Bacillati; phylum Bacillota; class Bacilli; order Caryophanales; family Paenibacillaceae; genus Paenibacillus; species Paenibacillus sp. FSL R10-2788. The sequence goes on along the minus strand of NZ_JBBOQA010000001.1, from coordinate 4,816,847 downwards.
GGATTCCGTATCGGGTGCATATGAGCTGCTTTACGACAGACAAGGCTTGGAATCGATCGGTAATGTCATTTCCAGACTTGAGGATGCAGTTCGTTACGATGAGAAGGGTCTGCGAACAGTGCTCGAACAGCTGCAGTCCTCATATTACCAGCTAGAGGATGCTGCTTTTCAGCTTCGTGATTACCGGGAAAATATCGAGTTCAATCCGATGCGACTTGAAGAAATCGAGAATCGTCTGGATTTGATCACTGGACTCCGACGTAAATATGGAGAGAGTGTAGAACAGATTTTGGCTTATTATGAACAAATTCACCGGGAAACTGATTTGCTTGAGAATAAAGATGAATATCTGGAGAAACTGACGGCGAAGCGCGATTCGCTGCTGTCTGTATTAATGGAAGCAGCTACGGAATTAAGTGAAGCACGCAAGCTTTGTGCTGCTGATCTGGCCACCCAAGTGGAGGGTGAGCTTAAAGACCTTCAAATGGAAAGAACCTCGTTGCAGGTCAAATTAGACACGCTGGAGGACCCCCGTGGAGTGGAATACAATGGTCGGCGTATTCGCCTCACAAGACAAGGGATAGACAGCGCAGAATTTATGATATCCCCTAACCCGGGCGAACCCCTGAGACCGCTTGGCAAAATCGCCTCTGGTGGTGAGCTGTCGCGTATTATGCTGGCAATGAAAAGTATTTTTGCGCGCCATGATGCAATTCCAGTTCTGATTTTTGACGAAGTGGATACCGGTGTCAGCGGCAGAGCCGCTCAGTCCATCGCAGATAAGCTGTTTAAGCTATCCTCTACCTGTCAGGTGTTCTCCATTACTCACTTGCCGCAGGTGGCTTGTATGGCTGACCATCAGTACTTAATCCGCAAAAAGGTTGAGGATGGAAGAACCATGACTGAAGTGGAATCCCTAACAAACGATGGACGTGTAATGGAGCTGGCCCGGATGCTGGGTGGCGTAGAAATTACCGAAAAAACATTGCATCACTCGCAGGAAATGCTTAATCTGGCCGAGGCAAGTAAGGCTGCAACAAGCTAAGCGGAGCAATGATTGACAGTAATAAAAGCCTGGGGGCAAGGTTATCTTATAGGTACGCAATTGGCGACCACCTTTTTCGTCAAGCGAAAGAAGCAAAAGGGAGCGTGACAGCCATTGAAGCCTAACCTCAGGAAGTTAATGCCAGGCCTTTTATTTGCCTTCTTTCTTAGTTTATCGGGCATAACGGGAACAAATCTAAGTTCTGCTGCACCACTGCATGGTGAACCAGCCAAGGTGACTGCACAAGGAATTCATTCCGAGCTTAAGGTGATCCCGGGAGGTCAAACGATCGGTGTGAAAGTGAAATCAGCAGGTGTTTTGGTTGTTGGTCATCATCTGATTGAAGTATCAGAGAAATCTAAGCTTTCCCCAGGAGAGGTCAGCGGTTTAGTGCCGGGTGATCTGATGATCTCCATGAATGGTGAGAAATTGGATGAGTTGTCCAAGGTGGCCAAGCTGGTGGATCGTGCTGGTAAAGCGAATAACCCCTTGACCATTGTCTTCAAACGCGGGGGTAAAGAGCATACAGCTAAGCTAAAGCCCGCGTATGACATTCATGACAAAGTGTGGCGGTTAGGCCTGTACATTCGTGATTCAGCAGCGGGTGTCGGCACATTAACTTTTTATGCTCCCGAGCAAGGTGTATATGGAGCTTTGGGACATGTGATTACAGACATGAATACCGGTACCCCAATTGTTGTAGGCAGTGGTCATATTGTTCAGTCCAGTGTAACCTCCATATCCAAAAGCCAGGATGGCGATCCGGGCGAGAAACGAGCGCATTTTTTGAAAGAAAGCCAAGTGCTTGGAAATGTGGAGAGTAATACTGACTTCGGCATCTTCGGTAAAATGACCTCCAATCCCGAGCACAGTCTTTACAAAGAACCGATCCCCGTGGCGATGAGCGATCAAGTCAAGGAAGGTCCTGCTGAGATCCTAACTGTAGTTGACGGACAGCAGGTGGAGCGGTTTAAGGTTGAGATCATTCATGTAGCACATCAGCAAACGCCAGCCACTAAAGGAATGGTGCTGCGGATCACCGATCCACGTCTTATCGATAAGACAGGCGGTATCGTTCAAGGCATGAGCGGAAGTCCTATCGTACAGGATGGCCGTCTCATAGGGGCCGTAACTCATGTATTTGTAAATGATCCTAAGTCCGGTTATGGGTGCTTCATCGAATGGATGCTTCAAGATTCAGGTGTGACCAAACAGGAGAATAGGTATTCATTAAATCTTAAGGCGGTTTAGCCTTAAGATTTTTTGTCGAACGATTACGAAGAACCTCGAACATTGAGATAAAATATTTAATTATAATCCAACACAGAAAAAAAATAAAGAAAAATAATTTTCGACAGAAGGGAATTCGATCTCCATGTCGAAAACGTAAGAGACAAGAAAAAAATGTTATTTTCGAATAGCAGATATAATTAAGGAGGAAGCAGCCAGTGCAGAATATTGAAGTGTTGTTGGCCGATGATAACAGGGAATTTACGAATTTGCTTTCCGAGTACATTTCTGAGCAAGAAGATATGACCGTAACGGGTATCGCCTACAATGGTGAAGAAGTGCTTCAAATGCTTAGCGAAGCGCGTAAAATTCCCGATGTTCTTATTCTTGATATCATCATGCCGCATTTAGACGGCCTAGGTGTATTGGAACGTCTACGTGATATGGATCTGAATCCTCAACCGAAGATCATCATGCTGACTGCTTTTGGTCAGGAGAACATCACTCAAAGAGCTGTACAGCTTGGTGCATCCTATTATATTTTGAAACCGTTCGATATGGAGGTCCTGGCAAATCGTGTACGTCAGCTTGTCGGCTCTCAAGGCAGCATGAGCTCCTCCTCCAACATGTACAATTATTCGTCGACGTCCAGATCGAATGTAGTGCCGCTCTCTAAGGGCAAGAACCTCGACGCTAACATTACCTCGATCATCCATGAAATCGGTGTCCCAGCGCATATCAAGGGCTATCAGTACCTGCGTGAAGCGATCACCATGGTATATAACAATATCGAGATCCTTGGTGCGATTACGAAGACGCTCTACCCAGCAATCGCTGAGAAGTTCAAAACCACGCCTTCACGCGTAGAACGCGCGATCCGCCATGCGATTGAAGTGGCTTGGACACGTGGCAACATTGACTCCATTAGCCATTTATTCGGCTACACCATTAATATCTCCAAATCTAAGCCTACTAACTCGGAATTTATTGCCATGGTAGCGGACAAGCTGCGGATTGAGCATAAGGTTAGTTGAAAGGGTTAGGGGCAGTGCGGGGTAAGGGATTGTGGGTTGCTGGTAGGTGTTTATAGGTAACGTAAAGATACCGATAAATATCCGAAAAGGTGTGTTTAAAACCGATAAATGTTTTTGAGAAGAGCTATAAATACCGCTGTTTATTGGGTTTCCAAAAATCCAATGAAGGGCGGTTTTTTCTTGTGACTGATGTTGAATTTCAGATTGATAACTTTATGCTGTACTGTTCTTCCAGGAATCTTTCTCGCAAGACCTTGGCAAGCTATGAACAAACACTAAAATTGTTCGCAATGTATTTAAGTAATTCATTTCAGATTGAAGAGGTAGGAAAAGTTCAAACAGGTCACATACGGCAGTATGTTAAATACCTTCGGGAACGTGGAAAATATACCGTAGTAAATGATGAACTGACTAAGTCAAATAATTATCCAGATCATCGAAGTGATTATAAGAAAGAAATATCATCGACGACAATTGCCAATTATGTTCGGAATATTAAAGTTTTCTTTAATTACTTGTACGAAATTGAAAAAGAGATACCAAAGAACCCAGTTGCAACACTTGAGAATCCAAAGATGGAACGAAAAGTAAAAAAGACCTTAACTTCGGATGAACTTAAAAGTGTGCTGTCACAGTTCGATAACTCAACATTTTATGGGTATAGAAACTATGTGATCATGCGGTTGTTACTCGACACAGGTATGAGGACAAGTGAGTGTTTGTTCTTGATGCCTGAGCACATTGACTTCAAACATAAAAGTATTCATATTACTAATGCAAAGAACAAAAAAGAACGATTTGCATACTTTTCCTATAAAACGGCGAATGATCTTAAATATTGGTTGCGATACAAGGATCGATATTCAGAGAGTGTCTTCCTATTTCCAACCATAAGAGGAACACAACTTGAGGTTCGAAATTACGAGAGGGCTTTGAGGGAAGCAGGGCAGAAGGTCAACATAGATATTACTCCCCATCAATTGCGTAATAACTTTGCGAAATACTATATCCTCAATAATGGTGATTGGTTTAGTTTGTGCAGAATTCTCGGACATTCATCTGTTGAGGTCACCCAAAGAGCCTATTTGGATTTTACAGATGAAGAAATTGGAAGGAAATATCAAAAGCATAGTCCAATCACGTTCATGGAAATTTAATTTTAGAGAAAAATTTATTGTTGTTTGGAACGCCTTCTGACTGTTCTGTTTTTACATCAGAAGTAAAGTACCATACTGCTTAGAAAAGTAGATAATCTAACAAAAAGAGTTATGAAAAATTAATAACAGTTGGATAATTAGAGAAATATCTATAATTTATTTTACGCAAAGGCGGAATGTCATCTGGCTATTCGCCGCCTTTGCTATCTTTCAACAGAGAAGGAACATCATCTATCTACTTGTTGTGGGTCAAAGGAGGCCTGAGTGATATTGAAAACAACAATAGGTACTTGATCGTGAAACGCTTCAGAAGAGATGTTGACGAAGCGACAGCTTATCTTGATCATAATAATCATAAATTGAAATTGAATGTACTGTGACTTACAAAGGATAACTGGTCTGAATGGAAGAATAAGCCGCACAAGTTAGCAGATGTTAGAGTTCTTATAATTACACATCAGCGTTACGTTAATCTCTGTCTCGATGACGAGTTAAGAGAATGTTTCAAATTGAGAAGAAATGTATTGATAATAGATGAAAAAGTGAGTATGCCTACTTTTTCTTATTCGAAACGTCTTTATAATGAAGTTCGGGGTTACTTAGATAGATCGCTTCAGGGTCAATTGGATAAAGTCTGCTTAAAACTTGATTTAAAACTAGAGAAGCTTAAAGAGGATAGAATGCAGAATAAATGTGTCAGAGTAGAAATTGGGATTCATCCAAAAACTTTAACAAACTTCGAAAGCTTGATGCAAGCGAATAAAAATACCAATTCAATTCAATTGGACAATAAATATCAGAAGGATAATTTAACAGAAATGCTTAAGGGACTTCCTTTTTGGTATAGTGAAAGCTGTATCTACAACAATGGGAACATAAGCACGTTTGATCCAAAGTATCAACTTTGGGGTTTATATAACAATATCATCTTAGATGCTAGTGCTGGGATTGATGGTGCATACAGTAATAAGGATATTTTCACTGTAGTCGGACAAGAGCGGATAATAGACCATAGCAATTCGTTATTCACAATCGTAAATTTCAACACAAGTAGTTCAAATCTATTGGCAAACGAAGATGAGTTCTATCCTGAGATTTGCAAAATGATAAAGAAACGACATGCTCCTACTGATAAGACTCTCATTCTTTGTCATAAAGACAATGCAGTACAAATTCGAATGAAAATGTACGAAACTGGGATTGACTCTATATGCATTGGTGACGAATACAGTGATCAAGGGTATGCAATCAACTGGTTTGGTAATCTTATCGGTAGAAATGATTACTCTGATTTTACTCAGTGTTGGATACTTGGAACTCCAAACATTCCATACGATCAATACTTACTTATTGAAGTACATGATATACAACAGAACTGATTTGGGTAAGAAGTCACTAGATATTCATTCTGGTAGATTTAAAAATGATGAATTTAAGTCATTTCAAACAGGCTATATCGCTGCTGAATTGTATCAAAGTATAAAACGTATTCAACGAAACGAGATGCCTAGCGGACAATTTTTCATCGTCAACAGTGACAGTGCCATCGTTGATGATGTGCTTGGGCAAATAAAAGGCTCAAGTAACAGAGAATACATGAAGCTAGGGTTTAAGGAAAAGCAAGCTTCATCCAAAGTCGTTGCGCCTGACAGAGTTGATCAATTGATTGAACATCTTAAAGGCTTACCAGCAGGGAAGTATTCTAAAGCTGAGATTATTGAAAGAATGGGTTTATCAAGAAGTAACTTCGGTAAACTACTTAAGAATAGTAGGTTTGTAGCTAATGAAACAGCTGGTTATTTTAGGTCAATCAACAAAGCTATACATGTCTATTAGCATTTCTTCTCAAGTCGTACTCTTTATCTTTATATAGAGGGGAGTACGAATTGGAGTGAATAATAAAGAAAGTATATTGGATTTTGGGATGCTATTTTTCGGAAAGTTAAGGCATAGTTTAGGGGGAGTAGTATCTAACCAGCCCTGAGGGGGTGTGGGGGTGGTGCGGCAGGTGCTATGTTGTTTATGTTCTGCGAGCGAAGCGAACTAGAACATAAACAACATAGCAGTTGGTTTAGCACCCCCACTATTGTTGGGTATAGCGAATCAATATGTGATTAATTGTGAACGTTACATAAAGTCCTGTCGCTTCGCTCCTATCGTGCCGTTGGCAATCTTGCATCGACATCTATGTTTTATGCGAAATTATGCAAAGAAGATCAGGAAGAATACAGAAGAGAGATAGAAGCAGAACTGAGGGCTGAATTTGAAGCAAAAATGAGAGCAGAGCGGGCTTCTGAAATGAGAGCCAATAGAGATTGGGAATAGATTCTTCAGGTGAAGACATCTGGGGGGAATTGTTGAATAGAACGTGTCTATCACTTGTATTAAATAAAATCCATCCTGTGTTAAAGGATGGATTATATAAATTCCACTTCATTCTTTTTATAACCGTATTCTTCGCAAACTGCTTGTTACCCTTGAAGCCTTCTTCAGAAATCGGCATAGTAGCAAAGGGATTGTGAAATATCTTGAACCTATATCAGAAGCCATTTTCCAATATTCTATTTCAACCATAATGTACTACAAGGAATTTTCTTTTTTGATTTTATTTACTTCATCAACTAGAGATTCGCATTTTCTTACATTTTTAAATAATGTAGGTACTACAGCTGAATTTCCAAATAGATCATTGAGACACTGGTAAATCAAATCGTAATTTAATGTTACTCGTGCAGTAAAGTCAAACATATTTATGTATGAATCGAATTCATAATTAGGGTTTTTGAATAAGTTTAATGGCATCTCTTGAAATACTAAATGAGCAATTATCCTGTTACCATGTACAGATATACTGTATTCTCTATTTTGTTTGAAAATAGAGACTTCTTGGATTGCATCATCAAGTTTTCTTTGTATTTGAACGCAACGCCAAACATAAATACCTGAAACACTCGGGTTAAATAGAGCAGTGTAAGGGGCTTTCTCGATACTTTCCCACAGTTTACCAATTTCTCTTTTCAATTGTACAGTGATGCTTGGTTTATTGTTAGCACAAGCAAGAGCAGTGGTACTGTCCGCTAGGTCAAATGATTTTTCTTTTTTATTCTGTGTCTCTGTTCTCATAATATAGTATGAGATTTTATCTATGGCTAGTTCGGTTTGGATACGGCTTTGTTCTGGATCTAAGGCTACAAAATCCCTGTTCTCTATTTTATTCTGTTTATTATTATTTTTCGTTATATTCTTACCAAATTCTTCATCAGTATTTTCAAGTGAAATTATTCGTACCTGTACAAAAAGGTTCTCTAATTTTCCGCCTTTATTTTTTAATACAGCAAATTTTCCTATTGTTCCAACGGTTTGAGCACCATTTACAATGCTTACATCCTCACACCTAAAGTGACCAAAAGAATTGTCACCACCACCTAAGGCAGATTTTACTATTGATTTGCAAATAATAGTTATACCATTATTGTAGTACCAAAAATTATTTGGCTCTTTTTCTATTGTAGTTCTGATTTCTCTGTTTATTTCAGTATCACCAATTAATTCACGTAAATTTTTCGTGAATAATCTGTTATCATATTTATTCCACCATTCTGAAATCTCAAGCCCATTTACTTGTCCATAATATGCCTTTAAAGGTTCCTCTTTTTTCCCCCATTCCTTTAGACCAATTTCCAAATTTATTGGCTCCCCAGAGATACCAATTTTTAATGAATCATGCAATCGAGTTTGGTTCATTATTGTGGTTGATAAAATATCGTTAGCGTCATTCATTTCATTCTCGAAATTCTCGAAATCACGCTTTGAAAGCTCTGATAAATTTATCCCAGTATACGCTAATACCACTTGGATTTTTATATTGAAATCTCCGATAGCCTTCATAATTAAATTAGAAAGATTCTGTACTTTTTTATTGAAAACATTGAACTCAAAATTGACTAAGTCTCTTGTCCCTGAGATGAATTTTTTAATATCGCCATTTTCAGGTTCACCAGTACCATTGCTTATCCATTTGGATTGGACAATATATAAAATCTTCATTTTTTCATCATAAAAAATACCGTCAATGCCATTGTCATTAGAGCCATCAACCACAAATTTACTTGCTGTACTCGGATCAACTTGTGCCAGGTTTTGAATTGTATAGGCTGTTAATGCTCTTGTTAGGAAAAAGTTTGCATTTTCATCTGGGTTACAGTCAGATAGATCAATAAGACCATTATATACACTGTTTAAATAATTTTTAATTTGTGTCACATGAATAATACTCATCTAGACAACTCCTTAATAGTAAATTCTGAATTTGCCATTGGTAAAACTTAATTATAATTTCATGATGGTGAATAAACTGATTACGGTAAAGTTTGATGATATTGCCGACCCTTGGATCATTGCAGATTAGACTAGGACACTACGGCAGTCAGAGACTTGTTACATCTACCGTTAAGGTTGTTTATTAATATTAATTGTACTGCTTGATGTCTATTAAAAACAGGCATATTCTCGTTAGCGACCTAACGTGATTACCGAATGTGCCGTATATGAAACCGTAGTTTTATGTATACAACGAAAAACTAATATCCTCAATCTTCTTCTAAAATGAATAGACGATTGTTCTCATTTTTAATATCATTACTCTCATAGCAGGATTCACAACATGCAATGGAATCAGCATCAATTTCTTCCAATGACAGAACGAAACTAGTAGTGTTCGAATGACAAAGTACACAATTAATACCTTCACTGTGTCTGAATACAGCAAGATCAATTTTTTGATTCACATGAATATCTAGTAGTTCTTCCTCCGAAAGGATTTTTGTTTCGTATCCAACATCCGCTCGAATCGTTGCTACAAACTTGTTACATTTTGGACAACTTATGTCTTCGTTATCCTTGAACCCACGTAGGATAAAAGCTTGAACTTCGAAATAACAACCACAGTCACATTTCAGGTAATTGTATTCCACTTCTCTACTCATTACGATTCCACCTCTGTATTATAGTTTTTATCTACTTTGTTTTGTTCTTCCCATGTTGAGAACAAAAAGTCAGCCATTGCCCCAGCTAGGTTCACAGCAAGTTGGGCATGACGCTTTGAAGGTTTTATTGTCCTCTGATTACGTCCATGTGCATCACCCAGTTTATTACGTACAGAGCCTAATCCATGAATAACAGAAGCACAACCTCCTAGGATTTGCTTAAATATTTCTTCTGTATGATTATCAGGAGCGAGGTTTAATGCTGTTTGTACGCCTTTATATAACTGAGGTAATTCCCATTTTTCCTCATACTTTATTGCTGTTTGAACCATAATGAATTTACAGACACTCTCCAATAGAGTACGAGCCATCGTGATTGCACCTTCTGGGTCAGTCTCACGTCTTTCAAGAGATTTTGTCCATGCTTCTTGAATATAAGAAGCATTAACTTTACCTATTAATGAGTCAGAAATAACACTATCTGCTGGGGACGATGAATCATTTTCAAGCATTTCTAAAAGATTATTGAAAGCGTCCCGTAGATATTCTCTACGTCCTCTGTATGTCGGTGATACTTCGGTGATATGTCCCCAAAACTCGGACAAAGTACGGCAAGTAGAAACGAAACGTGGAAGGCTGTTTTTAATGCGATCGACCTTAATTAACTTTTCACGTAAAGAGCGATATTCCTGTTCATTAGAATCGCCACCTGTAGCCTTTGAAACCAACACGGTTTTTAATTTCTCCATATCAATAAGTAGTTCGTTAACCAGTCTCACCTCATAGTTCAATTATCTTTGATGATCATAACAGTAGATTCTTCCATTAAAACGTCTTTGTTTGGATAAGTAGTAATTCTTGATTTTGTTGGTGACTGGTTTTCCGCATTTGGTACATACAAATAAGTCCTCTTCTTGCTTGATGGGAACAGCAACAGTCGAAGTAGTTATAACATCAACTTGCTCCCTGTTCATTCACCTTAATTGTCTATGCTGCATTGACCTTCGACATCTTTTCAATTAACACATCTCTGTCCCATAACTTAACCCCAAGATGCTTTGCACTATCTCTAGCCTGCTCTGTAAATCTACTATTGGTTATGACCCATGTTTCGGCACAGCCATATATGTCTTTGCTCGTGTAAGCTTGCTGAATGGCTTCATAACCTACATTCTTCTTCCATCGTTTGGCTTGGATAACAACTTTCTTCGTTGCTGAGGACAGAATAAGATCAGCGCCATAGTCACCTTTGCCACCAGTGTGTTTCACTTGCCATCCTTGTCGTTTGAAAAAATGTTCCAAATAACGCTCAAACATCGTGACGCTCATTTTGTCAATCTCGTTGATATTTGCTTTTTTTTAATTTTTCTTGTACATAAGCAAGACGTAAGGTAATAGTTATTGTCAGCACAATGATAACGGCAATTAGTAATAGATTTAACCAAGAATCTCCTAATGATGCTCCATATTTGCTGAAGGTGAGATTGAATGCCAGTATAAAGGCACAGACTACAATTATCTGCATTGCCACTTCTATTAAAGAGGGTTCTTTTTTCGTCTTCTAGCCAATTTTTGCTGCTCCTATCAACTTGTATTATGGTAGTATATGTATAGGTCATTATAACTATCTTTGTAGATTAATGGAATACATGAAGTCGAAATAGAGTTAGAAGAAAATGCACTGGATATGAGCAAATATGATGATTTCGCAGTCAAGGTTATCAGATTGATAGTGATGAATAAGCTTAGAATCACTAATTGCATTGAACACTGTAGTTTTAGATGTATTTGCTGAAGAAATATAGGTACGCAAAGTAAGATAGCCCAAAGCATGCGTTTTGGGCTTATATTAAGTGAGTATGGTGTAAGAGATCAAAGAGGTTAATGATGTTGAATATATTAAATTTTAGAGTGCCAAGTGTATTAAGGAGAGTGTAATTTATATGAAATTCTAATGTTGAGAGAACACATATAAATTATCAGGGTAGATAAAGTATTAAATTTATGAATTTATAATTTAGTAGGAGTGAATAGACGTGGATGTAGAGTTGGCTAAGTTTGGTGTAGAAATATTCGAGAGAAATATTGAAAGAATCGTAAAAGGTATATTTCAAATCTCTAAAAATAAAGGGAATTCGAAAGATGTTGAGTGTGGAGAGGCATTTCAGAATTATTTAAATAATGCTTATGCTAAGTATAGTAAGATTAAAACTATATTATACAATAGAGAATCTGTATTTCTAAAGGATTTTTATGTTAGTCAGAGCCTTACTTTCAATGGTCAACGTATAGAGACTGAGAGTATAAAAAAGTTATTAAGAATGGGCAATTACTTTATCATAACTGGTACTGGTGGTATTGGGAAAACAACTTTTATGAAAAATGCGTTTATGAATATTATTTTAGAGACTGATCGTATTCCGCTTTTTATTGAGTTGAAGGATATGAATGGAAGAGAACTAAACTTATTGGATACTATTTATAAATCATTGAATAATTTAGGTTTTGATCTAAGCCAAGAGTATTTAGAAAAATCATTATTATTAGGAAAATTTGTATTGTTTTTTGATGGTTTTGATGAAATAGAGAATGTTAAAAGAGAAAAGGTAAAGAGAGAACTATTAGAATTAACAGATGTATATAAAGATAATAAATATATTGTCTCGTCAAGAAATAGTAATGAGTTCAGTGAATGGATATCATTCAAGGAGATGGATATAGATTTATTAAGTTTAAGTCAAGCAAAAACAATGATAGAGAAACTAGAGTATGATAATGATACAAAAATAGAATTTATCAAAGCGTTAGAAGATTCTCTATTCAAAACACATTATTCTTTTGCATCTATACCATTGTTGTTAACAATAATGTTTCTCACTTTTAATCAACATGCTGATATTCCTGAAAAAAAACATGAGTTTTATGAAGCTGCTTTTGATGTTCTTTACTCAAAGCATGATGCTACAAAAGGACTAAAGAGAGATAGATTCACTTCTCTTTCTATTACAGAATTTAAAAGAATATTAAACTATATTTCTCTTTTTAGTTACTTAGAAGATGAAATATCATTTAATAATACTAAACTTATTGAATATATTTCTACTGCAAAAGCATTAGAAGAAAAAGAATTTAACGAAGATGATTATAAAGAAGACCTGCTCAAATCAGTTTGTATACTAATTGAAGAAGGGTTTAGTTATAAATATTCACATCGATCATTTCAAGAGTATTTTGCTGCAAAATGTATAGAGGTTTTACATGATGATGGAAAAAAGGAAGTATTACTCAGGCTATTTGAGGATAAACCTTTTAGTATAAAACAAGATATAGTTTTTAAAACACTATTCGATATAAATCGCAATATACTTGAACAGGGATTGTTTATTAGATTACTTAACGAATTTTTCGAAGGCATTAATGCGCCTACGGAAAAAGAAAAATTACTTCTTTTTTTAGAAACTTTATATTCATCTATTAATTTGGAATATGGGCTTATAGGATATGAAGATATTCTTGATGAAAAAGACGCAATTTCTTTCACTCAAAAAAACAGTATGAGTCGATATCATATGCTTCTCACATTTCTTATTGATAACTATTCAAATATTGTAGAATATCCTCCTAAGCCAAATGTTAATGAAATGCGAGAGGATGTTAGCATCATGAAGCTATATTATGAAGATGAAGAAGCTGTTAATCATGGTGAGTATAAAATTGGTTTCAATAAAATCAAACAAATACCTGATTTAACTCAATTTGTCATTAGACAGTCTCAATATAGGTTGTGGGAGATGAGATGTTTAGAGTTAATACATACCAAAATAAAAGAATCTTTAGATAAGAACAAATATCTTGATAGTCTATTTAAAAAAAGAAATTAAGTAGTGTTAAACGTCAATACTTCATAGTTTCCTGTATGAAAATACATCGTCCCCCTATTTTTTTTGCAAGATATATACAAATGGAAGCAATTAGGGTGTCGCAAAATTGGTGTTTTGCGACATTCGATAATTAAAGCGAGATTAAAGGTATTTCGTTATGTATTTTTATTTATGTTTTTGTATTTTATATTCATTTAAAGTAATAAGAGAACTGATCAGGTGTTTCAAAACCAATGATATACAGAGAGTTAGCGAAACGGAAAGTAGGTACAGAGCCTTCAAATTGAGGTCTTTTTTGTTTGGATAAATTGCGGTAGGGTAGGGGGGAGTGGTTTCGAGTATTAGAAACTAATTGAGATTCTAGAAAGTGGTAGGCACTTCAGCCGATCGAAAAAGTTTGCTTTATATCACGCTTGTTCCTAACAGCAGCCACGATCAAACGTGTTGCTGTCTAAATGTTTCATAATTTTAATAGGTGTATACAAGCTTTTTATTATTTTTTGGTTTAAGAGTGTTGATCAGAAATAACTCGTAGATGTCTAAGTCTTCTTCAAAAGGAACAAAGCGACCATGGATTACAATAGCTTCATCCATAAGATCAAAATCCGAAGTATACTTGTGTTCTTGCATTCTTTCTCTAAATGATATGGTTTTCCCCACATACTGTAATGAATCGCTTTTATAAATGCAGTATACTATTCCACCTTGGAACATGTCGTAATTATGAAATATTCTATGTGCAGTAGTGGAAAAATGTGGTTTTGTAATTGTAAGAAATAATGAAGAGAGCGGTATAATGCTTTTCTTTTGAATGCATTCAGTCCGCAATTCTATCTTATCCATCCAGTCCCCATTTAGGGTGATCTCATTGACTTGTACCTTTTGATAGTGATTCCCTACCCGACGCTTCATATACCAATCGTGCTCGTTATGCATGTCGGTATTCAGATTTTTACCCATTCTTTTTAGTCTCCATTATCAAATTTTAGTGTGAGGTATAAATAGTAGTCTCATTTTTAATACTGATTAATTGTCCTTATTAGCCTCCTTAGACATTTCTGTATACATTTCTGTCCATTCATGTTCAGTAGCCCATTCATCGTCTGGTTTGATCGTCTTGGGCTGTGCATCGGAGATTTCACGAACAGTTTCTTTGTGTTCTTCGATAAACCTTTTGAAAGCAACGTTACGTTCATTCTTACTTTTCTGATCTTCGGTCATTTGCTTCACCCCCTCTCATTAAGCTTAAAGCCAGAAGGAAGTATTAACGGTAACGGTGTTTTAGTCGTTAGTGTCATTTCTTTATCTTTGCTCTCTGAAGTAATTCGGATGCAGTCTTACGTCTCGTCTGACTTTCTTCAGGTGATAATATACTTCTCGTTCTTGAAGATATGCTATCTTCACGGTACTTCTTTCTTCCTCTGTTTCACAATCAGATTCAAAATTGTTTATCTGTATTTCCGCATTTGAATCAATCGTTATAAGACCCCAACTGTGAAATTTGTTTAGAAGGTACTGAACATCATATTCGACATGGTATTCAATGTATAGTTCTCCTTCGAAGCATTTTACGAATATAAATACAAAATAAAATAAACATAAAAAGTTAAATATGGAAACAAGCGTAATATATAATGAAGGTTATTCTTTAGATTAACGGATAGTAAATACAAAGCTTATATTGAGAGAAGACAGTGCACCTAGCTTGAAGGATAGGTTGGATAAGTTGTGTATTTGGTAAAATTGGAATTTGTATAAGGAATGTAGTATAGTGGAAATGAAAATAAACCAACCAATATTTTAACTGGAAGCCAATAAATAGCTTTGAGCGCCTTTATTTACATTTAATTGGAAAGTCGTTAAACCCTTACGGCTCTAGGTGGCAACATCGACTCCATTAGCCATTTATTCGGCTACACCATTAATATCTCCAAATCTAAGCCTACTAACTCGGAATTTATTGCCATGGTAGCGGACAAGCTGCGGATTGAGCATAAGGTTAGTTGAAAGGGTTAGGGGCAGTGCGGGGTAAGGGATTGTGGGTTGCTGGAAGGTGTTTACAGACAGTATATAAAAACCGATAGACTTGTTTTGAATCCGATAAACTTTTTCCATCTCACCCGATAAACCTTTTTGGTTTATTGGGTTTTGTTTTTGTAGGAAAAGAGATGGAGGATTTGTATGGAGTTATCGGATTTGGAGTTTTTTTTAGAAGACTTTTTAGATTGTCAAAACAAGAATTTATCACGTAAGACCGTTAACTCTTATGAACAATTTTTAAAGTTAATTCTTAAAGAATCAGCATGATGTGAATAAGGAGAATTATTTAAAAATCCTGTTGAGAATATCTCACAAATAAAAACTGTAAGAGGATAGAAAAGGGGATATGTTAAGAAGAGTTTAATTGATTATTTAAGCACTGTTTCTTATAGAGGAAGCGAGATTGCGATAAAACCACTTAATGATTCAAAATATCTGCTGAGTTTTCACCCGAAGCAATCTGCAAAGTAGCTCTGATTTCACTGATTTCTTTACGATGAAATTGGGCTTTTATTATATAGCGAATTAAGAAAAAAATTTAGGATTTAATATATTGACTATTAGATAATAATATAGCGAAAATCGCATTATTATAGTCAAAAATACAAAATATTACAAGGGAATATATTCTATTTTATTTATCTGATATGACATACAATTATCTCATTCCAAAAGGAGGTAATTATATGAATTATAGTAAAAAAATATTAACTAGTCTTCTTATTTCAAGTTTTGCGGTTTTCCCTGTTTCAGCTTTTGCTGACGACACATTACCAACTTCAAGTCTGGAGTTGGCAGAGATTAATGTGGTGCATCAAGAGACTCAAAAGGTTGCCGATTATCAACTTGCTGCCGTACTACAAATTGCTAAAAATGCTGTTGAAGAAGAAAGAGATAGTAAAGTAGCTTTTGCAAAAAGTGCTGACCAAACTACTTATGATTACATTACTTTCGATGAACAATATACTTATTTTTATGAAGAGTCGGCTAATGCTGCCCCAGAATTATGGGTAGTAGATAAGACAGATACTATGTGGAAAGTCTTCTAGCGGGAAATGTTAATGAATTTAATGAGGCTAACAGTATTAACGTCGCTCCTAGAGCTGGATTTATTGGGGATGGTGTAGGCGGTAGAATGAATGTTAATACTACTGGTAGCTATCTTATGGCACTAATGCAACTACCATTAGCGGACAGTAATATAGTGAGTCTGGATAGACCGAATCATATTGCTTTTAACTATGGTGGATTTGAATATACTACGACTGTTACCGATGGTATTGGTTCTTGGGCAGCTGACATGGGTGTGGAACTTTATAATAATTTAGGGCCAAGTGCTACGTCTTATGGATGGAAACCAGTAATAATTCTCAAGAAAAAAAATCGTCCATATGTAAGTGAGACAAATACAGGTTGGGATCAATATCAAAGCGCTACTTTCGATCCTAGCTATAATCAAGTACAAACAAAAAATG